>CAWFHP010000009.1:0-533221 GCA_963815675.1 uncultured Acidobacteriota bacterium | reverse complement strand
CCCAGTACCGTCGCGGGAGCGATCCTCGGCAGCATCGGCGTCCGGATTCTGAGTCCCAAGAAGATCGAGGACGGCTACGCCTTCCTCAGGGGCGCTGACGCGAGTTTTCTGGCGAGTCTTCCCCCCGATCGGTTGATTGAAGGCGAATCGACTACATTCCGCGGAGGGCGACGGGTGCACACGGCAATCGAGACTCTAGTGGGCTGTAACAGCTATTTCGCGCCAAAATCGCGGGCCCGGCCCTTTAGCGCGCTGGCGGCGTTGTGATTCCTCGAAATATCCGGATATGTCGTCGTCATCGCGCCTTGCCAGCACACAAAATGACCTCGCGATTTGCGCACCAAACAGCTGTTACAGCCCACTAGCTACTAGTCCTTCCGAGTTCTCCGGCTTTTAAGGTGTTTCTTGCCGCGCACGGGGGGTTCCGCTGGATGCCATTCGATCGCGTCCGCATCTAATCTGAAGGCTCGGGAGGACGTCGTTCTCGAGCTTCGACCGCCGCGTCAGCGTCGCCGTCGAATCGAGGCGACTTCCTCCGACGACGCTCATCCAGAGAACTATGGAAAGGAGATGCTCATGAACAAGGACGTTCTGGAAGGAAAGTGGAAACAGAAGAGGGGAGAGGTCAAAATCTGGTGGGGCAAGCTCACCGACAACGATCTTCAGCGCGTCGACGGTAACGTAGACGAGCTGACCGGTTTGCTCCAGGAGCGCTACGGGTACGCGCGGGAAGAAGCGAAGCGTCAAATCGAACAGCACCTCGGCTGATGCGGCTTCTGACCGCGCCCTCCTGAATTCGACCCGTCCCCGGAAACCGTGCCTCGCCCGGCGCGGTGAAGAAGTAGAATGACCGGCGATGAACGTTACCGCCGGTCTCGGTCTCGCCCTCGGCGCACTTGGAAAGAACCTTCTGCGGAGCGCTCTCGCCATGGTGGGTCTCGTGATCGGGGTCGCGGCCGTCGTGACGATGGTCGCTCTCGGCCGGGGCGCGCGGGAGGAGGTCACGGAACAAGTCGGCTCCGCGGGAACGAACCTCGTATTCGTCAGAGCCGGGAATTACGTCCGCGGAGGCGACGCCTTCAACATGCCGTCGGGCTTCGGCAAGGCGACGACGCTTACCGCGGAAGACGCGGTCGCGATCTCGGCGATCGAGGGAGCCCGAGCGGTCACACCCATCGTCGAGGACCGCGCGCCGCTCCAGGCGGGTGAGGCGAAGAGTTTTGGTCCCGTCGTAGGATGCGCCTCCGCCGAAGCGGAAATGGAAGGCCTCCACGTAGGCGCTGGCAGGTTCCTTTCCGAAGAGGAGACCTCTTCTGCGGCAAACGTTGTCGTCCTGGGTCCGGCGGCCTCGCGTGCCCTCTTCCCGGGAGTCGACCCGGCGGGCCCGGAAGGAATCGTCGGAAAGACGATCCAAATCCGGGACGTGACCTACACCGTCGTCGGGACCGTCGTCGGAAACGACGCGGCTGAGGCCGAGAACACATACGTGCCGTTCACCACTCTTCAAAAATCCCTCGGCATCGACTACCTCCACGGAGTCACCATCGAAGCGGAGACCGCTGGAGATACCAGCCGCGTCGCGGAGGAGGCCCGCAAGATGCTCCGTGCTCGCCACGGGCTCGACGATCCCGAGCGGGCGAAATCGCTACCGCGCGCGCAGGGCCCGTTCGCGATGCAAGGAGCGGGCGTCGTTCCCGATGATTTCACCATCCGTACCCAAGCCGCTCAGGCGCTCACGAAGGGGCTCTATACTCCGGCGGCGGCTCTCGTTCTCGCCAGCATGCCGAGGCTCGACGAGGTGACCTCGGAGGAGATGGTGAGCACCCTCGCCCGCGCGAACGGAACGATGAGCTTGCTTCTCGCGAGCATCGCCTCCGTCTCTCTCGTCGTCGGTGGAATCGGCATCATGAACGTGATGCTCTTGTCGGTTACCGAGCGAACCATGGAGGTCGGACTCCGCATGTCGGTCGGAGCCAGGACGAGAGACGTTCTGCTCCAGTTCCTCCTCGAGGCCGTGGCTTTGAGCCTCGCCGGCGGGACTCTGGGAGTTCTCCTCGGCTACGTTTCCGCGTCCGTTCTCACCGCGGTCCTCGAATGGCCCACATCGGTCTCCGGCGCCGCGGTGGGGCTCGCCTTCGGACTCGCGCTTGCCGTCGGTGTGATCTTCGGCTACTACCCGGCCTACCGCGCCTCCCGGCTCGACCCCATCGACGCGCTTCGTTACGAGTAGAAGCGGCCGCTCGGAGAGAAAAAGAGGCCGCCGTTGGTTACGGCGGCCTCCGTTCAACCGGCGTGCGATTCAGATTCGACCTATTTCCAGCCGGTGATATCCAGGACCACACCGTGCCCGGTCACGTTGTGCTGGAGGCTCACGATGAAGTGCTTGCCGGTCGCGTCGAAAAAAAACCGGTCGTCTTCGCGGTCAAGTCGTTCAGCGTCGCAAACTCGATGCAACCATCGGAACGCCGCTCTCGATGCCAAGGCAGGGGAGAGCAAAAAGAAAAGGATCGCCAATGGGAGAGCGGCCCGCGCGAGGTTCACTGGCAAGGCACTGGCAATGAGCTCGCGGAGGCTTCGCTGCGGCGGTTGTTCACTTCTGCGGCTGGACGTGGGGGTCGGGGGCGGCCGGGTCCACCGGCTTGATTGCGAACGGAAGCTCGATCTCGTAGGGCTCTCCCTGGTACGTGAGCGATACGAGCGCGCGGCTGTCTTTGTCTTCCACGGGATTTCCCTCCGCGACCCAGCTCTCGCCGTACTCGTCGACGTGGAGCGACAGGGCCTCGGGCGGGGCACCACCGGGACGGAGTACGGTGATGCTCACCTGCGAAGCCGCCGAGGCAGGAAGCTCGCTGCGCACGGCGTCGGTGAGGTAGACGCGGTGATGGCCTCCGGGATTGAAGATCACTTCGAAGTGCAGATCGCCGTCCATGAGGACGATTCCCCCGTGGCGGGGGCGGTGGTCTCCGTGGGGCATCGCCGTCATGGGCGTCATGGGCGTCATCGGCGGAGGAGAAGGAGCCTGCTCTTCCTGCTTCGGGGGCGGAGGCGCGTTCGAGCAGGATACGAGAACGGCGAGGAGCGCGCTGAGCGCCAGAGATTCAAGTCGCATCGTCGGAGAAGGAAAGCAGCAGGGAGTACCCCGCCCAGGGGTCGGAGGTCTCGCGCGCGAGCGTTTCTCGAACCATGTCCGCCCCCAGAGTGTACGCCAATACAAAGCTTCGGTAACGATCGATGAAGCGCAGAAACGCCCAGGGATCCGGTATCAGCGCCTCGTTCTCGAGCCAGATGGCGCTGGCGACGCGATCGCGCTTTCCGTCGACGTACCGTCTCGCCCCCTCGACCGCGAGCGGCGCCAATCGATGCACGAGCTCTTCCACTCGGATATAGAGATCCACATCGTCGGTTGCGATCCCGGCGAGGGGAAAGAGGACCTCTCGTTCGAAGCGGCGCCTTTCGTCCGTGGGGAAGACGAGCGCGGTTCCGTACTGTGCCAGGCCTTCTCGAACCAGGGCTTCCGGCCCGACGGGAGGCTCGACGGAGAGCTCGACCCGCCCTCGCCCGCGGACCAGCTCCTCGTCCAGGAGCACGCTCGCGGTGTGGTGGCCGGGATAAGCCTCGTGGGACGCGATCTCGATGGCGCTCGCGACGGTCAGCGGCGCTTCTCGATTGATCTCGATGACGCTCTGGTAGCTCCCCCGGTAGGAGCAGAAGGACGGCCAGCTCTTGCCCGAAACGTACTCGAGCCGAACGCTCTCTTCGGGCGGCAGCTCCAGATGCTCGCGCGTACGGCGTCGGCTTTCCTCGATGGCGCGTCGCAGGACCGCGTCGACGCGGTCGGGAGGGACGACGAAGCGCCGTTGAAACGCGGCGTAACGGGTGACGAGGGGTCCGTCCCCTTCGAGAAGCCCTTCGAGCTCGGTCCGAATCCGGTCTGTTTCCTCCCTGGCTTCCTCGTCGGGCTCGGGTGCCGGTGCGACGACGCCGAAGAGAAGTCGCGACTCTTCGTCGAACGAAAGAACACGGCCGTCCAGAATCTCGAGGCGAGTGGCGAGAGCCTCGAGCTGTCGTCTCAAATGAGAGGCACGAGCGGAGGGAGGGAGGCCGTCGATGTCTTCGACGAGAGAGCGCGCGGTCTTCGAAGAGCCTCGACTTTGCTCCATCTCGCGGACGAGCTCGACATACCCGCGAGCGACGCGATCGAGAGGCTCGGGCCGGCGACAGGCGGGACCCGCCAGCGAACCCACGATGACGAAGAGGAGGCTCGAGCTGCGCATCGCGACAGCGAAATTACCACCCGGTCGCGATGGCGGTCAACGATGGGATGCGAGGAATGCGCTGACCTCGTCGCGCCACGACGAGAAGAGGCTTCATTGTTCTCCATCGCTCCTGCAAAAAAGGATAGCACTGGCGAACGATTTGACTCTCGGAGGTAGTCGGCTTAGCGTAACGGCTCGTTACCGATAGGAGGCGCTCATGAGATGGCATGGAACGATTCTCGCGGCCACGTTTCTGGTCGTCGGCTGTAACCCCCAGAAGCCCGCAACCGAGGAAGCGAAGTCCTCGGCCTCGACCTCCGGGCCATCGGCTCTCGGAATCCGCTCCCAGGGTGACACCGAGATCTCGCCCGACTTGAGCCGGGTCCCCGACGAGCTCAAAAAGATCTTCGATCACATCGACGAGAATCTCGACCAGCACGTCGTCAACCTCCAGAAGTGGATCCAGCAGCCCAGCATCTCCAACTCCGGCGAGGGAATCCCCGAGTCGGCGCAGATGGTGAAGGGATTCTTCGAGCAGCTCGGCTGCCAGGAATCGCGCGTGTACGACATCCCGATGACCGAGTGGGGCCAGCCGGGAAACCCCGTCGTCTATGCGAAATGCGACGAGGGCGCGGAGCATACCCTCCTCATCTATTGGATGTACGACACCATGCCCATCACCCAGCCCGACGCCTGGATGTCCCCTCCGTTCGAGGCGCATCTCGTGGAGTACCCTCCGTTCAAGAAGGTCCTCATCGGGCGGGGCGCCACGAACTCCAAGGGGCCGCAGATGGTCCAGTGGAACGCCTTCATGGCGATCAAGGAAGTCGTTGGGAAGCTTCCGGTGAACCTGATCTTCGTCGCAGAAGGCGACGAGGAGAGGATGTCGATTGGACTTCGCCAGTTCGTGCGAGACCATCCGGAGCTCTTCAAGGACGCGGAAGCGATGTACCGTTTCGGCTCGCAGGGACGAAGCGGCGGCGGCGAGCTCTCGGGGGGCTCCGAAGGCTGCGTCTACATCGAGCTCACGACGAGCGGCGAGAGGTGGGGACGTGGTCCGGTCGCATCGAACATCCACGGCGCCAACAAGCGCTCCACCGACGCTCCCGCCTGGCGGCACATCAAGATGCTCTCGACTCTCGTTACCGACAACGGGAACAAGGTGCTCGTTCCCGGCTTTTACGACGGCGCGGTCCCGTTGAGCGATGAGGAATTGGCGATGCTGAAGAAGGCGGCGGAGAAGGTCGACCTGAAGGTCGCCGCGAAGAACCTGGGGGTCGCCCGTTTCATCTCCGACGATCCTCTCGAGTTCATGAAGATGGCGCGCTACGGTATCTCTCTCAACCTCGACGGCATCTGGGCGGGGAACATGTACCCCAAGGGCGCGGGCGCCATCCTGCCCAACAAGATCACCTCCAAACACAACATGAGGTACGTACCCAACATGGACGGTCTCGAAATGGTGAAAAAGATACGTACCTATCTCGACAAAGAAGGATACGAGGACGTCGAGATGACCCTCATCGGAGACGTCCCCTGGTCGAAGATGCGGTACGACACCAAGGTCGCCAAGGCACTGATGACGACCTACGATATTTTCCAGATTCCGCACGGAACGCCGCCAACGGAAGAATCGATCCTCGGTCCCTACTGGCCCGCCTATCTCTTTGTGAACGACAAGAAGTCAGGCATCAACATGCCCATCGTGGGAGGTGCCGCCGGATACGGCGCCGGGGCGCATGCGGCGAACGAGTTCTGGGTCATCGAGGGAGCGGAGAAGGTCTACGGTATGGCGGGAGCGGAAAAATCGGTCGCCGCCTTTCTCTACGCCTACGCGGGAAAGATACCTCCCACGAAGCCCGCCGACGGCACGGGAGCGGGCAACTAGCCCCCGTACGAATGGCACGCATCTCGGTTCGCAACCTGGAGAAGACCTACCACGTGGGAGAGGTGCGGGTCGACGCGCTTCGCGGCGTGAGTCTCGACATCGAGGATGGAGAGTTCGTCGCCATCGTCGGGCCTTCGGGCTCGGGCAAGTCGACGTTCATGCACATTCTCGGCTGCCTCGATCGGCCCACTTCGGGACACTATCTTCTCGGTGAGAAAGACGTGTCGGAGATCTCCGCCGATGAGAGGGCCGCGATTCGGAATCGGCAGATCGGGTTCGTGTTCCAGAGCTTCAATCTTCTGGCGCGCACCCCGGCGGTGGAGAACGTGGAGCTGCCGCTCCTCTACAACGGGGAGAAGCTCTCGCGCGCCGAAAGGCGTAACCGAGCGCTCGAGCTTCTCGCTTCTCTCGGCCTCGGCGATAGAGCCCTCCACCACCCCAATCAGCTCTCGGGCGGACAACAGCAGAGGGTGGCCATCGCCCGGGCCCTGGTGAACTCTCCCGGGCTCGTTCTCGCCGACGAGCCCACGGGGAATCTCGACAGCAAGACCAGCGTCGAGATCATGGAAGTCTTCCAGAGGTTGAACGGGGAACGGGGCCTCACCCTCGTGGTGATTACCCACGAGCGGTCCATCGCCGAGTACGCCTCCCGGGTGGTCGAGTTTTCCGACGGGGTGGTTACGAGCGATACTCTGGTGGGGGTATCGTGAGCTTTGAGATCGCTCTTTCCGGGTTGAAACGCTATCGTTTCCGCACCGCGCTCTCGCTTCTCGGTCTCGCCATCGGTGTCGGGACGGTTCTGGTGACGGTCGCCATCGGCAACGGCGCCCACGCCTCGATTCAGAACCAGATCCGTGCCGCGGGCCTGAATGTGATCGTGGTGAAGGCGGGAAACTACAAGACCAAGGGGGAAGAAGAGCTCGGGGTCCAGGCGCCCCATGCGCGACTCGTCCTCCCGCGTCTTCTCGACCGGCTGGCGTCGACGCTCTTTCCTACGGCGCTCGCCCATCCCGAGAACGATCCCATGGAAAAACACGATCATCCCACCGCGGCGCAAAGGCTCGGTGACGCGGAAGCGGGGTTGGGAGGTGCCGCGACGCTGACCCCGGAAGACGCCGACGCGATCGCGAAGCTTCCCGGAGTGGCGAACGTGGCCGCGGGGGTGCACGAGAACGTCAAGGTCTATTTCGGCGAGACGCGCTGGTTCACCCGCATTCACGGGACCGACGTCGACCTGCCCTTGATCCGAAGGGCTCAGACCTTTCCTCTCGGCCGGTTCTTCGATGAGGGCGAGCAACGTCGCGCCGAGCAGGTGGTCGTTCTCGGGAGCGTGGTGCGACAGAAGCTCTTCGGGCCGGACGTGAATCCGGTGGGAAAGGACGTCACGCTCTGGAACCAGACCTTCCGGGTCGTGGGCGTCACCGCGAGCGCCAACTTTCTCACTCCGGGAGCGGTGGGCGACGACGACTTCGACGCCGTCTACGTTCCCTTCACGACCGTTCAGAAGCTCTTGAACGTTACCAACCTCAATACGATCACCGTCACCGCCGAGTCGACGGGAGAGGTCTCGAATCTGGCCCGCGCGGTGACGGAACTTCTGCGGACACGGCACAAGATCGCCGAGTCGGCTCCCGACGATTTCACCGTCTCCACCCAGGCGACCGAAGTGCTCACCAAGGGCCTCCATCCCAACGTCGCCCGCGTGCTCGCGGGAAATCTTCCCAACCTCGAGAAAGTGACCCTCGAAGAGCTCTCCGTCACCCTCGAGCGATCGAGCCGCACCATGCAGGCGCTCCTCGTCTGTATCGCCGCGGTATCGTTGGTGGTCGGCGGCATCGGAATCGGGAACATCATGCTGCTGTCCGTGACCGAGAGGACCCGGGAGATTGGGATTCGGCTCTCGGTCGGCGCGCGCGCCCGGGACGTCGGCGCCCAGTTCTTTACCGAAGCGCTCACCCTCGGTATCGCCGGAGGCATTGCCGGGGTCCTGCTGGGGATAGCCGTCGCTCACCTGGTGACGAGCGTCTTCGGTTGGACGACGGCGATCTCTCCGGAGTGGTGACCCTCGCTTTCGGCATCGCCCTCGCCATCGGCGTCGTCTCCGGATTCTTCCCCGCCCGGCGTGCCGCACGGCTCGACCCGATTGAAGCGCTCCGCTACGAGTGACGGGTCTGTCCCGCTCGGCGACGCGCTCGCCGGCGGTGACGGTGTTTCGGATGCGCTTCAGCTCCCCGCGGCGAACTCTTCGAAGGGGATGGCCTCGTCCTCGAGCATGATGGGAATGGAGTCGCGAATGGGGTAGAGAAACTTCCGGTCCTCGCGAACCAGGCCACCGTCGATCTTCTCTTCGACCGTCTGACCGCCTCGATTCTTAAGCGCTTTCGACTGAATCCGGGCGTTGATGCGATCGATGACCTCACCTTCCACCAGGGTGACGGGCTGCTTGGTCTCGGGGCAGCACAGGATCTCGAGAAGCTGCGGGTCGATCATGGCCAGTAACGTAGCACAGGCAAAGACGGCGTCGCCAGCCCGGGCCCGGCCCGTGCGGTCTCGCGGAACACCGCTAGCGGAAGAGAATGGCCTCGCGGGAATATCGCCGGACCACGAGAGCGAGGAGGACGATTCCGGCCCCGAGGGTGACGCCGGAAGAGATCAGGATGTGCCCCAAGTCGACGGGCTCGGCGCGTAGGATCTGGTTGATATAGAGCTGCTGTCCCACGGTAGGGAGCACCACCAGCCACAGGGACTCTTTCATCGGAAGAATCGCCATTACCAGCGCCGGCAGAGCGGGTACGAGGAGCATCACCGAGATGTAGTTCTGCGCTTCCTTGAAGCTCTTCGTATAGCTCGCGATCATCATCTGCAGACCGACGACGAAGACGATGAGGGGGAGGCTGATCGCGAGGATCTCCAGTAGCGATTCCGGCGGCAAGCTCATCTGCACGCCGATGTAACGCTCGAGGGGCACCCGGTTCAAGATCACGGCAAAGCCCAGGAGGGTCTCGAGCATCGCCACCAGAGTGAAGACGAACACCGCCCCCGCCTTTCCCATCACCAGCTCTCCCCGCCCGACGGGGTTGATGAGGAGGGGCTCGAGCGAGCCGCGCTCGCGCTCGCCGGCGGTGGAGTCGATGGCGAGATACATCCCGCCGGCGAAGAGCGAAATGATGATGAGGTAGGGAGCCATCGCCAGCATCCTCGCTCCCTGGCTCTGCGGCGTCGAGACGTCCACGGTCTCGATGGCGATCGCGTCCACCACCGCCGGATCCACACCGCGAACCTCGAGGCGGAGACGGCCGATCTCCTGCCCGTACGCCCCGAGGAGATTCTGCGCGCGCTGCATCGGACTCAGCGCTTCGTTGCGCGACGGGTCCACCACCAGCTGCACCGTCGCCGGGCGACCCGCCTCGAACTCCTCGCCGAACCCATCGGGGATGATGAGAACGACGTGCTCGTCACCTCTCGCCACCGCCGCTCGCGGGTCCGAGGGAGCCTGCTCCACCTCGACGTCGTTCTGTTCGAGAAACGCGACGAGGTTCGGAGCGTTCTCCCGACCCTGCACCGGGAGCTTCAGCGGGAGCTCCGCTTCTTTCGAGAGCTCGCCGATCGCGAAGATCATGAGGAGGATCATCCCCGGGCCCAGGAAGGGATAGAGAAGCGCCGCCGCGAAGGTTCTCCGATCGCGAAGGTTGTCGAGGACCTCCTTTACGAACACCACTCCGACCCGGCGCATCATCGAAGGCCTTCCTCGGTGCCGATGGCGGCGATGAACGCGTCTTCGAGACTTTCCTTCCCCGTGACGCGCTTCAGCTCCTCGGGAGTGCCGCTCGCCACGACGAGACCGTCGGACATGACGACGATGTGATCACAAAGCGCGGATACTTCCTGCATGATGTGGCTCGAAAAGAGAACCGCGGTGCCGGCGTCGCGAAGCCTCCGAATGAAGTCCCGCATGGCGCGGGTCGCGGGGACGTCGAGGCCGCTCGTGGGCTCGTCGAGGAGGACGTTCGGCGGCCGCTGCACCAGCGCACGCGCGATGGCGACCTTCACTCTCTGTCCGGTGGAAAAACCCTCGGTGCGGCGGTCGGCGATGTCCTTCATGTCGAGGAGCTCGATGAGCTCGTCGATCTGGCGTTCGAGCTCGTCTCGGCCGAGACCGTGGAGGCGGCCGAAGTAGCGGATGTTCTCCCGCGAGGTGAGCCGGGGGTACAGACCGTG
Source organism: uncultured Acidobacteriota bacterium (assembly GCA_963815675.1). Taxonomy (GTDB): domain Bacteria; phylum Acidobacteriota; class Vicinamibacteria; order Marinacidobacterales; family SMYC01; genus CAWFHP01. The sequence goes on along the minus strand of CAWFHP010000009.1, from coordinate 522,859 downwards.
GGCATCGGGAAGAACTCCGATCCGGTTCTGCACTTCGCGCGGAGAGGCCAGAGTGTCGAAGCCGTCGACCCGCGCGCTCCCGGAGTCCTGCTGCAGGACGGTATAGAGGATGCGGAGAGCGGTGGTCTTTCCCGCGCCGTTCGGGCCGAGAAGCCCCGTGATCTTGCCGTTCTCCGCCCGGAAGCTCACCCCGCGAAGAGCGCGCACCGCGCCGAACGACTTCTCGATATCGCCGAGCTCGATCACGGCGACGGTCCCAGAAAACCGATGAAAAACGCCTGCGGCGCGATCCTGCCGACGCAGCTCGTGTCGAGACCCTCGAACGTCCCCGCCGAAATGAACTCGGCGGCGAGCTTGGGGATGCAGCCTCGATGGATCACGACGTGTCCCTGGCCCTTGGCGACGAGGTGGAGGGCGTTTCCCAGCTGAGCGCGGGTGACCTCGCCGTTCTCGGGCGGAGTGACGGGGTCGGCTTGCCCCGAGAGAAGTAGAACGGGAACGTCGGAGTGGAGGGGGCTCTTGAAGTCCTTCGGGATCTCGCCCTTCGGCCAGATCGGACAGACGAGCTTCAAGCTGTCGGTCTGCACGGCACCGAGATAGGTGTCGCGCGTCCGCTCCGCGATCGCACGGTCGTCGAAGAAGGGGTAGTCCTCGCTGCAGACGACGGAAAGACCCATGCCGTCGGCCATCGTCTCTCCCACCTGAGTCGTCGTCATGAGGAACTGCGCCGCGAGGGGAGCCAGGTCCTCGTCCTCCGCCGATTTCAAGAGCAGTGGGATCAACGACTGGGTTTCCTGGGCGTAGCTCAGGATCCGGATGGCGTAGGCGGCCATGTCTCTCGTGAGACGGAGCGTCTGCTCCTCTCCGCTTCGGGGGTGGCGGAGGGCGACGGGGACAGGAGTGCGCAGCCGTGCCATGAGACGGTCGAGGTCGCTTCGGAGATGGGGAAACGCTTTCGCGCAGGTCGGGTCCGCCCCGCAGCGTGCGATCACGATGTCGAGGGCGCGTTGAGCGTCCTTGGCCACGTCGAGCCCGAGGACCGCGGTGGGAGGAACGACGCCGTCGAGGATCACGGCCCGGACTCGGTCGGGAAACATCCGGAGATAGGTGAGCGCCGCCCGCGTTCCGTACGAAAGACCGTAGAGATCGACCTTCTGATAGCCGAGGGCCTGCCGCACATCGTCGAGATCCTGCATCGCGATCGACGTCGTGTAGAGGCGGGGATCGGCGTCGAGTGAGGCGAGACAACGCTCGACCCAGGGTCTCACCTCTTTTTCATCCAGGAGCATCAAGTCCGAGGCGTCGGTTTCGGGGCAACGGAGCGCGTTCGATCCTCCGGTGCCGCGCTGATCGACGAGGAGGATGTCCCGGTCCTTCGCGATCTTGCGAAACGCCGGCGCGAGAGTGACGTAGCTCTCCGTCGCCGCTTGTCCCGGGCCGCCGGTCAGAAAGACGAGCGGGTCGGGCGCGGGCTCGCGGCTCACCGCGGGGACGACGGCTACTCTCAGCGCGATTTTTCGGCCGTCGGGATGCGATCGGTCTTCGGGAACGCTCCACGTTCCGCAGCGGGCGGCGAGCCTGGCGGGCGATCCCGGCGCTCCGAGTTGACAGGCGTCGAGGTGAAGGGCGGCGCCCTGGCGCCCGGTCGTACCTCCGCGCACGCAGGCGCTCGCGAGGAGCAACGAGGCGAGCGCGACGAGGCGCGCGGCGCTAGTCATTCAGTTTTCGGGCGATGAGGGAAGTGAGGACTTCCGCTGCCTGCAGGAGCTCGTCGAGGGGAACCGTCTCGTTCGTGGAATGCGCGCGGCGAACGTCGCCGGGTCCGTAGAGGATGGCGGGCATCCCTGCGTAGCGGGTGAATAGCCGCAAGTCGCTACCGTACGAAACGCCGTGGGTCACCGGCTCGCGCTCGAGCATCTCGCGGTGCGAGTCTCCGAGCTCTCCAAGGATCGGTGCGTCGAGCGGTGTCTCTCCCGATTCGAACTGGCCCTCGAACCATTCCACCACGACGGGATTCTGTGAAAGCCAGGAGTCGGCGCTCGTCGAGCTCCGCAGCGACGTCTCGAAGGTCTCCCGGGCGGTAGCGCAGTCTTCGCCTGGAAAAATGCCGAAACGGCCCTCGGCCACGAGCTCTTCCGGGACGGTAGAGGGCCAGTTGCCCGCCGACAGCTTCCCGACGCTGAGCGGTGCCACGAGCGTGCCCTCGGGATAGAGGGGATGGCGGAAGTCTCGATGCCTCCGGGCTTCCAGCTCCGAGAGTGCATCGAACACGGGTAAGAACTTCTCGACGGCGGACACCCCGCTCTGCCGCATCGCCCCGTGGGCCGCTTTCCCGGCAACGTGCAGTCGAAACGAGAGAGCGCCCGCCTGCACCGGACAGAGCTCGAGGCTCGTAGGCTCGGTGATGATCGCCGCGTCCGCCCGATAACCGCGCAGGATCCCGGCGAGGGTCCCGAGGCCTCCGGTCTCTTCTCCCACGACGCTCTGGAGAAGAATCGGCCTGCGCGGCGTGAGACCGAGCTTCATCGCCGCCCGCACGGCGATAGCGGCCGCGGCGAGTCCGCCTTTCATGTCGCAGCTTCCTCGGCCGTAGAGCGTTCCGTCGCGCACCGCTCCCGAGTAGGGATCGGAGCTCCAGCGATCCCGCTCGCCTTCGGGAACGACGTCGATATGGCCGTTCAGAACGAGCGCCGCGGTCTCCTGGCGAGAGTCCTCCCCCCACCGGGCAACGAGATTGAGTCGCGTTACGGGAAGCCCGTCGTCGCAAAAGGCGCGATGGTCCGTAATTCCCGGATCGATCCGCCAGAGGTCGACGTCGAGTCCCCAGTCGCGAAGACGTTCGGAGAGTGCCCGTTGCGCGTCGTCCTCGTTTCCGGTGACGCTCGGCTGCTTGACGAGGTCGGAGGCGAGCCCGACGAGCTCGTCTTCGAGCGAGCGGACGGCGTTCCGAATGTCGGAGGAGTTCACTCTAAGTATGCTAAGCCACGGAAGAGGCCCCAACAACCCGAACGAGGAAAGTAGGGAAATTAGGGACAGTCCCTAATTTCCCGAAGTGGAGCCCGAGCGACGTGAGGAATTTCACCGGCTTGATCCAGATGCTGACGTCGTTCACCTGGCTCGATGCCCTCATGACGCGATTTCGAGAAGAAAGCTCCCGCGACCCTTATGCTCAATTCGTCGCCACCGGTCTTGCCTATGTCGACTACGCTCTCGCGCACCCGGCCCGATTCCAGCTCATGTTTCGAAACGACAAGCGGAACTTCACCGATAGTCGTCTCTCCGAGGCCGCTTCACGAATCGATCGTCAGCTCGAGGAAACGCTGGGCATGCTCTCGCGGAATGGCGCAGGCGGAGGGCTGTCGTTGAACGAACGGGCGGCGCTCGCCTGGTCCATCGTCCATGGGTTCGCCGCGCTCACTCTCGAGAACGAGCGTTTCGCGAAGAGCATGGGAGACTCGCCGCAAAAGCCCGGGCCGTCCTGGCGTCGCATGCTGCTGGCGTCGAAGGACGTCTTCGTGCGGGGACATTAGCCGTCAGCTTCGAGTGCCCCGGGGCCGCGCCGTTGTAGAATCCCGCTTCGGGCGAGGAGAGGGAATCGATGGCGAAGACGGCAAACAAGAAAGCGAAGAAGACCGCGAAATCGGCGGTGAAGGCGAAACGCCGTGACTCGCGCAAGAAGCTCACGCCTCGCAAGGAGGCCCGCGGTCTCGTCGGGGAGGAAGTGCTCCTCTCACTCGACGACCCGGCGGTGGCGGCCCTGACGGCGAGGGTTCGCGACGTGGGCGGTGCGCCCGTCGGCGCCTACCGTGAGCCGTTCTCGGGAAAGCCGCTTCTCGTCGCCGTGCTTCCGTGGAAATCCGTGGAGCCCACTCCATTTCAGCGGGATCTCTCTCCCACCCACACTAAGCGGCTCGCAAGCAAGATCGAAGAGACCGGGGTCTTTCTCGATCCGCTCATCGTGGTGGTGGCGTCGGATGGACACCTCTGGACGCCGAACGGCCGCCACCGTCATCAGGCGGCGAAGGTTCTCGGACTCCGGGCGGTGACGGCACTCGTTTCCGGGGACGAGGAGCTCGCTTTCCGGATTCTCGCTCTCAACACCGAGAAGGCCCACAATCTCAAGGACCGGAGCCTCGAGGTCGTCCGTATGGCGCGCGAGCTCGCCGCGCGCCGGCCGCGCTCGAAGGAGACGGACTTCGAAGACCAATTCGAGGAACCCGCTCTTCTCACCCTCGGAATCGTCTACGCGGAGAACGGCCGCTTTGCCGGAAGCCCTTACTTCTCGTTCCTTCGCAAGGTCGACCGCTTCTCCAACGTCGACTCTCCCCAAGGGCCTTCGCGAGAGGGAGGGCTATGCGGCTCGTCTCGTCGAGATCGACGAGCGGGTAAAGGAGATCGTCGCCGACCTCAAGAAACGGGGATTCCGATCGCCGTATCTCCGCACCTACGTCGTCGCCCGGATCAACCCCGTTCGATTCCATCGCGCCAAGAAAGGCGATACCGCGCCGCCGATGGCGATCGGCGCCGCGCTCACACGGATGGCCGCTTCGGCGCGGCGCTTCGACGCGGCTTCCGTGCGGGAGCAGGACCTGGCGCTCGTCGCCGCCGTCGCTGGCGATTGACCGGGCGCTCGCATTCCGCTTCTCGGCTGAAGTAAAATCCGACGGCTATGTTCCCCTTCTTTTAGGCTCAGAGTGCTGTACCGCGTCTCGAGCGCGCCACCGGGCAACCCCGTCGGCGGAGCGGGTGAGATCGTAAACCGCTGTCGCCGTTTCCATCCATCTGGATTTTCCCGGAAGGGGATTTTCATAGCATTCGTGAGAACCGATTCATGGACCCGAACGAAGAAACACTCCCACCGGTAGCGGCGTCTCCGGAGAAGGCTCTGGAGCGAACTCGATTCTGGGCCTCACTGAAGGAATCGCTCCGTGGAAGCGAGCAGGACTTCACCGAGGGGAGCCTGAATCGCGCCGTAGGGCTCCTCGCCGTCCCCATGGTGCTGGAGATGGCGGGAGAGTCGATGTTTGCGGTCTGCGACGCCTTCTTCGTGGCGCGGCTCGGCGCGGACGCCCTCGCCGCCGTGGGACTCACGGAATCGATGCTCGAGATCGTATACGCCGTCGCGGTGGGTCTCAGCATGGCGACCACCGCCATGGTGGCGCGCCGGATCGGGGAGAAGAATCAAAAAGGAGCGTCGATCGCGGCGGTACAGGCGATCGTGATCGGTGTCGCGACCGCCGTCGTTCTCGGAGTCATGGGAGCCCTGTTGGCGCCACAGATCCTGGGAATGATGGGGGCGTCGTCCGAGACGGTTGCGACCGGCGTGGGCTACACGCGGATCATGTACGCGGGGATGGTCACCATCCTCCTGCTGTTTCTGAACAACGGCATCTACCGCGGCGCGGGCGACGCGGCAACCGCGATGCGCGCGCTCTGGATCGCGAACGCCATCAATCTCGTTCTCGACCCCTGTCTCATGTTCGGCCTCGGCCCCTTTCCCGAGCTGGGCTTGAGCGGGGCGGCGGTGGCGACGACCATCGGGCGCGGCACCGGGGTCGTGTATCAGCTATGGGGGCTCGGCCGGGGAAAGCGCATTCGAGTCACCGGCGAGCACCTGTCGGTCGACGTCGGCGTCATCCGAAACCTCCTCCGACTTTCGACCGGTGGCGTGGGACAGATGCTGATCGCGACCGCGAGCTACGTGGCGCTGGTGCGGATCCTGGCCACGTTCGGAAGCGCCGTGCTTGCGGGCTATGTCGTGGCGATCCGCGTCGTCATCTTCATCATTCTGCCAGCCTGGGGGCTGAGCAACGCCGCTGCGACGCTCGTGGGTCAGAACCTGGGCGCGGGCAAGCCCGAGCGCGCCGAGCGCGCCGTCTGGATCACCGGTCTCTGGAACATGGCTTTCATGGTAGTGGTGACGGTGGTGTTCGTGCTGTTCGCGGGGCCGATCGTCCGCGTCTTCACCTCAGCCCCCGACGTCTTGCCCGTCGGGACGCAAGCCCTCACCATCATCAGCTACGGCTACGTGCTCTATGCCTGGGGAATGGTGATGATGCAAGCCTTCAACGGGGCCGGAGACACGGCCACCCCGACGAAGATCAATTTCTATTGCTTCTGGGTGTTCCAGATTCCGCTGGCTTACGGCATCTCGAAGACCCTCGCGATCGGCCCCGCGGGTGTCTTCTGGGCGATCGCGCTCGCATACTCTCTCTCCGCCATCATGGGGCTCGTCCTTTTCCGACGAGGAACCTGGAAGCTCCAGAAGGTGTAGCAGGGTGCTCAGAAAGTCATACGCACCCTGCGCGAGCGGAGCGAGCACGGCCCGCATGGGCCGACGACACAAGACGCCGTGGGGGTGGGGCCCCACGGCATTGATGCACACGAATCGAGCGGTAAGCTAGCGAAAGCGCTCCTCGTTCCAGGGGTCTCCCACGTCGTGGTAGCCCGCGCGCTCCCAGAACCCGGGCTCGTCCTCGGAGACGAGCTCGATCCGCTTCAACCACTTCGCGCTCTTCCAGGCGTAGAGTCGAGGGATGACGAGGCGGAGGGGGCCGCCGTGCTCGGGCGAGAGCGGCTCGCCGTCGTGGGTGTCCGCGAGGAGAGCGTCCTCGGCGAGAAACGCTTCGAGGGGAAGGTTGGTGGTGAACTCCGAGTCGTACCCGTGGGCGATGACGTATCGCGCGTCCGGGAGAATTCCCGCTCGCGCCGCGATCTCGCGGGTGGAAACACCCTCCCAGACGTTACCGAGGCGCGACCAGCGGGTCACGCAATGCATGTCGGCAAACACCTTGACCCGGGGGAGAGAGCGAAACTCTTTCCAGTCGACGAAAAGCGCCCTCTCCACCAGGCCGCTCACGCCGAGCTTCCACCGCCCGGGGTCCACTCGCGGAGCGCCGTGGGCGTCCAGCACCGGCCACTTCCTCGTACGGGCCTGGTTCGGCGGTAGGCGCTCGGAGCGCCGGGTGTCGGGGCTGACGATGACGTCGCTTCCAGCGTCCTCGGCTGTTGGTATCGATTCTCCCTGCTCGTTCGCTCGATCGACCATCCCTGATTGTAATCGCGTTCGTTCCGGCTACGGATACCATCGGTGGCGAAGGTTGCGCCGTGCGTATCAGAACGCGAGCCGGATGCCGCCTCCCACGCGAAACCCTCCGGCGTCGAGGTCGATGGTCGAGCCGCTGTCCCGGACGAGCTGGATCGTCCCCTTGCTGTAACGGGCCTGAAACGCGATGCCGACGACGTCGGTCAATCGCCAGGTGACGGAGCCTCCCGCGTTGAATCCAATCGGGTTGTCGTCGATTTTCCTCGTCGTCGTTCCGCTGACCGTCGCTTCGTCGAAGGGATAGGTCGAGGTGACGTCGATGGTATCCAGGATTTCGGCAGTGGTGAAAAAGAACGTCGGACCCCCGAACAGGTCCACGGTCACTTTGTCCAGCTCCCGGGTGAAGACGGCGTCCAGATGGACGGCGTTCTCTTTGTACTCGAGCCCGGTCGCGCTCCCGTCGACGGTACGAGGCTGGTTGAAGTACAGGGGGTGGGGAAGGCTCTCCTGGAACTGCGCGTCGAAACTGTTGTTGTAGATCTCGACCGATCCCATCACTCCCAGAGGACCGGTGATTCCCACGATGGCTCCAACCTCGAACACGACTCCCGCGCCCCCGTCGTAGCTCCGGGTCGAGGTCGCGTCTTCGAGATAGGAGGTGAAGGTGGTGTTGTCCGAGAAGCTGATGCCTGACGCGTTATAGGCGACGTTCGCCAGAATCCGGAATCGATGCTCGGAGCCGGAAGCGGGAATCGCGCTCGAAGTCACGCGCTGGGCCAGCGCCAGTGCGGAGAAAAGGGGGAGCACGAGCACGGCCAGTAGGACTCGCTCGAATGTCGTTCTCATCGCGGCCATCCTTTCCGAGAGGTTGTGCGGCTAGGGGACGCCGACGGCGTCCCAGCCCTGCTGGACCATGCTCTGCTCGGCGCTGCCCGAACCGAAGAGCTCTCCCGCGGCGCGGAGCGTGGCTTCGCGGGCGTCGTGGAAATTCGAGCTGGGAACGAGATAGAAGACGAAGGCGCGATAGAAGATCGACTCGATGTGGCCGATGTTAGCGGTCCCGATTCCCTGGACCGTCATTCCCGACGTTCGATTGGTACCACCCTGAACCATGAGGTAGAAGGCCTGGTCCACGATGTTGGAGTTGATGTGGACTCCACCGTTGTCATAGTCCTCGGTACATACCGGAGGAAGACAACGCACGCTGTAATGGTCGGGATCGCCCAGCGCCGCCGGGTTCTCGAAAGAGCGAATGGCACCGCCGAAACGGTAGAAGAGGTCCTCTCCTTCGATCCAGTCCGCCAGCAGCCGTCCCTGGCCGGGATCCTGGAAGTACCACTCCGCTCCCGCCGATATGACGTCGGAGAAGGCCTCGTTCAGCGCGCCCGACTCGTTCAGATAGATGAGCTGGGAGCTGAAGTCGGTGACCCCATGGGTGAGCTCATGGGAGACGACGTCGAGTGCCGAGGAAAAATAGTTGAAGGTCACGCCGTCCCCGTCGCCGTAGTTCATGCTGTCGTCGACGGGATCGTAGAACGCGTTGCTGAAGTCCTCCCTCTGGGGCAGGATATGGACGAAGTTGACGGCGACGAGACTGTTGTCGTCGAGCCCTCTCCGTCCGAACTCCTTGAAGTAATAGTCGTAGGTATACCCCGAGTAGGCGTGGGCGTCGACCACCGCGCCGTCCCGCCATTCATTGTCGGCGTCGGTCGCGAGAAACGCGTCCGTGTCCGACATGTAATAGTTCCAGGCGTCGTAGTCGAAATGCACGTCGTAGGTTTTGATACCGAAGGGGCGGAGTTGGTCGACGGCCCGATTGGTGCCGGAGGCGGACTCGACGCTCATCTTCTTCTGGTCCGACCAGGTCCCGATCCCGAGAGCGACCTCCGACTCCTTGCGGAGATCGTTGTAACGAAGGACGATGGTCCCGCTCCGGGCATCGACGAACATCGCCTCCAGCTTCGCGCTCCTGTCGGCTCCCCGAACGTGGAAGTAGTAGGTGAGGACGAAGCGGTCGGAAAGAGGCAGGATGACGAGCTCGATTCGGCCCGCGACCCTCGAGCCGGGTGCCGCGACGGCGAGGCCTCGCCGCACCGCGTCGTCGGCGGAGAGCGTCGGCTGGGTGTCCACGTCCACGCCGTCATAGAGATTCCCGGTCACCGAGAGGACGCGTCCCGACTCCTTCTGCCAGACGAGCTGGCCTCCGAAGACGCGGACCCCGTCGTGATACTGGTTCAGCCGCTCGTGCACGCGGCCGGGAATCTGTCCGTCCCTCTGCGTGCGGCCGAAAGCGAGCGCTCCCGATCGGAGCATGGAATCGACGCTTTGCGCCATCGCCGGCACGTCCGCCGGGTCGCTGGCCCAGATCGTGCGCGCGGTACGCAACGTCTGAGACGATAGCAGACCGGGTAGCGCGAGACCGGTGAGAGCGAGGAAGACGGTCAACCTGTTCCTCATGGTGCGTGTCCTCCAGACGAAATGGGAGTTTGGATCCCGGGACCGGGGGGGAGTATACGGGATCGCGGCTCGAGTTTCTGCGAAAAATATAAAAACTATTCTTCGCGCCGTTTCGGCCTCTGATTGTAGGCGAGGATCTTCTTGCGCAGGCGAATGGAGTTGGGGGTGACTTCCACGAGCTCGTCGGAGCGGATGAACTCGATGGCCTGCTCCAGATTGAGCTCGCGATGGGGGGTGAGCCGGATGGCGATGTCGGCGGTGGAAGCGCGCATGTTGGTGAGCTTCTTCTCCCGGGTGACGTTCACGTCGAGGTCCGCCTGGCGCGCGTTCTCACCCACCACCATTCCCTCGTAGACCTCGATGCCGGGTCCGATGAAGAGCTCGCCCCGGTCCTCCAGGTTGTGGAGGGCGTACGCGGTCGCGCGTCCTCGCCGGTCGGCCACGAGCGCACCGGTGAGCCTCTTCGGCACGTTCCCCTGCCAATCGTCGTAGCCGTCGAAAAGGGCGTTCAGAACCGCGGTCCCGCGGGTGTCGGCCAGGAGCTCGCTGCGGATTCCGATGAGACCGCGCGAGGGGACACGAAACGAAAGCCGCACCCGTCCCGAACCGTGGTTGACCATATGGGTGAGCTGTCCCTTGCGCACACCGAGCTTCTCCACGACGACGCCTTGAAAGGTCTCGGCCACGTCCACCAGCAGGAGCTCGAAGGGCTCTTTTTTCACCCCGTCCACCATCTTGGTGATGACCTCGGGGTTCGAGAGCGCGACTTCATAGCCTTCGCGCCGCATCGTCTCGACGAGAATCGCCAGCTGCAGCTCCCCGCGACCGAACACTCGCAGCGAATCGGGCGTGTCCGTCTCCTGGACCTGGAGCGAAATATTGGTCAGGAGCTCTTTCTGGAGCCGCTCCTTCAGTTTTCGGGAGGTGACGTACTCTCCGTCCTGCCCGGCGAAAGGCGAGGCGTTCACCGAGAACACCATCGAGAGCGTCGGCTCGTCGATCCGGAGCCGGGGAAGGGGCGAGGGGATATCGAGCTCGGTGATGGTGTCGCCGATGGCGATCCCTTCGACGCCGGCGAGGCAGACGATGTCGCCGGCTCGCGCCACGTCGCACGGTTCCCGGTCGAGCCCGACGAAAGTGAACATCCTCGTGATCTTGGTGCGCTCGAGGACGCCACCCTCCTTGGAGATAGCCACTTCCTCGCCGGCCGAGAGCTTTCCTCTCGTGATCCTGCCGATGGCGAGCCGTCCGAGATAGTCGGAGTAGTCCAGGTTCGAGACCATGAGCTGGAGCCCCGCCTCGATCTCCCCCGAAGGCGCGGGGAGCTTTTCCACGATGGCATCGAACAGCGGACGCAGATCGGTCTCTTCACCCTCGGGATCCTCCCGGACGGTGCCTTTCCGGGCGTTGGTGTAGAGGATGGGAAAGTCGAGCTGTTCTTCCGAGGCGTCGAGATCGATGAAGAGATCGAACACCTCGTTCACGACTTGCTGGATACGCGCGTCCTGACGGTCGATCTTGTTGACGATCAGGAGGATCGGAAGCCTGAGGGCGAGGGCCTTCCCCAGAACGTACCGGGTCTGTGGGAGAGGGCCTTCGCTCGCGTCCACCAGGAGCATCGCGCCGTCCACCATGCTCAGCGCCCGCTCCACCTCACCGCCGAAGTCGGCGTGGCCGGGAGTGTCGACGATGTTGATCTTGATGCCGTGATAGAAGATGGCGGTGTTCTTGGCGAGGATGGTGATGCCTCGTTCCCGCTCGAGCTCGTTCGAGTCCATGACGCGCTCGCGCACTTCCTGGTTGGAGCGGAACACACCGCTCTGGTGCAGCATGGCGTCGACGAGCGTCGTCTTGCCGTGATCGACGTGAGCGATGATCGCCAGGTTACGGATGCCTTCAAAGGTTCCCAAATCGGTTCTCCGGGTCGAGTCGTTCAAGCATGATAGCGCGCAGGGGGCGCGGGGTCCCAGCAGGATGCTGAACGAGTCCAGCGCATCCGGTCCGCGAGGGCCGACCACGCGAGGAGCCCTGAGGGGCGGGGCTCGCGACGCTGAACCGAAGAGGGGTGCTCCGAACGGGGGGAGTCAGCGGAGCTTCGCGCGGGCCTTCGCGACCAGGTCCCGGTCGATCTCTCCGTCGCCCCAGTAAGCGAGAAATCGCCCGTAATTGGCGCGGGCGGCCTCGATGTCCCCGCTCTCTTCCTCGAGCTCGGCGAGGTAATAGAAGCTCCGAACGTAGCGGATCGGCTCGAAGAGTCGCTCTTCGGTGGAGTCGAGAATGCGCTCGTACCAGTTTCTGGCCTCGCTCGCGTTTCCCGCTTTTCGATGAGCGGTCGCGAGGGAGTACCAGATGAGAGTATGGACTCCTTCCGAGCCTCGAGGCGGCAACATCGATTCGGCTTCGTTCAGCTGCGAGACCGCTTCAGGGAACCGACCGTGAGCCATCTCGATCTCACCCTGGAGAAAGTGGTAGAGCCGTACGGGCGCGGGACCGAGCGCGGGGTCGATGGCGCTACGGTACCTGCGGGCGAGCTCGGTCGCCTCTTGCTGCTCGCCGAGACGCGAGGCGGCGATGGCGGCGACGATCTCCGCGTCGTGAGAGGTCTCGTACTGCGAAGGATCGCGGGCGATCTCGAGTGCCGTTTGCTTGGCCTGCTCGTACTCTCCGAGCTCGAGAAACAGCTTCGCCTTGAACAGGAGCGGCTTCTCGCGGTAAGTCTTGTGGTCCACCCCGGCGACGAATTGGTCGATTTGCTCGAGCACGGGCCGGTAGCGGCCGCGATACAGAGCGGTGGTCGCGGCGAGACGTCCACCGAGGAACTTATCGAGAGAAGTCTCCGATTGCATCAGGGCATCGGCGGTCTCCTGCGCTGGGTCCCACTGTTGTCGCAAGACGTAGGCTTCCCATCGAATGGGCAGGAGCCGCGTCGCCGTCGCTCCCAGCGCTTGCGCCCGATCGAGAGCCCTGCGGCCCTCCTCGACGTCTCCGGTCTCGATCTCGATCTGGGCGAGACCGAGGACGGTATTCCAGTCATCGGGGTTCGTCGCGCTGTAGTCGGTGAGCACTTTGCGAGCGCTGTCGAGATCGTCGATCGCCTTGTAAGCCATGGCGAGCTCTTCATAGGTAGCGGGGAAGAGCATGCCGCGGCGCCGAAGCTCCTCGAGCTGCTCGATCGCCTCGTCATAGCGCTCGGTGCCGAAGAGCAGGTTCCCCAGATTGTGCCGGGCGGAACCGTGATCGGGGTAGAGCTGGATCGCCTTGCGGTAGGCGGCAAGGGCCTTGCCAACCGTCTCCGGTTTTCGCGAGTAGTACCAACCCTCGATGTAGAGGCGCTCGCGCTCCGTCAGGCGGTCGACGTGCTCGAGTGCGCGCTCGGCGTAGCCGTCGGCTTCGTCGTCGAGGCCGAGGTTCGACATCGTGATTCCGAGCTTGGCGAGCGCCATGGCGAAGGACGGATCGAGCTCGATGGCCTTCTGGAAATGGGGCACCGCCTCTTGCTCGCGATAGCGCTCGTGAAGGCGTATCCCTTCAGCGTATTCGCGGTAAGCCTCCATCGAGGCGGTGGTTACGTCTCGAAGATCGCGATCGAGCTCTCCTCCGGGGGGAGACTTGATCTCGAACTTCGTCTTGATGCGGTTCGTGATCTCGTCGACGAGTCGAAAGATGTTCTCGTCGCCGTCGGCTTCGACCTTTTCCGACAGGAGCACCTTCCCCGTCGACGCGTCCTCGAGCCGCGCGGAGATCCGGATCGCCTCGCCCGCCCGGGCGAAGCTTCCCATGAGAACGGACTCGACGCCTACGCTGTCCGCGACTCTCTGGAGAGTTCCCCGATCCAGTCCGCCGTCGCGGCCGCGTCTGAGACCGTCGAGAACGGGACTGACCCGATCGAGACCGATGACCTCGATCTCGGGAGACTGGGACAGATCGGTGACGAGCATGTCGGGAAGCCCGGTGCGGAGCCATTCGAGGTCGGAATCGCCGGAGAGGTTCTCGAACGGGAACACGGCGACGGAGGGCTTTCGTGAGACCGCGGAAGAGGGTGAAGGGGTTCGAGGGAGCATCGTGAGTGCCGCAACCGCTGCGGCGCCGAGCCCGGCCGCGCCCCAGAGCAGCCGCCGAGTGGTCCGACTCAGCCCGACCCCGCCCTCCAGGCTCCGCCGCGCGCGCCGCAAGTCCTCGAGGACTTCGCTCATGCTCGAGTAGCGGCGGTCCGGCTCTTTCTGGAGACAGCGATCCACGATGGGCTGGAGCAGCTCTCGGCCGTCCGCGGAGATGCCCCCGAGCTTCGGCGTGGGCTCGCGGAGGACCGCGTGGAGGGTATCGATGCGGCTCGTTCCGGTGAAGGGGGGTCTGCCGGTCACCATCGTATAGAAGAGGAGACCGAAGCTGAAGATGTCGCTTCGATGGTCCACTCTGCCACCGCGGGCCTGCTCCGGCGACATGAACGACACCGTTCCCTGAATGAGCCCTTCGCGGGTCACTCCCTGGAGCGCGGGCTCGTCCTCGCCCGCCTGGCTCAGAAAGGGGCTTTGCTCGACGTCGAGAAGCTTGGCGAGGCCGAAGTCGATGAGCTTGGGAAAGCCCTCGCTTCCGAGCATGACGTTGGAGGGCTTGACGTCCCGGTGGATGATGCCTCGCTCGTGCGCGTACGCGAGTCCCGCCCCAACGCCAATGGCGATGTCGACGGCCTCTTCGAGAGTCAACGGTTTTTCCGCGATGCGGCTCGCGAGGCTCGGCCCGCGCAGGAGCTCCATCGCGATGAAAACGACGCCGTCGGCTTCGTCGATTCTCGTGGATGACCCCGATGTGAGGATGCTCGAGAGCCGCGGAGGCCTTCGCCTCGGCTACGAATCGTTGCCGCCTTTCGGGGTCCATACCGAGCTCGGGGGGAAGCACCTTCAAGGCGACTTCGCGCCCCAGCTTCTCGTCCCGGGCGCGGTAGACGATTTGCATCTCACCGCGGTGAAGCTCTTCGAGGACGGTGAAATGAGACAGACTCTTGCCGATCATGCCTTGATGCGGCCCGCGAGGCGCGGAAATCCCGCTGATGTGGTCGACCACCTTACGATCTACGTCCAGACTCGGGACAATGTTTCCTTGTTTCCTTTGCGGGATTCGCGGCCGGTTTCACGAACGGGTTGCGGCGTCCGCGGTTCCGCGAGCCCGGCCGTTTAGGGCCGACGACACCGGGGGGCCGCGGGGGTGGGGTCCCCGCGGCGTTCATGCACATAATGGTGCCGGAGGAGGGAATCGAACCCTCACAGTCACGAGGACCGCGGGATTTTGAGTCCCGTGCGTCTACCAGTTCCGCCACTCCGGCTGGGGAATCGAGGTGCCTCGGGCCGAGGACGGCTGAAGTCTACCAGAGCTTTCCGGGTTTCCCAAGATCAACAAAGTTGCAAGCGTAAATTCTTTTGTGTATAATACTTGCAGGGATTTCGTTGAGGGTCAGGGTTGCGTGGAGTTCCCTACGAGATGCTCCCCTGCTTAATTAGGTCGAGTGACGGGCGGCGACCCATCTTCAGGGGTTCCGTTCATTAGCGCCGAATATTTTGTGGGTACGCGCTGGAGTTCTCGAAATGATCGTCGTCCAAAAGCGACCCTCTTGCATTATTTCGTAGTCTTTCCACGCTCTATCGTGTTACAATGCTCCCCGCATTTTATTAGAAAGCGAGGTGTGAATGGCCTTTCAAATCGGGGATAAGGTCGTCTATCCCAATCATGGCATTGGAGTTGTCGAGGATATTCTCGCGGACTCGTTGACCGGCTCGGACAACCGGGAGTTTTACAAACTACGGATCCTTTCCAATTCCACTGTGGTGAAAGTGCCCGTTCAGAATGTCGAGGGCGTCGGACTTCGCCGGGTCATTACGGAGAAGGACGTCGAGCGGATCTTCGACATTCTGGAGAATCGCAAGATTGAGCATCACTCGAATTGGAAGGGGCGTTACAAGGATAATTCCGACAAGATGCGCAGCGGCTCGATTTACGATGTGGCTGGGGTTCTCAAAGACCTGTCTTTCCTGAGTAAGCGAAAGAGCCTGTCGTTTCGCGAAAAGCGCATGCTGGATCGGGCGCGCTTTCTCATCGTCAGTGAGGTCGCCGAGGTTGCCGAAGAGCCTCAGGATCTCGTCGAGCAGAAGATCGACATCGCCCTTTCAAGAGGAATGGAAGTGAAGAAGAAAGGGCGGACCAGCCTCAAGACCCTGCTCAAGAAGACGACGCTCGCGGCCATGGCGGAGAACGGTAAGAGCGAAGGCGTGGCTCGCAAGCCCCGCATTCGAGCGACGACGAAGGTGGCCCGTGGCACCGGCCGCAAGCCGATCTCGATCTCGATCAATCGATACTGCTGCTAGGTATTTTTGGAGCTCTCGTGGCCCTTCCGGCTTCGGCCGGAAGGGCTTCGCTTTATTGGCCCGAAGGAGCTTCCCTCGGGGAAATCGGCGCGATGTTGACGAGTGTCCTTCTGGCGATCGTCCTTCCTCTGTATACATTCGCAGCCGGGCTCGTGGGCATCCCGTATGCGCTCGTCACCGGCAACACCGCCGTTTTGTACTGGCTCGGCCGTCTCGGAGTCCGCATCGGGTTCCTGCTCGCTCGTATCCGCATCGTGACCCACGGGCGGGACAAGATTCCTCCCAATCCGCACTACATCTATATGATGAATCACAACTCGAACCTCGACGCCCCCGCGGTGTTTCTCGTGCTCCCGGGCGAGGTGCGGGCTCTCGGAAAAAAAGAGCTCTTCAAGCTGCCGGTACTCGCGACGGCGATGCGGCTCGGTGGGTTCGTTCCCGTGGACCGCTCCAACCGCGACGCCGCCATCGAGAGCGTACGGCGCGCGGCGCGACTCGCGGCCGAGGGTGCGTCGTTTCTGATCGCCCCTGAAGGAACGAGGAGCCGAACGGGTAAGCTCCTGCCATTCAAGAAAGGTGGTTTCCACATGGCCATCGACTCCGAGGTTCCCATCCTGCCGATCACGGTCGTCGGTGCTTTCGAGCTCATGCCGCCCGGAAGCTACGCCATACGCCCGGGAACGATTGATATCTACTTCCACGATCCGATCGAGACCAGGGGGCTCCAGAGCCGCGGTCGCGCCGCCCTCATGGCTCGGGTCCGGGCTCCGATGGAGGAGACCTTGACCCGCGCGAGCCAGGCCCGCGAATAGCTGGGGGCTGTTCTATAATCGCCGCGTCTCCGGCCCTCTAGAAGACGATCATGTCGCGCGACGCTCCCATTCCCCTGGAAGGGAAGCTCGACAGCTTCCGGGGCAAGTTCGACTTCCCCGAACTGCTGCTCGCCGTCTGCAGCACGGGGAGAACCGGTTGCCTGGTGCTGGAAGCGAACGAGTCGGAGAGAAAGATCTTCCTGTGCCGGGGACGTATCGAGTTCGCGGCGTCGTCATCTCCCGACGATCGTCTCGGCACCTACCTGCTGTGGCGGAACCAGGTCAGCCTGGCGGAGCTGAGACGTCTCAGCCCCCTGGTGAGACCGGGGGTTCGTCTAGGTGCGCTCCTAGTGCAGCACGGGGTCCTCGCCCCCCAGGATGTGGAGCGGGCGGTGATGGGGCAGATCCGCGCCATCGTGCTCGGGAGCTTTCGATGTTCTCGAGCGTCTTACCATTTCCGGGAAGGCGGAGAGACGACGGAAGAGACGCTCACGAGCGTCGTTCGCCCCGAGAGATGGATCCTGGACGGTATCGAGAACGTCGAGAGCTGGCGACGGGTCTCCCAGGGAGTGGGCTCTCTCGACACCCGATACTACATCGTGAGCGGCCACGAGGAGAGCATCCGTGCGCTCGATCTCGATACCGAGTCGCTCGAGCTTCTCGCTCTTCTCCGCCATCCCAAGCGGGTGGAAGAGATCTGCGCCACCTCTGCGCTTCCCGACCTCGTCGTTTGCCGCCGGCTCTGGGCGTTTCGACTCCTCGGCTGGGCGCGCGTCGCCTCGGAGTCCGCTTCCAACCTCGATGCCCCCTACGCGTCGCTCGACGCCGATATCGAGGGGCTGGGCATGATCTTCAAGGACGACTCCCTCCACGACGAATAGTTCGCCGAAACTCCTGAGCGGACGTACGATACGGGCGTCGGGTCGTTCCGCCCACATTGACACTGGGACGAGTCCCCTGTTAGCATGGAAGAGTATTTCTCCGAAAAGACAATCTTGGGGCGGGCGAATTGAAAGAACCTCTCACCGAACCGCGCACGATCCTGACTGCCGCGAGCTCGATCGACTCGCTCCAATCGCTCTATACCTACCGCGAGCACCTCGATGAGCTGAAGCAGCGGCTCGCCACCGACGGTTTCCTGGCGCTGCTCTTGATCGACGTTTCCGACATCAATCAGGTCGAGCGGGATCACGGAAGCCTCATCTACGAGCGCTTGCTCGACATGGTCCGGGAGGTGGTGACCGAGCTCCAGGGAAGGCACCTTCGCGCCGGAGACATCGTCGCTCTGAACGAAAGGGCGGGAGACGTCTTTCTGGTGTTTCTCGCTCCGCGAAAGGAAGAAGAGCATCCTCTCGCGGAGGACATCGAGAAGATCGGAGAGAGGGTCGAGACCTACCTCGTGCCCAGGATCTCACAGACCGCGTTCAGCTTCCTGAGAAAACGAACCGACGTCTACGTCGGCACGTCGCTGGTACTCCACAACCCTCTCGTTCGCGCCGAGCGTCTCGTGAAGCGGGCGATCCAGGAAGCGCAGCAGGACGCCCAGTTGAACCACCACCGGCGTCATCTCCGCAACAAGAAGCAGCTCCAGCGCATCATCCTCCAGCAGCAGATCACGACCGTGTTCCAGCCCATCTACGACATGGAGACGCTCCGCCCGCATGGCTTCGAGGCCCTTTGCCGCGGTCCCAAGGGTACCGAGTTCCACAGCCCTCTCGCCCTGTTCGACACTGCGGAAAAATCGGAGCTCCTGTTCGAGCTCGACCATCTCTGCCGGCGAAAGGCGCTGATGGAGGCCGGGGGAAAGCGGGGCAGAGGCCTTCCGCGTGAGTTCAAGCTCTTCATCAACATCCTTCCGTTCTCGATGCGGGATCCCCACTTCCAGGGAAAGGACCTCATCGCCCTTCTGGGCGAGGACCTCGCGCCGGATCAGATCGTGTTCGAGGTGACCGAGCAGCATGCCATCGCCAACTATCACCTGTTCCGCGACGCGATGAAATACTTCCAACACCTGCGCTGCCTCATCGCCATCGACGACATGGGTGCCGGCTACTCGGGCCTCGACAAGATCGTCGAGCTCCAGCCGAATTACGTGAAGCTCGATATGAGCATGGTTCGCGACATCCACACCAGCTTCGTCAAGAAAGAGATGGTGCAAACCTTCAAGGCGATGGCGGACCGGATCGACGCCAAGCTCATCGCCGAGGGGATCGAGAAGCGGGAGGAGTTCGAGGTGGTCCGCGAGATCGGAGTCAATTACATCCAGGGCAACTACCTGGCGCGGCCCCTCCAGGGCTTCCAGTCCGCCCCGTTCGCCTTCTGATCCGCCGCCGGGCGAGTCTCTGCTACCCGCGGGTCACCGCCACCAGATTTACGTCATCGGGAAGAGGCGCGTCGTTCCCGAAAGCGACGCCTCGGTTCATCAGCTCTCGCAAGACGACCTCGCCGTCTCTTCCGGTCAGGTCTTCGAGCACCCTCCGGAGCTCTCGATCCTCGAAGAAGGCTCCCTCACCGTCCTCTACCGATCCGATTCCGTCCGACCCTACCAGCAGCACGTCGCCGTGCTCGATCTCGATCGTCCGTGACTCGAACGGAAGCGCCCCGCCCTCGAACAACCCGAGGGGTGGTCCCGACAACACGATCTCGTCGAGACGCTGGACTTTGCGCAGAACGAAAGGATAAGGAAGGCCGGCGTTCGAAAAACGGATTCTCGAGTCGTTCGCGTGTACGGCGATGGCGGCGGCGGCGGCGTACATTCCGCTCGGCAGAACGGCATGGAGGCGGCGGTTCATCTCTTCGAGGAGCGTCTGCGGATCGTCGGTATCGGCCGCCGACTCCTGGAAGAAGCCTTTCAGGAGCATGGTGGTGAGAGCGGCTTGCACTCCATGTCCGATCACGTCGGAGACGAGGACGACGGCGCCGTCTCCCACCTGGGCGACGTCGAAGAAATCCCCGCCCACGGTGACGGAAGGGCGGTACAGGTTCGCGAAACGGTAGCCCTCGATCGAGGGCATCTCGAGCGGAAGGAGGCTCTGCTGCACCCTGGCTGCCATCTCGAGCTCGCGCTCGAGAAATCGGTGGCGCACCTCGAGCTTCTCGTGTAGAGACGAGAGTGAATCGAGCTCTCGGATCTTCGTCGCGAGCATCCGGCGGAGCCCCCGTTCCTGAAGACCGTTTCTGACGATGTTCAGCAGAGCGTCGTTGTCCCACGGCTTTTCCAGGTAGTGGTAGAGCCCGACCTCGTTGATCGCTTTGATGGCGTTCTCCTTGTCGGCGTAGCCGGTGAGGAGCATGCGCACCGAATCGGGCTGGATCGCCTTCGCTTCCTTGAGAAACTCGATGCCGTTCATCTGCGGCATGAGGAAATCGGAGATGACGAGGTCCACCGGAGTGCGGCGCATCTCGGCGAGGGCCACCGTGGGGTCGTTGGCCTCGAGGACCTGATAATCCGTCTGGAGGGTGAAGACGCCCCGAAGTGAAGAGATCACCATCTCCTCGTCGTCGACGATGAGGATCGAGGGTGCTCTCTCGCTCACGCGAAAGCTTTCAGGATGTCACGCTGCAGGCTCAAGAGCTCCGAATGAGCCTTGTTGACCTCGGCGATCTTGTTCTCGAGCCGCTCGAGCAGGAGTCTCTTTTCCAGTCCGTTGCGGATGATGAGCTTCAGGTCCTCGTTCTCCCATGGCTTCTCGATGTACTGGTAGAGCCCGACGTCGTTTATGGCCTTGATCGCGTTCTCTTTGTCGGCGTAGCCCGTGAGGAGGATTCGGGTGGCCTGCGGCTGCAGGTGCTTTACTCTCGCGAGAAAGGTGATGCCGTCGATGTCGGGCATGAGGTAATCGGATATCACGACGTCCGCCCGGTTGTTCTCGAGAAACTCGATGGCGGCACCAGGCGAAGTGAAACCGCGAACCTCATAGTCCGTCTCCAGGACGAGGAAGCTTTTGATGCTGGTGACCACCATTTCCTCGTCGTCCACCAGAACCACCAACGGCGTATCGAGTCTCTCCATGAATGAACCTCTCGGCCTCGGCGGGGCGCCACCGGGTGGCGACCCTGCGCGGCAAAGGCCGATTTTACAGCAGACGGCCGGTTCCCTCGTCCGGTCGATCGCTCAACCGGTCGCCGGGCTCACCAGGCGCCGGAAACGGCGGACGAGAGCCTTGAGAATGCTCTGTCCGAGCTCGGGGTAGTCCATGAGCAGGTCGTAGAAGTCGTTGCGATCGACACGGAGGAGCAATGTTTCCCTCGCCGCGTGGCTCCCGAAGACCCTCGCGCCCCCTTCGATCAGGTCCCAGGCACCGAGCGCCGAGCGTTCTCCCATCCGGCTGAGCTCGCTCGCGTCACGCGTCAATACCAGCTCTCCCCGGATGACGACGTACAGACCGTCGGCGGGCTGCCCCTCTTCGAAGACCACCGACCCCTCCCGGTAGAGCACCTCCTCCGCGATCGAGGCGAGAATGGCGAGGTCCTCGGTGCGCGCGGCGGAGAGCAAATCCACGTTCTGGAGCAAAAGGGCTTTCTCGACCACGGTGTAGGGCATGGGTCCCGGAACATGTTAGCGCACTCGTGTCGCGTCCCGTCCCCGCTTGCACTCTGAAACACCCGGACCTTACCATCGTCCCCGGTCTCCGTTTCAGGGGTTGAGGTGAAGCGCGCCGTTCTCGTCCCCATCGCTGTGTACGTCCTGGCGTCGTGTGCGCCGGAGGTGCAAGACCGCTCCGACCTTCACGTGGAACGCGGAGATCTCGCCGAGGTCCGCGACCGGGGAGTCCTTCGGGTCCTCGTGCCCACGCTTCGCGAAGAGAGCCTCCCTCGTGTCGGCGCCCCCGAGGCCGAGGATCGGGAGATGGCCGAGCTGTTCGCCGCGCGGCTCGGCGTACGCCCGGAATTCATCGCGGTCGAGAGCCGAAGCGAGATTCTCGATCTTCTCGAGTCGGGCTACGGCGATCTGGTCACCGCCCAGCTCACCGCCACTCCCGCGCGGCGGAAACGCTATCGCTTCACCCAACCGACGGCGACGGTCGACGAATGGCTCGTCGGCCCCAGGGGAGCGTCCGACCTTCCGAGACGCGTCGAGGATTCTCGACGGCAGAGAAGTGCACGTTCGAAAGAGCTCCGCCTTCGCCGACACCTTGCGCGAAATCTCGGAGTCCCACGGCATCGCGCTCCGCATCGTTTTCGTGGACGAAAATCTCGATAGCGAGACCATCGCCTATCAGGTGAGCCGAGGCAAACGCCCGCTCACCGTTCTCGACAGCAACCTTCTGAGCTCCATCGAGACGTATAACAAGGATCTCGAGCGGCTCCTGACCCTCGCCAAGGGGCGCGAGCTCGCCTGGGTAGTGCGCTCCGACGCACCGGAGTTGGCGTCGGCGGCGGACGCTTTCATCATCGAGCACTATCTGACGGGTCACCGCACCGACGATCTCACCACCGAGGGTCTCGACGCCATTCGACGGCGAGGCTCTCTACGCGTCATAACCTTGAACAATCCCGTGAACTATTTCCTCTACCGCGGCCGGCAGATGGGATTCGACTACGAGATCGCGAAGCTCGCCGCCCGAAAGCTCGGAGTCCGGCTGGAAATGGTGGTTCCGCCCCGGCGAGACCTCGTCTTCGAATGGCTGCGCGAGGGCCGGGGCGATGTGATCGCCTCCACCCTGACCGTGACTCCCGAACGCGAGGAGTCTCTCGCGTTCAGCCGGCCGTACCTGTTCATCGACGAGCTCGTGGTGCAGTCTTCGAGCGCTCAGGAGAAGCTCTCCAGGATCGAAGATCTCCGGGGAAAGACCATCTACGCCTGGAAGTCGTCGAGCCATTACCGGACGCTCGTCGCGCTTCAGGACGAGCTCGGACCCTTCGACATCGAGCCTATTCCCGAGGACGTGGAGTTCGAGGAGATTCTCGAATCGGGTAGCAACGGGTGAATATCCGCTCGCGGTGGTGGATAGTCCGGTGCTCTCCGCCGAGCTGTCGTACCGTCAGGACGTGGAGGCGGCGTTCTCGCTCACCGCGGTAGGCGCGGCGGGCGCGGCGGGCGCGGCGGGCGCGGCTGCGGGCGGAGACGGGGCGACGGAGGTTCCTCACGGCGCCAAAGCGGTGGCGTTCGCGATGCGGCCCGACAATCCGCGGCTCCAGGCGTTCATGAATCAGTTCGTCTCCGACATCCTCGGGACCCTCGAGTTCAACGACGCGCGCGATCGGTACTTCATCCACAATCGCGGTCTGCTGCGGGTGAAGGAGCGCCGGGCCGCGGTCTCGGGTCGCCTCACACCCTACGACGATCTGTTCAAGAAGTACTCCAAGGTCTACGGGCTCGATTGGCGACTCATGGCGGCTCAGGCTTACAAGGAGAGCCGCTTCGACCCCGACGCCGAGAGCTGGGCGGGGGCTCAAGGTCTGTTCCAGCTTCTTCCTTCGACGGGACAAGAGCTCGGGTTCGAGAACCTGAGAAAGCCCGATCAGGGAATCCAGGCCGGCATCAAGTACATGCATCTGCTCTTCGAGCGGCTCGAGCCCGGAATCGAGCTGAAGCACCGGCTCCGGTTCGCGCTCGCGGCCTATAATGCGGGCTGGGGACACCTGGAGGACGCGCGCCGCCTCGCCGCGGAGCAGGGTTGGGATCCGGACAAATGGTTCGGGAACACCGAGAAGGCGATTCTGCTATTGAGCCAGCCGCGCTACTACTCTCACGCCCGGCACGGTTACGTGCGAGGCCAGGAAACGGTGGACTACGTTTCCGATATCCAGAATCTCTACGACCATTACGTGGGTCTGGTGTCGTTCTGAAGTGAGCCGAGCGCCTGGACGACAGCCTCGCGAACGAACGCGCTCGTATGGCCTCTCGAGCGATCGAGTAACGGAACGAGCGCGACGAGCCCCAGCCTTCCCGTAACGGTAACAGCGCAGGCGGCGAGCCAGGAGTCCGCGGACTGCACCGCTCGTCGGAGCGCCTCGTCGAGAGACGGCGCCGGCTCGTTCTCGATGCCTTTTCCCGATCGGAGCGCTTCGTCGTCGCTTCCCGTCTCGAGGAGCGTGAAGAGGGAGCGTCGATGCTTGCGGGAGAGGAGGTTCGCGAGGTATTCGAGCGCCGTTGCCCGCGCGGCCGGCCCGGCGTACGCGATCCGGTTCCAGATGCCCGCCATATCCCGCTGGGGATAGACGAGACCGAGAAGGCGGAAAATACGCTCCCGGGCGAACTCGATGCGCTCCTCCACCACGGAGACGAGGAGGCGATAGCCTTCGTCCTCCCGCAACGGTCCGCTCGACCTGGTGAGGGTGCCACGGGCGGTGGAGCGCCGCAAGAATCGCCGAATGATCGACGAGTAGACGTCGCTCGTGAGCGAGGAGAACATCGACCTCGGCACGCGGGAAGCGCAGCGATGCGCCGCGAGAGCGGAGCCGGCTCAACCCCTTGATCGCCTGGTAGTGCAGCCGCAAGTCGGCGGCTGGCAGAAAGCGAAACAAGGCGAGGACCGAGCGCGGATCCTCGATCTCCGCGATCGCTCGCGGAAGGGCGAGCCGCACCGGGTCTGGTGCTCCCTCGTCTGCCAGAAGCTTTTCGAGCTCGACGAGGGTCTCCGGGCCGAGGCGGGCGATCGCGGTTCGCGCCTGAGTACGGAGTGCGGGGCGGCCGAGTGCTCTCACCAGCGCCGGAAGGGTCTCGCGAAGGCCGAGCTTGCCCGCGCTCGTGGCGGCGGCACGGGAGACCTCGACGTCGGAATCTCCGATGAGCTCCGCGAGGAGCGCTTTCGGTGCAGAGTCTCCGTCTCCGTCTCCGTCGCCTGTGCCGAGGAACCCGATCGCCTTCGCGGCGAGCTTGCGGCGGCTCGCCGATTCGCTCTCGCCGTGGCTCGCGATGATCCCGGTGAGCACTTCGCGCGAGACGAGCTCCTTGGTTCCGTCGAGACAGTCCAGCACTGCCGAGATACGCTCGGCGTGCTGGGTATCGACCCATCGTTCGAAGGCCTTCGCTCCCGCCTGAGCGTCGACTCGCATCCAGAGCGCGAGCGCCTCCGCTCCGGCGACGATGTCCGGGTCGGCGAGGGCTTTCGGGAAATCGGCAAGCGGTGGCGGCGTAGAGGAGCCTTTGAGAACGCGAAGGGCCGCGGCGCGGACGAGCGGACTCTCGTGCGAGGAAAGCCGCAGAGCGTCCTCGAGAATGACGGGATCCTCGATTCCCTGCAAGAGCTCGAGAGCATACGCGGTCTCCCTCTCCTCTCCGTTCGCGAGTACCTGATGGAACACCTGGAGCGACGCGGGATCCCCGAGGGTCGAGGGAAGATCGGTAATGTCGCGCCGGGCGAGCGATTCCCGAAAGGTCTCGACGTAGGCTCGTCGCAGCGAGACGACCAGCAGAAGCCAGGGGACGAGGATGGCGAGCACCAACAGACTCAGATGGCTCACCCCCACGGACAAGGCGGTCGCACCGAGTATGAGCAGGCCGGCGAGGCCGCGGCTCATTCTCTCGACGAACAGGTCGACCCAGGCCTTGATCCGGTTCTTCACCGAAAGCGCGACGGGGAGATAGAGCACCTCGATACTGGCACGATTGATGGAGTTGCCGAGCCCGTCGTCCGACGTCTTGAGGAGAGCCGCGGTGACGAGCGAGGGCCAGACGAGGAACGAGAGCGAAGACGCAAAGAGGGCGAGGGGAAGAAGAGCGAGCCCCATCATGACGCCGGCGCGGCTCAGGATCGGCCCCGCCAGGAACAGCTGGAGAAAGAACGCGACGACGCTGATGAAGGCGAAAAAGCTTCCGAAAAAACGAGTCAACTCATCCCTGGAGCCGAACGAGCTCTCGACTACGGTATTGAACTGGTAGTCGAGAAGAGTCGAAGAGAGGCTGGCGAGGAGCACGAGCGCGGTGAGCATCGTGAGGTAGCGGGAGCGTGTGACGACGCGGAAGGGCCGGTCCTCGCGAGACGAGGAGCGGACCCGTTCCTGGTGCTCGAGGTCGGAGCGGCGCTCGCGGATGCGCTCCCGTTCTCGCGTGGTGGTGAGTCGCACGAGAAAGGCGATTCCGGCGAGAACGAGGGCGGCCACCAGAAGCAGTCCGGCGGTGCCCACCCGTCTCACCAGGAGCGACGTCGCCGTTCCTCCCAGGATGGATCCGAGCAGGCCCCCGGCGGTGACGATGGAGAAGAGCCGGCGGCCCTCGTTCGCGTAGAAGATGTAGTTCGCGAGAAGCCAGAACAGCGACGGCATGAGCGCGGTGAAGATGCTGACCCAGACGTAGAAGACGTAACCGGTCCAGCTCCACTCGGAGACGACGGCGAACCAGAAGGCGACGAGGCTCGCGGCGAAGAGGCCGGAGAGGCTCGTGAAGAGGCGGGCGAGGTCGGCGCGGGGCGCGAACCTCGCGAAGATCGCGGCCACCACGCCGAGGACGAGCGCCACCAGGATGTAGACATAAGGAAGTCGTTCCGAGCCGACCTGGCTCAGGAAGAGCGCGCTGCGGACCGGTTTGAGGATGTAGCTCGTCCCGATGATGAGGCTCAGGAGCAGAAACATCCGCAGAACCCGGCCGCCCTCGCCCGGCCGCAGAATCGAACAGTCGGACCAACAGTGTGAGCACGGCCCGAGTATTCAGGTTCCTTTCGGGGTTTTCCAGCGGGGACCGACGCCCGACCCCGATGTTATGATGACGACCGATGGCGCATGCGGCTGGATTCCTGCTGCTGGCCAGTCTGGTCTTTGCCGCATGCGGTCCGAAAAAGACCGAGAGTGTGACCGACCAACGGCCGAAGGAGGCCGTCCCCGAGGCGACTTACGTGGGCCGCGAAGCCTGCACCCGCTGCCACCCTCGGGAGTCGGAGCTGTGGAAAGGCTCTCACCACGACCTCGCCATGGAGGAGGCGACCGACGCCACCGTCCTCGGGAATTTCGACGGAGCGTCGTTCACATACGCCGGCGTGACGTCGACCTTCACCCGCAAGGACGGCAGGTTCTTCGTTCGAACCGATGGACCGGACGGCAAGCTCACCGAGTACCCGATCGCCTATACCTTCGGAGTGGAGCCCCTCCAACAATACCTCGTACCCTTTCCCGGTGGTCGCTTCCAGGCTCTGAGCATCGCCTGGGACTCTCGACCCCGGAGCGCGGGCGGACAGAAGTGGTTTCATCTCTACCCTAGAGAGCGCATCGATTGGCGCGACCCTCTCCACTGGACGAAGAGGTACCAGAATTGGAACTTGATGTGCGCGGAATGTCACTCCACTCATCTCGAGAAGAACTACGATCTGGACGCGAATCGTTACGACACCAGATGGTCGGAGCTCGACGTCTCCTGCGAGGCCTGCCACGGCCCCGCGTCGCGCCATGTCGCCTGGGCGGAGATGGACGAGAAATCGAGGCCGCGCGATACCGGATTTGCCGTGGACCTCGCGGATCGCGACGCCGCGATCTGGGAGACCGACATGGAGACGGGGCTATCGCGACGGGAACCCCCGAGGTCGAGCCGTGTCGAGATCGAGACCTGCGCTCGGTGTCATGCGCGCCGTTCCGTCGAGGAGGCATCTTATCGGCCCGGACGACCCCTCCTCGATACCCATCGTGTTGCCTTGCTGCGCGATCCCCTGTACTTTCCCGACGGGCAGATCGAGGACGAGGTCTACGTGTACGGCTCGTTTCTCCAGAGCAAGATGTACCGCAAGGGTGTTACCTGCAAGGATTGTCACGATCCCCACACGCTCCAGGTGCGGGGCGAGGCCAATTCGAGATGCGCCGCCTGCCATCTTCCGGCGAAGTTCGACACCCCGTCGCATCACTTTCACCGGACGGGATCGCCGGGAGCTTCCTGTGTCGAATGCCACATGCCGACGCGCACCTACATGGTGGTCGATCCGCGCCGGGACCACAGCTTGCGTGTCCCGAGGCCCGATCTCTCCCTCTCCCTCGGTACGCCGAATGCGTGCAACAACTGCCACCGTGACAAGACGCCGGAATGGGCCCGGGCGGCGGTGGTGAAATGGTACGGGGAAGACGTGAAGCCGCATTTCGGGGCCGCCTTCGACGAGGCGCGCCGCGGGCGCGCCGGCGCCGACGGGAAGCTCGCGGCGCTGATCGCAGATGCGGAGACCCCGGCGATCGCGCGAGCGACAGCTCTCGAGATGCTCACCATCAACCCTTCCTCGAGAGCTCCATCGATCCTCGAAGGGAGCTTTCTCGACGAAGATCCACTGGTGCGGCTCGGATCTCTCGAGAGCGCCACTCTGTTGTCTCCTTCGGAGCGACACCGCGCCGTCGTTCCTCTGTTGAAGGATCCGGTAAGGACGGTGAGGTTCGAAGCCGCGGTCGCGCTCTCCTCCGTTCCCGCGGATCTCTTCACTCCGGAACAGCGAACGGCTCTCGACGAAGTCCTCGCCGAATACCGCGACGGTCAGCGGAGAAACGCCGATTGGCCCGAATCCGACTTGAACCTGGGGAACTCCTATCTGGCCCGGGGCGAGCTCGACGAGGCGCAGAAGGCCTTCGAGTCGGCGATCCGAATCGCGCCGGAATTCTCCCCCGCTTACGTGAATCTAGCCGACCTCTATCGGGTGCGCGGGGACGATGTCGGGGGTGCGGACATCCTCCGGGAGGCTCTCGCGCGGCTTCCCGACGACGCCGACCTCCATCATGCGCTCGGGCTGACGCTGGTTCGCTTGAAGCGGATGCAAGAGGCGGTGGCGGAGCTCGGCCGCGCCGCCGCGCTCAGGCCGGAGGAACCGCGCTACAGTTACGTCTACGCCATCGGCCTCTCGGGCACCGGGGACGTGGCGCGTGCGATTGAGGTGCTGGCGGGCGCGGTCGAGAGACATCCCAACGACCGAGAGCTTCTGTTCGCCCTCGCCAACTTCTACCGGGACGAGGGTGAGAGAGGAAGGGCCCTCGAGCTCGCGAGGAGGCTCGTCGAGATCCGGCCCGAGGACGCGGATGCCCGAGCTCTCCTGAACGAGCTCGAGGGCGGCGTTCGTTGAATGAAGAACGACCACAAGGAGGCCTCATGGGCGAGAGCGAAGGAAAGAGCGAGAGCGAGTGGAGCGACCGTATCGACGAACTGGTCGAGAACGTGAAACGACAGAGAGACGAGCTGCGGGTTCAGATGCATCTCGGTAAGGCGGACGCAAAAGAAGAATGGGTGCGGATCGAGAAGAAAGTGGATCGATTTCTCGCCGATGCCGAAACGCAGTCCACGCCGTTGCGAGGAGCCGTCGCGGATTCGGCGAAAGACGTCGGGTCTGCCCTCGAGCTCGTGGGGGAGGAGATTCAGAAGGGATACGAGCGCATCCGTGACTTGTTGAAGACGCGGAAATCGTGACCTGACTGCGGATGGGAGCGGGTGCTGGCGGGCCCGCGGTCGAAACGCGCGAGGAGGATCTCCGGAAATGGGCTCGAGGTGACGATTTTCTCGGCAGCGGTGCTGCTCTTTCTGGTGCTGGACCCTTTCGGGAACATCCCCTTCTTCATCGGGACCCTCGCAAGCGTTCCGCCGGAGCGACACGCACGCATCATCGTTCGCGAGCTCCTCATTGCTCTCGCCGTGCTCGTGGGATTCCTGTTCGCCGGGCAGCATATCTTGAGAGCCCTCCAGAATCTCGGAGCCGGCCCTGAGGGCCGCGGGGGGCACGGTGCTGTTCCTCATCGCGATTCGAATGGTGTTTCCGAGACAGGGCACGCCCGTGGGAGAGGAAGAGCTCTCGGGGGAGCCCTTCATCGTGCCTCTCGCCATCCCTTACATCGCTGGCCCATCCGCCCTGGCGTCGATTCTCCTCATCATGAACCAGGAGCCGGCGCGATGGCCGGAGTGGCTCGCGGCGCTCGGCATCGCCTGGTCGATCTCCGGTCTCATCATCCTGATGTCCAGCATGCTCGCCCGCCGGCTGGGAAGACGGGTCCTCATCGCCATCGAGCGCCTGATGGGAATGCTTCTCACCGCGCTCGCCATCCAGATGCTCATGACCGGCGTTCGGCAGTTCCTCTCGTCCTGAGGCCGGCGCCGTCCCGCTTGTTGATCTCGCTCCCGGCAGCGGGTTAGATTGGGCGCCGTTCCGCAGCGGACTTGCCCCTTCCGCGCCGGTGCCGGCCAAGGAGAGTCACACGCGATGGACGAACAGGGTGCGTTTCGAAGCCGGTACGGTCTCGACAAGCAGGGAATCATCAACGCGACCGTTTGGTGGAACCTCTCGACGGCGGCGCTCTACGAGCAGGCGATTCGACGGCGGGAAGGGTTCCTCGCCCACAAGGGACCGCTGGTGGTCGGCACGGGACGCTATACCGGCCGCTCTCCCAACGACAAATACGTCGTGCGCGAGCCGGCGAGCGAGAACGACATCTGGTGGCAGTCCGCCAGGCCTTTCGAGCCCCAGCAGTACGGCAACCTCCGTGCGCGGCTCACCGCTTACCTCCAGGGGCGCGATCTATTCGTTCAGGACTGCTACGTGGGCGCCCACCCCGAGTACCGCGTCCCGATTCGAGTGGTGACCACGCGCGCGTGGCACAATCTCTTCGCGCGGAACATGTTCCTGCGGGAGCTGGATCCGGAGGCGCTCCGCGCCCATGTCCCGCGATTCACCGTCATCGATGCCCCGCTGTTTCAGGCGGTTCCCGCCGAGGACGGGACACGCTCCGAAGTGTTCGTCGTGCTGAACTTCGAGCGACGGGAAGTGATCATCGGCGGCACCGACTACGCGGGTGAGATCAAGAAATCGATTTTTGCCGTGTTGACCTATCTGCTTCCCGCGCAGGGAATCCTGCCCATGCATTGCTCGGCGAACTACGGTATCGACGAGAACGATCTCGCTATCTTCTTCGGCCTGTCGGGCACCGGCAAGACGACTCTCTCCGCCGACCCGGCACGCATTCTCATCGGCGACGACGAGCATGGCTGGGGGGACAAAGGAGTCTTCAACTTCGAAGGGGGCTGCTACGCGAAGGTCATCCGTCTGTCGAAGGAGGGCGAGCCCGAGATCTACGAGACCACGCGCTGCTTCGGGACGATTCTCGAGAACGTCGTCATGGATCCCGATACCCGCAGGCTCGACCTGGACAGCGACATGTTCACCGAGAATACCCGCGCCTCCTACCCCATCACGCACATCCCCAACGTGGCGCGCGCGGGAACGGGCGGACAGCCGAAGAACATTCTGATGCTCACCGCCGATGCCTTCGGGGTTCTTCCTCCCATCGCCAAGCTCAGCCCTCAGCAGGCGATGTACCACTTTCTTTCCGGCTATACCGCCAAGGTCGCGGGGACCGAACGGGGGGTCACCGAGCCCCAGGCGACGTTCAGCGCCTGCTTCGGCGCGCCCTTCATGTCGAGAAAGCCCGCGGTCTACGCGAAGATGCTCGGAGAGCTCATCTCGCGCAACAAGGTGAACGTGTGGCTCATCAACACCGGTTGGACCGGGGGGCCTCCCGGGATCGGCCACCGCATGAAGCTCGCTCATACCCGCGCCATGGTGCGAGCGGCGCTCATCGGTGCGCTCGACCACTCCGCGTTCACCGAGCATCCGATCTTCGGAGTCCACGTCCCCCGGAGCTGCCCCGACGTACCCGGCGACGTTCTCGACCCGCGACGCGCCTGGTCGGACGGCAAGGCCTACGATGCCCAATCGCGAAAGCTCGCGATGATGTTCGACGAGAACTTCGAGACTTTCGCTGCCGACGTTCCCCCGGACGTACGCGCCGCCGCCCCCGCGACCCACTGAGGTTGGTCGACAGTGAGGGGGCATCGCGCCGGATTCGGGAGACTCATTCGAACGAAGAGAGCGACTCGGTCCCTGGGCAGCGCTGCCTTTCTCTCACGAGGCGATAGTCGAATCGAGGCGAGATGAAGAAAATCGTTCTGTTACGGCACGGCGAGAGCGTCTGGAACCGGGAGAACCGCTTCACCGGCTGGACGGACGTCGATCTCACCGCGCAGGGGAGCCTGGAGGCGAAGGAGGCGGGACGACTGCTGAAAGCGGACGGGTTCGTTTTCGACCAGGCGTACACGTCGGTCCTCAAGCGCGCGATCCGCACTCTGTGGATCGTTCTCGACGAGATGGATCTGATGTGGATCCCGGTCGAGCGGAACTGGCGTCTCAACGAACGTCACTACGGCGCTCTGCAGGGGCTCAACAAGGCGGAGACCGCGGAGAAGCACGGTATGGAGCAGGTAAAGCTCTGGCGCCGCAGCTACGACGTTCCTCCTCCCCCGCTTTCGCCGGATGACGAGCGCTACCCAGGCCGCGATCCTCGCTACGCCTCTCTTGCTCCGGGCGAGATTCCCCTCACCGAGTGCTTGA
Organism: uncultured Acidobacteriota bacterium; assembly: GCA_963815675.1. Taxonomy (GTDB): domain Bacteria; phylum Acidobacteriota; class Vicinamibacteria; order Marinacidobacterales; family SMYC01; genus CAWFHP01. Next base: position 490,917 of record CAWFHP010000009.1, on the reverse strand, counting down.
AGGACACCGTCGAGCGGTTCCTGCCCTACTGGCGGCAGGCGATCGCTCCCGCGGTGCGGTCGGGAAGACGCGTCCTCATTACCGCTCACGGCAACAGCCTTCGTGCTCTGGTGAAGTATCTGGACGACGTTTCGGACGAGGCGATCGTGGAGCTGAACATCCCGACGGGAATCCCGCTGGTTTACGAGCTGAAAGACGACCTCACCCCCGAGCGCCACTACTACCTGGGAAATCCGGAGGCGATCGAGAAAGCCGCTCGCGCGGTCGCTTCTCAATTGGGCAAGAAGAAGGAGTAGCTCATGGGCGGCGGGCCCGGCTCCGGATCGCGGCGGTGGCGATCTCGAGATAGGCGATCATCTTCGGCTCTTCGCTGCGTCTCCGCGCGTCGAGAACCGGAAGCACCGACGGGTCGCCGATGCGTCCTAGCGCCTCCACGGCGTTGAGCCGGGCGAGCTCGTAGGAGTCGTCGAGTGCGGCCCGTAGACAGGCGAGCTCGCCGATGTCTCCCGGGCCGACTTCCCCCATCGCGTACAGGGCGCAGGCTCGAATCCAGGGCGAGCGGTGCCGGGTGAGCTCTCTCAGTACCTCGGTAGGCTTCCTCGTCGGAAGCGAGAAGTACGAGCCCCCGTGCTCCGCGATCGACCGCGGGTTCTCGTGCTCGAACAGAGGCAGGATTCCTCCCAGAAGAGACGGGTCCACCCGAAGCTCCAGCGCCTCGATGGCGCTCGATCGCACGTAACGGTCGGGATGATTCAGGTTGCTCAGGATGAGGCGCATTCCGGGCTCGGTCAGGAAAACCGCCCGCAGCACCTGATGAGCATTTCTCCGGGCACGCTCCACTCTCTGTTCCATGGAGTCGGAGAGGAGCGCGATGCCGGGGCTCTTTCGAAACTGCTGAATGGCCGTGAGCCGCACCAAATCGTAGTACGCCTCTTCCGCCTCGAGCGAAAGAACGGGGAGAAGCGCCTGGCGGGAACGCGGAGTGCCGATCCGATCGAGCGCACCGATGACCGAGCGACGCCCCTCGACGTCGGTGCTCCAGAGGGCAATCGTGAGCACGTCGACGGCGGGCTCACCGCAGCTTTCGAGAGCCCGGGCGGCTAGATGGCGCGTGGCCCCATCGCCTTCCTCGAGATAATGCACCAGGCGTTCGAGACCAGCGCGGTCCCCGCGACGCGCGAGATCGAGGAAGCTCCGACGGCGGTCGTCGCCCTGCCCGTCCGGGGTCGCGCCCGCGCCCCACGCGGCATCGCTCGGTTCGTTCGCGCCGCCGTCCGGGACGTTCGGCCCGTCGTTGGTTGCGAGGCGCTCCGGCCGCGTCCCGGTCTCATCGAAAGCCTCTTCGGGTCGGAAGATGCCGCTCTGGGCGATCGACTCCATGCCGCTCGCTCGAACGAGGGGGTCGACCTCGGAGAGCGGATTGGCCTCGACCCCGCCATCGGTCTTGTGAATCATCTTGCCCAGGGCGCCGAGCATGTGCGAGCGCACGTCGGGATCGGGCTCTTCCCGAAAACGATCCACGAGCAAGTTCGCGGCCTCCGGCTCCTTCAGCTCCGCCGCGACCTCGGCGGCGAGAATACGAACGGCGGCTTCGTCGTCCGATAGCGCTCGCCTCAGGCCGGAAACGCCAACGGAAGGCTGACCCTGCGCGGTGGACTTGCGCATGACGATCGAGGGAAAGGCGAACTGGAATCGGCTCTTCTCCTTGAGGATCCGCACGAGGCTGTCCACGTAGCGGCTCTTGAGCTCGAAAGTGGAAACGAGAAAGAAGACGGAGAGAAGAAGCGCGCAGCCGAGAACGTACTGGAGGGGCAGCGCGGTAGCCGCGAGGAGGCACAGCCCACCGAGAAGGACCCCCAGGGGCTCGATTACCGTCTCCTTGAACGCTCTCGCGCGGCCGCGGCGCTCCCCCGGTATCGCGTTGTAAATGAGGTCGGTCGAGGTCCTCACGAGGGAAATGCGAAGCACTCTCTGAATGGCGCGCGCCGCCACGACGGTGAAAAAGAACTCGGCCGTCATGCCGCCGCCGGCGAGCCAGACGCCGCCGGTGGCGGCGAAGGCGCCGACGAAGGTGATGGGTGCGAGGAGCTCGCCTCGCGTAATCCCCACGCTCGAGATGACGCGGTTCGCCGCGAGGAGCTGCACCAGCACTCCGGCGCCGATCACCGCTCCGTTGAGAACCGCGTAGAACGTCGTGAGAGAGTCGAGGTCCACTCCAGCCCCCGCGGCGGCGAAGTGGACGTGCGCGGCTTTGCCCAGCAGGAAATCGAGCACTTGAGCGAGCAGCGCAAGCAGCAGCAGGAACAAAGAGAGGGTCCGGAGGAGCGGGGATCGCATCGATACCGCGACGTCACTGCGCAGCCCCCGCCATACGGAGCTTAGGCCGAATCCGCCATGCGTGGCGGCGTGGGTGCGGTGGCGCCGGAAGCGGCGGGAGATGATCCTCACCGGAACCAGGCTCGCGAGGAGGAGAATCCCGGCTACGGCGAGGAACGCCTCGGTATCGAGCCATCGCGGCAGGAGCGACGCCGTCGCCGAGGCGGTGACCCCGCCCACGAGAGAGCAGCCCAGGAGAACGGGAAACAGGCGTTTGGCCTGGCGGATGTCGAGGAGATCTCCCGCGAGCAGCCAGAACTGGAGGAAGATGAGGCTCTTCATCACGAAGCAGGCGATGTAGAGACCGCGATAGGAGACCTCCGGGGCTTCCCCCGCGAGGCGGGAGCCGAGCAGCAGGATTACCGCGAAGAGGACGAGGATGAACGAGAACAGCTTGCATCGGTCCAGCCGATCGACGACGGGGATGACGACCAGGCCGACGAAGATGAGGAGGAACGCCCCTCCCATATAGACCTGGGGAAGTGTATCGGGACCGAGATGAGCGATGAGGAGCGCCGTCGAGCCGATGTCGAAGAAGCTGTGGGCTGCCGCGACGAGGAAATGTGTGAGTCCGAGGTAGAACGTGAGGCTCCGATCGGCCTCGAGAATCTGAAAGGACTTAGCGAGTTTCAAGGCCCAGTCGCCGCGCTTCTTCGACGAGCTCGCGATAGCGGCGGTCGGCCCGCCGAAGACGTCTGGTGAACTCCCGAAAGATTTCGAAAGCGATATCGGGGTAATCCTGGACGGCGGCGCGGAAGTCGTTCTTGTGAAGGACGAGGAGACTGGTGTCGACCTCCGCGCACGCGGAGGCGGTGCGCGGAAGATCGTCGATGATGGCCATTTCCCCGAAATAGCCTCCCGGCTCGACGAGCTCGAGCTGAGCGGGCCCGGAAGCGAGCTCCTGCTGGATGCTGACCTGGCCGGAGCGGACGAGGTACATCTCGTCCCCGAGATCCTCCTCGCGGAAGATGGACTCACCCGCCCGCGCCGTCTTTTCCTGGATGAAATCGGAGAGCCGTTTGAGCCCTTCTCCCGGAACGTTTCGAAACAGGGGAGTGCTCTTGAGAGCGAGTATGATCTCCATGACCGAAAGCATCGTGGTCGGGCTCCGCCTGGTAAGGGCCGATTATACCTGCGATGGCTTTCCCGTCGTCTTTCCCGTTGGCCCTCGGGCGATCGCCTGCGCCGTCGGGGTTGTCGGCCTTGGCCCACGCCGTTGTGGGAGTACACCTACGGGCAGGCCAAGGCCATTTGACGATGGGAATCTCTAGAACGTCGCCAAGTCCTTTCCTCACAGCGACATTTCTATCGGAGCGGAGCGACGCTATGGGCACGACTATTGCTACGTTGAGGGTCGAACCGAGCCGCATCAAGCCAATCGACGTCGAGGGGGGCGGACTGCGATCATGGATGAAGGTCTGAACCGCGCGGATCCTCTCGCAGATGACGCGTTACCCGCGCGGGCGGAGGCGGAGGGAGCGTCCGAGCTCGAGATTCCCATCGAGCTTCCAGAGGCGAGCTCGGAGTCGACGTCGAGCGCCTTCGACGTGGTCGAAGCACCCAGGCCGGTCCCGGCATCCAACTTTGCCGTCAGCGGTGACAACGACACCGCCTACGCGGCTCGAGCCTTCATCGGAAACGTCTTCGAGTCCGCGAAGAAGACCGAAGCGCCGGTGGTCAAGAGACTCCCGGCACACGCCGCCACCGCCGGCGTCGTGCCCTGTTTCCGCGATCGCGCCGAGCAGATTCGCCAGATGCTCGTTTCCAACTCTTGTCTCGCGCTGCTGTTGCTCGACGCTTCTCACCTGGCCCAGATCGAGCACGATTACGGCGCTTCGATTTACGATCAGGCGCGGAACATCCTCACGAACCTGATACTCGACATGCGCGGGGTCGAGACCCGCCGCGACGACCTCGTCACGGTGGCGGAAGAGCACGGCGACGTCTTTCTCATCTTCCTCACCAAGAAACGAGAGGAGCGTCCCTTCGGCCAGGGCGACCTCGAGACGATGGCCGACCGAATCCACGGTTACCTCACGAGGCGGCTCTCCCGCATGACGAGCTCTTATCTCAAAGGCCGTCCCAAGCTATCCATCGGCTACGGTCTCGTGCTGCACAACCCATTGATCAAGGAGGACCGTCTGATCCTGCAGCTCATCGACGACGCCAGGCGGATGGCGCACCTGCAGGACCAGCGGCTCAAGGTCAAGAGCAAGGAGCTGCTCCAGGAGATTATTCTCAAGGAGGACGTGAAGACGTTGTTTCAGCCGATCATCGATTTGAATTCCCGGACCACGCTCGGGTTCGAAGCGCTCACTCGCGGTCCCCAGGGGACGGAGTACGAGAGCCCCTACATGCTCTTCGACGTCGCCACCGAGTCCGATCTGCTATTCGAGCTCGACCGGCTCTGCCGTCGAAACGCGCTCACCTCCGCTTCGATCCTGAAGCCGACTCACAAGCTGTTCGTGAACCTGCTTCCGACGACCATTCGAGACCCTGAGTTCCAGGGAGAGCGGATGCTCGAGTTCCTGGAAGCGAATCATCTCTCGCCTTCCCGGATCGTGCTCGAGATCACCGAGAGGCTCGCGATCGAGAACTACGACCTGTTCCTCGAGGCAATGAAGGTCTTCACCGATCAAGGATTCTCCATCGCGATCGACGACATGGGCGCCGGGTACTCGGGCCTGGAGAAGATCGTCCACTTGAATCCGAGATACCTGAAGTTCGATCTGATGATGGTGCGCGACATCGACACCAGTTTCGTGAAGCGCGAGATGCTCAAAGCCATCCACTCCCTCGCGAGAAACGTCGGCGCCGACGTCATCGCCGAAGGGATCGAGCGCGTGGAAGAGCTCGAGACGCTGCTCGAGCTCGAGATTCCCTACGGTCAGGGGTTTCTCTTCTCCCGTCCTTCCGGACAGCTGTTCGAGATCGCGACCGCTGCCCAGAGCGCGGTGGCCGAAATGCCCGGACTGATCGTGGATTAGTCGCTCAGCGATCCATCGTCGCCTTGCGCTTCTGGTCGAAAAAGTCCCGAATCGTTTCGTAGGGGACATCCAGCCCGATATGGATCTCGTCGCCCACGAGATCGATCGAGACCGCATCGGCGAGCGCCGCAATCTGGCGGTTCTCCCCCTGGTGAAGGCGTCCGAGTGCGACGAAACCGCGCAGCACGTCCGCGAGTTTCTGCGCCGACTCGACGTCGGCTGCCTTTCCCCGGGCGGTGACGGACAGATCGGTCGCGAGGCGGCCGGAAAGAGCGAACGAGCGAAGGGCGGAACCGGAGGTGGCGCGGCCGAGGGCCGATTCGAGCGCTCCCGTCGGGGTTCCCGCCATCCAGAAGCTGTCGCCGGAGAAGTCCCCGTAGCCCCAGCTTTCGACGAGCCCCGACGCCGAGGGCTTGCGACCCTGGCCGCAATCGATCATCTCTCGCAGGTAGTCGGGGCTTCCCACGAGTAGAATGGATTCCGAGGGGAGAGCGAGGTTGAGCTCCCGGTCCCCGTCGCCCTTCACGCTATAGATCATCGTACCTCGATAGCTGTCGTGATTCACGGTCGCTTCCGCATCGTGCTCGGCGATCTTCTGGATAAGCTGTTTGGAATCGAAGGCTCCGGACAGCACCATCCCCCAGGGCTGCTTTCCTCCTGGCTGGCTCGACTGGCTCGACTGGCTCGAAGGGTCAGACGAGTCGGACGAGCTCGGCAGCGCCACCGAGAAGGTGATGCCGTCGACGTCGTTCCAGAGATTGATTCCCGTGGCTTCCCGGATCTCGTCGACGGCGCCGAGCTTGTCCTCGCTCTTTGTCTCGCGGGACCAGACCTCCGAGAGCGGACTCGATGCGACCGATTTCAAGTCGATGTGTCCCACCATACCCGCCGTCTCGGGGATCCAGGCGATCGCGGCGGGAAGCGCGTCACCCGGCTGGGCGCTCACCCCGGGCGTCGTCAGGAACGCCAGCGCGCCCACGACCACCCCGATCGCGACGGTTCCCAAAGCCAAGGCGAAAGTCCAGCGTGATTTGTTCATGACGTGCCTTTCTTCTCTGTTTCAGGAACGAAAATTCCGCGCTTCGAGTTCCAGTATCCGGTATCGGGGCCGGGTTATCCACCTGCCCGGGGACGTCTCGCCCACTAGGAGATCTCCCGCCGGCTGAAGACCCAGAGGGCCACGCCGTGCGTCAGGGCGGCGATGACGAGCAGGGCGAGCACGGAAGCCGTGACGGATGTGGGAGAGCCGAGAAGCGACGCGAAGAGGCCGCCGCCTCGAGGCTGGTACCCCGTCAACGAGCTGAGATAATGGGCCACGGTGAGATACCGGATCTTGCCCGGCACGAACGTGGCAACGGCCTGCCAGCCGAAGATGAAGAAGAGGCCCCCGAGCAAGGGCCGGCGCAGAACGGTTCCGGCGAGCGCGAAAATTCCGTTGTAGGCCAACAGCCCCAGAGCGGCGACGACGAGATCGGTGAGAAGAGTCGTGAACCGGGAGCCGAGAGCCTGAAAGCCCGACGGCGCGAGGATGGCGTAGTACGCTACGACGAGAGAGGGAAGAAAGAGAACGACGGCCATGGCGAAGCTCGCCGCCATCTTGCCAGTGAGAAAGGCGCTGCGGCTCACGGGGCGCGTGAGGAAATAGCGCATGGTCCCGGCCTCGACATCGTCCGTCACGACGCCGTTCGCGTAGAACAGGGTCAACATCGGGGCGACGAAGGGAAACGATGCGCCGGAGACGATCGACGAGAAAACGGCGATGGGCGTGAAGCCCCCCGTCATCCCGAAAACGACCGCCATCCGATACAGGAGCGCGAGGCCGACGGGGGCCCCGGCGAGAGCGACCATCGCGAGAGTGCGAGGCGACCAGAGCAGCTCTCCCACGCTGAAGCGCGCCACGATGGACGCCTTCGACCAGAGATCGGGAGATCGTTCCATCAAGCACCCACCAGATAGTGAAACACCGACTCGAGATTGTCGTCGGGAGAGGTGATCTCGTCGATGGACGCGTTCTCGTCGAGCACGAGGTTCACGAGCAGCTCGTAGAACCGCTCGGGGTCGCGTGTCTCGAGGCGCACTTGCGAGGCTTCTTCCGAGAACGAGATCGACAGGAGTCCCTGCTCTTCCAGAAGGCGCGTCGCCAGTCGTTTGGGAGTGGGTGTCGCGATCGAGATCCGGTGGGGGTGGGAATCGATGAGTCGGCGGATCTCGTGGATGTTTCCGCTCGCGAGAATCCGGCCGCCGTTCATCAGCACCACTTCGCTCGTCATGAGCTCGACCTCGTGCAGGATGTGACTCGATACCAGGACGGTCTTTCCGTTCTTGCCAAAGCTCCGAATCCTGTCGATGATCTCCCGGCGGCCCACGGGGTCGAGGCCGGTGAGCGGCTCGTCGAGCACGAGAAGGTCGGGATCGTGGGCGATGGCTTGCGCGAGACGAAGGCGCTGCTTCATTCCGCGACTGAGAGCTCGGACCCGCGTTTGTATGGAGGCACCGAGCCCGACCTCCACCAGACTCTCCTCCGCCCGGACGCGGGCCTCCTCGGGGCCGAGACCGTGGAGTCGGAGAAGATAGGCGACGAAGTCGCGGCAGCGAAGAGGCGCCGAGGGCCTGAGCTCTTCCTCCTCGGGAACGACGCCACTTTTCGCGTGAACCCGGGGATTGGCGAAGGGCGGCTCGCCGAACACGGTAACGGTTCCGGTGCTCGGTCGAATGAGGCCCGTCACCAGTCGAAGAAGCGTCGACTTGCCGGCGCCGTTCGGTCCGAGAAGCGCGGTCACACCGGGCTCGAAGACGAGATCGACCCTGCTCAAGCCCAGGACTTTCCCGTACCACCTGGAGACGTTCTCGAGCCGCACGACGGCGGAGGCGCTCACGACAGGGCTTCTTTCGATCGCAGCATACGGTCGATGACGAAAGCCGAGGCCAGTATCGCGAAGGCCATGACCGCGGCCGAAGCCAGGGGAGAGTCGCCCGACTTGGTATCGGCGAAGAAGAAGTAACCGGAGTCGATCGCGGCACCGGTCATGCTGAAGAAGCGGGGAGGAGTTCTCGCACCCGCCAGTGCCGCCCGTACGACGATCTCACCGCCGAACGCGATCGCCGCGAAGCCCGCGCCCGCGACCCGCCCGCTCCGGCACAGGCTCGACACCGCGAGAACGGCGAGGGAAAAGTAGAGCGCGAGCCAGACGCTGTAGCCGACGATGGAGAGCGGGAGCCAGGGCTCGGAGGCGAGCAGATCCAGATCGGGAGCGAGGGCGAGCTGAAGCGCGAGCAGGGCGAGGGCGGGCAGTAGGGTTATGGCGGCGATCGCGGCGGCGACCGGGAGCATCTTCCCCAGAGCATAGTCGAAGCGGGAGAGCGGCTTGGAGAGATACACGACGAGCGCTCCCGAAGACACGTCGGAAGCTATGGCGGGAGCGCCGACGTAGAGGCTCACCAGAACGACAGGGAGGAACTGGACCTGCTGGCCGAGAAACTCGCGCCAGGTCGAAACGTCGACGGCGAAGAACTCGGGGGCCTGGGGGAACTGCCGGGCCACGTAAATCTGCGCGGCCCGGACGATGGCGGGAATCCAGGACACGGCGAGAAGCAGGAGAAACGAGCGTCGTTTGAGGAGCAGCCGAATTGAAACGCGTGCGAGCGCCAGGCTCTTCTGAAACCGGCCGGTACGGGGCCCCTGCAAACGCTGGTAGGAGAGATCGTAGAGAGGCATCAGCCCGCGTCCTGTTGGTTGTCGTTCTCGTTCTCGTTGTCGTTCTCGTTCTCGTTCGCGACCGCGCTCAGGAATCGATCTTCCAGACTTCGCTCGAAGCGCTTCAGGTGGCGGATCTCGACCGAGGCGGCGCGCGCGGTCTCGAACAGAAGCCGCGTCGAAGGCTCCTCGAGCGAGATGCGAACGAGCCCGTCGATCTCTTCGGCGGTATGGATACCGCGTCCCCGGAGGGCCTCACGGAACAAGCCGGGTCGCTCCTCCCGGACCCGGATCTCGTAGACCCATCCCGGATGTCGTCCGAGCTCCGAGAGGCGTCCCGCGAGCACGACCCGCCCTCGATTCAAGAGAACGACTTGCTCGCAAACCTCCTCGACGTCGTGGAGAAGATGGGTCGAGAGCAGGACGGAGATTCCGCGTTTTCCGATCTCACGCACCAGCTCGAGCATCTGACGTCGGCCGCCGGGATCGAGTCCGCTCGTAGGCTCGTCGAGAAGCAACAAATCGGGGTCGTGAACCACGGCTATCGCGAGCTTGGTGCGCTGTCGCATCCCGGTGGAGAACTCCTCCACCGGCCGATAGCGCGCCTCGCCGAGTCCGGCGAACCACAGCATCTCGTGCGCCCGCGAGAGCGCCTCATTCGGCCGGAGCCCGCCCAGCTCCCCCGCGAGAGCGACGGTCTCGACCGCGCTCAGTCCGGGAACGAATACCGCCCGCTCCGGAAAGTAGCCGAGGTGCTGCCGGAGCTCCCGCCCCGAGCTCGAGAGCTGCCGTCCGAGAATCTCGACCCGGCCTCCCGTGACTCCGGCGGGAGATACGAATCCCAGGAGCGTCTTCAGGAGCGTGCTCTTCCCCGCGCCGTTCGGACCGAGGAGACCGGAGACTCCCGGGCCGAGATCGAGGTCGAGAGACGACAGCGCTTCGCGGCGCCCGTAGCGTACCGTCAGGGATTCCACCCGGAGAATGGATGACATGGCTCGACGTCGTATCTCAACGTAAGAAAGAGGCCCGGCGTTCCGTGCCCGCGAAGACTATCAGAAAATCGAGAAAGGGCCCTCCAGAGCTCCCTTCGGGCCGCCGGGTGTGTTGTCGTTAGCGAATAGCCTTTGCTATGATGGTTTGGAGTATCTATGTCCAGTGGAGATCGGCAGTTGCGAGAGGGTGAGGACAAGCTCCGTCGTCTCGTTCAGAACCTCGAAAAGAGTATCGAGCAGGCGATCGCCAGCTCGCCCCAGGTCGAAGAGTGCTTGACGAAGATCCGCGACGAGGGCTACGAGCTTTCGCTCGTCCTCCAGGCGACGCTCGCTTTCGCTCCCAGGGGAGAGCTGAACCAGGAGCGCGTCGAGGAAGTCGCCGGCATTTCGAGCGGCGACCTTTCCGCCACGTTCCGCATGAGCACTCTCGACAAGAAGTTCCTCCGCTCACTCAAGATTGCCGTCGACGAAGAGAGCGGTTAGCTCGCCGTCCGACGAAACGCTTCCCTTCCCGCAAAACGAGCTACGTCGGCCAGCTGTTCTTCGATGCGGAGAAGCTGGTTGTATTTCGCGACCCGATCGCTCCGACTCGCCGAGCCGGTTTTGATCTGACCGGCTCCCGTGGCCACCGCCAGGTCCGCGATGGTCGTGTCCTCGGTCTCGCCGGAACGATGCGAAATGACGGTCGTGTAGCCCGCGCGCTGCGCCTGCGCCACCACCTCCATGGTCTCGGTGAGAGTGCCGATCTGGTTCAACTTGATCAGAATCGAGTTCGCCACTCCTCCCTCGATCCCGCGGCGCAGTCTCGACTCGTTGGTCACGAAGATATCGTCGCCCACGAGCTGCACCTGGGCCGAGAGTTTGTTCGTCAGCTCCGCCCAGCCGTCCCAGTCGTCCTGATCGAGCCCATCCTCGATCGAAACGATGGGATAGCGGGAGATCCAGGATGCATAACGCTCGATGAGCTCGCTAGCGCTCGCGCGGGGTCCGCCCGACTTCTTGAACGCGTAGCCTCCTTTTTCGTAGAGCTCGCTTGCGGCGACGTCGAGAGCGAGGGAGATCTCGTCGCCGGGGCGATACCCCGCTTTTTCGATCGCGCTCAGCAGCAGATCGAGGGCCTCTTCGGTACTCTCGAGGCTGGGCGCGAACCCGCCTTCGTCTCCCACCGCCGTCGAGAGCCCCTTCTTCTGGAGGATCGATTTGAGCGCGTGAAACGTCTCGACCCCGGCGCGAAGCGCTTCGGCGAAGCTCGGAAATCCCGCGGGAACGATCATGAACTCCTGGATGTCGAGGTTGTTGTCGGCGTGGGCTCCGCCGTTGACGACGTTCATTTGGGGAACGGGAAGAAGCGTCGCCATCGGACCGCCGAGATAGCGGTAGAAGGGAAGCTCGAGGGTCTCGGCCGCGGCCCGGGCGGTCGCGAGCGAGACGGCGAGAATGGCGTTGGCGCCCAGGCGCGACTTGTTCGGCGTTCCGTCGAGCTCGATCAGCAACCGGTCCACGAGAACCTGTTCCAGAGCGTCCTCTCCAACGAGCTCCGGCGCGATCTCGTCCAGAATGTTCGAGATCGCCTGGGAGACGCCCATCCCGCCGAACGAGTCCGGGTCGCCGTCCCTGAGCTCGACGGCTTCGTGCTCGCCCGTCGAGGCACCCGAGGGAACCGCCGCCCGTCCGACCGCGCCACCTTCGAGAGTGACTTCGGCCTCGACGGTCGGGTTGCCACGGGAGTCCAGGATTTGTCGCGCTTCTATCACTTCGATGGTAGTCATGGTCTGCTCCTCGATTCGAGATCAGCCCGGTGAAGCTCGCTCCTCCGGCCGGCTCGACCCGTACCTCGAGCGAACGTGATTCAGATCACACTCGCTGAGTGTAGGCTCGTCAATTGACTCTCCTCATGGTGCTGTGGTAACAAATCACTAGCGCTGGAGTATCTTACTCGAACGCAGACGGGAGTGTCTCTTTGACGGGGTGCCTTAATTTCTTTTCTTTTTCTTTCCACCCCGTGAGTGGTCGGCTCGAGAGGTACTGCCTGGGAGGGTGGCCATCATGCTAACTACCCGTCCTTTCATACCGGTGCTCTTGGGCGGTGTCCTGTCGGTCTCCGCGCTCGGGTTTGGGGAGACGGAGACGACGCCCGCAACCGCGAGCACAGACACGAGTCCGAGCGCGACCACGCAGCTCGTGGGCTACGTAAGCGACGACGTGGGGAAACCTCTCGTCGGGGCCACCGTCTCGGTATTCGGCAAGAGCCTCACCCGCGGTGCGCTGACCACGTTGACGGACGTTGACGGACGATTCCGGGTGGATGCGATCCCTCCGGGCATGTATCGGCTGCGCGCCTACCTTTCCGGATTCATGCCTTCCGCCTTCGCCAAGGTGGTGATTGAAGCGGGAATGGAGCGGGTCGGCTCGATCCTGATGAGTCTCTCCCGCCTGGAATCCGTGGAGACCTACGACAATCCCGGAGAAGGACGAACCCTCGCGGAGCTCCGCTGGATCGTGCAGCACGAAGACAAGAACGTTCTCAAGGACACGCAAGATACCGCGCGGCCGATCGCCGTAGCGGAGCTCGAGAACTGGGACGAAGGCCCGAAGTTCGATCCGGAGTTCGCTTTGAGCGGCGAAGTGGGTGTGCGCGCGGCGACCTATGAGCAGGGGCTCAACGAGTTCCCCGGCTCGGGCGCGGGGCTCGATGCGCGACTCGCTTACGCCCGGCTCTTCATTCCTACCAAGAGTGACGCCCACTGGCTGGTGAGCGCGCAGGTTCTCGAGTCGGCTCTTTCCTCCTGGGCGGGACGGGCCGAGTACACATCGGCGGATCTCGGAGGCCATCGTCTTTCGACCGGCGTCACGTATGGCAACTTCCTCTACAGTGGCGTCGACGAGTTCCGGCCACCCGAGGCGGCGCTCGCTCGCAGCCTCGCCGGTCGTCGCTCCGCGGAGTGGTTCGGAAGCGTGTACGCGCGGGATTCCTTCCTCGCCGGCCCGGCGTCGATTCAGGCCGGTATGGCGTTCGAGTACTTCGACTACCTCGATCAATCTGCCCACGCCGCCCCGCGGCTCGCCGTCGCCTATCCTCTCGGCTCGGGAGAGAAGACGGTGTTGCGCGGCGTCATCGACTATCGCGTTCAGGCTCCGGGTGGCGAGGACGTCGGGCTCCTCTCGCGAGTGGCTTATGCCGACGTCTACGGACCGTCTCAGGAGCAGAGCTCGCTTCGGGCCGAGAGGACTTCACGATTCGGGCTCGGACTCGATCGTCAGCTTTCGCGTCGCACCCGTCTGGCGCTGCGCGTCTTCCAGGAGAACGCTACCGATCAGTTGATCAAGGCTTTCGTCGAGAACGGTCCCACCGGTGGGCCGGGCAATTTCGTCCTCGCGAACGTCGGCGATTTTCAAACCCGGGGCATCGGGGTTGCCTTTTCGCAGGCGCTCGGCCCCGTCGAGGGCTCGGTAGGCTACAGCTTCGGCCTCGCCCAATCTCTGGGATTCCCGTTCTCCTCGTCCGCGCCGGCCGAGGAGTTCGAGGTCCACGACGTCACGACGACTCTCGGGACGTCCATCGATTGCACGCAGACCCGGCTCCAGGCCGCCTATCGCCTCATCCGCCACCCTGGATACGTGCCTCATTCCAAGGGCTTCACTTCCGAGCCCGAGATCGACGGCCGGTTCAGCATCCAGGTTTTCCAGCTCCTGCCATTCGTCGATTGGAACGGGACGCAGTGGGAGCTGATTGTGGCCGTGCGCAATCTTTTCTACGACGACATCGAGAACACGTCGATTCTCGACGAGATGGCCGTGGTTGACGCGCCGCGTCGGATTCTCGGCGGCGTGACGGTGCGCTTCTAGACCCAACCGCGGGGCAAAATCGTCTCGAATCGACAGGAGAGTTGCGGGGTGGACACCCGTCCATTTTTTTGGATGAATCGTCCATTCTGCCGGATTCGCTTTAGACAGACGGCTTGCCTTGGATGGCAAAGATAAGCAAAAGAAAGTGTTGCCGTCCTCACCGGTTGGGACCCGACCGGAACGGGAATTGCTTGGATCACGAGCTGGGATCTTGAGGCGATGTCTATCCATGCCGACCGCGGACGTGCAGCTCCGATGACGGGCCGTTTCGGTGCCTGGAAAATCGGGCTCGTGCTGCTGACGAGCTCGATCCTGCTCTCCCTCGCGGTCAGCAACATTCAGCGCAAATCTCGATTCGAGCTCCTCGACGACGGCGTCTTCTGGGCCGATGCCCAGGGTCGGGTCTACGCCAAACGGATTGACTCTCGCGGGCCGGCGGCGCACGCCGGCGTCGAGCCCGGAGATGTTCTCGCGCTCATCGGCGACACCCCCATCGCGCGGGCGGCGGACGTTCGGAGGGTTCTCGACCGATCGCGAGACGGCGAAGTTCTCGTCTATCAAATCGTCCGCGAGCAGGCGCGGGAGGCGCTCGCCCTCAGCGTCGCTCCTCTGCCCAAGGGAAACGTTCCCATCTACTACTTCCTAGCCGCCGTCGGTATGTTTTCGTTGGCGGTGGGCACCATCGTCTACGTCCGGCGGCGGGGCGAGGCGGCGACGGCGCACTTCTACTTTCTTTGCTTGTTCTGGTTTCTCGGCTTCGGGTTCTCGGTGACCGGCGAGCTGGATTCCTGGGACCGCGCCTTCAACTGGATCGACCAGATCGGACTCCTCTTCTTCCCGCCCATCTTTCTTCATTTCGCTCTTTGCTTTCCATCCCGCCAACCGATCGTCCGGCGGCATTCGTGGATCCTCTGGGCGCTCTACGCTCCGTCGGCCGTGCTCCTGTATCTCAGCCTGACGGCCGAGCTCGCGTTCTTTTCGCCTCTCGAATGGGGCGACCGGTTCTTCATCGGCGCCGAAAGCGCGCTCAACCGGCTCGTACCCGCCTTCGTTGCGGGCATGTCGCTTCTCGCTTTCGTCGGGTTCGTGAAGTCGCACCGGCGGGCACGCAACGTCACCGTCAAGAAACAGACGAAATGGATCGTCTGGGGCACCGGCTTCGGAACGCTTCCTTTCGCTCTACTCTACGCGGTTCCCTATCTGTTCGGATTCCGGCCGGGTCTCGTGGGCGAGCTCGCGGTGGTGCCTCTCGCGCTGATTCCGCTGTCTTTCGCCTATGCCATCGTGAAGTACCGGCTGATGGACGTGGAGATCCTCTTCAAGCGCGGAATGGTCTACACGCTGGCCACGGCGGCCGTCGGAGGCTTGTACCTCGCGCTGTTTCTCGCCGGGGTGCGGTATCTCGTCGGCGACGAGCACTCGACCATTCTCGCTCTCCTCTCGGCGATGGTGGTGGTACTCGTTTTTACACCGATCAAGAGCCGCATCCAGGAGGGGATCGATCGGCTGTTCTACCGGGAGCGCTACGACTATCGGCGCGCCTTGCTTGCTTTTTCCCGGGACTTGAACTCCCACCTCGATCTCGACCACCTGTCGTCGCGGCTCGTCGAGCGTATCGGAGATACCTTCGAGGTCGAAAAAGTCGCGCTTTTCGTGCCCGGCTCGGACGGCCATCTCCGGGTCCAGGCGGGCCAGCGGCTCTCCGATGAGGAATGGAGCCAAGCGGAGCTCGCCCCCGACTCGCCCCTCTATCAGCGTCTCGCCCAGGGTGAGGCCGTCTATTTCGGTGAGCTGGAATCGGACTCCGCGAGGGCCGAGCGGGCGCTCGGGATCGCGGGAGTCTCCTATGCGATCCCGTGCCGATCTCATCAAAAAGTCGTCGGGGTCATCTTTCTCGGTAGGCGCTGGGACGAGAGCTCGCTGTCGAGCGAAGACATGGATTTACTGACGATGCTCTCGGGCCAGGCAACGACGGCGCTCGAGAACGCCCGCCTCTATCGTTCGCTGGAGCAGAAAGCCGAGGAGTTCGCTGTCCTCAAGGAGCACAGCGAGAACACCATCGAGTCGCTCGAGGCTGGCATCCTCGTGCTCGACCTCGACGGTCGCGTCGTCCGCTGGAACCGCGCTTTGGAGCGGCTCTATGGCCTCGGCCGCGCCGACGCCATCGGCCGGACGCTGGTGTCCCTCTTTCCGGCGGAGCTCTCGGAGACGCTCGAGTCGACGATGGGCGAGTCCTGGTGGACGCGCGCCCAGACGAGCGGGATCTCCCGTTTGAATCTACGGAATCGGAACGGCGAAGAGAAGGTGGTGAAGCTCCAGGTAGCTCCTTTCGTGGGAAGCGAGGAGGAGCCCATGGGGACCATCGTGATCTTCGAGGATGTGACCCTTCGCGTCGAGCTCGAGACCCAGCTGCAGCTCAAGGAAAAAATGGCATCTCTCGGCCTCCTCGCCGCGGGCGTGGCGCACGAGGTCAACACTCCCTTGACCGGGATCAGCAGCTTCACCCAGATGCTTCGGGACCAGACGGGCGACGACGATCCGCGGACGCGGCTCCTGGCGAAGATCGAAAAGCAGACGGAGAGGGCGTCCAAGATCGTCAACAACCTGCTCAACTTCGCCCGTCAGGGGAGGGCGACGTTCATGCCCGTTCGGATCAACGACGTCGTGCGCGACGTCTTGTCCCTCCTGGAACATCAGCTCACCCGCACGCGTATCAAGGTGCGTCTCGAGCTCTCCGACGAAGTACCCGAGGTCCTCGCGGACGAGAACAAGCTGCAGCAGGTGTTCCTGAACCTGATTCTCAACGCTCAGGACGCGATGCCTTCGGGCGGATGGCTCACGATCGGAACCCGTTCCTCGGAGGATGAGGTCACGGTGTGGGTGTCAGATACCGGGCTTGGGATCAGTCAAGACGACATCAAGCGCATCTACGACCCGTTCTTCACCACCAAACGTGCGGGAGCGAGCGGCACGGGATTGGGGCTTTCGATCACGTACGGCATCATCCAGGAGCATTCGGGGCACATCAACGTGGAGAGCTCGCTCGGGCAGGGTACGAGTTTCCAGATCCGGCTTCCGGTTCACCACACCCTCAAATCGGTGGGAGCGAGCGACGAGCTCGCCCGGACTCAGTCCGGCCGCTGACCCATCGGTGAAATCGGTGGACGAGGAGAGGCAGGGTCGCCGGGTCCGCCCCCGGGTGCTCGGATGTCCCGGGCCGGCGCAGGTCGCGCTCCACCGCTTCGGGCGCGGGCGCGGGGTGAGCACGGTCGTTTCGGCGCCGCTAGGTTTGGAGTTCGCAACCGGTCACGACAGAATGGAAACCAGCGATGTCTGAAAAGGGAACTGTCCTCGTCATCGACGACGAAGAGGTCATGCGGGAGATTCTGGACTCCCTTCTGACCCAGGACGGATACCGGGTCAAGCTCGCCACTTCGGGGGCCGAAGGGCTCGAGATTGCGACTCGGGAGCCGATCGACCTCGCCATCGTGGACGTCATGCTACCGGACCAATCCGGTATCGACGTTCTCGAGGAGCTCAAGAAAGAGGACCCCGAGCTCGTCGTGGCGATGATCACGGCCTTCGCCTCGCTGGAAACGGCGATCGAGGCGATGAAACGCGGCGCCTTCGACTACGTGACCAAGCCGTTCAAGAACGACGAGGTGCGGGTGGTAGTGGCGAACGGGATGCGCCAGCGCCATCTCGTCGACGAGAACCGCACCCTGAAAGAAGCACTAAACGACCGTCAACGGTTCGACGTCCTCGTGGGGAAGTCCAGCCGGATGCAGGACGTCTACTCCCTCATTCAGCAGGTCGCTCCCTCCAAGAGCACGGTGCTCATCACCGGCGAGAGCGGCACCGGCAAGGAGCTGGCGGCCCGGGCGATCCACAACCACAGCCCGCGCAAGCAGAAGCCTTTCGTGCCCGTCAACTCGGGAAGCCTCCCCCCGACCTGCTCGAGAGCAGTCTCTTCGGTCACGTGAAGGGCGCTTTCACCGGCGCGGTGAGCCCCAAGAAGGGGATGTTCGAGATCGCCGACGGAGGGAGTATCTTTCTCGACGAGATCGGGACCGTCCCGCTCGAGACCCAGGCGAAGCTCCTGCGCGTGATCCAGGAACGGGAGTTCATGCGTCTCGGCGGCGTGGACGTCATCCGGGTGGACGTGAGGATCATCGCCGCCACCAACAGCGATCTGAAGACCCTCGTCGACGAGAACGCGTTCCGGGAGGATCTCTACTATCGTCTGAACGTCATCAATCTCTTCCTTCCGCCTCTCCGGCAGCGCAAGGAGGATATCCCTCTGCTCGCGCAGCATTTCCTCAAAAAATACGGAGAGGAGAACGGCCGCTCCGGCCTCCAGCTCTCCTCCGAGGCAGTACAATCGCTTCTGGACTACGACTGGCCTGGAAACGTCCGTGAGCTCGAGAACGTGATCGAGCGGGCGGTCGTTCTCGCCGACGGCCCAGTCATCAACCGACGGCTGATCCCGGAGCACGTCCGCTCCGGGCCTCAGTTCCGGCTTCCCCAGGTGGTCGTCCCGGAGGAGGGAATCTCCTTCCGCGACGTCATCACCGGGTTCGAGAAGCGCCTAATCGAATCGAGCCTCAAGACCTCGGGTGGGGTGCAGAAGAAAGCCGCTCAGCTGCTGGGTTTGAAGCCCACGACGCTGAACGAGATGATCAAGAGATACAACATCATATTGGAGCGCAAAGAGCCGTCTTCGACGCGCTAGAATCGCATCATGCGATCGAGACTCCCTTGGCTTCTGCCTCTCGTCCTCGTCGCGCTGTCCTGGCCGCTCCTGTTGCGTGCCGACGACCGGCTCGACAAGCTCTCCCCGGCGCACCGCTCGTGGCTCGAGCGAGACGTCGTCTATATCATCACCGACCGTGAACGGGACGTATTCCTGTCCCTGGAGACCGAGGAAGAGCGGGACCGTTTCATCGAAGCGTTCTGGCGCAAGCGCGACCCCAACCCCGCGACCCCGGAGAACGAGTTCAAGGTCGAGCACTACCGGCGCATCGAGCACGCCAACCAATTTCTCGGAAGAGAGACCTTCCGCGAGGGCTGGAAAACGGATCGGGGACGGTATTACATCATTCTCGGTGAGCCCCGCGAGATCCAGCGTTTCGAGGGCTACTCCGAGCTCGTCTCCATCGAGCTGTGGTTCTACCAGTCCGATCCGAAGCTCGGACTGCCTTCCTTCTTCTATCTCCTCTTTTTCAAGAAGAACGACATCGGAGAGTACCGACTCTACCATCCCCTGATCGACGGACCCCAGGCGCTGCCTGACGGGGAGCCAGTTCACCCCCGGCTCGGACAACCTGGCGGCGGTGGACGCTCTGCGCAAAGTTTCTCCCGAGCTGGCCACGGCGTCCCTCTCCTTCGACACCAGCGAGCCGCCGGACTACCTCACCGGACAGCCCGCCCTCGGGACCGACATCATGCTGGCCCGGATCGAAGACTCTCCCAAACGGGCGATTCGAACCGACTACGCCGACGCCTGGCTGCGGTACGGAAACCAGGTCTCCGCCGACTACTCGTTCAACTTCGTTCCATCGAGGTCGAGCTTCGCCGTCCTCGCGGAGCCGTCGGGTACGCCGCTGGTTCATTTCAGCGTCGAGATCGATCCTCAGAACTTCACTCTCGAGACCGACGAGGACAAGACCAAGTTCTACACCACGCTGGACGTGACCATCGAAGTGAGGACGCTCGATGGCAAGCTGGTCCTGACCAACGATCGGGAAGCCTATCTACAGTTGACCCCGAGTCAAGTCCAGCAGATCAAGGCGTTTCCCTTCGCCTATCAGGACGACTTTCCGCTGCTGCCGGGCAAGTACACCGTGACCGTCATCGTCCGGAACCGGGTCATCAAGCAATACACCGTGGCGGAGAAAGAGCTCGATGTCCCTACTCCCGACAAGACCAAGCCGTCTCTCGTGGACGTCGTGCTGGCTTTCGACTCCAAGAACGTCGTGGGCCCGGTGGCCGAGGACGAGGTTCGTACCTTTCAGGTCGGCTCCGTTCGGTTCCAGCCTTCGGCCGACGACATATTCGTCATCGGGGACACGGTGTATCTCGTGGCTCAAGCTTTCGGAGCGACGCCGCAATACAAGGTCCATTTCGAGCTAGCGAACGGAAGCGAGATTCTGAAGTCGATCATGAGCCCGGTCGAAGCGAACGGCATGATCTACGACGTTATCAAGCTCGACGACATGGTCGGTGGATCCTTCGAGGTCCGGGCGACGCTCCTGTCTCCAAAGGGCGACTCGATCTCGGAGAAGTCGGTGCCCATCACCGTGTCGCCTCGCTCGGTGGCGACTCGTCCCGCCTTCGTCTATCGCCGCGGTTTCAACACCCAGGTACCGGGGCTCATCCCCTTCGTTCGCGGAGATCAGCTGTGGAACCTGGGGCGCTACGACGAAGCCAGGGCCGAGCTCGAGCGCGCCGTTGCCACCGGTAACCCGCAGCTCGCTCCCGCCAGATGGAAGCTCGCCAACGCCTACCTGCGGGAGCGCCGGCCCGACGACGCCCTCGCTCTCCTGCGCCCGCTGGAGTCGACTTTCCCCGACCAGTACGAGGTCGTGGCCGGACTGGGATTCGCTCTCTACATCAAGGGGGACTTCGAGCACGCCGTCTCGTACCTCGACCACGCGCGGCAGATTCGACCACCCGACGTCCTGCTTCTCAACGCCGATGGCGACAGCCACCAGCAGCTCGGCCACGTCGAGCAGGCGAAAGACGCTTTCCAGCGGTCTCTTCAGCTCGACCCGAACCAGCCCGACATCAAGGAACGGCTCGAAAAGCTCGGAGGCGCGGGGGACAAGGGCGGGGAACGGAACTAGCGAGAGAGCGAGAGCGGCGCGTTTGGCTTTTACCAGCATTCAGAAGATCCGCTTCGACGACGTCGACGGAGCGGGGATCGTCTACTATCCGCAGTTTTTTCACCTCTGTCATGCGGCCTTCGAGGATTTCTTCGATACCGCCGCCCCGCTCTCGTACCCCGCTCTGGTCAAAGACCGCAGACTGGGGTTTCCCACGGTCGCGATCGAGAGCGAGTTCAAGGCGCCTCTCTCCTACGGGGACGTGGCGGTCATCGAGCTGACCGTGCGCAAGATCGGGACATCGTCGGTGACCTTCGCCTACGACATCCGCAGGAAGCGAGACGGGGCTCTCACCTTCCACGCGGAGATCACGACGGTGCTCGTCGACCTCGACAGCTTGAAGCCGGTGCCGGTCGCGGACGAGCTCCGGACGATCTTCGAGAAGTTTCTGGCGAGCTGAGCCGCGGCGGAAACCCCCGCGCCCAGTAAACCCTGCCTAGCCTACTTGGCCTCGGCTACGGCCTACTTGGCCTACTTGGCCTACTTGGCCTACTTGGGAAGACTGGCGAGTGTTTGCTTGGCGGCCGCCGCCTGAGGGCTGTCCGGCGCGATCTCCACGACCTTCTCGAAGCTCGTCCGCGCCGCCGCCATGTCACCGGTGTTGAGGTACGCGAATCCGAGCTTCAAATAGGGCTCGGGCCAGTCGGGCTTCCTCTCCGCCGCTTTCTGATAGTAGCCGATCGCCTTGGCGGCGTTGCCCTGATTGAAATAGATCTCGGCCACGTTGAAGGGGATCACCTCGTCCTGGGTCTGATCGATTGCCTTCTCGAAATAGCCGACCGCCTCGTCCAACTTCCCCTGCGCCACGAGCGAGTCACCCATACCGACGAGCGACGCGGTATTCGCGGGGTCCTGGTCGAGGACCTTCTTGAAGGACGCCATCGCGTTGTCGTAGTCCTTCAACTCACGATAGGCGGCCCCGATGTTGTAGTTGATCTGATACAGCGTCGGCTCTTCCGTGAGGAGCTCCTCGTACTCCGCGATCGCTTCCTTGTACTGTTTTTGATCGAAGAGTGCGTTCGCCGCGTCGAGCTTGCCGCCCGCAGCGCCGCCCGCGGAGCCCTGACCCATCTGCAGCGGCTCGAGCACGACGTCCATCGGATGATTGCGCCCCATCTGTTGAATGGGGTTCTTATAGGCGGTGGGCTGGTACCCGTCGGCGGTGAAGGTGAACTCGTACGTGCCGGAACGGAATCCCAAGAGAGCCCACTTGCCGTCTTTGCCCGTCGTCGTCTCGAGCGGCTTGTCGTTCTCCGACATGGAAGCGCTGATCTTGACGTTGGGGATGGGCTTGCCGTTCGGATCCTTCACGCTGCCCGTGACTCGTCCCGTTCCCATCTGGGCCATCGCGATGGTGGCGCCCGAGCTCAGAAGAATGGCAACTCCGAAAACTATCAACCTCTTGAACATCATCCTCTCCTGACACCGACCTGTTTCGGCTGGTCTCGCGCCATTATAGACCACCTCGGAGTCCATCGTCCCAAGCGAGTCCCGCGAGCTCCGCTTTCGGAACGTTTTGACCCTAAACAATTTGCTGTGATAGCTTGAGTGCGTTCCGTGGAGTAGCAAGCATGTCCTCGACTTCTCAGAACGTCGAGCTGCAGGGCTCGATTCGGCAGTTCTCCCTGCCCGATATCGTACAGTTTTTGAGCACTTCGGCGAAGACCGGAAAGCTCGGTCTCATCAACGGTGGCTCCGGCGCCTCCGGTGCCATCTTCTTCCAGGACGGTACCGTACTCCACGCGGAGGCTGGCGCGCGCGAAGGGGAGGAGGCTTTCTTCGAGCTGATGCGCTGGAAGAGCGGCAGCTTCGACTTCGTCCCCGGGGAGACGACCTCCAAGGCCTCGATCGGACAGCACAGCGCGATCCTGCTCCTGGAAGGCGCCCGGCGCAGCGATGAGTGGGGCATCCTCTCGGAAAAGATCCCCGACACCGCTCTCGTTCCGGAGTTCGTCCTTCCCGACGAGAGCCAGACGGGGAAACAAATCACGCTGAATACGAGCGAGTGGATGGTGCTGGCCAAGATCGACGGGCAACGCAGCCTCGAGGCGATCGCTCGCGAGTCGGGACTTTCGGAGTACCACATCTGCCGGCTGCTCTACCCGCTGCTCGCCAACAACCTCATCCGGCTCCGCGAACCTTCATCGCCGCGATCTTGAGCCGAACCGACCGCTTCCTGAGAGCCTGCCGGCGCGAGCCCGTGGACCGTACCCCGATCTGGCTCATGCGTCAGGCGGGACGATATCTGTCGGAGTATCGCGAGATTCGTGCCCGCCATTCGCTTCTCGATATCTGCAGGACCCCGGAGCTCGCCTGCGAAGTGACGCTGCAGCCGATTCGGCGTTTCGGTTTCGATGCGGCGATCCTCTTCTCCGACCTCCTCGTTCCCCTCGAGCCGATGGGGATTCCCTTCTCGTTCGCCGCCGGTGAAGGGCCCAAGATCGAGCGACCCATCCGGGACGCGGGCGACATCGATCGTTTGCGAGACGTGGAACCACGGGAATCGCTCGGATTCACCCTCCGGGCCATCGAGCTCCTCACCAAGGAGCTCGATGTGCCGCTCATCGGCTTCGCCGGCGCTCCTTTCACGCTCGCCTCTTACGCCATCGAGGGAGGACCCTCGAAGAACTTCGAAAAGACCAAGGCCCTGATGTACGCGGATCCAAAGAGCTGGCACCGACTCGCATCGAAGCTCGCCCGGGTCATCGCCGACTATCTCTCGGCTCAGATCGAAGCTGGCGTCCGAGCCGTTCAGCTCTTCGACTCGTGGGTCGGCGCCCTCTCTCCCGAGGATTACCGGAGTCTCGTTCTCCCCCACAGCCGCGAGATCCTGGAGTCTCTCGCCGGCCGCGGCGTTCCGCGCATCCATTTCGGAACGGGCACGGCGGGATTTCTTCGCGAGATGCGCGACGCCGGCGCCGACGTCGTGGGGCTCGATTGGAGAATCGATCTCGATCGAGGATGGCAAGAGCTCGGCGAAGGCGTCGCCGTCCAGGGAAATCTCGACCCGCTCACGCTCTTTGCCCCCGGCGAGATTCGCGAGCAAAAGGTCGATGCCATCCTTCGGCAGGCGGGCGGCCGTCCCGGGCACGTCTTCAACCTCGGTCACGGAATTCTCCCTGGAACACCCGTCGAAGCGGTCGAGTCTCTCGTGGAGCAGGTCCACCGCGGAAGGGATTCGAGCTCGTAGGAGCCCGAAGCGGGTCGACTCCCGGTTTGTCGGAAGCGAAGGTTCTCATCGTGGGCGGCGGCATCGCCGGTCTCACGACCGCTTATGACCTGCATCGTCGCGGAGTCGCGCTCGCCCTCGTCGAAGAGCAAACGCGGCTCGGAGGGCTCATCTGGACCATCGAGCGGAACGGGCTCGTCATGGACGCGGGTCCCGACGCGTTTCTCGCCGCCAAACCGGACGCGCGCAAGCTCTGCGAGGAGCTCGGCCTCGGAGCCGAGCTCGTAGGTACCAACCCCGACGAGAGGCGCGTCTACGTCCTTCATGGCGGCCGCCTTCACCCCATGCCCGAGGGTATGCGCCTCACCGCACCGACCCGAGTCGGCCCCCTTCTGTCCTCCCGCCTCTTCTCCATCCGTGGCAAGATTCGAATGCTCCTCGAGCGTTTCGTTCCCGCGCGGACCGGCAACGACGAGGAGTCAATCGCCTCGTTCGTGTCTCGGAGGTTCGGGGCGGAAGCGCTGGCTCGCGTCGGCGAGCCTCTTCTCGCCGGAATCCACTGCGGAGAGGCGGAAAAGCTCTCGATGAGCTTTCTCTTCCCCCGACTCGTCGCACTCGAGAAGCAATACGGAAGCGTCACGCGCGGAATGATTGCGGGGAGCCGCACGGGAGACGGAGCCGAGAGGGGAGAAAGCCTCTTCCTCTCGCTCGACGGCGGCATGGGCACGCTCGTCGACCGGCTCTCGGAGGAGATCCCGAGCTCGAGCTTTCATCTCGGTGAGCGTGTGGTCGAGCTCCTGCGCACCGACGATGGGTTCGAAGCATTACTGACCTCGGGGGAATCGATCGCGGCCAATGCCGTCGTGCTCGCCCTTCCGATTCGAGCCTCCCAGGCGCTCCTCGCCCACGTAGCGCCTTCCGCCGCCGAATGCCTCTCCCGGATCCAGACGGTCTCGACCGCCGTCGTCTTTCACGCGTTTCCCGCCGCCCAGGTACGACATCCTCTGGACGGGTATGGCTTCGTCGTGCCCCGGGGCGAGCCCAATCGCCTGCTGGCGGCGACGTTCGTGTCCACGAAATTTCGGAATCGCGCCCCGGACTCGCAGGTCCTGCTCCGTGCGTTTCTCGGCGGCACACGCGATCCCGACGTTGTCGATCGGAGTGACGACGAGCTCCGCGGCATCTCTCTCGCCGAGCTAGAGCGCGCGCTCGGCCCGCTGGGAGAGCCGAGCTTTTCCCGGGTCGTGAGATGGATCGATCGCACGCCGCAGGTCGAGGTGGGGCACGCCGCACGCCTCGCTTCCTTCGAGAGCGCACTCGAGGAGCACCCGGGGCTTTTCGTTCTGGGAAGCGGTCTTCGTGGCGTCGGGATTCCCGATTCCATCGCGGCGGCACGCGAGGTCGCGTCCCGGATCGCGCTCGCGAGCTCGACGGATTCCGACCGAGGGGAGGGGAACGGCCGGTGAAGGGAATCCTCGCGCCCGTCGCGGCGGAGGCGGCCTCCGACGGAAGCGGCTTCTTGCGCAGGCATTGAACTCCTCGCTATTAAACCGAATGGTTGACTATCCTCGTTGGAGAGAGTATCGTGAACCACATGGTTGAACATAAGGTGGGCGCCAGGACCGCGCGCGCCCGGCGGGGGTCGGATGCTCCGGCGCTCGACGCCGTTTTTCACGCGCTCGCCGATCCGACACGGAGGGCCATGCTGCGTCGTCTCGCCGCGTCCGAGCGGACGATTACCGAGCTCGCCGAGCCCTGCGCGATGTCGCTCGCCGCCGCGTCGAAACACGTTCGCGTTCTGGAGCGAGCCGGACTCGTTCGCCGTACCGTCTCCGGTCGCACCCATCGCTGCCGCCTCGAGCCCGGACCTCTCGCAGACGCGCAAGCGTGGCTCGAGCACTACCGACGCTTCTGGACGCTCAGGCTCGATGCGCTCGAGACCCTGCTTCGTTCCCGACGAGAGGAGTAGAAGCTCATGCCCACGACCGTGCCCACCGTGACTCTGAAGCGTCTCATCGAAGCACCCGTGGCCGACGTGTTTCGAGCCTGGACGGACCCGGAGCTCATCCAACGTTGGCTCGCGCCCGCCCCTTGTGAAGTGCGCGAGGCCGAAGCCGACGTCCGCCCCGGCGGACGCTATTCCATCGTCGTCGTCGAGCCCGACGGAAAGATGCACAAGACGAGGGGCACGTATCGTGAAGTGGTGCCCGGCCGTCGTCTCGTCAAGACGTGGTCTTACGACGGTCCCTACGGCCCGGACGAGACGCCTTCGGTCCTGACGGTAGAATTTCGCGAAGTGGGTCCCGGCGTCACCGAGCTCACGCTGAGTCATGCGCAGCTCCGGGACGGCGAGGCGTTGGAGCGTGTCACCGCCGGCTGGGGACTCTGTGTCGACAAGCTCGAAGCGTTATTCGACCGCTCTATGGGAGCTGGAGGACGACGATCGTGAAAATCAAACTGACGAGCGTCCTGGTCGAGGACCAGGAAAAAGCCCTCGCGTTCTATACGGACGTTCTCGGCTTCATCAAGAAGGCCGACATCCCCATGGGGGAGTTTCGGTGGCTCACCGTCGTCTCGCCCGAAGGTCCCGATGACGTCGAGCTCCTTCTCGAGCCGAACGAGAACCCTGCCGCGAAGGTCTTCCAGAAAGCGCTCTTCGAGCAGGGAATCCCCTTGACCGCGTTCGCCGTTGATGACATCGAGGGAGAGCACGAACGAATGTCATCGCTCGGAGTGCGATTCCAGACGGCGCCGACGAAAGCGGGCCCTGCGACCATCGCCGTCTTCGACGACACCTGCGGCAACCTGATCCAGATGTATCAGGTGTAGTCGCGGCTTCGGGCGGGAGTCGAACAAACAATGAGCCCGCCATGGAGCGGGCTCGCGTCGGAAAGAAGTTTGGCTGGGAAGCAGGGATTCGAACCCCGATACCGCGGTCCAGAGCCGCGTGTCCTACCGTTGGACGACTTCCCAGCGTTCCTCGTCAGACTAGCGGCCCCCATTTCGTTTGTCAAAGATGATTTGAGACGAAATTGGCGGAGAGGGAGGGATTCGAACCCTCGACACGGGCTCAACACCCGTGTAACTGCTTAGCAGGCAGCCCTGTTCAGCCACTCCAGCACCTCTCCACGGCTCTGGCGGTCCGCGCCGACAGGTTCGTTCATACTACAATGCGGCTGGCGGGAGCGTCAAAGAGACCGAAGATCGACCCACGAGCGGGATGAGAAAGTTACCGAGACTGCGCTCCGACATCGACGTGATGCCGTCTCCCATCCGGGAGCGGCCGGGGCTCCTGCTCCGCGACCCCTTCGGCTATACCTCGGCGGTCTTCGTGATTCCGCCGCCCTGGATCGCGGTCCTCCAGTGTCTCGACGGCGAGCATTCGGAGATCGACGCCCAGGCGATTCTCACCCGGCTGAACGGCGGCGTGATCGTCCCTGCGGAGCCGATTCGTGAGATCGTGGACGTCCTGCGCGAAGGCGGTTTCCTGGAGACGGAGGAGCTCTTCGCTTTGAAGCGAGCCAAGCACGAGGCCTTCCGCGCGGCCGCGGTGCGGGAGCCCTCCCACGTGGGCACGGCATACCCCGAGACCGAACGGGAGATCCGCGAGCGCTTCGGTCCCCGCTTCGATTCAGGGGAGCCCGCAGCGGGACATGGTAACGGAAGGCTTCCGCGTGCTCTCGCGGCGCCCCACGTCTCCCCCGAAGGGGGCTTCGATTCCTATCGAGCCGCGTACGCGCTCGACTGTGATGACGAGGAGCCGACGTTCGTCGTCCTCGGCACGTCCCACTACGGCGCTCCGGAGCGGTTCGGAGTCACGCGAAAGCCGTTTCGCACTCCTCTCGGAACCGTCGATGTCGACGAAGAGCTCTATCAGGAGCTCGTCCAGGGTAGCGGCGACGCCGTCGTGGAGGACGACTACTGCCATCAGCCGGAGCATTCGATCGAGTTCCAGGTGCTCTTTCTCCAGTACCGCCTCCAATCCCGGCTGGCACCGCTTCGGATCCTCCCCATTCTCTGCGGACCGTTTCTTGACAGCCTGCGAAACGGACGAAAGCCCGAGAGTCTCGATTCGAATCGGCGGTTCTTCGACACCGTCTCCGAGATCGCGAGCCGGCGCGGGAGCGAGCTGGTGTGGGTGCTCGGTGTCGACATGGCTCACATCGGTCCGCGCTACGGACAGGACGAGCCGGTGCGCGCCGGCGCCGGCTCGATGCTGGGCGTCGCCGAGCGCGACCGCGCGCGACTCGAACGGATCGCCGCCGGCGACGCCGAGGGATTCTTCGAGCTCGTGGCGCCGGGAGGGGACGAGCTCAACTGGTGCGGGTACTCGCCTTTCTATACGTTCCTGCGCGCGGTCGCTCCCGTGCTGGGTCTCGAAGGCGACGTCCGTCACTACCAGCAGTGGAACATCGACGAGGAGTCGGTCGTCACCTTCGCCGCGATGCACTTCGACCCCGCGGGCCTGGTTGCGCATGATTCATGAATCATGTTGAACTGGCATGATCCATAGGGTAGACTCCGGGGTAGGAAATTCGATGTCCAAGCGTCGCCAATTCGTCCTGGACGAACGTACCAACTCGTTGCTGGAGGAGCTTGCCGCCGACCGGGCCGGCAATCTGAGCTTTGTCGTCCGCGAAGCCATTCAGTTGTACGCCGACATGGACTCCCGACTCGATCATATCGAGCGGGACCCTGAATTCCAGCGCATGA
The DNA here is from genome assembly GCA_963815675.1 of uncultured Acidobacteriota bacterium. GTDB lineage: Bacteria > Acidobacteriota > Vicinamibacteria > Marinacidobacterales > SMYC01 > CAWFHP01. The sequence goes on along the minus strand of CAWFHP010000009.1, from coordinate 462,256 downwards.
TGGAGCGTTCGGAGGACGACATTCGCGCCGGACGACTCGTATCTCACGAAGAAGCCAACAGACGGTCTCGTAAGACGCACAAGAGCTGATGGCCAAGGTCTTTTGGCCGGAGAGCGTTGTGGAGGTCCTGTTGGAGCTTCCGGAGAAGGAGCGCGAGATTATCCTGGAGAGAGTCTCGCTTCTCGAGCGTTTCCCCCGGATGTTTCCCGCCCGCATGAAGGGGCGGTTTCGGAATCACCGCTGGTTCCTGGCGCGGAACTGGATCGTCTACTACCGCGTATCGGAAGATATCGTCTACATCCGGGGCCTTTGGCCCGCGAGGATTCCGTAGAGTGCCAAGCCGACGCCTTCACTCTCGGTGACAAGTTGGCGGAGGGAGAGGGATTCGAACCCCCGGACCTTTCGGTCAACGGTTTTCAAGACCGCCGCCTTAAACCACTCGGCCATCCCTCCGGCCGGACTCGCGAGACGCTTTCTAGCTTACGCCGCGTCTACTTCCCTCGGCAATGAGCGGCCGATTTCCGTGATTCCGCCCCGCCGGCTCGGGCTCCGACGTGTAACGTGATTTGCCGAAATGCCTCATTTTCGCCATCCGTTCGCGCCGAATCGGCGCTATTGTGTCGGGCGTGTCGACTCCTGGCAAAGCCCCGACTGGCGGCCCGAGGAATGTCCTCGTCCTGGCCATTCCCGTCGCGCTCGTCCTTCTGACCCTCGCTCACGGGTTTCCTCTTCTCTCGCTTCACGCCCATATGCTCGGGATTCCGGAAATCGCCCTCCGACTCGTCAGCGTAGCACTCGTCGCGAGCGTGGCTGGAAGTGCCGGGCTTGTCCTGCACCGACGTCCCCGTTGGGGTGGGGCGTTCGTTCTCGTTCTCGTCGTGTTTCTCTCGGCCGCGACGCTGGTCGGCTGCCTGACCAACGCCCCCTGGTGGCTCGAGATCTTCGCTCACTTCCGGTTGCAGTACGGAGCCGGCCTTCTCCTCGGTGTCGTCTACTTCTCGATCTCGAGGAAGACCGTCTCGGCGCTTCTGGCCGGCCTCGTCGCCTCCCTCAACGTGTACTTCACCGCGCCCCAGCTGTTTTCCCGGCCGACGGTCCACGCCACAAGCGGGACGACCCTTCGGCTCGCCACGGCCAATCTCCACAAACGAAACGAGGACGCGGCGAAGGTCCTCGACTTCGTCCGGCGGGAAACACCCGACGTTCTCTTTCTCGAGGAGTTCACCCCCGAATGGGAATCCAGGCTTCATTCGCTCGACGGGGCCTATCCTCACGCGATCTTCGCTCCGCAAGAGGGAGGCGTCGCCGGGGTCGCCGTTCTCAGCCGCCTTCCGCTGCGCTCCCGGGAGACGCTGCTTCTCGCCGGCGAAGGGTTTCCCTCAATCGAGGTCGAGGTCGAGGTGGCGGGGCGAACGCTGCGACTGGTCGCGGTTCACCCTCCCGCACCCCGCAACGCGAGGCTGTTCCGGATCCGGAACCGGATCTACGCCGCTCTTTCCGAGAATCGCCCGCGAAAGCAACGAGCCCGTCGTCGTCGCGGGGGATTTCAACAGCACCCCCTGGGCGTACTCCTTTCGACGGCTGCTCGAAGACGGCGGGCTCGAGGACACGAGCGAGGGCCGGGGATTCCAATGGAGCTGGCCCGCCGGCTTCTGGCCTCTCGCCATTCCCATCGATCATTGCCTGGTGCGAGGCTTGCGGGCGGTGAACCGGCACATGGGCTCGGACATCGGGTCGGATCACTATCCTCTCGTCGTCGACCTGTCGTTCGACGACTGACGGGATTTAGCGGGCGGTGATGCGCTCGAGACCGTCGAGGTAAGGCCTCAGCGCCTCCGGGATGTCGACCGAGCCGTCCTCCTTCTGGTAGTTCTCGAGGATGGCGAGCCAGGTGCGGCCGACGGCGAGTCCGGAGCCGTTCAGCGTGTGACACGGGCGCGGCTTTCCGCCGGGAGCGGAACGATAGCGAATCTTCGCGCGGCGGGCCTGAAAGTCGGTGCAGTTGCTGCAGGAGCTGATCTCGCGGTAGGTCTTCTGAGAGGGAAGCCAGACCTCGATGTCGTAGGTCTTCGCCGCCGAGAAGCCCATGTCCCCGGTGGAAAGCACGATGACACGATAGGGAAGACCGAGCCGCTTCAAGACCTCCTCGGCGTTCGCGGTGAGCGCCTCGAGCTCGTCGAACGAGCTTTCGGGGCTCGTCGATCTTGACCAGCTCCACCTTGTCGAACTGGTGCTGACGAATGAGCCCGCGGACGTCTTTTCCATAAGAGCCCGCCTCGCTGCGGAAGCACGGAGTGTACGCCGTATAGCGCTTCGGAAGCTCCTCCGCCTCGAGAATCTCGTCCCGATGGAGGTTGGTCAACGGGACCTCGGCGGTCGGGACGAGGTACAGGTCGCGCTCCTGCACTTTGAACAGATCGGCCTCGAACTTGGGGAGCTGGCCGGTTCCGAAGAGAGCATCGGCGCCCACGAGAAACGGAGGCAGCACCTCGACATAGCCGTGCTCTTTGGTATGGAGATCGAGCATGAACTGGATGAGCGCCCGCTCGAGCCGTGCGCCGGCACCCATCAGAACGGCGAAACGCGCCCCCGAGATCTTCGCCGCCCGGTCGAAGTCCAGAATTCCCAGAGCCGTTCCGATGTCCCAGTGGGGTTTCGGCTCGAAGGCGAAGTGTCTCGGCTCTCCCCAGCGACGGATCTCCTCGTTCGCGGCCTCGTCCGGTCCCACGGGGACGCTCTCGTGGGGAAGGTTGGGAAGGCTCTCGACGATCCTCTGGCAGTCCGCCTCGACCTGTTTCGCGCGCTCTTCTTTGTCCTGGATGAGCTGCGAGGCGCGACGGAGCTCGAGCCGGAGCGCCTCCGCCTCCTCTTTCTTCCCGTCCTTCATGAGAGCGCCGATGTTCTTCGATTCGGTCTGGTGCTCGTGGCGCATGGAGCTCAGCTCGGTCTGGAGCCTCTTCCGTTCCTCGTTGAGCGCGCCGAGCGAAGAGAGGTCGATGTCGGTGCCGCGATCGCGGACCCGTCTCTGGACGAGCTCGAGGTTGCTGGTGACGAAGTTCAGATCGAGCATGTGGAGCCATTCTAGCACCGGCCCTCGGTGGGATTCGCCGCCCGTATACGGCTCCTCCCTGGTTGCGCCGGCGAGCGCGCCATGCGAGCCTATTGCTAGCCCGAAACGTGTCATTCATACCGAAACATTCCTCCCGGAAAGGAAGAAGACCGGACTCATGAAGATCCGAAAGGCGGTTCTACCCGCGGCCGGACTCGGCACCAGGTTCCTGCCGGCGACCAAAGCGCAACCGAAAGAAATGCTCCCCCTCGTCGACAAACCTCTCATCCAGTACGTGGTGGAAGAATCGGTCGGAGCCGGTATCACCGATGTTCTCATCGTCACCGGCCGGGGGAAGACGGCGATCGAGGATCACTTCGACGTGTCGTTCGAGCTCGAGCGCTTTCTCGAAGACAAAGGGAAGCGCGAAGAGCTCGAGATCGTGAAGGCGATCTCCGACCTCGTCAACGTCGCCTACGTGCGGCAGAAAGAAGCGCTCGGCCTCGGCCACGCCGTCTCGGTGGCGGAGTCGCTCGTGGGCGAAGAACCTTTCGCCGTTCTCCTCGGCGACGATCTCGTCCGGAGCGAGGTACCCTGCATCCGGCAGATGATGGACGTGTACGAGAAAGTGCAGGCCCCGGTGCTCGCCGTCATGCGCGTCCCGAAGGACGAGATCGCGAGCTATGGAGTGGTGGCGACCGAGCCCTTCGAGGACGGACTTCACCGCGTTACCCGTCTCGTGGAGAAACCCTCCCCCGATGAAGCGCCCTCCGATCTCGCCATCATCGGCCGCTACATCCTGACTCCCGAGATCTTTTCGCACCTGCGGGGAACCGCTCGGGACCGCCGCGGCGAGATCCAACTGACCAACGGGCTCCAGTCGCTCCTCTCGGAGTCACCCGTCTACGCCTTCGAGTTCGACGGCGTACGCCACGATTGCGGGAACAAGCTCGGCTTTCTCATGGCCACGGTCGAGTACGCCCTCGATCGTGCCGACCTCGGTGGGGCGTTCCGGAGCTACTTGCGAGGTCTCAACCTATAGCAGGGTGCGGAAAGAGGCATGCGCAGCCTGCAGCGAGCGGAGCGAGCCCGGCCCGCATGGGCCGACGACACAAGAAAGCCGTGGGGGTGGGACCCCGCGGCACGAACGCATTAGAGGAATCGCGGAGCTTCCGACACGATGTCAGACTTCTTCGAGGTGGTGGGAGGCTATCTCGGCCGGCTGACCGGCATCCTCACGTGGGGGAACGTCAAGCTGCTCACGGGAGCATTCGTTCTCCTCTGGGTGGTGCTCGCGATCAACCGAAGGCTCGGGCTCTTCTCTCACTTCCGTGACATCGTTTCTCGACTCTTAGGCAAGTCGGTCGAGGGTCTGCGTTCCCGCGCGAGCGCGACGGCTGCCGAGAAGTCAGGAGACTTCCTCACCGCCGGTCTGAGCTACGACCGGCTGGGCGACTGGGAGAAGGCGCTCGACTGTTACGAGAAGGCGGAGGAGTACCACCTCGCGGGTGAGCTCTGCCTCCGGCTCGGCCACAAAGAGGTCGCGGCGGAGTGGCTTTCCCTCTCGAACGAGAAGCTACGGGCGGCGGAGCTCTACCGTGAGCTCGGCCGCCACCAGAAAGCCGCGGAGGCCTACACGAAGGCGGGCTCGTCGCTCGAGGCGGCCTCGGAGTATCTCGAGGCGGGAATGTACGCCGAGGCGGCGGCGATCTACGAGCGCGCGGGAAATCTGGTGCGCGCGGCCGAGGCCCACGAGCGGGGCTCCGACTGGAAAGCAGCGGGGGAATGCCTCTTCAGGCAGGTGATGGAGCTCGACAGCCGCGGAAGCCACTACCGGTCGGCGTCGCAGGACGCGGAGATCTCGAGACTCTGCCATCGGGCGGGGAAGCTCTTCGAGAAAGCGGGGGAGAAGGAGCGTGCTCTCGAGCTCTACGAGCGTGGAGGGCAGCTCCGTCTCGCGGCTGATACTGCCGAGCGGCTCGGCCAGTTCCGCCGCGCGGCCGAGCTCTACCGAAAAGCGGGATCGACCGAGAAGGCCGCGGAGCTCTACGAGCGCGCCGGGGATGCGCGCGAGGCGGCGAACCTTCTGGGCGACGAGAGACTCTCCGGAGGAAACGCGCTCGCCGCGGCCGAAGCCTTCGTCAAGGGCGGAGACCTGCTCCGCGCCGCCGAGGTCTTCGAGACCGCCGGCCGCTTCGAACGGGCGAGCGACTGCTACGAGAAAGCGGGGGCCTTTCGCGAGGCCGCCGAGGCCGCGCTCCGCGGGGAGCGGAAGGGACCGGCCGCGGATTTGTTCGTCAAGGCCGGCCAGGCGGAAAAGGCTGCCGAGCTCTACTTCGAGCTCGGAGACCTCGACCTCGCGAGCCTTCTCTTCTCGAAGGCGGGACGCCACTTCGACGCCGCCCGCGCCGCCGCCGAGGCGAATTCCGAATCGAAGATGGTCGAGTACTTGCAGCACGTGCCTTCGGACGACCCGCATTATCTGGTGGCGGTCGTGGAGCTCGCCCGCACCTTCGCCCGGCGTGGATGGTCGTCGCTCGCGCGCGAAAAGATCACCTCGGTGCTCAAAGGACAGGAGGTCACGCCGCAGAACCTCGAGCTGTGGGACGAGCTCGCGAAGGCGGAAGAGGACGAGGGGCATCTCGAGGACGCTTCCTCGATCCTCCGCCGCATGATGGCGATCCAGTACAACTACGGGGGAGCGGCCAAGCGCTACGAGAAGCTCGAGAAGCTCGTCGAAGAAGAGAAGAAGCGCTCCGATACCGTTCGTGGCCAGAGTCCGGTGGCGGCGCGTTCCGGCAATGAGCCGCGCTACGAAATCATGGGCATGCTCGGCAAGGGAGGCATGGGTGCCGTTTACAAGGCGTACGACCACCTGCTGAAGCGACACGTGGCCTACAAGGTTCTCGCGGAATCGCTCTCTCGGGACCCGGAGGCGCGGGACACTCTCTTGAACGAGGCCCGGGCCGCGGCCCAGTTGAATCACCCCAACCTCGTGACCATCTTCGACCTAGGGTTCGATTGCGGCCAGGCGTTCATCTGCATGGAGCTCGTCGAAGGGGAGAGCTATCAAGCGGTTCTCCGCCGCAAGACCTGGCTCGAGATCGAGGAGGCCACGCACTGGCTCGTGTCGGTCTGTCAGGGACTCGACCATGCCCACCGTCGCGGGATCGTGCACCGCGATTCTCAAGCCCTCGAACGTGCTCCTCTCCGCCGACCATCGGGTCAAGATCCTCGATTTCGGCCTGGCCCGTCCCGCCGAGCAGGACGGCGGTCCCGGAAATACGAACTACTCGATGTCGGGAACGCCGAAGTACATTTCGCCCGAAGCTATCCAGGGTCGACCCACCGACGGCCGCTCCGACGTCTACTCGTCTGGGGGCGACGATGTTCGAGCTGCTCTGCGGGCGCCCGCCGTTCATCGAGGGGAATCTCCTGATGCATCATCTCCATACGCCGCCGCCTCCGCTTCGCGCCATCCGCAGCGACATCGACGCCGAGCTGGAAGAGCTCGTTCTCCTCTGTCTCGCCAAGGTGCCCGAGGAACGTTTCCAGACCGCCGGGGAGATTCTGTCGTTCGCTTCGGCCGCCCGCGTCGTGTGACCGTGGTCGTTGCGTCGGAGATGGTGTACGTGCTACACTAACTCCGCGATGGAAGACCGGCGCGGTGCGCATCAGCGCGTGAAGCTCGCGGTCGACAATTGCATCTTCACCGTCCTCGATGGAAGGCTTCACGTCCTCCTCATCCAGATGCGGAAGAAGCCCTTCGAGGGGATGTGGGCGCTTCCCGGCGGGCTCATCGAGGAAGGAGAAAGGCTTCGAGACGCGGCAGCGCGTATCCTCCACGAGCAGACGGGAGTCGAGCGCGTCTATCTCGAGCAGCTCTATACGTTCGACGGCAGCGAGCGCGATCCCGATGGGCGAGTCGTCTCGGTTGCCTACTACTCTCTCATCCCCCCGGTCGGGCTCGAGCTCGAAACGACGCCGAAGTACGAAGCGGTGCGGTTCTGGGATTGCCACGAGAGGGCTCCGCGGCTCGCGTACGACCACGACGAGATTCTGGCGAAAGCGCTCGACCGCTTGCAGTCCAAGGTCCAGTACACGAACGTCATGTGGTCTCTCCTCCCGCCGACCTTCACCCTTCGTCAGCTCCAGGTCGCCTATGAGACGGTACTGAACCGCCACCTCGACAAACGCAACTTCCGGAGGAAGATTCTCTCGCTCGGTCTCGTGAAGAGCTCGGGAGAGAAGTCCACCGGCGGCCGCCATCGACCGGCGATGCTCTATCGGTTCTCCTCGCAAGAGCCCGCGATGGTGGCCGTCTTCTGAGAGGGCATCCGAAAGGAATGAACGTGTCCGAGCTTCCCATTCCAGCCCACTTCGACCCCGTGAAGGTGGGCGAGGTCTATCGCGTGCCCTATGGAGAGCGCGCGGCGGAAGCGGCGCGATTCGCGCGAGACCACGACGTTCGCCCCGCGGCTTCCGACGAGCTTCGCGTCGGTCTACTCCTCGTCGACGTCCAGAACACGTTCTCCCTTCCCGGCTTCGAGCTCTTCGTCGCCGGACGCTCAGGGCGGGGCGCCGTCGACGACAATATCCGGCTCACCCGTTTCATCTACCGCAATCTTTCCCGTATCACCCGGATCCATGCCACCATGGACACCCACACCGCGATGCAGATCTTTCACCCTCTGTTCCTCGTCGACGAGAAAGGCCGGCATCCCGAGCCGATGAGCGGAGTCACCCTCGACGACGTCGAGACGGGACGCTACCGGGTCAATCCGGATATCGCCGGTGCTCTCGCCGGAGAGGACGTGGACTCGCTCCAAAGGCACCTCCTCCATTACTGTCGTCGGTTGAGCCGCGACGGAAGGTATCGTCTGATGGTATGGCCGTACCACGCGATGCTGGGAGGGATCGGACATGCGCTCGTTTCCGCCGTGGAAGAAGCGATCTTCTTCCACACCATCGCTCGCGCCAGCCAGGCGTCGTTCGAGATGAAGGGCGGCCATCCACTCACGGAGAACTATTCGGTCCTCGCTCCTGAGGTGCTCGAAGGCGCCGAGGGAAGGCCCATCGGAGAAAAGAACGTGAAGCTCCTCGACGAGCTCCTTGGCTACGACGTCCTCGTCGTCGCCGGTCAGGCGAAGAGCCATTGCGTGAGCTGGACGCTCTTCGATCTCCTGCGGGAGATCGAAGAGCGCGATGCCGACCTCGCCAGGAAAGTGTTCCTTCTCGAGGACTGCACGTCTCCCGTCGTCGTTCCCGGGGTGGTGGACTTCACCGCCGATGCCGATCGGGCTTTCTCCGAGCTCGCGGCCGCGGGCATGCATCGCGTGAGCACCGACGAGGCGCTGGACGTTTGGCCGTCGTTCCCCGTGACCGGAAACACACCAGGAGTTGGAGTCCGGTGATGCCGATCATTCAATCGCTGCTCGACCTCGACTTCTACAAGTTCACCATGGGACAGCTCGTCTTCCTGCGCTATCGAGACGTTCCCGTCACCTATGCTCTCATCAATCGCACCCGGAGGGTGAGACTGGCCGAGACCATCGACGAGGGTGAGCTGCGCGAAGAGCTCGATCACGTGCGGAGTCTCCGTTTCAACAACAGCGAGCTTCACTATCTGCGGGGAACGAACGAGTACGGCGACCGGATGTTTTGCGAGGAGTATCTCGACTTTCTCCGCGACCTGCGGCTTCCGGAGTACGACCTCGAGGAGGTCGACGGGAGCTTCCGGCTGCATTTCCGGGGCAAGTGGTCGGAGGCCATCTACTGGGAGACGATTGCGCTCTCGGTCGTGAACGAGCTCCACAACCGGAGCCTCATGAAACACATGAGCCCCTTCGAGAAAGACCTCGTTCTCGCCCGGGGAAACTTCGCCTCGCGGAAAAGATCCGCGTCCTTCGAGGCCGGCCCGAGATTCGTTTCGTCGACTTCGGGACCCGGCGCCGCTTCAGCCGGGACTGGCAGCACTACGTCGATTCGGACGCTGGTCGAGGAGATGCCCGCGCAGTTCCTCGGGACCTCCTCGACCGAGTCGGCGATGCTCCACGGACTGGTGCCTATGGGGACCTCGGCCCACGAGCTCTACATGGTGATGTCGGGCATCATGCACGAGTCCGACGATTCTATTCGCGCCTCGCACTCCCGGGTGGTGAAGGATTGGTGGGACCTTTACGGATGGGGGCTCTCGGTCGCGGTCACCGATACCTACGGGTCGGAGTTTTTCTTTCGCGACATGGAGCCGGAACAGGCGCGAGCCTGGAAAGGGCTTCGCCACGATTCCGGCGATCCGATTGAGTTCGGAGAGCGCGCCATCCGGTTCTACCAGGACCTGGGAATCGACCCCCGGGAGAAGCTCATCATCTTCAGCGATGGGCTCGACCTCGACAGAATCCTCGAGCTCTCAGACCGCTTTCACGATCGGGTCACGCTCTCCTTCGGTTGGGGTACGAACCTCACCAACGATTCTCGGCTTCGATCCGATCTCGATTGTGGTCAAGGTCGTCGAGGCCAACGGCCACCGCACGGTGAAGCTCTCCGACAATCTCGCCAAGGCAACGGGAACGGAAGAAGACATTCGGCGATTCAAACGGATTTCGGCCATCGCCACGAGCGCGCGGAGGCCGTCCGTTACTGAAAGGCCACCATGCACCTGCTCAAGGTCGGTCTCGTCAACCTGAACCCGACGGTCGGGGCCATCGAGTCGAACCTCGAGCGGATGCTCGCCGTCGCCTCCGAGGTGTCGGCAGAGGGTTGCCGTCTCATCGCGTTCACCGAGCAGGTAATCTCCGGCTATCCCACCGAGGACCTGGTGCAATGGCCGGGCTTCGTCGAAGCTCAATGGGAGGCACTCCGCCGTTTCGCCGCCGGCACCGGGAAGCTCCCCGATCCGGCGGTTCACGTGCTCGGGCTCACCGTGGCCCACCGGGGCGCGCTCTACAACGCGGCCGCCGTCGTCGCCGGCGGTGAGATCCTGGGTGTCGTCCCCAAGGAGAACCTTCCCACATACGCGGTGTTCTACGAACAGCGGGTCTTCGCCCGCGGGATTCCCGGAGAGGTCTCCAGTATCGATGAAGTCCCTTTCGGGGATTCTCGTCTTCCGTCTGCCGTTCGGGACGCTCGCGGTCGAGGTCTGCGAGGATCTCTGGGTGCCTGACGGCCCGTCGCTCCGTCGCTCGGTGAGCGGAGCCGAGATGGTCGTGAACATCTCGGCGTCACCCTGGCGAGGAGGCGTCGTGGAAACCCGCAAGGAGCTCATCGCCACCCGGGCATCCGACCATCAGGTGACGCTCATCTACGTGAACCAGTTCGGCGGACAGGACTCGCTCGTTTTCGACGGCGGCGCTTACGTGAATCAGAACGGCCGCATGATCTTCGAAGCCGAGAGATGGCGCGAAGGATGGACCGCCGCCGTCCTCGATCTCGACCGAACCCGGCGGCTGCGGCGGGAGAACACCACCTTCCGCGACCATGCCGAAGGGTATTTGAATGCTCATCCGCCGGTAGCGGCTGTGGAAGCGATGCTCTACGAAGCTACCAAATCGGACGGCTCCGACGCGTCAGGGCTGACCTACCCCGTGCCGCCGGAGAAGAGCTTCTTTCTCCCGGGACCGGGACCAGCGCTCTCACCCGAGGAGACCTGGTACGAGGATCTCCTCGCGGCGATGAAGACGGGGCTCGCCGGTTATTTCGAAAAGACGGGCGCCTTCGACCGTCTCGGGATTGCTTTGTCGGGAGGGAAGGACTCGGCGCTCACCCTCATCATTGCCTGGCTGTACGCTCGGGATCGTTTCCGGGAACTGGGGTCCGCCGAGCGTGGCATCGCGCTCCGGGACTTCATTCATTGCTTTTCGATGCCCACTCGTTTCAACTCCGCTCGAACGAAGAGCATCTCCCGACGCCTCGCCGAGGAGCTCGGCGTGAGCTTCCGGGAGGTGAGCATCGAGCAAGCGTTCGATCACGAGGTCGAGGCCGCCGGAGAGATGCTAGCGCCCGGCGAGACGCTCTCGGATCTGACCCGTCAGAACATCCAGGCGCGGATCCGCGGTTCGAGGATGTGGAACTGGGCGAACGCCAGACGAGGGATGTGGCTCCAGACGGGGAACATGAGCGAAAAAGCCGTAGGGTACACTACCATCGGGGGCGACCTCATGGGCGCTTACTCCCTTCTCGGCAACCTTCCCAAGACGATTGTGATCCGGCTCCTCGAGTATCTCGAGCAAAAGCACCACTTCGCCGTCCTCCCCGAGCTGCTCTCGACTCGGGCGTCGGCCGAGCTCGCCCGCGGCCAGGAAGACGAGCGCGACCTGATGCCGTTTCCCGTGCTCGACGCTTGCTTCGCGCTCTTCGCCGGGGAGAAGATGATGCCCGGGGAGCTGTATCTTGCCATCCGCGCGATGTGGACCGACGAGGAGCTTCGAACGATGCGGCCCGACTATCGCACGGGAATGCTCAAGGACTGGGTGAGGCACTTCTGCCGCCTCTTCGTGGCGTCGATTTTCAAATGGGTGCAGGCGCCTCAGGCGGTTCATCTCGGTCCCCTCGACCTCGATCGGGAGCGCGCGCTGCAGCTTCCCGTCGTGCAATCCCCGGAATGGCTCGAGCTCGATGCCATCGACCCGCTTCCCGACTGATTCGTTTTCCCGCGAGGTGAGGATGAGACTGTGGACCGCTCCCCTCTTGTTGCTGCTGATGCTCGGGCGCCCGGGCGGCACCGAGGAGCTCGATTGGGACGCGACGTGGAGAGAGATCCGCGACAAGGGAAAGTCACTCGTCTTCGGGCGGCTCGAAGGGCGCTTCGATGGCTCGGACTACCGGGGACGGAAGATCCGCGTGCGAAACCGGGAGACCAACCACGATCATTTCATCGCCGTCGAACAGGGGCTCGGAGGGTTCGAAGCGGTCCTTCCCACGGGAACGTACGCGCTGGTGTCGATTGAGGCGACGTACTTCCCGCGCGTGAAGCCCCTCGATCCCTCTACCTTCCCTCCTGTTCCGCAGCGCTACTCGATCCGCCCCAACGAGACGGGAGAACTTCCCTCCTTTCCGGTGGGGGAGGTTCCCGTTTATCTGGGAACCCTCCGTTCGAGCCTCGGTGTCGACGGAACCATCTATCGGGGACACGAGCTCGAGCTGGTGGACGACTACGAGACCGCCTGGAGGCGCCTGAGAGAGGCTCACCCCGGCCTCGCCGAGAGCCTCGATCGCTCCTCGGTCTCCCCGAGGCGCGCGTTCATCCTCGAGCCTTCCCCGGCCACGACCGAGGCCACGGCCGAGGCCGGCGGCGCTCTCGAGCTCGAGCTCGACTCTGGCGAGGACGCGCTCGGAAGAGCGCGGCTCTACATCCGCCAGGGTAAGTTTCGCGAAGCCGTCGCCTGGCTTTCGAGCTCGCTCCCCATGAGCGACGCCCAACGGACCGAGATTCGCCTCCTTACCGGAGAGGCCCTCCTCGGCGACCGGCGATACCCGGAAGCGGTGGAGGAGCTCGGCGAAACGTTGCTGGTGGCCCCGGAGAACGCGCGAGCATTGCGTCTGCTCGCCCGAGCGCACGCTTTCAACGGGGACGGAGACGACGCCGTGAACCTCTACCACGCGCTCTCGGACATGCTCCCGGACGACGCGGAAGCGAGTCTCTACCTCGGCTATTACCACGCGCTCCGATCCGAAGCGAAGCCGGCAAAAGCCTATTTCGCGAAAGCCTTCGAAGCGAACTTCGACTATCTGCTCCACGACTCCACGCCTTACGCGCTGGCGTTGAGGGCGGAGAATGCCCGCTATGAGCCGCCGGCCGTCGTCGACGCGCCCCCGTTCGTTCAGACCAACTTGCGGTCTCGACGAAACTCCCGAGGCGCCTTCGCGATCCTCCTCGACCCGACGGGAAAGGTCGTTGCCGCGCACATGACCCCGGAAGCCGAGAGCTGGGCGACGACGGCCGTGATGTCGTTCGTTCGCGCGCGCTTCCACCCCGCGACATTGAACGGGGTCCCGATTCCCTGCCTCGTCATCGTGGGTGCCGAGGATGGGCGCGAGCGCGAAGGCAGACGCTGAAGGGAGGGGCGCCGGCGGCGGATCCTCTCCTCGCTCACGCCTTGGGATGAGATTTCTCGTAGACCTCGAGAAGCCTTCGAGTCGAAAGCTCGGTGTACTTCTGTGTCGTCGAGAGGCTCTCGTGGCCCAGGAGCTCTTGAATCGATTGCAAATCGCAGCCGTGCTCGAGAAGATGCGTCGCGAAGGCGTGACGCAGGCTGTGGGGCGAGAGTCCGGAACCTAGAGCGGCTGCCCGAAGGTAGCGCTCCATCAACCTGCGCACGCTGCGCGCGGTGAGCCGCCCTCCGCGGGCGTTCAGGAACAGCGCGTCCGTTCCTTCCCCCAGGGCGACAAGACGTCGGCGATCGGGCAGATACCGGCGGAGTCCATCGGCGGCCGGCTCGCCGAAGGGCACGATACGCTCCTTGTTCCCTTTCCCCGTTACGCGGACCAGGCGCTCCGAAAGCTCGAGTCTCGAGAGGTCGATCCCCACGAGCTCTCCCACGCGCAGACCGGTGGCGTAGAGAAGCTCGAGCATCGCCCGGTCGCGTCGGCCGAGCGGGGCGTCGCCGTCGGGGGCTTCGAGCAGGCGCTCCACTTCCGTCTCTTCCAGCCGTGGAGGAACCTTGCGATCGAGGCGGGGGGTGGCGACGAGACGTGCCGGGTTTCTAGCGATCGTTCCCTCGCGGGTGAGAAACCGGAAGAAGGTCCGGATCGCGGCGAGCTTTCGGGCGACCGACGCGCGCGCCGTGCCTCTTTCATGAAGATGGGCCAGAAACGAGCGGATGGCGAGTACGTCCACGTCGGAGACGCGCGTCGTCTCTACGGAGTCCTCGAGAAACGCGCTGAACTGGAATAGATCCGATCCGTAGCTCGAAACCGTATGCGGAGAGAGACCTCGTCGGTGCTTCAAATCATCGAGAAAAGCCTGGATCTCGCGGTACATCGTCCAATGGGTTGTGGAACGACGTCATTCTCGCTCGAATGCCGCGTCGAATCCACCGGGCGCGGGTGGAAGCTCAGCTGCGCCGCGGCTGAGTCGCGGCGTCGATGATCTCGTTCGCCCGAGCCGAGGCGTTTTCCGCCTCGTCGCGTGCCGCGAGATACTTTCCGTGGGCGAGGTCGTTCTCGGCCCTTGAGAGGAGCTTGCCGGTGGACGCGACTCGATCCTGGAGCGCCGACCGGATCTCCCCTTTCCCGGCGATCACCTCGACGGCATCGCGAGCCACGTTCAAGGCCTGATGCGCGTCGTTTACCAGCGTTTCGGCCTCGGCCTTCGTTTCTTGTCGCTGCTCCCTGGCCCGTGTCGTTGCCCTGTCGGCCAGCTTCATCGCTTTCATCAGCAGCACCGCTGCCTTGCCGTAGGAACGGGAAAAGACGGTCTTGTGTTTCTGGATGTCGATCTCGGCGAGCCCCTTCGCCATCGTCTCCTCGGCGGACTGGTACGCTTCCGGTGCGTAGAGCTTTGCCTGGGCGTCCCGGGCTCGTCGAAGCGACGTCTTGGCGTCTTCGATGACGATCTCGGGAGGCCGGACGCAGCCCGAGCTGAGCGCGAGGCACGCGAGCAATGCGAGAATGCCCTCTCTCGTGTGCCCCTCTCCAGGATGTCGAGTCATGATTCGCGCGCGCTAATGGGGTCGAAGGCGAGTCGACGCAGGCGCCTTCACGTCTCGCGGACGCCGCTGAGGCGTCGCGGGTCTCACGGTGACGTTGGGTTCCACCTCTGATGCTCCCGGGTATGCGGAAGAGAGCCAGCGCACCTGCGCCGCCTCGTGCACCTGGAGCTCGAAGAGTGCCACTTCCTCGAAGCGTTTCGCGACCGCCTTCCACCGAACGTTCTCGAAGAAGGCTTCGACATAACTCCTGCGATTCAATCCGTAGTCGAGCAAGTAGGCATGCTCGACTACGTCGAGAACGAGGATGGGAGCGCACCCCACGGGGTGACCCTGGTCGTGCTCGTCCACCCACAGGTTCAAGAGGCGCCGGGAATGGGAGTCGTAGTAGAGAATCGCCCAACCCACGCTCCTCTGCTTCGCGATCGTCTCGAAATCTTTGCGCCAGGCGTCGACCGTGCCGAACTGATCTCTCAGAATGTGATCCACGGGCTCCCGGTCCAGGGCCGCGCCTTTCCCCCCCAGGTTCTCGAAGTAGAGCTCGTGGAGCCTCATCCCGTTCCACTCCCAGGCGAGGCGTCGTCTCAGCTCCTCATGAGGATGTTCGGTCGATGAGCTACGGCCGGACGCCGTCGCAAAGGAAAGGAGCTCGAGGATTCGGCTGGTCTCGGCAACGTGGCTTTGATACAGAGAAAAGTGATTTTCCAGAAGGGCGTCGCTGAACCCCTCCATGCCGAGCAAGTGCCCGTAGTCCTTCGTCTGATAGGTCCGACAGGTCATGGTCGCGTTTCCGCTTCGAAGATGTACATCTGCCGACTTGCACCGTCAGGACGTCGAGGCCGCGGACACGAGGTTCGCGTCCGTGGTCGCCGCCCTTGGCGCCATCGCGTCGAGCTCCGCCGCGCTCGCGCGCGGGGTCTCGCGCCGTTCGAGCCTCATCGTCCCCCCCTTCTTCCCGAAGCGTTCGATGACGTCGAGGATGCGGGAGGGTCTTCCCCAGTCACTCCAGAAAAATCCGTCCGTCTCGACTACCGCGAGATGACGCGCGGCGGGCTCGAGAAAATCACGGGAGAAATCGCGCACCGGCACCGATCGATAGATCTGTTCGAGGGCGGACGTCTCGAAGGCATCCTCCCGCTTCCGCGCGATCGGGGTGAAAAACGGCATGACCTCGGGAAGGTAGAGTGACCCGAGCTGCCAGAGCCTTTCGGCCCGCGCGATCACGATCGAAGTGTTCCAGAGACCGCCCCGGCGCGCGGTCTCCTTGGCTAGAGCGAGAGGCGGCTTCTCGACGAACCGGTCGACTCCTCGAAGCCCCGGTTTCGCATCCGTGCCGGCGATGGGAGCGCTCGGCCGAATCCACCCATAGTCCGTCTCCGGACCGTCCGGCCGGGCGCCCAGGATGAGGACTCGATCCGGCACCCGGGCGCCAAGGGAGATGGCGTCGGCGATGCACCCGAGGAAACGCTCCTCCGGATAGACGAAATGGTCCGAGGGATAGATGACCACCGTCGCCCCGGGATCACACGACAGCACGCGCGCCAGAGGAAAGAACACGCCCGCGGCCGTCCCGCGGTTCGACGGCTGGTAGAGCACCGTCCCCGGGTCGCGGCCGCTCAGCTGGACCGTCAACTCTGCGCAATGATGGCGGCGGGTTACGATCACGCGGTGGTGGGGCGACGAAAGAGCGTCGGCCCGGTCGATGGTGTGCTGAATGAGGGAACGCCGGCCGATGAAGGTGCAATATTGCTTGGGTTTATCGTGACCGAGGCTGGCGCGGACGAAGTCTCTCGTCCGCTCACCTTCTCCCCCCGCGAGGACGATGGACCATGAATGAAGGTTGTCGTGCAAGAAAGACCTCCTCGACGGCCCGACGCTAGTGAACGGCGGAAAATCGGACGATTCGCCGTTCCCGCCGTTCCGAAAGACCCGTGGTCGTGACCGATCAGCGTGACGTACTCCGCGGAGGAACGTTTCATCGCGGAGAGCGCGGACGTTACTTCTCCGGCCGTTACGTGAAGCAGCACGAGGCCTCGGCCCGATGCCATCGATGCTCTCAGCCCCGAGATCTCTTCCACGCGGACACCCCATCTCGAAAGAGCCTCGTCGATGGCCCGAACGACGCTGCGCAGGCTTCGGCTCGCTCCGTCGGCCGGGGAGACGAGACCCGCGAGCGGCCCGGCGACCCAGACTCTTTCTCTCTCGCGGACGCTCTCGAAGAACATCGCGCCGTGCAATCGAAGTCGCTCCCGCAGCTCGGCGACCGGATTGTCCCAATCGTAAAGGGACGTCGCCCGGGGGCCGGCTCCGAGAAAGACGAGCGAGAGCTTCCGCAGATTGAACCCTATCGGACGCAGCTGATGGACGAGCTGCCACACCTCGCGCGCGCCCGGATAGACGCCGAGGAGAGTTCGTTCGGTCACGAGAGCCCCGATATTCTCAGATTGCGATACCCACGCCTCTCGACCCTTCGAACGTGCCATTCGAGACCTCCCGTTCGGGATTGCCATTCGCGCGAAGGACTTGCATCGAACGTGCCAAAGAGAAGTGGCCGTAGAATCCAGGGAAATCATCGATTTTCGCTCCACGAGCTGGGTTGATATCCCCCGGGTTGGGGCTTGTACCCGGTGCTTTTGCCCCTTTGCATCCCGGCCATTTCCGGCCGCTCGCTTCGCCGGGCTCGGGCGGCGGATCCATTGCGCCATAGGTTCATCTCCGAATCCGGCCGTTCGTTCGAAACCACCACAGGATGCTCGAGAGAACGTCTGGCACATCGCTTGCAGTATCGATAGGTGATGAATCGGAAACGAAGGATTCACGAGGAGGCAAATCATGAACATCAAATGGATAGTGGCGCTCGTCGCGACGGCGGCCCTGGGGCTCTTCGCTCCCGTGGTCGCGTTCGCCGGGCAAGGCACTCGAATCGACGCGAACGTTCCTTTTTCGTTCACCGCAGGTGACGAGAGTTTCCCCGCCGGACACTACGTGTTCACCGTGGACGATCCGATGCAGCCGTCCGAGCTCACCATTCAGTCGGACAACGGGAGGAAAGTGGAAGTCGTGATGAGCGACGTCGAGGCTCATTCAAGACCGGTCAATCAGTCCAAGATCATCTTCGACCGATATGGTAAGGACCATTTCCTGTCGAAGGTGCTCGTCGCGGGATTCGACGAAGCGCGGGTGTTGCCCAGAAGCGAGATCCAGCGCGAGTACGCGAGGCTCCTGGAGCAAAAAGAGGTGCCCGCCCGAGCGATGGGAATTGCTCACTAACGAAGTTGCACTTCGAGAAGAGCTTTCGAGGCCCGGCCTCAGCCGGGCCTTTGTTCGTCCCGTGAGAATCGGGTCATAGCCACCATCGATCTCTCCCCGATCGGTCCATTTGGACCGTCCCCGCGAGCCCGGGCCCATAAATGCCGGGGTCCCCGACGGGTACCGATATTGCAATGTCGACGAGTCGTGTGGTCGAAACGAATGAATGGACGCGATCCGTCGCCGACACGATCCCGGCGCCTCATCCTTGACAGCGTGCTTCTGGGAGTCGTGGGAGCTCTCGCGGCGCAGCTCTTCACCCTCATGCTCCATGTCGCCACGAGAACCTTCCTCGTGAGTCTCGCCGGCTACGCCCCACCCGGACTCCCGGAGGAAGGGGGGGTTCTGGGCGAGTCCATGGGCCCTCATGGCCTGCTCCTGATTCCTATCTCGACGATGTTCGGCGGGCTATTGGCGGGAATGCTGATCTACTCCTTCGCGCCCGAGGCCGAAGGGCATGGAACCGATACCGCCGTCAAGGCGTTTCATCGACTCGGGGGGTTCATCCGCGAAAGGGTGCCTTTCTTGAAGATGGTCGCATCGGCGATCACCATCGGCTCGGGTGGTGCCGCGGGGCGCGAGGGGCCGACGGCCCTCATCAGCGCCGGCATCGGCTCGGCGTACGCGACGCTCACGCACCGCAGCGACCAGGACCGTCGTCTTCTACTTCTCATGGGGATGGCGGCCGGTCTTTCGGCGATTTTCCGTTCCCCCATCGGAAGCGCGGTCTTCGCCATCGAAGTCCTCTACCGTCAGGTGGATCTGGAAGCGGGCGCCTTCCTTTACACCATGCTCGCCTCCATCGTGGCCTATGCGCTGAACGGCGCGTTCGTCGGATGGCGCCCGCTATTCGTCGTGCCGAGCGGTCTCGGAGCGTCGTCCGGTCACTCGGGCTATGAATGGTACGCCCTGCTCGGTCTCCTCGCGGGCGTCGTGGGGACTCTGTTGCCCATCGCCTTCTACGGTTTCCGGGATCTCTTCCACCGTTTGCCCGGGCCCCTCCAGCTCAAGCCCGCGGTGGGCGGAGCGTTGTTGGGGGTCCTTGCTCTTGCCCTGCCTCAGGTTCTGGGCGGCGGCTACGGCTGGATTCAAGAGGCCATCGACGGAAAGCTGGTGATGTCTTTTCTCCTGGTCCTGATCGGGGCGAAGATCCTCGCGTTCTCGTTCACCGTTTCCTCCGGAGGGTCGGGAGGAGTCTTCGCGCCCAGTCTCTTCGTCGGAGCCATGCTCGGCGGCTTCGTCGCGGCCTTGCTGCATCAACAGCCCGCGGCGCTCGTCGTCGTGGGGATGGCCGCGGTGTTCGGAGCGGCGGCCCGCGTTCCCATCGCGAGTCTGCTGATGGTGACCGAGATGACCGGCGGCTATGCCTTGCTCGTGCCCGCGGCGCTCGCGGTGACCTTGAGCTGTCTCGTGCAAGCGAGCCTGTCGGCGCCCTTTCGCTATCAAAGCCTGTACGAGGCTCAAGTCGGAACCCGCCTCGACTCTCCGGCGCACGAGATCGAGCATCTGCGTGGGGCGTTCCGCTTGATCCGTGAGCGCGGCCTCGCGCTCGCCAACGAGGGGCCGGCGCTCGGCAAGGTAGACCTCGCGCAGCTCATGGATTCGGGGGTCGACGTCGGACTCACCGACGAGATCGATCTCGACCTCGTGACCCTCTCTCGAGAGAGCCCGTGGGTGGGAAAGCCGCTCGACGAGCTACTCGCTCAGAACCACGGCTCCACTTCCGTGCTTCTCCGGGACGGTCACCCGACCGAATGCGAGCCGTCGACGCGGCTCGAGCCAGGCGACCGCGTTCTCGTGTTCCACGCCATGGGAATGGTCACGGACAGCTGATCGCGAACTCGTCCATATCTCGAAGGGCGCGTCCGGCAAGAGCCTCGTTGCGTAGGCGGCGGCTCCGGATGGGAATATCGAGCGGCGGCAGAAGGCCGAACGCCACGTTCGTCGGCTGGTAGTTCCTGGCCTCGGTTGCGGAGACGTACCGGCAGAGGGAACCGAGCGCCGTCGTCTCGGGAGGCACGACGGTCGGCTCTCCCCGGAAAAGACGTGCCGCGTTGATTCCGGCGACGATGCCGGACGCGGCCGACTCGGTGTAGCCCTCGACCCCGGAGATCTGGCCGGCGAAGAAGAGACTCTCCCTCGTTCGGGTCTGGAACGTGGGGAGCAGAATCGCGGGTGAATTGATGTAGGTATTGCGGTGGATCATGCCGTAGCGGGCGAAAGAGGCGCGCTCGAGTCCGGGGATGAGCTGCAGGATCCGCTTCTGCTCGCTCCACTTGAGCTGGTTCTGGAATCCCACCAGGTTGAAGAGGGTGGCGGCGAGATTGTCCTGGCGCAGCTGCACGCATGCGTAGGGCTCTCTGCCGGTGCGGGGATCGACGAGGCCCACCGGCTTCATCGGCCCGAAGCGAAGCGTATCGACGCCCCGTTGTGCCATCACTTCGATCGGAAGGCAGCCCTCGAAATAGAGCGCCTTGTCGATCTCGTGCAGGTCCACGGCGGCGGCCGCGGAGAGCGCCTGGTGAAACCGTGAGTACTCGTCGCGATCGAGGGGGCAGTTGATGTAGTCGTCTCCACCCTTTCCGTATCGCGAAGCCCGGAACGCTTTGTCGAAGTCGACCGTCTCCACCTCCACCACCGGGCTCACGGCGTCGTAGAAGTACAGATAGTCGCTTCCCGTGAACCGTCGGATGGCCGCGGAGAGGCTCTCGGAGGTGAGGGGACCGGTGGCGAGGACGACGATTCCCTCCTCGGGGATGTCGGTGAGCTCTTCCGTCACGACCGTCACTCCCGACGACGAGCGAATGCGCTCGGTGATGGCGCGCGAGAAAGCTTCCCGGTCGACAGCGAGCGCCTGTCCGGCGGGGACGCGGCTCGAAGCAGCGGCCTCGAGGACGAGCGAGCCGAGCTTGCGCATTTCCTCCTTCAGGAGGCCGTGGGCGTTGGACGGTTGGTCGGAGCGGAGCGAGTTGCTGCACACGAGCTCGCCGAACAGATCGGTCTTGTGTACCGGCGTCCGCTTGGCCGGACGCATTTCGAAGAGACGGACGGGAACGCCCCGCCGGGCGAGGTGGAAAGCCGCCTCCGTCCCCGCGAGGCCGGCGCCGACGACGGTGACGTGGGGCTGGGCCGACACGTTCCCCGATCAGGCTTTCGCCGGCTCGGGCTCTGCGGGCGCTTCTTCCGGACTTCTTTTATACCCGCAGCCTTCCTCGGTGCAGGCGATGAAGGTCCCCTCCCGCTTGGTCGATTTCTCGAAGAGGACGGGATAGCCGCACTCGGGACAAGGCTCGGCCACGGGGCGGTACCAGCTGGTGAAATCGCAGTTCGGATACTCGCTGCAGCCGAAGAAGAGCTTTCCCCGGCGGGAGCGTCGCTCCACGACCTGGCCCGGGCAGTTCTCCTTGGGGCAAGAGACCCCGACTTCCTTTTGTTTGATGTATTTGCAGTCGGGATAGTTGCTGCAGGCGGTGAACTCTCCGTATCGCCCGTGCTTGATCACCAGCTGGTTTCCGCACTTGGGACATTTCTCCTCGAGCAGCTGGTCGCGGCGGGTCTCTAGCGTGCCGTCTTCCCCCCTCAAGATGCGCCGGGTGTTCTTGCAGTCGGGATAGCCGGAGCAGGCGAGGAACTGGCCGTAGCGTCCCTTCTTGAGCACCATCGGCCTTCCACACTTCTCACAGGTCTCGTCCTGGAACACGTCGGGGTCGGCCGATTCCTTGTCCTGATAATTCTGGATCTCCCGGGTGTTGCGGCATTCGGGATAGCCGGAACAGGCGAGGAAGTGGCCGAACCGGCCCCACTTGATGACCATGGGCTTGCCGCACTTGTCGCAGACCTCCTCGGTGGGGATCTCCATGGCCTTGACGTTGGTCATGTTCTCGCGAGCTTCGACGAGGTCTTTGCTGAACTTCTGATAGAAATCCTCGATGGTGGTGAGGTAGTTCGCACGACCTTCCTCGATCTCGTCGAGAGATTCCTCCATGCGGGCGGTGTACGCGATGTCCATGATGTCGGAGAAGCTCCCCATGAGGAAATCCGTCACCAGGAACCCGAGCTCGGTAGGGACGAACTTTCGCTCGATTTTGTGAACGTATTGCCGGTCCACGAGCACGGACAGGATGCTGGCATACGTGCTCGGGCGGCCGATTCCCTTCTCTTCCAGCTCCTTGACCAGAGACGCCTCGGTGAATCGAGGTGGAGGCTGGGTGAAGTGCTGCTCGGGACGCACCCCCAGGAGGGCCAGGATCTCGCCTTCGGTGAGCGGAGGAAGCTTGCCCGAGGCCTCGTCCCGCTCCTCGCCGCCCTCTTCATTATTAGACGGGCCGCTGGCGCTCTCGGCGTCGGGCTCCTTCTTCGCGACCTCTTCGTCCCGGCCTTCTTCGTAGATGGCGAGAAAGCCGTTGAACTTCAGCACCGACCCGCGAGCCCGGAGCAGGTAGCGTCCGGCCTCGATCTCGACGATGGTCTCGTCGAAGACCGCGGGCGGCATCTGCGATGCCACGAAACGCGTCCAGATGAGCCGGTAGAGCTTGAGCTCGTCTCGATCGAGAAAGGCCGCCACCGAGTCCGGGTCCCGGAAGACCGAGGTGGGCCGGATCGCCTCGTGAGCGTCCTGGGCGCCCTTCTTGCTCTTGTAGACGTTGGGCTTCTCGGGAAGCATCTCCTCGCCGTAGCGTTCGCCGATGAAGCGCCGGACTTCCTCGATCGCCTCGTCGGCGATGCGGGTCGAGTCGGTCCGCATGTAGCTGATGAGCCCGACCGGTCCCTCCTGTCCGAGCTCGATACCTTCGTAGAGTCTTTGGGCCACCATCATCGTGCGCTTGGCGGTGAAGCCGAGCTTGCGAGCTCCTTCCTGCTGGAGCTTGCTGGTGATGAAGGGTGGCACGGGTCGGCGACGCCGCTCCTTGGCCGTGACCTTCTTGACGGTGAAGGGGAGCTTCTCGAGACTCCGCGACCGCGGACCTCGCGGACTCCTCGTCCTTGAGCTCGGCGGTCACCCCATCGATCTTGGTGAGCTTGGCGGCGAACGACGGGGGCTCTTTGCCCGAAAGGTCGGCATGGACCGACCAGTACTCCTCCGCCTGGAACGCCTGGATTTCCCGTTCCCTCTCGCACACGATACGAAGCGCGACCGATTGGACGCGGCCCGCGGAGAGTCCACGGCGGACCTTCTCCCATAAAAGGGGTGAGATCTGATAGCCCACGAGACGATCGAGCACGCGACGCGCCTGCTGCGCATCGACCTTGTCCTGGTCGATCTCGCGCGGATGTTTGATCGCTTCTTCCACGGCACGTTTGGTGATCTCGTTGAAGAGGACGCGCTGAATCTTCCCGTTTCTTCGCCCCAACTCCTCCGCCAGGTGAAAGCTGATGGCCTCGCCTTCGCGATCGGGGTCCGGCGCCAGAAAGATCGCGTCGGCCTTCTTCGCTTCGCTGATAAGGTCCGTGAGGACCTTCTTCTTCTTCGGGATCACGACATAGTCCGGCACGAAGCCGTGCTCCACGTCCACGCCCAACTTGCTCTTGGGGAGGTCGCGTACATGTCCCATGGAGGCACGGACCACGTAGTTCCGGCCGAGGAACTTGTTGATGGTCTTTGCCTTGGCCGGCGACTCTACGATCACCAGTGATTTCGCCATGGCAATAGTGTAGCGAAAGGATCCCAATGCGCCAACAGCCCGCCTTCGCCATTCGGGCTTCGGCGCGGTTTCACCCTCGGGTCGCGCGGTAGAGGCCTCCCGGCAGGGAGGTGACCCGCCCGCTCATCTCGAGACGAACGAGCGCCGCGATCGCCCTATCGGTAGTGAGAGATGGATCCGCCATCGCGTCGAGAATCGCGTCGAGATCTAGTGCCTCGTGCGTCAATCGGAGCCGGTCGAGGACGGCACGCTCGTCGGGATCGCGATCGGTCGCGGGGTGGGACCCGGCCACGGGAGCACTCGGACCGGGCTTCAGAGCGGCCTGCACCTCGGCCCTGAGCTCCTCGATCACGTCTTCCGCCCGGGTGACGAGCCGGGCGCCGTCCCGGATGAGCTGGTGCACGCCTTCGCTCGTCTTCGAGCTGACCGGCCCCGGCACGGCGAACACTTCGCGGTCCTGCTCCATCGCGAGCCGGGCGGAGACGAGCGAGCCGCTGCGGACGGCGGCCTCCACGACGAGGGTGCCGAGGGTGAGGCCGGTGATGATCCGGTTGCGGCGCGGGAAGTTCCGGGCATGGGGAGGCTCGTCGAGATCGAACTCGGAAACGACGGCGCCCTGTTCGGCGATGCGGCCCGCGAGACGCCGATGCTCCCTCGGATACAGATTGTCGAGTCCAGAGCCGAGGACCGCGATGGTTCGGCCACCCGCCTCGAGCGCTCCCTCGTGGGCGGCGGCATCGATACCCCGCGCGAGCCCGCTCACGATGGTGAGACCCCGGCCGGCGAGACCCCGAGAGAGCGCTCGCGCGACCTCGCGGCCGTAGGGGGTCGAACGGCGCGAGCCGACGATGGAGATCCCGAGCGGATCCTCCCGGACGAGCGACCCGCGGACGGCGATCGCGATCGGCGGGTCGTGGATCCGCGCCAGGAGAGGGGGATAGCCCGGATCGCCCATGACGACGAGGCCACCTCCGCTTCCCAGGAGACGCTCGTAGCTTCGCTCCGCCCGCTGCCGTCGGGCTTGCGAGACCGCCGAGCCCAGGCGCCGGAGTGCGCCGATGAAGCTCTTTTCTTCTTCGAGGGCGCGGAGCCTCTCCCGCAGCGACGGTCCGGCAAGCGTCTGGAGGAGCCAGGCGGCGCGCCGCTCCACCTCCGCCGCGGCTGTGAGCTCGTTCACAGACATGTAGACGAAAGTCGGGTTCCTCTACCTCCCTCGTGCCTGGTAAGTTGCTTGCGTGGTACCTGGGGGTGGGCTACCATACCGGAGCCGCCGCCATCACTAAAGTGATGGAAACCTCGCTCATCCGTCATCGAAGGAGAGGTAGGCTTGTCCTCAGCTAGCAGGGGTCTCGTTTCCACGGCACGCGCTCCTCCTCGTTCTTCACAGTGCGAACGCCGCCGCAGTGGCCGCTCAGGCCGCCGAGGATACTCCGGCTCCGGATGCCGCGAAAAATGCCGAGCCTCGCCCGAAGGAGTCCAAAGAGCAAGTTTCCTTTGGAATCGACGTCGCCCGCATCGGTCTCTGGAAGGAGGCGATGTACCGCTGGGAAAAAGCGGTCGAGCTCGATCCCGGCAACGCGAGCGCACGAAACAACCTCGCGGTCGCCTACGAACAGACGGGAGAATTCGATCAGGCCAACGCAGAGTATGAAAAGGCACTCGAGATCGAGCCCGACAATACCTACATCCGGCAGAACTATGAGCTGTTCCGGGAAGCCTATGAGCGAAAGAAGCGCACCGACCGGCGATCGGGCTCGAACTGAGCGATCGGTTCTCCGTCCGACTCCAAGAAATCTGTCCGCCCTCGCTTTGTTCGCGATGGCGGCAGGGGCCGGGGCCGGCTGCACCAATTACTACGAAGTTCCGATCGAAGTCCCCATCACCGCCAAGCTGGACGTCAGCAAGTACAATCGCATCCTGGTCGCGAGCTTCACCACTCAGAGCAACGAGAACCTGGACCTGGACTCCGAGACCGTCCGCCTCCTTCGCAATCAGTTGCGGATGCGCTCCAGCCTCCAGATCCTCGACGCCGAAATCGACCCTCTGGGAGACTTCTCGGAAAAGACCCTTCAGGAGACGGGGATGCTCCAGAAATTCAAAGAGGAGGAGACGAAGGCCCGCGCCGAAGGAGAGGAGCAGATCTCGCGCCAGGAGTGGATCGATCTCGAGGAGGACAAGATCCTCGAGGACGAGGCGTTCTGGAAGAAGATCGGCGAAGAGTATCAGAACCCTCTCATCGTTACCGGCAAGCTCAGCTTCGGCTCGGAGTCCCGCTCCGGCTTCGTTCGTAACGACCGCTACGTCCGTGATTCGTTCAACCGTCCGACGCTCGTACGGTCGAATACCTTCCAGGAGAGAACCGGCTACGTTCTCAACGCCGAGTTCTACTTCATCGACGGCGCGACCGGGCGTCAGATCCATCGCGAGCGCTTCAGCGAGGAAGTCATCTACGGCCGGGACGAGCAAACCTCCGCCCTCTCCTCTTATTTCGAGCTGATGGATCGGCTGCTGCCGAACTTCCTGACCATTCTCTCGCCCCAGACCTTCCGGGGCACGAGGGTGCTCTTGAAATGATGTCGGAGACGACGGTGCGCTCCCGGGGAGACGTTTCACGACGCTCGAATGCTTGGATAGGAACCGCCCTTCGATAGAGAGCTTCTCTGCCGCCGAGCTTCGCGTCGTCAGGGCGAATCGATACGAGGTAACCGATGAGAATCAGCAACAAGAAACCGCTGGTTTCGGCGGCACTCACCCTCGCGATGGTCGCAGCCGCTGCCACCGCCTTCGGCCAGGCCTCTTTCGCCCCTTTCTACGGGAAGAACAAGGTCAAGTACGACAGGCTCCATTGGCGCGTCTACCGCTCGCCGCACTTCGAGGTCTACTACTACCCGGAGTTCGAGCAGGAGCTCGGCCGGCTGGTGAGCTATGCCGAGAGCGCCTATGAAAAGGTCTCGAACGATCTGAAGCACGAGATCTCTTTTCCCATTCCGCTGATCCTCTACAAGACTTTTACCGAATTTGCCCAGACGAACCTTTTTCCGATGGAGGTTCCCGAGGGCGTCGGCGCGTTCGCCGAGCCTACGCGCGACCGCATGGTGATTCCCATCGACAGTCCTCCGGACGAGCTCCAGCTGCTCTTCATTCACGAGCTGACTCACATCTTCCAGTTCGACATCATTCCGCGCTCGCTCGTGCGCCGCTCGGTTCCGGTGTGGATCGACGAGGGCATGGCGACGTACGAAGAGGGGCGGTGGGCTCCTCTCGACACGATGGTGGTCCGCGACGCGGCGGTGACCGATCAACTGCCGACCTTCGAGGCCCTCGACGTGGGGTTCGCTCGTGCCGCTTACAGCTTCGGCGCGTCGATCTTCGACTTCATCGAGGAGCGCTTCGGAAAGGAGGGCGTGCGGCAGTTCGTGTTCGCTCTCCGTCGCGCCGTCGCCGGCGGAGTCGGTGACGACGTCTACCAGCAGTCCTTCCGGATGACCCCGGAGGAGTTCCACCGCGAGTGGAAGCGCTGGCTGACGGAAAAGTTCAAGCCGTTCCGGGACAAAGAGATCCCCGACGACTACAGTCAGGACATGTCGCCCAACCCCAATCGCGGGAATTTCGTGGCGGCGCTCTCCGCTGCCCCCTCGCCCTCGAAAGAGATCGTGGCGGTCATGAGCGTGAATCGCAAAGAGGGCGAGTTCGACATCATCTTGATCTCGGCGAAGGACGGGAAGATCATCAAGAACCTGACCCCGGGCTACACCGGCGCTTTCGAGGACATCGTCGGGCTGGTGGGCGAGGATTCTCTCATCGGTCGCAACCTCTGCTGGACCCCCGATGGGAACAAAATCGCGTTCTTCGGAAAGTACAAGAAGCGCCGCGCCCTCATCCTGGTGGACGTTCTCGAGAGCAAGGTCGTCAAGCGCATCGAGGTTCCCGTCGATCGCGCTCTCTTCCCGCAGATCGATCCAAAGGGAGAGTGGGCTTATTTCACCGCTCTGAAGGACGGAATCAGCGACGTCTGGCGGGTCAACCTCCAGACCGAAGAGTTCCAGAACGTTACCCAGGACGCCTTTTACGACAAGTACCCGGCGATCAGCCCCGACGGGAAGTGGCTCTACTACAGCCGCCGCATAAGCGGTTACGACAAGATTTATCGGCTCAGCCTCGAGGATCCCGACAGGAAGAAAGAGCAGATGACCTTCGGGACCTTCGACGACGCCTCGCCGACCTTCTCCGACGACGGGAAGCTCCTCTTCTATACCTCCGACGAGGACGACTCCATTTACAACATTCGCTCGCTCGACCTCGAGACCGGAGACATCATCCAATACACCGACGTGCTCGGCGGAAACTTCTCCCCCTCGATCGTTCGGGACGTGAAGGATAAAGGCGACGAGGTCCTCCTCTTTACCAGCTACTACAAGGGGAACTGGGGGCTCTATCGGCTTCCGATGACCGAGCCGGTGAAGGAGATTACCGCGGATATGATCGTCCGCACCGAGGGTCCGGTCATCGACTTCGTCCCCCCGGTGAGCCATCAAATCATCTCCGAGAACAAGCGCGCGAAGAAGCGGTTCGAGAAGTTCTACATCGACGGCGCGCCACCCATCAACGTTGGGGTCACTTCGGGAGGGGACTTCTTCGGAGGAAGCGGCATCAGCTTTTCCGACGTGCTGGGCGATCAGAACTTCACGTTCCTCGCGCTCTCGGTCAGGGAGTTCCGGCAATACTACGGCTCGTACACCGATCGTTCGGGGAGATTCCAGTACTCTCTCGCCGGCTTCGACGCGACGAACTTCTTCTACGCGAATCCCTATAACTACTACTCGCCGATCGCGACCCGGTCCGATTCTCTCGCCACCATCCGCCAGTCGGGGGGGACGTTGACCTCGGTCTATCCCCTCAGCCGGTTCAGCCGCTTGGAGCTCGGGGCCGGCCTGGTGCGGCAGAGGACTCACTTCCAGGACCCGTACCTCGACCCCAGTTTGAACCCGGGGTGCATCGGACTTCAGGTCAATTGCGAGCAATTTCAACAGGTCCTGGCGCAGCGGTATCCCAACGGGACCGCTCTCCCGCTCCAGGCGGCCTTCGTCCAAGAGACGACTCGGTTTCGGAACTACGGGCCCATCGCCGGAAGCACGAGCTATCTCGGGCTCACTTTTTCTCCCGGCGGCGCGTTCCTCTCACGACGTACGCTCGACGTCGACACCCGAAAGTACTTTCAGCTCACGTCGGCCAGTTTGTTCGCGGTGCGCTTCCGCGGACTCTTCAGCCGGGGAGAGAACCCCGACATTTTCTGGTTCGGTGGAAACGGGGATATGCGCGGCTACCAGTACCTGTCCTTCATCGGGAACAACGGCTTTTTCGCCAATGCCGAGCTCCGCTTTCCCATCATCGACGCCGCGATCACGCCCATCGGTTTTTTCGGACCTCTACGTGGGCTGTTCTTCGTCGACATGGGCGGGGCCTTTTACAACGGCGAGCCGTTCCAGCTGTTTACGCGCGAGCGGCGGTTCTCCTCGCTCGGAAACCGCTGCGGACCGGGGAAAAACGCCCCCTGCATCTCCGAGGGCTGGGGCCTCGGCGGGATCGATCCCGCAACCGGTGGCCGGGGACCCGTGGCCTCTTACGGCATCGGGCTGACCTTCAATTTCTTCGGCCTCCCCATGAATATCAACTGGTCCCGACTCACGGATTTCGCGACGAAGGCGCCTGGTTGGAAGACCGATTTCTGGATTGGTTACACGTTCTAGTCCACTAGTCTCCAGCGTGCCGAGGCGGTACGATTCTTGACAGGCGCACCCGAAGCCGCTAAAGTAACAGGATCTGCGGCGCGTATGGCCGGGCCATGAGTCCCTGTACGGGCAGCGAGGAGGATTCCCTTTGTACGCGATCATCGAGACGGGAGGAAGGCAAGAGAAAGCGGTTCCTGGCGAAGTCCTGAAAGTGCAGCGTCTCGAGGCCGAAGTGGGCGAGACGGTTCGCTTCGACAAGGTGATGCTCCTGAATCGGGACGGTGAAGTGGCACTCGGCCATCCCTACGTCGACGGCGCCGCGGTAACCGCCACCGTAACCGCCCAGGATCGCAATCCGAAGATTCTGGTATTCAAGAAGAAAAAGAGGAAGGGATACCAGCGTACCAAGGGGCACCGGCAATCCTTCACCGCCCTGCGGGTAGACGCCATCGAAGGCTGACACACGAGTTACCGACCCGCCTTCGCGAGGCTACGGCGAGGCAAGGGAGAGAGACGAAATGGCGCACAAAAAAGGCCAGGGCAGCTCGCGAAACGGTCGCGACAGCAATTCGCAGCGACTCGGGGTGAAAGCCTTCGGAGGCGAGCGGGTCTCCGGCGGCTCGATACTCGTTCGTCAGCGGGGAACCCGTTTCCGGCCGGGCAGGAACGTCGGCCGGGGCAAGGACGACACCCTCTACGCCAGGGTCGCCGGCATCGTCGAGTTTCAGAACCGGGGTCAGAAGGGCCGCTTCATCCACATCCAGCCCGCGAACGCCGATTGAAGAGGCCGGAGACGGCTCCGCATCTCGCAACTGGAATCGGATCGGCACCTCGGCCCTCCATCCGAGCCGAGCGTTCCCGAGCAGCTTTCGCCTCGTCCCTCGTTCGGTCGATAATTGACCCATGTGGGTCGACGAGGTCACGATCCGTCTCGAAGCGGGACGCGGCGGCGACGGAGAAGTCAGCTTTCGCCGGGAGAAGTTCGTCCCGCGGGGCGGACCCGACGGCGGCAAGGGCGGCGAAGGCGGCTCGATCCTTCTAGAGGCCAGGCCCGGGCAAAACACCCTCGCGGGGTTTCGCTACCGACCCTTCTATCGTGCCGAGCGGGGACGAAACGGCGAAGGGGCGAATCGCACCGGCCGGAGCGGGGAAGACCTCGTGCTGGCGGTTCCGTTGGGGACTCTCGTTACCGACGAGGAGACCGGTGAGCTACTGGGCGATCTCAAGTCGGCGGGCGACCGGCTGCTCGTCGCCCGCGGTGGAAGAGGGGGAGAGGCAACACCGCATTCGCCAACGCCACGAATCGTGCCCCTCGTCGGCGCGAGGAGGGCGGTCTCGGTGAGCTCCGGGACGCTCCGCCTCGAGCTGAGGCTTCTCGCCGATGTCGGTCTCGTGGGGTTTCCCAACTCGGGCAAGTCCACGCTCGTGTCGCGAGTGAGCGCGGCACGTCCCAAGATCGCGGACTACCCCTTCACCACGCTCGTTCCCCATCTGGGGGTGGTGGAGATTTCCGAAGATGCTTCGTTCGTCATCGCCGACGTTCCCGGGCTCGTACCGGGAGCGAGTCGAGGGGCGGGCCTGGGCGACCGCTTCTTGCGCCATCTCAGTCGAACGGCGTATCTCGTCTATTTCATCGATGTCTCCGAAGGCTCGGGGCGCGAGCCGGTCGAGGATTCTCGAGGTACTCCGCCACGAGATCGAGGCCTACGGCCAGGGCATGGAGCGGAAGCCGGCGGCCGTCGTCGCCAACAAGATCGACGCACTCTCTTTCCGGGGGCGTCTCGAAGTCTTGGAGCGCCGCGCCCGCGATTTGGAGCTCCCCTTCTTCGCGGTCTCGGCCGCTACCGGCGAGGGATGCCGGGAGATGACCGTCGAGCTGCACCGGCGGATCGTCGTCGGCCGCGACCAGGGAAAACCGGTTCCCGACGGGGACGAGGGGGCTCCGAAGGCGGTCGTGGAGAAGAGGGGTTGAGTCGGATCGGCATCCTCGGCGGGACGTTCGATCCGCTGCACGTCGGACACCTCCGGGCGGCCGAGGTCGTACGGGACGCGTTGTCGCTCGATTGGGTGCTCTTCGTTCCGGCGAACCACCCTCCGCACAAGTCGGCGTCGAAGTTGACCGAGGCCAGGCATCGATTGCACATGGTCGAGCGCGCGGTTTCAGGCGAGAACCGATTCGAAGTCTCCCCGGTCGAGTTCGAGCGCGACGGCCCGTCGTATACGATAGATACGCTCACGGAGCTCGTGGAGAGATTCGCCGCCTCCCAGTTCTTCTTCGTGACGGGGACGGACGCGTTCGTGGAGATTCGGACGTGGAAGAAGTGGCACGAGCTTTTGAGCAACTATTCGTTCGTCGTCCACGAACGTCCCGGGTTTCCGATTGGCGAGGTCCTTGCCGTCGTCCCCGAGGAGCTCGAGGGCCGGGTGGTGATGGACTCGGACGCAGGATTCGCGCCGGAATCCGATGGCGCCGGGATATTTCTGGTGCGGCGGCCGATGCTGGACGTGTCTTCTACCGCAATCCGGCGGTCGGTTCGTGCGGGGCGCTCGATTCGATTTCTCGTCCCCGATGCGGTGGAGGCCTATATTCGGGAAAATCGTCTATATCTGTGATGGCGTCACGAATGCACTGAGCGTCGAGGAAGCTGGAGAGACACTTGAAGGAAAGAAAGTTGACCCTTTCCACATTGGACCCCATGGTGCGCGCCGCGGTCGAGGCCGCCCAGAACAAGAAGGCAGAGGACATCCTGGTGCTCGATCTTCGCGGGCTCGCGAGCTTCACCGATTATTTCCTGATCTGCTCCGGTGCCAGCAAGCGGCAGCTCGAGACCATCGCCGATGAGGTCGAGGAGAAGCTCAGGAAGGTGAAGAGGAAACCGTCCCATGTGGAGGGTTATCCCAAGGGCGAGTGGGTTCTAATGGACTACGTCGATTTCGTCGTCCATATCTTCACGCCCCAGAGCCGGGCCCACTATGACCTCGAGAGGTTGTGGGGGGACGCCAAACGCCTGGCGGTGGCGAGCGACACGAGATCATCGGTTTTGATCCAATCAAACATTCAACGATAGACTGGACGCCTGGCGCACCAATTTGCTCATGTCGAAATCGCGGTCTCCCAAGGATCTCGACGCGAGCATCGTCGCCTCCGATCCGGCGATGGTCGAGATCGTGGCGCTCGTCAAACGGCTCGCTTCCGCACCCAGCAACGTGCTGCTGAGCGGGGAGAGCGGAACGGGCAAGGACCTGGTGGCTCACGCTCTGCATTTCTGGGGACCTCGCGCGCGGCTTCCACTCGTCAAGGTCGACCTTCCCAGCATTCCCGATACGCTCATCGAGAGTGAGCTCTTCGGCTTCGAGCGCGGCGCGTTCACCGGGGCGACCGCGACCAAGGCGGGAAAGCTCGAAACCGCGGGAGGGGGGACCCTCTTTCTCGATCACATCGGAGAGCTCTCTTCCGTCCTTCAGGCGAAACTCTTGCGAGTGGTGGAGGATCGCTGGTTCGAGCGCCTCGGAGGCAATGACCCGACTCCGCTCGATGCCCGGATCGTCGCGTCGGCGAGCGCCGAGGTGGAACAGGCGGTCGAGCGCGAGCTGTTTCGGCGGGACCTCTTTCACCGACTGGGAGTCTTCTGGATTCGGCTGCCGCCGTTGCGGGAGCGCCCGGGAGACGTTGCGCCCCTCCTGACGTTCTTCCTCGAGCGCGACGCGGAGCGGTTGGGCCGCCCGCCGCGGAAATTCTCGGAGCAGGCGCTGGAGTCTCTGGAAGGCTATTCGTGGCCGGGGAACGTGCGGGAGCTCAAAGGGGCGGTGGAGCACGCGTCGCTCGTGAGCCGATCGGAAGTCATCGAGCGGTCGGAGCTTCCCTCTTCGCTTCTCGAGAGTCCGGGTGTGGCGCTCCGGGGCAGACGGAGCGGGCGACCGACGCTGGCCGAGATCGAGAGGCTCTATATCGAGCGGACGTTGAAGGAGGTCGGCGGAAACCAGACGAGGGCCGCCGAGATCCTGGGAATCAGCCGCAAGTCGCTCTGGGAGCGCCGGCGGCGCTATGATTTAAAATGACAGGAATGGATTTTCGGGCAAAGCACCGCCGAGCCGGTGATGACCCGGTGATGAGACGATAATGCGAGCCAAGACGCTGGTCACCATCCTCTTCGTCTTCGCCTTCGTCTGGTGGGTTGTTTCGACGATCCG
The DNA here is from genome assembly GCA_963815675.1 of uncultured Acidobacteriota bacterium. Lineage (GTDB taxonomy): Bacteria > Acidobacteriota > Vicinamibacteria > Marinacidobacterales > SMYC01 > CAWFHP01. The sequence continues at coordinate 428,691 of CAWFHP010000009.1, read as the reverse complement.
CTTGAACGCGGGCCTGGTTACGGTGCGCCTCCCCTTCACCCAGCCGCTCCAGATCGAGCTCTGGCTGGTCCTTCTCGCGGGCTTCGGGGCCGGGGCGGGAGTCATTCTCGTCTTCGACATCGCCGGGGGCGCTCGTCGCTTCGCGCGCGACCGGCAACGGCGCGCCGCCCGAAAAGCGCACGAGGAGGTCGAGGACCTCTATCTCCAGGGGATCGAGAGCATGATGAACGGGCATCATCAGAAGGCGCTCGACCGCTTCGAGAAAGCTCTCGAGCGCGAGCCGGAGAGCTCCGAGGCTCTGATCAAGAAGGGCGACAGTCTCCGTGCCCTCAAACGATTCCGCCAGGCCGCGGAGGCCCTGGAGCGCGCGTCGCGGCTCGATCCCGACAACCTCCTGGCGCTCTATTCGCTTTCCGACGTCTACCTGGAAGCAGGGGTGGACGAGCGGGCGCGGTCGACGCTCGAGCGCATCATCGAGCTCGACCCCGACACCACTGTCTCGGCCCACCGAAAGCTGCGGGATCTTCTCGTGCGTCAGGCGGAATGGGAGCGCGCGACGACGATTCAGCAGAAGCTCCTCGCGATGATCACCAGCGCCGAGGAGCGCGAGCTCGAGCAGGTGATGGCGAAAGGGATTCGTCTCGGGCTCGGGGTCGCCCTTTCGAAGAAAGAGCTTCCCAATGAAGCGGCCGAGATCTTTCGCAGCCTGATCTCCGAGGACGAACGGTTCGTTCCCGGCTACATTCGCCTCGGGGAGGCCTATGCCTCCATGGACGATACCGAAAACGCGATCCGCACCTGGAAGCGCGGATATGAAGCCACCGGTTCCACCGAGCCTCTTTCCGCGCTGCAGAATTTCTATCTCCGCGACGAGCAGCCCGAGGAAGCGATCGGCGTCTGGAAGCAGGCCCTGATGTTGTCCGAGAACGAGGTCCCGCTGCGCTACTGCCTGGGAAAGCTCTACTATCGGCTGTTCATGCTCGAGGAAGCCCTTCACGAGTTCCATATGTGCGAGGACCGGGTCAGCGGGCTTCCCTCGCTCCACCTCTACATCGCGCGAATTCTCGAGAGTCAGGGCAAGATATCGGCAGCCCTGGCCAAGACCAAGATGTTGGTGGCAGAGGTCGAGGGGCTGATGATGGACTACACCTGCGGCGCCTGCGATTGGCGCGCCTCGGAATGGACCGAGCGCTGTCCGCGGTGTCGGCGCTGGGATACCGTCGCTCTCCATCTTCCGGTGGTGGCATCGCCTGAGCCGACCATCCAGCCCGCTCCGACGTGGTCGATTCCCTGATTCCCTCCCGCCGCGTCCGGCTGATCGGACGCGCGGGTTCGTGCGCGCGTCTGGGGAAGGGGCTGCTCGACGCGGCGCACGCCGGTGTCGACGGGCTCGGGGCCCTGGTGTTTCCTTCCGATTGTCTCGTGTGCGGGCGCGCGCTCCCCCGCCCTTTGATGGGGCCACTTTGTGCCGCGTGCCTCGAGATGCTGCCGCGCATTCACCCTCCCTTTTGTGATCGATGCGGGCTTCCGTATCCACCAGGCGTCGCGCCCGGGCTCTGCGGGAGCTGCCGGAGCGGACCGCGCAGCTTTCGACGAGCCCGAGCGGGCTCGCCCTACGTCGAGTCCGTGCGTCTCTGCGTCCAGGCCCTCAAGTACGGCGGAAGACGGCGGATCGCGAGCATCCTGGGCAAGCGCGCCGGAAGGAGCCATGTGATCGAAGGCGACCTCGCGGGTGCCCGTGCAGTCGTCCCGATTCCACTCTCCCGAAGAAGACGGCGGGAGCGGGGTTTCAATCAGGCAGAGCTCATCGCGAAGGTCGTCGCCCGAGAGGCCGGCGTGCCTCTCGACGGAAAGCTCCTTTGGAAGACGAAGGACCGGCCCCCTCAAGCTGGTCTGACGAGAAAGGATCGCCTTCGAAACGTTCAGTCGGTCTATCGAGCCCGCCTCCCGCTCTCGCTCCGGGGAGAGCGCCTCCTCCTCGTGGATGACGTGCTCACCACCGGCGCCACCGCCGAATCCGCCGCTCGCGCCCTCCTCGAGGCCGGTGCCGGTGCGGTGGACGTGCTCACGCTCGCGCGCGTCCCCATCTCGTGAGAGCGAACGGTCGCGTTGATCCGCCCGAGGTGCTCGTCTAGAATGAATGTCTCGCTCGGCCGAAGAGCGACTCGAGTGGCGCGAAGAGCAGAGACAGAGCGCGAAGAGCAGAGACAGCGAAAGAGACGAAGATCACTTCCTTCTGCAAAGAGGCGCGCCGATTCCAACGAGATCCGAGAACGGAGTTTCGCATGCGGAAGAAGGAGATCTTGGTCGCGGCGTTGGCGACGCTTCTATGGGCGACCGGGAGTGGGACCGGCTCTTGCCTGGAACGACACTGCGCGACGTCTGTTCGTGTTGAAGGCCATCGATGCCCTTCCCAAACCGCTGAAGAATTTCTACGACGACAACAAGGCCGCGATGTCGGAAGCGGTCAGCGACCCCTCCCGGTTCAGCCCCCGGTCGGTCTTCGAAGTCGACAAGCTCGAGCCCTTTCCTTTCGAAGACCTGCCAACCGACCGGACGCTCGCCGTCCGCAAGTACGGAGAGGACACGCTCAAGGAAGTGGGGGACACGCCCTGGCGGATCATCGATTCCTACAAGGCACTGGTGGAGGCTTTCAAGGGCGGAGACTTCAAATCGGTAGTGACTTTGTCGGAAGACATCGCCTACTACGTTGGTGAGCTCTACGATCCGCCCAACGTTTCGAAGAACGGAGACGGCGAGCCCACCGGGCAGCTCGGTCTCAGAGAGAGGTTCGATTCGCGGCTGATGGAGGCTTATGGCGACAAGATCAAGCTGTCCACGCCGACGGCCATCTACCTCGACCGCCCCGCGGAGTATGCGGTCTCCATCCCGCAAAGGAGCTACATCTTCGTGGACAACATCCTGTACTTCGACTACCTCTCCCACAAGGGAGTCGAGAGCTACGACCGTTTCTACTACGACAGCATGTGGCTTCGGGCGGCGCCCGTCCTCGAGCAGCTCCTTTCCGGCGCGGCGCTCGACACCTCGAGCTTCTGGTACACCGCCTGGGTAGAGGCGAAAAAGCCCGACGTGCCCAAAAAGTGAAGAAGTGAAGGTCGCGAATCATCGCGGATCTCGCCGGAAGACCACGTGCTAGAATGACTTGAAGTCCTCTTCGCTACGATCGGACCGCTGACAGCATGATGCCGACGTCGCGATGCTTACCGTACTGTCCAGATTCCGCAGGACGAATGGATTGCAGGCGGACGAGAAAGAGAGCGCGCCGATCACGGAACTTTCCGATCGAGAGCTCATCGAGCGTTGCCTGGCCAAAGGACCGGAGACGGAGTCAGCCTGGGAGGAGATCGTTCGCCGGTTTCGACGAAAAGTGTTTGGTATCGCGTACAAGTTCACCGGCAAGTACGAGGAATCGCAGGACCTGACCCAGGAAATCTTCCTTCGAGTCTTTCGGTCGCTGGAAAAATTCGATCGTAACGCCGACTTCGGAACCTGGCTCTATTCCGTCAGCAGGAACCATTGCATCGATCACTATCGCAGCGGGCGGCGGGAAAGGGAGATGCTCATTCAGTACGAGCTCCCTCTCGAGGAAGTGGCATCGGGCCGCTTCGACCCCCACCGTCGTATCGAGGTCCTGGACAAACGCGAGATGCTCCTCGCGGCGCTCGGAACCCTTCCGAACAAGCTCCGGGAGGCGGTGGTGCTGCGCGACATCAAGGGGTTGAGCTACCAGGAGATCGTGGAACAGTTGAAATTGCCGGAAGGAACGGTCAAGAGCCGGATCAATCGCGGTCGGCTCGAGCTAGGGCGTGCTCTACTTGCGCGCAGGAATCGCGCCGAGGCGGGTGCACAATCTTGAGGCAGTAATCATGAACCTCCAAATCGAGTCTCACGACGACGTCAGGATCATTCGGCTGCGGGAGGAGCGGCTCGTGTATTCGATGTTGAGCTCCTTCTTCGCCGAAGTCTCGAAGCTCATCGAGGGTGGGGCGAACAAGCTCCTCATCGACATGTCCGCGATCAACTATATCGACAGCGCTTCCGTGGGGTGTCTGATGGACATCTACCGGACGATGGCGGAAAAGTCCGGGACCATTCGCCTCCTCGGGCTGCAGGAACGCGTCGAGACGATGGTCAGTATGACCGGTCTCCATAACTTCATGGAGATCTATCGAGACGAATCTTCCGCCCTCGATAGCTTCTGAGAATCGCCGTCATGAAGAAAATCAAGATGCTCACCGGGTACGAGATCCCTCTCGATGGCGATCTGCTCTACGTTCTGGAGTCCCTGTATCGGGAGGTATCGCTGAAGCGCGAGCTCAAAGCGACCTTCGACGACATGATGAACGAGATCATCAACCTCGTCGACGCGATGGACGAAGACGCCAGGAAACAGTACCTCATCGAGAGCCTCTTCTTGAATACCGTCACTTACGAGAACGAGAGGCTGGGCGCCTACATGAAGAGACTGACCGGAACCGGCGGCAACGCGGAGGATGCCGAGGACGCCGGTAACCCCGGTTGACCGGGACGGGGAAAGGAGCGGTTGGACAAATGCGACCGAAGAGCCATCCGATGGCCATACTCATCGCTCTCGCGATATCGGTGGCGATCGCGAGCCCGCTCGCCGCGCGGAGCGCCAAGGGCGAAGGACCCCGGGTCGAGATCGAGCCCGAGGAGTACGACTTCGGCTCGGTGCAGCAGGAACAGAAGCTGGTCTACGAGTTCACGGTGAGGAACACCGGAACCGAAGAGCTCGAGATCCGACGGATCTCGACTTCCTGCGGCTGTACCGCCGCACTCACTTCCGATCGCACCGTGGCGGCAGGCGCTTCCACCATCCTCAGAGTCACGCTCGAGACACGGAAGTACAAAGGCGTGGTGGAGAGAAGCGTCTCCATCGCCACCAACGATCCCGGTCGAGTTCATACCGTCCGAGTGAAGGCCTTCGTAGAGGCTCCGGAGTAGCCGGCGACGTAGAGCCGATCCGGAGACGGAGACGCTGGTCGGGAAACGGGAACGGGAGGCGACTAGCGCGAGCTGCGCGCCAGTGCGGGAGCCGCGACTTCGGCGGGAATGGTCGCGCCCACGGGATCGACAACCGACTCCCAGACCTCGGAAGAGCTCAGGACCGCCTTCACCAACTCGGTGTGAAGCGCGTGTCCGGCACGCACCGCGACGACATGGGCGAGAAGCGGTCTTCCGAGCAGCACCAGATCCCCCAGAAGGTCCAGGATCTTGTGCCGCACGAACTCGTCGGGAAACCGCAGCGGGTTGTTGAGGACCCCCGTCTCGCCGAGCACGATGGCGTTATCGAGCGAGCCTCCGAGGGCGAGCCCCGCCTGTCGCATCAGCTCGACGTCCCGCAGGAATCCAAACGTTCGCGCGGGCGCGATTTCCTCCACGAAAGAATCCTCGTCGACCTCGATCGAATATTCCTGGTGTTTGAGCAAGGGGTGATCGAAATTGATGGTGTAGCTCAGGCGCATCTGGTCGCAGGGATATGCGGCCACGAACCGCCCGCCATCGGCGACGGAGATTGGCCGGGAAAGCCTGATGTAGGAGCGGGAGGTGGGAAGGGTCCTGATGCCGGCCTCATGGATGAGATAGATGAACGGTGAAGCGCTTCCGTCCATGATGGGCACTTCGGGACCGTCGAGCTCAACCACCACGTTGTCGACGCCGAGAGCCCGAAGAGAGGCGAGCAAGTGCTCGATGGTCTCGATGCGGACTCCGTCTTTGGCGAGACAAGTGGCGTGGTTGATGTGGGAAAGGAACCGTGCGCTCGCGGGGATCTCGATGCCGCCGAGGTCGACCCGGCGAAAGACGATGCCGGTGTCCGCTCCCGCGGGTTTGAGTGCCAGGTTGACTCTACGGCCGGAGTGAAGTCCGATTCCGACGCAGCTCGCTTCTTCTTTGAGGGTTCTCTGCTTTTGCATGCCGCTTACGCTCGATGGGACTCCCCGCGCCCAATCGCCCAGTCCAAGCAAGTGTCATGCCAGCAATCACCTGGGCCGTTCATGCCTGGAAGTAATGGCTAATCAATCGGTTGGCCGTTTCCACGGCCGGCATCGTCGAATGGCAAGTGTGTCTATTATGACACACTTCGGTCCGATTCTGTGTATCTTCTACGCACTTGCCGGCTCCTTGCCGGGCACTCGAAAGTTATTTACTTCTGATAGGATAGTCCTCTCCACGGGAGACTTACAAGAACGTGCGTTTTTCAGGAAAGACGGCGCTCGTCACGGGCGCGGCCTCGGGGATAGGTCGCGCGGCTGCGGTGCTTCTCGCCGCCGAGGGCGCGAACGTCGCCCTCGTCGACGTTCAGCCGACTTCGGAGGCCGCGGCTGAGATCGAGGCTTCAGCGGGCGCCCGGTGCTCGGAGCATCGCGCCGACGTGTCGGACTCGCGGGCGGTGGATCGCGCCATGGACGAGGCCACCGAACGCTGGGGCCGGGTCGACGTCGTTCTCGCCAACGCCGGGATCAACCGGGACGGTTTCGTTCACCAACTCACCGACGACAGGTGGGACGAGGTGCTGCGAGTCAACCTGACGGGAGCGTTTTACCTCTGCCGCTCCGCCTTCGCGCGCTTCGGCGGGGACGGAGGCTCCATCGTGGCGACGTCCTCGGTCTCCGCGCTCGGAAACCCGGGTCAGGCGAACTATGCCGCTTCGAAGTCGGGACTCATCGGTCTGGTGCGCACTCTCGCGCTCGAGGGCGCGGGACGCGGCATTCGCGTGAATGCCGTGGCTCCCGGATTCACCTCGACGAGGATGGTGGAGTCCGTTCCCGTACGCGTTCGCGAAAAGCTCGTGTCGCGCATTCCAATGAAGCGTCTCGCGCGCCCAGTGGAGATCGCGCGGGCGATGCTGTTCCTCGCGAGTGGAGAAGCGAGTTATATTACGGGCCAGGTCGTCTTCGTCGATGGAGGAGCGAGCGTTGGACTCTGAACCGTCCCGGGCCGACTGCCCGGGCGTATGAAGGTCGTTTTGCTCGACACATGAATCGACAAGAGCCCACCGACGCCAGATCCCAAGGCGATGGCGACCTCGACCGCGATCGTATCGAGCGGTTGAACCTGGGACGCTACCTGCAGCAGTCGATCCAGATACTTCAGCTCGATGTCGGGACCATCAACCGCGTCTCGCGCGACGAAGAGGCCCTCCTTCCCGCGCTCCTGTTCTTCGCGATCGCCGGTCTCGCCAGCGGCGCCGGTCAGTTCAGCTTCCGTGGAATGATCTTCGGGCCCATCGTCGCGACCATTCTGTCCTTCGTACTGGTCGGGCTCCTGAGCGTGCTCTCGAGACTCTTCGGAGGCAACGCCGAGTTTCTGGACCTCTACCGTCCTCTCGGCGTCGCGGCCCCGATCTTCTGGGTCCAGGTGGTTCCCCTTCTCGGGCCCTTTCTCGTCTTCCTCGCGCTGGTGTACTTCGCGGTCGTGGCGGTGGCGGTGGTGGAGCAGACGGGACGTCTCCCCAAAACCAAGGCGCTCGCCATCGTGGCGCTCCTTGCCGGAATCAGCCTCTTCCTCGTCCTGGTGTTCCTCGCGGTGGTGGGCTCGCTCCTCCTGTTCCGCGCGTTGTTTACGTAGCAGGCCCTCATGAGGCCGAAAGCCTCACCCGAAAACCATCAAAATGCAGGGGAAGAACGCAGAGGCGCCAAGCAAGCAAAGGCGCCAAGGGAGACGGCTCTGCGCCCTTGCTCTTGCTCCCGTTCGCGTCTCTCACGCTTCCGGACGACTCCGCGGGCTCGTCGCCTGTCCCGGCCGGTGCGAGCGTCACATGTCGAAAGACAGGGTCACGTGGCGTCGTTGTCGAGGATTTTGATCCGCTTCGGCTCGTTGACTCCCAGGATGAGCTTGTAGCCGTACTTGGAGACCTTGCCCACCGCTTTCACTTTCTTGCCCGTGTACTTGTGCTGGAGGCTTCCCTGAAAGTTGGCGACGTCCGCCTTCGGCACCAGCAGCCGAACGTACTTCTCATTGGCGCTGAAGATGAGGTACACACCCTCGGCGGCGGCCTCCGTCCGCAAGACCGTCCCCTCGATCCAGACGATCTCTTCCACGTGATCGGCCGCGTCCTTATAGTTGATAATGGGATATTCGGCTGCGACGACGAGCGCGGCGGTGGCGGCGGTGCTCACGAGCAACACCATCGCCAGCGAGGCCCGATGTCTCCACTTCTTTGGATTCATGGAACGCCCTCCTGAAAACGCTTCTCGATTCCATGCCGGTACAGAGTCGGAGCCCGATGGCGAGAAACGTGAAGAGCGGACGGGAGCGTGAACCTGGGAGCATGTTCAGCCGGGACACGGTCGGCTCGAGCTTCGGCTCCTGGAAGGGAAACTATTCCCATTTTCCACTCGCTGTCAAGCGGGGTCCAGTAGCGCGCACTCTTCAGGTCTCGTTCCATGCCCGGTTCGTCGCGATCGACAGGCGACTTGCCAAGCGCCCCCCTTTTTCTCTAGTTTAGAGACCGACAAAGAGCGAAATCGCATCGACGTAAACAGGATGGCGCGGGCATTCGCGGGCGTGCCGTCGAAGCGTCGAGAGAAAGAGGTCCGGTCCCTTTGGGTAAGAAGCGAGCGAAGACGAACTCGAGCAGCAGGAAGAAGACCGACAAGACACCCAAGGCGAGCGGGGAAGCGCCCAACTCGAAATCTCGATCCTCCCGGAGGAAGAATCGCGAGAGCGGTCCCGAACAGGGTCGGCTCTCCTTCGACGGCGCGCTTCCGCCCTCGGGAACGGGCGCGACGGTCGAGGGCGGCGCGAACGGAACCGCGGTCGAGCTCCACGAAGCGGCGCAAGCGCGCTATCTGAACTACGCCCTCTCCGTCATCACCGCTCGCGCTCTTCCCGACGTGCGGGACGGGCTCAAGCCGGTCCAGCGACGGATCCTCTACACCATGTGGCAGCAGCGACTCACTGCCGACGCGAAGCATAGAAAATGCGCCAAGGTCGTGGGCGACGTCATGGGCTCCTACCATCCGCATGGAGACGCAGCCATCTACGACGCCCTCGTCCGGCTGGCGCAGCCCTTCGCCACTCGCCTGCCTCTGGTCGAAGGATCGGGAAACTTCGGCTCGCTCGACGGCGATTCGGCGGCGGCGATGCGGTACACCGAGTGTCGTCTCTCGCGCGCCTGCGACGAGATCCTGGGCGAGATCGACCAGCGTACCGTGCACTTCCGGCCGAACTACGACGGTCAGAAGTCCGAGCCCGTCGTCCTTCCCGCGAAGATTCCGAACCTCCTGGTAAACGGGGCAACGGGGATCGCGGTGGGGATGGCGACCAACATCCCGCCTCACAACCTCGACGAAGTCATGACCGCGCTCATCAAGATGCTGGATGCTCAGCTCCAGGACAAAGAGCTCTCGAGCCGCCAGCTCTGCCGATGGATCAAGGGGCCCGACTTCCCCACCGGGGGACAGATCCTGAACGATCCCGAGGAGCTGAAGAGGATCTACGAGGAGGGAAGCGGCACCATCCGGATGAGGGCCACGGTCGAGCCGGGAGAGATCCATCGCGGCACCAAGCTCCTCTACATCACCTCCATTCCCTACATGGTGAACAAGGCGCAGCTCGTTCAGCGCATCGCCGAGATCGTGGTCTCGCGCAAGATGCCGCTCCTCGTCGACGTCAAGGACATTTCCACCGACGACGTGCGTATCGAGCTCGCGCTCAAGGCCGAAGCCGACGAGCAGAAGGTGCTGGCTTACCTCTACAAGAACACGCCGCTGCAATCGAACTTCAGCGTGAACCTGACCTGCCTCGTTCCCACCGAGAACCCGGACGTCGGAAGGCCCGAGAGGCTCGAGCTCTCCGAGATCCTCTGGCACTTCCTCCACTTCCGCATGGACGTCGTCGTCAGGCGCCTGGAGAACGAGCTCGATCGGGTGCTCAAGCGCATTCACATCCTCGAAGGGTTCGAGATCGTCTTCGACGCTCTCGATCAGATTCTGAAGATCGTGCGCGCGTCCGGAGGAAAGCAGGACGCCGCCAGGAAGATCATGGCGAAGTTCCCCCTCGACGAGGAGCAGACCGACGCCATCCTCGAGCTCAAGATCTATCGCCTGGCCAAGCTCGAGGTCCTCGTCGTCCGAAAGGAGCTGGATGACCGACGCAAGCGCGCGACCGAGATCCGTCGGCTGCTGAAGAGCGAGGAGTCCCGCTGGAAGATGGTGCGAGGGGAGCTGGTCGAGATCCAGGATGCCTATGGCAAGAACGATCCCCGACGAACGGTGATCGAGGCGGCCACCGACGAGCCCGAGTTCACCGCCGACGACTTCATCGTGGCCGAGGACAACCATGTGCTCGTCACCACCGACGGGTGGGTGAAACGCCAGAAGGAGATTCGCGACCCCGCGAAGTCCCGGCTGCGGGAAGGCGACAGCGTCATGGCCTGTTTCGCGGGGAGCACGCGGGCGACGGCGGTGTTCTTCTCGAACTTCGGCTCCGCTTACACCTCGCGCATCATCGATCTCCCCGCCACGACCGGACACGGCGTTCCCATCCAGACGCTGTTCAAGCTCCGGGACGGCGAGCGCATCGTGAGCGTCCTCAGTCTCGATCCGCGCATCATCGGCAACATCTTCGTCGACGAGAAGCATCCGGAGTACGCCCCCGAGACCCACGCTCTCGCGGTCTCGAGCGACGGATACTCCTTCCGCTTCGGGCTTCAGGGCCTCGTCGAGCCCAGCACCCGGAACGGACGGCGATTCGCCCGCCTCGGGACGGGAGGCGAGATCGTGGGGGTCGCTCCGGTGCACGGCGACGAGATTGTGATCGCGGCGTCCGCGGCGGCGCGAGTGCTTCTCTGCAAGATCGAGGAGATCAACTACCTCGAAGGTACGGGACGCGGTCTCATCCTGATCAAGCTCGGGAAGGGCGACAAGATCATCGGCTTCACCGCCACCGCCAAGAAGAACGAGGGACTCACCGTGGTGACCAATCGCGGGGCCCAGAAGAGCGTGACTCCTTCGAGCTACGGCATTACTTCGAGGGCCGGAAGGGGACGCGAGCTTCTCAAGAACGGGACGCTCACCGGGATCGTCTGGCCGGAAGTGACGGGGCCCGAGCTCTTCGAGGGCCAGAAGGAAGACGAGACGGTCTCGTGAGCACCTATACCGCCAAAGACATCACCGTTCTCCAGGGCCTGGAGCCCGTGCGCAAACGCCCCGGCATGTACATCGGCGGCGTTTCCTCGCAGGGACTCCACCACCTCATCTGGGAGATCCTCGACAACAGTGTCGACGAGGCGATGAACGGCTACGCCACCGCCATCGAAGTGACGCTTCATGCCGACGGCTCCTCGATCACCGTCACCGACGACGGCCGTGGGATTCCCGTGGACCGGCATCCCAAGGTGAAGAAGCCCGCGCTCGAGGTCATTCTCACCACGCTCCACGCGGGGGGGAAGTTCGAGGGTCAGAACTACAAGACCGCGGGCGGCCTCCACGGGGTCGGAGCTTCGGTGGTGAACGCCCTCTCTTCGCGCCTCGTCGCCACCGTCAAGCGCGACGGTGCCGTCCATCAGATGGAGTTCAAAGCGGGAAGACCGGTGGGCAAGCTCAAGAAGATTGGTCGCGGCCGCGGCTCGGGCACGACGATCACGTTCCACCCCGACCCCAAGATTTTTCCCAAGACGCGGTTTCAGCCCGAGGTCATCCGGGAGCGACTGGATACGACCAGCTATCTCCACAAGGGGCTGCGGATCTCCTTCAGCGACGAGACCACGCACGAGAAGTACAAGTACTTCCACGAAGAAGGACTCACCGCCTATCTCCAGAAGATTCCTCGAGGAGCGGAAGGCGAAGCCCGTCCACGAGCTTCCCTTCGTTCTCCTGCGCGAGAGCGAGGCACGCGACGGCACCCGTATCGAGGTGGTTCTCCAGTGGACCGAGTCGACCGACGAGTACGTGCGGAGCTACGTGAACGGCATCCCCACCGGCTCGGGCGGCTCCCACGAGAACGGCTTTCGTTCCGGACTGGGCAAGGCGGTGCGCAACTACATCGAGACTCACAAGCTCTCGCCAAAGGGCGTCACCCTGTCTTCCGACGACGTGCGGGAAGGGCTCACCGCGGTCTTGAGCGTTTTCATCACCGACCCGCAGTTTCAGGGACAGACCAAGGACCGGCTCAACAATCCCGAAGTCCAGCAGGCGATCGACGCCGCGGTCAGGCCGGCTCTCGAGCTGTGGATGAATCAGAACCGCTCCACCGCCGATGCCATCGTGGCCCGTATCATCCTCGCCGCCCGGGCGCGCGAGGCTTCCCGTGCCGCCTCCGCCGCCATCACCCGGAAGACGGCGACCAAAGGGCGTCTGATGCTCCCGGGCAAGCTCAGCGACTGCACCAGCTCGCGCGCCGGGGACACCGAGCTTTTCATCGTCGAGGGCGACTCCGCGGGAGGCTCGGCGAAGCAGGGGCGCGACCGGACGCGTCAGGCGGTCCTGCCCTTGCGGGGCAAGGTGCTGAACGCGGAGCAGGCGTCGCTCTCGAAGGTCCTCGAGAACAAGGAGCTCGTCGATCTCGTACAGGCCCTCGGCTGCGGGCTGGGCAAGAGCGTGGAGCTTGCGAAGCTCCGCTACCAGCGGGTCATCCTTCTTGCTGACGCCGACGCCGACGGACACCACATCACGACTCTCCTTCTGACGTTCCTCTACCGGCACATGCCCGAGATCATCAAAGCCGGAAGGGTCTTCATCGCCCAGCCTCCGCTCTACCGCATCGACATCGGCAAGGAGACGTACTGGGCGGCGGACGATGCCGACAAAGAGCGAATCCTGGCTCGGCACGGGAAGAACGGAAAGGCGGACATCACCCGGTTCAAGGGGCTCGGCGAGATGATGCCCAAGGTTCTCTGGGACACCACCCTCAATCCCAAGACGCGCCGGCTGCAGCGGGTCACCATCGAGAACGCTCTACAGACCGATCGAGTGATCTCGGATCTCATGGGGAAGGACCCGAGCGCTCGCTTCAACCTGGTCACCGAGCACGCCGAGGAAGCGGACGAGCTCGACGTCTGAACGGCCCCAAGAGCACCCTTCGATGGGAAGAAAGACGATGGTCGCGGTCCTCGCCGCGGCGATCGGAATTGGAGCCGGCCTGCTCTTGCTGGCGACGCGCTCTTTCGAGGCCCCCGGGCTCGCGATCGCGGTTCGCAAGCAGGCGCGAGAGGCGGTCGGAGTCGAGCTCCGGGTGTCACGATCGCGGTTCCGACTCCTCGAGGGCCTTGCGCTCGAAGGGGTGACGGCTTCGAGCGATCTTCCCGTGCACTATCAGGTACGGCTCGACGCGATCCGCTTCGAGCACGCTCCGCTGTCGCTCCTGAAAGGGAGACTCGAGCTGACCCGCCTGCTCCTCGATCATCCCCGCGTGGTCATCGAGCTCGGCCGCTCCGTTCCGGAGCGAAAGGCCCAGTCGAGCTTACCGGCGCCGCCGTCGCCGTCGTCGCCGGCATCAGCGGAAACGGCGGAGCCCTCCGAGCTGGTCGCGCCGGAAACGCGCTCCGCGGCTCCAGGTCTCGTCCGTATCGATCTCCTGCCCTCCGAGCTTCTCCTGCAAGACGGCTCGATCGCGATCCGCGACGAGACGCGAGGCCGCGACCTCGTCTCGCTCGACGGTCTGACACTCGACCTGCCGGTTTTCGCGTACGACGGCCGCGCTCTCACGCCGCTCCACGCGCTCACGTCCAACGGGACGCTCGCCGCCTCCGCCCTCGCCGTCGAGAATCTTCGACTCACGAACGTCGTGGCGCGGCTTTCGACCGAGGCCGGCCGCTTCCGATTCGAAGGACTCCGGTTCCATACCGACGAGGGAGACTTCGAAGGCGAGATTGACGTCGATTTCAACTCGATCCCGTTTCGGTATCGAGTGTCGCTCACGGGAGCATCGGTGGATTCTGGACCGCCTAACCCACACGCCTCCCGGAGCCCTGGGGAGGGCCCTCGTCCACTTCGAGGGGCACGGCTTCGGGACCGGGTCCAGAAACATGACGGCCAAGGGAAGCCTCGATCTCCCGGAGGGCCGTCTTCCGGCGCTCGCCTGGCTATCGGGGATCGAGCCCTCGCTCCCGGGAACCGCCTACGACGCCACCGTGATCTCGTTCGAGGTGAAAGGCGGCCGCGTCGAGCTCGAAGGCCTGAAGCTCGCGTCGTCTCGCTCGGAGCTCGCGCTGGCCGGAACCATCGGGCTCGAAGACGACCACGAGATCGACCTCGGCATCGACGCCCGCGTCGACGGGAAAGAGACCTCCTATCGATTGCGAGGGACGCTCGACGAGCCCGAGCTCAGTCGTCTCCACGGATCCGGAGCGTCGCGATCTGCTCCGCGAGAAGGCCAAAGAGAAAGATGACCGCGGAGGCGGTGAGCAGAAGCACGGAAGCGTCGGTGACGTCTGTCCGCTCGACGACGGTATAGATTGCGTAGCCCAGACCGGGCACGAGCGGGACCAGCGCCAGCGGAACGAAGATACGAAGGGGGCTGAAGACGAGGACGATCCGGAGGACGATCATCAGGAATCGGAGACCCTCGCGCCAGGGCCGCATCTTGCTCTTGGAGCCCTTGGCCCGGGGCTTGCCGTCGATCGGAACGAACGCCACGTTGTAGCCCGCTTGAATGAAAGCGAGCGTGCTGGTCGTGGGATAGCTGAATCCGTTCGGGAGGAGATGGATGAACTCCTTGAACCGCGCCCTGCGGGCGGCGCGGAAGCCCGAGGTCAGGTCGGAGATGGGAAACCTCGTGACCAGCGAGGCGAAACGGTTGAGCGCCCCGTTGCCCAGGGCGCGCGAGAGGCTCGCCTGGTTCCGGGGCGAGCGCGCTCCCACGACCAGATCGTACTGGGAGAGCTTGTCGGTGAGCTTCGCGATCTCCTCGGGGGGATGTTGTCCATCGGCGTCGAGGAGCACGACGAACTCTCCGGTAGCCGCTCTCACCGCGGTTTTGACCGCGGCGCCGTTTCCCTTGTTGTAAGGATGACGAATCACCTGCGCCCCCGCGGCACGGGCGCTCTCCGCCGTCCGATCCGTCGACCCGTCGTCGACGACGACGATCTGCTTCCAGGGGCCGAGTCGCTTGATGCTTTCGATGAGGCTCCCGATGGACTTCTCCTCGCCGAACGCGGGGATGAGGATGCTGGTCCGCTCCTCGATGCTCATCGAGATTTTTCTCGACTCCGGGCGGCGCCTACCGGCTCGGGCGAGATCTCGTCGCGATCGAGACGCTCCTCGATGAGCCGCTGGCGGTGGAGCACTTCCTCGATGAGTCTCCGTACCGAGGCGAGGATATCCGCCACGAGACCGATGAGCGCGATGAGGAATCCCACGATGACGAGCGTCATCGCCACGAAGACGGATTGGAGGTGTCCCTGTCCTTCGCCGATCCAGCGGAAATAGAGATAGCGGAACGACAACAAGAGCCCGGGCACGAGAAACACGGTCGCGAGATAGCTGCAGATTTTGAGCGGCTCGTACGACATGTAGATGCGGACGATCGTAGCCGCGGATCGCTTGACGTAGTCCCAGTTGCTCCGGATGAGCCGGCTCGGGCGTGTCTTGCGCGGCACGATCGGAACTTCGCCGATGGCGAGGCGTTTCTTGCCCGCCTGGATGATAGTCTCGAGAGTATAGGTGTAGTCCGAGACCATGTTGATCCGCTGGGCGGCATGCCGGGAGAAGGCGCGAAACCCGCTGGTGGTGTCGTGGACCTTGGTGCCCGAGACTTGACGCACCACCCAGCTTCCGACGGTCTGCAGCAGCTTTCTTGGTGAACGAGAAATGTTCCACCTGGTTCACCTGCCGGTCACCGATGACCATGTCGGCCTCTCCGCGCAGGATGGGGGCGATGAGCTTCGGGATGTCGCCTCCCGGGTATTGATTATCGGCGTCGGTGTTGACGATGACGTCGGCCCCGAGCGCGAGCGCAGTCTCCATTCCCAGCTGGAAGGTGGCGGCGAGGCCGCGGTTTCGCGCGGTTCGACGGACGTGCTCGACTCCGTGCCGCTTCGCGACCTCCGACGTTCCGTCGGTGGAACCGTCGTCGATGACCAGGATCTCCACCTCGTCGATCCCCTCGATCACGCGCGGGATCTCGGCGAGCGTTTCCGGAAGGGTCTCGGCCTCGTTGAGGCAGGGGATCTGGACGATGAGCTTCATCATCCACCCGTCAAACGTTGAAGCGGAAATAGACGACGTCGGCTTCCGCGATCGGGTAGTCCTTTCCCTCGAGCCGCAGGAGGCCTTTGTCGCGACAGCGGTTCCAGGATCCTTCACGCACGAGGACGTCGTACGATACCACCTCGGCGCGGATGAAGCCTCTCTCGATGTCGCTGTGGATGGTACCCGCCGCTTTCACCGCTCTCGTGCCGCGGGGCACGATCCAGGCATGTGACTCCGTATCTCCAGCGGTGTAGAAGGTGATGACGTCCATGAGCTCGAACGCCGCACGGACGACGCGCTCGACCATCCCCTCGGCGAGGCCAAGGTCTTCACGAAACGTCCTGGCGTCTTCCGGTGGGAGCTCCGCGATCTCCGACTCGATGCGCGCGGATACGTATGCGATGCGGAAGCCGGGCGCCTCCGCCCAGCGAGAAAGGCCCAGCTTCTCGGTGAGATCGGCAGAGCGAGCGTCGTCTTCGGAGACGTTCACCACCGCGAGCATCGGCTTGGCGGTGAGCAGCGCATAGCCCTTGAGCTCGTCGCGCTCTTCGGGAGAGAGCGCTTCGCGAAGCGGGCGGCCGTCGCCGAGCGCCTCGCGAGCGCGGAGAAGAATCTCCAGATCGTGGCTGTCGGCCTTCCGGCCTTTCTTGGCATCCGCCTCGAGGCGCTCGACTCGGCGCTCGACGAGGCCGAGATCGGCAAGGGTGAGCTCGAGGTCCATGACCTCGATGTCTCTCGCCGCGTCGACGCTACCCTCCGGATGGGGAACCGAAGGATTCTCGAACGCGCGAACCACCTGGACCAGCACGTCCACGGCGCGGAGGCTCGAGACGTCGAGCTTGTCCTTCGAGCGGCCTTTGACCAGGCTCGGAATGAGCACGAACTCCACGGTCGCTGGCGTCGTCTTGCGGGACTCGTGAAGGCGAGTGAGCTCCAGTAGCTTCTCGTCGGGAACTTTCAGAATGCCAATCTGCTCCGTGCGGGCCTGAGCCGCTCCCGCGACCTGCGTCAGGAGCGAGAAGAGCGTCCGCTTTCCCACCGCGTCGAATCCGAGGATGCCGGCCTTCATGAATCGACGAATCTTACTACACGGCTCTCCTCCGAAGCTCCGAAAACGAACGGGAGATAGGAGGGAGGAGCCCGGTTTTGTCATCCCCTTCTCTCCTCCTATCCCCTTATCCCCTTATCCCCGTGTTCCGGACTCACCCTCCTCTGCGTAGGCTTTTCTCCTACGCATCACGTTGGGGTTACAGAACGGTGAATGCGGACTAAATGCGCCTTGACAAAGGGGAAGTGGCTCCCGTAGGATCTTGGTGGATCTAAGTGGAGTAGAGTGGTCTAAAGTCCAAGTTAATGGGATCTCGGTGGAAAGATCCGCCGGGATTCTGGGGAGGTCTCGTTGCTCCGCGGAAATCATCCCGCGCGGGTCGATGACAAGGGGCGGCTCAAGATTCCGACCGGGTTCCTGCAGTTCATCGTCACGAACTACGGGTCGGAAGCGTTCGTCACCAGTGTCAGCGGCGACAACGTGCGGATCTACCCCATGGACGTCTGGTCCGAGATCGAAAGAAAGCTGGGCATGATGCCCGACTCGCACCCGGCGAAGGTGAAATTCCTGAATCGAGTTCATTTCTTCGGGCAGGCGGTACTCCTCGATCGCCAGGGACGGATGGTGATTCCGGCTCTGCTGCGGGATTCGGCGGGAATGAAAGGCAACGTCGCCGTGCTGGGAAAGTACAACTTTCTCGAAGTCTGGAATCAGGAGTCGTTCCTCGCCAAGTTGACGCAAGAGCCAATGACCGACGAGGACCAGAAGGCGCTGTCCGAGTACGGCATTTGAAGCCAAAGGGAGTGCAAGGAAACGACGACGATGATCGCGACCGGGGGCAGGACGGCTCGACAGGGTCGGGAGCGGTTTCGGGTCACGTTCCCGTTCTGCTCTCCGAGATCCTCCACTACCTTCGCCCTCTGCCGAACGGCACCTACGTCGATGCCACGCTCGGAGGCGGGGGGATTGCCGAGGCGCTCGTTCGTGCCACCGCGCCCGACGGGAGACTGGTCGGTCTCGATCGCGATCGGGATGCGCTCGCGGCGGTGGGAGAACGACTCGCCGCCGATGCCGCGCGGCTTTCGCTCGTCTGGGGCTCCTTCGCCGATCTCTCGCTCCATCTCGACCGGCTCGGTATCGAGAGCGTCGACGGAATCGTCGCCGACCTCGGCCTTTCGAGCGTCCAGCTCGACGATCCCGCGCGAGGGTTCACCTTCCTTCACGAAGGACCGCTCGATATGCGGTTCGATCGGTCGGAAGGACCGACGGCGGCGGATCTGGTGAATCAGATGGAAGAGCGGGAGCTGGCCGGGATTCTGCGGGAATACGGAGAGGAGCGGCGCTCGTCGGCCATCGCCCGGCGGATCGTCGCGCGGAGGCCGATTCGAACCACTGCGGATCTCCGGCGCGCCGTCGTGTCCGTCCTTGGTCCGCGCCGCCACGGTATCGACCCCGCGACCCGGACGTTCCAGGCTCTTCGCATCGCGGTGAACGGCGAGCTCGACGCGCTCGACCGTTTCCTCGAAGCCGCTCCCGAGCGGTTGCGGGCCGGAGGACGTTTGGTCGTCGTCTCCTATCACTCGCTCGAAGACCGCGCCGTCAAGCTCGCGTTTCGGGCCCGTGCCCGCGGCGAAGCCGAGCCCGGCTACCTCATCCTCACGAAGAAACCGGTGGTCGCGAGCGAGAGCGAGATCGCCCGAAACCGCCGCGCCAGGAGCGCCAAGCTCCGCGCCCTGGAGAGAATCGCGTGAGAACCGACGGGTTCATCCTCACCAGGCCGGTCCGGAACGAGCAGCTCGTGCGCGAGATCAATCGCAAGCGTCACCACGAGCTCTTTCTCGTGGCGCTCACCGGGTTCGTCCTCGCCGTCGCCGTCATCGTCTATGCCTGGCCCCACTTCGAGATGATTCGGCTCGGTTATCGCATGGAGGAGCTTCGTCAGGAGCGCGAAGAGCATGGTCGAGGCGCGGATGCGCCTCGAGCTCCAGCGAGCGACCGAGTCCGACCCCGCGCGTATCGAGAGCATCGCCAAGAACCAGCTCGGCATGGTTTACCCCGATCGCGACCACACGCTCGTTCTCGAGCCCATCGAGGCGGACGGCGGTCCATCGGCCGACCGGAACCGGAGGGCGTCTCGATGAGCTCCCCGAGGTCTACGAGCGCGTCGACGGCAACCGCCTCGACGGAAGAAGCCCGTCGACTGACGCGGTTCCGCGTCCGGTTGCTGTTCCTCGCGCTGTCGATGTCGGTCGCCGTTGCCGCCGTGTCCGTCCGGCTCTCGTGGCTCACCGTCGTGGATCGCGAATTCTATCTGGAGCGGGGAGAGGCCCAGCACCAGAAGACCCTCGCCCTCGACGCTCGGCGGGGAACGATCCAGGACCGCAACGGACACGAGCTCGCCATGAGCGTCGACGTCGAGTCGCTCTACGTCGTCCCGACTTCGTTTACGCCCGGGGAGATCCCGGAAGCGTCCGGGAAGCTCGGCTCCTGCCTGGGCCTGCCCAGGAAGAGAATCGCGGCGCGGCTCCAGGGAGGTCGGAGCTTCGCCTGGCTCGAGCGAAAGGCCAACCCCGAGGTGGTGCGCTGCGTGCGTGCGTTGAATCTCGACGGGGTCGGGTTTCTCGACGAGAGCCGACGGTTCTACCCCAAGCGCTCCCTGGCCGCTCAAGTCCTCGGCTACGTGGGCATCGACAACGAAGGGATGGGCGGGGTCGAGTACGCGCTCGAAGATCAGAATCAAAGGGGAGCCCGGCCGACGCATCATCTGGACCGATGCGCTCCGAAGACGCGCCGGGAGTCGGGTCGAAGTCCGCTCGGTTCCCGGCCGGTCCGTCTATCTGACTCTCGACGAGAACCTCCAGTACATGACGGAGACCGAGCTCTCCGCCGCCGTCCGCGAGAGCCATGCGAAGAGCGGGATCGCTATCTTGATGCGGCCTCATACCGGCGAGATTCTGGCGATGGCGGCCTTTCCCAGTTTCAACCCCAATCGTTATGGGGACTCGCCCGAGAGCCACCGCCGGAACCGGGCAGTGACCGACGTCTACGAGCCGGGCTCGACGTTCAAAATCGTCGCCGCATCCGCAGCCCTCCAGGAAGGGCTCGTCACCGAGGACGAGCGCATCGACTGCGGGAGGGGCTCGATTTTCGTGGGAGATCGCGTCATCCACGACCACGCCATCTTCGACGTCCTCACCTTTCGCGAGGTCGTCACCAAATCGAGCAACGTGGGAATGATCCGAATCGGCCAGAGGCTCGGAAAGAGCCGGCTCGAGGAGTACGTGAAAGCGTTCGGCTTCGGTGAGCCGACGGGAATCGAGCTCCCCGCCGAGAGCCGCGGTATTCTCCGGCCGCAGTCCAGCTGGGGACCGGTGACCGCCGCCTCCATCGCCTTCGGTCAAGAGGTGAGCGTCACGCCGCTCCAGATGCTGGCCGCGGCTAACGTCATCGCGACCTCCGGCTACCTCATGCGACCCCGGCTCGTTCTGGGTCTCGGAAGCCTCGACGTCGACGGGCTCCTCGAACGGAGCCTCGCGCCCGAGCCCATCCGCCGGGTTCTCGACGAAGGTACCGCCGAGCGGATGCGGGCGATCCTCATGGGAGTCGTCGAGGAGGGCACGGGTCGAAAGGCGGCGATCGACGGCTACCGCGTTGCCGGAAAGACGGGAACGGCGCAAAAAGCGGTGCCTGGTGGCTACTCGAAGACCGACTTCATCGCCTCGTTCGTGGGGTTCGCGCCGGCGACCCGGCCGGAGGTGACGGGAATCGTCATCCTCGACTCTCCCGAGGGCGACCACTCCGGCTCGCGGGCGGCCGCCGTCTTCTCGCGCGTCGTCGGCAGAACGCTCGGCTATCTGCGGATTCCGCGCGACGACGAGCCCGTCGCGCGCTTCGCCAAAGTTTGGCCACAAACCGCGCCTATATTGGCAGGGGAGGCTTCCGGTCCAGCGGTGAGGCCGGCGTCTTTCGGACTCCCGGTGCCGGAAACCCGTGGGGTGGCGATGGCTCCCGACGTTGTCGGACTTCCCGCGCGCGACGCGCTCGCGCGTTTCGTCGCTTTGGGGCTGGTGCCCCAGATCGAAGGGACGGGCTCCGTTCTGGAGCAGAGCCCCTTGCCGGGGGATCCTCTCGAGCCGGGAGAACGGGCGCGCCTGGTGCTGGGAGAAGGCGTCCCGGAGCCGGAGCGGTCGCCGACGCCATCCAAGTCGGATTCCGACTCGGCGCGTGTGGCGCGGGTGTCCTATCCCCTCTCGGGGGCTTCCAACCGAGACCGATGACAGAACGAACCCGATGAGCCAGATGAGAACGATTGCCGAACTGGAGAAATCGACGGACCTGCTGGGGAAAACGGGCTTGAGTGGCAAACCCTCCGGAACGAGAGTGAGGCTCAGCGAGCTTCTCGCGCTCGTTCCGCTCCAGAGCGTTCGCGGACCAAGAGACGTCGAGATCCACAGGGTCGTGGTCGACTCGCGCGACGTCGGCCCCGGGGACCTGTTCGTCGCCCGCGAAGGAGAGAAGACCGATGGGCACCTCTTCGTAGAAGACGCGGTCCGTAGGGGAGCGATCGCGGTCGTGAGCGAGAGACCGCCCGCGTCGTCGTTCTCCTCCACCCTCACCTGGGTCGTGACCCCCGACGCGCGGAAGGCGGTCGGCATCCTCGCGGCGCGCGCGGCGGGCGATCCCGCCCGCAAGATGAGCCTCGTCGGCATCACCGGTACCAACGGTAAGACGACCACTGCGTTTCTCGTCGACGGACTCCTCACCCGTCTCGGCGCGCCCTCGGCCATGCTCGGGACCGTCGTCGCGAAAATCGCCGACCGGAGCTGGCCGACCCGCCACACCACGCCCGAGGCGCCGACGATCCAGACGTTTCTCGCCGACGCGTACGATGCCGGCTGCCGCCACGGCGCCCTCGAGGTCTCTTCTCACGGACTCGCGCTGTTCCGCCTCGAAGGAACGGAGTTCGAGGTCGGGGTCTTCACCAACCTTTCACGGGATCACCTCGATTTCCACCGCGATATGGAGGACTACTTCCAGGTCAAGCGGCTCCTGTTCACCCGGTATCTGCGGCCGAGCGGCAGAGCGGTTGTGTGCATCGACGACGCATACGGAGAGCGGCTCGCTTCCGATCTCGACGTCGAGACCGTCACCTTCGGACATTCACCCACCGCCGATCTGAGCATCACCGATGCCGAAGCTTCGCTCGAAGGTGTCCGGCTCTCGTTCCGGGACGGAGATGAAATACGCCGCATCCGAAGCCCGCTCCTCGGCCGCTACAACGCCGTGAATCTTCTGGGGGCGTTCGCCGCGGTGAGGGCGCTCGGTTTTCCCGCGGACGACATTCTCCGAACGCTTCCTCTCGTTCCCGGCGCACCCGGACGCTTCGAAAAGGTTCCGAACGATCGCCCTTTCGACGTCATCGTCGACTACGCGCACACCGACGACGCCTTGCGGAAGCTTCTGGAGGCGGCCCGTCCGCTCACCAAGGGCCAGCTTTGGGTGGTCTTCGGCTGCGGAGGGGAGCGTGACCGGACCAAGCGACCCCTGATGGGCGACGTGGCGGCACGGCTCGCCGATCGTGTGGTTCTCACCTCCGACAATCCCCGGGGAGAGGATCCGGAAGCGATCCTGCGGGAGATTCAGCTGGGGATCAAGGAGATCGATATCGACGTCGAGGTCGATCGGAGAAAGGCAATTGCTCTCGCGCTTCGTGGCGCCGCCCCGAGCGACGTGGTGGTGATCGCGGGAAAAGGTCACGAGCCGTACCAGATCATCGGAGATCGGGTCCTCGATTTCGACGATCGTCTCGTGGTGCACGAGCTCTTGTCGGAGAAGTCTTCTTGAAATTCGCGGCGGGGAGATCGCGCGACTCTTGCGCGCGGAGCTCCTGTCGGGCTCGGCGGATGTGCGTCTCGAAGGCAGGGCTTCCATCGATAGTCGTACGGTTTCGCCGGGCGAGCTCTTCTTCGCCATCGTCGGGCCGCGTCACGACGGTCACGACTACCTCGCTGAGGCTCGGGCGCGAGGCGCCGCGGGAATGGTGGTCTCGAAGCCGGTCGAGGTGGAGTCGCTCGAGCCGGGAACGCTCGTGCTTCGGGTAGCCGACACGACCCGCGCGCTGCAGGATCTCGCCCACGCGGTGCGGGAGCGCTCCCTGCTTCGGGTGGTCGCGGTGACGGGAAGCATGGGCAAGACCACCACCAAGGAAGCGGCGGCCTGCGCCATCGGAAGCACCCGTCGCGTCCTCAAGTCGGAAGGAAACCTCAACAATTACTACGGTCTACCGTTGTCGCTGCTCCGGTATACGGACGAGGAAGTCGCGGTGCTCGAGATGGGGATGTCGGCGCCGGGAGAGATCGCGCGGCTCACCGAGATCGCGCGGCCCGACATTGGCGTTCTGACGAACGTGGCCGAGGTCCATCTCGAGTTCTTCGACAGTGTCGCCGGGATCGCCGAAGCGAAGGGCGAGCTCTTCGTCGGCCTCGGCCCCGATGCGACCGCCGTCGTGAACGCCGACGACCCGCTGGTTCTGGAGCAAGCCCGGAAGTTCTCGGGGCGCACGATCCGTTTCGGTCTGGGAGCGGACTGCGAGCTGCGGGCGTCCGGCATCCACGCGACACCCGACGGGCTCCGATTCCAGGCCGAGCGAGGAAAAGACGCGTACGACGTCCAGACGTCGCTCAGGGGCCGTCACAATGTCTACAACCTCCTCGCCGGCCTCGCCGCGGCGAGTGCCCTCGACGTCCCCCTCGGCGATGCCGCCCGCGCGCTCGCGCGTCTCGCGCCCTCGCGCCACCGCGGTGAGCGCCTCGACTTCGGCCGCGGCTTCATCGTCATCGACGAGACCTACAACTCCAGTCCCCGCGCGCTCTCCGCGGCGCTGGAATCTCTCGCGGAAGAAGAGGCAACGAGGCGTATCGCCGTTGTCGGCGAAATGCTCGAGCTCGGTGAGAGCGCCGAGGCGCTGCACCGAAGGATAGGCGGGGAGATCGCCGAACGGAACATCGATCGGATCATCGGAGTGGGAAGCCTCGGGCGGCTCCTCGCCGATGCCGCCGTCGAGGCCGGCATCTCGCGCGATCGCGTGAGCTCGGTCGCGACCGCGGACGAAGCGGGGCGGCTGCTCGCCGCGGAGCTTCGCGAGGGCGATGTGGTGCTCTTGAAAGCCTCACGGGGGATCGCGCTCGATAAGGCTCTCGACGCCCTGCGCGAAGCGCTCGACGAGAACGATTCGGCGGGGGAGAGAGGCTGATGCTCTATCACCTCCTTTACCCGCTCCACGCCGAGTACGGTGTTTTCAATGTGTTTCGCTACGTCACCTTCCGTACCGCCTCGGCCACCCTTACTGCTCTCGCGATTTCCTTCTTCATGGGACCGTCGCTCATCGGCCGGCTGCGGCAGTTCCAGATCGGACAGCACATCCGCCAGGAGGGTCCCGAGACCCATCGATCGAAGGCGGGAACTCCGACCATGGGCGGAATCCTGATTATCACCGCCATCGTCGTCCCCACTCTCCTGTGGGCCAACCTCACCAATGTCTTCGTCTGGGTGGCACTCGGTACCACGGTCGCTTTCGGTCTCATCGGGTTCGCCGACGACTACCTGAAGATCGTGAAGAAGCGCTCACTCGGTCTTTCGGCTCGCGCCAAGTTCTCGCTTCAGACGGTTTGCGGCCTGGGAGTCGGCGTCGTTCTCTATGAGATGTCGCGCCATGGAGATTTCAGCACCGTGATCCTCTTCCCTTTCGCCAAGGGCTTGAGGCCGGACCTCTCGTGGCTCTTCGTGCCCTTCGCGGTACTCGTGATTGTGGGGGCCTCGAACGCCGTCAATTTGACCGATGGGCTCGACGGGCTCGCCATCGGAACCGTCCTCATTGCCGCTTCGGCCTATACCGTTCTGACGTACGTCACCGGGCATGCTCAGTTCTCCTCCTACCTGGATCTGATCCACATCCCCCGCATCTGGGAGCTGACCATTTTCGGCGGCGCCATGGTAGGAGCGAGTCTCGGGTTTCTCTGGTTCAACTCTTATCCCGCTCAGATCTTCATGGGCGACGTGGGATCGCTCGCTCTCGGGAGCGCCATCGGATGTATGGCGCTTCTGATCAAACAGGAGATTCTCCTCGTGCTGGTGGGAGGGGTCTTCGTGCTCGAGGCGCTCTCGGTGATCCTCCAAGTGGCTTCGTTCAAGCTCACCGGCAAGCGCGTATTTCGCATGGCCCCGCTCCACCATCATTTCGAGCTCGCGGGCTGGAGCGAGCCCAAGGTCATCGTCCGGTTCTGGATTCTGGGAATCATGTTCGCGCTCGCGAGCTTGACCACTTTGAAGCTGAGATGACATACGAGACGGTCGAAAATGAGCGAAGACTACCGCGGACGCCGAGCTCTCGTGGTCGGTCTCTCGCGAAGCGGTCTCGCGGCGGCGGAGCTCCTTCTCGATCGGGGAGCGACGGTGCGGGGAACGGACCTTCGCTCCCGCGAGGATCTCGAATCCTCGGGCGCGGCGGCTCGAGGAGCGGGGCTTGGAGCTCGCCCTCGGCTCGCATCCGATGGAGCTTCTGAACGACGTGGACCTGGTGGTACTGAGCCCGGGGGTGAGAGTCAATCTTCCGCTCGTGGAACAAGCGC
Organism: uncultured Acidobacteriota bacterium; assembly: GCA_963815675.1. Taxonomy (GTDB): domain Bacteria; phylum Acidobacteriota; class Vicinamibacteria; order Marinacidobacterales; family SMYC01; genus CAWFHP01. Next base: position 402,841 of record CAWFHP010000009.1, on the reverse strand, counting down.
GGCTGCGCAGGATCCCTCTGTGGAGCGAGCTCGAGCTCGGGTTTCGCGAAATCCCGGGGAGGGTCGTGGCGGTGACCGGAACCAAGGGCAAGTCCACGACGACGTCGCTCATTGCCGCCATGCTCCGCGGGAGTGCGGGAAGGCCGCGAGACGTGCGGCTCGCGGGCAACATCGGAGCACCCCTCACGGGAGAGCTCGCCGCGAGCTCCCGGGAGACGATCTTCGTGCTCGAAGTCTCGAGCTTCCAGCTCGAGACGGTCGTCTCCTTCCGGCCCGACGTCGCCGTGCTCCTCGACGTGAGTCCCGATCATCTGGACTGGCACCCGAGCTTCGAGGACTACGTAGCGGCGAAGGAACGGATCTTCTCGAACCAGCGCCCTTCGGATTGGGCGGTGGTCTTCGGCGGAAATCCACTGACGGTTGAAATGGCAGAACGATCGCGATCGAAGAAGCTGTACTTCGACCTGGAGTGTCTGGGCGACCGCCGGCCGCATCTGCACCAGGATGGGCCGTGGATCGTGCGACATGACAACGGCGAGACGACGCCTCTCGTCTCGCTCGAGGAGTTTCAACTTCCGGGTCGGCACAATCGGCTGAACGCCATGGCGGCGTCCGCGGCCGCCGCGCTCGCGGGAGCGTCGGGTGAGGATCTGGAGGAAGCGCTCTCCCAGTTCCAGGGGCTCCCCCACGCGCTCGAGCGGGTCGCGGTGGTGAACGGAGTGCGCTTCTACAACGACTCCAAGGCCACGAACGTGCAGGCGGTCCGCGCCGCCCTCGAGAGCTTCGATGGCGGGATTCTTCTGATTCTCGGTGGACGTTTCAAAGGAGGCGACTTCACCCGGCTTCGGGATCTGGTCGCACGAAAGGTCAAACACGTTTTCGCCATCGGCGAGAGCCGGGAGATGGTCCGAGAAGCTCTCGAGGGCGCGGCGCCGGTCGCGGTCTGCGGCGACCTCGAGTCCGCGGTGACGGAAGCTCATCGCCGCGCCGTCGCGGGTGACGTCGTCCTGCTCTCACCCGCAGGGTCGAGCTTCGACATGTTCCGCGACTACCGGGAACGGGGCGAGAAGTTCCGCGCGATCGTCGCGCGGCTCGCGTTGGGGGGCTGAGTCATGGCCGTCAAACTCTCTCCCGACCGGCCGCTCTTCGTCACCACCGTGGCGCTGCTCTCGTTCGGAGTCGTCATGCTCTATAGCGCCTCCTCGGTGGTCGCTCACGAAGCCCACCGGAGCTCCTACTTCTTCGTGGTGAAGCAGGGGATGTGGGCGGTCATGGGCTTTCTGGCGATCATGGTTCTCTGGCGCATCGACTACCGACGCCTCAAGCATCCGGCCGTCGTCTACGGGCTACTCGGCACCACGGTGGCGCTGCTGGTCACGGTCCTCTTCAGCCCGTCGCGGAACAACGCTCATCGGTGGATCGACCTCGGTCTCGTGTCCTTCCAGCCTTCGGAGCTGGCGAAGCTCGCTCTGGTGGTCGCCATCGCCTATCAGCTCGACCGCCGCGCCGATCGACTGGAGGACTTCTTCGCCGGATGGCTTCCTTCGCTTCTGACGACGGCGTTCCTCGCCTTTCTCGTTCTCATCGAGCCCGACTACGGGACCGCGATCTGTCTCGTCTTCATCGGTACCTGTCTCTTCTTCGTAGCGGGAGTCCCGCTGCGGCAGCTGACCGCTCTAGCCGCCGTGTCCACCCCGGTTCTGATATGGCTCGTCTTCAGCGAGGAGTACCGCCGCGAGCGATTCCTCATTTTCTTCGACCCTTTCCGCGATCCTCTGGGAAAGGGGTTCCAGATCATCCAGTCCCTCATCGCCGTCGGTTCGGGCGGGATCTTCGGGCGTGGATTCATGGCGAGCCAGCAGAAGTATTTCTACCTTCCCGAGCCCCACTCGGATTTCATCTTCTCCGTGATCGGAGAAGAGCTGGGTCTCGTGGGGGCGCTCGCGGTGCTCGCGGGATTCTCGGTCCTGATGTGGCGGGGACTCGTCATCGCCAACCGTGCCCCCGACCGTTTCGGCTCGCTCCTCGCGGTGGGGCTCACGATGTTTCTGACCGGACAGGCGCTGATCAACATGGGCGTGACTCTCGGGATCCTTCCCACCACGGGAATCCCACTGCCCTTCTTTTCCTCGGGCGGCTCCTCGCTCCTCGCGAGCATGGCCGCGGTGGGGCTTCTTTTGTCGGTATCGCAACATGCGAGGTGAGGGTTGGGGGACGCGGACGGCGGGAATCGCGTACGGCTCCTCATGGCTGCCGGCGGCACCGGTGGACATCTCTATCCCGCGCTCGCGGTGGCCGAAAGCTTCCGGTCGCTCGTGGAAGGAGCCGAGGTGATCTTCGTGGGCACCGAGCGAGGACTCGAGACGAGGATCGTGCCGCGAGCCGGCTACACCCTCGAGCTCGTCCGCGCCGCGCCGCTCCGGGGTGGCTCGCTCGCGAGGAAGCTTGCGGGCCTCTATGGCCTCCTCGCCGGACTCGTGGACTCGAGGAGGCTCCTTCGCCGCGTCGAGCCCGACGTCGTGATGGGGGTCGGGGCTTACGTTTCGGGAACGGTGATGCTCGCCGCCGCCTTCAAGGGCATTCCCACGTTGATCCTCGAGCCCAACGCGGAGCCGGGACTGACCAACAAATGGCTCGGCCCTTTCGTCGACGTGGCCGCTTGCGCGTGGGAAGAGACGACGAAGCGGTTCGGAAGCAAAGGCGTTCTCACGGGAAATCCGGTGCGACGAGGAGATCGCGGACGTCCGTCCCCTGGAGCCCCAGACGGCGGAGAAGATGCGCGTGCTCGTCTTCGGGGGAAGCCAGGGCTCGACGGTTTTGAATCGGGCCGTGACCGGTGCCCTGGACTTTCTCTCGGAGCTCGGCCCGAGGCTCGAATGGACGCACCAGACCGGTCCTCGAGATCTGGAGAGCGTGCGCGAGGCCTATGCCCGCCGGGGTGTCCGGGCGAACGTCGAGCCCTATCTCGACGAGATGCACCGCGCTTACGAAGGCGCGGATATCGTCCTGTCGCGCGCCGGGGCGACGACCTGCGCCGAGCTCGCCTGCGCCGGGCGGCCCGCGCTTCTCGTGCCGCTTTCTCTCGCGGGAGGCCATCAGCGGCAGAACGCGGAGATGATGGCCCGGGCGGGCGCCGCCCGCTATCTACGCGAAGAGGAGCTCGCTCCCGAGCGTCTCGCGTCGGAGCTCCGGGACCTTCTCGAAGCGCCCCGCGAGCGCGAGAGGATGGCGGAACGGGCCCGCGCTCTCGCCCGGCCCGATGCGGCGGAGAGCGTCGCCCGACAGCTTCTGAGTCTGACTCGAGCAAAGAAGGTGCGGTCGTGAGACTCCCTCTTTTCTCGAAGAAGACGCGGGTGCATTTCGTCGGCATCGGCGGCATCGGCATGAGCGGAATCGCGGAGGTGCTGAAGAACCTGGGCTACAGCGTGACCGGCTCGGACCTGAAGAGCTCGCCCACGACGGAGAGACTTCGCTCGCTGGGGATTCCGGTCCGAGAGGGTCACCGCTCCGAGCACGTGGACGAGCAGGTCGACGTCGTCGTGGTGTCGTCGGCGGTTCGATCCAAGAACCCGGAAGTCGCCGAGGCCCGACGGCTTTCGATTCCCATCATCCCTCGCGCCGAGATGCTCGCCGAGCTCATGCGTTTGAAATACGGCATCGCCGTCGCTGGCTCGCACGGAAAGACGACGACCACCTCCATGGTCGCGGTGGTGCTCGATCGTGCCGGTCTCGATCCCACCATGGTCATCGGCGGACGGATTACCGCTTTCGGCACCAACGCCCGGCTGGGTGATTCGGACCTCATGGTGGTGGAGGCGGACGAATCGGACCGGAGCTTTCTCCAGCTCTCTCCGGTGGTGGCCGTCGTGACCGGGATCGATCGGGAGCACATGGAAGCCTATCAGGACATGGCGGACCTCGAAGGAGCCTTCGTCGACTTCGTCAACAAGGTGCCGTTCTACGGCGCATCCGTCCTTTGCCTCGACGAAGAGCGCGTTCAGGACATGCTGCCGAGGGTCCGCCGCCGGTACGTGACCTACGGGTTCTCGGCGCAGGCGGACGTCTCGGCCGAAGAGGTCCGGCTCGAGGGCCCCGGCTCTTCTTACCGTTTGCGACTCTCGGGAGAACCGGCAGGTGAGATTCGTTTGCGGGTTCCGGGTCGTGTCGCCGTTCTCAACTCGCTCGCCGCGGTGGGTGTCGGGCGCGAGCTCGGGCTCGGCATTGCCGAGATCTCGTCCGGCCTCGAGTCGTTCTCGGGCGTCGATCGGCGCTTCCAGGTCAAAGCCGATGCTGGCGGCATCCTCGTCGTCGACGACTATGGCCACCATCCGACCGAGATCCGGGCGACGCTGCAGACGGCGAAGGAGTCCTTCGGGCGGCGCACGGTGGTGGTCTTCCAGCCGCACCGCTATACCCGTGTGAAAGAGCTCTTCGAGGAATTCTGCCGGGCGTTTCATCAAGCCGATCTCCTGATCGTGACCGAGATCTATCCCGCGGGCGAGGACCCAATCGACGGTGTGAGCGGGAAGATCCTGACCGAAGGAATCGAGAAGCACGGACATCGCCACGTTCGCTTCGTCGCCGATTTGGAGACGATCCCGGAGCTGCTGCAGTCCGAGCTCCAGGAGGGTGATCTCGTCATCACCCTCGGAGCGGGGAGCGTGACCGGCCTTTCGGACAAACTGGCGGAGGTCGTGCGTGAGCGCGCGTGAGCCGGCAACCTTGCTGGCGGAGGAGCTCCGTCGAGCCGGGCTCGAGGTCCGCCGCGAGGAGCCGCTCGCCCGCTATACCACCATCGGTCTCGGAGGCCCCGCGGAGATTCTCGTGCGGCCGGCTACGGTGGAGGAGCTCGCGAGCGTCCTTGCTCTCGCCTGCGAGGCGGAGCTGCCGATTCACGTTCTTGGAGCGGGAAGCAACCTCCTCATCGACGACGAGGGCGTGCGCGGCGTCGTCGTCAACACGACGGGGCTCGACGGGATCCGTTTCCAGGAAGAGGGCAGGGTGTCGGCCGGCGCGGGCGTGCATTTTCCCGGGCTCGTTCGCCAGACCGCGGCGCGGGGGCTGCGAGGGCTCGAAGCGGGCGTGGGAATTCCCGGATCGCTCGGGGGAGTCCTCACCATGAACGCCGGCGCCTATGAATTCGCCATCGGCCCTCTCGTCGACGAGGTCGAAGCGGTCTCTCCCGAGAAGGGCCGGGTGGTTCTCCACCGGGGCGAGATCGACTTCCGCTACCGCTCGTCCTCTTTCGGACCCAATCTCATCGTCGCCAGCGCCGTCCTCCGTCTCGCGCCCGACGATCCCGCCGCAATCAAGAAGGACCTCGACCGCCACATGCGTTTTCGCAAGGAGACCCAGCCGGTGGGTGTCAAGAGCGCGGGATGCATCTTCAAGAATCCGGAAGGTGAGTCCGCGGGAAGACTCATCGAGCGTCTGGGACTCAAGGGCTACCGCGTCGGCGGGGCGAGAGTCTCCGAGGTGCACGGGAACTTCATCGTGCACGACGGCAAGGCGCGGGCGGCCGACGTCGTCGGGCTCATCGAAGCAGGTGCGCGAGAGAGTGCTCCGGGAAACGTCGATCGATCTGGAGTGCGAGGTGATGACGTGGAGCTGAACGGCATTCCCATCCCTCCTCCCAAGCGCGAAGACCGCTTCCTTCGAGGGCAGCTCCGCGGGCAGCGGGCGTCTCGTCGCGTCGGAAGGACACGGCTCGGAAGGCTCGTCGTCTTCTTTCTCGTCTCGGTAGCGGCGGTAGCGGGGCTGTGGGCACTCGCCACCTCGGCTCTCGCGCCCGAGCTCGGGGTGCAGCGGATCCTCGTCGAAGGCAACGAACGGCTCTCCGACGGCGAGATCCTCGAGCTCATCGAGGTCGGCGAGAAGACCAACATCCTCACTCTCGATCTCGACGAGGTGAGGCAGAAGCTTCTCCGCTCCGCCTGGGTGCGGGACGTGGAGCTCAAACGTCTCCTTCCCGCGACCCTCACGCTCCAGATCGTGGAGCGCACTCCGGTGGCGGTCGCGGTCCTCGACGACCTCTATCTTCTCGCCGAGGACGGCACCATCCTCGATCAGCTGCCGCCGCAATACGACACAAGCGATCTCGTCCTCGTGCGGGGGCTCCGCGCGGGAGGCGAGACCATCGATTCCGAGCGTGCCCGCACGGCAGGGCGCATGGCGGAGGCTCTCTCGAAGGACGAGCATTTACGGTCCATGGTCTCGGAGCTCGACGTCACCGGGGGAGGGGCTTCGGTGGCGCTTCGACTGAGAGACCCGGCGATCACGCTTCTGGCATCGGAGACGACCCTGGTCCCGCGGCTCTCCGAGGTCGTTCCGCTCCTCTCGGGAATCACCGACCGCTTTTCTTCGGTTGCGGTCGTAGACCTTCGTTTCTTGAACCGAATCTATCTGCGATTGAACCAACCGGCTCCGGCCGAGCTCTATACCTCGACCGCGGTCGTCCCGGGAGGTGCGTCATTTTGAGCAAGAAGGAAAAATACATCGTTGGGCTCGACATCGGAACGACCAAGGTCACCGCCATCGTCGCCGAGGTGACCGAGGAGGGACGAGTCGACATCATCGGGATCGGATCCGCCGAGTCGAAGGGGATTCGCAAAGGCGTCGTCATCAACCTCGACCAGACCGTGGACTCCATCAAACGTGTGGTGGAAGAGGCGGAATTGATGGCGGGGGTCGAGATCGAGTCGGCCCATGTCGGTCTCGCCGGCAGCCACATCAAGGGATTCAACAGTCGCGCCGTCGTCGCCATCACCAACAAGAACCGCGAGATTGCGCGCGAGGACGTGTTTCGCGCCATCGACGCCGCGAAGGCGATCGCTCTTCCCAACGATCGCGAGATCGTCCACGTGCTGCCCCAGGAGTTCGTGGTCGACGGGCACGACGGGATCCACGACCCAACCGGCATGACCGGCTCGCGGCTCGAAGCCAACGTTCACATCATCACCGCGGGAACGACGGCGACCTCCAACATCGTCACCTGCGTGAACCGCGCGGGGATGGAAGTCACCGAGACCGTCCTCGAGCAGCTCGCGGCCGCGGAAGCGGTGCTCAGCCCCGATGAGAAGGAGCTGGGGGTGGCGGTGGTGGACATCGGCGGGGGAACGACCGACCTCGCCATCTTCGACAAGGGGAGTATCTGGCACACCTCCGTCCTTCCTACCGGCGGCGACCACTTCACCAGCGACGTCGCCGTCGGGCTCCGCACGCCCATCGCCGAGGCGGAAAAGATCAAGAAGAAATACGGTTGCGCGCTCTCCACGATGATCTCGGAAGAGGACACCATCGAAGTTCCGAGCGTCGGCGGAAGAAAGGCCCGGATTCTGCCCCGTCAGCTCCTCTCCGACATCATCCAGCCGAGAGCGGAAGAGATTTGCAACCTGATCTACGAGGAGATTCGTCGCGCGGGCTACGAACGGGTGCTGAACTCCGGCGTCGTCTTCACCGGAGGCTCGGCGAGCCTCGAGGGCCTCGCCGAGGTGGCCGATCGAATCTTCGACATGCCCATCCGCTGCGGCGCGCCGAGAGGTGTGGGCGGCCTGCTCGATGTCGTCGCGAACCCGTCTTACGCGACCGTCCGTCGGGCTCGTGCTCTACGCGCACCGCGTGCGCGCCAACAAGCTTCTCGCGACGACGACCGGCGGTGCCTGGTGGAAGCTCTGGGACCGGGTTCGAAAGATGGTGAACGTTTCTATCGTGGGAGGAGCCTCGGCGTGACAGCTCGAGGTGCTCTTGGCCCGATTCATGAGAGGAATTGCATGATGTTTCCGCTCGAAAGAGGGAGGATACGAGAATGATTCGTTTCGAGGACGAAAAGCCCGGGGCCGGGACCGATGCCGGACGGTTCACTTTCGCCGAGGGGCCCGACATGGAGACCTCCGCCCGCATCAAGGTAATCGGAGTCGGTGGGGGCGGCGGCAACGCCGTGAATCGCATGATCCAGTCGCGCATCGCGGGGGTCGAGTTCCTGACGGCGAATACCGACGTCCAGGCGCTCAAGACCTCTCACGCGCCCGTCAGGGTTCAGCTCGGCGCCAAGCTCACCAAGGGGCTCGGCTGCGGGGCCAACCCCGATATCGGGCGCCAGGCCGCCCTCGAGGATACCGAGCATATCCTCGAGGCGATCGAGGACGCCGACATGGTCTTCATCACCGCCGGACTCGGAGGCGGTACCGGAACCGGCGCCGCACCCATCGTCGCGTATCTCGCGAGCGAGCTCGGCGTCCTCACCGTGGCGGTCGTGACCAAGCCTTTCACCTTCGAGGGAAGACGGCGCCAGATGCAGGCGGAAGAGGGAATGCGCGAGCTGCGCGAGCAGGTCGATACCCTCATCTCCATCCCCAACGACCGTCTTCTCCAGACCGTCGAGCGCACGACTCCGCTCTCGGAAGCCTTCAGCGTGGCCGACGACGTCCTGCGCCAGGCGGTTCAAGGAATCTCCGACCTCATCACCGTGCCCGGACTCATCAACCTGGACTTCGCCGACGTGAGGACGATCATGAAAGGCATGGGCGACGCGGTCATGGGGACGGGAATCGCCGAGGGAGAGAAGCGCGCGGAAGAAGCCGCGAAAAAGGCGATCAGCAGCCCGCTTCTCGAGGACACTTCCGTCAAGGGTGCCAAGGGCATCATCATCAATATTACCGGCGGCGAGGACATGAGCCTGGTGGAGGTCAACGAAGCCTCTTCCATCATCCACGACGAGGCCGACCCCGACGGCAACATCATCTTCGGCGCCGTCGTCGATCCGAGAATGATGGGAAAGATGAAGATCACCGTCATCGCCACCGGCTTCCAGCGAGCGGGAAGCGAAAAGCGCCGGCCTCAATCGACGACGACCCCCGTCGACTTCAGCAATTACAAGCGCCCGACGGAGATGGCCGTCGGTTCCGAGGGCTTCTACCGAAAGGGCTCGGACAACCTTTCGGTGGACCTGGACTTCAGCACCATCGAGCACGAGGGCGGCGACGACCTCGACGTCCCCACGTTCCTGAGGAAAGGAAAGGGATAGAAGAAGGTAAAGGCTAGTCGACTCCGGGGGACGGCCCGGCCTTCCGGTGATACCGTGCTTCTCGAAAAAAAACGAGCACCAGTCCCGGTCCGAAGGCCCAGATCATGACGGTGGCGCCGAAAACGAGACCGACGTAGGAGCCGCGCGCGCACCAGCAGCTGTCCTCGTCCGATTTCCAGACGAACACGCCGGAGGCGACCAGGAGCTCGAGCACGCTCCCGACGATGAGGCCGCGAGCCATGGCTCGCCATTGATCGAAGCGCGTACCCTTGTCTCCAGTACAGGTAGAAAACGATCCCCACAGAAGCCAAAGACCCGAACCACAGGACGACGATCAGCGCGATCACTCTCAACGGTCGCCGTCGAAGAGATCAGTCTGTCCCAGGCGCGGAAGAGTTCGAGGGCGACGGCAACGGCGCCGAAGGACAGTATCGAGGCCAGGAACGCCGCCGCGGCCAACGCTGTTTTCAGAGGAAGCGCCTTTCGCACCATTCGTACCCGAAAGCCGCGCCGCGGGCGAAGAAACATCCATTGGGTCGCGAGCAGGAGCCCCATGAACAGCACGACGACCACGAAGCTCTGATCGTCCTCGTTTCCGATCCCCTTCGAGATAGCGTGCGCCACTCGTTCGTAGGCAGAAGTAGAGCGGGGCCAACCGAGCGCGGTCTTTGGACAAAAAGGACTGCTCGTCCAGCAAATTCCTGCCAGGAGGCAAGATCGACGCCAAGGCAAGGAGAGCCCAACGCAACCGATACGCGGTATCGGATTTCGCATTCATGGTTGGAACTCTATGCGATCCAGCTCATCGAAGAGGAGGCGAATCCGTACGTGCCGGATGAGGATCAGGCTTGCCAGGCGGAATCCTGGACTCCCTCGTCGCTCCTGCTCGCCGGACCCATCACGTCCGGCGGGGCGACCTTCGTCCTCAGCTCGAAGGCAACCCAACCCCCCAATTCGTTCTTCACCGAGAGAGTCAAGTCCAGCGTTTCGCTCATCGCGCGTGCCAGCGCGAGTCCGATGCCCCAGTGCTCTCCCTTTGAGGAGCGAGAAGGGTCCAGCCGATAGAACCGATCGAAGATCTCGTCGAGAGCGCTCTCGGGGATGGCAGGACCGCTGTCTCTGACTTCGAGCAGGAGTCCCCGCGCGGGATCGCTGTTCACGACGACGGTCCCGTGCTCGGCGGTGTAGTCGATCGCGTTCGAGACGAGGTTCTGAACGATGATACGCAGCCGCTCGCGGTCCGAGGCGATGCCCTCACCGGGAGGGACCCGGTTCTCGAATCGAAGGCCGCGTTGCCGGGACCGTTCCGCACACGCGCCGTAGCACTCCCGCACGAGCTCCGTGAGCACGACCGGTTCTCGCGCGGGCCGCTCCTGCCGGGCGTCCAGGCGTGCGAGAGCCAGCAGGCTCTCGACGAGCGTGCTCAGCTGCCGGGTGACCGCGAGGGCCTCTTCAATCGCGGCTCGGTAAGCCGGTGCGGGTCGCTCTCGTGAGCGTGCCACCTCCAGAATGTTGCGAAGGCCCGCCAGAGGGGTACGCAACTCGTGGCTCGCGTCGGCGCCGAAGCGGCGCTCGCGCTCGAACGACGCCTGCAATCGCGCGAGGAGCTCGTTCAGCTTGACGACCGCCGAGCCCAGCTCGGCCGGAATCCTCTCCGTCGGCAGTCGTTCGCCCAGTCGGCGGGCGTCGATCGCGTCGATCCGGGCGCCGAGCCGTTCGACGGGAGATAAACTGCGCCGGACGGCAACGGCGCCTGCCAGGCTCGCCAGCACCATCGCGGTGAGAGCGGACCCCCAGAGGAGCCACCGGAGCTTCGACATCTCCGCGTCAATCTCGTCCGTACCGCGCGCCACGACGACCGTCACCTCGCGGCCGAATAAACTCGTCTCGACCTCCGGGTCGCGTCGCGGCTCGAGCTCCACGCGCAACCACCTTCCCCGGCGTCCGTCGGGGAGCACTCCGTGGTCCATCCCCGCCTCGACTCCGTCGCGCGGGAGATCGCTCTCACCGAGGGACGGAGAACGTCCGATGGTCTTTCCCCTGTCGGTCCAGACCTGAAAGTAGGCGGCGCCGGGTCCCGCCTCGAAGCCGAGAAGTGGACCGGACTCGAACTCCCAGCCGCCTTCGCCGTGGTCCTCGACCATGGTCGCGACCGCGCGAGCGTCCTGGGCGAGTCTCCAGTCGAACTGCTCCCGCAACGCGCGATGAAACGCGGTATCGAGAACGAACGAGAACGCGGAGAGCGACACCGCGAGGACGCCGGCGACGGCGAGCGTCAGTCTCCGCCGTAAAGAGAAGCCCGGCGGCGGGTTCATGGATGCTCTCCGAGCACGTACCCGAGGCCGCGCCGGGTCTGGATGAGCGCGCGTTTTTCCCCCTGGTCGATCTTCCGCCGCAGATAGCCGATGTAGACGTCCACCACGTTGCTGTTGGGTTCCGACGCGAAATCGTAGACGTGATCCCGAGATCTCCGCCCGAGTGACGACCTGTCCCCGGCGCGACGCGAGGTATTCCAGAAGCGAGTACTCCCGGGCGGAGAGCGCCACCGGTCTTCCTCCTCGCTTCACTACGCGGGCGACGGGATCGATCTCGAGATCCTCCACCTGGATGGTGCTCTCGGGGGAGCGATAGCGCCTTCGGATCACGGCCCGAACCCGCGCGAGGAGCTCCTCGAAGGCAAAGGGCTTCACCAGATAGTCGTCCGCTCCAAGGTCCAGTCCCTTTACCCGGTCTCCGACGGTGTCGCGCGCGGTCAGAATCACGACGCCGGCGGGATTCTCCTGTCGCCGGATTTTCTCGAGGAGGGAGAGACCGTCGATTTTCGGAAGCATCAGGTCGAGGACGATGGCGTCGTAGGGAGCGCTCGTCGCCAGGGTCGCGGCTTCCTCACCGTCCGCCGCTTCGTCGACGGCATACCCCGACTCCCGCAGTCCCTGCGAGAGCGAACGGCGCAGGGGAGGATAGTCCTCGACGACCAGGATACGCATCGGGTCCATCCATCATACATACGCCCCGATGATGAGACACAAATGAGAGCCGAGACGCAAATGAGACCCGTTCTCATCGAGCTTTCATCTTCGAAGGCTAAGCTGCGGGTGTGGAGAGTTCCTGGAAGGAGTACCGGATGTCCTGGGAAAAGGGAATCGTTATGGGTTTCGTGGTTGCGGCCCTGGCCTCGGCGGCGTCGGCACAAGAGCAGAAGATTGGGCGGTCGGAAGTTCCCGAGACGGTCTTGAAGACCGTTGAGGCCACCTACCCGCGGGTGCCGCTCCTCGGGTTCTCGAAGGAGACCGAGGACGGCAGGCTCGCCTATGAGATTGCGCTCGATTGGAAGGGAAGGCGTACCGAGGTGGTCGTGTCCCCCGAAGGCCGGATCCTCATCGAAGAGGCGACGATTGGGATCGACGAGGTACCCGCGGCCGTTCGCAAGGGTCTGGCATCGTCGAAGTACGGGAGCGCGAAGCTGACCCGGATCGAGAAGGTGACCGAGACCGACAAGGCGTCGACGTTCGAGATTGTCGTCGACCAGGGAGGAGAGAAACACGAGCTCGTGTTCGCTGGGAACGGCGAGATCCAGAGTGACGAAAAGCTCGGCACGAAACCGTCGGCACCGGCCTCCCTCGGAGTCACACCAGGGGTTGACTTCCCGAGCTAATCGTCGGAGTCTCTTCAGACTGTGCGAGAATCGAAACGGCTCCCGCAGTGGCTCCTCCTGTCGGTCGCTCCATGGGCCTTGACTCTGTCGTTCACCGCCGCTGGCGCCGCTGGCGCCACGGGCGCCCAGCCGGCATCCGAGCCGCTCTCGCTCGACGACTGCATTCGGCTCGCGATTGAGAGCCCGTCGCCCGTCCAGCTCGCCGACTACCAGGCCGAGATCGCGGCGCGCTCTTTGGACTCTGCCCGCTCGGGCCTGTATCCGCAAGCGCAGGCCGCCGGTGGCTTCGTTTACAACTCTCCGTTCCGGGGAAGCTCCGACGTCCAGAGCTTCGTCTCGCTCGATGGGATCCGGGTTTACAACGCGCTCGTGACCGCCGTCCAGGAGCTGGATACATCGGGGAAGCTTCGCGCTTCGGTGGCTCGTGCCCGGGCCGATCAGGATGTCGCCGCCGCGGGCCTCGCGCTCAGTCGCCGCGACCTGAAGCAAGCGGTGGCGGGCGCTTACTATCGTCTCCTGCTGAGCCGGCGGCTGACCCGGGTCGCGAGCGATTCCCTCGACGAGGCGCGGAGCTTCGAAACACGCACGAAGCTCTTGTTCGACCGGGGAGAAGCGGCCCGCGCCGACGTCGTCAAGGCCTCGGCCGAGACCGTCTTTCTCGAGCAGGCGCTCCAAGCCGCCGGGCTCCAGGAGCGCATGGCGAACCAGGAGCTCGCTTCCTTCTGGACCACGGACGTCGATGATCCCTTGAGCGTCCACGACGTTCTAGACGATCCCCTGCCCTCCCCGCCCGGGAAACAGGGGGCAGGCGAGGCGCCCTATCTTCGTCGCGCCGAGCTCGATCTCCTCGATGCCCAGCGCCGTGGATTCCTCGCGGACTTTCAGGGGACCCGAGCGGAGCTCTATCCTCAGACGAGCTTCGTCTTTCAGTTCGGCGTCAATTCACAGCAATTCGACTTCGCGGACCACGGGTACGCCGCCTTCGCCAACGTGAGCGTTCCCCTCTTCGACTGGCATCGCATTCGAAACACGGCGCGCCAATTCGAGCTCCAGGCCCGGCAAGTCGAGACCGAGCGCGCCATCACCGAGCGCACGTTCTCACTGGAGTATAACGGCGCCCTCGCGAGGGCCCAGATGACTTACGCTCAGATCGACACGACCCGCGATCAGATGACCCTCTCCCGGGAGAATCTGCGCTTGAGCCGAATCCGGTACGAGGGAGGGGAAGGCCTCGCCCTGGACGTCGTCGCGGCGCAGGATCAGCTCACCCTCGCCGCAAGCAATTACTATTCGACGGTGACGCGTTACCTGACGAGCCTCGTCGATCTGGAGGTCGCGTCGGGACGATGAGCTGCGATGGGATTTCTCGTTCTTTCTCTCTTCTTGGAGGCCTTTGTCTCTGGGGGCTCACCCTGGGATGCTCTCCCCCGGCGGACGATGAAGCTCCACCGGAGGTCGTGCCCCAGGTGGCGGTCAAAGTGGCCCGAGCCGAGCTTCGGGACGTGACCCTCACCGTCGAGGCGCCCGCTACGATTCACCCCCGTGCGGTGGCCCAGATCGCGGCGCGCGTCACAGCTCCGATCCGCTCGCTCGCCGCCGGCAAGGGCGATCGAGTTACCGAGGGCGAGGTGCTCGCGACGCTCGATAAAGGCGACCTTCTCGCTCAGATCGACGACGCCGACGCGGTCCTTCATCAAGCCCAGGCGATCTACGAGCGGAGGAGGGACCTCTTCGAGGAAGGGGCGATTCCCGAGCGCGAGCTCCTCACCAGCAAGACGGATCTGGACAAGGCGCAGGCCCACCTCGCGCTCGTCAAGGCGCAGCTCGGATTCACCGAGCTCACGAGCCCGTTCGCGGGCGTCGTCACCGATCAGTTCCTCTACCCCGGCGACATGGCCAAGCCCGACACCCCGATTTTCACCGTGATGTCCCTTTCGCCCGCGATCGCGAGAGCGCAGGTGCCGGAGAGCGAGGTGGCCGCGGTCAAAGTCGGTCAGCGAGCGGTTTTTTCCCCCGCCGACCCGATCGGCGACATTCCCGAAGGACGAATCCGCGTGGTAAGCTCCGCCGTCGATCCCGCGCGGCGCACCGTCGAGGTCTGGTGCGAGATCCCGAACGGCGACGGGCGGCTGCATCCCGGCGCTTTCGGCAGCGTCAGCATCCGGACCGGGACGGCGCCCGGAAGCGTCGTCGTGCCTTCCTCCGCCGTGGAGCTCGAAGAGGGAAGCCGCCGCGGCACCGTTCTCGTCGTCGACGAGAAGGCCATCGCGCACCGCCGGCAGGTGGAATGCGGTGAGGCCTTCGACGGCATGCTGCAGGTGGTGCGGGGTCTCGAGAGCGGTGAGACGGTGGTGGTGGAAGGCGGCTACGGGCTTCCCGATGGCACACCCGTCACCGTCGCCCTCGAGGGGAACGAGACGAGGTGAGCGCCCAGCTCGGCGACTTCGTCGACGCCAACCGGCGGGCGATGATTCTCATCGTGGCCAGTTTCGCCCTGGCCGGGTCGTTTTTCGTGTTTCGCCTCCCGATCTCGATCTTTCCCCAGACCGATTTCCCGCGGATCGTAATCCTCGTCGACAACGGCATCGCTCCCGTCGACGTCCAGCTGCTCACCGTGACCCGCCCCATCGAGGAAGCCGTCCGCATCGTGCCCGGGATCACGAACGTGCGCTCGACGACGAGCCGCGGCTCGACCGAGATCAGCCTTTTCTTTCGCTGGGACGTCGACATTCTCAATGCCCTCCATCTGGTGCAGGGACGTATCAGCCAGATCACGCCCTCGCTCCCGCCGGATGTGCGCTTCTACATCAACCGCCTGACGTTCTCCGTTTTCCCGATCATCGGATTCAGCATCACCTCTCCGACGCGGAACCTCACCGATCTCTGGGACTTGGCGTACTACGACCTCGCCCCGCGCCTCTATCGACTTCCCGGGGTCGCCGAGACCCGCATCGTCGGCGGGCGTCCGCGCGAGTTTCACGTTCTCGTCGACCCCGCCAAGCTCAACGGCCTCGGTCTTCCCTTGACGAAAGTGGTGGAAGCGATCCGCAACACCAATCAGATCGTCGCCGCCGGAATGGTGCAGGAGAACTACCACCTCTATCTGACGACCGTTACCGGGTTGATGAAGCAGAAAGATCAGATCGAGAACACGGTGGTCGCCGTCGTCAAGGGCACTCCGATCGCGGTCAAAGACCTGGCACGGGTCGTTCAGGGAGAGCGTCCTACCTACAACATCGTGACCGCGAACGGCCGTCCCGCCGTCCTCGTCAACGTGCTCCAGCAGCCCGACGGAAACGCGGTCCAGATTGCCGACGACGTGAACCGGGAGCTGGTCGCGATCAAGAGGGGTCTCCCGCCCGACATCGAGCTCTCCACGTTCTACGACCAGTCGATCCTCGTTCGGGAGTCGATCCAGAGCGTCACCGAGAGCATCATCATCGGGCTCCTCCTCGCGATCGCGGTGCTGGTGGGTTTCCTGAAGAACTGGAGGTCCACGGTGGTGGCGGCCATCGTCATCCCGATCTCCGCCCTCATCGCGGTCGTGTTCATGAGGCTCTTCGGCATGAGCTTCAACCTCATGACGCTCGGCGGAATCGCCGCCTCGATCGGCGTCGTGATCGACGATGCCATCGTGATGGTGGAGAACATCATCGTGCATCTGTCTCTCGGTCAGTCGTCGAGAGACGCGGCCCGGAACGCCATTCACGAGCTCACTCCCGCCCTCATCGGCTCGACCATGACCCCGATCGTCGTCTTTCTGCCGCTCGTCTTCCTCGGAGGCATTACCGCGGTTTTCTTCCGCGCTCTCGCGATGACCCTCGTCACCGCGCTTCTCGCGTCGCTCTTCCTCGCCCTTTTCTTCACGCCGGTGCTCGCCCGGCTTTTCCTGCGACCTCGACCCGGCGCCGCCGAGACCGACCTCGAGAAGGCGGAGCAGGCGGGCGAAGGGCGCTTCCTGCGGTGGCTCACCGAGCGGTACGAGACGGCGCTCTCCTGGTCGCTCCGTCATCGGGCGGTCGTCGCGGTGGCGTCGCTTCTCATCGTCGCCGCGGGAGCGGGGATCTATCTGCGCCTGGGGAGCGGCTTTCTTCCCGAGATGGACGAGGGAGCGTTCGTCCTCGACTACATCATGCCGCCGGGGACATCGCTCCAGGAGACGGACCGGGTGCTGAAGCACATCGAGAGCTTCCTCGTCGAGACTCCGGAAGTGGAGAGCTACTCCCGGCGGACGGGGGCCCGACTGGCGCTCGCCATCGCCGAGCCGAACACCGGAGACTTCCTCGTCAAGCTGAAGGATCGGCGCGACCGTTCCCTGGAAGAGGTTACCGCCGAGCTTCGCGGAAAGATCCTGAAAGCGGAGCCCACCATCGAGGTGGAGTTCCCGCACATCCTGGAAGATTTGATCGGTGACCTCGCGTGGTCGCCGCAGCCGATCGAGATCAAGGTCTACCACGAGGACCCGGCGAGCTTCCAGGCGACGGCGCATGCGATCGAGGAGTGGCTGCCGAATGTCCGGGGAGTGGTGGACGTCGTGAACCAGAACGTCGTGATCGGGCCATCGGTGAATTTCCGCGTCGACCCGCAGAAGGCGGAGCGGGCCGGCTTCAGCGTCTCGGACGTGGCCTCGATCGAGACCGCGGTCCTGGACGGAGAGCTCGCCTCGAACATGATCCTCGGCGACCACATGGTGGGGATCCGCGTGCGCTATCCCGAGAGCTATCGCTCGACGACGGAGGATCTCGGATCACTTCTTCTCACGTCTCCCACGGGCGTGACGGTGCCGCTCTCGAGCATCGCGCGAGTCGAGGTCGACGAGGGGACGGCCGAGATCCATCGGGACAACCTGCGCCCGCTGGCGGCGGTGACGGCGCAGCTCGCGGGACGCGATCTCGGATCGACGATTACGGAGATCCGGGCCCGGCTCTTCAAAGAGGTGGCCATCCCGCCGGGGACCGACATCGAGTTCGGCGGGCTCTACCAAATCCAGCGCGAGTCGTTCCTCGGGCTGACGCAGGTGCTCCTCACGTCGATCCTTCTCATCTTCATCATCCTCGTTTTCGAGTTCCGGTCGTTCTCGCATCCAGTCGCCATCCTCGTCGCCACCATTCTGTGCGGGTTCGGCTCGCTCCTCGCCTTGTGGATCACGAGCTCGACGCTCAACATCTCCTCGTTCATGGGGATGATCATGGTGGTGGGCATCGTGCACAAGAACGGCATCCTGATGCTGGATTCCGAGAGCCACTTCTCGGCGCAGGGATTTCCTCTCGAGGAATCGATCTTCCGCGCGGGCCGGCGGCGGCTCCGCCCCATCTTGATGACGGCTCTGGCCACGATCTTCGGGATGCTTCCGCTCGCTCTCGGGGTCGGGTCGGGCGCCCAGCTCCTTCAGCCGCTCGCGATCGCGGTCATCGGCGGCGTCACCGTCTCGATGATTCTCTCGCTCCTGGTCACCCCCGTCGTCTTCTACAGCTTGCGCCGCGCTGGCGCTTCCGCGGAGGCGGGCGAAGCCGAGCCGGCGGAGTGAAACCGTGGCCGCGGGGACGTCGCGGCGCCCGACTCTTCCTCCCACGCATCAAGGATTGACGGTCGCTGTTATTACGCGGAACGCTCCCGGTGGCGAGAACCCGGCGGGCGTTTCCACGGTGATGACGGTCGTCCCCACCGTCAACGGGTCGAATGCCGTGGTTTTGGTGACGTTGCCGCTGGTATAGATCAAGGGGCTCGTGGTAATAACCCCCACCGACGGGTCCGAGCTCGTGACCTCCACGTTGACGGTCAAGCCGCCGCGGATCTCCTCGAATTCCTGGAACAACAACGTCGTGGGGTCGAGCCGGCAAGGCGCGACGGAGATCGTGGTATTTGAAGCGGAAACCGTCGTGCTGAAATCGGTCACCGGCGCGCTGGTAAGTCGAAAGCCGGCCGGGTTGACGTTCACCGCGAGAATGCCGTCGTCGTAGCCGGCCGCCTGCGCCGTCAGCGTCGTGCTTCCCAGACCGCGTCCCTGGAGCACGATGAATCCCACCGACGTCGTCGTGATGCCGGTGAACGTCAAGCTCGTCCCGCCCACCATCGTTCCGTCCTTGGTGATGGTCGCGATCGCTCCGGCGTTACTGGTGATGGTCACGTCGACGGGCTGGGGCGGCGGCGCCTCGAGGCTGAT
Source organism: uncultured Acidobacteriota bacterium (assembly GCA_963815675.1). Classification (GTDB taxonomy): domain Bacteria; phylum Acidobacteriota; class Vicinamibacteria; order Marinacidobacterales; family SMYC01; genus CAWFHP01. The sequence continues at coordinate 384,001 of CAWFHP010000009.1, read as the reverse complement.
CGTAACGTTGCGCTGCAGATCCAACCCGACGAGTCCCGTGTTGGTGATGAGGATGTCGGGAGCGCGCACCGACGCCGTGATGACGGTGAAGCTATTGGGTGTCGAGAACCCGGACGGAGTCTCGACTGTCAGCGTCGTCGAACCGGCGGTCAATGGATCGAATTGCGCGACCGCGGTTGTCTGGTTCGCGACATACGAGAGGGAGCTCGTGATGGTGCCCACCGTCGGCGCGCTGCTCGTGAGAGTGAGGCCGACACTTTGTCCACCCCGGATCGGCTGGAATCCGACGAAGGCGAGGGTCGTGGGGTTGAGGTATACGGAGGCGACCGTCAATTGCGTGTTCGCGGAGAACGTCGTCGTCTCGAAGCTCGTGCCCGCGAGACCAATAAAGCGGAAGCCCGAGGGCACGACGTTGATGGTGAAGTTCCCTGTCGAGTATCCGGTTGCCGACGCCGTCATGCTCGTGCTGGCGATACTCCGGCCTTGAAGATAGATGGTTCCCACGCTCGCTCCCGTGACGCCGGGGAAGGTAACGCTCGTACCGCCCTCGAGAGTCGGGTTGGTGCTCACCGTCGCGATGCTTCCGGAGGCGATGGTTACGGTCACGTCGACGGGCGAAGGCGGGGCGGCTTCCAGCGACACCGTGGCCGCCAGCTGGAGCTCGTCTCCCACGGTAAAGCTGGTCGTCGACGCTCCCGCGATGAAAACACGAGGCGCCGTGACGGTCGCCGTTCTCGAGCGTCCCGTGGAGGGAGTATCAAAGCCGGCGGGCGTCTCGATGGTCAGGAGCGTGGCTCCGGGATTGATGGGGTCGAAAGCGGTGCTGATGGTGATGGCACCGGTATGGAACGTGAGGGGCGATACCGTGATGACGCCAACGTTGGTGTCGGAGCTCGTCACCGAGACGTCCACGTCGAGTCCGGGGCGGACTTCCTGAAAGCTCTGGAATGTGAGTCCCGAGCTGAGCTGGGCGGAGCTGATCTGAAGGGGCGAATTGGCCGAGAACGTCGTCGTCGTAAAATTCGCGTTCGTACCCGTGAAGACAAAGCCGGAAGGCCCGATGACCGCCGTGGACGCGTGGTCTTTATAGCCGGTGGCCGTCGCCGTAATCGACGTCGACCCCTTGCTCTGTCCTTGAATGTAGAGCGTGCCGACCGACGTCCCGCTCACGCCAGAGAACGTGACGCTGGTGCTCCCCGCGACCGTTCCGTTGCTGCTGATCGTCGCGATGCTGCCGGAGCCAACCTGGAAGGTAACGTCGACGGGCGCCGGCGGAGCCGCGGCGAGGGAAACGGGGACGGATCGCTGCAAGTTGTTGCCGACGAGGACCGATGTGGAGGGAGAACCGTTGAGGAGGATGTCGGGCGCGGTGACGGTAGCCGTCCTCTGGGTGTTGGCGCTGGGCGTCGAGAACCCGGAGGGCGTGACGACGGTTAGCACCGTCGATCCCGCCCCGAGCGGGTCGAATTCCGTCAAGACCGAAAACTGCGCTCCGTTGAGCATGACCGGACTCGTGGTCACGATGCCAACGTTGTGGTCGGAGCTCGTCACCTCGACGGAAACGCTCAGGCCGGCCCTCACAGCTTGCTGGGCGGCAAAGGCGAGGCTCGTCGGTTGGAGTCGTACGGACCCGATCTGGAGTGAGGTATTGGATGAAAACGTGGTGGTGGTGAAGTCGGCGACCGACCCGACGAACCGGAATCCCGACGGCGTGAGCGTCACCGTACTGGTGTCCGTCAGGAAGCCGGGCGCCGTAATCTCCAGCGTCGCCGAGCCGGAATCCGCCAGGCCCTGAACGAAAAAGCTGGGAATCGTGGTGCTTCCCGCCGTGACCTGGAGGAGGATGCTGGAGCTCCCGGGAACGGTCGCCGTCGCGGAGACGAGGACCAGGGACGGGTCGAGGCTGGTGATCGTGACCGGAACGCCCCCCGCGAGTGCGGGTGCACCGATGGTGCCGCTGATGGACGTCTGCAGGTCGTCGCCGACGAAAACATCGCCGACGTTGATGCTGGCTCCGACGGTAAGGTGGGCGGTCGCTTCCACGATACCCGGAGCGCTGGCACGAATGATGGTGGAGCCGGAAGCGACCCCCGTTACCGGAACTTGAACGGAGGTCTGACTCGCGATTACCGTCACCGTCGGCGGGACCGTGACGACCGCCCCGTCATCCGAGCTCAGGCTGACGACCAGACCGCCGCCCGGTGCCGGGGCGGAGAGGTTGAGCTGGATATTGGTCGTACCGGTCGGGATCGTTGCCGTCGAAGGACTGAAGCTCAGGCTGATGGTCACGATGACCGGCCGCGTATCGGGTGCGAATCCCGTCGCGGTCGCGGTCACGGTAATCGTGCCGATAGCGACGCCGGTTACCTGCGGGTTCGACAGCGGCAGGAACGCTCCCTCGGGAACGAACACGCTCGACGTTACCGTGGCGATGCCGGTGTCGGAGCTCATGAAGTTGATGGTCGTGCCACCCGGGGGAGCGGGCTTCGTGAGACTGACAGCGAGACCCGACGTTTGACCGGGCGCGACGCTCAGCGTGTTGTCGATGCTGACGAGGTAGTCGGTGGTGGTGATCTCGGTCGTAGACTCGGCGAACCCGCTCGCGTTGGCCCTCAGCGTCGTCGTTCCGACCGCGATTCCGTCGACGGTGACGGGAGCCGTCGTTTCCCCTTCGGGAATCGTGACCGTCGGCGGACTGATGGTCGCGATGCCCTCGTCGTCGCTGGTGAGAGTAATCGTCGTCCCACCGGGAGGCGCGGCCGGGGTTATGGCGACCGAGCCATTGATGATGCGACCGACGCCGACCAGAGGGCTCTCCGTGGTCAACGCCAGGGCGCGCGGGCCGATGACGACCGTACTGCTGTCGCCGAGAAGCCCCGCAGAGACCGACACGATCGAGGAGCCCGCGGTGTCACCAGCCGTCACAGGGAAGGTGTTCATCGTGGCCCCCTCGGGAATGGCTACCGAAGAGGGAACGCCAGTGAGCAGGCCGTTGTTGGTGGAGATCGTGACGATCAATCCTCCCGGTCCTGCGGGTGCCGACAGCGTGACGGTCAAGCTCCCGGTCTCGAACGTCAGCAAGTCGAGCGTTTCGGGAGACAGAGTGAGGGTGATGGGTACCGACGCCATGATGACGACGGTGTCGGGAGCGGAGTCGACGGAGCCGTCGTTGACGACGAGCTGGACTTCATACGTTCCCGGAAGGTCGGCGACGAACGTGGGGTGGTCGCTGGTGGCGCCGGAGAGAGTGGCGGTGCTTCCAGCGGGTTTGGAGACGAAGGACCAGGCGTAAGTGAGTGATTCCCATCGACGTCGGAGGAGCCGTTCCGTCGAGAGTCACCGTCGCTGCGACGAAGACGCTCTGGTCGGGGCCCGCGTTGGCGACGGGTGCGGAGTTCTCGGTGGAGATGACGACGGTGTCGGGAGCGGAGTCGACGGAACCGTCATTGACGACGAGCTGGACCTCATACGACCCCGACGCTCCGCGACGAACGTGGGGTGGTCGCTGGTGGCGCCGGATAGAGTGGCGGTGCTTCCCGCGGGCTTGGAGACGAAGGACCAGGCGTAGGTGAGCGGATTGCCGTCGACGTCGGAGGAGGCCGTTCCGTCGAGGGTCACCGTCGCTGCGACGAAGACACTCTGATCGGGCCCCGCGTTGGCGACGGGTGCGGAGTTCTCGGTGGAGATGACGACGGTGTCGGGAGCGGAGTCGACGGAGCCGTCGTTGACGACGAGCTGGACTTCATACGACCCCGACGCATCCGCGACGAACGTGGGGTGGTCGCTGGTGGCGCCGGATAGAGTGGCGGTGCTTCCCGCGGGTTTGGAGACGAAGGACCAGGCGTAGGTGAGCGGATTGCCGTCGACGTCGGAGGAGGCGGTTCCGTCGAGGGTCACCGTCGCTGCAACGAAGACACTCTGGTCGGGCCCCGCGTTGGCGATGGGTGCGGAGTTCTCGGTGGAATCGACGACGGTGTCGGGAGCGGAGTCGACGGAGCCGTCGTTGACGACGAGCTGGACTTCATACGACCCCGACGCATCCGCGACGAACGTGGGGTGGTCGCTGGTGGCGCCGGATAGAGTGGCGGTGCTTCCAGCGGGTTTGGAGACGAAGGACCAGGCGTAGGTGAGCGGTTTGCCGTCGACGTCGGAGGAGGCCGTTCCGTCGAGGGTCACCGTCGCTGCAACGAAGACACTCTGGTCGGGCCCCGCGTTGGCGACGGGTGCGGAGTTCTCGGTCGTAATCGTCACGGTGTCGGGAGCGGAGTCGACGGAGCCGTCGTTGACGACGAGCTGGACTTCATACGACCCCGACGCATCCGCGATGAACGTGGGGTGGTCGCTGGTGGCGCCGGAGAGAGTGGCGGTGCTTCCCGCGGGTTTGGAGACGAAGGACCAGGCGTAGGTGAGCGGGTTGCCGTCGACGTCGGAGGAGGCCGTTCCGTCGAGGGTCACCGTCGCTCCGACGAAGACACTCTGGTCGGGCCCCGCGTTGGCGATGGGTGCGGAGTTCTCGGTCGTAGATCGATCGACGGTGTCGGGAGCGGAGTCGACGGAGCCGTCGTTGACGACGAGCTGGACTTCATACGACCCCGACACATCCGCGACGAACGTGGGGTGGTCGCTGGTGGCGCCGGATAGAGTGGCGGTGCTTCCAGCGGGTTTGGAGACGAAGGACCAGGCGTAGGTGAGCGGGTTCCCGTCGACGTCGGAGGAGGCCGGTTCCGTCGAGGGTCACCGTCGCTGCGACGAAGACACTCTGGTCGGGCCCTGCGTTGGCGACGGGTGCGGAGTTCTCGGTGGAGATGACGACGGTGTCGGGAGCGGAGTCGACGGAGCCGTCGTTGACGACGAGCTGGACTTCATACGACCCCGAGCATCCGCGACGAACGTGGGGTGGTCGCTGGTGGCGCCGGAGAGAGTCGCGGTGCTCCCCGCGGGCTTGGAGACGAAGGACCAGGCGTAGGTGAGCGGATTGCCGTCGACGTCGGAGGAGGCCGTTCCGTCGAGAGTCACCGTCGCTGCAACGAAGACGCTCTGGTCGGGCCCCGCGTTGGCGATGGGTGCGGAGTTCTCGGTCGTAATCGTCACCGTGTCGGGAGCGGAGTCGACGGAGCCGTCGTTGACGACGAGCTGGACTTCATACGACCCCGACACATCCGCGATGAACGTGGGGTGGTCGCTGGTGGCGCCGGAGAGAGTGGCGGTGCTTCCAGCGGGTTTGGAGACGAAGGACCAGGCGTAGGTGAGCGGATTGCCGTCGACGTCGGAGGAGGCCGGTTCCGTCGAGGGTGACCGTCGCTCCGACGAAGACACTCTGGTCGGGCCCCGCGTTGGCGACGGGTGCAGAGTTCTCGGTCGAGATGACGACGGTATCGGGAGCGGAGTCGACGAAGCCATCGTTGACGATGAGTTGTATGACGTACGTTCCGGCCACGTCCGCCACGAATGTCGGATTTGCCGACGTCGCATCGAGCAGCGTCGCGGCGCTGCCGGTAGGTATGGCCGTGAGCGACCAGCTGTACGTCAACGCGTTGCCGTCCACATCCGACGAGCCATTGCCATCGAGGGTCACGGTGTCGCCGACGGAGACGTTTTGATTCGGTCCCGCGTCGGCTGTCGGCGCCGAGTTCTCGGTCGTGACTCGACCGTATCCGGCGCGGAGCTCACCGTTCCGTCGTTTACGATGAGCTGGGCCGACGTACGTTCCTGGCACATCCACGTCGAACGTAGGACCGAGAGCAGTCGAGTCCGACAGGACGGCAGCGCTCCCCGGCGGGACCATGGTGAGCGACCACTGAAAGGTCAGAGGGTCTCCGTCCGCATCCTGGGATCCGCTTCCATCCAGAACGACCGTCTGGCCGACGAAAGCCGTCTGATCCGGACCCGCGTCAGCGACCGGTGCCGAGTTCTCCGTAGTGATCGTCACCGTGTCGGGAGCGGAGTCGACGGTCCCGTCGTTCACGATCAGCTGAACGACATAAACGCCAGGCTCGTCGGTGTCGAATGTGGGGGCGACCCCGGTCGGATTCGCGAGCGTCGTCGTGCTCGCTGCCGGTTTCGAGACGAACGACCAGGCGTACGTCAGAGAGTCGCCGTCGACGTCCGTTGATCCGCTTCCATCGAGTGTGACGGTATCGCCGACGAAGGCGAATTGGTCCGACCCCGCGTGAGCGATCGGCGGGGAGTTCTCCGTCGTGATCTGGACGACGTCCGGCGCCGAGTCGAGACTCCCGTCGTTTACCACCAGCTGGGCGACATAGGTTCCGAAGACGTCCGGGACCAAGCTGGGATGGACGGAAGAGGCCCCGACGAGCGTCACGCCGCTGCCTGTGGGAATCGACGTCAGAGTCCATGCGTACGTCAAGGGATCGCCATCCACGTCCGACGAGCCGCTCCCGTCGAGAGTGACGCTCTGCGCCACAGGCACGGTCCGGTCGGGTCCGGCGTTGGCGACCGGGGCCGAGTTCTCCGTCGTGACGAGGACGGTATCGGGCAGGGAGTCGGCGGTACCGTCGTTCACGACGAGCTGCAGCCCATAACCCCCGGGAACGTCGACCGAGAAAGTGGGCATGACCGCCCCGGGATCCGAGAGCGTCGCGGCACTGCCGGCGGGCCTCGACAGGAACGACCATGAGAAGGTGAGTGAATCTCCGTCGGGATCGGTGGAGCCGCTGCCGTTGAGGGTCACGGTCTCGCCGACGAACGCCGTCTGGTCGGCTCCGGCGTTCGCGGTCGGAGGGTGGTTCCCAGTATCGACGACGGCGCATTTGTCGAGTGAACAGCGATAGACGCAGGCCCTCGCGTCGTTGATGGTGATGACGCCGTCACGAACCGCGTCCCGTGGATCGTCGGGCCCGGAGGCGGCGCTGCCGATGGCGTTGAAAACGAGCTGAATGTCGCGGATATCGACGGCACCGTTGCCGTCGACGTCACACACCTCGCTGGCGTGAAGCAGCGGGCCGGTCGACATGCCGAGAACGAGTGCAAGGACCGACGTGCGTAGCCGAGCGTACAGGGTGTTAGGGGCCTTCACGGTGGGCGTCTCCTCTGATCGGGGCAGAAGGCGGGCAATCGAGCGCCTGATGCCACGAGATCGTCGCCGATGGGAATTTCGGAAGCGGATGACGAAGAGCAATCAAGCGAGCCGCGGGTCGACCAATATCTTGCGGGGCAGGGCTTGTCGCCACGGATGACTTCCGTTTCGGGTTACTGAAACCCCCGATTGAGTGCCGTTACCAGTCGCGATCCTCCTGCCGAGGATCCTTCCCGCTCACGCGGATCGATTGGGAAACCGTCGACGGAAGGCGATCCCCACGCTGCCGAGAGCGATCAGGAGCGTCACTGCGGGCTCTGGCACGACGTCGACGCTCCCGTCCGACGGGTCGATGAGCAGTATCGAGGGCTCCTGGTTCGGAGGCTGCCCCACCGCCACGCCCTTGACGTCGTTCGTTCCCTGTTCGAACGTCAGAAAGCTCGTCCCCGGCGCCAGCGCCTGAAATTGAATCGTAAAGAGCCGGATGGTGTCCAGCTGGAGAGACAGAAGGTCCGTATCGGGCAGCAAGCTGACTTCCATGGCTTGCGCGCCCATCGAGGTGCTGAAGAAGGAGAACGCCTCGAAGGCGTCGGGATCACCGAGATAGGGTCCGAAAGTCACGTTCGTCGCCGCGAGCAGGCTCTCGTCGAACCGAACGGTGAGGTCGAATGCGGACACGATCTGCGACGCGGAATCGAGTCCCGAGACGACGATGTCGACGCCGAAGATGTCCCCGACGCCGTGAGTCGAAGACGTTGGCGCGAAGCCGATTGTAGTCGCTCGGGCAGGCCGGGGATTCGCGAACGCGAGCACGCTCGCGGCAATCAGTGTCGCCCCGCCGTCCTCCAACTCATTCTTGACCTCTGGTCGGTCTCGATGTCGCCGACCGGTGGGAATCCGCCGCCAGACTTGGAGCAAGACCGGTGCCAATCGAGGCAATCCAGGGGTTGGTAGGCAATCCGTTGAAACAGAAAGACTTGACTCGCCCGCAATGACGAGTCCTCTGGAACCAGTGTCAGAGCTGCCGACGGGTGTGAGCGAAGCAATGCCCCTACCTTGTGGGAAACAGGGGCCTTAAGCCCAAAAAGCGCGTTGTAAGCATCGCCGACGTCTTCGGTGGGCCGAGCTCACGCGCGGAAGAGATCGAGTCGAGGAAGCGCAGCCATTCCGTTTCCACGTCTTCGACCGTGCTTCCATACACGTCATGGAAGCGCTCTCTCACCGCATCCGCCGGATCCTCGGGACTCGAACGTCCGAAGAGCTCCTTCATTGGCTCGAGGCCGCGGGTATCCAGGAGAAAACGTACGAAAGAGCCGGCCTCGGGATACCTCACGTCGTCGGGCACGAGCAGGAAGTCGCTGGTCGTGAGCATCGACGAAATGGGCGCCAGACGTCCCTGGGTCTCGAAGCGGCGAGCGACGTCGTGGAGGGCTTCTCCGTTCCAGCGCGGAGCGAAGTCGTTCGCCAGGGGATCGGTCTGGAAAGCGACCGCGATTCCCTCGTTGAAGAGCCCCACCGCGGTTCCGAACAACGAAGTATAGAGGTGCACCGGCTCGTGATTGTCGAACGAGAAGAGCGTGTGGATGGCGAAACGGGCGGGATCGGCGTATGCGTTCGTATTGTAGTTCCCCGTGAGGACTCCCATGTGGTTTCGAGACAGGTACTTGTTAAAGGAGATCTTGACCTGCGGTAATACTCCCAGTTCCCGAACCGCCCAGTCGTGGAACGCCTGTTGCCTCGCAGATTCGACGAAATCACCGGGAGCGTCAGTGAAAAACGATCGACGCGGTCTCCTGACTCGCGCTGAGCGCGACCGCTTCCGAGGAAGCCGAGGAGGAATCGTGGCTGCAGCCAATTCCCACGAGAGCGAAAAACAGCGACAGCGAGAACGGAAGAACCGAAGAAGCAACGCGGGACGACTCCATGATGCAACACCTAGATCATCTGCAGTTTGTCTCGCCCGTCTCGCCGCGGCAAGTTTGGCCACGACGCCTGGCGAATCCGCTCTCAATCCTGCCGAGCCTCGTCCCAGATCCACTTCGAGAACCACTCCTCGTTGTGGGTCATGACGGCGCGGTTGGACTTCGGCTTGTCGATGCCGTGGCCGAAGCCCTTGTAGATGGCGAGACGGACGGGCACGTTCTGGTCCTTCAGCCCCTGGTAGAGCTCGAACGCGTTCGGGATCGGAACGCGTTTGTCCTTTTCGCCGTGCTGGATGAGGGTCGGGGTCCGCGCGTTCTTGATATAGGTCATGGGCGACGTGATCCGATATATCTCGGGGTCGTCCCAGGGGTCGGCTTTCAGATACTGCCGGGTGAACGGGTGGATGTCGGTATTGACGTAGTACGTCATCCAATCCGAGATCCCCGCGCCGACGGACGCCGCCCGGAATCTCTGGCTGCTGTGGGTCGTGAGAAAGGCGGAGATGTACCCGCCCTGACTCCACCCCATCGTGCCGACGCGCTTTTCGTCGACGAAACCGAGCTTCACGAAATGGTCGAGACCCGACTCCACGTCCCAGGCGTCGCCCACTCCCAGGTTTCTCACGTTGAGGGCGCGGAACTTCGCGCCATATCCCGCGCTCCCCCGGTAGTTGACGCTCAGCACCAGAGCGCCGCTGGCGACGAATCGCTCGACGGGGTAATACCGGCGGTCCGAGCTCGTGAGCTTCTGCTGGGTATCGACTCCCGTCGGCCCCCCGTGGATCTTGAACAGGAGGGGATATTTCTTCGAGGGATCGAAGTCGCGAGGTTTGGCCAGAATCCCTTCGATCTCCGTTCCGTCGGTCGACTTCCAGCGAACGACCTCGCGCTGACTCAGAGTGAAGTCTTTCAGCTGTGCGTCGAAATCGCTCACCCGTTGGAGGGAGAGCGGCTCGATGGCGGAGGTGTAGACCTCGGTGAAGCGGTCGAACCGGTCGGCGGTCAGCGCGACTCTCGGAGCGGCCGCGGCGAACGCGACGGCACCGACCACCCACCCGTCCTGCGACAGCCGGGCGAGCCCGGAGCCGTCGGGATCCATCCGAAAGAGGTACCGTTCCGTCTTCTGACTCGCCGTGAAATAGAGGCCGTCCCTGCGCCAGTCGACGAGATTGGGGTCCTCGTCGAAGCCGCGGGTGACGATGACCGGCTCTCCTCCCTTCGGGCTCACGAGGGCGATCTCGTCGTTTCCGTAGTAGGTGGCGACGCCTCCCGAAGTCACGAACGCGATGCGATCCCCGTCGGGGGACCAGTGAGGGGCGTGGTCGCTCCCCGGCCAGTCTACGATTCGGCGGACGCTGCGCTCGGCGACGCCAACCACATAGAGATCGGAGAGCAGCCCCGCTGATGGATCGGGAAACGGTCGGGCACTGAACGCGATTTCTCGACCGTCGGGCGAGACGACGAAGTCGTCCACCGTCCAATCCTGGCCCTCCGTTATCCTCGAGACGGCGCGGGTCGCGAGGTCGATCTTCCAGAGGTGGGTCATGCGATAGTCTTCGTCTTCCCATTCGAACTCACCGAACGTCTTCTTCCGTTCCAACGCCGCCTCCGTCTCAGCGTCGAGAGCCGTGAACGCGATCCAGTTGCCGTCGGGCGCCCATTCGAAAGCAGTGACACCGTCGGCGAGCTCGGTGAGCCTCTCCGCTTCTCCACCGTCCGCCGCCATCCGGTAGAGCTGGGTCTCGCCGCTACGGTCGGAGAGAAAGGCGAGTGTCGCGCCCGACGGAGACCACTTCGGACTGAAGCTGGACCGATCGGCGCGGGTGAGCTGGAAGGGCGCGTCGCTATCGCGGGCGAGCCAGATCTCGCGCTCGTAGCGGTCGTCGTCCCAATTCGTTTCGGTGACGGTGTAGGCGAGCGACCGCCCATCGGGCGAGAGCGCCACCTCGCCCGGGGACTTCAAGCTCACCAGATCCTGGATGGTGGGTACCTCGCTCGCGAGAACCGGTCCGGCGAGTCCCCAAATAACGAGAAAGACGAGTCGTTCCACCTTCATGCACTTCCTCCGCGGCGGATCGTACACTGGTTGAATGGGGAATTGGCTGGTGATCGCGCTCCTCGTCGTCTGGGTCCTTTTCACTTTGCAGACGATCGTCAACCTTCGCGTCTTCCGCAGACTCGAGGAAGCGAGGGAGACACCTCGGTCTCGGGTCTCGATCGTGATCCCGGCGCGAAACGAGGAGCGTTATATCGGAGCGGCACTCGATCGCGCCCTGCAGCAGGACTACCCCGACTTCGAGGTCATCGTCGTTGACGACGGCTCGGAGGACGGGACCGCGGCCGAGATCGCGAGCCGGGCGTCGGACAGGCGGCTCACCACGCTGTCGTCACGTCCTCTCGAGCCAGGATGGCTCGGAAAGCCGAACGCCCTCGCGTCGGGAGCGACGAAAGCGACGGGCGAGTGGATTCTCTTCATGGACGCCGACGTCCGGCTCGAGCCCGGCGCGCTAAGGGACTCGGTGGCGGCCTGCGAGCGACGACGGTGGGATTATCTGGCGCTCCTCGCGCATTTCGAGCGCGAAGGGTTTTGGGAAGAGGTTCTCATGCCCATCGTTCCCATCGCGGCGTTCGTGCATCTTCCGTCGTTTCTCACCCTTTTCCCGAAAAGCCGGTTCGCGGCCGGGGCGGGGGCCTTCGGCCTCGTGCGGCGTGACGCCTACGAAGCTATCGGAGGGCACGAAACGATCCGGGGCTCCGTGGTCGACGACCTCCGGCTGGCGATGGAGCTCAAGCGCGCCGGGTATGTCTGCCGCGCTCGTACGGGAGACCACCTTCTGCGCCTGCGCATGTATCACGGCCTTCGCGAGATCGTCGACGGCTTCACCAAGAACGCGCATGCCGTCTTCGGGAAATCCGTTCTTCGCCCCGTCCTCTTCGTGTTATCGAGCCTCTTCGTGGGGCTCACGCCCTTTCTCTGGCCGCTCCAGGGGACGGCGGCGCTCGGCGGAAGCCTGGCCCTGCTGCTGTTCTGCCGCACGCTCGTCCAGCTTCGCCTCCGCTTTCCGCTCTGGCCCGTTCTCCTGTCGCCCGTGACCACGGTGGTTGGCCTCTTCATCGTCCTGCGCTCGCTCCGCATGGCGAGAGGGGAGGGTGTCGTTCGCTGGCGGGGCCGCGAGTACAAGCGCGAAATGACGGAGTTCTGAGGACCCGATCGGGACCCGCTCATGATCGACCGGCGACGATTCGGTTCCAAAAATCGAGGACGCTGAGCTCCTCCGCCCAGCGGACGATGTACGCGAGGTCGAGCTCCGTCCCGGACGTCGACGATACCGGCGAGGTCGTAAAGCTGTTTTTCGGACTCACCCGGCTTCTTCGCCCATTCCAGCTTCGACAAACTGGACGTCATAGGCTTCTGGATCCGTATCTCGGGGTGCGAAGCTTCGCGACTCCCTGCGGCCATCCTGATCTCGAGTTCGCTGCGCCGCTACTCGATCCGCGAGCGCAGTAATCCGCCCCCCACCCTGCCGCGGCCTATAATGGAGGTTCATGAGCCGATTCCTGGAGGACCGATTCCGACTGCGTCTCGAGAGCGAGGCGAGGATCGTGGACCTTCCCGAAAAGCGCAACGGAGCGCCGCTCCGCATCGCGCTCGCGTATCCCAACCGCTACTACATCGGAATGTCCAACGTGGGATTTCAGGCGGTTCATCAGTTCTGGAACCGGCTTCCCGACGTTGTCTGCGAGCGCGTGTTCCTCCCCGACCCCGAGGAGCTCAGGGAGTATCGTCGGACGGGACTGCCTCTTCTAACGCTCGAGTCGCGCACTCCCGTCGCCCGGTTCGACGTGCTCGCTTTCTCCATCACCTTCGAGCCCGATGAGCTGAATCTCGTGCGGATGCTCGACCTTGCGGGAATCCCGCCTCTTGCGCGGGACCGGGATCGGACGCATCCACTCGTTCTGGCGGGCGGTCCGATTACCTTTCTCAACCCCGAGCCGATAGCCCCGTTTCTCGACGTCGTGGCCATCGGCGAGGCGGAAGCGCTCCTCCCGCCTCTCACCCATGCACTCCAGAGCGGGCTCCCGCGCGAGGAGCTGCTCGAGACTCTGGACCTGGCGGAGGGATTCTACGTTCCGGCGCAGTACGAGGTTTCCTACCATCCGGACGGTACCCTCGCTCGGCGCGAGCATCGAAGCACCTCGTCTCCCAGGCTGGTGCGAGCCAAGATGGGAAAACGCGAGGGACTGCTCCCGCCGGCGACCTATCTCCTCACGTCGGCGACGGAGATGTCGAAGAAGTTTCTCGTCGAGATCTCGCGCGGCTGCCCCACTCTCTGCCGCTTCTGCTGGGCGGGGTACAACTACCTTCCCAAGCGCTCGTTCGAGGTCGAAAGCATTCTGGAAGTGGCGAAGGCCGCCCGGGCGCAGACCGCGGACATCGGCCTCGTGTCGACCGCGGTCGGGGCGCACCGGGAAATCGTTCCCCTCCTCGAAGGGCTGAAGGAGCTCGGCTACCGCATAAGCGTTTCGTCGCTGCGCTTCGAGGACCTCAGGACCGAGCTCCTCGAACTGCTTTCGGGAAGCGGCGAGAAGACCCTCGCGGTAGCCCCGGAAGTCGGAACCGACCGCCTGCGGTTCGCGATCCACAAGCGGGTCGGAAACGACGAGATTCTCGAGAAGACGGACCTCATCTTCTCTCGCGGGATCCAGAACCTGAAGCTCTACCTCATGGTGGGGCTTCCCACGGAAGGAGCGGAGGATCTCGACGGCATGGTCGAGCTCGTGAGCCGGATCCGTGAACGACTCCTCGAGCACGGAAAGCTGCGGGGCCGGCTCGGCCGCCTGATCCCGAGTATCAACCCCTTCATTCCCAAGCCGGGAACGCCGTTCCAGTGGCGTCCGATGGAGAAGATTCAGGAGCTTCAGAGGAAGATGCGCCTCCTCGAACGGGCTTTCGCCCGCATTCCAAACGTCGAGGCCCACTTCAAGTCGCCCCGGCACGAAAGGCTCCAGGCGGTTCTGGCGCTCGGAGATCGCCGTCTCGCTCCCGTCATCGTCCGCATGTCGCGAGGAGAGGCAGACCTGCGCCGCGCGTTGAAGGACGAAGGGCTCGATCTCCGATTTCTACATCCACCGCCCTCGTGCCCGGGACGAGATCCTCCCCTGGGGGCATATCGACAACGGAATGAAGCCGGAGCTGCTCGAGTCTCAGCTCGATAAGGCGTTGGAGAGCGATACCCCGGTCGATGTCGAGAGCACAATCGTCGCCTGAGTCCTCGCCGCTCTTCGTCACTGCCACTCTCGAAGGGATCTCGATCCTGCAGTGCCGCCCCCTTCTCGAGGCGGGTGTGCCCCATGGCTTCACTCTCAGAGACCGCTCCTTCGGCGGCCTGGAGAACGGCCCGCGAGACGGCGAGACGCTGGCGCGAGCGCTCGGCGTTTTGCGGGTGGCGTTCATGCGCCAGGTGCATGGAAACGACCTGGCCGTGCTCGAATCCGAGGCCGGCGAAGGGCCGCCTCCCACGTGCGACGCGATCCTGACCGACCGTCCCGGCGTCGGGCTCACCGTCCAGACCGCGGACTGCGTGCCGATTCTCCTCTGGGGTTCCACAAGCAACACCGTCGCCGCCATCCACGCGGGGTGGCGCGGAACGCTCGCTCGGATCACGTCGCGGACGATCAGAGCGCTCGAGAGCCGTTTCGGTACCGTCCCGGGCGAGATACATGCCGCCATCGGTCCCGCGATTCGCGTTTGCTGCTTCGAAGTGGGAGACGAGGTCGTCGCGGCGTTCGAGGAGAGCGGACGAGACCTCGATTCGAATCTCTCGTGCCGGGCCGCGGGGGCGCCGTCATCTCGATCTCGTCGAGGACAACCGCGCGCAGCTCGTGGACGCGGGACTCTCCGAGACTCGCATTTACGACAGTGGCCGCTGTAGCCACTGCGAGGTCGAGAGCTTCTACTCTTATCGTAGAGAAGGCGCCGGAGTCGGCCGGACGATGGGGGTTATCGGTGTGAGCGCAGCAGCCGGGAAGCCGTTGTGTGGCGGGCGCGCTTCTCTCTAACGCAACCCCGGCGGCACAGTTTCCGACACCGTGGTGTAGTTCCCCCTCGAGAAGAAGTGAACGCCCCCCGGTATCCCTCGCTCCAAGTCCGAGGCGCTGAGCGTAACCACGCGAAACATCCGGTTTGCGGCTATGCGCTCCGAGACCCCGGTGGCAGGATACTTGTGGCTCCCAATAGTCCCGCCCCCAGCCGCGGCGATAACGAAGCAAAATGAGACATCATCGCTTTGTTCGCGCACTGCTACAACCTACTTCTACTCGGCGTTCGTCTTCGATACCGCGGCGAATTTCTCGATCCCGAAAAGAGTCAGCGCGCGACCTTTCGATACCACGGTGGAGCTTCCCGAGTGGGCTTACAGCACGGGCGCCACCACCCTCGCGCCCGCCGGATTGCGCAACCCGAGCTCGTTCATCGTCTCGAACGACAATTTCGTGCAGGCAATGCAGGGCGGGACCTCGCCTACGGGCGGCGAGCGGCCGACGAGCGGAGCTCCGGCCTGAATCCGGTACCAGCTCGGGCTCCCGCACAGCACCGCCCCGCGGTGGTGCCCATCGCGGGGCAGCCCGCCGCACTCGTCGCCTTCCGGTCAAGTAGCCGCGGCCTGCTGCTGTGCCTGCTCGTTTTCCTGGTAGTAGAGAATCCGGCGGCAGCTCTCGCAGTGGAAGATCTTGCCTCCCACGCGCAGATCCTGGTAGACCTGAGGACGCATGCGGACCATGCAGACCTGGCAGCGCTCGTCGAACGCCTCCGCCACGGCGACGCCGCCGCGGGTCCTCGCGATTCGCCCGTAGTCTTCGAGCAGATCTTCCGGGATCTCGGGGAGGAGCCCCTCCCTTGTTTTCCGCCTTTCGCCCACTTCTCCCTCGAGACGAGCGCGCTCCGCCTCGAGCTCCTTCTCGAGGACCGAAATCTCCTTCTGGCCCTTCTCGAGCTCGGCCTGGCGCAGCCGTTTGCTCTCCTCGAGCTCCTTGACGGCGTCGAAGTCACGCAGGATCTCGTCCTCGACGTCGCTGACGTCTTTGGTCGCGACCTCGATTTGATGCTGCATCGTGCGGTACTCGTCGTTGGTCTTCACGGTCATGAGCTGGTCTTTGTATTTTCTGACCCTCTCTTCGGCGGTGGCTAGCTTCGTCTCGTGGGCCCTCTGCGCCTTCTGCGCCTCGATGACGGCTTTCGTCGCCTGGTCGAGGTTCTCGCGCTCGGTGGCGATCTCCTTCTGGAGCGCGGCGATCTCCGTGGGTATCTGCGCGAGTCTCGTCTCGAGGGCCCGTATCTCGTCGTCAAGCTTCTGCAGCCGAACGAGGTTCTCAATCTCAGCCATCATCGTTTTCTAGCTCCTCCCGTGAAGACAAAAAAAAAGGTGCCGCGGGGGGCACCTCGTAGCGTGGGCCGAGAGTCACGGCCCGGCCAGTCGACTCCCGGCGGGAGCGTTCGGGCCTTCCCGTTTCTATGCGACCTCATGCTTCCTCATGTCGTCTCTTCTGGTGGGCCCACTAGGACTCGAACCTAGGACCAACCGGTTATGAGCCGGTGGCTCTAACCACTGAGCTATGGGCCCGAAAACGTTCAGATTCTCGATCCTTCCAGGAAGGCTTTGAGCTTACGGCTTCGCGAAGGATGCCGGAGCTTGCGGAGCGCCTTCGTCTCGATCTGCCGGATGCGCTCTCTCGTCACCGCGAAGCTCTGGCCTACTTCTTCCAGAGTATGCTCGCTGCCGTCGCCCACTCCGAAGCGCATCTTGATGACCTTCTCCTCCCTCGGGGTCAGGGTCTTCAACACCGCCTCGGTCATTTCCTTGAGGTTGGTGTTGATCACCTGCTCCGCGGGCGAGATCACGCCCCGGTCCTCGATGAAGTCGCCGAGATGGCTGTCTTCCTCTTCCCCGATCGGGGTCTCGAGCGAAATCGGCTCCTGGGCGATCTTGAGGACTTTCCGGACCTTGGAGACGGGAATGTCCATGCGCTTCGCGATCTCTTCGGAGGTCGGCTCGCGGCCGTATTCCTGCACGAGGCTCCGAGAGGTGCGGATGAGCTTGTTGATGGTCTCGATCATGTGAACCGGGATTCGGATCGTTCTCGCCTGGTCGGCGATGGCGCGGGTAATCGCCTGGCGAATCCACCACGTGGCGTAGGTGGAGAACTTGTAGCCCCGGCGATACTCGAATTTGTCGACCGCCTTCATGAGGCCGATGTTTCCTTCCTGGATCAGGTCCAGGAACTGCAGTCCGCGGTTGGTGTACTTCTTGGCGATGGAGACGACGAGCCGCAGATTCGCTTCCACGAGCTCGCTCTTCGCCTGCTGCGCCTGGGCTTCTCCTTCGCGGATTTTCACCAGCGCGTGCTTGAGCTCTTCGGAGCTCGCTTCGAACTCGTCCTGGAGCGCGCGGAGATCGGCCTTCATCTTCCGCGCCTCGCTGCGATACCGGCCCCGCTCCTCGTCCTTCGCTTTGCCCCGGCCCTTGACCGACTCTCCCTTCGATTCGAGTCGGGTGATCTTCCGCTCGAAACCCTGGAATCGCTCGACCCCGTCCCGGATCCGCTCTCGCATCCGCGACCAGTACGTCTCGGTGAAGTCGATTTCCTGAATCAGGTTGGCGAGCGCCACCCGGAGCCGGGCGAGCTTCCACTTGGATTTGATGTAGCTGCGGGAGCGCTTCTTCACCTTGACGAAGCGCTTCTCGTACGATTTGTACGCTTTGTACGCCTTTTCGACCTCGTCGATGGCGGTGACGACTTTCTTGCGATGGTTCTCGATCTTCTGCTCGGTGAACTCTTCCTCGTTGAAGACGAGAACGTCGCGGAGGTTCACTTCGTTCCTCTTGAGGGCTTCCCGGAGCTCGATGACCTCTTTGGCGACGACGAGCGTCCTCGTGATTGCTCGCGTCGACATGTTCTTTCCGGACTCGATGCGCTTCGCGATCTCGACCTCGCCTTCGCGGGTCAGGAGAGGGACGGTCCCCATCTCGCGGAGGTACATACGGACCGGGTCGTTCGTCTTCTCGATCGCCCCCGGAGTGAGGTCGAGCTCGACCTCGCCCTGCTTGCCCATTCCGGCCAGTCCCGCGGCCTTGAGCTCCTTGTACTTGTCCTCGGACTCGACGATGTCGATTCCGGCGTTGCCGAAAGCGTCGAAGAGCTCGTCGAGCTCTTCCGACGTGCTCACCTCGGAAGGGAGCATGTCGTTCACCTCGTCGTAGAGAAGGTAGCCCTTCTCCTTGCCGAGCGTGATGAGGGCTTTGACCTCGTCGTATCTCTCTTCGATGACAAGATTGCTGCGGATCGATTCCTCGGTCATGCTCTCGTCTCTAGTCGTCAATGGGTCCCATGGTTCTCATGGTTCCCGTGTTCCGAGTGGCTCCCAGTGGGACTCGACGTTCCCATCGCCACCGTTTCGATACGCCGAGCCAGGGAATTGATCTCGGCGATGAGTTTGTTGTCGTCGGCACCCTTGGCCAGGCGGGCGCGAAGGCGGGACAATTGACGCTGCCATCGTTCGCGCCGGAGGCCGTCGAGACAATCGCGGGGACTCTGCCTCGGACCCAGGGGGCAAGGCTCCATGAGGATTCGGGTCAGTTGGTTTCTGACCTCGTCCGACAAGAGTCGGTCCATGAGCCTTTCCGCCGTGAGAGGTTCCGAAGCGGCCACCTCTTTCATTGCTCTCAGGATGGGTGCCGTAAAAAGGTCCTCCAAGTCCTCCTCTTCGATCTCTTCCAGGAGGCCGGATTGCTCCGGATTCGTCACGATCCAGCGAATGAGCTCCCGTTCCGCCAGCTTCAGGACAGGCTGGCCCTTGGACGGGACTTGAAACCGGTGGGCCTGGGTCTCGACGTGCCGCCGTAGCTCCGTTAGGACCGTCTGGTCCGTGATGCCGGCGTGCTCCGCGAGGGGGCCGATATAGCCTACTCGCTCCACTCGGTTCGGAATCTTTCCTATCACCGGCAAGACGTCGTTCAAAAAGGCCGCCTTGCCCCTTGGGTCGCTCACATCGTAGCGCTTCCGGGCTTCTCCGATCAAGAACTCCAGGAAAGAAGGGGCGCTCTGGAGAAGCTCCTGGTACCGTTCCCGGCCCTCCTCCACGAGGAAGCGGTCCGGGTCGCGGCCTCCTGGGAGCGTCAGGACACGGACCTCGAAACCCTCTTCCAGAAGGAGGTCGATGCTCCGCCGTGCCGCCCTCTCTCCAGCCTCGTCGGGGTCGAAGTTCACCACGATCTTGTCGGTGTAGCGCCGGAGCAGCCGGGCGTGGCCCCGGGTGAGGCTCGTTCCGCAGCACGCGACTGCGTGTCCCAGTCCTCCCTGGTAGGCCTGGAGACAGTCCATATAGCCTTCCATGAGGATGGCGAAGCCTTCCTTGCGGATGGCCTCCTTCGCGCGATGGAAGCCGTAGAGCACGGAGCTCTTGTTGTAGATCGGGCTTTCGGGGGAGTTCAGATACTTCGGCTCGCCCGACCCCAGAATCCGACCTCCGAAAGCGATGATCTTTCCCGATTCGCTCCGAATCGGGACCATGACCCGGCCGCGGAAACGGTCATAGTAGCCGTGTCCGCTCTTGCGCGGAATGGCGAGCCCGGCGCGCTCGATGTGCTCGGGTCGGGCCCCGCGGCGGGTGAGAGCATCGAGGAGGCCGGTCCACTGATCCGGGGCAAAGCCGAGTCCGTGAGTCGCGATGCTCTCCGGGGAGAGCCCACGCTTCAGCAGGTACGACATCGCCGTCCCACCTTCGGGAGTTGCGGTCAGCTGATGCTGGAAATACTTCGCCGCCTCCTCGTGAAGGCGGACGAGCAAGGACCGTTCCTCGTCTTCCTTTCTGGCGATTCCCGAGGAGCGCGGTACCGTGAGTCCGGCGCGAGCAGCGAGCTGAGTGATCGCCTCGACGAAGGACAACTTCTCGTAGAGCATCAGGAACTTGAATGCATCCCCTCCCTGGTCACAGCCGAAACAATGAAAGATCTGTCGTTCCGGGTTCACGTGGAACGAAGGGGTCTTCTCGCTGTGGAAGGGGCAGAGGCCTTTGAAGCTCGCCCCCGAGGGCTTCAGGGGAACGTACTGCGATACGACACCGACGATGTCCGTGGAGCTCCGGACCTGATCGATGAAATCCTGAGGAATCGAAGGCATGTCAGTCCTTGAGCTCCACCACGGTAACGCCGCCACGGCTGTCGCTGTCGAGCCGGGCGACGTGGGGGTGGCCCTGAAGCCATTCCCGGAGAGCGTTTTTCAGCCGCCCGGTTCCGTGTCCGTGGATCAAACGCACCTGACGATACTCGCTCAGAACGGCATCGTCCAGAAATTTGTCGGCTTGGCCGAGCGCTTCCTCGACGGTGCAGCCGATCACGTTGAGCTCTTCCGCCATTTGTTTCGGCTCGGGGAGGCGAGTTCTGGAATTGGAAGAGGGCGCTGGCTTGGCTTCCGCAGCGAGAGGTGGAAGCGCCTCGAGCCCTCGGAGGGGGAGGCGCAATCTCTTGTCGTGGACGCGAACGTCGGCTTCGTCTCCGAGAAGCCGCTCGATCACTCCCTCCATTCCGAACGAGGCGACGAGCACCCGTGAGCCGGGAGCGAGCGGGGGCCCGCTCGCATCCGGGGAGCGCTTCTCTGGTATTTCGGCCTCCAAGCGCTCGAGAAGGGGAGCGGTGACCGCGTCGATGCGGTCCTCCAGCCTCTTTTCCAGCTCGCCGAGGCGGGAACGGGCCTCCTGCCGCGTCTCTCGGACCTCGGCCACGACGCGCCGCGCTTCGCCGAGGAGCGCGCGCAGCTCGCGCCGCGTCTCGTCGAGGTCTTCCTCGAGCGATCGCCGGAACGCTCGGAGGCGGGAGGCACGCTCGTCGCGCTCCTCGTCCGCTTCCGTTTCGAGTCGGACCCGGGCCCTCTCCGCGGCGCGGCGATCCTCGGCGAGAAGGGTCTTCTCCTTCTCCAGCTCCGCGCTCTCCGCTTCGAGACGCGAGACGAGCTCGCCCACCTGCCGCTCGCGCTCTGCCTGGAGCGCGCGCGCCCTCTCGACGATCTTCCTCGAGAGGCCGAGCCGCTCCGCCATCTCGAAAGCGAGACTCCGCCCGCAGGCTCCTTCCACGATCCGGTACGTAGGAGCGTAGGTCGCGGGATCGAAATCGAACGAAGCCGCAGCCACTCCATCGGTGGTGAGCGCATAAGCCTTGAGGAGACCGTGGTGGGTCGAGGCGAGAACGAGCGCGCCCCTTTCGAGGAAATGCTCCACGAGTGCCGTCCCGAGCGCCCCTCCCTCCGCGGGATTGGTTCCCGTGCCGACCTCGTCCAGGATCACGAGAGCTGGTGTCTCGAGCTCGCGGTCCATCTCCACCACTTTGCTCAGGTGCGCGGAAAAGGTGGAGAGGGAAGAGCCGATGGATTGGTCGTCTCCGATATCGGCGAAGATCGAGTGGAGAACGGGGAAACGGCTCGAGCCTCGGGCCGGCACGTGAAGGCCCGACTGCGCCATGAGGGCGAGCAAGCCCGCGGTCTTGAGGGCCACCGTCTTGCCTCCCGTGTTCGGGCCGGTGAAGACGAGTCCTCGCTTTTGCGGGGCGAGCCCGAACGTGAGCGGTACCGGTGGGGCTGCGGGACGAGGGAGACCGGCGCGCTCGGCCACGTCGGGGATCAGCAAGGGGTGGCGGGCCTCCTCGAGGCGGAGCTCGCTCTCGTCGGTAAGCTCCGGGGCCTCGGCGTGCGCGATCTCGGAGAGTCGAGCTTTCGCTTGTGCGAGAATCGATTTCGGCCAGGATGCCGACCGCTCCTTCGAGCTCTTCCCGCAGCGGGCGCACGCGCTCGGTGAGGGCGGCGAGGATACGTCGGACTTCCTCCGCCTCGCGATCGCGGAGCGCCGCGATCTCGTTGTTGACCTCGACGGTCGCGAGCGGCTCCATGAAGAGGGTAGCTCCGCTCGCCGAGGAACCGTGAACGATGCCGGGAAACTGCGACTTGCACTCGGCCTTGACCGGCACGACCGGCCTCCCGTTTCGCGACGTCACCAGCGGCTCTTGCAGGAGCTTCGCGTTGTCTCGCGAGGCGAGGGTCCGTTCGAGGAGCTTTCCGAGCCGCGTCTCGAGTGCTTTCGATTTACCGCGAAGGCGCTCGAGCTCGGGACTCGCGTCGTCCCGGACCCGTTCGCTCTCGACGTCGACGACGGAACGAATCGCGGACTCGATTCCCGATAGATCGCAGAGCCGTTCCGATCGCCCGGCGAGTAAAGGTGCTTCGCTTCGATTGGCGTCGAGCGATCGCCGCGTCTCGCGAACGATCGAGGCGAAACGCCACAGGCGAACGAAGCTCTCGACCGCGAGAGTGCGACCGGCGATGCAGAGCGTATCGAGATCGGCTTCGAGGTCGGGAACGCAGGTAAGATCGAGGGACGCATTCGCGTCCCCGAGTCGCCGCGCTTCCGTCGTCTCTCGAAGCGCTCCTTCGACTACGGAGATATCGGTGCTCGGTCGAAGCCCGAGCGAAAGCTCGCGGCCCTTTGCCGTCTCAGCGAGGCCGGCAAGGACGCGCCGCAGGCTTTCGAACTCTAAAACGTTGCAACCGCTAGTGTTCATTGACCGGGAAACGTCGCGCAAGCGCTCCGGGTGGCGCGATCGAGCGGCCCCGGGAACCGCGAAGCTCGGCTTTTTTCCTGCGGATCGGCCAACCACCCATTTTAGCATGACCGTTGGAGCACGGTCATGACTCCCGGTGCTACTTGGCGGAGCCCAGGCGGCAGATGAGACCGGCGAGGTACCCGCCCCCGAACCCGTTGTCGATGTTCACCACCGCCACACCCGGGGAGCACCCGTTCAGCATCGCGAGCAGCGCCGCGAGACCGGAGAAGCTCGCCCCGTAGCCGATGCTCGTGGGCACCGCGACGACGGGAGCGCGGGTGAGCCCGGAGACGACGCTCGGGAGAGCACCGTCCATGCCCGCGACGACGACGATTACGTCGGCCTCCGTCAGGACGTCTCGATGGTCGAGCAAGCGATGGAGTCCAGCGACGCCGACGTCGAAGAGCCGGCGTATCTCCGCGCCCATCAACTCCGCCGTGAGCGCCGCCTCTTCCGCGATGGGGATGTCCGATGTCCCGGCGGAGAGGATGGCGGCGGCTCCCGTCTTTTGCTCCGGAGGCTCGCCCACGGTGATCGCGCGGGCACTCTCGTGCCACGTCGCTCCGGCGACGGCATCGGACACGGCGTGGAAGGCCGCCTCCGTCGTCTTGGTAACGAGTACCCGCTGGCCGGACTCGGACAGCTTCGCCGCAACCGCGCTCACCTGTTCGGGGCTCTTTCCCGGTCCGAAGACGACTTCAGGAAAGCCGCGCCTCAGCGAGCGATGGTGGTCTACTTTGGCGAAGCCGAGATCTTCGAAGCCCAGCGTGCGCAGCTTGTCGCTCGCGGCATCCGCGGAGAGCTCACCCCGCTCCACCGCGGTCAGGATTTCTCGCAATCGGTCGGGAGTCATCGATGAGGAAGTCTAGTCCAAGAAGGAGGAAGAAGGGAACGTACTCGAGAGCCTTGACCCAAAGCGTCTCCTCCCAGGGCTTTCCCGGGGAAGCGAGATACGGTGCGTGATAGGCGAGGGCCACGCTCGCCGTAAGGTAGAGCCAGGCGGGGTTGGGGTAGACAGCGAGGAGCGGCACGATCCAGAGGAGGTACCAAGGATGTACCGTGGGCATCAGGAGGAGAATCGCGCCGATGGTACCGTAGCAAGCGGAAAGAGGTAACGTCTTTCTCCACAGGAAGACGAGCACGAGCAGACCGAGGAGCGCTGCGACGATGAGCTTGGCGGTCTCGAGCGAGCCCGTCAGCAGGTAAAGGAGATGGAACAAGCTGTCGTTCGCCCGCCACCTCGTCGCGTACTCTTTCAAGCCACGAACGGCGAGAGCGCCTGCGGACGCGTACGGGAGCGCGGCGAGAACGCTCACCACCGGAAGTATCAGATAGAGCCGTAGCTTCACGAATCTCGCGAACAGAGGAGCGAGGGCGACGCCCATGAGCTTCGCGAGACCCGACGACGCGAGGAGGATGAAGCTCAGGGCGTTTGTTCCGCGCTCGAAAGCCCAGAGAGCGGCGACGAGAAAGGCGATTGCGAGAACGTCGTTGTGGCCGCTTCCCGCGACCTCGACGACGGCGAGGGGGCTCCAGGCATAGACGAGGCCCCGCACGGGATCGAGCCCCCGTGTCTCGAGGAGCATCACCAGGGCCCAGACGAGTGCGAGATCGACGAGGACGAAGAAGGCCTTCATCCAGATGACGCTCTCGGAGACCGACGTCGCCAGCAGAAACGCGGCCTCCATGAGCGGCGGATAGAGCGTGGGAATGTCTTTGTTGTTGATCGCCGGATAGACGTCGCCGTCGCGCAACGACTCGACACCAGGATCGGCGGGCGCGTAGCGGTAAGGATTGATCCGCGCCCGCTGCACCCGGCCGTCCCATACATACCGATAGACGTCGTCCGAGAGCACGGGGTCGGTCCAGAGGAAGAGCCCGCGGAGAGCGACCGAGACGGTGAAAAGAAGAACGAGGTCGCGGCGGCGGGAGTCCGTCCGCTTCCGATGGACCGCGACATAGCTCGCCACGAGCCACGGAACCGCCATCGCGAGATACCATCCCAGATAGAAGGGAAATCCGGCGCCGCGGTCGATCGTGCGGGCGGCGAGCGCCGCGAGAGCGATCTCGGCCAGGGCCGAGGCCCAGAGCACCGTCCGGGACGTGAAAGAGTTCATTTGGGCTTTCCCGGAAGGCAGTCTACGATATCGTGATGTCTTTGACCGCCACCACACTGCTGGTCTCGTACTTCGCCGTTCTCGTGACGCTCGCGGTCTTCGGCGCTCACCGCTATCGGATGGTGTACCTCTACTTTCGTCATCGCGATGGCGTCCCCCGGATCGGCGCTCGCTACGAGCTCGTGCCGAAGGTCACGGTGCAGCTCCCCGTCTACAACGAGCTCTACGTGGTCGAGAGGCTCATCGACGCCGTGGCCCGTCTGGACTATCCCCGGGATCGACTCGAGATTCAGGTTCTCGACGACTCGACGGACGAGACTTCCGAAGTCGCCCAACGCGCCGTCGAGCTCCACCGATCGCGGGGGGTCGACATCCACTATCTCCATCGTTCCGATCGTACGGGGTTCAAAGCTGGGGCACTCGCTTTCGGGCTCGCGAGGGCCAAGGGTGAGCTCGTCGCGATCTTCGACGCCGATTTCGTGCCCGATCCCGACTTTCTGCAGAGGACCGTCCACCATTTCCACCGTCCCGACGTCGGGATGGTCCAGGCCCGCTGGGGACACATCAACGACGGCTACTCTCGGCTCACTCGCGTCCAGGCCGTTTTACTGGATGCCCACTTCGTCCTGGAGCACGGTGGGCGGAACCGCGCCGGATGCTTCTTCAACTTCAACGGGACCGCCGGGCTGTGGCGGCGTGCCGCCATCGAAGAATCGGGAGGCTGGCAGCACGACACCCTCACCGAGGACATGGATCTCTCCTACCGGGCGCAGCTCAGAGGCTGGCGATTCGTGTTCCTTCCCGACGTCGAGGTGCCCGCCGAGATTCCCGTCTCGATGAACGCCTTCAAGAGCCAGCAGGGTCGCTGGGCGAAAGGCTCGATCCAGACGGCGATGAAGCTGCTTCCTCGTATTCTCGCGAGCCCCCTTTCTTTCGGCATCAAGCTCGAAGCGCTGTTCCACCTGACCGCCAACCTCGCGTATCCCCTGATGGTGGTGCTCTCGCTCCTCGTGTTTCCCAGCGTGGTCGTTCGCTTCGATATGGGGCTCTCGGAGATGCTGCTCCTCGACCTTCCGCTGTTCCTGCTGGCGACGGCGTCGGTGACGAGCTTCTACGTCGTTTCACAAAGAGAGCTCTACCCCGGATGGTGGAAGCGGCTCCGGGTCCTCCCGTTGCTGCTCTCGGTCGGGATCGGCATGTGCCTGAGTAACGCCAAGGCGGTCATCGAAGCCCTCACGGGAAAAGACACGGAGTTCGTGCGCACTCCGAAGTATCGGATCGAGTCCTCGGCGGACGTCTGGAAGCGAAAGAAATACCAGGGGATCCATAGCTATCTCCCGGCGGTGGAAATTCTATTCGGGCTCTACTTCACCTGGGCGGTCGTGTATGCTGCCGCCCACGGCATCTTCGGCTCGATCCCCTTCCTCCTTCTCTTTCAAGGAGGCTTTCTCTACACGGGGTTTCTCTCCATTCGGGAGAGCTTCGAGCTGAGGGCGCCGAGCCTGCGTGCGGCGCCGAGCCGCGCCGTCCAGCCGTCCAGCTCCTGACCGCTCTCCCATGACTCCTGGATGCGGAGCGGTCCGAGTGATAGACTCTCGGTTCTGAGCCATGAAACGCGATCTCGTTTTCTTTCTGGCCGGGCTTTCGTTCGGCATGGGCGCCGGTTACTTCGCGTTCCGGGCGGTTTCTTCGGGAGACGCGGGGGTCGCCTCGAGCAGCCCCGTCGCCTCGAGCGAGACCGGCTCGATGGCAGGTGCCGCCGCACCCGCCGCCTCGACCATCGGGCTCGACAATCTCAACCCCAAAGCGCCCGACGGGCAGCCGCCGCTCAAGAAGCTCGATGAGGAGCAGGTCCGCCGGCTCGAGGCGAAGGCGGGAGAGAGCCCGAACGACGTTGAGAGCCGCGCGGAGCTGGGAAGACTCTACATGGAATCCGGGAAGTACCCGGAGGCGGTACGCTGGCTCGAAGAAGCGGTCAAGCTCGCTCCCGACGATCTCCACGCGCGCAACCACCTGGCGATTTGCTACCTCAACGAAGGCCATCTGGATCAGGCGGTCTCGGCTTTCGAGGAGAATTTGAGCCGGGATCCGAATCACGCCCCGAGCCTCCTCGGTCTCGGTCGGGTCAAGCTCTACCTCCAAAGAGACATCCAGGGCGGACTCGCGATGTGGGAGAAGCTCGTTCAGGTCGCGCCCAACTCACCCGAGGCCTCCGCGGTGCGTGACGAGCTCGAAGCGCTCAAGTCGGCGCATCCCGGGAGTTGAGCCGGGGAGCCCTATGATCGCCCGGCTCCTTTATTTCATTTTCATGATTCTCGTCGCTCGTCTCTTGTTTCGGAGCGTGATCGAGAGACTGAGGATGGAAATGCGTCCCCGGATGGACCGTGACCAGGGTGGCGGCTCGCAAAAAGCCGCGACGATCTATAAGGGACACATGGTTCGAGATCCGCAGTGCGGCGTCTACTTCCCCGAGAACCGCTCCATTACCGTGGTCCGCGACGGCGAGCGCGTACACTTCTGCTCCCGGGCCTGCGCCGATGCCTACCGCGAAACGCACGCGCACGGAGCGAGGACCAGCGGATGAGCTCCCGCGATACGCTCGCCGAAGACATCTGCGAGGTGGGAAGACGCCTCTACCAGCACGGCTACATCGCCGCCATGGAAGGCAATATCTCCATCCGCCTGTCCGAGAACGAGGTGATGGGAACGCCTGCGGGCGTCTGCAAGGGGTATCTCACCCCGGATATGATCGTGACCTGCGACATGGAAGGGAACAAGCTCGCGGGAAAACTTCGGGTGTCGACGGAGATCCAGATGCATCTCGCCGTTTATCGCGCCCGTCCCGACGTGAAAGCGGTGGTGCACGCTCATCCACCCAAGTGCACGGGGTTCGCCGTCGCCGGCGTGCCCCTGAACAAGGCCGTGCTCGCCGAAGTCGTCGTGACCCTGGGCTGCATCCCCCTCGCTCGCTACGCGACGCCATCTACGAAGGAGCTCGCGGAGTCGGTCGATCGCCTCGTCCGCACTTCGGACGGGCTGCTGCTTTCGAACCACGGCGCGCTCACCGTCGGCAAGGAGGTCTACGACGCGTATTTCAAGATGGAAGTGATCGAGCACTTCGCCGAGATCTCGCTCATCTCGCGCCAGCTGGGCGGCGAGCGTCTTCTCCCGCGAACGGAAGTTTCGCGTCTTCTCGACCTCCGCCAGAAGGTCTATCGCCTCGAGGGCCCGCCGGGCGGAGATTCCTGTCCCGTTCCCGCGGAGGCTCTGGGCGACGACGCCGGTGAGGAGATCCGGCTCACGAGATCGGAGCTCGTCGCGCTCATCGCCGATGCGATTCGCGACGTCGACCGCTGATGGACCCGATGGGAACGAAGTGGGCGTGTCGAGTCCTTTTGTACTAGTCTGCTGTCTCTTGAAAAGGTTCGTAAACAAACGATAGGGAGGATTCATGGCGGATTCCATGGGTGAAGCACTGGGTATGATCGAGACCAAGGGTCTGGTGGCGATGATCGAGGCGGCGGACGCGATGGTCAAGGCCGCGAAGGTCACTCTCATCGGCTACGAGAAGATTGGAGCGGGCTACGTCACCGCGATCGTTCGCGGCGATGTTGCGGCTTGTAAGGCGGCGACCGACGCTGGCGCTGCGGCGGCGCGCCGGGTCGGCGAGCTCGTCTCGGTCCACGTGATTCCGAGGCCCCATTCCAGCCTCGAGGACCGTCTCCCGATCGGCAAGACCAACAGCAAGTAAGCTCATCATCCTCGCGTCCCAACAACATGATTCTCGGGAGAGTGGCGGGAACGGTCGTCGCGACCCGCAAGGACGAGCGTCTCGAGGGCTTCAAGCTCCTCATCGTGCAGGCGGTCGAGCCCGATGGACGGGCCAAGGACAGCTATGTCGTGGCCGTCGATACCGTCGGCGCCGGTCAGGGGGAGCTCGTCCTCGTGGTATCGGGAAGCTCCGCGCGTATGGCGTCCGGCTGTACCGATTGCCCCGTCGACGCCGCGATTGCCGGCGTGGTGGACGAGGTCGACCTTCCACCGGACCGCCCCGCCAAGGGCGTCAAGAAAGGGTGAGCCCCGATGTTCCTCGCGCAGGTGATCGGAACGGTGGTGGCCACGGTGAAAGACGGCGGGCTCGAGGGTCGGAAGCTCCTCCTCATTCAGCCCGTCGCTCCGGACGGCCGCCCGCAGGGAGCGACCCTCGTGGCCCTCGATGGGACGGGAGTCGGCGTGGGGGAGAGAGTCTTCTACGTGAGGGGACGGGAGGCTTCCTTCGCCTTTCTTCCCTCGCACGTCCCCGCCGACGCCGCCATCGTGGGAAAGGTCGACTCGGTTCACGACCTCTCGATCTCCGGGGGGGCGGCGCGATGATCCTCGGCCGCGTGACGGGAACGGTGGTGGCGACGGCAAAGCACTACAAGCTCGAAGGCCGGAAGCTGCTCCTCGTCCAGCCCCTTTCTCCCGACGGTTCGCCCCGGGGCGAGGTGCTTCTCGCCATCGACAGCGTCGACGCGGGCGAAGGCGACCGTGTCCTCGTCGTGCAGGAAGGGCGATTCGGCGTCGATGGTCTCGGGACGGGCGGAAAGCCCGCTCGATTGCGCGGTCATCGCCATCGTCGACGACGTGGATCTGGAGAGAGCGTGACGGCCAATCGCGAGACGGTGCGCGCGCTCGTGCGGGAGGAGCTCCAAAAGAGGCTTCCCGTCGCGGCTCCGGACTCGCACCCCGCGCTCGTCTTGATCGTCACTCGAGAAGACGAGTCCGACCCCGAATGCTCCGACCCCGATCTCGGGGTGCGGCGTCCCTGCGTCATCGAGCCCGATCGCCCCTGCTACAATAGCGGCTACTGCAAACGGCTCGGTTACTGAAGCCCGAGTCTCGGGAACGGCCGTCCGGTGACGGTGAGTCGCTGAGCCCGGCGAATGACGACGCGAACGATTCTCCACGTCGACATGGATGCGTTCTACACCTCCGTCGAGCAGCGCGATCATCCCGAGTACCGGGGAAAGCCCGTCGTCGTCGGCGCCGATCCCAAGGGCGGCCGTGGAAGGGGCGTCGTTGCCGCCGCTTCGTACGAGGCGCGCGCTTTCGGCGTGCATTCGGCGATGCCCATCGGCCGCGCCTATCGCGCCTGTCCCCATGCGATCTACCTCCGCGGAGACATGGGCAAGTATGTCGAGGCGTCGGGACGGATCATGGACATTCTCGCGAGCTACACCGATCTGGTGGAGCCCCTTTCGATTGACGAGGCGTTTCTCGACGTGAGCGTCATCTGTCTGCCGGAGAAAGGACGCTCGCTCGCAACGGAGGTCAAGGAGAACATCTGGCGCCAGGAAGGACTCAAAGCTTCGATCGGTGTCGCGCCGAACAAGTTCCTCGCGAAGATCGCCTCCGACCTCGACAAGCCCGACGGCCTCGTCGTGGTCGCCGCGGGCGATGAGCTCGCGTTTCTCCGGGACCTCCCGGTCGAGCGGCTCTGGGGCGTCGGTCCCAAGACCACCGCCGAGCTCCACCGGGGAGGGTTCCGTCACATCGGCGATCTGTGGAATCTCTCTCCCGACGATCCGCGACTCGCCGGCGTCGGTCTCGGACACAAGCACGGAGAGCACATTCTCCAGCTTTCGCGCGGTCTCGACGAGAGGCCCGTCGTGCCTCATCACCAAGCGAAGTCGATCGGCCACGAGACGACGTTCGAGCACGATATCGACGATCCGGAGCGAGTCAGAAAGACGCTCCTCTCTCTTGCCGACGCGGTCGCGGTGCGGCTTCGCAAACACCAGGTCCGCGGTCAGACGGTCACACTGAAGTTTCGGGACCAGGATTTCGTGACCGAGACGCGGTCGCAGACCTTGCGCGAGGCTACCGACGATGGGACGGAGATTCTACGAGACCGCCATCGCCCTCCTCCGCCGGCTTTCGACGCGGGGCCGGAAGGTCCGTCTTCTCGGCATCAGTCTTTCGAACCTTCGTCTCCCGGAGGACCCTCGGCAGCTGGCGCTCTTCCGCGGGCAGGACGGCGCGGATACGAGGGAGAAGAGCGACAAGCTGAGCCGCGCCCGAGACGCTCTGGAGACTCGATTCGGAAAGGGAACGCTCGGGCGAGCATCGCTCCTGCCCCGCAGCGTAAAGTGACGGCACTCCGAACGAGACACCATTGGCCGCGTTCGTCACTCGGTCCAGGGCGGTGGAACGCGCGATCGCGATGCAGCGCCGCCGGACCCGGGAGCACCCCGCCTCCGGATGAGAATCGGCCTCGACGCTTGTAGAGCCGGTGGCCAACTATGACGACCTGTTCGGCTCCGCGGGCCAGCTCGCGAACGCGACGCAGAGGACGAAGCATGCGAGTGGCCCGAACCAATCGTCCCGTGTCAGGCGCGGCGATAGATCGAAAGCTCGCGAAAGCGCTTCGGTCCCTCGGCGAGATCGTGTCCAGCCAGCAGCGTAAGCGTGAGGACCATGACGAGCCAGACACTGCAGAGCGCTTCGTCATCGTCGCTCTCGCCGTCGGTTTCTGAGCCGCGTCGCTCGTGAGAAGCCAGCCTCCCTCCAAGCGTACTTCAGCTTGCCTATATAACGGAATCCTATATATGATGAGCCGGTCAGTCAGAATGAACGCTTCACCCCGGACCGCGATCGACGCCGCCAAGAAAGGGAGCGCGGACCTCCTCATCCTTGCCCTCGTGGACGAGGAGGCGCTTCATGGGTACGAGATCGCTCGTCGCATCGAGGCCAGGTCCGGGGGGACGCTCAGCTTTACGCTCGCCTCGCTGTACGCGACGCTCTACCGGCTGGAGGATCGGAGGCTCGTCCGGGGACGCTGGGTCGAGCGGGCCGGGCAGCGACGGCGGCGCTACTACCGCATTACCAGGACCGGTAGAGGAGTCCTGGCCGCGCAGCGGGAGGAGTGGAGTCGCTTCATCGCCGCCCTTACCGAGGCCGCCGGGCTTGCACCGGCCTGACGGAACCTCCACGGAAGACCTGTCGAATATGTCGAGCCTCCCGGGACGCGAGGATGGGATTGATTGGCGGACTCTGGTTCGCGAGCGGGCTGCCGAGAGCGGAAGCGACCTGCCGCAGACCGTCGTCGACGAGCTCTCTCAGCATCTCGAGGACCTGTACCGCACGTCGCGCTCGGAGGGCGCCTCTCACGGCGAGGCCCTGTCCCGCTCGATCGCCGCTCTCGATGCTTCCTCGCTGCACCTGCTCTCCGACCATGCCGCCCGTGGGAACCGGAGTCGGGCCCGCGTGGACGGGGAAAGGACCGGCAGTCTCGACGTGACGACCCCCCTTCGCGCCGCCCTTCGTCAGTTTCGTCAATACCCGACGTTCGCCATTCTCGTCGTGCTGGTGATGGCGCTGGGAGTGTCCGCGGCGACGACGATCTATACGATTCTCGACTCCGTCGTTCTTCGACCGCTCCCATACGATGAGCCCGACCGGCTGGTGACGATCTGGGACACCAACCTCGGCGAGGGGCACGTGCACGATCCGATCTCGCCGGTGAATTTCAGCGACCAGCGGGTGCTTCCCGTCTTCGAGGATGCCGCCGCCTGGTGGCGTCCCGGGGTCAACCTCGTCGATCCGGGGCTCGATCCGATGCGGGTGAATACCATCGAGGTGAGCGGGAATCTTTTCGACCTCCTCGGCGTGCGTCCGCAAGTGGGCGCGGGGTTTCCCGAGAAAGGGCCGCTCTTCGTCCCCAACGAGCTCATCGCCGTCATCAGCGATCGTTTGTGGAGAAATCGATACGGAGCCGATCCGTCCATCGTCGGGAGACAGCTTCGCCTGAACGATACTCCGTACACGATCGTCGGCGTGATGCCCGAGCGGTTCCACTTCCCCGACGACGTCGACGTCTGGCAGCGTTTGCAGTGGGACATGGCCCAGCATAGCCGGCAGGCGCGCTTCATGGAGGCCGTGGCGCGGCTTTCGGTCGACACCACGATCGCTCAGGCCCAGAGTGCGATCGACTCCCTCTGGACGCGAATGGAGTCGGAAACAGCGGGTTCGCGCAACAGTACCGGCGAGGGATGGGGATCGCGGCTCATCCCGCTCCTGGATGAAGAGCTCGGCTATTACCGGCCGGCGCTCTTCGTTCTGTTCGGCGCAGTGGGACTGCTGCTGGTCATCGGCGTTCTGAACGTGGCGACGCTGCTCCTTACGCGGGGACTCGCCCGCGAAAGGGAAGTTGCGCTCCGGATCGCCATCGGCGCCTCGCCGCGCCAGCTGGTGGCGCAGTTGGTCGCGGAAAGCCTCGCGCTATCGGTGACCGGCACCGTCCTCGGACTGGCGGCGGCATCGGTCGCGCTCCCGCTCGTCGTTCACTTCGCGCCGGTCGCGATTCCGCGACTCGCCGAGGCGCGCCTCGGCTGGGCCTCCCTCGCCGTGGGATTCGGCATCGCCGGGGTGACGACTCTCGTCTTCGGCCTCGTGCCGGCCGTGCTGCTGCTGCGCGGGCCGTTGACGACCGACCTCAAGTCCGGAGAGCGCGGCTCTTCGAGAAGAGCCAGGGGAGTGTACTCGCTGCTGGTTGTCGGCGAAGTCGCGCTGGCCTGTGCGCTCCTCACGAGCTCCGCCCTGCTCGTCCGCACCGTCCATCGGATGATGAGTGTCCCGACCGGTGTCGACGCGGACCAGGTCCTGACGACGACGGTTCAGCTCGCGACCACCGCCTACCAGGACTGGACGGTCGTCGCCGACACGCACTCCCGCATTCTCGACCGTATTCGGGACCAACCGGCGATCGAGGCCGCCGGCGCGACGAACTTCCTTCCGTTCGGGGTCGGATGGAGAGTGCCGTTCGCGATTCAAGGGTCGGTGCCGCCCGCCCGCCTCGACGATCTTCCGCAGGCGCAAATGCACGGCATCAGCGACGGTTACCTCGAAACGATGCACGCGAGGCTCGTCTCCGGCCGCGCCTTCACCCCCTTCGACGGCGCGGATGCGCCGGGCGTGATGATCGTGAACGAGGCCTTCCAGCGGCAATTCCTCCAGGACCGTCCGGCGGTCGCGACGATGGTGTCGATGTACGCCGGCAACGTCGGTCCCCTCGCCCGCAACTTGTTGCCGCGGCCGAACGGGGGCCACGGGCCATACGCCTTGGAAATCGTAGGGGTCGTACGCGACATCCGGAACGCTCCCCTTGGCCAGCCCGCGGCACCGGCATTCTACGTGCCGATGCGCCAGTTCCCGTTTCGAGAGCAGTTCCTCGCCGTCCGTGCTTCGGACCCCGGTCGGGCCCTCGCCGCCGTTCGCGCGGCGCTACACGACGTCGCCCCCGACGTGCCCATGGCGGCCGTCCAGACGTGGGGGGAGCGTCTCGCCGAGCACACCGCCGAGCCGCGGCTTCTGATGAACGTGCTGCTCTTTTTCGGCGCGATCGCGGCGTCGCTGGCGTCGCTCGGGGTGTACGGACTCTTCTCCTGGTCCGTCGCTCTTCGCCGCCGGGAGCTCGCGATTCGGTTGACTCTAGGCGCTCGTCCCGCTCGGGTCGGTGGACTCGTCGTTCGCCAGAGCGGGATGCTGGTGGCCATCGGTTTGCTATTCGGGCTCCTGATCGTACGTCTTTCCGAAGGTAGCCTCGCGAGCGTGCTGTTCGAGATCTCGCCGAGCGACTTGGGCTCGATGATCGCGGCGAGCGGCCTTCTCGTCGTCGCCGCGCTCGGCGCTTGCATCCCGCCCGCCCTTCGCGCAATGCGCGTCGATCCGGTCGAGGGACTCCGGTCGGAATAACCGAATCACCTTTTCCCGCTCGGACCGTGTGAAGCCGTTCACACGATCTCTTGACAGGCCGACTCCACTGCGCCATTGACTCGAGCTACACAGGGGGGGCATGGAAGTTGGCAAGTTCCTGTAGCGAGGGCATGGTATCGAATCGCGATCGGCTTCGGGGATGAACCTTTCGGTGCCGAGAGTGAATGGCCGCGTCTCGAGGGGAGCTCTGAGCAGCTCGTCCGCCAATACGGTATCGACACCTCACGCCCCGCGGGGACCGCCGTGCCGTTAGAGCTATCCGTGACGTGAACTTCGACGAGGAGCGCCGCCGCGCGCCCCATTGAACGCCTCAGCGCCACGTGGGCGGCTGGCTCTCTCAGTGGAGTCGGACGATATCGGGCGCTTTGTCGAAGTCGCCGTCGAAGGTCGAGGATACGCTCGACGCGGTGGAACCCCGTCACCACCAGATGAAGGGAATCACGAGCCGATAGATCGTGGTCAAAGCAAACCGGCACGAGAGCGGTGAGACGGTGCGTTTCGTCCGCTACTATAAGGACATGGCCCAGGCCTCGGGCGTGGTTCTGGCTAGCGCCGCGGCGGCGACGAAGTAGCTTCGCCGACTCCCTAGGCCCCCGCCTTCACCCACACCTGGTTGGCCCGATCCACGTCGGGGAAGAGCGCATCCGGATCGATCTCGACGCGCACCACCGCCGGGCTCGCGGCGACGTGGACCACGTGGCTGCGCGCGCCCGTGAGCCACACGTCCACCGGGACGTCGACACGCTGCACCGAACCGTCGGCGCGGGTCACCGCCAGGCGCACGGGCATGGGCGCCATCCCCCGATCCTCTATGGTGATGGCGACCGAGTCGCCCTGCGCCTCGACCCCCGCGATGGCCTGGTCCAGCGACCAACCCTCGTAGAACCAGGTGCGCCAGAACCATGACAGGTCCCGGCCCGCCGCGTCGTCCATGGCGTTGAAGAAATCCTCCGGGTACGGGTGCCGCCCGATCCAGCGCTTGCCGTACTCCCGGAAGGCGCGGTGGAACGTCTCCTCGCCCAGAACGCCCCGCAGCGCCGCCAGCACCTGCGCGGTCTTGTTGTAGTACATGGTGAAATAGAGCGACTGCGGGAAGTCGTCTCCGACGCGCATGAGCCCCATGTCGTCGCCGCGGCGGGCCACCTCGAGATAGCTGCCGCGCTGACCCGGCTCCGAGTCGTTGGCCCGCCCGCCCTCGCGGGGCTCGCCGTACAGGACGCGCATGGCCTGCGCGACGTCGAACTGCGTAAAGCCCTCGTCCATCCACGGGTGGCGGGTCTCGTTGGAGCCCACCTGCATGGGGAACCACATGTGGCCGGTCTCGTGCATGAGGTCACCGGCCAGAGACAGCGTATCCGCCCACGGCTGCATGAGCGTCATCATCGGATACTCCATGCCGCCGCCGTCCAATACGCCTTCCATGGACGTCATCTGCGGCCATGGATACGGCCACAGGTACGCCGACATCTGTTCGATGGCGTCCCGCGTGTAGCGGGCACCCCCGACTGCCCAGGCCGCCGCCGGCGCGCTCAGGCGATAGAAGCTGTGGATCGCCACCGTGTCCGCGGTGCGCCGCGTCGCCCACCACGCCCGGGTCGCGTCCCACACGTACTGGTCGCTGGTGCCCCAGGAGAAGTCGCGCACGTCGGAGGCGGCGAAGTGCCACGTCGTTGTCGGCCCACCGGAGACGAAGGCCGTCGCGGCGGACGGGCCCGGCGTCACAACCCGCACCACGCGCCCGGTGCGGAGCGCGGCGGCCAGGCTGTCCTGCGCGCTCCGGGAAAGAACCTCGTCGGGGTTCTGAAGCGTGCCGGTGGCTCCCACCACCCACCCATGGGGCACGGTGACGCGCACGTCGTAGTCGGCGGGGTCCATGTAGAACTCCGCCTCCAGCAGGTACGGGTCCGCCACCCACCCGCTCACGTCGTCGTAGACGGCGATCTCGGGATACCAGTAGCCCATGAACCAGACGTGGCCGTCGCGACCCTCGCGGCCGTCGGACGGGGCCGGCGCCGGAGCGTAGGACCAGTCCACCTCCAAGACCGTGCTGTCGCCAGGCGGGAGCGGTCGGGTGAGCCCGATCCACATCACTGTGCCCTGCACCGAGTAGCGTCCGGCGCGCGGGCTGCCGTCTTGGGGAGACTCGGTCACCGAGAGGGCAAGGTCTTTCGGTGGCTCGGCCTCGTAGACCTGTCCGTCCACGGCAACGCGGCCGAGGGTCACTCCCCCGGTGACGGCGATGGCCGACCGGCGCGGGCTACCCTTGGCGAAGACGTTCTGGCGGAGGTGTACCGCCAGCTCGCGGAGCGTGTCCGGCGAGGCGTTCCGGTACGAGACGCGCTCGTGCCCGGTGACCCGCCCCTCGTCGGGGTCCAGGCTCGCATCGATCTCGTATCGTGGGTGCTGCACCCAGGCGTTGGGTCCCGGCCGGCCCGTGCGCGTGCGCGTGCCTCGCGTCACCGCACGGCTGAACGCCGCGCTCTCGTAGACCGGGCCGGGGATGGGTCGTCCGCCGGCGTGTACCGCCGCGGATGGATCGACCGCGGTGGAAGCGACGGTCTGGGCGGCGAGGGCGCTGGCCGTGCTCCACGAGACCGTGAGTACGAGGACAGCCATGTGGACGGACTGCAGGCGAGGAAAACGAAAACGCTGGATGGGCGAGTAGTCGTGGCTCATGGGCCGAGGATACGACACCCCCGCTGGTTCTGCAGCGGGCGTCGAGTAAGTCGTGTGGCTCGAGGAGCCGACGGCCGGACGGCCGGTCTGCGCCTTCCCGCAAGTCGTGACATACAAGAGCCAAGGCGACCCGCGCGCCCCAACCGACTGGGTCTCTCGTTGCCGGCGGTTTGGTAACCGGATAGGATCTCGGCCGGCGCTCCGATGGTCGGCCACACACTCGCGCACTACCGAATTCTCGAGAAGATCGGCTCCGGTGGGATGGGGGACGTCTACCTAGCCGAAGACACCAAGCTCAACCGGAAGATCGCGCTCAAGGTCCTTCCACCCGACGTGGCCGCCGACCAAGAACGCCGCGCACGGTTCGAGCGAGAGGCCAACGCCATCGCGGCGCTCAACCATCCGAGCATCGTGACCGTACACTCGGTGGAGGAATCCAAGGGAGTCCACTTCATCACCATGGAGCTCGTCGAGGGGAAGACGCTCACGACGCTTTTGCGCAAGGGCGGGCTGCCGCTCAGCCAGTTCTTCGACATCGCGATACCCTTGACCGACGCTGTCGCGGCTGCGCATCGAGAAGCGATCACCCACCGTGACTTGAAACCGGACAACGTGATGGTAACGGACGACGGACGGGTCAAGGTGCTCGACTTCGGCCTTGCCAAGCCCGCGGGCGGCTTCGCACCGAACAGCGAGGCGGCGACGGCCGCGAAGACCGAAGAGGGGGTGATCGTCGGAACGGCGGCCTACATGTCGCCCGAGCAGGCGCAGGGAAAGCCGGTCGACCATCGCTCCGATATCTTTTCTTTGGGGATTGTCCTTTACGAGATGCTCGTGGGGGCGCGTCCCTTCGTGTCGGAGACACCGGCAGGTGTGCTTTCGAAAATCATCCAGATCGATCCGACGCCGGTGAGGGAGCATCGTCCCACGGTTCCCAAGGAGCTCGCGAAAGTCGTCACGCGGTGCCTCGCGAAAGAGCTCACTCTTCGGTTTCAGAGCGCCCTCGATGTTCGCAACGACCTCGCCGAGCTGAAAGCGGAGCACGAGACCGGCGAGCTGAGCGAGCGAGCTCCGCTGTCCGCGGCGCCGTGGAAGCGGATCGCGATCGGGCTCGCGGCCAGCGCGGCGTTGCTCGCGCTCATCAGCGTCTGGTCGATCTCGGCGCTTCTGCGCCCGGCGATCCCGTTCCGTCGCCCGCTTCGACGTCACGCCCGGGGAGGGTCAGCGGCTCGTATCCTCGAGCTCTGGCGTCGACATCGCCCTTTCGCCGGACGGTGAGATGATCGTCTACGTCGGTAAAGCACCGAGCGGAGGCACGCAGCTCTGGCGACGCAGGCTCGAGGATCTGGAGGCCGTGGCTCTGCCTGGCACGGTGGGAGCGGCAGCGCCTGTCGTCTCCCCGGACGGCCTCTCGGTCGCTTTCACCGCCGACGGGGCGATCCGCACGCTCTCGCTCCAGGGCGGGCTTCCGGTCACGGTCGTCGCTGATGGTGGGGCTCCCGCGTGGGGCTCCGACGGAATGATCTACTTCGGCCGACGCGGCGTCTCGTATCGAGTTTCCGCCACGGGCGGCGACCCGGTCGCGATCACGGAACCGATCGACAACGTGATCCAAATACATCCGGGCGCACTTCCTGAGGGACGAGGACTCCTAGTTCACGCTCTTTCGGGGCACTCCCGCCCAGAGCCGGATCGCGGTGGTGGGAGCGGAGGGCGGCCAAGCGCGGGAGATTCTCACGGGCACGATGGCCCGCTACGCAGCCTCGGGTCAGATCGTGTACGCGACGGCCGGTGGCACGCTGATGGCGGCTCCCTTCGACGTGCGGCGCCTCGAGGTGACGGGCCCGTCCGTGGCGCTCGTCGAGGGGGTGGCGGTGGACATCAGCGCGACCTCGCAGTTCGCGCTGTCCGAGTCGGGGACACTCCTCTACGGCACCGGCACCGGGTCCGTATCGGAGCTCGTGTGGGTGAGCCGTGCGGGTGTCGTCGAGCCTGTCGATCCGGCGTGGACCGCCGAGTTCGCGTCACCCGCGCTCTCGCCGGACGGGCGGCGGCTGGCGGTGGCGATCCAGGGCACGGCGTCGATGGACATCTGGGTGAAGCAGCTCGACCGGGGTCCGAGTATCAGGCTGACGTTGGACGGAAATCGCAGCGACTACCCGACGTGGACGCCGGACGGGAGCTCGGTGACGTTCTCGTCCGACCGGGTCGGACCGTCGTTCGATCTGTGGACGAAGCGTGCCGACGGGAGCGGGGATACCGTCTTGGAGCTCGACGAGGAGTGGGCGCTGGCTGAGGCCCTGTGGTCACCGGACGGCGAGTGGTTCATCCATCGAACGTCCACCAATGTGAAAGGCGCGGGAGACATCCTGGCCCCGTAAGGGCCAGGACGCCACACCCGTCCCGCTCGTAGCGAGCGGCTTCACCGAGGTCGCGCCGGCGATTTCGCCGAACGGGCGTTGGATGGCGTATTCATCGAACGAGACCGGCATGTTCGAGATCTTCGTCGTGCCGTTCCCGAACGCGGGGGACGCGAAGTGGCCGGTTTCGGTCGGCGGCGGCTCGGAGCCGGCTTGGTCCCGCGACGGGCGCGAGCTCTTCTACCGAAACCGGCGGCGCGACATGGTGGCCATGCGCGTCGAGACCGAGCCCGCGTTCGCAACGGGACCGACGAGCGTCCTGTTCTCGGCGGCTGCGTACCAGGCCAACTCGGTCCACCGCCGATACGACGTCACCGCGGACGGCGAGCGGTTCATCCTGATCCGTCCTGTCGGCACCGGGCATGAGAGCCAGCTGATCCTGGTACAGAATTTCTTCGAGGAGCTCAGGGCGCGCGTGCCCCGTTGAGGCCCAGGCCGGGTCCAACGACTTCGCCTGAGACGGATTTGGCGCTCGAGCGCGCGGCCACGCTTTCCCGCGAGATGTATGAAGGCGCCGTCACCGCCCACGCAGCCTATCGAGGAGGCGCGGGCCATGGTGGCACGTCTTACAAACGCCGCCCTGAAGGCCGAGGTCGAAGCGTTGGCGCCCGCGCCTCTCCCCCCCGGGGATGCGTAGCTCGATTGAATGGACGAGGGCATGCCTCCCATACGCATACCGACGCGGTCGTAGAGGTAAACTCCCAGTACGACTGCGAGCGACGCGAGCACGGCTAATTCGATTCGCTTCCTCGTCGACATCGACTTGACTCTCCCAGGATTTGGCCGCAATCGAAGCTCCCGCGCTCGAATCAGAAAGAACCAACCGCGGCAACCCAGAAGAACGATGGCAATGGCGGACGAGGGTCCCGATGCCGGCGAACATCGTTACGGTTGCCACCGCCGCCCTCTTATATGAAAAAAAGAAATGAGCAACTACGAAAACATCATACCTGCAGGGGAGACAAAAGGTCCGGCTCACCATCGCTTGGCCGGAAATACTCCCGAGATCTCACGCTCCGTCTCGACCCGTGAGTGAAGACGTATGCGGTTCGGGGAACGATTGCTTACCTTGAGCTGCAAACAAAGGATCTGTCAGGTGACTCCAAACGTGGCGTGGAGGCGTCTCCCAGCTTCTGGCCTCAAGATACCGACCGCCTCGAGAGACTCGCATGCTACTTACTGCGATGCCCCCTTTCTCTGTCTCGCACCCATTGGAAATCCGGAGCCCGCACTCTGTTCTATGAAGGTAAGTCTTCCCTCGACGACCCGTTCGCCGGCGATCCCAACAGGCTCACGAGACCCACGCGTTCTACCACCCCCTTCGCGAACGTGCGCTTCCGCTGTGAAGTCCACTCGCTTGCGGTATCCTCTAATAAAAGAGAGGAGTCCATCGTCGATGAAAGTAAAGGAGCGCGACGTGTCTAAATCGATGGCCACGATGGACGGGAACGAGGCGGTTGCCTCCGTCGCCCATCGGCTCAACGAGGTCATCGCCATATACCCGATCACACCCGCGTCTCCGATGGGGGAGTTCGCCGACGCCTGGACGGCGCTGGGGCGCCGAAATCTCTGGGGCGTCGTCCCGGAGGTGACGGAGATGCAGTCCGAAGGAGGTGCCGCCGGTGCCGTGCACGGGGCGCTTCAGGCCGGGGCACTCACGACCACCTTCACCTCGTCGCAGGGCCTTTTGCTCATGCTCCCGAATCTCTACAAGATTGCCGGTGAGCTCACGCCCTTTTGCCTGCACGTGGCGGCCCGGACGGTCGCGACCCACGCCCTGTCGATCTTCTGCGACCATTCGGACGTCATGGCCGTGCGCCAGACGGGAATGGCGCTTCTGGCGT
This sequence comes from uncultured Acidobacteriota bacterium, assembly GCA_963815675.1. GTDB lineage: Bacteria > Acidobacteriota > Vicinamibacteria > Marinacidobacterales > SMYC01 > CAWFHP01. The sequence continues at coordinate 342,587 of CAWFHP010000009.1, read as the reverse complement.
CGGCCTCGGTACAGGAAGCACACGACTTCGCCGCCATCGCCCAGGCAGCCACCCTGCGCTCCCGCATTCCTTTCCTCCACTTCTTCGACGGGTTCCGGACGTCTCACGAGATCGCGAAGATCGAGATTTTGAGCGACGAGGATCTGCGCCAGCTCGTGGACGACGGCCTCGTCGCCGCACATCGTGAGCGCGCCCTCACCCCAGACGCACCCGTTCTCCGCGGCACCGCTCAGAACCCCGATACTTTTTTCCAGGCCCGCGAGGCGGCGAACCGATTCCACGACGCCTGTCCCGGCGTCGTGGAGAGTGAGATGGACCGCTTCGCCGAGGTCACCGGCCGGCGTTACCACCTCTTCGACTATGAGGGCCATCCCGAGGCCGAGCGCGTTCTCGTGATCATGGGCTCGGGTGCCGAGACCGCCGCCGAGACGGCGCGCTTTCTCGCGTCGAAAGGCGAGCGGGTGGGCGTCGTCAAAGTGCGGCTCTACCGTCCTTTCGAGGTCGGTCGATTTCTCGAGGCGCTTCCGAGGACCGTCCGCGCGATCGCCGTTCTCGATCGCACCAAAGAACCGGGGGCGGTCGGCGAGCCTCTCTATCTCGACGTCGTCGGCGGTCTCGAGCAAGCCCGGGAAGAGGGCCGGCTTCCCATGGAGGAGCCGCCCCGGGTCATCGGGGGAAGGTACGGCCTTTCCTCGAAGGAGTTCACTCCCGCCATGGTCCGTGCCGTCCTCGACGAGCTCGAACGAGACGAGCCCCTGCGGAGCTTCACCGTCGGCATCGTCGACGACGTCACCCGGAAATCGCTCCCAGTCGATCCGGACTTCGAGCTCGCCCGCGACGGCTTGACGGAGGCGGTGTTCTACGGCCTCGGCTCCGACGGAACGGTGGGCGCCAACAAGAACTCCATCAAGATTATCGGCGAGGAGACGGAGAACCACGCCCAGGGGTACTTCGTCTACGACTCGAAAAAAGCCGGAGCGGTCACGATCTCCCACCTCCGCTTCGGACCGAACGCCATTCGCGCTCCCTATCTCATCCGGCGCGCGGGCTTCGTTGCCTGCCACCAGTTCGACTTTCTCGATCGCTTCGACGTGCTCGAGGCGGCCGCTCCCGGGGGGGTCTTTCTGTTGAACGCCCCTTTCGGAGCCGACGAGGTCTGGGACCGTCTCCCGCGGGAGGTCCAGGAGACGATTGTCGAAAAGAAGCTCCGCTTCCACGTCATCGACGCCTATCGCGTGGCGAAGGAGGCGGGTCTCGGGGTGAGAATCAACACCATCATGCAGACCTGCTTCTTCGCGATCTCGGGCGTGCTCACCGCGGACGCCGCCATCGCCGGGATCAAGAAAGCGATCGACAAGACCTATGGAAAACGGGGCAAGGTCGTGGTCGAGCAGAACTACCGCGCCGTCGACCGGACGCTCGAGAATCTCCTGAAGATCGACGCCACCGACGTGAGCTCTGAGCGGAGCCGACCGCCTCTCGTCCCGGAAGAAGCTCCGGATTTTGTGAAGCGGATGACGGCGGTCATGCTCGCGGGAAAGGGGGATTCACTTCCCGTGAGCGCTTTTCCCCTGGACGGCACCTGGCCCGTGGGGACGGCGAAGTGGGAGAAGCGGAATCTCGCGCGGGAGATCCCGACCTGGGACCCGGCGATCTGCATCCAGTGCAACCAGTGCGCTTTCGTCTGCCCCCACGCGACGATCCGGGCGAAGGTCTACGACCCGGCGGCGCTCGACGGCAAACCCGCCTCGTTCCAGCACAATACCTACCGCGGTCCGGACTTCAAGGGGCTCGCCTATACGATCCAGGTCGCACCCGAGGACTGCACCGGGTGCGGGCTGTGCGTCGAGGTCTGTCCCGCGAAGGACAAGTCGAACCCGCGGCACAAGGCGATCGACATGACGCCCCAGTCTCCAATCCGCGAGCGCGAACGCGAGAACTACGCCTTCTTTCTGGATCTCCCCGAGATCGACCGGACGGCGCTCGGGCGGATCGATACCAAGAGCTCGCAGCTCCTCGAGCCCCTGTTCGAGTACTCGGGCGCGTGTGCCGGGTGCGGGGAGACGCCCTACATCAAGCTCGTGACCCAGCTTTTCGGCGACCGCGCGCTCATCGCGAATGCCACCGGGTGCTCGTCGATCTACGGCGGGAACCTTCCGACGACACCCTATACCGTGAACGCGGACGGACGGGGGCCGGCGTGGAGCAACTCCCTCTTCGAGGACAACGCGGAGTTCGGCTTCGGCTTCCGGCTCGCGGTGGATATGCACGAGCGAGCCGCCCGCGCGCTCCTCCGCGGGCTCGCCGGCTCGCTCGGCGATGGAGTCCTCGTCCACGGGCTCCTCACCGCGCCCCAGGCGACCGAGAAGGACATCGCCTCCCAGCGCGAACGGGTCGCTTCTCTCCGGCAGAAGCTTCGCGATCTCCCGAGCCCGGATGCGCGGCGGCTCGAGCCGCTCGCCGACTATCTGGTGAAAAAGAGCGTCTGGCTCGTGGGTGGGGACGGTTGGGCCTACGACATCGGCTACGGCGGACTAGACCACGTCCTCGCCCAGAAACGCGACGTCAACGCGCTCGTGCTCGATACCGAGGTCTACTCGAACACCGGCGGCCAGCAGTCCAAGGCGACTCCCATGGGCGCCGCGGCCAAGTTCGCGATGGCGGGCAAGAGCATCCCCAAGAAGGATCTCGGCATGGAGGCGATGAGCTACGGCCACGTCTACGTGGCCCGTGTCGCCTTCGGCGGGAGCATGAACCAGACGGTGCGCGCGCTCGTCGAGGCGGAGAGCTACTCCGGGCCCTCGCTCGTCATCGCCTACAGCCACTGCATCGCCCACGGCTACGACCTGCGCCACGGCGCCGAGCAACAGAAGCTCGCCGTCCAGGCGGGCGTCTGGCCGCTCTATCGGTTCGACCCGCGGCGCATCGCGGAAGGAAAACCACCCCTCGAGCTCGATTCGCACGAGCCCAAGATTCCCGTGAGCGACTACATGCGCAACGAGACCCGCTTCCGGATGGTGGAGAAGATCGACCGTGCTCGGTTCAAGGCCCTCGCCCAGGCGGCCCAGGAGGAGGCGTCGCGACGATTCTCCGTCTACCGCCAGCTCACGGAGGTCGTCTGGCCGGCCATGAACGCGGTGGCGGACGCGGACGCGGACGCGGACGCAGAAAGGAGAGGAGAATGACGATGGATCTCCGGACGAGCTACATGGGTTTCGAGCTCCCTCACCCCTTCATGCCTGGTGCGTCGCCGCTCGCCGACGAGATCGACACCGTGCGCCGGCTCGAGGACGCGGGTGCGTCCGCCATCGTCCTCCGCTCTCTCTTCGAGGAGCAGATCAAGGGAGAAGAGCTCGCCACCCACCACTATTACGAGTCCCCCGCGGAGTCGTTCGCCGAGGCCCAGACCTATCTCCCCGATCCGCACGACTTCGTCCTCGGCCCGGACGAGTATCTCGAACAGCTCCGGCGTGTTCGTGCCGCCGTCCACGTGCCCGTATTCGGCTCGCTCAACGGAACGACCGACGGGGGCTGGCTCGAGTACGCCGGGCTCATCCAGCAGGCGGGAGCCCAGGGGCTCGAGCTGAACGTGTTCCAGCTCGCGACCGACCCGGAGCTCTCGGGAGAGGAGATCGAGCAGCGGACCCTCGACGTCGTCGAGCGTGTGGTCGATAGCCTCGAAATCCCGGTGGCCGTGAAGCTCTCACCCTTCTACTCATCACTCACGCACTTCGCGAAGGCGCTCGACGAACGGGGGGTAAAAGCTCTCGTTCTCTTCAATCGCTTCTACCAGGCCGATATCGACGTCGAGGAGCTCACCGCAGCGCCCACGCTTCGGCTCTCGGACTCCTCCGAGCTCCTGCTTCGTCTTCAGTGGATGGCGATCCTGTTCGGGCACGTCCGTGCCTCTCTCGCCGTGACCGGGGGCGTGCACACTGTGCTCGACGCCGTCAAAGCACTCATGAGCGGCGCGAGCGCGGTGCAGTGCGTGTCGGCGCTACTGAAGCACGGGCCCGAGACCCTCGGGCGGCTCCGGCAGGAGCTCGGCGAGTGGCTCGAAGAGCACGAGTACTCGTCGCTCGGCGAGCTCGTCGGCAGCATGAGCCTCCAGCGGACGCCCGATCCGCAGGCCTACACCCGCGGCAACTACATGAGGATTCTGCAGAGCTGGAAGGGCTTCGTCTAGCTCTCGTTACCCTTCGAGGTACTTCACGAACCCGGGCCGGCCGATGCGGTGAGGCTCACCGCGCTCGCACTACCGACTGGCGGCGACGCCGGTGACTTTCAGGACAATCGGAGTACCGACATCGGTTGGACACCCGAGGCGCGGCGGGCGGGGACACCAGCGGCCGTTGCCGCGGTCGCCAACAGCGGCAGCACGACGAGTCCGAGACGGTAGCGGGATCCGCAGGCCGGACTCCGTAGAGGAGCCCCGCGAGGCTCCTCGCGCTCAGCGTGGCGCGCGGGTCCGCAGGGCGTTCCAGCGCTGCATCACCTCCTGAAGCTGCGTTCGCGCCGCGTCGCACGCCGCGACCTGCCGCTCGGTCGGCCCCACCTCCGCTTCCTGCATGGCCATGGCCGCGCGGGTCAAGCTCTCGCTCACGCCGTTCAGAGTCGGCGGACCTTCGGGCGCGAGCACGGAAAAAACGGAAGGGATCGGGTGGGCGAGGCGCGGGTGCCAATGCTTCGACGTCGGCCTTCAGGGCGGCGTCGGTGAGACGGGCCACCATCGCGCGTGCTTCCTCGTAAGCGGCATGGGCGGTTACGGCGTCTTCGTACATCTCCCGGGACAGCGTGGCCGCGCGCTCGAGCTCGGAAGCGGACGTCTTCACGCGCGGGTCGAGGCGGAGTGTGAGCGGTTGGGTGTACTGCTTGCCGGCGACGGTGAGCCGGACCGTGTAGTCACCCGGAGGTGCCCACGGAGTTTCCACCCTGGGATACGTATGGCCGGGCACGGCGCCGGTGGCGCCACCGCCTTCACGGGGCTCGTCGCCGATGGGCTCGTAATGAAGATCCCAGGAGAAGCGGTGCATCCCCTTCTTTGTGGAGAGGACCATCTGCGGCGCCGGCCAGTACAAAGGCACCCTGCAGTCGGGAGCGGTGGGATCCTGCTGGCAGATCCGGTCGTACCCTTCCGGATCGAGCGCGGGGTCGGGCTCGAGCACGGGATCGTCGCTCGAGAGAGAACGCACCACGGTCCCACGTCCGTCCAGGATGTCCATCGTCACCGGCCCGCTCACGTCGGAGGCCAGGTAGTAGTCGATGAGCCCGCCGGGAGGAGGGTTCTCTCCATGCGGAACTTCGGGGGGCCACTCGGTGGGATCGTTCATGCCGGAGCGCACCCTCACGGCTGTGGCCGGTCTGTAGAGGAACGCGGCACTCGCGGCTTGCGCCTCCGCCAGCTGTCGAAGCGGAGTGACGTTGTCCAGGATCCAGAAGCCCCGCCCGTGGGTGCCGGCCACGAGGTCGGAGCAGAGGCACGTGTCGTCGTCCTTCACCTGGATGTCGCGCACGGACACCGCCGGCATGTCGAGCCTCAGCGACTGCCACTGGTCGCCGTCGTCGATCGAGAACCATACCTGCGTTTCGGTGGCGGCATAGAGCAGTCCCGCTTTGCGCGGATCCTCACGGATGGAGTTGGCCACGGCGCCAGAGGAAAGCCCGGTGTTGATCTCCTTCCACGTCTTGCCACCGTCGTGCGTGCGCCAGAAGTGCGGATTCATGTCGTCGATCCGCATGGTGTTGGCGGCGGCGTACGCCGTGGCCTTGTCGAAGTGCCCGGCCTCGATGTTGAAGATGCGGGTCCAGGGCTTGATTTCGGGCGGAGTGACGTTCGTCCAGTGGGAGCCGCCGTCCATCGTTACCTGGATGTTGCCGTCGTCGGTGCCGGCCCAGATCACGTCGACATCCATGGGCGAGGGTGAGAGAGCGGTGATGGTTCCCTGGGCGTTCACGGTCACGGACGAGGCGTACTTGCCGGCGCTTTCCGGCACGGTCCAGGTGGGCCGCGACAGGTCGGGGCTTACCTGGGTCCAGCTGTGTCCGCGATCGCGGGTCTTCCACACCACGTTGGAGGTGTAGAAGAGCAGGTCCGAGTCTATCGGGGACCACTGGAGAGGCATGGTGCGGACATCCCGGTTGAGGGGCCCACCGCGCGGACCCATATCGGGACCGACGTTCGTGGTCTGGCCGCTCGTTCGATCGTAGCGGGTGACGTCGCTCCGGCTCGCGCCGAAGACGATGTCGGGGTCCTTCGGATCCGGCGCGGCGATTCCGTACTCCTGGATGTTGGCGGGATGCCAGTCGTGGAACGTGATCATGCCGTCGTCGGATCGGCTCTGGACGCATGCCGATCCGGAATCCTGCTGGCCTCCGCACAACCGGTAGGGGAAGTCGTTGTCCGCCGTCACGTGATACACGGCGGCGGTGGGCTGGGTGTACCAGTTGCTCCACGACTTGCCGCGGTTCGCCGAGATCACGGCGCCCTGGTCGGACACGGCAAGGATGATGTCGGGGTTGTTCCGGGATTGATCCAGATCTTCTGGTAGTCGTCTCCTCCGTACGCGCCCCGCACCGCCGTCCAATGAACGCCGCCGTCGTCGCTGCGCCACATGACCTGGGACGCGCTGTAGATGACACGCTCGTTCTTGGGATCGACGGTGATGGTAGGGAGGTCGCCGCCTCCGATGCGCCCGAGCGGCCGTGTGTCCACGTGCGCCGTGGCCGCGCCCATGGGACCTTCGGGGACGTTCACCGGAGTCCAATGCTCACCGGCGTCCGTCGACTTGTAGAAACCCACCACCCCGGTCGTGCTCTTGGGCTCCTCTGCCTTTCGGGGTGCCGGCAACCATGGCATAGAGGAGACGCCGGTTGCTCGGCGCCACCGCCAGGTTTGCCTGGATGACGTTGGGGAGCCCCTCGGAAAGTGGCTTCCAATTGGCGCCGCCGTCCGTGGACTTGAAGATGCCGGTGCCGGCGCCGCCGAAGGCTTGACTCTCGCGGAAGCCCTCCTGCTGGGGCCAGAGCGTGGCGTAGAGAGTGTCGGGATCCATGGGGTCCATGAGGAGGTCATTGGCGCTCGTGTACTCATCGCGGTAGAGCACCTTCTCGAACGTCCGTCCGCCGTCGAGCGACCGGTAGACGCCGCGCTCGGCGTTGGGGCCGTAGGGATGTCCCAGCACGGCGACGAACAGCCGGTCGGGGTTGCGTGGATCCACCACGACGTCGGCGATCATCTGGCTGTCGCGAAGCCCCAGGTGCGTCCACGTCGCCCCGGCATCGGTGGACTTGTACATCCCATCCCCTGTGGACAGGTCGGGCCGGATGATCCCTGCACCGCTCCCTATATAGATGATGTTCGGGTTCGACGGGGCCACCGCGATGGCGCCGATGGAGCCCGTGGGCTCGCGGTCGAACAGAGGCTCCCAGTTGGAGCCGTAGTCGGTGGAGCGCCACAAACCGCCGTTGTCGAACCCGATGTAGAAGACGTTGGGCTGACTCGCCACACCGTCGAGCGCGCGCGTGCGTCCGGCCCGGGTGGGCCCGATGGCGCGCCAATGAAGCTCGCCGTAGAGATCCGGGGACGGGGCGGCGGCGAAGCGAAGCCGCGGCCGCGAGAAGGGTGAACACGAGGACGAATCGAGTGGTCATAGTGCGCACGGAAAGCGCCTCCTTGAGAGAGCCCGGCCGAGACGATGAGCGTTCAGACGCAGGGTTTCGGCGTCATTGTAACGGATAGGAAGTCATCGAGATGGAAGCGAAAGTAGTGATGTGCTAACTTTCGGGGCGTTTGCCGGATGGAAGCCGGAGGTCCCGACGATGTTCGACTCCCTGACCCGTTTGAAGCTCCTCGCGCTCCTCTTGTTGCTGGCGCCCGCCTCGCTTCCCGCCCAGACCGGTGTCGGTGGGGCACGGCCCGGCGATCCTTCGCTATCTCGATCAGGTACGGAACGAGACGGGAGCGCCGGGCGTCACCGCCGCGGTCGGCCTCAAAGGAGAGTTGGTGTTTTCGGGCGGCGCGGGCTACGCGGAGCTGGACAACCTCACTCCCGCGGACGGTGGGACCGTGTGGAACGTCGGGTCGGTCTCCAAGGTCCTGGCGGCCGTCGCGGTGATGCAGCTCGTGGAGAGCGGCAAGGTGAGCCTCGACGATCACATCCAGAAGTACGTGCCGAGCTATCCGGAGAAGCGCGCGCCGATCACGCTCGAAGAGATCCTCACGCATACGTCCGGCATCCGGCACTACAAAGAGGGCGAGTTTGGCCCCTACGGTCTCTACGAGGCGCGCCACTTCGACGATATCGGCGAGGCGATCGAGAACTTCCGCGACGACCCGCTCCTGTTCGAGCCGGGCACGCTCTACTTCTACTCCTCGCACGCATTCAACCTGCTGCAGGGCGTCGTCGAGAAAGCGAGTGGGTTGAAGTTCGAAGAGTACATGAGACGATTCGTCTGGGAGCCCGCCGGCATGTCGAGCTCCTCGTTCGACGTCCCCTCGCGCGTCGTGCACAAGCGCGGGCGGGGCTACGTCCGGGACGACCGTGGTGTCCTCGTCAACACGCCCTACGTTGATCCCAGCTACAAGTACGCTGGCGGCGGCATGCTGTCCACCGTAGAGGATTTGGTTCGTTTCGGACAGGCCATCAACGACGGCACCCTCCTGAAGCCCGAGACCGTCGCCACGATGTACGCCGTGCACGTCGATCCCGTCCTCGAGTTCAATCCGTCCGGCCCGCCCGTGAAGCAGGATTTCAAAATGGCGCTCGCGTTTCAGCTCGACCAGGACGCCGAGGGCCGCTGGTACATCGACAAAACCGGCACCGTGAAGGGAACGCGCTCCGTTGTCCTCACCTACCCGGAGCACGAGCTGGTCGTGGCGCTCCAGGCCAACGTTCTTCCCTTCGACTCCCTGAAGTACGCCCAGGCCATCGCCCAGATGTACCTCCCGGCCGTTCACGAGAGCTACCGTCCCAACGACGAAGGCGAAACCCGCCCGTAACCCACGGCTGTCTTCGCCCGATGTGCTCGATGGCGTTGACGCTCAGGAAGGCGGAGCGGCATGTTACGGAATGTCCCGTTCGAGATCGTCACATTCATTCCGAATCGGCGGTGTGAGATCCCGCACGCTCCCCGTGGCGCTTCGGTAGGCGGCGATCTTCCTCGTCGCGCTCCCGACGCTTTCCGTCGCCGAGCCGTACTCGTTCGATCCGAATCACGGCAGGTACTTGGGAGGCCGCCTGGTACCACGGAAGTGCTTACCCGGCGGCACTCTGCCTGCGCCTCCTTCGCACGGTCGGAGGGAGCGAGGAGGCGATGGCCCGCGGAATCGAGCACCTGCGAACGACGGCGAGGTCAGAAGGCGGCTGGGGCTACCGCGAAGCAGACCCGCAGGAGACCGCGCTCGCGCTCTGGGCCATCGTCTGCGGCGATGGCGACGGTGAAGTGGCGGCGGCGACGAGCGGGCGCGCGGTCGACTCCCTCCTCGAATCGCAGATCTCCGAAGGTGGCTGGAAGCCGTCCCCGTGGATCCGGATGGCCGCGGTCCGGTCCTCAGCTACGGGAGCGCCACGCTCACGTCCGCCTTCTGCTTCCGGACACTGCTCCTGGCGAGGCGCCGGGCGATCGAACCATGAGCGAAAGCGAATAGAAACTTTGGTGGAGCGGATGGGAAGGCGGCTCCGACACCCGAGCGCAGAGACGGCAGCCCACTAGCTAACCCCGATCCGACGATAGAAGACAGTGGGGATCACCAGGAAAGGCGGCCCATGTCGGATCGGTGCCAGCCGGACGAGCGGGTCGGGCGGCGGGATCTCACTGGAGGGCCGTGCATCCGGGGTCGCACTGGCCGTTCGTGACCGGAGGTTTCGAGCCGTCCATGTAGACGCACATGCGACCGGTGTAGTCCCCGCAAAAACTCCTGACCCCAGTGGTTCCGACGGTTACCGGATAGGCGACATAGGCGAAGGACTGAACGCTCGACGGCGAGATGTTTCCGAGCGCGACATCGCTGCTGTCGGCGGGAAGGCCGGGGAGGAACTCACGCTGATATCCCTGCTTGACCGGAAGGTATTCCTGATCGAGGAATATCGGTGCGCTGACGGGATAGCCGGGAATGCACTCCTGGGGTTTGACCAGACACCGGAGCAGGTCGAAGTGCCCACCGTTGGTCGAGGAGTAGGCCACTTCGGCAGAGATGATGGTTCGGATGTCACCGATGGCGACCGCCTCGTTGGCCGAGACCCGCGCCCGGAGAAGGCTGGGGATGGCGATGGCGGCTATGATACCGATGAAGGCAACGACGGCGAGAAGTACGACGACGGCGACGACCGCGATGAGCGCGCCCGACGATTGATGGAGCTTCCGGACCTCTTCGATGTCGGTAGCGCTCAGCCGAGAGACCGGCGTCTCCGAGAACAGCACCTTGGCGCCGGGCTTGAACAAGTAGACGAGGATCAGAATCGAAATGACGGTCCCGATCGGTATTCCGAGGAGCCCGATGACCGAGGAGACGATTTGAAGGGTGCGACCGTAGGGCTTGAGGTTCCAGAGCCCGATTCCGCACACGAGCCCCATCAAACCGAGGACGGCGTAGACGACGGCGAACGCTTGCATGAAACCGGGGTTGGGCATGTCGGGCTGTGTGATTACCAGGAAAGTGAGCCCCCCGGCCACCAGGAGCACGAAGCCCGCCCCGAGCAGGTTCAGAACGGCGAGAATCGTCACCATGGTAGGGCGACGATAGATCTCCGCCGCCGAAACGGTCCCCGCCCCGGGACGCATGCCGACCCTCGGGCCGGCATACGGATTCATGGGCCTTCTCGTGGGTGCCACCATGGGATCCCCCCTGCGAAAGTGGGGAAGAGACTAAAGGCACCCTGCCCGAAAAGCAAACGCGAGCGGCGGAGGGTCGGGGGCCCCGCGGCTCCTGCGGAGAGCCTCTTGGGTCGAGCCCGGTTTCAGAAGCGCGACGCGGTGAGCGTCACGTCCGACCGGGACCGGGCTTTCCGAAATCTCTTCTCCACCGTTACAAGGAGCAGGCGAAAAGCCTCGCAATCGCGAAATAGAGCACCGGTTTACGGCAGGTCCACGAGTTGGTCCGGCCGCTCCGCGTCGAAGTTCGGGCGCGGCCAGGTCGACGGCTGGAGAGTCCGATTGGGTCATCCGTTCGAGACGTGTATACTTTGACAAAAGAAGACATGCATGAACAAAACCGAGCGTGACGAACAAGCGGTGCAAGCGGCGCTCGAGCTTCAAGGTGACGTCGAAACTCACAATCGAAGCCTCATCGTGGAACGGCTCGGCTGGACTCCCGAGCAACGGCTCACGGCCAACGCTTCCTTCCTCCGGCTCTATCTCGCCATCCGCTCAGAAGGCCCCCTGATTCGCGAGTAACCTGACAGCGATGAGCCCGCTCCAGGCCGAGGAGACCTTCGTTTGTCTGGACCGGCATGGCGATCTGGACCTGTCGTTCATCCCCGCGGGAACCGGCGGTTACGAGGAACTCATTCAAAACTCGGTCGAAATCCGGATTCGCGGTGCGGCGGTGCGCGTCGCCTCGCCGGAAGATGTCATTCGCTCCAAGGAGCCGCCAATCGGCCCAAAGATCACAGAAGCCTGCCCCTTCTAAGACAGCTTCTCGAGGAGATCCGCAAACGGCAGAACCAGCCCTGAGCGGCGCGCGACTCTCTGACGCGGGCGTGCGTCGCCTCCCGTGTTCCCTGGTCCGCGCGATGGCGCTCGGGGTCGTGCTGGCCGCGCGCGCGGCCTCGCCTGCGACCGACGTGCCCCGGCGGGTAGCATCCTCGCCGTGGGAGCCGTCCACGCTCGGCAATCACCGGGTCGTCGTCACGGTGCCCGCGAACGTCGCCGGCGCCACCAGAGTCATCCGGGTGGACGTACCTTGGCGTCGTCGTGACGCCGATCCGGCGTCGAAGGACCTCATCGTCACGGATGCGGACAATGCGCCCATCTCCAATGTCCTACGACGCTCGATCACACGGGAGCGCGGAGAGATCTGGTTCGAGCCGGTCCGCGGCGCCGGGCGCTACTTCATCTACTACCTGCCCTGGGAAAGCTCGGTCGGAGCAACTATCCACACGTGACCTATCCCGCGCCGCGCGACCATGCCACCCCACGTGGGTCGCGCGCGCCTCCGCGCCGGGCGCGCCGGGAGCGCCGGGAGCGACGTGGGCGGCGGCGACGGTCGAGGCCATCGAGTCCATCGACGCGATGAGCCAGTTCGACGAGATGGAAGTCATCGCGACATCAGCGGAGACCGAGACGCTGACTCGCCCCCACCGCGACGACGGCTGGCTGGTCATCCCGGAAGATCCGCGCGCATCCCGTGCGGATGATGCACGACCTGCCCAAGCGGTGGATTCACCGCGGTGTCACCGACGTCGTGATCGGTGAGGCGCTGCGGGGGGAGTACTTCGCGTTCCAGCTCGCCGTCGTCGCCCTCAGGCCCGTCACCGGCGCCACCGTGCGCTTTACCGACCTCGCCGGCGACGGCGGCCGGACCCTGCCGGCCCACGTGATGTCCTGCATCAACACCGAGGGCGTGGACTGGACGGGCCAGCCGTTCACGAAGACGGTCGAGGTCGCCGAGGGAGATGTGCAGTCCGTCTGGTGCGGTCTCGATGTTCCCGCGGAGGCGTCACCCGGTGCCTATCGCGGCGCGGCCACCCTCTCGGCCCCTGGATTCGCGGATCTCCGTGTGCGCGTGGACGTCACCGTGCTGCCGGAGCTGGCCGAGCGGGGCGGGGAGGACGAGCCGTGGAACGAGACGCGGCTCAAGTGGCTCGACTCCACGCTCGCCCAGGAGAACACGATTGTAGCACCGTACACGCCCATCGTCGTCCGCGGGCGGCAGCTGTCGCTTCTCGGACGCGACATCGAGCTCGGCGATACCGGGCTTCCGGTGCGCATCCGCACGTTCTTCACCGAAGAGATGACGTCGATCGGCACGTCGCCCAACGACGTCCTCGCGGCGCCTATCCGGCTCGTGGCCGAGCGTCCCGACGGCGAGCTCCTCGAGCTCACGGGCGGCGCGCCGTCTTTCAGCGAACAGTCGCCTGGCACAGTGCGCTGGTCAGCGGAGTCGCGCGCCGCATCATTGCGCCTCGTCGCCGGAGGCACGCTAGAGTTCGACGGATTCCTCTCGTATCAGCTCGCGCTCACCTCCGACGCCGACATCGACCTGGCCGACGTGCGGCTCGAAATGCCCTACCGGCCTCGCGCAGCCACCTACATGATGGGACTTGGCCAGAAAGGCGGTGCCCGGCCGTCGCGGCTCGACTGGACGTGGAGCGTTGCGACGCGCAACCAGGACGGCGCCTGGATCGGCGGCGTGAACGCCGGCCTCTACTTCTCGCTCCGCGACGAGAACTACGTGCGTCCGCTGAACACCAACTTCTACCTGCAGAAGCCGCTGCTCCTGCCGACATCGTGGGGGAACGAGGGACGGGCGGAGGCATCGCGATAGGAGAGCGCGACGGTGAGGTGGCCGTGACCGCGTTCAGCGGCCGACGCACTCTGAAGGCGGGCACCACGCTCCGGTTCGACGTGAACTTCTCTCGTGACCCCGTTCCACCCGCTCGACACCGACGGGCAGTGGCGGATGCGCTTCTACCATCGCTTCGCGCCCGTCGCGGAGGTGATAGGCCACCGGGGCAACGGTGGTGAACGTGCACCACGCCACTCCCATCAACCCCTGGATCAACTATCCGTTCATCGCGCACCGCGAGATGAAGGCCTATGTGGACGAGGCGCACCGGCAGGGCCTGAAGGTGAAGATTTACGACACCGTCCGCGAGCTCTCGAATCACGCGTATGAGCTGTTTCCGCTGCGCAGTCTCGGGCATGAGATTTTCTCGCCGGGCCCGGGCGGCGGGTTCTCGTGGCTCCAGGAGCATCTCGGCGACGACTACATCGGCGCCTGGTTCGTCCCCGAGCTCCAGGATGCCGCCATCCTCGAGAGCGGCATGAGCCGCTGGCACAACTACTACGTCGAAGGCATGCGATGGCTGGTGCAGCAGATCGGGATCGACGGCATCTACCTCGACGACGTGGCGTTCGATCGCATCGACGATGAAGCGCATCAAACGCGTGCTGACCGAGGACGGCCAGCACCGGGCATCATCGATCTGCACTCGGCCAACCAGTTCAACCAGCGCGACGGCTACGTTAACAGCGCGCTTCTGTATCTGGAGCACTTCCCGTATCTCACGCGTCTGTGGTTCGGCGAGTACTTCGACTACGAGCGCGAAAGCCCGGACTTCTACCTCACCGAGGTGAGCGGCATCCCCTTCGGCCTCATGGGTGAGATGCTCGAGGGCGGCGGGAATCCGTGGCGCGGAATGGTGTACGGCATGACCAACCGATTGCCCTGGACCGACAACAGCGACCCGCGGCCGCTCTGGAAGGCGTGGGACGCGTTCGGCATGGAGGGCACGCGCATGGTCGGCTATTGGGTCGCGAGCTCTCCCGTGAAGCCGAGTCACCGCGACGTGCGCGCGACCGGTGTATGCCAGGTCCGGCGGCGGCGGCGCCCTGGTGGCGCTGGCGAAGCTGGGCCGACGGCGACGTGACGACGACGCTCGCGATCGACTGGGCGGCGCTTGGCCTCGACCCGTCCAGGGCGGCGATCACTGCCCAGCCCATCGAGGGCTTCCAGCCGGCCCGCTCGTTCCCGCCCGGCGAGCCCATTCCCGTTCCGCGCGGCAAGGGCTGGCTCCTGACGATCGCGGCAAGGTAGCCGCGGTATCGCCTTCGGTCCGCGCCGTTCGAGATCGCGCAATGGCGATCTCCGCGGACATCTTTGCGTGCTTCAATCGAGGTTCTCTCGATCTGGGCGTTCCACTGAATGTGCGAGCCTTGTTGGCAGGAGAATTGCGCTGCCTAGCTTGAGAAAGGAGCCGGACGCGGGAGTCCAGATATTGCGGGTTGGACCGGGCGTGGCGTGAAGCCTTGGTCGAGTCGTGCGATTCAGGGACGTCCTGATCGCTCTGCCACCTCGCCTTGTACCATCGGAGCTTCATCGACATCCTCGCCCTTTCGCAACTTTCCGGGAGCGCCGATTGGTAAACGGATGGTGAAGGTCGCGCCCTGACCGGGCTCGCTGTGAGCGGTGATATCGCCTCTATGTTTTTGAATGATGTTGTACGCGTTGAAGAGCCCTGTTCCGAGACGCACTTTGGAGCTCCTGGAGGTGAAGCCGATCTCGAACAAACCTTCCAGCTTTTCCGGTGGGATTCCCTTACCGCTATCCTGAATGCGTACGAAGATGCTCTCGACATCGGTCCAGGTCGTGATCCGAATCTCGCCCGCTCCGTCGATCGCCTGAGAAGCGTTCAGGAGCAAACTCATGAAAGCGTGGTTCAGTTGGCCGGGATGACACCAGATCGCGGGAAGCTCGCCGTAGTCCTTTACGATCCGGACCCGTTCCGAGGTGTGGTGGCGAATCAAGGCCAGGATGCCGTCGAGAGCTTCGTTAAAGTCGAGCCTGGCCAGAGGAGATTCGTCCGGCTGCGAAAGAACCCTCAGGCGCTCGATGATTTCCGTGAGTCGATTCCCGGCGCTCGTTGCCGCCCTGGAGTTGTTGCTCAGAGTATCCACATACTTCTTGAGCTCCGGTGCCGTTTCTGAGCTCCTCCAGGCTTTCCGCTCCCTCGAGCGTTTCGATGATTCGGGCGGCGCAGCGTTCGACGACGTCGGCCGCGCCCTTG
Source organism: uncultured Acidobacteriota bacterium (assembly GCA_963815675.1). Taxonomy (GTDB): domain Bacteria; phylum Acidobacteriota; class Vicinamibacteria; order Marinacidobacterales; family SMYC01; genus CAWFHP01. The sequence goes on along the minus strand of CAWFHP010000009.1, from coordinate 326,862 downwards.
ATGGCGCCGACGGGAGTGTTGACTTCATGCGCGATTCCGGCGACGAGCTGTCCAACGGTCGCCATCTTTGCCTGAATCACCATCTGGTGCTGCATCGCCTTGAGCTGCTCGAGTGCCTCTTCCAGTCTCGAATTCGTTTGCCCTAGTTGGCGAGTTCGCTCATGGACGCGTTGCTCCAACGTCCGGTTCCAGTCCGCCACCAACTGCTCCGCTCGTTTCGCCTCGGTGATGTCCTGGCACACCCCGATCATTCTCACCGCGGCGCCTTGTGCGTCGGTGATGACTTCTCCTTTGCTCCGCAGGATGCGCACCGTACCGTCCTGCCTGACGATCCGTTCCTCCATGGTGAACGGCTGCGCGCTCCGATAGGCTTCCTGAATCGTTGCCTCGACCTTATCGCGATCGTCCGGATGCACTCGCTCGAGGAAAGCTTCGAAGGAAGCCGCGAATTCGTTCGGAGTCCGTTCATAGATCGCATAGAGACCATCAGACCAGGTGATCTTGTTGTTGGGGATGTCCCATTCGAAGCTCCCGATCCGTGCGAGCTTTTCCGCATCGGCGAGCATTTGGCGGCGCTTCTCGTCGAGCCTCTCCGGTTCGGCTTCGGCGACAGCTCTCTCGCCGGTGTGAGCGGGGTTGACCTGGGTCTCGCTGGAAAAGAATTTCTGCTTGGAGTGCATTCGTCAGGGTATTCCGGATATTCAGGAGGTGGTCTGGACGTTCTCGCAGGACTCTACGGTTGGAGCTGCCGATCGGTTCCGTGATAGTGATCGACCCCCATCCAGTCTTGCGTGGGTGCCTTCCAACTGCCCATGCCCAAAGTTGCGCGTATCCGGGACCCGCGTCGCTTCCGCAACCACCGGCACGGTGTCGAAATGCTTTACGCGTTTTTGCGAGGATCCACCGATGGATGTCGAAAAAGGTTACAACTCCACTCGCGAGGAAGACGACAATCCGAGGCTTTGTGCTCCAATCTAAAGGAACTTCTAAAGTTAGCATGAAAATTGCTTCGCGTTTGGCGCGGCAAGAGCCGAACAAGCCGATCCGGGGAGTGTCGACTAATCGGGGCCGATCACAACCCGTATTACCGATAGACCAAAGAGAAGTCAGGGCTTGTATTTTCGGCAACTAACCGTAGAGCGAGAACCCTCCCATGCGTCACATTTCTTCCCTGCTCGGCGCTACCGGCCTCGTCCTGCTCTGTGGCTCCGCGTCCTGGGCGACACCTGTCTTCAGAGTTGATGTCGGCCCCGGTAACAGCAATGTCGCGACGCGAACCTGCTCGCCTTTTTCCGGGACGCTCGAGGATTCGAGCCCGGTCTCGGCTTCGACGACCTGTATCAAATTCAACGACAATATCGGCGTTGGCAATGCCAGCGCCAGCGCCAGCTTCGGCGACGTGGGTGCGCGCAGCGATGCCGCTTCGATCTCGAATACCGCGCTGGTGGCCGGGTCTTCATCGCAAGCCGTTTTCAGCGACACGTTGATTTTCACTTCGAACGACGACAACGCGACCATGACTGACGTCGCTGTCAACCTGCTCCTGGACGGCATCTTGAATGCCGCCGCGCCCAACGGTGCCGCTGGCGCGGAAATCGCGGGCAGCATACAACTTTTTTCGAGCCGGTTCGCGTTCGACTTTGTATTCAATTCCATTGGCGTGTTCACGGTTCGTTCCAACGACTTCGGAATGACCAGCGGCGTGATCGGACCGAGCTTGAATGCCAGTCTGCGAAGTCCGGTCGTGAGCGTACCGCTCGGGGCGCCGGTTTCTTTCCTGATGGTTCTGGCATCGAGTGCCCAGTCGGCCGGAACCTTCGGTTCAGCGCTGTCCGACTTTGGCGGCAGCTTGAAATTCCCGAGTGGCGCCGATGTGTTTACGGTGGAGGATGGCGTGACGGCCAACGCTGGTGACTATCTCGTCAACAACCGCTTCATCGATCTGAATGCTCCGAGCATTCCTGAACCCTCGAGCTTCGCACTGATGATCTTTGGTATGGGACTACTCGTCGCTGGTATCACCAGGCGGCGCAAGGAGGCGTTTCGCTGAGACGCGTAGCGCCCCCCGGCAAATAGAACCATGACCTTGGAGACGCGGACGGCAAGTCCGTAGCGAGAGGCGCACCGGGAGCGACTCGGTCCTGTGCACGCATGTCGCAGATAGAGCGTCGATCTGCGCTCGACGAGACGATGAAGCGCCTTCTGGCCGCACGAGCCGCCAACAGTGCGTGCGACCGACTCAGGTCAGCGCCAGGTAGTCGTGAGCGGATCGCACCGCCATCGAGCCCTCGCCCACGGATGACGCCACCCGGTTCATGGCGCCTGCGCGGACGTCGCCCGCCGCGAACACGCCGGGCGCGCTCGTCTCGCGGGCCAGCGGTTCGCTTCGCTCTTTCCAGATGCGCGGGTACGCGGCGTCGGCCACGACGTCCCAGCCGGTCAGCACGAACCCCTTGGAGTCGCGCAGCACATTGGCAGGAAGCCAGTCGCTTCACGGCTTGGTGCCGATGAACACGAAGACGGCGTCGACGTCCTCCGGGTGACACGTTCCGTCGTCGCGCGACTTGAGCACGACCCGTTCCACGCGGCCGCTCCCTTCGATACACTCGACCTCGGTGCGAGTCCGCACCCGAATGTTCGACGTCTTTTCGATTTGGTCGATGACGAAGAGCTCGGTCGGGAACCGGGTCGATTCCGGAAGACGAGCGCCCGCCTCACAGTCTCGCTTCGCGATCCTCGAGGAGCCAGCGGACCCCACGAGTCACGTGCCCAGGATTCTAACCGAGGTCTGCCCGACGAGTGTGCGAATATCTCTCCACGTCTGGGTCGTCATCGCGTTTGCAGTCCCTGACCGAGCGACTCAGCGTCGGACGCGAAAACAATCCGACCTACATCAATATCGCCATCGAGAGCGCTCGGTAGTCCGACCGCGGCATAGACGTGGCCCCTCGAGACCGCGAGCCCCTGGTAGTCGCCGTACTGAAACACGATCCGCTCGCGACGCTGGAGGCACCTGAGAGAGCCGAAGAGCGGCTCGAAGAAATGAAATCCGCCGATCCCATCAACCACTGAGGAACCCTCCGTCGCCACTCAATGAGAATCGAAGCGCTCGCCTTGTAAGCGACGTAGAGCTCCCCCGTCACGTCGAGCGACTCCATTGGAAGTAGCAATAGCAACAAGCTCTCCCTCGGAAGCATCGAGCTCGCTCCAACTCCGCCTCCGTCCGCGACCGCTGAAGAAGACTTCGGTCGTGCAGGTCGTCGCGGGTCGCGCGTCGGCGCGCGTCGCTCCGCTTCGTGCCCGAAACGTAGTCCGCCCAGGTCAGGTAGACCATGTTCCGATTCGACCCCGAGGACCGGTCGACGGCATCGAGGCCTGTACGAGGGACTGTCTCTTCTGCAATGCCACGGCTGGCTCGTGTACCACAGGCGCGTAATCCTGGAGCTGACCGCGACCGAAGGCAAGAACGAGGCTCCGCCGTCCCGCATCGCAGGACTCGCATCACCTTTTCCGCCCCGTCGTTCGCGGCGAGGTAGAGGTCGCCGTTCGATCCCACGGCGAGGTCGAGTCCGCTGACCTTCGCGGTGTCTATAGTCGCGGTCGGGCAAAATGAATTCCGCGGTCGTCCGATGACGAATAGAAGATGCCGCCCGAGGGCCACTTCCAGGCCACGTGAACCCGGTCTCGGAACGGACTGTCGGGTCCGTCGTCGACGGCGAGCGCGACTTTGTCATCTCGCTTCGTCGCCTTGCTGATACGCAGAGGCGCCGACCAGGTCCTGACCGCCGTCGTCGGAGTGCGAGGCGCTCGATTCCGAGCGCGCGGTTGCCGGGCCCAACGGGGATCACCGCGAGGTGAGCCCGCCCGCGTGAGTCGAAGGCCACCATCGGATCGGCGTGCAGCACGGCGCCGCCCGGAAGAGGCAAGAGGGACGAGGTCCAGGTGCCGGCCCCGTCCGTGGAAGACATCAAAAGCAGGGCTCCTTCCTCGAGGTTCATCGCGGCGGCCACAACGTGCTCGGGATCGAGCGGATCCGCCGCGATGGGAGACCTCACCCTGCATCCCCGGCCAGCGACTCGCGTCGACGTCGACGGCGTCCGTATCGCGCTCCTGGCTGCCTCGGCCGGCGGAGGTCGAGAGCAAGCGGAAGGCCAGGGAGAGACCCTTGAGGACCGAACGGCTCATGCGATGCCTCCTAGCGCGCGACCCCGAGCCGAATCAGGAAGGCCCGCGAGTGAATCGTCTGTTGGTTGGTATCGTCCAGGTTGGTGAGGCCCCAGGCGACGCCGCTCTCGACGAAGACCTCTACTGCCGAAGCGTGACGGGACGGTCGCGAGAGCCACGAGCCGGAAATCCGCCGGCCGCAGCTCGTTCGCTATATCCTTGCGATCGACGTCACGGAAGAGCCGGCGCGTTCGGAGGACCACGCCGAGTTCTCCGGGCCACCGAGCGCGGTGACGCGAAATCCACCAGGGCTACTATGGATGACGAGCGTGCCCTCGAGCGCGACCTCGAGGAAATCCACCCGCACCGCGGTATCCGTCACGAACGCGGGCGACGTGAAGCTTCTCCGCGCGTCGGAGGCTAGGGCTTCGAGCCCGAGAGGGCCCGGCGGGCGGAAGCCCGCGGCGAAGCCCGCAAGCGGGGCCATCGAGCAGCTCGAGTCGAAGCTCTGCCCGTCTTCGACTGCGGGTGCGTCGCACTGCGCTCCGGCGAAGATCGCGAAACGGGGTCTCGCCTCCGATTCTCTGAAACGCTGAGCGCGAGTGCAAGAATGCATGCCCCGAGTAGACTTTGCTCCATTCCGCGAGTCTAGCGACTACGCGTGAGAAACTTCCTTACTGAAATCTTACCTTTTGCTTCCGCATCGCCGCCCGCGATGGCGGAGTCTGCCGCAAGAGCGCCAAACGCCTTGTCCGCGCTTACGAGTACGAGCCATATATCCCGCTCCCGTTTCGCCTCCTTGAGCCAGCGTATTCCCGCGTCGCGCTCTCCCAGCCTGAGATGGAGGAGCGCGAGTGAAGTCTTGGGCACCCAGTCTGTTTCCTATTGTGCCGTCCACCGCGCGAGTACCTGCCGCGCGCGCTCTTGCTCGCCGAGCACTGCGAAGATGAACCCTCGCACTGCGTCGAACCGTTGAATCTGTTCCTCCTGCATCGTTTCTGCCTGTGCCTCTGACTTCTTCGCAAGCGCGAGAGCCCTTGCTCTATTGCCCGCCATGAGATAGCTGAGCGCGATCATCTTCTCGTCGGGGCGCTCGCCGTGATAGAGCTCGCGCGTTCGATCTTCTTGTTGAACGACCTGTTCGTATCGACCCGTGATATAGATGATGCCGCCGAGCGCCCAGTTCTCCCCCAAGTCGACTGTGAGAGCGTCGAGAGCGCGTCTCGCCGCGTCGAGGCCTGCTTCTTGTCTTCCTGAGACTACCAGCGTCACCGCGTAGCTCAGGTCGTCTGTGTCGCTCTATGTCGCCTCCTCCGACGCTCGTTGAAACTCCGAGAGCGCCTCTGCGACGTTGCCGTCCCGCCAGAGAGCGAGCGCCGCCTCTCCCTGCGTCCGTCGCGTCTCGTCGAGGTCGCTCTCTCGATCGAGCGAAACCAGAGACGCGAGCTCAGAGAGCAATGGTTCTGGCGTGTGACAACCGAGTACCGCCTATGCGACGTGCCCGTCGAAGAGCCGCGTATAGACGTCGACGAAGCCTCGGTCTCGATGCATCCCTTCGTGGTACGTCGCGATGGCTCGGTCTAACTGATCGGCAATCCACGCGGTTCTCGAAGACTTCTCCCCGGTGATACGCGTCCCGAGTGGCGGCGTCGACGCTCGTTCTCGGCCCATGGGGGCGGCCGAGAGCGCGGATGAAGAGCGCGGCTCCGACGAGTGCCACTACCACGAGCACTGCCGCCGCCTTCGAGCGCAGGCGAGCCGAGGCGTCCGGCGCTCTTGTCTCCCCGGTCTCGAGCCTATCTGAGGCCCGCCGTGACGAGCCGATATCCCTTCTTGCGAATCGTTTCCAGGTAGCGAGCGTGTTTCCTATTGTCACCGAGAGCCCGCCGGTCTTCTGAGATGTGGCGGAAGACCGAGCTTTCTGTCACTAAGGTATCCGGCCAGAGGTGATCCTGATCTCCGTTTGGTGACCACTTCGTTCTCGCGTGCCGCGAGGAGCACGAGAAGGTCCATCACTCGGGCTCGAGTCGTACCGATTCGCCCGGGCGAGAGAGGCGGTTCATGGACGGCTCGACGAACCAGTCCCCGAGGCGGAACGTCATGCCGTCTGTTTCCGCTGAGTCAGAGCGCGGCGGCCCGTCAGTGCCTGAGTGTCTTTCTACGAAGGACCGCGGCCAGGCCAGACCGATGACGGCGTAGCGAATGCCGTGCCGGTCCAGACAGAGAAAGGTGGAGGCCCTCAGGGCATACGCCGACCGATAGGTGCGAGCCGAATCAGGTCAGCGCCAGGTAGTCGTGAACCGATCGCATCGCCATCGCGCCCTCGCCCGCCGCTGGCGCGCCACCCGGTTCATGGCGCCTGCGCGGCCGTCGCCCGCCGCGAACACGCCGGGCGCGCTCGTCTCGAGGGCCAGGGGTTCGCGTCGCTCTTTCCAGATGCGCGGGTACGCGGCGTCGGCCACGACGTCCCGGCCGGTCAGGACGAACCCCTTGGGGTCGCGCAGCATATTGGCAGGAAGCCAGTCGCTTCACGGCTTGGTGCCGATGAACACGAAGACGGCGTCGACGTCCTCCGGGTGACACGTTCCGTCGTCGCGCGACTTGAGCACGACCCGTTCCACGCGGCCGCTCCCTTCGATACACTCGACCTCGGTGCGAGTCCGCACCCGAATGTTCGACGTCTTTTCGATTTGGTCGATGAGGTACCGCGACATGGTTGGGTCCAGAGAATCGCCGCGCAGCAGTATCTGCACCTCCTTCGCGTAGCGCGACAGATACATCGCACTCTGTCCCGCCGAGTTCCCCCCGCCGACGATCATTACCTGCCTGCCGCCGCACACCGGTGCCCCGTCGCGCCCGCGCCGTAATGGACTCCCGATCCAGTATGTCCGTCACTCCCGCCGCCGGATGATCTCGGTACCGATACCGGTCGCGGCCACCATGTTGCTGGTGACAGCCCACGGCCTAGCTGAGCGTGAAGCACTTGTATCCCGCTCTCTCGAAACCCCCGTCACTTCGAGCGGGCACGAGGAATCCGCGCCAAGCCGCTGCGCCTGCGTCACCGCGCGACGCGTCAGCTCATTGCCGTGACACCGGCGGGAAACCCGAGTGGTTCTCCATCGGGAGCTGCTGCCCGCCTGCCCGCCCGGCACGTGTCGGTCGAGTAGCAGCGTCCGTAGCCCTTCCGAGGCGCCGTACACGGCGGCCGCGAGGCCCGCGGGTCCAGCGCCGAAATCACGAGTCGTACAGACTGAAAGCTTCCGAGAGCGGCCGGCCCAGGCGTTCGGCCACTTCACGTCGCTCGGGGCTGCGCAGCGCGGAACCATCCTCGAAGAGCAGCACGGGAAGCTCGTCGGCACTTACCCCGGCCGCGTCCAACAAGACGCGCGCGTCCGGGTTCGTGACGTCGAGCCAGCGATAAGGAGCCGCTTCAGCGCGTCGTGCCAGTCGAGCCTACGGAGTGATGATGCCGACCCCGTCCTGGATGGTCACGACCGTGCCGAAAACGGCCGATCGCTTCCGAATCCGTTCCAGTATGCGCGCCGCTTCCGCAGCGTCGGCCGGCCGCGGCACGCTGCACAAAGGACCAGGCTCCCACTGGATCACGGCGGGATACAGCCGGATCTCGCCGAGCCGCCCGTCCGCGTATCGCGTCACCGGGATCACGGTCTCGTACCACTCGTCCGGTAGCTTTTTGATCTGCCCGCCCGGGGCCTGGTACGTGCGATCGCCGCAGAACAACAGGAACAGACTGCCGAGGCTATAGAAGATCGGCCGGTCCCGGTAGATCTCGATGCCTCCCAGCACGTGCGGGCCGGTGCGGATGACCGCGTCCGCACCGGCGTCGATCGCCTTTCTGAACAGCACCGGCTGGAACGCGGCCGGCATCGGCTCGTCGGGACTCGGCACCTCATTGGCCCGGTGGAGCACGGCGAGCTCATAGTCCCCGAGCGCGATGTCGTCCTCGTTGCCGGCCGTCTCGTGGGTGTGGATCATGAAGGCAACGAAGTCGGCGTTGGCATCGGCTGCGCGTATCGAATCCAGCACAGCCGCCTCGTCCTCGGGGTTGGTCTCCCACTCGAAACCGTAATGGTCCGCCGCGCGGAACACCTGGTCGTCGACGCGCAGCTCGTCAGGGCGCCCCCCTACGTCACGGGCGATCGGCCCGCCGATTCGTCCCAGCGCGTCGAGATCCGCCGCGGGGACCAGTCGGATTTTGCGGATCCTTATTGCGCTGATCCCAGGCCGCGGCGCCGACTCGATCTCGAACCGCGTCACCGTGTTTCCGGCGACCGACATCGGCGGGAACGTCGTCGCCGTGCTGACCAAAGCGGCGCGCCCGTGCGCTGTCTTGACGTAGGCCGCCGCCCGCGCCTCGGTGAGACTCATGCCGGTGCCGGCCTGCGCGATGCCGGCGGTTGCCAGGGACTGAAGCGTCGCGACCAGACCTTGCGCGCCCCAGTCCGTCGCGTGGTTGTTTGCCTTCCCGACCAGCGTGATGCCCATGTCCCGCAGCTCCCCGGGTAAAGTCGTCGGGTAGAGCGGGTAGCCGCCGCCGTTCTCGGCCGCCGGGTATCCGTCGAACGTCGCCAGGTCGAACACCGCGCCCTCGAGGTTGGCGATGCCGATGTCGGCGCCGCGGAACAGATCCGCGATCTGCCGGAAGTCCGTCGCAAGCGCCTCGGTGAGTGGCCCCCGCGGTCCGATGATGTCGCCGCCGGCCGCGAACGTGAATCCGTCGGGGAGGCTCTTCTCAGCTCGGGCCACGGGAAGTGCGGCGATGGTGAGCAGCGATGCGAGAGTGAGCCCTCCCCAGAGCGAAGACGCTCGGGCGGAGGTCGTCTCCTTCTTCCGAATGTTTCGAGCTCCAGGGGCGAGAGGCACCCAAAAAATCTATCGGGCACGCCGTCGACTTGCAACCACGTTCTCGAGATCTCGGACGCCCCGCTCGGGTTTTGGGATTCATTCGGATCCGAACGTCCCGGCTTCCGGCGGAACCTCGCGCGGTTGCCGCATCAAACAGTTACACACATACCGTGTTAGTGAAGAACGTTACCCTGAGCGTGGACGCAGACGTTCTTTCCGCCGTTCGCCGGTTCGCCGCCGAGCGAAACTCCTCGGTGAATGCGCTCGTTCAACGTGCAGTGCTCGTTCGCGCTTGCGCTCTTCGGAGCCACGGCCGGCGGCCGCATAGACGAGCAATCGCGGAGTCGAGGATCCCGCAACGACCGAAGCGCTTCGAGTGTCTGCGGCGTTTACAGTCCACTAGGTGGAGAGCAGCTCCTCGAGGGCCAGTCGAGTCTTCGGGTGCAGCTCGTCATCGTCGAAAAAGCGACCAACGACCTCGAGCGCTTGATCCAAGCTCGATATGTTGAGATGGCGCAGTAAGTACCGCACGTCGTCCAGGTCGTGAAACTCTTCACCGATGCGCATCGCGGCGCACTTCATGGCGAGGAGGTAATGCGGCTCGGCGACATAGACTCGAAGATGCGGGCGCTCGAAGTAGGGAACAAACCGTCCGCGCTCGCTGAGAAACCCTTTGACGGCATCGTTGAGCCAATCATTGGCAATATGCGCGTGTGCCGCCACCCGAGCCGCGGCCTCGCGAACCAATCTCGCCGGCTTGAAGAAAGCATCCACGTCGTTCGTCGAATCACGAGCGTCCAACGTGAGACACATCACCGCACCTCCAACGACGTAGAGCTCCCCGAGGCTGTCCTCTTTCTCGAGCTCCCCGTCGAGAAGGTCGAAGAGGCGGAGGATGTCCGCCTTCGTGAGCTTCGCCATCGCTAGACGCGGTCTCCGATCCCGGAATCGACGAAGATGTTGCGTCGTCGAAACGGCACCGGCGAGGCACGCAACAGATGAAGGCGCAGGTTCTCGAGCGGTACGGCGAAATGAGGTTCCGCGAGCGGTTCGATGTCGGAGAGCCATTTAGGTGCAGGAAGATTCTTCTGGTGGGCTGCCTGCTCGACCATGGCCGCCACGTAGTTGCTCCAATAGGGTGTCAACGCGAGAAGCGGAGGGTCGCCGATCGCGTCCGACAGTTCGGCGCGCGTGAGCTTCGCGAGAAGATCGTTCAGCTCGGCGAGAGCGAACCGCCGCTCGTCGGCGTCGGACAGGGTTTCGATCAGGCCTTGGAAACGCTCGCGGTGCTCCGGCAACGCTCGGGAAAGCACGTAAGCCGACAAGTCCTGACCGGCCGCCCGTGCCAAACGCTTGAGGGTTGCTTTCTCCGACGATGTCAGGCGAATTTGGAGTTGTTCGGTCTTTCCCACTGAATGATCGTACTTTACGGCAATGCACGTGTCAATACCTATGTATTGACACGCATGCCCCGAAAAGGGCTGGTTCGTCGGGGCGCGGAGGCGTTCGAGCTGGAGTCTCTCTAGAATTCACTGAGCAGGTTTCACCCAGGGCGCGCGCGCCCAAATCGAGCTGTCTCGGTGACTCGGCTGACGTCTCCGAATAGATGAGGTTGCCGTCCGCCCGGGGGATCGTCGTCGTTTCCTCGAGCGACCGTCAGCCGGCTCATCGAGTCGCGCTCGAAGTCTCAAATCCAAGCTATCTCGACCGTCTTCGCTCGCGGTGGGCGCGACTCGACTTTCGTTCGGCGAGAGCTGAACCCGGGTAGGTCCCCGGCGCACTGCAACGAACACTTGTGCGCCGAGGTCCCGTGGAGCGTTGGAACGAGATTCTCCCGAGCGCACCCGAGCTGGAGCGCTCGGGAGCTCGGCCACCTCGTACGCGGGACGCGCGACTACTGACTCACTTCACCGAGTACTTCGTAAACGCGCCGCCGGCCTGTTCGAGCGAGTTGGGACCCTCGGCGGCGTAGACGTTTCCGTCCGCGTCGACGGCGACTCCCTCACCCGCGGTGCCCTGATAGACCCTGCTCTCCCGCTCGAACGGCGGGATGAAGGCGGTGATGGTGTCACCGTTCACCGGCCCGATGCGGACGCCGTCCCGCCAGTTGGGGTGGCTCGTCGGGCTCGACTCGGAGTCGATGGCGTACACCGTATCGCCCTTGATGAAGAGGCCGCTGATGCGCCCGAACATGTAGCGCGACTCGAGGTAGTTTCCGTCCTGATCGAAGATCTCGATCCGGTGATTGCCGCGGTCCGCGACCCACAGGCGGCCCTGGGAATCGAACGCGAGGGCGTGGGGTGTCCGAAACTCGCCGTGCTTGACGCCGATCTGGCCCCACTCCTTGATGAACGTGCCGTCGGGGGCAAACTTCATGATGCGGCCGGTGAGTCCCTTCTCGCGGGCCTCCTCGATTTCCTTCATCGTCGTCATCTCCTGGCCGCTGTGGCCGTCGGCGACGAAAATGCTCCCGTCCGGCGCGGTGATGACGTCGTTGGGCTGGTTGAAATGGCTCGAGTCATTGCCCGGCTGCCCCGCGGTGCCGAGGCTCATCAGGAGCTTGCCCTCCGGGCTGAACTTGTGGACCTGGTGCCCCTTCGTCCCTTCTTTGTTACCGGCGAAGTCCGTCACCCAGACGTTGTCCTGGGCGTCGACGTAGATGCCGTGCGGCGTGACCATGATGCCGCCGCCGAAGTTCTTGAGCACCGCACCGGTGTTTCGGTCGAACTTGAAGATCGGGTCCACGGGGTTACTGTCGCAAGTGACCGGGGCGCCGGCACCGAACGTACCCGCGCCGCAGCGCTCGTACGCCCAGATGTTCCCGTCCTCCGGATCGATGTCGATACCGGCGGTCGTGCCCCACTTTCTGCCTTCCGGCAGCGTGCCCCAGTTTTTCGTGACGTGCGGGGCCGGGTTGGGAAACCCTTCTCCGGTGATGGGGTTCCCGGCAGGCATCGCAGGCGCAGGCGCTGCTTGGGTGCTCGCCTGCGGAGCCTGGGAACGGGCTTCGCAGCTGGCCAAGAGGAGCACGGCACAGAACAACGTCACGGATTTCAGGGCTCGCATCGATGACATGGCTTCTCCCTTCACAACGACGAAGCGCTCGGTCGAGCCGGATCGATTCCGGAAGTCGAGCGCCCGCCTCGCGGTCTCGCTTTGCGGCTCCTCGGGGAGCCGAAGGACCCCAGGAGTCACGTGCCCGTGATTCTAACCGAGTTCTCCCGGACGCGTGTGTGCGAAAATCTCTCCAAGGCTCCGTTCGAGTGGCGTAGCCTCGACGACCGGATCTTCCTGCAGGTCTCCCCGAGACCCTGGTACGATGCGCGACGTGATCCGAAGACGACGCGGCAGGACGGTGCTCGTCGTGCTTGTTGCCATGGCGGGTGCCGCCGAGGCCGCCGCCGCGTCCACCGTGCGCGAGTACTCGCAGGTGTTTGCGACCTACCCGTACTCGGACCCGAATCCGATCCCCGTGCCGGGGCCGTATCTACCCGTACTTCCGATTCGACGGTTACACCGACACACCCGTCGAGCGGGCGTGGAAGGTGGTCGAGCTCGAGAACGCCTACCTCAAGGTGATGATCCTGCCGGAGATCGGCGGGAAGATCTGGGCGGCCATCGACAAGACGACGGGGCAGCCCTTCATTTATTACAACCACGTCGTCAAGTTCCGCGACATCGCGATGCGCGGGCCGTGGACGAGCGGGGGCATCGAGCCGAACTACGGCATCATCGGGCACACGCCGAACTGCGCGACCCCGGTGGATTACGTGACGGCGAGCCTCGACGACGGCAGTGCCAGCAGTCACGATCGGTGTGCTCGATCTGCTGACGCGCACGCCCTGGCGGCTCGAGATTGCCCTACCCGCCGACGCCGCGTACTTCACGACGCGGTCGCTCTGGCAGAACACCTCTCCGCTCGAGCAGCCGTACTACTCGTGGATGAACGCCGGACTCCCCGCGCGCGGCAACTTGCAGTTCGTCTTTCCGGGCACGCACTACCTCGGACACGACGGCAAGGTCTCGACGTGGCCCATCGAGGAGACGAGCGGCAGGGACCTGTCGTTCTACCGAGCAGAACGACTTCGGCTCCTACAAGTCGTATCACGTGTTCGGAAAGGCGTCGGACTTCTTCGGCGCGTACTGGCACGACCGGGACTTCGGCATGGCCCGCTATTCCACGCGCGACGACAAGGCCGGCAAGAAGATATGGATCTGGGGCCTCTCGCAGCAAGGGATGATCTGGGAGCGGCTCCTGACCGACGATGACGGGCAGTATGTGGAGGTGCAGTCGGGGCGCCTGTTCAACCAGGCCGCACCCGAGAGCTCCAGGACGCCGTTCAAGAACCGCGGCTTCGCGCCTGGGGCGACCGACAGCTGGACCGAGTACTGGATGCCGGTCGAGGCGATGCCGAGCGACACGGGTGCCGCGCGCACGCACGTTCAAAAGGCGCAGGAATGGCCCGAGCACCTCGGTGCCGGAAAGCCCTACGACGAGGACATCGACCACCGCCTCGACGACTGGATCGCGTCGCGGATCGATGCTCGGGCGGGGGCACACACCGAGGCCGAAGCATCGCGGGACCTCATTATTCGGGCCCCGCACGGGCCTACCGGCGCCGGCGGACTGGTGACGCCGCTGGCGCTTGCCGACGCCGGGCGTGCCGACGCCGCCGGGCGTGCGATCGACGCCTGGACCGCAGTGACGCGCTCCGATCTGGCCGCATGGGGCCAATCGCTGGCCAAAGGCGCGCCGACGACGCTGCCGCTCGCGGCACGCGGCTTCAACGTACTCCGCTCCCACATTCCATCACCTTTGGTACACGTTGTGATGAAGCTTCCCGAAGCTCTGCGGCTGCATCTCGCGTCGTCGCTTCTCGCCTCGCGGGACTGTGTCGTCCCGGCCGGATCCAGGATGTCGAGGCGCAGCCGCAGACGCATGAAGATCCTCGCCGTCATCCCCGAGCCGCCGTCATCGGTAAAATTCTCGAGAGCGAGCTCAGATATTTTTTGTCGAGCCCGTGGTGTTTACCCCACGGAGCGCGAAGACTGACACCGCACTACTGAACGGTAAGTTATTTAGAGTCAGCGGCTTGAGCGCCGTATCGACCTTCCTGCGACCTTGGCGCGGCCTTTGCACGCCCCAATAAGGCGGCTTTCGGTGAGCTGACCAGCCGGTCGGCGCGAAGCTCGCACGCGTGAAGGAATGACCGTCGACACCCATTCGCTCTCTTGTCTGCCGCGTCTCAAGCACGAGTCGACGTGAATGGCCAAGTTAAACCGTCTCGTGTGGACGGCCGGCACCGTCATCTCGACATACGGGATCCGGGTCGGGATTCGGGCGAACGACGAGACGGTGCTTATCGAGCTCTCGGAACGGCTCCCGCCAGGTTGGAAATCCAATCGTTCCGCCAATGTCGATCGTCTCTACTCGGTAATCCTCGGCGTCGACCCGCCCGGCTCACGGCGCCGACGCTTTCACCTGTTATACGACGGCGTGCAACGTTTGGCACGAACGACGCGTCTCGAGGAAGTCCATGCGCGCTTCGAGAACAGCCTGCAGAGTCTCGTCGCGTCGTCGGCTCGTCGAAGAATATTTGTTCATGCTGGTGTCGTGGGGTGGCGCGGACGAGCCATCGTGTTGCCGGGTCGGAGCTTCAGCGGCAAGACCACGTTGGTCTCGGCGCTGTTGAAGGCCGGGGCAACCTATTACTCCGACGAATTTGCCGTGCTCGACGAGCGCGGTCGTGTCCACCCGTACCCCAAGCCGCTGTCGCTGCGGGGAGACGGACAAGAGCCGCCGAGAACGTGCAACCCGGAAGCGTTCGGCAGCGTCGTCGGCGCGAAACCGTTGCCGGTCGGCCTCGTTGCTGTATCGCAGTACGAGGAAGGTGCGCGCTTTCGACCGCGGAGGCTTTCGCCGGGCCGAGCGGTGCTCGCGCTCTTGGCCAATACGGTTCCTGCACGGAAAGCACCCGAGCGCTCTCTCCGGACTTTGCGCGAAATCGTTGCCAGCACGCGGGTGTTCGCGGGCCGGCGCGGGGAAGCCGACGAGACGGTGGATTTCTTGTTGAGGACAGTGGCGCAGAATGACGACGACACGACGAAAAGGAATGAGCCGCCCGTCGGCCGCTCCGCCGATCGCGCGTGATGAAGGCCTCTTGATTCAGGAGTTGCCCGACGAGGTCCTGGTCTACGATCTCGAGAGCTACCGGGCCCACTGTCTGAATCGCATAGCGGCTTTCGTCTGGCGGCACAGCGACGGGAAAACCGACGTCGCTCGCATCACCGAGCTTCTTGCCGATGAGCTCGGCTCACCCGTTTCCGAGGACGTCGTCTGGTTCGCGTTACGCCGACTCGGGAGAGCTCGGCTCCTGGAGGAACGTGTCGCGCCTCCGAACGACGTCGGGACGCGTTCCCGGCGCGAGCTCGTAAGGGCGTTCGGCCTCGCTCTTCTTCTGCCAGCCGTGACGTCCATCATCGCCCCCACCGCGGCCTCCGCCCAGACCTGTGTCGGGAATTGCACCGGTGCTTCAGATGGAACGCCGTGTGGCAAAGGCTGCAAAAAAATGTGCCTGGGTGGGAGCTGCCAGTAGATTATGACAGCGGGTGCGGAGCTCGGCCGCCTCGTGGCTGCGATGCTCGTGGGCGCATGGCGTGTACCACCACCGCCCTATACGCTCCCCCGTACCGTCCTCGCAGACATCAACCCCCTTTTGCTGGCAGGTGGTGTCGGCGCTCTGGCGTGGCGACGTCTGTCACTCGGAGGGGACGCCACGCTCCAAAATTCTCGGGAAGCTTTCGAGCTTCGACAGGCCTACCGGCTTCATTCGGTACAAGCCGCCCTCCACGTGAAACAAATCGAAGACGCTCTGACGCGCTTGCGAGCGAGCGGCGTGGAGCCCCTCCTGGCGAAGGGCTGGGCGGCGTCCCGCTACTACCCCGAGCCGGGGCTCCGTCCATACGGAGACATCGATCTCTATGTGAGGCCCGAGCAGTACCCGGTGGCACACGCGGCGCTGTTCCGCTCCGGCATCCCTCCCGCCCCGGTGGACCTTCACTCCGGATGCCCTGGCCTCGAAGGTCGCAGCATGGATCAACTGTACGCTCGCTCGGAGACAACGGTGGTGGGCGACGTGGAAGCACGCGTCTTTGGACCGGAGGATCACCTTCACCTACTATGCGTGCATATGTTGAGCCACGGCATCTGCCGTCCTCTCTGGCTGTGCGATATCGGGGCGGCTCTGGAGTGCCTCCCCCGCGACTTCGACTGGGACCGCTTTTGGGGTAGGAGCTCCCGTCGATCGGGATGGCTACGCTGCGCGCTCATGTTGTCCCATCAACTGCTCGGCGCCTCTTTGGACAAGACGCCGCTGGCGTACAGACCGTACACTCTGTCGAGCTGGGTCGCGCGCGCCGTTCGAGAGCAGTGGGGGTCGACCTTTCGCCCTCGGCTGCCGATAGCGAGCTTTCTTCGCAATCCGGAAGGCCTCTTTCGAGAGATTCGCCACCACTGGCCGAACCCTATCGAGGCGACGGTTGGTGTCGGGGGCGCTTTCACCCGAGTACCCCGATGGCCTCTCCAGCTCGCTCACAGCTTCCTGCGATCGACGCGTTGGGCCACGCAGTTGGCGCGGCTCAAGCTATCGGCGAAGAGACGGGTCGACGAAACCTATTCTTCGGAACTTTCGACCCTATGAAGGGGAGCCGCGTGCCGAAAACGGCGAATCACAAAACGATTGACTTCGTATTTCCGGATCGCTTGCTCGCCTATGACTGCGCGACGTGCCAGGACAACTGTTGCAACGGAAATGGATTTGCCCTTGAAGTTCAGGCAGAGCTCGTACAGATTTTGAGTGTCTATCCCGCGCTCGGCCCTTTTCTCAGCCGTGCCGCGGGAACGGAATCTGATGTTCGTGTCGCTAATTTCCGGTCCGGCTGCTACTTACTGGATCGGGAGAATCTTTGCACCATCGAGCGTGAAATGGGCAGGGAAATGAAGCCGCTCCTCTGCCGCCTCTTTCCCGATCAACAAGCTCTTTGCCTGCGGACAGACATGTTTTGGTGGATGTGCACAACTTGTGCACGCTCGGCCTCAAAACCTATAGTGGACCCTCGGCGAAAGAGATCGCCTACGGGGCCATCCTCGAAGAATTCTCCGAATCGATACTCGCGACAATGGAGCGGGAACCGAGCGATCAGCACGAGACCAATCTCGCGCCGCTTCGAGAAAGCGTGCTCTCACTCGGCCGATCCATCCGAGATCAGGCGAGCCACTATTTCGAGCCCGGAGACTTCCGAGGCTATTTGCTCTTTCAGTCCGAGCAAACCGAGAAAGAACTACCGCCAGACTGCGACCGACGAGCGCTTCACCCGCCCCTGGACAGCGCCGCCATCGGCCGCATGCACGAACAGATGGCCGAATTCTTTGGTCTGCACTCCGCTCCCCTCGACGAGGCCGGGGAGCTACGTCTCAACCGGATCCTGATCGCGATGTCGTGCAGCGTTCGTCAACGTTTCCTCGTGAGCGGGGCTCTCACCATTGCCACGGCGCGAGACTTCTACCGCTGTGTCACACTCCTCCCTTGGATCCTCGTCGCGCTGGAGTTTCTCTATCGAACGGCGTTGTCGCTCAACCCGGAACGAAACAACGTCGTGACCGTGAACGATATCTATACAAAAGAATTCGCACTCCTGCGCGCTCTCGCGATGTTCCTGAGAACGCCCGTACACAACGGAGCGCTACCGGCGAAGCTGGATATCGTACCGTCCGTCAAGAAGCCCTTCTTCGATTTCTTGAAGCGTCTGGCAGCGCCATCGCAGGCGATTCGCCCCCACACTTTCTATGAATTGCTCGAGTCGCTGGAGTTGCCAGCCCACGACAAAGCAACCCTTCTTCGGGCGCTCGATGCGCATGGCAGCGCGTTCGTAGAGTGGTGCCCTTCGAAACCCGCGGCGCCATCCAGTCCAAGCGAGGGCCTGCACGAAGTCCAAGGCAGCGCGCAACGATAGGAAAGCTCGAGGCGGCGGTCGCCAGCCAGCGGATTCCAGCACTTCGAGAGCCGCGAGCTTCGGCACCGGCGGATCCACTTCCGAGCGTCGAAAGCTCGGTGAGAACGGAGGGCGGCTTCAACGCTTCGATTCGGCGCCGGATCCGCGGGAGAGAAGCGACAAGCTGAGCCGCGCCCGAGACGCGCCGGAGAGCCGATTCGGAAAGGGGACGCTCGGGCGAGCATCGCCCCTCCCGCTGAGCGTAGAATGATTTCATGCTGAACAAGAAACTGGCCATTCTCGGACTGGGCAAGATCGGTGGTCTCCTCGCGGACGGATTTCTCTCCCGGGGTCTCCTCGCGCCGAAGGACGTCATGGCGACCGTCCTTCACCCGGAGCGGGCTTCCGCCCTCGACGAGCGGCATCCCTTCTCGGTCGGCACCGACAATCGCGAGGCAGCCGCTTTTGCCGACGTCATTCTTCTCGCGGTGAAACCACGGGGAATGGACGAGGTCTGCCACGAGATCCGGGGCGCGGTGAACAAGAGCAAGCTCGTCATCTCCGTCCTCGCGTCGGTTCCCACCGCGAGCATCGAACGAGAGCTGGGCTCGGAGGTGCCGGTCGTGCGGGCGATGCCCAACACTCCCTGCTCGGTGGGCGCGGGCATGACGGTTCTCTCGCGGGGCAAGCACGCGTCTGATTCCGACCTCGATCTCACGCGGCGCCTCTTCGAGACCGTAGGCCGGAGCCTGGTGCTCGACGAAAAGTACATGGACGCCGTCACGGGCCTCTCCGCCAGCGGACCGGCATTCATCTACGTCATTCTCGAGTCGCTCGCCGAGGGAGGCGTCAAGCTCGGCCTTCCTCGGGACGTGGCGACCCTGCTCGCGGCGCAGGCGACGCTCGGGGCGGCAAAGCAGGTACTCGAGAGCGGAGCTCACCCCGCCCTGCTCAAGGACGAAGTCACGACTCCCGCCGGCTGCACCATCGACGGTCTGCTCGAGCTCGAAGACGGAAAGCTGCGCGTCACCCTCATCAAGGCGGTGGTAAAGGCGGGAGAGCGCGCACGGGAGCTCTACAAGGGATAGCGCGTCGGAACGCTAGGACGGGGGAGTTTCGGGCTTCGAGTCTTTCTTCTCTTCTTTTTCCTTCTTGGGCTCCATCGTCATCAGGGATTGGATCCCGTTCCAGGCCTCGGATGCGAGCTCGAGCGCCACCGAGTCGCCCTGCCGTATCGCGTACACGGAGCCGCCCACGGGTTTCGAGACACGGAGGACCTCTTCGATCTCGGGCTCCTTGGACCAGACGGTCACGACGAACGCGGGCTCGGAAAGCCCCTGCTTCGCGAGGTCGGGACTGTCGATGATCGTTTTCGCCGTCGTCCCGTTGAGCTTGTAGAGGAAATCCTCGACCGCGGTGGTGTCTCGATCGCGTCCCGGCTCGGGTGACGTCTGCCGCCAGGTTTTCTCCCCGCCGGAATCGCTCTTTTTCGCGACGTACTCGCGGGTCTCACCTCCGGTCTCGATCCGGAAGCGTCCGACGTCGAAGGTCTCGAAATCGAAGAGCTTCATCGACTCGAAATCGCGGACCTTCCGGTCGAGCTCCTCGACCAGATCGAAGGCGACGAGGAAGATCTGCGGTCGAGCCGGAGTCCTGGCGTAGAAATCGCTGCCCTTTTTCGCACCGATCGAAAGCTCCAGCAGCCTGGTATTCCGTTCCGACTCTTCGGGCTTGTCCGCTTTGTCCCGGTTCTCGGTTTCCTCGGGCAGCTCGATTTCGATCCGGCGCGAGGGCTGGTCGAGCCCGTAGTCGTCCGTCGCTCCTTCCGCGGTCTCGGAGACGATCTCACTCATCTTGGCGTTGCGAACGCGGGAG
The DNA here is from genome assembly GCA_963815675.1 of uncultured Acidobacteriota bacterium. GTDB lineage: Bacteria > Acidobacteriota > Vicinamibacteria > Marinacidobacterales > SMYC01 > CAWFHP01. The sequence continues at coordinate 306,966 of CAWFHP010000009.1, read as the reverse complement.
ACGAGAGAGCTCACGCGATAGCGGTCGGCTCGCGCCCGCTGTGGCTCCCGGACGTGCCAGAGTCCGTTGTCGTTCTCGAGCACGAGCTTGCCCGCGGGTCTCGAAATCTCGACCCGGCGTGCCTCGCTCTCGCTCCCTGCCTCGATGTCAGGGAACACCGCCTTGTCCCTCAGATCCCAGGCGCTCTTGTCGAAGTTGAGTGAAAGGTTCTCGCGCAGGATCAGGATGTCGTCGTTTCCGTCGCGCCGTGCGAACTGGTGGCCGGTGGTGGGAGCGTCCTTGCCGAAATCGAGCGTCCTCTCCTTGCCGTCCTCGGTGCGGAAGCGAACGTCGATCGCTGGTGAGTCGAGGCCGAAGTCCGCAAGCTTGGCCGCGGGCGCTTTGGCCACCGATCTCTTCGAAACGCATGGTGGAGAGATTCTGGAGCAGGAGATCGATCTCGCTCGGATCCGCTTTCGCCGTCCGAGGCGCGGTCAGTTGCCACGACTCGTCCTTCTTCTCCACTACCACGGGATCCTTGCCCTTGGCGCGGATCTCGATCCGGTCGACCGCGTCTTTCTGGAGGGTGAACACGGGCTCGCCCCCGCCCTCGGTGTCGTCCTTCGGCGCGCGCTCGAACCAGAAGATGTAGGCCCCGAGCGCTGCGAGGAGAAGGGCGGCGGCGAGGGTCGAGCGCTTCACCCTAACGTCGGCTCCACCAAACGGAAAAACCGGTCACGAGGATCAATCCCGGAATGATGAGAAAAGAGAGAAAGAGAACGTTCGTCGTCTGCTGGGGGGTGAGGAAGATGCGCCGATCCTCGGGCTCGCGGGGACGGATCGAGATGAGCGACTCGTCCTGGGCCGCCCAATTGACCATGTTCAGAAACAAGTCGGCGTTCAGAACCGGCGCCGACGCCAGCTCGTTCGCGATGAAGTCCGAGTCGCCGACCACCACCAGGCGGGCTTCCCGCGGGCTCTTCGCGGTGGCGTCTGAAGCGTCCCCGCCGTCTCCGCCGGTCGGCTTCGTCGCCGCGTCATCGGGTTTCGCTTTCATCGTCACCGCGAACGCGAGAGTGAGCGGACCTTTCTTTTGATCGGGCGCGGGGCCCTGCCGCGTCTGGAGCTCGTCGAGGCGCGTCTCCGCCCAGCTCTCCGGTTCCGAGGAAAAGAGCGGTGTCACCTCGATACCTTCAGGTGCGTTCTCCGCCCTCGAAACGCTCCGAACCAAAGGGAAGATGCTGATGACGTTCGAGAAGCTCTCCACGATTGGATGATGCCCGTAGCTCCGCACCACCGGATAGAGCGGAGGCAGGCTCAGGGGATTGACGACGACGTCGTCGTCCAGGATCACTCCCTTTTTCTGGAGAAAGGCGCAAAGGGCGTCGGTCTGTCCCTGATTCTTCGGGTCGATGAGAAACAGGGCCTTACCCCCCGAGCCCAGGTACTCGTCGATGGCCTGGATCTCCGCGGGGAGGAAGTCGGTCTTGGGTCCGGCGATGACGAGAGCTCCGGCATCGCCGGGGATTTTCATCTTGCCGCCTTCGACCGACCGGGCGATGACGAGGGTCTCGGTATCGTAAGTGGACGCCTGGAGCTTGCCCTTCATCACCGAAAGCCCGGAGTTGGCATCGCTTTCGTCGAGAGATTTCTCCTGGTGACCCGCGGTGAAATAGATCTTCTTTTTTCCCGTGCGGAGAACGCGGAGCAGAGCGTTCGTGATCTCGGGCTCGGTCGCCGCCGTGGCCCGTTCCTTCCTGTCTCCCGAGACGACGAGCACCGTGCCCAGGGTGAGGCCGGGCGCGCCGGGCTCCTGGTAGGAAAGGGCCTTCTCGGGCTCGGCGTCTGGATCCACCACCGTCGAACGTACCCGGGCGCTGGCATCGTCGTAGAGCTCCAGCAGATCGCGGGCGGCGATGGCGCGAGACGACGTGGGGTTGTCGAGGAGCACGATCTCCACGTCGCGGTCGAGCCCGGCGAGGGTCTTCGTCGTTTGGTCGGAAAGCGTGTACTGCCGGGCGGCGGTGAAGTCCCACCGCTTCGCGTGCCGACTGGCGATGTAGTTGATGCCGACGAGGATACCGATGACCGCGAGAACGAGGATCGCGGCGTTCGCTCCCTCCTTCGCGCTTCTCCGACCCGCGAACCGGGAGGCCTCCTCCCAGTGGCTCACGAGGTAAACGAGGAGAAGGACGAGCCCGATGATGAGAAACGAAGCCCAGACCCGATCCCGGGCCGGCTGCATCACCGAGAGGAGCGCGCCGGCGACGAGAAAGCCGAGTCCCGCCGAGCCGAAGTATGGACTGAGCCGCTTCACGTCGTTGTCCCCGTTCCTCCCGAAAGGCTCAACCGCGCCACCTCAAGGACTCGACGGATTGCTTCGCCAGAAACAGGCCGAGCGCGATGAACGACAGATAGTAGACGACGTCGCGGCTGTCGATGACGCCTTTGGAGAACTCCTCGAGATGCTTGGTCATCGAGAGATAGGTAAGGAATCCGGACGCGCGTCCGGCCCAGCTCTCGGCGTACTCGATGAGCCACAGGAAGAGGAAGCATCCGAAGGAGAGAAATCCTGCTACGATCTGGTTCCGCGTCACGCTGCTGAAGACGAGCCCGAAGGAGATGAAGGCGGAGCCGAGAAGCAGCATTCCCACGTAGCCCACGACGAGCGGCTTCCATTCCGGATCTCCGAAGTAGAAGAGGATGCCCATGTGCAGGAAAGTGAGGGCGAGCATCGAGACGTAGAGGACGACGGCGCCGAGAAACTTTCCCGCGACGATCTGGAAATCGGTGACGGGCGAGGTGAGAAGGAGCTCGATCGTGCCGGAGCGGACCTCTTCCGAGAAGGTCCGCATCGTCAGCATCGGCAGCACGAAGAGCAGGACGACGCTCGTCACCTGGAAGAGCCACCGGATCAGGTCCTGGTTCAGGTTCAGGACCTCGGGTGCGCCCATTCCTCCGCGTCCCATACTGCGATCGAGGAACGCGAACAGATAGTCGGAAAAGAAATAACCGTAGAGGAAGATGAACAGCGCGAGGACGACGTAAGCGACGGGCGAAGCGAAGTAGCTCTGGACTTCACGGCGCGCGATGGCCCATACGTTCGCGATCACGCGGCACCTCCTTTATCGGCTCTATCGGCTTTATCGGCTGGATCGCCTTCATCGGCTTCCTCGCCCGGATCCGCCTTATCGGGCTCGAGGGGAGCGGCCTCTGCATGCTCATGCTCCGCGATCTCTTCCGAGGAGATCGCGCGCAAATAGACTTCCTCGAGCGTCATTCCATGCTGATGGAGGCCGAGAAGCCCGAGCCCCGCCGAGACGATCCGCGAGGAAATCTCGCTTCGGAGGTCTCTTCCTTCCGCGACGTCGACGCGAAAGACGGTCGCCCCTGCGTCGATGCCCACGGACTCGACGGTGCGCACGCCGTCGATGGCGACGAGGACGCGGCGGGCGTCCTGGTCGGAGCCGGCGACCGTCACCTCGAGCGGCTCGGCACCCCGGAATCTTTCCGTGAGACTCGCGGTCGTTCCCTGAGCGACGACCCGGCCCCGGTTGATGATGACGACCCGGTCGCAAGTCACCGCGACCTCGGGGAGGATGTGGGTCGAGAGCACGATCGTGCGGGCCCCACCGAGAGAGCGGATGAGCTCGCGGGTATCGTTGATCTGTTTCGGATCGAGACCGGCGGTGGGCTCGTCGAGGATCAGGACCTCGGGGTCGTGCACCAGGGCCTGCGCGAGCCCCACGCGCTGACGGTAACCCTTGGAAAGCCTGCCGATGAGTTTCTTTTCGACCTCTTCGAGCGCGCAACGCTCGATCGACGCCATGACTTTCGCCTGGCGGGTCGATTTCGTCGCCCCCTTGATCTTGATCCGAGCAACGAAATCCAGGTAATCCGTAACCGTCATTTCCGGATAGAGGGGCGGGTTTTCCGGAAGATAGCCGATCTTGCGCTTCGCGAGCAGGGGCTCGGCGATCACGTCGTGTCCCGCGACTCGTGCCGTGCCGCTCGTCGGTGGGATGTACCCGGTGAGGATCCTCATCGTCGTGGTCTTGCCCGCGCCGTTCGGTCCGAGAAAGCCGAGCACCTCTCCCTTCTGAACGGTGAACTCGAGATTGCGGACCGCGGTGAAGCGGCCGAACTCTTTGGTGATACCCGAGACTTCGATCACGACGGTTCAGACTCCTCTGTGCCTGTAGAGTATAATTCTGGCGGCCGTAGCGCAGAGGTTGCGTCGACAGATACGAGTCGACTCGGTCGCGGCTGCTGCCAGGAGAGATTTCGCAGCTACCATAATCGCGCCGGAAGCGTTTGCATGTTAGTGAATACCCAACGCTACTGTCAAATTCGCGCGCACGAAGGGTTCGTCGCCGGCCTCGCGCTCGCCGCGCTCGCCGCGCTCGCGCTCTCGTTCCCGTTCGTCGGATGCAGCAACGCCGAAAGCGAGGCCAAGGTCGATGCGCTCGAGCTGAAAGACGTGGCCGCCTACTGGGCGGTGCGCGGAAAGGATCGCGAAGGGAACAACTTCATTCACCCGGTCGTGCGGTTCCGGGTCGCGAATCGCGGCTCCGGACCGGTGGGATACATCCAGGCCATGGCGGTCTTCAAGCGGGAAAAATTTCCCGATGATCCCTGGGGCAGCGATTTCCTTTACTCCGTCTCCGACCAGCCGATCCCTTCGGGCGGCGTCTCCGACGATTTGACGATGCGCTCCAACACCAATGTGATCTCGAAGGACGCCCCGGACCATATGTTTCAAAACGGCAAGTGGGAAGACGTCGATGTCGCGCTTTTCCTTCGCGTCGGGCCGTCGAGGTGGAAGCCCATGGTCGAGATCCAGGTCCCGAAGAAGATCGGCGCCCCTGGCGTGGAGAAGTTCATCGACCCGGAAAGCCCCCCTGCGCCTCCAACCGAAAAGCCTTGATTTCACCTGCCCCCCAACGCGGGCACTTACCGTGCGTTAAGCTATTGTTCTCCGCGACGGCTTGTGCTAGCGTTGAGTTCTCCCCAGGGAGGCATAGGTATAAGGATCATGGCCCATCAGGAAATCTCTCACGTTGACTTAGGGGTTCTCGATAGACCGGTCCCCGTTTCGTCGACCAAGGGGTCGCGCCGCGCGCCGGTGGAGGTAAGCTCAGAATTGACTGCAGGCTCTGAAATGAAGGTAGGTGAACGGATTCGCGAGGTCCGCAAGTCCAAGCGCATCCGTCAAAAAGTTTTGGCTCGCATGGTCGGGATCTCCCCCGGAGCTCTCACCAACTTCGAGAAGGGACGCCGTCGGATATCGCTCGATTGGCTTCACAAGATTGCCGAAGCCCTCGATACCCCGGTGTCTTATTTCCTTCCGGACGAAAAGGACCGGGGTCGGACTACTCCCGGCGATCCACGCGAGCGGCGTCTCCTGGCGGCCTTCCGGCAGCTGGGAAAAAGCGACGTTCTTCGGGGCGACTTCCTGCAGCTCCTGGAGCACCTGGGAAAGGGCAAGTCGCTGAAAAAAGTACGACGCCGAGCCTCCTGACGAGGCAGGCGTCGCGCGCGAGCCGAGGTCTCGACCGCGTATTCCGTGCGCGGTCGACTCGCGCAGCATTCTCTTCATCGAGCCGTTGAAAGACGGCCGCCAGACCTCGCTCCGCTTAGAAATCGCGGTCAGCCGGTGATGTCGGCCGCGAGCTCGACGAAGCGCTCGAGATAGCCTCTCAGCCTCTGCTTCGCGTCCTCGGAGACGGCGACGAACGAGATCCCGGCGCCGATCGCGCGCTCCTCCTCGTCGGTCTGGAGCCAGACCGATCGCGCCTCGAGCTCACAATCTCCCATCCCCCACGGCAGCGTGACGTAGACCGTCACGGCAGCTTCGGGCAACGGCGGGTTCTCGACCGAGAGGAACGCTCCTCCCAGGCTCACGTTCATGAGGTAGCCCTGGCTACGCGCTCCGTCGCGCTCGACCTCGGCGCGAAGGATCGTCGGGGCGAGCCTGGGGTACTCGCGTTTTTCGGTCGCGACCGCTTCTTTCATACGATTCTCCTTTCCTTTGCGGAGTGCAAGAATCGCGCCATGTCAGAGGATTTGCCGGTCGCGCGATTCTAAATCGTTCCAGTACCTAAATCGTTCCAGTACAATGTTCGTCTCGAGCTCGTACGGGGCTCGCGCCTGGAAAGCGAACGAAACTGTGGTCTTATCGCTACGGGCCGCTACAGCCGCACGAGCGGATCGAAGAGCTTGCGGTGCTCGTCGAGCGCGAATCGATCCGTCATCCCGGCGATGTAGTCGCAAACGACTCGATGAAGGCCATCCTCGGGAATGCGCGCCGCGATGTGAGGAGGGAGCTGCCCGGCGTTGTCGGTGTAGGCGGTGAAGAGCTCGCGCACCACTCGTTTGGCCTTCTCCGCCATTCTCACGACGCGGTAGTGGCGGTAGAGATTCTTGAAGAGGAAGCGCTTCAATTCCGCCTGGAGCTCGGCGCCCTCCTGGGTGAAACGGACGAGGTGCCCGCCGTGGTGCCGGACGTCGTCCATCGTCTCGATCCCCTCGGTCGCGATGGTACGCTCGGTCTCTTCGATGAGGTCCGTGGTGAGCTCGTTGATGATGCCGCGGATGGCGACTCGAATCCGTATCTTTCGGGGCTCTTTCGAATAGACGCGCGACGCCTCTCCAAAGTGTCGCCGCCACAGCTCCACTTCCTCGAGCGCTTCGAGCTCGAGCAGACCCGATGTCAGTCCGTCATCGAGGTCGTGGTTGGTGTAAGCGGTCTCGTCCGCCAGATTGACGAGCTGCGCCTCCAGGGGCGGAGCGGTTCCGTCGCGAAGCTCCTCCGGACCATGCTCCAGGGCCCGCGGCGAGTGTTTCAGAATTCCTTCCCGCACCTCAAAGGTGAGGTTTAGACCGCGGAAACCCGGGTAGCGGCGCTCGAGGCTGTCCACGATCCGCAGCGACTGGAGGTTGTGCTCGAAGCCTCCATCGTCAGCCATCATCGCGTTCATGGCGTCTTCTCCCGCGTGGCCGAACGGAGTATGTCCGAGGTCGTGGGAGAGGGTGATGGCCTCGGTCAAATCTTCGTTGAGCCTGAGGTAACGCGCCATGGTGCGGGCGAGCTGCGCTGCCTCGAGCGAGTGGGTGAGCCGCGTACGGTAATGGTCGCCCTCGTGATTGACGAACACCTGCGTCTTGTACTCGAGCCGTCGAAACGCGGTGCTGTGAACGACGCGATCGCGGTCACGCTGGAACGCCGTGCGGAACCGATGCTCGGGCTCGGGGTAGCGACGCCCGCGGGAGCTCGCACTCGTGGCGGCATAGGGAGCGAGCGACGTCTCTTCCATCGACTCGAAGAATCGGCGGTCCGGCATCTCGACTACTCTTCTCGACACTACTCCTCGTTGCGAAGGCGTGTCAAAGGACGGGGAACGAGAAAAGGGGCCGGACATCCTGAAGATGTCCGGCCCCTTTCCCTGCCTACGATAGGAGGGAGCTCGGGCTTCCGGGCTGGGCCCTTTCCCAATCCGGAAGCATCCGGTTAGTAGACGCCATTCGTATTAGCAAGGCACGTGCCACGCGAGCTTGCGACGCAGCTTGACCGGAAATAGCTGCAAAATAAGGCGATAGGAGCTCGTCGACGAGCGCCCGCCCCGCGTTTCCTGTAAATTTTCTTGCTGGCCCGGAAGAGCTTTTTTGCAACCCCCTCCCCTCGCGTGGCGGAAAGGTCGATCGATCGCGTCTGGGGGTTTCACCACGCGGGATCGTGGTGACTCCCTCCCGGCGAAACTCGTTCCAGAGACTGCTCTTGTCGCGACCGCGGGACGGTGCCCCAGGCGAGGCGTCCCGCGTCGAGAGGAAGACCCCCACACCTCTCGGGCGTGGGTGGGAGTCGTGATCGCGTTCCAGCCTTTGTTCCCAACAGCTTGGAGCCGGCTCTCCTCTGGTACGCCCTTTGCTATCTCTCGACTTCGGAAACCCAATACCAATCTGCCGTTGCCTTAGCCTGGAGGACTCCCCCATGGCCGTCTGCCGGAAGCGAGAGCACGGGTTCTCGCTCATCGAGATTCTGATCGCTCTCGTCATCACCATGGTCGTGATGACCTCGGTCTTCGTCCTTCTCCAGAAAGGCCAGGAGACCTTTCGCCGCGAGCCGGAGATCTCCGACGTGAACGCGAGAGCGCGAGCGGGGCTCGACCGACTCAGCCGGGACCTGGCGATCGCCGGTTTCAACACCCCGCCGAACCTGGCGGTGATGTGGTCCGATGGCGGCGGGGTGACGCCGGACGCCGTGGCCGTCGTCTACGCCGATCCCGAGATCCCGGTGTCGAGACCGCTCGCCTGCTCGGGCGGCGGGGAGCGCTGCGGCACGGTCGGTGCCACCGCCACGCTTCACCTGGACCCGGGCAGCTTTTCGTTCCGCCCGCCGGACTACGAAGTCGTTTATCTGGAAGGCATGGTCCTATTCGCCCTCCAGGGGCCGAACGGCGACCCGGCCTGTGACACCGTCTCTCCCGGGATCGTTTCGTTCCGGGTAAGCGAGCCTCCGAAGTGCTCCGGCTCGGGTGGGAAGAGCGGCCCGGCGGCTTGCGGGACGCTCGACGTGAGTCTCGACGCCGGACGGGGCGTCACCGGGATTGATGCTCCTCGGGCGTTCGATAGCGACGTGAGCCTCGAGTGTGCCGTCATCGGTCTCTTCCATGTCGTTCAGTACCGTGTCAATCCGCTGCCTCCCGCACCGAGTCCCTCACTCGAGCGCCGAGATGCCGCCTCGGGCGAGCCATGGACCCCGGTGGCGGCGAACATCGAGAACCTCCAGATCCAGTACGGACAAGGCATCGTGGACGACTTCGAGGACGAGCCGGCCCGAATTCCCATGGGCAACGACCCCGGCTCCTGGATTACCCGCGTCCGGATTACCGTCGGGGGACGAAGCGAAAGCGCCGGTCTCGCGGGCGGGACCCAGTCAGTGTTCGCCGCCGAAGATAGCGAAACGCACTTGCGCCGGAGCTTTACGACCACCATGAGTCTCCGGAACCAGCTGACTCAGGCGGAGCAGAAGGCCTTCGACCTGGGCCTCCCGGGTTGGAACTAGCTCATTGCCCCTTGGGAGCGTAATAGCCGAGCTTTGTTCGAACGAGCAGGTCGGGGTAGTCCGTCTGCACGACAACCCGCCGCCAGGACCCGTCCCGTTTCGGATTGTTGGAGATGTAACCGATGTTGTACTGGCTCTTGAGCTCCGTGGATATACGGTCGTAGACCGATGCGAGCTCCTGGATCTGCGATGGGAAGAACCACTGTCCCCCGGTATCCTCGGCGAGCTTCTTGAGAACGTGCTCCGCCTCGGAAAATGCGCGACCGCGCTGCGCGTTCTGGCGCCGCAGCGAGATGGTGTAGATGGTGACGTCGGTGTTCTTCGCGAGCTCCATAACCTGCTCGAAGCTGACGAGGGAGCTCGTGTCCTCACCGTCGGAAAGAACGACGATCGCCTGACGCCGGATGTCCTCCCTCCGGCGGCTCAGGTTCTTGAGAGCGATGTAAAGGGCGTTATAGAGACTCGTCGTGCCGCCCGCCTGGGTCATCCGGATGGCTCGGACGAGCCTGTCCTTGTCGTCGGTAAAGGCCTGCAGCACGTTGGCCTTGCTTCCGAACTCCACGACTTGAGTGAGATCGTCGAGCTTCATCCTCGTGACGAAGTTCACCGCGGCCTGCTGGGCGAAGCTCATCTTCTCGTCCATGCTCGCGCTGGTATCCATGAGGAGCACCATGCGAATGGGGAGGTCTTCCCTCGAGAAGACCGAGAATCTCCTGGGCGACACCGTCCTCGTAGACCGAGAAATCCTTCTGTAGAAGCTCGGTGACGAAACGATTGTGGGTGTCGGTGACGGTCACGTTGAGCGAGATGAGGTCGACCGTCACCCGGAACTGATAGCGTTCGTTCTGCTCCTGGCCGATGCCAGCAACCGCGGGGGCGGTGAGCAGGATACCCGTCAAGATCCCGATTCGTGTGCGCTTGTCCATCGTTTCGAGCTTCGCGGGTCGTTTTCTGAAGAACTCCACTATAGCTTTATACTGCGGGCGGAGCTAGCAGATGGAGCCCACATCCCGCCGGGCGGCGGTTCTCACCGTGAGCGACGGAGTCGCCGCCGGCACCCGACAGGATCTCTATCGGGAGACGTTGCGGTTGAGGCGCTCGGGAGGCTCGGCTTCGACGTTGTTCGCCGGACGGCGGTGGCCGACGAGCGTGAGAACATCGTCCGGCAGGTACAGGCCTGGCTCCGAGAGGACGACGGACGGGTCGATCTCGTCGTCACCACCGGGGGCACGGGACTCGGACCGAGGGACGTGACGCCCGAGGCGCTGCGCACGCTTTTCGAGAAGGAGCTTCCGGGCTATGGGGAGCTTCTCCGCTCGAGCGGCCTCGCGCACACGCCGATGGCGGTCCTCTCTCGGAGCGTCGCGGGAAGCGTGGGCTCCGTCCTCATCGTCGCCCTTCCGGGAAGCCCGAAAGCGGTGATCCAGGGGCTCTCGGCGCTCGCACCGACCCTCCACCACGCGCTCGACCTTCTCGGAGGCAAGACGGCGCATTGAGACGGGCTCTCGCGTTTTTGACGGTTGTCAGCCGTTTCCGGTAGAGATACGATTGCACGCCTGGGACGATGGTGCCCGATGGATTGTCCTCCGGTTTCAATCAGGAGCGGACACATCCGATGCCACAGCTCTCCCGGAGACGGCATCACCGGGTCGACTCTCTGGGCTCGTGCTTTGCGCAGCTTGGAGATGGCTGGGAAGCGTCGGTTTTGAACCTCAGCATCGGCGGGATGTTGATGCGACTGCGCCGCCACCTTACTCCCGGCTCCGCCTACATCATCAAGCTGTTTTTGGACAAGGATTCGGCCGTCGTGGAGGCTCGAGTGGTCCGCGTCGAGCAGCTCGAGGAAGATTGTGTCGCGGGAGTCGAGTTTCTGTCGATGTCCATGGAGGACGCCGGCCGGCTCCGCGGCTACGTCCGGAGCTAGCTCGACCGTTCCGGTCCCGAATTCGGCTCCGAACCGCTCATTTCCTTTCCTTGCCCGCCCGTCCCAGACGGGTTATACTTACGGGTTTCCAAGCTTGTTAGAGAGTCGGACCGATCGAATGAAGAAATCTGAGCTGGCACAGCACAAAAAAGCGCTTCTCGAGAAGAAACACGATCTCGAACGGGCGATAGGCATGAAGGGTATCCTCACCGGTGACACGTCCACCGACGGCCACGGTGACTTTGCCGACCGCTCCTCCGCGGCCAACGAAGAAGAGATCAGCATCCAGCTGAAACAGACGGATGCGAAGCTGCTTCGCGCCATCGAGGACGCTCTGGCGCGCGTGGAGTCGGGCACCTACGGTATCTGTATCGAGTGTGAAGAGGAGATCTCCGCCGCTCGACTGAAGGCAGTCCCCTGGACGAAAGTCTGTATCACCTGCAAGGAAAAGCAATACACCTAGGCTCGGCCCGCACACCTTCACCCCAACTCCTGCTAGAATTCCCGACCGATGGATTCCTCGGGCTTTCGGGAAAGGTGGCTCTCGTCTCCGGGGCAAGCCGAGGTCTCGGTAAGGCGGTCGCCGCCACCCTCGCCGCGGAAGGCGCGCGGCTCTCCCTCGCCTCGCGGGACGCGCGCGTTCTCGAGGCCACCGCCCGTGAGATCGAGACCGACTCCGGAGCCGACGTAATCTTCCGGCCCACCGACGTCACTCGAGAGCGCGAGGTGACCGCGTGGGTCGAGGAGACGCGGGAGCGCTTCGGGCGCGTCGACATCCTCGTGGCGAATGCCGGCGGCCCTCCCTCGACGAAGTTCGATACCACCGAGCCATCCGCCTTTCGGGACGCGATCGAGCTGAATCTTCTTTCGACCATTCTTCTCTGCCGCGCCGTCGTCCCCGGGATGAAAGAGCGGCGCGAAGGTCGGATCGTCGCCATCACCTCCATCGCGGCAAAACAGCCCGTCGACGGCCTCATTCTCTCCAACACCGCGCGTTCCGGGGTCCTCGGTTTCATGAAGACGCTCTCGAACGAGCTCGGCCCATTCGGAATCGGCGTCAACGTCGTCTGTCCCGGGTATACCCGAACGGACCGCCTCGTGGAGCTCGCGGCCCGGATGAGCGAGCGCGAGGGGATTTCCGAAGAGGACGTCCACCGGAGATGGACGAGCGAGGTCCCGATGGGACGACTCGGGGAGCCCTCGGAGCTCGCTGCCGTCGTCGCGCTTCTTTGCTCCGAGCGGGCGGGCTATGTCACCGGTACCGCGATCCAGGTAGACGGCGGGGCGGTCAAAGGGGTCTTTTGAAGCCCCCGGCGAACGGACGGTGTCTCCTAATTTCTTGAGAATCAATACGGTAGCGGAAGCTTGCCACGTTTCCTCACCTTGACAACAATAGAGGCCGGTGCTATAAGATGCGACTCGTTTTGGAGAGCATGGAAGGCAACGTTCCACCGTCTTTCCGTTCGTTTTTGTCTCGTCTATTCGCCGTTAGCGAGATTTCGTCGTGAGTGAATTCTTCTGGCTCATTCCTCTCATCCCCGGTGTCGGGGCAATCCTCAACGGGCTCTTCGGCAAACGCTTGCCGAAGAACGTCGTCGCCGCCATCGCTTGCGGCGTCGTCACCATCTCTTTTCTGATCGCGCTCGGCTGTTATTTCGGCGTCTTCCTGACCGGAGGCGGCGAGTCGATCCTGGAGAAGACTCTCTTCACCTGGATCCCGGGAATGAGCGTCTCTCAGGCGGGTGGGGGCACGGCGAACTTCGTCGTCGACTGGAAGTATCGCCTCGACGCGCTCTCGATGCTCATGGTGCTCGTCGTGAGCGGCATCGGTCTGCTCATCCATATCTACTCCATCGGCTACATGAGCCACGACGAGGGCTTCTGGCGCTTCTTCACCTACCTCAACATGTTCACCTTCTTCATGTTGAACCTGGTGCTGGGCGCGAACTTCCTCATCGCCTTCATCGGTTGGGAAGGGGTGGGGCTCTGCTCTTATCTTTTGATCGGGTTTTGGTTCGAGCGGGACTCGGCGGCCAACGCGGGAAAGAAAGCCTTCATCGTCAACCGTATCGGCGACGCGGGGTTCGTCCTCGCGATCATGCTCATCTTTTACAACTTCGGCTCGGTGGATTTCTACGAGGTGATGAAGGCCATCGCCGAGCGGTTCCCCGCCGAGCAGGCGGGGCTCGGACTCCTCGCGGCGATCGGCATCCTCTTGTTCGTCGGCGCCACCGGGAAGTCGGCGCAAATTCCTCTCTACGTCTGGCTACCGGACGCGATGGAAGGCCCGACGCCGGTCTCCGCTCTCATCCACGCCGCGACCATGGTCACCGCCGGGGTCTACATGACGGCCCGCTGCGGCGTCCTTTACGCGCACGCTCCCCTCGCCATGAGCGTCGTCGCCACCATCGGAGTCGCGACCGCGATCTTTGCCGCGTCGATCGGTCTGTTCCAGAACGACATCAAGAAAGTCCTCGCCTACTCGACGGTCTCGCAGCTCGGCTACATGTTTCTGGGCTGCGGCGTGGGAGCTTTCGCGGCGGCCATCTTCCACCTGATGACCCACGCCTTCTTCAAGGCCTGTCTCTTCCTCGGCTCGGGAGCCGTGATCCACTCGATGGAGCACGCCGAGCACGGCTCCGGCGGACATCGCCACTACACCGAGATGCAGGACATGAGGAACATGGGCGGGCTCTACCACCACATGCCCTGGACCGCCCGCACGTTCATCATCGCCACCATCGCCATCGCCGGGATTCCTCCTTTCGCGGGCTTCGTCAGTAAGGACGAGATCCTCTGGAACGCGACTCGAGGCGGCCACGCGACGCTTCTTTGGATCGTGGGCGCTGCCGCCGCCGGTATGACCGCGTTCTACATGACCCGGCAGGTCATCCTCACGTTCTTCGGCAAGTTTCGCGGCGGGGAGAAAATGGAAGGGCATCTCCACGAGGCGCCGCCGGTCATGTGGATGCCGCTCGTGGTGCTCGCCCTCGGATCGATTTTCGCCGGGTTCGTGGGCTGGCCCCACCTCCTCGGTGGAGCGAATCACATCGAGTCGTTCCTCGAGCCGGCCATCCTCGCGGGAACGCAGGCGATTCGAGGCGAGCAACGAGGCCGCGGAAGCGAGCGCCTCGGTGGAGTGGATATTCATGCTGCTGTCGGTCGCGATCGCCGTCGCCGGCATCTTCGTCGCCTACCGGATGTACTGGGAGAAGCCCAAGGGGGACGAGGCCGTTTCCCGCGGCTGGCCCTCGATCTACCAGCTCCTCTACAACAAGTATTTCGTCGACGAGATCTATGGAGCGACAGTGGTGGGAGGCACGCTCGGGGGCGCCAACGCGCTCGCGACTTTCGACTCCGAGGTCATCGACGGCGCGGTGAACGGGGCGGCGAGCTTCACCGTCGGCGCGGCGGACCTTTCCTCGCTCGCGGACGCGAGCCTCGTCGACGGCGCGGTGAACGCGGTCTGGAAGATCCTGGCGTGGCTGTCGACCGGCGCACGCCGTATCCAGACGGGTGTTCTCCAGAACTACGCGTTGATGATGTTCTTCGGTCTCGGCATTCTGGTCGGGTTCTTCTACTTCTACTTCTGGTCCTGAGAGGCAGGCCGCTCGAGATCTAACGTAAGGACGAGGTTTCATGCTCGAGAACAATCCCTTCGATTTCAACATCCTCTCGCTGGTGGTCTGGTTCCCCACCCTGGGAGCGCTCGCCATCCTGTTCCTTTTCAAGAGGACGCAGGAGACCCAGATCAAGTGGGCGGCGAACATCATCACCTTCGTGGGATTCCTCATCTCCCTTCCGCTGTGGCTCGCCTTCGATAACAGCGGACCCCAGTTCCAGTTCCAGGAGGTCTACGACTGGATCCCGACCATCGGCGTCCAGTACAAGTTCGGGCTCGACGGGATCAGCCTCCTTCTGGTGTTGATGACGACTCTGCTCGGCTTCATCGCCTGTCTTTCGTCGTGGAACGCCATCACCGATCGGGTGAAGCAGTACTACATCTTCCTGCTCCTGCTCCAGACGGGGATGCTCGGGGTGTTCGTCTCCCTCGACTTCTTCCTCTTTTACGTGTTCTGGGAAGTGATGCTCGTTCCGATGTACTTCCTCATCGGAGTCTGGGGGGGACCGCGAAAGCTCTACGCGGCGATCAAGTTCTTCCTCTATACCCTGGCGGGGAGCGTTCTGATGCTTCTCGGCATCCTCGCCCTCTACTTCGCCTATCACACCCAGACAGGCGTCTACACCTTCGACATCACCAAGCTCTGGAGTGTCGACTACGACGTCGCGCTGCAGTCCTGGGTGTTCCTCGCGTTCTTCATCGGGTTCGCCATCAAGGTCCCGATGTTTCCCTTTCATACCTGGCTTCCCGACGCCCACGTGGAGGCGCCGACGGCGGGCTCGGTCATTCTTGCCGGGGTGCTCCTGAAGATGGGGACCTACGGCTTCGTGCGCTTTTCTCTCCCGCTTCTTCCCGACGGGACGCGCCAATGGTGTTGGTTGGTTCTGGCGCTCGCCGTCATCGGCATCATCTACGGGGCTCTGGTCGCCCTCGTCCAGAGCGACTGGAAGAAGCTCGTCGCCTATAGCTCGGTGAGCCACCTCGGGTTCGTGATGCTCGGCATCTTCGCCTTGACGGAGCTCGGCCTCCAGGGCGGAATTCTCCAGATGATCAACCACGGGCTTTCGACCGGCGGGCTCTTCTTGATCGTGGGCATCATGTACGAGCAGACGCACACCCGTGCGATCTCGGCTTACGGTGGGATCGCCAAGGTGGTGCCGGTGTTCGCGGCTCTGTTCCTCGTCATCGCCCTCGCCTCGATGGGTCTTCCGATGCTGAACGGTTTCATCGGGGAGTTCATGATCCTCCAGGGGACGTTCGCGAGTCCCTACGCGGGCTTTCGCTACGCCGCCTTCGCCGTCTCCGGTATCGTCCTCGGCGCGGCGTATCTCCTCTGGCTCTACCAGCGTCTGATGTTCGGAAAGCTCGACAAGCCCGAGAACGAGAAGCTCAAGGACGTGACGGGGCGCGAGCTCGCGACGCTCCTTCCTCTCGTCGCGCTCTGCGTCTGGATCGGCGTCTACCCCAAGCCGTTTCTCGACGTGTTGCGGGTGCCGGTGCGAAGCATAGTCGAGCGCATCGAGCCCTCGCGGAACGCCGTTCACACCCCGCCGGGTAGCGGGCATCGGGAACCGGTAACGGCGTCTGAGCCGGGTCACCCGGCCGGGCCGGCAGAGTCCGCTCTCGGGAACTGACACCACTCGGGCCACGATCGCGCGGTCCAGACGTCGCGGCGCTCGAGAGCCCGAGCGAGGGGAGGAGGTCCCATGGCGGAGAACACCACTCCGGAGGTCTCTTCCCGAGCACGCTGGGCTCTCCTCACGAGCCTCGGCGTCATGTTCCCCGTCTCGATCACTCTCGGGGGTGCCGTCGGTTACCTGATTGACCGGAAGCTCGGGACTCTGCCCTGGTTCTCTCTCATCTTCCTCGTCCTCGGGATTGCCGCGGCTTTCGTCAGTCTGTTTCGCACGCTCGCCAAGTTCGAGAAGCTCGAATCCGAGTCGAAGTCGCCGGAATCGTCCGAGAACGAGCCCCCGTGAAGTTCGATCCCGATGCCGCCGAGCGCCGCCTCCGGCGGAATTCCTGGTTTCTGGTGGGGGTGCTCTCGGGGCTGGGACTGTTCTGGGGTGCTCCGGTGGCGGCGGGCATCGCCGCCGGTGGGGCGCTCTCGGCGCTCAATGTCGAGGGCCTGGCGAAGCTCGTCCGGGTGGCCACCGCGCGCTCGCCCGACAACGCGTATTGGGTCACGATCCTGGGAGTTGGATTGCGCTACCTCTTGTTGGGATTCGGGTTGTTTGTTATAGTAAGCGTTTGGCGTGTCAACGTTTTGGCGGTCACCGTGGGTTTGTCTGCGCCGGTGGCCGCGGTGTTTCTGGAGTGGGGCCTCGATTCGGTGAGGGAGTTTCGGAGCGGATAGCGAGCTAGAAGAGCCTTACGTCGTCCCCCGAGCCTCCTTCGTTTCCTCCCGGCAAACTCGTGGAAGGCGGGTTCTAAGCGCACACGGTTTCTAGACTATGGAGCAGTTCGAGCACCAACCGATACTATCGAGAATCCTCGAGTCCGTGTTTCATCTCCACGTTCCCGACCACGTGGTGATGGCCATCTTCGTGGCTCTTCTTCTGACGGCGTTCGGCTTCTGGTTTCGGAAGAAGATCAGCGTCGACAATCCCGGGAAGCTCCAGCTGCTTCTCGAAGAGGTCGTGCGCGCCCTGCTCAACATGCTCGAGGAGAACGTGGGCCACCAGGGGCGGCAGTTTCTCGGCCTCGTCGGTACGCTGGGACTCTTCATTCTCGTCAGCAACCTCCTGGGCCTCATCCCTTTCTTCTCCTCTCCCACCACCTCGCTGAACATGCCGGTCGGGTGTGCGCTGGTGTCGTTCGTCTACTACAACTACCAGGGAATCCGGTCTCAGGGAGCGGTCAAGTATTTCAAGCATTTCCTCGGTCCGGTTCTGCCGCTCGCGGTGATCATGCTTCCCATCGAGATCATCAGCCACATCAGTCGCGTGCTCTCGCTCTCCATTCGTCTCTTCGGAAACATCTTCGGAGAAGAGCTGGTCGTGCTGGTTCTCGGGAGCCTGGTACCCTTCCTCGTCCCTGTTCCGATGATGCTCTTCGGAGTGTTCGGGAGCCTGCTCCAGGCATTCGTTTTCGTCATGTTGACCATGATTTATCTCGGGGGCGCCGTCGCCGCCGAGGAGCACTGATTTCGTCGATTTCGACTTTCCCGTCGTTCAAGTAAGGAGGAATATCCGGTGATTAGAAAGGTTCTGTTGACAGCCTTCGTATGGGGCTCTCTCATCATGCTTGCCGCTCCGGTGTTCGCCCAGGGTGGTTCCGACAAGTGGACCCCCGACGTCTACAAATGGGCCATGCTCGCGGGCGGTGGCGCATTGGGTCTCGCGGCCGCGGTGGGCGCTTATTCCCAAAGCCGGGCGGTCAGCGCCGCCTGCGACGGCATTTCGAGGAATCCGGGCGCCTCTCCCCAGATTCGTTTCGCGCTCCTGCTCGGACTCGTGCTGATCGAGTCGCTCGTGATCTACGTCTTCGTGATCGCGCTGAGCATCATCTTCGTGAAGTGGGGCGTGGCGTAACCGTCCACCCCGCTTCCCTTTGTTCGGACGGGGCCGGCGCCTCCATTCTCGAGCGCCGCCCCGGCCGACCCGTTTTTCTCCGCCGGCCCGTTCACGGTTTCTTCTTCCCGAGCCAGGAATAGAGAAGGCTCGTGTACCCGGGAAAGTACTGGGTGAACGCGAGCCAGAAGTTCCAGCCCGAAGGACCGAGACCCCAATAAGTCAGAGGAGCCGTGGCGGTGAGGACGACATAGCCGCGGTTGTCGCTGTAGGGGGCGAGCGTCGCGAGCGACACGAACGCGGACGGCAGCACCTGCGGAGAGACGAGAAGAAGGCAGGTGACGACGACGAGCGCCTGGCGAGGAAGCGCCACGAGGCCACGATCGAGATTCCAGGTGGCGACCGCGGCCACCAGCAGGAAAATCACGCCGCACATCCATACCGTGACCCGAGCGTCGCGCGTCACGAAGATGCGATTCACCGTCGCGAGAGCGGGAAACAGGCTCCCTCCCAGTGTGTCCCGCGGCGGCCAGCCGAGAAGGTCCGGCCAGGACGAGGAGCTGGCAAGAGCGCCCCAGGCCCCGCCGGCGACGGCGAGGGCGAGGGCCACGCGCGTCCCGAGCGCCTTGACGAGGAGGGGAAGGGTGGCGAGCAGCGGAAGGGGACCGGTCAGACTCGCTCCGTAGGCGAGCGCGCCGAGGCTCTTCCGGTCCGTCTGCGCGAGGCGAAAGGCGAGAAGAAGGAAGAACAGAGCGATCGACTCGATGCGGGCGTTCCCCGAGACTTCCTTGATCAGCAGCGGGTTCCAGCCCTGGACGAGCGCCAGGCCTTCGGGAAGGGACAGGGCGCGAAGAAGTCCCGGGGCGAGGGCCAGACTTCCCAGATCGAAGAGCAAAGCGACGCCCGCCCGCACCGCCGACTCCCGCCCGAGCCGTCTCGTCAAGGGCTCGCCGAGCGGGACCCCGCCGAGGGTCGACTCGAGCGTGCTCACCGCGCGGGACATCGGAGAGTCGGCCTCGAGGAAAACCGGAGGCGAATCGGTCTCCGTCTCGAGCGCGCTCGTGCAGAAGAAGCTGACCCGGAAGATCACGGACGTCACGAAGATGACGCCGAAGGCCGTCCCGCCTTTCCTCCGTGACGTTACCCGGATGGCGAGCCCGTAAAGAAGAAAGAGCGCGGACCAGAGCAGCACGAAGACGAGCGTCTCCTCGAACCGGCCGGGGTGGTACCAGGATGCGAGCGGGCCCGCAGATGGTGGTAGACGGCTTCGGGAAGCGAGGACGAGGTAAAGGACCTCACTCCCTATCGAGAGCGCCAGGATTCGTGCGAGCACGTTGGAGGAAGAAGAATGTATCACGGGTTGTTGCGGTTCGAGCTCCGTCCCTTTAGACTGCAGAATCGGAGGCGTTAACCGTGTTCGAGACCATTCGCTGGGATGGCGATGCCGTCGTCCTCATCGATCAGAGGAACCTCCCGACCCGTGAGGACTACGTCGTCTGCCGCGACGCTCCGTCCGTCGCTCAGGCCATCAAGGACATGGTGGTCAGGGGCGCGCCCGCCATCGGCGTGACCGCCGCGATGGGAATCGCTCTCGGGCTCCGTTCGACACCGGACGCGAGCGAGGCTGAGCTCCGCGACAGGATGTCTTCTCTCTCGACGCTCCTGGCCGAGACCCGTCCGACGGCGGTGAATCTCTTCTGGGCGATCGAGCGCATGAAGCGCCGGTTCGAAGAGCTACTGCCCGAAGGCATTCCGCGAACGCTCGAAGGCATGGAGCAGGAGGCGCTCGTCATCCAGAAAGAGGATATCGAGATGAACCGTCGCATGGGAGCGCACGGCGAAAAGCTTCTCGCGGATGGAGCAAGAGTGCTCACCCATTGCAATGCCGGGGCCCTCGCCACCGCCGGCTACGGAACCGCCCTCGGCGTCATTCGCGCCGCGGTAGAGGCGAAGAAGCGCATCTCTGTTTTTGCCGACGAGACCCGGCCGTTTCTTCAGGGAGCGCGGCTCACCGCCTGGGAGCTGGCGAAGGACGGCATTCCCGTCACTCTCATTACCGACAACATGGCCGGTCATTTCATGGCGCGAGGTGAGATCGACGCCGTCGTCGTCGGCTCCGACCGCATCGCGGCGAACGGCGACGTCGCCAACAAGATCGGTACCTATTCCGTCGCGGTCCTGGCGAAAGAGCACGGGATTCCGTTTTATGCCGTGGCTCCGACTTCGACGTTCGATCTCTCCATCGCGACCGGAAAAGAGATCCCCATCGAGGAACGGAGCCCGGAAGAAGTGACGCACGTTCAGGGAGTCCGCATCGCGCCCGAAGGAGTGGCTATCCGAAATCCCGCCTTCGATGTGACGCCCCACCGCCTGGTGACCGCCATCGTCTGCGAGAACGGCGTCGCCAGGGCGCCCTACACCGAAAGCCTGCGGGAAATGGCCGGCGTCCGCGCCGCTTGAGCGGCGAGGATCCATGGCGGGCCAATCGGAGATGCAATGCGAATTCTCGGAATCGAGAGCTCCTGCGACGAGACCTCCGCGGCCGTCGTCGAGGACGGGCAAAGGATTCCTTTCGAACCGGGTTGCCTCCCAGGTCGAGACCCATCGACCCTTCGGAGGGGTCGTCCCCGAGCTGGCGTCGCGCCAGCATCTGAGCCATATCGGTCCCATCGTGGAGGGCGCGCTCCGCGAGGCATCGGTCTCGCTGGACGACATCGACGCCGTCGCCGTCACCCAGGGTCCGGGGCTCATCGGTTCGCTCCTCGTGGGGCTTTGCTTCGCGAAGTCGATCGCGTACGCCCGGCGGATTCCGCTCCTCCCGGTGGATCACCTGGCGGGACACATCCGTGCCGTTTATCTCGAGTCACCCACCGAGATTCCTCATCCCGCCGTCTCTCTCGTCGTCTCGGGTGGGCACACCAGCCTGTTTCTGATGGAGAAGGAGGAATCCTATCGACTCCTGGGAAAAACGAGAGACGACGCCGCGGGCGAAGCGTATGACAAGGTCGCCAAGAGGCTCGGGCTCGGCTATCCCGGAGGTCCCATCCTCGATCGGCTGGCTCACCTCGGCAATGCCGAGGCCTACTCGTTCACCCTTCCGAAATTCACCGACGGAAGCGCCGATTTCAGCTTCAGTGGGCTCAAGAGCGCCGTCCTCCGAGCGACCCTCGCCACACCCATTCCACCGCTCGGGGAAGGCGAGTGTCCCGAGAGGCGAGGCGACCTCTGCGATCTCGCGGCTTCCTTTCAGCGGGCGGTCGTGAGTGCTTTGGTACAGCGCACCGAACAGGCGGTGAGAGAGCACGGTGCCCGCGCGATCCTCGTCTCCGGTGGCGTCGCCGCCAACCAGGAGCTCCGCTCCACGTTCGGAGAGACCGCGCGAGAGCTCGGAGTCCCGGTCTTTTTTCCGAGCGTCCGGCTCTCCACGGACAACGCGGCGATGATTGCCGCCGCAGGCTACCTCAAGTACCTGCGGAAAGAGTTCTCCGGAATGGACTTGAACGCCGACGTCGAGCTTCGTCTGGGAGAAGAGGGAGTCCGGGAGATCCCGGCGCTATCTCTGACACCGCGGGACATCGATGCTCTGGGCTCGCCGAGCGGTTGCGGTGACTATCCGGAGCGCCGGGGCGGATCCCACCGCCGGTAAAGGAGCACGTAGACCGCGCCGCTTCCCCCGTCACGCCATCGCGCCGACGCGAACGCGACGACGGTGCGCCTGAGCCGTCGCGAGGAGAGAAGCCGGGTCACCTCGCGCTTCATCAACGCGGGGTCGCTCTCGGAGTGCGTCCCGCGGCCGTGAACGACGCGGACGCAGCAGTACCCCTTGTGCTGGGCGTCGCGGAGGAAGCGCTCGAGCGCCGCGCGCGCGTCGGCTCGTCCGAGCCCATGGAGGTCGAGTTGTCCCTGGACCGAGAAGTCGCCCCGCTTCAACCGGGGTAGAAAGCGCCTCGCTTCCCGGCTCGAAGCGCCTTCGACGCCCTCTCCCGTCGCGAACGGGATCCATCTCGCCCCTGCCTTCCACGAACTCGGCGAGCGCCACGAGAGCTTCGGCTTCGTCGTCCGCCCGCTTGGGAAACTCCACGGGGACGGGAAGGCTCAAGGGAGTGTCGCTCCACCCGAGACGACGCACTTCCACCATGCCCTGCGCGAAGGCTTCCTCGTCGCTCAGGCTCGACGCGACTCGTCGCGGCGCCGCTACCATCTTGTCCGTCGGCGGCGCGAGCTCAATCTCTCCGCTCGCGACCAGTTCTTTCAACACGCGAAACGGACGATGACCGGCCCCGGACGGCTTGGTCATGATACCCATTCTCCGCCAGGGAGGCACCTCGATTCAACGCTTTCGGGGGGCCGGAGAGGAGAATTTGACCGGCATCGCTCGCCTCGCTACGATGAGGACATGCGCGGGCTTTGGCTGGGTCTCGCTCTCTCCCTCGCTCTTCCGGCACACCTCTCCGCGCAGTACCAGGACCAGGACCCCGTACACGTGAGCGTGCACGAGCTCACGACGTCGGGCGCCATGTACAACGAAAAGAGAGTCATCGTCCAGGGAGAGCTCCGCTACGGCGACACCCAGGACTCGAACTACAACATCTTCGAGCTCCGCGGTGAAGATGCCCTCCAGGAGGTTCGTGTCGGAACCGGCTCGCAAAGCATGGAAGATCTCCGCTTCAAGGTCGGGCAGAAGGTGGAGATCAGCGGAATCTTCTTCGATCTCCAGAGCGTGATGAACCCCCAGTACCATCCCGTCCTGCGGTATTTTCCCGGCGCGGTGCGCAGCGACTCGTTGGGTTTCGACAAGCAGTACTTCATCGCGGTCATGACCGCCGACGTCATCGGAATTCCCACCGAGAGCAACCTGAAGCCCCCCAAGCCCGAAGACGAGCCCGAGATCGAAGACCCCGACATCGATTCCTCCTCGTTGACCACTCTCGACCTGCGCGAGCTCATCGAGGACCCGGGTCCTTACCTGGGCAAAAAGGTGAGCGTTCTCGGCAAGTTTCGTGGAAGCAATCTCTACGGCGATCTTTCGATTCAGGACAAACGGACCCCGCGCGATTTCGTGATCAAAGTGGCGGACGCCGCGATCTGGGTGACGGGCCGCCGGCCGCGCGGTAAGGATTTTCGCCTCGATCCCGAGAAGAAGCGCGACACCGGTGAATGGCTGCGCGTCATCGGCGAGCCCTGGAACGTCGACGGCACGGTCTATTTGAAAGCGCTGAAGATCTCGCTCGCGGAAGACCCCGGAAAGCCCGACCTCGAGCCGACGAAGGTCGGTGGAGACGAAGACCAGGTCAAAGGCCCTCCGCCCGAGGTGACCTTCACCCTTCCCATCGCCGGTGACGGCAGCATCCCCCTCGACACCGATTTCAAGGTGCAGTTCTCGAAGGACATGAAGGCGGAGAGCTTCCATCGCAACGTGGATCTTCTGTATGCCGACGACGACGGTATCGAAAATCCGTTCCCCGATCTCGCGATAACGTACGACGGTCCAACCCGCACGCTCACGGTCAAGCCCAACAAGACCCTCAATCCGGGCAAGGGGATTCGGCTCATTCTCTACGATGCCATCGAGGACACCGAAGGCCAGAAGCTCTCGGCGGCCGATGGCGCCGAGACGGAGCCCGGCGCCGCCGTCATCCTCACCTTCACTGCCGCCCGAAAGTAATCAGGCGTCGCGGGGAATGGGTTTTCCCCGGTTCTTTTCCTTGTCCTCGTACATGCGCTCGTCCGCGAGGTGGATGAGCTCTTCTTTCGTCGGGGCCTCGGTGGGGAAGGTGGCGACGCCGATGCTCGCCCCCAGCCGGGCGTTGATACCCTCTTCTTTCAAGAAGGTATTCCGCAGGATGATCTGTCTCATCCTCTCTCCCAGCCGCTGCGCCTGGGGGGAATCGGTGTCGGGCAGAATGGTGACGAACTCGTCGCCGCCGTAGCGAGCGGCGATGTCGGTCTCGCGGATGGCGGCCCGCAGCAGGAACCCCACTTCCCTCAAAACCTTGCTTCCCCGGAGGTGTCCGTGGGTGTCGTTCAGGATCTTGAAGTGATCGAGGTCGATGAAGAGCAGGCTCAGCCGCGACTTGTGCCGGGCGGTAAGCTTCAGCTCGCGCTCGAGCGACTGATGGAAGTAGCGCGAGTTGAAGAGCGAGCTCACGTCGTCGAGGATCGAAGTCTCGATCGTTTTCCGGTAGAGCTTGACGTTCTCGATGGCGACCGAGATCTGTTTCGAGAGCTGGGTGAGGAGCGGAAGATCCTTTTCCGAGAATCCGTGGTCTTTCGCCGCCCCCAGGCCGAAGGTCCCGACGACGCGCCCGCGCGACTCGAGCGGGAGGAGGATGTAGGAGCGGATCCCGTCCTCGTGGAGGAACCGATCCTCGATGAAACGGGGTTGACTCTTGGTATCGGGGTGGATGAAGTGCTTTTCGTTCAGCACGACCCATCCCGGGCCCGTCCCCACCAGGGGTATGAGTGATTCCATTCCCCAGCCGGAGTCGGTTCGCGACCCCGAGGCGAAGATTCTGAGATAGCTCCCCGACTCGTCGAGAAAAGCCACCGAGAGACGATCGAACGAGATGAGCTTCTCCATCTCGTGAGCGAAAGCGTCGAAGACCTCCTCGATCTGGAGGCTGCTGCTGATGACCCGCGCGATGTTGTTCAGTACCTTGATTTGTTTCGTCTGGTGCGCGGTGCGCTGGAACAGGAGCGCGTTCTCGCACGCCATCCCGATCTGGTTTCCGATGGACGTGAACAGGTCGAAGTCGAAGGTGGGAAAGAGCTGCTTCGAGGCGATGCCGAGATGCATCACTCCCAGAACGCGGTTCTTGCTCCGGAGCGGAATCCCCGCTACCGCCCCCACCTCTTCGCGGTCCCGCAGAATCTCGTGGAGCCTTGGCTCGCGCTCGCTCGACTCGAGGAGCGTCGGCTCTCCACTCTTGAGCACCCGCGCCGCGAGATCGCAGTCTTCGAGCCGGAGGAGCGGATCTTCGGGCTCTCGCGTATGTCCCCCTGGGATACGGCGAGCTGGAACGTGCGGGTTTCTTCCTGATAGAGGAGCATCTCGCCGTAGACGCTCCCGCTCGCATCCATGATCACGTTCAGAGAATCGGAGAGAATCTCGCTCAAGTCGAGGGATTTGCTGATCGCCGATGAAAGGGAGTTCAACGCGGTGAGCTTGTGGCTCTGGAACAGGACTTCCCGCTGGAGGAGCCGCTCCTCGCTCAGGTCGCGACAATGCACCAGCACCGCCTTGCCCTCGTCGAAACCGAGGGTGGAGCCCTGGACCGAGACGGGGAGTCGTCCCTGCTCCTTGGTCTCGAGCGGCAGGTCGTCATAGGTAAAGCCCGGGGACGTGAGCCACTTGTTGAAATGCTCGACCGCCCGAGGGCGTTCCAATCTCGGGTGCAGGTCTTCGAGGCGAAGGTCGAGGAGCTCGCGGCGCGTGTAGCCGGTGAGGTTCCCGGCCTCCTGATTCGCATCGAGACAGAAACGGTTGGCGGCGTCGAAGAGAAACGTTGCGACGGGAATCTTCTCGAAGGCGGCGCGATACTGCCACCCGGATGAGTCCGGTCGGTCGCCTGGCAGCGACTGGAGTGATGGCTTCGCCATTTCCTCGGTTCCCGCGAAAAGAAAAAGTCGACGAGGCTACGGATGGGGGAAATCGCCTTTATTCAATAGCATACCGGACCTGCCGAGGGCGGTCAAGGTGGGCCCGTGCTATATAGAAGGTAGGCATGACGGCGACACTCGACCGAAGACCTTTCGTGGCCTTGACCATCGCTGGCTCCGACTCGGGTGCTGGCGCGGGCATCCAGGCCGACCTCAAGACCTTCGCCGCCCTGGGCGTTTACGGAACGTGTGCGTTGACCGCGGTGACGGCGCAAAACACGGTCGAAGTGACGGGCGTCG
Organism: uncultured Acidobacteriota bacterium; assembly: GCA_963815675.1. GTDB lineage: Bacteria > Acidobacteriota > Vicinamibacteria > Marinacidobacterales > SMYC01 > CAWFHP01. Next base: position 280,966 of record CAWFHP010000009.1, on the reverse strand, counting down.
CCGAGCTTTCCCCCGAGCTCGTGGGTCTCCAGATCGATGCCGTCGTTCGCGACATCGGGGTCGATGCCGCCAAAACGGGCATGCTCTCATCTCGAGGCATCATCGAAGTGGTTGCCGCCAGGCTCGAGGAGCATCGGATCGAGCGGGCAGTGGTGGATCCGGTGATGGTGGCGAAGAGCGGGGCCCGGCTCCTCGACCCCTCGGCGGTGTCCTCCCTCGCCGGACGGCTCGTTCCCCGGGCGCTCGTCGTGACGCCGAACCTCCCGGAGGCGGAGACCCTGGTAGGGTTTCCCATCGAGGATGGTGACGAGGACGCGATTCGTCGCGCCGCGCGTCAGATCGTCGAGATGGGTGCGCGCGGGGCACTCATCAAGGGAGGGCACGGCAGAGGCGAGGAATCCGTCGACCTTCTCTACTCTTCCGGCCGGTTTCGATCGTACCGGGCGCCCCGGATCGAGACGACGAGGACGCACGGGACCGGATGCACGTTCAGCGCCGCGATCACCTCGGGGCTCGCCCGCGGCCTCGAGCTCGAAAGGGCGATCGAGGTGGCCAAGGACTACCTCACCGCCGCTTTGCGCCGAGGGATCGCCATCGGTCACGGCCACGGGCCGGTAGAGCATTTCGTCTCCTGCACCCTCTGGCCGGACGGTGAGTCGGCCGGGCGCTAGAGAGTTGTCCGCCCGGAGCGCGCTAGGCTAAGATCAGCGACGCCGATGAGCACCAGACCTACGTTCGAGATCGTTCAGGACATTCTGGACGTGCGTACCCTCGCCCTCCAGATCGCGAGTCAGTCGGACGGCGCCATCGTCACCTTTTCCGGAATCGTACGAGGCACGAACCAGGGGAAGAAAGTACTCTTCCTCGAGTACGAAGCCTACCCTGAGATGGCGGTCAAGATGATGGAGCGGATCGGAACCGAGATCTCGACGACGTGGGGTATCGAGGCGGTCCGCGTGCAGCATCGCGTGGGCCGGCTGAACGTAGGGGAAACGAGCGTCGTCATCGTCGTGGCCGCACCCCATCGCGACGACGCGTTTGCCGCTTGCCAGTACGCCATCAACCGGCTCAAGCGAATCGTTCCCATCTGGAAGAAAGAGGTCTTCGAGGACGGCGAGGTCTGGGTGGAAGGCCCGGTGGAAACGGTGGAGGTGCCTTGAAAGTCAAGGTGCGCTTTTTCGCCGCCTTCCGCGAGATTCGTGGGACGGGATGAGCTCGACCTGGAGCTCAGGCCCGGTACGACGGTGAACGGCCTCTGGGACGAGCTCGTCGGCGGCCACGCCCGTCTCGCCCCCTACGGAAAGTCGGTCAACTTCGCCGTCAACCACGACTTCGTCAAACGTGAGACTCAGCTCGCCCCCGACGACGAGGTCGCCTTCCTTCCTCCAGTCAGCGGTGGTTGATGGCGGCCGACCGAGGACGCCGGCAAGAGCTCATACTCACCCTCATTCGCGACAAAGCGATTCGTAACCAGAACGAGCTCCTCGACGAGCTCAAGACCGCGGGGATGGCCATGACGCAATCGACTCTCTCCCGCGAGCTCAAGGCACTCGGGGTGGGAAAGGCCCCCGACGGCCGCGGCGGCTATCGCTACGTCGCGGGGGCGACGGCCGCCGAAGGACCGCTCGCGCCCGTCATGGCCTTCGTCACCGGCATCGAGACCGCCAAGAACTTCGTCGTGGTCAAGACCCCGCCGGGAAACGCAAACGGGGTGGCGCGCGCGATCGACGAAGTGGAGTGGCCCGAGGTGATGGGAACGATCGCGGGCGACGACACCATCCTTCTCATCTGCCGCGGCGACGACGATGCTCTCGCCGTGGATGCGAGACTCCGGGCACTGAGCGGATTGTAAGGGCCGGCGGCGCGAGCTCGTCCTTGCCTTCGCGGACGGTGCTATCGGCGTCGGGCCACGGAATCGTCGCGGGATCCTGGGCACCGCGAGCCTTGAACAGGCGCGAGGCAGGACTGTCGATCGCACGAGGCTGAGCGCGATCTCACAGCTCGCGAACCCCGTTCCGATTTTCGTCATTCGAAGTGACAGAGCTCGTCGCTTCTGTCGCGTTCTTCGCCCCCAGCGGCGGCCCACCGCGGGAATGACTCTTGCATATGACCAAAACATGTTGGAGGAATACGGCAAGCCGCGGAGCGCGCTCGAGTGTTTGATCGTCGCCGCCGTTCTCCTTGGTCTCGCCGGAGCTCTGCTCGCGATAAGCAAGGTGACGCTTCAGCGTTGGGCGGAATCGTCCGCGAGCGCCAGCGCGGTCGCGGATACTCGCGCCGTGCTAAGCGCGGAGCAAAACTACTCGGCGGCCAACCTGGGCTATTTCGATGAGCTGCAGCACCTCTGCGCTCGAGGTCCGGAATGCAAGGGGATCGGCATCCCGGACTACCCGACGGACGAACCGGACTTTCTCGACCGCGACCTCGCGCGGCGGAGTCCGTACGCGAAAGACTTCATGACACGCGAGTGGGTCGGACGAGACAGGCGTCCGGCGCCGCCAGAAGGCGCCTCGGTAACGAGCGTCGTGGACTACTGCTATCGGGCGACGCCGTCGCGGTGGCTCGGCCCCGAAGCCCCTTCGTGGATCGGGATCCCGACCGGAGTTGTCGCCGGCAACCGAGGCTGCCCACGAACGGCAACCCCGTTCGGCGAGCCCGAGCCCTGCCCGATCCGCGAGACGTACTCGTTCTGCCAATAGCGCGGCGGGCCATGGCAACTCCATCCCTGCATCCCCCATGCTGTGCCGCCAGTCCCCAGGCCAAGCACATTTCACCCCGCGACGGGCAGTGCTGAGAGGAAACTTCCTGACCGTTAGCATCCGCTCGGCTTAGAGCCGCCTATCCCTTCGAGTGGTCGACAATCGGCGGCACTCTTCAGCGGCTCGGTCGACGAGCCTGATGGCGAGCTCGCCGAGTGGGAGGATTCGTCGAAGGAACGGGAACGCTCACCCGATGGTCAGCTGCTCAAACACAGCTCTTGCGCATATCTCCATTGGTTGCCACGGAAAGCACTACGGCATTGGTTGCCCCGCGACCTCGAGGTCGAGCACGTCCCGGACCCTGCGCGTCAGCTCCACCCCGGTGTAGGGCTTGCCGATGAACTGGGCGGCTATGTCGGGTCGCCCACCGAGCCGCATGGTGTCATCGGTATAACCGGACGTGAACAAGACCTTCTGGTCCGGCCGAAGCTCCTTGAGCCGGGCCGCCAGCTCCAGGCCGCCCATCTTCGGCATCACCATGTCCGTGAGCACCAGGTGCACGGCGCCACCCTGTGACGCGAGCAAGGCCAGCGCAGCCATGCCGTTGTTGGCGGTCAATACCGTGTAGCCCGCTGCGCGCAGGACGCGCGTGGCCACCCGGCGCACCGCCGCATCGTCCTCGACGACGAGGATGGTCTCCGTGCCGTGAGCTGGGCTCGCTGCGCCGGCGGACGAGACCGCTTCCGGGGCGTCCACCAGAGGTAGGTACACCTTGAACACCGTACCCCTGCCCACTTCGCTGTAGACCTCGATGCTGCCACCGCTCTGTCTGACGATTCCGAACACGGTGGACAGGCCCAATCCCGAGCCCTTGCCGACGTCCTTGGTGGTGAAGAACGGTTCGAAGATTTTCCGTCGGGTCGCCTCGTCCATGCCCGAGCCGGTGTCGGAGATCGCCAACAACACATGGGGGCCCGGCGTGCTGGTAGGGTTGCCGGCGGCGTAGGCGGCGTCGAGCGTGACGTTGCGCGTCGTCACGATCAACGTGCCCCCATCGGGCATGGCGTCGCGGGCATTCACCACCAGATTCATCACGACCTGCTCGAGCTGCCCGGCATCCACCTTGACGTTCCCGAGATCCGGAGTCGGCCTGATTTCCAGCAGGATGTTCTCGCCGATCAGGCGGCCCAGCATCCGCTCCATGTTCACCACCACCGTGTTCACATTCAGCACCGCGGGCTGGAGCACCTGCTTGCGGCTGAAGGCCAGGAGCTGACGCGTCAGCGTTGCCGCCCGTTCGCCGGCGAGTCGGATCTCACGGAACTCCTCACGTAGGGGATCGCCCTCCGGCAGACCCTCGGCCGCGAGGTCGGCGGTCGCGTTGATGACCGTGAGGAGGTTGTTGAAGTCGTGGGCGACCCCGCCGGCGAGCTGCCCCACCGTCTCCATCTTCTGGGATTGCTGGAGTTGGCTCTCCAGGAAGCGGCGATCCGTCAGGTCCTCCTTGATCGCGATGAAGTGCGCGATCACTCCGCGCTCGTCTTTCACGGGTGTGACGGTCCGTTCCTGGAGGTACCGACTGCCGTCTCTGCGCAGACTCGTCACCTCGCCGCGCCAGACGCTTCCGGCGAGGATGGCCGCCCACATCTCCTCGTCCGACGCGACCGTCGCGGCATCGGCATCCGTCTGTGCCGCGCCCCAAAGGCGCATCCCCAGGCTCTCCTCGGCGCTGTAGCCGCTCAGCTTGGAGAACGCCGTGTTGCTCCACTCGACGACACCGTTGCGGTCGGTGATGACCATGGCGTTGGCGGCGGCATTCAGCGCGGCGCCCTTGCAGGCGGAGGGTCTGCTCCGCCTGCATTCGCTCGGTGATGTCCTGCACGGTGCCGGCCATATAGGCCGGCTGGCCCGCGGCGTCGAGGGCCACCTCGCCGCGACCCAGCACATGGCGGGTGGTGCCGTCCGGCGGATTGATCCGAAACGCCAGCTCGGAGGGCTGCTCGCCCCCGATACTGGCACCGATCCAGGCCTGCATCGTCGGCCGGTCCTCGGGGTGGATCAGGCCGACCAGGTTCTCCACGGTCGGCTCGAAGGTGTCCGACTCCACACCGTAGACGCGATACGTCTCATCCGACCACGTCATGGGACCAACGAGGTCCCAGTACCAACTTCCGACCGAGCCGAGGCGCTGCGCTTCCGATAGCAGGAAATCCTTCTTGCGAAGGTCGTCCTCCACCCGCTTGCGCGCGGTGATGTCGGTCCAGGTGATGACGCAGCCGAAGATCTCCTGGTCCCTGACGAGCGGACGCGCGCTCACCATGAGGGCAAGCTCCCGTCCCTGCTGACGCAAGGCGACATCCACGTCGCGCAACGTCTCCCCCTTCAGAACGGAGATGAGATTGAAGGCTTGGGCGTCCGGGGTCTGCAGGGGAAAGGCTTCGGCAAAAGGCCTCCGTAGCAGACCGCCGTCGCAGAGCTGTTCGGCCACCAGGCTCGCGCGTGTGACGCGGCCCTCGATGTCGCATACCACGATGGCCTCGGCGGCCTGTTCGAGGATGGAGCGGGCCAACTGCTCCGCCGCGGCGACCTTCTCGAGATGTCGCTGTGCTGTCAGGTCGGTCAGCACGAGGCAGGTCACCGTCTCGGCTCCGTCTGGACTCAGGTGGGAAGCCGATAGGTACACGGGCATCGCGGTGCCCCCGGCGGTCACCAGGGCGATCTCCGTGCGGGCGGTCTCCGTGCGCGCTCTGAGGAGCAGCTCGGCAAGGGCCTGGTGGTCCGCGGGCGGTAGCCATCTGCGCAGTGCACTGCCGATCACCTGGTCGAGCGGTCGTCCCAGCATCATGGCCAGGCAGTCGTTGCAATAGAGGATGACGCCGTCCGCGGAGAGCGTCGCCGCGCCCTCGCCCATCGTCTCGACGAGTTGACGATACGCCCGGTCGGCTCCCGTCAGAGTGAAGACCTGGTCGCCGCGCTCGCCCGTGACCAGCACAGCGTCCACGTCGCCACTGCGGATGGCGCGCAGGTCCTCTTCGGCGGTGGCCAGCCGGGTGCGGAGGACGTCCATTTCCGTGTCGAGCGCAGCCCCGGAACGACGTTTCTTCATCAAGCCACGGCTCCCGTCAAGGCCGGCCCGCAGTTCCAGCCCGATCAGAACCTTTTCGAGATCGGAGAGGTCGCCTACCATCCGGCGCAGGGGCTGCGGGAGCTTTCTGATCAGCGTGGGCAGGGCGACGATCTGCTCCTCCGCGGCAAGCTCCGGGTGCTGGTAGAGGTCGATCACCTGGAGGTCGTAGCGCCCCTTCAGACGCCCCTCGCAGATCTCCTTGATGTTGGCGATGGCGCGGGTGGAGCGCGGTGTCATGCCCGCCACGTACAGGCGCAGGATGTACTCGGGCCCCTTCGCGGGCTTCGTGCCTCTTTGCCTTGGCCGAGCCGGCTTGTCGACTTGGGCTTCATGCTGATCCCCTCGGCGCTTCGCCGGCCTTTCCGGCGCCGCCCTCTTGTCGGACTGCCGCTCGCGGGCCATGCGCACCCGGTCACCGGCCAACACCCCGGCACGTGTCTGGTCCTGACCGATGGTCCTCGCCGCCTCCGCTTCCTCGACCTCGTACTTCGCCCGCAGCACGGCAATCTGCGCCTCCATGGCTTGGCGCTTGCGCTCCAGGTTGTGCCTCTTGCTCTGCGTCTCCTGCCCGTGCAGCAGGGTCTGGGCCTTCTCCTGCGCCTCCAGCGCCCCGCGCGCGCTCCCGGTGAGCAGCACGCCCGAAGGCCCGGCATACACGTCCCGCAGCTCCACCCCGTGGTCCGTCAACAGGAACTCGCGGACCTGGTTCGAGTGCTTCATCCCTCGCGACTTCACCAGGTGCAGCACCCGGTTGCGCTCCGCGCCGTTGTGGACGTCCCGCAGCAACAGCCAGGTGTCCATCAACGCCGAAATGGCCACCTCGGTGCTCTCCAAAGTCGCGTCACCACCGGTGAGGCTCGTGATCAACGCGGTGACGCCCTGCACTTTGAAGAAGTCGATCAGCCGCGTCATCATCGCCTTGACGTCCGCCTCGCTCCCGAGGGTGGCGAAAGCCGAGGCCGGGTCGATGATGACGATGCTCGGCTTGAACTCGTTCACCAACTTGTGGATGGTGACGAGCTGCATCTCCAGGCCCCAGATCGTCGACCGCTCCGCTTCGATACGCAGCGTCCCGCGCCGCACCGCCGGCGCCAGGTTGATGCCGATGGAGCGCATGTTGCGGATGATCTGGCTCGACGATTCGTAGAAGGAGAACCACAGGCAGCGCTCGCCCCGCTCGGCGGCTCCGGCGGCAAAATGCGCGGCCAGGCTCGTCTTGCCCGAGCCCGCGGTGCCGGAGACCAGGACGGTGCTGCCCCGATAGTAGCCCTTGCCCCCCATCATCGCGTCCAGGCGCGGAACGCCCGAGGACACGCGCGCGACCCCCGCTTTCTGCTCCAGCCTCGCCGATGTGAGGGGCAGGATCGAGATGCCGCCCTCGTCGATCAGGAACGGATACTCGTTGGCGCTGTGGGTGGAACCTCTGTACTTGACGATGCGCAGCCGGCGCGTGGCCATCTGGCCCTCCACGCGGTGGTCGAGGAGGATCACGCAGTCGGCGACGTACTCCTCCAGCCCATGGCGGGTGAGGGCGGTCTCGCCCCGTTCGGCGGTGATGATCGCCGTGATCCCCCGGGCCTTCAGCCAGCGAAAGAGGCGCTGCAGCTCGCTGCGCAGGAGGGCCGCGTCGGGCAGCCCGGAGAACAGCACCTCAATGGTGTCGAGCACCACGCGCTTCGCGCCGATGCTGTCGATGGCGTGTCCCAGGCGGATGAAGAGCCCTTCCAGGTCGCACTCGCCCGTCTGAGCCATCTCACTGCGCTCGACCCGAACGAAGTCGATCGACAGCTTCTTGTTGGCCACCAACGCTGACAGATCGTGACCGAGTGAAGCGAAGTTGGTGGTCAGCTCCTCGTCGCTCTCCTCGAAGGCCATAAAGACGCCCGGTTCGCCGGAGTCCAGGGCGCCCCGCACCAGGAACTCCATGGCCATGAGCGTCTTGCCGCAGCCGGCGCTACCGCACAGGAGGGTCGGCCGTCCCCGGGGCAAACCTCCACCGGTCAGCTCGTCCAGTCCGTGGATGCCGGTGGACGCCTTGCTCAGTGGGGGTGTTCTGCGGGGCTTCCTTTGCGCGCGTGCCGGAGTTCGCTTTGCCATGCGCCCTTCTTGCTGTTTCGTCCGAAACCCCTCCGCCGGACTGCCACGGGGCGCCGTCGCTCATCGACATGACACCGCAGAAAGAAATTGTAAGGAAAGTGTATGGTAGCATGTTTTCGTTGCGAAGCACACCGACGCGGCCGCCGATTTCGAAGATGGTTTGCTCCCCCCGGTCCAACAGCTCGGCTAGCCTCGAGACCTCCGCCTGAGTGCGGGCTCCAGGATCCTCGACGGCGCGGACCTGATCCGTTAACGGCGCAGGGATCACCATCGGGCGAAGACGAGCGCGCGGTGCAAGTACACCCTGGTAGCGCAAGCGATTGAACCCCGGCGGAAACACCAGCGCAACCAGCATTTGGCATGAGCTCGATGAAGATGAAGATGATGTGGGTGGTGCCGTCGGACCAGGGCCTCCGCGGAAGCGACATGACTCGGTGGGAGAGGACCCAGGCTTGTTGGGGCGTGAAGAAGGCAATTGCGGGATAGGATGGTTTCGCGGACAGACAGCCAGCGTGACTTCGAGAGGAAGCGCTCAGTTTGCGGTGGTGGCGAGCCGCGCTGGTGGGGCTCGCCGATGTAGTCGGCGCTGTAGCCGAGCTGGTCGCCCTGGGGCGAGAAGCCCGCGGCGGCGCCATTCCCGCCGAGGCGCTCTCTGCGTACGCCGGAGTGGAAGAAGCTCGCGAGTTCCCCCCCTGGAGGCGAAGAGCTCTGTCATGGCACAGTCATTGCTACTGTCCTTGGTGAGAGCGCCGGCCTCGAGCCGTCTCGCGGCGGGCCGGGGGCTTAGACAGTGGCGTTTTCACAGAACAGAAAGGTTAGAGCCATGAGTACTAGTATGCTTCTCTTGATTGTCGTGTTGGTCCTTCTTTTCGGCGGCGGCGGCTTCTACTACAACCGTCGGTAGGAATATTCACTCGCTCGGGATCGAAGATTTCTTTTGTAGATTTTTCCCGAGGGGCGTCGCGTCGATGGAGGGCTCCCCCGATGGCGTCGCGTTGCGACCCCGTGACGAACGTCGACGATGTAGCGGGTGGAAGAAACCCATCTGCCTGAACCGCGTCATAGAAAGCTCGCCATTGAACGCGTCGTGCCGACCATCTCGACAAGAACGCCTGGCTCGCCTTCGGGAGCGCGCGCTTCGGTCTCGATTCCTTCCCGAAGTGCGCGCGCGCCAGAATCCGGGCGAGTAAGTGTCTTGCTGGAGTGGGAGAGTTGGTGAGCTCACCCGGGGCCTCTCGGAGGATCGCGCGCTCTGCCTCCCCGAGAATTCGCAGCTATCGAGCTATCTGACCTCCCCCAACCGCTTCGGCCCTCGCTGGCCGCCCACGTTCCTCGACGTTCCGCTGAACATGCGCGCCGACGCCGTCGATTTGCCCGACCCGTCGACACCCATGCGACCACGCGGTGTCGGCGAAGTGGCCTTCGGCGCCGGTGTCGCCGCCGTCGTATGCGCTCCGCACGACGCCGCTGGCACGGAGGCCTTCAAGCGAACGCCGATGATGACCGACGTTCTCCTCAATCTGGTGGAGGGCCGGCCGCAAGCGTTCAGAGAGCTCACGGCGCACGTCTGACGACGAGGCTGCCGGCGCGACGGACCAACGCGCCGGCAACCTCCCGGACACGTCAATTCCCGTTCGCGTTCGGCTTCGGGTCCTCGCGAACCACCACCGTGTCTCCCACGGGGATGATCTCGTCCGCCGTCATGCCGGCGCGCCGGGCGTGCTCGCGCACCGATTCGACGTCCTTGCCCTGGTAGATGCAGACGGTGCCGAGGCGGCCGTCCGGTTCCTCCACGACGTAGGAGCGGATCCACTTTACCTGGTCCGGCATCTCGTTTCCGACGCGAGTCGAGACCGCGGCGGTGGCTTCCAGCTCCTTGGGCGTCGCCCAGTTTCCCTTCCTGCGAATCACGTATGTGTTCATGTCGTTGTCTCCTTCATGCGAGATTACGCAGGAACGGGAAGAGCGCACCTTTCCGGATTCTTATCAAACGCTTATCATGGGCGGACGGAAGCGATGATCCATCGATTCGGAACGTTCGAACTGGACGAGGAGACGCGGGAGCTCCGGCTGGACGGCGACGCCCTCGACTTGCAACCACGGGTGCTGGAGCTTCTCTTCTACCTGGTGCGGAACCGCGAGCGGGTGGTGCCCAACGCCGAGCTCCTGGAGACGCTCTGGCGCGGCGTGAACGTCGGCGAAGGGTCTCTCCATCGGGCCGTAAGCCTCGCGCGCGCCGCGCTTCGCCGCGGAGGCTGTGAGGGGTCCATCCGCAATTACACCCGCCAGGGATACCGCTTCGTCCAGGAAGCTCGCCCGGAACCGGAAATCGAAGCCCCCATGGAGAACGCGCGGGCTGAAGGAGATCCGCTCGCGGGGGCACGGCGGGCTTCTGAGGAAGGCGACTGGCGGAGCGCGGTTCGCGAGTTCGAGAGGGCCGAGCGCGAGAAGCCGCTCGTCCCCGCCGAGCTCGAGCGATTCGCGCAAGCCGCCGTGTGCGCGGGACAGCCGGGCTCCGCCGTCGGGCCGCTCGAGCGCGCCGTCCGCGCCTATCTCGACCGGGAGAACTGCCGGGGCGCGGCGCGTGCCGCCGCGGCGCTCGCCCAGATCCACTTGGAGCGACGGGAGATGGCGGTGGCGCGGGGCTGGCTCCAGCGCGCCGCGAGCTACCTGCGCGACGTGCCCGAATCGCCGGAGCATGGTCTCGTGCAGTGGGGCTCGGGCCGTGTCGCGCTCATCGAAGGGAAGCTCGAGCAGGCGGCCGCCTTCGGCGAGGAGGCCTATCGAATCGGGGCGTCCCGAAAGGACGCTGACGTCGAAGCGCTCGGGCTTCTTTATTGGGGACTGTCTCTGCTCGCGATTGGCGACGTGCACCGCGGGAACGACCTTCAGGACGAGGCGGCGGCGGCGGTGCTCGGAGGTGGTGTCACTCCCTGGTCGGGCGGCCTCGTGTACTGTGGAGTCATCTGGGCCAGTCTCAACCGCGGCGACTGGCGGCGCGCGGCGGAGTGGACGAATCAGTTCGGGCGCTGGTGCGCGAGTCACGGTCTCGGGAGCATGACCGGGCTCTGTCGGCTCCACCGGGCGGAGGTCCTCTCACTTCGTGGTGAGCTCGGCGAAGCCGAAGGGGAAGTGACGGAGGCCGCGGCGCAGCTCGCGGAGAGCGCACCCTGGGCCGAGGGCGATGCGCTGCGCGTCCTCGGTGAGTATCCAGCTCGCGAAAGGAGAGCTCGACGGGGCGGAAGCGGCGTTTCGACGCGCTCACGAGCTCGGCTGGGAGCCGCAGCCCGGCTGGGCGCTGCTGCTGCTCGAACGGGGACGGGTCGAGGCTGCAGTGCGAAGCCTCGAGCGGGCGGTCGGCGACACCGATTGGACGCACCAGCAGCGGCGAGGCTCGCTCCTCGCCCATCTCGCCATCGCCGCCGCGCTCGCGGGTGAGCCCGGCCGCGCGAGCAAGGCGCTCGCGGAGCTGGACGCGCATCCGGAGCTCTGGTCTACTCCCGCGTTTCAGGCGATCGTCTTCCGAGCGCGGGGAGAGCTCGCTCTCGCGATGGGACGGGCGGAGGACGCGATAGGACAGATTCGCCGGTCGCTCCGGATCTGGACGGAGATGGAGGCCTGTTTGAGCGCGGCGGAAATCCGGGTGCGTCTCGCGGAGATTCTTCTCGATTCGGATCCGGAGGCGGCCGAGCTCGAGCTCGACGCCGCGGAATCCGTCTATGGGAGGGTTCCCGCCCCGGCGCGCCTGAAGCGCTGCCGCGAGATCCGGAACGGGCTCACGGCTCGCGGCTGAGTGGGTTCACTCCGAGCGTCGCCGCGCGCTCCACCGGCTGGTCGGCGGAGAGGCCGCGGACGATGCGAGTGATCGTGGCCACGAGCGGGTAGGGATCCGAGATAACCGAAGGTCCTGTGACTCCAGCGATCTTACTGCCCTCTTGACACGAGGAAGCCTTATAAGTGTTGGATATCACTCTCCATTGCATGTCATCAAGAGCCGGTGAAAACGTTATTGGGCATACGCATGACGACCAGCATGTTGGGTTTGTCGACGGCCTCAACGATTTCGAGGTCGCCTGCCACTGAGAACAGCATGTATCTTCAGGCGAGAGCCCTCTGACCTCCACCAAGTAGTTGATCATGTATCGTGTCGCCTTTTGCTTGGCTTCCTCCAGGGTCGTCCCGCTGGATTCAACGTCACAATCGATCCGGTGAAGACGGCATCGGCCGGCTGCCCGGAAGCGACGGACGGCAGAAGGAGGTTTGCTGACAGCGAACGCGATTCCAAGCCAAAGCCCGAGGCCGAGGCCGAGCCCGCGGCCGGTGCCGCAGGCGCCACGGCGGCGCGCGCTCATGGACCGGGACCTCGCCGTAACGTCGGACTGTCCGACCACGAAAGAGAGGATACGTCGGCGGCGGGCGTTCCCATAACGCGGAGGGGATCCCGGCGGCAGCGTTCGGCAGCCGGCCGGCCGCGTGCGATAATCGCGTATGGGTTCCGCGGACCATCCCGCGGTCTCGCCGACTCCGTCTCTCGGGCCGACGGGGTCGCTCGAAGCCGGTTTCAGCGCCCCCGACTTGAAGATCCTCTTCGACGCCGCACCTTTCGGCGTGTTCCTGATCACCATCGACGGGTGCTACCTGTTCGTGAACCGAGCTTTCGTCGGGCTGCTCGGTTACGACTCGGCCGAGGAGATGCTCACCCTCAACGCGAACCGGGACGTCATCGTCGATCCCGGCGACTGCCAGGAGCTCTTTGCCCGGGCTGCCGGGGGCGCGGCGTCCGGAGCCGATGTGCGTCTACACCGCAGGGACGGGAGCGTTATTGCGGCGTCGTTGCACGTCCACGGCATCGGCGACCCGTACGGGCGCGGGTCGAGCTTCATCGTCTTCGCGACCGACGTCACCTCTCATCGGGACGCCGAGCAGCGCCTTCGCGAGAGCCGGGACGAGCTCGCCCGGAGCAACTCCCAGTTGCGCGTCGTCTACGAACAGGTGCCCGCCATCGTCTGGTCGACGGACCGTGAGCTTCGTTTCACTTCGTCCCAGGGAAAGGGTCTCGCGATTCTCGGGCTCGCTCCCGATCAAGTGGTGGGGTTGACCGTCTCCGAGTACCTGGGAGATCACGAAGACCTTCCTCGCCACAGACGTGCGCTTGAGGGAGAACCGCAGCGTTACGAGACGAGCTTCGGGAGATACCGGTTCACCTGCTCTCTCGATCCGCTCCGGGACGCCGACGGCACCATCGTGGGGACCATCGGCACCGCGATGGAGATCACGACGCATCGTCAGCTCGAGGAGCGCCTCCGCGAGGCGCAGAAGATGGAGGGGCTCGCGCTTCTCGCCGGCGGCGTGGCGCACGACTTCAACAATCTCCTCGTCGGCATCCTCGGCAATGCGGAGCTCGCACTCCACGAGGTGCCGGAGGAGGGCCGGCTGCGCACCTTTCTCGAACGACTGCGGCTGAGCGCTCAGCGGGCGTCGGAATCTGACGAACCAGCTGCTGGCCTATTCCGGACGCGGTCGGTTCGTCGTCGAGCCGATTCCCCTGAACGAGCTCATCGAAGAGATGGCCGGACTCCTGCGAATCAGCATTTCGAAGAACGTCTCGCTCGACATCGACCTGGACCCGGGACGCCCTACCGCCAAAGGCGACGCCGCCCAGATCCAGCAGGTCGTGATGAATCTGATCACCAACGCTTCGGACGCCATCGACGAGCGTGGCGGCACGGTCTCCCTCCGGACCCGGCAAGTCGAGTCGGTACGGGAGGCAAGCGCCGGGCCGGCTGCGTATGCCGCCATCGAAGTCACCGACGACGGCTGCGGCATGGACGATGAGACCCGCGCGCGTATTTTCGATCCGTTCTTCACCACGAAGTTTTCGGGGCACGGCCTCGGACTCGCGGCGGTCCAGGGCATCATTCGCGGGCACGGAGGCTCGAATCGAAGTGGAGAGCGCTCCGGGCCGGGGAACCCGGGTCCGGGTACTGCTCCTCGCCGTTCCGGCGGTCGAGGTGAAACCCCAACCGGCGGCGGCGGGGACCGGACCGGGGGAATCGGTGGAGTCGTTCGCTCCCGGCACCAGAGTGTTGGTGGTGGACGACGAGGAGACTGTCCGCCGGGTCACGGTCGAGATGATCGAACAGCTGGGGCTCGCGGCCTCGACCGCGACCAACGGCGACGAGGCGCTCGCCGTGCTGTCGTCGGAGCCCGAGGCATTCGATGTCGTGCTCCTGGACATGACGATGCCGGGCCTGAGCGGTGAGGACACGCTCGCTCTCATCCGCACCCTGCCTCACCCGCCGAGCGTGATCCTCGTGAGCGGCTACGATGCTCACCAACCGCAGAGGCGGCCCGTGGATCGGGTGGAGGCGGCCTTTCTGAAGAAGCCCTTCCTCCTGGAGGCCCTCGCTCGAAGCCTTACGTCGGCACTGAAGCGCTGAGTTCGGGGTTCTAACCGAGCGGGAGTCCCGCGCCCTTGATTTGTCCTTCCGCCCCGGTTCTGCGGACTCCCCGGATCTTTTCTCCTTCGAGGAGAGTCGACGCACGACGGAAATGCCCGCGGGTGGCACGCCATCCGATTCGAGTGTAGATTGCGGCCCATTCGGTCTCGTCTGGAGACGGGCGGTGCCAAGAAAACCTCCTTCCTCGCTTGACTATGAAGCTCTCCTGCACGAGCTCGAGCTCAAGCTCAAGGGTTTCCGGCGCGCGATTCGAGAACGAGACCTGGGACGGGCGCTGTCCTACGCAGGGAAGCATCTTGGGTAAAGCAAAAACCCACTGGGCGTGCGGGACGTCGGCGAGAATCCTTTCGTGGAGTAGTGAGGAGAAGATGGCGGCTCGATTCGCCCCACACGACGGGCAGAGTCCCCGGCCTTTACAGGAGAAGGCGACGAGGAACTCGAAACGACACTTCGGACAAACGGCGCGGGCGAAGCCCGACTCGAAGAGCCCGCAGTCGAGATACCTCAGGACGGCGGTGTCGTAGAAGCCCCGCCAGAAGCCGAAGCGTCGCTCGAAACGCTCCTCCCATAGGCCTTTGAGGCGCCCATAGTAGGTCTCGAGGAGCTGATAGAGCGAGGTGGCGCGCGGTCTCCTTCGTCGGTAGACGGCCGGCGGGCAGGCGACGGCTCCGAGGGATGGAGCAAGGCTCCCCATGACGGAGCAAGACGAGATCCGTCATCGAGTACCGCCCTGAAGGCGGCTCAGCTCGCGTTCGTTCGCTACTACCGCCGCCGCGCAGGATCGGCCTTCCGCGAGGCGTCACCGCATCCTGCTGAACCTCGAGGATGAGGCGGAGCACATCGACCCCGACACGATCCTGAAAGAGACCGTCGCCGACCCCCCGGACCCCAAGCCTGTCTGGAGCGCCCCGGCGTTCGCCTTCCCCACCTCTTCCGTCGTCGCCTTCAGGACCTCGAATGGAAACCGTCGCGATCTCAGATAGCTATATTGATGGCCCGAGTCCGATGTCGATGTCGGAGCATTACTTCGAATCAAAGCCGGGCGCCTCGTCAGGTGGCCCGCGTGCGTGTGCTGTGCGTCAGCAACGGCATGCCTCACGCCGTCGACGCCGAGCGCTCGCGCGAGAGGAAGCGCTCGAACAGCACCCCCGACGGATCGGGTCGAACGTCCTGCAGGTCGCGCCGCTCGCGCCTGTGGTACAGCACCTCGGAGGCGGCGACGGTGGGAATCTCGTAGCGCTCGGCGCGGCGGCGCAGGCGCGCCTCTTGCCGCGCTCCTCGCTGCGACGGTGGCGCGCGACCATCGCGTGCAGCCGGTCGCCGAACGACTCGCGCAGCTCGTGCGCCACGAAGAACGGACCGACGATCAGGTGCACGCCCGTCTCGCGCTTTGTATGGTATCGGCGGCCGCTTTCGCCCGGATGCGACCGTCGGGCGCCGGCCGCCCGTAGCTCTGAGCGCTCGTGCGGAGGCCTGGTTGCGCAGTTCGTGCCCGCGGCGGAATCAGCTGCCGCGCCGCCCGGAAGGCGAGGGTACCGGGGCGAGATCGACCGGCGCACGCTGGGGTTCAGCCTCTCCCCTCCCGGCGGGAGAGGTCGCACGCCGAAGGCGGGTGGGTGAGGGAGCGCGGGCCGAAATCAAGGTCTGAACCCCGTGCGGGTGAGACGAAGAACGCCACAGTATTGGCGTTTGACGCACCTGGAAAGTCCCTCTCCCGCAGGAGACGTTCTAAGACAGCCCCAACAACTTCGGCAACCCCTCCGTCAACGCACGCTCCGCTTCTTCCTGGCGCGTCGCGAGCGCAATCACGTCGAGCTTGCCCGATCGCTCGAGCGGACCGACGTTGTAGAAGATGAATCGACCCCTGCGCGCAGTCGCATCGTATGGCTCGTCATCGACGCATCGAAGAAGCTCGGTGAACCTTGCCCCGACCAGCTTCCCGTGCACGAAATCCTGGGCGCGATACGGAGGCCTCGGTCCGGACAAGAGCCGATCGAGAAGCGACATGGGAATGCTCGTTCCACCCCAACGTCCGTTGCACTCCGTGAACCGAATGACGTCGTCGTCGAGGACGATGAAGTCGAAAGAACAGCGCCCGACATAACCCAACTCCTGGAGTGCTTCGGCCACGCGGAGACTCGCCGTCGAAAGGCGCTCCTCGATCGCGGAGCCGAGGCCAGAGGGTCGGCTCCCCACGAAGATTTTCTCCTTGCCTTCCAGAATCTGTTCGTAGATCCCCTCGACGATGGGAGAGCCTTGACCTCTCGGCGGGATCCACGTTTGTGTCGACGGCGATCGATCCGTCTCTTCCCAGCTGACGGCGAGGACTTCTTCCCTTCCGTCCCACTCGGTGCGATTGAGGAAGTCTTGAACGGTTTGAACGACGTCCTGCTGGGCACGCGCGCGCAAGTCGCTCGAGTCGAAGACCTGATTGCCCATCGCCGAAGCGCAGCAGGTACGTTTCAGACCGACCCGGTTGTGCTCCGTGGCGAGCTTCGCAAGGTTGGAAGCGATGCCCTCGGCAGAGCTTCCGACGAGCGTGGGTCCAATCCACTCTCGCCCGAGGACGCTTCGAACGAGCTCGGTGAAGCGTTTTTTGTCGTTCGCAATCCAGGTCACGGGCGGCGGGGGCCCGATGACGCGCACGGTCGCCCCGGCGTCGCGCGCCACGCGAACCGCGAGCTCCCATACGGGCTCGATGCTCATGTAGGGGTGTAGGAGCACGTGACCCGCGTTTCTAGCCCAAGCCGCGATCCTTTCGTAGGCCTTGCCAGTGGCGCAGGCTCGCGCCACCTCGATGGGTTTACCCACCGGATCGGCGAGGACGAGCTCCGGATGTCCGAGTCCCAGAGTCTCCCGGCAGTACTCCTCGTAGCCTTCCGTGAGCGGGGTCACGGCGGCGAAGAGATCCCCATCCCCCGCCCGAGTGCGCGCCCGATGTTGGTAAGCCTCGACACCAGCGATATTGACGAGAAAAGGGATCGCAGACACGTCGTCGAGGTAAAGCGTGGGAAGGCCTCGCTCCCCCGTCCACCCGTGCGCTTCGAACTCGCTCGACATGAGGTTACAATCCTAGCACCATGCAAAGGGTTGCCTTTTACCCTCAGGACAAACATCCTCTTTCCGATTGCATACGCTATGCGTAGTGTGCGGATGAAAAAGTCCAAGCGGTGTGGCAGGCGGCAAAGAGCCCTTCTGAACCGAGCTGTCTGTTTGAAACCGACGACGCCTGTACCAGCAGGGTAGAATCGCCGGAGCACTTCCGGGTTAGCGGAGCTCGATGCCAAGCCTGCCAGCCACGTACGAGTTCGGTGACGTTCGGGTCGATGGAGCGTCCGAGCTCGTCCTGCGAGCCGGTGCACCGGTGCTCCTCGAGCCCAAAGCCTTCGATCTTCTCGTCTATTTCATCCAGCACCGGGGAGAGCTCCTAGACAAGCAGGAAATCCTGGATGCGGTGTGGGGCGAGACGTTCGTCAGCGAGAACGCGCTGACACGGGTGGTGGCGCAGCTGCGCAAAGCATTGGGCGACGACGCCCACGGGTCGAAGTACATCGAGACCGTTCCGCGGCGGGGCTACCGCTTCGTTGCCGGCGTTCGGGTCGTCGAGGAGGAGGCGCATCCAGCTCGTGGCAAGAAGCCGCTCCTCGTCGCGGTCGCGGCCGGAGTCATCCTCGTCGGACTCGCGGTCGTCCTGATGTTCTCTCGTCCCCGGAGCGAGGACCTGTCCTGGACCGACCGGCCCGTTCAACTGACGAGCTCGACCGCTTTGGATATCTTCCCCTCGATGTCTCCGGACGGAAACGCCGTGGCCTACAGCTCGAACCGCAGCGGGAGCTTCGAGATTTACGTGCAACAGCTCACCCCCGCCGGAGGCGAGATACAGCTCACCTCGGACGGATCCTCAGAACTTCCAGCCAGCCTGGTCTCCCGCGGGAGACGTCATCGCCTACTACTCGAAGGATCGCGGTGGAATCTGGACGGTGCCGGCCTTTGGCGGGTCTCCTCGAAAGCTGACCGACTTCGGAAGTCGACCGACCTGGTCCCCGGACGGCCAGCGGATCGCGTTCCAGTCCGAGCCATTGGAAGATCTCGGGAGCAACTCCATAACCCTTCCGCCTTCCACCCTCTGGATTTGTCCCCTCGACGGCGGACCGCCGCACCCGCTCACCACGGTCGACAACCCACCCGGCGGTCACGGCGACCCAGCCTGGTCCCCCAAGGGGGACCGCATCGCCTTTGTGGCCTCCGACCACAACCTCTCGAAGCTCTGGACCGTCTCGCTCGAGGGTGAGCTCGAGCAAGTGCCGAACGCCGGTTTCTCCCGGGAGTCAGGGTTTGCGCAAAGACTCTACGATGTCGTCTACGCTCCATCGGGAGACGAGCTGTACTTCACGGGCGACGGAGACGGCTTCTACGGGCTGTGGAACGTGAGCCTTGTGAGCCTGACGGTCGACGGCTCCGAGCCACGACTGGTGATAAAGAGAGTTTCCCCATCGCCGGCGATACGCTATCCCAGCTTCTCCGGCGATGGAAAAACACTCGTCTATGCGAGCGTGGTCATGTCGAGCAATTTCGCCTCGGTCTCCCTTTCGAGGGAGACGCACGAGCCTACCGAGCCGCCCCGGCAGCTGACGCACTACACGAACGCGCGAAACTACTTCCCGCAGTTCTCTCCCGATGGCCGCACGATCGCCTTCGACCGAGCCGTCACCGGGGCGGCTCACGACGTGTGGCTCATCGATGACGACGGCGCGAACGCGCGGCGACTCACGACCCACCCGGGCCCCGATCGGGTCTCTCGGTGGAGCTCGGACGGCCAACGCGTGATTTTCTTCTCCCGTCGCGAGGGGCGGGGAGGCTACTGGACCATCGACGTCGACTCCCGCGAGGTCGCGTTCCTGCATTCCTTCGCTTCCCACTGGGTATGGGCAGCGCTTTCCCCCGACCTGACCAGAGTCGCGTTCCAATCGAGGAAGAACGGAGGAATCGACAATGTCTGGCTGGCAAACACGACTAAAGACGGCGAGGAGCGCCAGCTCACCTTCGACGACGAGATGATGGCGTATCCCAATTGGTCCCCCGACGGCGAGCTCATCGCGTTCGAGGTGAAGCGTGGCCTTGACGTTGAGATTGGCGTCATCCCGGCGGAAGGGGGCACCCCGGTTCAATTGACGAGCGCCCCGGGGCTGAACTTTACCGGAGCCTGGTCGCCGGACGGCGACAAGATTGCGTTCGCGTCGCTGCGAGACGACGTCTGGAACCTGCGGTGGGTCTCGCGGACCGACAAGAGCGAGTGTCAGCTCACCGATTACACGACCTTGAATACCTTCGTCCGCTATCCCACGTGGTCACCCCTGGGGGATCAGATTGTCTACGAGTACGCGGAGATGACCGGCGACCTCTGGATGCTCGAGCTTCCTCAGGACTACCAGCGATAGCGCGCCCCGAGCTGGACCTGCCGAGGGGTGCCCACCGAGTCAAGGCGCCCGAAGCTGGGCGAGCCGATCACGTTGCTCGTGGTGAAGCGGTTGGCGTTGTTGAAGACGTTGAAGACTTCGACCATGAGCTCCATTCGTCCCTTCTTTCCGAACTCGACGTTCTTGGCGACGCGCAGATCGAGGTTGAAGACGCCCGGCTGCCGGCCGGAGTTGCGCGGCTGGAGGCCCTCCGGGAGATCCAGTCCCATGTCGAGGACCTTCTGGCGGTTGGAATCATCCACGACGGCCCGGTCGTTGGCGTTCCCATCCCCA
Organism: uncultured Acidobacteriota bacterium; assembly: GCA_963815675.1. Lineage (GTDB taxonomy): Bacteria > Acidobacteriota > Vicinamibacteria > Marinacidobacterales > SMYC01 > CAWFHP01. The sequence continues at coordinate 260,832 of CAWFHP010000009.1, read as the reverse complement.
TTGTCGTCGGAGCCGATGAGGGTGTTGAACGGGCGACCCGTGTTCGTGGCGAGAAGAGCTCCCAGACTGAAGCCACCGGGAAGCTCGAAGACTCCGTTGGCCACGAGTCGATCGCGAACGTCGAGGAAGCTGAAGGCCCAATCGGCGTCGAGGTTTTCCGGCTGACTGTTTGAGGCCCGCCCGCGCTTCTCTCGTTGTCGTCGTCCGTCCTGTTCTCGGAGAGCGTGTAGTAGGCCTCGAACTGAACGCGGTTTTTGAAGCGCCGTCTCGCCGAGAGGATGAGCGCCGTGTAGCGCCGTCTTGCCGTCGATTCCTCCACCTGGAAGTCGCCGTAGCGAGGGTCCAAACGGTCCTGCGCGTCGTACAGGCCTCGACCGTTTGCGTCGTAGTCGGAAGGGAGGACCCAGGTTTCGGTTGGGGTTTCGCTGGGAACGGAGACGAGGACGTCCTTTCTTTGGAGCGTCTCGAACCCCCTCGAGCGATACTTCCAGCGCATAGCGCCCCACCGGAAGAAGAGGAAACCGAACGAGCCCGCTGGACGTCGTGACGAGACTTCGCTCGAGGCCGGTGCCGCGGTGGAGCACGGAGACCCGCGCCTGGGAGAGTGCAGCACCTGTCGCGTCCACAACGCGTCCGTCGATGCTACCGGCACCCGGCGTTTGGGCGAGGTCGAGCGGGTGTGTGAGAACCACAAACGACAGAGCCAGCAGGGCAGGTTTCGCGCGATGCCTGATCGTCACCTGGCCCGGCTCCTATGAAGGGACTACGGTGAGGCAAGAAGCGGGCCAGTCGATTCAGATGGACAATCTACTCGATATCAGATAGTTGCGAAAGGGGCGGCCTTCACTCCGAAACGCTTCAAGGGGGATAAGACCCAGTGGCCAGGCGTGGGTTGAAAACGATGACGTTTCGCCCGTGGTCAAAATAGATCGCGGCAAAGAGCGTGCCTGGAAGAAGCCCATCCGCTCGGCCTTCCAGCCCCGTCTGTGGGGCAAGCGTCGCCGCTAGCCGATGGAACGAAGCATCGCCGATGTCGACCTGGCGGATTCCAGCCCGATTCCGCGATTCTGCGGCCGTCGTTCGTGGAAACGGTCCTGACGTCGCGCGGGCTCATTTGGACGTCGAGGACGTCGGAATCGAACAGGAACACACCCGTCGCGCCCGTGTCCAGAAGCCACCGGACGCCGCCGGCTTCCAAGACAATGGAGCTCCGGCTTGCGTCGAACGGGATTCGGGAGCCCTCTACCTCTACCGCTAGATTGTCGTCGAACACCAAGCGACGGCCCTCGTAGTCGAGGAGGTAGCGGAAGCGGGAGAGGAAGTTAAACCCGAGCACGCCGCGGATCCTGGTCATCGACCGAACGGATGCCCGCGAGACGGGATGAGACGACCAGGACCGTTTGCGCCGTTTGGGAGCCGAGCTCGATGCGATCGACCCGAGCGATCGCAACGCGCTCGGTGCCGGTGGCCGTCCTGATGGCGGTCTCGCCGAGCGCCTTCAGGCCGAGCTCTTCCGCCAGCTCCCGATTGACGAGCGACGTCGTGCTTCCCGTGTCGAGCAGGAACTCGTAGGAGCCTTGCCCGTTGACGTGAACGGGCACGATGACGAAGTGCTGCTGGGCTAAACGGAAGGAGATTTCTTCGGCGGTCAGAGGAGAGGCCGAAACGAGGCTGAGGACCGCGGTGGCAACCAAGCGTTTCATGGTTTCCTCCCTTCAAGGAGGAACCTAGGAAGTAAGCCCGAACGGGTCGTGATGGAGAACTGATGTTTGCCTTCGGTTTTTGTGATGGCGTGATGATTCAGGAACTCCCTTTTGGAGAGTACTTAGCGGGGCTCGGGGACGGATAGGCGGTTCTAAGCAGGTCCGAGGGGTTGGCGGGGACCCAATAGCTCGAGAACTGCGAAATCTCGGCGGGAGCGACGGGACACCGTGGGAGACGCCCCAGCCCGGTACCGGCCGTGGCGCGTTACCGCCTCGCGGATCGCCGTCCGCTCGAAGACCCCGTCGCGCTCGCGGAGACGGCGGCGGTTTGTGCCGACGGGCGAGGAGGCCGCACCGGTCTCCTCCGTCTCGAGATTCGGGATTGATGTGATACCGTCAGTATTGTAATATCATCGGTATGTTGAGGCTCAGGCGCCCCGAGCAGTCGTCGAGGAATCGGGGCCTGGTGTTGGATGCGGCCGAAAAGTTGTTCCGCGAGAAGGGGTTCCACGGAGCCACGCTGGAGCAGATCGCCGAGGAGGCAGGATTCTCCAAGGGCGTCATCTACTCCCAGTTCGGGAGCAAGGACGACCTCTTCCTCGCCCTCATGGAGCAGCGGATGGAGCGACGGGTGAACCGCTCGCTCGAGAAGGTCCGAGACGCCCCCCCGGGCGCGGCGCTGCGCGACCTGTGGGAGCAGTCCCGGGCGACCCGCGAGACCGACGTTCCCTGGGCGCTGGCCGTCCTCGAGTTCCGGGTCCACGCCGCTCGGCTGCCCGACCTCAACCGCCGCTACGCGGCGCTGCACGCGAGAACGCTCGACCGGGTCTCCGAGATCGGGCGCGCGCTCGCCCGGAGGACCGGCCATACGCCGCGCTGGAGCTCCGAGGACGTCGGCCGGTTCATCGCCATCCTCGACATCGGCACCGTACTCGAGAACCTCGTGAGCGACCCCGGCGCCACGTTCGAGCTGACGCGCCACGCGTTGTGGCTGCTGTGGACGGAGTCGGGGCCCGTGAGCCCGGAGAGGGAGGAGGACCCGCTATGAGCGTGAACGAGAGCTTCGAAAACCTGCGACGCCGGTTCCAGGAGACGCTGATGGAGCAGGTGCCCGTCCACCTCGAGCGGCTCCGCTGGGACCGCCGTCGGATCGAGGCGCACCAGCAGGAGCGGCTCCGTCACCTGCTCGCGCACGCGATCGAGCACTCGCCGTTCCACGCGCGCCGCCTGGCGGGAGTCGACCCCTCCCGCTTCGAGCTCGGCGAGCTCGCCTCGCTGCCGGTCATGACCAAGGCGGAGATGATGGAGTCGTTCGACGAGGTCGTCACCGACCGGCGTCTCACCCGCGAGAGGGTCGGGGCGCACCTGGCGGCGACCGGCGAACTCCCCGCGTCGCTCGAGGAGCGCTACCTCGCCATCGGCTCCGGCGGCAGCTCCGGCCTGAAGGGGATGTTCGTCTACGGCGAGGACGCGATGGCCGACTACGCCGCACGGATCGTGGCGCTCCCCGGCCCCCCGGAGCCCGGCCCGAGGACACTGGCGGCGGTCAGCGCGCCGAGCGCGTCCCATGCCGCGCAGATCACCTTCTCCTTGCTCGACGGCGCGCTCGTCCGCCTCGTCCCGGCGCCCGTCACGCTGCCCCTTCCGCAGATCGTCGAGCGGCTCAACGACGCCCGGCCCGACATGCTCATGGGCTACCCGAGCCTCCTCCACCGCCTCGCGGCCGAGCAGCGGGCCGGGCGGCTGGCGATCGCCCCGCGCCGCATCATGGCGGGAGCCGAGCAGATGAGTCGCGACGTCGAGGCCGAGATCGGCGCCGCCTTCGGGGCGCCGGTCTTCGAGACCTACGCCACCAGCGAGGGCCTGATCGGCGGCCGGCTCCCGGGCGCCGAGGCCTTCACCCTGGGGACCGACCTCGCCCTCGTCGAGCTCGTCGACGAGGAGAACTGTCCGGTGCCGCCGGGGACGCCCTCGGCGCGGATCCTGGTGACGAACCTCTTCAACACCGCGCAGCCGCTCATCCGGTACGTGCTGGAAGACCGCCTCACGCGCCGGCCGGACGCGGCGGATCACGGTCACGTCGTCGCCACCGTCGAGGGCCGGTCGTACGTGACCTTCGTCTACGACGGCGCGCGCGTCCACTCGCTGGCGGTGCTCTCGCCCGTGATCGAGACGCCGGGCATCGCGGACTACCGGGTCCGCCAGACCCGGGACGGCCTGGACGTCGAGATCCAGCCGGACGGCCCCTTCGACGGCACGGCCCTCGCGGCGGAGCTGACGCGGGTCCTCAGAGCGTCCGGGCTGCCCGAGCCCGCGGTCTCGGTCCGGACCGTCGACGGCTTCGCTCGCGACTCCCAGACGGGGAAGCTGCAGCGGCTGGTCCCGCTGCGAACCCCGGCACCGGCGCCCGCGGCCCGCTGATCGGACGCCCGTGTCGCTCTCGAGCCCGCTGTTCGCCCTCCTCGCGGCGGTCCCGCTGGTCGCGACGCTGCTCCTGGGCATCCAGCTGAAGCTCGAGTACGTCCACGAGGTTCTGAGGAGACCGCGCGCGCTGCTCGTGGGCCTCTCGGGACAGCTCCTGCTGCTGCCGCTACTCGCGGCGCTGTTCCTGTGGGCCTACCCCGCGCCGGACGGCATCGGCCTGGGCTTCTTCGTGCTGGCCGCGGTGCCGGGCGGCGCCCTCTCCAACATGGTCACGTTCGCGGGTCGTGGAAGGCTGCCGCTCTCGGTGGTGCTGACGGCCTGCTCGACTCTCGCCGGGATCGCGACGATCCCCTTCTGGGTCGGAGTCGGCCTGAGGCTCACCGGCGGCGCCGCCGTCGACCTGCCGGCGGCCCGGATGGTCGCGGGCAGCTTCGCGATCCTCGTGGCTCCGCTCGCGATTGGGGTCGCTATCGGCGCGAGGAGTCCGGAGCTCGCCGGCCGCCTCGAGCGACCGACGCGGCGCGCGATGCTGCTGCTCTTCGCCGTGGGCGGAGCGGCGTACGTGGCCCAGCGCTGGCACGCCATCGCGGCGAGCTTCAGCCTCACGGTCCTCGCGGGCGCCGGCCTCTTCCATGCGAGCGCGGTGCTCCTGGCATGGGGCGCCGCGCGGAGGCTCGGCCTCGGCCGGGAAGACAGCTTTACCCTCGGAATCGAGGTCGGGGTGCAGAACTTCGTCATCGGGCTGCTGGTCGCAGAGCTGCTCGGCCGACGAGAGCTGGTCCCTCTGATCGGGTGCTACATGCTGGTGACGGTCGTTCTGGTCCTGCCCTGGGTGAGGCTGCTGGGGCCGCCCGCGGCCGCGAGCCCGACCGCGGCGGCGGCGGAGAGCGCACTCCCGGGGGTCAGCCCCTCCGCCTGATTGTCTCCCCCAGGGCGGCTCTTCTCGCCGCCCGCCGGTCGTGCCCCCCGGGGATCACTCGGGGAAGGCGCCCCACTCCTCCGCCTCCAGGTTGAGCCCCGAATTCCAACGTCCCATCCGCGTACAAGCCCGATGAGGACTATCGCATCGTCCACGACCGGTTCCCCGAGAGGGAGTAGTGAGGAGAAGATGGCGACTCGCTTCGCCCCACACGACGGGCAGAGGCCTTGGCCTTTGCAAGAAAAGGCAACCAGGAGAGCGCGGAGGGCGGTTGACGTGACGCGGGTGCTGTCCTAGCATGCGTTGCCGGGGGCGGTGAGTGTCGGGGGACGCGGACGCGTCGTCCGAAAGCGGGCGGGCCATGCAGATGGAGGCATCATGCAACGAAGGCTCACCAACGCGTTCACGATCTTTGTCGTTCTGATCGGCCTGGCCTTTCGAGCCCAGGAGGCCGAAGCGTCCCTCTCCGAGGGCGTCCTCGAAGGTTTCGACGAGCTCCAGGGCTACATCGTGCACCTGCCCGCGGACCTCCTCTCGAGCGGACGGCGACAGAGTCTGCTGGCGAAGCTCCGGACTGCGGAAGCCAACTATCGTGAGGGACGGCCCTGCCCGAGTGCGAGGAACGTCGAGGCCTTTCTGCACGAGACTCGAAGAAGCCCTCCACGCCAGGTGATGCTGGACCTCCACGACAGGGCCCTTTTCCTTCTCGACACGCTCCTTTCGAGCCTGCCTGAGGACGAGACGTGCCGATCGAACCCGCCGGAGGTCGACTGCCTCGAGGATGCACCCTGGCCCGATCTCGTTGCGCGGGAGCTCACCGCCGATCCACCAACGCCTTACGAAGGAGACGAGGCTCGCCTCGCGCTCGAGGTCGTCAACCGCGGGGGCGTAGCGGCATCGAGCGTCGCCGTCTCCTTCGCTCGAGACGGAGAGGAGTTCGGCCGCGAGCTCGTGTCGGTCGCCCCTTGCAGCAGCACAACCGTCCAAGAGGTCTGGCCGGGAAGCGCCACCAGCCCCAATCGGATCGAGGCTCGCATCGATCCCGACGGCTTTCTTCCAGAGGGCACGAAGACGAACAACGTCGCCTCGCTCGAGCTTCTCGGTCTCGTCGAGGCCACTCGTCCCTGGGAGCCTCCCGACCTCGTCAACGAACGCCTTACCCTCGACCCGGACCGGGCCATGGCGGGTGAGCCCATCGCACTCACCGCCGAAATCTCCAACCGGACGTCGGACGTGGAGGAGAGTACGGTCGTACTCCACGACATCGTCGTGCGCTTTCTCGTGGATGGCGTCGCAGTGGACGCGGTCAGAGTCGAGGAGCTCCTCCCGGGAGAGACGCGGACGGTGACCGGGGAATGGACTTCGGGCGAGCCCGGCCGGCACTATGTTTCCGCCATCGCCGAGCTAGCAGCCGGGGAAGTCGAGTCCGATCCGACCGACAACAACGTCTCCGAGGTCATCCATCTCGGAGGAGCGACGGAGACGCTCCCGGATTTGCTCATCGAGGAGCTCTCCTTCGATCCGGCGATGCCTTCCGCGGGCGATACGTTGACCGTTCGCGCCAGCATCAGGAACATCGGCTGGGGGGCGGCGGAGAACGTGCCGGTAGAATTCCACACCGACGTTCGGGACGACGTGCCCGCACCCGCGACGTCTCCGGGACGTCGTCCGGCGACGTCTTTCTTCCCGGCACGCTCTTTCAGACCGTGACGATACCTTTTCTCGCGCCCGCGAGCACGATGGAGCTCGAAGCCTCGCTCGCGTTGGTGACCGCCTCGCCACGCACTATTTGGGCAGAGGTCGATCCCTCCCATGTCGTCCCGAGGACCGACGCACCGGATGTCTATTCCCGGAGGGTGGACCTGGACCGCGAACGATTCCCTTTGCCTCGCGGATCAAACGAGCTGGACGTCGTTGGGGCCTGCGGCGCTCACGAACGGCTGGTCGGGCCGCGCCGATAGCATCGTCGTCGATCCAGACGACGTGAAGACCATCTACATCGGATCACCCTACGGCGGCATCTGGAAGACGACGAACGGTGGCACGAGCTGGTCTCCTCGGTCCGACTACATGCCCTCTCTCGGCATCAGCGCCATGGCCATGGACCCGACGAATACCGACATTCTCTACGCCGGTAGCACGGCCGGGCTCTACAAATCCATCGACGCCGGAACGTCCTGGCACGTTTTCACCGATATGACCATTGGAAGCCGGTTCCAGAATTTGCTCGTGCGCTACACCGCGCCCGATCGCTTCGAGCTGTACGCGGCGGGCAACAAAGGTGTTTGGGTGCACGAGGGTCATCGACAAGTTCGCGATCAAGGCCAGTCCGGGCACCTGGACACGTATCAAGTCCGGTGACGTCATGAGCTTCGTGCCTCACCCAACGGACACGACGAGATTCTACGTGGGTATCTACAAGAAGGGCGTTTATCGAAGCACGAGCGGTGGTGCGCCGACGGGCGACGCCTCCTGGGAGTATCTGAGCGACGGGACGACCGGATTGCCCAATGGCGCCTCCGGTGCGGTGCGGATCGCAATCGCGCCGAGCGATCCCGGGTTTGTCTACGCCGGCATTCACCATTCGGGAAACTACGAGCTCTACCAGAGCACGAAGGGTGGAGACTCATGGGAAAAGCGCTTCTCCGCCAAGACCGGTTACAAATGGGTCAAGCCAACGGTCGCGCTCGACGGCGCCTATTGGGAGAGCTGGTACAACGCCTACCTCTTCGTGGACCCCATGAGCCCATCCACCGTCTTCATGGGCCACATCCAGACCTATCGCTCCGAGAACGGCGGGACGACGTTTCAGCGCATACGCGGACTCCACGACGACCAGCACGGCTATGCCTTCGAGCCCGGCGATCCCTCGACCCTCTATTTCTCCGGCGATGGCGGCGTTTTCCGCTGCGTCTCGCAGGGTACGATCTGCACCGCGATCAACAACGATCTGAGGACGATGACCTTTTTCGACGTCGCCCTGTCGGACGACCGCGCCGACCTGATTCTGGGTGGAGCCCAGGACAACGGGACCATCGCCTCTTTGCTCGGCTCGCCCGACTGGACTCTCTTGCGAGGCGGCGACGGCCGTTACGTCGGCATCCTTCCGGGTGACGCGGACTCCATCTTTTCGCAACACCAGTACCTCACTGAGACGGCGAAAGCCGAAGGCTGGCTCGCCTCCTTCCAGGCGAAATGGAAGGGGGCTCCGGGACTACCGGACAAAGAGCATTTCCAGGGCGACCCGTTCTTCGTCACCCACCCAACCGACCCGGACATCCTTCTCACCGCCGGTCCCGAGGCCTTCCAGCACGGGGATGCGGGAGGCGACTGGACGACGTGCCCGTCGTGTGCCGCCTGGACGGGCATCGGTCCGGACAAGACGACGTACCCGCAAGCCGTCGGTGAGGTGAAGCGCGTGGCCATCGATGCGAGCTCGAACGCCATCTACGCGGGCATGACGTCCGGCCAGATCTGGACGTCCGACAACGGCGGCGGAAGCTGGGCTCTGATCTTTACCCTCCCCACCTCCGCCGCCTCGGTCGGCCTCGCCATCGACCCCGGCGATTCGAACAGGCTCTGGGCCGGGTTCTATGGGAGCGGCAAGATCCAGGGGCCGAACCGTGTCTGGATTCTCCAGAAAGTCACCTCCGATGTCGAGCAGGGCGGCACTCCGCTCGTCTTCTGGAACAAGACGAACATCACCGAGAACCTGCCGACGGACCTGTCCCTGGGCGAAGACTGGAAGATGTCCAGCATGATCGCCGTCGACCCGTTCCACGGGAACACCGCCTACGTGGCCACGACCAAAGGCGTGTATCGGGTGACGGGAACCGCCACAGAGACGGGCGGTCTCGAGTGGAGCTGGGAGCCCTTCAACTGCGGTCTCCCGCACGTCCCGGTGACGGATCTCGAAATCCACCCCATCACCAAAAAGCTCTACGGGGCGACGTTCGGCCGCGGCCTCTGGGTGAATCCGTTGGAGACGAATCCCTGACGAACCTTCAACGTCGAGCTCTGTCTTACTGAGAATGACCGTGGGACGAAGCTCTATCGGTTGCGACGGGCTTGCCAGGCCCGCACCACGACCAGCGCCGACGAATCCGCATAGTGATGAGGCCGGGGTTGATGCAGCTCGCCGCCCGGTATGCTTCGCCCGAACCGGGGAAGGTCGTCGAGCGACTCGTCTCGGAGCTGGGGACTTTGTTGGGGTAGTCGTAGACGGTGTAGATCCGTCGATCGACGCCTTGGATATGGATGGATTTCCTGGGCGGTCGAGCCGCGTTCATTCAAGAGCGTCACGATGGACCGAACCGTCTTGACCTTTCGTTCGCTCCGCAAAGCTCCTCCATGTTAAATTTCCGCGATCATGGCCGAAGGTGTGAACCGTCAATGGATACTTGTCTCCCGTCCCGAAGGCATGGTCCGGGAATCGAACTTCGAGTATCGGGAAACGTCTGTACCAGTGCCCGATGAAGGCCAGATGCTGGTGCGCAATCTGGTACTGTCGTTCGAGCCCGCCATGCGGGGATGGATGAGCGACCGGCCGAGCTACGTTCCACCCGTTCCTCTCGGCCAGCCGATGCGCGCCCTGGCCGTCGCGCAGGTCGTGGAGTCCAACTGCCGCGGATTCGAGGCCGGCGAGCTCGTCCGAGGGGCTTTCGGCTGGCAGGACTACTCCCTGGTCTCGGACGAATCGAAGTCTGCCGTGAGCAAGGTTCCGAAGGGCGTGCCCCCGAGCTGGATGCTCGGCGTTCTCGGCCTGACCGGTCTCACCGCCTACTTCGGCCTCCTCGAGAATCGGAAAGCCCGTGTCGGGCGAGACCGTCGTGGTCTCCGGTGCGGCGGGAGCGACCGGGTCGGTGGCGGGTCAAATCGCGAGGATCCAGGGCTGCAAGGTGGTCGGCATCGCGGGTGGACCCGAGAAGTGCCGCTGGGTTGTGGAAACCGCCGGATTCGACGGCGTCATCGATTACAAGAACGAGGATGTGGAAAAAAGGCTCGACCAGCTCTGCCCCAAGGGGATCGACGTCTACTTCGACAATGTCGGCGGAACGATTCTCGATGCGGCGCTGGCCCGCATCAACCGAAACGCAAGGGTAGTCCTCAGCGGCGCGATTTCCATATACAACGCCAGTGAGCCGCAACCCGGGCCGAAGAACTACTTCAGGCTCGTACCCCAGCGCGGTCGCATGGAAGGCTTCATCGTTCTCGACTACGCCGCCCGCTTCGGAGAGGCCACCGAGCAGCTTGCCGCCTGGGTCAAGGAGGGCAAGATTCGCTTCGCGGAGGATATTCGAACCGGTTTCGAGAACATACCGAAGACGCTCATCGGTCTGTACCACGGCAAGAACTTCGGAAAGCAGCTTCTGAAGCTCGCCGACCCCGTGTGAACCATGAACCGAACCGCTTTTCTTCCCGCTGCGACCGTAATCGTGCTCGCGGCAGGTTGCGCACCTTCCGTCGACTCGGTGAAAGCACGGAATATCGCGCTGGTTCATCGCGTCCCTTCCGAGATCTGGAGCAAGGGAACGGTCGAGCTGATCGATGAGCTATTCGCCGATAGACTTCGTCGGCCACTTTCCCGAGGAGACCGTGCACGGCCGAGAAGGAGTGCTCGCCCAGGTGATGGCACACCGCAGGTCGTTTCCGGACTGGACCGAAGAAGTCGAGGACACGATCGCCGATCGCGACCGAGTCGTCGTACGATTCAAGTCACATGGCACGAACTCGGGTGACTTCCTCGGCCGTCCGCCGACCGGAAACCGCGTAGAGATCTCCGAGGTCGCCATCTTTCGACTGAGTGACGGCAAGATCGTGGAGCAGTGGGTCTATCCGGACATACTCAGCTTGCAGCGCCAGCTTGGCCAGATGGAACAGCGGTAGTGTAGCAGTGGCCCGGTGCGCGTGTGGCGTACTCATCCGGACAGGAAAGACACAACCTTCGCTGCTATCTTGCTGGCCGACACGACGAGATGCGAAACGGGTTCGGCGAGGCACGGATGCACCGAGGTCCGCTCGGGCCGGTACTCATCTCAGAACCGGCGTATCGTATCGGTACAGGCCGTCTGGATGAAATTGCGGATCCACCGTCATCAAAGCGTGGCCGTCACCATCTGCCTTGAACCTGAGGCCGGGGCGCAATAGTCTCAAAGGGCCATGGTGGAAACGCGGCCGACGACGGAGCTTTCGCTCGGACGCGAAGCACCTCCTCTCCGTCTCCCCGATGCCAGGGGAAACGGTGGTCGCTTCTTTAACCTGACAACAACTCAGGCACTGGCCGTATCCGACTCGTAGAGGTCCACGATGGTCACACGCTTCGGATGGTTGGGTACGATGGCCAGAGTGAGCGTCTCGTGCCCACTCAATCGAGCGCTGTACTTTCCATTGGGAACCATGAGGGTTCGCTCCAAGGTGCGATCTTCCCAGCGATAACGGACTCGAAGGTTCACCCACTGGCCGGCATGGATGTAGCGGATGAGCTCGGCGGCGATCCTCGGTGAGGTCGCGAGGCGCCGCTCCAATGCCTTCGTGCGGAGTCGAAGGACTGCGAGGCCCAGGAGTACCAGCAGCGTGATGCCGCCCACGATTTCGGACCAGCTCTCCCGGGACTCGATCCCATCCAGTAGTGAAGAGAGAAAGACCACGCACGGGATCACCGCTACGAAACCCACCAACCAGCCAAGAACGTGGCCGAACGGATCGTTCCGTACGATCTGCATCATCGTGGGGCCGCCGAGCGAAGGATTGTAAGGGATGAGCTCCGTCAAGCCTTTGCTGCCTCCCTGCCCGCTCGGACCGCTCTGCCGCGATCGACTCGAGGCACCTTCTCACGCTGGCGAGGTGAAAGCGGATGCCCTTCGCCGTTAGATCGGCCGCAAAACGCTCGAGCGCGGAACGTGCCGTGAACCTCACCTCGCGCGCTTGGGTCAGATCCATGATGACGGTGCGAGCAGAGGACGGCAACCGGGGCACGACTTCAGCGAGGAACGAGTCCACCGCGCCCCCCGCACATACCGCTGACTTCAACAACCGAAACGCAGCCGTGTCCCCTGCCCTTGCAACGTTCGTGCGTGCCAGGTGGATGAGCTCATCTGTTCACCAGGCCACAGCGCCGGCGCCATCGAGCCGGTACAATGGATGAAATTCCGGAATTCGAATGGCGAAGTGGGTCGCGCTGTTTTTTGTCCTGGCTCTGGTGGGCTCCGGTTGGTGGGCGTCCCAAGAGGACGCCCCGGACTGGGCGCCAGCGGCACCCACCTTGGTCCTCGCCTCCGCGGTGATCACGGGGCTCACCTACTCCCTACGCCACGGATTCAAGCGCCGAAAAGAGATGGCGGACGCCGCGGCACGCATGGGGATGTCCTTCGAAAAGCGCCGGTCTCGCGACCGGTTCCGCGAGCTGGGATTGGGTTGTCTGAAGCTCTTCGTCTACTGCCGACCGAAGGAGGAGCTCCCCTTCCTGAAGCGCTCCGTTTCGGTGGCCTTCTGGAACGTGATGGTCGGAACGACTCGAGACGCCGAGCTCTACGTCTTCGATTACACCACCGCCACCCGATCCGGCGGTGCCAACTCGAGCGGTACTTTCGTCTGTTTCCATATGCTCGGGGTGGACCTCCCCGACGTCGAGATCGTGCCTCGTTTGTGGAGTGCCGGGCCGGCTTGGCTGAAAGATCTGAGCGCCACGCCTCCCCAGCGACACGAGCTCCACGTCGTCGACACACCTTTCGAGGCGGAGTACCGCGTGGAGACGGCGGATGAGAGCGGCGCGCGCCGGATCCTCAGCGAACCCCTGCGGCGGTTTCTCTCCGAACCGGGTCAGACGGGTTGGCGACTCGAAATGTCGGGTCCCTGGCTCGCCGTGACGCGTCTCGCGCCGGCGAAGAACATCGGGTGGCTCACCGAGCCCATGACACCGGAGACGGTGCCGCGCGACCAGCGAAAGAGCTATGCCGAGAATCTCATCGGCACCGAGCATCTGCCCGGCCTGCTCGAGGTCGCACGCCATCTTCACGACGCCGTTACCACCGCGCCGCCACCCGGTTTCTAGGCGGGCGATAACCTTCGCGCAACGCCTTGCAGGTAGATTCCAGACGAGGCACTCTGGCGCCGCGGGTGGCGGGAAAACGACCTGGTCGCCCGCTGGACGCGCTCGGAGCAAAAGTGGCCGAGCCATGGAGGGAGCCTTGAACCTGGACTGGATGGCACAGGACCTGATGGAGGGGCTCCGACGGCTAGCGCGACACCCGCGATTCACGCTCCTCGCCTCGGGAACGCTCGCACTGGGTCTCGCGACGAGCACGGCGGTCTTCAGCTAAGTGAACGCGTACCTGCGACCCTTCCCGGGCGTAGCGGTGGACGAGCTCCACCTTGGTCTGGTTCGCGACCGAGGACGAGCCCTGGAATGCGCTCTCCTATCCAGACTTCCGGGACCTCGTCGAGCTGGACGGAAACGGGGACGTGTTCTCGGTCACGGGGTTCGAGCAGAGCTCGTTCGGCGCGACGGTACGGCACGACCAAGTGACGGAAGTGGCGGTCGGTCAGAGTGTGTCGGGGAGCTTCTTCTCGGTTCTCGGTATCGAGATGTCTGTCGGGCGCAGATTCCTCAGGGAGCGTCGTAGCATCGTCCCCTCCTCCTGAGAATCCAAGACGACGAGATCCAACGGATGCCGCCGTTCGCACGACCGCACGACAGGCGCGTGCGAACGACGTCTACGGAGACGGCCAATGCCGTCGATCACTTGCCGGGATCGTCCGCCGACGGCCCGTAAATCGAGGGGACCTTCCCTCCCATCGGCCGCAAGTAGGTGCTGAGCTGCCCGCGATGATGCACGGCATCGAACAAGAAGCCCCAGACCATGTCCTCGATGGGCGCTTCCCAGGCCGCCTCGCCTCCCATCATGAGCTTGCCTTTCTTGTGCCAGCCCGCCTCGTCGAGCTTCTCGAGCCGCTCGGTGACCGCCGTCGCGTTACGCTCGTAGGCCGCCACGATGTCGTCGACGCTCGAAGGGGCCTTTTCCTGTTTCCACTCGACCGTGCCGGTCTCGAGGAGGTTGAGGAGCGACGCCTCCTCCGCCGCCATTACCCATGCGAGCTCGGCGGCGGTCCGGGACTTCGGATCCGGTCGGTAGTCGAGGCGATCTTGGGGGAGGGCCTTCAAAACCCGAACGAAGGCCGGGAACTCCGCTTTACGGCTCGCAATGCAAAATTCATTCTTGGTCATTTGCATGTCTCCTTGGGCACCGGGTCCCTGCTTCCATCTCCGTGCCGATTTCGCGAGGAGGTTACTCGCGACCGGTCTCGTTATCAAGCTACAAGGAGCGATGCGGCTCTCCTCGTTTGTACGCCGAAACGCCGAACGTCAGCGCACTAGAGAGATACAGTGAGAACGATCTTGCCCAAGCTGCCTGTTTCGGGCGGTTCCTGTTTGGAAGCTAGAAACCGCACCGTTGGAGACCTAAGGCCGCTTCTCGCATCACTCCGGTCGTCGTCTGGGGCCCGTCGAGAGTCGAGCTCGCTCCCGATCCGAAGGAAGTCGCCTCCCCCACCCAGGCCGAGACGAAGCTCCGCTACGAAGAGGGACCGCTTACACCACGCAAGAGATGTCTTTTCACCGCACCGGTCAGACGAGTTGGTCTAGCAGCATCTGAGCATCCTTCAGGTCCGCCGTGTCAAAGCCTTCGGTGAACCAACCATGAATGTCGGCGAGCATTTGCCGCGCTTCTTCCTTATTACCTTGCTGTTGCCACAGCCGACTCAAGCTCACCGTTGCTCGCAGCTCCCACGATTTCGCTTGCTGCCGGCGGGCAGTCTCAATGGCCTTCAGAAAACATTCCTCCGCTTCTGACACCTTCCTACTCTTGCCTTTTGCCTTTTGCCTTTTACCTTCCCGCACCAGCAGGAGCTCACCCTTCAGGCGATACAATTCAGCCTCGCAGGAACGCGCTCCGGTTTCGTCCACCAGAGTAATCGCCTCAGCCAGCATACTCAGCCCTTCTTCTGCCTGCTCTAGCTTCCTATTCGCTTCGACCAGCAGGGCAAGAAAATCTGGCCGAGAGAGCTTTGCCCCCGAGGTCTCGTAGGTAGCGAGTCCGTAGCGAATCCGTGCAACCCCTTCTTCTACCTGTCCCTGCTCAGCCAGCGCCCAGCCCTGCCACAGACGTCCCACAGCCGAGAAATGCAAAAACCCCTGGTCATCGGAGAGGGCAATCAGTGCGTCCGCCCGCTCTTGGGCGGCTTGCCCTTCTCGGCGAAGTTGATGGAGTCCGGCGGCAAAATCCAAGGCCAAAGCCAGGCTAGATGGGTGGGACAGTTGTCGGGCTAGCGTCAACGCCTCGTGGCAGCTTTTGAGGGCCTGATCTGGATAGCCGAGGAACCATAAGACTCGGCCCGCAAAAGAGAGGCAGTTCACCTTGGGGTCCTGCAAGAGCCTGGAGACAAAGGGATTGTCCCGCTGTGGATCGTAAAGGGCAATCCCCTCCTCCTGGTGGTCTCGGGCCAAGGAAAACTCTCCCAGGCCAAACAAGATCTGCGACAGGGCGTCATGGGCCCCCATGACGCGGCTGCGGCTGCGCATCTTTCGGGCCAGGGTCAGGCACTCTTCTCCCAGCTCTCGGGCTGTCTGTAGCTCTGCCCGCGCTAAATAAAAGGTGCTCAGCCCCCGCAGCATCCAGAAGAGCTGAGGAGTTTCCTGTACCTGCCGGCAGAGCTCCCGCGCCCGAGCAAAGGAGTGCTCGACTTCTGACGCACCAAATCCCTTCGTGATCATCAACGCCTTACTCAGAGCCGCCTGCAGCTTGAGCTCCTGTGAGGGCCGGTCAGGAGCATCCGGCAGGGCCTCGAGCAGCTCCAGTCCTCTGGTCAGGTGATCGACCGCTTCGTGATAGGCATGTCTCTGTACTGCCTTCTCGCTGGCCTGTTGTCGATACCGGACCGCTCGCTGATAGTCGCGACCTCCTTCAAAGAGCACGGCCAGTTGAGCCGCGATGTCCTCCGTTCGCGCGCCATACCCTGCTTCCATCCGTTCCCCAATCCGCTGGTGGAGTCCTAGCCGACGGGCGCCACTGACCCGAGCGGTCAAAGCCTCTTGATACAGGGCGTGAACAAAACCGTAGCGGGCCGCGACCGTCCCGTCCGGCCATTCCGCGATTCCTTGGGCCCGCAAGAACTGCTCCCGGCGAACCAAAGCCTCACAGTGCCTTTCCACGTCCTCTACCTCAGCCTGTATGCCCGCCGCGACCGCCACCGCCGAGAACTCCGCGCCTGCGAAACTTGCCGCCTCCAGGACCTCCATTTCCTGAGGGCTGACCCAGCCTAGCTGTTGTTCGATGAACTGATGCAAGGTGGCCGGAATACTCACTTCCGTCCGGTCGGCCTCTTGCTGCCAAACCCATTCCCCTTCAGCCTCCACGAGCACCCCGCGCCTCACCAGATCGTTCACGACATTGACCATGAACAAAGGGTTCCCGTCGGTGCGCTCATGGATCACCTGCGCAAAATCGTTGAAGTGCGCATCTACAGTCGCCCCCGCGCCGAATCGCGTCGATAAATATTCGCCCACCGCCTTTTTCGTCAGAAAATCCAGCGTGACCTCCCGGCAGAGCTCATGCAACTGAAGTTCTTGTTTGACCTCTAGCAGTGGGTGCTCGCGCACCAGGACGTCCACGGGTCGATAGGAACCAATCACCATCAAGCGGGCTTTTTCCCGGCGCCGGGCCAAAACCGCCAACAACTCCACTGTCGCATAGTCACTCCACTGCAAATCGTCGAGGAGCAAGAGCAATGGTTTCTCGACCGTCAGCGCTTCGAGCGCTTCGGCGAGCTGACGGAGCATGCGCGGTTGCATGGTTCCAGCAGTTTCTTGTTGGAGCTGACGACGTTGCTCGGCGCTCACGTGGGCAGGGAGCTGCATCAACCAATTCGGCGCGTACCGACGCAAGGCGGCGATCACGTGCTCGCCGCCCGGTTCTCGACACAACCGCTCCAAGGCTTCCAACATGGGTAAATACGGCTCCCCAGGTCCGTACTGTTCGATACACTGCCCCTGCCCGATCCACATCTCAGCTCGTTGGAGTGTTCCCACGAACGCGTTCACAATCGTTGTCTTGCCAATTCCCGCCTCTCCGACGACAAACATCACCTGTCGCTCACCGCTCAGTGCTTTCGCCAACCAGTGGTGAAGCTGGGCGAGCTCGGATTCACGACCTACCAAGACGGGTTGGTGAGGATTGAGGGCTGAGGAGTGAGGTGACGGAGGGAGGCGACTGACTAACGACGGCTGACTCTTGACTACTGTCCCCAAGAAGCGGAATCCCTGCCGGTGGACCGTCTCGATATAGCGTGGCGCCTTCGGATCATCGCGCAAGGCTCGGCGGACTTCCTGAATCCGTTTCGTCAAAGCGGTTTCCGTCACGATAACGTCAGGCCATACCGCTGCCAAGAGATCGTCTTTGGTGACCAATTGCCCCGGCCGGCTCGCCAAATGGAGCAATACCTCAAAGGCTTTTCCCGTCAGCCGTACGATCCGTTTCCCCCGCCACAATTGGCCATTTTGGGGCTCGAGTCGATACGGACCAAACGTAAGGTGTTGTTTTATCGACACTTTGTGACCTCGAGCCGCGGCAGAGAAATGTCAGAATTCTGGCAGGACTTTTCCCCTTCGCACACGGTACGTTGCCACCGGCATATGGCGGTACGGCTCAAAGTCCAGCAAACCACACGGAGAACCATCATGGCGCGATCTTTAATGGACCCCCCCTCCCTCTCAATCCACCGGGCGTTCGTCGTGCACTTGCGGGACGACGCTGATGTCGTGCGGCGACGGATATCCGGCCGGGTCGAGCACGTCGTATCCGGGCAAGGCGCGCACTTCGCCTCCCTGGACGAACTGCTTCAGTTTATCGCCCAGCGCTTGCCGTCAGAACAGAACAAGGAGCATCGATCATGAAAAAGAGGGAGACGAGAACTCATAGGATCTCCCCCCCCAAAGCTCTACTCTGGCTCCTGCCACTCCTGCTCATGGGGAATCGGGCCTGCTGGGACACTCGCACAGGGGGGCTTTTGTGCACCGTTCAAAACGTAGTCGTCCAGCCGGGTCAGTGCGTTCCGATCTCCAATCCGTGCGACACCCAGTGGCAAGCACAAGACGGGTTTAGACTCTGCAATCCGTTAGAGGGGTTGTCTACCCGAACAACCCGCTCCCGCGGGACAGTCACGCGGGAGCTGTGCGCCGATCCGTCAACACCCAACGCGAGCAACGTATCCGTTGGTTTCCTCTATTCCCAAGTCGCCGACTTCGGAGAAGGCACTCTGAATATTACGGTCGGATTTCCGCTCTCCGTGACGGCCACCGCAACTCCGGACGCCATTGTGTCCGGCGGCCATTCGCAGCTCCAGGCCACTACGAATGGCGGCGCTGGAGGGTACACGTATTTCTGGTCTCCGTCCAACACCTTGAGTGACTACACTATTGGAGACCCGATCGCCAGCCCCATCGCCACCACGACCTACACCGTCACGGTTACGGATGCCAACGGCGGTACAGCGTACGCGGACGTCACGGTCACGGTGACGGGCGATACGGGCTCTCGGGTCAGCGCCAGCGCAAACCCGACGACGATCGATCCAGGAGGGTTTTCCCAGCTGAACGCCGTGATGCGTAACGTCGTCGGGGTTCCCATTTTCTCCTGGAGCCCGGCCGGCTCGGTCAGCAATCCCACCATCGCCTCGCCACTCGCCAGCCCGTTCTCCACAACCACGTACACCGTGACTGCAATGGACGCCGTCGGCACGGAAGCCGCCTCGGTCACGGTCGAAGTCAACCTGCAAGCCTTCGCCAGTGCGAACCCGACTTCGATCACTGCTGGAGAACAGTCTCAGCTGAGCGCTTTCGTGGCTGGCGGGTCCCCACCCTACACCTTCAACTGGAGCCCGGCCGACTCGCTCGATGATCCCACGGTGCAAAATCCTTTCGCCCAGCCGCTCACGACGACAAACTATACGTTGACCGTAACCGACGCCAACGCAAGCCAAGCGTCGGGGCAAGTGGAGGTGGTCGTCGCCGACTCGACCGTTTTGACCGCCGTCCTGACGCTGACGCCAATATCGCCGTTCAGTGTCGCGCTGGACGGCTCCCAAAGCACTGGGCCTATCCAGGTCTACCGGTTCTGGTGCAACTGGACGGGCGCCGGCCCCCCGTATTTCGAGTTTGACGCTGCTAGCGGCGTCCGCGGAGGGCAGTGCGTCTATGAACTCCCCGGAAACTACACGACCCGGCTCGAAGTGGACGACGGCCAAGGCAACACCGACGCCACAACCATGCCGTTCACCGTCCAGTAGGCAAAAGGCAAAGGAGGCAAAGAACAATGCGCAGGCGAGCACATCTCTGGTTTGTCTTGGTCAATCTTTTGCTGCCGAGCTCTTTTGGTTGGGCCGCGGTCGTGCCGAGGGTGGGAGGCCAGACTCAAGCCGATGCGCAGGCGGCGCTGGCGGCGGCCAATCTGACCGTCGGGACGATCAGCGGCAAGATTCTCGCCTTCATCCCAGCGGGAATCGTAGTGGGGCAAGAGCCGCCATCCGGAACTGCCCTCCCGGATGGTTCCGCCGTGGACCTCCTGGTATCGTTGCCGGCGCCCGCCGAGGGACAACTCATGCCGGACGGCTGGGCGGGCGAGTGGCAACTCACCACCGCCCTGCGGAATCTGAGCACCGATACTCTCGGGGACGAGGAAATCGTGACCGACACGATCTGTCCAGGAGATCCCCTGGGATTAGAGCCACTCGGCTCCCTCGCAAACTGCTCGGGGGTCGTCACGGAGGAGATGCTCGATGTCCTCTGTACCGCCCAAGTCATCGTCGGCGCCTGCACCTTGGACGGCAGCGTGCAGTTCACGGGAGAACGCACCGGGGACAGTCTCAGTGGCGAGGGACAGTGGAGCACGCTTGGGAGCGGAGACTGTAGCGGCCTCCCGGCCAATTTGCCCGCAAATCAAGGTGAGTCGATTACGGTAGTCGGGACACGCCTGAGTACGGACCTGAGCGCTTGCGGGACGGTGACTTCCAGTTTCCTCCAGAAGTTTGTGGGCGGAGCGCACCCTTCCCTCGTGAGCTTGGAACAGCTTGCAGGAGAGGATGACGATGGTGACGATGATGGAGTGGTCGATGCCGAAGATAGCTGTCCGTCGACAGCACCCGGCGAAGTCGTCGATCCAGCTGGGTGTAGCATAGCCGACCTCTGTCCATGCGGGAATGAATGGAGGAATCACGGGGCGTATGTCAGCTGCGTGGCGCACGCGACGGAAGACTTTGTCGTCAATGGGCTCATAACGGAAGAGCAGAAAGATGCCATCGTATCCGCAGCGGGCCATTCACGCTGCGGTAAACAGGACAAGGAGAGGCACCACCACAAGGAGAACGAGGACAGGCACCACCACAAGGAGAACAAGGAGAGGCACCACCACAAGGAGGGAAGGCGCAAGCTGTCTCTCTAATCTTTCTTTACGTTCACCGACTTCACTCCCGACGTCTCTTGGTTCTGCTACACGCAGGTGGAGAGACCGGAGCGATTGAGCCGCGGGTCGGCGCCTGCAGCGGCGAATCCCTCGGTATGCGGCGCCATAGGAAGCATCCCGCGAGCTCTCAGAACGACTGGTGACGGGCACTCCACGGCGGCAACCTGCTGCGCGTGATGGAACAAAGCGAACGCGTCAGCCGGGAGATGTAAGCCGCGGAATAACGAAATTTCCCATCCTGCCCCAGGTACTACGTTCGGGGTGTCACGCCCAACTGGTAGAAGACGAACGCGTCGATGTCGGCGGTGATGTCCAGCGCCTTGTCGGTATTGCTCGCGCCGTGCGCCGAGTTGGTCTCGATGCGGATCAGGATCGGCGCGTCGCCGGCCTGCGCGGCCTGGAGAGCCGCCGCGTATTTGAACGAGTGCGCTGGCACGACGCGGTCGTCGTGATCGGCGGTGGTGACGAAGATCGCGGGGTACTTCGTGCCCTTCTTGATGTTGTGTAAGGGCGAGTATGCGTAGAGCGCCTTGAACTGAGCGGGGTCGTCGCTCGAGCCGTAGTCCGCGATCCAGTTCTGGCCGATGGTCCACTTCTGGAACCGCAGCATGTCCATCACTCCGGCCTGCGCCACGACGACGGTAGCCAGGTCGGGGCGCTGGTTGGTCACTGCACCCATCAGCAGACCGCCGTTCGACCCGCCCTGCAGCGCCAGCTTCGCGGTGGAGGTGTACCGGTTGGCCTTCAGCCACTCGGCGCAGGCGATGAAGTCGTCGAATACGTTCTGCTTGTTCAGCTTCGTCCCGGCTTCGTGCCACGTCTCCCCGTACTCGCCCCCGCCGCGCAGGTTGGCCTGCGCGTAGACGAAGCCGTTCTCGACGAGCGCCACGCGGAGCGCCGAGAACGTGGGCTCGAGAGAGATGTTGAAACCTCCGTAGGCATAGAGCAACGTCGGGTTGTTCCCGTCGAGCTGCAGTCCCTTCTTGTACGTGAGGAACATCGGGATCTTCGTGCCGTCCTTGCTGGTCGCGAAGACCTGCTTCACCTCGTAGTCGGCGGCGTCGAAGCCCGGCACTTCGGCCCGCCGGAACTCGGTCGACGTCTCGCTCGCGATCTCGTACTTGAAGATGGTTGGCGGATAGTTGAACGACCTGAAAGTGTAGAAGACGAACGTGTCGTCCTTGAGGCCGCGGAAGCCGCCCGCGGTTCCCACGCCCGGCAGCGCCACCTCGTGCTCGCTCTTGCCGTCGAGGCGGTAGACATACGCCTTGGTCGCCACGTCCTTCAGGTACGTCGCGAACAGCTTGCCGCCGGCCATGCCCGCCTCCTGCAGCGGTTCGCGCCGCTCCGGCAGCACTTCCACCCAGTCCTTCTCGTCCGGATGGTTCAGGTCGATCCGGACCACGCGGCCGTTCGGTGCACCGTGGTTGGTCTGGATCAGGAACGCGTCGGCCACGTTGTCGATCATGTCGTACGTGTCGTCCGTGATCTCACCGATGAGCGGCGTGAAGCCCTGGTCCTTCCCGGTGAGGTCGCGGTAGAAGACGGCGTTGCCCTTCTTGCCGGAGCCGCGGTCCGAGACGACGAGCGCGGCGTAGCGCTCGTCTTCGGTGGTCAACAGGATGTGGAAGCGTTGCGGGTGCGCCGGGTCCTCGAAGACCAGTGGGTCGTCCTTCTGCTCGGTACCGACCTTGTGGAAGTACACCTGGTGGTTCTCGTTCTTGGCCGTCAGCTCCTTGCCCTTTTCGGGCGCCGGATACCGGCTGTAGAAGAAGCCGTCGCCTGCCCACGACGCGGCCGACACCTTGACCCAGCTGATGACATCGGGAAGCGTTTCGCGGCTGGCGATCTCGAGGACGTGATACTCGCTCCAGTCGGACCCGCCCACGGACTTGCCGTATACCGCGTACTTGCCGTCCTTCGACACCGAGAACGCCGATAGCGTCGTCGAGCTGTCGGCGGAGAAGGTGTTCGGGTCGATCAGCACCTCGGGCGTTCCATCGAGGCCCTTCTGGATGTAGACGACGCTCTGGTTCTGCAGGCCGTCGTTCTTGGAGAAGAAGTAGTACTCACCTCGGCGGAACGGCGAGCCGTACTTCGGATAGTTGTAGAGCTCCTTCAGGCGAGCTTTCAGCTTCGCGCGGTACGGGATCTGATCGAGATACTTGAAGGTGACGGCATTCTCGGCCTTCACCCACTCGGCCACGTCGGGCGCGTTGTCGTCCTCGAGCCACCGATACGGGTCCGCGACCTTCGTGCCGTGGTAGTCGTCGATCTGATCAACGGTCTTGGTCGCGGGGTAGTCGATCCTCGACGTCTGGTTGCAGCCGGTGATCGAAACCACCGCCGCCAGGACCGCGATTCTTGCGAACGTCTGTATCATGGTGCCCTCTCGATCTCGATGCCTGGGAGCCGGGAGCTCAGCGGTGCTATCGGTGGTGCTCGGCCAGGTACGCCTTCGAGGCCGCTTCATCCATCAGAGGAACCACCTTGTCGGGGTCGACGCGCACCATCAAGTACGTGATGTGATCGTCGATCCGGGTGAACTGGTGTCCCGTTCCCGGGGGAATGACGAAGACGTCGCCCGCCTTCAGCTCCTGGGTCTGGGCATTCCGGATTTCGGTGGCGTTGTTGCCGGGCCCGTTCAAGAAACGAACGGCCCGGTAGTCGGCGGGACGTCTCTCTTTGTCGACGAGATCGGGGCCGGTCCGGTTCGTCGCCGAGCCACTGAGCACGTAGTAGACCTCGGTAACCAGGTCGTGCTCCGCCACGGATCTCGGTGAGGGCCCGTCCTGCTTGCCCCGATAGGCGACGGCAATCTGCACGTTGGCCTTCCCGATATCGATGGAGCGAACCTGCTGGTCGATGATCTTTTCCTCTCGGCCCACGTCGGCGTACCGCTGGATCTCACCGGCGGAAACGTGGGTCGCCGGACACATGGAGCACGAGGGCGTTACGTCCTGCGCCGAGATACGGCCGAGCAGGAACGCGACCATGACTGCCAGAACACTCAGCAGGACCTTTCGCATGTGAGCTCTCCTCTCGCTTGTCCTCGTCTGCGGTGAGAGAGTCTATGCCATCGTGGCCGATTTGACGATCCCGGCGAGCTTGATTTCTCGCGAGCTTCCCGTATGCTGCACGTCCTGGAGGGATTCTCATGTCACGAGTCCATGGGCTCGGAGTCCTGCTCGCCTCTACCTGGATGGCCTGCACGACGCCGGCGACCCGGCCGAAAGCGCCCGAGCAGCCTCAGCGCCCGAACGTCCTCTTCGTGTTCTATGACCAGTACCGCCCCGACATCATCGGAGCCTATGGCGGAGGCCGGAACATCTCGACGCCGAATCTCGACCGCCTCGCCCGGGAAGGCGTCCTCTTCACCAACGCCCTCTCGACGACGCCCGTGTGCACGCCCTACCGCGGCATGCTCATGACCGGCCGCTACCCGACGCATACTGGAATCATGTTGAACTTCCTCGACGCCAACACGTCGCAGACGAATCTCGCCGACGTGTTCTCTGCCGAAGGCTTTCGCACCGCCTTCATGGGCAAATGGCATCTCGCCGCGGGCGGTTTCAAGAACGCGTGGGTGGGGCAGGAAGACGGCTCGTGGGATCCGGCGAGGCCTTACATGGAAGCGCATCCCGACTACGATTTCGTCCCGCCGGGACCCGCGCGCCTCGGATTCCAGGACTGGGCGGCCTACAACTTCCAGACGAACTACCCCGCGGAGCCGTACTACAAGAACGAGCCGAAAAAGCTCGTCATGAAGGGTTACGAGTCGAACGCTTTGACCGACATGGCGATCGAGTACATGGACGAGGCGCACTCAGCGGGAGAGTCGTTTTTTCTCGTCGTCGCCCCCCATCCACCGCACCCACCGTTCGATCTGCTGCCCGACGGCTATCTCGAACAGGTGCCCGAGACCCTCCAGTGGGACGAGAACGTGCCGGAGGAGATGAAGACGGGAAAGAACCTTGAGGAAGCCCGGGCGTACTACGCGATGGCGAAAAACGCCGACGACAACATGGGGCGCCTACTCGACTACCTCGATAAATCCGGCCTCGCCGCGACCACCATCGTCGTGTTCACGTCGGACCACGGCGAGATGCTGGGGAGCCATGGCCGGCGCGACAAGATGGTCCCCTACGACGAAGCGGTGCAGGTGCCGCTCCTCATGCGTTGGCCAGGCAGGCTGTCGGCGGGCACCCGCACCGACACCCTCCAGACTCCGCTCGACCACTTCCCGACTCTCGTCGCGCTCGCGGGCCTCGAGCCTCCGGACACCCTGGACGGGATCGACCTGAGCCCAGAGCTCCTCGAGGGCAAACCCATCAATCGCGAGGCGGTCCTGATGGCGAACTACAGCGCCCACTGGGACTACTTCAAGACCGCGACCGACCGGGGAGCGCACTGGCCCGAGTGGCGCGGGGTGAAGACGAAGCAATACACCTATGCGCGCTGGATCGACGGGAAAACCGAGCTCTACGACGACCTCGCGGATCCCGAGCAGATGACCGACCTGAGCGCCGATCCCGCGCACGCGGAGGTGATGCGCGAGCTCGAGGCGACGCTACAGAAGTTCCTGGCCCGAGCCCACGACGAGTTCCTGCCGGGAAGCGCGTATGTCGACTGGGTCGACCGAGAGCGCCACATCATTCGAACGGGCCTCGGCCCGGTGGCGGGGAAAAAGCCAGCCACGAGCCCTTGATCGCGTTCTAGGCGTTCCAGTCGGGAGCCCAATCCGGGTCGACGAGCCGGAGTTTCTTTCCCAGGCTCGAGAGAGCGCGCATCTCGCTTTCTTCGAGCTCGAAGTCGAAGACCCGCAAGTTCTCCTTGAGGTGCTCGCGGCGGGCGGCTTTGGGTATGGCGGCCACCCCTGGGTGTTGAATCAACCACCGGAGGGTCACTTGCGCGGGAGTCCGCCCGTGCGCCTCGGCGATCTTCACGATCTTCGGCTCGTCCCCGACTCGTCCTTTGGCGAGGGGAGTGTAGGCGATGAGCTCGAGCTTCCGCTCGGCGGCGAAGCCCGCCAGGGATTCCTGATTCAGGAACGGATGGAATTCCACCTGATTGACCCGGGCCGGCGCGAGCTCGAGTGCCTCCCGCCACATCGACGGTGTGAAATTGCTGACTCCGATCCGCCGCGCCTTTCCCGCCTCTCGAAGCCGCTCCATGGCCGCGAGGGTCTCCGTGAGCGAAACGCTCCCGTTCGGCCAGTGGATGAGGAGGAGGTCGACGTAGTCCGTTCCGAGCTGCTTCAAGCTCGCCTCGGTGCTCTTCGACACCGCTCGCGCCGTCAGATGATTTGTCCAGAGCTTCGTCGTCAGGAAGATCTCGTCCCGCGGAATCCCTGATTCTTCGATCCCGCGGCCCACTGCCCGCTCGTTCTCGTACATCTCCGCCGTGTCGATGTGCCGGTACCCGATCTCGAGGGCGTCCCGCACCGCGCGAACGCACGCGCCCCCTCGCAGATCCCACGTGCCCAACCCGATGGCGGGAACTTCTTTGGACGTCGGCACGTTTCTCAGCGTCGGACGGAAGCGTCGCCCTTCAACTCTTCCACCCAGTTCAGCACGACTTCGGCCCGCGGGCGCAAAACGGTCATGACTCTCCCTCCGTCGCGCGCATTACAACCAGGAATGGCTTGCCGTCCGGCGCAGGATCGAAGTGCCTGTGCCTGGTGTAGGTCGCAGGAACATAGGGTATCGGAAACACCCGCTCCTCGGAAAACCGAAAATCCGCGTCGGTCGTGATGTCGGCGGCCACGCGCTGGTCGCGGGCGATCTCACCGCGTTCGAGTTGGGCGCGCGAAAAAGACGCGACTCCAGTGCTGCTGCCGAAGCACGACTGAGACGGAGCTACCGGTTTTCAGGATCGGGAGATTGGGGCCGAGAACGAGGTCGAGAATCGCGCGCTGGGAGTATCGTCCCGAAAGGCGGGAGGCGAAAAGCGCGAGGCGCATCTGCCAGTGGTATTTGGCCACGAAAGCGCGGAGGCCTTTCTCGCGCTCGTCGGGGTCTTCGACGAGGCGGGCTTTCGCGTCGGTCCAACCGCCTCGTACCTCCCCGCGAACGTCGCACGGGGCCAGGCGTACGCGCGGGTTTCTCCGAATCCGGTTGACCTTCCCCGAGGTCACGTTGGTGTAGACGTAGACCTTCCCTTTGGACGCGGCAATCCACACGGGTGTGCGTACCTCGGTTCCGTCTTTGCGAAACGTCACGAGACTCACGTAGCGCTGTGTCGTCGCATCGATCACGGGAGCTTCCTCTCCGTCATCTTACGGCGTCCTTGCGGGACGAGCACGAAGTTCCGTACTCTTCTCGGAACAGGCGTGTCGAGATGGTGGAAACGTTCGTGATTCGGACTTCGGGACGGGGGCTCGTCGACATCACGCCTCGGGTGGCCGAGGTGGTCCGGGCGTCGGCCATCGACGAAGGGCTGTGCACGGTCTTCGTTCAGCACACCTCCGCGAGTCTCCTGATCCAGGAGAACGCCGACCCGCGGGCGCGGCGGGATCTCGAAGCGTTCCTGGACCGGCTCGTCCCTGAGGGAGATCCCCTCTATACCCATACTGCCGAAGGACCGGACGACATGCCGTCCCACGTGAAGAGCGCCCTGACGGCGACGAGCCTCTCGATTCCCGTCATCGGGGGAAAGATCGGGCTCGGGACGTGGCAGGGGATTCTATCTCTGGGAACACCGCCGCCGCGGGTCGCGGCGCAACGTCCTCGTCCACGTCAGTGGGTGAACGGGACGATCGAAGATCCTTCGCTCGAGATCAGAGGCTTCGGTGAGCTTCACGTCAGCCAGATTCGGGCGCTCGAGCTCGAGTCGCATCGAGCCGTGCATCTCTGGAGATCCCCTTCGTGGCTCTTGCTGGCAGGTTAGGAGATCTACGATCGTAGTTCAGCGTCGCGCTCGAGCTCCATGGTTGCGCTCGCGTTCGCGCAGAGACGAGCGTTGGGGTAGATTCTCGTCCCGTGGCGCTCACCACCGGACGGTGTTGCGCCGAGCCAACCGGAAGGGAGTCTCTCATGAACGACAGGTCGTTCTTGCTCCGCATCGCCGCCGTCGGAGTCTTCGCGTCGCTCGTCGCTTGCGGAAACCGCGACGCACAGGCGCAATCCGAGAACCCGAAAGAACCGTGGAATTGGTCCGACGCGTACGTCCGCTCGCGTGGTCAATCAGGTGCGCGCCGGACGTGATCCGAACCCTGATTCGTGGCCGGACGGCGCGCGCGTTGCCGTCCTCCTGTCTTTCGACGTCGACAATGAAACCGTGCAAGGGCTCCGTACGGGGGAGGTGAGCATTGGCCCCCTCTCCCAGGGCCAGTATGGCTCCAGAGTCGCACTTCCGCGCGTGGTCGGTTTGTTGAACGAGAATCGCATTCCGGCGACGTTCTTCTTCCCGGCGTGGAGCCTGAAGTTGGCCCCGGAGCAAGCCGCTCTGATTCAGAAATCCGGCCTTCACGAGATTGGCGTCCACGGTTGGATTCACGAGCTCAACACCGCTCTCGACGGCCCCACCGAAGAGCGGCTCCTCCGACAGGCCACCGACGCCATTCAGGAGATCACGGGGAAGCGACCCGTCGGCTATCGGGCGCCCTCCTGGAACCACAGCCCCAACACGCTGCGTATCGTACGAAAAATGGGCTTTCTCTACGAGAGCTCACTCATGGCCGACGACCGGCCCTACGAGCTCATGCAAGACGGGGAAGCGACGGGAGTGGTCGAGCTGCCGGTGGAGTGGATCCAGGACGACGCACCGCTCTTCAATCCCAGGGGCAATGCCTATATGAACCCCAGGGACGTCATGCAGGTGTGGATCGACGAGTTCGACAAGGCCTGGGAGGAACGCACGATGTTTCTGCTCACGATGCACCCCCACATCAGCGGCCACCGATCGCGCATCGTGGCGCTCGAGGGGCTCATCGACCATATGAAGGCGAAGGGCGGCGTCTGGTTCGCGACCCACGAGCAGGCCGCGAGATACGTGCGAGAAAAAGCAGGAATGAAGTAGCGGAGAGCCCTGCGGTTCAGTGCTCAATTCGTTTCGTGACGCGACGGCGCTTGCCGTGGAGGCATCGGCTGGAAGCGAATAGATCGAGCAGACCGTTCTCAGCGGGCCGCGCTCGGAGAGTGGCGCTCGACGTTGTCGGGACAGCTGCGGCAGAAGTAGTTCCAGCGCTGCTCGCTGTAGATCGAGGGTTGGTAGCGGCTCTGCATAGCCCCGACGCCTGGCGGTCGGCTTGAAGGGTATGCGAACCCGCATCCGCTTTGCCAGGCAACCGACAGCATTGGACCTGCCCTCGCCCACGCTGGGTCAGCCTGACCAGCGGACAGATAGAAAGAACGGGGAATAGCCGCAGTGCAACAAACCGTTGCGATCATAGGTTGCGGGCTGATTGGCGAAAGCTGGTCCGCGCTGTTTCTGGCCCATGGCCATGATGTCATCGGATGGGACCCCAAGCTCGCCTCTCAGGAAAACGTGATTGCGCGGGTGGAGCGAGCGCTGGATCAGTTGGTCGATCTCGGCGTGGGCGCAGCGCCGAGGGGCCGGCTGTCCTTTGCCGGGTCGCTGAAAGACGCCCTCCGTGACGCGGGTTGGGTTCAGGAAAATGCGCCCGAAAATGTTCTGCTCAAGCGCATTTGTATAGCGATATCGAAGTGCTCGTCCCCCCGGAAACCGTGATCGCGAGCAGCACGTCATCGCTCACATGGTCCGACTTGTCAGCGGAAATACAGCATAGCGCCATGACCTTCCCCGACAATCGTTCGCTGGGTCTCTCGCGTCGACGCGGCGGAGATGGCGAGGCTTCTCCGAGTCGAAGACGAGCCTCGCTTCACGCACGCGAACTGGTAGAGTCGCTCTTTCGCGGAGGTGATAGAGATGAGTTTCTGGAGAACTACGGCGATCGTGTCGTGGATGCTTCCCTCGTCCGCTCTGGCCCAGTGGACCCCTTCCGCGGACGTGATCTTCACCAACGGCCAGATCGTCACCGTGGATCGGGATTTCACCCTATCGGAAGCCCTCGCGATCAAGGACGGGCGCATCATCGCGGTCGGGTCGAACGAGGCGGTCGCGACCCATCGCGGCGAGGCGACCCGTGTCGTCGATCTCGGAGGAAGGGTCGTCATCCCCGGACTGCAGGACTCTCACATCCACTTTCTGCCCCTCGGCCGGGACGTGAACTTCGAGGTGGACCTCACGTACGCCATGAGCGCCGAGGACATCTTGGAAGCGACGCGCAAGGTCAAAGAGCGCCGGCACCTCGCTCCGGGAGAATGGCTGGTGGGAAGGCGCTGGGATCAAATACAAATATCCCCGCATGGTCACCCGATGGGAGCTCGATGTCGTGGCACCCAAAACCCCGTCGCTCTCTCTCGGTCTATCGCGGTGTCGCGGTGAACAGCGCCGTCTTTCGTCTGATGGGAATCGACGACGAGCGGCCCGAAACCTGGCCGAGCTGGTGGCTCGAGGACCCCAAGGACTTCACGTTCGAGGACAAATCTATCGGAAGAAGCGCACCGTCACCCTGAATAGTGTCGCCACCGAACGCGAAGTACCGACGGGTGTCTTCGTGGGAGCGATAGCCTCGCGTCTCGTGACGGCGAGACCGCCCGAGGAACAGTTCGAGGACGACGTCGAAAGCGTCCGCTTGGGCGTCGAGGAGATGCTCCGGCTCGGCGTCACGAGCATCGTCGACCCCGCGTCGCGAATGGGCTACAACATGAAGGTCTACCAGGAAGCCTACAACCGGGGATTCTTGAACTAAGAATGTCCGCTGTCTATGAGGGCATTTTTTTCGCCCAAGCTCCCGAGTGGATCGGTGAGCACCTGGATCAGATCAAGATCAACAACCTGGGAGACTCCTATTTGCGATGGCGCGGGACCAAATTCTACGCAGACTGGCGGAATGGGAACGAGGAGCTCGTGGCTCTCCGAGCCCTTTGCGATGTGGGACGAGCTCGAGGGTGTGGAGAACTTTGGAATTCCCGTGATGGCGGACGACGCGGTGCGCGGAGTAGGCAGTATTCGGGAGGCGGTCGACCGCGGGTGGGATCTCCATACACACAGTACGGGCGACCGGGCGATGCGCCAGACGATGGACCTCTACAAGAAAGAGAATCCTCGACGAGCTTCGGGCCGCAAATCCGCACCGTGAGCGAAGGTTCAGCATCATCCACGCTTATTTTCCCCTGCGAGGCCAGAACCCGGGTTCTCGAGGACATGGCTCGCTACGGCGTCGTGGCCGCGACGAACCCCGTGTTCAACTAGCAGTGAGCTATCGTTCGCCGCGAACGCGGGCCGAGAGCGTGTGGCGCGTCTCCAACCGTTCCGGAGCTATCTGGGGAGGCGTCATCATGGCGTCGGGATCGGATTACGGCGTCGCTACCCACAACCCCTGGATGGGCTTTACGCCCTGCTCACCCGCAAGGAGCAGAAGACGGGGCAGGTCTTCGGTCCCGAAGAGACGGTCGGAATCGAGGACGCTCTGCGTTCCTACACATGGAATGGGGCGTATTTGACCTACGAAGAGGACTTCAAGGGCTGCTCGAGGTCGGGAAGATCGCGGACCTCGTTGTCCTCGACCTTCCGGACATCCGCGAGCTCGAGCGGAATCCCGACCTTTTGTTCAAGATGGACGAGCGTATCCTCCTCACGATGGTGGGCGGTGAGGTGCGCTTCCAGAAGGAAGGGGTTCAGCTGCTGACGCCCGCTACCTCCGCTGCCGCGCGTCGAGACTGAACGGAACGGAACGGAACGGAACGGAACGGAAACCTCGTCCTCGCCGCGAGAAGTCGTCGACACGTCTCGAATCTCGACTTCGTGGACGACGACGGCTTCACCGAGGAGCCCCTCTGCGTGGCGGTTGCTGCTCACCGTTCGCGGGGACTCCATGCACGTGGACTTCGCCGGAAAAGAGGCGCGTCGCAATCCCCTCCGCGAGGGTCGGCCCCTCGACGAGCTCGAGGACCGGCGCTTTCTTCCCCATCCCAGTCTTCGAAACCGTAGATGCTCGCGATGTTGGGATCATTGAGCGATGCAAGAACTTTGCCTCGCGCACGAACTCGGCCTCTGCGAAGCACGGGACCTCGACGACGTCAACGAGGCAATCGAACATTCAAACGACCCACTCCTGTTGGAGCCGGGCGCGCTCTATTTCTACTCCTCGAACGCTTTCAACCTCTTGCAGGGCGTCGTTGTGAAGGAGAGCGGCTTCGGCTTCGATGAATACATGGCGGGACTCTTCCGAATCCTGTCCTTCATCGCCCCGCGCCCGTCACCAGGACCCGCTCGTCGATGAAGTCCATTCGCTCATCCGCCTCTACTGCTCTTACTGAATGATTCGCTTGAACACTTCCAGATTGATATTTCGTCCACAGACGACTGCGACTACCTTCTTGCCTTTAAACCGCTCTTTGTACTTGAGCAGTCCCCCGACGCAGAGAGCTCCTGAACCTTCGACCACGAGACGATGTTGCTCGAACAGAAGGCGGATGGATTCTTCTATCTCCCTTTCGGTAAGGAGCAGAATCTCCTCCACATATCGTTGACAGAGCGGCAGAGTGATGCTGTCCAGATCCATCCCGCCAGCGCAGGTGTCCGCCAATGTCGGGGACGTTTCCATCTCGACGATCTCGTTGGCCCGCACGGACGCGTACATCACGGGAGAGTTCTCCGGCGATACGCCGAAGACGTCGACCTCGGGGTTGTGGAATTTCAGCCAAGCCGCCGACCCGGTGAGCAGTCCCCCTCCGCCGCAAGCCAAGATGGCCGCGTTCAGATCGGGAAGTTGCCTGGAGATCTCGTACCCACACGTTCCCTGCCCGCCGACCACGATCGGATCGTTGTACGGCGACACGTAGGTTTTGGCTTGTTCGTCCGCAACACGCCGGGCCTCCTTCTCCGCATCCCAGGCGCCTCTGCCATGAATGACCAGATCCAAGCCGTGTGATCTCAACAAGGACAGACGGGCCGGGTCGAGATCCTCGGCGACGTAGATGGTGGCGCGGTGGTTACGAATCTTCATGGCTTCGCCAACGGCAAGGGCGTAGTTTCCGGTGGAAGCGGAGACCACTCCTTTGTCGAGCTCTTCTTCCGTGAGCGACAGGATCTTGTTGATCGCACCGCGAAACTTGAACGAGCCGGTCGTCTGCATCGAGTCCAACTTGAGCCAAACTTCGCCCTCTATTGCGTCGCTGAGATACATGGAGTACTCGAGAGGTGTGGGTGAAAGGTGGTCCTGGCATCTCTCGATGGCCTCCTGGACCAACTTGGGTATGTCGAGCTCTAGACTTTCAGTTGTCATGGCTTCTATCTCCCCGGGCTACTCGTTGAAGTTGTGTACTGTCTCGACGCACCGCGGGTAGTATATGCGGATGGCTGGAGTCGAAGGACGTGTAGCGCTGATCACTGGCGGGGGCCGAGGGATAGGGCGTGCCACCGCAGAGCTGTTGGCATCTCGTAGCGCCCGGGTGATGTGCGTCGCCCGAAGCCCACAGGAGCTGGAGGAAGTCGGGCTCGAGTACGCGGTCGCAGATCTGAGCAACCCGGACGGCTGTGCCCACGCGGTCGCCGAGACCGAAAAACGGTTGGGTCCCATCGAGATCCTGGTGTGTAACCACGGTATCGGCTCAGCCCATGAGCGCGTCGTCTGGGAACAGGAGCCCGAGGTCTGGGACGAGACGATGCGAGTCAATCTCGATGGGCCGTTTCATCTCTCGAGGCTCGTCTTGCCGGGAATGATCGAGCGCAGATACGGGCGTGTGGTCTACACGAGCTCCACCGCCGGCCTGGTTGCCGAACACGCCGGGAGTGCATACACCAGCTCCAAACACGGTCTGTTGGGATTGATGCGCTCGGTCGCCGAGGACGCTGGTTCTTACGGCATCACATCGAACGCCGTCTTACCCGGCTGGGTTCGAACGGAGATGGCCGAGCGATCGGCCCGACAGGAGGCGAAGGATCGCGGCATCACGACCGATCAGGTGTGGGAAGAACGGGCCGCGCTGTATCCTCCGGGCCGCGTGGCAACTCCCGGGGAAGTGGCCGAAGTGATCGCATTTCTCGCGTCCGAGGAATCCAGCGGTGTCAGCGGAGAGGCCATCCGAGTGGCGCTCGGCAGTTTGGTGTAGCTCGAGGGGTCCAGCCCGGGAGGCCAACGATGGGCCAGCGGCGACATGCTGCGTCTACCCCGGCGTGACGGATTGCCCAACAACGGCGAGTTCTCGCTGCCATTCGGGCCCTTGGTTCCGGTGCTGAGTTGTGTCATCGTCGGCTGGTTGCTATTCCAGATGCCACCCGGTGAAGGCGCCACCGTTGCCGCGCTGGTTGGCGTCTGCGCGGCGTTCTACGCAATCCGCGCCGTTTTTCGCGGTGCGCGGAGAGCCGAAGCACCGGCAGCGCCCCGTGAGCCATAGCCTCGATCTCCCGGGGCTAGCGCCTCTCGAATACGATGCCTCGCTCGGTGCCCGAGCTCAGAGCGAAACCAGTGATGGCGCCGGTATCGTTGCGATGGAACTCCAGGCTTGCCTCCTGTGGTCCCGACAACCCCTGTTCGCGGAATCGGATCACCAACCGGTCATCAGCTACGGGCGCGACCTCGAGCGGCGGCTCCTGCTCGATGCGCACCACGAGGTCGCCGTCGACGACCGCGAAACGGTAGGTGGCGTCGAGCTCGGGAGAGAAGAAGGCACCCGCAAACTCCGCCAACTGGTCGGATGTCAGGGCTGGCGGCTCGGATGCCTTCTCGGCGACCTCTTGCCCGGCGCTGGATGGTTCATCACCGCTCTCCGGCCCTAGCTCGTTCGCCAAATAGTGGTCCGCGACCCGCTGCGCCAGCTCTCCGGGATCCGCGGAATCGCTATTGCAGGAGATGGCGATGGACAGTCCGTAGTCCACGAACCGCACCAGCTGGGTGCGGAACCCCCAGGAGCTGCCGCTGTGCCCCACCGTGCGCAGGCCACGGTACTCGTCGAGCCGAATGCCCTGGGCATAGCCGATCGGATCGCCGTTGTTGAGGTGTCCTTCCGTCAGCATCAGCGGATAAATGGCCGGCTTGTCGGTGCCATGCAGGTACCGATCCCAGCGCAGCAGATCCTCCATCGTCGTGTAGAGTTGCCCGTCGCCGGCGACGTCGAAGTTGTAGTTGTGCACGATCCGCACTCGGCCCTCGTCGTCGCGAGCGTAGCCGGTGGCGCGCCGCGGGATGATTCGCTCGAGATTTTCGTACATCAAGCTGCTGCCCATGCCCACCGGTTCAAAAATGCGCTCCCGCGCCATTTCGCCCAACGATTTTCCGCCGACGCGCTCGAGAACCTGTGCCAGCAGCATGTAGGCGGTGTTGCTGTAGAGGTAGCGATCACCGGGCGGGAAAATGAGCGCTCGCTGTCGTGACATCATCGCCAGAATCTGGGCGTGCGAGATCGGATAGTAGTCGCCACGCCCGGCGAGCGGGAACAGGTTCAGATAGTCACGCAGGCCGCTGGTATGGTAGAGCATGTGGCGTAGAGTGATCGGCGACTCGTACTCGGGTAGCTCCGGTAGCCACTTGCGGACGTTGTCGTCGAGCGACAGCTTCCCTTCCAGCGCCAGCATACTGATGCAAGCGGCGGTGAACTGCTTGGTCACAGAGCCGACGTCGAATACCGTCTGGGGCGTGATGGGAATATCGTAGTCGAGGTTGGCGTAGCCGTAGCCGCGCGAGTACAAGAGAGCGCCGTCTCGCGCCACGGCGATCGCGCATCCCGGCGATCCGGGCGAATCCCAGGATGCGAACACGGTATCGACCACGGCGTCGTCGTCCCCGGTTTCCGCGCCACGACGCAGGTTGTCCTGGCCGGTGCCACCGACGGGCAGCATCGATCCGGTGATGAGAAGGAGAACGGGAAGATTCATGCCCGATATTCTAAGGTCAAGCTAGGCGCTTCGGGCAGCTTCTAGTTCCGGCATCGCCGCGTGGAGAGCCTTGATGTGGTCGGGGCTCGTGCCGCAGCATCCGCCCAGCAACCGGACGCCCGCCGCAACCCATCCGAGCGCTTCGGTCACCAAATCAGCTGGCGATATGACGTCTACGAAGTTCCAATTCGGTTTGGTGAAGTATCCCGACTCGGGGTACACGCCGATGGGTCCCGACCATCGTTGCCGGACCAATTCAATGGCCTGAGGAATGGCCGCGATTTCACTGTGCATGATGTTGACCACGGTCGGTCCCATTGGGATGAGAGCGTCCAGCACCGTGACCAACTCCAGGTCGGGGTGATCAAAGCTCACGATCTTGCCATCCTCTGTTTTCTTGCAGCCAACACCCAACCACACGGGGAGTTTCGTCTCCAATGCCGCTTGCATCGCGCGGGAGGCATGAGTCGTTTCAACGATCATCTCCAGCGCAATCAAATCAACGCCCGAGTCCGCGAGAAGACCTGCCGCTTCTCGGTAGGCCTCTAATTCCTTTTCGGGTGAAAAGAACGCGTCCCGATCGAAGCCGGGCGGCTCGGTTGAAATCGAGCCCGCCACGGCCACACCTGGTTCGTTCGCGTTATCGCGAGCTTGCCTGGCAAGTTCGACAGCGCCCCGATTGACCGCCTCGACCTGGTCTCCATAGCCGGCCGGCTCCAGTATTTGCCGCGTCGATCCAAACGTGTTCGTGAGGACGACCTTCGCCCCAGCGCGGATATAGTCCTCGTGCGTTTCCCGTACGGCATCGGGATGAGTGAGGACGGCAGCCCCACTCCACGCAACTTTGTCCATCGGTACCCCGCGTCGTTGAAGCTCGGTGCCCATGCCCCCGTCGATCAAGACGATCTGGTCCGCTTCGAGCCGTTGCTGCCAAGATTTTTCCATGACGTTTCTTTCCCTGTTGGTCAGATTCAGGGGCTGGCCCGCCGAATCGTTGTGCCGGGCCGCCAATCGAAGTCCAGGTAGTTGAGCCAGTTGGCTGCTTTGACGAGAGGCGGCCCCTCGCCCACCGTCGCATAGGCGATGCGTACACCGCCACCCGTGGTGCAGAATCGTAACTCCTGGTTCATCGTTGGGACCTTGCCAGAGAGAGAGGCGCAATCGTGCCACAGCGTCTCGATCCGGTCAAACCTTCCTCGCGTCCATCATTCGGCGATGATTCCCACATCGTGTGGCGGTTGCTTCGCAGCCATACTCTCCCGACTTCGTGCGGCCGCGAGCGCGCTTCAACCCTACAGAATGTCGGGCGTACGTTCTGTCGACGGGTGGCCGGACGGCCGTTGGATCTCCTGCCTGTCCCACGAAGGGAGCAGCCGCAGCCGAACCGACATCTTCGTTCGGCCATTCCCCGACGGCGCCGGCCGGTTGCAGGTCTCATCCCAGGACGGCTTCGAGCCCGGCTGGTCGGCTGACGGCCGAGCCCTCTACTACCGTTCGCAGGAGGGGCGTCTCATGCGGGTGCCCGTGCAATCCGGCCCGAGTTTTCAGGCAGGGATGCCGGAGGACCTGATTGGGGGGCTGCTCGGCGGCCTCAACCCGAAGACCTACGGCGTCGCACCGGATGGCGAGCGCACTCTGTCGATGTTCACGTGGAACTCCTCCTCACGAAAGACCAACCTTCGTTATCATGACGGGGTGCGCGGAGATCCACGCTCGAGCGCGCTCTCGTCCTCACCCCGGTGGGCGTCGGCGGGTCCGAACGACGCGGAGCTCACGTCGCACGGCTCCGAGGTGACGATGAAGCGTATCGGCGTCTTCTGCGGCTCGAGCGCGGGTGCGCGACCGGACTATGCGCGCGCCGCGGTCGAGCTCGGGAAGGTGCTCGTGAGCCGGAACCTCGCCCTCGTCTACGGCGGCGGTCGCATCGGTCTCATGGGCCGGATCGCCGAAGCCGTCGTCGCCGCCGGAGGCGAAGTCGTCGGTGTCATCCCGAAGTTCCTCGTGGACAAGGAGCTCGCTTTCCAGGGCGCGACCGAACTGCGCACGGTGTCGACGATGAGCGAGCGCAAAGCCGTGATCGCCGAGCTGTCGGACGCTTTCGTCGCCCTTCCCGGCGGCTACGGTACCCTCGACGAGCTCGTCGAGATGCTCACCTGGGGGCAGCTCGGCCTCCACGACAAACCTTGCGGCTTGCTGAACACCTGCGGCTACTACAACGACCTCGTTGCCTGGATCGGCAAAAGCGTCGAAGAACACTTCCTGCAGGAAGAACACCGCTCGATGCTGGTCGTCGAGAAGGATGCCGGCGTTCTCGTCGACCGCTTGCAAGCGTACCGCCATCCGAAAATCGACAAGACGAAGTGGATTCTCGGTCTGGAAACGCAAGACCCGAAGGGGTGAGCCCGCGCGAAATCAGCTGCTTTCCCGGCAGCGGCTCCTCGTCGAACTTGATGAGGATGTACAGGAACGGCACGTTCGCGTCGAGGATCAGCTGGTGTGGGACACCCTTGGGCACGTGCACGATGTCACCAGGCGCGAGAGCTTGACGCGGTGCCGCCCCGAAGCATCGATCCGCTACGCTGCCGCCGCGGGAGCTCCTGCGGCTCGACCAGCTCTCCGCCGATCGCGAACGTCGCCCGGCCCCGCCTGGCAATGTAGAGGTCCGATTCGGTCTCGTGCAGCTCCGCCTTTCCGGTACGGCCACGCAGTACGAGGTAGATCGAGTGGCCTTCGTAGTTTCCGAGCGTCTCGTAGACCATGGCCTCGTTACCGAGCCGGTTTTCGAGCCGGTCGGCGGCGGCTTCGACGCGGGCGGCGTCCCAGTGCACGTAGCCGTCGGGACTTTCCGTCGCCGTTGAGCTTCCCACTCCGCCCTGCGCGGCAAGCATCATCACGAGCAGTCGGTACATCGCGCCTCCCTGAAGTAGCCCGAAGCGTAGCAGTCGCTCAGTCCGTTCGTCGAGCGTCTACGAGACCGGAGCATCCAGGGAGCGAAACGGTCTCGTTTCGAACCTGGCAATAGGTTAGGGTATGCGGAGGGCGCGGCTGGGGCGCTCTTCATCCGGAGCCGCGCGCCCAGAATCGCTCGACGGGTCGATGGAGTACGTCATGTCGAATGTAGTCGTAACCGGAAGCAGCACGGGAATCGGGCAGGCCACCGCGGTGTCCCTCGCGAGTGCGGGACACGTCGTCTTCGCGACCATGCGCAATCCCGAAGCGAGCGGCCCGCTTCTCGAGCTCGCCGGGGACCAGGGCTCGAACATCCACGTCCGTGCCCTCGACGTCGACAGCGACGAGTCGGTACAGAGCTGTTTCGATGCCATCCTTGCGAAGAGTCGGATCGATGCCCTCGTCAACAACGCGGGCGTCGGCGGAGGAGGCTCCGTCGAGGAGACGCCTATCGCCGCGTTTCGGCGCTGCATCGAGACGAACTATTTCGGCACTCTCCGCTGCACCAAGGCCGTCCTACCGGCCATGCGTGAGCAGCGAAGCGGCTGCATCGTGAACGTATCCTCGATCGCGGGAAGGATGGGCCTCGCCAGTCACGGCCCCTACGCGGTATCCAAATTCGCGGTCGAGGGCCTCAGCGAGGTACTGGCCCAGGAGCTGGCAGGGTTTGGCGTTCGCGTCGCCGTGGTCGAGCCCGGCGTCATCGCGACACCCATCTTCCAGAAGGTGAGCCCGAGTCCTTCCGCGACGCATTATCCACATCGGGCGAGATTGCTCGCGTTCTTCAAAGCTTCGTTGGCCGAGCCGGTGTCTGCTTCCGTAGTCGGCGATCGGATCCGGGACATCATCGAGTCCGACAGCAGCGAGCTCCGATATCCCGCCGGTCCCGACGCCGAGCCCCTCCTCGCATGGAGGAAGTCCAAGACGGGAAAGGAATGGGCGGAGATTGGCGCACTCGACGACGACAGCTGGGCTGCCGAGGTCCGGGCATCGTTGGGTCTCGACGTCGAGCCTTACCTGAGCTCGTGATGATTCTTCGGAAGATCCGACCGCGGCGCGGAGTGTGGATGACGTCGCTGTCGTTGGTCGCGGCTCTCTGCCTTCACGCGGCCTGCGGTGGAGCGTGGCTGACGCGAGAGGCGCTCGAAAGCGCCGAATCCCGGTGGCGCGCCCATTCCATAGAGAGCTATGCCCTCGAGGTTTCGGTCTCGGAGTCCGACAAGACGCTTCGACGGGTGCGGCTCCAAGTTCGTGACGGAGAGCTCGTCGCGGCCACCATTGTCGAGAATGGGACCGAGCGCCGCATCGACGGAGATTCTGCCCGCGCGTACACGGTCGACGGTCTCTTCCAGACGCTCGACGAGGAGTTGGCGGCCGGCCAGCGGCGGTACCTGCGTGCATCATTCGATTCGGCGCGCGGTTTCCCCGAGCGCATCGAGCTCGGCCCGCTTCGGGGTGCTCCCGTGGCGACGGTCTGGGTCATTCGTGTCGAGTCGTTTCGGGCGAGCTCCGGGAGAACCGATCGCAATCGGACTATGATGTCGCGGCGCCCATCCCGACGCCCACTCAGAGGAGAATAACGATGAAATTCATGGTGCACTGGAGTATCGACCAGGAGAGCTGGCTACCGGTCCTCGAGAAATGGACTTCCATGACGCCCCAACAGCGGGCAGACGCGGGTGACGGCGTGAAGATCCTCGGAAGGTGGCACGACTTCGCTGCCCGAACCGGTGTACTCATCCTCGAAGCGTCGGACGCCGCGGCTATGGCTCGCTATCTGGGTCAGTGGAACCCGCACATGGAGCTCGACGTGTCTCCTGTGCTCGACGACGAGGAATCCGCGAAGGCAGGTAAGACGATCCTCGCGAGCCAGGGATAACCCGCGTTCATCACCGGGCCCCCGCCTAATCAGGGTTGTCCGACGTCTGCGAGGGCATCGCCTTCAGGACCTCTCTCAGGAGGTCCCACTGATTGAAGCCCTGCCGTCCGTAGTCGAGACCGCGGCGGACGATGACGAGGTCGTGGGTGGGAACGACGACGACGTACTGTCCGCGGTTGCCGTCGGTCGAGTAAGCGCTCTTCGGGACGTCGGTGCGCTCGTCGGGCACGAGCCACCATTGCCCGCCGTAGAAGTTGCCGCGCTTGGCGGTGGCGGGGGCTGGGGTACGCACGAAGTCGATCCACTCCTGCGAGAGCAGGCGCTTGCCGTTCCACACGCCGCCCTGGAGGTACAAGAGTCCGAATCGGGCCAGATCCCGGGCGTTGGTGTAGATCTGGCTGCTCAGGATGAAGTCGCCGAAGCGGTCCGTGCCCAGGAGCGTGCTCCGCATGCCGATGCGATCGAGGAGCGCTGTCCGTGGAAAGGTCAGATAAGCCTTCTCGCCGAGAGCGCGCTTCATCGCATAGACGGCGAGCAACGTATCGTAGTTCTCGTAGTCCCAGTAGGTACCCGGCTGGCGGATGAGGCCGCGGTTCCTCATGCCTTCCATTGAGCTCGCGCCCGCCCAGTACGCGAGGCCCGATCCGGTGGCGTACTCCAGATTGTCGTCGTCGATTGGGTAGAGCCCGCTCGACATGTTCAGCACGTGCCTCAGAGTGATCGCCGAGCGCGGGTCGCTCTCCTTGGACTGGACATCGGGAAGCCAATCGAATCCGAGAGGCCCGTCGAGCTTCAAGCGGCCTTCGTCCACGAGCATGCCGATGAGGGTCACCGCGATGCTCTTCGCCGTCGACCAGGTCCGGGTCCGCGTCGTCTGGTCGACACCCCGGGCGTACCGCTCGTGGATGATCTTTCCGCCCTTGACGATCAGCAGGCTGAGGGTCACTTGCTCGGGCGACTCTCGATGGAAGGCCCAGTCGGAGGCCGCCTGGAGCGCCTTGGCATCGACTCCCGGTGGAAGCGAAGCATGTTCGACGAGATCGCCGTCGGGCCACGGAATCGTAGCGGGGTCGCCGGGCGGCGGAGGCATGTCGAGAATCGGAAGACTGTCGACGTCGTCGAAGCTCTGATCCGGAGCCAGGATGATGCAGCCGAGACCTTCGCGAAACGCGGCGCGCATCGTGGGGGTCTCACCCGCGCCGCCGATCGCGACGGTCTTGCGCTTCCAATCGACGGTGTAGTCGCCTCCGCCGGGCGTGCCGACCGGCTCCTCGAGGTATGCGAGCTCCTGGGCGAAGACCTGCTCGAGAGTCCGGTGGGACGTGAACAAACCGTTGCACATGAAGATGGCCTGCTGGCCGTGCTGGATCATCTCCCGATCGAAACGCCAGTAGTCGTACGTCTGCTTCTGCTGGCCACTGGCGGCCGTGGAAGCGAATGCCACGAGAGCGAGAGATACGACGGTGAGACGTTTCATCAGATTCCTCCCTCAGGGTTCGGGGCGCGGGGCGATTATCGAGCCCGCTCGAGCACCCGTCAAGGAGCATGACCTCGACGCGACGAATCCGCCCCGAAAGCGGAGGGTGGGTCGAAACGCGTGCGCGAAGCCGGCGGCTGCCGTCTCCGGAGCGTCCGGGGAACCGTCGTTACCGATGCGCACCGTGAAGACGATGGATAAAGAACAGACCGGAGAGCACGAGAAGCCCTTGGAAAACAAGCGGTGCTGTCTCACGCCCAGTCTTCGGGCTGAGATAGTCAAGCCCGTTCGAGGAGGTCGAGCGCTGCTAAGGACGGATTGCCAGCTCGAGCGTCCCCCCGCAAGGTCTCAGGGTCCCATCCAGGTAGGCCTCGACTTTCCACGTTCCGTAAAGAGCGCTGCTCACGATCGTCGTGCCGGCGACGGGGAGCGTCACGCTCACGGCTTGTCGACGCCCCCGGCGGTTCTCTCCGTCGGCTGCGGCCTCGGGAGAGACGGGAACGGACACCGTCTGGTAGAGATGCCCCTCGGGGGTGAAGAACTTCACCTCGACCGTGTGGGCTCGGGTCGATCGCGGCAGTCGCATCTGAAACTCGAGGTCTAGAATTGCGCTCGCCGAAAAGCTGGGTGTGCGGAGCGCTCGGCGCTGGTTCTTTCGAGGCGCATCGGGCACTTGGACGCGGATCGGAAAACAACCTTGCCCGACTTCGTTCGGGTCTTTGCGCTCGGCGATTGCCTCCCTTGGAGCAAAAAGAGCAACGATTAGCAGGGAGCATCCGATGACATCGATGTGTTTTCCATTCATGGCTCAGCCCCTCTAGGGAAGCGGAAAAAAAACGCTGTAGATGACGCCTTGGCTGGTCCCGACGTAGAGCATCGAGTTGAGGATGTCCATGGTGCCCGCGCCGACGGCGGCGGTTCCGTCGCCCAGAGTGACGACCTCCACGGTGGCCGGTGCGAAGGCGTCTATTTGAAAGAGTCGGCCCAAGGTCGAGCCCACGAGGATCTTCGTGGTTCCGGGGACGAACAGGGGCGTGGACGGAGAGGGTATGGTGGTCACGGGCCAGCCGGAGTTGATGGTGGAGCTCCCTCCGTTGTCGGCGATTGACCAGAGCTTCGTGTTCGTCGAGAGCAGGACGTTACTGGTGCCGAACTGGGGGAAGACATACCCTTTGATTGCGCCGTCACCGAGTGCACGGGACCAGTTGACGGCTCCCGAGGCAGGGTTGAGGGCGTAGAGGTCCCCGGCGTTGGTGCCGACGTACACTACGCCACCGTTGAGAACCGGCGATCCGTCCACGTCTCCGATGGGTCGGGCCCAGACGAGCTGCGGAGGATCGGCGGCGAAGTCCACGCACCAGACGGTGTTCGAGCTTCCTCCACCCGCGGCCCGCGAGGCGAACAACACGCGGTGCGTGTTGTAAATGACAGAGGCCCCGCCGCTGATGATGCCGATGTCGAGGTCGGTCCCGTTCTGGGCGGCGGAGTTCACGAACCTCCACTGCGATGCGCCGGTATGGATGTCGAGGGCCACGAGGGCATTGGGAGAGCCGGCGTCTCTGGTGCCAATCAAAACGAAGTCCAGGGCGGTCGGATCAAAGGCGACGAAATTCCCTGCGGGGGCGGCCTGCACCATGGTCGCGATCGGCTGGGCCCACTCCTGGGAGCCCGTCGCGGCATCGACGGCGTAGACGTTTCCGTCCTGAGAGCCGAGGAGTGCGGCGCCCTGGCTCGCCCCGCCCACGGGGAAGCCGAGGACGGGCGGCCGGGCCTGGGCCGGGCCCGACATCGGGAACGGGGTCCAGCCGGAAGGCCACAATCCGGACGTAGCCGAGTCGCCGCCCTGCATCGCGTGCAGGATGAAGTCGTTGGAAACGACGTAGACGAAGGCCGAGCCCGAGAAGAAGCGGAGTCCGGGGGGCGCAAGGGAGGTGGCGCCCGTCGAGTACGCCCACTTCACCGGACCCGACGTCGGGAAGGGTCTCGCCGTCAGGCGTTTGCCCGATGTAGTGACGGAGCCCGGGTAGTCGGCGAAGATCCCATAGTGATAGGTCGTGCCGTTCGCGACGGGGTCGAGGACGAGCCGTTTGGGGCCGCCGACGGTGCAGTCGAAGGGGCTCCCGCCCACCGCGGAGCCCGAGCCGGGACCGGCGACGGACACGGTGTCGCGCCGCAGGTGGATCTGGACGCAGCCCCTGGGGTC
Organism: uncultured Acidobacteriota bacterium; assembly: GCA_963815675.1. Classification (GTDB taxonomy): domain Bacteria; phylum Acidobacteriota; class Vicinamibacteria; order Marinacidobacterales; family SMYC01; genus CAWFHP01. The sequence continues at coordinate 216,868 of CAWFHP010000009.1, read as the reverse complement.
GCGCCACTCGAGCTCGACCTGGCTGTCCTTCGCCGTGGCGCTGAAGAAACGCACGTCGCTCTGATCGAGGCTGTAGCCCACGAGGTAGAGACGCATGTCGACGTTCTCCACCTTCTGCTCGAAGATGTTGGCGGCGTCGATCCCGACGGCGCCGAAGCCGTGATACATGTCCGAATACAAATCCACGCTGGCGCCGTTTGTGCGAAGGGCAGCGTGCCTCGAAAAGGACGTGGGCGAGATCTCCACGAAGGCGCCGTTGGCGACGTCGGCGCCGACGTCGGACGTGATGTCCACGTCGAGGTAGTCATCAGCGGTGCCTGCCGTCTTGTCGACCGCGTTGGTGAAGAAGACCGCGCCATGGGTCACGTAACCGATCAGGTACATATCCATGCCCGCGTCCTCGATCTTCTGCTGCGCTACCTCCAGCCCGTCCAGGCCGACGAGACCGAGCGAGGCCTGATCGGTCTGCATAATCGAGACGCGATCGTCGGTGGATCCCTTCTTGCGGAGCCCGAACGCCCTTCTCGTATTGGCGGTGTTGACGACGGTGAAGATGGCGCCGATGGCGGTGTCGGCGCCGGTGTCGAGGCTGATGTCGACGTCGGTCCAAGCGTTCGTGATGGAGGTCGACTTGTCGATGCGGTTGGTGAAGAACGTCACCCCGTTCTTGGTGTAGCCAACGAGATAGGTTCGCACGAAGGTGCTCTCGGAATAGATCTCCAGGATCCGGTTCCCGTCGAGGCCGGTCATGAGATAGCCCTGGTCGCCCACCCTCGCCTGGATGATGGTCTCCCAGGCGTCGGTCGAGCCATTCATGCGAATGCCGTAACGGTCGGCGCCCGCGCCCGTTTGCTGCCAGAGCACGAGCACGCCGGTGGCGCCCACTGGAACGTAGGCTGAAACGTCCACGTCGACCCAGGCGGCCGTCACGGCGGGCGTGATATCCACGGGGACGGGCAAGTAGTTCAAGGATGGCGAAGCGAGAGCCGCCTGGCCTCCGAGGAGGAGTAGCGCGGAAGCGATCCAGCGCCATGTTGTCTCGTTCATGGAAACCTTCGTTGCGCTCATACAGCGCGCCGAGTCGGGAGGGCGAACATACGGGCGCTCACCCCATCTGAAGTGCAAGATCCGTTCCTCGAGATCTTGGAGCAGCGTGTCGTTTCAAGTCACCAGCAAAGAGGCAGTTGGCCGGCCATGCCGACCGAGATGGGCGTCTCCCAATGGCGGTTTCCCCATGGCCGGCAACCCTCGCATCGGGGCAATTCCCCTCGAGCGCGTTGATAATAGAGGGCGCTCTGGCTGGAAGTGGTGCGTCGTGTCCGTGCGCTCGTCGAGAGGCACGAAGTCGTGGCTCGCAGGGGGGGCGATGCCTAGAACCGGCACCGAGGTCTCGCACTTCGAGCCTTGTCCTCCTGGGGTGCGTCGTGCATAATGGACGTGGCCCCCCAGCCCTCGAAAAGCGAGAGCAGCTCATGAGAACCAAGATCTGGGCGGTGTGGGCCGTTCTTTGTCTCGCGCCGATCCTCCCGCAGACGGCGACGGCCACGGCGGCGATCTACTATCGCTCCATCGGAGTGGCCCCGGACTACTCGGTGGGGACCGTCATCGTCCAGAACGGGGAAACGCTCGTCGTCGGAGACCCGGTCACGGCGCTTTGGCGAAGCGCGCGCCGCGGCCAAGGGGATCGCATCACCATCGGCGGGGTCCCCTACACGGTGCTCTCCGTCGACGCGGAGAACGAGATCACGCTCACTTCGCCCTACGTGGGTCCGTCGGCCGCCGGGGTCTCCTATGTCATCGCGCGGAAGTTCACGCGGCTCAGGGATTGGAACGACTGCGTCTCGGCGGTATCGGCCTGCCCGGGGGTCTCGAGCAACAGCCTCGTGGCGGACGATCGCGTCGAAGTCGGGGTCATCTATCCCGACGCGACGTATATGACGAACGTGTCGGGCGAACGTATCGAGCTCACCGTCGTCACCGACGTCACGCATACGATCACCATGACGGTCGACCGTCAGCAGAGGCATCACGGGATCGCGGGGACCGGGGTCGTGCTCGACAACGGCAACGAGCCAAATCCGGCGATCGTCATCCAGACCGACTTCGTGACCCTCGAGTGGATCGAGCTGAAGGGAGGCGACCTCCCGTTCTTCGGCGGCAGGCCGAGCGGCCTCGTGCACATCTCCGCGGTGAGCCCGTCGAACCAGATCCTCCTGCGGAACCTAATCGTTCACGACGACGACCTGAACACGCACGGCATTTTCACCGACAGCAACGACTTGCACCTGCGCGTCTCGGACAGCTTGTTCTACGGCGACAATCGCGGCATCCTCATCTCGAACGTCGCGGCCATCTCGACGGCGTCGTTCGAGATCATCCACAATACATTCTTTGGCAACAATGTAGGAATTGACTCGTCCTCGTCCTCCAGCGTGCGAAACGACGTCATTTCCCTCTTCAACAACCTCGCTCACTCCGACGTCACCAGGGACTTCAACACCGTGGGCCCGAACCCGAGCAGCAGCCACAACTGGTCCGGCGACACGTCGGGCATCCCACACAGCCCGGCGGGAGGCGGCGCCAACGACGTCCCGCTCGCCGCCATCCAGTTCCTCTCGACGAGCTTGGGAACAGAGGACTTTCACGTCCGACGCGGGGTGAGCGTCGTGGAGGACCAAGGCGTAGTCGTCGGAAGCGTGCCGGACGACCTCGACGGCCGGCTGCGGAGCTTTCCCGACATCGGCGCCGACGAGGCCTCGACCTCGTCGGCGAACCCGGTGAAGGTCATCACCTCGAAATCCACGGATCTGGGCGTCGTCATCGAGTGGCAGAACCCCGACTCTGGGCCGCTCTTCTTCGTGCGCGTCTATCGCAGCACGTCCTCGTTTCCCGCGATCCCGTCCGGTGCCGTGGCGTGCACGCTCTTCTCGCTGTCTCCGGGAAAGAAGGCGAGCTGTGCCGACGGCCTGCCGCTGACGAACGGCACGACGTACTATTACTCCGCATTCGTCTATGACACGGGAGGCAATTTCTCGACGCCGACGAGCGTCACGGCGCTTCCCTTCGACACCCTCACGACGCCCGCGCGGTGGAGCTATACGACGAGCGCGGCGACTCTCGCGCCCGCGGGCATCCGGCACCCCGACGCCTTCATCGTGTCGAACGACCACTTCTTGCACGCGATGGTGGGCAGCAAGACGACGGCGGGAGGCGTCTGGCCGGCGAACCCGGATTGGGCGCCCTATCGGCTCCCGGTGTCGGTGCAGCACCGGCCCGCGATCGTGCCCATCTCGGGGATGCCGGTCGCGCTGCTGGCGGCACAGAACGGGCGCGTCTACGCCGTCAACACGGAGACGGGGCGGCTGGTTTGGAGGAGCATTCAGCTCGGAGCCACGCTGAGCGCCGCGCCGGTGGCGCTCGTGGGAGCCTATGGGGCGACGGGGCCGTCGGCGGACAAGGTGTTCGTGGGGACGGCGGACGCGGGCGGCAACGCCATCTGGGTGCTGGAGCTGGGAAGCGGGATGGTGGTCGGGCAGTTCGACGACGCCGGAGCCGCGAGCAACATCGGCACGGTGTCGGGGCTCGCGCTCGACTATCCGGCTGGTCCCGTCTACTTCACGTCGACGCTCGGTCCCGGCGCCTCGCCGCGCAGCGTCTGGGCGCTCGACGTGAGCACGCCCGCGACGCCGACGGCGCTGTGGTCCGACAATCGAGGGCACGTGGACGCGGCCCCGTCAAACTACAAAGGAAAGCTCTTCGTGGGGACGCGCAACGGGGAGCTCGCCGCTTACGACGCGGCTCTGGGAGCGTTCCAGTGGTCCATCGGCTACGGCAACGGTCCCATCAAGACCCCCATCGTCTTCGCCTGGCCCTACGATACGATGGTGTTCACGTCGGACGACGAGCTGCATTCCGTACAGTTCACCGCGACGGGCGGCTGCGCGGCGCCGCCCTGCACGAACTGGACGATCGGCTTCGCCTCGGGGACGGCGGGTCCACTCGTGCTCCCGGGGACCGATGTCGGGCTGGTGGGTCTGGCGAACGGCACGCTCGAAGAGCTGACTCTCGACCGAATCAACCCGACGACCCTCCCCGGCCAGCGTTCGCTTCCGAATCTCGGGATCCATACTCGGAGCGCCGGGCTTCGGCTTGGGGCAGCTCACGTTCTACGTCAGCGATACCTCCGGGCGGGTGTACGGGGTTCCGTATCCGGTCCCCTAGGAGATGACCATGTTTGCAGGAAATCGATTCCTCGTCCGGATCCGGCCCTCATGGGGAGCGCTGCTCGCGCTCTTCGTCCTCACCGGTCCCGAGCTCCACGCGGAGGCCCAACCGCGCCTCCAGTGTTTCGCCCTGCCACACGCGTCGGCCACCGCCGCCGGTGCGGAGGGGGGAGACGAGATGTCGAGGCACCGAGTGAGAGACGGCGACTTCGACGTCTACGAAACGAGCGCCATCGAGCTCGACGTCCATTGCGTGGGTCAGCCTTCCTCCGAGCTTCGCGTGCGACTGTCCCTCCCGAACGGCGATACCTACGAGACGCTCGATGCCGTCCCCCTGACGGAGCCGCCCGCCTCTCGCGGGGACAAGACGCGGCGTTCTCTCGTCGCCACGGCGCGCTTTCCGGTCGCGGGGACCTTCATCACCCAACACGGCCTCGTGGGCACCTGGACGGCGAGGGTCTGCTCGGAAGAGGCCTCGCCGCCGTCCTGCGGGCGCGCCGTCCGGTTCTCCCTCGAGCGCTGACGAGATACCGCCCTCGAAGCCCGAAGCCCGAAGCCCGAAGCCCGAAGCCCCAAGCCCGATGGGCGCATGGGAGCTCACCCGGAGCTTTTGAGCATCTACCATCTCCTGGGGGATCCCGCCCTTACGCTCCGGCAGAGAGCGCCTCGGTACGGCTCGGCCTGCCTGACGGGTGCCCGGTGTCAAACCCAGGAAAAGAAAAAGCGGACACCTTTCATCGCAGGGTATCGCCTACTTGTGCACTGGAAGGATGTCAGGATTTCCCCCCAGTAAACGTCACAGCCCATCGGGGAGCACTTGGAACCGGCTCAAAATTATAGGCTTACAGGATCGCCCGGCGTGTCAAATTGGCATGCACCATGCTTATCTCCATGTTGGCGACGTATGGAAGCTCCCCCGGCTTCTCGAGCCCAACGGCAAAGGCAACGAACTCTAACATGAGCGAACGCCGGTCTTTAGCGTCAGCGGCGAGGCTGCAAGGCGAAACGCGGCGCTCCCGCCGAAGACGCGCCCCTGCCGCGCAAGGCAGGTGGACCGTCGCGCTGGTCGTGCCGAAGGCCGGTTTCGGTCCATGGGTCCGATATGGCGCGTCGGCGCTCGCAGCGACGCTAGTCCTGTGTCTTTCCGCGCCGGGCGCTTTTGCCTACGACTTCCACAAGTCCATCACCATCGATCGCTCGAAGATCCCCGGTACCTGTGGCACGACGCTTTCGAACTACCCGATGATGTTCAGCGTCACCGACCCCGACCTGGCACACACCACGAGCGGGGGCGATGTCACCGACCTCGGGGGTGACGACATCATTTTCGTTGCACGCGACGCCACCACCTGCGGCGGACCCTCGTTCTGCGTGCTCGACCATGAGATCGAGAAGTATGTGAGCACCACCGGGGAGCTCGTCGCGTGGGTGAGGATCCCGTCGGTCGACACGGCGGCGGCGGCCTCGGACACCGTCATCTATATCAACTACGGTGACGCCTCGGTCACCTCCCCAACCGAGAACCCGACCGGCGTGTGGGACACGGGCTACAAGGGCGTCTGGCACCTGGAAGAGGACGTCATCGACGAGCAGACCACCGGTATCCACGACGACTCCACGTCGAACGGCAACGACGGCGCCCAGAACGGAAACGTGGAAGGGACCGGGAAGATCGCAGACGGGCAGGATTTCGACGGGACCGACGACTACATCGATATCGGCAACGTCATCGGCACCGGGAACGCAGTCACGCTATCTGCTTGGGTCAAGCATGACAATCTCACAGCACTCATAGACAGGTACGTTGAGCTCGGCAACGACGTTGTGATTCGACATGACGGCGTCAACAGCGTTGGCGAATTGCATTTCTACGTGAGAACCGGAGGCACTGTCCAATCCTTGAGAGTAAGCGGTGCACTGTCGAACGGTGTTTGGTATCACGTAGCAGGAACCTGGGATGGCACGACCCAGAGAGTGTTCTTGAACGGCGTGGAGATGGCTAGTCGAGTTCCCGGAGGCTCTCTGGGCGTCTTCAGCGGTGGTCATATAAGTGATAACGATCCGACTGAGGTGATGGACGGCATCATCGACGAGGTCCGCATCTCCGACACCGCGCGGTCCGCCTGCTGGATCGGCGCGTCGTACAACAACGAAGTGTGGCCGGACAAGGCGGTGACGCCGACGCCGAATCCCTCCCCGAACCCGAGCAGTGGCTTCTACACGGTGGGGGCGGAGGTCGCGCCGTACGCCTACGACAAGACGATCACGATCGACCGCACCAAGATCCCGGGAGGGTGTGGAACCACGCTCACGAACTACCCGATGCTGTTCAGCGTCACCGACCCCGACCTGGCCCATACCTCGAGCGGGGGCGACGTCACCGATCTCGGCGGCGACGACATCGTCTTTCGTGCTTTTGACGCTGCGACATGCGGCGGACCCGCATCCTGTACTCTCGACCACGAGATCGAGAAGTACGTCTCCTCGACGGGGGAGCTCGTTGCCTGGGTCCGGATTCCCTCGGTCAACACCGCCTCGGCCGCGTCAGACACGCTGGTCTACGTCTACTACGGCAACCCATCGGTCACTTCCCCCACCGAGAACCCGAGCGGCGTGTGGGACGCGAGCTATCAGGGTGTCTGGCACCTGGACGAAGGCGACTCTACGGCCGCTGATTTCTACCGGGATTCCACGACCAACAACGCGCACGGGACGCTTACCGACGCCAACGGAAACTCGACAGCCGCCGCCGGACAGATCGGTGGCGCCTACGATTTCAACGGTGATGCGGATCGGATTGATATACCGAACTTCTCGCAGTACTTGACGACTGCAATGACGATCAGCGGATGGGTGAGGCCACCGGCGCCACATGGTGATCACGATGGATACTTCGGGATTCGAAATGGTGACGTGGATCACTCGTTCTATGTTCTGCAACTGGCAAACACCAGTGATTTGGAGCTTCGGTTTCGAAATAGCGCGGGCGCTGCATACGATGCACCTGTTGGTTCAGCGGTTTCTGGCGGAACCTGGGTGTATGTTGCACTGACATACGACGGAAATGAGCTGATCAGTTACGTCGATGGACAGACTGCAAACCAAGAACCTACGGCAACCGGCTCTTTTAGCAGTTCTGCCTACCCTTTCGGGATTGGTGCAGTGGGCGGTAATCCGCTGGACGGCATCGTCGACGAGGTGCGCGCCTCCAACACGGCCCGCTCGGCCTGCTGGATCGGGGCGTCGTACAACAACGAGGTGTGGCCGGACAAGGCGGTGACGCCGTCGCCGAATCCCTCCCCCAACCCGAGTAGCGGCTTCTACACGGTCGGAGCGGCGACGGCGGTCGAGCTCGTGTCGTTCACCGCGGCGGGTGTCCAGGGAGGCGTGGAGCTTTTGTGGGAGACGGGCTCGGAAATGGACAACCTTGGGTTCCACCTCTACCGGTCGACCTCCGCGTCGGGTCCCTGGGAGCGGATCACGGCTTCGTTGATCCCGGGACTGGGCTCCTCGCCCGAGGGGGCACGCTATCGCTACCGGGATACGGGTCTCACAAACGGCGTCACGTACCTTTACGAGCTGGAGGACATCGAGACGACGGGTCGGACCAAGCGCCACGGCCCGGTCTCTGCCACACCCACGGCCGGAGGAGCTGCCGGCGAGGATGCAGAGCCCGCCGATATTGAGGCTTCGAGCGTCATTACTTATGGCGAGCCCGAAGCGAACCGCCTGCGAGTGGTGAAGCGGGGTCGATACGGAGTGGTTGTCGAGCTGACGACGGCGGGCTTTGTGGCGTATCCGGAGCCGGACGGGTCGGTGCGTATCGAGATTGCCGACTACCAGGAGGTCGACGACTACGGTCTTCCGGTGAAGCGGACGTGGGTGGAGGCGGTGGCGGGAAGGCAAGTGGAGCTGGTGTCGGTGCGCGAGCGAGATAGCGAGAACATCAGCTTGCGACCCGTGGATTTTAGCCAGCCGGAGGTCGTCGCCTACGGGGACGGTGTGGTGGACCTGAGGCGGGGGACGGGTCACCGGAGCGTGAAACGAGCGGGCTCTTCGGAATCGAAAGCGGCTCGTGTGGTCAGCGTGGCTTTTCAGGGAGAGGTGAAAAAGGCGCTGGTGGAGATGTCGCCTCTAGGTTGGGACGAGTCGCGGCAGCAGATACGTCTGGCGAAAAAGCTCATCGTCACGCTGTCTTTCGCCAAACGGGAGCGGGACGAGCTCGTGGGTCCCGACGGGCGGCGCGGGCGGCTCGAACGCCGGAAGGGAAAGCGGCAGGACCGCGGCGGCGGCGGCGTGGTGGCGCGTCTGGCGACGGTCGGGCCGGGGCTGTATGCGGTGAGCTACGAGGAGGTGTTCGGGGCGCGGTCTCGGAATCGCCGCGGTGTGGAGGCCTCGCAGTTGCGGCTGAGCCGTCTGGGAGAAACGGTGGCGTTTCACCTCGAGCCCGCGTCATCGAGCTTTTCGCCAGGCTCGAGACTCTACTTCGCGAGCGCGGGAGCGGATGCCAACCCTTATGGAAAGGAGGCGGTGTACGAGCTGGAGTACCCGGTGTCGGGCGGGTCGATGATGCCGGTGGAGGATGCTGCGGCCACGGGTGCGCTGGCGTCCACGACGTATCTGCGCCGCGACGAGCACGAGGAGAACCATTACTACCAGGCGGCCCTGATGGAAGCGCAAGAGCGTTGGATGTGGGACGCGTTGTTTGCACCCGAGAAGAAAGGGTACGGGTTTTCGGTCGACGCTCTCACGGGGGCATCCGAGGGTGGGCGGCTCGAGCTGTGGCTGCAAGGAGGAAGCGATTTTCCCGAATCGCCGGACCACCACGTGGCGGTTTCGGTGAACGGGACTCTGGTGGGGGAGCGAAGCTGGGACGGGAAGCTTCCGGAAAAGCTGGACGTGGAGCTGGGAGCGGGTGTGCTGCGGGAAGGACTCGAACCTTCTGGAGGTGGACAACGTCGGCGATACGGGAGCGGCGTATTCGATGGTGTTCCTGGACCGCTATGCCGTCACCTATCCTCGAGCTCGCGAAGGCGGAGGGAGGTGTGCTCGAGGGGAGATGGAAGGAATCGGGCGCGGCGGAGATCACGGGCTGTCTCTTCGCGAGCGCGGCTGCTGGATACGACGACAAGCCCAGTCCGGTATGGTTCGCGGGGGCTTCCTCCGTCCGGTGGGTGGCGCCCTTCGTTTCCGCGCCGAGGCGGAGCACAGCTACCTGGTGGTCGATTCCGACCGAGTGTTGCATCCCGAGAATCCGGAAAGCGTCGGTGGGGCGGTTGAAGAGCGAATCGAACCGGGCGGACTACATCGTCGTGGGCCCGGGAGCGTTTCTCGAAGCTGCCCGGCCGCTACTGGAGCATCGGCGCCAACAGGGTTTGACGGCGCTCGGTGTGCCCGTCGAAGAGATATATGCGGATTTCGGATACGGAGAGAGCCGGCCGGAAGCGATCCGGGACTTCCTCGGCTACGCCTATCATCACTGGAAGGCGCCGTCGCCGCGCTATGTGCTCCTTTTGGGAGACGCCACCTACGACTTCAAGAACTACTACGGCACCGAAGTCGAGAACCGAGTTCCGCCGCTGATGATCGAGTCGCAGTTTCTGTGGACCGCGTCCGACCCGACCTACGCGGCGGTCAACGGGGAGGATCTGTTGCCGGACTTCGCCATCGGGCGATTGCCGGCCGAGAGTGTCGATGAAGTGCGGAGCATGGTGGACAAGATTCTCGCGTACGAAACGGGAGAGTCTTCGCTGGGGGGGCGGGTCGTGCTCGTGAGCGACAACCCGGACGCGGCGGGAGATTTTGATGCGGCGGCGGATGAGCTTGCCGCGACGGTTGTGACGGGGAGAGAGGCGGAGCGGATCTCGCTGAAAGAGCTGGGCACGGCGCGGACCCGCCAGGCGATTCTCGATGCGTTCGATGAGGGGGCCTCGGTGGTCAGCTACATCGGCCACGGTGGCATTCACCTTTGGGCCGACGAGGACCTTCTCGACCTCACGAGCGTGGGCACGCTGTCGGCCCAGCCGCAACAGCCGGTTGTGCTCACCATGAACTGCCTGAACGGGTACTTCCATTTTCCGTACTTCAATTCGCTGAGCGAAGAGCTGGTGAAGGCGGAAGGCAAGGGAGCGATCGCTGCGTTCTCGCCGAGCGGGATGAGCTTGAACGGACCGGCACACCTGTACCACAAGGCGCTCTTGAACGAGCTGCTCCACGGGGGGCACCAGCGCCTGGGCGACGCGGTGCTGGCGGCGCAAGAGGTCTACGCCGAAACGGGAGCGTACCCGGAGCTTCTGAGCATCTACCATCTCCTCGGGGACCCCGCCCTGACGCTCCGGTACGCCCATTAGAACAAGGTTTACGAGGATCGCTCGGCGTATGAAGGTGGCACCGATGATGCAGCACGAGCCAGGTTTGACGCAACGCTCTCCGCGCCCGAGCGTTCGGCTCAGGGCGTTTTGCCGATCGACAGAAGCTCCGTCTTCCGGTTAGTCTAATTATGTAGAGATGAACCCGCCGGAGCTCGACCGTCGCCGCTCGCCTCGCTACGGGATACACATCCGCGTGCTCTACTTCAGCAAGGGACAGCCACGCGGCGTGGATGCCGAGTGCGACAACATCAGCGTCGACGGAGTCTTCATCCGCACTCGGCGACGAGGCCCCGAGGTGGGGACTCCGGTGAGCCTGCTCCTCACCTTCGGCGACACTCCGGGGGAGATCATGGTCGAGGGTGTGGTTCGAAGGCAGACCATCCTCGAGTCGCAGGACGGCGGCACCGAAAACCACGGCATCGGCATCGAGTTCGTGGACCTGGATGCGGAAGTGAAACAGGTCCTCGCGCGCACGATTGCCAATCGCGGGATTGCCAACGTCCAGAGCGCGGAATAACGGGAGCGGCTCGCCTGTCGTCACCCACAAAAAAAAGGGGAGGCCGGAAAACCGGCCTCCTCGCGTTTCAAGAAGCTCTGCTGACTGCTAGGGTACGGTACAGTCGAGCGTCGATGACGCGCCGACCATGCCTTCGAACAGCCAATCATTGACGAGAGTCGGATCGCCAACTTCACCGCTCTTCTGCTTTCCGTCGCCCTCGTTCTTCCCGCAGTCCTCGACGCCGTTCATGTCGACATCGGAGCACGAGATGTGGAACTTGGAGATTCCGGATTTCACCGGGGTCATCGTGCCCGCCAGGAACACTTCCCAGTAGGTGTCGTTGCCGGAAACCCCCGCGAGGCCGGTGACGGTAACCTCGTCGCCCGGCATCACGTTGTTGAACGTGCCGACGACGTTGCACCCACCGCGCGCTGATAGGCGACCACGTCGACCGGTCACCATGTCCGTCGCTTGACCCGCGACGTCGACAATTGGGGAAGCCGCCGCCCTTCAAAACATTTTGTTTGCTATCACTTGTGCGCGGTGACCGAAATGTAGGGTAAGCCGACACTCGCCTCCCGATTTCCAAGTCAGGCGATGGTTCGATGCGAGAGCGCTCGAAAATGCGGGTCAGAAGACGCGGATAGGTTCAATCCTCCAAAGGTACAAAGCGCTCAGGTCAACCGCCCTCTTGGGTGTCACCTGCCACCAAGCTCGAGAGCTCGGAGAGGATCGCGTCCAGCTCGGTTCGTTCCAGCTCCGGGGTGAAACACTCGATCCGGTCCCGGAGCTCGGCCGTGCCGAAGTAGTCCCTCGCGCACTTCACGTGGAGGAATCCTCCCGGTGAGAAGCGACCCTCTTCCTCGTCATAGAAGGTGAGGGCGATGCGCCACGCGTTTTTTTGGATGGCCTCGCGGCAATGGCGACAGCTCGAGCGGCCGGTCGCGGCGCGCTCCACACCACGCAGGCGCGGGAGCCTCTCGTGCTCGAGACCGAGCCTGGCTGCCGCATCGAGCCCGTCGCGGTCCACGAGGACTTCCTTCGTCTCCCGCGCGGCCTCGAGGTAGGGCTCGGGACGGGTATAGGCACCGCAGCGAAGATGAAACCAGAGCGTCAGCTCGTTAGCTTCGTCGAAGGGATTCGGCAGCCGTGCCCCCAGGCGCAGCTCTCCCTTTCCGATGGGCCGTCCGCAACCCCGACACTTCGCCCGGCCGCTCGCGGCGGGCTCGATGGTATGAGCCATGTACGAAGTCTACGCCGGTTCGCGTGGAGCTCGCACGTACCCGGCGCGCCGCCGTGCCTACATCGACTCGGTGCGCGTCTTCACGACGCCGCGGATCCGCTCGTACATCTTCTTTCCGGCGGCGCTGTTCTTCGCCACCCATTCCACGCTCTGGAACATCGTCGGAGAGCCGTCACGGCGGATCTCTTCGAGATACGGAGCGATCTTCGCGAAGAAGAACAAGCCTTCTCCGTTCGTCTCCGCCAGATAGTCGGCGTTGACGATGCCGTTTCGCGCCATCCCGTACACCATCTCCCAATAACCGGTGAGCTGACGCCAGGCGGTGTTGAACGGATGGTCGTACTTCTGGACGGCTTTGACGTCGTCGTAGCTCTTCGGCCAGAACTCGAAGTTCAACTGGTCGCGATGCTGGCGCGTCTTGGCCTCGCGCCGCATCTCGTAGACGCGCAGCATCAGGTCGGCGTCGTGGTAGTCAGGCTTTTCAGTGGGCATTCGGACGAACCTCCGATGAAAGAAAGTCCGGCCGCCGGGCCGGAGCGCGCGGATAGTAACATGGATTGAAGGAGGATCCCGGCGAGAGATAAGATGGCGGTCTTCTGAGAGAGATCAAACCGAACAGGAGAAAGTGAGTCGCACCATGGGTCTCAAAGACTATTTCATCCCCGCGAAGAATATGAGCGTGGAAGAGGCTCGCCATTTCTTCGCGTCGAACAAAGAGCAGGACTTCACTCTCCTCGACGTGCGCCAGCCGGGCGAGTACGAGCAGTCGCGTCTTCCCGGAGCGGTGCTCGTCCCGATACCCGAGCTTCCGAGCCGCCTCGGCGAGCTCGACCGCGAAAAGCCCGTCGTCGTCTACTGAGCCGTCGGTGGGCGCAGCCGTGCTGCTGCGCAACTGCTCTCGGGACAGGGTTTCAAGGAAGTCTACAACCTGGCGGGCGGCATCAAGGCATGGCAGGGCGGAGTCGCGAGCGGCCCCGCCGCTGCGGGCCTCGAGCTCGTTACGGGCGAGGAGACTCCCGTCGAGATGCTCACCCTCGTCTTCGGTATGGAGGAGGGGATGCGGGCCTTCTACGAACGATTGAGCCAGGCGGTCGCGGACCCGGATGCGGCGGCCCTCTTCCGGGAGCTCTCGGATCTCGAGGTGCATCACAAACAGGGGGTCTTCGACCTGTACCGGACGCGGGGCGGTCCCATCGGGACGATCGAAGCGATGGAGAGCGAGGCCTCTCGCGAGGTGATGGAAGGCGGCCTCGACCCCGACGACGTCGTCGAGGCGATCCAGCCGAGAGTGAAGTCGGTCGAGGATGTCCTGAGCTACGCGATGATGCTCGAGACCCAGGCGCTCGACCTGTGCCTCCGTTTTTCCCAGCATAGCGAAGACGAGGCCACGGCAAAGATGCTCCTCGAGATGGCGGACGAGGAGAAAGGCCACCTGAAGCTTCTGGGCGATCTCATGGAGGAGCGAGTCCGTCGGCCCTGAGTCCGTTTCTCGCGGATGACTAGAAGCCTTCGAGGCGATCGGTCGTCGTCAAGTTCTTGTCCTGCGAGCCCTCGATGCGGCGGGCGAGCCGCCGCCGCCGGTGCTCGAAGGCGTCGCGCCAGCGCTCCCGGAATCCGAGCGGAAGCTCGAAGCCGCCCTCGAGCCTTTCGAGCGCCGTTGCGCAGAGCGCGAGCGCCTGGTCGTAGTCGCGCTCGCGGTGCTCCAGGTGCATCGCGAGCTCCTGGAGGGCGAGAATGGACTCCACCCCGTCCTCCCTCGAGAGCTCTTCCCAGAGAGATCGCGCCTTGTCGTGCTCTCCCTTGCGCTTGTGGAGCTCGGCGAGGCCGCGGAGAGAGCGCCTTCGGGGCGCACCGCTAACGCCCGACTCCACTGCGCGGCTGTAATGAAGGATGGACCGTTCGTCGTCCTCCACTCGCGCGAACAGGCGCCCCAGGCTGAAGTCGTCGAGGGGATCGTCGGGGACGTTCTCCTCGCTCAGCATGTCGGACGCGGAAACGGTCAGGGCCGCGAGCGACAGTATGTCGTGGGCGTTGTGCTCGAAGACGTAGGAAAGCCGTGAGGCGTCGCCGGTGCGCACGTATCGGAAGTAGATGTCCGGGATCAGATGACCGGGAACGTCGTTCTCGCGCTCGAAACCGAGGAGGAGATGCTCGAGCTCAGCGAGGCGGCAGCTCTCGAAGCGCGCTTTCCACAAGCTGCGCGCCGGATGCGAGCAGAATCGAAGTGGAGCTTCTCCTCGAAGGAGAACGGCTGGCGGGAGAGTACGTACCGAGTCTCGAGGAGAGGGATGTCGAAGCTCTTCCCGTTATAGCTCACGAGCAGCTCGTACCGCGCTGCGATCTCGGAAAGCCCTCGGAGAAGCGCCCCCTCCTCGCCGTAGTCCCGCATGAAGAGCTGCCGGACGACGAAAGCGCCGTCCTCGACGAAGCCGAGACCGATGAGAAAGGCGTAGGTTCCCGAGCCGCCGGCGAGGCCCGTCGTCTCGGTGTCGACGAAGAGCGCCCGCTCGAGATCGACGGCGCCTTGCTCGATTCCCCGGGCGAGCACGGAGAAGGCTTCCCGGGGCACGTCGCGAAGCCGCCCTAGCTCCATCCGCCCATGCCGGTGCTCCAGAGGAAAGAACCGGTCGACGACATAGAACGAGCCGGCGTCGTTCACGACCTCTCTTCCATCGAGCGCCTCGTCGAGGGGCATCGGGTTGCGCTCAACCGGGCTCTCCGGCCTCGGGGGGGACGAGCGGGGTCTGGACGCCGCCGCGGCGACGAGACGCTCGAGCCGCTCTTTGAGGGAAAGCTCCTCTCCCTCGGCGCTCTTCGCGTCTCCCAGGAGCTCCGTCTCGAGCTTCGAGAGCGCCCCGTCTCCCGAGCCGGAGCTCGAGGAGCGACTGCGGTTGGTGGAAGGAAAGAGCCTCTCGAGCCAATCCCGGGTGGAGCTCATGAACCGCAGAGCTTCTCGAGAATCGCGAGTGCCATCTCCTTGCCCCGAACGCCGACTTCTCCCACGGGTCCGACGCAGGAGGGGCAGCCATCGTGGCAGGGGCAACTCTCGATCAGAGCTTTGGACTCGGCGACGAGACGGGAATGGAGCCGGTAGAGAGGCTCGGAGAAACCGATTCCACCGGGGTAGTTGTCGTAGATGAAGATGTTCGGCTCGTACGAGGGGTCCATCGGCCCCGCCGTGGGCCGTCCTCCGGCCGACAGGCGCTTGAACCCGCGCTCGACCGACGCCGTTCCCTGCGAGTTGTCCCCGATGGCGACGCCGATGTCGGAGCGATCGCACATGAGGAACAACATCGCCACCGTCTTCAGAGTATTGGCGAGCCCGACGACACCGTCGCGCCGCTCCTCCGAGCTTCCCGGGAGCTCCGCTACGACCTCGCGGGGAATGGTGAGCCAGTACGACGTGGTGTGCATCTCGATCTCGGGCATGTCGAGCTCGCCCGAGCCCACGTTCTCGAGGGTATAGAACTTGATCTTCTTGAACCCCACCACCTGCGAGACGACGTGGACTTCTCCGTGGCTCGAGAAACCCGCCGAACGACTCTCGCCCTCGAAACGGTCGAGGATGTTGACCTTGGTGTAGGTGATGGCGTCGGTGAAGTAGTCGCTCTCCCACTGTCGGACCGACGCCCGCCGTTCGTCGTACTCGAATCGCTCCACGATGTACTGCTGACCCTCGAGGATATAAATCGCCTTCGGGTGGAGTGTCGAGTGGGCGCTCACGAAATCCACCTCGGCGATGATCTTGGGCTCGCGGGTCTCGTCGTAGACGACGAAGTTGTCGGAGCTCACCGACCGGAGACTGACGCTGTCCGCTGGATACGCGTCGCTCGTCCAGTGCCAGCGGCCGTCGGAGCGATGCAGCACCTTGTGCTCCTCGAGAAACGCGAGGATCTCCCCGAGGTTCTCGGCCCCGAACGCCTCTCCTTCCTGGAAAGGAAGCTCGAATGCGGCGCATTTGACGTGGTCGACGAGGATCGAGAGATTGTCGGGATTGATGAGGCCGTGCTCGGGGGAGCCGCTGAAAAAGTAGTCGGGGTGGTTCACGATGAACTGATTTACGGGACTGCTGTTGGCCACGAAGACGGCGACCGAGGCGCCCGTCCGCCGCCCCGCTCGTCCCGCCTGCTGCCAGGTGGAAGCGATGGTTCCCGGATAGCCGGCGATGACGGCGACGTCGAGAGCGCCGATGTCGATCCCGAGCTCGAGCGCGTTGGTCGAGACGACACCGAGAACGCTTCCCTCGCGGAGACCGGCCTCGATCTCCCGGCGCTTCTTGGGAAGATAGCCTCCCCGATACCCTCGGACGAGATCCTTGTCGAGTGGATTCTGCCGCTCGAGCTCGTTCTTGAGGTAAGTGACGAGGACCTCGGTATTGAGCCGGCTGGTCGTGAAGACGATCGTCTGAAGACCGCGCTTCAGGAACGACGCCGCGATCCGGCGGGTCTCGTTGATGTAGGAGCGGCGGATGCCGAGCTCGGGGTTCACCACCGGAGGGTTATAGAAGACGAAGAACTTCTCACCTCGGGGCGCTCCGTTCCGGTCGATGAGCTCGACTTTCTCTTCGAGTAGCGCTTCGGTGAGCTCCTGGGGGTTCGCGATGGTCGCCGAAGAACAGATGAAGCGGGGGTCGCTCCCATAGAAGCGGCACACGCGCTTCAGCCGCCTCAGGATGTTGGCGAGATGGCTCCCGAAAACGCCGCGGTAGGCGTGCACCTCGTCCACGACCACGTAGCGCAGGTTCTCGAAGAGCTTCACCCACTTCGGGTGATGGGGAAGGATGCCGCTATGGAGCATGTCCGGATTGGTGACGACGAGGTGTCCCCGTGAGCGGATCGCCTTGCGTGCGTCCTGAGGCGTGTCCCCATCGTAGGTGAACGTCCGGATGTCGGCGCCGATATCGCCGATGAGACCGTGGAGCTCCGCGAGCTGGTCCTGGGAGAGCGCCTTCGTGGGAAAAAGATACAGCGCACGGGTCTCGGGCTCGCGGAGAACGCGGTCGAGCACCGGGAGGTTGTAGCAGAGTGTCTTCCCCGACGCGGTAGGGGTAACGACGACGACGTTTTTCCCCGCGCTCGCCTTTTCGAAAGCTTCTCTCTGGTGTGAGTAGAGTCTCTCGATCCCGCGCTTCCGGAGTGCCTCCCGAATCAGGGGGTTGAGCTCGTCGGGAAACTCGACGAAGCTCGCCGGGAGGGGAGGGAAGTGCCGCAGAGCGGTGATGCTCTCGACGCGCCCCCCTTCGCCCTTGAGCTCGGCGATGACCTTCTCGAGCGCGTGGCTGCGATTGACCGGTGCCAGGATTTGGGTCATGAAGACGAAGTGAGTCTATCCGAACCCGAACCCCGCCCACAAGAAAGACAAGAAAGTCGTGCTACGGGATCCGCGTCGTCTGGTCCACGTTTGCAGGCCCGGTGTTGTGCTGTACCAGAGTCCTCCCGGTCGCGACGTCGTAGAATCTCGAGCGTCGCGACACAGGGATTCGGTGGCAGATTGGGCGGACCGGGATTGGCCTCCACGACGGCGTGAAACGGTCGACGGAGCGCCGCGCTTCCCTGGAAAGCGACCTGCCAGGGAAGGACGAGCGTCGCCCATTCGCCGGCGGAGAGGCTCCGTTCCGTCGTAATGGGCTCTTCGTTCCGGTCCAGAAACGGCTCGCCCGTCCGGTCCACGAAGGCGAGGGTCACGTCGCAGGGAGAGGGAGGCGCATCCCGCTCGTCCGCGAGGTTGATGACGGTGAGCTGTGCGTTCTCGAACCGCGCGAGACCGAGAAGCCCGAGGGGAGAGGTTGGCGGGCCGGGGATTGGTCTCTGTTTCTGGCGAGCCCGGGTTCACCGAGACGAACGGCTCGCCCGTCCGGTTGTCGTAGAATCTCGAGGGTCGTCGCGAGTCTGTCGCAAGGATTGGGGGGAACGTCAGGGACTTCCGGACTGGCTTCGACGACCGCGCGGAAAGGCCGGCGGAGAGACCTCGTGTCCGAGAAAGCAAGGCCAGCGGGAAGCGCCAGCGTTGCCGCCTCGCCTGTCTCGAGCCGGGATTCTTTTTGGAGCGGTGCTCCGCTCTGATTGAGAAAAAGCCGCCCGTTCTCGTCCCGAAAACCGAGATTCACCACGCAGGGGCTGGGCGGCGCCTCGGGACTCTGGGATGCCAGGTTGATGACGGTCACGCGCGCGGTCTCGCCCCGCGCCAGCCCGAGGAGACCCGTCTGCACGGCGGGAAGGGCCAGAACGGGCCCTGCGGCGGGTGCGAAAACGACGAGGATCGATATCCATCGGCGAACCTTCATGGAACCCCTCCTTATAATTGAGGATCACGAAGAATCGAGCGAATCGGGGCCATGACTCAGCCGATCGTTTGAACTCCTTGGTGGTACAATTTAAACTATTAGATCCAGTCCACTTCTAGGCCTGAAAGGGTACCTCGCTTGGTCCTGTTCAACTACGCTCTGAAGGAGCTGACCGCCAAGATCGTGTATTACGGTCCCGGTCTGTCCGGAAAGACGTCGAATTTACAGTACATCTACGAGGAGCTCCCCATCAAGAACAAGGGCCGCATGCTCACCCTCGCCACGGAGACCGACCGTACGCTCTATTTCGATTTCCTGCCGGTGGATGCGGGCGTCGTCCGCGGCATCAAGACCCGGGTCCAGCTCTATACCGTTCCCGGCCAGGTCTTCTACAACGCCACCCGGCGCATGGTCTTGAAGGGGGCCGACGGCGTCGTTTTCGTCGCCGATTCGCAACGAAGCATGTTCGAGGCCAACCTGGAGAGCCTCGAGAACCTGAAGGACAACCTAAAGGCCCACGACCTCAAGCTCGAGGAAATGCCGCTGGTCATGCAGTTCAACAAGCGTGATCTGGAGGATATCGCTTCGCTCGAGGAGATGAACGAGCTTCTCAACAACCTGAACGGTCCCTTCTACGAGGCTGTAGCGAAGGACGGAATCGGTGTCGAGGAGACACTCCAGGCGATCAGCGGCCTCGTGCTCAAGTCGGTCATCGACCGCTACGGCGGCGACCGCAAATTGACTCCGTTGGGCAGGGTCGCGAGCGACCCCGCTCGGACCGACCCCCACGCGGCGGCGGCCGTCGCCATCGCGAGGGTGGGAGAGTCGTCCTCCGAGCTCGGTGCTAAGAGCGAGAGCGACGCGTTGAGCGCGGGCGCCGTCGGCGGTCGCGGAGGGGCCGGAGGCAAGGGCCCGGCAGAAGCGAGCAAATCCAAGGCCAATGCCAGGGCGACCACCTGGCCGTCGGCTCGGGAGGACGGGAAAGTGCCCTCTGATGACGGTAATCCACTCGACGGTTTCGAGAGCTTGAACATCGAGGGCATCCTCGACGAGGCTTTGAAGCTCGACGAGCCCGAGGACGAGCCCGCAAAACCGGCTCGGGCGGCCACGCCGAAGGCCGATTCCGGCATAGAAGACGAATCGATGTTCTCCGGCCTCTTGGACGAGGCACTCGGCGTCCACGAGACCGAGTCCATTCTCGACTCGGTGCTAGGGGATTCTCCGTCGAAGCCCCAAAACACCAATCCGCGTCTCGGGGATGACAATCCCATGGGTGGGCTTGAGGCGGAGCTCCTAGGGGCCGAGCGCATCGAGGAGTCTTCTCGGGACCAGGGTTCCCGTCCCGACCTCAGCCAGCTCATCAAGACCCGCGTCTCAATCCCCGCCGACAAGATCACGACCAATGCGCCGCCGGCTCGGGCCTCCGCAAAGGGCGCGCCCCCGGACCGCGACTCGCGAGACCGCATCGAGGTCCCGGTCACGCTTCACATCGACGCCAGCGATCTCGATCGGGACATCGAGCTCCTGCTGAAGATCCGTTTGAAACGCAAAGGCAAGTAGAATCCTGGTCCTGGCGTCGGGCGGGCGCGCCCAAGGTTGATTCCGGCCGCGGGATGCTGGATGCTGGGGCGGATGACGGACACCAACCGGGTTCTCATCGTCGATGACGAGGCGGGCTCGCGCCAGGGTCTATCGGAGCTCGTCCGAAGCTGGGGCTTCTCGAGCGACGTCGCGTCCGACGGGGCCGAGGGCCTGGAACGGGCTCGTCAGTTCCGGCCTCAAGTGATCATCGCCGATCTCGTCATGCCCCGGATGGACGGTCTCGGTCTTCTCACCGGACTCGGTGAGGAAGTGCACCACCTCGCGGTCATCATGCTCACCGCCCAGGGCAGCATCGCCACCGCCGTCGAAGCGATGAAAAAAGGCGCCTTCGATTACCTGACGAAGCCGGTCGACACCCGCCAGCTCCGCCAGGTCCTCGACAAAGCGCTCGAGAGGAGCTCGGCTTTCGAGCGCGCCGAGCGCTACCGGAAAGAGCTTCAGGAAACGGGCTCGTTCGGCCGGATGGTCGGGGTGAGCGTTCCCATGCAGCGCCTCTATGACCTCATGAGCCAGGTGGGACCCTCCGCCGCGTCGGTTCTGATCGTCGGCGAGTCGGGAACGGGCAAGGAGCTCGTCGCTCGAACGCTCCACGAGCTTTCTCCGCGACGGGAGGCGCGCTTCGTCGCCGTCAATTGTGCCGCCATTCCCGAAACGCTCCTCGAGAGCGAGATATTCGGCCACGAGAAAGGGGCTTTCACCGGAGCCGATGGAAAGCGCCCGGGTTTGTTCGAGCTCTCGGACGGAGGCACGCTGTTTCTCGATGAGGTCGCCGAGATGGCGCCCGCCACCCAGGCGAAGCTCCTTCGCGTTCTCGAAGAGCGCGCCTTCCGCCGACTGGGCGGGGCGGAGGAGATTCAAGTCGACGTGCGGGTGCTGGCGGCGACGAATCGAGACCCCCAGCGCGCGCTCGCGGAAGGGAAGCTCCGCGAGGACCTGTACTATCGTCTGAATGTCTTTACCCTCGAGCTTCCGCCGCTGCGGAACAGGAAAGAAGATATCGCCCTTCTCGTGTCGGCCTTCGTTCGTGAGGTGAACGAGCGCAACCAGCGCCACGTGGTCGGGGTCGAGGACTCGGCGCTCGACACCCTGACGGCATACCGGTGGCCGGGAAACCTTCGCGAGCTCCGGAACGTCGTCGAACGGTCGGTGATCGTGGCGCGAGGAAGCCGCATTCGCCGGTCCGACCTCCCACCCAACCTGCTCGAGCCCGCCGAGTCGGCGAAGGCCGACGCCGTGGCGGAGTTCCCAGTCGGGATCACCGTCGAGCAGGCGGAACGAAATCTGATCTTCAAAACCCTGGAGGCCACCGGACAGAACAAGACGCGCGCGGCCGAGATTCTGGGCATCAGCTTGAAGACGCTGCACAACAAGCTCAAGAGGTATCGAGAGACGAGCTGACCGCGGCGCAAATGGGCCGACGAAATACGAAGCCGTGGGAGTTGTTCCCATGGCACTGATGCACCCAAAAATGGGATTCCGGGGAAAACGAATCGCGACCTTGACTCTGGTCGCCGCCACCGTCGCGCTCGTCACGAGCGCGGTCAATCTCGCCGCCCTCGCGCGGCTCACCGTCGCCGAGACCCGCTCTCGCGCGGAGCTCCTTGCGGAGACGCTCTACCATCAGACGGCGCGCGTCATCCGTCACAGCGGCCGCGACGGGGTCGTGGAGGCGCTCGCTCAGGATCCTTCGCTCGCGAGCTATGCGGAGGGCGTCGTGGGTTATTCGCCGACGATCATGTACGTGGCGATCGCCGACGAGAACGACGTCGCTCTCGTCCACAGTAATCCCTCCGCGAGAGGCGAGCGACTGCCGCGCGCGCCTTCGCTCGCAGGATTCACTGAGGAGAACCCCTTCTCCCAGCTTTGGGCCCTCAGTCGAGGCCACCGCATTCTCGAAGTGAGCATTCCCTTCGACGTCGACGGGGAGCCCTTCGGCTCGGTGCGGGTAGCGATCTCGACGCTCTTGCTCAAAGAAGAGATCTCGGGCGCCATCGTGCGGAACGTCGTGTTCGCGACCGTCGCCGTTCTCGCCGCATTCATCGCGTCGTTCTACCTCGCGAACCGTTTGCTCGCGCCCATCGAGATGCTCAGACGAGAGCTCGGCCGATTCGACCCCGGCGAAGGCGAGCCGCCGCTCGATCTGCGCACCGAAGCCGACGTGAGCCGGGTGGCGGAGTTTTTCGCCGCCATGAGCCGCAAGCTCGAAGGAGAAAAGAGCTGGCGCGAGAGCGAGTCGGGCTGGCTCAACACGATGCTCGGTGGGCTTTCGGACGCCGTCCTGGTGGTCAACGGCGCGGGAAGGGTCCTCTCGCTCAATCGGCCGGTGGAAAGACTCCTCGGCCGGCGCCACGAGGAGATCGAGGGCCAGATGCTCTCGGATGTCGCTCCGCCCGACCACCCGGTCGTTCAGATTGTCTCGTCGGCGCTCGGACGCGGCGAGTCGAACGGCCCAACTAACGTTCGCATCGAGGAGGGAGGAAGACCTGTCGTCTACGCGCTCTCGGCGCAGGTCCTGAGAGACGCGAGCGGAGTCTCCGGGGTCATGGTGAACGCGCGGGACATGGACAAGCTCTCGAGGCTGGGCTCCCACCTTTCGTACTCGCAGAAGCTCGCGGCCCTCGGAAAGCTCACGTCGGGAGTGGCGCACGAGATCAAGAACCCGCTGAACTCGATGGTAATCCACGTCGCTCTGCTGCGAGAGAAGCTCGAGCGGGCCGCGCCCGAGGCTCAGAGCTCGCTCGACATCATCGAACAGGAGATTCGAAGGCTCGACCGGGTGATCCAGGGGTTTCTGAAGTTCACTCGGCCGGAGGACCTGCAGCTGACTCCGGTCCGGTTGCCCGATCTACTCGACGAGGTGATTCGTTTGAGCGAGGCGGAAGCGAATGCCGGCGGAGTCGAGATCGTGACCCGCGTGGCGCCCGATCTGCCGCCGGTGTACGGAGATCGGGAGCTGCTCCAACAGGTCTTTGGGAATCTCGTTCGCAACGCCATCGAGGCCATGCCCGGAGGCGGGCGTCTCGAGCTCGGCGCGGGACAGTGCGAGGACGGGGTCGAGATCGTCGTTTCCGATACCGGCGTCGGAATCGAGCTCGAGCTCATCGACCAGATTTTCGACCTCTACGTCACGACCAAGAGTCAGGGAAGCGGAATCGGTCTCTCCGTCGTGTACCGGATCGTGCAGCTCCACGGGGGTGAAATCACGGTAGAATCACGAAAGGGAGAGGGGGCTGAATTCAGGGTCCGGATTCCCCAAGTGCCGGCCTAGGGGAAGACATCGGGCGGCCCGTCCCTTTCCCGGGTGCCGAACTTCGAATGCGCGCGTCGAACTCGTCTTGGATCCACATAGGTGTCCTTCTGGGGCTCCTCCCGTTGCCTCTGCTGTCCGGGTGCAACAAGCAGGTCAAAGCGGATTTCCCGCGACCTCCGGCTACCGCGACCATGACTCCCGCTCCGTCTTCGGATTCGCCGCAAGACGCGGAGCCCCCCGCGGACGAGCCGGCCACCCCTCCCGAGACGAGCGCGGGAGAGGCGCCACAAGACCCGGAGCCGCCGTCGACCACGGCACCTAGACCGCGTCCCAAGCCCCGACCCGACACCCCAGCCGAGCCGCCGCCGCCCGAGCCGCCATCGACCCAGATGGCGCACAGCGAGAACGCCGATCCGGATCCCGAGCTCGCGAGAAAGCTCGAACGAGCCAGTCTGCTTTTCGGCTCCATCAGTGGCCGAACGTTGACCCCGGAGCTCACCGATCAGCTGACCGCCGCCCGCGCGTTCGTCGCCCAGGCCCGTCAGGCCCTGGCGGAAGGGGACGAGCGTCGGGCCCTCGTGCTCATCGACAAAGGCGTCATACTCGCCGAGGACGTGGAGCGCTTGAGCCGGCCCTGAGACGATCTTCGGCCGGGCGCGCATTCCAAAATCGAAGCCGTCTCGACGTCAGTGACCCCGAAATCGTCATTTGTCGCGCAATGTTTACAATCCGCGAGCGGCAGGCTGTGCACGGATTAGAGTTCAATCCACGCTTCGGCAATGACTTACAGGCATCGGAGTCCGTTGGTATCGTTCTTGCTTGTCTGGACGAAAGGTGGACGGAGGATAAAGCGATGGTCGAAGGTCTCCGAATCTTGGTGGTCGAAGATAATGCTGCGATTCGGGCCAGTCTCGCGGCACTCCTGGAGTTCGAGGGATTCGACGTCGTTGCGGTGTCGGAGTACCACAGAGCCTGCGAGCTCATCGAAAAGGAGCTCTTCGATACTCTCATCACCGATCTGGACTTGCCTGACGGAACGGGAGTGGATCTCTGATGCAGGCGCGGATGCTGCGTCCCGGCATGCGCTCGATCCTGATGACCGGCTACGGTTGCAGCGCAGTGCGCAAGCAGGCCGCGGAGCTGGGACTCTCCGCTTATCTCGAGAAACCGTTCGATCCGGAGGAGCTACTGAAAGCGCTCCGGCTCGCGCCCCGAACTTGACGCCTTTCGAGGCTTCTCCGCCGGTTTCACGACCTCTACCTCTACCTCGACCTCGAGCTGGTCCTCGAGCTTTTCGACTCCTCCTACGGCCGCGACGCGATCGAGAACGCTCTTCCGCAGCGATTCCGTGGGGACCGTTCCTCGGAGAAGCACGGAACCGGATCGCACGCTCACCTCGAGATCCAGGGGACGGGTTTCCCGATCGAGACTGAGCGCGGCGCGAACTTTGGCGAGGAGGGCCACGTCGTCGAGTCTTTCGCCGAGAGAGCGGTCGTCCGCGATACGGGTCTCGATGTGTGGGTCGATCTCGAGCCGGTTGTCGATCTCCTTTACGCCGTCGACGCTCTGCGCGAGCGCACCGGCTTCCGACTTTTCCGTTTCGGTCGCGACCTTGCCCGACAGCACGACGCGCCCGCGAACGTTCTCGACCCGAATCTCACGGTCCGCGAGATCCCGGTGAATGGCCAGGGCCGCTTTCACGGAGCCGACGACGGTCGCGTCCTCGATCGCTTTCTGAACGAACGGAAGATCGCCCGAGCGGTAGAGAGAGTAGGCGGCGAAGGCCGCGACCAGCAGGACGAGCGCGAAGACGCCCTTCAGAAACGTGCGAATGAGCGCCCCGATCACGGGGAAAGCTTACCCCAGGAAGTTGCCGATCTCCACGGTGTGCCGAACGCCCGTCCCCATGTCTATAATCTACCAATGAGCAAAGCGCGGACTCTGGGTGAGCTTTCGAAATCCGACTATTTCTCCAAGCGGAACCGTAGTGTACAGGACGAGATTCGTCAGAACCTGATGGAGCGGATGCGCGCCGGAGAAGACCTCTTTCCCGGTATCGTGGGCTACGAGGAGACCGTCGCCCCGCAGGTCGTGAACGCGCTCTTGTCGAAGCATCACTTCATTCTGCTCGGGCTGCGGGGGCAGGCGAAGACCCGGCTCATCCGCGGCCTCGTCCGTTTTCTCGACGAGGAGGTGCCGGCGGTCGAGGGGTGCGAGATCCACGACGACCCCTACCATCCGCTGTGCCGCGCCTGCCGGGAGCAGATCGCGAAAGAGGGCGAGACCACTCCCATTCGCTGGCTCACGCGCGAGGAGCGCTACGTGGAAAAGCTCGCGACCCCCGACGTCACCATCGCCGACATGATCGGAGACCTCGACCCGATCCGGGCGGCGCGGAGCGGGCTCGACCTTTCGAACGAGCTCACCATCCACTACGGGCTCGTGCCCCGAGCCCATCGCGGAATCTTCGCCATCAACGAGCTTCCCGATCTCGCGAGCAAGATTCAGGTGGGCTTGTTCAACATCCTCCAGGAGGGTGATGTCCAGATCAAGGGCTACCCGGTCCGGCTTCCCCTCGACGTGCTCATGGTCTTTACCGCCAACCCCGAGGATTACACCGCTCGGGGTCGCATCATCACTCCGCTCAAGGATCGAATCGGCTCGGAGATCCGCACTCATTACCCCGCGACCCTCGAGCAGGCGGTCTCCATCACCCGCCAGGAAGCCTGGACCGAACGCACTGCGACGCCAGGTGAGGACGGCGTCATTCCCTACTATCTTCGCGAAGTGGTGGAAGAGGTCGCGATTCAGGCCCGGAAGGACCGAAGAGTGGACAAGCGGTCCGGGGTCTCGCAGCGCGTGTCGATCGCGCTATTGGAGAACGTGCTCTCGAACGCCGAGCGGCGCGCGCTCGAGCGAAACGAAGATCGGATCGTCCCCCGGGTCACCGACGTCTATGCGTCGCTTCCCGCGATCACCGGAAAGATCGAGCTGGAGTACGAAGGAGAGCTGAAGGGCGCCGAGGTGGTGGGAGGCGATCTCATCCGCAAGGCGGTAGCCCAGGTCTTCCAGAAGTACGCGAACGTGAGCGACTTCGGCGGGGTGGTCGAGTGGTTCGACGAGGGCGGCTACCTCAAGCTCCCCGAGTCCGCTTCCTCGAAGGAAGTCCTCGGCGCGCTTGCCAAGATCCCGGGGCTCTCGAAGGCAACGTCGGTTCTCAACGTGAACGACAAGAGCCATCCCGCGGATCGGGTCGCGGCCTGTGAGTTTCTTCTCGAAGGACTCGCTTCGATCCGGAAGATCTCGAGGAGCGAAGAAAGAGGCTACCATCGAAGCGAGGAGAGGACGAGGCCCGAGATCGGCTATGACGAGCTGGACAGCAAGAGCCACCTGAATTGAGCGCCGAGGGAGCCAGTCGATGACGACGAGGAAATACAGCAAGTACGTCCCCGACCCCTTCGAGGATCTCGACATCTCCGATCTGGTGGACGAGCTCTCGGACTATCTCCTGGACAGCGGCTTTTCGAACATGTACCAGTTCTCGGAGATTTCGAGCGAGACGATGCAATCGCTCCGGGAGGCGCTGCTCAGGGCGCTCCTGCGCCAGGGGGTGATAACCGAGGACAGCATCGAGGAGCTCATGGACGATGCCGAGAGCTTCGAGGAGTCGAAGCTCAAGAAGCTCCTGGATCGACTCATCCAGAGAATGCAGGATGAAGGCTACATCCGCATCTCGCCCCCCAACCCCAATCTCACCGCCGCGGGCGACCCCGAAGCGGAGGGAATGGGCGACGTGACCACGCCGAAGGGGAGCGTCAAGTTCGAGCTCACCGACAAGTCGATCGACTTTCTGGGGTTCAAGGCGCTCCGAGGACTCCTTGGCGGCCTGGGCAAAGCGAGCTTCGGCCAGCACGAGACCAAGGAGCTCGCGACCGGAGTCGAGGTGGTGGGAAGCTCGAAGCAATACGAGTTCGGTGACACGTTGAACCTCGACGTCTCCAAGACGCTTCTCTCCGCGGTGGGGAGGAACGGAATCGGCGTTCCGCTCGACATCGGTTATCCGGATCTCCACGTCCACCAGTCCGAGTACCGAAGCTCCTGCGCTACCGTGCTCATGCTCGACTGCAGCCACAGCATGATCCTCTACGGCGAGGACCGGTTTACCCCCGCAAAGCGAGTGACGCTCGCGCTCTCCCATTTGATTCGCACTCAATTCCCCGGCGACCAGCTCCGTCTCGTTCTGTTTCACGACAGCGCCGAAGAAGTGCCGCTCTCACGGCTCGCGGCGGTGCGCGTCGGCCCCTTCCACACCAATACCGCCGAGGGGCTGAGGCTCGCCCAGGAGCTTCTGATGCGCGAGCGATCGGACATGAGACAGATCATCATGATCACCGACGGGAAACCCTCGGCTCTGACGCTCGAGGACGGGCGGATCTACAAGAATCCGTTCGGCCTCGATCCCCTCATTCTCGACCAGACGTTCAAGCAGGTCGTGGAGTGCCGGCGCAAGGGAATCGTCATCAACACCTTCATGCTCGCCCGCGACTATTCCCTCGTCGGCTTCGTACAGAAAGTCACCGAGATCGTTCGGGGTAAGGCCTACTTCACCACGCCGTCGTCACTCGGTCAGTACGTCCTGATGGACTACGTGCGCAAGAAGACGAAGCTCGTGCATTAGGCGCCTTCCCTTCTTTCGTCGGCGGAGTCCGTGCGCCCGTAAGCCGATTGCCTCGACGGATGGCGTGCCGGTATCATGACGTTACAGCCGGTACAGCCGATTCCCGCTACAGAGTCAAGGAACCGAGCACCTTTCCTGTGGCCATAGGGACCACGGGAGACGAAGCCGAGAGGTACGAGTCTGATGTCGAGCCGGTGGCAGGGCGAAGAACGCCGAAGTCATCCCCGCGTCCCCATGAAGGATGGGGGAAAAAAAACGGTGGAGACGGTGCTCTCCACGGCGATCGTCGACCTCTCTTTGTCGGGGGCACTTCTCGAGGTCCCGTCGACGTTGTCTCCCGACAACCGGTACGTGCTTCGCGTGCCTCTCACCGGCGGCGGTGCGATCGAGCTCGACGGTGAGGTCGTTCGAAGCTACGTCCACGGCTTCGACAAGATCTCCGCGGGCCTTCCGAGCGTCAAATACCGCGCCGCCATCAAGTTCGTCGACCTCAGCGCCGAGCAGCTCGAAGCGCTCCAGAAGATGGTGAGCGACTCGGCTGGCTTCGACCGGAACGCGGAGCTGTCCGGCTAGCGTCCCCCTCAACCGGCCTGGTTTCAACGGTTTCTGGCAATCGGCGCCCGTGAATGCCGGGTGAACAACACCATTTCCGGGATGGCGTTCCCGATTTGCGCATGGAGAACGGCCGTGTCTAATATGAATTTGGTAAGGGCGAGGGTTCACACCGATACTTACTGAATGAGACTGGGACCACACGTTGCCCTCGAAAGAGAGCAACGCTCTTCATCGAACCACCATTTGTATTAACCCTCCTTAAATCGGCCCCCGCCCTTCCTTTCAACTTCCAGGGCTGGGGCGCCCGCGCAAGTCATCTTGACCTCCCGCACCGCAGTGGTTAGGATAAAGGGCTGATTTCGTGGGGCTGTGGCGCAGCTGGGAGCGCGCCTGAATGGCATTCAGGAGGTCACGGGTTCGATCCCCGTCAGCTCCACCAATTTTCGCGGCTGCGCCGCGAAGAATAGCATCGCCGAAGCCCGAAGGGCGGAGGCGTTCTGCCTGATGTGCTCCTCTCTCCCATCTCCATGGAAGTGACTGGAGTCTGGTGGCTTCCTCGGACTTCAAATCCGATGGTCCTGGGCTAATCCCCGGGACGGTGGGTTCGATTCCCACGCACTTCCGCCAATCCAGCGTCGCGCGCGCTCCCTACCAACTTGAACCGTTCCCCGGTTTCATGAGAAGTTTGACCTCCCCCCCAATCGAAGGACGCGCATGACGACGAGCTCTCGCCGATCGTTTCTCCGCAGCGGCGCTCTCGCCGCGATCGGGCTCGGGATGCGCGGGAAGACGTCTCTCTCCGCGGGATCCCTTCCAAGGGTCGGAATCGTGGGCGGGGGGCTGGCCGGGGTCTCCTGCGCCTGGCTTCTCGACGGCGTCGCGGATGCGGTCCTGTTCGAGAGCCGATCCTCGCTCGGAGGGCACGCCCACTCCATACCGGTCACCGTCGGCAGCGGCGCCCTTTTCGTCGACGTCGGGGCGCAGTTCTTCTCCCCCGGACCTCATCCGACGTACGCGAAGCTTCTCGAGGTCATCGGCCTCACCACCCCCGGAGATCCCGATTACGACGAGACGTTCGAGTCGGAGATGTCGATCACCGTCATGGAGGCGGGTCGAAGGCAGCCGCGGTTCCTGTCTCCCGGCACCCATCGCTGGTGGCCGACGCTGGTGCCGTGGAATCGCGACGGCCTTCTCGCCTTCGCCGTCTTCGCTCTCGCGGCGAGGAAATTCACTCGCGATGGAGACTGGCTCGTTCCGCTCGACCGGTGGCTCCGGAGGCTCCCCGTACGCGAGGAGGCGCGCGAGAACATTCTGCTGCCGCTCTCGAGCGCGATGATTGGATGCTCGATCGAACAGGCGCGCGGACTCTCCGCCCGTAGCGTTCTCGTGTTCGTGGGCCGAGCGCTCGGAGAGCGTGGACTCTCGCCGATCCGCTACAACCAGAGCCTTCTGGGACTCGGAGGAAACGTGCAATTTCTCGCGGGAATCAGCGGGAACCTCACGACCCATTTGGGCTCTCCGGTGTCGCGGGTTCGGCGTCTACTCGCGGTGGGTTCCGTATCGAGAATGCCGAGGGCGTCGTAGAGAACGTGGACGCCGTGGTGTTCGCGACGCCGCCGTACGTGACGCGCGATCTCATCCCGCACGCCCCCACGCTTCTCGGCGCTTCCCATTGGCTCGGGAAGCTGGAGTATTTTCCCACCGAGATCGCGATCCACCGGGACCCGGTGTACATGCCAAAAAATCGCGGCTTCTGGTCGGCCTACAATCCTCTCGTCGACGGGGACCATGCCGAAGCCTCGGTATGGTACGGTGCCTTCCGGCCCGCTCCCGACGGGGAAGACCCGTTGATGCTCTTCAAGAGCTGGGCTACCGCTCGCTCGCGAGAGCCGAAAGAGGAGATTTTCCGGCGCTCGTTCCTCCATCCTCGGATCACTCCCGACTTCATCGAGGCCCAGCGGCGACTCGCCGCCTTTCAAGGGCGGGAGGGCGTCTGGTTCGCCGGGAGCTACATCCTCGAAGTCGACAGCCAGGAGACGGCGCTCGTTTCCGCGATGAACGTCGTTCGCGAGCTCGATCCGCAGGCGCCGAACCTATTGGCTCTGGAATCCTGGCCGGCTCAGTCGTGAGAACGGTCAACGTATTCGGACCGCCGATATCGCTCGTTGGCCCCGCGGCGGGTGGACGAGCATTCCGCGCACCTTCCCCTCCCTGTCGGTCTGGAACGTAACCCGAAGGGGGAGCTCGGAGACGAAAAAGTCATGCAGCGTTTCCGGGCGCAGGCGCAATCGTGGAAGGCCCCAGTCGGCCGGCGATTCGATCGTCAAGGAAATCCCGCTCCCGGACCACGACAAACGCTTCGTCCTTCGCTTCATAGGAGCCCGCGTACGCGTCCAGGGTCTCCGCGTCTACGGCAATCTCCTCGTGTCGGGTCGCCGTCGGCTTCGCCAGTGGCATCTCCGGACGCAACAGGTGACGCGCTATGTCGTCGACGCCGGTCATTTGATTCGACAGCGCGACGACACCTTCCCGAGTGGCCGGATCCCAGGCCACGGAGCTGGCATATCCCCATGTTCCACCATCGTGGACGATCAGCCGTTCATCGCCCTCTCCGAGGACGACCCAGCCGAGGGCTTGCGTCTGGCCGGGCTGCGGCATCGGCCGACGCGTGCTCAGCATCGTGGCCATCGCCGGAGCCAGCTGCGAGGGCTCGTAGCCCATGGCTACGGCGAGGAGCGTCAACAGGTCATTGGCCGTCGAAACGAGTCCACCGGCGGCGGGCATGTCTTTGTATATCGGAACGGTGGCAAAGGAGGGCGAGGGCTGCAGAGCTGCGTCGTGGCCGACCGCAAGGTTCGTCTTCATTCCCGGTGATGGGGTAAAGGCGGTCCTCGTCAGTTTCAGCGGAGCCAGCACCCGTCTCTGCAGCAACGCTTCGTAGCTCGTGCCCGACGGATTCGCCAAAGCCTGGCTCAAGAGCCAGTATCCGACGTTCGAGTAGTCCCATTCGGCGCCAATGTCGCGCGTCAGCCGATAGCGCGCTAGAAACCGGTAGAACTCCGCTGGAGAATCCGGACGCGCAGTTGCGTCATTGGACGCGGGCGTCATTTCTGGCATGAACGGCAGCCCCGACGTGTGGGTCGCCAGGTCGAGGAGCGTGATAGAACGTCCATTACGCTCGGGGATCTCGATGCCGGATGGCACATACCTGGCGACGGGATCGGAGAGCGCCACTTCACCCTTCCGCACCATGTCGGCGAGCAGAAGTGCGGTAAAGACTTTGGTCACCGAGCCAATCTCGAAATCGGTATCGCCGTTCAAGGATCGCCTGTCTCCCTTGCCGAGATGCCCATACGAGATGACCCGTCTGCCTCGCGGCCCAACGAGCCCGACGACGATGCCGATGCCGTCTTCCGGTCCGGCGAGAGTCTCGACCCGTTGCGCGAGCATCTCTCGAATGGCGACGTCGGACGCGAGAAGGAAGTCTTTGCGCCTCTGCCCGGCCTGGGACGTCTTTGGGAGCGCCATCAGGCACCCAAGGACGGCAGCGGCGATGGACACGTGCCTCCTCGTTTGCAGCATCCGTTCCATGCTCTCGTCCAGGTACGCAACGTCGTGCAGGAAAGTTCTCATTCAGAACCAGGAGGGAGAAGCCCAGACGGTACCCTCGAGAGCGGCGGGATTCGCGACCTCCACCCTCAAGCTCCGAGCTTGCGCTCTCAGGGGGGTGGAGTCAGGCGCCTCGCAGGCGGGATTGAGAGCGAGTGCACGCGGTAGCGCCGGCCCGGGCCTCCCGTCGCCTCCACGGTCAATGACTGGCGTCAATGGCTGAGTTGAGAGAGGATGGGCGACGGTCACACGGTTCGGAGAACAGCGTCAGCGTGTGCGCGACCATCGGTCGCGCGAGGACCATACGGCCCTATAGGCTTGCCGATGGAACGTCAATTTTCGTTCGATCGCTTCCAGCTCGATCTCGCCACGGGCAGGCTCATCGGACAGTCAGGTCCAGTTCCCCTGACTCCGAAAGCCCTGGCCGTGCTGGAGTATCTGGCCGAGCGTCCCGGCCGGCTGGTCAGCAAGGAGGAGCTCCACCGCGAGCTCTGGCCGGGTGTGTTCCTTGGCGACGGCGCACTCAAGGTGTGCGTGAGCGAGATCCGGCGCGCACTCGGAGACGATCCCAGGAAACCGCGAATCATCGAGACCGCCCATCGCCGTGGCTACCGGTTCATCGCCGAAGTCCTCGCCTCGTCCACGCTCCCAGAGGCGCAGGTCGGTCCCGCCCAGCCGCTGCAGTTCCTCGAGAGTGAGCTCCCGGTTCGCTACGCACGAAGCGGAGCGGTCAACATCGCCTATCAGATCGTCGGCAGCGGTCCGATCGATCTCGTTTTCGTCATGGGTTGGGTCTCCCACCTCGAATATTTCTGGAACGAGCCGTCCTTCGCACGTTTCCTTCGGCGCCTGGCGGGGTTCTCCCGGCTCATCCTCTTCGACAAGCGGGGCACCGGCCTCTCCGACCGGATTGGTGATTTGCCGACCCTCGAGCAGCGGATGGACGACGTGAGGGCCGTGCTGCACGCGGCCGGCTCTCGCCGGGCAGTGCTGCTCGGCGTTTCAGAGGGCGGGCCCATGTGCAGCCTGTTCGCCGCCACGTATCCGGAGAAGACCGAAGCGCTCATCATGATTGGTACGTACGCACGGCGGCTGCGAGCCCCTGACTATCCCTGGGCGCCGACGCACGACGAGCGGGAGCAGTTTTGTCGCGAGATTCTCGAGCATTGGGGCGGCCCCGTCGGGCTCGAGACCCGCGCGCCGAGCGTGGCCGGGGAACCCGCCTTCCGCAATTGGTGGGCGGCATACCTGCGGATGGGCGCCAGTCCCGCCGCGGCGGTCGCACTCACCCGGATGAACGCGCAGATCGACGTCCGCCACGTCCTGCCCACGATCCAGGTCCCGACGCTCGTGCTTCATCGGACGGGCGACCGCTGCCTTCTCGTCGAGGAGGGCCGCTATGTGGCGGGCTTGATCCCTGGCTCCCGTTTCGTGGAGTTGCCCGGAGATGACCACCTTCCCTTCGTCGGCGACCAGGACTCGCTGCTCGACGAGATCGAGCGGTTCCTGTCGGGAACGAGGACGCGCGGCGAGTCGAACCCGGTGCTGGCAACGATCCTCTGCGCCGCCGTGCGGGCGTCGACGGAACCTGACGACGCCGACCGCCTTCAGACGCTCGTCGCCGCGGAAATGCCGCGATTCAGCGGTCGGGGAGCGCAGCTCGAAGGCGACCGCGCCTTCTCGGCGTTCGACGGCCCGGCGCGCGCCATCCGGTGCGGTCGTTCCCTCGTCGAGGGCGCGTCGGAAATGGGGATGACCCTCGGTATCGGCCTGCATACCGGTGAGTGCGATCCGCTCCGCGGAGCGGGCGAAGGACCCGTGGCGGCCGCGGCTGCGCGAATCGCGACGTTCGCCGAGCCTGGCGAGGTGCTCGTCTCCCGCACCGTCGTCGACCTGGTCGCGGGGTCGGAGTTCCTCTTCCGGAACCGCGGCCGGCACACCCTCGCTGACGGAGAGAAGGCGCGGTCGCTGTTCGCCGCGCATCTCTCCTGACCCCTTCCTGACGCCTTACTAACCTCTCTCTGAGGAATCGTCGGCTGGCCGCTGCCTACACTTCCTGGCGCGAGGGAGCGTCGCGTTTCTTTGAGAGAGAGGCCAAAACATGAAGATGCTAATTTCGTTTTCGATGCTCGCGGTGGCGACACTCCCGGTCGTGGTGCCGGTTCGTGTCGCGGCGCAGGTGCAGGAGAGCCAAGCGGGACAACATGCGAAAAAAACGCCCATTACCCCCGCGGTCTTCCAGGCAGCGGGACCGACGAGCGGATCGATCCAGTCCACGGTCGAGGAGTTTCGGAGGCAGCTCGGCGAGCCGAACAACGGGAACCAGCCGGGCCCGATTCTGGGCGGCCGGCGGGAGATCAACTGGGATGGCGGCGGCTCCGGCGACACGTCTCTCGGGCCGACGCCGTTCACCCTGTTCCTGAACGCCCGTGGCGCTCAGATGGAGACGCCCGGAACCGGCTTCGTACAGGCGCCACCTCAGGGGTTGGCCACGACGTTCGGTAACCAGACCTACGCCAACCTCTTCTTCTGGTTCAGTGCGGTGCGTCTGTTCAGTCCCATCGAGAGCAACGTAACGGTCGTCGAGTTCTTCGTGCCCGGGAGCAACGGCTCCATTCCGGCCACGACCTCGGGCTTCGGCCTCGTTTTCTCGGGCGTCAGTCAACCCGATGGGAGCGGAAGGCGGTTCCTCGGCAGCACGATCGTCGAGTACCTGGACGTCGATGGCAAGGTGCTCTACCGAGGCCACGTCCCGGCGGCGCCCGGAGGTCAGACCTTCAGTTTCCTCGGCGTCGCGTTCGGCAATCCGGTGCTCGCCTCCGTTCGAATCCGTACGGGTGACGAGAAGCCCGGCGCCGATGAGACCGTGCGGCGGGACATCGTCATGATGGACGACTTCATCTACGGCGAGCCCGTCGAGATCCCGTAGCGAACCGGAGCGATGGACGTGATCGGGTCACGGCAGGGCCGTTGGCCCGATCGACGCGCCCGGCTAGTGCCGTTCCGGCTCAATCCGACCGGAACCGGAAACGGGTCGCCGCATCGTCGCCGCATCGTCGGCGCGTCGCTTCCCAGGGCCGGCTCCTCGAAAGAGAGCATCCAGATGTCCGATTCGAACCTCGTCGAGACGAAGTAGAGGGTCCTGTCGTCTTTCGACAGGGCTGGCATCTCCGTTGACGCGCCGTCGACGCTCAATACTTCGCGGTACTTTCCCGTCGAGCGATCCACGACGAAGAGCGCGAAGTCCCGCAGATAACGTTGGCCGTCACCTTGAAGCCCTTTCTCCGCCATGAAGACGATGCGCCGGCTGTCCTTCATCCAGGCCGGAAACCAGCCGAAGTTGGTGACCAGCTCCCACCTCCCTGTCGCGAGCTCGACGGTAGCGATACCGGCGCGGAGGCCCGCGGCGGTAAAAATGTGCCCGGCGATGTACCGTCCATCGGGAGACCACGCGAGCGGCATGAAAGTGTCTTCTGCGATCGAGAACGGCGGTAGCTCCTCCGGGGTCTGCTCGGCGAATGGCTTCGCGACGTCCAAGAGAATTCCGGACGTGCCGGTATAGCTGAAGCCGATGCGCTTTCCGTCCGGCGACCAGAAGGGGTAGTGCAGGTTCTTGTCGCGATAGTCCGTGAGCTGCCTCAGGTCGCTTCCGTCGACCCGCATCAACCAGATTTCGTAGCTTCCGCTCCGGTTCGAATAGAACGCGATGTGCGTCCCGTCGGGGGAGACGACGGGCCCGCGGTCACGTGCTGGATCGTTCGTGAGCAGGGACCAGTTGCCGGTGTCCGTCGATGTGATGAGGACGTCCTCCGGCATTCCGTTCTTGGAGAAGATGATCGACTTCCCGTCGGGTGTCGGTGCAGGGGAGTCGACGTCACGGAGGTCGGGAACGATGGGGCGTGGCTCACCGACGACCGACGCTCGGTCGCGGTCGAAATCGACGGCGAACAGCTTGTGCTCGATGCTCGAAGACGCATAGGCAATCCTGCGACCGTTCTTCGAGATGCTCAGGTGACTGGCAAAGGAGGTGGGCGCCGTAATCGACTCGGGCTCGCCCCGGACCTCACCTGACGACTCTTCTATCGGCACGCGCCACAGGTTCATGCTCCCGCCACGCTCGCTCGAAAAGTACAATTGCTCTCCGTTCGGGCTCCAGACCGGGTTCCAGTCGACCGCGGCGTCCGCAGTGACGGCACGGGGCTCACCGCCGTTCGCGGAAATCGTATAGATGTCCCGCTCACCCGTTCCTCCTCGGAGCCCCCAGAACGCGACGCGGTCTCCGTGAGGAGACCAGCTCGGCTGTACGCCATCGCCGTCGAAGAGGCGCTCCGTCTTCCCGCTCTCGACGTCGACGAGCCAGAGCTCGCTCCGCGTCGGTCGGTCAAACGGATGACGGGAGATCGCCTCCGTCGCGAAAGCGATCTTGCGCCCGTCGGGCGACCAGGCCGGGTTCCATCCGAAATTCGTGAGGCGGCGCCCCACCTCTCCCGTAGCTCCCATGACGAAAATACCGCCTCCGCCCCGGGTCGACCGGAACGCAATCTGCTCGCCGTCGGGGGAGAACGCGGGTTGCGTCTCGTCCTCGCCAGGGCTTGCGGTCAGATTGATGGGCTTTTGTCCACCGGCACGCAGGAGAAGAATGTCCCAGTCGGTCGTCGAGCGGCTCGCGTAGGCGACGAAACGCCCGTCGGGGGACAGCGAGGGGAACGTCTCCTCGTCCGAGCTCGAGGTGAGCTGCGTAAACGTCGGTTGACGCTCCGCGGGGAGCTCGCGGGAACGGTAGGTGAGGTAGCCGGCGACGACGATGAGCACCATCGCGAGCACCGGTATTGCGACCCCCACGAGAGAACGGTTCATACGAGGCGTCGCTACCCGGAACAGTCTCCTGGAGTCGAGCTGGAAACGCAGCTCGTCGAGATCGTTGCGGACATCGAGGACGGACTGGTAACGGCGAGAGCGATCTTTGGCGAGACACTTCTTGATGATCCGCCCGAGCTCACGCGGGAGCTCGGGCTTTAGCTCGGTAACCTCGGGCGGCCGATCACGGAGAATCGCAGAGATGATGGAAGCGGGGGTGTCACCGTTGAAAGGACGATGGCCCGTGGCCATCTCGTAGAGCATCACGCCGAGCGAGAAGACGTCCGTGCGTGGATCCAGCTCTTTGCCTTCGGCCTGCTCGGGGGACATGTAGGAGGCCGTACCGAGAATGAACCCGTCCTTGGTGGCGTCCACGCTCGGCTCCCGGGTCGCGCTCGCCGCGATGTCCACCGTCGGCTTGGCCAGCCCGAAATCCAGAACCTTCACCCGTCCGTCTTCGCCGACCATGACATTCGCCGGTTTCAGATCGCGGTGAATGATGCCCTGCTCGTGCGCGGCAAAGACGGCGTCGGCGATCTCCACCCCCATGCCCAGCAGCTTTCGGAGCTCCATACCCCCGCTCGGCACGAGCTCCGCGATGGTCTGTCCATGAACGAGCTCCATCGTGATGAAATGGACGCCATCCGTCTCCTCGATGGAGTACAGGTGCACGATATTGGGATGGTTCAGGGCGGCCACCGCCTTGGCCTCGCGCTCGAAGCGTTTGCGATGAGCGGGGGAATCCATCTCGGGCGGGAGAACTTTCAATGCAACCTGTCGCCCGAGCTTCTTGTCCTCCGCCACGAACACCTGTCCCATGCCTCCGCTGCCGAGACTGGCAACGATGTGGTAGCTGCCCACAACGTCACCGACCCGTAGCGACGCCGAGTGCACGCCGGGGGCGAGCTCTTCGGCGACCTCTTCCCAGACCGGGCCCGTCAGCGCCGCGGCAGGCTTCAGCAAATCATCGTCGCGCTCGCCGAGCTCGAGCAGCGTTCGGACCTCGTTCAAAAGCGCTTGGTCGCCGGCACAGGCCGTTTCCAGCCAGCGTTGCCGCTCCCCCGGGGGCTGGTCGAGTGCGCCGTCGAGTAGCGCGTCCACCGCAGACCACCGATCGCCCGCGCCCGCGCTGGCGCTCGCGCCCGATCCCGACTTGCGGGTCTGCCCATCCGAGCGCGGAACGCCCGTCTCTTCTGCAGTGGTCGAGCCGAGAAAGGCGCGAACTTCCCGCAGAAACACGGGCCACGCCGCTTCCTGCTCCATCACGAGATGGTTTCGACTTTCGAGAGGCACGAAGCGCGCGTTCGGAATTCCGGCCGCGAGACGACGACCTTCGCGCACAGGGATGACCTCGTCCTCGAGACAATGCAGGACGAGGGTCGGCATCTGCACCCTGCCAAGCAGCGGCTCGATGTCGATGAGCCCGGTCGCCTCCCGAATGCGGACCGCATTCTCCGGAGACGTCGTGACTCGCTGAAGCTCGTTGAACCATTCTGCCTGCTCGGGCGTTGCGTCCGGCAGGAACGTCGAGGTGAACAACTGGCGAAACGCGGGATTGTCTCGGCCCCAACCCTCTCTCATGAGAGTCAACATCGCCTGAGCTCGCGCGAGCTCCTCCGGGGAGCTTCGCTTCCTCCAGCCCTGGACATATCCGCCATGGAGGATCAGATGGCTGACCCGTTCCGGATGCTGCACCGCGTAGGCAATCGAGATCGCACACCCTTGGGATATCCCGAGAAGCGCGAAACGCTCGAGCCCAACCGCGTCGACGATGGACTCGAGGTCGCTCACGAACGCGTCGAAGGAGATGTCGTCCACGTCCCAATCCGAGAGACCATTCCCCCGCCCGTCATAGCGCAAGACCCTGTGGTCCCGGGCCAAGGCATCGAGGAGATGACGCCAGACGGGGCTCTTCCAGTCGAACTCCAGGTGATTGAGCCAGTTGGCCGCCTTGACGAGAGGTGGACCGTCTCCGACCGCCGCGTAGGCGATGCGTACACCGTCACTCGTAGTGCAGAATCGCAACTCCTGGTTCATCAGTGGGACCTGCAGCGACCGAGCCGCAATCGTGTCACAGCACCTCGATCCGGTCAAACACTCTCGCAGTCGACGGAACGCGCATGGGCTCCTTGGCGGCTTCGGATATGCTCTGGCCGTAGGACGTGGGGCCGAAGCCACCGGAGTGCGTCATGCGAAGCCCGACCCGAAGCTTGCAGTAGCGCGCGCACTGCTTGTGCGCTCACGGCGGCGTTCGTCAGCCTGCTGTCCGGCTTTGCCGAAGCACGGGAAGAGCGGACGTTGGGACCCCTCGATGCGCAAAAGACCTTCGGAAGCTCGACGCATCCCCGGGCGAGCCCGCTCGGGTTTTGGAAAGCCCCAACGAGAGCTTCCATCGATTCTCCCCGCACGAATGGTCGCCCGACGGCGCCTGGCTCGCGGGTCACTTGAGCGACGAGACGGGCGACCACGGCATCGCGGTCTACAACCTTCGTTCCGGCGAGCTGACCACCTTGACCGACTTGGATCATTTCCACGCTGGCTCGCCGATAGCCGCCGGCTCGTGTTTAGCGGCGACGAGACGGCGAGCAGTCTCTTCCTCGTGGACCGCGAGCCCCGCGAGATCCGCAAGCTCTACACACCGCAGGACGCCGCTGCCGAAATCGTCGGTGTCTCGAAGGACAATCGAACCCTTTACTTCACTCGAAGCGGCGTGGAATCCGATATCCGGCTCCTGAGTTTGAACTGAGCTCTCCACACTGGACAAAAAGCGAGAGAGAAGAGATCTCGATGTGGTCTCCAGACACTCTTCCAGTGGAGGAGCGGTGCCGGCAGTTGACGTCGCCAGTCACATTACCGTACAGTAATGCATTACTCGAGGGTAATGTAATGGAGGGTGAGGATGCAACAGCAGGTGATTCGTTCGATTGAGCTCCAAGTCCGTCCGAGCAAGGTCTGGCGGTGGTGTGCAACCCAGGCAGGATTGCGCCGCTGGATCAGTTCCAATATCGAGATCGATTTGCGTGTCGGAGGCGCATACCGGTTCCTCGGCCCCGATAACCGAACGTGGATCAGCGGTACTGTGTTGGAGCTGGTGCCGGAAAGAAGCCTCATTCTGTCCTGGCTCGAGGAGGGCTGTGGGTGGATGAATCCGGCGCGGTTGGTCATCACCCTTGCTCCCACGCCTTCCGGAACGCTTGTCACGGTCATTCATGATGGATTCGAAGAAATCGGTCGGCCAGACTGGGGCGAGACGGTACAGGATTATGAGCGCGGCGCCGACCAGCACCGAATTCTCTACCGGCTGGCCGATCTGGTGAACGCGTGTGATGCCGACGAATGCTGACGCCCTGTTCCGAGTGTTGGGCGACTCCACGCGCCGACAGATCCTCGATCTGCTGGCCGAACGCGGTCCTATGTCCGTCGGCCAGTTGGCCGCTGAGTTCCCGGATTTGGTGCAATCAGGCATCTCCAAACACTTGATGAGTCTGCGGGCAGCGGGTGTGGTGGCCGCAGCGCGTCAGGGGCGACAGCAGATTTATCGACTCGAACCGGATCTGTTGGTCGCCGGACTGACGCCGTGGCTTGCGAAGTACGAGCAGTATTGGTCCGCCGCCCTCGAACGCCTGCGCGACCTTGCGCAAGAGGATGGCGCAAAACACGGACCGAAGCTTCGGAAAATCGTCCGCCGAAGGAGGCGAAAATGAAGTTCATCGGAGGGACTCTTGTTTTAGTGTTCTGCTTGGCGTCGCAAGGAACCGCTCAAACAACAAAGACCGTTTATCCGAGCATGGCGCCGCTCGAGCAGTACTTGATTGCTGACCGGAGCGCGGAAATCTCCCTCGCGCGAAGTGCCGCGCCAGATTCGGTTTCGCGCGATGCCGAGGTCCTCGTCTTCACCCGCCACGGTTACGAAACCGCCGTGAAGGGGACCAATGGATTTGTCTGTATGGTCGCGCGATCCTGGTCCGCCGGCTTTGATGACCCGGAGTTCTGGAATCCCAAGGTCCGGGCGCCGATCTGCTACAACGAACTGGCCGCGAGATCTCAGGTGCCGGCCACGATCAAACGGACGCAGATTGTGTTGGCCGGAGGGCCGCGCGCGCAGGTTTTCAACGGCATCAAAGCGGCGTACGCAAGCGGGGAATTGCCGGTCCCGGAGCTGGGATCGATGAGCTACATGCTGTCGGCAGATACGTATTTCGGCGACAGGGACAGACACTGGCGTCCACACCTGATGTTCTTCACGCCCGCCACGACGAGCCCCAAGAGTTGGGGCGCCGGTCTGCCGAACTCACCCATCCTGGGAATCGAACTTCCGGGGGAACAGCAGACCGTCTTCCTGATTCCTGTCGGGAAGTGGTCGAATGGCACACTCGCTCCGCCGGAGAAACATTGAAGAACGTGAGGATGCCCCTCGCTCGAATGGCCCGGTCGGCCCGCGGAGCCTTCAGCTGAAGCTCGGGTGACGCAGTCTTTCGACATACATGTCTGTAAGTC
Source organism: uncultured Acidobacteriota bacterium (assembly GCA_963815675.1). Taxonomy (GTDB): domain Bacteria; phylum Acidobacteriota; class Vicinamibacteria; order Marinacidobacterales; family SMYC01; genus CAWFHP01. Next base: position 175,201 of record CAWFHP010000009.1, on the reverse strand, counting down.
CATCTCTGCCGGCGTGAGCTCTTCGAATCCGCCTTCGCCCGCGCCGTTTGTCTAGCTCCTCGCGCTCTCGGGTGACGCGCTCGGCGCTCAACATCTCCTCCTTCATGGGGATGATCATGGTGGCGGGCATCTTGCACAAGAACGGCATCCTCACAGTGGAGAAGCGGAGAAGGTGGGAATGAAAATGCCCGCCACCAAGCTGGTGATTTTTGGAAGCCCCAAGGCAGGCACGCGGTTGATGTTGGCATCTCCAGGAATCGCCATCGACCTTCCGCTGAAGATTCTGGTATGGGAAGATGCGCGAAACCTAGTGGCCGAGGCGTAGCGGCTGAATCATATAGCAACGAAAGGTCGGGCGCCATCAGCCAGCTAGAAATTTGGCCAAATCGGGTTCGATTCCCGCCGCCTCCTCCGGTCGCAAAATTGCCCGCGGTAACCTCATCAGAACCCACCGGAGGCTAAATACGTATACTCCATGTTACAATACGTATACGTAAGGAGCCTCATGAAGACGAAACTAACCGTCACCATCGACGAAGAGTTGCTGCCCAAAGCTAAGGAGCACGCGCGGTCTCTTGGGGTTTCCCTATCGCAGCTCATCGAACAGGCGTTGCGTGAATTGAGTGAGGCCGAGACCCCAGCGTTCTCCGAGCGTTGGAGGGGGAAGCTTCGTGCTTCGAAGCGCCGTGACGAGCGATATCGTCACCTGTCCGAGAAATACTTGTGAAGGTTCTTTTGGATACCGATGTCCTCGTCGACGTGGCGCTGGATCGGAAACCCCACGCCGCGTCCGCCTCGGCGCTTGTCGACGCGTTGGAACGCCGGCCTGGGGCTGGATTCATCGCGTGGCACTCCATTTCCAATTTCTACTACCTGGTAGCGCCGAGCCGGGGCAAGACCAGCGCGCGAAGCTTTCTGCTGGACCTGGCTACTTTCGTCGACGTGTCGGCCACGACGACGGAAAGCCTGCGTTTCGCTGGCGGGCTCGACATGAAGGACTTCGAGGATGCGCTGCAAGTCGCCGCTGCGGTAGCCTGCGGCGCCGATTTCATCGTGACTCGGAATCTGCGCGATTACGCAAAAGCTCCGGTAAGAGCGATAGATCCGACATCCGCTCTGCAGCAGTTAGCGTAGTTTGGTTCGAATTCTCTGCGTCCGCCTCCACCAATTGAGGTGGGCCCCTCGATGCGCAAAAGACCGTCACCTACTTCATCGCCGCGGGCGAGTCCGGCTCGACGTACCGCGACTCCGATCGTGAGCTGGCCCATTGGGCCCTCGAGGCCTGGGAGCGCAACGGCAACGGCGCGTTCCATTTCGTGCCCGGCCCCGAGGCGACGGCGCTCGTTCGTATCTACTGGGTGCCGGCAGGCGGCGGTGAATACGGCGAAATGCGCCGCCTTCTCGTGGACGGGCGTCGTGGCGCGGCGGTGTTCATCCGGCCCGACACCGACGCATTGGGCGAGGAGATTGGGACGCGCGCTCGCGCCGACGAGCTGTATCGCGACGCCATCGTCTATCTCACGTGCGTTCACGAGCTCGGGGACGCACTCGGGCTGAAGCACACGGCGGACTTCGACGACGTGATGTACTTCTTCGGCTTCGGGGGCGACATACAGGGGTTCTTCGGCCGTTATCGCCATCGTCTGCACGTACGCACCGACATCGCGGGCGAGGACGGTGTGTCCGCCGGCGATCTCGGTCAGTTGCACGGGCTCTACGGAAAGTAGCTCCTACTGGTCCCCTGGGCCCGTCGGAGTCCCAGGGGTATCCGCCTCGAGGCGATGGGGACGAGCCGACCCCACCCGGTTCGACGGGCGACGACTCGGTCGCGCATGAAGAACTGGCCGTCTACGAGAACGAGGAGAGCCTCGTGGCCGAAGCCGACAAGGTCGGGCGTAGGGTCTGGAGCAAGGTGGAGGCTGCTACCCCCGTTGTCGTGCAGCGCCTACGGCGCTCCTAGCTTCGCCGAGCGGCGGCAACGACGGCCTGACGGACGACCCACGACGAGAGCGGGCTTGATCCCTCCCCGGTCCGGAGACTAGGCTCTCGTCCATGAATCGATCGAATGTGACGAAGATCCTCAGCGCTCTCGCGATCGCGCTCTTCGGAGCCGCCGCGGTGTGGGCCGTCCCCGCGGCGAACGTCGACGGAAAGCTCTTTCAGGAACTGCACTGGCGGCTCATCGGCCCCTTCCGGGGCGGTCGCGTCCTCGCGGTGGCCGGCGTTCCCGGTGAGAGCGAGCGCGAGCACTTCTACTTCGGAAGCGTGAACGGCGGCGTCTGGGAGACCCACGACGCGGGACGAACGTGGACGCCCATTTTCGACGGTCAGCCGGTGGGGTCCATCGGCGCCATCGCTGTTGCACCGTCGAGCCCGCGCGTCCTCTACGTCGGTACCGGCGAAGCGGACATGCGCTCCAACATCGCCCAGGGAAACGGCGTCTACAAATCCACTGACGGCGGCCGGAGCTGGGCCCACGTCGGCCTCGAGGACACCCGCCAGATCGCCCGTGTCCTCGTGGACCCGAGAGATCCCGCGCGCGTCTTCGTGGCGGCGCTCGGCCATCCGTACGGGCCGAATGCAGAGCGGGGTGTCTTCCGTTCTACCGACGGCGGGAAAACATGGCAGAAAGTCCTCTACAAGAACGAGGACACGGGCGCCATCGAGATCGTTTTCGACCCGGGCAACCCGGACGTCCTCTACGCCGCACTGTGGCAGACTCGCCGCCCGCCCTGGAGCGTCTACCCTCCATCCAGCGGGCCGGGGAGCGAGCTCTTCAAATCGACCGACGGCGGCAGCACCTGGTCGTCACTCGAAGGTCATGGACTTCCGGCGAAGCACGGTCGCATCGGTCTCGCGGTGGCCCGGAGCGAGCCGCGCCGAATCTACGCGATGGTCGACGCCGCGGGCGATGGCGGTCTGTACCAATCCGACGATGGCGGCGCCAGCTGGACGAAACAGAGTGGTGACCCGCGAATCTGGGGGCGCGGCTGGTACTTCGGCGGCGTCGCGGTGGAGCCTCGAGACGCCGACGTCGTCTACGCCTGCAACACCAACGTCTATCGCTCCGAGGACGGCGGGCGCACGTTCGTTCCCATCAAAGGCGCTCCCGGGGGCGACGACTATCACGACCTGTGGATCGACCCCGACCATCCCGAGCGCCGCATGCTGGCGGTGGACCAGGGAGCGCTCGTTTCACTGAATGCCGGCGAGACGTGGAGCTCGTGGTTCAATCAGCCCACGGCGCAGATGTACCACGTCGTCACCGATAAGCGGTTTCCATACCGGGTCTACGGCGCGCAGCAGGACTCCGGCGCGGCCATCGTTCCCAGCCGCACGGGCACCATCGATGGCATCACCCTGATGGAGTTTCAGGAAATCACCGCTGGCGGCGAGAGCGACATGGTCGCCCCGGACCCGAAGGACCCGGAGGTCATCTACGGAGGGCGGGTGGACCGGCTCGACCTTCGCACGCTGCAGACGGAGAACGTCGACCCCAAGCTCGCGTTTCCCGACGTCACGCGGACGACGTGGACGCTCCCCTTGATCTTCTCCCGACGGGATCCGCGAGTGCTCTACTTTGCCCGCGAGCGGCTCTTCCGTACCGAGGACGGAGGCCGGGAGTGGACGGCCATCAGCCCCGACCTCACCCGGGAGGACCCGGGCGCCCCTTCGACTCTCGATGCCGTCACCGCCGCGGATGCGCCACGACCGGGACCGCGGCATGGGGTGATTTACGCGATCGCCCCCTCGCGAACGGCCGACCACGACCTTTGGGTCGGAACCGATGACGGTCTCATCTGGCGGACCCGCGACGAGGGAGCGAACTGGGAGAACGTGACCCCGAGGGAGTTGACGCCATGGTCGAAGGTCGGCGTCATCGAGACCTCGCACTTCGACGCTCAGACGGCGTACGCCGCTGTCGATCGCCACCGCCTCGACGATGAGACTCCCTACATCTACCGCACCCACGATTCCGGCAAGAACTGGATGCTGGCGAGCGACGGCATCGCGAAAGAAAGCTTCGTCAACGCCGTGCGCGAAGACCCGTTGCGAAGAGGGCTTCTCTATGCCGGCACGGAGAAGGGCGTCTACGTCTCCTTCGATGACGGGGATCACTGGCAGCCCCTCCAGCTGAACCTGCCCGTGACGTCCGTCCGTGACCTGGAGGTACACGGAAACGATCTGGTGATCGCCACTCACGGCCGCGGATTCTGGATCCTGGATGACATCAGCCCGCTCCGCCAGATCGACGAAGCCACCGCCGGCCCCGGAGCGTTTCACCTTCTCGCCCCGGCCGCGGCAGTCCGCTTGCGGCCCACCGGCTTCACCGGCACTCCCCTTCAGAAGGACGAGCCGATGGCCGAGAATCAGCCCGACGGCGCACTCATCGACTACCTGATCGCAGGAGAAACGCGAGGACCCGTCGTCCTCAGCATCTTCGACGCCAAGGGCGAGCTGGTGCGGAGCTACAGCAGCGCCGACGCGACGCCCACGGCGGACCTCGCCACGTTGCGCACCGCGCCCGAATGGTTCGTCCCTCCCGCTTCGCTGTCGACAGAGCCGGGCATGCATCGATTCGTCTGGAGCCTGCACTATCCGCCTGCGGCGGCGTCCGCGCGCCGCGGCGGCTCCGATATCGATGGGGTCTGGGCACCGCCCGGCCGCTACCGGGTCGAGCTGAGCGTGAACGGAGAGCGGCAAAGCCAGCCGCTCGTCGTCGAGCCCGATCCCCGAGTCTCGCTCGGTGCCGAAGCCTACGCGGAGCAATTCTCGCTCGCGCGGCGCATCGAAGCGGAGCGGGCGAAAGTTCTGGCGGCCACGAGGCAAGCCGAGGAGCTGCATCGGGCGCTTTCGAGCCGAGGCGCCGTGGAGTTGGATGGGCAGGTGCGCGCCTTGATGGGACCGCAGTTCGGAGAGCTCGCTCCCGCGCCCCCTCCGCCGGGAATCGATTCGCTTCGCTCGCTCGCCAATCGGCTCGATGAGCTGCTCGTCGCCGTGGACGGCGCCGACGCCGCCCCCACCCCCGACACGAGAAAGGGCTTCGCGGTGACGGAGCCGAGAGTGCAAGCGACCCTCGCGGCATGGGAGACGCTGCGCGAGAAAGCTGGAAAGTGAGAACGCTCCTTTGATGAGACACCGTTGGCGGAGAAAACCGGCGAGCTCAACGGCAAGTTCCGCTGGATGGCCCTGCGCTCGCTGGCCGGACCAGTCGTGCGGCGTTTCCGATCATGATGGGGTCGGCGGCGTTCATGTTGCCGGCACCTGGGATTCGATTCATCAGGGCGGTGGGTCGATGGTGGTCTCGCTGTACGCATCGGTTTCCATGTCGGCGGCGCGACCCGATTCGGCGGTGACGCCCGCGACCGCATTGGAGTGGACGTCTCCATGAGCACGCCCACGACCAACGCGCTGGGCCAACCGATTGGCTTTCCACTGCCGTCCTGGTCACCGCCGGCACGGCCTTCACGCGATCCGATGATCGGGAGCTACTGCCGGCTGGAACCGCTCGATGTCGACCGGCACGCCCGCGCGCTCTTTGATGCGAATGCGCTCGACGTCGACGGTCGCGACTGGACGTATCTTCCTTATGGGCCGTTCTCGCGCCTCGAGGACTACTCTCGGTGGATGACGCGGAGCTGTCTGGGTGACGACCCGCTCTTCCACGCCGTGATCGACGCCGAGACCGGGAAGGCTGCCGGCGTCGCGAGCTATCTGCGAATCGATCCGGCGAGCGGCTCGATCGAGGTCGGCCACATCCACTACTCACCGCTGCTCCAGCGTGCCCGGGGCGCTACCGAAGCCATGTATCTGATGATGAAACGCGCGTTCGATCTGGGGTATCGGCGCTACGAGTGGAAGTGCGATGCGCTGAACGCCCCGTCGCGCTCGGCGGCGCAGCGACTGGGACTCTCGTACGAAGGCGTCTTCCGCCAGGCCACCGTGTACAAGGAGCGCAATCGCGACACGGCGTGGTACGCGACCGTCGATCGCGAATGGCCCGACTTGGAGCGGGCATTCCTGACGTGGCTGGATTCCGCGAACTTCGACGCGGCGGGACGTCAGCGCGTCCGGCTCAGTACCCTCACGGCGCCGCTCGTGATCACCCGCGGCTGATTGACGAAGCTCAGGCGCACAAGCAAGGCCCTCATCAGCCGGCGACATCGGACCAGAACCGTCGGGCAGAGTCGATGCGCCGGGAATCCTATCCTCCGCGGCATTCAGGAGAATCTCGCGTTTCCATGGTTGTGACCGCACTAAGCGGCCTCCTCGCCTTGGTCGAACTGATGTCGGGTGCCGTTCATGCCAGCCGGCATCTTCGCCCATGACACGCGCAGACCGCGTACCCCGACCACGTCCTGAGTGTCAATCTTACCGGCGACATTCGTACCAATGTCGAGCTGGAAGTGGTCCTCCGTAAACGTCGTCCCCGACGCGGGCACCACCGGGTTGCCGCTTCCGGACTTGGTGAGGATTTCGCCGGGAACGATGCTGAAGCTCGGCGCTCCTGGACCTTGGACCGAAGCGTCGAAGTCGGAGAGAGCGAAGTCGCGCAGAAACGCTTGCTGAATATCCGTTCGCTAGATCTCGGTGACGTCCGTGTCGGCGCCGCGATGAGCTAGGGTTGCTGCATCGGCGCGCACGCGTTCGGCGTCGGCGCGCAGTCGCGCGGGACCAAGGACAGCGGGCGGTCGTTCCGCCAGTCGCTGAACCGGCAGATCAGGCGGTCTCGCAGAGTCGCAACCGGAATCGCGGCGCAGAACTGCGCGAGCGAGCACCCAGCCTGGTCCACGTCGCTCCCCGGTGGCGTGCCGGGGCAGGCGTCGGTGGGATCCGCTTCCCCGTCGCCATCGGCATCCGGGATATCGGGCCTGGAAAGGCACTGATTCAGATCGGACTCGCACTGGGCGAGGCTTCCGCATGCCGTTTCCGCAGTCGGCAGCCGACAGTCGAGCTCGCAGAGGCAGGCGGGAAAGCCGTTGTTCGCTCCCGCGTCGCACTCCTCGCCCGGATCGACAACGCCATCCCCGCAAACGGCTGGGGGAGGGGTCAAAGTGCAGTCGTTCTCGCAGCCATCTCCGTTGATGTCGTTGCCATCGTCGCAAAGCTCGCCGGACTCGACCACCCCGTTTCCGCACACCGCGTCGACGGGGTTGGAGGGAATCTCGAGCGCGACCGCCGCGAGTACGAGCTCATCGCCGGTCGTGGAGACGCGGACGACCGCCGAGGTCTCGTCGTTCTCTATCTGCCCTGCCTGCTGCGACAGCGCCACGCCGGTGATGTCCCAACCCTGACGGGCCCCGAAGCCCTGGACCCCCGTCGCCGCGTCGTGGTTGCGGTTACCGAACGTGCCCGAGGTATCGAGGGCACCCTGGGAGTCATTGATCTGAGACGCGAAGAAGTTGGTGACGGGGTTGTTTGTCCCCGATACCGGAACGAAGCTCTGGCCTCCATTGGGCGAGATGGTCACACCGTCGCCTTGACGATTCGCGTCGCCTTCCAGGGCCGCGAGGAACAGCCGTCCGTCGCCGAGGTTCGACGACGGCACGTCGAGCCCCGCGACCGGTGTGTCCGCGCCCACCAACTCGTCGACGAGCCTTCCATCGACGAAGATTTGTAGGCTTCGGAACGGCGCTCCCGGATCGGCATACGCTACGATGAGGCTCCATCCCGCCGCTTGCGAAGTGTTGACGGGCTCCGTTTGCGTCGCCGGGACGCCGGAAACGGTATAAAGGCCCGCTCCCTCCTGTGCGACGAACGCGGTGACGTTGGCGGTGCGAACGTAGTAGTTCGCGAGGGCCCCGGAGGCCGCCATCTGGCTCAATGTGACGGCGGTCTGGGGGTCCGGCGTCACGGCGAGCGAAGCCCCGCTCTCCGACCCGAGTTGAATCGGCTGATCGAGGGCCGCAGAAACATCCGCGGCCCCGTACTGGTAGCTGCCTCCCCAGACCAGCTCGGCGTAGAGCACCGAGGCGGCCGCGGGAAGATCGAGCCGCGCCGCCGAAGAATTGGCGTGAAAGTCGCTGGTCGTTCCCGGAAACCACGGATTCCCTGGATTTGCGGGAGAGGCGTCGACCTGATTGACGTCCACGCTCGTGAACGTGCCGATCCCGTCCAGCGTTCCCGGTCCGTTGGCGTCCGCCTGTTTGCTCAGGCCGAGGGTGTTGCCCGTGATCCGGATGCCGCCCTGAACCTTTGCGTCCAGGCGTTTTATGGGCTGAGCGTTCGCAAGCGCGCCTCCCAGAGTGGCTCCGGCGACGAGAAACAGCCGTATCGAGCAACGCCCCATCACGTTTCTGCGGGCCATGACACGATCTCCTTCTTGGGGGGTGCCCCCCGTACGAGGGGCATGGAAACCCTATCACAGGGCGGACGAAGGGTGAGGAGTCGACGGGAGGAGGTTGCGCGAGAAGGCGAGGCCCGATCTCCCTTGGCGTTGTTGGTTTGTTTGAAATGTTTGAGGATTCGATCGGCCCGGCGACGGCGCAAGACCCGTAATCGCCTGGTTCAGGGATTGGTCTCGACCCTCCGGGAGCGCTATATTTGCTCGTTCGTTCCTCCATTGAGTTTCAGGAGTGACCCATGCGTTTTCCCGGCTCGTTCAAGTCTCGATTGGCTTCCCTTCTCGCGCTCGCGGCATGGTGCGCCGGCGACACCTCGACGACGGCTCAAGACCAGCCGAGCCCGTCCGCGGCCGCGGAGAGTCGCGGCTGCCCGAACGATGACAGCGGATTGCAGTTGCCGGCGGGATTTTGCGCGACCGTCTTCGCCGACGGGATCGGTCACGCACGCCACATGGTGGCGGCGCCGAACGGTGTCGTCTACGTGAACACGTGGTCGGGGGACTACTACGGGAACGACCAACCCCCCGCGGGTGGGTTTCTCGTCGCTCTACAGGACAAGACGGGCTCGGGAAAGGCCGACGTGATCGAGCGCTTCGGGGCGACCGCCCAGAGCGGCGCGGGCGGCGGGACCGGCCTCGGCATGCATGACGGCGCGCTCTACGCGGAGCTCGACGATCGCATCGTTCGCTATTCGCTGAATGCAGGCGTCGTCGTCCCTCGAAGCTCTCCCGAAACGATCGTCTCTGGATTGCCTCTCGGAGGCGACCATCCCATGCATCCCTTCATCATCGACGCGGATGGGGCCTTGTACGTCGACGTGGCTTCCGCGTCCAATTCCTGCCAGCTTCAGAATCGGAAGCTGCAATCGCCGGGCGCAGATCCCTGCACGGAGCTCGAGACCCGGGGCGGGGTCTGGCGCTTTGACGCGAACGAGACGAACCAGAGCTTCTCTCCGGCGAAGCGCTTCGCGACCGGGATCCGCAATGCGAGCTCCTTCGCTATCGACTCGGCCGGACGGGTGTTCGCGACCCAGCACGGGCGAGACCAACTCCGCAGCAACTGGCCCGATCTCTACCAACCGGAAGAAGAAGCGACGCTCCCCGCCGAAGAGCTCCTGCTCTTGAAAGACGGCGGCGACTTCGGCTGGCCGTACTGCTACTACGACCCGTTCGTCCAGAAGCTCGTCCTGGGGCCGGAGTACGGCGGTGACGGCGGAAAGACCGTGGGACGCTGCGCGGACAAGATCCCTCCGACAGCGGTGTTTCCTGCCCACTGGGCGCCGAACGCGATGGTGCATTACGACAAGACGCAGTTTCCCGAGCGTTATCGAAACGGCGTCTTCATCGCGTTTCACGGCTCATGGAACCGTGCGCCTTTCGCGCAGGGGGGCTACAACGTCGTGTTTCATCCGCTCGAGGGCGGAAGCGCCTCCGGCCAATGTGAAATCTTCGCCGACGGTTTCGCGGAAGCGGTCGAAGTCGCCGTCGAAGGCGGCCCATCGGCCCGCGGGACTCGCGGTCGGCCCCGATGGCGCTCTGTTCGTCTCCGACGACGTGCGCGGACGGATCTACCGGGTCGTCTATCGGGGCGGTGATGCGGGTGGGACTACGAAGATCACGCCTTGTCCCAGCCGCGGCGTCTCCCGCGGGTCCCGTCCAAGAGACCGCCGCGAACCCACCTGAGGAAGTCCATCCGGTTCCGGACGGCGCCACGCCGGCGATGGTGGCTCTAGGGGAACGCATCTACCGCGGCGAAGTGGGACGAGCCGGATGCACGGGTTGCCACGGCGAGAGCGGAGAGGGTACGCCTCTCGGGCCCGCTCTGACGGGGAAGGAATGGCTCTGGAGCGACGGCAGCTACGCCGGCATCGCGAAAACGATCACGCAAGGCGTTCCGGAGCCGAAGCGTTATCGCAGCCCCATGCCGGCTTCGGGCGGCGCGCGCCTCAGCCCGGAAGAGATCGCCGCGCTCGCGGCGTACGTGTGGGGCATGAGCCGGAACTAGGCCGCACGACCAACCCTGGCTACCACGGCGAGGACGCTGTCCTCGTCCATCGTGAGGAGCTTGCGGTGTGGCTAGGGTGTTCCTTCGAATTTTCGCTGTTCGCTCTTTCCCGTCAACAGGCTGACGGACACGTACACGACGAGCGCCGGGACCAGGCCGATGACGTAGTCGTACGGGATGTCGATCACCTTCAGCGTGCTCAACAACACGAAACCGATGCCCACGACAAAAGAGCCCCACGCCCCCTGTTCGGTTCCTTTTTTCCACAACAACGCGCCGACAACGGGAATGAGCCCGCCGCACACCTGGATGGCGTAGGAAATCAGGAACAGATCGATAATCCTCGGAACCATGTATGTGACCGCCAGGGCGCCGAGTCCGATGACGACGGTGGCCACGGTCGAGATCCTCAGAAGCTCTTTGTCGGAGGCATCGGGTCTGAGGATCTGCTGATAAATGTCCCTCACCGCATTGGCCACTCCCGCGAGCAGCACGCTGTCCGCCGTGGACATGATCGCGGCAAGGATCGCGGCGATGAAGATCGCCGCGACGACGGGAGGGAAGACCTCCTTGAGAAGCTGAGGGACCGCGAGGGCCGGGTTCAGGTCGGGCCACAAGACGCTCGCGCACATGCCGGTAAGAATGGGAAAGACCGCGAGCACCATCACCACCAGCGCGCCCACGAGAGGGGCGCGGACGGCGGTCCTCTCGTCCCGGCACGCGTTGACTCGCTGATAGCTCGGCTGAGAAATGAGGCCGAGAAGCGTCGTGGGAACGACGAGCCAGACGAAGGTGCCGAGATCCGCCGGAAACAAGGAGAGCTTCTGGGCGGGGAGCGCGGCGAGATGGCTGAGCCCGCCAATCCGGTTCACAGCGAGCGCCGCCCCGAGCACGACTCCGAATCCGCCGATGGCGACCTGAATGGTGTCGGTCAACATCACGCCGTAGAGTCCCGAGAACGCGCAGTACACGACGATGATGACGAAGGTGATGATGCCCCCGATCTCTCGAGAGACGCCGAAGGTGGCGAACATGGCTCCTCCCGCCAGGATCTGACCGCCGATGATGCCGAGCGAGCCCACGAAGGCCACGATTGCGAAGAGCGCCCGAACGCGTTTCGTTCCGTAGACGTGCTCGAGAACGTCCGCGGCGGTCATTTGTTTGAGGGCGTAGACCTTCCGGACGATGACGAGGAGGAGCAGGTAGGAAAAACCGCAAGCGAGCCCGTACCAGATCCCCGAGAGTCCACTCCGCGCTCCCAGTTCGGCGCCCCCCACCGTCATGCCACCGCCGAAATGGCTCCCCACGAACGAGGAGGCCACCACGAGGAGCCCCGCGCTTCGTCCGGCGACGATGAAATCGGCGAAGCCGTGGATGCGTCTTCTCAAGTAGACGCCGATCGCGCACATGAACAGCAGGTAGACGATGACGACGGTGAGAATCAGGGGCTCGTCTGCCATCAGCGGATCAGGAGCGCGTCGACCACGCGAACCTCGCCCGACCCCTTCCGCACCATCACGGGGTTGAGGTCGCAGGCGGCGAAGGTCTCGCCGAAATCGGCGGCCAACGTGGACAGAATCGGCCACCAGGCGGGCGAGTGGGTGGAGGTTCGTGCTCGGAATCAGGTTGCGATACCCGGCCAACAGGCGCCCCAACCTTGTCTTCTGGATCATCCGCTCGGCGGCTTCGACCGGCAGGGGAGCGAGACCGAGCGCGCGATCCTCCTCGAGCTCGACCATCGTGCCTCCGGTACCGACGGCCATGAGCGCGCCGAACGGGGGCGCGCGGGTGAAGCCCGCCATCGCTTCGATGGAATCTCGGAGCTCCTCCTGCAGCTCGAAACCGTCGATTCTGGCGTGCGGGAGCCGGGAGGTGACATCCGCGGTGATGGAGGCGATCGCGCCGGCGAGCGCATCCTTGTTCTCGACGCCGAGAACGACACCGCCGACGTCGGAGCGATGGGCGACGTCTCTCGAAACCAGCTTGACCACCATCGGGAAACCGAGCTCACCGGAGCGGGCCATCGCCTCGGTCTCGGTCTCGACCACAATCGATCCCACCCGAGGGATACGGTAGAGATCCAGCAATCGGTTGCATGTTTCCGTGCTCAACTTGCCGGACTCTCCCTCGACCTCAGCTCGGATGGCGGTCACCTCAGGACGGAGGTCGCGGCCCTCCGTCTCTCGCGCTTTCGCCCAGGCGCCGGCTCGACCCGGCGCACCCTTCGAAAGGTTGGCGATCGCGACGAAGCCCTCGCGAAGGCCACGGACGACCGGCACACCGTGGGAAGCGATCTTCTGCGTTACCGTCTCGTGCAGGGCCTCCGAGGTCGGGGAGATCAGGACGACGGGCTTTTTCGCCGCCTGACCCACTTCGCTGTAGCTGGACAACATCGGCTTGTAGCTCTCGAGGGTGCGCGGGTTGAGAGTCGACTGCGAGTCTTGTATCAGAGCCAGTCCGTCGACGCCATCGTCGGCGAGCACGGCTTCCACCGCTTCGCGGACCTGCCGTTGCTCCTCTTGCACCGTCGCGCCGATGTCGATGGGGTTGTCTCCCGTCGCCCCCGTCAGGAAGCGTTTGACCGCGCTCCTCGTCGCCTCGCCGAACGTCGCCAGAGGAACGGATACCTGCTCGGCGACGTCGCAGGCCAGCGCCGTCTGCCCTCCGGAAATGCCGACGACGGCGATGCGTGCGCCGGGCTTCAACCCGCGCGCTTCGATCGCCCGGCATTCCAGCGACGCGACCAGCTCGTCGTAATCACCGACGGTCGCGATGTCGCACTCGGCAAAGTAGCGGTCATAGGCATCGCGTTTGCCGACGAGCGCACCGGTATGGGCCTCGGCGGCCGCTTTCCCGAGGCTCGATGTGCCGACCTTCAACACGATGAGGGCCTTTCCCGCGGCATGCACCAACTCCGCGGCCTCCGCGAAGGCGATCGGATCCGCGATCCTTTCGGTGACGACGCCTACCACGGATGTCTCGGAATCGGAAGCCAACCAGCGGACATAATCGGCCGCTGTCACCTGGAACTCGCTTCCCACGGTGATGACTTTCGAAAAGCCGACCGCAGTCGTGTTCATGACCGAGATCGCCGCGGACCCCGATTGAGCGACGAGAGCCACCGTGCCGGGTCTCAGACGCTCGGAAGGGCGCGTCGGATACAGCGGCACCCGATCGGTAACATTGATGAGACCCATGCAGTTCGGACCGTGTACGAGGATCCGGCTCGTCGCGGCAAAACGGCGCAGAGCCTCTTCGTCCTCTCGTGAGAACCCGTTGGCAAAGACGATGGCGGCCCGAGCCCGGGCGCGTTCCAATCCCGCCAGCACCTCGCCGACCCCGGCGGCGGGAACGGCCAGAACCGCAAGGTCGGTGTCCTCGGGCAACGCATCCGGCGACGAAACGGCCGGGAGGCCGTCGATCTCCTGCGCCTTCGGGTGGACGGGAATCACTCGCCCCGGAAAGCCCCACTGCTTCAGATTGGCGATGACGAGGTTGCCTTGCGACACGCGCCGTGACGACGCGCCGACGACGGCGACCATCCGCGGGCGTACCAGCGGAGTGACGTCCCGGAACATCCCGCTAGCCGATCCGGAAAAACCGCGCGGCGTTGCGATAGAGCCATTTTTCGATGACGGTTTCTTTCAGCGGCAGGGTCTCGTACTCCGCGATGAGCTCTTCGAAGCTCAGTCCGATCAGGGCCCGGGAGAGACCGACCATGATCTTGTCCTGCAGGAGTGTGTTTCCGAACTGGAGGAACTGCTCCCAACCGGACCCCTTGGTCGCGAAGTGACGCGGACGATGGGCCGCGGTGTCGCAATAAAGGTTGGGATGACGTCGCAGCAAGCCGACCATGTCGGCGACCCAGGGCCATCCGGAAAGCCCGGCGATGATGCGGAGCTCGGGAAAATCGACGGCGACGTCGTCGATGTGCCGCGGGTGCCCGAGATCGTAGGGACGATCGTTGGCGTAGTTCATCGAAGTGTAGATCCGGACGGGGACGTCGAGCTCGACACATTTCGCGTAGAGCGGATAGTACCGGCGGTCGTTCGCGGGAACGCAGGTGTAGAGCGGATTGACGCGGATGCCCATGGCCCCGTCTTCACGAACCAGTCTCTCCAGCTCGCGAACCGCCCGCATTCCGTCACGGGGGTCGAGGACCACGAGGGTCATGAAGCGGCCCGGATAATCGCGGTGAATCTGCGCGAATCGCCGAATTGCGGGTGCCGACGAGCAGAGCCGCTTCGATACCTGCGCGGTCCATGTCGGCCACGAGTTTTTCCATGCCGCCGTCATCCGGCGGCGCTTCGCCCTCCGGACGCACCGGGGATCCGGGGAAGACGTTCTCGTAGTTGGCGAAGCCGTATCCCTTGGGCCGCTCCAGAGGTTCGGGGAAGGGTGTCCCGGGCCGGCCTCGCTCGATCGCGTGATAGGCGGGGTCGTTCAGGTTCGCCGGTGGGTAGCACTCGAGAATCGATGACGCGCGTCATTCCACTCCTCCCTTTTCCTCCCCGACGACGAAGTCTAACATGGGGAGAATCATTCGATGTCCTTCGCGAGAGAAGACGTTTCGTCCCGAGACGACGAGGACGAAAGAAAGTCAGCCCGAGCTCACCGAGGACTCCGAGCGGTCTGTCGCCCGACTGGCGTCAGCCAGCCCGCGAGAAAGGAGAAATGATGAATCAGGCCTGGAACAAGGTTGTCGGCGGCTGGTTGCTGGCCCTCACGCTCTGTGTCGTTGCGCTCGCCTGGAAGCTTTGGACCGCGGAGTCGGGGACGCGGCGTTTCGGAACGATCGCGGTCGAGCGTATCGATGTGGTCGAGCCCGACGGGCGGCCCCGTCTCGTTCTCGCGAGCCGCGCACGGTTTCCCGGAATCATCTTCGAGGGGAAAGAGTACCTCCACGCGACCCGGGACACGGGCGGAGTGCTGTTCTTCAACAGCGAGGGGGACGAGATGGGGGGACTCGTCTTCGATGGACGGAAGAAGGCCGACGGATATCAGGTGTCTGGCGGGATGACCTTCGACCACTTCAAGCAGGACCAGACGGTCGTGATTCGCTACGACGACGAGAACGGCCGCGAAACGGCGGGGTTCGAGATCGTCGACCGTCCGCAGGCCTCCATCCTCCCCGCGATCGAGCTCCACGATCGGGCGGCAAAGGCGTTCACCGAGAACGAAAGGGACGCGATTCTGGCAGAGAAGGACGAGACGCTGGAAAGGATTGGACGGGGTCGGGAGCGGGCTTTTCTCGGCAAGGTGCCCGACGGGTCGGCGCTTCTGAGACTAGCGGACACGAACGGCAGGCCGCGGATTCTGATCGCGGTGGGCGCGGACGGAGCTCCCAGCATCACGTTTCTCGACGAGGGAGGGGCAGTCGTGAGCCGACTTCCCGCGCGATGACGCTCACGCTCGGTCTCTAGCGTCGGGGGGCGAACCAGTAGCTGAGCTTCACCAGGAACACGTTATCGGGTCTTGCGCCGAACACGCGTACGATATCGCCTGCGCCATCGAAGAACGGGCTCGCGCGTGTGTCCTCGCGGCTCTGGGTCCAGACAGCGTAGAGAGTCGAGCCCGGTCGATACTCCCACCGGAGGACGACGTTCGCACGAAGAGAGCGCAGGTGATAGGCCGGGTCGGCCACCAGGAGAGGGCTGCCGGTGCCGGGGTCCGCGTCGATGCGGACGGTCCCGTCACCGGAAGTTACCTTCCCTGCGTCGAACAACCGAACGCGGTCTTCCACCCGTGGCGCGCGGGGAGCGACGACCTCGCCGTAACGGTCGAACCGTCCCGCGCTCACGAACGGCTGCGCGTAGATCTGGAGGGTGAGGTGTGAGGTGAAGGCCAGGTCGGCGCGCGCGGTCAGAGATAAGGTTCGCTGGTCGAGCCTCGCGACGATGTATCGCGGCCCGGAGCCCGGTGCCTCCCCCGACGATGACGGCGCACCAACGTATTGCCACGGGTTTGTCGTCGAGTCGAACGCCGGCGCGAGGGTGAGCGTGAGTCGATCGTTCGGGCGGAACGTCACCGCGGGTGAAAGGGTTAAGGCGCGGCCTTCCGTCGCGCTCTCGCGAAGGGCCTTCGCGTCGAAGGTGAACTGGGACATGCGCCGGGTGTCGGAGTAGATCGAGACGGCGAAGGCGTTTCGGGGCGGCAGCCGTAGAGCCGGGCCGCCCCTGAGCGCTTCGGGCTGCAGCGCCGCGAGCTCGTGGTCGAAGCTGACGGATCCGCCCCAGAAGCTCTCGAGGTCTCCGCTCGCGCTCACGTCGAACAGAGCGGCGCGACGCTCGCCCGCATAGCTCCATTCCCACG
Organism: uncultured Acidobacteriota bacterium; assembly: GCA_963815675.1. Taxonomy (GTDB): domain Bacteria; phylum Acidobacteriota; class Vicinamibacteria; order Marinacidobacterales; family SMYC01; genus CAWFHP01. Next base: position 158,540 of record CAWFHP010000009.1, on the reverse strand, counting down.
CGAGCTGGTTCGAGCCGACGCTCCAGCGCCGGAACAAGGGGCCGGGTCGATCGTTCTGATAGGTGAGCGCACCGAAGAGCACGAGCGAGTCCGCGTTTCTCTCAAACCCGAGGTCATTGAGCTCGAGCCCCGGGGACGCGGCCCGACTGGCGATCGTCCAGCGCCAGTGGTCGCCGCCGATTTTCGCGAGGCTCGACTGCGCCGCATAGCCGGTGGCCGCCTCGCCGACATTCGGAGCAGAGCCGCGGCGGTCGGGTCGTTGCGCGTAGTGGCCGGGCCCTTCGAAGATGGACGTCAACGCGTCCGCCGACCCTCGTACGTCGCTCGCGACGACGAAGCCTTTCGCTTCGTACTCGTCGTCGCGAAATCGATGGCGAGCATCGACGCCAAAAGCGAGAGCGCGGGTCGGAAGGAGGGCCCGGAGCTCCGGCGTCATCCTGGAGCGATCGAGGAAGGTGACGATCGCGCCCACGGCGCTTCCGCCACTGCGGAAGTCCCGGGACACGCGTCCCACGGCGGCCGTGGTCAACGGCTCGACAGCGAGCGATCCGATTCGACCGGACTCGTCCACGAAACGCGCCTCCTCGGCGCCCGTGACCGTTCCCAGCGCGCCCACGGACCAGCCTCCCGCCGTTCGTCCCGTGAGCTTGGCCGCTCCCAGAAGGGAGGTGCCAGGCACTTCTCGCGAGGTCGCCGAGCTCGCCGTTGCGGGAGGCGATAATCGGGGCGGTCGTCCGATTCGGCGCGAGTAGAACGCCCGCTCCGACGCATAGGAGTCCCCCCGGGTCGCGAAGGGAATCCCGATGTCGAGCTCGAAGAGACCGGCGTCCTCCACGAAGAAGGGTCGGCGCTCGGTAAACAGCGTCTCGAATGTCGTGAGGTTGACCTCGGACGGATCCGCTTCGACCTGACCGAAGTCGGGATGAACGGCCGCGGTGAGCGTGAACGCCGAGCCCAGGCCCGCGCGAAGATCCACGCCGACCGACGCGCCCGCGCCGTCTTCGAAAGGTCCCGCGCTCGGGGTCGTGGTCTCGCCCGAGAGGTAGGGGACGACCTCGAGGCGGCGATTGGCCGCCGGTACGCGCAGCTCCAGATTGTTGAACTTGGAGACGATGCCCGCTAGCGAAGGCAGGCGCGGCGACCAGTTGGAGGATTCGCCGCGATGCGGACTGTAGCGGTAGACGTTCATCCCGAACGTCGCCGGAACCGAGCCGTCCGCGTCTCTCGATTCGCCTGCGGAATACGTGAGCTGGGAGAAGGGAATTCGAAACTCGGCCGTCCAGCCGGCAGAATCGATTCGGGCCGCGCCTTCCCAGACACCATCCCAGGTCACGTCGTAGTCGACGTCGTTCGCGAAGACGCCGTCGACCTGCACTCCCCTCGGGTTCAACCCGAAGCTGAACGCCGTCCGCCGGTCCAGGCGCGTGTCGAGCTCGACGAACACCCAGTCCGACGTCGTCTCGTCGTCGCGCCGCGGGTAGGGGGCGACGATGGTCGCGGGCTCGGGGTCGAAGAGTCGGACCCCGACATACAGGGCCTCGTCATCGTAGAGGAAGCGGGCCTCCGTCGGTACGGTCGCGAGCGCCCCGGGATCGGGACCCCGCTGGACGAGGTCGGTCGCCGTCTCCGCCTCGGTCCAGTCGCGCTCGTCCAGCCGGCCGTCCACGATGGGGGGGACACCGGTTACACGGGAGGCGGTGAGGCTCCTCGGGGCGAGGGCCGCCTCGACGCGCGCTCGGTCTTCGCCGCGACTTCCGTTCGTCACCAGCATCGATAGCACTACCGCGCCTGCGATTCGCTTCAAGAACGTCTCCTCCCATTTGCATTGCCCTGAACGAGCGAAGAAGTGTCGCCGCGGGAAGGAATGTCGCCGGTGCTACGATGTTTTCGAGGAGCGGACGCCGCGCGGATACTTTTCGTGCCGACGCGGCGAATGATGAATGATGGCGGGCGTGTCCCGGGACGCGGAGATGGAGGATAGGCTCGTGCGCCTCATGATCGATTACCAGCGAGGCCGGATCGAAGGCTTCGAGGGGCTCTACGACGCTCTGGCGCGAGACCTCCTCCGCCAGTTCCAGGCCGCCGCCCGCGACGGGCATGCCCAGGATCTGGTCCAGGACACGTTCCTCGAGATCCACCGCTCGCGCCACACCTATCTCCCGCCTCTTCCCGTGCGCCCGTGGGTGTTCGGGATCGCGCGCAACGTGCTCCGTCGCCACCGCCGCGCCGAGGGACGGAGGTGGCGCCGCGAGGAGGCAGCCTCCAGGGAGCTGGAGATCGAGGGAGCTTCCGGCGCGACCCCTGGTCGCATCGAGGTCGGCGACATCGACGACGCTCTGTCCGTTCTCGGTAACGCCCGGCGCCAGCCCTGGGAGCTGCACCACGTCGAAGGCTTCAGCTTCGAAGAGATCGCGCGACGGCTCGGGATTCCGGTCGGCGCGGCCAAGCTGCGCTCGAGTCGGGCGATGCGAGCGTTGCGATTTCTTCTCGGGGTCGACAAAGGCGGCCGTCGTGGTTGAGCGCGTCCCCTCGACTCTGCTCGACGCGGTGCGCGCGGACGCGCGAGCCGTCCGTCCGCTGCCCGCCCCCTGGCGCCGCACGTTGGCGCTCGCTCCCCTCGGCGCCGCTCTGGCGATCGCGGCGCCGCTCGTCTGGGGCTTTCGGGAGAACCTCGATGCGTTGGGTTCCGGGCTGGAGTGGGGTCTCACCAGCCTTCAGATCATGGTGGGTCTGTGGATCGTCGGTGCGTCGCTGCGCGAAGCGGTGCCGGGCCGGACGCTCTCCCGTGCCGCGCTGCTCGCGACGTTGGCAGCAGCTCTTCTCGTCGAGGTCGGCGTCACGCTCGTTACCTCCGTCGAAGTCCCGACGAGCGTGCCTCCCGGAGCCTGGCCCCGCCTGGCCTGGGAGTGTTTCGGCATGGCCGCCGCTTCCGGCGCGCCGATCCTGATCGCATGCGGATTTCTCGCCGCTCGCGCGCTGCCGGAACGGCCCGCGATCACGGGAGCGCTCTACGGTCTGGGCGCGGGTCTCGTGGCCGACTCGGGTGTCCGCTTGTTCTGCTGGATCACGGAGCCGTCCCACGTTCTCGTCGCGCATGGCGGCGCCGTCCTCGCGCTTGCCGCGATCGGTGTCGCGGGCGCCGTGCTCGTGGATCGCTCGAGGTCGACTCTCGAATCACGAGGACTTTTCCGAGCCCGAGTCCGAGTCCATTCCCGAAGAGGACGCCGTCGTCCTTCCCATCGAGGATTCGATCGACCTCCACGCCTTCTCGCCGCGGGACATTCCTTCCGTCGTCGAGGCCTATCTCGAGGCGGCTCACGAAGCGGGCTTCCGCGAGGTGCGCGTCATCCACGGACGAGGCAAGGGAGTCCAGAAGGAGAGGGTTCGCCAGGTCCTCTCGCGAAACGAGCGAGTCGAAGGGTTCGAAGAGGCGACGCCCGACCGGGGAGGCTTTGGCGCCACCGTGGTGACGCTCAAGAGGCGGGGGCGAGAAGACCGGGAAGAAACAGACTCAACCCGGGAAGAAACGTAACGAGGAAGAGCACGACGACGAGCGCGAGGATGAAGTAGATGTTCACCCGCATCACCTCCCACATCGGCACCTCGGCGATGGAGCAAGTGGTGATGAGCACGGAGGCGACGGGCGGCGTCTGCTGTCCGATGGCGAGGCTCACCGTGACCATGAGGCCGAAGTGTATGGGGTCGATTCCGAGCTGGGTCACGAGCGGCATGAGAATGGGGACGAGGAGCACGATGGCGGCGACGCTGTGGAGAACCATGCCCGCCAGGAGGAGAACGACGTCGATCAAGATGAGCGACGCCGTCGTGCCGTGGACGCGCTCCACGATGAAGCTCGTCAGTCTCTCGGGCACCTGCTGATTGGCGAGGTACCAGCCGAGGACGGCGGAGCCCGCGACGAGGATCATCACGACGCCCGTCTGGCGAGCCGACTCGACGAGGATCTGGTGAAGCTCGCGGAGGCGGAGCTCGCGGTAGACGAAAAACCCGAGAAAGAGCGCGAGGAAAACGGCGACCGCCGCGGCTTCCGTCGCGGTGAACATGCCGGCGAATATGCCTCCCAGGATCACGATGGGGAGCCCCAACGCGAGGAAGGCCCGCCCGAAGCTCCCCCGGACGCGCTTCCAGTCGAATGGCTCGGACTCGGCGAAACCCTCCTTCCGTGCCAGGAGGTAGCTCGTCACCATGATCGCGAGCCCCGAGAGGATGCCGGGGACGATGCCCGCCATGAAGAGCTTCACGATCGACGCGCCGGTGATCGCCCCGAAGACGATCATGGGAATGGACGGGGGAATGATGATGGCGATGGTGGCGGAAGAAGAGAGAACGGCGGCGGCGAACCGCGCGGGGTAGCCTCGTTTGCGCATCGCGGGGATGAGGACGCTCCCGAGGGCGGCGGCATCGGCGACGGCGGAGCCCGAGACCTCGGAGAAGAACATGCTCGAGAGCGTCGTCGTCATCGCGAGCCCGCCGCGCACGAATCCGACGAGGCTCGCCGCGAACTCGACGAGCCGGTTGGAGATTCCCGCCCGGTTCATGAGGGCGCCGGCGAGGATGAACAAGGGCACCGCCACCATCGGGAAGCTGTCGCTTCCGTTGAAGAGGCGAAGGGGCACGACGACGAGAGGCGTGCCGGTGGTGAGGGCGATGACGGCGATGCTGGCGGCAATGAGGACGTAGCCGATCGGAAGACCGACGAGGATCAGGATGGCGATGAAGAGAACGACGAGGAGCTCCACGGTCTATCCGACGCTCCGGGAAGATTCACGCGAAACGAGAACGAGGCGCGCGATCCGAGCTCCCTCGACGACGAGCATGAGGGCGGCGGATATGGGGATGACGGCGTAGATCGCTCCCATCGGAACCGGTAGGGTGATCGCCTCCTCCTCGAGAAACCGGGCCGCGAGCTGGGTCCCGTAGAGCAGGAGTATGACGTGGATTCCTGCCATCAGCGCGTGTCTCGCGATCTGGAGCGCGACCTTCGTCCTCCCCGACGTCATCTCGACGATGTTCTCGATGCCGATGTGCTGGCCGTACGATTGGGCGAGCACCGCTCCGAGGAACGTGAGCCACACGAGAAGATAGCCGACGAACTCGTCGTACCACGAGAGACTCGCGCCGAAGACGTAGCGGAGGATGACTTCGACGAAGCAGATGACGGCGATGGCAGCAATCGCCACGGACAGGACGACACCGAGCGCCGCGCGGAGACCGTGCTCGACACGATCCAGACGGCGGGCTCTTACTCCATGCTCCAATGGCTTCCGGGCCCATCGCTCCGTCGCAATTTCCAGTAGTCGCGGCGCCAGCTTGAAGTGGTCGGCGCCCTGGTTCTGATTCATCAGCACCGCCACCGTGACACCCGACTCGGGGTCGAACAGCAGCAGGCTGCTCCCGAACGAGGCACCGCCGCTGTGCCCGAACCGCTCGCGGTCAAGGTAGCCGTAGCTGCGCACGCCGAGACCGACACCGGTCTCGCCGGGAATGTTGCCGGCCGCGGGCGTCAACATCCGCATCTCCCGCTGCCGCTCCGCCGAGACGAGGTCGCCGCCAAACAGCGCGTGACCCCATCGCGCGATCGTTCGCGCGTTGGACAGCAGGCCGAACGCACTGTTGCCGATCGACAGCAGCGACATATGTGCCAGCGGGTCGTAGACCTGACCGCCATGGACCGCTGCCGCCACGGGTCCCGTCGCCTTCTCGACGCCGGGGAGGAAAATCTCGTCGAGTGCCATCGGTTCCCAGAGGCGCTGGTGATACAACTCGACCATGCTCTGCCCTGTCGCGCGTTCCGCGATCTGGCCCAACAGCACGAACGCGGTGTTCGTGTACTCGGTCCGCGCGCCGGGCGTGAAGTGCGGCGGGCCGACGAACTCAAGCAGGTCGTCGGCGGTAAGCACCCGGGTCTCGTCTTCGTTGATCAGCGCTCCCAGCGCGTCACTTGCCGTGAAGTTGGCGAGCACGACCGACGCGGTGACGCCTCGATGGCCCGGCACCTGCGCCCATTGGTCGACGGCGTCGCGAAACGCCCGCGCCGTCTCCGCCGGGACTTCCGCCGCCGTCGGGGTGGGATCGGAACCCTCCTGGGCGAGCGCGGGAACGGCCGCCAGTACGGGGGCCGCGATGAGTAGCAGGGTCATCGGGTCCAGCCGCATGGTTTCAGAACGATATCCCATTGGGAGGAGAAATGAACGGAGCTCGAACCGACCACGGCCGGCTCGATCCGGCCCTCGTCAGGAGAGAAGGTGTCCCCCGGGGAAGCCCGTTGCGGGAAACGCGCTGGCCTCACAGGTTTGGATCCTGATACATATCGGCTATGAAGCGGACGCGAATCGAGATCGTAGCCGGCCTCCTGGTGTTTTTCCTCGCCTCATGTCGAGCTCAAGCCCCCGCGCCGGGGCCGTTTCCCGTAGTGGAGACGACCATCGGCGCGATCCAGACCGCGCTTCGCGAGGGGCGCACGAGCTGCCGGGCGGTGGTCCAGGCCTACCTGGATCGCATCGAGGCCTACGACAAGACGAAAGGGCTCAACGCGATCACCGTGGTGAACCCGAATGCACTCGAGCGGGCCGACGAGATCGACCGGGCGCTCGCCAAGGGAGACAAGCTCGGGCCGCTCTTCTGCGCTCCCATCCTCGTCAAGGACAATTTCGACACTCATGATCTGCCGACCACCGGAGGCTCGATCGCGTTGAAAGGGAGCCTTCCTCCCGACGACGCCTTCATGGTTCGCAAGCTCCGCGAAGCCGACGCGATCGTGATCGCGAAAACCAACATGGCCGAGTGGGCGTTCAGTCCGCGTCAAACGGTGAGCTCCTCGTACGGGACGACGGCAAACGCATACGCTCTCGATCGCGTCCCCGCGGGATCGAGCGGTGGTACCGCCTCGGGCGTGGCCGCGAGCTTCGGCGTCGCGGGGCTGGGCTCCGACACCGGGAACTCGATACGAGGTCCCTCGTCCCACCTCGCTCTTTTCGGCATCCGTTCCACCATCGGCCTCACGAGCCGCGACGGAGTCATCCCGCTCTCGTTCGACCGCGACATCGCGGGACCGATGACGCGGACGGTGGAGGACGGAGCGCGCATGTTCAACGTCGTGGCGGGCTACGACCCGGCCGACCCCTACACCGAGCTCGGCCGCGGCAAGAGGGAAGACGACTACACGAAGTTTCTCCGTGCCGACGGGCTTCGAGGCGCCCGGTTGGGCGTGCTCCGGGCGCTCGTCGATACCGACGACGCCGACCCCGAAGTGACCTCCCTTTTCGAGAAGGCGGTCGAGGATATGCGGGCTCAGGGCGCGGAGATCGTCGATCCCGTCGAGATCCCGAACTTCCAGGCGCATCTGAAAGCCGACACGTTCTGCGAGCGGTTTCGCTACGACATGTTCGTGTATCTCCGGTCGCTCGGCGACAAGGCTCCGATGAAAGACGTCATGGAAGCCTACGAGAAGGGGCAGTACTCCGAATACATCAAGAGCGAGCTCGAAGGGAACAAGGACAGACCGCTGGACGTCCCTCCCAGCAACTGGGATCCGCCGTGTCCGGACTACGCCGAAAATCCGGGTCGGCAGGCCTACCTCAAGGATCTCGTGGCCGCGATGGACGGCGCGGGCGTGGACGCTCTTCTCTATCCGACGTGGACGAATCCACCCGCGCACCTCGACAAAGCGGAAGAGGAGTACAAGGGAGACAACAGCCAGCTCGTCGCACCGGATACGGGTGCTCCCGCGGTCACGATTCCCATGGGCTACTCCCACGGGAGTCTCCCCGCCGGGCTTCAAATCCTCGGTCGGCCGTACTCCGAAGGGAGGCTCATCGAGCTCGCCTACGCCTACGAGCAGGCGACGCATCACCGGCGGCCGCCTGAAGGATTCCCCGAGCTTCGGTGATGTTCGCAAGCGGCGTTCTGTATGAGTCGTTGCCGCTCGAAGGGATCGAAGCTCTCTCACGGCGCTACCCCTTCATCGCGGCCGCGGTCAGCCGGTAGGAATCGAGCCGCGCGTCGTGGTCGTAGATGTGGGAGACGACGATCAACTCGTCGGCGGCGGTGAGCGCGATGAACTCGCGCATGCCGGCGACCACGGTGTTGGGGGCGCCGACGAATGACACGCGGGTCCGATCCGCGCCGTCGACCGTGTCGCCTGGCTCACGGGACCATTCGCGCGACGGTGGCGGCAGGGGAATCGGATGGCCCGCCCGTAGGCTCGCAAACGACTGGCGGCCGGACGAGGCGAGAAACCGCGCCTCTTCGTCCGAGTCCGCCGCCACTACGTTGACCCCGAGCATCGCGTAGGGTTTTTCGAGGCGGCGGGACGGCCGGAACCCTTCCCGATACAGTGCGAGCGCCTCGAAGAGGCGGGCAGGCGCAAAATGCGAGGCGAAGGCGAACGGCAGTCCGAACGCCGCCGCGACCTGCGCACCGAACGTACTGGAGCCGAGAATCCAGATGGGCACCTGGAGGCCCGCCCCCGGCACGGCGCGCACCGCCTGGCCCGGTCGCGCATCCTCGAACAACTCCATCAGCTCCTGAACGTCTCGCGGAAACTCGTCGGGGTCGCTGATGCAGCGTTCGCCGCAGCGCGCGGGCGGCGGCGGGATCGGTACCTGGAGCTCGTCCGAGGCCGAGGTCCACGCGGCCGGGAAACAACGACTCGAGCGTGCCGAACTGCTCGGCCACCTGCAGCGGCGCGTGGTTCGGCAGCATGATGCCGCCGGCGCCGACACGAATCCGGGTCGTGCCGGCGCCGATGTGTGCGATGAGCACCGCCGTGGCGGCACTGGCGATGCCGGGCATGTTGTGGTGCTCGGCCACCCAGAAGCGCCTGTAGCCCCACTGCTCCGCGTGGCGCGCGAGGTCCAGCGTGTTGCGGAACGACTGCGCGGCGGTGCCGCCTTCCACGATGGGCGACAGGTCGAGCACGGAGAGCGGCGTCACCCTCCCATTATCCTCGACTCGCGGGCTTGTACCGTGACTTTCCCGCCGGAGCCTCCCGGCGCTCTACACTTACGAGCGAGGTGGCGATGGAAAAGGTGAACTTGAAGGGAAAGCTGGCGTTGTTCTCCGACGTCTGGGCTCCCAAAGTCGTGGGGGAGCTCAACGGCCAGTACGTGAAAGTCGTCAAAACCGAGGGCGAGTACGTGTGGCATCACCACGAGACCGAAGACGAGATGTTCCTCGTGCTCGACGGGAAGCTCGAGATTCATTTGCGGGACAAGATCATCGCTCTGTCGGAAGGAGAGTTCTTCGTCGTTCCGCACGGCATCGAGCACAAGCCGGTTGCCCCGGAAGGGATCGCGAGCGTTCTCTTGTTCGAGCCCGCGACGACGCGAAGCACAGGAAACGTCGACCACGAGCTCACCATCGAGGCGGCAAAGCTCGATATGATTTGATACGTGGTATCGCGTCAGCGGGGCGTCGGTTCCGCAGATGCCGGAGACGAGCGGTAGCTCTCGATCGTCTCGACGATCTCGGAGCCGAATTTTTTCTCGTAGTCCTCGTAGAGCGGGCGGGCGGCGGTCTCGAAGGCCTGCTGGTCGATCTCGGTCACCTGCATGTGCTGCTCGAGAAAGCTCCGGTAACGTGCGTCCTCTTCGATGCCGAGCTTCCGGTGGTATCGGCCGACCTCCCGCGCCACGTCCAGGATCGCCGTTCGCATCTCCTCGTCCAGGCTCTCGAAGTAACTCCGGCTCATTACCGGGTAGGCGGGCGAGTAGACGTGTTTCGAGATCGAGAGGTACTTCTGGACCTCGTAGAAGCGTGCGGGAACGATCTGGGCGAAGGGATTTTCCTGGCCGTCGACGACGCCCTGCTTGAGCGCGGAGAAGACCTCGCCATAGCTCATCGAGGTGGGGCTCGCGCCGAAGGCGGCGAAGAGCTTGACCCGCTCGGGGTCCTTGGGGGTTCGGATGCGGATCCCCCTCAAGTCCTCGGGGCGCACTACCGGCCGCACGTTGTTGGTAATCATGCGAAACCCGTTCTCCCAGAATCCGAGAAGAACGAGGTCGTGATCCAGGAGCTTCTTTCGAAGCGCCTCGCCCACCGGGCCTTCCGCGATCCGCTCGACCTGCTCTCGATCGTGGATGAGGAAGGGAAGATTGAAAACCCCGAACATCGGCTCGACGGAATGGAGGACCGACGAAGGGACGTGCATCTCGAGCGTCCCGAGACGGAGTCCCTCGAGCATCTCCTTGTCCTCGCCGAGCTGGGCGGATCCGAAGATACGGACCTCGACCCTCCCAGGACGCCGCTTCTCGAGGAGCTCTTTGAATTTCTGGGCTCCGCGGTCGAAAGGGGAGTCGGGAAATCCGATGTGCCCCAGCCGGATGACGAGCGTGCCGTTGTCGTTTCCGCCGCGGCCGCAGGACGAAGAGCCGACGGCGAGCGCCAGCGAGAGAGCGAGAATCGAGAGCCGCCGCATCGAGTGGAAACGTACCTCCGAGGGGTACAGGCTAACACGATGGTAGAACCGTCGCGACGTCAATCGCGGAAGTGTCGATCGCTCCAACGCACGCGGTCTCCTCTCGGGAACGTCAAGGTGGTAATCGAGTGGTTCGCGCCGAACCATCGCACCTTGGCGTTCCTTTCCGGTCTTGCCTCAAGCTCGAGCGATCGGTCTCGTGACAGGTGGGCCCAGTCCGCGTGACAAACACGCCCGCTCTTGCCGTTGAACCTTCTTCGTGAGCCCCAGAACGCGTGCTCGTTTCGACGTCGAGCTCTTTCGTGAACGATGAAATTTCTACTTTTGTCCCAACCAAGCAAGCAATTTTGTCCGGCGGGCATCCCGGGTCGACCGTGTCGCTGTGTTCCTAATCGCCAATCATGACTGCACTTGTCGCCGCACGGCGGTCGCTGGCACGTCTCTTGCTCATTCGATAGGTGTCACTCCTACGCATTGAAAGGAGAAAGGAAAGAGACGCCATGATTCGAAAAAGCCTGCTGTGCGTCATTCTCGGCTCGTTGGTCGTGGCGGTCGCATGTAAGAGCTCGCCGACCGGACCACTGCCTCCGGCATCACCGCCCTCGCCCGCCGGTATGAACGCTTGTATCTCCTCTCAGCCGTCTCCAGCGGACATCAACACGGGCAGCCCCGTGACTCTCGACGCCTCTTGCACGACCTCGGCCCTGCGGATCGTCTCTTACGACTGGCAACTGGGCGATGGTCGCGAGCAGAACGGCGTGATCATTCACCCCCTCTACGAACATCCTGGGCAATTCACCGTCACCCTCGTCGTACAAGACGAGGGCGGCCACCAGGACACCGCGACGATCGACGTGACTGTGACAAACAACGAGGAAGCCTGTTTTACCGCCAATCCTCCATCCACCACCATGAGTAACCCGCGTTGTCAGATTGACTTCGACGCGAGCTGCTCCCGAGGTGAGATCGTGGAGTACCGATGGTTCTTTCAGGGCAATCCGGAAGAGCCCGACAGGTTTCCCGATACCACCCGGAGCACTACCGAGCCGACCACGACGTATCTGTGGGAAGGCGATTCTGCCTGCTTCGCGTTCCAGCCCTTCGAGCGGATCGTGAGGCTCACAGTCGTCGATGTCTTCGGCAATGAAGCGACGACAGAGCAGACCGTAGGGATCAACGAATGAACTCGCAAGGAGCTCGTCACCCTCTATGCGCGCTTTCAGCGGATGCGGATGCTTGTGTCCTTCGGTTCACCCAGGGGCGATGCTGTCGTGGAGGTTGAGGAGCACACGGGATCAACCGGGGCTGATGTTGGATCCGAGCCTGTAAACGATTCGACCGAAGAAGCTTGAAGCATCGATTCAAATCGCAATGGTAGAATCCTCGTATGTCCATCGCGGAGGAGCTTCGCTCGAAGATCGAGGGCGAGGTGCGCTTCGATCGTACTTCCCGGATTCTCTACTCGACCGACGCCAGCATCTATCAGATCGAGCCCATCGGCGTCGTCGTTCCCAGGCACGAAGGGGACGTCATCGAAGTGCTCCGTCTCGCCTCCGGGGAGAACGTTCCCGTCCTTCCCCGGGGCGGCGGTACCTCGCTCGCCGGCCAGGCGGTCGGCGCGGCCATCGTCATGGATTTTTCGAAATACATGCGCGAGGTCGTCGAGCTTTCCCTCGAGGAGTCCTGGGTCCGGGTGCAGCCGGGAATCGTTCACGACGTCCTCGGCGCTCATCTGAAGCCTCACCGCCTCCGGTTCGGGCCGGAAACGGCCACGAGCAACCGCGCCAACATCGGTGGAATGGTGGGCAACAACTCTGCCGGCGCCCGCTCGCTCATCTACGGGAAGACGGTCGAGAACGTTCTAGAGGTCAAAGTGGTCCTCTCCGACGGGACGACGGCAACGTTCGGCCGCGTTGCTCGAACGGAGCTCGCGGCGAGAACGAAGGGTGACAGCCTCGAGGCCGGAATCTACCGGAAGGCCGTCGCTCTCGGGGATGCCCACGCCGCCGAGATCCGGCATCGGTATCCCCGGATTCCGCGGCGGGTGAGCGGCTACAACCTCGACGAGCTCCTGCACCCCGACGAGATCAACGTGGCGAAGCTCATCGTCGGCTCCGAGGGAACGCTCGCGACCGTCGTCGAGGCGAAGCTCGCCCTCGTCCCCTTGCCTCCGGTCTCCGGCCTCGCAGTCCTGCATTTCGGAAGCCTCGCCGACGCCCTCGATACCGGTTGCGAGATCCTGGAGCTCGGCCCATCCGCCGTCGAGCTCGTCGACGAGATGGTCATGGATCTCGCGCGCAAGTCGCTCGAGTACTCCCGGCGCATGTACTTCGTCCAGGGCGCGCCCAAGGCGCTGCTCGTCGTCGAGTTCATCGGCGAGACGGAGGCGGAAGTCGATTCGAAGCTCGACACGCTCGACAGGAGGCTCGGCCGCTCCGCAAGACCGATGGTCCGCGTCAAGGACCCGGCCGAGCAGGCGAACGTGTGGAAAGTGCGCAAGGCGGCGCTCCCGCTTCTTCTCGGTCTTCCCGGGGACGAGAAGCCCATCGCTTTCGTCGAGGACACCGCCGTCTCTCCGGAGCGAGTCCCGGAATTCATCCAACGCTTCGTCGAGATCCTGACCGTTCACGACACCGTGGGCTCGTTCTACGCTCATGCCGGGGCGGGCTGCCTCCACATCCGTCCGCTGGTGAATCTCAAGGACGGCGCCGAGGTGACGAAGATGACGGCGATCGCCGACGAGGTTTTCGATCTCGTCGTGGAGTTCGGGGGCTCCATGAGCGGGGAGCACGGGGACGGACTCGCCCGAAGCCACTTCAACGAGCGGCTCTTCGGGAGCGAGATTTACCGAGCGTTCCAGGAGCTCAAAGGCGCTTTCGACCCGAAGGGGATCATGAACCCGGGAAAAGTCGTGAACGCGCCCAAGATGACCGAGAGTCTGCGCTACGGAGCGGAATACGGTGTGCGCGAGCCGAAGACCCGTTTCCCCTATACCCGCGAGGGCGGATTCGCCCGCGCCGTCGAGCTCTGCAACGGGTCGGGAGTCTGCCGGAAGAGCCTCGAAGGGACGATGTGCCCTTCGTTCATGGTAACGCGCGAGGAGGAACATTCCACGCGCGGACGCGCGAACGCGCTCCGTGCCGTTCTCGACGGCCGGCTCCCTGCCGAGGAGCTCACCGGCGAGAGGCTTCACGCGGTCATCGGATCTCTGCATCTCCTGCAAGGGCTGCAAAGCGGAGTGTCCGTCGAACGTGGACATGGCGCGTCTGAAGTCGGAATTTCTCTCCCTCTACCACGAGAAGCATCCGCCGTCGCTCCGCGAGCGCCTCTTCACCCATCCCGAACGGTCCGGCAGGCTCGGTGTTCTCACTAGCCCCTTCTCGAACTGGCTCCTCCGCCAGCACTGGGCCCGGAGCGTTCTCGAAACCGTCGCGGGCATCGATCGGAGAAGGAGCTTGCCTCCCTTTCCGAGCGAGACGTTCGCAAGCTGGTTCCGGCGGCGTGGGCGGGTGACGGGGTCGAAGGGGAAGAGAGTCGTTCTCTTTCACGACACCTTCATGAACTACAACGAGCCCGAGATCGGAAAGGCGGCGACGGTGCTCCTGGAGGCCGCGGGGTACGAAGTGATTCTCCCGGAAAAGGTATGTTGCGGCCGGCCGCAGATCTCGAAGGGGATGCTCGACGAGGCGCGGCGTCTCGCCGCCCGCAATGTCGAAGTGCTGTCGCCTTACGTGCGCGAGGGCGTTCCCATCGTCGGGTGCGAGCCTTCGTGCCTTCTCGGATTCCGGGACGAGTATCTCGACCTCGTTCCCGGCGAGAATGCGAAGGCGCTCGCTGGGGCGAGTTTTCTCGTCGAGGAGCTGTTCGAGCGCGAGAAGATCACTCTCGACGCTCCCGCCGCGCCGGAGCGCGTTCTTCTCCATGGACACTGCCACTTGAAAGCAATCGCGGGCACCGAGGCCCTCGTCTCGTTCACGAGAAAATTCTCGCGCTCGGTGGCTCTCGTAGACTCGGGCTGCTGCGGGATGGCGGGCTCGTTCGGCTACGAGAAGGAGCACTACGAGATTCTCAGTGCAGATGGCCGAGCGACGCCTCGCGCCTGCGGTGCGCTCGGCCGGCGAGACGACCGTCGTCGTCGCCCCGGGGACGTCGTGCCGTCACCAGCTGAGAGACACGACCGGTCGCCACGCGCTTCATCCCGTCGAAGTCGCGGCCCGCGCCGCGGGGCTCGCCGTCACTCCTGGAGCGCCGGCACGACGAGAACGGGACAGTGCGCCTGGCGGAGGACTCTTTCGGTGACGCTCCCGTGGAGGGCGTCGCCGAGGTCACGATGTCCTTCGGTGGCCATCACGATGAGGTCCGCCTCGTGGGCGAGTGCCATTTCCGAGATGGTGTCCACGACGTCGCCCTTGGTCGCCATGCGCCGCCAGGAACAGCCGGGAATGGTCGGAAGCTCGAGGGAGGGCATGCTCTCGCCCACGTGGATCAGATAGAGCTCGACCGAGCCCCTCGACATGCTTCGCGCGGCCCGCGCCGCGGCGTCGACGGCGACGCGGCCGTCAGGCCGGATATCGACGGGGATGAGAAGGCGTCTCAGCTTCACGCGGCCGTCGTCATGGGAAACGAAACCTTTGACCTTCCGGGGCACGACGAGCGTCATCGCCCCCGTTCGTCGAGCCATGCCTTCTGCGAGCGAGGGCTGCAGAAGACGGCGGAGGCCCATCCTTCCTTCGGTGGTGAGCACGATCAAGTCCACGTCGTGCTCGGCGGCATAGTCCACGATCGCCTTCAGGGGTCTCTTCCCCGTCGCTTGCACTTTGGCGACGTCGAGGGAGAGCTTCTCGAAAACGTCGTCCCGCGAGCTTCCCGCGGGAAGCAGGCGCCAACGGGAGAGCGTCTCCCGGACGCCGGGAAACTGCTCCAAGTCCTCGCGGCCTTCGCGTTCCGCGTGCAGAACCGTGAGGCGCGCGCGGTTGTGAACCGAGATGGCGAGAGCGTGAACGAACGCCGCCTCGCTCCCTTCGCTGAAATCCGAGGGATGGAGGACGAACCGGACGAAGTCTTTCTCGGCGCCCACGAGGACCTTATACGGCATCTGGGGGTGCAACGCCAAGCACCATTGTTGCGCCTTCCAAGGGACCAGTGATAGAGGTTTTCGATGGCACTGGTCCTCGACATCGAGAGCGTGGGGCAGGGGGTCGACGAGATTCCCGAACGAGCGCTCGACTATCTCTATCGCACGCTGGAGCGCGACCGCCCCGATCCTCAGGAGCTGGAAAGGCGGCGCGAAGAGCTCGTCTCACGTCTGGGATTGGATCCCACGACGGGTCGGGTCATCTGTATCGGGGTCCTCGACTCGGAAGGAGCCTTCGAACGCGCCTTCACCGATCCCTCGGAACGGGATCTCCTCGATTCCTTCTGGCGTTTCCTCGGGGAAACGCAGCCCAAGCTCGTCGTCACCTTCAACGGCAAGCGGTTCGACGTCCCCTACCTCAATATCCGCAGCGCCATCCACGGTCTCGAGCCGGAATTCGTCATCCCTTCGGAGCCCTGGAGTCGAAGCCCTCACCTCGACCTGCGCGAGGCGCTCGAGGGTAACGACCGAAGGCGCAAAGGAAGCCTCGATTACTTCTGCGCCGTCTTCGGTATCGCCTCGCCCAAAACCGAAATGGACGGCTCTCTCGTCGGGAATGCTTTCGCCGAAGGCCGCATCGAGGACATCGCGCGCTATTGCCTGGAAGACTGCCGCGCCACCGCGGCGCTCTATCGCCGGCTCGAGCCGTTCTACAGATAGTTCTTCTGGAACGACTCGATCGCGGGCAGGAGATCCTGCGGGTCCCGGAGCACGCCCTGAAACAGATCGCCGTACTTGGCGAGCCTTCCGGGAGTCGTGCGGATGTTGAAACGGACGGGATCGAGGTCGGTGTCGAGCTCGTCCCAATCGAGGGGCGTCGAGGCCGGAGCTCCCGGCCGGGGTCGCAGGACGTAGGGGGGCACTACCGTCTGGCCGCGGCGGTTCTGACCGAAATCGACGTACACCCGGCCTCGTCGTCGGGTCACCACCCGCTCGACCGTGGCGATCGTCCGGTGCTCCGTCGCGACGAGCGTCGAGACGCCCTCGCAGAAGTCGCGCGTCTGCTGGTAGGTGTAGACCGGCTTCACCGGAACGTAAATGTGCAGCCCGGTCGCACCCGACGTCTTCAAGTAAGGTCTCAAGCCGATGCCCCGAAGAATTTTTCCGATGCTGCGGGCTACCTTCACCACGTCGGTGAAGGGCGCTTCCTTGGCATCGAGGTCGAAGACAACCCAGTCCGGCGTGTCCCGGCTGGCGCGGCGCGAAAGCCACGGGTGGAGATCGATGCTCGCGAGGTTTGCCATCCAGATCAACGTGTCGCGGTCGTTGCAGATGATGTAGCGGATGGCTTCGCCGTCGGACGCGATGGTCTCGGTCAGAACCCAATCGGGAGTGTGGTCGGGAGCGTCCTTCTGATAGAAAGACTTTCCCTCGATGCCGTCGGGATAGCGAAGCATGTGGACCGGCCGCTCGTAGAGATAGGGGAGGAGCGTCTCGGCGATCTGGTCGTAGTAGCGGATGAGGTCGCCCTTGGTGATCCCCTCTCCGGGCCAGAACACTTTGTCCATGTTGCTGAGCTGGATCTTGCGACCGGCGGGCGGGCGTCGCGCGCGGAGCGCTTCCACCAGATCCTCGTCTTTCGGAGGCGTGGATCGCTCCGCGGGTATCCGGCACCAATCTGGCGAAGGGCCGGAAAGGTAGGAGCTCGAAGCTCGCTTGGCGACGATGGCGGGGAGCCCGGCGGCAGAGCTCACCCCGTGAAGCTCTTCACCCCGACCCTGGACGTGATCGACGTAGAGCAGGTGCGTGAGCCTGGGGAGAACCGTGGAGAGGAGATCTTTGCGCTCGATGAGCGGCAGGGGTCGGATGTCCCATTCTTCGTAGTAGAGGAGATCGAAGGCATAGAAGACGACGACGTCGCTCGACGTCCCGGAGAGCCGGGCCTCGAGGTTTTTCAGCGACGGTCGTTGAGAGGCATCGACCGATACCAGGACTCCATCGAGCCACAACCGTTCGGCTCTGAGTCGCGCCCCCTCGTCGACGAGCTCGGGGAGGGCTCCGCTCGGTTCGGTGCCGTCTGCCGCGACGAGCCGGACCTGGTCTCCGTCTTTTCGGAGGAAGACGCGTCGGCCTTCGAACTCGATCTCGAAGAGCCAATCGGGATCGGAGAAGGGAGCGCGCTCGAGGCCTGCGACCATCGGGGCCATCCGATCGGGAAGGGGCGAGGGGAGGGCGCGCGAGAGGTCGAAGAAAGGAGCCTTCTCCGCCTCGTCACGGGCGTATCGGTCGCGTGCCTTGAAGAGAATCCACTCGTGCTTCTCGGAGCGAGTCTTCACCAGGTGCCATTCGCCCCGGAGCTTTCGTCCCCGAAGCACGATCTCGAGCTTTCCCGCGTCGACCGCGGCGGGACCGTCCTCGGCTTTCAGCAGCTCGTACCGGCCGTGGTCCCAGATGGTCATCGTGCCGCCCCCGTACTCTCCCTTCGGAATGACGCCCTCGAAGGTCTCGTACGTCAGAGGGTGATCCTCGGTGCGGACGGCGAGCCGCTTCACGGTCGGGTCGTAGGAGAACCCGCGGGGTACGGCCCAGGACTTGAGCACGCCGGCCATTTCTAGGCGGAGGTCGTAGTGGAGACGCCGCGCCTCGTGACGATGAACGACGAAAGAGGAGCCAGGCCGCTTGCCGGGCTCGGCCTCTGGTGGTGGCTCCGGTGTCCGCGCGAAGTCGCGCTTCTGGCGATAGGCGTCGATCGTCTTCGAATCGGACCCCGACGTCGATTTGCGTTTGGACACGCGCCAGGATAGCAGGTGCGCTTCGAGCCCGGCTAGCTTTTGCCTCCCTGGCGGCACCGAAGAGGACGGCAAGGCGGCGATTTGCCCGACGTGTATGCCGAGCGGGGAGCGAATTCTGTCAGGAGAGACGACGAGGTCGACCGGCGGTCGCTATTGCTGTTGCTGCTGTTTTTTCTGTTGCTGTTGCTGTTGCTGTTGTTGTCGCTGCTGCTGATTCATTCCCGGCGGGATTGGGATGGGCCGCCCGAACGGGTCGGTGAAGGGGAAAGTCGCCGGAGGCGCGGTGGAAGGGTTCTGCTGCTGCTGCTGCGGTTGCGGCTGCGTCGATGGCTGTTGCTGCTGACCTCCGAATGGGCTCACACCCGGCCCTGGAGTGAAGTTGCTCTTGGGGAACGTCTGCTGCTTTCCGAAGAAATCGGGAACCGGAGAGCTGCCGGGCGGATTCTGGAGCCCGCCGTTCGCAGCATCCGGAGCACCGAACTCTTCGGGGTTCTGCGACGGATCGATGTCCGCGTTCTCCGTCCCATCTCCCGGGACATTACCCGCATCCGCCGGGTCGAAGGCATCCGCGGTGTCTTCGTAGACTTCTTCCGGGGGCTCGACGGCGACCGGGCCTCGACGGGCCTGGACGGAGCGCGCCGGACCACCGCCACCGGCGCCGACGAAGATTTTGCCTACGCGACCCCAGTTCGAGGGGTCCATCATCACGATGTAGTTGACCCCCGCTCCCTCCAGAAGTCTTTGTACCGCCACCGCGACGGGAAGGTCATCGAGGCTGGCGGTGAGCTTCTTCGACTTCACTTCGTCCTCGAGGACGAGCTCGACCCCCGCCTCTTTCTCGATCAGACCGAAGACGCTCGAAAGCGGGGCATCTTTGCACTCGATGGTGAGGAGTCCGTCGTGATGGGTAACGCTGGCCGGCTGGGCCCACGCGCCCGAACGAGCGCAAAGTGTGGCGGCCCCCGCCAGGACGAGTATCGACACGGCCCTGAGCGGGCTTCGGGATCTCACGGCGAGAGCTCCTTCATGATCTACGCTAGCACCACGCCTTCGCTAAGTCAAAGACGAGCGGAATGATAGGTTTCGAGCGTCCGCTTCGCCGTCTCGTCCCAATCGAACCGCCGCGCCTGCTCCAACCCCCTCTGGCGAAGCGTCTCGCGGAGCCCGCGGTCGGAGACGATGGACTCGATTCCCGCGGCGAGCTCTTCCTCGTCCTCGGGATCGACCCAGAGCACGGCGTTTCCGCCCACTTCCGGGAGCGCCCCGCGCGGTGAGCTCAGGACGGGCGTCCCGCAAGCAAGTGCTTCCAGAACCGGCATTCCGAAGCCCTCGACCAAAGACGGGTAGATCAGCGCCTCGGCGAGGTTGTAGAGCGCGGGGAGATCCTCGTCCGACACCGCTCCGAGGAGCCGTACCGTGTCCTCGGGCTGGCGCTCCACTTCTTCCAGGACGTCGCGGAAGCGGAAGTCGTTCGCGCCCGCGAGGACGAGTCGAAGCGAGGGATCGAGCCGGCCGCGCACGCGACCGAAAGTGCGGACCAGCCGGGTAAGGTTCTTTCGAGGCTCGAGCCGGCCGACGGAGAGGAGAAAGGGCGCGTCGAGCCCATGGCGTTTCCGGACGGCGGTCAGATCGGTCGTCATCGGGCGAAATCTCTCGTGGTCAACGGCGTTCGGCGTCACCACGACCCGATCCTCGGGGAGCTGGTAGAGATCGACGAGGGCGCGGCGAGAGAACTCGGACACGGTGAGCACGACCCGAGCCCGACGGGCCGAGCGGCGGATGAGATGAACCGAGCGCCGGGAGAAGGCGCCCTCGAACAGCCCGGGATGGGTCTCGAAGAGAACGTCGTGAATGGTCACGACTTCGGGCACGAACGAGATCGGGGGCGCCACGTACTGTGAGTGGAAGACGTCGAGCCGGTCCATGATTTGAAGGGCGGGAACGACGAAGGGAAGCCGAAGCCGGGCCGATTGGGGGAAGACGCGACGATGATCGAGCGCGGGACCGGAGAGGACCTTCCGCGTCTCGTCCGGCGCGAAGCTGTAAACCAGCAGGTCGTCGGTCGAGATCCGGGAGAGGGCTCGAATGAGCCCCAGGAGATACGTCCGACTGCCCTGGGGCTTGCCGTTGACATGGTGGGCATCGATGCCGATGCGCATCGATGTGCTTTACCGGTCGGGCTGCGGCTGCCGACGCGGCTGCTGTTGTTGCTGCTGCCTCGGCTGCATGGGATTGCCGAAGCCTCCCTGGCCGGGCTGCTGGCTCGGCTGACCGAAATTGGTGCCACCCTGCCCTTGTTGGAAGCCCCCTTGGCCCGGGGTCGCCTGGCCGGGAACGGCGGTGGCCGAGCCGAATCCGAAGCTGGTCAGAGTGGGCGGTGGCGGAAGTCCGGGAAACGGGCTCCGGTTTGCCCCGGCTGCCTGTCCCGGCTGCCCGAGCTGTCCGAGTCCACCCTGACCGGCCTGTCCGAATCCAGCCTGACCGGCCTGTCCGAATCCACCCTGACCGGCCTGTCCGAACTGTCCCGGCTGTCCAAGTTGTCCAGCCCGTCCCGCCTGTCCAGCTCGTCCGGCTTGTCCAGTCTGTCCGGCTTGTCCAGCTTGTGCCGGTTGTCCGGGAACGGGGACCGGGACGGTTACCGGCTGGAGGCCCCACACGAAGAGCCAGTCCTTGTATTTTGCTTTGCCCGGCACCTGGTAGAACGTCTTCTCGGTGCTCCGGCTCGCGACCCCGACGATACCCCCCATGCTCTGATCCGACGTCCCGCGGCCGAGCGTCGATTGAAAACGACCTCCTGCGGGAGCGGGTTGCCTCGTCGCGCCGCGGGGGCCGGGGACGGAGCTTCCCGGCGTCTGGAGCCCAGCCTGGCTCTGGTTCAGGGGCGTGATCCCGGACTGCTGTCCCTGCTGAGGCTGGCCTCCAGGTTGGAGCTCGGGGGAGAGCTGACGCAGTATGCTCCACTTTCCGTCCTCGGTCATGGGATCGGTGTAGGCCTTTCTCAGGAATTTCTGCTCCACCAGCATGTCGATGGTCGGAGGGTACGCGCCTGGATATTTCCTCTGGTACCGCTCGATGGCCTGCATGTATTGGTAGCCGCGAAAGATCAGCTCTTTCTCCCGCTCGCGCTGCACGACCTTCTGCCAGAGCGGTACCGCGGCCACCATGAAGATCCCGAGGATGACGATGGCGATGACGATCCCGAACAGGATGTAGCCCTCGCTCCCTGTCCGGCGCGCTGGGGCTCTCACTCCGTGCCTCCGGCACGCTCGTAGACGCGAATCACGCGACCGACGTACAGCTCGGTCTCCCGGTAAGGAGGCACCCCGCGGTGGCGTCGAACGGCTTCCGGACCGGCGTTATAAGCGGCGAGCGCGAGCTTCACGTCGCCGCCTTGGGCATCGAGCAGCTGCCGCAGGTAGCGGGTGCCGCCCTCGACGTTCTCTCCCGGGTCGAAGATCCGTTTGACCCCGAGCGATTGCGCCGTCTCGGGCATGAGCTGCATGAGTCCCTTCGCTCCTCTCGTCGACACCGCGTTCGGATCGCCGCTCGACTCGGCCCAGATTACCGCGGCCACGAGATTGGGGTCGACTCCGTATTTCGAGGCCGCCGAGAGGATGAACTCCGAAAGCTGCGGGAACAGGGCGAGCTTCTGAGGGTCTTCGCCTTCGGCCTCGGCCTCGGCCACGATCTCGTTGGGGACGATGTTGGCCACGATCACCGACGGGACGGTCACGACGCCGCCTCCGGTCACGTAGAGAGTCACCTGCTCGTCCGCGCGCTCGAATCGATCGACATAGAGAATCTTGCCGCTCGCCATGACCGCGATCTCCGCCCGCGCCCTCGGCGCTCCCGTGAGGAGAGCGACGAGCGTGAGAAGGGCGAGTGCGGGGGTGGAACGGTTCATCGCGCTTCAGGTCCGCGACGCTTCCCAGCTGCCGCTGGCCGAGGGGCGACGCCCAGGTTGTCGGCTTGCTTGTCGGTGACGCTGTTGACGAAACCCCCGTGCGAGACGCGTTCTCCCTCGAAGCGCCCGGAGACGGTGGGCTTTCCCGTGTAGTAGTGCGTTTCCTCCTCGTAGCGCCAATTTATGGTGGGGGAGAAGCTGTCGCCGCTGACCTGTCCCTCGTACCCGTCGAGCTGGAGCACGAGGCTGCCGCCGGTGCAGTCGTGATGGAGCAGTCCCCTCGTCGTCATGGTACATCCAAGAATCGCACGAGTGTGCAAGTATCGCCATCGGGGTCCGTCACCGTGAGCAGGACCTGGTAGATGTCGGACACCGAGAACATATAGGAGAAGGCCGCCAGGGTGAAGGGTGCCGTCGGCGGGTCGCCCACGTCCCACTGAAAAGTCAAGCTTCCTCCGTCGGGGTCGCGCGAGGCGGTTCCGTCGAACGAGACGAAGGACGTGGTCATGATCCACGGATTGGCGGAGGTGCCGCTCCCACCTGTCGTCTGGAAAACACTCATCCGGCAGATGGGCGCCTTGCCTCCCACGGTGAAGCCGCTCGCAAAGGTTCCCGAGCCTCCGTCCGGATTGGTTACCGTGATGGTCCGGGAGCCGGCGGCCGCCCCGGCGGTGACCGTGATGTCCACGAGGAGCGTCTCCGCGTTGACGAACGTCACTTCGTCGATGGCGATCCCGTCTCCGAAGCTCACCGTCGCTCCCGGCTGGAACTTCTGCCCCGTGATCTTGACCGTGAGCGAGCCGCCGCGGCTCCCCGAGGAGGGTGCGACCGAATCGATCTGCGGGGCACGGAATGTTCCTCGAGTGACGTTCACCGAGCCCGTCGTCGTGCCGGAGGTGACGGTCACCGTCGCGTCTCCCTGATCGTCGAGAAGCGTCAATCGATCGAAGGCCTGGCCGTTCGCGTTGGTCCTCAGCACCGACCCCTGTGAGGCGAGCGCCCCCGAGCTGGTGCTGAAGATGACGGGAACGTCGGCGAGGAAGTTTCCGCGGTTGTCGGTCGCGGTGGCGACGATTTCCGACGTGAAGTCGCTCGGTCCGAGCGTGGTGGGGTTGGCGGTGACGGTGATGACGAGGTCACCGGAAGTACCGGCGCCGACCTCGACGGTGGCGGTGAGAGCGGCGATGGTTCCGGAGGACGCCGTCACCGTGGCCGTGCCCGAGTGCCCGTCGCTCTGGAGGGTCGCACGGGCGATGCCGTTCTCCATCGCCACCCGCTCCTCGATCGCGCCGAGATCGGTGGTGAAAAAGATTCTGGGTTCCGTCGGGAAGAGCCCCGCCGCCGTCACCGGCGCTCTTGAAGCCGATAACGGTGATGGTCGACTTTCCTCCCACGGCCGGAATCGACTTGGGATTTGCCTCGATGGTGAGTGTGCCTCCGTTGGGCGCCGTAAGGGGAACGGAGCCGCAGCCGAGCAGGGAGGACGCGAGCCCGAGGGCGGCGAGCCATCCTCCGCCACGTATCACGGTGCCGGGACCTCGATACGCAGAGAGGCGAAGCTCGCGGGAAGACCCGCTCCGCTCGCGTTGAGTATTGACCCGGTCGCGCTCACGATGAGAGGAGAAGCGGCGGGGGCGAGCACCTCGAAAGTGAGCCGCACGAGGTGACCCGATCCGACGAGACCGGTAGTGTCGCCCGGACGCGAGAACTTGACGTTGACCCGCCCCGGTCCGAACGACGGGACGAACGTGATCGGCCTGCCGTCGATGGATAGAAAAGCGCCCGCCTGCACGTTGGTTACCTGGAGCGCGGCCGGATCGTAGGTGATCGTGATGTCTCCTGAGGATAGACCCTGCGCACCCCCCGCGAGAAGGGCAACCTCGATGGTGCCGCCCACCGGGATGCTGGCGGTCGGAGGACTGAAGAGCACCGACACCGGCGCGGGAGAAGAAGCGGCCGGGGGCGACGTCGTCGGGGAGGGAGAGGGCGTCGGTGCCATCTCCGGTGGAGTCGCGGTCTCTGGCGCGGGCGTCTCGGGCGGCGCTTCCGGCGCTTCCGGCGCGGTAACGGGAGGCTCGATGACGGTGGCGTTCGCGGCGGCGTCGAAGATGCGCGGTCGATTTCCCGGTACCTTGATTTGCTGCTCGGTCCCCATCGGGAGGGGCGCGAGGTCGATCTCGGTAACCCGGGGCGCCCTCACGATGTGGGGGGTGATGGAGAAGACGACGTCGGCCGAGTTCGAGTTGTCGGAGTTGTTGCCGAAGATCTTGCTCAGGAGGGGAACGTCGATGAGACCGGGAAAGCCGGAAAGGGTCTTGCGATCTTCCTGTTGGATGAGCCCTCCGACGAGATTGGTCTCTCCGTCCCGGAGGCGAACGACGTTGTTCACGTTCCGGGTCCCGAACACCGGGAGCTCGATACCTCCGATGGTGCGCGTGTCGAGCTGGGTCGATGTCTCGAGCTGGAGCTGGAGCTCGATCTCGCCGTCGACGAAAACCTTGGGAGTGATGGTGATGTTGATGCCGACGTTGCGGTACTGGAACGACGTTACCGGAGTGGTCGGAACTCCTCCCGGTGTCCCGAACTGGGAGACGAACGACGTCACCGGAATCGGAACCTCTTGACCGAGACGGAGCTCGGCGGGCTGGCCCTCGCTCGCGCGGAGCTTGGGGGATGCCAGTAGCCGCGCCTCGCTCTTGCTCTTGAACAGCATAAAGGAGGCGGTCGTCGGGAACTTCAAGAGAAAGTCGGAGGCGTCGACGGAGGTGAGCCGGTTCAAACGAAATCCGTTGGCGGCGGTTGTGGTGCCGTCGCTCGAGGTCGTGGACGCCCCCGCGGGGGCGTAGGTGAGGCTCGCCGCGTACTCGGCGGCCTGCAGGCCGTACTCCAGGGCCTTGGTCCGGTTGATCTCCAGGATCTCGATGTCGAGCATGATCTCGGACTTGGTCTTGTCGTTGAGCTCGACGATGCGATTGGCCACCGCGACCTGGTCGGGGGTCGCCCTCACCGTGATGGACTTGAGCTCGGGATTGGGCTGGACTCGCTGGATACCGGCGATGGTGCGGAGCATGTTCGCTACCGTGTTGACCTCTGCATTCACGATATAGAACGTCCGCAGAACGAGGTCGTCGTACTGCCGGTGCTTCTGGGCGTTGTCGGGCACGATGATGATGGTGGACGAGTCGACGATCTTGTAGAAGAGCCGGTTGATGAGCACGAGCTTGTCGAGAGCTTCTTCGAAGGAGACATCGACCAGATCCACCGTGACCCGCTTGTCGCGGAACGATTCGTCGAAGAGGATGTTGACTCCCGAGAGCTTGGAGAGGACCTCGAAGATCTTCTGGAGGCTCGTGTCCTCCGCGAAGCGCAGCTGAATGGGAGCGGTGGAGGAGGGCTCGAGGATGGGCCTTCCACCGAAGAGCTCCTGGGCTCGCCGGCGGCGCTCCTCGAACTCTCCCGCCTCTTGCTTGCGTTCCTCCCGTTCCGCGAGGCGGCCCTTGGTCTCGTCGAGAATACTCTGCGCGTACTTGTTCGAGGGATCGAGCCGAAGAGCGAGCTCGAGCTCCTCGACTGCTCCCGGAAGATCCTCGGCGGCGAGCTTCTTCTGGGCCTGTTGCACATGAAAGGCGCCCGCCTCGATCAGCGCTCGCTCGAGCGCCATGCGGTACTCGATGTTATCGGGCTTCTCGTTGAGCGCGCGGGTGTAGTGGACGACGGCGGCATCCCAATTCCCTTCCTGGGCGGCGTCGCGCCCCTTGCGGAAGGCTGCTCCCGCGACGCTACATCCGTCGACCGCGATAACCGCGAGAAGTCCTACGAAAAGGAGCAGTGCGAGCTTTGCGGGTTTCTCTATCATCGTTTTGTTGGAATGAGGCATGGGATCACTTCGATTGAAGCGGAATGCGCTGGGTAACGTTCGTTCCGGGAGCGGAAACGGTAACGGACTCGAGTCCGATCTCGACCACGGTGAAACGATTCGCGATCGTTTCTCCTACCGCCCCCGCGAGGATTTCGTTGCCGTCGAGAAAGATCGCGTACTTCGTCTTGGCACCGTCGGGGCGCGTCTTTTCGAGGAAGCCGGCGTAGGTCACGTCGATACGCGGCGCCGCGGGGCTCGGGCGTCGCGTGACCGCCGCCCGGCTCGGCGCCGCCGCCACCGGAGGAGGCTGGACCGGCCTCGGCGCTGTCACGGCGGCGTCCGTGCGCCGCTCCGGACCGAACACGAAGAGATTGCGTCCCGTGCCCTCATACTCCGGCACGGGGGGAAGCATCGCCTGAAGGTCGATCGCGGCTTCGAGTGCGGCCTTGCTCTTCCCCGCCTTTTTCGCCGCGGGAGTAGGCGGTGTCGTTCCGGAAGGTACCGGGGTATGAGTGCCGGTGCACGAGACCGAGAGGGCGAGCGCGCAAGCGAGCGCCGACACCAGGAGCGTTCGCATGATTACCACTCGCTGTAGGGCCTTCCGTCGGCCCCGACCTCGGTGGATTGGCTGTGAACGTCCTGAATCCCCGGCTCGGCGTCGGGCTCGTTCGGATCGTAGTCGGTATAGACCGGCTCCCATTCGGTGGTTCGGGTCATCGGATCCTCGGGAATCTCCCGGAGGTATTTCGCTTCCACCAGCTCCTGGAGGCTCGCCGGGTATTTGTTCCGATCGGCTTTGTACTGATCCAGCCGCTCGCGGATGATAGCAAGGTTGTGCTTGAGGACCGACTCCTTGCTCGCGAGCACCTGTGCTTGATACATGGGAACCGCGATCCCGAGAAGGATCCCCATCACCACCATCACCATGACCAGCTCGATGAAGGTGAAGCCTCGGCGCGATGCGATTCTACCAATCACGGTATTTCGTCCCGTCGAGCGCGACCGCACTCGACTTGGTATAGACGTCGTAGACGTTCTGCCCGCCCCACATGGTGGAGTCCGGCTCGTCCTGGTACGACCTCATTCCCCAATCCGTGGTGTTGGTCATGGGGTCGATCGGAATGCGCCTCAGGAACTTGAGCTTCTTTCCCGGCGTTCCCACTTGATTGACCCCTTCCACCAGCACTTCGAGCTTCTCGGGGTAACCCTCGCTTCCGAGCTCGATGTCGGTACCTCCGATCATGCCCATGTCCACCGCCCGCTTGTACTCGTCGATCGCCGTCCTCATGGTACGGAGGGCCGCTCGGAGCTCCCCCTCTCTCGCCCGCTTGGCCGTCACTTCGGCGACGGGCACGATCGCGGCGGCGAGGATGGCGAGGATCATCGTGGCGATGATGAGCTCGATATAGGTAAATCCGGACTCACCTCTCGATTGCGCGAGGGAGCAAGGAAGGCGCAGCGGTCGTCTCGTCCTCATGGGCCGGACGCCTCCGCTTTTTCCACTCGGCCCTTGAGAAAGAACGCGACGGCACAGTCGAGTCGCAGCGCCGTGTCGTCGCTCTCCCCTCTGGAGAGGCGCACTTCCTCCACCAGAAAAAAGCGGTCGGAACGCTCCAGGCGGTTGATGAACCGGACGAGATCGAAGTAGCTGCCCTCCACCGGCATGGTGGCCTTGACCTGCTCGAGACCGACGTCGAGGACGTCACGATTGTATCCGGTGCGTCCCCGGACCACGTGGGTCTCGCTCGCGAGCCGGTCGAGCTCGTCCCAGGCCTCGGTGAGGCCCGGCGACCGATCCCTCACGACGTCTTCCCAGAAATGTCGAACCGCTTCGGCGTTGCGCGAGGCGCGGGCCTCGGCGTCGGACACGGATTTGAGCTCTTCCTGCTTTCGCTCGAGCTCCACCGTGAGCCCGTCACGCTCGGCGGCGAGACGCTGCTGCTTGTTGGCAAGGCGATAGGTGACCCCGATGTAGATCGCGGCGTTCGCCAGAACGATCGCCGCGAGCCTGGTGAATCCTTTCCGTCGCTTGCGGAGGCCGTCGAGGACTTGCTGCAAGAAGCTCATCGGGCGGCCTCGACTTCCTTCGTGGGGGGGGCGGTCTCTTTGTCGCCTCCGGCGTCGGGAGACTCGGGCGGCCTCGTCGCGCCCTCCACGTACTGCAGCTTGAGCGTGGCGGCGATGCCGGTTCCCTGTCCGGGGAGCTCCTCGAGGTTCGTCTCATCCACGGGGAACACGGTGGCGAAAAACGAGCTGGACTCGAGCGCTCGGACCATGGCGAGCACGTCCTGGAGCGTTCGTCCCACGACGGTGATGGTCACCTGAATCTGTCCCTTTTCTTCCGAAGGCGAGATGGAGGTGACGCGGACCGCACCCGGGGTGATGGCCTCGAGCTCGTTGAAGAGTCCCGTCCAGGAGAAGCTCTTCCGACGGTAGAGCCGGACGAGAAAGCTCGTCTTCTCGTCGCCGAGCGCCGTCTGGTCGCGCGCGAGAGCGCTCTGATCGCGCGTCAAATCTTCATCGGTCTTCTGAATCTCGTCCCGGATTTCCTTCACTCTGAGATCGAGCTCCTCCTGCTCCCGCAACAAGGACCGGGTGAGAAAGTACCCGTGAGTGACGGTGAGTGCGGCGACGGCGAGGACGGCGATGCCGAAGACGAGGCGCGGCGCACGCTCGTTGGCGAACGGAGCGCGGGAAAAGTTGAAGCCGTTCGACATTCTCCGCTCCGCCTTCAGGCCACCTTTCCCAGCGCCGCTCCCGCCGCCGCCCCGACCGCGTCGGCGAGCGCCGCGTCGATACGAAGGTCTTTGGCCACCCCTACCGCCTTCATCAAGTTCAAAGGCTCGGTGGGCGCTTCGAACTGATCCTCGAGAAGCTCCCGAAGGTGGATGAGGTCCGGACGCAGGGATCGATAGAAGACGCGCTCGAGCGTTCGCCCCGCGAGCTTCTCGCGATAGTAGATGGCGGTGGGAATAATCTCCTGGAGGAGGTCGTTCTCGTCGTAGACCGTCGACGCCGTCTCGTTCTCCCCGTCCCTCAGGCCGAGGGTCCGGGTCAAGACCAGCTCCTCGCGGTCCCGGACCAGGCTCACCGAGAAATACTCGTGCTCGACGTTGACGAAGAAGTAGTCGGCGCCGGGCGCGAGATCCTTCCGCGCCACCGGCTGCAGGAGCTGGAGCAGGCTCAGGCTCGCGGGAACGACGAGCCCCACCTGAAAGCCCAGACCGGTGAGCAGGTCCTCGTACTGACTCACCACTGTTTCGTGCATCACGCCGGTCAGATAGGTGGGCGACTCACCCGGAAGCCTTTCGAACGCGATCCGGGCATGGTCCATGTCGAAAGGGAGCGATTTCTTCATCTTGAACTTCAAGTACTCCACGAGCTCGCTCGTGGAGCGCGGCGCATCGGGAAACTCGTGCACCGCGATGCGCGACAGATAGTCCGGAAGGCTCAACCCGAGCCGCCTTCCACCCGCCGCGCCCGCCCGGAGCAGCAGGTTCTCGACCGCCTGGCGGAAGCCCTCCGGGTCGAGGATATTGGGCTCCAGCATGCTGAAGCGGACGAGTCCGGGAGGGAGGGGCGCGACGACCGAGAGATCGATCTCGGGGCTTCTACGCTTCTCCGCCAGCCGAACGAGAGAAATCTCTTCGCGGCGCAGGTCGATGGCGAGGCCGGGGGGCGCGGGGTCGAGGAGCCATCGCGACAGTGGCCCGCGTTTCATGACGTCTCCACGAAGGTGACCCGGTTGATCTCTTCGAGAGCCGTGAGCCCGGCGAGGGCCCGGTTCACCGCGGATTCGCGGAGGAACGTCATTCCGGATTTCCGGGCGGCCTTCTTGATGTCGGCCGACGGACGGCGCTCGATGAGCATTTCCCGGATCTCGTCGCTGAGGTCGAGCAGCTCGCTGATGGCGCTCCGGCCCTTGTACCCGGTGCCCGCGCACTGGATGCAGCCCTCGCCCCGGAAAAAGGCGTGGTCGCCGAAGCGGGCGGGATCGAGCCCCGATTCTTCCAGGAGCGCCGGCTCGGGCTTGTATGGCTTCTTGCAGAACGGACAGATCGTCCGCACCAGCCTCTGGGCGAGGATGCAATTCAACGACGAGACGAAATTATAGGGCTCGACGCCCATGTTGAGGAAGCGGCCGATGACGTCGATGACGTTGTTGGCGTGGACGGTGGTGAAGACGAGATGTCCGGTGAGAGCGGCGTTGATCGCGATCTGCGCCGTGTCCGCGTCGCGGATCTCTCCCACCATGATCTTGTCCGGGTCGTGGCGCAGGATCGACCTGAGCCCCCGCGCGAAGGTGAGCCCCTTCTTCTCGTTCACCGGGATCTGGGTGATTCCTCTCAGCTGGTACTCGACGGGATCCTCGATGGTGACGATCTTGTCCTCGTCGTTGTAGATCTCGGAGAGCGCGGCGTAGAGGGTCGTGGTCTTGCCGCTTCCCGTGGGTCCGGTCACGAGGAACATGCCGTAGGGCTCGTGAATGAAGCGGCGGATGCGCCGGACTTCCTCGTCGGCCATCCCGAGGATGTCGAGCCGGAGGTCGCTGAACCTCTCGCTGATCGACTCCTTGTCGAGGATACGGATGACCGCGTCCTCGCCGTGGATGCTCGGCATCACCGAGACCCGGAAGTCGATCCGGCGTCCCTTGATTTTCAAGCGGAACCTTCCGTCCTGAGGGATGCGCTTCTCGGCGATGTCGAGCTCGGCCATGACCTTGATGCGGCTGATGATCTCGGAATGATGAGCCTTGGGGATGGGCTTCATCGCCCGGGTGAGGGCGCCGTCGATGCGATACTTGATCACCACCTCTTCGTCGCGGGTCTCGATGTGGATGTCCGAAGCGCGACGGTTCAGCGCGTTGTAGATGGCCGAATCGACGAGCCGGATGACGGGGCTCGAATTGTCGGTGAGCCGGTCGATGGAGAGCGTCTCTTCGCCGTCGTCGGCCTCGCGGACAATCTCCATGTGGAAGCTCTCGGAGGCCTCCTCGAGAACCCGCTGAGCGCTCTGGCTCTTCTTGAGCAGCTCCTGGATGGCAGAGTCGGTTCCCACCGCGGCGCGGATGGGCATTTTGAGGATGGTGGCGAGCTCGTCCATGACCGGCACGTTGGTGGGGTCGGCGGTCACCACCACGAGCTTCCCGTCTTCTTTCTTGTAGGGCAGGAAGCTGTAGCGGAACATCAGATCTACCGGGACGCTTCGAAACAGCTCCTGATCGGGCTGGAAGCTCCCCAGATCCACGAACTGCAGGCGACAGCGCTCGGCCAGGTGCTTGGCCTCGCGTTCCTCTCGCAATCGTGCTTCCTCGGGGGAGAGCGCGGCAATCTCGGGGTCGAGCTCTTTCGAAGCCTGACCCCCTGGAAGCTTGCTCGTGGCCATGTCGTTACCCCCCCTGGCGGGCGGCGTTGATGAGATCGAACATCGGCAGATAGATGGAGAGGAGAATCATCGCCACCATTCCTCCCATGAACAAAAGAACGATGGGAGCCAGCATCGAGAGCATGAGGTTCAGACGGTTCTCGATCTCCTCGTCGGCGAAGTCGGCGACGTTCTGGAGCATCTCCGCGAGCCCGCCGGTGTTCTCGCCCACCTTAACCATCTCGACGGTGAGGTTCGAGAACTCTCCCGTTTCATCGAGGCTGCTGGAAAAGGGCTTTCCCTCGCGCACTCGGTCCGCGACCGGTCTCACCGCCAGTCCCACGTGCCGGTTGCCGATCGAGCCGGCGGCGATCTCGATCGCCTGGACGAGAGGGATCCCTCCCGCGAGGAGAGTTCCGAGCGAGCGGGTGAGCTGGGAGGTCGCGAACAGATGGAGCACCTGCCCGAGAAAGGGGAGCTTCAAGAGATAGCGGGAGATCGTCGCCTTCGCGCCTTCCCGGCGCGACCAGGTGTAGAAGAAGCCGGAAGCGGCGCCCACCATGAGGGCAATCAGCCAGATGTTGTCTCGGAGCGTATTGGCGACAGTCAGGAGGATGACGGTAAGGATCGGAAGCCGGGCATGAAATCCTTCGAAGAACCCGGCGAAACGGGGAACGACCCAGAGGAGCAGAAACGCCGCCGCCACGACGAGAGAAACGAGGAGGAAAATGGGATAGACAAGCGCGGCGATGACTTTCTTCTGAGTGCTCTCGGTGAGCTTGAGATACTTGACGTACCGGGTGATCACGGTCTCGAGTCCGCCGCTTTTTTCGCCGGCGAGAAGCGAGGCACAGTAGATCCGGGGGAAGAGGTCCCCGTGCGCCCGGAACGCGTCCGACAGCGCCGTTCCCGACTTCACCTTGTTGCGGATTTCGATGAGGACTTCCTTGAAGAGCGGATTGTGCATCCGCTCGAGCATGATGTCGAGAGACTGCAGAAGCGGGAGTCCCGCTCGCAGCAGCGCCGCGAGCTCCTGATTGAAGAGCGTGAACTCCGACTGCGATATCCGTTGCCGCCGCTTGAGGATCGCGTCGACCGAGGGCAGGCCGAGGCTCCGCTTGATCCAGAAAACGTGATAGCCTCGCTCGCGGAGGTCGAAGCGGAGGTCTGTCTCACTCGTCGCTTTCAGGGCGAGCTCCTCGATCTCTCCGGTTGCGGTTCCCACTTTCGCGAGGAACTGAGTCATTCCGCTCGACCTCTTGAGCCCCGTCGGGAAGGGATTGTCGGACCGGTCAAACGGCCGTTAATCTCGATCCGCCGTAGGTTTACGGGCAATAGTTAAAGCGTAGTATACCATGGGGGTCGATCGCCTTGGGGGACGGTAAAGCCAGCATACACCGCCGCGCTCATCCTGTCATACCGCTCCGACCCCGATTCCTTCCCTGAAATCACCCGTCATGGCCGGCAAGACGAAAAAAGACGACGAATCCGTCAAGATCGTGGCCGTGAACCGCAAGGCGTCGCACGACTACGAGCTCGTCGAGCGCTTCGAAGCAGGTCTGGTTCTCGTCGGAACCGAGGTCAAGTCCGCTCGGGAGGGCAGGGTCAACCTCAAGGACAGCTACGCCGCGCCCAGAGGAGGGGAGCTATTCCTCGTCCAGAGTCACATCAACGCTTACTCCCACGGTTCCTACGAAAATCACGAGCCGCTCCGGCCGCGAAAGCTGCTCCTTCACAAAAGAGAGCTCCGGCGTCTCATCGGCAAGATTACGGAGCGCGGGCTGACTCTGATCCCGACGAAAATGTACTTCAAGGACGGGCGCCTGAAAGTGGAGATCGCGCTCGCCCGAGGCAAGCGCCTGTACGATTCGAAGAGCCGCGGCGAGAGAGCGCGACGTCAAGCGGGAAATCGAAGCCGCCCTGAAAGAGAGGAACCGGTAGTTCAGTCCCCGTTGGAAGAAGGATGAGTCTCCTCGGACTGTTTGTAGAGGTACTTGATGTTGTGCTTCAGCAGGAGAATGTTGGGCCGGTCGGTTCGGTTGAGCTTCAGGCAGTTCTTGTCGTACCACTCGATGACCCCGCGGATCTCCTCGCCGTCCTGTAGGATAACGACCATGGGGGTCTTGTTGTTCATCTGCTTCAGGTAGTAGAAGCTCTCGGCGTTCGTCTGCTCCGGCGGGACGCGCCGAGGCCGCGCCGAGGCGGCCGCCTTCGAAGCCATCTGGTCCTTGAGGTCGGTCAAGTTCGGCCGAATCAGCTTGCGATTCACGGGTTACCTCGGTTGTCTCGCCCGGATGCGCTCGAGCATACCCCCCTCGAGCGAGCGGGCCCTCAGCGTTAGCTCCGACTACCCCACCGACGCGCTCCGGCAAGACCCGCCATACCGACGGGAGACCGGGCGTTAGGCTCGATTCAGAGAAATGGCACTGAAAAGCTACAGATATTGCTGTGAGTTTATCAGAAGGAAGGAGGGCAAAGCAACCTTCGCCCGTCGGGCTTCGGCGAGCGAGCCTCGTCTCGTTACCTTCGGCTGAGCTCGTCGAACGAAACGAACAGGCGCGAGAGGGTGATGCGCTTGTTGAGATAGCGGTCGCGCAAGTCGATGAGAGCTTGTTCGGCGAGGGTGTAGGCGGTGAGCCAACGTTCGAGGGGAAGCTTGGTCGAGAGTAACTCGACCTCGCGCTCCAGATCACGGTGCAGGATACGGGCGCCCGCGACCTTCGCGGCCATGTCGCGGAGGATCGCGAGCAACAGATCGAGCACCAGCATCAGCCGGCTCTCTTTGGAGAGCGCGTCGGCCCAGGGGACGAGGTCCCGCGCAGGGGCCCCTTCAGCCGCCACGCCGGCTATCCGGAGTGCCTCGCTCCGGAGCTCCGCCAAAGGCTCGTCCTTGAGATCGAGCGCGCGCGAAAGCCCTCCTCCGGACACCGACGCCAGCAGGAGCGCGTCGCTCCGCTCGATTCCATGCTCGCTCACCAGAATCTCGATGAGCTCCTCGGGAGCGAGAGGTGAGAAGCGGAAGATCTGGCATCGGGAGAGGATGGTCGGGAGGAGGGTCGCTTCGTTCGAGGCGATCAGAATGAGGCTCGCCCAGGGTGGGGGCTCCTCGAGCATCTTCAGCAGGGTATTGGCGGTCGTGGCGTTCATCCGCTCGGCATCCGCCACGACGACGACTCGATGCCGCCCTTCGAAAGGCCGAAAGGGAATCTCGGCGATGGCCTCGCGCACCCCCTCGGCTTTGAGCTGTCCACCCTTGCCTTCGGCACGGAGAACGCGCACGTCGGGATGTTCGTCCCGCTCGATGCGGCGACAGGATGGGCAGTGGCCGCAAGCGTCGCCGTCGGCGACGGTGCAATTGAGCGCTTGAGCGAGGGTGACGGCGGTGCGGAGCTTTCCCACGCCGGCCCTCCCCGAAAAGAGCATGCTCGGCGGGACCCGCGCCGCGCGCGTCATGCGGGCGAGCCGCTCCACCAGGGCGGCGTTGCCAACGATCTCGGAGAACGGCATGGCGAAGCTCAGCCCGCCCCGAGCCGGAGCTTTTTTCGGGTCAAAACCGAACAACCCTTGAGCCGCGCCCAGACTTCCTCGTGAACCCGCGACCGAGCTCCTTCGGCGGAGAGCACGAGGAAGCGCTCGGGCTCGCGCCGTGCCATCTCGAGATAACCTCGCCGCACTCGCTCGTGAAACGCGAGCGTCTCGCCTTCGAAGCGGGCTTCCTTGCGGAGCGACGCCCTCCCGCGATTCCTCCGCCGCGCCCGCGAGAGTCCCTTGTCCGCGGGCACGTCGAGCAGCAGAGTCACGTCGGGACGGAATCCCCCGGTCATGATACGGTCGAGCGAACGGATGAGACGGATCGAAAGGCCCCGACCGTATCCCTGGTAGGCGATCGTCGAATCGGTATACCGATCGCAAACGACCATCCGGCCCGCCTCGAGCGCCGGCCAGACCACCTCTCGCAGATGCTGAGCGCGGTCCGAGAAATAGAGTCCGAGCTCGGCCTCGGGCGACATTTCCCGATGTCCCGGGCTCAGGATCACCTGGCGGATCTGGCGCCCGATGCGGGTGCCGCCGGGCTCGCGGGTCAGAACGCTCGGATAGCCTTCCCGACGGAGGCGGCGCGCGAGCAGCAGGGCCTGGGTGGACTTCCCCGAGCCTTCGGGACCTTCGAACGTGATGAACAGACTCAACGGGTGAATATCTTACTTCGAAGGCGAGATATTTCCTCAATCCCCACCGGCCAACGGGTCAGGTGGCCGGACGGAGGCTCAGACGGCGGCGCCGGCGAGCATCGTGAGGTAACGGTGGGCGCTGTTGAGGAGCAGCGAGCTGGTGAGCGTAACCGGCTGACTCCGATCGGTGATGAGCGCGATGCCCTCGTCGGTATCGCGCAGGCACCGGACGATGAAGTAGAAGTTCTCCGTGCTCATCGAGAGCATCTCGACGTGATCGTCTCCCCGCATCGCCGCCAGGTTCTCGAGATACTTCACGAAGGCCGGGAGCTTGTCGACGATCAGTCGGTCGGAGGTCTCGGCCGGCGCGATCACGAGCTCGGCGTCGATCTCCTCGGTCCTCAAGTCGAAGAAGAACGCGGCGAGGAGCGACGGAGTCTGATCGCGGATCTCCGCGAGGATCTGTTCCTGCAGGGGGCGACGATCGGCGTCGTTGTCGCCGTCCTTGCCCCCACCGGCGTGGCGGACGGGAGAAGCGGCCTCCGTCTCCTTGTCGTGAGAAGCGTCGCCTCCCGCCTCCGACTCCCCGGACTCACCGCCTCCCGTCAGGGGCGGACGGCGCTGCTCGAGGATCTCCTGGAGACGGCTCGCGCGGGCCTTGCCCCCGCCCTGCTGGCGCGCCTTCCAGATATCCGGGGAGAAGTCGGACTGGAAGACGCGGGCGGAGGTGTCGTCGCGATCGAGGAGCTCGTAGACCTTGTTCAAGGCTTCTTTCTTTTCGAAGGTGACGCCCGCCTCGGTCTCGAAGTACGCGGTCGAGAATCGCCCGCGGACGTTCAGGATCATTCCCGTGCCCTTGTTGGTCAGGACCTCGAGCGATCCTGTGTGGCCTTCGACCTGGAGCTTCTTGACGAGATCCTTGA
Source organism: uncultured Acidobacteriota bacterium (assembly GCA_963815675.1). Lineage (GTDB taxonomy): Bacteria > Acidobacteriota > Vicinamibacteria > Marinacidobacterales > SMYC01 > CAWFHP01. Next base: position 122,020 of record CAWFHP010000009.1, on the reverse strand, counting down.
GCGGGTCGGAGGCGAAGATCTGTCCGAAGATCTCCTTGCGGTTGGAGAGCCCCCGGAGCATGTGGGCCATGTCGAGCGGGAGCTCGTAGATCGAGATCTTGCCCTCTTTGATCTCGGCGGTGTTGCGCAGCTTGAGGGTCGCTTCTCCGCCCAGGAAGAACTTGTTCACGCCGTGGCGATAGATCACGTTGATCTGCTCGCCGAGGTAGAAGAGGATCAGGCCTTCGGCATCGCCGAAAGTGATCTCCAGATAGCCGGACAGGTTGACGTCCTCGCAATGGCGGATGATGCTGTCGAAAGGGGTCGTCCGGGTGGAGAGCTCCTGGGAGAGCAGCTTGCTTCCGGGAAACCGCATATCACCACCAGAGCAGGAAAGGGAGCCGAGACTCTGACCCGAAGCGCAACATCGACGGGAGGATTCGCAAAGACTTTGACCTGTGAAGCAAGTTTAACAGAGCCTTGACGATCCCGGCAAGGCGATGACAGATCGGTAGACGACATCGAATGAAGCGGATCCTCGTTGTGGGAGCGGGCGGGTTCGTGGGCGCTCATCTGTGGCCGAGGCTCGCGGCCCGGAATCGAGTCGTCGTTACCAGCCGGAAGCCGATGGGTGGGCTCGTCCCCGGCGTCGTCTCCCGCGCGGGAGACCTCGAAGACGAGCGGTTTGCCGACAGGCTGGCGCGGTGGGAAGCGGAGGTCGTCGTCTACCTCGCGGGACTGACCGATGCGGCCCGTTCGCAGCGCGAGCCCGCGCGAGCGCTGCGAGCGAACGTCGAGACGCCGCAACGGATTTCGCGCACTCTTTCGGGAAGCGTCCGGCGGTTCGTTTTCGTGTCGACCGATTCTCGTCTTCGATGGTCGGCGGAGCTTCTACCGCGAGAGCGACGTTCCGCATCCACTATCGGTCTATGGCCGAACCAAGCTCGAAGGAGAGCAGGCGGTCCGAGCCGTGCTCGGGGACCGTCTTACCGTGGTGCGTCTCGCTCTCGTCTACGGGGCGCGGAAAAGCCCTGAGTCGCGAGAGAGCTTCGCGGAGCGGATGGTGCGAACGGCGGCGACCGGCTCGCCCGTCGACCTCTTTACCGACGAGCATCGTACTCCCATCTACGTAGAGGATGCCGCCGAGTGCCTCGCGCGTCTCGCCGAGGTGGAGCCGGCGCCGCCAGTGGTCCACCTCGGCGGTCCGGAGCGGACGTCTCGCTACGAGATGGGAAGGACGGCACTCGAGATCTTCGGTCTGCCGCTCGCGCTTGCGCGGCCCCGCCCGGCGCCGCCGTCTTCTTCGACGCGACCGAGGGACGTCTCCCTGGACACCACCCTCGCCCGGAGTCTCGGGCTCGCCTGCGACGGCGTTCGTTGCGGTCTCGGGCGAATGAAGCGCGACATGGAGGGCAACGGATTCATGGTAGGATTCTGAAGTCACGGCCTCCCGAAAGCCTGGACGAAACGAGCCAAAAGCCTCCTTGACCGCATAGAGTCTGCGAGAAGTCGAACGAACGATGGCCTTTCGCAAGAAAAAACAAGACCCGTTCCATGAGATCCAGGTTTGCCTCCAGAAACGGGACTACAAGGGAGCGCTCGACTGGTTCAACACCCTTCTTCAGAAAGACCCCAAGAACACGCAAATCCGTCTTCGCTTCGCCGATACCCTCGTTCTGTCGGGAAACAAACGCGAAGCGGTGAAGCAGTTCGGCATCGTCGCCGACGAGCTTGCCGAAAAGGGCTTCATGATTCGGGCGATCGCCATCAACAAGAAGATCCTGCAGCTCGACCCGAGGCAGACCGACGTGCACGACAAGCTCGCCGCGATGAGCCAGGATCGAACGAGCGAAGCCTCGACGAGACCTGCGCTCGAAGAGCTGCTTCATCGGCCGAACGATCCGCTGCGCCGCGCCGAGCCTCCGCCGACCGAGCGTTCCAAGCCGGCCCCCACGCCGCCGCCGCCCGCGCCGTCGCCGCCCGAGACGCTTCCCGAGCTCAGTCTCGAGGAAAGCATGGCGATGGAGTTCGGAGCGGGCGGCGATCTTCCCGGGGAGACGGGTGCCGACCCCGCGTCATCGGCTTCGGACGAAGCACAGAGCGCTCCTGCCGAGATTTATTCGGGGGGACTCGATTCTGGTCGACGACGAGGAAGTGCAGACGTCGGAGCCTGCAGCTCCCAGCCCGCCAGCGGATACTCTCGGAGACGAAGCCCCGAGCTTCGCCGAAGAGCCCATCGAGATCTCGGTGTCGGAGCCCGCGGACGAAGAGATTGAGATTCGTCACCATTGACGCGGACGAGTCGGAGCCCGCCCAGCCCGGCAGAGCCCGCAGAGCCCGTGGTCGAGCTCTCGCTCGATGGAATCGAAGCGCCGTTGGACGAGTCGTCCGAGATCGTTCTCGATGCGGACACGGCAACGTCCGAGGAGGACGCCGAGTCCGAGGCCGAAATGGAGGTCATCGCCTTCGACGGCGAGAGCGAGCCGGAGCTTCCCGCCGAGGGGGTGGAATCTCTCATCGGCGCCCTGGGCGAGGACATCGACTCGCTCATCGATTCCATCATCGATGACGTGGGTAGCTCCGCCAAGGGATCGGAACCTTCGAGAGAGCCTCCGCCCACCCACATTCCTCTTTTCTCGGACCTGACGACGCAGGAGTTCATCGCGGTGGCCATACTGCTCGTGCGTCGCGTCGCCAAAGTGGGAGAGGTCATCGTGCGCGAGGGAGAATCCGGGAGATTCGATGTTCATCGTCAGCACCGGCGAAGTGCGCGCGACCGTTCTCCGTGACGGCCATCAAGTGTCGGTCGCCACCATGCGCGACGGGGATTTCTTCGGGGAAATGGCGGTTCTCTCGGGCGAGCCCCGCACCGCCACCGTCACCGCCGTGAAAGCGACCGAGCTCCTCGAGCTGAGCAGGGAGAACCTCCGCGAGAATCTGCAGCCGGCATCCTCACGTGGAGGCCAAGATCCGGCTCGCCTACGACGAGCGCATTGCCCGCTCCGCCTCCCGGCGCAGCTGATCCGTCCCCTCCCGGTCCACCTCTGTTTCCGCTTTCTCGCGAGAGACAAGCGGCCTCGAGGATGCGAAAATGAAAGCCGGCTCCTATCCAATCGCATCGAATCGAATCGAACCTCTCATGCTGGTTACCGGCGAGCTCGAGAACGTGCCTCTGCTCGACGTGCTGCAGGTGATTGCCCATGCGAAGCAGAGCGGCATCCTGTCGGTCGAGGGGAAGGTGATTCAGGGGAGCGTGCTTTTCGAGGGGGGCGCGATCGTGTGTACGGAGTCGACCTCGTCACGACCTCTCCTCGAGAGGGCCGCGTCCGAGACGGAGCGCGAGACGAGAATCGGCTCTTCGTCGCGTCGGGGCGCTCGCCGCTCTCACCGAGCTTCTCGCCCTACGCGTCGGAGCGTTTCGGTTTCGACGCGTCGATGCTCCCGTCGCCGAGCTTGCGGGCGTAGCCACCCGGCTCTTCTATGATGCCGGCGCGATGGACACCGATGTCTGACGACGATCGGGGAGACTCCTCGCGTATCTCTCGCATTATCAGCGCCTTGCCGACGAGTACCGAACGGGTGTCGGGGGCTCGTCGCCGGCCGCTACCCCAGGAAATCTCCGCCGTTGATGTCGAGCGCGGCGCCGGTGATATAAGCGGCCTTGTCGCCGACGAGGAAGGCCACGAGCTCCGCGACCTCCTCCGGAGCTCCCAGCCGGGGGATGGGAAACGAGCTTTCGTATCGCTGGATCGACTCGCGCGAGATGGTTTTCCGCACCATCTCGGTGTCGATGAGCCCGGGGCAGATCGCGTTGACGGTGATGCCCCACGGCGCCAGCTCTTTGGCCAGAGCTCGAGTCAAGCCGAGAACGCCGTGCTTCGCCGCGGTGTAGTGGCAGCCCCCGATGGTGCTCACCGTTTTTCCCGCGGTGGAGGAGAAGTGCACGATTCTACCGAAGCGGCGCTCGCGCATCGGCCGTGCCGCCGCTCGGCTCGTGAGAAACGAGCCCTTGAGGTTCACCGAGATCACCCAGTCCCACTCCTCCTCCGTCATGTCGGTGAAACGGGTGGGGAGAAGGACGCCCGCGGCGTTCACGAGAACGTCGAGAGAGCCGAACTGGTTCAGCGCGAGGTCGACGGCGGCGTCGACGTCCGACGCGCGGGTCACGTCGCCCGCGATCGAAAGCGCTCCTTCGAGCTCGGGCTCGTTCAGGTCGAGCAGAACGAGCTTCATGCCGTCTTCGAGGAGGCGACGGGCGCAAGCGTTGCCCATGCCCTGAGCCGCTCCGGTGACGAGGGCGACGAGCGGACTACTTCGTGTCGTGCCCGTAATACTCCACCGCCGACATCGGGCGTTCGCCGCCCGTCTTCCACATCCTCCGATCGGGCTGGACCTTGCCGAGGGCAAGAGCCATCTCACGGATGTGAGTGGCGACCGCGCCGCAGCAGGCGCCGATGTAGCGGACGCCCATGTCGCGCGCGCTCGTGGCGTAGCCCGCCATCTGCTGGCGGGTCCACTGCAGCGGATCGAGCGCCACGGGAAACTCGGGGAGACTGGTGAAGTCGGGCTTTCCCGGCGGCGTCTTGTAGGCCGCGGGCTGGGTGGCCACGTAGACGTCCACCGCCTTCAGCATCTGCTCGGCGAGCGGAAGCGTCGTGTCGGGATTCCTGAGACAGTTGATGCCGATGATGTCGGCGCCGGCGTCAGCGAGAGCCCGCGCGCAATCCGCGGGCGTCTTCCCGTCGGAAGTGACATCCTCGGTCTCGAAGCTCATCGTGATCATCGCCGGAAGCCCCGTCTTTTTCGCGCGCTCGGCCGCGATCAGGGCTTCACCCAGCCAGGAGAACGTCTCTCCGATGATGAAATCGACGCCCGCGTCCACCTGCTGGGAGAGCTGCTCGTCGAACGTCGCCGCGACTTTGTCGCGCGCGGCGGCGCTATCCGGCTCGTACATCCACGTGAGGCTGATGTTGCCCGCCACGAGGCACCGATCGGCAGCGGCGTCCCTCGCGATCCGGACGGCCGCGCGATTCAACTCTTCGACCTTGTCGGCGAGGCCGACGGTCGCGAGCTTGTCGCGGCTGGCGTAGAAGGTGAGCGCCTGGAGCACGTCGGACCCGGCCTCGCGAAACTCGACGTGAAGCTCGTGCAGGGCCTCCGGATGGAGCAGCACCACTTCCGGCGTGAACGGACCGGCGCGGACCCAGCCTCTCTTCTCGAGCTCGAGGAGATACCCTCCATCGCCGAGAACCGGACCTTCCGCCAATCGTTCGAGAATGCCTTTTTTCATGGGCGGTAGCATACTCCAGAGCGGTCAACGGCCGCGCTTCAAATCGCGCAGCGCCTGGTGAGAGGCGTTGTAGCCCGGGGCGCCGGTGACGCCTCCGCCGGGGTGCGCGCCGGCGCCGCACAGATAGAGCCCTTTCACCGGCGTCCGATATTGCGACCAGCCGGGGACCGGCCTCATGAAGAAGAGCTGCTCGAGGCTCAGGTCTCCGTGAAAGATGTTGCCCTCGGTGAGGCCATACGTTCGCTCGAGGTCGAGAGGGGTCAAGACCTGCCGCGCGAGAACGCTTCCCGGCACGTTGGGAGCGTAGCGGCCGACGATCTCGACGACGCGATCCCCGAGCCACTCTCGCTCGTCGTCCCACGTCCCGTCCTTCAACCGGTAGGGAACGTATTGCACGAAGCAGGTGAGGATGTGCTTTCCCGACGGCGCGAGCGAGGGGTCCACGTTCGACGCGACGACGCAGTCGACCCAGAGATCTTCCGGGAGCTCGCCGAGCTTCGCCTTGTCGTAGCACCTCTCGGCGTACTCGGCGGACGGAATCAGGGTGAAGAGAGACCGGCGATTGGGATCCGCGTCCGCGGGCATTCCGGTAACTCTGGGCTCTTCGCCGAGCACGAGGTTCACCTTGGCGCTCGGGCCGTTCATCTTGATGCCCGCGACCGCGAACCGGAACTCGTCGGGAAGCTCCTTGGGCTCCACGAGACCGAGGAACGTCCGTTTGGGGTCGGCGTTCGAGAGAACCAACGGCGAGGCGAGCTCGGTTCCATCGTCGAGCGTCACGCCGCGCGTCCTCCCGTCGCGGACGTCGATGCGCGCGACCGGCGCCGAGGTGCGGATCTCGACCCCCGCCTTCCGACAGGCCGAGGCCATCGCCTGAGTGACAGCGCCCATGCCTCCCATCACGTGGCCGAAGAATCCCTGGAGCTCGTGCTCGCCCCCGCTCAACAGGTGGAACAGGAGACCGATGGCCGTTCCCGGCTGATAGGGTCCCCCGTGCTTTCCATAGACGTTGTTGGCGATGAACATCGTCTTCACGACGTCGGACTCGAAGTTGCGATCGAGGAACTCGGCGAGGCTTCCCGTGAGAAACGAGACCATGCGGCCGACCTCGTCCTCCGAGATCCCGCGAAAACGCCGGCCGACGCGGAAAAGCTCCATGAGGCCGGAGAGGCCCCGGCCGGTCACGCGCGGCGGCGGCTCGAGAAAGAAGGGCTGGAGGTAGCGTGCGAGGCGCTTCAGCTCGGCATCGACGGAGAGGAACGTCTCCCCGTCCTTCTTCGAGAAACGGGACCACTCCGCCGCCGTCTTTTCGGGCTCGGGCCACCAGGGGACGACGTTCTCGTCGGGAAAGGCGACCTGGAGCGCCGGCTCGCAGGGAACCATGCGCAGTCCGTGCGCGGGGAGATTCAGATCGCGAATCACTTCGGGCCGCAGCATGCTCGCGATATAGGAAGTCGTCGACGCGCGGCAGCCGGGAGCGATCTCTTCCGTCACCGCGCAGCCGCCGACGATGTCCCGCCGTTCGAGCACGAGCGTTCGGAGACCGCGCTCGGCGAGGTAGAACGCGGCGGTCAGGCCGTTGTGTCCGGCCCCGATAACGATGGCGTCGTAAGCGGTGCGGTTGTCCATGGTCCTCCCGTCGAAGTCGGCGAGTATATCTCGACCGACATCGCCCTTCTTTCGGCTCGAGCTCGGCGAGCTCGTGACCGACAGGGGCTCGCAATCGCTCCGTACACGCGGGCCGTCGAGTCCTGCGCCCCGACGCAGGGCCAGTCGCACTTCGAGAAGCTCCACTCAGCGAACGGGGACGCGCTCTTCGAGCTCTCGCACCCAGTTCTGCTCGACGACAAGGTCATACGGCGAGCGTTCAACTTGCTCGTCCTCCACGTAGTCGAGCTATGAGGGACCCTCCCCTGCAAGTTGTTGAACGCGCTCCGACGACGCTTCTTCGCGCCGTACCGGACTTCGAATCGTGTTCCGACGGGTATGAATACGACGGCCAGACTTGTTCCGCGAGCGGTCCACGAAAACGGCGCGACGTACTCCGAAGGATCTCTGGCGAGCAAGGGCACGGCCTCCCCATCGGAGTCGAACACCCAGATGTCCCTGAGCGTTTCCGGATGGTTCTCGGTGAACGCGATGAGCCCGTTGGCGGACCAGGAAGAAGGAAACACCGAGAGCCCGGATATCGGCGCCCCCCTTCTTGGCGGCGTCGATCGCGCTAGACCGTCATTCACCCCTGATATATAGGATTCCTTTATATAGGCAAACGAGAGACCTGGCCCAGCGACCTGTCGATGCTTCTCGCGAGCGCGGTGTCGGAGGGCGGGATCATGATCGAGAAGTGGTCGCCGTCCATCACCTCCTCGGAACGAAGGTTGGGGACGAGCTCGTCCCAGCGGTAGTCGCCGGCCCCGAGCCCGTCGCGGGCGCGCCAGACGGAGACCGGTGCTTCGATGCGGCGAACCGGGCTGTCGGATGCGAGGAGCGAAAAGTTCACGAAGAGCTGGCCGAAATTGCCTTCGAGAAGCTCGCGGGAGACGTTCTTGATCAAATAGCCCTTGGCGACCATCCACTCGTAGGCCGCCGACGCCGTCGAATCGTGGTCTCCGGTGGTCAAGAGAAACGGTCGCGGCCGAGGTTGAGGAGAATGCCGTCCTCGAGGACGGCGGCGAGGTGAAAGACGCCGCGAAGGGGCGGCAGGTTCTTTCGAGTCCGCCGAATCGCCGCGTCGTGCTTTCGGGCATCCGCCACGTCGCATCGTGTGACGGTCACTTCCGCACCCATGCTCCGCAGCTCGTCGAGGACCCTGAGGGTCTCCTCCGGCGGATCCCGGCGCCCGAGCAACGCCAGGTGACGGCCCCCGTTCTCGACGATCCAGCGCGCGAGCCGAAGCCCGAACCCCCCGAGACCTCCCGAGACCAGGTACGTGCCGTTCGGCTCGAACGCGACTCTCTTCGCGGGGACCCGTTCCGCGACCACCTGAGCGCTCGTCAGGATCGCGTAGAGGTGAGGATACCGGCCTCGAGCTCGGCGGGGCCGACGAGCAACGTCTCCTGAGAGCCTGGTCGACGCCCCCCCGGGAGCGTCCGCGCCATGATCCAGCCCGCGTGAGCCCGGCTCGATCCGTCGCTGTTTTTTGATTGACGACGAGGACGCTGCCGAGAGGCGGCATCATATGTAGCATCGCTATGTGATCGGATATCTTTGTCGAGTTATAATGGATATCTAGCTGTGCTACAATAGCGCGTATGAAGAAGACTAGCGTCGTCATCGATGAGGAGCTCGCCACAGCTGTTCAAGAGGTGCTTGGAACGAAGACGCTCAGAGAAACCATCGAGCGGTCGATGCTCGAGGTCCTACGAGCACGCGCGCGCTCTGAGGAAGTCGCTGCGCTGACCTCACAACGAGGTCTGGACCTCGCCGACGATGAAATCATGGCCGGGGCATGGCGGAACTGAGGTGCTCTACCTCGTCGACAAGAGCGCACTCGCCCGGATGCCTCTCGCCCCGGTTCGCGAGAGACTCGCCCCGATCATCGAGTCGGGAGAGGCCGCGACCTGTGCCATCATCGATTTGGAAGTCCTCTACAGCGCCCGGAATCATGAGGACTACGAGCGTACCCGTGCTCGTCGAAAGCTCGCCTACCGCAGCGTATCGCTCAACGACGCGGTCTTCGAGCGTGCCATCGACGTACAATCGACGCTCGCGCGTTCCGGGCGACATCGAGTACCCATTCCAGACCTGATCATCGCCGCCGCCGCCGAGTTGGAGTCGCTGATCGTGCTCCATTACGATCGGGATTTCGACACGGTCGCCGACGTCACGGGTCAGCCCGTCGAGTGGGTAGTCGAACGTGGCAGCGTCCCGTAAGAAGCACGCGGCGCCGACGGTCTTGGAGAGTGATGCGTTCAGCCGGATCACCTCAGCGTTGAAGGATCTCGACCTTCACGCCGGACGGACTCTCCACGAACACGACTCGAACGACGGGCCCCCGTGGTTCGATGTCGGAGAGGAAGTGCACGCCATCCCCTCGCAGTCGCGAGGCAGTGCGCTCGATATCGCCCGTGCGCCATCCAATGTGGTCGAATGAAGTTCCTTATTCACTAAGGGTTGCGAAAAGCTCGGTGACGCCGTTCTCGTCGAGCAACTAGACGATCGCGGCCTGTTGGTCGCGCTGGATCCAACCAGCGACGGCAACGACCGGCATCGTCAAGGGTTGGACTGGCGTGCTCATGACGAAGGATTCCAGCCTCCCTTGGTGAACCTGCGTAGACGCGTCCGTCGGAAACGTCCCAGCGCAGCGGGTATTGAGCTCGTCTAGGTGAACGGGTTCTCGATCGGGACTCCAGCGATGACTTGTCCTGGATTCAGGTCCTCCGAAAGGATTCTTGACGCGCCTCCTTTGATGGCGGCCGTGACGATGAGCGCGTCCCAGAAACTGATCCGGTTCTGCTCCTCTATTTCCGAGGCTCGAAGCACGTCCTCCGCCATGATCCGTTCGAGATTCCAGCACGAGTAGTACCGAACGATCTCCCTCGCAGTGGAAAACGGTAGGGGCTTCGGAATTTTCCGGGTCACGTTGACGTAGAACTCTTGAAGGACTTGGACGCTGAGGAGTCCTGCCCGCGTGTCCCACAACCCGGCGACGATCTGGGCCGCCCGACGGTGCCGCTCGCCGGCCTCGGTGTCGTGAGCGTAGATCAGGATATTGGTATCGAGGAAGACACTACCTGCGTTCATGGAGCTCCTCTCGGGTCGCTCGGATAGAGCCCCCGAGCCTGAGCCCTTGGTCGAGCAGCTGCAACGCGGAACGTTTCGCCATCTCGAAGGATTCGTCCTCCCCCACGAGCCGGCGCAGTTCCGAGGCGAGCAGGCCGCTCACGGACGTGCCGCGTTTCGCCGCCAGAACTTTGGCCCTGTGGATGGTTTCCTTATCTAATTGAACAGTAACGTTTTGCTTTTCGGACATCGGAGCGCTCCGCTTATTGCGTGGACCACGTAAAAAAAGTGTAGCACGAAATTAGAGGGGAACAGGGTCGAACGGCGACAACTCTCAGCCGGTCACGCTCGGCAAAAAGGGTGCTCGGGAGTCGAAGGGCGTCGCACCCTTCGGTAGCAGTGGGTCAGAGAAGCTCGGAAACGTGCGGGCTGGTGTCGAGTGAGTGGCCGGAGTGATGTCGAGACACACGGGGGTATCGAAGAGACGACGTTGAATTCGAGCCAGGCGCCAGTGCTCGACACGCTCGACATCGCCCGGGCTCCTCAATCAACAGCGTGGAGGCGGGACACGCTCAGCGGAGAACGATGTCGTCGAACCAGGCGGTGGCGCGGCCGCGGGTATCGTCGGTGTCCACCATGACCGCGACCGCTCTTACCGCGGGTGGAGCGGATCCGAAGTAGCGGCGGAAATCGGCTTCCAGCACTCTCGTCTCCGAGATCCATTCGCCCGCTCGGCCTCCCCCGCTCTCGATGACCAGAGTCGCGACCGAATCGAAGTAGGGGCTCGGAAAGAGGCTCTCCACGGGCTCGGATCTCGCCCATACGTAACAGAGCGCCCGTGTCCGCGGGCCGAGAGGAAGCGGATTGAAGATGACGAAGACCCTCGCCGCGTAGTCGTCCCCCTGTTTCGACCCTTCGGGAGCGCGGCTCGCGAGGGGAGCCGCCACTTTCCATCGCCAGCTGACTTCGCCTGCCTTTCCGCCCTCGCCTGGGAGAGCCGCGAAGTACGCCGCGGACGAACGGGAGCTGTCGATGCGAAGGACAGGATTGTCGTTCTCGCGCTCGACCGCCGCGGGCTGGAGGCTTCCCCGGAAACTTCTCTCCTTCCAGCGCTCGCTCCAACCGGCCCCGAAGTCTTCGCGGAAAAGAGGTTCTCCGGTCGTTCGCAGCAGGAGAAACGCGAGCAAGGAAGTCGAGAGGTACCGGGTCATGGGATTCCGAATGGTATTCGGGAAGTTGGCACGTCCGCTACCTTCTTTTCGAGCTCACGCCGACGGTTTGTCGTGTTGACCTGGTACACCCGGTCCCATAAAGTGCCCCGCGTGAGCGGGCGGTTTCCGGTGGTCGTGGTCGACGTGCTCTCGCCACGGATGCGAGACCTGTTCGTCGGGCATTCCGGCTCACTTGGACTCACCCTGCAACACCCGGAGAGCGGCGACCGTTCCGAGCTTCTTCGGCTCGTGGCCGGTGCCGGCGCCCTGGTGACCCGGGAGCGGTTCATCGACGCCGAGCTCGTCGACGCTGCCGGCTCCTCGCTGCGGTTGATACAAATCCAGGGCCGCCTTCCGTATCGCGTGGATCTCGAAGCGGCAAAACAGGCCGGGGTGCCGGTCGCGGTGATGCCGAGCGGCGGTGCCATCGCCGTCGCCGAGCACACCCTCGCGCTCATGCTGGCCCTGGCACGGAAGATCCTCGCGGGGCACCGTGGAACGGCGAGCGGCGCCTACCGCGAGCTCGGCCTCACTCCCAAGAGAACGACCGAGACATCGATCGCTTTCAACTGGCTCGGTTTCGACGACGTGCGAGAGCTTTCGGGAACAACGTTGGGCCTCGTCGGGCTCGGGGAGATCGGCCAGGAGGTGGCGCGGCGCGCGCGGGCCTTCGACATGAGCGTGGTCTACTTCCGCCGTCGACCGTTGGCCGAGCGCTACGAGCGGGAGCTCGGCGTTCACAACGCCTCCTTGGAGACGGTCCTAGGCGAGGCGGACTGGGTCAGCCTTCACGTTCCCCACACGCCCGAGACGGAAGGAATCATCGATGCCCGCGCTCTCGCGCTCATGAAGCGTACGGCTTTCCTCGTCAACACCGCGAGAGGTGGGCTGGTGGACGAAGAGGCGCTCGTCGATGGCTTGACGAGGAGGGCGATCGCCGGCGCCGGACTGGACGTCTACGTCGAGGAGCCGCTTCCCGCGGAGCATCCTCTCGCTCGCCTGGATAACGTCGTCCTCTCGCCGCACCTCGGAGGCGGTGCCGGGGGCGGCCACCGGCGTCACGTGGGAGAGGTTCTCGACAACGTCGCCCGGGCGGCGCGTGGCGAAGAGCCGAGGAATCTCGTCCGGGCGCCATGAAGAAAGGAGCGTCGTTGTAGCATGCCGAGCATGGTGATCGACTCTATCCGCTGTCAGCCGGGAGAAAAAGCAAGCGGGTACGTCGGCGCGGTGGAGCGTGTGGACGGGACGACGGTGGGCATTCCGGTCGTCATCGTGGCGGGAAAGCACGACGGTCCGGTGCTGCTCGTCGACGGGGGCATCCACGGTGACGAGCAGGAGGGGACGCTGGCGATCGCCCGGTTCGCCCGCGAGCTCGACCCGAGCGAGCTTCGCGGTGTCTTCATCGGTGTTCCCGTGATGAACGTGGGCGCCTTCGAAGCCATGTCCCGGGGAAATCCGCGGGACACGCACTCCCACGACATGAACCGCATCTACCCCGGCCGGGCCAGCGGCTTTCTCACCGAGCGCGTCGCCCACGTGCACCATTCCCGGATTGCCGCACAGGCCGACCTCGAGATCACCATCCACTCCGGCGGGAATATCTGCTACCTGGCCGAGACCATCTTCACCGGCGCCGGCGACGAGAAGAGCGCGGCTCTCGCCCGGGCGATGGGGCCCGACTGGCCGATCCTCCTCGAGACACCGCACCCGGTGAACACCCCGATGGCGGCGATGGCCAACGTGGGAAAGCCCGCGATCACGGTGGAGCTCGGCGGCGCCGCCCGCACGATGCCCGACGCGCTCGGCGACAACGTCGAGGTCCTCGAGAACGCTCTACGGAACGTCTGCCGCCACTACGAGATGCTGCCCGGTGAGCCTCGGTACGCCGCGGGCCACTGGCGGGGGAAGCAACAGGTCGTTCAAGCTTCGCGGAGCGGGATGCTGGATCCTCTTCCCCATCCGCCGCTCAAGAAACCGATGCGCAAGGACGAGGTGCTGCTGCGGATCACGGATTTGTTCGGGAGCCCCATCGAGGAGCTGCGGGCGCCATGCGACGGAACGTTGTTCGGCATCCGTACCTATCCCAGCGTCACCGCCGGCGACTGGTGCCTGTTCTGTGCCGAGGCGAGGTTCGAATCGAGCGCATCCGGTGATTGAGAGTCCGACCGCGCTCCTCGCGTTCCTGTTCCTGGTCGTCGCGTTCACCCGCTTTCTCGAAGGGAGAAGCCTCTGGGGTCGAGAAGATCAGCTCGGCGGTCGTCTGTACGCTCCTGGGCATCGTTCTCGGCAATCTGGGCATCATCCCCCACACCTCGCCCGTCCAGGAGGCGGTTTTCGACTACGCCGTTCCCTACGCGATCGTCCTCGTCATCCTCTCCTCCAATCTCGGGGATCTGAAGAAGGCGGGAAGGGGCGTCGTGCTCTGCTATGTTCTCGCCGCCGTCGCGAGCTTCGCGGGTGGGCTCGTCGCCGGAGTCACGTTCTCGGCCTGGGTCGGTCCTGAGAGCTGGAAGCTCGCGGGGCAGTTCGCGGGGGCGTTCGTCGGCGGAGGGATGAACTTCGTGGCCGTCGGGCGTGGACTCGATACGTCGCCCGACCTCTTCGCCGCCGCCTCGGTCGCGGACAACCTGTCTACCGTGCCCTACCTTCTCGCGCAGGTCGCTCTCGCCAACTGGCTGAAGCCCTACTTTCGGGATACACCCGGCGGAGTCGCGGAGGGTCCGTCCGAAGGCGAGGACGATCCGCGCAGGGTATGGACGACCGCGGCGGTCAGTATCACCGACCTCTCGATCCTGGCCGCGTTGCCTCTCGGTGCCCTGTGGCTCTCGACGCTTCTGTCCCCTCTTCTTCCCGGGTTTCCGCAAGTGCTCTGGCTCACCACGCTCTCGCTGGCGGCGGCGCAGCTTCCCTTCGTGCGCCGGTTGCGAGGAGCGGCGATGCTCTCCTACTTCGCGCTCCACCTGTTCTTCATCGTCCTGGGCGCTTCTTCGGTGGTGCGGGAAGTGCTTCGGGCCGGGCCGTCGATCTTCGTCTTCATGTTGGCGGTCATCGTCATCCACGTGCTGGTGGTCTACGGCGTGGGCTGGCTCGCCGGTTTCGACCTCCCCACGATCTCGGTGGCGAGCCAGGCGGCGGTGGGTGGCCCGGGCTCGGCCCTCGCCCTCGCCCTGTCGATGAAGTGGAGCCGCCTGGTGACCCCGGGAATCATCGTGGGTATCTTCGGCTACGCGCTGGGCAACTACATCGGTTTCGGCTGCGCCTATTTGCTGCGCGGAATGAGCTGATGAGCCTCGGCGTTCTCGAAGGTCGGGTGGCCCTGGTCACGGGCGCGGGTCGGGGGCTGGGTCGCGCCGTGGCGACGGCTTTCGCCCGGGAAGGTGCCCTCGTCCTCATCTCCTCCGAGATTGCGACCGAGCTCTCTGCGACCGCGGAGCGGATCCGGAACGAGGGCGGTCGCGTGCGGGAGGTTGTCGCGGACCTGGGCAGTAGCGAGGGATGCGGCGCTCTCGCCGAAGCGGTGCTGGCGGACGCGACGCGCATCGACGTCCTGGTGAACAACGCCGCCGTCCTGCGGCTGACTCCCCCTCGAAACCCTCGCGCTCGAAGAGTGGAACGAGACGCTGGCGGTGAACCTCACCGCTCCTTACATATTGACGCGCGCGTTCCTGCCCGACATGAGAAGGTACGGAGGGTCGGTCGTCAACGTGTCCTCTCGCGCCGGGGTCTCGGGTTTCGCGGACGAGACCGCCTATTGCGCCTCGAAGTTCGCGCTCGAAGGCTTCACCCGTGCCCTCGCGCTCGAGCTCGTCGGGCTGCCCGTGAGCGTGAATACCGTGACTCCCGGGCTCCGGATCAAGCCGACTTCGATCACCGAGGAGCAGGCTAGAATCGATCCCGCCCGCGAGCGGTGGACCGACCCCGCGGAGATCACCCCCGCGTTCGTTCTACTCGCGACGCTGCGCGGGGAGCCGAGCGGTCTGCGATTCGACGCGGCGCGTCTCTCTCGGGCGGCCGCCGCCCATGGAGGAGAATGGTCATCTCAGGAGCTGAAGGAGCTCGCCGAATGATGAAGCTCGCCCCGCGCGCTCGCCGGATGGAGTCCGGGGAGGCGGTGTCTGCGCCGCACGGAATCGTTCCCGAGGTTCTGGTGGAAGCGGTCGCCGCCGCACTCGCCTCGGGAGAAACCCATTACACGCCACGACCGGGAATCCTGGAGCTCCGGCGTTCCCTCGCGAGCTGGATCCGTTCTCGCGGCGGGCCGAGCTATTCTCCCGACGCCTCGGTCGTGGTGACGGCGGGAGAGCAAGAGGCGCTCTTCGTGACTCTCCTCGCACTCGCGTGCGCCCCGGGTGAAGCGCTGGTGCGGGCTGCCGAGCCGTTGCGCCATCGGGCGCTCTTCCAGCTGATGGGACTCGAGCCTTCCATCCAGGTCAGCGAGCGAACGCAGCTCCTCTACCGGGAACAGGGCTTCGCGGCTCCGGTCGAGATGAGATGGCCCGATCTCCTGAACGTCCGTGTGAAAGGAGAGCTCGGTCCCGTACACCCGGACCGAACCCTTCTCATCGGCGGCCTGGATGAGCTCCCGGGCATGGCCAGTTTTCGAGTTGGATTCGTCGCCGGGCCGGAGAATGTCTTGAAACGCGTGCAGACCTGGAAGCAAGCGTTCTCGATCTGCACCGCCGGTCCTTCACAGCGGGCGGCGCTGGCCGCGCTGCCCGCCATGGAGGCGCTGTGACCGGCACCTCGGGGGAGAGCAGGACCCAAGCCCGCTACAGCCTCCTCGATCTCGCCGCGACCCTTCCGGACGTCATCTCCCTCGGCCGTGGCGACCCCGATCTGGCAACGCCGCAACCGATCCTCGACGCCGCGCTGGAGTCGATGCGGAGACCGGCGGCGCCAGCGCCGGTTCGGGGTCTTCCGGAGCTCCGGCAGGCGCTCGCCGAGCGATACCGGCGCGAAAAGGGACTCGAGTTCGATCCAGACCGGGAGATTCTGATCACCAACGGCGCCCAAGAGGGGCTGTTCCTGTCGATGTTGACGCTCGTCGACCCGGGAGACGGCGTGCTCATGGCCGATCCCCGCTACTCCTCCTACGATCAGGCCGTGGCGGCCGCCGGGGGCCGCATCGTCGAGGTTGCTACCGGCAAGGGCCACGACTTTACCCTGGACCCGGACGAGCTCGAGCGTCTGCTGCGCCGCACCGAGAAAGTCAAGGTGCTGGTGCTGGTCAACCCGAGCAATCCAACGGGAGCGCTCACGCCTCCGGCGCGCGTTCGCCGGATCGCGGAGGTCGCCCGCGCGGCGGGTCTCGCGGTCATCTCGGACGAGATCTACGAGAACCTCGTCTTCGACGGGGCACGACTCCTCTCGGTCGCGGCGTGCGACGGCATGAGGGATTGGACGGTCACTCTCTCGGGTTTCTCCAAGACCTATGCGATGACGGGCTTCCGCGTGGGATATCTCGTGGGACCGGAAGCCTTCATCGCTGCGGCGACGCGCTTGAAGGGAGCGGTCTCCGGTCCGTCACCGCTCTTCTCTCAGCTCGCGGCGTCGGCCGCGCTCGCCCAGCCGCCTGAGACGATCGAAGCGCTGCGCCTCACGTTCGAGCGACGGCGGGACGTGATGACCCGCGGCCTCGATGATCTCGACATCCCCTACGGGCATCCGGGAGGCGCCTTTTTCGTGTGGGCCGATGTCTCGCGCTTCGGGCTTCCGGCGGAACAATTCTGCCGGAGGCTCCTCGTCGATGCGCGGGTCCTCGTCTTTCCCGGAAGCTCCTTCGGCGAGCGGTGGAGTGGTTTCGTACGCATCTCCCTCCTGCAACCGGAGGAGAAGCTTCAGGAGGCGCTCGGCCGAATCCGAAGCTTCGTCGAAAGCATGGAGAAGGAGCAGGCAGAATGACCATCCTCGGTGTCCAACACGTCGGGATCGGGGGTCCGCGATTTCCCGGGCACCTGGGAGCGGTTCGAGCGGGTCTTCGGCCTGCCGCCGCGGGACCTCCGAAAAGACCAGGGGAGAGGCTTCCAGCACGACGCGCGCGTCCTGTTGGGAAACGACTGCTGGCTGCACTTCGTCTACAACTGGAATCCCGACTCCAGGGTCTATCAGTTCGTCGAGCGGAGCGGGCCGGGGCTCGAGCACATCGCGCTCCAGACCGACGACATCGAAGCCGATGTCGAGCGCCTGCGGCAACTGCGGGTTCCCATCTTCGAGGATCGAATCATCGACGCCAACGACGGGCTCGAAGCCTTCGTCTTTCCCGACGATGCCATCGGCTTCACCGTAGAGCTGATCCAGCCGCATCGCAGCAGCTGGGGCTATCCGGAGGAAAGCCGTGGGAGGCCCGTCAGCACCCGTCTCGGGATCTCTCGCCTCAGCGAGATCGGAGCGGCGGTGCCCGATCCGCTCGTCGCCGCCGAACGTTTCGAGAAGCTCTTCGGGGTGCGCGCAACCGAAAGAAGGATCGATCTGCGAAACTGCTCGCTCCCGCTGATCGAAAGCTCGAAACGCACCGGGTTGGCGTACCTCGCCATGGAGACCGCGACCCTGGAAGACGATCTCCGGGATTTGCGCGAGCACGGCGTTCCCGTCGGCGCGGACGCGGTCGTCCCCGCCGAAGACGGAGTCGGCTTCACGGTGAAGTTGGTTCCCGGATCCTGAGGCGCGGAGAACACCGTGTCGCGGGAGCTGGACGGCGGCGAGCTCGTGGCTCTCTATCCCGAGCCCCTGGTGCGCCGTTTCACCACCGACTTCCTGCTCGCCCTCGGAGCGACCGTGGAGGAAGCAAGCATCGTGGCCGATGGGCTGGTTACCGCGTCTTTGTGGTGGCACCCGGGTCAGGGGCAGGGTCTGGAGAAGCTCTTCCGATACCACCGGCGAGTAAAGCACGGGGGAATCGTCTGCGGCGCGGAAATGGTCTGGGTGAAGGACGGGCCCGCGCATGCGCTTCTCGACGCGCGCAGGGGCTTCGGCTATGTCGCCGCTCATCGGGCCATGAGCCGGGCGATCGACAAAGCCAAGCAAGTGGGAGTCGCCGTTGTCGGCGTGCGTGACAGCAACCACTTCGGAATCGCGGGCTACCACGCGCTCCAGGCGGCGGAGGCGGGACTCATCGGCTGGGCGGCGACGAACGCCGGGGCGGAGATGGCGCCCACCGGCTCGGCGAAGGCGGTTCTCGGCACCAATCCCTGGGGCATCGCCATCCCCCGGCGCGGAGCGTTTCCCATCCTCCTGGACATGGCGCTTACCACCGCCGGCAAAGGAATGATGCGGTGGCTGGCTCGCGAACAACGGCCGATGCCCGAGGACTGGGCGCTCACACCGGACGGTCGGCGCACGTCCGACCCGAAACAAGCCATGGACGGGCCTCTCCTTCCTATGGGCGGCTACAAAGGGTATGGCCTGAGCCTCGTCACCGACGTCCTCAGCGGGGTCATGACCGGCGCGCTCTTCGGTCTATCCGTCTTCCAGGACGATCTACACTACGACGTCGGGCACGTTCTCATGGCCATCGACCCCACGGCCTTTCTCGCCGCCGACGATTTCCACCGGCGTCTCGAGGAGCTGGTGACCGAAGTCCTCGCGGCCCCTCCGATCGATCCGACCGAGCCGGTGCAGCTTCCCGGAGAGATCCAGTTCCGCCGCAAAGAGGAGAGACTCCGCACCGGAATTCCCATCGATCGCGAGACGGTGAGCCGGCTGAAGGACTACGCTCTCGATCTCGGCATCGCTCCCCTATCGGCACGAAGCGATCCCACGTGAGGGTCACATGGCCATAAGTCGGCCAAGAAAAGGACAGAGCCCGTACCTGTTCTGCCTATCGTCTCCGTGACGGCGACGAACGCGGCCCGAGTTCCTGAAAATTCGCTACGTCGGTTAGTGCCACCGCCCTTTTTTCGGTCCGAGCTCGGCGAACTCGACGAGCTCTTCCCGCTGCAGGACGCGGAGGAAATGACCGACTCGGGTCTCCGCGGGCTCGGCCGCCTCCCCGAACTCGCGGCGAGCCGCCGCCGCGATCTCCCAGGCATTGCAATGCCCGTCGATCTGGCGCCAGCAGAAGGTTCCCAGATCGTCGAGGCGGAGCCGTTTCGCCGACAGAAGATAGGCAAGCCAGTCGAGGATGGCCCTCGGGCCGGACGTACGGGGCCTCGTCCGGACGAGAACGATCCGGCCGTCTTTTTCTTCCCAGCCGCAGGCGCGCCGAGGCGTGAGGTCGAGAAGGTTCAGATCGCCGGAGCCGGGAATGCTATTCCGTCCTCGTCGCGGGGAGACCCCCATGGCGCATCTTCTGGAGCGGGAGCCACACGAAAAAATACGCCAGGGCGGGATAGATCACCAGCCCGGGGGCATAGTGAGGCACGATGCTAGCCGAGATTCGTGCGCGCAGGTCGGTGAGCCCGGGAACGAAGTCGGATCCGAGAACGAAAAAGGCGAGGATCACCGCCATCAGCGACTCGCCGGCGATGAAGCCCGAGGAGAGGAGCGTTCCCACGTTCTCGGCGCGAACGCGCTCCTCGTCGGAGGCCTTCCTTCGCTCCAGCATCCAGTCGAGAGCGAAGCGGAAGAGCCCCCCGACGAAGATGGCGGCGGTCGACTCGAAGGGAAGATACATGCCCACGGCGATCAGCATGGGCGAAGGCGCCTTGATGAGGATGAGCCCGATGGCGAGGAACATCCCCGCGATCACGAGCGGCCAGGCCATCTGGCCGTTCACGATGCCGTTCGCCATCAAGGCCATGAGCCCGGCCTGGGGAGCAGGAAGCTGCGCCGAGCCGATGGTGTACACGCGGTGCAGGGCCATCAAAGGAAAGGCGAGGACGAACGACGCGCCGATGACTCCCAGCGATCTCGCCCACCTCCATTTTCCATGGTGTGCCGCCGAGGATGTGGCCGACCTTCAGGTCCTGCATCATGTCCCCGGCGATGCCGGCGGCGCAGCAGACGACGCCGGCGACACCGAGGACGGCGGCGACGCCGTGGACGTCGGTCGCACCGATCGCGACCATGATGAGAGCGGAGATGAGCAGCGCGGAGAGAGTCAGCCCCGAGATGGGGTTGTTCGAGCTTCCAATGAGGCCGACGAGATAGCCCGCGACCGCGGCGAAGAGGAAGCCGAGGACCACCATGACCACGGTGAGAAGGAGTGCGCCTTCGATCTCCTGAGCGAAGAAGTAATAGAGGAGGAACGTCCCGATTGCGGCGACGCCGATGGCGATCGCGGTCTTCTTGAAGTCGATGTCGACTTCCGTCCGATCCGCTGCCGCGCCCGACTGCGCGCCGATGTTCTTGATCGCTTTCTGGATTCCGGTGACGAGGGAAGTCCGTAAGGTGTAGAGGGTGTAGAAGGCGGCCACGATCATCGTGCCCACCGCGAGGGGCCTCACCTGCCGGAGCCAGATGGTGGTGGCGAGAGTGCTGTCGATGGCACCGCTCCAGGAGGGATTGAGGAACATCGCGAGCGGTACGAAGACGAGCCAGCCCATGACCGCCCCGGCGAAGAGCACCGCGGAAATCCGCATCCCGACGATGAACCCGACGCCCATGAGCGCGGGCGAGACCGAGGGTGCGGCGAGGTGAAGCCCTCCGCGGTAGCTGATCTGCTGCTGTCCGATCTGGATGGTGGAGCGTCCGAGGTCGACGAAGCGCTGGGCGGAATCGGAGATGAGCTGAATACCGTTCGAGTTCTTGAGGAGCTCCCAGAGCCCCGCAAGGCCCATCGCTCCGAAGACGAACGACGCTCCCGTCTGTCCGCCCTGGCCCGCTTTGTGGATCTCGGCGGCGGCGACGCTCTCGGGAAACGGCAGGTCGGCTTCGACGACGAGCGTCCGTCGCAGCACGATGATGAAGAGGACGCCGAGGACGCCGCCGATGAGCATGATCGCGGTGCTTTCCCAGTAGTGGAGCTCCGTCCACGCGCCGCTGATAACGAAGGCGGGGATGGTGAAGATCGCGCCCGCCACGAGCGCTTCACCGACCGATGCCGTCGTACGAGCGATATTCTCTTCGAGGATGCTGCCCTTCAGGGGGCGAAGCGCCGCCATCGCCACCACCGCGGCGGGAAACGTCGCCGCCACCGTGAGCCCTGCTTTCATTCCGAGGTAGGCGTTGGCGGCCCCGAGCACGACGGCCATGAGCATGCCGAGAAAGACGGCCTTGAAGGTGAGCTCCGGCAGGTCGGTGGACACGGGGACGTAAGGAGTCTCCGGCTTTTTCTCCATGAAGGCTTCCTCCTCGGAAGTGGCGGCGATTGTATCGATGGCTCCAAAAAACTGTCAACGACTCGCGTGTTTTGCGAGGATGAAGGCTACGGCCCCGGTCAGCTTCTTCGCGTACTCGATATCCAGAAACTCGTTCGGGCCGTGGGCGTTGCTCTCGGGGCCCAGGACACCGGTGATGACGAACTGCGCCTCGGGGAACTTCTCGCCGAGCATTCCCATGAAGGGGATCGAGCCGCCCTCGCCCATGTGGATCGCCTTTTTCCCGAAAAAAGCCTGCGACGAGTCATCGAGGGCCGATTGGAGCCAGGGCGCGAACGCCGGGGCGTCCCAACCTGGCGCGGGCTCGTCGAACGAAAGGCTCACCCGCGCTCCGTACGGGGGATTGGCGGAAAAGAGCGATTGCAGAACATCGCGCGCCTTCAGTGGAGATAGCGTCGGCGGAAGTCGGAGCGAGAGCTTCAACGTGGTGTAGGGGCGAAGGACGTTTCCCGCGTCCCGGAGGGCGGGCATTCCTTCCTGTCCGACGACGGAGAGCTGCGGCCGCCAGGTGCGGTTGAGGAGAAGCTCCACCGGATCGTCCGCGACCGGCTTCATCCCGTCGATCCACGGGAACTTGGAGAAAACCTCCTTACCGAGTGCTTCCGCCACACCTCGCGTCTGTTCGATCCTCGCCTTCGGAATGTCGACCCACAGATCCTTGGGGAGGATGTTTCCGGTCTCGGCGTCCTCGAGGCGGGAGACGAGCCGTCGCGCGATGCGGAACGAGGACGGGACGATGCCGCTGCCGTCTCCAGAGTGGACACCTTCGCGCAGAACGTCGACGCGGAGGTTCACGCCTACCACTCCCCGGAGCGACGTCGTGGACCAGAGCTGCTCGTAGTTGCCCGCGCCCGAGTCGAGACAGACGATGAGCCCCGGGGTTCCGATGAGCTCCTCGAAGTGCTCGACGTAGGCGGGGAGGTCGGGAGATTCCGCTTTCTTCGGAGAGCTCGATGAGCACGACGATCCGCGCATGGGATGCCTTCTGCTCGTGAAGGGCGCGGATGGCCGCCACCGAGGCGAAGACGGCATAGCCGTCGTCGGCTCCGCCGCGGCCGTAGAGACGGTTCCCCTCGCGAACCGGCTTCCAGGCGGAGAGCCCCTCCCGCCATCCTGTCATCTCCGGTTGCTTGTCCAGGTGGCCGTACATGAGGACCGTTTCTTTGGAGTCTCCCGGAACCTCGAGCGCCAGCACCGGCGTTCGCTTGGCAATCCGGCCCACGTGAATCTTCGAGCCCTCGGGGCGGTTGGCCTCGACCCAGTCCTTCGCGAGCCCGAGCGCCTTTTCCATGTGGCCGTGCGCTTCCCAGTCGGGATCGAACGACGAGGAGACGTTGGGAATCCGGATGTAGTCGGAGAGAGCGGGAACGATTTTCCCTTCCCAGAAGTCGGATACGAAACCGCTTGTTTTTTCTATGTCGATCATCTTTGTTCCACTCCAGTCAGATGGATGGATGTTTCTCGTGCCAGGGCGTGGCGTTCTCGTACGCCTGGGCCGCCCGGAGCACGAGGGCCTCTTCGAAAGCCCGGCCCGCGAGCTGGAATCCTACGGGAGCGTCGTCGAAGGCGAAGCCGCCGGGAATCGAGATCGCGGGGAGTCCCATCAGGTCGTACGGCATGGTGTAGCGCAGAGCATCGTCGAGCGTGAATCTTCGTCCGTCCACGACCGGAAGGCTCCGGTGCTCGCGCCGGGTGACGGGATAGGTCGGTGAGACCAGGAGGTCCACGTCCTTCATTGCCCGCCCGAAGCGATTCTGGATGAGACGCCGCTGCTGCTGCGCTTTGAGATAGTCGACGGCGGGAATGAGAAGCGCTGCCCGCGAGCCGCCGTCGTACTCCTCGGGATGCTCGCGCATCCACCTCTCGTGGGCGACGCCCCACTCGCAGAAGAAAATGCTGTACATCACCGGCATCATCTCTTCCGGGTGGGGAAGAGACACGTCGACGATGGAAAAACCGATCTCGGCGAGCTTGGCGAGGACGTCGTCGAAGACCCGGAGCACCGGTCGCTCGGCGACGCGAACCATCTCACGGTCGATGCCGAGGCGGAGCCCGCGGATGGATTGGCCGGCGTCGAGCTCCGAGAGGTAGTCGGCGACGTCGCGTCGTGCCGCCGTCCCGTCTCCCTCGCGACGTCCTGCCAGCAAGCCGAGAGCGAGCGCGGCATCGCGCACGGTACGGGTGAGCACGCCGGCGTGATCCACGGAGTAGGCGCGCGGAAACATCCCCTGGGTGCTGACCCGGCCGTGGGTGGGCTTGAGCCCGACGATGCCGCAGACGGAAGCAGGATTCCGGATGGACCCACCGTTGTCGGAGCCGAGCGACAGCGCCGCCATGCCGGTCGCCACCTGCACCGCCGAGCCTCCGCTCGAACCGCTGGGAGAATAGTTGGTGTTCCAGGGGTTGTGGATGTCACCGAAGTCGGGATTCTCGCCCGACTCGCCTCCCGCGAATTTGTTGAGGTTCGATTTCCCCATGAGGACCGCGCCCGCATCGAAGAGCCGTCTCGCGGCTTCTGCGTCGGCACTCGGACGCCGATCGGAAAGAAACCGCGCTCCGGCCGTCGTGGGAATCCCGGCGGTGTCGAAGATGTCCTTGAGGCTCACCGGGACTCCGTGGAGAGGGCCACGCACCTCGCCGCGGCGTCGCTCGGCGTCGCGCTGTCTCGCCTGCTCGAGGGCGCGGTCGGGGAGAAACGTGATGTAGCTGTTGAGCCGGGGCTCGAGCGCCTCGGTCCTCTCGATGGTGGCGCGGACGAGCTCCTCGGACGACACTTCCTTCCGATTCAAACGAGCGGCGATTCTCGTGAAGAGGCTCGAGAAGAATTTCTCCGCTCACGCTCACCGACGTTTCCACATCAAAGGTCGAGCTCGGGGTCGAAGGTGAGGGCGGGCTCGACCTCGGGGTCGGGTCGTGCGGCCCCGCGAAACGAGAGGAGGAACGCGCGTACGTAGGCCTCCTCCGACGGCCGGGGCTCGACCCCGCCCAGCGTACGGAGCATCTCTTTCACCGTTTCGGGAGACGAGATCCTGTGCTTCGGGGACCCGTGCCCCGAGCGCCCCCGCGGCGCCCAGCAGCGATGCGATGACGCGCCGTCGTTTCACCGGGGTTCTCCCACGGGAGGAAGCGTCACCGGAATTGCCCGGGCGATGAGCCAGTCCGCGATACCCGGAGCGAAGCGCTCGAGAAAGACGACGAGCCTTCCCTTCCCGGTGAGAACGATCTGGCGGCGCGGCCTTCGAGCGCAGGCGAAGATGGCCTCCGCCACCTCTTCCGCCGACATCACCGCACCCGTTGGTCGCCTGCGCTCGGCGCCGTAGTCGAGGACTCTCTCCGAGAACTCGGTCGCCGTATACCCCGGACAGACGACGGAGACTCGAACCCCGGTCCCGGCGAGCTCGACCCGCAGCGCGTCGGACAGGCCTTGCATCGCGTACTTGCTCGCGCCATAAGCGCCCGTCATCGGGAGCGCCCGTCGCCCGACGATTGAGGAGACGTTGATGATGAGTCCCTTTCCGTTGCGTCTCATCCCGGGAAGCACCGCCTGGATGCACGCGAGAGCGCCGAAGGTGTTGACTGCGAAGAGCCGCTCGATGTCCTCGCGGAGCACACTTTCGATGGGCGCGTAGAGACCGAAGCCAGCGTTGTTGACGAGGACGTCGACGCGGCCGAACGTCGTCTCGACTTCCCTCACCGCCCGACGAGCACTATCGCCGTCGGCGAGATCGACGGGTACGACGAGGGCTTCGCCGCCGAGGGCGCGAACCTTGGCGGCGACCTCTTGCAGCCGGTCTCTCCGGCGCGCCAGAAGACCGAGGCGCGCGCCCTCCCCGGCGAAGCGATAGGCGGAGGCCTCCCCGATTCCGCTCGACGCCCCGGTCACGACGACGGAGGCCGCTTTCGGAAGCTCCCAGGAGCGTGACATCGCTCCTAGGTTCTACCACATCCCGGTCACCGTTCGGGGACGGGATGGTCCTTCATCATTTCCGCGTGACCGTTCTCGAGAAAGGCGTCGACGACCTTCGCGTGGGCCTTGATGAGCTTCGCCACGTAAGGGTCCTCCGAGGTCTCGCGGATGCGGATTCCGCGTTCCGTATCCTCCATCGTCATCTGGATCTGATCCGCGTGGCGGGAAATCTCCGCAAAGAGTGGATCTCTTGCATGAATGGGGCGTCCTTCGTCCACCCGCGCGTACATCGATTTGACGTGCTCGCGGAGCCGGGAGCGGACTTCGGCATCGTCGGACTCGGTCACGGTCACGACCCCGTTGTCGATCTCGGTGACCGTCCTCTGGATCCGGTCGCGATGGTCCAGAAGGTAGCGAAACAGCGCCATGTCCGCCCGGTGGTCGGCGTCCATCATGCCCTGTCCCCGACCATTGCCCCGGCAGCATGAGCCGGGCTGCGCGGAAGCGAGACCGGCGAGGAGGACGGCTGCGCCGGCGGCCCACAGAGTCTTCATGAGGTTGATGCGCATGATTCCACCTCCGCCCTATTGGAGGCAGGAAGGCGGTCCGCGGTTTCAGGAAAAAATCGAAAGCGAAGGAACGAGCTCGCGCGCGATTATGAGGGGTTACCGCGAAGAAGCTTCAGATAGACGGCGGCGGTCTCGGCAGAGGGATCGACTCCGAGCTCGTCGCGAAGAAGCTCCCGGCAACGATGGAAGACCCGAAGAGACTCGGCCCGGTTCCCGCGCGCGGCGTGGGCGCGCATGAGTCGCTGATAGCCGGATTCGCGGTACGGCTCCCGGCCGACGATCTCCTCGCAAATCTGGACCGAGAGCTCCGGCTGAGAAATCCGCAGACCGATCTCCGCGTAAGCGTCCATCGCGCGCAGGCAGAGCTCGTCGACCTCGCGCCTCCTCGCCTCGACCCAGGAGCCGCTCTCTCCCGGGAGGAAGCCTCGTTTGGCGATCGCGATCGCCACGTTCGCCGGGCCCCAAGCCTCGCGATCCCGTCGCGCTCGAATCGCTCCCTCGGCCTCGTCGATGGCGTGGCGGGCGGCCTCGAGGTCCACCCAGCTCTGCCGAGGGAGTCGCGCCCGATAACAGCCGTAGACGCTCTCGACCGAGAGGCCCGAGGTGAGCCGTCTCAGCTTGCTGACGAGTGCCTTGAGCGCCGATTCCCATCGAGGCGGAAGCTCCGTATCCCACAGGATGCGCGCCAGCTCTTCCCGCGAGAGAGCTCGCGCCCGCTCGGTCACGAGCGCGGCGAAGAGAAGACGCACTTGTCGGCTGGGAAAGCGGGACTCGTCCACGACCCCGCTCGCGTGCTCGATTGCGATCCGTCCGGTAACATAGATTCGCATTTGCGCCTATCCGGAATTTCCCGGATTTTCAACCTTTTTGCAACCAAGCGCCAACGCGAGCGCCGTAGACTCGCCGCGATCGGAATTACGGGAGAAAACGATGGAGAAAGAGATCCACTGTCCCTGCGGTGCCGTGATCCGGGGAGAGACCGAGGAAGCCCTCGTCTCCGAAGCTCAACTGCACGCGCGTGAGTCTCACGACATGGAGCTGAGCCGCGAAGACGCCCTGGCCATGGCAAGGCCGTCGTAACCCCGTCGTTCCGACCAAAACAAGGAGGAACGTCATGTCGAATCCGAAGCTGCTGCGCTGCGGCAAACTGGTACCGGGCTGCGATTTCGAGGTCCGCGGTACCGACGAAGAGATCCTCGCCGCCGCCGGGCGTCACGCGAAGGAAGATCACGGGATGGAGGTCACGCCCGAGCTGGTGGAGAAGGTGAAGGGCGTCCTCGAGCCGATCACCTCGTAAACGACTCGCGCTGCGCGGCGCCCGAAAGGGGGATCAGGAACCGAAGGGGGTCGGGAAGGATCTTCTTCCGGGCCGCCGCGAGCGAGGTCTCGCCCGCGTAGCTCACCGCCGACTGGAGATGTCCGCGGATTCTCCTGAGAACGTCGACGACGCTGCCCTTGTAGGCGACCTGGATCTCCATTCCTTCCGGAGGGGTCGAGAACGCCGAGGTCAGGTCGTCGCCGTTTCCGGGATCGTCGATCGACTGGAACACCGCCTGGGGTGACGTCATACCGCGGTAAATTTTCCGCTTCTGGTGCGTCGCCGGGTCCTCGATCAGGTGTCCGGGGGACTCGTCGGTACCGGAGAGGGCGCTTCCGAGCATGACCGACGATGCACCACAGACGAGCGCGAGGAAGATATCCTTGTCGTGGGCGATGCCGCCGTCGGCGATGATGGGCACGTCGTCTCCCACCCCGCAGTAGGCTTCACGAATCGCCTGGAGCTGAGGAACCCCCGCGGAGGTCTCGATCCTGGTGCGGCAGCCTCTCCCTGGCCCCACTCCCACCTTGATGGCGTCGACCCCGCGCTCGGCGAGAAAGCGGGCGCCTTCCGCGGTGGCCACGTTGCCACAGACGAGCGCCGTCGATTCGAAACGCGAGCGGATGGCTTCGATGGCGTCGGCCATGACGTCGGAATGACCGTGAGCGATGTCGATGACGAGGAGATCCACCTGCGCTTCCACGAGCGCTGCCGCGCGCTCGAGGTAGCCACCCCGGGCGCCGATGGCGGCACCCACGAGGAGGCGTCCCTTCCCGTCCTTGCTGGAGAACGGCCGGTTGCGGAAAAAGAGGATGTCGCGGAGGGTGATGAGTCCCCGAATGCGGCGATTCTCGTCGACGAGAGGCAGGCGCTCGATGCGCTTTTCGAACATGAGCCGCTCCGCCTCGTCCTCTCCGATTCCCGGGGGACTGGTGTGGAGACGCTCGAAAGGCGTCATGAACTCGTCCACGGGCCGTGAGTCGAAATCCGCCCGCCGCGGAATGTCGCGGTTGGTGAGAAGCCCGGCGAGAATCCCGCTTCCCGGCGCCTCCTCGATGAGAAGGGCGGTGATGTGATGCAGGCGCGCGAAGGTCTTGGCGTCCCTGATGGTCGTACCCCGGGGCACGTGCAGCGGGCTTTCGATGACGGCGCTGTAGCTCCTCTTGACCCGCCGCACCATTTCCCCTTGCCGCTCGAACGACATCGCGCGATGCACGATCCCGATGCCACCTTCGAGAGCCATGGTGCGTGCCATCTCCGCTTCGGTGACGCTGTCCATGTTCGAAGAGATCACGGGAAGCTCGAGCGTGAGCGAGCGAGTGAGCGGAGAAGAAAGCGAGATCCCTCGGCGGCTCGTGGCCAGACCCCTCTGGGGGCGAAAGAGAAAGTCGTCGTAGGTCTTTCCGAGAAAACGCTGGTCGAGGTCCATGTATCTCCATGATCGCAGTCAGACCGAATTCGATCAAATCAAATCGATCGAAAAATCCGGAAGCTCGCCTCCGCCGGTCCGCTAGAATGGGCGGCCGGACAACGGCAAAGGAGGGTGGACCGATGGGTAGGAAAAGGCTCGAGATTCTCCTCGGAGTCTCTTTTTCGCTCGCCGTGATCTCGGCGAGCGTCGGAACGAGAGCGTTCGCGGACACGCAAGACGAGCGAGCGGTGAAGGCGGCACTCGTCGGGATGTGGGCGGCGGAAGAGAAGGGCGACATCGACGGCTACGCGAGCTACATCCACCCCGACTTTACGGCTTTCGGTGAGAACGACCTTTACCTCGCCGAAGGCAAGGAACTGGAGGTGTCCGGCATGGCGGACTACCTGAAGCGCGCGAGCGGAGTCAAAACCGAGATGCACCAGCCGAAGGTGACGGTCCGGGGCGACGTGGCCTGGGTCACGTACTACTGGACCGACTCCGGTACCGTCTCCGGGGAGCGCTTCACCAGTCGGGGGAAGTCGACCCGGATCTTCGTGAAAGAGAACGGGAAGTGGCTCTGTATCCACGGGCACTACACCGCCGTTCCTTGAACTCGGACGCTCGAAACGCTACCCTCTCGGCCCGGGAGGCATCGATGAAATCGTCCACTGCCCTGGTGGTTGCTTGTCTCGCGCTCGGCGTCATCGGATCGACTTTGGCCTGTGGACCCGAGGCTAAGGAGACTCCCGCCGCGGAGCCCGACGGAACCGAAGAGCCGGCGACGACGCCCGAGGCTTACACTCTCGACGGGAAACCGCTCTATCGGCCCGAGCCTTCGCCGGACGAACGCGCCAAGCTCGAGGCCAATCTCGCGGAAGCCCAGGCGAAGTTCGACGAGGATCCAGACGGTCCCGAGAACATCATCTGGCTGGGACGCCGCCTTGCTTATCTCGGCCGCTACCGCGACGCCGTGGACGTCTACAGCGAGGGAATTCAGAAGCACCCGGACTCCTTCAAACTCTACCGGCACCGCGGACACCGCTACATCACGTTGCGCCAGTTCGACAAAGCGATTGCCGACCTCGAGAAGGCCTCGAAGCTGATTCAGGGAGTACCCGACGAGATCGAGCCCGACGGCGCACCCAACCCCGCCGGAGTTCCCCGCAGCACGTCGCATTTCAACATCTGGTACCACCTCGGGCTCGCCTACTACTTGAAAGGCGACTTCGACAACGCTGCCCGGGCGTACGAGGCCTGCATGGAGTTCTCGAAATCGAACGACGACAGCCTGGTGGCGACGTCCGATTGGCTCTACATGATCTATCGGCGGCTCGGTCGCATGGAGGATGCGGCCCGGGTTCTCGAGCCCATTCACGAGAAGATGGATATTCTCGAGAACGACTCGTACCACAAGCGTCTTCTCATGTACAAAGGAGTGCTGACCCCCGAAGCCCTCCTCGATACCCGGCAGGCCACCGACCTCGATCTCGCGACTCAGGGCTACGGTGTCGGCAACTGGTACTACTACAATGGGGACGAGGGGAAGGCGAAGGATATCTTCGAGAAAGTCGTATCCGGCAAGGCCTGGGCTGCGTTCGGGTTCATTGCCGCCGAGGCGGATTTGGAGCGAATGGCGGCGTCGTGATCGGCGAGCCCCTCGACCTCGATCGCTCGACCGAGAGGAAGGCCTTCCTCGTCATCGGCGCGGCGAGCATCGCCATTCTGGTGTATCTGTTCTGGCTCCTCTATTTTCGTCAGGGCTCGGCCGAAGCGCCGAGCTGGACCCGGTCGCTGCCGGCGCTCAACGCCGCTCTGAATTTCACCAGCGCGATCTTTCTCGCGTCGGGATTTCTCGCCATCCGCCGCCGCCGTCGCGAGCTTCACATGAAGCTGATGCTCACCGCCGTCGTTTTTTCCGCCCTCTTTCTCGCGAGCTACGTCGTCTACCACCACTATCACGGCGACACCCACTTCGAAGGCCAGGGACTGGTGCGGCCCGTCTATTTCTTCGTTCTCGTGAGCCACATTCTTCTCTCGATGGTCGGGCTGCCTCTCGTGCTCACGACTCTCTTTTTCGCGGGGACCCGACGGTTTCATCGTCACCGGCGGGTCGCGCGCGTCACCTTCCCCATCTGGCTCTACGTATCGGTCACCGGCGTCCTGGTGTTCTTCCTGCTCGTCACCTACGGCTGACGCGCTCGGCCGCGATCTGGTAGCCTGATCCGAGAGAAGACTCGAGAGAACACCGGATCATGTGGTTTCCCGCGCTCGTCGTCGCGCTGCCGCTTCTGGCCGCTCGCAGCGTCGACCTTCCCCTTTCGACTCCCGACGTGGTAAGAGGGCGGGTCGCGCCGATCGATACGAGCGCTCTCGCGGAGGCGCGCGTTCACCTCGCTCCGTTTCCCGACGTCGGTGTCGAGGGCGTTCGCGACGCGCTCGTTCCGTTCGGACCCGAAAGCTTCGTGTGGGTGGGCCACGCGGCGGGAGACGAGTCGAGCTCGATCGTGCTCTCGGTGACGAGAGGCGTTCTTTCCGCGAGCTTGCGCCTCGGCTCGGGGCAGTTCCGTGTCCGTCCCGCGGCAGCGGGCTATCGCGTCGAGGAGGTCCAGCCCGTCCGCGGAGCCTCCCGACCGGCAACCGCTCTCGACGGGGTCGGGTCGAGTCGCGGAAACGGTCCCCGACTCCACCGATGACGGCGGAATCCTCGATCTTCTCGTCGTCTACACGCGCCGGGCGCGGATGATGGCAGGAGGTCGCGACGCCATCGAATCCCTGGTGCATCTCGGTATCGCGGAGGCGAACCTGGCCCTCGAGCGGAGCGGCGTCGAGACCCGGCTGCGGCTCGTGGAGCTCCAGGAGGTTACCTATCAAGAAGCGGGGCGCGTGGAGTCCGACCTCGAGATCCTGCAGCGAGACAACGACGGTGCCCTCGACGACGTCCGTGCCCTGCGGGACGAGCGCGGCGCGGACTTCGTCCAGCTCGTGGTCGAAGAGCACGATGGCTGCGGCATCTCCTTCTCCATGGGAGACGATGGTCCCGCGTTCGCCGATTGGGCCTTCTCCGTCGTCGAGCGAAGCTGCATCGACTCGACCTATGCGATGGCGCACGAGCTCGGACACAACTCCGGCTGCGACCACGCTCCCGAAGATCCCTCGAGCCGCGCCGCATTCGGGTTCTCCCACGGATACAAGGATCTCCTCTCGGGATTCCGGACCATCATGGCCTACGGCCCCGGCGTCCGCGTGCCTCTCTTCTCGAGCCCCCGAGTCTCGTACCGGGGCCTCGCGACCGGCTCGGACCAGCAGGACAATGCGCGCTCGATCGGTCGGTTGCGGAATACGCTCGCGCGGTTCCGGACGAGCGTTCCCCCGCCGCGCCTCGAGCGCCTGCGCGACGCGGCCGCGGGCGGGACCCGGTTCCGCCTCGCGGATTCTCGTGGTGTCGTGGAGTGGAGGCTCTTCGTGGGAACGATACCGGGGGCGTCGGACCTCTTCGACAGCGGGCCGGAAACGGCGA
The DNA here is from genome assembly GCA_963815675.1 of uncultured Acidobacteriota bacterium. Classification (GTDB taxonomy): domain Bacteria; phylum Acidobacteriota; class Vicinamibacteria; order Marinacidobacterales; family SMYC01; genus CAWFHP01. The sequence continues at coordinate 89,840 of CAWFHP010000009.1, read as the reverse complement.
TCGAGAGGACGGCCGCTTTCTCTCCGCCCCCCGAAGCACGCGCGATCTACGCGCGTCTCTGGTACCGCCGCGGACGCGTCTGGTTGTACGACGATACGCCGTATTAGTCCGCGCGCGCTATACTGCCCGGGGCCTGCGAGCCAGCGTTCAAGAAATTGAATCCGTCTCACCTCGGGAACATCGCCCAGCAGCGCTCGTAGAGTCATTGCGTAGAGTCATTGCAGGGATTGCGCAACGCCGAAACCAAGGAGATCGAATGATTATGATGAGGAACCGATTCGCGCTCGCGCTCGTCGTGGCCGCACTCGCGGCTCCAGCTTTCGCCCAGCAGGCGCCGCCGGCTCGTGGCAAGGCCGAGACCACCATCAACGGCAAGAAAGTCGTAATCGACTACGGCCGGCCCGCTTTGAAGGGCCGGACGCTGGACGGCCTGATGAAAGACCTGCCCGAGGATCGCATTTGGCGCGCGGGCGAAAACCAGGTGACGACGCTCCACACCGATACCGCGCTCAACATCGGAGGGACGAAGATCCCCGCCGGCAAGTACAGCCTCTACGTCCAGGCGCCGGCGAACGGCGAGTGGTCGCTCTGCGTCAACAAGAACCTGGGAATTCCTCTGAAGGAAATGTATGCCAAGGCTCCACCCGAGCTGGCCAACGAGCCCTGGCCCGCGCTCATGGGCTACGAGAAGATCGCGGACCAGGAGATCGCCCGCATCAAGATGAACAAAGTCGCCGGCGGCGCCGGCGACGTTTTCACCATCGCGATCAAGGGCGATGCGCTGAGCCTGTCCTGGGGCGACATGACCTGGACGACCTCGATCCAGGCCGGAATGTAGGTCCGATCGCGGGTGCGTGCGGCGGGGTCTCGAAGGCTCCGCCGCCGCGACCCACGACCACTGGGCCCTGTCCGGATGGCACCCACAGCATCTCGCGGTTGATTTTTACCGAACTTGCACTATGATTAGTACCGAATTTACACCGGTGCAGGAAAGGAGATCGTCCAGGTGCTGAGCGTTACTTTCTGGTTGGCTTTTGCGCTCGTCTTCTGCGCGACGAAGCTCTTCATGGATGCAGGACTCTCGGTTCTTGCCGGAATCCGCGTGCGGCGTGTTCACGCCTTCTCGACCCAGGTACCGAACGCGCTCCCGCTGTCAGAAGGTCCGAGGACGCTGAAGCGAGCGGCCTAGCCAGGACCTGGAACCCGAGTCGCCGACTCGGGCTCAGTGGTTTGTTTCGGGCTTCGCCTGGTTCAATCGGACCCGAAGCGGCGTATCCACGAGCTCGTCGAACCCGTGGCTATGGGTCGGCTCTTTGAGCGGGTTGCTCCGAAGAGACTTCAGCCACTGCCGCAGCCGTGGCTCTTCGTTCGGTCCTCGGGCGCTTCCGCCGGGCTCGTTCTCGAGCGAATCCAGCTTCCTCATGATGGTGTCGAGCTGTGCCGACATCCGTAGCAGAAGGTTTCCCTCGAATCCGAACGCGCCGGTCGCCAGATCCATACTGCTGTCGCTGATCGGCTTCAGATTCAAGTCCGCCACCGCTTGATCCACGTGGGAATCTCTAAGGACTTGTATTTCTTCGACATATCCGATCAGGAGCGACCTCTCGCAAACGATGTTCACGAGCCTCGGGATTCCCATCGTGGCCTGGTGGATGCGCTCCACCGCATCCGAGGAGAACATGTCGGGGTTGGGGGCTCCCACGACGTCGAGACGATGCCGGATGTAGGAGCGGGTGTGCTCGAGACTCATCGGCTCTACCCAGCAACGGACGACCGCGCGTTGGCTGAGAGACTCGAGGTCGGGCATCTGGAACTTCCGCTCCAGGGATGGAAGTCCAGCGAGAACGAGCTCCACCAGTTTTCGGCCCTTGTGCTCGAGGTTCGTGAGGTGGCGGAGCTCATCGAGCTGGCCGTCGGTCAGTCCCTGGGCTTCGTCGATGAGAACGACGACGGTTTTTCCCGCCGTCACCTGGCCGCGGAGGAAGATATCGAGGTATTGGGCGACTGTCTCCGTCGAGTCCTGAGGCTTGAACGGAAGCAGTAGAGCCCGACCGACCTGCCGAATCAGCGATGCCTCGCCCACGGCGACATCGGACAGAAAGACGCCGTTCAGGTGGCGGCTGAAGCTCCTGAGAAGTCGTAGGAGCAGCGTGGTTTTGCCCGTTCCTGCCTCTCCCAGAAGGATCGCGAGCCCGTGACGCTCCTCGATGGAGTAGCAGAGCTCGTTCAGGGGAATCTGGTGCGCCTCACCGTAGTAGTAGGCCGGATCGTGAGTCAGCTTGAACGGCTTGTCTCGGAATCCGTAGTGCTGAAGGTACATGAGTAAAGCCTTAGGAAAGAAAAATGCACCGTACTATGAAATCCGATTGGGAGATGGATTGTACACCAGAAGCCTTTCCGGAGAAAAGCGGTTCTTGGGCCTCCCGGGAACTTTGCTCTCCCCGGAGCGTTTAATGAATGAACATGCGCGCACCGGGCGATTCCGAGCTCATGACCCGCGTCCAGGCGGGCGACCGCGACGCCTTCGCAGCCCTGGTCGAGCGACACAAGCATGGGCTCGTGAGGTACCTGACCGCGGTGGCCCGCAGTCGCGACCGGGCGGAGGAAGTGGCGCAGGATGCGTTCGTCCGGCTCTTCGAGCTGTCGCATCGCTATGAGGAACGGGGGCAGTTCGTACCCTATCTATACAGGGTCGCGACCAATCTGCTCCGGACCGAGGAGCGGAAGCGGCGCCGGCGGGAGATTCTTCTGAAGGCGTTCTCCTCGAACGGCGTGGGGGTCGTGCCGAGCCCTCAGGCAGCCTGCCTGCAGGACGAGCTCGCGACACGTCTGGCGGAGGCCCTCGAAGCACTTCCCTTGCGTTATCGCTCGCCCCTCTTGCTTCGCGAGATGGAAGGCTGGTCCTATTCCGACATCGCCCGGGCGCTGAGCTGCGGTGAAGGCACGGTGAAGTCTCGAATCCATCGCGGGCGCCGGAGACTTCGACGGCTGCTGGAGCCGTACTGGAATGGAGGTCGTCGATGGGCCGAATGACCGACGAGGACATTGGTCATCTGTTGCGGGAGCTCCCGCGGGATGCGGGAACGCCGTCATCCGATTTCAACGCGCGCGTTCTGGAGAAGCTCGACGGGAGACTCCGGGCTCGCCGCCAGCCGCGACGCCGTCGAGTGTTCGCGCTCGGCTTCGTCGCCGCGATGGTCGGAGCGGTGCTTCTTACGGGCGGATATCTTCGAGAACGCTTCGAGCGGTCGAAGACCGCGGAGCGGGTCCGCGAGCTTCGTTCCGAGTACCGAGATCTGCAGGCGGAGCTCGAGAAGCTCCGGGCCTTGACCCAGGAGGTCCAGCCCGTGCTCGAGCTCGGCGGCACCGACCAGGTGGATTTCGTGCTCGATTTGAGAGAGCTGCCGCGCACGCGGGATTCGGGCGAACGTCCGCCCGCGACGCCCGCGTCGCAGTCGAGCTATCGAGACGACAGTCGGAAGAACCGATGAGGAGAGAAAACATGAAGGAGCCAGGATTTTCGTTCCGATCACCGCGCCTCGTTCTCTGGTCGGCGGCCCTCGCAGCCCTGGGGATGACGTTCGCCCTCTCGGCCTTCGCGGTGGCGGCGACTCAGACCACCGGCGAAACGAGAGACAACCCGGAGAAAGATCTCACCCGCGCGTTCATATGGAAGAGCGCCGGGGGTGGCTACCTCGGTGTTCAGGTGCTGGGATTGACGCCGGAGCTGCGGCGGCATTTCGGCGTCCCCGAGGACGCCGGAGTCCTGATCGCCAGAGTCGAGGAAAAAGGACCAGCGGCCGCGGCGGGCCTACAAGTGGGCGACATCCTGACGCAGGTGGAGGGAAAGCCGGTCTCGGACCCCGTGGGACTGGCTCGCGCCGTTCGGCAGAAGAAGGCAGGAGAGCTCGTTCCCGTCGACCTTTATCGGGACGGCTCGCTGCTGTCGATGACGGTGAGCGTCGAGGAGCGCGAGCGCCCGGTGATCGACCTCGCGGGCATGCGGGTCCTTCCCGAGGCCGGTATGCCCGATTTCGAGGCGCCACTGGAAGGAGACCCCGCCCACGGGTTCGTATTCGCCGGCCCGGGACTGGACGAAGAATCGGTCAAGGCCTTCGAGCAGGCGATGCGCGGCATCGAAGATTGATTCGACAGCAAAGAGTGGCAGGAGAAGCTCGAGAAGTTCCGCGAGATGGACCTGAGCAAGATCCAGGAGCGCATGAAGGAAGTCGAGGAGCGTCTCCGGAAGCTCGAGAAAGAGCTCCAGGAGGAAACCCCCGACAAGAAATCCCGGAAAGAGTGAGCTCGGGGCTCACCGGCTCTGGCGTTTTCGGATGGCGAGGACCTTACTCTTGACCGTTCGGCGGTCGAGACCGAGCCTTCGGGCCGTCTCGAGATAGCTTCCCGTACGCTCGTAGGTAATCAGGCAGTAGCGCTCGATGAGCTCCTCGGCGGTGAGCCCGGCTTCCGCGAGGTCGACGAGTCCGGGATGGACGGTGCGGCGCTTCGGAGTCGGGCGGTACTCCTTCCTCACGACGACGTTTCTCACGCATTGCTCGAGCTCCCGTACGTTGCCCGGCCAGTCGTAGTCGCGCCCGAGGGTTCCCTCGATCCAGGCGATCACTTCCGACGTCACCGCCTCGGCCTCTTCGGGACCGACGATCCTCCTGGAGAGGAATCGAACGAGCTCGTCCATGTCCTCGGGCCGGTCTTCGAGCTGTTCGCGGAGAGACGGGGTCGTGATGAGATCGGAGCACAGCCGGTAGTAGAGGTCTTCACGGAATCGGCCGGCTTGCATCTCCCGTCCGAGGTCGCGGTGGGTCGCCGCCACGATCTTCCCTTCGAACCTCGAGCTCCTCGTCTCGCCCAGGGGCTGAAACTCGCGCGTCTGGAGCACGCGCAGCAGCTTCACCTGAATCGAAGAGTCGAGGTCTCCGATCTCGTCGAGGAAGACGGTACCGAGCTTGGGGCAGACGGAGAGCCATCCTTTGCGGTCCGCGAGCGCGCCGGTGAACGCCCCCCGCCGGTGCCCGAAGAGCTCCGATTCGATCAGGGTCGGGGCGAGCGCCGAGAGGTTCAAGGGGTAGAAGGCATCGGAACGATCCGCGGCGAACCGCCCTTGTCGCGGGTGGAAGGGAACGTAGCGGCAGGAGCCGATCGCCCGCGCTACGAGCTCTTTTCCCGTTCCGGACGGACCGGTTACCAGAGTGGAAAGGTCGCCCATCCTGTCGAACAGAGTGCGCCGGTAGCGTCTGAGATCGTGGGTGAAAATGGACTGCCAGATGGCGCCTCGCAAACGAGCCGCCGGAAGAGAGCTCCCCACGATGAACTCGAAGATGTGATGGGAAGCCCGCCGGATTTGGAAGAGAAAAGCGAACCAGTGCGGAAGCTCGCGCTCGAATCGAGAGGCGAGGGTCGGAAGCGCGAGAAAGAAACGCGCCTCCCGGCAGAAGTCGTCATAGAAGGGGACGGCGGTGCTCGACATGGCGTCCCTCAGACGAGCCTCGAATCGATAGTAGAGAACGTAGAAGACGAGCTCTTCGTAGAGCCGCTGGTCATCGAGGGGAGGTCTCGTGCCGGAGGCGAAACGCTCGCGGAGCGAGCTCGCCGTGGCCTCTGCCTTGCCCGCGAGCTTCACCACGTTGGGGTTTTGCCTATCGAGTCGCTTGCTCCAGACGGGGCTTACTTCCTCGAACGCGGCACCCAACGCGGCGTGCTCGAGCTCGACGCGCTCGGGAAGAAACGGATTGCACGTCGCGAGCGCCGTGAGCGACTCGAGAGATCGACGATCCGGCGAAGGCATGTCCACTAATTGTACAGGCTGATTCATGCTCTGGACAGAGAACGGGAAGGAAAGATTCGCGCGAGAGTGAAAAGTCCTTGAAATCGACGGTTCGCGCCTTCGCCGCGGGTGGCACGGCATCTGCTATAGCGAGTGGTTGGAACGTGACGCCGGGAGGCCGAAAATCTTGCCCTTACCCCTGGACCTTTCGGCGCGCTCCGCGAAAACGGAGCGCTTCCGTCGGTGGAAGCGCTCCGTTCACTTTTCTTGACACCTATGTAGAGTTATATATAGCATCGCGAGCTCATGGGTACGTCGAGACCGAGACTCACCTATAACACCGCTCTCGTGCTCCAGGCTCTTGCCCGGGGCTACCGCTACGGCTCCGAGATCATGGATTTCACCGGTCTTGCGAGCGGCACGGCGTATCCCATCCTTCGACGGCTCGAAGTCTCGAAGCTCGCCCGCTCGCGTTGGGAAGGCGAGACGCGGGCGCATCGCGACGGCCGTCCCGCCCGGCGTTACTACGAGCTCACCGTGGAAGGGAAGAAGGTTCTCGCCTCCGCCGTCGAGCGGTTCGCCGAGCACCGGCGGATTTTCGAGGACGTCCTGCCCGCCGAGCCCGAGCCCGAGTCGAGTCCATGAGCGGGGTAGAGCGCGCGCGGACCGCCCATGGGATCGCACGGGCACTGGTCGCGCTCGCGAGCCGCCTCGTTCCCGCTTTCTATCGGGAGCGATTCCGCGACGAGTGGCGCTCGGAGCTCTGGCACCAGCGCCAAGGCGGCGCCTCGTCCAGCGAGATCCTCCGTCGCGCGATCGGCGTCGTCCGGGACGCGGTCTCGACTCGCTTGCTGCTCGAAGAGGACGGCGCAGCGGCGCGCTGCCAACCGGCCCCGACGAAACGGACGAAAGAAAGAAGAACGATGCTGTCGCAGGAAATACGACTCGCTCTCCGGGCGCTCCGGAGTCGACCCGGCTGGACGTTCTTCGTCGTTCTCACGCTCGCCGTCGGCATCGGTGCCAATACCGCCGTCTTCAGCCTGGTGAACGCCGTCCTGCTCCGTCCCCTCCGCTACGAGGAGCCGGAGCGTCTTGCGAAGATCCAGGGACTCGATACCGACAGCGGGGAGCCCGAGAACCTCTCGCCCGCCGACTTCCACGATCTTGCCACCGAGAGCAAGGTGTTCGAGTCGATGGGAGGCCACGGATGGGTGGGGTTCTTCACCGTCTCCGGAGACTTCGATCCCGAGCGCGTACCGGGATTGAACGTGACCGCCGGGTTTTTCGACACCCTGGGGTTGACACCCGCGCTGGGTCGGTTCTTCACGGAGGAGGACGATCGCAAGGGAGCGCCCGCGACCGCCATCATCACCGACGCGTTCTGGAGGACGCGCTTCGGCGGGGACCCCGACGTCGTGGGAAAGACGATCCGGGTGAACGCCGAGCCCTACGAGATTGTCGGCGTCCTTCCGGCGGATTTCCGCCACCCCGAGCCCAACCCCGACCGGGAGCCCGTACTCTACGCTCCCTATCGGTTCGATCCTTCCGATCTCCCGCGCTCCGGCCACTTCATTCGCGCGATCGGAAGGCTGCGCCCGGGAAAGACGCTGGACGAAGGGCGAGCGGAGCTCGTGGGTATCGCCCGTCGGCTCGAGCAGACCTATCCGGACTCCAACACCCACCGCGGCGTGTACGTCCTGCCGCTGAAAGAGGCGATCGTGGCCGACTCGCGCACGGGTCTTCTCGTCCTCTACGGTGCCGTGGGGGCGGTGCTTCTCATCGTCTGCGCCAACCTCGCCAATCTCCAGCTCGCCCAGGGGTTCGCCCGACAAAGAGCTCTGGCGGTCCAGTCCGCTCTCGGCGCTCGACGGATGGCGCTCGTGCGCCAGCTCCTGCTCGAGAGCTTCCTCGTCTCCATCGCCGGCGGTCTCCTCGGCTTCTTCCTCGCGGCAGCGGCCAAGGGAGTGCTGGCGGAGCGAGGGATCCCCCGTGCGGCCGAGCTCGCCTTCGACGGAACCGTTTTCGGTTTTTCTCTCGCTCTTTCGTCCGCGACCGCCGTCGTCTTCGGTCTCGCGCCAGCGCTCAGCCTTTCTTCCCGCGCCCTCCGTAACGTTCTGATCGAGGGCGGAGGGCGCGGCGCCACCTCCCGCGGCCGCGCGAGGGGTCTTCTCGTCGCGACCGAAGTGGCCCTCTCGCTGGTCCTCCTCGTCGCGGCGGGACTCTTCGTGAAGAGTCTTTCCGAGCTTCGCTCGGTGACGCCGGGGTTTCGCTCCGACCAGGTCCTGACCCTCTCGATGTCTCTTCCCACGGCGCGCTACGCCGAAGGAGAGCAGATTCCGTTCTACGACGAGCTCTATCGGCGGATCGGCGCTCTCGCCGGTGTCACTGCCGTCGGCGGAACGAACATTCTTCCCCTCACCGACAACTACTCGAGCGACGGGTTTCAAATCGAGGACCGCCCCTCACCTCAAGGAGAGGCCCCCTCCGCCGAGGCGCGGTCGGTGAGCGCGGGCTACTTTCAAGCGATGGGCATCCCTCTTCTGAGAGGCCGCCTCTTCGACGACCGGGATTGGATGGGCTCGCCCGGAGTCATCGTCATCAGCGAAGCCATGGCGCGGAAGTTCTGGCCCCGCGAGGACCCGCTCGGCAAACGCATCACGTACAACCGTGGAATCGACGGTCCGGGACGACAGGACGTCGGCGGGCCCGGCTCCCGGGAGATCGTGGGGATCGTGGGCAACGTCAAGCATCTCGGCCTCGGGGACGAAGACGTCCCGATGTTCTATACCCCGGATCGCCACTTCCCCTCGTACCACACCCGAACCCTGGTCATCCGCTCCGCTCTCGCGCCGAAGTCGCTCGCCACCCGCGTATCGCGAGAGGTCTCGTCGATGGACCCGGGCATCCCCCTGTACGCGGTGCGTCCCTTACGCGAGGTCATCGAAGCCTCGATGAGTCCGGAGCGCTTCCGCACCCGGCTCCTCGGCGTCTTCGCTCTCGTCGCCCTCGTCCTCGCGGCAATCGGCGTCTACGCCGTGATGGGTCTCGTAGTGGTCCAACGCCGGCACGAGATCGGAATCCGCATGGCGCTCGGAGCGAGAGCACGGGATGTCGTCACCATGCTCGTTGCCGAAAGCGCGAAGCCGGTCGCGGGAGGTATCCTGGCGGGGGGTGTCACCGCCGTCTTCGTCACGCGACTCCTGAAGAGCCTGCTGTTTCACGTCTCGCCGGGTGATCCTTCCACCTACGTCGTCGTCACCGCGATTCTGGGAATCGCCGCGCTCGCCGCCGCCGTCGTTCCCAGCCTCCGCGCCGCCCGCGTCGACCCGGCCAATACCCTGCGTGACGATTGACGACGCGGCGCTACAATCGAGACGGCATGCGCCGCCACACTCACCGCGACCCTTTCCGAAGTGCCCTACGCCTCGTCGTCTGCTTTTCAACCTGCATCGCGATCGCGGCGACCGCTCGGGCTGGAACCGATGTCGAGATCTTCGGAGGTCTCCTCGTCTTCTTTCCTGAGCTCGACCAGTCGTACGATGCGTCCTACATTCCCTCGCGAGTCGGCGGAATCAATCAGCTTTTCGAAGAGCCCGATCCGCGCAGCCGAGGCTCGCAGTCGCTCGCTCTGCAGGGGACGACGGGCGTGGGATTCGGGATCGGGCTCGACGTCTATCCCCATCGCGTCCTCGGGCTCCAATTCCTTCTGGACCGGGCTCACGCGGACCGGGTCCGGAGCGAGCCCTCCCCACGAGGTCGATCTCGTCTGGGACTCCATCAATTTCCCTTCGAGCGAGCGCGTCGTCCGGACGGCGTCGTTCTCCTTCGAGGCTCCACCGGCGGCGGGCCGGATGGAAGAGCTGACGTTGAGCTTCAACGCGGTGGCGCGGTGGAAATTCGGCTCGGTCGTCTCTGGAAGCGTCTCCGGCGGTCTGAGCTATTTCCGGCTGCGCGCGGAGGATCTCGAGGTCGGCGCGCTCGCGGGCTGGCTCGGAGGCCACGCCGTGCTCTTCACCGAGCTCTACCAGATGTCGCTCGCCACCGAGACCGCCGATACCCTCGGCTTCGACCTCGGAGGCGACGTCTCGGTAGCACTCGGGCCGAAGGTCGCGGTCTTCGCCGACGGGCGATACTTCTACGGGCCGAAGACCGGGGCCCCTATCCACCTCGGTAGCTTCGCATCCGACAACGTCGTGACCGTCCCCATCGACAGGGTGGAAACGTTCCTCGCGCTCCCGCCGGTCGAGCTCGATCCCCGTTACTTCCGCCTTCTCTTCGGCGTGAAGTGGAGGCTGTGACACCTCGCTCACTCGACGCGAGCCCACGGCGGGTGGCTTCCCGGTGGCGGCGGAGGTATTCTTGCCGCCGTTTCCTATCGTCGAACTTTCCCAAGAACTGGAGGCCATGAATCATGCGTTGGATAAAAGCTCTTTCCTTGATCGCCCTCGGCGCCGTGCTCGCGACCCTTTCGACCTCGATGGGCTCGACGCGAGCGGCGACGGATCACCGCTATATCAACGTCCCGGGACGAAGCGACAAGAACCCCTATAGCAACGCCGTGCTCGCCGGTGACACCTTCTATCTCGCCGGCTCCATCGGTCTCGACCCCAAGACCGGGAAGCCTCCCGAGTCCGTCGAACAGGAAGTCCGCAACGTGATGGACGGAATGAAGCAGCGGCTCGAAATGGTGGGAATGACGATGGACGACGTCGTCTGGGTCCAGATTCTCTGCCCCGACCTGTCGCTCTACGACAAGTTCAACGCCGTTTACCGGACGTACTTCAAGGAAGACCGTCTTCCCGCCCGGGCTTTCGTCGGCTCCGGCACTCTCCTCGCGGGAGGCCACTTCGAGGTCATGGCCACCGCGGTAAAGCATTAGCGCGTTATAACAAACACGCCGGGGAGGGTGAGGAGATGTGGTCGTCTCCTCATCCTCGTCCGTCGAATGTCGCGACTCACGACGGCCGTCGACGCAACCGGGCGCCGGAGGCGATGTCGAGGACTTCCAGAGTCGCTTCCTCTCGACGTACGGCGGAGATCGGCGGCACCGCGGAATCGAAGCTCACGTCGCGGACCGTGCCCTTACCGCGACGACTTTGCCGCTAGCGCCGCCAGTCGCCCGCGGTTCCGCCTTCAGGTCCGACCGAGAGAGCCCCGCTGATGATCGTCCAGAAAACCCGTGGATTCAGATTTTTTCGAGCGCTTGCTTCAGGTCGGCGATCAGGTCTTCTTCGTCCTCGAGGCCCACCGAGAGCCGCACCAGCCCGTCGGTGATGCCGACGCGCTTTCTTTCCGCCTCGTCCACGTCGGCGTGGGTCATCGTCACCGGGTGCGTCACCAGCGACTCGACCGACCCCAGGTTCTCCGCGAGCGTCCACAGTCGAACCGAGTCCATCAGCTTCTTGCCCGCGGCCACTCCGCCTCTGACCTCGAACCACACCATGGCGCCGAAGCCCGTGGCCTGGCGTTTGGCGAGATCGTACTGGGGATGAGAGGGAAGGCCGGGATAGCAGACCCGGTCGACTTTGGGATGGGACTCGAGGAATTTCGCGATCGAAAGGGCGCTTGCCGATTGGGCGTCCATCCGGACGGAGAGCGTCTTGGCTCCTTGGAGGGTGATCCAGGCGACCTGCGGCGACATGATGCTCCCGGTCGCGTTCTGGACGAAGCGGACCTTCTCCGCTTGCTCGGCAGTCTTGCTGGTGACGGCGCCACCCACGGTGGCGTTGTGCCCGTCGAAGTATTTCGTGGTGCTGTGGATCACGAGGTCCGCTCCGAGCTCGATCGGGCGCTGGAAGTAGGGAGTGAGAAACGTGTTGTCGACCGCGTGGGGGATGCCCTTCGCGCTTGCGATCTCCGAGATCGCGGCGATGTCGGTCAGCTTCAATGTCGGATTGGCCGGCGTCTCGGTGAGAACGAGGCGCGTATTCGCGCGCACGCTCTTTTTCACGTCCTCGGGGTTGGACGTGTCGGCGAAGGTGAAATCCACTCCGAAGCGGCTGAAGACTTTCGTGCAGATCCGGTACGTTCCGCCGTAAGCGACATCGGAGACGACGGCATGGTCGCCGGCGTTCAGAAACGCGAGCAGCACCGCGTGGATCGCGGCCATGCCCGTGGAAAAACAGGCGCTGTCGGCGCCACCCTCGAGACGCGGTCAGTTTCTTCTCCAGCGCTCGAACGGTGGGATTGCCGGAGCGGGAGTAGGAATAGCCTTTCGAGAGGTATCGATCGACGGATTCCTGCACGTAGGTGGTCGTCTGGTAGATCGGGGTGAGGATCGACCCGGTGGTGGGATCGGGCTCGACTCCGGCGTGAATCTGCTGAGTACGAAATCGCATGTTAGCTCCTATTCGAGTGTTGTCCCGAGGACAAAGTCTCCGGAAGGGGAATCAACGCAAAGGCGCGAAGGCGCAAAGACGCAAAGGAGGGTCCGGGTTTCTTCGCGTCTTTGCGTCTTTGCGTTCATTTTTTTCCTGGTTCAGCTACGGCTTGTTCCATGCGGCGGAGGATGCCGTCGGGCTCGGTGATGGCCATTCTCACGATCTCGTGCGCCCGGTCCTGGCTCGAGGCGACGGCGTAGATGCGAAGCTGGGGCGCGTTGCCCGACGCGCGCACGTGGGCGACGTCACCGTTGGTGAAATAGATCCGGAGCCCGTCGGTCTCGTCCGTTCTCTCGACGGCGCCGAATCCCATCTCGGGAGTGAAGAATCGGGAGAGCTCCTGCTCGCCCGCGGCGCCCGCGAAGCGATCCAGGATAGCCTGGCTCGCCCGCCGGGGAAACTGATCGATGAGGCCGGCCTTGCCGAAGCGCGGGGGAAGTCGGTCGAGGAGGTCGACGAGTGAAGCCCGGCGCTCGACGGTCGCATGCAGCGCCGCGAGGATTGGAAGGGCGGCGTCGCGGGTCAGAAGCGCTCCGAGCCGCCTACCGTTTCGCTCGATGTCGGAGCCGAGCAGAAACCCGCCGTTCGCTTCCCATCCGACAATCCGACGAAAGCCTCCCTGGGATTGAAGGGCTTCCATTGCCGAGATGACATAAGGAGAGCCGATTCTGAGTCTTCCGGAGCTCGACGCGCCTCTCGCGACACCAGATGTCGACGGCGTCGTTCGCGCTCACCGGGACGACGACCGCATCGACGTCGAGATACTCCGCGACGAGGATTCCCAGGAGGTCGCCGTTCAAGAATCGCACGCCGCCGTCGGGAGCGATCCCGACGACGAGAGGGCGATCGCTGTCGCCGTCGGTGGAGACGATGGCGTCGATGTCCCCAATGGTGTCGCGGGCCACCGAGGCGAGCCGTTCGAGCTCCTGCAATCGCTCCTCGGCGATGTCCTCGGTGTCGATGGCGACGAAGCTCTCGGCGCGGTTCATCGGAAGGACGTCGGCTCCCAGGTCCTTGAGAATCTCGACGAGGAGATCCCGTCCTACCGCCGAGTGCTGATAGAAGACGATGCGCTTTCCCGCGAGGGCGTCCTCGGGAAAAAAATCGAGATAGCGGCCGATATAAGCTTCTCGCGCGGTGGGAAAGGCTTCGGGAAGGGCCCGAGCGCCAGGCTCGCGCAGCATCCCGTCGTCTCCGAACGGCGATTCGCTCTCCTTGCGGCGGTACTCGTTGCCTCGGACCACGGCGACCGACGCGAGGACACCTTCTTCATCCGCCTTCAGGATCTCTCCCGCGGGGCGGTTGAACTTGACACCGTTCCGATCGAAGGGAATGTGACTTCCCGTCACCATCACGCTCGCGCGCCCTCTCGAAACGGCGGCGTAGGTGAGCGCGGGAGTGGGAATCCTTCCTAGATACTCGACGCGGAAGCCTCCGTCCTGGATGGCGCGGCTCGCGGCGCCAAGAATCCTCTCCGTCGAAGGTCGCAGGTCTCCCGCGAGAGAGACGGGATCGCCCCTATGGACCTCGCGCCGCGCGAGAAGGTAATCGAGAAAGCCCCGGGCGTTGACGAACACCTCGAGGTCGGTCATGTCGCTCACCAGTCCCCGAAGCCCGCTCGTCCCGAAGCTCAGCTCTTTCGGCCGCCGTCCCCGGAAGCGAGGAGAGCGAAAGGGAACCGCGGCCTTGTAGAGCGTGCCTCGTCCGCTGAGACGGTAGGACGTGCCATGCCCGACGAAAACCGATTGACCTCTCCGCAGCGTCAGGAGCTCGTCGCCCGACGTCGCCTGGAGATCGCCGTCGAGAACGACGAGAATCTCCGCGCTGAAGGATTCCCCGCTCTGATGAGACTGCGCCGGCGTCACCTCGAGGACGGAGAGCTCGAACTCTTTCGCCGCGGCGGGATAGAAGCTTTCGGTCTCGCTCGCGCGCCGGGGACGGAGAATCTCCGGCCTTCTCCCGGTGAAGACGGCAGTGCGCACGAGCTCTTCGACGTCCACGTGTTTCTCGGTCAAGCCGCCGCGCAGGACGTTGTTGGAGCTCGCCATGAGCTCGATGCCCGTTCCTTCGAGATACGCGTGGACGACTCCCGGCGAGAGATGAACCGCCTCGCCCCAACGCAGGTGCACGAGGTTCAAAAACAGCACCGAGAGGACACCCCGGTCGTGCTTTCCGTCCCGAGAGAACATCTCGTGGCAGCGGACCATCCAGAACTCGCGGCGGTCCCGATCGAAGCTCCGCCGTTTCAGCCGACCGACGATGGGCTCGATGATGGCGTCGACCTCTTCCTGGGAGAGCGTCATCCATTTCCGGAAGAGCGCCCGGATCCCTTCTTCGCGGGGCTCGTATCCCTGCCCGAGCCGATGGAGCTCCGGAACTTCCTCGAGCACGGCCGCGATCTCCTCCGGGGGCCGGAAGCCGACGAGCGCGTAGAAGTCGGTGAGCGCGGTGATGAGCTCGGGTTTGCCGTGGGGGTCTTTGTAGGTCCGATGGCGCGCCCCCATCGGGATGCCTGCCGCCTCTTCCCGGAGGAACCCTTCCCGCGCTTTCTCTTCCGTCGGGTGCGCCTGGACCGAGAGGGGCTTGGCCGCCGAGAGTACTTTAATAAGGAACGGAAGCTCTCCGCCGAACTCGTCGGCGGCTTGCTGACCCAGGATGCCGACGGGATCCGAGGCGATGATCTCCCTCAGGCTCGTTCCGCTTACCCGCGCGGGAAGCTCCCCGTGCGCTCCCATCCAGAGCTCGGCGTAGGGGAGACCGTCGGGGTTGTCGAGGCCGAGGAGCCTGGGAATGAAGCGGGTGTCTCCCCAGGCATAATGCTGAAACGTGGGCTCGATGAGAAGGAGCGTCATGCGTGGTCCGTACCGCTCTCGAAAAGCTGGCTGAGAAGCGTCCGGGCCTCGTCCTGGATTCGTCGCAAGTGAGCTTCACCGCGGAAGCTCTCGGCGTAGAGCTTGTAGACGTCTTCCGTGCCCGAAGGCCGCGCGGCGAACCATCCATAGTCGGTCTCGACTTTGAGACCGCCGATAGGCGCCCCGTTTCCCGGCGCTTCGGTACGCTTGGCCCGGATCGAGTCGCCGGCGAGCTCGGTCGCCTTCACGTCTTCCGCGGACAACTTTTTCAGCAGGCTCTTCTGCACCGGTGTCGCCTTCGAATCGATGCGCTCGTAGACGGGATCGCCGAGCTCGGAGGTGAGCTCCCGATAGAGCTCGCCCGGGTCTCGACCCGCAACCGCCATCATCTCCGCCGCGGCGAGCCCGAGGAGAATGCCGTCTTTGTCGGTGGTCCATACGCTGCCATCCCGCCTGAGAAAGGACGCCCCGGCGCTTTCCTCGCCGCCGAACCCGAGCGAGCCGTCGAGCAGTCCCGGGACGAACCACTTGAATCCGACGGGAACTTCGACGAGCCGCCGTCCGAGCTTGTCGGCCACGCGATCGACGATGCTGCTCGTGACCAGCGTCTTACCCACGGCGGCCTCGGGCCGCCATTCGGGCCGGTGCTCGAAGAGATAGAAGATGGCGGCAGCGAGATAGTGATTGGGGTTGAGAAGGCCTGCGCTCGGGGTGACGATGCCGTGACGGTCGTTGTCGGTGTCGTTGGCGAAGGCGATGTCGAAGCGGTCCTTGAGCTCGATGAGCCCCGCCATGGCATACGGCGACGAGCAATCCATGCGGATCTTGCCGTCCCAATCGAGGGTCATGAACCGGAACGTGGGATCGACGACGTCGTGAACGATCTCGATGTCGAGACGATACTTCTCGGCGATGGGTCTCCAGTAAAAGACGCCGGCCCCGCCGAGGGGATCTACGCCGATGTGAACGCCGCGGATCCGCTCCATGTCGAGAACCGAGGCGAGGTCGGCGACGTAGGCGGAACGGTAATCGTGTCGATGCGTCGTCGAGCAAGAGAGCGCCTTCGCGTAGGAAACGCGGGGAACGTCGCCGGGTCCCCCGTCGCCGGCAAGAATCTCGTTCGCCCGTTTCTCCACCCAGCTGGTGACTTCGGTGTCGGCTGGTCCTCCGTTCGGCGGGTTGTACTTGAATCCGCCGTCCTCCGGGGGATTGTGGGACGGAGTGACGACGATCCCGTCGGCGAGCCCGCTCTTCCGACCGCGATTGTAGGTGAGGATCGCGTGGGAGATGACCGGAGTCGGGGTGTAGCCGTCCTCGGCGTCGATCATGACGTCGACCCCGTTCGCCGCGAGCACCTCGAGAGTCGTCACCCGCGCAGGCTCGGAGAGGGCGTGGGTGTCGATTCCGAGAAACAGGGGCCCGTCGATCTTCCGCTCCTTGCGGTAGTCGCAGATCGCCTGGGACGTCGCGAGGATATGGTGCTCGTTGAAGCTACGTCGAAAGGCCGAGCCTCGATGGCCCGACGTTCCGAAAGCGACCCGCTCGGCCGGGTTTGCCGGGTCCGGTTGCTCGGAATAGTAGGCGGTGACGAGTTTCGCCACGTTCGGAAGCATCTCGATCGGGACCGGCTTTCCTCGAAGCGGGCTCATGGAACCCATCGTAACAAAAGCCGGGCCACACTTGACATGGCGAACCAGACTGGGTAACCGCATGTTTACAGAGCCTTTGTTTTTTTGCGTTTGGCGCTCAATGGCGTAAACTACCGTCTTTCGGAACAGCGTATCTCCCTGTGCGGAGAGAGAAGGAGTTCGGAGATGCCTGAATTGATGGATCGCGCTTCTAACGATGGGTCGTCGAGCCCGGCCGCCGCGCCCTACCGGATCGACGTCAAGCTTCACGACATTCTTATGGAGGGCACGGGTTCCGAGAGCGACGCATCGCCGAAGCCACCGGAGCCGGGAAAGCTCACTCTTCCCGAGCCCCCCTATCCTCAGCGGGTCTACAGTGATTCCGAGCCCACGCTGACGGAGTACCAGAGGATGAACGCCCTCAGGACCTGGCAGGCCTGGGGCAAGCCCTATTTCGCCTCGCGGTCTCTGAAGAATCGAAAAGAGCTCCGGCCGATCATCGCGTACCTCTTCACCGACTACAAGTGTAACCTCGACTGCCACTACTGCTGGGCCTACAACAACGCGGTCAAAGGAATGACGGAAGACATGGCCCGCCGCTCGATTGACTGGCTGGAATCGACGGGAAACCGAGTCCTGGCCTTGATGGGAGGCGAGCCTCTCCTCCGGCCGGATTTCGTCCACAAGGTGGTCGACTACGCGACCAAGAAGGGGTTTTTCGTCTATCTGCCGACGAACGGCCGCCTCATGCGGCCCGAGGTTCTGGATTGGCTCGGCGACGCGGGCCTCGCCGTGGTCAACATCGCCGTCGACAGCATCGACGTGAAGCCGTCGATTCCCAAGGCGCTCGCTCCTATTCGGGAGAACTTCGACCATCTGCTGAAGAGCCAGCGGAAATACGGATACACGGTCGCCATCAACACCAATATCTGTCGAAACAACATGGATGACGTGCGGGCGCTCGCCGAGCTCGCCGTCGAGCGCAACATCTCCATCGATTTCCACATCAACGAGGCGCCCATGATCGAGCAGGGGCACTTCAAGCACTACGAGGAGAACCAGACCTACCTCCGTCCCCAGGACTACGAGAAGGTGGACGAGCTCCTCGACTGGATCATCGAGCGGCACAAGGGCGGGCAGAGAATCGTGAACCCCCTGTCGCATCTGCACGAGATGAAGAACCTGATGAGGGGCGAAGTCAAGACCAAGTGGAATTGCCGGGCGGGTCACAACATGCTGATCATCCGCGTGGACGGAACCCTCGCCCCCTGCTTTCCGATGTATTCCGCCACCCACGACTGGGGAACGGTGGGAAACCACAAGTTCGACCACAAACAGCTCGACGAGATGAAGACGGAGTGCACCAAGCACTGTCTATCCACCTGCAACTACATTCTCGGGTTCTGCTACAACACCCGCCGTGTGGTCTGGTGGGGTATGAAGCAGGCGATGCGCGGCTTCAAGGGAGTGAGCGGGAGCTTCTAGAACCCCGGCTCTGTCTCTGCTCGGGCCCGAGGCGCGAACCGGCGTCTCGGGCTCATTTCGTCCCGCCGCAGCTTCCCTCGCGTCGCTCGCCTGGCCCGTCCTCATGCGCTAGAATGAATCAAGAGTAGCGCAAAGCTAACCAACCGAACGCTTAAGAGGCGAGACGTTCATGACTGGCTCGGCCCAGTGTAGGCGGAACACCCCGCCAGCGACCGTTCTTTCGAAGTCGTCGAGGACTGCCTCGTGCAATCCAGCGACTTTCACCGAACTACACTGGAGCGAGACGGCCTGCGAGAGACCTTCTGGAGGAGAACGATGCTCAGCGCACTGACCGAAATTCTCGAGAGCTCCAACCTCGGGACCATCCAGGACGACGAGGTGCTCGGCTTCCCCGAGTACCTGGATCTGGTGAAGCGCGAGCCCTGGACGACGAGAAACACGTTCCAGCTGCTGCACGACATGCTTCTCTCGAGCGGCGTCGAGCGCACCATCGTGCCCGGTAAACCCATTAAGCATCGCTACGCCTTCTTCGAGGATGACGCCCTCGTGGGCACGTTCGTCGTTTTCGGCCAGCAGAAGGCGAAAGAGAACCTGCTGGAGAAGATCGACAACGCCAGCCGCGGGCTCGAGGCGTCGAAGCGTCTCTGGATTCTCCTCGGCCCTCCCGGCGCCGCCAAATCGCGCTCGATGGACGGAATCAAGACGGCGCTGAACGTCTACTCCCGCTCCGACGAGGGGAAGACCTATACTCTGCTCCTTCCGACGGTCGACGAGCGGCTCAGGGAGAAGGCGCTCTTCGAAGAGAAGGGAGTCTACTACCTCCAGTCCCCGATTTTCGAGCGACCGCTCCAGGATCGATCCCCCCGCCGCTCCGCCCCGCGTTCGTCGAAAAACTCACGGAGCTCGTGGAGCGGGATCGGGTGCAGAACTTCCTCGAGCGCCATCCCCACTATGACGGGGACTTCCGCATCCGCATCGATGGGCTCATCTCGCCCTTTGCCGACTTCGTCCTCAAGGAGTTCATGCACAAAAAGGCGCTCGACTTCGCCGGGCTGCTCCCTTATCTGAAGGTCAAGCGGATGATCTACGATGCCCGCACCAAGTCCGGGATCGGCTCCTATACGCCCCGGGACGAGAAGAGCCAGGAGGCGGGATCGCTCGTGGGCAACCTGGACTACAGCCTCCTTCCGCGGTTCGGAAGCGAGTCTCATCCTCTCGTGCACGACTACAAGGGCGAGCTCTGCGCCGGGGCCAACGGCTTCGTCGAGATCCACGAGATTCTGAAGCTCTCGGACCGCTTCCTCTACGAGCTGTTGTTCGCCACTCAGGACCGATTCTTCAAGCCCGAGGGACAGCCCCCGATTCCCTTCAACGGCGTCATCATCGGCCATACCAATTTTCACGAGTACAACATGTTCATGGCCAACGAGACCTTCGAGGCACTGCGGTCGCGGACGACGTTCATCGAGATGCCCCTCTCGGTCCACTTCAAGGACGAGGAGAAGATTTACGCCTTCACCTACTCCAACACCCAGCGGAAATGGTCCCCGAAGAAGAAGCACCTCGGCCACGTCGCACCCCATGCGCTCGAGTTCCTGAGCCTCGTTGCCACGATGACCCGTCTGTACGAATCGAAGCAGAATCCGAACCTGACTCTGCTCCAGAAGGCGCTCATCTACGCCGGCAGGGCGGACAGCGGCGTCGACAACAACATGGCTCGTACCATTCTGGACGAGTTCGAGTTCGTGAAACCCTCGGAGGGGACCTTCGGACTCGATCCTCGTTTCATCCAGAACGTGTTCGAGAACACCGAGCACTTCCAGATCAACGAGTACGCGGCCAACATCAGCCGGCTTCGCGACGAAGAAGGCGAGCCGGCGATGATCACCTCGATCGCTCTGCAGAACCCCTGCGTGGCGCCGATGGACCTGTACCTCAGAATGGAGAACGCGCTCAAGGAAGCCTTCGCCACCAACAAGGCGAAGCTCGGCCATTACGTGGAAAAGATTCTTCCTCAGGCGAAGCAGTGGATCTTGAGCCAGATCGCGACCGACGTCTACGGTTCGGTGCTGCGTGACGAGTCGGTTGTGGAGAGCACCTGGAAGAAGTATACCGACCACGTTCGCGCCTATGTGCACAACACCAAGGTGAAGCACGAGGTGACCCACGCCGACGTGCAGCCGGACGAGCGGTTCATGCAGTCGATCGAGCAGTACCTCGGGATCGCGGAGAAGGACGTCTTCCGCAAGGAGCTGTCCGACGCCATCGCGAGCGTGAGCCATTCGGTGCTGCTGGCGCGACGAGCCCTCCTACCAGAGCGCCATCCGCCGCTACGTCTTCGAGAACGAGTTCAAGTCGAGCGAGAACATCAAGCTTCTCGGCTGGATCAAGAGCGGGTCGAGCGCGGCGGGCGTGCATTCCAAAGAGCAGGAGCAGCTCAACGAGACGGTGAAGTACCTGATGGAGAACCTGGGCTATTGCGGCAAGTGCGCCTTCCAGGCGCTCACCATCACCGCGAGCTCGACCAGCATCCTGGATTGACGAACATGAGCTCCGCCGACGTAATCATCTCTTCCGACGAGTCCGAGGGGCTGTTCAACGAGTTCATCCAGGACCAGCTGGAAGAGATTCTCGACGAGATCGTCAATCGGGGCGACCTCGACCGGTTGGGCGACCGCGGGAGCGACATCATCATCGAGGTCGACGACATCGTGCCGCCGACCTTCGTCTACGGGGACGAGACCGGCGGCGGGGGCGGCGCGGGAGGCCAGGGCCCGGGAACGGACAAGGGAAAGCTCCGGTTCCGCATTCCGTTTCAGGCCTTCATGGAGCTCGTGGGACAGAAGCTTCGGCTCCCCAACCTCGTGAAAGAAGGCGAGGGTCGGATCAAAGAGGTGTCGTACACCTTCAAGACCTTCGGGCAGGTCGGCGTCATCCTCGACAAGCGCCGTACGTTCAAGCGTGCGCTCCGCTCGAGCGTGGGGATCGGCACCTACCGTCCGGAGAAGGGCCAGTTTACGGTCCAGGTGCGGCGGCGCGACCGACGCTTCAAGGTGCCCCAGCGAGTGGAAAAGCCCCGTCACCGGGCGGTGGTCTTTTACATGGGCGATATCTCCTATTCGACCTACGGCGAGCGTCTGGAGATGGAGAAGCGCCTGGTGAACTTCATCCATCAGTGGCTCGACTTCAACTACGGAGCGGGCAACGTCGAGCATCGCTTCTTCGTGCACGACGTCGAGGCCCACGAGGTGGTGGCCCCCGACTTCTACAAAGTCTCGAACGCCGGCGGCACCAGGGCTTCGATCGTCTTCGAGCTCGTTTCCCAGATCGCGTTCAACGAGTACGACAGCAAGTCGACCAACTTCTACGCGTTCTACTTCGGCGACGGCGAGGTGTTCGAGGACGACGCCAAGAAGATCGTCGAGATCCTCGGAAGCGAGATGCGGGGGAATTTCAACCGGGTCGGGGTCGTCGAAGTGAAGCCGAGCCAGTTCAGCTATCTCAACCGGGAGATTAAACGTCAGTTCGAGAAGGACGACGTGGTTCGAATGGGGACCCTCCGCCAGCGCACCGAGACGGTGGAAGTTATCAAGAACCTCTTCGGAGAGAGGCGTGCGTAGCATCCACTCGGATTCGGTGCTCACCGCGCTCGAAGAGAGGGTGCTTTACTACGCCAAGACCTTCGGACGCAGGATTCCCGAGATCCGGTTCTTCGTCCTCGATCGGCTGGAGTTCGCCTCCCTCCTGGAAAAGAATGTCTATCCCACGAGCCCGGTCAACATCTGGGAAGGCAAGAGGATGGTGCACAAGAAGCACGCCATCGAGTCGGGGCTCGAGTCTTCGCTCTTCTACGAGGTGGTGCAGACCGGCAATCCCTCCTACGCCTATCTCAACAGCGACAATAGCCCCGTCGCCCAGGCATCGGTCATGGCCCACGTGGTGGGCCACTGCGAGTTCTCCGAGCGGAACGTCCTCAAGGACTCGAACGAGAACCGATCCGAGTACGTCATGTACCTGGTGCGAAAGGTGGATCGCTCGCGTCAACAGATGGGCGAGCGGGACTACCTCGAGTACTGGAACGCCGCCGAATCGGCATCGACCCTCATGGCGCCGAACTCGCAGTACAACGTCGCCCGCTCCATCGAGTCCGAGACCTCGATGGGCGGAGGAAGCTATCTCAAAGGCACGGAGGAGATGGAGAAGGTCGGCCCCAAGGTGGTCGTTCCCGTCTTCGATACCCTCACCGTCCTTCTCAAAGGCGCGTCGGAGACGCCGACATTCGAATCGGAGCTCCGGAAGCGCCGGCGGGTGGAAACACTCAGCCGGCGAGGCTATGTCCTCAAGGCTCCCTGCCAGGATGTGCTCGACTTCCTCCGGCATTACGCTCCCACCAGCCGCGCCGAGCGCTCGATCCTCGACCTACAAGTACGTCACCAAGGCTCCCCAGGACTTCGTTCTCAGGACGCAGATCATGAACGAGGGCTGGGCGATGTACTGGGAAAAGAAGATCATGCTCGCCCTGTTCAAGGAGCGAGCCGTCGACGGCATCATCGACTATGCGCGGGTGTTCTCGAACGTGTGCCGGCCCCGGCCCTATTTTCAACGCAATCCCTATCACCTGGGCTACAACCTCTGGTGCCACATCGAGCAGCTCTATCGCGCCGGTAAAGTCAGCCTCGACTACCAGGAAGAGACCGATCTGGCGACGAAGGATTCCTGGAGCCACGAGGCAAAAGGAGACCCCATCGAGGCGATGGGGCACCTGGTCGACAGCGTCACCGATTACGAGTTCCTCCGGCGGTTCTTGACGCCCGAGCTGATCCACGAGCTCCACCTGAACCGGATCGACCGCCGCACGGCCGAGAGACTCGGCATCAAGGATCAGGACGTCTTCCAGCGCGACGAGCGGTGGGTCTGGTTGCAGCCCGAGCCCATCAAGGAAGAGATGCTGCGGTTCTACACGCACTTCTATCGCCCGCGCATCTATGTCATCGATGCCGATTTCCAGGACGGGGGCCTTCTCCTGTTCCACCGGGACGACGGGCGCGCGCTCCGGAAGGACTGGATCCGTCCCACGCTCAGGAACCTGAATTTGATCTGGAAGGCCCCGGTGACGCTTCTCAGCAAGGACCAGCTCTTTGCGGTAACCGGAAACCAGTACCGGAGCGAGGAAGTCAAACCGGTGGTGTTCGAGCAGGTCATGGAGCGTATGCGGAGGGGCGAAAAGCCCTATCGAGCCGGCTGACGCACGCGTCAGATCGGTAGGCGGAAGAGGCGCTGCGATTTAGACGTGCCCCGTGCGAGCGGAGCGAGCCGAGCGAAGAGCGAGGCGAGCATTAAAAAGGACACAACATGACCGAGAGAGAACGCAAGATGGATCTTCGCAGCTTCCTCGGTGGAAGCCGCCCGCGAAGCCTGAAATTCTCGGAGTTCATCGAGGTCTTCATCGAGGATCCTCTGGGCTGCCTCCATACCAGCTCCACCCTCATCTCCCAGGCGATCCAGAGCTTCGGGTTCGAGATTGTCGTTCGGAGCGGCGAGCCGGCGGTGAGCTACAACGTCTTCAAGGATCCCTTCTCCAGCGGTACCAACGCGGTCTTCGGCCAGGAGTACTCCATCAAGCGGATCGTCGACGTGATCGAGTCGGTGGGCAAGGAGTCGAGCCCGCAGCGCGGAATCATCCTCGTCGGCCCGCCCGCCTCGGGAAAAACGAACATCATCGACCTGGTGAGCCTTGCCCTCGAGGAGTACTCCAAGCACGCCGAGGTGAAGCTCTATTCGTTCTATTTCCGTTTCGAGAACAAAGGACGAGTGGTGGAGTTCCGGCCCAAGTTCCGGCACAACCCCATTCTGCTCTTCCCCCCGAGCCTTCAGCTCGACGGGACGACCACCCACCCGCGGCAGGAGTTCTTCGAGTTCGTCAACCGCGATCGGCCTTCGGACAAGCGGGTCTTGTTCCCCACGTTCTATCAGAACGCGACCATCGACAAGAGAAGCCTCGACATCGTCGAGAAGCTGATGCAGAACCCGAGAAACGCGGGAAAGACCCTGTTCGACATCTTCGAGGACTACGTCCGCGTCGAAGAGATCGATTTCTCCAACGCCCAGGCGAAGGGCATCGCCAACATCGACGACATGCGCCAGCTGAAGGTCGACGTACGGCCCGTCAATCTCGGCAAGGACCATCGTGAGGTGGTGAACGAGCACCTGCCCGGCGCCTATCTCTATCAATACGAGGGCGCGATGGTGTCCGCGAACCGCGGGCTTCTCCACATACACGACGCCTTCGGCGGGGAGAGGGATCACGGGGGCATCGAAGAGGCCTACAAGCCGCTGCTCATGCTGCTGGGAAGCGGGAAAGCGGCCATCGAATCGACCCAGACTCCGGTCGATACCACCGTTATCGCCACCACCAACATCGAGGAGATGACTCGTCTCGAGCAGCAGCTCACCTCGTCCAAGCTCCTCGACCGGATCGACGAGGTTCCGGTCAACTACCTTCTCGATGCCCACTCCGAGATGGACATACTCAAGCGGGATATGGCGAACATCCGCGACAAATACGACGTGGATCCCAACCTGCTGAGGATCTCGACGTATTTCTCGGTACTGACTCGTCTCCTTCCGCCGATGAAGGTCCCGCCGCTCGCGAGCTGGAGCGACGCCAAGAAGAACCTCTACTACACCATCGCTCCCGAGCAGAAGCTCTTCATCTATTCGGCGCAGCCCGGCGATCCCATGGCGACGATCAAGAAGCTCCCCGAATGGCATCCTTTCCGGAGCGAGCTGATCCGACTCGGTCTCGACATTCATCATCTGGAGCGCTACGAGAACCTCATCGTCCGGCGTCCCGACCGACTCACCCTCGAGCAGTCGGGCATCTTCGGCGTCGATCAGCTCAAGATGATCGACGACGACTTCATGCGGTCGCTGTGGAGCGAGCACTATCCCTACGAAGGAATGAACGGGATCTCGGTCCGCCAGCTGCAAAACCTGATGCGTGACACCATCTCGAGCTCGAACGGCTTTCGGGTACACGTGGGTACCTTCTTCAGCCGGCTCAAGAAGACGCTCGCCGAGGGACCGGCGCTCCATCGATGGATCCCCATCGACGAGAAGTACAGCAAGGACCGCAAACCCTGCCCCAAGCGCATGGTGGGGGAGCGCGCTTTCGGCGAAGGAGACGGCGATTACGGTGACTTTCAGGGTCTGGTGAAGGTCGTGCAGGCCATCTACAACGACATGATCCGCCGGGAGATCACGGTGGCGACGGTGAACCGCGACCCGCAGGAGATCGCGGTCGACCTCAGGAAGTACGTGCAGCACCTGCTCCTGCTGCGGGCCCACGAGAATCGTGCGTTCGCCCACATCATGGTGCGCCGTTTCACCTATTTCGACCCGGTGACGGGAGCCAAAGTGGACGAGCCCGACCTGAAATACATGGTCTCGATAGAGAGGATCCTCGCCCCTTCCGTTCTCCCCGAAGTACTCCGGAGGGACATAGCGGAACGGTTCCTGGAAATGTACGACTCGGGCGAGCTCGTGCTCGAAGAGGGAAAGTCGCTGGTGAGCTCCCGCAACGACAACTTCCTCCCCGCCTTCGGGCACGAATATGAGAAGCTCCTTTCGCACCGCCGCACGGTTGGCGACATCAATCCCGAACAGCTCCGCGACGCGCTATTTCAAAAGCGGATGAAGCCCGAGAAGTACGACAGTTACGACGAGAACGTCCGCAAGTACGCGGACGAGATCCTCGCCAACTTGCAGCGACGCTTCGGCTATTCGCGCGAGAGCGCCCTCGACACGGTCCTTTTCGCCCTCCGCAAGCGCATCATCGACTTCGAAGACATCATCAGCTGAAGTTTCGAACTCCGTGAGCTGAAAATACGTATCTCGGGACGGAGGCCTTCATGGCTCATACGCTCTGGAGAAACGTCGTCTACGCGTCCCGAAGGATCGCGGGAAAACCGGGATTCACCCTCGTCGCTGTCGCGTCGCTCGCGCTCGGGATCGGGGCGAATACCGCGATTTTCAGCCTGATCAACGCGATCCTCATCCGCAAGGCGCCCATCGAGAAGCCCGAAGAGCTCGTCGAGGTCTACATCTCGTCTCCCGAGTTCGAGTACAACGTCTTCTCCTATCCCGACTACCGGGATTTCGTCGAGGGAACGAGAGACGTATTCGCCGAGGTCTCCGGAACGAAGCTGAGCCTCGCCCCCATCGAGCGGGAAGGGAGCATCGAAATGCTCCCCAGCGAGGTCGTGACCGGGAATTATTTCACCATGCTCGGTATCCACGCCGCCGTCGGCCGGACTATCCTTCCCGAGGACGACGACGTTCCCGGCGCTCACGCGGTGGTCGTTCTCGGGCACGGCTACTGGGAGAAGGTGTACGCCTCTGACCCCTCGGTCGTGGGAAAGGAGGTCCGACTCGCGGGCCGGAACTACACCATCGTGGGAGTCGCGCCTCGGGACTACGAGGGACATTTCCCCGGAATCCCACCTGCGCTCTACGTTCCCCGGATGATGGTGAACCAGCTCGAGGGCAACACGTATGACGATCTCGAGACGCGGGGGAATCACTCGGTCTTCGTCAAAGGAAGGTTGATGCCGGGAGTGAGCCTGGCGCGAGCTCAGACGGCCGCGGACGCGGTCTCGACCAAGCTGCGCGAGGAGCGAACCGAGGACTGGAATCTCCAGGCGAGCTTCCTGATGATTCCCTCGACCGACGTCATCGTCTACCCGCCGTTCGACCGATTCGTACGGGCGGCCGCCTGGCTCCTGATGGTGGTGGTGGGTCTCGTGCTGTTGATGGCCTGCGTGAACCTCGCGAGCTTCCTCCTGGCGCGCGCGCTCGATCGGCGGAAAGAGGTCGCCCTTCGCGTAGCACTCGGGGCGACCCGTGGTCACCTGGTGGCCCAGCTCCTCACCGAGACGGTTCTGCTCTCGCTCCTCGGCGGGATCGCCGGGATCTTCGTGGGAAAGGGCATTCTCGCGCTCGTGCTCTCGGCGGACCTTCCGCTGCCCCTGCCCCTCACCCTCGATTTGAGGCTCGATGGGACGGTGCTCGGCTTCAGTCTACTCGTCTCTCTCGTCGCGGGACTGCTCCTGGGCCTCGCCCCCGCCGTCCAGTCGACACGGCCCGACGTCGCCGCGACCATCAAGGACGAGAGCGCGGGAGTGGGCCGCTCCGGCGGCTTCACGCTCCGGAACGCGCTCGTAGTGGTCCAGGTGGCGACCTCGATCGTGCTCCTCGTCGGCGCAGGACTCTTCCTCCGGAGCTTTCAGAGCATCCAGAACGTCGATCCCGGTTTCGGCAAGGAGCCGGCCGCGATCCTCGACGTGGCGGTGCCGGGAACGAAGTACTCCGACCAGGAGGGAGAGGTCCTCGAGCGCCGCCTGGAAGAGCGGTTCCGGCGGATCCCGGGGGTGACCGCCGTGGGGGTCACGAGCAACATCCACCTCAATACTCTCAGCACCCAGAACACGGACATCAACGTCGATGGCGTCGAGCCGCCCCCAGGCCGTGAGTCTCACATGGTCGACCGCGCCACGGTGAGCGCGGGCTACTTCGACGCGGTCGGGATTGGCATCCTGCAAGGACGAAATTTCGACGACGACCAGGACAAGGTCGACGGCCAGCAGGTCGCCATCGTGAACGAGGCCTTCGCCGAGAAATTCTGGCCCGGGGAGGATGCCGTCGGCCGGATGATTCGCAGGCCCGGCGACAAAGACAAAGACCTGCTCGTCGTCGGGGTCGCTTCCACCGCGAAGATTCGGTCTCTGGGAGAGGCGCCGCGTCCCTTCCTCTATCGCCCCTTCAGTCAGGCCTACACCGCTTCGCTGACGATGGTGGCAAAGACATCCGTCGATCCCGAGCGCACCGCACTCGACCTGATAGCCGCCACTCGCGAGGTCGACCCCGATCTCTGGATCTGGCAGGCGAAGACTATGGCCCGACATCTGGGAATCGTGCTCCTGCCGGCGCGGCTGTCGGCGGTGTCGCTCTCCGCCTTCGCGCTCCTTGCGGTGGCCCTCGCCTGCATCGGGCTCTACGGCATCGTGAGCTATTCCGTCTCGCAGCGGTTTCGTGAAGTGGGTATCCGGATGTCGCTCGGGGCCGACGCTTCGAAGATCGTTCGCATGCTAATGGCCGGGGGGCTCAAGCTCGTGGCGCTGGGGGCTGTGATCGGTCTCGGCGCCTCCCTCGTTGCTGCCCCGGCGCTCGCGAGCCTTCTGTTCGGAGTACGCCCTCTCGACGCCGTCGCTTTCACGGTGATGCCTCTCGTTCTCATGACGGTGGCGGTGATGGCGGCCTACCTTCCCGCGCGAAGGGCGAGCCGCATCGACCCGGTGCGCGCGGTGAGGATGGAGTAGCAGGAACGAACGCAAAGGCGCAAAGCGCGCAAAGACCCAAAGGGAATTTCCCTTGCGGTGATTTGCTCTCGGTGAACGTCGGGACGAGCGATCCCGCCCTTCTCAAGCTGGAGCAGGAAGGCTGAGATTGCCTCGGCCTGGGGCACTTACCGCGCGACCCGGGTGGATCCAATGAGGACGCTTCGAGACGATTGACACCGGAGCAGGCGAACGTTGAGCGAGTCCGACCGAATCCTCGTCGTCCGTGCCGGAGCTCTCGGCGACACGCTCATGGTGACCCCCTTGCTGCGCGCGCTTCGCGAGCGGTTTCCCGAGGCGGAGATCGACGTCCTCTGCTCGGAGCTTGCTCGTCCTCTTCTCGAGCTCACGCCCGGGCTCGGAAGGCTGTTCTCGTTGAAGTGGCGAAACCTTCCGTACTGGGTGTCACCGGAAAAGCGCCAGCTCGTGCGGGAGCTCTCGGGGCGCCGCTACGCCTTCACCGTTCTCCTGGAGAGAGCGCCCCGGTATCGGCGGCTCCTCGAGGAGGCGGGAGTTTCCTCGATTCGGAGCTTTCGTGAGACCCCGTTCGATCCCGCGTCGCACGCGATCCGGAACAACCTCCGAGCCGCCGGGCTCGAGGACGAGTCGAGTCACGACATGGAGGTGTTCCTCTCGGGCTCCGATCGAGACCGGGCAGCTGAGCTCCTGAGAGATCTCGGGCGCGGGCGAGGCCTCGGTCGGACTGCACATCGGCTACGGCCCCGGGGCGAAGAAACGGGCTCAAAGCGAGCGGCTCAAAGGATGGGCGCTGGAGAGATTCGTCGAGCTCGGCCGAACGCTCGCGGATCGCGGTCGTGCCCTCGTCCTCACGGGATCGCGGGAAGACCGCGCCGACGTCGACGCCGTCGCGGCGAAGCTCTCCTCTTCCGCGCGGGTCGCGAACCTCGCCGGCCGGACGTCGGTACGCGAGCTCGCCGCGGTCATCGAGCGACTCCACCTCTTCGTCTCGGTGGACTCCGGTCCCGCTCACCTGGCGGCCGCCGTCGGAACGCCCCTCCTCGTCCTCTGGGGACCGGCGATTCTCGAACAAGTCCGCCCGCTCTCGTCGCGCTCCCCGGTGAGCGTTCTCAGACATCCGCCGCCTTGCGCCCCTTGCTACGACACCCCGCTCATGAAAACCTGCCCCCGCAACATCTGCATGGAAGCCATCACGCCCGCAGAGGTCGCCCTGGAGGTCGATCGACTGCTCGGTCACTGAGTGAAGGCCTCTCGCACCTTCTGAGCTTGCGCTCTGCGGACGCGGGAAACGTTCCACAAAACGAGAGCGAGGCCGGTGAGCGCGACGACGAGCCCCTGGACGCCGAGCGGGCTCGCGAAAGAGCTGACGAGCGCGCCCCAAAGCTCAAGCAGCTTGTCGGTAATTGCCCTTCCCGCCTGGAAGCCTTCGATGGCGGGCGACGCGATGCCCCGGAGCGCCACGACGCCGACGGCGACGGCGACGGCCGCCGCGCCCCCGAGAAGCAGAGTGGATCCCGTCCAGATGAGCCGCGCTGCCCGCGAACGGCCTCCGAGCATCGCGATACCGCCGCAAAGAAGAACGTCGGCGGCGACGAGCAGGACAAGGAGCGCTCGCGCATAGCCGAGCCATCGACGGATCCGCTCGAGCGAGGCGCGAGTGGGCGGGTCGGCGGCCCTCCTCAGATCGACATCGGTGACGTGGATACCCTCGCGGATGCGGAGACGGACGTTCTGGAATCGCTCCCACGCGGTGGCTCGCTGGTCCGGAGGCGATGCCGCTTCGACGAGGCGCCGCAGCTCCTCCACGTTGAAGCGGTAGCCGTCGCGCAGCGTCTGCCGCACGTCCTCCAGCGTGAGGCCCCCTTCGGAAGAATGAAACGCGGAGCGCAGGTCGTCCTGGGTCACGTCGATGCTCGCGGGGAGACCCCTGGCGAGGGCTCGTTTCACCACCGCCACCGTGTCGTAGCCGGCACGGGCGCGCACGTCGTCGTATTCGAGACCGGGAACGCGGCAGCCCGGGAGGGTCTCGGTGGAGGTTCCCAGTGCCCGCTCCTCGAGCGCCGAGCACTCCCGGAGCCCGGCGTAGACGGCCCGCGCTTTGACGTTGACCGCCGCCGCGACGACGACCGCGGCCGCGTCCGCGCGCTCGGCCAGCGGAATCGAGAACGCGCCCGATGACGCTCGTCCGATCAGGTAGGCTTTCATTCGGTCGATGTCGAGGTCGAGCTGCCTCTCCACCCACTCCTGAGGCAGTGCCAGGGTGACGAGGGTGCCTAGCTGCTCGTCGTTGAAGGTGACCCCGTAGGGTAGCCTCCCATACGCCGTGAGGAGGGCTCGCAGCCGGGGGACACCCTGCTTGCGAACGAAGAAGTCATAACCACCTCCCTCGAGTACGCGGTGGAGCCACCCCCGGAGAACTTCGACTCCCGCGCTCGCCCGGGCGTCGAGCGGGATGAGGACGCTGAAGTCTTCCGTTTTTCCCGTCAGGTACGGCACGAGGCTGGCCAGAACCGCGTCGAGCTGCTCGGAAACCCACGAGCTGGAGCATACGGTCTTTGCGCCTTCGACCACGTCGTCCTGAGTGAGCGCGAGAGGAAAGGGGAGCTTGCTTTCCAGGCTGCTCCAGTTCGACTGAAGGGGCTTCCGTACGGCGACGTCGAGCAAGTAATCGTAGAGCTCCGGCTCACGGGCAAGATCGCGGATGACGTCGGCGGTGTGCTCGACCCAGGGACCCGGCTGCAGCGTGAGCTCGAAAGAGTCCGCTCTTCCCGTGAGATAGGGGAGGACCGCGTCGAGGGCGGTCTTCACCTCCTGCTCGAGCATCTCGGGTGGGATCACGCGCCGCATCTTCGTCGAGAGCCCCGTCGCCGAGAGTCCCAGGCTCGACGGAGCTCGGGTCACGTCGAGGCCCGCTCGGGCGAGGATCAAGGGGAGAAGCTCGTCGTAGAAGAAGTCATAGACGTCGACGCGATGCAGCACGCCGGTATAGAAGCCGGGATCGAGAACGGTGCCGTTCACCCGAAAGGCGAGGAGCGTCACGACGAACGACGCGATGAACAACGGGATCAGTGCGACGGCGACGAGACGGCGGATGGTGCTCATGGAGGCGAGCTCAACGGCGAGGACGGCACATCGTCGCTCGATTCTAACCGGCGAGGTCGATGAATTCGACCGGCGCACCGCTCGGGACCGAGAGGCGCAGGACCGCGGGGGCGGTGTAAGATATCAGCGACCGCGACACTGCCCGGACCCGCGATGCATCCCATCATCTACCTCGGTCCCCTCGAGATCTCGACGTATGCCGTGATGCTCTCCCTCGGCACCTGCCTGGGGTTCTGGCTCACCTATCGAGAAGCCGAGCGCAAGGGACTCGATACCCTCGCCATCCTCCAGCTCACCGCCATCGCGTTCGGCGCCGGGCTCGTCGGCGCCCGAGGGCTCGCCTGGCTCGCGAACCCGCAGCTTTACGACGAGCGTCCCTGGTGGTCGATCTTCATGCTCTGGGACCGCGGGGGGATGTCCCTGTTCGGCGGCGTCGGCCTCGCGGCCCTCGCGGGCTTCCTGTACGCGCGTTCGCGCGGTCTCGACATCTGGGACGTTTCCGACACGCTGGCGGTGTCGTTCGTCCCCGCCATCGCCGTCGCCCGGCTCGGCTGTTTTCTCAACGGCTGCTGCTATGGGAAACCGACGATGCTTCCTTGGGGACTCGTTGCCGGCGGGGCTCCGAACAACGTCAATTTCAACATCCCCTCCCACCCGACGCAGCTATACGAGGCCGCGGCGGCGCTCGTCCTCTTCGCGCTCCTCTGGCGCATGCGCCTGAAGCGTCTGTTCGTGGGGCAGCTGACGGTGGCCTTCCTCACGGGCTACCCGCTGTTTCGCTTCTTCAACGAGATCCTGCGGGGCGACCCACGGCCGGCCTGGCAGATCGGAAGCCTCGGCGCGCTCAGCCTCAATCAGATCTTGAGTCTCGGGGCGCTGGCGTTCGCGCTCGCCGCCGGGTTCGTCCTCGAGCGGCGCCGGACGGCAAAATGAGGATGAGGCGGGGAATCCCCCGCCCCGAAGAGAACGAAGAAGCGCGTCCCTCAGGCCCTCTTGCGCCGCACGCGAACGACGAGCCCGCCGACGAGCCCGAGAGGCAGAATGTAGAGCGCCGCGTTCAACGCGGGGTTCTGGGGGCCACGGAGGAAACCGGCGAACGTCGTCGGCTGCGCCTGCTTGCACTGCTTCACTTCCGGAATATCGGAGCAGCCATCCTTGATGATCTGTCTCGAGAAGACCTTAATGAGCACGCCCTCGCCCTTTTTGTTCACGAAGACCTTCCCGATCGAGTCCTCCAACTGGCCCTGGACGAGATCCTCGAGCAGAGGGTCGAACAGACGGCAGGGGTCGAAGCTGAGGTCGGGGAAGGGGTCGGGAAAGTCGAGGCTTACCTCGCAGGACCCGATGCCCGTGGCATCGATTCGGAAGTTGCCTAGGTTGGTGCTCGTTGTCTCGAGAGGATGGACCGCGGTGCAGTCGCCGAGGACGCAAGTGTCCGCTCTCTGGGAGACGTTCAGCGTGTCGAAACGGGCTGACGAGCTGAGCGTCTTCAGGACGGGACCCACGATACCCGCCTCGATCTTGCAGCCGTTGAAAATCTCTCCGAGGTAGGGAATGTCGATGACGCAGCTCGAATCGCAGTTGACGCGCTTATAGGTGCCGCCATCGACGCCGAAGACGAACGGGCCTGTCAGCGCGAGATCCACGCGGATGCTTCCCCTGGTAGGTGTGACGGTAAAGGGGGCATTGCCGAAGGGCAGGGTGAGCGAACCCGCTTGAACGGTCAGCTGATGATCGGTACACAGGCCAGGGAGAACGAGCGGCGCGCTCGCGACTTTGATTTGCTTGTCCCCCAGCCTCGACAGAAGCTTGTTGAGCTGGGTAGGGTCGACGGTCGCTTGGAAAAAGACCGCGTTCGGGTCGGTATCGCACTGGGTCGTGGCCGAGGCCTCGGTCGCGAGCCCGAGGACCAGTGCGGCGGCGAGCGCCAGGCGCTTCGGAGGAATGCGGCGCGTCAGGCTCATCGCACCCTCCTTCGGCCGGACCGGCCTGTCCGTTCATCGGTCGCGTTGTCTGGAGCGGGAACCGCGGTGTCCGCGGGGCTCGCTCCCGTGGTGTTGGGGGCGGGGCTGGCTTGGGAAGTCGTCCCGTCGTCGGGGAAGCCGACGTAGCTTCCCATGGCGGCGAGCTCGACCTTGAGCTGCTGGCGGCGCTCGGCGAGCCGTTTTGCCTTGTCCGCCGGCGTCGAGTAGTCATCGGCCTGGAGGTTGAGCATATCGACTTGATAGCGCTCCATCGCCTCGTCGCGGCCGAAGATCATCGCCGCGGTGTCGTTCCCGAAGGCGGTACGGCGCGCGTCCCAGCGGAACTGGATCCGCTCCGCTACGCTCATCGAGCTCATGTCGGTGCTGGCGTACTCATCCTGGAGGCGCAGGTAGCTGTCGAGGAGCGGGATCAGGTCCTCCTGGTTCGAGGTGAGGAGCCGGTTGTACGCTTCGTCGTAGATCGCGTTGCTGTCTGCCTTCTTGGCGTAGCCTTCGCGCTTCAGGTCCTTGACGAGCTGGACGACGCTCTCGTAGTTCTGCTCGAGCTCCAAACGGGCTTGGAATCCGGGGTCGACAGCGTGGTTAACCTTCTGGACGCCGCCGAAGATGGTATCGAGGATCCTCGACGACCGGCTGTCGAGGCGGCTCGGCGTTCCATCCGGACCCAGGGTGATGGGAGGAAGCTCGTCGAGCAGCTCTCCCACCGTGAGCTCGTCGACCGGCCCCGCCTGGCGGCCGACGGCGAGACGAGCGAGCAACCGAATCGCCCTCGGGCCGAGCACGATCGAGCGTCCCTCGGTGACGATCTCGACGTTGGGAATGGCCTGCAGCACGTCCGCGAGGCGCATGTCCTCGACGGGCTGGTCGGTACCGACCGCGCGCTGGGCGACGTCGAGGAGCGACTTCCGGTCGAGAACCCTTGCCCCGAGCTGGCGAGCTGGGACAAGAGATCGTCGAGCTGGATTTGGAGCGTCTGTCCCGGTACGCCGCTCACGCCCAGCTGGGCGCCGACCGAGGGACGCGTCAAGACGGCGGCGCCCAAACCGACGGCGAGAGCGTCCGGGCCAGAGCCGGATGAGACTCGCCGCGCCGCGGCGGTGAAGCCGGCGACGAGTGCTATCGCCACGAGCATTGCTGCCAGGCGTGCGGTCCGAAGATCCAGCCGCCCGTCCGAGCCAGTATCGGGTCATTCCTGATAACTCCGTTCTGAGGGAAGCCCAAAAAGCGTTTGTGCTTCGGCGGAACCCTGGAAAAAACCAGGTAACCTGATCCCTCCGCGCAATCATATTCGTCGGCGTCGGTTTGCAAGCGCGAACCCGATGGTTCGGCCTGGCGAGGGGGGACCTGGCAAGACGAGAAAACCAGCGATTCGGATAGAAGCGTGGCGCTCGTGGCGGTCGCCACGGTTATCGTCGCGGTTCGAGACTCACCGAACGACGAGCGCGACGATCGTCACGACTACCAGTTCCGGCAAGAGACTCGCCTGCGAGAACCGGATCGACTCCCTAGGCATCGAGCAGGGGGAGCGCGCGGCCTCATCCAGGAGGAGCCGGAAGGCGTAACGGATGGGAGACTGCAGGTCCTCGCCGAAGGCATAGGTCGACATGATCACGTCGCTGAACATCGCTCCGATGACGTTCAGAGCGCAGGAGACGAGGAGCGCGACGATAGCTGGTCCACCGTACCCAGGCCTTCCGCCAGTCGAGCCCGACGATCCCCAGGCGAGGAATGGCAGAACGGCGAAGAGGTGCCTCGGCCCCCAGAGCATGCTCAGCCCTCCCCAGAAGTGGTACCCGTAGCGTGGAACGTGCGTTCCCAGCGTGCTGTTGAAAACGAGGTAGGCGAAAAAGACGACGACACTCGCCACGTGGGGTGCGCGTGCGCGTCGTCGCCCGACGTCCGCGAGCGCTCGGAAATGACCCAGAAGCCCGAGCAGCAGGATGGGACTGTAGACGAAGAGGCCTTTGTAGAGACCGAAGGCGAGCTGGGCCATCACCGTGGGGCTCGGCAGGTTAGCGGTCGGTCGTCGCCCCTGCTCGAAGGCGACGAGGCCTCGTTTGACCGCGACCTCGGTCGAGAGCCAGAACCGGTTCTGATACGGCGTGGACAGTGGCGAGCCGAAGGCGTGCCAGTGGTAGACGAGGAGCAGGCCGACGGCAACGGCGAAGGGAGAGAGCAAGTCGAGCCGCCGGTACGATGGAAGCTCGCGAAGGATGAAGACGAGCGCGAGGCCCACGAGCAGAGCGCTCGGGTAGTCGACAGCGACGGCGAGGCCGAAAGCGAGACCAGCGGCGAGGCTCGCGCGCCGGCCGACGGCGGCGCCGTTTCCGAGCGACAGCAGCGCGTGCCAAACGAGGAGGTACGCGAGCGCCTGGCGGGAGTACATCGTGCAGTAATAAAGGGCCATGCTCCCGACACCGAGAGCGAGAACGACGACGGCCGAAAGCGAACGGGGACAACCTCTCGCGACGAGTCTTTCGTCGATGCGCACGAGCAGCCAAGCGAACAGCGGTGCGATGAGGATCCACACGAGTAGAATCTGGAGCAGGTACATGTCCTTGAAATGCCCCGCGGGCCGCTCGCCGAGGGCGCGGCTGTTGGGCCGGTAGTAACCGGAGACCCTGCGATTCTTGATGACGTCGTTGTCGAACAACGAGAATACGGGCCTGGCGGCGAGATAGAAGGGCGCGGCGACGGCGCTCGCACCCGGCCCGACCCCGGAATAGATGCGGCCGTCGTGGACGCTGATGTCGAAGGCGCGCGTCAGGAAGACGTGCTCGGGGTCGGAGCCGTCGCTGAGGGTCATCGTCCCGTCATTCACGAGACGGATCGCGGCGAGCAGGACCGAGTCCGTCATCGAAGGCCCGCTCGGGCTCACCAGCAGCACCGGCCAGGCCATGAGGACGAGGAAGAGCGCTCGCGCGTCCGCCGAGGAGGCGCCGCAGCCGTTCGGACGGAAGAGGAACGGTCACGCTGAGGGTGGAAGGGAGAAGCGAGTCGCTTTACTCATGGCGAGGGTAGCGGGTAGATTGTAGCCGAATGAGCGAGGCGATGATCTACCAGGTGCCGGTGGAGGCGGTTCGCGGGCGCTGCCGCGGGGAGCGAGTGGGGGACCGGGAGAATCGTCATCCTGGACACCGCCGAGGGCCTCCGCGTCTACGACGGCGTCTGCCCGCATCTCGGGGGCTCTCTCCTCGAAGGACGACTCACGCCGCGCGCCGTCGTCTGCCCCTGGCACTCCTATGCTTTCGACGCGATCACGGGGGGCTGTCTGCACCGTTCCCGGCGGCGTCTGGCGCCTCGGGGGGCTTTCGAAAGGGACGGGCCGGCCCATGTCGATCGCGCTCAAGCCCCTCCGGCACGAGCTTTCCGACGGAGTGCTCCGGGTGTTCGCGTCATGAGGCACAAGTTCACCATCGTGAAGCACGTCAAGTGCTCGAGGGCGAACGTCATCGCCAACTACCTCGACCTGGAGCACATGCCGGCGCACTCGGGGCTCATGGCCTGCCGGGTCATGAGCGAGGCCGATCGGGTAGCCTGTTTCGAGATCACCTCGAAAGTCGGCCCGTTCAAGATCCGAAACGTGCACTACTACGAGTTTCGTCCGCCGAACCAGATTTTCCACGCCGT
The DNA here is from genome assembly GCA_963815675.1 of uncultured Acidobacteriota bacterium. Lineage (GTDB taxonomy): Bacteria > Acidobacteriota > Vicinamibacteria > Marinacidobacterales > SMYC01 > CAWFHP01. The sequence continues at coordinate 52,623 of CAWFHP010000009.1, read as the reverse complement.
CGAATCCCCCCTGGGCCCGATGTACGTACTGTCCACCGTCGAGGAGCTCGACGCCGGCACGGAAAACGTTCGCTCGGAGGTGACGGTCGAGACGACGCTCGACATGCCCTGGCTGCTCTTTCCCGCGCGCGGGCTCGTGGAGCGATTGCTGCGGCGGTTGAACCGAACGGTGCACGGAGAGGATTGTGCGATACTCGAAAGGAGGCAGAGGCTCTTCGGGGACGACGTGTCGGACTACCTTCGCGAAGAGCAATGCCTGCTGTTCAAGGACCTGTTTCGAGAGAGCGTGTCCGAACGGGAACGCCCGAAGCAAGCCGCGCTGGGGTAGCTTGCCCGGAACGCCCGAAATGAGATAGAAAGTAGTCCGTCGAACCGAGACGATCCCCCCCGACAGGTCGAGCTCTCCGACGGCGGAGTGTGCAATCGGCCCCGCGCACTGAACAGGAGCCTGTGAACGTGTCGACATCGAAGTTGCTCCCGAAATCGAGGGGAACGGATACCGGATACGGATACCGATACGGATCCGCTCGGGCTGGGCGTCGGTACGTTGTTGTGGGTGAACGCGAAGCCCCTTTTGAACCGCCTCGAAAGGGGAGAAGGGCTGCTGCTGGCGGTCAATCTGGCGGTCGTGCTCTTCGCCCGTCCCGACGCCGCGACGCTGCTGGCTCAGGCGATCGTTTCGACCGCTGTCCTGGCGCTGCTGTACGGCTTGAACGATGTATACGACAGCGAGCGCGATCGGAACGACCCGGGGAAAGACCAGGCGCTGGCAGGGTTCTGCGCCGCGCATCGGGGACACCTGCTCGGCATCCTCCAGCTCGAGAAGGTGGTCGTGGTCGCCCTGGCCCTCGTTCTTCTCGGCGCACGCAGCGCCGCAGTGGTCGCCGCCCTGTTTCTCGTCAACCTCGCCTACTCGGCGGTCCTGAAGGGGAAAGCGGGTCTCGACGTTCTGTGGGTGGGGCTCTGGGGTGCGCTCTACGCGATGGTGCCGGGCGCGTCGGTGCCGCTCGAAGTGGTGCTCCTCGTTGGGGTGATGACGAGCATTTGCCACGTTTTTCAAATTTTGCGCGACCGCGACGCCGACGACGCGAACGAGATCCACACGAGCGCGGTAGCGTCGCACTGGCTGCCCTTCGCGCAGCTCGGGGTCGGATGCGCGGCGATGGCTGCCGTGCTCTGGGCGAGCCTCGGTCCGCTGGCGGCGGTGTCCGCCTTCGTACCGTTTCTGCTGCGACTCACGCTCAAGTCCAACCAGACGGCGTGGCTCGCGTCGAAAGCTTACTACGGCGTCGTCCTGCTGCTCGTGCTCGGTGCCGTCCATGGTGGTTGAAGGGCGGGTCGGGATGGCTCTGGCCTTCGGCCGGAGCCTTCTGTCCTGGTCCGTAGACGGACCGCCCCGCCCGATCTCGGCGACTTTCGCCGTGACCAATCGCTGCAATCTCCGCTGCAGCTACTGCAACACCCCTTTTCTCGATCCCTCGGATCTCGCGCTCGACCGCGTCGAGGTACTGATCGACCGTCTCGCCAGTCTCGGAGTAAAGCGACTCGGCCTCGCGGGCGGAGAGCCCCTGGTGCGACGGGATATCGGGGATATCGTCCGTCTGGCGAAAGAGCGCGGGCTCTTCGTGACCATGAATACGAATTTGCTTCTCTATTCCCGCAGCCCGGAGCGGGTGCGCGACGTCGACCTGTTCTTCACGAGCCTCGACGGAGACCGCGAGCATCACGAGGCCGCGCGCGGTCGCGGCGCCTACGACGGCGTACTCTCCGCGATTCGCGGGATCGTGGACTCGGGCCGCCGGGTCATCGCCATCTCGGTCGTCACCGAGCACAGCATCGAATCAGGCGGAGCCGCTTCTGGACCTCGCCGAGCAAGGCGGCTTCCAGATCCACTTTCAGCCCCAGTGCACCGAAACCGAGATCGTGCGCGGGGAGATCGCGCACGACCTCACCAACGAGCGACTGCGCCGTTTCTGGGTCGACCTGCTCGCGCTCAAGCGTGCCGGGCGCAAGGTCGCGAGCTCCGTGCCCTATCTCGAGGAGCTCTCCCGCTGGGACGATTTCGCGCGCTCGGCGCTTCTGGACCCCGATGTTCGTTGCGCCGCGACGCGAGGGTTCTTTTACGTGGATCCGCAAGGACAGGCCTATCCCTGCGCCTATACGAAAGGCAAGGCGCCGCCGGTGGATCTGCTCGGAGACGACTGGCGTCGCGCTGTCGGGCGCGAGACCCCCTGTTCGCGCTGCAGCGTGGGCCCTTATCTCGAGTTCAATCTCCTGTATCAGAAGCCGATACGAACGGCGCTGAGCGTGCTCCGTTCGTATCTCTAGAATGCACTCAAGAGTCATGCGCCGCCCCGCTCTCGCGACGCACGGACGATGAACATCCTCGGAATCTCGGCCTTCTACCACGACAGTGCCGCTTGCCTCGTGCGCGACGGGGACATTGTCGCCGCCGCCCAGGAGGAGCGATTCACTCGGAAGAAGCACGACGCGGACTTCCCGGCAAACGCCGTTCGACACTGTCTCGCCGAAGGGGGTCTTTCTCCCGAGGAGCTCGATCTCGTCGCCTTTTACGACAAGCCGCTCTTGAAGTTCGACCGCATCCTCGAGACCGCTATTGCCTATGCCCCGAGGGGCTTTCGCATGTTTCGAAAAGCGCTGCCCTTGTGGCTGCGCCGCAAGCTCCATACCCCGCGGGAGCTCGACCGTGGGCTCGGTGGCGGCTACCGTGGGCGGTACCTTTTCACGCACCATCACGAATCTCACGCCGCGAGCGCGTTCTTCCCCTCTCCCTACGAGCGCGCCGCGATCCTCACCCTCGACGGCGTCGGAGAGTGGACCACCGGCACTCTCGGGATCGGCGAAAAGAACCGGATTCGGCTGCTGAAGGAGCTTCGCTTCCCGCACTCCCTCGGGCTGCTCTACTCCGCGTTTACCTATTTCTGCGGTTTCAAAGTCAATAGCGGCGAGTACAAGCTCATGGGCCTCGCGCCCTACGGAGAGCCGGTCTACGCCGACGTCATCCGGGAAAAGATCCTCGACCTCCGCCCCGACGGCTCGTTCCGTATGGACATGTCGTACTTCGCCTTTTGCACCGACGAAGTCATGACGTCTTCGAAGATCGGATCGTCTCTTCGGGGGGCCGCCGCGTCTCGCGGAAGGGCCGTTGACCCAGAGGGAGATGGACCTCGCGGCTTCGAATCCAGCTCGTCACCGAGGAAATCATGCTCGCCGCCGCGCGTTATGCGCATGCGATCACGGGAGCGGACAACCTCGTCCTTGCCGGGGGGGTGGCGCTGAACTCGGTCGGCAACGGACGGCTCGTGCGCGAGGGGCCTTTCCGGCGCCTCTGGATCCAGCCCGCCGCGGGCGACGCCGGGGGCGCCCTCGGCTCCGCGCTCTTCGTCTGGTATCAGCTTCTGTCGAACGAGCGCCGCGGGCTCGAAGCCGGCGACCGGCAGAAAGGCTCGCTTCTCGGCCCGAGCTTTTCCGACGATGCCGTGCGGCGGAGTCTCGAATCGTTCGGGCGCCGTCTACGAGGAGATCCTCAGCGAGGACGAGCTCATCGACGACATCGTGAGCCTCATCGAGGCCGGCAAGGTCGTGGGACACGTCGACGGTCGGATGGAGTTCGGACCCCGGGCCTTGGGAAACCGATCCATCCTCGGAGACCCGCGCTCGCCGAGCATGCAGTCGCTGCTCAACCGCAAGATCAAGTTTCGCGAGTCCTTCCGACCCTTCGCGCCGTCGGTGCTCCGCGAGCGCGCCCGCGAGCTCTTCGACCTGCCAGAGGACGTGGAGAGTCCCTACATGCTGCTCGTCGTTCCCGTTCGTCGCGACAAGCGGATTCCCGTCGCCGCCGACGGCGTCGGGGGGCTCGCGAGACTCGGACAGGTCCGCTCCGTCGTTCCCGCGACCACCCACGTCGATGACTCGGCGCGGGTGCAGACCGTCGACGCCGGCCGCCACCCCCGCTTCCACCGCATCCTGGCGAGATTCGACGCAAGGACGGGTTGTCCCGCTCTCGTCAACACGAGCTTCAACGTGCGGGGTGAGCCGATCGTCTGCACCCCCGAAGACGCCTATCGATGTTTCATGGCGACCGGCATGGACGCCCTCGTCGTCGGCCGATTCCTGTTGAGGAAGGAGCGACAGCCGGCGCGGCCCGGGCTGGGGATTGAAGGCTCCGTCTCGCGGCTCCCTCTCGACTGATGCACGATCTGGATCTTCACCCTACCGCGAGCAAGCTCCGCCAGTTCGGCTGGACCGCGCTCGTCGCCTTCGGCCTCATCGGCCTCGCGCTGCGCGTCCGAGGGGCGCTCTTCGGCGTAGGCTTCGGCGGCGCCGCCTCGTCCGTTTCCTACTCGCTTTGGACGCTCGGTGCGCTCTCGGGGCTCTTCGCCCTCTTCTGGCCGCGGGGAAACCGGCCTCTCTATCTGGCGCTCTCCATCGGCAGCTTCCCCATTGGATGGGTCGTCTCCCACGTTCTCCTCGCCGTGATCTTCTATGGGCTGCTCACGCCCCTCGGGCTCCTCTTCCGCCTTTGGGGGCGCGACCCGCTCGAGCGCCGGTTCCGCCCGGAGGAGGCGAGCTACTGGAGGGACTTGCCGGAGACGAACGACAACGAGGATTATTTTCGCCAGTTCTGAGAAAGGAAACGTGTCATGTCACGACGAGCGGACGACTCCGACATCGCGCGGCGGGCGCGGATGAGCCGCCCAGGGGTGGTCGCCGAGCTCTGGGCTTTCATCCGCGCGAACAAGAAGTGGTGGTTGCTCCCGATCCTCTTCGTGATCCTGCTGCTCGGAGCGCTCGTCTTCCTGACGGGAAGCGGCGCCGCGCCCTTCATCTACACGCTGTTCTGAATCACCGGCCGAGCCACCGAGCGGTCGGGCGGAGCACTGCCGTCGATGCGGTTCAGGCGCCGCCCGCGGCCGACGATGTGGTGCAGGTAAAGGCGTAGATAGATTCCGGCGCCGAAGTTTCCGTCGAAGAGCCAGGTGAAGAGCATCTTCGCGGCCATCACGAACCGCGCGAAGGGCACGGCGAGCGGTATCGCGCCGATTGCGCGCGGGCTCACGTACTTCCGCAAAGCCGACGGCAGCACGGGCAGCATGTGGAACGCCACCATGTAGTTCCGGTTCGCCTCGAGGCGCTTTCGCCCCTCGGGAGTGAACGCCTGCACCTGATGGTACCAGAGCAGGTTTCCGCGCTTGATGTCGATGAGCTGCTCGTCGCTCAGCTCTCCCTCCGCGTGGGCGCGCTCCGTGATCTCGATGCCGGGAAAGTACGTCAACCAGAAGCAGGCGATGCGCCCGGGCGTGTGCTGTTTGTAGAACTCGAGGGCGTGCTGCTGAGCGTCCTCCGACTCGCGGGGCAGGCCGAAGATGTGGTCCGCGTCGAGCTGGAGCCCGACTTTCTTGCAGGCATCGAGCGCCCGGATGAGATCCCGCTCGTCCTCGCCCCGTTTCAGCTCGTGGCGTTTGTAGGAGAGGTTGTCGAGCGATTGGATGCCCATTTTGGTGCCGACGCAGCCGTTTTCTTTCATCAGACGCGCGACCTCCTCGTCCATGAACTTGGAGTGGGTCTCGCAGACCCACCCGACGCCGATCTCCTTCTTGACCCGCGGAAGGAAATCGGCCAGCCAGTCCTTGTTCATGGTGAAGATGTCGTCGTGAAACTCGATGACCGAGTAGTCGAACCTCTCTTTTCCGGAGACGAGCTCCTCCATGCAGCTCGCGACCGAGCGTCGCCGGAGATACTCCTTGGGCTTGCCCTCCGAGGGCAGATTGGCGAAGAAATTGTTGAAGCAGAATGTGCAGCGATAGGGGCAGCCTCGCGCCGTCATCATGCGATAGACGTAGCGCTTCGGGATCGTCGGGGCGTAGAGGTCCTTGTCGGGGAATGGCAGCGCGTCGAGGTCCTGGATGAACGGATTGACCGCGGGCGGCGGAGTGACGCGCCCTCCCGGCTTCGCCCAGATGTTGTTGATCCCGGTGCCCTCCCTGCCCGCCTCGAGTGCCTCCACCAGTTGCAGCAGGGGAGCTTCACCCTCGCTGACGCAGACGAAATCCACCTCGTCGTAGCTCATCACGAACTCGGGCACCGCCGAGGCGTGGACTCCGCCGAAGATCGTCGGTATACGTTTGCGCTCGCGGACCTTGCGCGCGATGTCGATACACCAGGCGAAGGTGTTGGTGAGAGCGCTGAAGCCGATGAGATCGGGATTCAGATGCAAGATGTAGTCGACGATCCGGTCGTCCTGATTGAACCGGCGCGCCAGCGGCGCGATGTGGAGCTGAAAGCGGTCGTCGAACAATGCCGGATTGTGGGCCAGGCTGGTCCGGTGGCGGTGTGCCTTCAGGTAGGAAGAGAGGTACTCGACCCCCAAAAGCTCCATCCCCAGGGACACGAAGGTTACGTGCATCGAGTCTGGCCTCCCCAATCCAACCGCAGGGAGGGTATTATACTGGCGGTCCGGATACAAGCCGCCGAACCGACCCTCCCTCGCGGGGTCAACGGGGCCCGGCCCTCGAGCTTTCATGCACAAGAGCCCGGCCCGTGCCGTCGACGTCGCGATTCCTGTCTTGAACGAGGAGAGGGTGCTGGCGGCATCCGTCACTCGTGTCCTCGACCACGTCGACCGTTCGATCATCGAAGCGACGATCACCATCGCCGATAACGGCTCCACCGACGGGACGCAGGCGATTGCTCGGAGTCTTTCCGCGAGCGACCCGAGGGTACGCTACCTGCGGCTCGACCGGCCCGCGCTCGGAGCCGCTCTACAGATGGCCTGGTCCACGGCGGTGACGCCGATCATCGGCTACATGGACGCCGACCTCGCGACCGAGCTTCGCCACCTGGACGAAACGCTCGCGCTCCTCGCGGGCGGTGCCTGCGACATGGTCGTCGCCACCCGTCTCGCCCCCGGTGCCCGGGTCGTCAATCGAAGTGCGCTCCGTACCGTGACGTCCCTGGCCTACAACGCCATCCTTCGACGACGGCTTCGCTACCCCGGCTCGGACGCGGCCTGCGGCTTCAAGTTCCTGACGCGCGCCGCCTGGGACCGGATCCAGGCACTCGGCCGTCTCAGCGACGGACTGTTCTTCGGCTCGGAGATCGCCGTACGCGCCTTCGCGTCGGGCATCGCCGTCCGTGAGATTCCCGTGCAGTGGACGGACGAGCGGGATTCACGAATTCGCGTCGTTTCCTCCACCATCGACTTCTGGCGCGAAATGGGAAGGCTCCGAGTCGAGCTCACGGCTCCGAGTCAGGCTCCCCGTCGTCCGAAGGGCTCTTGAAACGGGCGGCGAGATCCGAGGCGTCCCAGTACCAGAGTCCGTCCTCGCTGCTCGCGAGGAACCATCGCCCACGATCCGCGAGGAACACGTTCCTCGGGCCGAAGCCGATCGCGAGCGCCCCCAGCAGGGTGGCGTCCCGCCGATTGAGGACGTAGATCTTACCGCTCGTCGTCGAGGGGACATACACGATGCCGCGACGCGCGTCTATGAGCGGGGTCCGACTCGCGAAGCCGAGTCGCTCGGCCGCGATGCGGCTCCCGCTCGCGATATCGAAGACCTCGACGCCCCAGAGCCCCGTTACCCAGGCGCGGCCCATCTCGTCATCCACGGTCACGGCGACGACGCTACCGTTATCGGTGTCGAACGTGCTCCTGGGCGCGAGGGAGCGGCGGTCGAACTCCCGGATCGAGCTTCCGTTGATGAACTCGCCCAGAAGGATGCTGTCGCGTCGCTCGCTCTCGGAGTCGCGCTCGACGGTGAAGATTCCGGGAGGCTTGCGCGCCGCCACCACTTCTTGTGCTCCGGTGGAGAGATCGAGGTGCACGAGCTCGCGCCCCGCGAGCCAGAGCGCATCGCCTCGCGGGTCGGCGAGAACGCGATTCGTTTCATGGTCCGGGACGAGCGACCGCTGGAGCACCTTGCCGGACCATGTGAGAGACATCACCCCCAGCCGGTCGCTCCGGCCGCCGAACGAGGCGCAGCACATACCCACGAGGAGCTGCTCGTCCTGGCAGACGATCTCCTCCATGCGGCCGGTAAACCGGTCGTCGAAAGGCCGCAAGGAGGCGACGGGCGCGAGCGAGTCCAGATCGAAGACGTCGATTCTTCCCAGGATGCACCGCGGGCCGCCGGGGCCCGAACAGATTCGGGACCGTAACCGCGAGGCGTCCGCGCGCGGGACTCTCGCAGAAGTTGTAGGCGAGGTCGGTGCCGAGGCGTATGCCTCCCGCTCCACGGTCGTCCGCGTGGAAAGACTGGGCGAGCTGCCAGGCCGAAGCGAGCGCGACGACGAGAGTGACGGCGCCGAGAGAAATTCGAACGAGCCGTCGGCGCGGCCGGCTGACGAGCCGGTAGGTGACGATCCGCAGGGCGACGAAGATCGAGACGAGAAACAGAGGCGCGGGATCCGAGACGAAGTGAGGCATCCACGCGGCGAGTAGCTGTCCCGCCATGAGCGATACCGCGGCCGGCCACAGCCGGTCGCGCCAGTCGGCGGCGCGGGCGAGCACGGCGCTCAACCAGGGCTGGGCGGCGCACCAGATGGCGACGGCAAGGCTGTCCACCCAGCTCCGCTGGAACGGTGCGAGGACGAGTGCGAGGCCGAGAAAGGCGAGCCTGGGCGCGCTCCATCGCCCATCGCTCCAGCGTTTGCCCGCGGGCGAGCCGAGCACCAGGTGCAGCACCACCCCGGCCCCGAAGCTCAGCGCGAGGCGCGGGTCGAGGTCGAGTACGAAATTGGTCAGGAAGATCTGGAGCCAGATGAGTCCATGCAGGTACAGACGGGTCTGCCAGCCGCTCTCGGTGAACTTCAGTACCGCTCCCGGCCAGAAGCGCCAGAGAGCCACGACGACGACGGTGGCGGCCGCGCTCAACGGCAGAAGAGCCGTGAGCTGAACGAGGATGAGGCTGACCGAGAGCTCGAGAAAGCCGCCGATGGCGTCGTTCACCGCGGTGGGGAGAGCGAGTCCGGAATAGTGAAGGGCGCGCGCGGCGAGCGCTCCCAGGGTGAGGGCGACACCGGCGCCCGTCACCGTCACCCGAAGCAACCGGGCGCGGGTCTCTCCCGGCTTCACGCCCTTGCGCTGCTACCGGGATTGATGGGAGACGGGATCCATTCGTGGCTGTGGACGAACTCTTTCACGAGCCACCAGTAGTCGCCCACTTCGCGCGGCGCCCGCATCATGCGGCCCAGCGCCCGGCCTACGTAGCGGGGGCGAAGGTAAAACGTCCGGTGCGCCTTGTTGTAGAAGTGCCAGATCTCGTCGCCGTTCATCGTGGGCGTATGGTGCATGGCGTTTTTCTTGTGCGGACGGAAGTCGTCCCAACTGAAGGAGTGGGAAAGCGCGCCGTTCGCGAGGTAGTGCTGATAGAGCTCGGTCCCGGGGTAGGGCGTTGCCATCGAGAAGAACGCGAGGTCGGGGTTGATCTCGCAGGCGAAGTCGATGGTGCGCTGGCAGGTTTCGGGCGTGTCTCCGATGTGGCCGAACATGAAGAACGTGAGCACCTTGAACCCGTGCCGCTTCGCGAGCGCGACGGCGCGGCGCACGTGATCGGTTGTGATGTTCTTGCCCAATCCGCGGATGATGTCGGGATCGCCGCTCTCGACTCCGAACATGAGCCCGAAGCAGCCCGATTCCCGCATGGCGGTCAGGATCTCGTCGTTGATGGGACGCACCCGCGCGTGGCAGTGCCATCGGATCTTCATGCCGCTCTCGCGGATCATCGAACAGAGCCGGAAGAGGTCCTTGGTGCGCACGTTGATGGTGTCGTCGACGAAATAGAAATGGCGGGCGCCGTCGCGGCGATAGCAGGTCTCGATCTCCTTGAAGATGTTCTCGGGCGTACGGGCACGATAGGCCGGCCACTCCATGCCCTCGCTGCAGAAGTTACAGGCGTAGGGGCAGCCGCGCGAGCCGGCGAGCTTGGTGAGCTCGATGCCGCGGTAACCCGCGTTCATCAGCGGTCCGATGTTGTAGAGCTCGTTCTCGAGCTTCTTTCTCGAGGGAAAGGGAATCTCGTCGAGATGGCCGAAGGTGCGGCGCGGGGCGAAGTGCCGAGGCTCACCGTGCTCTCCCCGAATCCAGAGCCCGCCATGGGCCGTCGTCGGCTCCCACCGTTCGAGATCGTCTTCGACGCTCCGACCGGACCGGAGCGTATGGCACAGCTCCGCGAGCACGATTCTCACCGTCTCCCTGAACGACGAAGTCGAAGGCGGGGAAGTCGGCGAGCGTCTCGGCGGGAACCGCGTTGGCGTGGGCGCCTCCGAACACGAGAATGACGCCGGGGTCGCGACGCTTGCACTCGGCTGCGATTCGACCGGCGAGCACGACGGTCGTCGTCGTGGACGTAATTCCCAGCACCCGCGGCCTGCGTTCCACGACGGCGTCCACCGTCGACGTGAACGAAAATCCGTGAGCGTTCGCGTCGAGGATGTCGTAATCGATGCGATCGCGCTCGAGGGTGCCCGCGAGGTACGCGAGTCCGAGGGGATACTCGACGGAGAAATCCTGCTTGAAGTCGTAGACCTCGTCTACGTATGGTGGATTCAAGAGCAGTACGAAGGGTGACGAATCGGCCATGGTGTCTTTCCCCCCAAGAGACGGCGACATCCTAGCAGTCCCGCGCACCGAACTCCAGCGCCCCAGAGAAATTGGGGACAGTCCCTAATTTCTCCCGCTGCAGAGGATCGACTCGAGCGGCTCGGCGAGGAGCTCCGCCATGCGGCGCTGGCCCTCCCGGTTGGGGTGGATGGCATCATTGAAGGCGTACTGGGATTTGTCACGGAAGAGCGCCGCGACGTCGACGTAGACCGCCCCGGACCTCTCCGCCTCCAGGCGGACCCGCTCGCGGATGCGCTCATCGAGTTCGAGCGCGGGATGGCTCGCGAGGACGAGTGCGACCCCCGCGTCGTGCAGGAGTCGCACGGTATGCTCGAGTCGGAGATGGAACTCGCGAAGATTGGCTTCGGGATCGTGCCAACGCTTCATCGCGCCCGAAAGCCCCTGGTAGGTCATGCGCGGGCCAAGGGCGAAGATCTCGGGCAGCATGGGAGGCAGGAAGACCCACTCCGTCTTCGGGACGAAGCCGCCCTCGTAGCCGTCGATCCGCTCCCGGTGCTCCACCGAGCGGGTCCATTGGTAGCCGACCATGAGAACGGCGACCCGGGGCCGATAGATTGAGAGCTCCTTCATCCGCGCGTCGATTTGGACGATGCTCTGGGAGGGGATGCCCGCGTCGAGGAGCCGGATTCGGGCAGCCGTCGCGCTGGAGGCGATCTCCGAGGTGGCGCGCCCAGGTATCCGACCATGGGTACGGGAAGCCCCACGTCACCGAGTCGCCCAGAAGAAGCACCGTCGGTGCGCTCTGTTCCGTCGACGGGGTCGGTTCCGGTCCGCGCATCCCTCGGGCGTTCACGTCGAACAGAGCGTTCTCCATGAGCCTCGGCGGCTCCGGAGCGAACAACGTGTAGAAGACTCCGTGGTTCAAATACATCCGGTTCGCGATGGGAAAGAGCAGAGCGAAGGCGGCGAGCGTGACCTTCCAGACGTGAGGCCGTCCGGTCCCGGGAGCGCCTCGGGCCAGGCGACGCCAGAGGGCATCGATTGCGGCCGCGAGCCCGAGCGCCATGAGCAACGCGGGAGCGTAGACGACTACGAAAACCCCGGCAAAGACGACGAGCACACCGACCCTCAGGGCCCACTGTCGCTTCGTCCATCGAAGCGCGAGGTGCTCCCGCCCGAGACGGTAGGTCCAGACGGCGTAGGCAAGATAGCCGGCGACGAACGGGAGAACGTAGACGCGCGGGAAGTAGGCTCGGTCGATCACGAGCACCCAGCCGGCGTAGAGCACGGAAGCGGGGCCGACGAGGAGAAACCAGATCGCGGCGAGTGCAGACCAGAAGCGTTCCGGGACGTGGAGAACCACCGGCGAGATTCTAGTCGAAGCTTGCCCGGCATGCTCGAAGTGAGATAGAAAGGAGTCGGTCGATTCGACGCGATCCCCCCGACAGGTCGAGCCCTCTGAACGGGAGGGTGCTGCCCCTGCTTCCAGCCCGCTGGAAATCGAGCGCTCCATGAGAACGAGATTGGCACGTGCGGAGAGGCTGGTTCTCGTCGACCCGTCCGACCAGCCCATCGGCGAGGAGGACAAGCTCGCCGCGCATCGCGACGGCGGCAAGCTCCACCGCGCCTTCTCCGTGTTCGTCGAGAACGACGAGGGCGAGCAGCTCCTGCAGCGCCGGGCCCGCTCGAAATACCACTTCCGAGGCCTCTGGGCCAACGCCTGCTGCGGTCATCCCCGGCCTCAAGAGGACATCGCCGCCGCGGCCCGTAGACGGCTGCGCGAGGAGCTCGGGCTCGACGTCGAGCTGAGCGAGATCTTCTCCTTCGCCTATGTTGCCGAGGATCCCGAGTCCGGGCTGACGGAAAGAGAGCTCGACCATGTCTTCGTGGGCACGTGCAACGGCTTTGCCCAGCCTCACCCGGACGAGATCGACGAGATCCGGTGGGTGCGCCCGGAGACCCTGAACCGCGAGGTCGAAGAGAGACCCGAAGGTTTCGCCCCCTGGTTCCTCGAGGCCGCGCCCCGAGTACTCGCGTCTCGCGAAGCGAAGGCCTCGGGTCCGAAGACAAACGCGCGGAGCGTCCGGTCGCGGCGCAGCCGACACTTCGCTCTGGTCGTCTCCTCGATCGTCGCCATGTTTCTCGTCACGATTCTCCTGCGGTCGCCCTGGCTCGGCTTTCTCGCCGAAGGCGACTCGTACGTGACCGCCCAGGCGCTCCGATGGGTGCGCACCTGGCACCGCGACGGCGCGTGGGCCACCCGGTTCGAGCTCATTCTCACTCCTCCGACCGACGAGTATCGGGGCGACAACAAGATCGCCAAGTGGGCCTTGCCCGGTCATCCGCTGCTCGTCTATGCCGCGCTCCAGCAATTCGATTTGGAGCCCACGGTCGCTCGGCTCATGGAGGTCAATCTCGCCATCCATCTCGGGCTGGCGATTCTGCTCGCGCTTCTCGCCTACTATCTGGCCGCGCTCGCGCGACCGGAGAGCCTGCGGTGGCCTGCGCTTACGGCGCTACACGGCGGGCTGTTCGTGCTCCTGTTTCCTCCCATGATGTACTGGGGGGAAGTCCTTTCGTGCCAGTACTTCACCGTCCTGCCTCTCTTCGTGATCGCGGTGGCCGGCCGGTGGCTTCGCGCAAGCCTGCCCACGGAGCGACAGCGACGCGACGCGGACGTCCTCGTGTCTGTCGCGGTCTTTGCGGGCACGCTCACCGACTTCCTCTTCTGGCTCCTCGTCCCCTGCCTGCTGTTGGCGCGCGCGCTGCGGGCGTGGAAAGGCCGCCCTCGCACCTCCGATCCATGGAAGTGGACGCTTCTCGTTCCGTATCTGGCGGCGCTGTTCGCGCTATTCGTCCTCTTCATCGTCAATGGACAGGTCGGAGCGATGATCGGCCGGGCGATGTACTGGACCGTTGGCGGATCGGGCGGCGGCCTTTCCTTCTTTCTCGTCACTCGCGTCTGGTACCTCGTCGTCTACTTCCGGAGCCATTTCTATGAGGCCTTTCGTCTCCTCGGGGCCTTCTGCATCGGCCTCGCGCTCGTCGCGCTCATCGCGCGCCGCGGAGCGGGAAGCGTTCCCTGGGTGGCCCGCGGAATCCTTCTCGACCTGCTCCTGCCCCCTCTCCTCTTCTCGTTCGTCCTCTCCCCGCACCAGGCAAACCATACGGTCGCGGCGATGCAGTACGTTCCCTTTGTCGCCCTCGCCTGGACCTTTCTCACTCCGCTTGCCGTCGACGCCATCCGGGGGCGGCGCAAGAGGGCCGTGGCCTGGGCCGTATATGCCGTCCTTGCCTTCCTCTTGATCTGGCCAGGCTCGAGCGGCTATCGAAAGTACTTCCCCTTGCCCGAATGGGACTGGACGCGGGAGGCCCGCTTCCTGAGCGAGAATACGAGACCGTCGGACCGGATCTTTTCGCCGAGCACTTCGATCGAGATCCTGCCGCCGCAGCGGATCGCGCTCGGAGAGCGTGCCGTCCACCACGTCTACGGCCCGCTCGATCTCGTCGCAGCGAGTCACCGATTCCGATGACGCGACGACCATCACCCTCTATGGAGCGGCGGAGGCGTTCCCCTCCTTCGGCGCCGGGCACTCCGCAGTCCTCACGGAGTCCGGGCGCAGTTTGACTCGTTTCTCCGTCGGACGGTTGCGCGCGTTCGTTGCCGCACGCACCGACGCCGCGTTCCGCGCCGGTCAGGAAGAGATCCTGCTGGGGGGCCTGCGCGACGTCTCGGGGACTCTCGAACGGTATACCGGCAAGCTCACTGGACCGAGGCTTCCCCTGGCTCTCCACATCAACTACGGTCCCGGCGCCGGCGGCGGTAGCGAAGTGCTGTATTGGAAGGACCGGGACCCATTACCACTCGGTGAACAGGGGCGGTCAGTACGTCGTTCTCGGTGACGAACGCCTGCAGCTGGAAGCCTTCGGTCTGTGGCGGAAGATCGAGCAAGTGGATTGGCACGCCGTCCAGCTGGGAGACTACGTTCTCGGAGCGTACGACCCGACGCCGACGCCGACGCCGACGCCGACTCGGGCGGCGGTGGGACGGTGCGCTTCTCCTGGCGTGGTTACGACGTTTTCCGTCGCAGCCTCGGCAGGGCGCCGTCGTACCTCGTGCAACGCGTCCCTTCCGTCGAGAGCTGGGACGCCTATCTTTTTTACGCCGGTGGAAGACCCGTCGCGATGGCGCTCGGGCCTTCTGGGCACGGCTCCGCGTGGATCTCCATCGTCTTCGACGACGTCGTGGGCGAGATCGGCAGCGCAGTCGAGGTGTTCGAGGAATGGAAGGTCATCAAACGTCCAGACGCGACGTAGCGAACGACCCGGTGAGCGTCGTCATTCCCGCACTCGACGAAGAGGAGGGAATCTCGGCGACGGTCGGTGAGGTCGTCCGCGTTCTCACGGACGCCGGCATCATCCACGAGGTTCTCGTCGTTGACGACGGCTCCACCGACGCCACCGCCGCCCGAGCCGGACAAGCGGGAGCGAAGGTGTTGTCCCATCCGGAGAATCGCGGCTACGGCGCCGCGATCAAGTCCGGCGCCGCGCGCGCGACGCACGACTTGATCGTCATCCTCGACGCCGACGGGACGTACCCGGCGGCCGCTCTCCCCGAGCTCATCGGCTTCGCCAGTCAATACGACATGGTCGTAGGTGCGAGGACGGGCGCGGACGTTCACATCCCCGGACTTCGTCGGCCGGCGAAGTGGTTTCTCGGACGTCTCGCGGGCTATCTCGCGGGCCGCCGCATACCCGATCTCAACTCGGGAATGCGCGTCATGCACCGCTGGCTCGTCGAGCGTTTTTCCCACGTCCTCCCGAACGGCTTTTCCTTCACGACCTCGATCACGCTGGCCGCGCTCTGTAGCGGCTCCCCGGTACGCTATCACCCCATCGATTACCGTCCTCGAGTCGGCAAGTCGAAGCTCCGGGCACTCCACACTTTCGATTTCCTGTTGCTGGTCCTGCGCTCCATCGTCTATTTCAACCCTCTGCGGGTCTTCCTGCCGATTGGCGCCATCCTCTTTCTGCTCGGTTCGGTGAAAGCTCGTCTACGACCTCTTTCAGGCGAATATCTCGGACTCCGCCGTCGTGTGTTTTCTCGGTGCCGCCATCGTCTGGAGCTTCGGCCTGCTGTCCGATCAGATTGCCCGCACCGGAGCGCGCACGTGGATGCGCTGACGAGCGTCCCCTTGCGCCGCCGGGATCCGGGACATAAGCTAGCGGCGTCACAGACGGAAGCCGGCATCCCCTCCCGCTGGTCGAGCTTCGAGGCGTCGCGCCCATGAGAATTACTCTCGTCAACGTCGAGGACGGCATCCTGTCCATCGGGTTTCGCAAGATGGCGGCACTCGTCCGGAGCCTCTACCCCGCGACCGAGGTGCGCTACGTTGCTCCCGGCCGGCGGAGTATCCGGGAGCACCTGTTCCCCTCGACCCCGCGGGAGCTGGACGAGGCGGCGGAAGAGATTGCGTGGGGCGTCCGCGGAGCCGACGTCGTCGGCTTTTCCTCGATGAGCATCCACTCCGCGACCGTCCAGAACGTCATCGCCCATCTGCGCCGCCTTAGCCCCCGCACCTACGTCGTCTGGGGAGGCTGCCACGGCATTCTGAGCCCGGAGTCGGCGATCGAGCACGCGGACGCGGTCTGCACCGGAGAAGGCGAGGTCGCGTTCTCGAAGTTTCTCACCGCGTTCGAGAGGGGGCAGGACCACTTCGGAATCGGTAACTTCTGGTTTCGACGGGGTGCGGACGTCGTGAGGAACGGATTTCTTCCCTTGATCCCGAACGAGGCGCTGGGCCGATACCCGTCGCCGCTCTATGCCGATCCCGCGGAGACGATCTACGAGCCGGGCTCGGGCTTCGTCCCCATGACCCTCGGTCATTACCTCCGGTTCAACGGCCTCGGCTACCGGACGGTGTGGTCGATCGGCTGTCCCTTTCATTGCACGTTCTGCGGCAACACCAAATTCATCGAGAACGACCGCGCTTACCAGAAGATTCGTCACTCGCCCGTGCCCTCTCTCATGCGAGAGCTTCGAGCCGCCAAAGAGCGTCATCCCCACATCCGATCGGTCCTCTTCGACGACGACAGCTTCATGGCGCTACCTCTCGATCTCATCGAAGAGTTCGCCACCGAGTACCGAAAGACCGTCGGCGTGCCCTTCACCGTGACCGGCGTCATTCCGAACTACGTGCGGGAAGACAAGCTCGAAGTCCTGACCGCGGCGGGTCTCGTCCGGATACGGATGGGCATCCAGTCGGGGAGCGAGCGGATGCTCGATTTCTACAAACGCCCGGCGCCTCCCGAGAAGGTGCTCCGCTCTACGGAAATCGTGAACCGGTTCCGCCGGGTGATGATCGCACCCGCCTACGACATCATTACCGACAACCCGATCGAGACCGCCGAGGACGTCCGGGCGACGCTCCGGCTCGTCTACGAGCTGCCGCGACCCTTCACTCTCAATATCTTCTCGCTCCACGTCATGCCCAACACCGCGCTCGCCCGGCAGTTCGAATCACTCGGTGTCGAGCCCGGCGACGCCGGGAAGGAACTTCAAACGCCTCACCCCCACGCTCGGCAACGCTCTGCTCTATCTCCTTTGCGTGGTGAAGCCGCCCAAGGGGCTGTTCGAAAGGCTCCTTTCGAGGGCCCGCCCGGTGAGCGAAGAGCAACCGCTCTATCCGAATCTGCACCGTGTCCTTCGAGCGCTATGGTTGCTGCGGCGCTCGGCGGCTCACCTGCGCTTCATGGACTTTTCGAATCTTCCCGGACGGGTCGGGTACCTGCTCTACGGTCTCGGCGCCATCGACCTCTGGCACAAATACGTCAGTCCCAACGCCGGGCGGGTGACGCCCGGAAGGCGCGTCTCGGGGCGTCGTGAGTCACCAAGTCGAGCGCGCCCATTGGGACGGCGCCGCTTTCGGGCGGAGAACGCCGGATCATCCCGCCGTTGTCGCCTTCTCGAGCCCCAAGGTCGAGCTCGTGCGCCGCGCCCTGGCCGCCGCGCCGGGCGAGCTCAGCCTTCTCGAGGTCGGCGCGGGAAATGGATTCCTCAGCCGGCCGCTCGAGGGCTTGTTCCGTCTCACGACGCTCGACCTTTCTCGCAACATGCTCGCGGCGGGCTCGTGCGTGAGCTCGGCACGGGTGCAGGCTCGCGCGGAACGGCTTCCGTTCCGGGATCGCGCCTTCGACGTCGCGCTGTCGGCGAACCTCCTCCACCACCTCGACTCGCCGATCGCCGCCGTTCGGGAGATGGCGCGGATTGCGCGGCGCCACGTCGTCATCATCGAGCCGAACGCGCTGAACCCGCTGATGGCCCTCTTCGGTGCCGTCGCTCCGAGGGAGCGCGGCACCCTCAAGTTCACCGCGCGGTACACGCGCGAGCTCGGAGGCGATGCGAACCTGAAGCTCCGGGTCTTCGCGACCCAGGGGGCGGTGGTACCGAACAAGACCCCCGAGCCCGCGCTCCCTCTTCTGCGGTGGCTGGACGCGCCCAACCCGCTCGGCTTCTACCACGTAGCGGTGTTCGACGTATGAGCGGAACGCCGTCGTCTCTGCGGGTGCTCCTCGTCAACCCCCCTCGCTTCAACGAGCTCATCGGGAAGAACCCGGCCGTCATCGAGAAGCACCGGGGCTTCAACCCTCCTCTCGGCCTCCTTCAGCTCGCGGGATACATCGAGGCGCACACACCGCACCGGGTCGAGGTCCTCGACACCCAGCCGCGCGGGTGGGACTACACCGAGCTCCAGCGGCAGCTCGCCTCGCGCCCGTTCGACGTCGTCGGCGTCACCGCCATGACGTTCACCCTCGTCGACGTGATGCTGACCTGCCAGGCCATCCGCCACGTTCGGCCGGAGGCGAAGATCGTGCTCGGTGGCCCGCACGTCCACCTCTATCCCGAAGAGACCATCTCGCGCCCGGAAGTCGACTTCCTGCTGCTCGGCGAAGGGGAGATCGCTTTCGCCGATTTCCTCGGGAAGCTCGATCGTCCCGATCTCTGGCCAGGCGTGCCGGGCCTCGTCTACCAGGACGAGGGCGGCCGGTTCCGGAGCAACGGCATCGCCCCCAGCTCGAGCGATCTCGACGGTCTCGGTTTTCCCGCGCGCCACAAGGTTCGTCTCGACGACTACACGTCTCTGCTCGGTCGCACCAATCGAGTGACGACGATGTTCACGAGCCGCGGCTGTCCCTATCGTTGCACGTTCTGCGACCGTCCCTATTCACCCGTCCTCTCCGGGTTCCGGTTTCGCTCGGCCGCCCACGTCGCCGACGAGATGGAAATCTGCGCGGGGATGGGTATTCACGAGGCCTTCATCTACGACGACACGTTCACCGTTCGCAGGGACCGGGTCTATGAGCTTTGCGAGGAGATCAAGAGGCGCCGCCTGCGCTTCACCTGGGACGTTCGAGCGCACGTCAATACCGTGACTCCCGATCTGCTGCGGGCCATGGCGGACGCCGGGTGCGACCGGATTCACTACGGAGTCGAGAGCGGCAACGATTCGCATGATCCGCGTGATTCAGAAGAACCACTCGGTGGAGCGGGTCGAGAAGGCATTTCGTTGGACTCGTGAGGCGGGAATGGAGACCCTCGCCTATTTCATCATCGGCCAGCAGACGGAGACGGCGAGCGACATCCGAGACTCCATCGATCTCGCCCGAAGACTCGCTCCCAACTACGTTCACTTCACCATCTTCTGCCCGTATCCGGGGACGGCGATCTACGAGGAGGGGCTCGCTCGCGGTATCCTCGAGCGCGACGTCTGGCGCGAGTTCGCGCGCGATCCCCGTCCGGGCTTCGAGCCCCCCGTCTGGGAGGAGAACTTCACTCGACAGGAGCTCCGGGAGATGCTGGTGAAGTGCTACAAGAGCTTCTACATGCGGCCCGAGCTATCTACTGCGAAGCGCCGCGAGACTGCGCTCGTACGGCGAGCTCAAGCGCAAGCTCCGTGCGGGGCTCTCGGTATTCTCGATGAGCCCCGATGACCGTCTGTTCGAGGAGAACATGGCGCGGCGGGTGCGCGAGGTGGTGCCCATCGCCCCCATCGAGATCAACGGATAGCTCAGTACTCGGGACCGAACAGCAGAATGCGCTCGCAAACGAGCCCGGCACCGGCGAGCGACGGGTAGAGACACGGTCTTTCCCCGATCAGGGGCCGCTGTCTCTCGAGGGCGTCGACGACTTCGTTTTTCGGATCGGCCATGCGGGTGGCGATGTCGTTGACGATGAGGAGGACGCGGGCGTCGCCCGGGATGTTCTTCAGGTCCTCGACCGCGGGCATCGTTCGTCCCAGGAGTCGAACCTTCTCCGGCTCCGCGAGCGCGTAGTAATAGAACTGCGCCATCCACCAGTGATGCACGAGGACGACATCGTAGCTCTCCGGATCGCGGCCCGCGTCCCTGGCGATATCCAGCAGCACTTCACGGCCGCGGAAGTACGGGTGCGCCGGATGGTGGGTCGCCACCATCGCCGCGTTCAGAAGGAACGGGACGAGCACGACGGCCAGGTAGAGCCGCCGCCACAACCGGCGCACGTCCATCGCGCGGGTGAAGGCGACCCAATACGAGAACAGAAACGGGGTCGTGGGGATGAAACCCGCGGGGATAGAAGAGGAGATCGCGACCGAGAATGCTCCCCGACGGACGCGATCAGCGGCTCGGCGAGCCAGACGTACAAGAGCGGCTCGGAATCCGCGGCCAGGGCTCTGTTTCGAAGCGCGTAGATGAGTGGCAGCAAGAGAACGACGACGAAGAGGCCGTTCAAAACGAGCGAGGTCCCCCCGCCCCCAGGGAGTGTGGTTCCGAAAAACAGGAACTGCTCGACGAGGATCCCGGGGATGCCGATGCTCGAGATCTGCCAATAGGGAGCGGAGACGCTTCCGGCGCCGGCGAGAAGGGGAATCAGAAACGGCCCGCTCGCCGCGAGAGTGATGACGCCCGTCCAGAAGTCGGCGCGAAGGGCCTGGCGTCTCTTGTCGCGGGCATGGCCGAGCAGGATCACTCCATAGAAAGCGGCGAAGAAAACGAGTCCGTAGTAGTGGGAGGCGAGGGTGAGAATGGTCGTGAGCGAGAGCGCGAACCGGCGGCGGAGACCGCGGCCGCCCCGGTCCTTGTCGAAGACTCGGACGAAGAGAAGGCTGAAGAAAAGAAGCTGGGAGTAGGGTCGCGCCTCCTTCGAATAGAAGACCAGAAACGGGCTGGCCGCCGCCAGCAGCCCTACCGGAAAGGCGAGACTCGGGTGGCGACGTCTGAGGACGGAGACGATGAGAGGCACCGACAGGGTCCCGAAGAATGCCTGGGGCAGGCGCAGCACGGTCGTCGAGAGCCCCAACGTTTGCAGCGAAAACGAGAGTGGATGGCGACGAAGAGCCAGCCGTCGACTCCCTTCACGACCGTGCTCCAGAACTCACCGGTTCGGAGCACCTGGTCGATCAGGTACCACGTCCAGGTCTCGTCGATGCTGAGCTCCGGCGTTCCCAGGCCGGGCAGGCGCAGGAGGCACGCGAGAGCGAAACAGAGGCTCGCCGCGTGGCGCTCCGGCCAAGGCCTCGGTCGATTTAGAACCTCAGCCGCGCGCACGTGGGCTCGAAAGTCGGGCTGCTCGGGAGGCACGCCTGGTAGAAGCGGCGGTACTTGACGCGGCAGTCGATGCTCACCGGCTCGGGGCCGGGCGTGTGGCAGTAGTTGTGGAGCGGCAACGTGTCCACGAACCAGAGCCGGCTCCCGCGCTCCCTGGCGTCAGCCAGGAGTCCGAGAAAGAAGTCGTCGTCGTGGGCGCTGTCGAGAAAGCCGTAGACGAAGCGTCCGAGATAGTAGCCGAGGCTTCCGTCGTCGAGAGAGGTCACCACGATGTCTCCCGGCTTCAGGTTCGTCTGGAAGAAGTCGACCTGCTTGCGGATGTTCTCCCAGTTGTCCGTCGGCGGGTCGAGACTGGTCTCGATGGCGTGCGCGACGTAACGGGACTCGAAGCCGATGACTCGCTCGTCCCCTTCCTGCTTCTCGGTGAGTCTAGGCGCCAAAACGACGATCGCGGCGAGCGCGACGAGTGCCGGCGTCCTGGTCGTGAGTGCGGTGATCCCGCGGGCGATGAACAGCGCCGTGGGAGGGAGGATATAGAAGAGGTAGCGAGGGAACTTCACCTCCTGCGTCGAGAGGAGGATGAGAGGAAGGAGGAACCAGGCGAACGCCAGGACGAGTCCCGCCCGACGCTCCTCGTCCGTGAAGATCCACGAGACCATAGCGGCCACCCCGATGCCGAAGAGCGTTACCGGCACGAACAAATTTCCCAGGACGACGTAAGGAGAGGGGTCATAGGCGAAATCCGACCCGTTCAGGAAGGTGAGGAAGACGCCGAGGTAGTAAAAGGGGCTCGGGTGGCAGCCCGCGGGCTGGTTGTGGCAATTGACCGAATGGAAGAAAGGGAGCGTGTCGTAATACTTCGCCTGGATGACGGCATAGACGATCGTGCTGACGAGGTAGGCCGGCAGGTAGCGCTTCGAGAGAAGAGGGCGTGTCCAGGCAAAGAGCACGAAGACGAGAACGATCGGAATGACGAGATATCCGATCGCGTGACCGAGAAGGGTTGCCACGAGGAACACGGGCCAGAGTCCGCGGCTCCTTTCTCGCCCGTCGGGGGCCGAGGCGTCGACGAGAAAATACAATGTGAAGGCCATCATGGCGCCGACGAACGTGAAGTGCCGAGCCTCCCGGGAGAAGTCGGCGAAGTGGGGCATCGCCGAAAGCAGGGCGCAGGCGAGAAGGGCGGTGGTGGCGCCCGCGAGCCGCCGGAAGAGGAGAAACGACGGCACGAGCATCACGAGCGCGCAGAACACCGAGAAGCCGCGGGTCGTCGTCTCCGAGAACCCGACGATGGCGGTCACCGCCGCGAGACTGTAGCGGTAGAGAGGCGCCGAAGGATCCCACAGTCCATCCTGGAGCTGCGGCGCCATGAAGTTGAGGTCGAAGGGATTCCGAGGGACGCCTTCGCTCAGGATGCTCCTCGCGGGCAAGGCGGCGATAGCCTCGTCGACCCAGAAAGGCTGGGCGTCCAGCTTCCAGGACATCAGGATGAAGCTCGCGGCGATGGTCAGGAGCGACAGGAAGAGCACCCCATGGAACGGGTGGCCAAGGTGGCGTCGAAGCCAGTCGAGCAAGCGTCGGAGCATCGAAGTCGGGTCGAGCTAGTGGGCTGTAACAGCAATTTCGCGCCAAAATCGCGGGCCCTTTTGCGCGCTGGCGGCGTTGCGATTCCTCGAAATATCCGGATATGTCGTCGTCATCCCGCCTTGCCAGCACACAAAATGACCTCGCGATTCGCGCACCAAATAGCTGTTACAGCCCACTAGTCGAAAGCCCGGCGCTGGCATAGACTTCCCGCCGTGTCGAGCGAGCACGGGGTGATCGGGAAAGAGCGCGCGTGGATGTGGCGGGCGTTGCCGTGGGCTGTTGCCGTCGTTTTCATCGTCATTACCGCGCCCAGGCTCGACGTCCTGCGGCCGAACGTCGACGAGGGTGTCTATATACAACAAGCGCGACTCGTGCGCCAGGGAGAACGCCCTTACGTCGACTTCTTCTATCATCAAACGCCGCTTTACTTGTACGCGCTCGCAGCTTTCGGCTCTCTCGGCGCCGACTCGCTCACCGGCTACCGCCTCCTCTCGCTGCTCGCGAGTGCCCTCACCGGCGTCCTCGTCTACCATGCCGGCCGGCGGCTGCTCGATCGTCCGACCGGCCTTCTCGCCCAGCTCGCTTTCTACGCCGCTCCGCTCCAGGTCTATGGTTTTCTCGCGCTTCCCGAACGCCCTTACCGGGCTGCTGACGGCCGCGGGGGTCTTCGCCGTCATCCTGCGTCCCGGGCTCGGGTGGACCCTTCTCGGAGGGCTCTGTCTCACGGCCGCCGTGCTCGTGAAGCCGCTCGCCGTTCCCGTCGTCCTCGCCCTCCTGCTCACCCTCATCATCGTCCGAGCGGAGCGCCGGAAGCTCCCCGCGCTCGTGGCGAGCGGACTCGCTAGCGGGCTCGCCGCCTGGTTCTTCCTCCACGTCGCCACCGGCGGAGGCTTTACCGAGATGCTTCGCCTCCAGGCGCAACGCTACTCCGGTCGAAGCGGCTTCGAGCTCATGGCGCACTACGCCGACTTCCGCGACGCGATGACGGCGCGGGGAGTCAGCACCCCCACGGGTTGGAACTGGAGCGAGCACTCGCGCGCGTTTCTGAGCGGAGGTTTCACCAACGGCAACTTCTGGCTCGTCCTCGCCGCCATCGCCTCGCCCTTCCTCTGGAAACGCTACCCGCACCTGCCGCGCCCGCTCCTGGCCGCGCTCGTCCTCTGGCTTCTCGCCGCCGTCTGGTTCTCGCTCTTCGTCTGGGAGCCGATTCGGGATTACTACTTCGTGCTGTACCTGCCGCCGCTCGCTCTCGCCGCCGGCATCAGCTTGAAAGCGTCCCTCGGCGCGAGACGATGGTGGGCCCGGGCCATGGCCTTCCTCCTCCTCGTCGGCTGCACCGTCCTCGGCCACACCCAGCGTTTCACCGACCCCCTCTGGTACCGGCAAGCGCGCGCCGTCGGCAAGCAGGCACGAGGCCACGAGCTCTTTACCTTCAACCCTCTGATTGACGTCGTGGCGGGAACGCCCCCGGCCTGTGGTCTCATCGATCCATTGAACGTCTACGGCGAGCACGCCATCGCCGGGCTCGATCCAGACTCACCGATGAAACGCTTTCAGATCACCGCGGAGGACCTCGTCCGCTGCCTAGGCGACGAGACGCGGGTGGTCATCGACGACTACGCCTTCTGGTTTCTAGAGCCACCCGTCCTCGCGTATTTGAAGCGCACACCGCACCGCTTGATCTTCTTCGGCCCCGCCGCCCGCCGCCGTTTCGAGAGGATGGGCGAGGACGTCATCGTCCCTCCACCCAGTCGCGGGCGTGCCAATCCAGCTCCCACGCCACGTGACGGCCGCCCCCGCCCGTGAGGAGGTAACGGCCATCGCTCGTTAGGTGCGCATTCCGCCCGCCGACCCCGACGACGAGTTTCCCCTTCAGTGCGAACGTCCTTCGGTCGAAGACCCAAATGTGGTTGCCGAGGGTCGTGGAGACGTAGACGAGGTTGCGCCGAGTGTCGACGATCGGCAGCCGGGGGCCCATTTCGGTACGGCGCCGAAAGATGGGTCTTCCGGTACGGAGGTCGATGACATCGATGCCCCAGAGGCTGGTTACGATGAGACGATCGTACGCCGCGTCGATCGCCAGGGAGTGGTTGCCTCCGTCGTTCGTGACATAGCGCGCCACGACCTGCCCGGTGCTCAAGTCGACCTCTGAGACACGCTGCCCGCCGATCCACTCGGCGAAAAACCCGGTGCCGCGCGACGGTCGTACCGCGTCTACCTCGGTCTGGAGGGATCCCGTGAAAGGGCTGAAGCGCGCCTGGAGTCCTGATTCGCCGACGTCGATGTCCTGGGGCGGCTGGTCGCGGTGGTCGAGTGAGTAGCGACGGATGACGCTCGAATACTCGCTGACGATGGAGACGGCGCTGCCGTCGGGATCGCGCAGCAAGCGGTGACCAACTCCGGGCCCCACGACGTCACGGCGCAAGACGGTGCCATCCCTTGTGCTCAGCTCCATCACGTTCTCTTTGCGCGGACTGCCGTCCACGGAGGTAAACGACATGCCCACGAGGATCGAGTCCTGGAGGCAGACGAGATGCAGCATCCGGCCCTCGAAAGAGTCGTCGAAAGGAGCGTAGCGTCGCTCGAGAGTGAACGTCTCGGTAGCGTATTCTGCGATGACGTCGTCGCGGCATTTGGCGACATCCTCGCCCATACACGTGGGAAGAGCCACGAAGAGGCGCTTCTCGTCGGGCATCTCGCAGAACGAGTAGGCGTCGCCTTTGCCGAGGACGATGCGGTGACTGTTGCTCGCGGCCATCGGGTCCCGCAGCCCGCTGATGGTGACGAACGCCTGATGCACCAGAGCTAGGACGAGAAGACCTGCGCAGGCGTCGGGAAAACGCAGTCGCGAGGGCGTCAGCAAGCACACGACCGCTCCCAGCACGATCCAGCTCAGGGTCGCTCCGGTGTCGACGACCGTCATCGACGAGATCACCGAGAACGGGGCGACCGCGATCACGATGACGATGGACGCCACGCCGCCGCGCGAGCGCCACCAGCGCCCGCTCTCCGCCTTCCACTCGAGGAAATGAGTGAGGGCCAGAAATGCCAGCGTGGCCGCGTAGATCGCCGTGAGCCTGGGAGTCGCGTTGAGCACCGGCGCGTGCAGGAGCAGGAGCCCCCACAAAATAACGGTGCACCACGGGCGCAAGGCCACCCGGCCGCGCTCTCTCCGAAGAAACCAGTGTCCTCGGAGGAGCATTCCGAGCCCGACGAGCGCAACGAGCGGCACCTCGATGGGAAGGATGAGCGTCGTGAGAAAAAGGATGAGAAACTCGCACACCAGGGCGGTGCCGATAAGATCGTCGAGCCATTGCGGTGGAGCGACGAGGGTGTAGCGAAGGGCAGGTATCGCGATCGCGACGACGACGGCGGTCAATCCGAGACGCCACGATATTTCACGAATCGCGGCGCGGCCACGCTCTTCTATCGTCGACCCGGATGCGACCTCCACTCCGCCGCGTGCCGGAAGCGGTGGATCGCTCGCAAGATAGCCGTCGAGCCCGCCTTCCGTCCGTAACGTCAGTCTTTCGAACGCGTGGCGAGCCCGTCGGATCCTCGCCCAGGGAAGGAGTAGACCCAGAGAAACAACGACCGCCGCCGCGTTGGACAGCTCGAGCGCAAGCGGAAGGGAGCTCCGCGGCGTGAAATCGAGGCGGCATCTGCCCGCGTGTGACTCGGAGACGACGAGACGCCCGAGCGCCGTCTTCGGGTACCCCCACGCTCCCGTGTACAGAAGCGTCACCGAGACCCACAACAGGACCGGCACGGCCAGCGCGCGGACCGATGACGCGACGTTCGGACCAGCCGCGCTCTCGGGAGTCTCCAGGATCGCTACCAGAACGATGGACACGACGGCCCCCGCCATCACCACAGCGAACGCCTTCAGATAGATTTTGCAGAAGTCACGCAACGAAGCGTCGAGCTCCAGCGGCGTCGTTCCGTGAAGGCTCTGGGCGACCAGGAACCGCTCGCGCCGGTAGCTGTAGTAGGGAAGGGCGAGCCCGAAAGTGACCAGGCAGAGAAGCGGCAGAAAAAATACGACGACGGCCTCGCCGCGACTGGATTTCCAGTCGAAACGGACGTCGCGGCCGACCGAATGCCGTACGTCGAAGATCCGCTCGCTCGTCAGGAGCCAGGGAAGGGCGAGCACGGCGAGGGCCGTCAAAGCCAGGCCTGCATGGGACGAACGGTTCGCGCGCAAGGCGCATAGAAGGAAGAGGCCGAGACCTAGAATCCGCCGCGCGAGAATGTCCCGTGGCTCGCCGATGTAGTCGAAGGTCGAGCCCTGCAGCCACGTGTGGCGGTAGAAGTACTTCTTGGTGCGCACCTTCGCCCATGCCGAGTAGATGCCGAGCGTGAGTACGACGAGAAGGACGTTGACGATCCAGATCTTGAAATATTCGCGCGTTCCTCCCGTGAAGGAGAAGGGCAACGGAGTGTTTTCTGATGCCTCGCCGTCCTCGTTCCGGACTGTCATCAGATGTCCGCGGACGAGTTGCACACCGCGATCTGCCACCGGGCCCCTGGGATCCCCCCTTCAGTAGTGTGAGAAGTTCAGGTGGCCGATTCGGTACTCGTTGCCGGAGCGAACGTACACCGCCGTCATCGGGCCGTACTGGTTCTCCGTCTTCTTCCGGTCGCCGAAGTACCAGATCGCCGTGACGATCGCGGTATCGCCGAAATCATCGGCAGTGACGTTCTCCAGCCAGAGCTCGCTCGCCGGCTTTTTACCTCCGGGAACGAAGCCAAAGCCGCGATGGTGCTCGCGGACCGCCTCGATACCGCGAATGAGCCCCTTTTTCTCCGAGGAAAAGTAAGTGACGCGATTGTCCTGAAGAAAGAGCTCGTCCACCATGTCGAGATTGTAGGTGTTCCAGAGACGGACCCAACGGCCGACCTCGGTCTCCTTGTCGAATCCGCGACTCGCCGCGGGTTGCGCGGAGACGGTCCGCGAAAGTGCAAGAGCGCCGAAGATGACCGCGATGCCCACGATCGATTTCAAGATTGTTCTCACCTCATTGCTCATGGTGGCCCCTCCCGGAAGGAGTGTACACTCCTGGAGCCCCGATGCGCTCCGCCTCGTTCCTTCTCGCTCTGGCCCTCGCTCGGGAGTTGTCCGCGCAGCCGGAGCCATCGCCGATCGACGCGGGCGCCTCCGATCCGGTCTTCACCACCTACGCCGCACCTCTTTCTCGCTCCGAGTATCTCGTGGACGAAGGCTGGCATTTGAGGTTCCACGATTCTTCCGAGCCCCTCGCCCTCACTTCCGACAGCGCTGGAGAGTGGGGCGTCGGCTTCGAGCTCGACGGGGTCGTTGCCTACCGGGTGGGTGACTACGACCGTCCTCCGCTCGTTCGGCAGTCGTTCGCGTCTCTCGTGCGCTTCGATTTCGCGCCGTTTCACGTCCTTTCGGCCGATGCGACCTTCTCCGTCTACTCTTCCCGGGAGTCTATGCTCGCGCTTCGGCTCGTGAACGAGAGCGATCGGACACGGACGTTTCGGGTCTTCACCTTCGCCCTCGCGCCCGAGGGTGGATTCGGACCGGCCTCGCTCGGTGCCGCGCGAGAGGGGGACGGCCTCCTGTCCTCACACGACGAGCCTCCGGGCGCCTGGTCCGAGTCGCCTCCGCCGCAGTACGAGAGCGCGTTTCACGATCTGCTGCTCATGAACCGTACCGCTTCGTCGTTCGGAGGCTACCCGGGAGGGGAGGAGACGATGCTCGGTGAGCTCGGTCGCGGCCTCGTGAGCGGTGACCTTTCGTTTCCGCCGCGAGCGCTCCTGCTCGTTACCGAGGTGTCGTTGAGCCCGGGCGAGTCGGCCGAGCTCCGCGTCGTTCGCGCCGTCACGCCCGCGAGCGAGGGAACCGAAGGAATGCTCGCGAGATCTCGAGCTCTCGTGACGGTGAGCCTGGCGGAGCTCGAACGGGAAGAGGCCGGGCGTTTCGCGCAGGCTCCGCACCCGGCACTCGACCGCGACGACGAGATCGTCTATCGCGGCGCTCTCGCTCTGGCCCGTCAATCGATGCTCCCGCCGGAGGGCCGCACCGCGCACAACTACTACGTCTTTTCGCGCGAGCCCACCTGGAGCTGGGGCCATGACGGCCAGGTGTTTCACGAGAGCCTCTCGATGCTCGCGTACGCGTACCTCGATCCCGCGAGCGCCATGGAATCCCAGCGTGTCTTCATGGAAGCCCAGGAGGCGGACGGCTACATCCCCTACCGCGTGGGTCCGTACGTCGTGAGAACGTTTCCCATCGACGGCGAAAAGACCACGTCGGCGCCTTTCTATTCCTGGATCAACGCCGAGGTCTACCGCGCCGCGAAAGGCCGGGTCGGCGACGCGGCGGCGAGAGCCTTTCTCGAAGACGCGTATCGTTCGGGCTCCTCCTTCACCGAGTTTCTCACCTCCCATCGCGACCGCGACGGGGACGGTCTTCTGGAGTGGGGAGGCCACGCGGTGTTGGAGTCGGTGCGCGATTCCCTCGTTCCCGTCTGGAAGCTTCTCGGAGGAGACGACCCCAGGGCTCCCTCCCGCGTCGAGGCGCTCGACTTGAGCTCGATGGTGGTGATGGAGATGCGCTCACTCGCGGAGATGGCGAGAGAGCTCGGGCGAAACGAGGAGAGCGCGCGCTGGGAAGAGCGTGCCGGTCGGCTCTCCCGCCTCGTCGAGCAGACGATGTGGGACGGGGAGACGGGGTTCTACTACAACGTCGATCGCGACACCAACGGCTTCGTCACCCGGGACGGGCTCGATCTCCGGAGAGAAGAGATCATTGGCTTTCTCCCCCTCTGGGCGGGGATCGCCAGTCGCGAGCACGCGGAGGCTCTCGTGGCGACGCTCACCGATCCGGAGACGTTCTGGCGCCGGTTCGGAGTCCCGACTCTCTCCGCCGAGGATCCCGGCTACGAGCCCCTGGTGAAGCGTTGCTGCCAGTGGAATGGCGCGGTCTGGCTCGAATGGGACTACCTCGTTTTCTCGGGGCTCGAGCGCTATGGATATCACGACGTCGCGCGGGAGCTCGGGAGGAAGATGGTGCTCGCGGCCGCGACCCAGCTCCGGCGCAACCATCGCTTCTGGGAGTCCTACAGTCCCGACGAAGTGAAGCTGGCCTCGCCCCGAAACTACATCTGGAACAGCATTCTCGCCCGCGTGCTTCTCGACCTGAATCGGATGGAAGCGCGATGATTCCATCTGCGGCACTCCTGCTCGCCCTCGCGACGGTCCCACGCTTCGAACGCCCGCCGAGCGAGGTCGAGCTTACGGGCCCCGCGCGTCCTCAGGTCTATCTCGAAGCGAGCGGCCGCCGAGCGGCGTTTCTGGGCCGCGAGGACGG
The DNA here is from genome assembly GCA_963815675.1 of uncultured Acidobacteriota bacterium. Taxonomy (GTDB): domain Bacteria; phylum Acidobacteriota; class Vicinamibacteria; order Marinacidobacterales; family SMYC01; genus CAWFHP01. The sequence goes on along the minus strand of CAWFHP010000009.1, from coordinate 22,534 downwards.
AAGCTTCGAGGCGTGGGTCTATCCGCTGAAGGTCCTCCACGGCCTCACGCTCGCGTTCGAGATCCCGGACTACGCAGCGCCGATTCCGGGGGCGAGTCTCGCCACGTCCGTCACCGTTCGTCCCGAGGCATCGACGGTCCGTTACGCGCATTCGAGCTTCACCGCCGATGCCACCTGGTTCGTCCCTCTCGACGAAGCGGGCGGTCTCGTGCTCCTCGACGTCGATACGTCGGCGCCCGTCACCCTCGTCGTACGGTTCCATACCGACCTCAGGCTCATGTGGCCCGCCGGTCTGGGGGGCCAGTACAGCTACTGGGATCCCGCGCTTCGAGCGTACGTCATCACCGAGAGCACGCGTCGGCACGCGGCGATCGTAGGAGCGCCTCTCGCCGTCGATCCCAACGAGCAGCCGGCCCACAACCTCCCCGACGCCCCGAGCGAGATTCGAATCCCCCTGTCGATCGAGACGGCGCGCTCGGGCCTAGTTCCCATCGCGATCGCGGCGAGCGACGAGGGGTTGGAGAAGGCCCGGGCCACCTACGAGCGGCTTCTCGGCGAGACGGAGAGGCTGTACCGGGAGAGCGCGGAGCACTACCGATCCCTTCGCGAGAAGCGTACGCGCATCGACTCGCCCGACGACGAGCTCGATCTCGCTCTCGAATGGGGGAAGGTTGCGCTCGACAAAGGCTTCGTGTGCAACCCCGATCTGGGGTGCGGACTCGTCGCCGGCCTCGGTCCTTCCGGCCAATCGGAGCGGCCGGGCTTCGACTGGTATTTCGGGGGGGATGCCTTCATCAACAGCTGGGCGATCACGGCCTATGGCGATTTCGAATCGGTGCGGGAGAGCCTTTCGTTCCTGTCCGAGAGGCAGCGTGCCGACGGAAAGATGATGCACGAGCTCTCCCAGAGTGCGGGGTATATCCGATGGTTCGAGGACTACCCCTACGGCTATTACCACGCGGACACCACGCCCCTCTACATCATCGCCGTCTCCGACTACGTCGCGGCGAGCGGCGACGTCGATTTCGGCCGGAGGCTCTGGCCCTCGATCCGGAAGGCCTACGACTACTGCGTGTCGACCGACGAGAACGGCGACGGGCTCATGGACAATACTCGAGCCGGCCTCGGGGCGGTCGAGACGGGAGCGCTCCGAAGCGACGAAGTACGGACCGACGTCTATCTCGCCGCGGCCTGGACCGAAGCAACGGAAATGGCGGCCGAGCTCGCCCGACTCGTGGATGACGCCGAGCTTCTGCGACGCGCAAAGGCCGACCACGAGAAAGCGCGGTCGGCGCTGAACGCCCGATTCGTAACAGACGAGAAAGACCGCTCCGGCATCGCCTTCGCGATCTTGAAGGAAGGCCGCGCACAGCCCGAGACCACGGTCTGGCCCGCATTGGGCCTCTGGCGGAGGGGATTCGACGGAGACCGTCCCGGAGCGCAAGCGGCTCTGGATGCGCTCGCCTCGAGCCGACTTGGCGCCGATTGGGGTGTGCGCATGCTCTCGCGCGAGAGCGCTCTCTACGATCATCGGAGCTACAACAACGGCGCCGTCTGGCCGTTTCTGAGCGGCTTCGCCTCGCTCGCGCTCTACGCGAACGGTCGTCCCGGGGCGGCCTTCGCCTACCTCGAGGGAACGAAGGAGCTCACCTTTCTCGGGGCGCGCGGCTATCTCCCCGAGCTCGTTTCCGGGGACCGGTTGAAGCCCGTCGATGCCGCCGTGCCCCACCAGCTCTTTTCGACGTCGGGCCTCGTCTCGCCGCTGCTGCGCGGCCTCGTGGGCCTGAGCGCGGGAACGCTTGCCCCGCGCATCCCGGCGGGTTGGGATCGTCTCCGCGTCGAGAACCTCCGCTATGGGGATCGTCTCTTCGATATGGAATGGAAGCGCCATCGTTCCGGAGAGACGCGCGAGACGCTGCGCCTCGAGCCGCGCGAGGGACAGGACCTTCCGCGGCTCGAAGTCGAGATGGTTCTTCCCACGGGCGCCGAGCCCGTGGGAAGAACCTCGAGCCTTCGGCCTCGGCGGATGCCGAGCGGCCGCTGGAGCGTGTCGTGGACTCCGGAGCCCGGCGCCGGTCCCAGGACGCTCGAGCTTCGCTATCGTGGCGGCGTTCTGCTCGAGACGATTCGCGAGCCCCTTCGCACCGGAGACCGCTCCTCGCGTCTTCGCATCGTCGAACAACGTTTCGAAGGCCGCTCCTATGTCGCCCGCCTCGAGGGAAGGCGCGGCCGAAGCTACCGGTTGACGCTAGACACCCCGGACGCGATCGAGAGCATTGACGGCGGTCGAGAAATCCATCGCGCCGGAAACCTCCACGAGCTCGAAGTCACGATTCCCGACGGCGCCGACGGTGCCGACGAGTGGGCTGAGCTCCCCCTGACCGTCCGGCTAAATTAGGAACAGGCACCCATTTTTCGAAAATCGTAAAATGAGTGCCTGTCCCTAATTTCTTACGCGAAGGGTTTGTCTATCGCCGGGCTCTGGTCGCTGAAGAACTTCGGTCCGCTCTCGGTGATGTGGATGCAGTCTTCGAGGCGGATTCCGAACTCGCCGTAGATCGCGATCATCGGCTCGTCGCTGAAGCACATGCCCGGCGCCAGCTTGGTCTTGTTGCCGCGGACGAAGTTCGTCCACTCGTGTCCGTCGAGCCCGATGCCGTGGCCCGTTCGGTGGGGAAGTCCGGGCACCTTGTAGTCGGGGCCGAATCCGGCGTCGGTGATGACTTTTCGCGCGGCCGCGTCGACGGATTCGCACGTCGCCCCCACTTGCGCCGCTTCGAACGCCGCCGTCTGCGCCTTCTTCTCCAGGTCCCATACGTCTTTCTGCCGCTGGCTGTACTTGCCGAAGACCGTCGTGCGAGTGATGTCGGAGCGATAACCCTCGACGCCGCAACCCCCGTCGCAGAGGACGACGTCGCCTTCCTTGAGCTTCTGGGGAGTGATGCTTCCGTGAGGATAAGCAGTGAACTCGCCGAACTGGACCGTCGCTCCGCCCTGGACCCCGAGCTGGCTGAACGCGGCCTCGACATTCCGGGTGAACTCGAACTGCGTCATGCCCGGAGTCAGAGTCGCGAAGGCGGCGCGGTAGGCGGCGATGGTGATGTCGGCGGCGCATTGCATGAGGCCGATCTCGGCGGGCGACTTGTAGATCCGGCATCCCGCAGTCACCGGCGTCGCGCTCACATAGGTCGCGGACGGAGCTTGCTGGCGAATGCCGTCGAACAGGAAGAAACGGACCCGCTCTTCCATGCCGATGCGGCCGGTCGCGACGCCGCGATCTTTGAAGATTCCCGCGACCACTTCGTAAGGGCTCGCGTCCTCTTCCCACGTCCGGATATCGTTCGAGAACTTCGTCAGCTCCCGCGCCCGGGCCTCCTCGAACTTCGGACAGACGTAAGCCGGCTCTCCTTTCGCCGGGAGAACCATCGCGAACATCCGCTCGCTCAGACCCCACCGCACCCCGGTGTAATAGAAGAGGCTCGAGCCGGGCTCCAGATAGACGGCGTCGATCTTGTTCTCGACCATCAGCCGTCGCGCCTTGTCGATGCGGGCCATGCGCTCTTCGTCCGAGATGGGGACGACGCCGCCCGTCATCGGCTCGAGCTTGCGGATGGGCGCGGGAAGGGGCTGCCGCTCGCCCGTCTGTGCCGAGGCCTTCAGCGCTGATGCGCTCGCCGCCGCTACGCCGGCCGACGCCCGCAGGAAACTCCGTCGATCAAATTGCATGGGATCCTCCAATCCATTTCGCTTCGGGGTGCAGTCTAACACTAGCGGGAAGCTCCCTCGCCCGCGGGACTTATAATCTCGCCATGAGGACTCTTGTTTCGGGAACGGTTTTCCTGCTCGTCTCGGCCGGGGCTTTGCTCGCCGTCGAGAGCCCCGGAGTCGCCCAGCTTTACCGGCTCGATCGTCTGCCGCGCTTCCGAGACTCCGTCTTCGCAGGGTCGGTGTCGAGCTACGACCGGACGGGCGGAAACGACGACGGCTTCTCGGGAACGTACTCTTTCGTCCGCAAGGAAGCCGATGCGCTCGTCCTCGCCGACCTCGAGGGCCCGGGAGTCGTCTACCGCATCTGGACTCCGACTCCCACTGACGATCCCGTGGAGCTCTACTTCGATGGCGAGTCGACGCCGCGCATCGAGCTGCCCTTTCGCGACCTTTTCACCGGAAGGCGCGAGCCCTTCGTCGAGCCTCTCGTGGGATCGGCCGCCGGGGGCAACTACTCCTACGTTCCCCTTCCCTACGAGCGCTCGCTGAAGATCCGGATTCGCGCTGAGAAGGTCCAGTTCTATCAGATCAACTATGCGACGTTTGCCGCGGGATCCGCGGTCGCATCCTGGTCTCCCTCCGACTACGAGCGCCATCGAGACGACTTCGATCGGGCGCGCGAGCTCTGGCGAGCGGCGGGCGAGGACGTACACGGGTTTACGACGCCACCCGGTGCGACGGTGACCACGAGCCGAGCCTCGAAAACACTGGCGCCGGGTACGACGTCGACCCTCTTCGAAATCGAAGAGCCGGGTCGTATCGTCGGCCTCCGCCTCGGCCCCGCGAGCGCGTTCGCCGGAAAGGACCGCGCCATCGTCTTGCGGATCTACTGGGACGGCGAGCCGACGCCCGCGGTCGAAGCTCCGGTGAGCGATTTCTTCGGATACAGCTTCGGCGTCCCCGCCGCCCGCTCCATCCTGCTGGGGACTTCGGGCGAGACGAGCTACGTGTACTTCCCGATGCCGTTCGATCGCTCCGCGCGGGTCGAGCTCGCCTCCGACGCCGCCGCGGGCGCGACCGTGGACGTTCATGCCGAGCTCTCGTTCGCGCCCGTTCCGAGAAGCGCCGACGAGGGCAAGTTCTACGCCATCTGGCACCGCGAGAATCCGACGACGAAGGGAGTTCCCTTCACGTTCGTTCGAACGCGGGGAAGGGGACAGATCGTCGCGACTCTTCTCCAGGCGCAGGGCGCCGAGCCCGGCAACACGAATTTCTTCGAAGGCGACGACGAAGCGATCCTCGACGGCGTCTCGGCCGTCCACGGAACGGGCTCCGAGGACTTCTTCAACGGCGGATGGTACGACGTCCCCGGCCGATGGGAGGCGAGGACCTCGCTACCCGTGAGCGGCTGTCTCGACTACAAGAAACATCTGGGGCGTACCGGTGCCTACCGGCTCTTTCTCACCGACGCGTATCCCTACCGCGAGAGCGTGGACCTCACCATCGAGCACGGCCCTACCGGGAACGACGTCACGGGCGACTATACCTCCGTCACGTTCCTCTACTCGGAAAAGCCGCCCGTTGGAGCTCAATCCCTCCCGCCGGTCGGAGCGCGGCGGGTCGTCGATTTCGATCGAGTGGTGTTCACCCCGGGTTGGAACGTGCCCATCTACGCTTCCTCTCTCCAGAACGCGACCCTCTCCAAGAAAGTCGAGGAGATTGGAGGCGAGCGCGTGCGGATGCTCTCGCTCCAGGCCTCGGGCGAGGATATCTTCGGCCCCCACCACGTCGCGTTCCTTCTCGAAGCGCCTGCGGCGGGTCGTTACCGTGTGCTCGTGGAAGCGATGAAAGGACCGGCGCAAGGGACGATTCGGCTGTACCAGAACGAGAGACCTCTCGGCGCGGCCGTCGATTTTTATTCCGCGGAAAGGGCGAAGAGCGACGCGGTCGAGCTCGGGCAAGCCGACCTCGCGGAAGGGGAGAACGTTTTGTTCTTCCGCGTGGTGGGAAAGAACCCTTCCTCGAGCGGCATCGCGATGGACCTGGTCACGATCGTGCTGGAGCGGGGCGCGAGCGCGTCGCGGTGAGGGTCACGGTCAGCTTTTTACGAGACGCTCCCAGAGAGCGCCGAGGGCTTCCGCGGCCCTCATCGGGAGCTTCACGTCGACCTCTCCCGAAACGAGAGTTTCTCCGGGGTTGACTTCGACCGTGGCTTTTCGACGCAGCTTCGCCTCCAGCACCGGCCGGGCGATATACGGGAAGACGCTCGTGGTCCCGATGGAGAAGACGACGTCGAAGCCCCGCCGCAGCTCGCGCTCGATCGCTTCCAGCTTTTCGAGAGGCAGGAGCTCGCCGAAGAGAACGACGTCGGGCCGGAGCGGCGCGACGCACTCCGGGCAGCGGGGGAGTGGAGGCAGGTGGGAATAGTCTTCGACGGTCACGCGATAGTCGCACTCGGTACAGAGGAGGTCGTGAACGTCGCCATGGATGTCGACGACGTTCTTCGATCCTGCCTTCCGGTGGAGGCCGTCGACGTTCTGGGTCAATACCCAGACGCGCTCGAACCGTCCTTCCGACTCGGCGACGACGGCGTGGGCGCGGTTGAACGAAGCGCCACGCGATGAGGCCTCGATCTGGTGGATGTACTTCCAGGTGATCGAGGGGTTCCGGCGCATCATCTCTCCCGAGAGCGCTTCCTCGATGGGGATCCCCTCCGGTGTGTCGGCCTCCTCGTAGAGCCCGCCGATCCCGCGATAGGTGGGTAGGCCCGAATCCGCGGAGATGCCCGCTCCGGTGATGAAGAGCACGCTCCGCGCGCCTGCGGAGATAAGAGACGACGGCTTCTATCTTTTCGTCCTGCTCACCCACGCCGGGATTATCCCCGAGCGTTTTCCGGCGCGCAATCCGGCGCGATTTCGAGGCACAATCCGGGCGTGGCATCGAATCCGAATCGCGAATCCGAATCGCGATCCCGCGCGCGTCGCTCTGCTGGGTGACGCGGACGCCGATGCCGATCCCGAGGCCGTCTCGCGACTTCTGGGGACACTCGGGCTTCGCCTTCGGTTGACGCCGAGCGACGCCGAGATTCCAGGAAGCTACTGGGGAGCCCCCGAAGCGGGACTCGTGGGAGACGAGCTCTACGCCCGGTCCGATACCCCCATTCACTCGGTGCTTCACGAGGCGAGCCACTACGTCTGCATGTCCGATTCCCGCCGGGCGCGTCTCGATCGCGACGCCGGAGGGGACGATTTGGAGGAGAGCGCGGTCTGCTACCACCAGATTCTTCTCGCGGACCTCCTCCCGCGTATGGGGCGCGAGCGCATGTTTCACGATATGGACGCCTGGGGCTACAGCTTTCGGTTGGGCTCGACGCGCCGGTGGTTCGAGAACGACGCGGAGGACGCCCGTCGCTGGTTGATGAGGGAGGGGCTCGCTCGACCCGGCGGGCACCCCGACGCTTCGACGGAGACGCTGACAAGTGACCAAAACGAACTGGAACCTGAGCGAGGATTCTCAGCCTCTCTCGCGAGCAGATGCGAGAGCTCGGCTATCGGGCCGTCGACATGGTCGTGGAGCACTTCGAGACTCTCGCCGGACGCCCGGTGACCCGAACCGCCACGCGCGCGGAGCTCGAGTCGCGCCTTCGCGAGCCTTTTCCCGAGCGAGCTTCGCATCCCGACCGGCTCTTCGAGCGCATCGCGACCGACGTCCTCGCGAACATCGTCCACGTCGACCATCCACGATACTTCGGCTTCGTCCCCGGCCCGAGCAATTATGTCGGTGCCGTCGCCGACCTCCTGGCGTCGGGGTTCAACGTTTTCGCCGGCACCTGGCTCGAAGGTTCGGGTCCGGCCGAAGTCGAGCTCGTCACCATCGACTGGCTGAAATCGCTTTGCGGATATCCGGACTCGGCGTCGGGTCTCTTCGTGAGCGGCGGATCCGCGGCCAACCTGACGGCGCTGATGGTCGCGCGCCAGGAGAAGCTCGGCGACGATTCGTCCCGGGGAGTGGCGTACTTCTCCGATCAGACCCATTCTTCGATTGAGCGCGCCTTTCGCGTGCTCGGGATTCCATCCACACGGTTGCGAAGGATCGCGACCGACGGCAGGTTCCGGCTCCTCGTCGACGATTCCGATCGCGCCCTCGAGCGCGACCGCGAGCAAGGCTTGGTCCCGTTCGCCATCGTCGCGAACGCGGGAACGACCAATACCGGCGCCGTGGATCCGCTCCGGGAGCTCGCGGCCGCGGCCCGTCGTGAGAACCTCTGGCTCCACGTGGACGGTGCTTTCGGGGCGGCGGCTCTTCTTTCCACGTCTCGGGCGCATCGTTTCGACGGCATCGCCGAGTGCGACTCCCTCAGCCTGGACCCACACAAGTGGCTGTTTCAGCCCTACGCGGCGGGCACCGTTCTCCTGCGCGAGGGACATTTGCTGAAGAAGCACTACCACATTCTTCCCGCGTACCTCGTCGATGTGGAGGCGAAGGAAATGGAGAAACAAATCAACTTCTGCGACTACGGGATTGAGCTCACCCGGAACTTCCGCGCGCTCAAGCTCTGGATGACGATCCAGCTCTTCGGCCTCGACAACCTCAGCAAGGCGGTGGAGCGGGGCCTCGCCCTGGCCGAGCGGGCCGAAGCGCTCGTCCGGGCGACACCGGGCTTCGAGATCGTCTCTCCCGCCCAGCTCGGGATTGTGGCCTTTCGCTACCTCCCACCCGCTCCCGAGGACGCCAACGACTTCAACCGCCGTCTCGTGACTTCGGTGATCGAGGACGGGTTTGCCCTGGTGAGCTCGACCGAGCTTTCGGGCAAGACGGTGATCCGGATTTGTCCCATCAACCCCCGCGCCACCGACGCAGACCTGGAGGCGACCGTTCATCGGATCGCGGAGATTGCCGAGCGCTCCGTTCGTCGTTGACGGTGCTTACTCTCTCGTGGGTCCCGATGTAGGCTCGAAAAGCGCCGCGATCTCGCGCCTCTCCGCTTCCGTCAACGCGATGGCGAGCGCGGCCTCGGCGGGCTCGAGGTGCTCGGGCTTTCTCGGCCCGATGACGACCGCGGTCGTCAGGGGATGAGACAACACCCAGGCGATGGCGAGGGCCGCCATTGCCACTCCGCGCTCTTCCGCATGCGCCCGAAAGCGGGTGAGCGCCTCGAAGATGCGTTCGTCGAGGAGGTGGCCGTACGGCTCGGGACGGAGAGTCATGCGCGAGCCTTCGGGAAACTTCTTTTTGGCGGCGTATTTTCCCGTGAGCCACCCTCCGGCGAGAGGGCTGAAGGGAGTGAAGCCCAGACCCTCTTCCGCGCAGAGAGGGAGCATCTCTCGCTCCTGGTCGCGCTCGAGAAGGCTGTAGTTGTTCTGCACCCACTCGAATCGTGCGAGCCCTGCTTTGTCGCTCACCCAGAGCGCTTTCATCGTGCGCCATGCCTCGATGTTGCTCGCGCCGATGTAGTGGATCTTGCCCGCGCGGACGAGGTCGTCGAGCGCCGCGAGGGTCTCTTCGAGCGGAGTCCCGGGGTCGGGCTCGTGGATCAGGAACAGGTCGAGGCGCTCGACCCCGAGGCGTTCGAGGCTCGCGTCCACCTGACGCTTGATATGTCGGCGGGAAAGCCCGCGATTGTTGGGTCCATCGCCCACCGGATTGAATGTCTTCGAGCTCACGAGGACTTGCTGGCGGACACTCTCTTCCCGGCTCTTGAGCCAACGGCCGATGAACGCTTCGCTTCGCCCTCCGCCGTAGGCGTCCGCGGTGTCGAAGAAGTTGACTCCGAGCTCGTAGGCTCGGTCCATGAGGGCGAAGGCCTCTTTCTCGTTCTCGCCCTGGCCGAAGAAGCGAGGGTCGGACCCGATGCCTCCGAAATTGCCGCAGCCGAGACCGAGTCGGGAGACTTTCAACCCCGTGCGACCGAGCTTTCGATACTCCATGTCGCGATTGTATCCAGGAGGCAGAGATTGCCACAACGGGATTCCGTCCCGTATCTTTATTAAGTAACCCCTCGAACGAACGAATGCGGGACCGAGCCCTCCTTACGGCCGGCCTGGTCGTGCTGTTGGCCTTTGCGGACGTGGACGCTTTCGCGAAGGAGCAGTGGACCGAGGCTTCGTCCGACAATTTCGCCCTGATGACGAACGCGGGCGAAGACCGGGCGGCCGCTCTCCTCGAGACCGCAGAGCGCTTTCGCTACGCGCTCGAGCAGGTTCTGCCCGATCTCCGTCTCTTCACCCTCGAGCCGACGCGGATTGACGGATTTCGGGACTTCGCGAGTCTCGAGCCCTTCCTTCCTCCAGCGGACGAAGCCGGTGCCAAGGTCGCCGGCTACTTTCGCCAGGGCTCGTCCAGGAACGTCATCGTGCTGAATCTCGAAGGCGGACCCGGCGTCTACGAGCGAGTCCTCTTTCACGAGTACTCGCACCTCGCTCTGAGCCTCGGCGAGCGGAGACTCCCGCTCTGGTTCCAGGAAGGTCTTTCCGAGTTCTACGCCGGGGCACGGCTGGGCACGGACGACGTGGAGATCGGAGTCCCCGACACGGGGCATCTGACCGTTTTCTCCAGGCTTTCCAGGAAGCAGATTCTTTCCCTCGAGACGATACTGCGCGCCGAGGAGGGCTCCGCGCTGCTCGAGGATTGAGAGCGAGGCGCGCTCTTTTACGCCGAATCGTGGATTCTCGTTCGTTATCTGCTCTCGAGCGCGCCCCGTGGCCGGGAGCGGCTCGCGCGGTTTCTCGCGAGTTCGAGCGTTCGAGCGGATCCCTTGGAGGCATTCCGGGAGGCCTTCGGCCTCGCGCCGGCGGAGATGGAAGCCGTGCTTCGGCGCTACGCGAGCGACGGAAGATACCCGCGCATCTCCATCCCCCTCTCGGGGCTCACCGTCGATAGGGACGTCGGAACGAGGTGGCTCTCGTCGGCCGAGGTGCAACAGCGCTGGGGAGCGCTCTTTCTCGCGACGAACCGCTTCGCGGAAGCACAGGTCTGCCTCCGGGAATCGCTTCGGCTCGACTCCACCCTCGGCGGCGCCTGGGAGACCCTGGGATTGCTGCGGCTCGCGGAAGGAAAGCCCGAGGAAGCGAGGGACGAGCTTCGACGCGCCCTCGATCTCGACGGCGCGAGCTCCGGCGGAAGCCTCGAGTACGCTCGCCTTCTTCTGCGCGACTACCGGAGCTCCGTCGGCTCCATCCCGGACGCGATCGCAGACGAAGCGACCCGCGCTCTCAAGCGAAGCCTGGGGCTTTCACCCGGGTCCCGCGACGCAACCGAGCTCCTCGCGTTCGTCTATCTCGTCCGAGGCCAGCGCCTCGATGAGGCCCAGGCTCTCGTGGAGAATGCTCTGGGACGATTGCCGCATGACGGCGCCCTTTTGTATCTCGAAGGGCAGATTCTCGCGAAACGGGGACTGTACGACGGCGCGCGGAGCGTCTTGAACCGCGTCGTCGACGAGACCCCGGACGAAGATTTGCGCCGGGCGGCCCATGACTTCTTGACTCAGATGGCCGAGGTCGAGAGGGCGCCAGGCCGATAGACCCTCGACCTCGACCTCGACCTCGACCTCGACCTCGACCTCGACCTCGACCATCGATCCTGGTCGAGGCGGCTATCGAGTGGGCGGCTCGGGTAGATCCGAGAGGTCCGCTCCCACGAGCTGGAAATCCCTCTGCATGAAGCCCGCTTCGTCGGTGCTCTCGGTGACGAGCAGCCACGGCCCGGGGCTCTTTCGCGGCGGCCGAAAATTCCCGATCCACAATTTGCCTCCCGCGACACGGCGGCCGGGAATGTCACCTTGCGTGGGTATCTCCCGGCTCCGGCCCTCGCTCTCTCCCGCGAGGGAGGCTGCCAGCTGCGCCGCCTGGGACGAGCTGGCGGAGGACACGAAGTCGCGAAGGATGTACATCTCGTCCACACGGACCTTGCCGGTGAACGGGAACGGGTTGTAATACTCGACGTTCGCGTTCGACCAGTTCAGCGTTCCGTCGGAGCTCATCTTGAACCAACGGTATTTGCCGGTGTTCGAGCCCGGCGGCTCGACGTTCGGATCCATGAGTCGAACCCACGCCGAGCCGTCGGCGTTCAGCATCATGTCGTCGAGAGCCATGGCATGGCCGAACGGAGGATCGTTGAAGAGCACGCCGGGATCGTCGGACGGCGGCATATTGTGGAGGCCCACCGCGATCGCGCCCCCTTTCTGACATTCCATGTAGAGTCTTTGAGGAGGAAAGCCGACCTGGTTGGCAGAGACCGCCTGCCCGGGATGCTCGAGGGTGTAGTCGACGTTCCTCTTGTAGCCGAACCAGAAGTCGAGAAAGTCAACGATTCCCTGTTCCCCGCCGGAACCGCTCGTACCGCTGTTGGTCGTCGTCATGAAGAAGCCGAGGGAGTTCACCATGAACTGGTCGGTGAAGAATGGGAGCGTCGTCTGCCACTGTCCCGTGTCGTCGAGCCATTTCAGCAGAGCGGCGATGGTGGTCGGAACGCAGGCGGCATGACCGTTATTGGCGAACTGGGCTCCCAGCTTGTGCTGCTCGAAGAGAGGAATGAATCGCGCTTTCGCGGTCGTCAGGAACCATTTCACGTGGATCGCCGCGATGTTCTCGTCGTCGGTGAAGGCCACGACCCGCCAGCCGAGCGCGCGAGTCAGCCGTTCGTTGAAGCGAGGCTCGAGGATCCGGGCGCGGGGAGGAGTCTCATCCCAGTAGAGGCGGCCGGTCGAGGTCGCGAGACCGGTCGTCGTATCCCGCGCCTCGAGGTGACCCCAGCCTTCTGGAAGCCCACGAAGCGACCGCGGCAGCCGAAACGAGTACTCGTTCGTGGTCTGGCAGGGCTCCTCACCGCAGTCGGGACCGTACGTTCTCTCGACCGGGCTGTCGTCGACGCCAAGGAGCATTTCGTCTCCGGCGTCGGAAACGAACCAGAGCTGCAGAGGCTCCCCCGCGGCAGCGGTCGTCGATTCGACGGAGACACGCCCTTCGGGCGTCAACAACTGGCCGTCGAGCGCACCCAGAATCCGGAGAGGTGGAACATCCTGTGCCGATCCACGGAAGGGTAAGAGCAGCAACGCCAGAAAGAGACCGAAAGGTGCGATCGGGACGAAGATTCCTCGAGCTCGTTTGCTCAGCCAACGACGCGTCATGTAGACCTCCTGTAGGGGGGCGGGAGGCGAACCTAACAGATGAAGAGTAGGCGGGCAACCCGCACGCTTCTTTCGGAATGGAGGATTTTCGTCGGGTCGAGGCTCGCCGCGCGGCGGGGATGAAGCGAGCGTGTCCGCAGCGCCAACCAGCTCACGACGGGGTGGGCTTACCGGTTCCCTTGCGGCCGCGCGGCGGGCGCTCGGTGAGCCTCCGGTCCGCGTAGGCGGCGACCTCGACCATTTGCTCGAGGGGAGCTTCCAGTCGGGGATCCTGGCTCGAGCGCAGAACGACTTCTTTCGCGAAGAGCATCGCGAGATAGCGGAGCTTCAACGCGGGCCTCGCCGAGTTGGCTTTGTAATCGGCGTGGCCGGTGTTCACCTGCCAGCGCTCCATGTGAAATCGCGAGCGCCAGCTCGCGCCAGGAGCATCGACGAGCTCGGGCTCGGGAATCCCCTCGTTCGCGTCCGAGGGAAGGATTTCGAGCACTTCGACGGGGGCCGCGGCCGAGGCCTCCGCCCCCGTCGCTCGCTCGCGAACATACACGGAGAGAATGCCTTCTGCAGGGACGATCGGAGGCGATGAGTACGCTGCGGTTGGCCGACGTCGGGTCGGAACGGAGCGCTCCCACCTGACCCCAGAGCTCCCACTGGAACTCGAGCCCCTCCTCGGTGATGGTACGCCCGGACTCGTCCGTCGCTCGGGCGCGACTGGCCTCTCCGCCCCGACTTCCACGGCAATTGTTTCGGCGTGAGCGAAACGTCTGGCGAGAGGTCCAGGAGGGAAGAGCTCGGCGGGCTCCGCACCGGTGTCGCTCGCGCTCGCGACGGGCGCCATTCCGTCTTCGGGAACACCCGCTCCCGCTCCCGGACCCGCTTCGCTTTCGATGCTCCCCTCAGTCGCATCGCCCGCGCCGGGAGCTTTTCGTTTCCGTCGGAAGCATCGAGTAGCTCGGTCGCTTCCTGTAGAAATCCCGGAACGCTCTCTGCAGGTCCCGAATGAGGTTCTGGTCGAGCTTCTCGGAGCGCTCTCGCTCCATGGTCTCGAGAATGCCGTTCAGGAGCGGCTCGACGCGGCCGAGCGCCTTGGCGAACCGGTGGGCGATTTCGTCGGGAACGACCCCCCGGCGGCTCCCGGGCGCGACGTGGAGCTCGGGAAAATCCACCATTCCCGTCAGCCGCGGATCGGTCCACGGCTCACGATCGAGACCGAGAGTGGCGAGCTCGGAAAAACTCTCGGCGACGATCGTACCCGCCGCGTACAGCGCGATCGGCGGCGACAAATCCCCGTTTCCCGCATCTCCCGAGAGGTAGATCTCGAGCTTCACCGGTGTGTGGCCAGGCATCTCGAGTGTACCCAGGCCCTCGAGCCGCTCTCCGAGAAATCGAGGCGGGCGGACGCGAAGCTTCTTGGGAGAGCGACCCCGAGCCATCTTGTCTTCGACGACGACGTCGACGATACGGCCGAGGAGCTGCCCGCGGAGCTCGGCGGCGAGATAGTCGGCGGCGCGCCGGGCGCCCACTGCCGCGGATGGGTCTTTTCCCAGCTCCACCACCACTACCTCGGTGAACCGCTCCTCGAAAGCGAGCTTCGCGCGCAGAGGCTCGATCTTGAAGTGATCGCGATCGCGGTAGAGGATGAGCCGATAGGGTTTCTGTCCTGGAAGCGAGGAGCGGATCTCGAGCATCTCGCCGAGGCTCCAGAAGCCGAGAAGACCAATCCCGTACTGGCCCTGGGTCATGAGCGTGAGGCGCTCGTGGGGAGACAGCGATCGTTTGCGGCTGTGACCCACGTGGGTGGCGATGTAGCGGAGTGCGTCCGGCCGATCGAGCTCGGGAATGACGCCTTCGCCGTCGTCCCAGATTTTGAGACAAACGCGCCCTTTTTCCCGCACGCGGGTGATGCGGATGTGGCGCGCGTTCGCGTCCAGGCTGTTCTGCACGAGCTCCGCGAGAGCCTTGCGCGGATCGGGCTGGCTCAAGGCGAGCCAGCGTACGAGCTCGAACGGATCGTGAACCCGAACGCGGCCCTCCTCGACCCGTGAATCCTTGGTCTTCTTCGAATGTCGTCCCGCCACGCCGAGAACTTAGCACAGGGTCTCGAGCCATTCGATTGCGGGCGACTGCGTGGCTTGCGGCCGGGACCGGGGCCGCGATAGCGTGAGCGTCATGATACGGAGTACTCTCATGGTTCTGGCGATGATGTCCGGCGGGTTGGTGCAGCAAAAGACTCTGGAGCAAGCGGTCGCCGAGCGCCCGTTCACCGAGTTCGGGCACTGGTGGCCGATGGGGAACGACTTCGTGCGTTTCATGTCCCGGGCCATCGTTTCGGGGTGGCGCGATCTCCCGGGGAACGATGGAAACCTCGATTCCGTTCGTGGATATTTCACGGAGTACGTCGCGACCGTCTACAGCCAGACCGCTCGGTCCGGCGTCCTCGATGAGTTCGTCGAAGGGAAGCTCTCCTCCCCGCTCGAGTCCGGAGAGTTCGACGCTCTCTCCTACGCGTTCTTCCGTTCCGGGTTCGAGATTCTCTCGCGGCAAAACAGCGGAGAGACTCTGGAAGAGGAGCGGCGCCTCTTCACCACGCGCGTGGGCAAGAGGTTCTTCGGCGAAGTGAGAAAGCTTCTCCAGCTGGACCTGCCGAAGGGCCTCGACGATGCCGAGAGCCTCGCTTCGGCGGCGGCGGCCATCGATCGAGTGGGCGAGTTTCTGAAAGAGCAGGGCTATTTCCGCGAGCACTTCGCGTTCCGATTCGACGTGGACGTCGAGCATGGAGGCGAGCGGATCCAGCAGACCCGCGCCTCGGTGCCCGAGCGACTCGGGTGCGGCGACGTCGCCTATGCTCTCTTCGAGATGGGTTATCCCGTGATTCTCCCGTCCGCGGTATACCTCTTCAATACCGTCGGAGAAGCGCAGCACCACTCCTCGCGCACGATCGAGGAGCTCTTCGCGGCTATCGGATACGACGCGAGCGAGACCCGGGACTTCGACCCCTCGGGCTTTCCCTCTGATATGGTCGTGGAGCTCTGGGAGATTCGAAAGAAGGGCGCAAAGAACTGAGTGCTGGATCCAACGACGAAGGAGGAGCGCATGTCGGAAGTTGTCTATCGTTCTCGGGTCCGCATCGAGCGCGTCGAAGGGCCGCTCCGGCGGGCGTATCTACCCGCGGAGAAAGAGCCCGTCCTCTTCGGCGTTCACGGCGCGGTGGCGGAGCATTACAAAGTAGATCCGAACGTACACGATCCTCACGCGACCACCATCGACTACGTGGTGGCCGCCACCGCCGGGTGACTCACCGGCACCTTCGGAGGCGCGCTGGAGGCGCGTCAAGTCCCCGCTGGAGACGAACGACTCGTATCGGAAGCACTCGGTGAGATCGAGCTCGACGGAAGCGTCCTGATACTGAAACGGATCCACGTGCGATACCGACTGAAGCTGGCGGACGAGCACCGCGAGACGGCGGAGCGCGTCCACGGCATGCACGCGGAAAAATGCCCGGTCGCCCGCTCCATTGGAAGCGCCGTCGCGATCACCACCGAGCTCACGATGGAGAAAGGGTAGTCTCGGGACCGTTCAGCTCGCGCGAAGCGTATCGAGGCGACGGCGGTATTCGGCGACCTCGCGCTGGACTCCCGCGGCTCGTTTCCCCTGGCGGAGAAAATGCAGGATCAGTCCCGGACGACCGCGTAGCGCAGCGCCTAGAGTCCAACGGAGGACTTTGCCGAAGGGCATGATCTCGTAGGGGTTCACGTCGTACTCGGTCTCGCGGAACAGTTGCTCGCGGAGACCCGGCACCTCGGGTACGCGCCGCATGACCGTTGGCATCACCGGGTTGATCGGGGCCGGTGCGCCGCGGTCCTCCCCGTATCGAAACCGAGCGATCACGTCCGCGTCGCGCTGGCGCCAGTAGCGCTCGACGGCCCCGTCGGTGTCCTCGCGAAGGGCTCCGGCGAGACGCTTCCCCTGTACGAGGGCTTCGGAGATTCCCCAGCCGATCAGCGGATCCTTGTGGTGTCCCGCGTCTCCCACGAGCGCCCAGCCAGGACCGGCGGAGCGGCGAAAGAAGAACCGCTCGCTTACCGTCCCCACGACATTGCTCGCGCGCTTGCCGCCGGCGACGAGCGGCTCGAAGACGGGGTCCGAGCGCAGGTCTTCCAGGTACCCCGACTCATGATCGCCCCGCCAGCCGCGGGCGGTATCGAGTGGCGGCATCGTTCCCAGGAGAAGCTCGCCGTCGTCGGTCGCGAAGATGAGTCGACGAGCGGTCCCCGAAAAACGGAGAAGGAAATCATAGGGGTATTCTTCGCCGTGCCAGACGGGCGGCGGTCTCCAATACGCCCAGTAGCCGCCGCGCGGCCAGTCGTAGCCGAGGTACTCTTCCGCACCTGCGAGCCGCGCCACCGTGGAATGGCGGCCATCGGCGCCCACGATCCATCGTCCGCGAAATTCGAGGGAGACACCGTGCTGCTCCGCGCGGACTCCGACGACGCGGTCCGCCTCCCGAATGAGCTCGGTCACCCGGGTCCGCTCGATGAGCTCGGCTCCCGCTTTGCGCGCCGCGCTCTGCAGCAGACCGTCGAGACGGTGACGGCGAGGACAACATTCGTCCCGGCCCTCGGGAGGCTGTACGTCCACGTGAACGTCCTCGACTTGCAATCGAAGTGTGCGCGCCGGTGGAGATTTCCGCCTCACGGAATCGCCGACCCCGAGCTCGTCGAGGACGTCCATGCCCGGGGGATGGATGGTATGGGTGGAGAGCACCTGGTCGGTTCCGAGAGGGTCCGCCTCGAGGACCAGCACCGAAGCTCCATCGCGGGCGAGGTAGGTCGCGAGCGCCGCTCCGGCGCACCGTCCCCCGACAACGATCGCATCGTACGTTCGCTCAGCTGCCATCGGATTCGGACGACCCTGGATTTCTATCAGGCGAACACGAATTTGGCAAATGGCGAAAACGGGTCCGGCGCCGCGAGCGGAAAGGAGCGTCCTTCTAGGCCTTCTCGCCCTCCACCACGGCTACCGCCCCCGCCGTCGGAATGACTCTCGAGAGCTTCAAGCCGGACGCCTGGAGCAGCTCGACGTACTCGCGCTCGCTGCGCTCGCAACCGCCTTCCGTCATGGCCAGCATGTTGACGTCCATGAACTTGGCTGGATGGGGCGTCGGGCTTTCTGGCATGACCGTCTCGAGCACGAGAACTCTGCCTTCCGGAGCCATGACGGCGGCGATATTCTTCAATATCTTCTGGGACTGGTCGTCGCTCCAGTCGTGGATGATGTGCTTGAGCGTGTAGCAGTCTCCTCCTTCCGGGACTCCCTCGAAGAAGTTGCCTCCTACCGCCTGGATGCGCTCGCCGAGAGACTCTTTATCGGCGCTCGCGACGACTCCCGGCAAGTCGAAGAGGACTCCCTTCGCCGTCGGAGCTCTGTCGAGGACTTTGCGGAGAAGAAGGCCCTGTCCGCCCCCGATGTCGACGATTTTCCGAAAGCGGCTGAAGTCGTACACGTCCGCGACGAGGACGGCGGTTCCCGCCGAGAAGCCCGTCATCGCGGAGTTGAAGGTCTCCCACTGATCCTGATTCTCCTCGCGTTGAAACCACGTAAAAATATCGGTACCGAACGCGTGCTGCGCCCCCGATCTCCCCGAGCGAACGACGTCGGCGAGACGGCCCCAGGGGAGCCAGTGGGACTCGTCCGTGATCATCACCGCCATGGCACGCATCGAGTGCGGGTGATCGGACCTGAGAAGATCTGAGACCGGCGTGAGCTTGTACTCTCCCGCCTTGGATTCCTCGAAGATGCCCACTCCCGAGAGCATCCGCATCACCCGGTGCAGGGACTTTTGATTGGCGCCCACCTCCTTCGCGAGGTCGATGTAGTACTTGGGTCCGTCTTTCAGGGCGTCGGCGACGCCGAGCGAAGCGGCTACCGAGAGGCCTTTGGTCACCATGAATCCGAAGAGCGCCTGCATGAGCTGCCCCTCCGGCGGAACTTCTTTGTCTTCTCGCACGATTCCTCCTTATTGGAAGATTCTAAGACAAGGAAAGGCCCGTGTCATCGCTCCCGTCTCGTGACTCGGCGGCCTCCCTCGTCACGGAAGATTGCATGAGAGGCCCTTGTTTGCCAGGGACCTGGAACCGCGGATTACGGATGAGCGCGTGCCGATTCTCGGCCACGCGTCCGGAGTTGGCGCCAGAGGTAGAGCGCCAGGACCAGCAGAAGGACGGCCGTGACCAGTCCTGGCGTGTATCGACGCTGGCTCAGCGACCACAAAGGGTGCCCGACGCCGTTCAGCAGCTCGATCGCGATCCAGAGCCAAGCGAGGGAGCTCGCCACGGGCCAGTTCCGTCGGACCGGCCAGAAGAAGCACCAGAGCCCGAAGAGTACGAGAGAGGCGTTGAAGATCAAGAATCCGAGCTCCCGGTTCTGGGAGATCAGGCCGCTGATGAACCGGGCTGGGGCAAAGACGTCGAACAGACGGCCGAGATACTCCTCGGTCGAGTGGGCTGCCTGAGCCACGACGAGGGCGAGAAACGCAGTTTGAAAGCGCGTCATCAGAGGCCCCGATCGAATCATACTCTTCTTTCTGTGAGAAGTTGGCCATGGCCGTTGAAGCGCTTGCTTCCCAGACGCCAGACCACTAGATTCGCGTCTGTTAACTCTAGTGATCGCAACGGCGAGAATAACGCTTCGCTGGCCGGGATTCAGATGGCACCGATAGCAGTCGGGGACATTCACGGAAACCTCGCGGCGCTCCAAAGCCTGTTGGACATTCTCGTCGCCGGCTTGACGTTGGCACACGCGCAATTCGAGACGATACATCCGTTTCTAGATGGCAACGGGTGAATCGGACGGCTTCTCATCGCCCTGATGCTCGCGCACGAGATAATTCTTAGCGAACCGCTCCTCTACTTGAGCCTCTACTTCAAGCGATACAGGCAGCTGTACTACGAACTGCTCCAGAGAAATCGAACTCAAGGCGAATGGGAGGAATGGATAGACTTTTTCTTGACGGGCGTGCGGGAAACCGCTGAGACCGCTGTCAGCTCCGCACGACGAATCTCAGACCTCTTTCAGCAAGACCGGCAGCGCATCAAACAGCTAGGCAGATTTGCGGGCTCCGCCGTTCGCGTGGTCGGGCAATTGGAACGGCGTCCAATCGCGTCGATCAAAGCTGTTGCGTTGGCTGCCGGTTTGTCTATCCCCGCGACCACAACGGCTGGAGTCCTTAGAGAAGTTAGGTATCGCCCGTGAGATCACTGGAAGGAAGCGCAATCGACTCTATGCATATGATCATTATCTCGACATCCTGAACGAAGGGGTTAAGGAGCGGGCGGATGACAACGTGCCACAACGTAAGTAGATCGTCTAATTGCGTGTTCTTCTCTGATCCTCTATGACCTTGCCTGAGCGCCACAGACGTGCCACAAAGTCCAGCGCGTGGGGCAGTGCCGACCGAGACCATCCCGACTTCGTTAATGACTGATGGAAGTACGCCCGTTTGCCTCAGAGAGACGGTCGAGCCAACCGTCTGCTTCAGTGTTAGGCATCGCCCATTCCGTTGTTTCTAGTCGATTCCAAGGCTGGCCAAGGAGCAAACGCTAAGATCCAGATAAGATGGGGTGTAGCGGAATAAAAAGCAGGAGCAGTCCCCATGCTCGAGAAAACCCGGATTTGTTGGCAACACGCGCACCCAGCCACACTGGCAGCACCCCCGTGATCAGAATCGTGGCGAGGATAAGGAGCTCGGGTCCACCGATGACGTTCATCTGTCAGTTCCCCCTGATTTCTGCGGTGGGCTGTATCGGACGCCACTGAGAGAAGGCGAGTACTAGCTCAATAATCAGATAACCTAGTAAAGGCACGAGCGCCAGCAAGGCGTAGTACGGCGACAATCCCGCTCGACGCAGAATCCGCCAATACGGAATAACAAAGACGACGGTGAACAAAACGTAGTCCAGAAGACCTTCGATATTCATTTCTTCGTTCCTTGTGGCGAGCATCATCGTCATCGTCGCTCCACGACTGAAATCTCACGTCTAGAGCGCTTTCGCCGCGTCGATCCCGAGTTGCCGGTCGTCGACGATCATCATAACAGCGTCGCTATGAAATCTCCCTCCAACCCGGCACTCGGCTCGGCAACGACGAGGTCCTCTCCGAGGATGACCGGGGTGGAAAACGGGAGACGTACGACTACCAGCGCACCGAGATGCCGAGCCCACCACGCGTCGGCGAGAGTATCGGAAACACCGAGACGTTCACGGACGTGCTCGCTGGCGGGTCCTCGACATACACGAGTTCTTGTTTCGTCTTGCCCCTCGCGGAGTCGATCAGGGCCCCGACCGCGAATCCGATCCCGGTCGTCACCAGGATGGTTCCGGCGGTCTCTCCCGCTCCACACTCCCAGGCGGAGTTGCAGAACGCCGCCATACTAAATGCGCCGTATCCGAGCCCCACGCCACCGCCGATGAAGGCACCTTTCCAAACCGTATCCTTCAGTTCGCGTTCGATGCGGTGGACGTCGTGTTCTGCGAGCTCCATCTGCGGCGCCGACTCCGGCGTTATTGTGATCGTCGAATCGGTTAGAGAAACGAATGAGCCGCGCACTTCGGCGTACTCGTCGCCTCCGTTCTGGGTATATTCTATTAGGATGGTCTCTCCCTCGTTGAGTACCTCCCGAGCCACTAGCTGTTGGAAGGAATCGGCGACGGTTCGAGGGGCCGCATGGACGGGTACGGCCAAGACGAACAGCAGCGGGACATGGGCCTTCATTCTCAAAGAGAATAGTTGTCGTCACACGTCAAGTCAACCCGGCCCGACCGTCATTCCAGAAAAGAGGGGTCACGAACACAGCGTTCAACGTTACCGAGCCAACGAGCCTTCTTCTCGTCTTCACTGGACTGTTCTCGGTTGCTAGCGTCCGAGATTCGGGAGCTGCGAAGAACGTTCAGACACGGTGCTCAGCGACGCCGATACGGGACTGGAGTTTTTGGGAACAAACATCCACGCCATCGTCCGGACCAACTCTCGACCTAAGGGAGCTGGCCGATGCATTTCGAGCGAATCCCCTAACGGGCCGGGACGATCAAGGTCCCTGGTGCGGCCACCGAAGGAGCCCACCTCTAAACGCACGAAGCGGCGCTTCTTACGCGAAAAGTGGGCTGTGGGACCCTGTGATTGGCTGATCCACACATAGAGGGGGCTAACCGCAGTCCTCGAGAGGACCTAGCCTCTCCCCGGTCCGGGGTCCCAGGGGCCACCTCCCGCCAACTCTATTGTTTCCAGAGCGATAGCTCTGGGTCTCCGTGAACCGGGTGCCAATGACGTCGCGGCTCGCGGCAGCTTTGCGGGACCGCAGGCACCTCAGAGGCGATCGGGTGCTCTGCGAACCAGACAGTCGGGCTCTAACGCAGCGACGGACCCAAGGCCTGGTCGCTCTGTCGGTCCGGCAGGCGAACCTTTCGAACGGCGGGGTCGACGTCCTTCGCCACACCTTCTGTTGTAGCCATCTGGCAATGAAGGGCGTAGCCGCGAGGGCGATTCAAGAATTGGCCGGGCACAAGGGCCTAACGACGACTCCGCGGTATATTCATCTGAGCCCAGCGGCGATAGAGGAAGCGATTCGGATACTCGAATTGCCCTCTCGCTTTGGAGACATTTTGGAGACGGGATCAGCGAAAGGGAACTCGTTGGGATGAGAGGACTCAG
>CAWFHP010000008.1:0-385268 GCA_963815675.1 uncultured Acidobacteriota bacterium | reverse complement strand
ACTTGAGGGTCTTGAACTGAGCCTCTCTTTAGGGATTGTCATTGGAAACGTGAGGACGGTTATGCGAGAGCTGGACGCCGAGCCGTGCGGAGAGCATGGCGACCGACTGGCTGGTCATGGAGGGACCGCGGTCCGAGTGGAGGGAGAGCTGAGAGGACTCGAGACTTGATGATGGCAAGACTCCTCGATGAGGCGACTCGCCAGCGATCCGCTATCCCGATAGGCCAGCATCCAGCCGACGACGTATCGGCTGAACAGATCGAGCAAAACGTAAAGATAGTAGTAGGTCCATTTCGCCGGGCCGACCAGCTTCTGATGTCCCACTTCCTACTTGGTTCGGGGCCGTCGCCAGGAGCTGAGGAGGCGTGTAGTTCGGGTGGCGGAGCTGGTCTCTTCGTTCCCGAACCTCCTTGGCGGAGTCCAGGATGCGATACATCGTTCGGGTCGAGCACAGGTAGGTTTCGTCCTCATCGAGAAGCCTGGCATAGACCTCGGCGGGTGGTTGGTCCATGAACCGCTCGGAGTTCAAGGTCTCGAGAACCCGTTCGCCTTTCGGCAGCGCTCAGCGCTCGGGCCGGAGTCTTCGGAGGTGGACGAGCTCGCCGGGATGCTGCCTGCGGTACCAGGCTGCCCGGCAGACTCCGAGAGCCGTGCACGCCATGACCACACCGACGACCAGAGCGAGCTGGTTCACGCTCAGCATCAGTTCTTCTCGTCGCCGGGGCTCTCCAGCGGAATCCCCAGGAGTTTCGAGACTTTTTTTTGGACCGCGATGATGAGTTCCGCATGCTCGAGCCGTTTCCGAAGCCGGGCGTTCTTCGCTCAAGCTCCTTCACTCGAGGATCGACCACCCGGGCTTTGGGGCCTCGCTTTTTCGAGCGCAGCGCCGCACGCGCGCCCTGCTCCACCTCCCGGCGCCAGGCCGTCAGCAACGACGAATACAGTCCTTCACGTCGGAGAAGGGCGCCAATCTCTCCGGGCCCTTGCAGCGCTCGGCCTCTCGAACGATCCGGAGCTTGTACTCCGCTGTGAACTTGCGCCTCTGGGCCTTGGCGGGACTTCGGGTCTCGGACTGTCCGGCCAGGCGGGGCCTCGACATCGACTTTTCCTCGGGAACTCCAGTCGCGCTACGCGCTCCTTCCGTTTCCGAGGAATCTCCAACCTGCGTTTCTCGGGAGATGGGATCATCGGATCACTCCTCCGCCCTCTACATTAATCTCTATGGGGCTCCCTGTCTCACGCACGTTGGCACAGAGGGAACTCGCGCTTCATCGTTCGAAATCCGTCCCGATGCCCATTCTTCACGAATCTCTTCGGTATCATTTCGAAGACGTTCGAATGACAAGTACTCTGGATCTTGCAAACGAGTTGACCAATAAACGTCTCGCCCCCGCCATTCGGTCGAACCAAAAGGTTGTCACCGAAAACCCTAACGCGGCAAATCGAATCAAGACAGCTAATACCGCGATATGATTCCGGAGGAGCGCCGGGCTGACGCGACACATGTCACGCGCATCACACGGACGCAAACGCCGACCCTGCGCCGACCATGCCCGGCAAGGCCTGTCGTAGCTCCAATTCACGCTTCGTCCTCCGACGTGTAGACTCAGCCCCCCGACTCCAACCCAACGAACCTCCGTCACCGCGCCCGTGTAGACAAAAGCCATATAACGTTGGGCTTCAGCGGCGGCGCGACGCGGGCACGTCCGAAGGTAATACCGCAGCCAATGTTTCATATCTGTCCGGAGCCTCGGCGCCGTCCGTTGCAAGCCGTTGTTAGCCTGCCGCCCATGATTGCGGTCTACTCGCAGTCTGCAGCAACACAGACGTGGGACTCGCATTTCGCTATTTTGCAGCACTCTGACGCTCCGCCAATACCGACGTCGCATGCCCCGAATGACTCCATCATAGAGGATTTCGAGGTTCTACCCAGGTTGGCGTTCCGGTTTAGGGCTTGACACTGCCCGTAGAGTCGGCAATCGGCATCGACCTCGCACGTTCGGCTACGCTGGAAAGCGGAAAGAAGATCGTCACACGCGTCCGAACACTGCTCGGAGCGTTGCGGGAAATAATCACGGCCACCCGTGCGCCTCCATTCGAAAGCCACACCGCACCCAGAAACCAGGACCGTCGGTGACAGCAGAATCCACGATGCAACACGCTCGTTGTCCGTCGACACCTGAGAAACCGACGCCTCGTCGGCACCGGCGATACTCGTGAGCAAGAAGAAACACGAACTTGACGTCGCATAGGTCAGGCTAACGAAAAGCTAAGCAGCGGGCGGCTGCTGCGATCGAAGCATACACCGTTTGCTGCTGAAAAGACGGTCGCGCCGACCGTCTGCTTCAGCGATTGGTTATCAGGTCCATACAGCCTATGGCCCCGAGCGGCATAGTCGGCTTGAGGAGCAGCGTTCATCTCTGTCCGTCGAGGACTGACGGGAGAAGAAGCCTCTGATTCGACACGTGGTCAAACGCGTATCCCGCCTGGTAATTGTACGTCCTCAAGATTGGCCGATCAGGCTTTCCGGGTGTCGGTGACTCCGCCGATGAGACGTCTACACCTACCAAGGATGTCTCGATCTTGCCGGTTTGCTCGTGGGGAACTCTTTGAGCCCGGTGAACGCCAACTTCAGCAATTAGGACGTGGGCAGAGCCCTGGCCCGAAACGCGTTCGATGACGTCGCCCCGACCACCACTCGGGGAAGGAGCTGGCGATGCCGATACGACCGTGAATCCGGCGCGTTCGAGGATGCGGTTCAGCATCGATAGGACGTCTTCGAGAAACAAGGTGCCATCGGCACCACCCTTGATGAGCCAGACGTGAAGAACGAAGTCGGAGTCCACGACGAGTGCCTAGGTTCGAGCAGCGTGGCGTGCGATTCTGAGACCCTGATAACGCCGCAGTTCAGCGGCGAGGCCAGCCGCCGCAGACCGGCACAGCGTCTGCCCAAGGCTGGTTCGTGACCACCCTGCACTGGCTTCGCCAAATTGAAAAAGGCATCGGCCGCTGCAACTGCTGGTTATATGGCCCTCCAGTTTGTCACCTTGGGTCCCCTGACTCCGCCTGGGGAGTGTGCGTTCAGAATATGAAGGCGACATACTCACAGAAGAACAAATCTGGACTCGCATGTTCTTCCCTTTCCAACACACCGAGGCGACCGTCGAAGGCTCGAAAAGGTAGACACTCCGTCTCCGAGTGCCAGTATTCGTCGGACAGGAGCCTCACTTCATAATCTGTCGCATCTTCCCACTGGCGAAATCGAGCCGCCGCCCAGAGAGTGACCTTCGCGCTTCATCGTTCGAAATCCGTCCCGATGCCCATTCTTCACGAATCTCTTCGGTATCATTGCGAAGACGTTCGAATGACAAGTACTCTCAATATTGCAAACGAGTTGACCAATAAACGTCGCCCGCCATTCGGTCGAACCAAAAGGTTGTCACCGAAAACCATAACGCGGCAAATCGAATCAAGACAGCTAATACCGCGATATGATTCCGGAGGAGCGCCGGGCTGACGCGACACATGTCACGCGCATCACACGACAGAGAACGCCGACCCTGCGCCGACCATGCCCGGCAAGGCCTGTCGTAGCTCCAATTCACGCTTCGTCCTCCGACGTGTCAGTTCAGCCCCCCGACTCCAACCCAATGAACCTCCGTCAGCGCGCCCGTGTAGACAAAAGCCATATAACTAATAAGTGAACGACTTGAGTATAGGATAACCGGGCGAATACTGCCATGTATTCAGTGAACGGGCGAGGGAGCTAGGGGAGAACCTTCTGCACGGGACGGGTTTGGCGGGGGGTGTCTAAAGTCGGGGCAATAACCTGGCGAAGCGGCGCGGTCTATCGGGATAAGGGTAGCGGGGCGGTGTCCTCGTGGCGAGGACGGGGGTCCGGGCGCCGAACTTCCGGGAAACGTTCCGCCGTCAGGGTGAGAGGCGGTACAGCATCCTGGGAAAGGGAATCGCCTCCCTCAGGTGCTCGACTTTGCAGATCCAGGAGACGAACCTCTCGATTCCCATTCCGAACCCCGAGTGGGGGACGCTTCCGAAGCGCCTCAAATCGAGGTACCACTGGAACTCTTTCTCCGGCAGGTTGTGCTCTTTCAGCCGGCTCTTGAGGAGCTCGAGATCGTGGATGCGCTGGCCGCCGCCCACGATCTCCCCGTAGCCTTCGGGGGCGAGGATGTCGACGCCGAGCACCCGGTCCGGCCGCTCGGGGGCGGGCTGCATGTAGAACGCTTTCACCGCGGTGGGCCAGTGGGTCACGGCGAGCGGACGGTCGAGGTTCTCGGCGAGGACGGTCTCGTCCTGAGCTCCGAAGTCGCTCCCGGGCTCGAAGTCGTTTCCGAGCTCTTTCAGCTTGCGAGCCGCGTCGTCGTAGGTCATCCGGTGAAACGGTTTTTTCACGGACTCGAGCTTGGAGACGTCGCGCTCGAGGACGTCGAGCTCGGTTCGCCGGCGCGTGAGAACGGACTCGATGATGGCGCAGATCAGGTCCTCGGCGAGCTCGATGGTGTCCTCGAGCTCGGCATAGGCGACCTCGGGCTCGATCATCCAGAACTCGATGAGGTGCCGCCGGGTCTTGGACTTCTCGGCTCGGAAGGTGGGGCCGAAGCAATAGGTCTTCCCTACCGCCATCGCGATCGCTTCGTTGTAGAGCTGGCCGCTCTGTGAGAGATAGGCGGACTGGTCGAAGTATTTCGTCTCGAAGAGGGTGGTCGTCCCTTCGCAGGCGTTGGGCGTGAAGATGGGAGTGTCTCCGCAAACGAAACCTCGGTCGTCGAGAAAACGCCGCGCCGCCATGATCACCTCGCTCCGGATGCGAAGGACCGCGTGCTGCCGCTTCGAGCGGAGCCAGAGGTGACGGTTGTCGAGGAGGAAGCTGGTGCCGTGCTCCTTGTGCGTGATGGGAAACTCTTCGGCGAGCTGGTAGAGCTCGAGCCCGGTAACCGTGAGCTCGTAGCCGCCGGGAGCGCGCGGGTCCTTCCGCACCGTGCCCTCGAGAGCGATGGAGCTTTCCTGGGTGAGGCCCTTCGCCTTTTCCCATACCGGTTCGGGCACGTCCGCCTTCGAGATCACCGCCTGCATGAATCCCGTTCCGTCCCGGAAGATGAGGAACTGGAGCTTGCCGCCCGAACGGCGATTGTGCAGCCAACCCTTCATCTGTACCGTCGCGCCCTCATGCCGGGCGAGGTCCGCGATGTAGACTTGAGATCGGTTTGCCATCGGCCTCTACGCTCCTTTTCGTCTACCCGCCGAGCTCGGGGAGATGTCTGGCAAGCACCCGCCTGAGCCTATCCCACCGGGAGTTCCGCTCCAAGTTCGCGCGAACGAGACCGAGCGTATGGTGCAAGTAACGACGATAGACGTCGTTTCCCCGCTCCGAGATCTGGTAGCCGAACGTTCCCAGCGCCTTCAAGTTTCGCTGGAGCGCGGCGAGATCGTACTCCCTGGCGACGTCGGCCCCGGCCGCAGAGGCGAAGCGATCCTTCATCTCGGAGACGAGGTCGTCGTCGTGGACGACGTAGGAGTCGTTGGCGAGCGATACCAGATCGTAGCAGCGCGGGCCCATGCGCGCGTCCTGAAAATCGATGACCGCCAGACCCGATTCCGAATCGCAGACGAGGAGGTTTCGAGCATGGTAGTCCCGATGGCAGAGTCCGTAGGGCTCCCCGGAGAGCTCGCCCGCCAGTTTCTCGAGCTCCTCGTCGAGCACGGCGCGGTCCGATGCGGAGAGCTCCACCTTCGAGAGTCCGACGAGAAAGTGGGTCCGGAAGAAGACGAGCTCGTCGAAAAACTTCTTCGCGTCGAAGGCGATCCGAAACGGAAGATAGCGGGCGCTCCGGAGCTCCTCTCCCCGGAGCTGGAGCCTCGCGAGGATGTCGACGGCTTCCCGATAAAGATCGCGCGCTCTTCGACTGCGGGCAATCTCCCGAGACCTCGTCCTGGAGCAGCCGGTCGCCCAAATCCTCCTGCAACAGGATACCGAGCTCACCGGCGACGTCGTAGACCGCGGGAACGCGAAGGGGGATGGCGCGGAAGAGCTCGCCAACCTCGAGAAACGGCAGCTCCGAGGGATCGAAGGACGAGGGCAGCAGGGTGAGAATCCGCGTGTCCCCGTCGGGCCAGTGGACGCGATAGTAGAGCCGGTTGGATGCGTCTCCCGCGAGCCGGCTCACGCCGCAAGGGGCGGACAGGCCGCCAGGCGCGCTGGAGAGATACCGCCGCACCCTCTCGTCGAGGTCCGCGCCCAACGCTTCCACGCCCGCCACCTTCACCTTCGTCACCATCGGATCGCGTTCGAGGAGTCGAGCTCACAGATTGGCCGTCCTTCCCGTCTTGAGGTCGGCAACGACGAGACCATCGCGGATCTCGCGGCGGCGAAGGCCTTCCGGCGGCGATCCGAGCGCGAGGATCAACTTGTCGGACAGCTCCGCCTTCGGAGGAAGGGTTACGCCGTGAGTCACCACGCTGTTCGACACCGTGACCCCCTCGGACAAGGTGACGTCGTCCCAGCAGACCACGTTCTCGAGCCGCGCTCCCCGCGCCACGTGGCAGCGCGCTCCGAGGATGACCGAGCCGCGAAATCGAACGCCTTCCTCGACGTGGGTGTCGGCGCCCGCGAGCACGAGCGCGGTCACGCCGTCGACGACTTCGATTGGCCGCCGCCTCACTTCCCAATCCTGCTCGAAGAGACCGTCCCGGGCCGCGATGAGAGACGCCTCCCAGTAGCGCCGTGGGGTGTCGATGGTGACCCAGGGACCCGTAGCCACCGTCCCAAACGCGGTCCCCTCTTCGATGAGACGGGGAAGGAGCTCCTCTTCGAGACCCCGGCGCTTTCCCGAGAGAAGCTCGAGAACCGAGGAGTCGAGAAGCCAGACTCCGGCAAACATCAGGTCGGAGACTCCTTCCCGCCGGTCCACTCCGAGGATCCGCCCTTCCTCTCCGATCCGAATCCCGGTGAAGCTCGAACCGGTGGGTTTTCCTCGGAGAAGGAGGGTCGCTCTCGCGCCTTTTTCCGCGTGGACCTCCGCGAGCCGAGCGAGATCGACTTCCGTCAGAGTGTCCCCGTTCAAGAGAAAGAAAGGGCCGTCTCGCAGAAACTCCGCTGCTTTCTTGAGCCCGCCGGCGGTGCCGAGAAGCTCCGTCTCGATGGAGCGATGGATCCGCAGGTCCGGAGAAGCCGTTTCGAGCGATGGCTCGAGGGTCTCGGGACGGTGGTGGAGGTTGACAACCACATCTTGGATTCCCTGGCGCGCGAGCGAGAGCAGGACGTACTCGATCAACGGCCGTCCCAGGAGCGGAATCGCGGGCTTGGCGAAATAGCTCGTCAGAGGCCTGAGGCGCCTTCCGATTCCCGCGGCCAGGAGCATGGCGCGGCCTGGAGGAGAACCGATCATGAGTGCGGAACGCCGTCCTTGGGGAAGACCATGAACTCTGGCGATGCCGTGTTCTCACTGCGATAGAGCTCGTAGAGCTTCGGGTAGGAGAGGTTCAGCGCCTGATTCATGTCGAGCTCGAGCCGCACCGCCACTTCGGCGATTCGGTCCGGAGTTCCCTCAATCTCGAGAAAGGCGCCGATGGGGGTATCGTCGCAGCGAGATCTCGACGTCGTCCCAGCGGTAGACGGCGCGGTACTTCTCGTACCGGAAACGCTCCTCGAGCCCGAGCGCTTCGAGTATCTCCGCGAGCGCACGGCCGTCGCCGAGGAAGCTCTCCGCTTCTTTGCGCTGTTTGATCTTTCCGCTTCCCGTATGAGGTCCCTTCCAGGTGAGCCAGGCATCATCGCCGACGAAGCGAAGGCGGAGCGCGGAGTCGCGCTTCGCGATCCTCGAGTCGGCGAAATCGAAGAGCTGATTGGACTCGAAGTGCCGAGGACGCGCGAGCGACGCTCCGGACGAGTCGAGAAGGCGAGCCCCTCTTCCCAGGAAGGAAGACGAAACTTGACTTCTTGTTCCAGCTGGATGCTCAAAGGTGCTACCCGGTAACCGAAGAAGAACTTAGTTTAACCCTGGCAGGCACTAAGTGGCCAGCGCTTCGACCTGCCGTTGTTTTCCTTCGACCAGGCTCACCGAAACCAGCTTGGAAATGCCGGGCTCCGCCATGGTCACGCCGTAGAGTTGATCCGCCATCTCCATCGATTTGCGATTGTGGGTGATGATGATGAACTGAGTGGTGTCCCGGAGCTCTCGCAGCATGTTGAGGAACCGGCCCACGTTGGCATCGTCCAGGGGCGCGTCGACTTCGTCGAGCAGGCAGAAGGGAGACGGTCGATAGCGGAAGATGGCGAAGAGAAGGGCGATGGCGGTCATCGCCTTCTCGCCTCCGGAGAGGAGGAGCACGTTCTGCAGCCTCTTTCCCGGCGGTTGGGCGATGATGTCGATGCCGCTCTCGAGAACGTCCTCCTCGTCCACCAGCCTCAGTCCCGCGCCCCCGCCTCCGAACAGCTGCCGGAAGGTAACCTGGAACTCCTGGTTGATGGCGTCGAACGCGTCCCGGAATCGCTGGCGCGAGGTGCGATTGATCCTGCTGATCGCCGTCTCGGTGCTCTCGATCGAGTCCAGGAGATCCTGTCTCTGGCGAGTGACGAACTCGTGACGGGTCTCGAGCTCGCGGTACTCCTCGTCCGCCATGGGATTGACCGGGCCGATCGCGTCGATCTTCTGTTTGGCGTCGACGAGCTCCGCCTGGGTCTCCTCGTCGTTCCGCGCGAGCTCCAGCGGCGTGAGCAGCGAAGCCGCCTGGGCGAACGTCATGTGGTGACTGCTCTCGAAGTCGTCGCGGAGATGGTTGCGATCGGACTCTTCCCTCGCCAGAACCACGTCCTCGGCGGAGCGGCTCTCGCGCACCACCTCGAGCTCCCGCCGTCGCGCCCGGAGCGCGAGCTCGGTCGTCTCGATACGCTGACGCAGACGGGCCACGTGCTGCTCCAGGTCACGTCCCACCTCGGTCTGCTCCGATCGCGAGGAAAGGGCGGTGGCGAGCTCGGACTCCGCCGCGCGGATGCCGTCTCGGAGCGCGATCTCGCGATCGCTCAGGCCCGATTGCTCTCGACGACAGGACTCGATGCGGGACGAGAGCTCGGCGACGCCTTCTTTCAGCCGCTCGACGTCGAGGCGCACCGACTCACGTCGCTCGCCCAGGGCGGCGAGACGGGATTGTTCTTCCGCCGCCTTCACCTGGAGCACTTCGACGCTTTCGCGCCGCTCGGCCATTTGCGCCCGGAGGGCCTCGAAGGCGGACTCGGCTTCCGCCTTCGCCCTCTCCTCGCTCTCGAGCGCTGCTTCCATCTCGGCGCGTTTCTGGCCGAGAGAAGACTTTTCCGAGCGGGCGCGGGAGCCTTCACCCTCGAGCACCTCACGCTTTCGCTCGGCGCGCGCCCGTTCCTCTTCGAGCTGCGACGCGCGGTGCTCGAGCCCGACGAGCGTCTTCTCCAGGCTATGCAGTTGATTGCGGAGTGACTCCATTCGGCTCGAGTCTTCCTCGAGCTCGATTTGTAGCGCGCGTCGCCGTCCCGAGGAGGCATCGAGTCGGACCTTCGCCTCTTCGATGCTGCCCTCGAGCTCCCGGATCTCCCGTCGGGTGGTGAGAAGCCCTGCGCTCGCGCCCCCAGGACCGAGGGCGACGACGCCGGGCGGAACGACGACCTCACCCGAGAGACTGACATAGGGGGCGGTACTTTCGCGGTAACAGGCGATCGCCTGCGACAGCGTTTCGACGACGATGGCGTCGGGAAGGGCTGCGGAGAGCGGCTCTCCGGTGAAGTGCAGTCCTTCGCTCAGAAGACCGACGAGACCTTCCATCCCCCGCTCGCGGAGGTGCGCGAGAACGACGGCGAGGTTTCCGTTGGTCTTGGTCGCGAGCGACTCGACGACGAGCTCGGAGCGCCCCGCGTCTTCCTCGGATTCGAAGGAGCTCGAGCGCCTTGGCCACGTCGCTCTCGTCCTTCACCCGGACGCGCTGGAGCGCGGCATCGAGGAACGCTTCCGCCGCGCGCTCGACCCGCTCGTCCACTTCGATGGCGTCGGCGACCGAGCCGAGGATACGAAGCCCATTCTCTCCTCCGCGGGTGAGCACGAGTCGGGCGCCGCTTCCGAAGTGGGCCCGCGCCGCCAGAAGCTCGGAGAGCGAAGAGCGTCGCGCCATGAAGCCGGAGAGCTCGTCCTTGCCCTGCGACACCTCGCGGTCGATGGTCTCGAGCTGACGGCGAACGGCCTCGATCTTCCGCTCGAGAGTTTCCTTGTCTCGCGTGAAGCCTTCCCGTTTTTCGCGCTCCCCCTCGAGCTCGCGGCGGGATTCGTCCACCGCGGTCTCGAGACGCCCGCGCTCCGCCTCGACCTCTTTGAGCTCCTCGTCGAGCTTGACGAGCTCGGCGGAGACTTTGTCGCCATTCGCGAGAACACCCTGGAGGAAGTTGTTGAGCGCGGCGATCTTGCTGATCCGGTGCACGATCTCGCCGCGACGGCTCTCGATACGCGACTCGACCTCGGCGAGAGAGAGCGACGCTTCTTTCAGCCGCCCCTGCTGACTCTGAACGTCCGCCACCCGCCCTTCGAGCTCGCGCGCAAGCTCTTCTTCTTCGCGCTCCCGCGCCTCGAGCCGTTCTAGCACGCGGCCCGCGTCGTGCTTCGAGCTCCTTCGCCTCGACGTCGAGCTCGCCCCGGCGCTGGTCGAGCTCGACGAGCTGCTTCTTGTCACGCTCGATGCTCTGGTCGGCGCGCTCGATGACGAGCTCGAGCCGGTGCAGCGCTTCGCGGGTATCGGTGAGCTCCCGGTCCTTCTCCGCTTCGCGCAGCCGCGCTCTCTCGAGAAAGGTCTCGGTGGTGCTGAGGCTGGTGACGCGCCGGAGCTCCTCGTCGGCGATCTGCGTGAGCCGCCCGCGGGTCTCGGCGAGCCTCGCTTCGAGCACCCGTGACTTCTTGACCGCCACCACCTTCTCGAGCCTCTCGAGCGCTTCGCGGAGACGGCGGTAGCGGCGCGCCTTACCCGCCTGGCGCTTCAACGAGGTCATCTGCCGGGTGAGCTCGTAGACGATGTCGTTCACCCGAAAGAGATTCTGCTGTGCTGCCTGGAGCTTCAGCTCGGCGGACCTCCGCCGCGACTTGTATTTTGTGATTCCCGCCGCCTCCTCGATGAGGGTCCGACGGTCCGTGGGCTTGCTCGAGAGAATGAGGCCTATCTTGCCCTGCTCGATGATGGCGTAGGCGGTCGCGCCCACGCCCGTCCCCATGAAGAGCTCCTGAACGTCGCGGAGCCGGCTCATGACCCCGTCGATCAGGTACTCGCTATTCCCGCTCCGATCGAGGCGTCGCGTTACGACCACCTCGCCTTTCGTCGAGCGTCGCTTTTTCTGTCCCGGTTCTCCCCGGCCCTCCGCCCTCTTCGCTGCCGGGGGCGGGAAGGTTCACGTTGGAGACGCGGAGGTTCACCTCGGCGAGCGACAGCGGCGGCCGGGACTGGCTCCCGTTGAAGATGACGTCTTCCATCTTCTGGCCCCGGAGGCTCTTGGCACTTTGCTCCCCGAGCACCCATCCGATGGCGTCGGAGATGTTGCTCTTGCCGCAGCCGTTGGGACCGACGATGGCGGTGACGCCTTCGTGGAAAGTCAGCTCGACCCTGTCCCCGAAACTCTTGAATCCACTGATGTCGACGCGTTCTAGTTTCATGGACCCCGGAAGAGCGGAGTCTAGCACAGCGTCCCGAGAGCGCAAAGCGATTTGCTACCAGATGTGGTGGAGGATCGGTGAACGACCGCAAGATACTGACCCGACGCCTTCCCCGCCGGCGTCGGGTTTCGCCGCACGGAAGCCCTGTGCTAACTTGCGGTCTCGAGAGCGCTCTTTCGCCCAATGCTGCGGATCCTCGACCGTTACATCCTCCGTGAGGTCATGCCGAGCTTCCTTCTCGGCATAGGCGTCTTCACCTTCGTTCTTCTCCTGAACGAGATCCTGCGATTCGCGCAGCGTCTCGTCACGCAATCCGCCTCGCTTTCCGATACCTTCGCGATCCTGCTCAACCTGCTTCCGAGCGTCCTCTGCCTCACCATCCCGATGGGATTCCTGCTCGGTGTCCTCGTCGCTCTCGGCAGGCTCGCCGCCGACAGCGAGATCATCGCCATGAGGGCGAGCGGGGTGAGCCTCTACCGGCTGCTGACTCCGATTCTGGTGGCGGCGACGCTCGCCTGGCTCGTTACTTCGTATCTCATCATCCAGGTCCTTCCCGACTCGAATCAGCGCGTCCGCCGGCTTCTCTTCCAGGTGATGACGTCGCAGGCGGGAACCGAGATCCGCCCGCGGGTGTTCTACGATCGCCTGTTCCCCAACATGATGTTCCTGGTGATGGACACCCCCGCGGGAGCGGATTACTGGCAGGACGTCATCCTCGCGGATTTGTCGATTCCGGACTCGCCCCGGGTGACCTTCGCCGAGCAGGGCCGCTTGCTCATCGAACCGAACGAGCGAACCGTTACCTTCTATCTCAAGAACGCGCGAGCTCCATCAGGTATCGCAGACGAAGCCCGACGATTACCAGCGCCAGGTATCCGCCGAGATCTGGATGCCGCTCCCGACCGATACGTTCTTCCCGCCCGAGGACATCGACGTGCCGCGCGGCGCCCGGGAGCTCGACCTCGTCCAGCTGGAGAAGTCGTACGCCGAGACCGGTCTTCCCGTCTACCTCACCGAGATACACAAGAAATTTTCCATACCCTTCGCCTGCTTCGTCTTCGGCGTTCTCGGGCTCGGACTCGGAATTCGAAATCGACGGGAGGGACGCTCCTGGGGCTTCGTCGCGAGCCTCGGGGTCATCTTCTTCTACTACGTCCTCATCGACATCGGAGAGAGCATGGCTGTCAACGGACGAATCTCCCCGATGCTGGGAATGTGGGCCGCGAACATGGTCCTGGGGGCGGCGGCGATCGTGCTCCTGGTGAGAGCGGCGCGTGAGACATCGATTGGCCTTCCCTCTTTCGCCGCCTTGTGGCAGCCGCTCGCGAGTCGGCTCCGCGGCGGGAAGCTCCCCGCGGCCCCGACACAACCAGCGATGTCGGCGGGGGCACGCAGGCGGCCCCCCCGACCGGTCGTCGTCTTTCGCGTACCTCGTTTCGGCCTTCGCTTTCCGAACACGCTCGACCGATACGTCGCGCGCGAGTTCTTCCGTTACTTCGTGCTCATCTTGAGCGCTCTGGTGGTGGTCTACTTGCTCGGGCTCCTCATCGACGTCATCTCCGATGCCTTCCAGTACCGGGTGAAGGGCATTCTCGTTGTTCAGTACCTCGCCGCCGAACAGCCACAGATTCTCTTCCACATGCTGCCGCTCTCCACGCTGATGGCGACCCTGGTGAACTTCGCGATCTTCACCAAGACGAGCGAGCTCACCGCAGCCAAGGCAGGAGGGGTGAGCCTCTATCGGCTCTCGGTTCCGGTCATTCTCGTCGGGGCACTGGTGAGCGGCGGCTGCTTCGCCCTCCAGGAGTACCTGCTTCCCTATGCCAACCGGAGGGCGGCCGAGCTTCGCGACGAGATCAAAAAAAGACCGGTCGAGTCCTATAACGTCCTCGATCGTCGGTGGATGATGGGCCAGGGCGACCAGATCTACAACTACGCCTACTACGATCCCAACGCCCGGCGTTTCAGCGGTCTCGCCCTGTACCGTTTTTCGTCCCAGCCCTTCGGTTTATCGGAGCGACTCTATGCCCGGGAGGCGACGTGGGAGCCCGAGACGAGCGCGTGGCGTTTCCACCAGGGCTGGCGCCGGAATTTTCGCGAGGGGGCGAAAGTGGAGCGGTTCGACGATCTCCTGGTGCACGAGATGGAGCCGCCCTCCTACTTCGTCAAACAGGAGAAGCGCTCCGACCAGATGACCTATCTCGAGCTCAGCCAGTACGTCGACGACCTGAAGCGGGCGGATTCGACGTCGTCCCCCTGGAAGTGGCCCGCCAGGCGAAGTTCTCGTTTCCTCTAGCGGCGATGGTAACGGTGCTCATCGCCATTCCGTTCTCCTTCACCCCGGGAAAGAAGGGCGCGCTCTACGGGATCGGCATCGCCATCGCGATAGGACTGGTCTATTACGTCACGACGCGGATCTTCGCGTTCATGGGAGACACCACGATGCTTCCGCCTTTGATCGCGGCGTGGGCGCCGAACCTGCTGTTCGGAGTCGCCGCGCTCTATGGTCTCTTCAACGTCCGGACGTGAGAGCGGTACCGAAGAAGAACGCAAAGACGCAAAGGAAATTCTCTCTTTGCGTCTTTGCGTTTTGGTTTTTCCGCTAGCCGGCCGTTTTCCGGAGCGCGTCCGCCTTGTCGGTCTTCTCCCAGGTGAACCCGGGCTCGTTCCGGCCGAAGTGGCCGTAGGCAGCGGTCTGCTTGTAGATCGGCTTTCTCAGGTCGAGGTAGGCGATGATGTCCTTCGGCGTGAGGGGGAAATGCTTGCGGATGAGCTCGGCGAGCTTTCGCTCGCCCACGTTGCCCGTGCCGAAGGTGTCGACCATGATCGACACCGGTTCGGGAACGCCGATGGCGTAGGCGAGCTGGAGCTCGAGCTTGCTCGCGAGTCCGGCGGCGACGATGTTCTTCGCGATGTAGCGCGTCATGTAGGAAGCGGAGCGGTCGACCTTCGTCGGATCCTTGCCCCGAGAAGGCTCCTCCGCCGTGACTCCCCACGCCACCGTAGGTGTCGACGATGATCTTGCGCCCGGTGAGACCGCAATCGCCTTGCGGGCCTCCGACGACGAATCGTCCCGTAGGATTGATGTAGTATTTCGTCTTGGCGTCGAGGAGCTCCGCGGGAATGACTGCCTTGATGACGTGCTCTTTGACTTCTTCCCGCAGCGTCTCGATCTTGACCAGGTTGCTGTGCTGGCAGGAAATGACGACGGTGTCGATCCGGACCGGCTTGCCCTGATCGTATTCCACCGTCACCTGGCTCTTCCCGTCGGGCCGCAGGTAGTCGAGGGTCTCGTTCTTCCGGACCTCGGAAAGCCTCCTCACCAGCTTGTGGGCGAGGGTAATCGGCATCGGCATGAGCTCTTCGGTCTCGTCGCAGGCGTAGCCGAACATGAGCCCCTGGTCGCCGGCGCCACCCGGGTCCACGCCCATGGCGATGTCAGGTGACTGCTCGTTGATCGTCGAGAGCACGGCGCAGGTCTCGTAGTCGAACCCGAATTTGGCGCGAGTGTAGCCGACGTCGCGGATGGTGTCCCGGACGATCTTGGGAATATCGGCGTAGCACTTGCTCGTAATCTCACCGGCGACGATGGCGATTCCGGTCGTGACCAGAGTCTCGCACGCGACCCGGGAGTTCGGATCCTCGGCGATCAAGGCGTCCAGAATGGCGTCGGAAATCTGGTCGGCGATCTTGTCGGGATGTCCCTCGGTCACCGACTCGGAAGTAAAAAGGTGTCTACCGTCCTGGCTCATCCATTCCTCCTCAGACCCTCCTCGTAGGGATGACGAAAGTGTTCGGCAAAACGTATGTTTTTAGCACAACCCGCCGGGCAAATCAAAAACCACGGGATCGGCCGTTTGCCCGGGCCTCTCGTCAGGGCAGGTATTTCGGCGGCACTTGAATCGCTCCGCGCTTTTGCGATTCAATCGTCTGTGCTCCGCAAAACTCGACCGAAGGGAGCGCTCGCGCCGCCGCGAGCCTCGAAGGGCATGGGGGCCCGCGTGCGCCGGCCGGCGCGAACCTCGGCGTCGAAGCCGCCTTCGACGGAAAACCCACGACGCTGGCGGGAAACGGGCTGGGCCGTTCTCCTGTTCTTCATTGCCTCAGTGGTCCTCAGCTATCCGCTGGCGCTCCATCCGGCGAGCTACTCCCGCCTCGACAATGGGGACGCGCGCCTGAATGCCTGGGCCATCTCCTGGGTAGCTCATCAGCTCACTCAGGACCCGCTCCGACTCTTCGAGGCCAATACCTTTTATCCGCTTCCCCACACTCTCGCCTATTCCGAGCACCTGACCGCGCTCGGCGTCATGGCGATGCCGATTCTGGCGGTGACCGACGACCTCGTCCTGACGGGAAACCTCCTGTTGCTGTTCGCGATGTTCCTTTCGGCGATGGGGATGTACTGGCTCGCGCACTCGATTACCCGGAATCATAAGGCCTCGATCCTCGCGGGGCTGTTCTTTTCCTTTGCGACGTTCCGCTTCAATCGACTGCCGCACATCCAGATGCAGTTCTATGCCTTTCTTCCCCTGTTCCTCGCGGCGTGGCATCGCTATCTCGAGAGTCGAAGGCGGTGGGATCTGTTCCAGGTGGGCATCTTTTTCGTGCTGCAGGCGCTCGCCGGCACCTATCTCGGCGCGATCGCGGCCGTCGCCCTGGCGGTGGCGCTGGTGACGCTCGGCCCCTTCGCTCGTCTCGGGCGTCGTGAGGCGGCTGAGGTCTTCCTCGTCCTTCTCTTGTCCACCGCCGTGCTCTGGCCCTTCGCGGCGCCCTATCTCTGGGTTCATCGGGAGCTCGGCGTAGAGTGGGACCTCGCGGGGGTGGGATCGCTCTCCGCCACTCCCTCGTCTTACCTCGCCTCGACGGCCCATCTCTACCGGAGCCTGAGCGAGTACCTTTGGCGCGAGAACGCGCCCACGGACTATTTGTTTCCTGGCGTAACCCTCCTCGCCCTCGGTACGCTCGGCGCCATCCTTCTTCTGAGAGGGCGCGAGAACACGACACGATCCCCGGCGATCTCGGGGCGCGCGCTTTTCCTCTGCTACGGCGCCATCCTCGCGCTCGGTTTCCTGATCTCGCTCGGTCCGAGAACACCGCTCCATCCGTTCCTCTACGAGCACCTCGTCTTCTTTCGAGGCCTGAGGGCCCTCACCCGCTTTGCTCTCCTGCCTCTTCTCGCGCTCTCGGTCTTCTCCGCGGTCGCGCTCGCCTGGCTTTTCGACGAGCGCGTCGGACTCCGGCGCCCGAAGACCGTCGCCTGGGCGGTCGCGCTCTTCTTCGCGGCGGAGTCGACGGCGCTTCCCTACCACCTCGAGCGCTGGGTCGACTCCTCGCCCGAGGTCTATCCGTGGCTCGCGGGAGCCAAGCCCGGTCCCATCGTCGAGCTTCCCTTCAAAGTGATCGATACGCAGTACATGTTCTGGGCGCGGCACCACGGCTTTCGCCCGATGCTCAATGGCGACAGCGGTTTCATCCCCATATCTCACCAGTGGATGAAGACCGTTCTCGGCCGTTTTCCCTCCAACGACTCCATTGCCCTTCTCCGCCGGCTCGGAGTGCGATACGTCGTGCTCCACCTCGGCGCCTTCCGGAAAGCTCGGTTGCTGCGCACCCTCCGGGGACTTCAGGAGCAACGGAGCGCGCTTGTACCCGCGCGGGATTTCGGCAGAGACCTCGTGTTCGAAGTGGCTCCGGACACGGCAATCGCCCCCGCGTCCTCCTCCGGTCTGACGGCTTTGAAGGTCGAGGCATCCGACGTCGACGGGGCCTTCGTGGACGGCGACACCGGCGAGCCGGTGGTGCGAGAGGCAGAGAACGGGACAGTCGAGGTTCATCTCGTCGTGTCCGGGCCGGCGAGTCTCGAAGCGCTGAGGCTGCACTATGGCGCCGTACCACGAGTCCCCGCCGAGAGCGTCTCGGTCGCGATCGAGCGCGAGACCGAGACCGTCTTCTCTCCCTACGCGTC
The DNA here is from genome assembly GCA_963815675.1 of uncultured Acidobacteriota bacterium. Classification (GTDB taxonomy): domain Bacteria; phylum Acidobacteriota; class Vicinamibacteria; order Marinacidobacterales; family SMYC01; genus CAWFHP01. The sequence goes on along the minus strand of CAWFHP010000008.1, from coordinate 367,631 downwards.
GACCCCCGCCGATTGGCCGGCGGTTACCGAGCTGGTGTTGGGACTGCTGGCGACACCGCGCGACGGAACCCAGACGGTCGCGCTCCCGCCATTGGCGGTGCAATCGAGAGCTCGGCTCGCGATTCGGATTCGAGGGCTCGACGGGGAGGCACCGCTCCTCACCGAAATCGAAGCGCTGGGGTCCATCACGGTCGCGCCGCGGACCGACGCCCTCGGACCGCAATAGCCTTCGAGGGCCGAGGGCGAAGGACGAAGGGCGAAGCCCTATTCTTCGCGGCCGAAAACGGGAAAGCGGACGACGGGGAGAAATCCCTCGGAACGGTAGAGGCGAATGGCGCGGTCGTTTCCTCCGCTCACCATGAGAGACAACGTGTCGAATCCGAGATGGAGCAGCCTATCGTGGACGTGGGCCAGGAGGCGGCGACTCACCCCCTGCCTCTGGAAACGAGGGGCGACGGCGAGCTGCGCCAGATGAGCGTGACCGGGAGAAGTCTCGGTGACGACCGCGAACCCGACGGCACGGCCTGACGGGCCTTCGCGACCGATGACCGATGCCTCGGAGACGGCCCGGCCGCAGCCGCCGTGGCGCAGTACGTTGGACAAGAGAGCGCGGCAGCCTTCACTGGTCCGATACAGCTCGTTCATCTCGGCATCGACGCCGCCCTCGTGAGCGCGCTGCATCAGCTCGGCTGCCTCGGTCAGGTTCCACTGCTTCCAGGGAACGAGTGAAAGAGCGTCCGATCTCGCACCGTCGTCGAGGCCGGAGCTCGACGAGGCCGCGATCGAAAGCCGCCTGAACTCACGCCAGTACGTTCGGAATCCCTCTTCTTCGAACGTGGGGACGAGCCAGGGCGCATCGAACGAGACGAACTGACTCTCGATGCGCGTGACCCCTCGCCGATCCAGATCGGCGAGGATGGCGCGGACCAGAAGCGGGCCGGCGTCGGTGTGGCGCCACTCGGGAGCTACGGCGAGGCCCGTCATCACCCCCCGGCTGCCCTCGACGAGGAAATATCCGTACCCGGCGGTGAAGCGGCCGGAGCGAATGGCCTTGCCTTGAACACCCGCGCGATCCATCGCTCTGCGAAGGGCGGCGATGGCGCTCGAGACGTCCCAGAACAGACGCTCCCTCCACTGGGCCAGCTCCAACCGGAAGAGTCCCTCCAGATCCGAAGCCCTCACGGACTCCAGATCGACGACGCGAAGCTCGGTGGCGGGAGATTCGGCGGCAGTGGTGCTGCTCATCAAAGGATAGTCTACCCCCAATTCGAGCGAAGCGGCCATCGTGCTACCATGATGCTTCCGCGATGCAAGCCGTAATCATGGCGGCGGGACGCTCCACCCGCACGTTTCCTCTCACCGCGACCCGCCCCAAGCCCCTCGTTCCGATCTGGGGCCGGCCCCTTCTGGAGCACCAGATTCGCCAGCTTCGTGGACTGGTGGACGAAGTGGTCGTGGTGGTCGGATTCCTTCGAGAGCAGATCGAGGATCGCTTCGGGAACGACTTCGAAGCAACGGCCATCCGCTACGTCACTCAGGAGCAACAGCGGGGCACGGCCGACGCGCTCGCCGCGGCGCGGCCTCATTTGTCGGGACGGACCCTGGTATTGAACGGCGATGACTTCTACCATCGGGACGATCTCCAGGGGCTCGCCGAAACGGGACGAGGCCTGCTCGTGACCCGCGCCCGCGATCCTCAGAACCGGGCGGTGGTCGACATCGAAAACGGAGTCATCAGGGGCATCGTCGAGAAACCGAAAGACCCGCCCACGGACGCCTGGTGCAGCGTCGGCGGCTACTGTATCGAGAAAGAGGACCTCGTCGAGCTCGACGCGCTCGCTCCGAGTCCGCGGGGCGAGCTCGAGCTTCCCGATTTCATCCTGCGGCTCATCCGCTCTCATCGCGTACACCCCTATCGAATCCAGCGATTCTGGATACCGATCACCTACGCCTGGGACGCGCTGGGGACGATGCTCTTCCTGTGGGAAAAGGCCGAAAGGGCGCGGGAGATCGGGATCGCGGCCGAGAGCCACGATTCGCTCCGCCGCCGGACGAACGTCACCCTCGGTGAGGGAGTCGAGCTGGAAGGACCGTTGTGGCTCGGTGCGAATGTACGGATCGGGCGTGGAGCCCGGCTCGAAGGCCCTCTCGCTCTCGGAAGCGGGACGTTCGTCGAGGCGGGTGCTCGACTCGCTCGCGTCGTTTGCTTCGAGGACGTACGCGTGGGCGAGGCCGCGGTGGTTCAAGACTCGGTGCTCGGGTCCGGCGTCTCGGTGGGAGCTTCCGCGAGACTCGAGAGTCGACCCGGGTCCGAGCTCACCATCGACGTGAAGGGAAAGCTCGTCGTTCCCGAAATTTCCCGACTGGGTGTCGTGGCGGGTGACGGGGCCACGATCGATGCCGGAGCCCGCCTCGCCGCCGGAACACTCCTCCCCCCGCTGAGTGGTGCAATCAAGACCGAGAGCGGGAGCGGTCAATCAGGCAGCGGAAACCAAAGCCCAAGGCGCGGAGGCGCGGAGGCGCGAAGAAGAGCCTCTTTGCGTCTTTGCGATCTTTGCGCCTTTGCGTTCATTCCCCTCTTCCCGGTCTCGATTTTGCAATTAGCGCAGCCAGCCCGGTGGGACACCAGCACGCCGCGCCTCTTCCTGCAGGTCCTTCAACGCCTTCTCCGCCGCCGCGAGCTCGTCCTTGGCCTGATGCGTCAAACGCTGCAGCTGCTCCGGAGAGGAGACCACGGTCTTGCCGTTCTCGTCGACGTACCGCTCGCCCTGGGCGAGATAGAGCTCGGAGAGAATCCGGACCTGCTCGCGCGCTTCGCTCACGTTCTCGCGAGCCTGCTGCATCCGTGACTTCCACTCCGCCTCGGCTCCGGCGGCGGTCACGACTCTCCTTGTCCGGGTCCTCCTGGGCGGCGTTGCTTTTGGAGTCGAACGGCTCCGGGAGGGGTGAGGCCGCCTTGTCGGATTCCTGGTCCTTGTCGCCTCCGCTCACGGAGTCGGGCCCTTCGCCCTCTTTCGCATCGTCCTTCTTTTCGCCGAAGACTTCCTCCTCGGTGAACTCGTGGGAGACGACGCCTTTCTCTTTGTTCTTGTCGCGTCGCTGGCGCTCTTTTTCGCCACGCTCCCGAGGCTCTGGGCGGACGACAGGCCGGCGACGGCGAGAGCCGCGACGAGCAGCAGAACGATCCGGAGCACAGGTTTGCTCATGTTCCCCCCCTACGTGGTAGGCGCACGACCCGCGGGGCCCGCAGGCGCGCGGCGGCAGGCTACCTTTTTTCGAGGGTAGCATCCGGCCGGACGGTTGCCAACCCCCGGGCGGGCCTCAGTTCTTGCCGCGCGACAGCGACCGGAAGTACTCCTCGACCAGCTTGCGATACTCCGGGGGCACCTGGTCCGAGCCGTTGAGATAGAGCTGTTCGTCGCCGTTGCCCTCGAGCTCGCGACGGAGCCAGTACTCGAACTGCTTGAGGTCGGTCACGACGTCCTGCTGGAGCTTGTCGAGCCCGAGCGGGTTCAGGTAGATCTGCTTCCGGTCGAACTCCTCCATGTTCCGAATGATGTCGTTCAGATCGGGAACCTGGAGCTTCTGTCGCGCGAGCTCCTGCCGGAGCTTTTCCGCGTCCTTGATTCGCTCGCGGAACTCCCTCTGCAGCTGGCGGATCTCCTCGCTGGAGAACGTGCCCGGCTGATAGCGCCCCGAGTTGGAGCTCGGTCCGAAGAACGCCGGACCGCCCTGCGCTTCCGACGAGCCGCTCGGCTGCGAGCTTCCCGTCTCGCCTTGTTGGGAGCTCGAGCTCTGCTCGCCACTCTGGCCCTGGCCCTGGGAGTCCTTGGACGAGCCTTCGGAGCCTTGTTGCTGCGCCAAACGTCGGCCCTCCTGGCCCGACTTGTCGCCGGACTCGGAGCCCTTGCTCGAATCCGTCTTTGCCGTCTTTGCCGTCTTTGCCGGACTCCGATTTCTCCCCTTGTCGAGCTTGCTCACCTGACTGACCTGGTTGGCCGTCGGCGGGCTTCAGCCCGCGGGCCTTCTGCTCGGCCTGTTCCCGGATGCGGTCCGAGAGAGACTCGAGGTTCCGCACCAGGTCCCGGGTCTGCTCGATGGCCTCGGTCACCTGAGTCTCCTGGGACTTTCCGATGGAGCCCGCGGCGTCCTCGAGCTTCTTTCCCAGTGAGTCGATGTCCTCGCCGATGAGCTTCTCGAAGTTCTCGGCGTAGTCGGGCGAGCGGCCCTGGACGACGCCCTTGGAGTAGCGAATCTTCTCCTTGATCTTGTTCTCTCGGATCGAGTTCGCGGCATCCTGTATCTTGCGGGACGTGTCTTTCTGCTCGCTCCGGGATTCGCGTGCCATTCGGTCGAGCTGCGACTCGAGATTGGCCACGCGATCGGCCAGCTCGTCCTTGCGCTCGAAGATTCTCTGCATCCGTTCGCCGTCGGCGCCTTCGCTCCCGAGCCGGCTCACGTCCGACTGGACCCGCTCCTGCTGGGACTGGATGGCGTCGAGCTGCTGGCGCGCGTCGTCCATGTCACGGTCGAGACGGGCGGAACGATTCTTGTCGAGGAGCCTCCTGGCGTCCTTCAACTTGTCGAGCGCCGACAACCCCTCGGCAAGCGAGCCGGCGTCTCCACGCGCGCTCGCGCGCCTCATGGCGTTGGCGGCCTGCTTCAGCTTCCGGGCCGTGTCCTGGAGATCGGGGAGAGACTGCTCGCGCGACAGCCGTTCGAGCTTCCGCGCCAGTTCCTCGGCTTCGTTCGCCAGATCTTTCTGGCTTCCGCCGCCCCCTCCTCCTCCGGACTGCTGAAGACGGTTCGCCTGGCGCTTCAGCCGATCGTTCTCCTGCTGCTGGCGCCGGGCGAGCTCCTGGAGCCGCTGGAGTGCTTCGTCGACCTGATTGTTCGTGGATTGCCGCTCGCCGCGCTCGACCGTTTCGTACTGGTTGCGAAGCTTGTCGAGCTCGAGCTCGAACAAATCCGCGAGGTCCTCGGCACTCGCCGTCTGACCGCCCCCGCCGCCTCCTCCCGACTGGAAGGAGACCTGAACGTCACGGAACACCGCGTCGGCTCGCTGAAGATGCTGGAGCGCGCGCTGCTCGGGAGGAAGAGCGCCATCGGGATCTTTCGCCGCGAGCTTTTCCTCGGCGGGCCCCATCTCCTCGAGCGCTTTTTTCAGCGATTCGCTGATGGTCGCGAAGTCACCTTCCTTCTCGGTGATGCCGCGATTGCTCATGCGGCGCAAGAGGTTCTCCACCTGTTCCCGCAGACGTCCCTCCATGAGGGCGACGGTGGTGAGATTCTCCTCCCAGTCGCGCTTCTGGTATTGATCGCGGTCGCGGATGAGCTTGAACGTGGCGGCGACGATCTCCCGCTGGCGAACGGAGAGCGTACCCTCCATTCCGCTGCCGCCTCCCCCGCCGGGCATCCCGCCCTGGGCCTGGCTGTAGCGCTTGTCGAAGGGCCGCGCCTCGATGAAGTAGATGTCGGTCGTCGCCTTCTGCGGTCCCGACACCACGTCGGTATCGGTGGCGCGGGCATAGTACGAGATGAAGTCTCCCGGCTTCAGATCGAAATCCTCGAGAAAGAAGGTGTGCCCCGCGACCATGTCCTTCTTGCCGCGCCCCTGATAGAGAGTGACGGTCTTCTCTTTGGTCCCGTTAACGGAATAGACGAGGTCGACTTTGGCCAGGCCATAATCGTCTTCCGCCTTCACTTCGGAGAAGACCTCCTCGATCGGGCTCACCTTCGTGTCTCTACCCGGCTTGGTGATGGTGACCGACGGGGGTTGATCGGACAGCGCTTCGATGGCGTAGTCGGGAGAAGAGGGTCGGAGCTGGCCGTCGAATCCCTGGAGCTCGATGCGATAGAAACCGTCCTCCTCGACGTTCAGGCTCGCGGTAAGGAGGGCCTCCTCACCGGGCGAGCTCCCCCCCGCCCCCGCGAGCTCCAGTGGAACGGGCTCCTTGCCCTCGACGTGGAGAACGCCACCCGGGACCCGAACGGTGGGATGGACGGTGACCACGACCTTGGTCCCGCGAAGCGCGGCGACGTCGCCACCGTCTTCCACTTTCTGGGGAGCGAGGCCGGTATGCTCGGGGAACTGGTATTCGAGATCGATCTGGCGGACATAGGGAAGGTCGGTCACGTTCACGTGGAAGCGGTCCGAGCGGACTCCGTTGGCCTCGACGAAGTACTCCGTGTTCTTGTCGAGGTCGAACATCATGAAGTTGTACCGGCCCGCCGCCTCGTCGAAGTTCATGGGAAGCCTCTTCCAGTCTTCTTCCCCGTCCACCTTGAGAGCGATCGCGGTGTCGTCGGCGTCGAAGCCCGAGAGCTCGGCGGTCACCAGCTGATCGGCGCCTCGCGCGACTCCGACGTCGCCGGGCTCGACCCGGATGAGATAAGGGCTCGCCGCTTGCGCGCTGCGCATCGGATTCAAGAGCAGCGAGGCGCCGTAGCGCATGAAGCTCGGGCTCAAGAGCACGGAGATCATTCCTCCGAGCGCGACGGCGATGAGGACCGCGGAGCTGCGCTTGAGAGCGTCCTCGTCGACGGCGTGGCCATAGTCGATGGTCTCGCAGCGCTCGACCGCCTGGTGAACGAGCTTGTCGATGAGCGCGGAGGAGAGCAATTGACGCCGGTCGCGCTCTCCTTCGAGGGGACGGCCCATCTCGATCGCGCTCGAGATGGCTTCCTTCAAGGAAGGATCGTGCTCCTCCATGTAGCGCGCGACCTGTTCATGGGTCACCCGCTTCGCGAGCGGTCGATAGACGAAGCGCAGGACGATCCCGAGAAGCGCGACATAAGTAAAGATCCGAAAGAGCCGTACCGACCAGGCGGAATAGCGGAAATGCTCCATCCCGTAGGCGGAGATCGCGAAGGCGACCAGACCGAAGAGAATCAAGAAGGCGATTCCCTTCAACAGGTTTCGAAGACGCCACCGTCCGCGCACGTAGCGGATCGCGCGAAGTAATTGCGGGTAGCCCTCGGTTCCCAGGATACTTTCCATGGTTCTCGCTCCGCTCTGGCTAATTTCTCGACAGTATAGCCGGTTTCGAATACGTCTTTCTAATCGACCCCCGCGGCCTCGCCCCCCTCGACGCCGACAGCGGAGCTAGCTCCCCGAACGGGATAGACGATTCGACAAGAACGTTTCGCCCACCAGCAGGATGAACGCCCCCACCAGCAAGAACCACCAGGTGCTCTGACGGCCCTCCTGCGCCTCCGGCGTATCCGCCGACGCTGGCGTTGCCTTCGCTCCCGCGACCCTGCTCTCCCGGAACGTGACGGAAGCGACGAGCTCGTCCGGATCGATCGGAGCGAGGTCCGACTCCGCGGCGTCGAGGTTGACCGCGAGGCTCACTGGCTCGAGCGAGCCCGAGCCCCCCGCCGGGCGAATCTCATAGAAACCCTGCTCCTCCAGGGGAAGCAGCGCCCGCTCCCCGGTCGCCGGGATCACCGTCTTGACCGAGGACGGCGAGGTGACGACGAGATCGTGCTCGCGTCCCGAGGACGTTACCGACGCGGTGCGATCCCGCATCATCGCGAGGTAGCGATCGAGGTCCGCCACTTCACCTACCTGGTGCCAGGAGCTCGCTTCGGCGTACCCGGCGGCGTACTCCACCAGCCGGTGCACGAAGGGTAGAAAGACCGGCTGCCTCGCGAGATCGTTCCAGAAAGTGTCGAAGGTCGAGGTCCAGACGAGGATTCGTCCATCTCCCACGCGGCGCTCGACGAGCGCGGGAGTGCCGTCGTCGAAGCGGGCCAGGACACCGTCGCTGACGGCGGTGTCGAAGGCGACGTAACGGAAGAACTTCGCCGACGAGAAGTCGCCGCTGTGCGGAGCCCCGAAAATCTCGAACACCGGGCTGGCGTAGTCGAGATAGGAAAGCGTCCCGCCCATGTCTCGCGAGCGGTCGACGTCGTTTCCGAGAGGCGCCGGCAGGAGCTTACCGGCGGCGCCGCCGAAGGTATTCTTCGAGCTCGCTTCACCGAAGGCGAGGAGCAGCCCTCCGCCTTTGTTCACGAACGCCTGGAGGAGGTTCGCCTGCGCCTCGGTCACGGTGGCGACATCGTTCAGGAGAACGACGTCGCTCGCCGTCAGGTCCGAGGCCCGGAGCTGACGGAGCGGTTTCGTGGCGACGTGAAACGCGGGCCGGTCGCCGAGCGCGAGCGCTTTGTCGACGTAGAATCCGCTCCGCGCCCGCTCGGCGCTGCCCCGGTCGAGGGTCAGGACCTGGATCGCCTGGCCCGGCGAGAGAACGAAGTGATAGACGTCGTCGGCGGGAAGAGCGTCGTCGTCGACCCGGATTCGAGCCCCGGGAAATCCCGGGAGGCAGGGTGAGGGGGTCGAACCCGACGGTGGTCGAATCGTTCGGTTCGAGCGAGAGCGGTTTCGTCTGGAGCGAGCGGCCGTCGAGCTCGATTTGAATGCGCGTTTGCCGGGTCGAGCTTCCCGCCGGCGCTTTGTAAGTGACGCGAGCGGACGCTTCGAGACGCTCTCTTCCCGAAACCGTGCTGCGGGTGAGGACGACCCCGGTCAAGGCGACGTTCTCGGTCTCCTTCGAGCTCAGGTCGACGGGAGTGAGACGGGTGCCGGCGGGAAGCCACGCGTCGTCGTCCTCCTGCTGGAAGCCCAGTCGCTGGAAGTCGGAAACGAGCACGACTTCCTTTCGGGCCAAGGGAGACTCGTCCACGATCTTCTTGGCCAGCTTGAACGCGGGACCGAATCTCGTCTTCCGAGCCGAGAGCGTGATTCCGTCGACCACGGCCTGGAGCTCCGCCTTGTCGGAAGTCGGCTCGTCCAGGATCTCGGCCCGGTCCGAGAACAGGACCACCGAGGCCCTTTCGTCGGCGCCGAGCGAGCGCACCGACGCGCGAACCGCGTCCTTGGCCTGCTCCATCCGATTCTCGTAGCCCATGCTGTAGGAGTTGTCGACGAGATAGACGACCTCGCGGGGGCCGAGCGCGGAAGCGGCGGCGCTCGACCGAGCCTCGAGGAACGGACGGGCGAAAGCGAGCGCCACCAGCAGGAGAGCCAGGCAGCGGAGGGCGAAGAGGAGCAGGTGCCGAAGCCTCTGCCGCCGCACCGAGCGATAGGGGATCTGCGGAGGAACATCAGCGAAGGGAAGTCGACGACGTCCTTCTTTTCGCGGTTCGTCAGGTGCACGAGGATGGGAATCGCCACCGCGAGGGCACCGAGAAGAAACGCGGGAGTAAGAAAGCTCATGCTGATTCTCTCACCGGGTCCTCGTCAGGCGCTCGCGGCTCGCGAGGTAGTGAAACAGCGCGTAGTCGAGGGGAGTCGACGTATCGAGAAGCGTGTAGTCGATTCGGTTGTCTCCGAGGGTGCGGGTGAGCCGCTCGACGTGGTGCTGAACGAGCCTTCGGTATTCCTCCCGCAGGTAATCGGGGATGATTGGCACCGCTTCGCCGGTCTCCAGGTCCTTGTAGCTCGCGGACTCGGTATAGGGAAAGGTGAGCTCCGCCGGGTCGAGCACGTGGAACACGATGAGGTCGTTTCCCTTGTAGCGAAGTCCCTTGACCGCGTCCAGGATCGCCTCGGGCTCGTCATAGAGGTCGGAGATGAGAACGACGATGCCCCGGCGGTGAATGGCTTCCGCCACCTTGAGGAGCGGCTTGCGGTAGTCGCTCGAGCGCTCCGAGGTCACCCGATCGATCGTGTGCAGCACGATCTCGAGATGCTTCGCGGAGGGCGGGACGAAATCGACGATGTCCTGGTCGAAGGTCACGAGCCCGATCCGGTCGCGCTGCTTTTGCGAGAACACCGCGAGGGAAGCGGCGAGAAACCGGGCATAGTCGAGCTTGGTCATTCCCTCGCTTCCGAAGCTCATCGAGCGGGAAATATCGAGGACGAGGGTGAAGCTGGTGTTGGTGTCGGCCTCGAACTCCTTCACGTAGAACCGGTCGGTGCGGGCAAAGAGCCGCCAGTCGATCTGGCGGATGTCGTCGCCGGGCATGTAGGCGCGATGCTCGGCAAAATCCACGGAGCGTCCCAGATAGGTGGACCGGTGCAACCCCGAGATGAATCCCTGCACCACCGTTCGTGCCAGAAGGTTCAGATTCGAGATCCGCGCCAGGACCTTCGGGTCCACGAAGCGGCCCAGCGCCCGGCTCTCCTCGTCTCTCGCCACGTTCGCCTCTCTCTCCTGTCCCTACATCCGCGACTTCGGCACCGAGACCTGCTCCAGCAGCTGGGAGATGATTCGCTCCGACGTCACCCGCTCGGACTGAGCGTGAAAGTTCGTCAGAATCCGATGGCGGAAGACGGGGCGCGCGAGGGCCTGAATGTCATCGTAGCCCACGTGATAACGCCCCTGCATGATGGCCCGAGCCTTCGCCCCGAGCACGATGTACTGCGCCGCGCGCACGCTGGCGCCGTACTCCACCCACTTGGTGACGAATTCCGGTGCTCCCTCGGCCCCCGGCCGGGTCGTGCGCGCGAGGTTCACGGCGTAGCGCATGATGCTGTCGGACACCGGTACCCGGCGAACGAGGGTCTGGAACTTCAGAATGTCCTCACCCGTCACGACATTGTCGAAGTGGTAGTTCTGCACCGAGGTGGTGTTCCGGACCACGTCGATTTCCTCCTCCTCGGGGAGGTAGTCGATGATGATGTTGAACATGAATCGGTCCAGCTGCGCCTCGGGAAGAGGGTAGGTTCCCTCGAGCTCGATCGGGTTCTGAGTGGCGAACACGAAAAACGGCTCTTCCAACGTGTAGGTCCGCCCCTGGATGGTGACCCGGTGCTCCTGCATCGCCTCGAGCAGCGCCGACTGCGTCTTGGGCGGGGTGCGGTTGATCTCGTCGGCGAGCACGATGTTGTTGAAGATCGGGCCGGGCATGAAGACCAGCTCCCGCCTTCCCGTTTGCGGATCCTCCTGGACCAGGTCGGTTCCGGTGATGTCGGAAGGCATGAGGTCGGGTGTGAACTGAATGCGGGCGAACTTGAGGTCGAGCACCTGCGCCACGGTATGCACGATGAGAGTCTTGGCGAGGCCGGGAACCCCGGTGATGATGCTGTTGCCGCCGACGAAGAGCGACAGCAGTACCTGCTCGATGGCGTCCTCCTGTCCCACGATGAGCTTGTGCAGCTCCCGCGTCATGGTGCCATTGGCTTCTTTCAGGCGATCGGCGAGGGCGATGTCGTCTTGCGCCTCGAGGGCGACGGGTCCTTCTTGCGTCAAGGGTCGATTCCTTTCTCGATGCTTGCTTCGCTACGGTACTTTTTGTCTCTCGTTGCGGTCGCTATCTTCCAGGTCCCGCGTTCGGAAGGCCGCGCGCCGATCATCCCGGGTTGCCTCCCGAGAGCTTCAGCAGAAGCGCGAGCCCCTCTTTGAAGCCTGGCGCGATCTCGAGGGCTCGGAGGAGCTCCGTCTTCGCGTTCTTGGGGTCCCCGGCTTCGTAATAGGCGAGCGCGAGCTCGTAGAGACCCTGCGCCCGATCGGTCGTCAGGGCGAGCAGCGCGCGCCTTTCCACGATGACGTCCTGCTTGCGTACCGAGCTCGCGATAGAGCTCGGCGAGCTTGCGGTGGGCCTCCGGATCGAACGGATAAATGTAGATCGCGCGCTCCAGAATCCCGGCCGCTTCGGCCGACTTCCCGAGCTTCTGATAGATCTCGAAGAGCTTGACGTGCGCGTCGTAGTGGTTCTCGTTGATGTCGACGAAACGCTGGAGCTCTCCCGCCGCCCGTTCGAGATCGCCTCGCTCCTCGTAAATCTGCGAGAGCAGCACGTAGGGACTCCCCGCTTCCGCGTAGTCGGGAACGAGCTTCTGGGCGCGCTCGAGGTGCTTTTCGGCCTCTTCTTTGTTCCCCGCTTCGAGCGCGCGCCGTCCCACTTCGAGATGGGCGATGAAATCGAAATCGTCGGACGCGGCCCGGGCTTCGAGGTCCTTCATCGAGACGGGATGGGGGTCGGCAGCTTCGCCTTCCTTCGGCTCCGGGGCGAGACGGAGGGTGGCGGCCTCGGCATCGAACCGCTCCTTCAGATACGCGTCGAAACGGGCGTCGAAGTCGGAGAGCTCCATCTTCAGAACTTTGCGGAAGACGTCGGGGGTGAACAGTCCCTCGCGGTACGCGGAGAGCATGTCGCGGATCGCCTGGAAGCCGAAGTCCCGCTCGATGAGCTCGGACACGAGCGATGCCTGGTAATAGGAGATCACGATTTGCTGTGGATAGGTCGGGCGCATGAAGCCATTGTTGAGCTCGGCGATGGAGAGGAGCTTTTTCCGCTTGTAGGCGGCGAGGAACGAGAGGCTCACATCGTCGCCCCAGCCGGGCCGGGCGCGCCGCTCTTCGAGCACCGAGAGCCCCTCCGAGAACCAGCGGGGTATCTTGTGGTCGGTGGCCCCGAGAGTGACGGTATGAGCGAGCTCGTGCCACAGAGTGGAGGCCCAGTTGAACTCTCCCTTCGGCCGGGCCGAGGGGGAGTCCGCCACCACCACCCGGCCGAAACAGACACCGAGCGCTCCGAGCCCCGGCAGTCCCAGCGTTCTCACCGAGAAGTCTCCGTGCGAGGGAAATAGCTCGATCCGAATCGGTGTCTCCGGCCGATACTGATAGCGCTCCGAGAGCTTGTCGTAAGCTTCGTTTGCGATCTTCTCGACGTAGCCCGAGAGGAGGTCCGATTCCTTCCCTTCGATGAAAATATCGAAACGGCCCGTCGACGTCGTTCGGTAGTTGGGATAGGTGTCCAGGAGATCGAGAGTGTTCTTGATCCAGACGTTGAACGGATCGCCTTCGAACGAGCGCGCGAGGTTCTTCTGGCCGTCCTCGATATCGCCGAGGCGGAGCTCGTTCTGCCCGAGCTGGCCGTAGCCCTCCCACGAGCGCGGGTCGAGATCCACCGCCTTTTGCGCGAAATCCCGTGCCTGGGTATACAAACGGTTGTTGACCGCGATGTCGGAGAGCTCGCTGTAGAAATGCGAGTCCTTCGGGTTGCGAGCGAGCGCTCTATTCTCGACGTCGCGGAACGCCGCTTCGTCCCCGGAAAGAAGCTCGGCGGCGGCGAGGATGGGAAGCGCGTCGGGCGACACCGGGTTCACCTGGAGCGCGCGCTCGACCTCCTTGCGGGCGGCCTGGTAGTTCTCGAGCCCCAGAAGCTGCTCGGCGAGAAACGACCGCGCCGCGACGAAATTCGGGTTCACCTCGAGGGCCTTCTTCGTGAGATCCAGCGCCTCGGGGTCTCCGTCGAACTCCTTCACCCGCGCGAGCCCGAGGAGCGCCTCGGGATGGTTCGGGTTGCCTTTGAGAACTTCCTGAAAGCTCTCGTTGGCGTCGGGACTGTTGTACTTTTCGAGAAAGAGCATGCCGGCGAGAACCACCGGGTCGGGGTCGGCCGGATCCTTGGCTTTCGCTTCGTCGAGCGCGCGCAAGGCGTCCTTGTAGAGCTGGGGATTCTTGAGCCCCAGGTAGCGGCAGGCGATGCCGACCGCGGTCAGGTCCTCGGCCGAGAGATTCGAGCTCTGGTTGTAGACGTCGATGAAACGGTCGAAGCGTCGAAGGGCATCATCGGTCTCGCCCGACTGGTAGAGCAGCACCGCGAGATTCTTCTTCGCGGTGAGATGGTCGGAAGCACCACCCTCGATCGCCCGCTCGAATGCTTCGCGAGCCTCGTCGATCTTGCCGACGTCGTAGAGGATCTCTCCCCGTCGGTTCTCTAGCTCGACCGAAGCCGGCTCGCGCTCGCGGAAGCGCTCGACGAGCGCGAGCGCTTCGTCGTAGCGGCCGACGGTTCGGAGCGCCGCCATCCATCCCCGGTAGAGGTGAGCGGTGGGAGTCGCCACCGACTCCTTCTCGAACGACGCGATCGCCTCGTCGTACCGGCCGGCGCGAAGCGCGGTCTCGGCGTCGCTCAAAGACGCCGAGGCGAACGACGCCGTGACCAGGAGCGCCGGCACCGCCAGCAGCAATCCGGAGATTCGGCGCAGTCTCACTTCTTCGTCCGTTCCTCGATGTTCTGGGTGACCGAAGCGAGCTCCAGGAGGAGCTTTTCGAGCTCGTCCATATACATCTGCTCCGGCATCGAATCCTTCTGGAGCTTCAACGCTTCCACCCGGCCTTCCAGAATCTCGTTTGCTCTCGACGAGACGGGCGAGCTCGGGGTCCGCCGCCACCGCGTCCGGATCGAGGCCCTCGGCAACCGCCTCATTTCCCATGAGGTAGGCCGCGCCGGCGAGGGCCCCGTCCTTCTTTCCACCCTGTTCCGTCAGATCCGCCGCCGTCCCGATGCCCTTTCCGTCACCATCGTCGTCCAGCTGGGCGTGCTCGGTCTTGAGGAGATTCTCCTCGGCGTAATAACCGTCCACTTTCTGTCGGGCGTACTCGAACGCCTCGAGCACTGATACCCTCTGGTTCTTGTCGAAATCCGCCCCTCCAGAATAGGCCTCGACGAAATAGCCTCCAAACTGGCTCTCGTTCCTCTCGAAGCCCGATTTGGTCGAGGTGACGAGGATCCGGTTCTTCTTCGCGAGCGGGGCGAGAAATCCGCCGCTCGCGCTGGTGGTATCGACGAAGACGATTTGCTCTTCTCCGAAAGGCGCGAGGAGAGCTTCGAAATCGGCGGCGCTGAGAATCGCGTCCCGGCAGGTTGAACCGAGGCTCGTCGGAGTCGAAGCTTCCATGGCCGATGAGAAGGATGTAGAGCTGATCCCCGGGCCTCACCGAGCCTTTGAGCTTGGAGAAGAGAGCGGAGATGTTCTCCTTGGTGGATTTGGCGTAGATCGCGTCGGGGGCCATCTCGGGACTTTCCCCCAGATAGAAGACCCGGTCCTTCGAGAGGCCGTAGTGCTCGATCGCCGCGGTTCGCATCGCCATCGACCACTCGTGAAACTTCTGGTGATAGGACTCCTCGCCGGAGATCCCGGAGAGAATCACGAGATAGGTCTCCTTGGCGTCGGATCGTGTGGGCGTCCCGAGCATCGCGGCGCCGAGGCCGAGGACGGCAGGTAGAATCCCGATCCGACTCCGACTCCGACTCAGACTCCGACTCAGACTCACGCGAGTCCCCGGAGCTTTCGGTAGCCCCACTCGGCGCTGGCGAGCCCGAGGAAGAGGAGAAACACCGCGGGCATGTCCCAGAGGTCGCGGCGCTCCTTCACCGTCGTTCCGCCTTCCGTGTAGCTCATGTCCTCCGGAAGCCGGGAGACGGTCTGGGGCGTGTAGAACTCTCCCCCGGTCTCCTCGGCGATGCGCTCGAGAAGCGGTGCCCGCATCTCCGCCTGGAAATACTCCTCGTCGAGATCGCCCGACTCGACGAAGCTCTTTCCCGTCCCGAGACTGGTGCCGTCTCTCGTGGCGTCGACCGAGATCTCATAGAATCCCCTTCTCTTTCGGAAGGAAGCTCGCCCGGTACTCTCCGTCCTTGTCCACCGTCCACTCCATCGGGAGCTCGATCGGATCGCCGGAAGGGGTCTTCACCGTCGCCGTCACCTGAGCGTTGTTGACTCTCAAAAAGCGGTCGTCGTCGACTTCCGCCGTCAGGGTAACGTTCTCACCGGGGCCGTAGCGGCTCTTTTCCGTCGTGACCGCCACTCGATCGGGAACGTAGCTCACGAGCCAACGGAGGAGCTTTCGCCAGAAGAGCTCGTGAGTCATGTCCTCGAGGGGGATGTCGTGATGCATCTGCCATTGCCAGGAGTCGTTGATGGTGAGCGAGATGGACTTGCCCCGTCCGTAGCGCTGGAACGCGAGAACCGGCTGGTTGGAAACCCCGTCGCCCGAGCCCTCGAGGAGAGTCGTCGCTCCCGGCTTCACGGCACGGACGTCGTTGAGGGTGGACAGCGGAGGAAGGGTCTTCCAGCGTTCGGCGCTGGTCTCGAGATTCGGGACCGAACTGAGTGACGGGATGCGTGGCTCCGAAGGCCGTCGGCTCGATGTGGAGCGAGGCGAAGAATCGAGGCTCGGACGTTCCGTTCTCGTCGGGTGGCTTGGTGGTGGTGGGCTCGAGCACCACCGGAAACACCTCGTCGACCGGCGTGCCGGCGTAGCCGCCCTCGGAGAACGAGAGCCTGCCGCCGAGAGTGAGGAGGCCTCCTCCTCTCTGGCTCACGAAATCGGCGATCATCTGAAGCTGGTCGTGGGTGAAGTGGCTCGCCTCCACGCTTCCGAGCACCACTCCCTGATAGCGAAACAGCTCCTCACGGGTCTTGGGGAACCCGCTCGCGAGCTCGTCGGCGTTGTCCACGTCGAGCCGGAGGAACTTGCCTTCCGCCGTCCGCTGCAAGCAGACCACCTGCAGGTTCTTGTCGTCGGTGACCGCGCGGCGAACGAACTTGAGCTCGAAGCGCGGCTCGCCCTCGAAGTAGAGAATCTTTTCCCGGCGATCCTGGACGTCGATGAGCTGCTCCCGCTCGTTGTTCTGAGAGACCATCTCTCCCGGCTCGACCGCCACTTTGAATCGGAAGCGACGCGCGCCGGAATCGGACGCGGTGAAGTGGATCCGAACCGTCGTCGCCTCCGCCTCCGCCGAGAGCTCCACGTTGCGGGAGCTGACGATGCGGCCTTCGTCCTCGACGTCGAGACGGACCGTCTGTCCGTCGAAGCCGCGCTGATTGAGGGTCACATCCACGACGAGGGCCGAGCCCGCGAGGACGCTCCTCGGCGCCTCGACCCGCGAGATCTCGATGTCTTTAGTGAATCGTTCTCGCCCCAGTCCCACGGTATAAACGGGCACTTTGCGGGCCTGGAGATCGAGAAGGGTGTCGCTCATCGCGGCACCGGAGTTGTCCGCGCCATCGCTCATCACCACCAGTCCCGCGAGCGGGACGTTCGCGAGCTCATCCATGCTCCGCTCGAGAGCGCGCCCGAGCTCGGTGCGGCCGCCGAAAAAAGTCAGCGCCGAGGCGGGGTCGGCCACCCGTTCGACGGAGTCCGAGAAGCGAAAGAAGCGGAGCATGAACTTGTCGGCCAGCGCTCTCGCGAGGGCGCTGCCTTCGGGACCGAAAGTTTCCTGAAGGAATTGTCCGCGGGGCTCGCCGTCCACGTCCGCGATTTGCATGCTCCGCGAGTCATCGAGCAGGATACCGACGAAGCTCCGCTGGGGCACGACCGTCGAAAGCACGAGGGCGGGACGGAACAGGCAGAACAACATCAGGAGCAGAAGAGCGCTCCGGATAGAGGCGAGAATGAAACGGTCGCGCGGGGTTGCCTTGCCTCCGACGCGCCGATATCGAAGAACGGTCGGGACCGCCAGAAGAACGGCGGCGATACTCAGCAGGACCACCGGCCAGGACGCGCCCAGACTGAACGCGCCCCTTTGATAAATCAGCGGGCGGTACTTGAATAAAAACTCGAATAGACTTTCGAACCAAGACGTCATCAATGACTCATCGCGTAGATGATGTAGTTCACTCCCATCTGGTAGGCATAGGTCGAGAACTTGAGCGGATAGTAAGGATTTTCAGCCCACTCCCACGCGTCCCCCAGGTCGGTGTTCCAGTTGATCACGACCATCAAGCGGCCCTTCTCGTCGAAGATGCCCTTGACCGCGGGGTAATAACCGTCCTGCTCCCACGTCGGTCCGCCTTGAATCCCCTGTTGCACGTTCGGTACCTGGAGAATCTCATTCACGTCGTAGAAGCAGCTGAAGATCGGATGGGAGAGGGGAATGTCGACGATGGTGTAACCGGGGAGGACGCGCTGAATCTGGCTCTGAAAATTCTCCCACTCGAACGTGCCCCAGAAATCGTCGACGACGAGGAAGCCGCCGGCTTTGAGGTAACGTCGCAGGCTCTCCACCTCGCCTTCGGTGAGCGCCATATAACCCGGCTCGACGAAATAGAGAAACGGATATCGGTCGAGGTTGGGGTCGGTCAACCGCACCGGGTTCTCGAGCTCGTACGCGTCGAGGTTGGTGAGGCGGCGAACTCCGATGAGAAATTGTCGATCCGCTTTGGGATAGTCGACCGTCCAGCTCATGAAGTCCCGGAAGCGGTAGTAGCCGGTGTAGGCGCCGCGGGTGAAATAGAACTGCCGGGGCGCGGGCGAACGGCTGAGAGCGTCCCCGAGCGCGTCCTGTTGTACTCCGGCGAGCGCGTCGGGCAGCGAAAGGATCGAGGGCTGCGCGGCCCTGCGGCGAGTCTTGCCTTCACGCCCTTCGAGGCGCGGGAGGAGAACGCCGACCGCCCCCGCGACGGCGGCGAGGCCCAGGGCTCCCGAGACGAGCGCCGTCGCTCGAAGCCAGATGGAATTGCGCGCTCTTACCTGCACTACACCGCCATCCCGAAGCCACCCCGAAGGCTCGGGCCTCGGACCGCCAAATCGTGCGGAATGCAGTTCCCAGGCCCTGATACGTGTCTAGACTCTACCTCAAATTATATCGCCAGGGGCTCCGTACGACATGAGGTTTTCACCACGGCGGATGGAATCCCGTGGAGCCCGCTTGGTTTCTGAAGCACTTTCCCCTTATCATCCCGAGCCGCAAAGGCAGGAGGGCAATTCATGAAGCGATTCAGGACCATTGGGACCATCGTCGTATCAGGGGCAGGGCTCGCGCTCGCGTGGGCCTGCGCACCGCCTCACGAGAACGCGCCGGAGGAATCCTCCAAAGCCATGGAATCCACATCCTCGGATCTTCCAACTCCACCAGCTGCTTTCGGCGCAGTGAAGGTTCCGGAGGACAACCCCATCACGCCGGCGAAAGTGGCGCTGGGAAGGCAGCTTTATTACGACACGCGCCTTTCGGCGGACGGAAGCCGGTCGTGCTACTCGTGTCACGTTTGCGAGCGCGGGCTCACCGACGGCAAACCGGTCGCGGAAGGCGCGAACGGCAAAGTGCTCACCCGTTCGAGCCCGAGCCTCTGGAACGTGGCGTACCAGTCTGAGTTCTACTGGGACGGGCGGAGTCCTTCGATGGAAAAGCAAGCCATGGCCGCCTGGACCGGTGGCAACATGGGCGCGAACGCCGAAGAAGTCACCGCCAAGATCAACGGAATCGAAGGCTACCATAAGCAGTTCCAGGCGGTCTTCGGGGGCGACGCGACCCCGGAGAACATCGTCCAGGCGATTACGTCTTACGAGCGGACCTATCTCTTCTGTGGTGACACCGCGTACGACAAGTGGAAGTCAGGAGACGAGGCGGCGGTGAGCGATGCGGCCAAGCGGGGCGCGGAGCTGTTCGTGGCCAAGGCCGGCTGCGGGAACTGCCATTCGGGCGTCCTGTTCACCGACATGAAGTACCACAACACCGGAATCGGGATGGATGCCGCCGAGCCTGACCCCGGCCGGGGCAAGGTAACGAGTAACGACGCCGACATGGGGGCGTTCAAGACGCCGAGCCTCCGCGACATCAGTCGCAGCGCGCCCTACTTCCACAATGGCAGCGTCGCCACGCTGGAGGAGGCGGTGGATCTCATGGCGAGCGGCGGAATCGACAACCCCCACATCGACCGCGAGAACTTGAAGGACACCAAGCTCACCGACGCCGAGAAGGCGGATCTCATCGAGTTCCTGAAGAGTCTCGACTGTTCCTGCACCCTGGAAGCCCCCGAGCTTCCGCAGTAGCCGGCCAGGGGTGGTTCCGGAGCGTCAACCGGAGCCACCTCGATATCGAAAAAGTAGAAAAATTAGGGACAGGCACTCATTTTACGTTTTTCGAAAAATGAGTGCCTGTCCCTAGTTTTCTTAATCGAGCCAGCGGTAGTCGACGACGAGCGAGAAGTCGGGCTTCAGCTTTCGAATGACCATCTCAGCGGCGATTGACCGGGCGCTCGCGTGGACGAGGAGCTCGTCGAGCGACGTTCCGTCCGCGGCCGCTTTTTTCTGAGCCGCCTCCAGCGCTTCGGGAGTGAACTGCATCGTTCCCTTGACCGGGCCCTGGGACTGCCCCGATACCGTCGCGGTAAAGGGCTCGAACTTGTCGCCTTCGCCCTTAGCTCGTCGCTCGAGAACGACGTCGTACTCTTTGTCTTTGACCTTGAACTTCGTCTTCATGGCGGCGGATTTTATAGCATAGACCCGGCTCAGGCGCTCCCGGAAGATGGAGCCGGTGCCTTCAGTGACGGTTCGACTCGGACGGCGGCGCCGGACCGTAGTAGCCGCGGCGAGCGCGCACCTTCGCGTCCTTGACGTCCACCTCGACTTTCAGCTTCCGATACTTCTCGTTGCGCTCCTTGTTGGAGGAGACGTATCCCAGGGTGTACTGGCTGAACAGCTCTTCGAGAATCTTGTCGTAGAGCCCGTCGATCTTCTCCAAAGAATCTCCGAACGAGTACGAGCCGCCGGTCTCCGCCGAGATTTGTCGGAGAAACCTGCCCTCGGTGAAATCCCGGCTCGCGTTCCGGGACTCGCCGTTGAACTGGATGCTGTGAATCGTCACGTCCGAGAGCTTCACCATGTCGAGAACTTCGGACGCGCTCAACGTGCTCCTCGAATCGACACCGTCGGAGAAGACCACGAGCGTCTTTTTTCCCGGAAGCCCGTACATGCGATCGAGGAACGTGCCGAGCGCGTCGTAGAGCGCCGTCCAGCCCTCGGCCTCCACGTCGTAAATCCGATCGCTCACCGCCCGCTGGTCGTCCGTCGAGTACTGGGAGAGCCGGATGTTCTCGTCGAAATCCATGATGAAGAGATTCTCGGTCTTGGGAATGTTCGTGAGGAACTTGATGGCCGCCTCGCGCAGGAGGTGCATGTCCTCTTCCATGCTGCCGCTCGCATCGAGGAGCAGACCGATGACCTGGCGGCCCGACGTCTCGTCTTTCAGCTCGGGAGGAAGGCCGACCCAGGACTCCTTCAGCCCGGCGGCGAAGAGCCGGATCTCCTGGGGCTTGCCGTCCTCGAAAACCTTGAAGTCCTCGACCTTGAGATTGGTGAGAAAGTTCCCCTTGTCGTCGGTGACCGCGACCGGCACCGAGACCATGTCGACCCGTGACTCGAAGACGTACGGCACCTGCTGCAGGTCCGTGTCCTGGTCCGGATTCTGGGCCTCGAGCACTCCCGCAATCGACAGGACGAGCGCGCCAGCGACGAATTCGCGCATTCGGGGCATAGCCTCTCTCTCAGTGGTGCTGGATCGAGGCTAGCACGAACGCGCTGGATTCAGCGAATGCGCCAGCCATTCACCGGCCCGGCGTGGAAGAACTTCTCGGGGGTGACCACGCCGTCCTTCTTGAAGACCAATCCGTCCTTCATCACGAAGCGCACGTCGCGAAGAGCATCGATGTCCTCGAGCGGATTTCCCGGAACGGCGATGATGTCCGCCGCGAGGCCGACCCGGATAGGACCGCGCTCGGAGGTGACCTCGGCGCACTCGTAACCGTTGATGGTCATGATCTTCAGAATCTCGGGCGCGGGAATCCCGGCCGCCTTCCAGGTCTTCAGGAAGTTGATCACGACTTCGCCCCGGGTCATTCCGGGAACGTAGTAATCGGCGTCGGTCGAGAAGGTGAGCTTCACCCCGTTCTGGTAGGCATTCTTGAGTCCAGCGACGGTCCTCTCGAACTCTTCCGCGCTCCCGCGGTAGTCGGTATCGGGGGTCTCGGTTCCCGCGCGCCAGATGCCCTTCGCCGCCATCATCTTGTGGAGCTCGTCGTCGAGGACCCGGGAGTGCGCGAGCGACCAGAGGCCGGCTTCGATGGCGCGCTTCGCGCCTTCACGCGTCTGGACGTGCCCTTCGACGTGGAGTCCCGCGCGGGCCGCTTCCTTCACGAAGAGATTCATCTCGTCGACCGAGTAACCGTAGGGCTTGGCGTCGACCATGATTTTGATGATCTTGGCTCCGAAGAGAACGTTCTGGCGCACGGCTTTCACGATCTCGTCCTCGGTGTCGGCGTCCAGGTACTCGGGATAGACGATGGCATGATCCTTCGCCATCTCCGGGGTCGGCCAGAACTGCCCGCCCATCCCGCCGATGATCAGCCCCGAGTTGATGATGGTGGGTCCGGGGATCCAACCTTGCTCGATCGCGACCCGAAGAGCGGTGTCGGCGTAGTTGCCGTTGTTTCCCATGTCGCGCACGACGGTGAACCCGGAGGAGAGCATCTGAATCCCGTTGGAGACGGCCTGGATCGCGCGCAGCGGTGTCGAGTCCGCAACGTAGGTGTAGTAGTAGACGTCGCTCTCCGGCTCCTTCTTGTAGGTGAGCGCGAGGTGGTTGTGGGCGTCGACGAGTCCCGGAAGGACGCTCGCGTCGGAAAGGTCGATCACGGTGGCGTCCGCGGGGATCGCGACGTTTCCGCCGACCTCGCGGATCTTGCCGCTCTCGACGAGGATCACCTGGTTGGCCGCCGCCGTTCCCGTCGCGGGATCGATGAGCCGTCCCGCGCGGATCGCCGTGGTCTGGGCCGAGACCAGGGCGGGAAGAATCACGAAAGGGAATACGCCGAGCCTTCGGAGCATGTGCATAGGTCGCCTCCTTCGCCGCGGAAGACTAGCACGGGATGCCTGGGAGAGGGTTGTCTCCGCTTCGGCGAAGGGAACTATGATGAGCGAAGTGGCGCGGGAAAGGAAACTCAGACGATCCCTTCGATCACCTTCAGGGCGAGCTCGAAGCGGTTGAAGGGGGGCATGAGGTAGGCGCCTTCGACGAGGTCGCGGGCGGCACGAAGCGACTCGCGAGCGATGTCGATGCCCGCCTGCTGCGCGCGCTCCTTGGTGGGCGCCTTCTTCAAGCGCTCGCGGACTTCGACCGGCACCGTCATTCCGGGAACCTCGTTGTGAAGGAACTCGGCGTTGCGGAAGCTCACCAGCGGGAGGATTCCGACGAGCACGGGAATGCGCTTGCTTCGAACCGCGTCGAGGAAGCGCTCCAGGATCTGCGGATCGTAGACGGGCTGGGTGAGGCAGAACTCCGCTCCCGCCTCGATCTTGCGCTCGAACTTCCGCATCTCGGCGTCGAAATCGGTGGCACCAGGATTCACTCCCACTCCGATGTGGAACGGCATTGGCGGCCCGAGAGCGTTTCCCGCCAGATCGAGCCCGCGGTTGAGCTGCGAGAGGATCTTCACCAATCCCACGGAGTCGACGTCGAAGACGGCGGTGGCGTAGGGGTAGTCGCCGAGCTTGGGTGGATCGCCCGTCACCGCGAGTATGTTGCGAAGCCCGAGAGCGGAAGCGCCGAGCAGATCGGATTGGATCCCGATGAGATTTCGATCACGGCATTGATAGTGGAGGATGGTCTCCACCCCCACTTGCTGCTCGAGCAGGACGGCGAAGGAGAGCGCGCTCATCCGCGGGCTGGCCCGCGGACCGTCGGCGACGTTGAGGAAATCGACTTCGCGCTCCCTCAGCCAGTGAGCCCGGTCGAGGAATGGGCCGGGATCGGCGCCCTTCGGTGGATCCATCTCGACCGAGACGACGAACTTGCGCCCCATGCTTCGGGCCAGGAGCGACTTCTGATCGCGCGAGAGCGGCTGCTGCTCGGAGCGCGTTTCCGCCGGCGTCGAGATCTCGACCACCGTGCGAGACGGGCTGAGAGCGCGCACGACGCCGACGATGGCGCCGATATGAGCCGGCGTCGTCCCGCAGCATCCACCGATGATCGCTACCCCCGACTGCAGAAAACGCTTGGCGAAATGCGCCATGTACTCCGGCGAGCAGAGGTAGAGGACCCGTCCCTCCACCACCTCCGGCAACCCGGCGTTCGGCTGAACCGAGAGCGGGAGGGAGGTCGCGGTAGCCATCCGCTCGATGACCCGGAGCATCAGCTCCGGCCCCACGCTGCAGTTGGCGCCGACAACGTCGACGTCGAGACCGGTCAAGGTCCGGGCCACGTGCTCAGGCTTCGCTCCGAGCGGGGTCGAGCCGTCGTCGCCGAACGTCATCTGGGCAACGATGGGGATGTCGGATGCGATCCCTCGAACGGCGCGGATCGCGTGGGTCAGCTCGCGAAGATCGGAGAACGTCTCTAGAATGACGAGATCGACGCCTGCTTCCACGAGGCCCTTCGCCTGTTCCTGGAACGCGCCGAAGGCGTCGTCTTCCGAAACGGTGCCGATGGGCGCGATTGGCCGTCCCAGGGGTCCGATCGCTCCCGCGACGAAGACGGGCCGGGGGGACGACGCCGCGGCCTCGCGCGCGATCTCGACGCCTCTCGAGTTGATCTCCCCGACGGAGTCTCCGAACCCGTGGGGCTGGAGCCTGATGCGGTTCGCGCCGTAGGTATTCGTCTCGATCATGTCGGCGCCGACCGCGATGTACTCCTTGTGCACGGACTGGACGAGCTTGGGGCTGGAGAGATTGAGCTCGTCGAAGCATCGATTGACCATGATGCCCCGTGCGTAGAGACTCGTCCCCATCGCGCCGTCGCAGACGAGCGGCTCTCCGCTCAGCCGCGATCGCAGATCTTCCCGCTTCATACCTGTTCTTGCGCGGGGCTCTCGCTGTCGGAGAGGCCGAGAATACTCGTTTCGACAGACAGCGACCGGTTCTCGATGTGCTCCGCGAGAATGCGTCGCGCCTGTCCGTAAAGCTCACCGGGAACGACGAGGCGGCCATAACCTCCGCCGAGCGCGCCGCCCTCGGTATTCACCACCAGGACCACCGCCGGTTTCTCGATCCAGCTCAGAGCGCGAATCCGCCGGTAGGCAACGAAGCCGCGCTCCACCCAGATGCCGCTCTTGTAAAACCCGTGTCGAATCCGAAACGAGAGCGGAAACAGCACGATGTAGTAGAGCGCCATCAAAGACTCCGCCACGATGGTGAGCAGAGGTCGTTTCAGAAGGAACAGGGAGATCGCGGTCAAGCTGAGCATGAAAAACCCGATCGCGAGGCACATGTTGTAGAACCAGGGCCTCGGCGGAAACCACGTCAGCTCCGCCGTCGCCGCGACCCGGCGGTACTGAATCCACCGCGCGAGGAAGACGAGGTTCCAGATCGCGAACAGCGCTGCCAGCGCCGCGAACGAGACACCGAGAAGATTATCCATTTCGCTTCCTGTTCTCATTGTAGCCTTCTTTGTTGCCCGCTTCCGACTCCGCCAAGGCTGCGGCGGTGGGGTGAAGCGCTGCGAAGACCTGCCGCTAGTGAGCTAGAGCTCTTTGGGTCCCGCCTGCCAGTTGCGCTCGACCGACATCTTCGGCTCAGCGGCAATCTCCGGAAGCTCGGCGCCGAGAACCGGCCGTACGAAGAGCCTCTCCGCGTCGCGCTCACCCTGAGCGACGAGCGCCGCCGCGGTGAGTCGCTCACCGCCCAGCTGAGCCTTGCCGGAGAACTCGAAGGGCTTCACCCGTTCGGAGTCGGGCCGGATCACGAAAACGGGAACGTCGGACTCGGCCGCCGACCAGGCGAGATTGCTCTCCAACGCCACGCGAAGGGAGCGCGAGGCGAGCCTTTCCCAAATGGAGCCGTCGACTCGCTCCTCGCGTCCGGCGGCGGTCACGTAGAGGATTCTGCTCCGCTCCCAGGGCGACGGCATCGGCGACGATCCCCGCGCCTCCGGCGACGAGACTCGATGCGAAGCGGTGGACCTCGCCTCCGAACTCGTTTCCACGCGGAAGCTCGATCCCGACCTCGGGCACGAGTCCGGGTGGGCTCAAGGAGGCGACGAGAGCGTCGAAGAAGATCGACGAGCCGTCGCCCGCGAGGTCGATGGGCTCGGCGCGGCCTTCGCGCGTCCCGTTCGCGGCTCTCTCGTCGCGAGCGAGTTTTTTCGAGAATCGGTCTTTGAGCACGACGAAGGGTACTTCGGCGCCGCTGTCGGTATCGAGCGCGTAGAAGACGAGCTCGCGAAACCCGTGTTGACCGAGGCCCGCGGTCAAGAGTTGAACGTAGGCTTCCGAGAGCGCTCGGCGGTCTCTCGGCCGATCCTCGGTGGCCGTCCCCCGTACCAGCTGCCAGAGACGGCCCTCCAGCATTCGCGCGAGAGGCGTGATCTCGAGGGCAGGATCGAGGAAGCACTTGCCCACGGAAGGAAATCCCTCGCGGCGAGCGCGCCAGATCGAACCGATCATGCGCAGGGCGACGATGAGGAAGAGCGCGACCACGGGGACGGCGATGGCGGGAAAGTAGTACGGCTCGACCGCGGCGACGACATCCGAGAGAAAGGCCGGCCCCATAGCGGTGTCGGGACGCCACTGCCGCACGACCGCCTGGAGCGGTAGCACGACGATGGATACGACTCCCAGCAGCGCCGGCGCCAGAAACAAGGCGAAGGCTATCCCGAGGCAGAGGACCGCGGTGCGATAGAGCGGTGCGACGCGAAACGGGCGCTCGCGGTCGATGGCCTCCACCAGACCTCCCTCGCCACAGATCTTGTCCTCGGCGTGAAACGCGGAGAAGGCCGCCACCAGCGCTCCCACACCGGTGCCCAGGACGACGTCCAACCGTACTCCCGCGGCGTCGAGCGCCCGGATGACGCCGGCGAGATAGGCCGCCTGTGTTCCCTCCCCCGCCAGCACCACCGCGGTGCGCCGCCGAGGGCTGAAGTGCGCCGGGGAACGGGAGGCCATGCCGCATCATAACCTCACGGTCCGTCCGGCGCTCGCCTCCCGACCGCCGCCATCGTCGGGCGCGACGGCGGCGCACTCTGTATAATCGCGCCCATGAGTGATGGTGTCCGGGAACGGGTGGAGACGGTTCTGCGCGAGACCGTCCGAATGAAGTACGGGGTCACGCTCGGCGACCTCGTGAGCGAGCGACCTCCGCGGGCCAAGCTCGGCGACCTCGCGTTTCCCGTCGCGTTCGAGCTCGCCCGCACCGCGCGGACGTCGCCGCGGAAGATCGCGGAGGAGATGGCGCGCGCGCTCGAGGGCATCGACGGCGTGGACCACGTCGAGGTCGCGGGGGCCGGCTATTTGAACGTCTTCTTCGACCGCAGACAGTATCTCGAAGACTTCCTCGCTCCCGACTCGCCCCGTCCTTCCTTCGGCAAGGTCATCGTCGAGCATACGAACATCAACCCCAACAAGGCGGCTCACAACGGCCACTTGCGCAACGCCGCTCTCGGAGACACGTTCGTGCGAGCTCTTCGGTACTGCGGAGAGAGCGTCGAAGTCCAGAACTACATCGACGACACCGGCGTGCAGGTGGCCGACGTCGTGGTGGGATTTCTCCACATCGAGAACCGAACGATCCCCGAGGTCGAGGCCATCGCCGCGGAGCCGGGGGCGCGGTTCGACTACGTCTGCTGGGACATCTATTCTCGAGTCGCCGAGTTCTACGAAGAGGATCGCGAGCGAGTGCGCCTGCGTGAGAGGACGCTCAAAGCGATCGAAGAGGGAGACGCCCCCGAGGGCCCGCTCGCGGCCTTCATCGCCGATACCATCGTGCGGTGCCACCTCGCCACCATGGCGCGAATCGACGTGCGCTACGACCTGCTGCCGTGGGAGAGCGACATCCTGAAGCTCAAGTTCTGGGAGCGCGCCTATCAGCTGTTGAAGGAAAAGGGCGCCGTTCGGCTCGCGGCATCGGGCAAGAACACCGGCTGCTGGGTGATGGACATGGGAGAAGAAAGCGGGGACGGCGACGCGGAAGCGGAAGCGAAGCGGACGCTTCAGACGCGCGAGACGCCGACGAGAAGGTCATCGTGCGGTCGAACGGAACCGTCACGTATGTCGGCAAGGACATCGCCTACCAGATGTGGAAGCTGGGCCTGCTCGACCGCCAGTTCGGCTACCGGCGGTTTCAACGTTATCAAGACGGGGACGTCGTCTGGTCCACGACCGCCGGTGAGACCGAGCCGGATGCTCCTTCGTTCGGCCACGGCGACCGGGTGTACAACGTGATCGACGTCCGGCAGTCCTACTTGCAGCAGGTCGTGCAGCAGGGCGTGGCGCTGCTGGCATCGGAGGAAGCGCGCGATCGATCCCACCACTTCTCCTACGAGATGGTGGCGCTCACTCCCGCCACTTGCCGCGAGCTCGGTTTTCCCGTGAGCCCCGAGGACGAAAAGAAGCCGTATCTCGAAGTGTCGGGACGAAAGGGACTGGGGGTCAAAGCGGACGACTTGCTGGACTTGCTCGTCGCCAAGGCTAAAACGGAGGTCGATAAGCGCAACGAGGACCTCGACGAGGCCGCTCGCGACGAGACGGCGCGCGCCATCGCCCGGGGCGCGCTCCGCTACTTCATGATCAAGTACACCAAGAACAAGGTCATCGCCTTCGATTTCGGAGAGGCGCTGTCCTTCGAGGGCGACAGCGGACCTTACCTCCAGTACGCGACGGTACGGGCGGCGAAGATCCTGCAGAAAGTGGGACAATCACCCGGTGGGGCCATCGAGCTTCCCCCGAACCTGCGCGAGAGCTTTCAGACCCTGTCCGAGGAAGAAGCGGAAGACCTCTGGTCGCTCGTATTCGGGGCGACCGAGCTTCGAGCGGTGGCGAGGGCGGTCATCCGCACCGAAGAGCCCGCGCACCTAGCCCGTTTCGCTCTCGTCCAGGCGCAGCGCTTCAACGCCTTCTACCACCGGTATCGCATCCTTCAGGAGCAGGACGAGACGAAACGGGCCCTGCGGCTCCTCGCGGTACAGGTGTTTCACCGGCAGCAGAAACTGGCCCTCGAGCTCATGGGAATCTCCGTTCCGGAAAGAATGTGAGCGGAGTGATCCGTGAGTGATCCGTGATCGGTGATCCGTGCATGTCCGCGGATGCCGGAACGTTCCGGTATGGTTACTGATTGCTGATTCGATTCTCACGCAGCCAGGCGCTCGCGCGGGACTTGACCTTATCGGCGCGGAAAGCCTCCCATTGTCGGTAGCGGGTGGGATATTTCTTCAAGACTCCTTCGAATTTCTGGAACGCTCCCATCTCGATGAGAGCTTCGGTGAGCTCATCCTGGAGCGACGCGTTTCCCAGAGTCTCGACGAAGTCCTCCATGATCTGGTACCGCTCGCTGACCGACAGCGGAGTGATGGCAAGGTAGCGTGTCGCCGGCCCCTCGAGCTCCCCGGTGCCGAACTCCTCGGACAGGGCGATCACCTCCCCGGTGATTCGGTCGTAGTAATAATGAATGTCGTCGAGGACCGAGGTGAGCGCCTCGAGGAGAGCGTTCTCATCAGGGACGGCCATGGGGTGGAAGAGCTCCTCTTGGTCGCCGCTCGAGACGCGTGATGATTTCAATTCTCAATGGCATCGTGACCCCAACGGTTCGTTCTGCCGGTCAATGCACGACACCCATCGCTTCGGGCGGCCAGAGCCGCAAGATGGCCCTTCCATAGATGTAGCGCTCCGGTACGAGGCCCCAGCTCCGGCTGTCGTTGCTTCCCCTGCGATTGTCTCCGAGAACGAAGAAATGCCCCGGTCGGATCTCCTGCGGCGGAAAGCTGCGGTGATCGGCGTTTCGCTCGCTGACGTAGGGCTCCTCCAGAAGACGGCCGTTGATATAGACCGCGCCGGAGCGAATCTCGACGGTCTCGCCCGGCAGCGCGATGACGCGCTTGATGAAGGACAGGTCGGGATCCTCCGGGTACCAGAACACCACGACGTCCTCTCGATGTATCTCGCCGACGTAGTAGACGAACTTGTTGACCAGGATGCGCTCACCGTCGGCCAGCTCCGGCGACATGCTCGTCCCCTGCACCTTGAACGCCTGCACCACATAGGTGATGAGCAGAACACAGACGATGACCGCGATCGCGAGGTCGTGCAGAAGGTCGACGAGCGACTCGAAGGGCCTCGACTTGGGCCTCGTCTCGACGGCCTGCGCTTCTTCGCTCCCATTCCCTCCCTCCTGCGCGGAGGCTGAAGCATCGGGAACGGGCGTGGTGTCCTTCGCCGCGGGGTCGCTCCACTCGACCTCGGGCTCCAGCTCATCGGATGCGTCAGTTGGTGTCGTCAAGGGCTCCTCGTTACGCGAGTGCCAGCGATGCGATCCGGGAGCCCGCGCCAATCATTGGACAGCAGAATGGGAAGAAATCCCAGTCCCAGAAGGGCGAAGCTCGCGAAGTAGCCCAGCAAACGCAGCAGAGCGCGGGAATAGCCGATGGGCGTCACGCCGTCGGCCGTCCTCACCACCAAACCGAGGAGGCTCTTTCCGGGGGTCGTCCCCCGGCCTCCCCAGAAGAACACATAGTAGACCAGCGAGAGAAGCGAGTAGGCGAGTCCGAGCGTCGCTCCCCACGACACCGACGCGGCGGCGCGGGCATCGACCTCGTGGGCGGAGGACGCACTCCCCACGGAGATCGCCATCCAAACGAGCCCGCCGAGCAGCAGCGGGATGCCCAGGATCACCTCGTCGACGAGAAACGCGACGAGTCTCACTCCGAAACCCGCGTTCTCCTCGCTCGCTCTGAAGCTCCCACCCCTCTTTCCCAACGGGCCCATCGCCGGTCGCGGCCCGGGTCGCGCTCGCGGCGCGGCGTGGTTGCCGCTCGGCGTCACACCGGACGGTCGAAGCTCCGGATCGAGATCCGATTGCCGATTCGGGCGGGTCGAGACCGAGACCGCGACCGCCCCGTCCGCGGCGAGCGGCTTGCCGCACTGCCCGCAGAACTCCGCGGGGAGCGGGTTCTCGGAACCGCAATGTCCGCAGGAGACCTTCTTCGGATCCGGGCCGAGCTCCCGCCCGCAGGAGCGGCAGAAACGATCGGTCACGAGCGCGGTCATGCCACAAGCGGGACAGCGATAGGTCTGCGAGGCCGGGGGATGGAGCCGATTGCCGTCGCTCGGTGCCACGACCGGAGCCGGTGTCAGGGGGTCCGCGGAGGTATCGTCGAGCTGGAACAACAGGCGGGAGGAGCCGATGGCGACGAGATCGCCGTCACGAAGAGGGGTTTCGTGGTCGAGCCTGTCTCCGTTCACCAACGTTCCGTTCGAGCTGTTGTTGTCCCTCAAGACGTACTCATCCTCGCGCTGCTCGAGTATCGCGTGTCGCCGAGAAACCATCGAGTCGGAGAGGACCAGATCGTTCGAGGGGTCGCGGCCGATGGACATGACGCGGGATAGGAGAGGAATCTCCTTTTTCGCCGCCGACGTCGGGTTGATGACGAGCTTGGCCATCGCGAGACTCACCGGCCGAGTTGGAAACGAAACCTCTGCGCCCAACGAATCTTGACCCGCACTCCGTGCTTCGTCGCCGGCTCGTACCGCCAGCTCTTCACGGCCTCGAGGACGGTGTCATCGAACACCGAGCCTGCCGACTGCACCACCTCCGGGTCGCGAACGTCTCCGTTCTCATCGATGAGGAAGCTAAGCTCCACCACGCCCTGCAGGCGCGCGCTCTTTGCGGCATCGGGATAGGGAACGGGCGGACAGACCACGCACTTCGGGTTGATGACGCCGGGCTCTCCGCGCTCGACGAGGCTGCCCTCGACCACCCGGGGAGGTTGTGGTGGGGCAGGCTCGGGGGACGGCGCCGTCTCATTCACGACCGGGCCGCGAGGGGTCAGGACGGCATCGATGGCCTCGGTCTTTCCGGCGCGGGCCCGCACGCTGTCCTCCCACGGGAGATATCCTTCCTGTTCGATCCGAACGACGCGCGATCCCGGCGCGACCCGCGCTCGATTGAGAGGTGTGCTCCCGACGTCTTTGCCGTCGATGGCGACTTTGGCACCCGGCGGCTCGCTCCGAATCCGGAAATAGGCGGGCTGAGGCTTCGTCGGCTCCGCTTTGGGGACGGGCCGGAGCGCGACGTCGAGCGTCGCCATGGGCGACTCCGGTGTGAGCTCCGCCTGGAGCTCCTCCTCCTCGAAACCGTCTTGCGCGATCCGGATTTGATACGGGCCGAGCGCCAGTGTCTCCAGGTCGAGCGGCGTCACACCTCGCTTTTCCCCGTTGACGAAAACGCTCGCGCCATCGGGCTCGGTCGTCACCTTCAACGTGCCCGACACGACCGGCGGGATCGGCGGCTCGGGCGGGATCGCGCTCGACCCGTCGGGAGAGGGTTTCGACGCCGGGCTTCGAGTCAAAAAGAACGTGAGGAGTCCCAATCCCAGAAGCGCTCCCAGACCGACGGGAACGAGCAATCGCTTGAGTCGCGACGGCTTGCGGATCGTGACCGTCAGGGCGGGACGGGGCGAGGCAGAGGGTGGCGCGACGAGCGTTTCGTCGAGTGCCTCCGAAGAAGGCCCCCCTCCCGGCCCCGCGTACAACGTCTTCTCGACGTCGACGTCGACTCCGGGCGCGACGATGGTCTCGTCGAGAATCGTCTCCGTTTCCGGAAGCGGCGCGGGGCTGAGACGTCGTCCCGGGCGCCGAGAGATAACGCGAAGCGGGAACGGCGGCGGTGATGGTCTCGCTCGAAGGATCCGGAGATCGATCTGCGGGAGGTAGATCGGCCGACCGAACGATCACCGTCTCGTCGTCTCCCGCACCATCTACGGGCGGAAGCTCGCTGGCGCGCAGCACCACGGTCTCGTCTTCGTTCGCCGAACGCCTCGAGGGAGGGGGAGGAGAGGTCGAACTGGAGCCCGCGCTCAAACCGGCGGCGGCGGGATCGCGCACGATCACGGTCTCGCCTTCGAGCGCGCCGAACCAGTTGCCGAGACACAGCTCGAGATCCCGGACGAAGTCGGCGGCCGTCGGATAACGCTCGAGGGGATTCTTGGCGAGAACCCGGGAAAACACCTGGTGCCATTTGTCTTGCAGGAGCCCGAGTACCTCGAGGTCGTCGGGATGGACGGGGTCGGAATGCACGAGCTTGTAGAGGATCGACGTGACGTTGTTACCGGGGAAAGGCTGCAGCCCGCTCAGCATCTCGAAGGCGACGACGCCGAGGGAGAAGACATCGGTGCTGCCGTCGAGGTCCTCGCCCATCGCCTGCTCGGGCGACATGTAGCTCGGCGTCCCCATCATGACGCCGGAATGAGTGACGTCGGCATCCATCACCTTCGCGATCCCGAAGTCGGTGACCTTCACTTTCTCACCGGCGAAGACGATGATGTTGGAGGGCTTGATGTCCCGGTGCACGACGCCTTCGGTGTGGGCGTAGTCGATGGCGCTCGCGATCTGCGAAACGAGGCCAATCACCACCTCGGGCTTCAACCGCTCTTCCTGGAGCATTTCGGCCACCGTCTGACCTTCGACATACTCCATCGCCAGCCAGGGCACCTGGCCTTCGTTCCCGACGTCGTACAACGTGACGATGTTGGGATGGGACAAGCGACCCGCGCTTCGCGCCTCGACGTCGAACCGCTCCAGAAACGCCCGGTAGTCCGGACTGTTCGGCGGCACGTCGAGGCGCAGCGTCTTCAACGCGACTTGACGCTTGATGATGGGATCGAAGGCCAGGTAGACCGCACCCATCGCGCCGAACCCGATGGGCGCTTTGATCTCGTAACGACCGATCTTGTCTGGAATGTCGCCGTGTGCCACGGTCAAAGATTATCCTTCGATTGGATCCGAGCTCCGCCCGACGCGGTAGCGACTCTCGACGAACGGGTCCGACAGACTCTTGGATGTGCTCTTCGCCACTGTCTCAGACTTCGTTAAGTTACGCTAGCACAACGCTTTTCGGCCTGTCAACGCACGCGCCCCGCCGGGGTGATCCTGCGGAAGAAATCGCGGGAGGCTGGCTTGGGCCGAGCCGGGAGGCTATGATAGGCGATGTTTTTCCACGTGTGAGGCGTCGAGAGGCCCATGACCGAAATCGTACCACTGGACTACCGCAAGCTCTCGTACAAGCCACTCTTCCTGGATTATCTCCATCGGTTCGAGGCGTTGTCTCCTTTTTTTCCCGGCGATCCGTTCGAGCCGGCCTCCTGGCGCAAAGTGGCGGCCGCGCTCGACAAGCGTGACCCGGTGCCTTCCGAGCTCGTCCGCTCCATCCACGCGCTGAACGGGAGCCTCGGCGCGGACGAAGCGGCTCTCGAGACCGTCGATGCGCTTCGGGATGGAGCGCTCGCCGTCGTGACCGGGCAGCAGGTGGGCCTCCTCGGCGGGCCGGCCTACACGTTATACAAAGCTCTGACCGCGGTCCGGCTCGCTCGTTGGGCTTCGTCGACGCTCGGCCGAAAGGTCGTTCCGCTATTCTGGATGGACGCCGACGACCACGATTTCGAGGAAGTGAGACATGCCTATCTCCTCGGCGGAAGCGGGCTCGTGGAGCTCACGACCGACGGGAGCGATCCGGCGAGCCGGCTCCCGGTGGGCCGGCGTACGCTCGAGCCGGGCATCAGCGACCTCCTGCGCGACGTCTCCGAAGTCCTGCCCTCGTCCGAGTTCAAGGAACCCGTCCTCGCCGCTCTCGGTGAGTGTTACGCTCCCGGGCGCAGTCTGACCGAAGCTTTCGGAAGCTGGCTGCTCACGTTGACCCGCGGAACCGGTCTCGCGGTCGTGGATCCGACACGCGCGGAGCTCAAGGGCGCAGCCGCCGACCTGTTCCGCCGCGAGGTTGAGGAAGGCTCCGCTTCGAGCCGCCTCGTTCGCGATACCACGGAGAGGCTCGTGGCGCTGGGCTACCATGCGCAGGCGACGCCCGCCGATTCGCACTTGAACCTCTTCTATGCCAACCCATCCCGCGTCCCCGTCACGATGGAGGAATCGGGCTTCCGCGCCGAAAACGACGGCGCGATCACCTCGCCGAGGGAAGTTGGCAAACTGGTCTCCGAGCATCCGGAGCGTTTCAGCCCCAACGTCCTCCTGAGGCCCATCTATCAGGACACGCTCTTCCCGACGCTTTCCTACGTGGCGGGGCCCAACGAGCTCGCCTACTTCGCGCAGCTCGGAGACGTTTACCGCCATTTCGGAGTGACGATGCCGCTCGTGGCCCCGAGGTCGAGCTTCACCATCGTGGAGCGGGCGCAGGCGCGTTTCCTCGAGCGCTACGAAGTGGACGTGACCCGGCTCGATTCCAACGACGAGTCGCTCCTCAACGAGATTCTGCGCCAACATACCCCGCCGCAGCTCGACGAGGACTTGACCCGGGCGCGCCACTGTATCCAGGAGATCACCACCGCGCTCGAGCGCGACCTCGCTCCCGTCAATCCCACCCTCGTCCCCACCGTCGTCTCCACGCGGGGAAAGCTCTTCCATCATCTGAAAGAGCTGGAGTCCAAGGCCCTCCGCGCGGTCAAACGCAAGAACGATACCGTGAGAACGCAATTCCTCGCGACGCGCACCGCGCTCTTCCCCGGCTTCGAGTTGCAGGAGCGGAAGCTATCCCCTCTCGTTTTTCTCAACAAATTCGGGTGGCATTTCTCGAAGATGGTCGAGGAGAGCGTCGATCCAGGCGCCAAGAGCCATCTCCTGCTCTACCCTTGATTTCCCGCTAAAGGACGGTCCCCGAGATGCCGATGACCATGCCATGACCTCGGTCCTCGTACGTTTCGTCCCGCCCGACGAGAGGAGACGCCGGCGGCGAGCCCGCGTTGCCGACCTCAGGAAAGCGATTCGTGCCGGCCGGTACTTCGTTTCCGCCGAGGACGTGGCACGGAGCCTCACGCGACAACTCACGCTCTGGCAGCTGCCCCCGCCCCTGACTCAGACCCGGTAGTCGTAGACCTTCTTGTCGGCTTGAACCGGGTCGACGACCTCGCGGACGAAGCGCCGGTGCTCCTCGTGGACTTGATACGCTTCGAGCGCAGTCTCGTCCTCGAACTCCATGACGAGAGCGTAGGGATAGGAAACTTCCGCTTTCTTTCCCAGGCCACGTCCCACGCGCAGGTTCCGGACCCCGGGAATGGAGCCGAGCATCTCCCGGGCATGCTCGAGAAGCCTTTTCCCCTCCTCGGGCGCCGCGCCCTCCTTCAGACGAATCAGCACGACGTGGCAGATCATGAATGAGCTCCCCCTACCGGGGGCAATCATAACATCAGGGGATCGGGGGATGGCTCAGGCGATGTGCGCGATGCGTCCGGCGGGTTGCGGACGGAGCTCGCGGTGGAGGCGGAGCTTGAGCTTCGAGACCACCTTCGAGTGGATCTGGGAGATGCGCGACTCGTTGACTCCGAGAACCTCGCCCACTTCCTTCATCGTGAGCTCCTCGTAGTAGTAAAGGGTCAAAACCAGTCGTTCCCGCTCGGGGAGGACTTCGATGGCGCGCGCCATCATCTCTTCGAGCTCCCGTCGCTCGATGAGCTCTTCGGGGTCGACCGCGCCCGGATCGGACACGAAGGGGAGGAACTCGTCGATGCTCTCCGTCACCTCGCAGGCGACCTCGGCGCGCTCGACTCGCTCCCTCGTCGCTCGTAGCTCCGAGACCGAGAATCGCGAGCTCGGTGGCGAGCTCCTCCTCGCTCGGGGCACGTCCGAGAAAGGACAGCAATCGGCTCTCGGCGCCTTTCAGCTCGCGCCGTCGCCGCCGGAGCGAGCGCGGCACCCAGTCGAGGCTCCGGAGACTGTCGAGGATCGCGCCTCGAATCCTGAGCTCCGCGTACGTCGAGAATCGCACTCCCTTTTCCCAATCGAACTTCTCGGCAGCATCGAGCAGGCCGAGGACGCCCGCTTGAGTCAGGTCCGAGATCTCGAGCTGTCGCGGAAGTCGCGAGGCAATGCTCTTCGCCACCCGATGAACGAGGGGCAGGGTCTCTCGGACGAGTGCGTCGCGGTCGCTCTCCACGTTCCGAGAAGTTGCAAGAAGACTGCCAGCAGGGATCCCCTTTCACTGAGGGGTCTTACGCGAGCCCGCTGAGGGTAAGATCCCCTAGCCGGGGCCCCCGCTCTGTTTAAAACTTTAAGCCTCGCTCGTCTGGGTCAGATCTCCCGCCGCGCCGGTCCCGTCGACTTTCGAGCCACCCTCGCGCTCCGCGGCCTCCACATAGGAAGCGTTCACCAGCTGGCCGAGGAGGTTGGTCGAGGAGCGAAACATGTCGAGAGGCCTCTCGACGCCGAACACGAGGGCGGCCCCTTCGAGAGGAAGGCCGAGCGCGGTGAGGATGATGGCGAGATTCACGAAGCTCGCTGCCGGAACGGAGGCCACGGCGAGCGCCGAGAGCATCGCGGTGACGACGAGAGTCACGAGGCCCTGAATGCCCAGGTGGACGCCGTAGACCTGGGCCACGAAGAGCACGGTAATCGCCTGATAGATGGCACTCCCGTCCCTGCCGATCGCGGCGCCGAGAGGAAGCACAAAGCTGGCCACTTTCGACGAGATGCCCATCTCCTGCTGCATGGTCTGGAGCGAGACCGGAAGCGCCGCCGCCGTCGAGCAGGTAGCGAAGGCGATGAGCCACGGCGGTCGCGCCGCCTCCACGAAGCGGCCGAGCTTGCCGCGCGCGACGAGGAAGAGGACGGTGCCATAGACGAGGAGCACGTGGGCGGCGAGAGCGAGGAGCACGACGCCGACGTAGGCTCCCAGCGTCCAGAGCACGGCGAGCCCCGAACGGCCGACGACCGCCGCCATCAAACCGAAGACGCCGAAAGGAGCGAGCTGCAGAATCCAGCGCGTGAGCTTGAACAGCGTTTCCGCGAGACTGGTGGCGAGGTCGACGAGGGGCTTCTTCAGCGGCGCCGGCAAGCTGCTCGCGGCGAGACCGAGAAGGATCGACACGATCAGCACCTGGAGCACGTTGCCTTCGACCGCCGCCCGAAGCGGATTATCGGGAACGATGGAGAGCAGGGTATCGATGAGCGAGGGCCGCGAGCCTTCGGGAGCGACCTCCGGGAGGTTTTGCCCGACGAGAAGCCCGGCGCGCGCCTCGGGGGAGAGCGCCGTGCCCGGCCGGAAAACGACGCCGAACGCGATCCCGACGAGGAGCGCGGCGAGGAGGCTCGCGAGAAGAAACCCGAACGCGCGCAGGCCGGTCCGGCCTAGCGCGGCCCGGCCGGGAAGCCCGGCGATGGCCATGATGAGCGAAGACGCGATGAGGGGGACCACCACCATGCGGATCGCTTTGACGAAGAGCGTTCCCAGAGGCTCCAGTGCCGCGGCGCGCGGTCCCAGGATCGCCCCCAGAACCACGCCGAGAACGAGACCGAGCGCGACGCGATGGTGAAACTTCACGACCCGATGACGTTATCACAGCCGGTCTGACGCGTACCGCTCGAGAGGACGATGACGCCGTTCGAGCGGCGCGAACGACCGTTCGGCCGCATCTGCTTGCGTGAGAAGCGCGATCTTGTTATCACCGTAGCCATGAAGGATCGGAAGGCTTCACCCGCCGTCGGCAAGCTTAGAGAGCTCGCGTCCGAGCGCATCCTCGTCATTGACGGCGCGATGGGAACGATGATCCAGAGCTATCGGCTCGACGAGGAGGGCTACCGGGGCGACGAGTTTCGGGATCATCCCAGGCCGCTCAAGGGAGCGAACGACCTCCTCTCCTTGACGCAACCCGGCATCATCGAGGAGATCCACGGGAACTACCTGGAAGCCGGAGCCGATATCATCGAGACCAACACCTTCAACGGGACCTCGGTCTCGATGGCCGATTACGGGCTCGAGCCCCACGTGTACGAGATCAACCACCGCGCCGCCGCCATCGCCCGCCGCGCCGCGGACTCGTATTCCCGGAAGACGCCGGACAAGCCCCGGTTCGTCGCGGGCTCGATGGGACCGACGACCCGCACCGCGTCGATCTCTCCCGACGTCACCAACCCGGCGTTCCGGGCGATCGACTTCGACCGTCTCGAGGCGGCGTTCTACGAGCAGGCACGGGGTCTGGTGGACGGAGGAGTGGACCTTCTCCTTCCCGAGACGTTCATCGACACGTTGAACATGAAGGCGGCGCTCGCCGCAATCCAGCGCCTCTTCGACGAGCGCGGCATTCTTCTCCCCGTCATCGCCTCGGTGACCATCGTGGACACGAGCGGACGCAACCTCTCCGGCCAGACCCCCGAGGCGTTCTGGATCTCAATCTCTCACGCTCCCCTCTTCGGCGTCGGCATCAATTGCGCTCTCGGTCCCGAGGCGATGAGGCCTTACGTCGAGGAGCTCGCGCGGGTGTCGAACCTCCCGGTCAGCTGCGTCCCCAACGCGGGACTTCCCAATGCGTTCGGCGGCTACGACGAGACTCCCAGCCAGATGGCCGAGACGCTTTCCGAGCTCGCCCGCGAGGGATTTCTCAACTTCGCGGGAGGATGCTGCGGCTCGACCCCCGACCATGTACGCGAGATCGCGAAAGCGGTGGCGGGCGTCGCGCCCCACGTACCCTCACGACCGGAGCGCTTCACACGTCTGTCGGGGCTCGAGCCCCTGACCATTCGCCCCGACTCCAACTTCATTCTCGTGGGCGAGAGGACGAACGTTACCGGCTCGCGGAAGTTCGCTCGTCTGGTACAGGAAGGTGCCCTGGAAAAAGCGCTCGAGGTAGCACGGAATCAGGTCGACGGGGGCGCCAACATCCTCGACGTCAACATGGACGAGGGCCTTCTCGACTCGGAGAAGGCGATGACCACCTTCTTGAACCTCATCG
This sequence comes from uncultured Acidobacteriota bacterium, assembly GCA_963815675.1. Classification (GTDB taxonomy): domain Bacteria; phylum Acidobacteriota; class Vicinamibacteria; order Marinacidobacterales; family SMYC01; genus CAWFHP01. Next base: position 328,463 of record CAWFHP010000008.1, on the reverse strand, counting down.
CTTCGGAGCCCGACATCGCGAAGCTCCCGATCATGGTGGACTCTTCGAAGTTCTCCGTCATCGAGGCGGGCCTCAAATGCCTCCAGGGCAAAGGGGTCGTGAACTCCATCAGCCTCAAGGAGGGCGAAGAGATCTTCAAGGAGCACGCCCGCAAGGTGCGCCGATACGGCGCGGCGGTCATCGTCATGGCCTTCGACGAAAAAGGACAGGCCACCTCGGCCGAGCACAAGGTCGCGATCTGCGAACGGGCCTATCGCATCCTCACCGAGGAGGTCGGGTTCCCGCCCGAGGACATCATCTTCGATCCCAACGTCCTCACCATCGCCACCGGCATCGAGGAGCACAACGATTACGCCCGCGCCTTCATCGCGGCGGCGAGAGAGATCAAGAAGAGATGCCCCGGCACGAAGGTCTCGGGCGGCATCAGCAATCTCTCGTTCGCGTTCCGGGGAAACGAGCTCGTCCGCGAGGCGATGAACTCGACCTTTCTCTACCACGCCATCGAGGCCGGCCTCGACATGGGTATCGTGAACGCGGGTCAGCTCGCGGTCTACGACGACATCTCCTCCGATCTGCGGCAGCTCATCGAGGACGTGATCTTCGACCGGAGCCCCGACGCGACCGAGCGGCTCATCGTCTACGCCCAGGCCCATGCCGGTCCGGGGAAGAAACAGGAGAAGGACGAGCTCTGGAGAGACGCGCCGGTCGAGGAGCGGCTGAAGCATTCGCTGGTCCACGGCATCGCGGATTACATCGAGGCCGATACCGAGGAGGCCCGCGCGAAATACCCTCGCCCGCTCGCGGTGATCGAGGGCCCGCTGATGGACGGGATGAACGTCGTCGGCGATCTCTTCGGCTCGGGAAAGATGTTCCTACCCCAGGTGGTGAAGAGCGCCCGGGTGATGAAAAAAGCGGTGGCCTACCTCGAGCCCTTCCTCGAAGAGGAGAAAAAACTCTCGGGATCGTTCGCGGAAAAAGCCAAGATCGTTCTCGCCACGGTGAAGGGAGACGTCCACGACATCGGTAAGAACATCGTGGGGGTTGTCCTCGCCTGTAACGGCTACCGCATCATCGATCTCGGCGTGATGGTTCCCGCGGAGAAGATCCTCGATACGGCGCGGGACGAGCGGGCGGACCTCGTCGGTCTGTCCGGGCTCATCACTCCCTCTCTCGACGAGATGGTGCACGTCGCGGGAGAGATGGAGCGAAGGAAGCTCACGATTCCCCTTCTCATCGGCGGCGCAACCACCTCGAGAAAGCACACCGGCGTCAAGATCGCTCCCGCGTACTCTCGCGCCACGGTGCACGTCCAGGACGCGTCCCGCGCCGTCACGGTGGTAGGCGAGCTCGTGAGCGAGAATCAGCGAGAGGCCTTCGTCCAGAAGAACCATGCCGGCAAGAGAAGCTCCGGCGGGATTTCGAGGAGAGCACCCGGAAGCTCGTCTCCTTTGAAGAGGCGCGGAACAGGGCCTTCGTCCCCACGGGAGGCGAAGCCGGAGAGACCGCGATCGCCGTTCCCGATTTCCTCGGCGTTCGCGTCATCGACCCGGTGCCGCTCGACGAGATCGTTCCCTACATCGACTGGACGCCGTTTTTTCACGTCTGGGAGCTCCGTGGCGTCTATCCCGCCATCCTGCAAAAGCCGGACGTGGGGGCGACGGCGCGAGAGCTCTTCGAGAGCGCGACCCGGATTCTCGACGAGATCGTTCGACAGCAAAAGCTCGTGGCGCGCGCGGTCTATGGCTTTTTTCCCGCCGGCCGGCGAGGCGACGACATCGTCATCTTCACCGACGAGTCGCGGAACGATGAGCGCGCCCGTATCCACACGCTCCGGCAACAGCAGGAAAAGCAAGACCCGCTCCCTTACCTCGCTCTCGCCGACTTCGTATCCGAATCCGATCCCGACTATCTCGGCGCCTTCGTCGTCACCGCGGGACATGGCACTGACGCCCTAGCGAAAATCTACGAGGAGGACCAGGACGACTACCATTCGATCATGGTGAAAGCGCTCGCCGACCGGCTCGCCGAGGCGCTCGCCGAGAAAATCCACGAGCGGGCCCGTAAGGATTGCGGGTTCGGAAAAGAAGAGAACCTTTCCAAGGAGGACCTCATCCGCGAGCGCTACCGCGGTATCCGCCCCGCGCCCGGCTATCCCTCCCTTCCCGACCACACGGAGAAAAAGACGCTGTTCGAGCTCCTCGACGCCACGCGGAACGTCGGGGTCACCCTCACCGAGAGCTTCGCGATGTTTCCCACGGCATCGGTGAGCGGCCTTTATTTCAACCACCCCGAGGCGAAGTACTTCAGCGTAGGAAAGCTCGGGCGGGATCAGATCGAAGACTACGCAAGGCGAAAGGGCCTTCCCGTGGGCGTCGTCGAGCGCTGGCTCGGCCCGAACCTGGGCTATTGACCGCGAGCGATGGACAGCATCACCGGCTTTCCGTATATTCCGTCGCCCTCCCCCGATCAGAGCGAGAAAAGCGAGGGCCGAGCTCTCGTGCTCCGGGGCAGCACGCCGTTCGAGATCGCTTCGATGTACTCCAGATAGGTTATGTAACCTTCGACGGCGTGATCCTCCTCCATCCGGGCGGTCAGGCGCCACTGTTCCGACACCGCGCCTCGCACCCGCGGGGAGTTGATCAGGTCGTGCACGCTCCAGCGTCCCGCCTCGAGAATGCGGCGGAGACGAAAGCGGCGATCCTCCCGGTAGGCACTCGCGACGTCGCGAACCCGACCGTCGTGCGCCGGTCGCTGGTGTCGAAGAATCGCCGAGAGCGACATCGCCCCACTCTACTCGAACCACGGCGAGACTTCCACGGCCTCGAGCCAAGCGCTTCGAGTGGAGCGAAGAGGATCGGTCGAGTATGATCTCAATCTTGGCTCAACCCCGCGTTTCCAATCCGGCGCCGTCCCCTCTGGTACAGGAAGGATTGACGCAGGCGCGAGCGCTCTTGAAGCGCAATCTCTCTCCTTTCGGCATCGCCGCCGCCACCCCGACAGCCCGGTCGCGAGAGAGGGGATACTCGCGCATCTTCGCCAGGGACTCGGCCATCTGTGCTCTAGGTACCGCTTCGGCCGGAGACCCCGAGCTTCTGGACGCGGCGCGGACCAGCCTTCTGACGATCGCCCGGCATCAATCGGACAACGGACAAATTCCCAAGTGCGTGGATCCCGAGAGCCGGACGGGCGACTTCTGGTACGTGGGCTGCATCGACGCGACCCTCTGGTGGCTCATCGCGGTGGACTGTCTTTCCCGCCATGGCGCCGGTCCCGAGTTCGAGGCTTCGGTTATGCCCGGAGTCGCCCGCGCCATCACCTGGGCTCGATGTCAGGAGCACCCGCGCCTGCTTCTTCTGCAGCAAAACGAGGCGAGCGACTGGGCGGACATCATGCCCCGGTCCGGATTCGTTCTCTACACCAACGCCCTCTGGTACCACGTGAAGCGGCTGTTCGACCTTCCGGACGCCGAGGGCACGAAGTATCACTTCAACCACCTCTTCTATCCTTTCTCGAACGAAGTTCCCGACTACAAGCGCCTTCGTCTGCTCACCCACTACGTACGCTCCAGCGCGCGCGACGACCGACTCTATCTTTCGTTCGTGAACTTCTCGTTCTGGGGTGAGGAAGGAGACGTCTTCGGAAATCTACTGGCGATTCTGCTCGGCCTCGCCGACGACGGACCCGCCTCGCGCATCCTTCGAGCGCTCGCCTCGTCGGGAGTGCACCGGCCGTATCCGGTACGCGCCGTCAGCCGTCCGATCGTGAGAAACGAGGGTATGTGGCGCAGCTACATGACCCGCCACCGGCAAAACCTCGAGTATCAGTATCACAACGGTGGCATCTGGCCGATGATCGGAGCGTTCTGGGTGATGGCGCTGGCCCAGCGCGGACGGATCGACGAGGCGCGCGGCGAGCTCGAGCTCGTCGCCGCCGCGAACGCGCTCGGAGACTGGGAGTTCAACGAATGGCTCCACGGTCTCACTGGTGAGCGGTCAGGCATGCCCGGCCAGAGCTGGAACGCGGCGAGTCTTCTCCTGGCCCATCGCTCGCTGACGGGGCGCGTCTTCCCCTCTCGAGGGACGAGCAAAGCTCTTCCTTAGCTCGGGGTTTCCCCTCTCGCGTGGCGCTCTCGCACGACGCGCAGGGCTCGCGCGAGAGACAGGCGTTTTCCGCTCGACGCGAGAGCGCGGCGCACCCGTTGCTCGTCGAGCCACTCGGGGTGGGGCGGATCGAGGGGCGCCTCGCGTGGAAGAGGCTTCTCCAGATACAGCGTGAGCGAGTGGTTCGCGGCGAAGTAGCCGTGGTTCTCCAACACTTTCTGCTCCGCCTCGGTGAAGGCGTCGAGGTCGGTGCGAATCTGGGAGAGCACCTGGTCCACCAGCGCCCGCGAGTAACCCCCCGTTGGCGGCGCCGCCGCGACGCGTGCGACCTCGTAGTCTTCTTCGGGGAGCGAAGCGAGCTCCGCCTCCTTCGTCTCGCCCGCGGAGCTCCTGATTCCCCAGTAGGTCCCCTCGTACTCTCCGCGGCGGCGCTGATAGAAGAAGAGTCGCTTTCGCACCGAGCCCGCCTGGTTCATCACTACCGACGTGTATCTCAGAAGACGGCGTATGGGGTTGGTGCCGAAACGAAAGTCGAAAGGCGCACCGCAGTCGGAGACGAGGACCGTCCCGTATTCTTTCCACGCCGGCTCGAGACCGAGGTTGTCGTAGACCCCGCCGTCGGTGAGCGCGGTTCGCGATACCAGCCAGTTCCGATCCTCGCCCCGGTAGCGCCCTCTGCGGAAATCGTTCGGGTTGGCGCGAATGGGGAGCGGCCCGAAGATCGGAGGAAACGCGGACGAAGCCGCGATCGCGCGTGCCAGCGGCCAGCCCGCGGCCTCGGTGAGATACCCGGCTCGATAATCGCCGGCGTGCTCGCGGGTGAATTCCCAGTTGACCCCGAACGTGAGGTTCGTCGCGCAGAAGACGAACTCCGGCCATACCGGGAGCTCTCCCAGCGTTTTGCTCGATACCCGCCGCGAGTAGCGGCGCTCCAGATCCCTCACCCGATATCCGGGAGCGGCCCAGTTCCAGAGGAGGTTTTTCAACACCGGCCAGGTCCTCAGATCGTGCGAAGTCAGCTCCCGAAACGGTGCCGCGACGTCGCGGTCCCAGTCGACGTCGTCGAGCCAGGAGGCGTAATCGGATTGGCCCCGGATCGTCGCACTCCCTCTCGTGATGCACTCCGCGAAAAAACCCGAGAGAATGCTTCCTCCCGACACGCTGCTGACGAGAGAGACTTCGTGCAGGAGCCCGAGCTCACGAAGCCGCCTCAGCGCACCGAGATGAAAAAGTGCCGCTCGAAACCCTCCGCCCGACAGGCAGACCGCGATCCCGGAACGCTTCGCTCGCACCGCGGGAAGCACCATCGAGCCTTCTCAGAGCACGACGCAGCGCCGCAGGACGACGTCGCCCTGTCTCTTGCCTTCAACGACACCCAGGACGTGGACTTCCTCCCAGTCGCGAAGCTTCTGGATCTCCCCCCGCGCGAGGTGGCATCGAACGAAGCTCAGCTCGTACTCGGTCGCCAGCAGGACGGGCTCGTGGACGTAGGGCGTTTCCTCGAAGAGCTTGAAGCCGTCGGCGAGGTCGAGCATGTTGTGGGGAGCGACCACTCCCTCGAGGAGCACGAACTTTCCGGCGTACTCCCGGTCGGCCGCGTCCAGATCGTGGGGAAAGATGTAGCTTCGATAGAGAGCTTCGGCGGTGGTGTAGCCGATGCGGCCCTGTTTCGCGTCGCCGAGCGCTGTCGAGCGGAGACGATCCACGAGCAGGTTCGCGTCTGCGGGAGGAGCGTTCTCGAAGCTCGACAGTAGCGAGGCGAGCTCCGCCTGCGCGCTCTCTCGCTCCGCGGCCGACACCGCAGCTCGCTTTGTTTCGAGAGCCGCTCTCTCCTCGTCGTCGAGAAGAGGCGCGATGGGCGGTGGAAGACCGGGCGTATCGCGCGGGGGCCGCTGCGTGAACCCTTGCTTCAGCGTTCGGCTCTCCGACGGAGGCGGAGGCGTCGAGCGAAGCTCGCTGTCGGAAGCACCGCGACGATTCCCCTTCTCGACGTCGCTTTTCTGGCAGGCGCAGGCGAGCGCGACGAGCAACAGCAGACCGACCGGGCCTCTCATCCTTATCGTTCGCCTTCGAGCTTATCGTTTGGCTTCGAGCCTTCGAGCCTTCGAAGGAGACTAGCACACAGTCATTTGACTTCGAATCCGTTGCTTCTCTACGATGCGGCCCTTCCCCCGGAAGAGCGGCGGCTGTATCTGAAGGCCTTCATGAGATTCTCGATATTCCCGTACTCGATCGGCATCGCCGTCATTTTTTCCGGCCGCGAGCAAGCAAGATGAAGAAGCTCGGATGGCTTCCTCGCCGCTTTCGTCCTCGCGACCGCGATCCACGAGGGATACCAGTATTTCGGACCTCTCGCCCAGGCGTATCGCTCCTATCGAGAAGAGGCTCGCGCCCAGGTGTTGTCGCGGAGAGACGACGCTCGCTTCGGATCGATCGAAGGCAGCGTTCTCGACGTGAGCTACTTTCTCGAGTCGGCGGAACATCAAAGCGACGGAACCATCCGCATCGTCGTCGTCGAGTCGGTCCAGTTCCAGAAGGCAACGGCATCGGGTCCTTTCGGAGACCGGAGTATCGCGAAGACCCGGCAGCGGGTCGTGATGAAACAGTCCGAGGGTCGTTGGGTCGTTTCGGACCTCATGGAGGAGGAGACGGAAGTGACCGATCCCGGAGGAGCCGTCGTCCGGTAGCTCCTGGATGGCCGGCTCCCGGCAGCCTGTGCTATCGTGACGGACGCAGGTGGGACTTCATGGAGTAGCTTGCATGAGAAAACTCTTGATCGGAACCGGGTCGATTCTTCTCACGGTGCTCCTCGCGATGGCCCAGGAAGAGGAAATGCGGTCGGTACAAAGCGGGGTGTTCACCGCGGAGCAGGCGGAGCGCGGCTCCCACTCGTTCCAGGGCACCTGTCAGGATTGCCATGAACCGGAGGAGTTCAGCGACGGCGCCTATATGGACGGCTGGTCCGGGCAGACGGCGGGCGACATGATCGATCAGATTCGCTCGACCATGCCTCAGGATAATCCCGGAAGCCTCAAGCGGAAGGACTACGTCGATATTGCCGCTTACCTCTTCCAGCTGAACGCCCTCCCGACCGGCGACACCGAGATGGACGTCGACAACGCGAAGAAGATCCTGATCGAGGGGCCTTACGGGTCCTCGTCGAGCGAGCTGCGCTGAGCCCCGCCTAGCGTGACGTCCGCCGGGCACGCTCGAAGGCTCCGAGCGCGCGTATGCGCGCCGCCGTATGGCTCACGATCGGCTCGCGCGGCTCGTGGATCTCCCGGGAACCGACGCCCTCGAGCTCGGGAACGAACCGACGGACGTACCGGCCCTCGGGGTCGAAACGCATACCCTGGAGCGTCGGGTTGAAGATGCGGAAGTACGGCGCGGCATCGGTGCCGGTTCCCGCGACCCACTGCCAGCCGCCGTTGTTGGCCGCGGGGTCCCCATCGACGAGATGCTTCATGAACCATTCTTCCCCCCGCCGCCAGTCGATGAGAAGGTGCTTGGTGAGAAACGACCCGGTCACCATGCGCGTCCGGTTGTGCATGAACCCCGTGGCGCGGAGCTCGCGCATGGCGGCGTCGACGACGGGATAGCCCGTCTGCCCCTCGCACCAGGCTTGAAACCCCTCTTCATCATCCCTCCATGCGACGGCACGGGTCTCGGGCCGGAAGCTCTCGCTCCGGACGATGGGGAAGTTGTAGAGAATCGAGATATAGAACTCTCTCCAGATGAGCTCGTTCAGAAAGCTCTCCGCACTCTCTGCTTCTTTCTTGCCGGGAGCTTCGTCGATGGCGCGACGTGCCGCGTCCACCACACGCCGCGCCGAGATCATCCCGAAGCGCAGATACGGAGACATGCGTGACGTTCCATCGATATCGAGACGATTGCGAGTCTCCAGGTAGGAGTACACGGCTCCACGCAGAAAACGGCGGAGCATACCCTCGGCCGCCGACTCGCCCGCCGCAAAGACGACATCGGCGGCGAACGGGCCGGGCTCCGGCAGCGCGACGCTGTCGATCGAGGGAAGAGCGGTCATCCTCGCGGGAGCCTCGGAGAGTCGCCTCGGCCCGGTAGCGAGCGTCTCGGCCGCCCGCTTCCACGCGCGGCGATACGGCGTGAAGGTGGTGTAGGGCGTGCCGTCGCTCTTGAGGACGTCGCGCGGGGTGAGAAGGCTCAATCCCCATACGCCACGCAGCGGAAGCCGACGGGCGATGCGCTGGTCGCGCCGGCGGGCGTAGGGAGAGACGTCTTTCTCCACGTAGATCGCCTCGGCCCCCGTCTCCTCGAGGAGTCGCCCAAGAGCTCGCTCGGGATTGCCATCCCGGATCACGAGTCGGCTTCCTCGTCCGCGCAAAGAACGGTCCAGCTCACGAAGGCCTCCGAACAGGAACTCCTTTCGCTTCGCTCCGACGTAACGAGACGAGAGTAGCAAGGGATCGAGAACGAACAGCGGAATGACGCGCTCGTGAGCATTCCGAGCGGCGTTCAGGGCGGCGTTGTCCGCGAGCCGCAGGTCGCGCCGGATCCACCAGATCGCGGTCTTCACGCCCCGCTCCCGGCGCCGAGCAGCCGCGCCAGTGCCTCGTCGAGACCCGGGTCTCGAAACTCGAGCCCGCTCTCCACGAGCTTGCGCGGGACCACCCGCGTCGAGGCGAGCAGGAGCTCATCCGCCATCTCTCCGAGAGCGAGCCTCGCCCCGAGCGCCGGAAGCGGCACGACGGCCGGCCGATGGAGCGCCCGGCCCAGCGCCCGGGTGAGCTCCCGGTTGGATCGGGCATCAGGCGAAACGACGTTCACCGCACCTTCGAGCCGGTCGTTCGCGAGCAGGTGAAGAATGGCCGACGCGACGTCGTCGATCGTGATCCAGCTCATGAACTGCTTTCCCGTCCCCACGACGCCTCCGACCCCCCAGCGGAACGGAGCGAGCATCTTCTGGAGCGCTCCTCCGGCGGGACTCAGAACGATACCGAAGCGCATGTGTACCACCCGGATACCCGCTCGTGCCGCGGGCTCGGTCGCGCCCTCCCATTCCTGGCAAAGGCTCGAGAGAAAACCATCGCCCGCCCCAGAGGACTCGTCGAGTGTCTCCACCCCCCGATCCCCGTAGTAGCCGATGGCCGAGGCGCTGAGCAGAACTCTCGGCTTCCGGCGAACTCCGGCGAGCGACTCCGCGAGACGTCGCGTGACCTCGATGCGGCTCTCGCGGATCCGCCTCTTTCGCGCCGAGGTCCATCTCCCGGACGCGATCCCTTCGCCCGCCAGATGCACCACGGCATCGAAGCCCTCGAGCTCCTCGATTGGGATGACACCCTGTTCGGGGATCCACCGGAGCGCCCCCTCGCGGGGAGAGCGCGACAACCGAAACACCTCGTGCCCGCCCGTCGAGAGGAAGGGGACGAGGACGGAGCCGATGAGACCACTCGACCCGGTCACCAGAATACGCAGCGGGGACGAACCTTCCCGGTACCGTCGATGGACCCGGAGGTCGTCCGCGGTCGTCCGGTGACGGTAGCGAAACAAGCGCTCGAGCGATCGCTCGACCCAGCCACCACCCAGACGGCCGAGCCCGCCGAACGGAAGCTCGAAATCGATCGCATCTTCGAGAAACGTCTCGTGCTCGCCCGCGGGGAGGAAACGGTGGGTGTGCTCCCAGCGCGCAAACGGCCCCGACCGCTGAACGTCTCGGAACTCTCTGCCCACTCGAATGTCGAGATGCTCGGCGACCCATCGCCGCCGGAGAGGCCCCAAGAGCCCGACGGAGAGCTCGACCTGGTAGCCTTCCTCGTCCGGTCGGCCGCGCGATGACAGGACCTGGACGTCCTGCCACGGGGGAGACAGCCGTTCGAACGCACCCTGCCGCATGTGCCAGGAGAAGACCTCGTCCGGGCTGTCGAGAACCCGGGTGCGCTTCACATATCTCATCTCTCTCTCAAGGTAAGCACCGCAAGAGCCGACCCACCACTCGAAATGTCAACATCTTTTAGACATTCCTGGGATGAGATCGATGTTGCCAGATGTCTAATTTATGTCAACAATACAGATATGACGGAATGGCATCCGATTCGTGTCGTCGCACGGCGGACGGGATTGACAGCGCACGTCATTCGAGCGTGGGAGAAACGCTACGGTGCGGTCGAGCCCAAACGCACGGAGACAAATCGCCGGGTTTACTCCCTCGAGGACATCGAGCGGCTCGCCCTGCTGCGAAGGGCGACGCTGGCAGGCCGCAGCATCGGTCAGATCGCCACGCTGCCCATGGACGAGCTCCGAGCCCTCGTCGAAGAGGACGAGGCGGCCGCCCGAAGCGTCGAGCCCGCGACCGGCTACGAGCCCCGCGCGACTCGAGACGATGCCTCGAAGATCTTGAGAGCTTGTCTCCAGGCGGTTGAGGCGCTGGACGCCCCGGCGATACAGACGGTGCTCAACCGGGCCTCGGTCAGTCTGACCCGCCCGACGTTGATGCAGGAGGTCATCGTACCGCTGATGCATCGCCTCGGAGACGCGTGGAGAGATGGAGCCGTCCGGGTGGCGCACGAGCACCTGGCGAGTGCCGTCGTCCGATCGTTTCTGGGCAGCCTCAACGGTGCTTTCGAATCCCGGCCAACGGCGCCCGAGATCGTCGTGACGACGCCTTCGGGACAGCTTCACGAGCTCGGCGCTCTCCTCGTGGCCGCGACGGCGGCGGCGGGAGGGTGGAGGGCAACGTATCTCGGACCAAACCTCCCTTCCGAGGAGATCGCGGCGGCAGTGCGTCAGAACCGCACCCGCGCCGTCGGTCTCAGCATCGTGTATCCAACCGACGATCCTCACGTGCGCACCGAGCTTCGCAGGCTCCAGCAGCTGCTCGATCCCCAGGTCGCGGTACTCGTCGGCGGAAGAAGCGCGGGAAGCTATCGGGACGTGATCGAGGCTTCCGGCATGATTTACGCGTCCGACCTGGCCGCGCTGCGGGAAGCGCTCGATTCCTTGCGAAGCGATCTGTGACGCGCCTCGAGGGACGGGCGGCGCGAGCCTCTGAGCAAGCTCAGCGGTCCACCCACCCGAGCGTTCTTTGGACCGCCTTCCCCCAGTCGCGAGAGAGGCGTTCCCTCTCTTCGACCGTCATCCGCGGCTCCCAGGATCGATCCGCCCGCCAGTGCGAGCGAAGCTCTCGTTCGTCGCTCCAGAAGCCGGTCGCGAGCCCGGCCGCATAAGCGGCACCGAGGGAGGTCGTCTCCGTGACCTCGGGCCGAACGACGGGCACGCCGAGGAGATCCGCCTGAAACTGCATGAGCAGATTGTTCGACACCATCCCCCCGTCGACGCGGAGCGAGCTGAGTCGAACCCCCGAGTCCTGGAACATGGCGTCGAGGACTTCTTTCGTCTGAAACGCCGTCGCCTCGAGAGCGGCCCGGGCGACGTGCCCTTTGTGAATGAATCGCGTGAGACCGACCATGACGCCCCGAGCATCGCTGCGCCAGTGGGGTGCGAACAGTCCCGAGAACGCGGGGACGATGTACATCCCGCCGTTGTCCTCGACGGTCCCGGCGAGCGCCTCCACTTCGGGAGCTTGCTCGATGATCCCGAGGTTGTCGCGGAGCCATTGCACCAAGGCTCCCGCGATGGCGATCGACCCTTCCAGCGCGTAGACGGCGGGCCGAGACCCGAACTGATACGCGACGGTGGTCACGAGGCCGGAACGGGACGGGATGGCCGTGGGTCCGGTATTGAGGAGGAGAAAACAGCCCGTACCATACGTGTTCTTCGCCTCCCCTACGCCGAAGCAAGCCTGGCCGCACAGAGCCGCCTGTTGATCCCCGAGATCGCCGCACACCGGAATCTCGCCTCCGAAGGGACCCACCTTCCGAGTGAGGCCGTAGTGCTCGGGATCGGACGAGGGCCGTACTCGCGGAAGCATCGACCTCGGCACGCCCAAAAGCGCCAGGATCTCGTCGTCCCAGTCGAGCCTCTCCAGATCGAAGAGGAGCGTGCGGCTGGCGTTGGTCACGTCGGTGACGTGCGCGCCGCCGTCGGGCCCGCCGGTGAGGTTCCAGATCAACCAGGTGTCGATGTTTCCGAACAGCGCATCGCCCTTTTCTGCCGCCTGGCGAAGACCCGGTACCTCGTCGAGCAGCCATCGAATCTTGGGTCCCGAAAAATAGGTCGAAAGGGGAAGCCCGGTCTTGGGACGCAGGCGGTCCGTTCCCCCGTGCGCGGCGAGCTCGTCGCAAATCCGATCCGTCCTCGTGTCCTGCCAGACGATGGCGTTGGCGTAGGGTTTGCCCGTGGCCCGATCCCAGACGAGGGTCGTCTCCCGCTGGTTCGTAATCCCGACGGCCTCGATCCCCGCGGCGTCGAGCCCCGCCTGCGCCATCGCACCCCGGATCACCGCGTCGGTCTTTTTCCATATCTCGCTCGCGTCGTGCTCCACCCAACCGGCGCGGGGGTAGATCTGACGGTGCTCGAGCTGGTGTCGGGCGACCACCGCGCCCTCGCGGTCGAACAGCATGCAGCGAGTGCTCGTCGTACCTTGATCGATGGCGGCAACGACCCTGGAGCTCATCGGCCCTCCCTTATTTGCGTCTAAACGTCTATATCACAACTGCTTACAGGAATGACAGCAGGACGGATAGATGCTCGACATCCTTAAAGTATTTTCTTAGGATCAACCACAAAAACCCTTGCAACGAAACGATCGCTGTTGTAAGGTTCTTCGGTCAGCGTCGGGGTAGCCACAGCAAAGTTCCGGACTCCAGAGCAGACGGTTCCGGCGCCGAGAAACGAAGCATTCCAGGACGGGGTTCACGAATGGGCCAGGTCGACTCGAAGCGAATCCACATCGCCTCTGCCGTCCTGGCCCTCTCTTTTTCCGTCTCCTGCAAAGTCGAGGATCCACTCCTGCCCACGGGCGCCACGGGGAGCGACTCGGCACAGGGAACGGGAGCCGTCGGCGCCACGATGGCCTCGGGCTCGTCGGCACCCCAGCAGCTGACCGCGCCTATTATCGCGGATCCACTGTCGGGAAGCACCATCTCCGAGTCCCAGCCGCAGCTGACCGTGCTCAACTCCGCGCGAGGCGGGGATCTCGTCGGGCCCGCGGCCTACCTCTTTCAGGTTTCCGCGGATTCGACCTTTGCCGCCCTCGAGGCACAATCGCCGCTCGTTTCCGAGGGTGAGGGTGGGAGCACGTCCTGGGCGGCGGAGCCCGCGCTCGGAGCGGGACGTCATTTCTGGCGCGTCCGCGCCCGCGTCGGCACGACCGACAGCACGTTCTCCTCGACGGCCGATTTCACCGTCGGTACGTCGGCGTCGACCCCACCGAGCTCTCCCGCGCCCGATCCCGCCCCCACTCCATCGCCGGCCGGTGGGACCATCCTCTCCGATCCGCTCGTCGGCGGCAGCCTCGGAGAAGTGGGCGGCGGCACGTTCACGTCCCGAGGCTGGCAGGTGACCGATCCCGCCGACTACATTCGTTACGAGGTTCCTCCCCTCGACACGGGCTGGGTCGAGTTCGAGACGAGCGGACTTCGTCAGATTAACCCGTCTCCCGATCAATTCATGTTGTTCGGCATGTGGGATCCCTCGGCGGGGCCCTACCGGGCAAACCCGTTCCGCGTGCACCTCCAGAAGCTCCATCCCAATCCCCACAATCCGCCGTACCTCCGCGTGCGCTGGATCTCGAACGACGAGCAGCACGACGAGGGGACGAATTTCTACGATTGGAATCCGAACCAGACCTATCAGTGGCGGATCGAGTGGGGCCCCAACGGCGGCGGCCAGCAGGCGCGCGTGATCCTGGACGGCCAGGTGATGATTCGCGTGAACTACCAGAGACCGTACGAGCCCAACGTGCACTTCATCGAGCTCGGGATCGCCGAAAGAGGTGAGTCCGTGGTCGGCGTAACCTATTCGAACTTTCGAGTTGGAAAATGAGAGCCTCGGGACCGAGACGACCCCCTCGGCCCGATTCCTCCCCTGAAATCTTGCCCCCCATCGAGATTTCAGGGGAGGCCCCCCTCTTCTAGACACCCGCGTATCCTGGGATTCTCCCCCGAAACGGGGTATTCTCGTCGAGCCGTTCGCCGGAGGTTCCGCTCATGTCGAGGCTCGCCCGCGCCCGAACTCTGCTCCTCACCGCCACCCTGCTCTCCCCCTCGCTCGGCGCGGTCGGGCAGGACCGGATGCCGGTGATTCTCTCGATGCGTGAGCGCGCCGATCTCATCGACCGCTGGCTCGAGACGCGCTTTCGCATCCTGCTCCCCGAGCTCATGAGGCGCGAGAAGATCGACATGTGGGTCGTCATCGCGCGCGAGTACAACGAGGACCCGGTGATCCGGACGATGCTTCCCGCGACCTGGCTTTCGGCGAGGCGGCGAACCGTGCTCGTGTTCTTCGACCGCGGTCCGACCAAAGCTGTCGAGCGGCTCGCGATCGCGCGCTACGACGTCGGCACTTCCATCAAAGGGATGTGGGACCCGGAAAAGGAGCCCGATCAGTGGAAACGTCTGTCCCAGGTCATCGAAGAGCGGGATCCCGAGCGCATCGCCGTCGACCGCTCGCCGACCTTTGCTCTGGCCGACGGTCTCACCGCCACCGAGGCGGAGGCGTTCGACCTCGCCTTGCCCGAGAAATACCGCTCACGGGTCGTCTCCGCCGAAAGGCTCGCCATGGGCTGGCTGGAGACGAGGCTCCCGGAGGAAATGGACGTTTATCCGGCCGTGGTGAAGATCGCGCGTGCCATTCTCTCCGAGGGCCTCTCCGAGCGGGTGATTCAGCCGGGGGCCACGACGACGACCGACGTGGAGTGGTGGTATCGCGACCGGATCTCGGAGCTCAGGCTCGACACCTGGTTCCATCCGACGGTTTCGGTGCAGCGGAATGACTCCGCCGGAGCACGCGGCGAGGACTTCTCGTCCCGGCCGGGTGAGACCGTGATCCTCCCCGGCGACCTTCTCCACGTCGATTTCGGAATCACCTACCTCCGGTTGAACACCGACACCCAGATGCACGCCTATGTTCTGAGGCCGGGGGAAAGCGAGGCGCCCGCGGGGCTCCGCGAAGCACTCTCGACCGGTAACCGCCTCCAGGACATCCTAACCGGCGAGATCGTCACCGGCCGTTCGGGAAACGAGGTGCTCGCGGCGGCGCTGGAGCGCGCCCGAAAAGAGGGCATCGAGGCGACCATTTATACCCATCCCATTGGCTTTCACGGTCACGCTGCCGGGCCGACCATCGGCCTCTGGGATCAGCAGGGAGGGATTCCGGGCGCGGGAGACTATGCCGTGCATCCGAACACCGCCTACTCCATCGAGCTCAACGCCGCGGTGCCGATTCCCGAGTGGAATGGCAAGAAAGCTCGCATCATGCTCGAGGAGGACGCCTTCTTCGACGGTGCGACGACTCGCTACATCGATCCTCGGATGGAGCGGCTCCTTCTGATTCCCCGTCCGCGCGAGTAGCGCTCGATTGGCCGGACCGAGAAGGGTGTTGTATACTAAGTTATTGACACTACGGGACATGGCCTGTGGTTTCACCCAAATCCACGTGCGAGGTCGCGAGCGTGACTTCGGTGACGGCCGGTTTCGTGTCGGCGGAATCGTGATGACAAGCGTCAGCCTCGTATCCGAACAGCGCAAAGAAGATCGCCCGAGCCTCGTCGTCCTCGTCGACGACGATCGGAACTTGTGCGATCTGGTCGAGCGGTTCCTCGATCGGGCCGGGTACCAGGTCAAGGTGTTTCACGACGGCGAGAGCTTCCTCGCCGCGATGGGCGCGATGATGCCCGACGCCATCTGCCTCGATCTGAACATGCCCGGCATCGGAGGCCTGCAGACCCTCGACCTCATCAAGGAGCGGCAGCGCCAGCTGCCCGTAATCATTCTGACCGCCGATCACACGGTGGACAGCGTCGTGAGCGCGATGCAGCGCGGTGCCTACGACTACCTGGTAAAACCGATCGACCGCACCAAGCTCGTCACCATCGTCGGAAACGCCGTCGAGCGCTACCGCATGTCGATGCGCCTCCTCCAGCTCGAGCGGGAGGTCGGCGGCGAGGGCTACGCCAATATCGTTGGCAACTCGCCCGCGATGAAGGAGCTCTACCGTCAGATGGACCGGGTGGCGGCGAGCGACATCACCATCCTGGTTCACGGCGAGAGTGGAAGCGGAAAAGAGCTCGTGGCTCAGGCGATCTACGAGGGGAGCGGACGAAAATCCGGCCCCTTCGTCGCCCTCAACTGCGCTGCCATCCCCGAGACCCTCCAGGAATCGGAAATCTTCGGCCACGAAAAAGGCGCGTTCACCGGGGCGGTCGCCCGGCACATCGGAAAGTTCGAACAGGCGAACGGCGGTTGCTTGTTCATGGATGAAGTGGCCGAGCTGAGCTTGACGCTGCAGGCGAAGCTGCTTCGTGCCATTCAGGAGAAACGGTTCCATCGCGTCGGCGGATCGACCCAGGTGCTGTCCGACTTCCGGCTGATCGCCGCCACCCATCGCAATCTTCTCGACATGGTGAAGCACGGCTACTTCCGTGAGGACCTCTATTTTCGCATCGCCGTCTTCGAGCTCGAGGTTCCTCCACTTCGCGATCGCGGGGAGGACGTGATTCTGCTGGCCGAACGGTTCCTCGATCGCTACAAGCCAAAGGGACAGCTCCGGCCTCGGCTGTCGAACGACGTCATCGATCTATTGAACGCCTACGCCTGGCCAGGAAACGTCCGCGAGCTCGAGAACATCATGCAGCGATGTCTTCTCATCGCCAAAGACGGCCGGGTGGTCCCCGAAGATCTCCCTCCTCGTCTCCGTTCCGAGCGGGGCAGCGCGGCGATCGAAGACGCTCCCGACCACGCCGAGATCTCCTCGAGGAGCTCGGGAGCCGTCCCCAACACGAATGTGGTGCCGATGACGCCCTCCTTCGGCGCGCCGGCCGAAAGAAGGGAGCCGGAGCCGCCGAGACGCTCGAGCCGGCTGGAGACGCTCGACCTTTCGGAGCTCGAGCGCCGCGCCATCCAGCAGGCGCTGGAAGAAGCGAACGGAAATCTGTCTCAAGTCGTGCGTCTGCTGGGCATCGGTAGAACGACGCTCTATCGAAAGCTGAAGACCCACAAGCTGCGCGAATAGGCCTCGGGAGCGACTGTACCCGGTGAGCGAGACCGCGCCCCCAATCGGAGCCGAGCTCGAAGCACGCCTGCGCGATCTCGAGCATACTCTCCAGGAGATCGATGCCGGCGTCGACCGCGAGCTGGTCGTCGATCCCGATACCTTCCGCACCCTCATCGAGACCGAGCGACGTTACCGGCGGCTGCTCGACCACGGCGGCGCGCTCATCTGCACCCACGATCTCGATGGAGTTCTTCTCTCCGTCAATCGATCCGCGGCCGAGAGCCTCGGGTATCAACCCGAGGAGATGGTGGGCCGCAGCCTGAGGGAGTTTCTCGGTCCCGAGTTCGCACCCACCTTTACCGCCTACCTCGCCGAGGTGACGTCGAAGGCGATGGCGAGCGGGCTGATGAGCGTCCGCCGACGCGACGGCGAGATCCGCACCTGGGCCTATAACAACTCCTGCTACCGGGAGCCTGGCCGAGAGCCTCTCGTTCTCGGTCACGCTCAAGACGTGACCGAGATGAAGCGCCTCGAAGAGACGCTGAAGCTCACCCAGTTCTCCGTCGATCGCGCCGCCGACGCCGTTTTCTGGATCGCGAAGGACGGCCGACTGCGCTACGTCAACGACGCCGCCTGCAACGACCTCGGCTACTCTCGCGAGGTGCTGCTCGCTTCTTCCATCTACGACATCGACGTCACTCTCGACCGATCGGAATGGCCCGCCCACTGGGAGCAGGTGCGCCAGATCGAGAGGCTGACGACCGAGACCATCTACCGTGCCCGCACCGGAAGGCGGTTTCCCGTCGAGGTGACGATCAACTTCCTCAGCTTTCGCGGACAGGAGTATCACTGCGCGTTCGCACGGGACATCACGGAACGGAAAGAGGCCGAGGACGCCATCATCGCCACCACCGCCCGCCTCGAGAGCCTGCTCGAGAACCTTCCCGTGGGAATTCTGTTCGAGGACGATCGCCGACGGGTGGTGCTCGTGAACCAGACCCTCTGTCAGATGCTGGACATACCCGTTCCACCGCGCGCTCTCACGGGAGCCGATTCACGGACCCTGCTGGAGCAGTCGAAACACCTGTTCCCCGCGCCCGAGAACTTCGTGGGCCAGGTGGACGAGCTCCTCAAGGCCCACGCCCTGGTGCGCGGCGAAGAGCTCACCCTCGAGGACGGCCGGGTATTCGCCCGGGACTACATTCCCATCGTCAACCAGAACTATCGCGCTCACCTGTGGCAATTCCGCGACGTCACCGAAAGAAAGCGGGCGGAGGCCGAGATCCTCACCGCCAAGTTCGAGGCGGAAAAGGCGAACAACGCGAAGAGCAGCTTCCTCGCGATGATGAGCCACGAGCTTCGCACTCCGCTTAACGCGGTGCTGGGGATGACGGAGCTCTCGCTCGAGACCGAGCTGTCCGCCGAGCAACGCGAGCTTCTTCGAACCATTCAAACCAACTCGGAGAACCTGCTCCGCCTCATCGACGACGTGCTCGATTCTGTCGAAGATCGAGGCCAATCGAATGGACCTCGAGCAGATCCCATACGATCCGCGGGAGCTCGTCGAGGAAGTGGCGGAGTCCCTGAACGTCCGCGCACTCGGAAAAGACGTGGAGCTCGTCCTCGACGTCGACCCCAATCTCCCCGCCGAGATCGTCGGAGACCCGAAGCGAGTGCGGCAGGTGCTGGTGAATCTCGTCGGAAACGCGCTCAAGTTCACCGAGAAGGGATTCGTTCTGCTCGGGGTCGAGGTCGAGGATTGGAAGCCGGGCGACCGGGTCGACCTCGCCTTCACCGTGAGGGACAGCGGCATCGGGATTCCCAAGGACAAGCAGCAACAGCTCTTCTCCCGCTTCTATCAAGCGGACCGTTCGACGACGCGACGCTTCGGCGGAACGGGGCTGGGACTCAACATCTCGCGATCGCTCGTCGAGCTCATGGGGGGCAAGATCGACTTCGCTAGCGAAGAGGGCAAAGGGAGCACGTTTCGCGTCAACCTGACCACGACGGTGCCTGAGGATACCGAGCCCAACAGCGTGGGCCATCGCGCCCAGCTGCGAGACAAACGAGCGAGGGTCCTCGTCTCCGTCCCTCTCGTGGGGCGCCACCGCGCCATTGGCCGTCTCCTGAAAGCCTGGGGCTTCGAGGTCGAGCTGGTCGAGAGCGCGGACGACATCGAGGCGAAGCTCCAGACAATCCCCGAGGGTCAAGTGGTGACGGTGCTCGAGCAGCCGTCGGGCCGCGTCGAGCTCGAGACGTTGCGAAGGCTCCGGCAGCCACCGCGACGGGAGCTGGTGTTGATCACGTCAATTCGCGCCAACACCTCCGCCGTCCTCACCGAGGTCTGCCCTCACGTCGTGGTGAAGCCGATCCGGCAGAGAAAGCTCGCCGACGCGCTCGCGCGCGCGCTCGGAATCGCCATCCAGACGGCGGCGCCGACGCCGCGAGTCGAGCCCGCTGCCCGCGACACTCCCCTCGGCCGCCGCATCCTGCTGGTGGAGGACAACCCCGACAATCAGAAGCTCGCCGCGAGGGTGCTCGAGGGCGCCGGCGCCCGGGTCGACACTGCCGAGAACGGCGAGATCGCGGTGACGATGGCGAAACGGGTTCTCTATGACCTCATCGTCATGGACCTCATGATGCCGGTGATGGACGGATTCCAGGCGACGATACAGATCCGAGCGAACGAGGTGCCTCCGAATCGTGTGCCCATCGTCGCCTTGACCGCCCACGCGACCGAGGGCTTCCGCGACCGCTGCCTGGCGTCGGGAATGGACGATTACCTTTCCAAGCCGTTCAAGAAGGAGCGATTCCTGGCGCTCGTGAAACAGTGGGTCGACCGGAGACCCATCATCCTCACCGCCGACGACGCGGCCGAGAATCGGCTCATCGTCAAACGGTACTTGATGCTCGGGGGAGATTATCGCCTGCTCTTCGCGACCAATGGACGCGAAGCGGTCGAGCTCTTCGACCTGCAGACGGTGGCACTCGTTCTCCTCGACATGGAAATGCCCCTCATGGGAGGCCTCGAAACCGCGCGGGAGCTGCGCCGCCGCGCCGAGGGAGGCGCGGTTCCGATCATCGCCATGACGGCGCACAGCGACCCCAACGAGCTGCGCAAGGCGATCGACGCTGGCTCGACGGCGGTGCTCCAGAAGCCGCTCGAGCGGCGGACGCTGAACGCCATGGTCTCGAAGCTCCTTCAGACTCAGGCCCCGATCGACGTCGAGTCCGCTACCGCCGACGATTCGGAGCCCGCGTCGCGCGACGTCGTCGAGATCGATCCCGACATCCAGGACCTCGTTCCCCGCTTCCTCGACAATCAAAGGACGAGCGCCGCGCAGATTCTGGATCTCGCCGCGGCGGGTGATTTCGACGCCGTTCGCCGCATGGGCCACAACATGAAGGGGACGGGCAAGGGTTACGGGTTCACCGTAATCAGCTCCTTCGGCGCCGCGATCGAGCAGGCGGCCTCACGGAGCTCCGGAACCGAGATTCAGAAGCTCGCGAACGAGCTTCGTAGTTACCTCGCCGACGTCCGCTGGCGCTCGAGCGCGTGACCGAACGTCGGATCGACGCGCCCGCCCGAGAAGAAATTACGGCTCGACCCAGGCGAGGGCGAAACGCTCGACGCGGGTATCGGCCTTTCGCGGAGAGAGGCTCGTCGTCTCGAGCGAAAGAGACTCCGCGCCGGGAGTCCCGGAGAGGGCCTTCGTCTTCTCGGCGAGGTCGGCGTCGAGGCTCGCGAGCTTGTCCTTCCAGGCGGCGACGTCGCTCTCGGCCCGAACGACGTCGTCCCGCTCGCGCAACGTGCGCGAGCCCGATCGAGCAGTACGGGAGGCGCGGCTCGCATTCGTGAGGCTTCCCAACTTGCGCCCGAAAAGCGCACCGGCAAGGGTCATCCCCAGGTCGACGGCCGTGCTCAGCCCGCTCGAGGTGTACTGCGACGACTCCCGCTCCAACCTGGTCTCCGCCTTCCGGAGGCCCTCCTCCAGCTTCGCCTTGTCCGAAGCGTAGCGGCTGCCGAGCTTCTCGCGCTCCTCGTCCCGCTGCTCGCGGAGCCGGTGGGCGAGGCGCGCGCGGAAATCGGACTCGCTCTCTTCGGGAAGCGACGTCATCTCGAGCGACGGGCAGAAGAAGAGGTCGAGCTTCCGCTCTCGATAGAGGTAGTCCTGGAACGACTTCTGCCAGAGCGTGTAGCTTTTCGCCCGGCTTGGCCTCACCGGGAAGGTCGCGGAACCCGAGGCCGGGCCGCGGTTCCGACTCGATGACGGAACTACCGGCCTCGCGGCCGTTCTTCCAATCGGGCCCTCCCCCGAGCTCGTCGAGCGACGTGAGCCATTGGACCTTCTGCCAGTGGTCGAGGCCGAGGCGCGAGCTCACGAAGTGCAACCGCGCCACCGCGAGAATGGAGGGACGATACACCGTCCCCGCTTCCGTCCCGAAATGGAGGAAACACTGGTCGATGGCGGGATCGACGACAGGCGGCACGCTCGAGGCGTCGGCATGGGGTGGCGGCATCGGAGCGACGACCTTCGTCTCGGTCGCGGGTCCGGTGAGCTCTTTCAGCTGCGGCAGCGTCAGCGGTCCCGCCAGATACGACATCGCCCAGCGCGTCTCGAACAGGACGGGGCCGTCCTCGTGAACGTTCTGCATGAGAAAGACGCGCTTGTCGAGCGAGGAGAGAAGCTCGTCGGTCTTCTTCCGGTCGAATCCATGCGGCGCTGACGCCAACCCGTCGAGGAGCCTCTCGCGATCGCGGGCCGTCTGGAGGCGGCCGAGAAACCAGGTGCCGATGTTCGCGAGCCCTTTGTAGTCGAGGTCCACGGGATTCTGAGTGGCGAGGACGACCCCGAGACCGAAGGCGCGTGCCTGCTTGAGAAGCGTGAGCATCGGGGCCTTCGAAGGTGGCGCCGCAACGGGAGGAAAGAACCCGAAGATCTCGTCCATGTAGAGAATCGCGCGCAGGCTCCCCGTGCCCTGCTGGCCGCGCATCCACGAGATCACCTCGTTGAGGATCTCGGTGACGATGAACATCCGTTCTTCGTCGCCGAGATGGGAAATCGAGACAACGCTGATACGGGGCTTGCCCGCGGGGGTGAAGAGCAGACGCTGGACGTCGAGAGGCTCTCCCTCCCTCCACGCGGCGAAGGCGGGCGATGCCAGGAGGTTGTTGAGCTTCACCATGAAAGCGAATCGGTCCCTTGCGGGGAAGAAGGCCTCGAGGTCGAGCGCTCCCACTCTCTCGAAAGGAGGGCTCTCGACCGCCTTCAGCAGGCTCTCGAGAGTCGCGTCCTCACCCGCCCGCCAGACCCGATCGAGAATGTTCGAGAGCAGGACGTGCTCGCGGCTCGTGACCGGATCGGCCTCGACGCCGACGAGACCGAGAAGCCCGGAGACGGCGTTGGTGACGCGCTCCCGGAGAGCGTCGTCGTCCCCGAGCACCGCGGGCTGGGGTGCCCCGAAACTGCGGAGCGCCGCGAGCGGGCGTCCCGCGGTGCTCCCCGGTGTGTAGACGGCGACGTCGGCCGCCTCCACCAGCGTCCGAATTCTGTCCTTCGACTGTCCCCACCGGGAGATGCCTTCCTCCACCGAGACGCGGTCTCCCGCGCGATCTCCTCGGAACTGGACTCCCGGCGGAGGGCCTCGCCGGGATCGATCCACGGCAGGAAATCCTCGGGCCGGAGGTCGGGGAACCTCAGCGCCAGGTTTGCCATGTCTCCCTTGGGGTCGATCACGATCGCGGGGATGCCGTCGAGCGCCGCCTCCTCCAAAAGGACGATCGCGAGACCGGTCTTGCCGCTCCCGGTCATGCCGACGATGAGCCCGTGAGTCGTGAGGTCCTTCGAGTCGTAGAGAAACGGCGAAGCACCGGTAGCGCCGGTAGCGGGATCGCGCGGTCGCCCGAGATAGAAAACACCGAGTTTCTCGAAGTCGGTCATGAGATGCCTCGTTTCGGGGCGGGCGAATTCTAGCGTGGAAACGACGGGGAAAGGGAATGGGACTGGGAATGGGACTGGGCAGTGCAACGGAAGGAACGGAGATCTCGCGAGCTTGCTAACGGATGATGCGCTCGTGGCTCCGGCGAAGCCTCAGCGCCCGTTGAACGGAGCCAGGAACGAGTCGTTTTAGAAACAGCGGCGAGGGGACGCGCTCGTAGGTGAGCCCGAGACGGAAGTCCTTGCGCCCGCCGCGGGCCAGCTCGTCCACGCGAAACTCGTACCGCCCGAGCTGGACCTTGCTCCCGTGGCGAAGGTCGTGCTCGTGGGCTTTCAGCCCATAGATCTTGCAGACGACGCAGGCGCCGGTCAGCTTTCGCGCCAGTTTCTCGTTGTGAAGCAGATGCACTTTCGCGCGAAGGAAATCGCTCGCGGCGAGCTTTTGCCGATCCTCCGGCGAGCTCACGATGAGCCGCTCGACCCGCGCTTCCTCCATATCCTGGGCAACGTACTCGAGATTAAGCGCATAGATCTGCTCGTCCTTGTTCCCGTCCTTGGCGAGCTGGTCCAGGCGTTCCCTCAAGCCTCCGAGCGGAAGCTCGATGAGCTCGCGCGAGATCGGATCGAGACCGTGCAGGGAGAAACCCGAGGGAGGAAGGCTCGTCGAGTCTTGCCGGGCGGTGAACATCGCCACCGCGCCCTTCGAGGACTCGACCAGGGAGAGTCCCTTCCAGCTCCAGGCGGGTACGTCGGACGACACCCGGCGCAGTCGATCGACGGCGACGTGAAGCGGCTCTCCGTTGCGGAGCTCCACGACTTCCCGGTCGCCGGCGCCGGGAAACGAGCGGACACCGACGCCGATGAGGACCGCGACGACCAGCATGAGCGAGCCGGCGATCGAGAACTCCACCTTGGGGGTCGCGGGCGTCGCGATACGAGTGACGATGGGCTCTAATTTCTCGAGTCCTTCCTGATCCTTCACGCGAAAGATGAAGCGGCGCAGCAACAGACCGTCGTCGGCGAAAAAGTCGGCGATGCCCTGGGCATACTCGTTCGCCGTGATCTTGCCGTTGGCCGCGTCCACCATGCGCTCGATCAGGCTGAGATCCACTTCCGGACCGATGAGGATGACGTAGAGCGGGAGGTGGAGCTTCTCCAGGAGTGCTATGGTGCGCTCACCCACGAACCCCCTCAGATCATCGCCGGATGGAATCTGCTGATCGGTCCAGTCTGCCGGCGCCGGATCGAGCTTCCCGTCGGTGATGAGCACGAGCTTGAACGCGGTACCGTCGGGATACTCTTTGGAGATCTTCTCCGCCGCCTGTACGGCGTAGAAAAAGTCAGTCCACTGTCCCGAATTGCGATAGTGCTGAGGAGCGTCGATGAAGAGCTCGTTACGGCCGCCGAAGAGTATGAGCCGATACGGCTGCCCCTTCAGGAAAGAATGAGATCTTCTCGATCGCCTCCGTCCTCTGGAGGTCGGGGTCGAGAGGAGGAAGGCTCGCCGAGTTGTCCAGGAGGAAGATAATGACCGACTCTCCTTTGCGCGGCGGCGTAGCCGGCTTCTCGAGATCCTCCGCGCGCAGGGAAGCCGACAAGAGAAGAGCGGCCGCGAGGACTTCCACGGGAAGTTTCATCTGGATTTGCCCGGTTTTCGAGGATTGATCTCATTATACGCGGTGGGTCCGGCAGGGCAAGCGGGCGAAGCGGGCGAACGGTTACGCGGGGAGATCGGTAAAGAACATGTGACCGGGCGCATGCGTGAGGAGGAGCTCCGGCTTTGCCCCGCGTGCCACCGCCTGAGGCGTGACTCCGCAGGCCCAGAAGGCGGGGACCTCGCCCTCGCGCACCGATACCGCTTCGCCGTAGTCCGGTCGCCCGAGCTCCGCGATGCCGAGGGAGCCGGGATCGCCGACGTGGATCGGCTCGCCGTGCGCGAGAGGATAGCGGCGGCAGATCGCGCGGACGTCGTCGACGCGCGTTTCGAGAACGGGGCGCATCGAGACGACCAGCGGCCCGGCGAAGATCCCCGCCGGCGCGGTCGACCGCCGCGTTACGTACATGGGAACCACCGTCCCCTGCTCCTGGTGGCGAAGAGGAATTCCGGCTTCGAGAAGCGCCCTCTCGAAGGTGAAGCTGCAGCCTAGCAGGAAGGAGACGAGATCGGATCGCCAGAAAGCGGTCACATCGGGTACTTCGGCTTCGAGCTCGCCGCGGCGGTAGACTCGATAGAGAGGAGCGTCCATGCGCAGGTCGGCGGACGGCGCGGAGCGCGGGGTGACCTCGCCGGGCTCGGTCTCGTCGATCAGCGGACAGGCGCGCGGGTTGCGCTGGCAGAAGAGACGAAAGTCCGAAGCGAGCTCGCGGGGGAGCACGACGAGATTGGCCTGAACGACGCCGGGACAGAGCCCGGAGGTCGTTCCCCGGAAGCGACCCGAGCGGATCGCGGCGCGAAGGTCGGCGAGCTCGTCGTTCAATCAGTTCCCGAGACGGTTGTACTTCTGAAGCAGTCGCTGGAGCTCGTCGTGCGGTAGTCCCTCGACCCGGTGGCCGTCGACACCGGTCATCGTCTTTCCCGCGACCAGGGCGTTCACAATCGACTCCTCCACCGATTGCACCGTCGCGCGGAAAATCGGATTGAGCTCCCCGTTGGGAAGAAACGAGGCCTGGGTCACGGAGCTCGCCGAGGCCGCGCCGGGATTCGCGGTCGAGAAGGCAATGAAAATGTCGCCCGAGCCGTTGCCCGAAGTACCGCCGGTGCGGGCGATCCCGAGCGACACCCGCCGGGCGAGCCGTTCGAGCTGATGGGGCAGCAACGGAGCATCGGTCGCGACGACGACGATGATCGATCCAAGGGCCTCTTCATCTCGCGCATTAGTGCCGCGGGGCCCCACCCCCACGGCCTCTTGTGTCGTCGGCCCATTCGGGCCGGGCTCGCTCCGCTCGCGCAGGGTGCGGAATGGTTGGTCAGCACCCTGCCCACGGGGGGATGGAACGTCGGCGAGCTCTTTTCCCACGGGAACACCGGCGATGGTGAGCTCGGCGCGCGCGCCGAAGTTCGCTTGCACCAACGCGGCGACGGTGTAGCCGCCTTCGACGAGGCGCGAGGAAGTGCCGATGCCTCCTTTGAAGCCGTAGCAAATCATTCCGGTGCCGCCTCCGACACCGCCCTCTTCCGGCCTTTCCGAAGACGCCTCCGAGAGCGCGCGGAAGACGTGCTCTTTGGTCACGTGGAATCCGTTGATGTCGTTCAGGAAACCGTCGTAGGTCTCCGCCACCACCGGCAGGGACCATGGCTGGAACAGGAAGCCTTTCTCCGCCTCCCAGGCGATAATCGCATCCCGAACCACGCCCACGCTGTGGGTATTGGTGATCGCGATCGGCCCTTCGAGAAAGCCCGACTCCTTGACCCAGGTTGTCCCGGTCATCTCGCCGTTGCCGTTCAACGTGAACCAGCCGGCGAAGACCGGGTCCTTGCTCGGGCCCCTGGGGAGTATGGCGGTGACTCCGGTGCGCACCGGTCCCTGGCCCACCACCAGGGGCCCCTCGCCCTCGATCAACGTGACCTGTCCCACCCGGACGCCGGCAACGTCGGTGATGGCGTTCAGGGGGCCCGGGGTTCCGTCGAATGGAACGCCCAGGTCGCGGGCTCTCGGCTGGGCAAGCACGGTAGAGGCGACGAGCGAACCTACCAGGGCGATCCAGAATGCGGCGTCATTGCGGAACCCAGGTGGCCTGCTCCAAATCCCATAGATATTCATAGGCCTTGTCGAATCGCTCCGTGGCAACCCCGTCGAGCTCCGGAGTCTTGCTCTCGACGAGGAACCGGATCGTGCCCGCGTAGGGCTGGGCCTCGTTACCCGGCTGAGGTCGAACCTCGACGGACTGGATCGTCCACGTGACCGTGACCCCGAGCTTGGGATTGACGTCGGCCTCGGCCTCGCGCTTCTCCTTGTCCGCCTGCTGTTTCAGCAGCGCTTCGACCTCCGCCTGAGACGGAGGCGATTTCTTCATCACCTTGCAGGAAAAAAACAAGACGAGGGCGGGAAGAACGGCGTAGGGTACGAGCCTGTTGAGTCGGTTGGGCATGGAGGAGAGGCTAGCAGCGGACCGAGGCCCAAATCAAACGCGCGCCGCGAGGAGATTGACGGGACGATACCCGCCAGGCAAACTAGAAGGAACCCACCCTAACCGATTCTCCGAACGAACAGAGCGGACGAATGGAAAGCCATCCGGGGGAATTCCCGTGTCGATGAGCGTCGATGAATCGCCTGCGACGGTCGAAGCCGACCGCCCGACTCCCGCGCCCCGATTTCTCCCGCTGGAAACGATCTCGGTGCGGCTGTCGCTCCCGGAGGAGAGCGAGACCGATCGCCGACGGCCCGCCTTCGGCATCGTCGCCAACATGTCTGTCACCGGCTGCAACGTCATCACCAACCGGGGTCTTCCCGTAGGCACCGCGGTAGAGCTCGCCATCGTGAGCGCGCGGCGAAAGGAGGTCTTGAAAGTGACCGTCCGCGTCGTCTGGTGCGCGGAGCGCCTCGAGCCGATCAAAGAGATCATCGGCTATCTCACCGGGGTTGCGTTCCGGGCCGAAGATTCCGCTCCGATCGCGGACCTTCTGATGAGTGGGCTCTTCCAGCCGATTCCTTGACGGGCCCCGGGAGAGTCAGAGGCTTCCGATCGCGACCAGCTTCGTCTCCAGGTACTCCTTGAGCCCTTCGGAGCCGGACTCGGCACCGAGACCCGAATGTTTCCACCCGGGAAACGGCGCCTCGGTCGCCTGAGGAGCCCACTCGTTGACACCCACCATTCCGAAATGAAGTCCCTCGTAGCATCGCACCGCGGTGTTGAGGTCGTTCGTCCAAACGTACGCGGCGAGGCCGTAGTCGGTTCGATTGGCGACCGCGATCGCCTCGTCCACTTCGTCGAACGATGACACCGGGAGAACCGGTCCGAAGATCTCCTCGTGGTAAACCCGCATCTCCGGCGTCACGCCACCGAGGACGGTGGGCTCGAAGAAGAAACCGCGCTCCCGTCCGGCCGGCCGGCCCCCGCCCGTGAGCACGTCGACGCCCTTCTCTCGGGCGTCCGCCACCATGGCTTCCACTCGATCGCGCTGCGTCCGGTTGATCATCGGACCGACGTCGCTGTCGGGCTCCAGACCTGGACCCACTTTGAGGGCTCGCACGTGGGTAACGACGCGCTCCAGGAACTCGTCCGAGCGGCTCTTCTGCACCAGGAACCGCTGGGGAGAGACGCAGACCTGGCCGGCATTGCGATATTTCGCCGCGACCGCCGACTTCGAGAGCGCCTCGAGATTGCAGTCGGGGAAGACGAGAACGGGAGCGTTCCCGCCGAGCTCGAGCGACAGGCGTTTGAAGGTACCAGACGCCCCATCCATCAGGATGCGGCCGACCCGCACGCTTCCGGTGAAGCTGATCTTGCGGCAGATCGGGGAGTCGAGAAGCGCCTGCCCCATCGAGGCGGGCTCGCCGTTCACGAGGTTCAGCACGCCACGTGGAAGGCCGACCTCGGCCAGAAGATTCGCGATCTCCATTCCGGTGAGCGGCGTGAGCTCCGAAGGACGGGCGACGACGGTGCATCCAGCGGCGAGAGCCGCCGCCCAGGCACGGACCGGATTGTAGGCGGGAAAGTTCCACGCGGTGATGACGCCCACGACGCCGATCGGCTGGGAAAGAACCATCATCCGCTTCGAGGCCCGCCGGGACGGAATGACCCGTCCGTAGGCTCGCTTTCCCTCTTCCGAGTACCACTCGAAGAGATCCGCCGCGACCAGCCACTCGCCTTTCGACTGAGCGAGCGGCTTTCCGCTCTCGCGAACCGTGACTTTCGCGAGGGCGTCCACGCGCGCCCGGATGAGGTCGGCCACGGCGCGCAAGGGAGCGCCGCGCTCGTAGGGGGTCGCCTTCGACCAAGATGGGAAGGCCCGAGCCGCCGCCTCGAGGGCGAGGTGGCAATCGGTGCCATCCCCGAAGGGTACGGTGGCGACCGTCTCTTCGTTCGTGGGATCGATGACGTCCCACGTCTTTTTGTTGGAAGCGTCGGTCCAGTTTCCGTCGATGTACTGCTTGTAGATGGAGGTCATACGTTTCGTCCGCATGGACACTCTATCACCCGACCCGCCTTCGCTAAAGCTTCGGCGCGCCTGCCCGCCAAAGCCCGCATGGCGAAGGCGGGCGCGAATGAATCAATGCCCCGGCTCGAACACCGAGACATCGCCGACGACGACGGTGAAGGCACTGTGATCGATCTGATCCATCGTCCGGCCGGCGCAAAGCGCGAGCAGCACGTTCGCCCCCTGCTCAGCCAGGCGTGCCGCGCAGGCGCGGAGTGTCGCGCTCGACTTGTACAGATAGTCGACGAGCAGAATCGGGACTTCGGGATCGAGCCGGCGGGTGACCGCCAGGTTCTCGTACAGCTCGGCGGCGGTCGCGGCTCTCTGGCTCGGAGGGGGAATGGCGCGCCGCCACCGGAGCGTGTCCACGATGTCCGCTTCCTCGAGCCCGTTGGACGCGATGGAGATGGCGAGGAGCGAGGTCCAGGGGCCCGCACTCGAATCGAGAGTCGCCTTCGAAGTAGGAACGGGGACGAGTGCGAGTGGAACTCTTATGCCGTTCTGGCCGAGATAGTGAACGACCATTTCACCAAACCAGTCGATGGAGTCGTTGGCGTTGGTGGCCGAGAGCGAGCGCTCTTCGACGCCGACCGGAACAGCGGATACGCCTTCTACTCTTTCACCGCGAAGCGCGAGAAGAAAGTTTCGTACGTCCGCGTGCCGTGCCGTCTGCCGGCTCCGATCGGAAACGTAGGTCGAAAAACAGACGATACGTAGCACGCCGCTATTCGACGCGTGGTTTTGGATGGCTCGGGCGGTGTCTGGTGATTCGTGCGTGTGCATCTCCCCTCCGGCTCCGATTGCCAGCAACCCTTCACGAGTCGCCTCGTGTTCGGTGATCCAGATCGTAGGTAGGTTGGGTACATGCACACTACGATTTTTTCCCCATACCTGTCAAGTGTAAATTGACGCATCCACATATAAGTGAATGACTTAGCTCACTTCTGGGAGTCGGATTCGGGGCAAATTCCCTACTCTACTTTCGCTATATTATCGTGGGATTGTCCCACACTTGTGCCCAAATGGGACGTGGGATGGAGGAGTCCCGTCGAGCATCATTCACGAATCGGAGGCAATTAGGGGTCGGCTGTTTCGTTTCGGTGTACTGCATGCCATTTTCGATGATGCCGCCATCCCCCAGGTCACCCGCTCCGGAGAACGAAAAATGCCCCTCATGCACTCTTTTCTACGAGAGCGAATCGGGCTCCGCCCGCGATGAGTCGCCGGCAGAGTTTGCGCATGCGTCGCCGGTTCGCGCCCAGGTCGGAATGTCCGACACGGGACGCGGAACGGAAGTGGATCCGCTGCTCTTTCCTGTCAATGAGAAACTCGACGTCGTCGACGAACCGAAACAAAGGGGTGGTGAACTCGGCGTGCAGGTAGTCGTCGTCCGCCTCGA
Organism: uncultured Acidobacteriota bacterium; assembly: GCA_963815675.1. Taxonomy (GTDB): domain Bacteria; phylum Acidobacteriota; class Vicinamibacteria; order Marinacidobacterales; family SMYC01; genus CAWFHP01. The sequence goes on along the minus strand of CAWFHP010000008.1, from coordinate 297,800 downwards.
CCACGCGCACGCGCGTCGTCGCCTGCAACAGGTCGAGGATTGCGGCGCGCGCTTCCTCGACGGCTCCGTCAAACCGCAGCGGCGGCATTCGCTTCGCCGGATCCTCCGATTGAGTCGAGACACAGTTCGGACTATCGGGACAGGGTTTCAGCCCGCGGGATGCCGTCATTCGCGATTCTCCTCTTTCATTATCTTCCCGAATCCTTCGCGGAACGTGGAATAGAGGAAACGATAACCCGAGGCGAGGAGTCGTGCACTCGAGCATCGCTTGTTCGATCTTCCCCCCGCGGGGGCGCCCGTCGGTCGAGGCGCCGGACACCCGCCGCGCTCGGCGAGCCACTCGAGGAGAACCCTCTGTTCCACCGGTTCGCGGTCGGACCCGACGTACGCGCGCTCCGCGACCCCCGGGTGAAGCTCGATCAGGTGCAGGAGGATCCGGGCGGCGTCGTCTCGATGAATGAGGTTCAAAAAACGCCCGGGAACGAAGCGGGCCTCGCCGCGCCGAACGTCGTCGAGAAGTCGCGTCCGGCCCGGGCCGTAGATTCTCGCGAGCCGCAAGGAGACCGCTTCGCTTCGCGTCGAGGCCAGAACGGTCTCTGCTTCGAGCAGAACCCGGCCGCGATAGTCGACGGGCTCGGTGGCGGAGCCTTCATCCACGACGCTTCCGTCCTCCTGACCGTAGACCGCGGTGCTCGACGTGAAGATCAGCCTACGCGGGGGCAGGGCGCCGAAGCCTCGGAGAAGGTTTCCGAGTCCATCCACGTAAACGTCGCGGTAGCGTGCTTCGCCGCTGCCGTCGGGAGCGGCGCAATAGACGAGCGCGTCGATCGCGGGAAACGCCGGGTGGCTCTGATGCCCGACGAGATCGCGCGCGAGCGGCTCGACACCGTCGGGGAGCCCGGTCGGGTCGCGCTTCAATCCCCAGACCCGGTGCCCCTCCGCGACGAGACGACGGGCGAGCTCCGAGCCGAGATAGCCGCATCCCGCGATCAGGACGCGCACGGCGTCTCGCGATTTACGGCCACCCCCACACTAGAGCCCGATACTCTTCCGGAATCCGGCGACCGCGGCGGCGGGGTCGCCCGAGCTTCCGCCGAGCGTCGTTATCGTGGCCGACTCGAGAAGGTCCTCGAGCTCGAGAAGCGCCCTCTGGACTTCCGCCGCGCTCTTGCCGGAGGAGAGGATTTCTTCTCTCGTCGAGCTCGCCTCGGCGCGCCCGGCGCATTCCACGTACGTCTGGATCACGTCACCGATCGACGCGCCCGTCTTCTTCATCATGCGAGAAAGAAAATCGACTCCGGCGTGGTTCACCACGTTGTTCGCGACCGCGGTGGCGATGATCTCCCGCCTCAGCGGATGTTCGACGAAGGTCGGGGCGAAGCCCTGGAGTCTTTGCGGGAAATAGGACCGGAGGAAGGGAAGGCCGGACTCTCCGTCGGGAAAATCGGTTTCGAGGATGCGCGAGAACGCCCAAATCTTCACGTGTCCCAGCAACAGAGCGAGGAGCGGCCGCGGGAGGCCGCGCTCGCGGGTGGCGCTCTCGGCCAGATCCCGACGGGAAGGGATGTCGTTGCCCAGACGGTCCATGACTCCGTCGGTGATGAGCTCATAAACGAGCTCCACGAAATCATCGTAGCGGGCCGAGCTGCGGTGGCCGTCGAGCGTCAACGCCAGCGCCTGACCGGCATTGTCACGCAACACCAGCCGCGCGACGTCCTCGGTCATTTCCAGGAAGACCCGATCGCGCTCCCTGGAGTCGAGCTCGCCTTTCTTGACGAGGAGATCCATCAGTACCTTGATGTTGACCTCGTGATCCGACATGTCGACGCCGCCCGAATTGTCCACCGCGTCGGTGTTGATGAGCCCGCCCTTGGCCCAGTACTCGAGCCGGGCTTTCTGGGTGAAGCCCAGATTGCCCCCTTCACCCACGACCCGGGCGCGGACGTCGGCGCCGTTCACCCGAACGCGATCGTTGGCGCGATCGCCGACGTCGACGTTCTCTTCAGCCGATCCCTTGACATATGTCCCGATGCCGCCGTTGTAGAGAAGATCCACCGGCGCGGTGAGGATGTGGCGTACCATCTCCTCGCCGCTGACCTTTGCTTTGTCGATTCCGAGAAGAGCCTTCATCTCGGGGCTCACGATGATGCTCTTCGCCGAGCGGTCGAAGATGCCGCCGCCCTGGCTGATGAGAGTGGCGTCGTAGTCGCGCCATATCGATCGCGGGAGGCGGAACAAACGCTCCCGCTCGGCGTAGCTCTTCTCCGAATCGGGATTCGGATCGATGAAGATGTGGAGGTGGTTGAACGCGCCCACGAGACGAATGCTCCTCGAAAGGAGCATTCCGTTCCCGAAGACGTCCCCCGACATGTCGCCGACTCCGACCGCAGTGAACGGGTCGCGGGCCACGTCGACGCCGAGGTTCTGGAAGTGGTCCTTGATGCACTCCCAGGCTCCCCGGGCGGTGATGCCCACTTTCTTGTGGTCGTAACCGACACTTCCTCCCGACGCGAACGCGTCGCCGAGCCAGAAGCCGTAGTGTTTCGCCACCGAATTGGCGGTGTCGGATAGGTGCGCCGTTCCCTTGTCGGCGGCGACGACGAGATAGGGGTCGTTGTCGTCGTGCCGGACCAGCTCGGGGGGATGCACCACCTCTCCGCCGACGATGTTGTCGGTGACGTCGAGCAGTCCCGAAATGAACTCACGGTAACGGTCGACGAGATAAGCATCGAGCGCTGGCCGGGGGGGGAGCTGGCCCTTGAGCACGAACCCGCCCTTCGAGCCCACGGGCACGATGATCGAGTTCTTCACCATCTGGGTCTTCATGAGACCCAGAACCTCGGTGCGAAAGTCGTCGTGCCGGTCGCTCCAGCGAATTCCACCGCGGGCCACTCTGCCTCCGCGGAGGTGAACGCCCTCGAGCCGTTTCGAATGCACGTAAATCTCGCAAAGCGGACGTGGAGACGGCATCGCTTCCACCTTGCCGCTCTCGATCTTGATCGCGAAAACCGGACGCTCCGGCTTCTGATAGAAGTTGGTGCGCACCGCGGCGGAGACGAGGTTCGCGAGAGCGCGGAGGACTTCGTCGTCCATGAGGCTCTTCACCTCCTCGAGTGACGCCTGGAGCTCTTCGACGACCTCCCGCTCGCGCGACTCCCGGTCCAGGATGGAGGGATCGAACTTCGCCTCGAAGGCATGGAACAAGGCCTTGGCGACCCGGGTGTTCTGGAGCATGACCCGGTTCACCGTCTCCAGGTTGTAGTGAGGTCGAATCTGCTGGAGGTGGTTCCTGAGCGTCCTCAGCACCTCGACCTGACGCCAGGTCAGCCCGGCGGTCAGGATCAGGGTGTTGAGCGTGCCGTCGCTTGCCCTGCCTTCGTCGAGGGCCCGAAGGGTCTCGGCCAGGCGCGACGAGCTCTCCACCAGCGCGGCGATGCGACCCGCCGAGTCCTCGATCTCGTAACGGTAGAGATGCGCGATCTGGCCCTCGGGAAGCCGGATGGGGACCTGGAGCTCGCCGTTGACCCGGAGCCCGAGGTTTCTGAGCGTCGCGAGAGTCTCGATGAACCCGAGAGTCTCGAGCGAATAGAGGCTGAGGGTGACGTGCTCGGCGCTCCGGGGCACCACCGCGACCTCGAGCTGCGATTCGAGCGCTTCCAGATGGTCGACGTCGAGCGGGACTTCGCTCGGGGGCGTGGCCTCGCGATAGATACCGCTCCTCGTCTCGGGAGTCACCCACCGGTTGAAGAGCTCCCGGCCCTTTCGCTCGCCGAAGTGCTCGGTGAGGGCACGGCCGACGAAGTCCTCCCAGGTCGTCACCAGCTCGTCGGTGATTCGGCTCGCTTCCTCGCTCTCGATGGGGTGGTCGAGACGATCGAGATCGAAGTAGAAAACGAGGAGCTGCACGGCACCCGCGTCCTCCGAGGCGACGAAGTCGACGGGACCGAAACGGTCGGAAAAGGCTCTTCGGAGCGCCTTCTCCGCCTGATAGGAGTAGTGCACCCGCGAAAAACCCACGTAGAGAGCGGCGTAGCCGGGACCGAGCCGGTGATGGACCGCGATCTCATCGTCCCCCGTCATCTGCACGATCTGGTCCAGGAAAGGCTTGAGCTCGGTCGCGGAGGCGTAGAAAAGCTCGCGGCGTGGGAAGCGGTTGAAGAGCGCGCGGATCTGGCGGAAGGCATGCGACATGGGAGCGGCACTCGAATGGTCGAGAAGCCACTTCTGTTTTTCGTGCAGCAGAGGAACGTCGGCCGCCCTCTGGACGAAGGACCCTTGAGAGAAGCGGCCGAGGAGTAGGGTCGTCTTCTCGAGGTCGCCCGCCTGGTTCCATTGGCGCACCACGATGTCGTCGATGGGCTCGAGATGGTAGATGGCGGAGGCGTCACGGCAGTAGTCGATGTCGATGATCCGCTTGTCGTCCTTCGCGGGGGCGAGCTTGCTCTCGACCTCCTCCATCACTCCCGGAAACACGACGGGGAGCAGCGACGGGTCGCGGAAGGCTCCGAGGGCCGATTCCGGCTGACGGTCGGGCGCGCCGTCGGGGCCGATCCGGTAGTTCACCGAGCCCATGTAGATGAAGTTCTCGTCGTTGAGCCATCGCAGAAAGGCGCGGGTCGGCTCCACATCGCTTCCGGCTTCACCGCGGGACGAGATGCGCGACGTCGCGGCGTCGACGGCGGACAACATTTCGTCGAAATCCTCGAGGGCGAGAAACACGCACTTCAGAACGCAGAAGATCTCGTGCTGGACGCGCCGGAGCCGCTCTCTCGAGTCGATGTGCTCGATCCGGAAACGACAGAGCAGCTCCTTGTCCCCCTCTTGATAGGCGTCGCCGATCCACACGATCCGTTCCCATTGCCGCCGCACGGTGAGGATGGGATGAATGGCGGAAAAGACCCGGAGACCCGCCTTGCGGAAGTAGTTCTGAAGGCTCTCGAAAATGAAAGGAGCGTCGGGCGTATGAGTCTCGACGATGGTCGTGTCCATGGGGATCGATTTGCCTTCGACCGAGTGCAGCGACTCCGCTTCCGCCGAGTGCCGCACCACCACGTGAAGCCCGGGGAGGCCCCGATACAGCTGGGTGGGAGGTGGAAGCTCTTTGGCGAAGAAAAGGAAGTTGTCCCAGAGACGGTCGGCGAGGTCGGGCGACGACATTCCCAGCGCCATCCAGTCGGGAAGCGAGGCAAGAACGACGGGGATGAACGAGGACACGAGCTCCTCGTCCTCGCCCGGCTTCGTCCGCCGCAGGTGATCGAGGACATCCTCGAGCTTCCGGGCTTTTTCGTCAGGACTGACTCTCATCATGGGTTTCTCTTCGTCTCTGGGCCCAAAACTCGTCTGAGCCTGCTCCAATGCTCACTCCCGGTCGCACGCCGGCGGGCGCTCGTCGGGAGCGCAAAAAGCTAGTCTACTGCCAGCACCCGAAGGATTCCAGACCCAGCCCAGGCTGGTCCGCCGCTCGCGAGGGCACTCGGACTCTCCTTCCGGCGTGAGCTATCATCGCTCTTCGAGCGTTCGAGTCCGTGCCCGAGTCCGCGCCCGGGACCGGACCCCCGAAAACCGCATGGAGTCGTTTCGTTCCCACGTCCGCGCCTGGTTCGAGGCAACCTATCCGTCCCCGACCCGCGTCCAGCGGGAGGGATTCCCCGTCCTCGCCCGTGGGGACCATGCGCTCTTGATCGCTCCCACGGGGAGCGGAAAGACGCTCGCCGGTTTCCTCTGGGCCATCGACCGGGTCAGCCGTCTCGACCCGGGCGCGAAACCCGGTATCCGCATCCTTTATGTCTCCCCGCTCAAGGCGCTCGTCTACGACGTGGAGCGGAACCTCAGAGCGCCCCTCGCCGGAATCGAGCGACAGGAAAGGATTTCCGAGCCCGACGGCTCCCGCTCGCGCCACATCCGCGTCGACGTCCGCACCGGCGATACGCCCCCCCGGGATCGCCGGCTCCAGCTACGCGACCCCGCGGATATCCTCGTGACCACCCCGGAGTCGCTCTTCCTGATCCTGGGCTCACGTGCCGCCGAGTCCCTCCGCACGGTCCATACCGTGATCGTGGACGAGATCCACGCTCTCGCCGGCACTAAACGAGGCGCCCACCTCGCGCTCTCCCTCGAGCGGGTGTCGGAGCTCGCCGAGACCGACCCCCAGCGGATCGGCCTCTCGGCGACGGTCCAGCCCGGAGACGAGGTGGCCCGATTTCTCGGCGGCGATCGGCGCGTCGAGATCGTCGATGCCTCCGAGCCCTCCCACATCGACCTCTCGATCCGGGTCCCCCTGCCCGACATGTCGCAGGTCGAGGCTCCGGTGAGCCCCCCCGTAAGTCCCGATGCTCGGGAGCCGCGATCGATGTGGTCCCGCATCTATCCCGAGATCCTGTCCCTCGTCCGAAAGCATCGCTCTACCATCGTCTTCGTCAACAGCCGTTCCCTCGCGGAACGACTCGCCCAGCGGCTGAACGAGCTCGCGGGTGCGCCTCTCGTGCGCGCCCATCACGGAAGCCTTTCTCACGACAAGCGCAAGGAGATCGAGGAGGCCCTCAAGCGGGGAGAGCTCCGCGGCATCGTCGCCACGAGCTCGCTCGAGCTCGGGATCGACATGGGGACCGTTGATCTCGTGATCCTCGTGGAGTCGCCCGGCTCGGTGGCGCGCGGCCTGCAGCGCGTCGGCCGCTCCGGCCATTCGGTGGGAGCCCGGAGCAAAGGGATCCTGTTTCCCAAGTTCAAGGGCGACCTGCTCGAGTGCGCCGTGGTGGCGGAGCGCATGCTCGAGGGAGAGATCGAGCCGGTGGCGATTCCGTCCTGTCCGCTCGACGTGCTCGCCCAGCAAGTGGTGGCTCTCTGCGCCGAGCGGCCGAGGCGGGTGGACGAGATCGAGGCGCTCGCGCGCCGTGCGCGACCCTACCGCGATCTCACTCGCGCCCTCCTCGTTTCGGTCGTCGAGATGCTCTCGGGACACTATTCGAGCACCGAGTTCGCCGACCTCAGGCCCCGCCTCGCGTGGGACCGATCCCGTGACATCCTCTCGCCCCGCTCGGGTACGAAGATGCTTTCTCTGTTGAACGCGGGCACCATCCCCGATCGCGGCCTCTACGGCGTTCACATCGGGGAGGGCGGACCGCGCATCGGCGAGCTCGACGAGGAGATGGTCGAACGAGACGCGCAATGGAGAGACCTTTACCCTCGGGGCCTCCACCTGGCGAGTCGAGGCGATCACTCGCGACCGGGTGCTGGTCTCGCCCGCGCCGGGAGAGCCGGGAAAAACGCCGTTCTGGCGCGGCGACGGGCCGGGACGGCCGATCGAGCTCGGGCGCGCCATCGGCCGCTTCGTGCGGGAGCTCTCCGGGATGGGACGGGATGACGCGCGCGTCTGGCTCGCCCGCGAAACGCCGCTCGATGCCAACGCCGTTACGAACCTGCTCCGCTACCTGGAGGATCAGAAAGAGCATGCCGGCGGGCTTCCCACCGACCGCGAGATCACGGTGGAGCGCTTCCGCGACGAGATCGGAGATTGGCGGATCGCGATCCTGACCCCGTTCGGAGGACGGGTCCACGCCCCCTGGGCGCTCGCCGTCCAGAACCTGCTCACGGCGCGAGCTGGCTTCCAGGTCGAGACGATGTATACCGACGACGGGATCATGCTGCGGTTCGCCGACGTCGACGCGCTTCCCCCGCTCGAGCTGCTGGTTCCCTCGCCGGAAGAAGTGGAAGACCGCGTCGTCGAGGAGCTCTCGGGCTCGGCTCTATACGCGACCACCTTTCGAGAGTCCGCGGCCCGGGCCCTCCTGCTGCCCCGGAGGAGCCCCAACCGGCGGACGCCTCTCTGGCTGCAGCGGCTTCGCGCCAAGAATCTCCTCGCCGCCGTCCGGCGCTATCCGTCTTTTCCCATCGTGCTCGAGACCTACCGGCACTGCATGAAGGACGTCTTCGACCTGCCCGCGCTCCGAGAGATTCTCTCCGGCATCGAGCGACGCGAGATCGCGGTGAACGATGTCGCGACCCAATCCTCCTCGCCTTTCGCCCGCTCGCTCGCCTTCACCTACGTGGCCAACTATCTCTACGAACAGGACGCTCCCGTCGCGGAACGAAAAGCCCATGCGCTCGCGCTGGACCGTGGACTGTTGAAAGAGCTCCTCGGGGACGTGGAGCTTCGCGACCTCATCGACGCCGAGGTCCTCGAAGGGGTCGAGGAGGAGCTCTCCGGAGTCGCGTCCGGGCATCAGGCGAGAAACGCCGACGAGATCGAAGAGAGACTCCGCCGGAGCGGTGACCTCTCGCTCGACGAGCTCCGGGAGCGATCGACGGAAGATCCGCGCCCCGCGATCGAAAGGCTCGAGAACGAACGGAGAATCGCGCGCCTTTCGATTGCCGGTGAAGAGCGCTACGTCGCCGCGAGCGACGAGGAGCGCTATCGGCGCGGTCTCACGCAGGATGGTGATGGCCCCGACCTCGAGGAGATCCTCCTGCGCTTCGCGCGAGGACGGGGACCCTTTCTCACGGATCAAGCGGCACGTCGTTACGAGTTACCGCCGGAGCAGGTCGAGCGCGTTCTCGCGTCGCTTGCCGCGGAAGAGCGCCTCGTCCTCGGCGAGCTTCGCCCCTCCGGCACGTCCAGGGAATGGTGCGACCCCGAGGTTTTGCGCCGGCTCAAGCGGCGGACGCTCGAGAAGCTGCGGAAGCAGGCGGCGCCGGTCGAACCGAGCGTTCTCGGTCGCTTCCTCCCCGATTGGCAGGGGCTCGGCGCGCGGCGAAGAGGCCTTCCATCACTCGAAGAGGCTCTCGCCCAGCTCGAGGGACTCCCACTGCCCTGGTCTGCTCTCATCGAGGGAGTGCTCCCCCTCAGAGTGGAAGACTTCCGGGTGGAGATGCTCGACCTTCTGTCCGCCTCGGGCGCGCTCGTCTGGGTCGGAGCGGGAGCGCTCGGCCAACGCGACGGGCGTGTGATTCTGTACCGGCGCGAGCGCGCCCCCTTCCTTTTGCCGTCGCCAGCTCCCTACGAGCCGGCTTCCGAGCTCGAGACCAGAATCCTCGAGCAGTTGGCGCGCCGCGGCGCCTCTTTCACGGTGGAGCTCGCCCCCAGAAACGACGAGCTCTCACTCGGAGCACTCGACGAGGCCCTCGCCCGCCTGATGTGGGCGGGGCGGATCACGAACGACACGTTCTTTCCGTTGCGGAATCTCGGCAAAGCGAGATCGCGACGCCCCGGACGCCTGCGTCCCCGCCTGCCCAGGTTTGCCGGCGGCCGTTGGTCTCTCGTCGAAGGGATACGAGGCCCGTCCATCTCCGAGACCGAGAAGGTCCACGCCCGGGTCACGATGCTCCTCGAGCGCTACGGGATTGTGAGCCGTTCGGCGGCGCAGTTCGAGGAGATTCCAGGGGGCTTTGGCGCCGTCTATCCTTTGTTGCGGGAGATGGAAGAGCGCGGCCGACTCCGGCGCGGTCACTTCGTGGCGACCCTCCCCGGCTCGCAGTTCGCGCTCGCGGGAGCGGTGGAACGGTTACGGCGGTGGCGTGACCAGGCCGACGAGCAGGATGCGGCCGGCGAGATCGCCGCGTACCTCGCCGTCGATCCCGCCAACCCCTACGGCTCGATCCTCCCCTGGCCTTCCGAAGCGGAACGGGCGTCACGAAAGGCCCGGCCCCGGAGGGTTCCGGGCGCGTGGGTCGTGCTCTATCGCGGGCGCCTCGTCCTGTACATGGAGAAAGGCGGGCGCAGCCTCGTCACCTTCGGCGAGTTCGACGACCCCGACGTCGCCCGCAGGGCCATCGAAACGCTCGAGAGGCTTCCCCGAATCCGACCTCAGCGACTTCGCATCGCCGCCATCGACGACGAGCCGCCGGCGACGAGCTCCCATGCCGGACTGCTGCGCTCGCTGGGTTTCTTTCAGGAAGGAGGCTCGATGGTCTACGCCGCGCACCCGCGACGCGATCCTTGAGGGTGCGGGAGTGGAATAGGCCATGCGATTTCCTGTAATGTAGGAAGCCCAATTCAGGAGAAGAATCGTTCATGGCACATACCTACGAAGAGCTCAGTGGAATGACCATCGCGCAACTGCGCGAGATCGCGGCGGGAATCGAGCACGAGGCCGTCCGCGGCCACACCCAGATGCACAAGGAGCAGGTGCTCCTTGCGATCTGTAAGGCCCTCGGGATCGAGACCCATGCCAAGCATCAAGTGGTGGGGCTCGACAAGCCGAAGGTGAAGACCCAGATCCGTGGGTTGAAAGCGAAGCGCGCTGCCGCCATCGTGGCCAAGGACCCGAAAGAGCTCAAGCGCATCCGCCACGACATCAAACGATTGAAGCACAAGATCCGCCGAGCGCTCGTCTGACCGCCCTGTCTCCTCCCCTCCTCTTCGCCGCTTCCGCCTCAGCGATGGCCGTAGGAGTTCGATCTCTGCAGCCGATCGAAATAGCGATAGGCGGCAAGTGAGATCTCCGAGATCGCGCGCTCGGCCTTCTCGGCGTCGGCGACCCAGTTCGCCATCGCCGACACGACGAAGGGCCTCTTGTCCAGATAGACGATCCCTACGTCGACGACGACGCCGGGAAGCCCCCCCGTCTTGTGGGCGACTCTCGTTCCGTCGGGGAGGAGCGTTCGGATTTGACCGGGCTTGGGAATTTCGAGAATGCGCAAAATCTCGCCGCGGCTTCGCTCGCTGAGAACCTTTCCCTGGTAGAGGAGCTGAAGGAGCTGCGCCTGCTCATTGGGCGTCGACAGGTTCTCGCGGTCCGCGCGCCAGGCCGCGTCGTCCATCATCTTCCTCTGGAGCCGGGTATGGGCGAGGCCGAGCTGAGTCATGAAGGCGTTGACGTTCTCCATCCCCGCACGCTCGATGATCATGTTGGTTGCGGTGTTGTCGCTCACCGTTACCATGAGGGTGATGACGTCTCTCAGCGTGAGCGTGACCTTTCCCGGAGTCAGCTGTTGCAACACGCCGCTTCCCGGAACGACGTCCTTCGCCTCCAGGGTCACGGAGTCGTCGAGACCGTATTTCCCGTCCTCGACCTGCCGCATGAGCTCGACGAGAAGGGGCAGCTTGATGGCACTCGCCTGGGTAAAGACCATGTCGCCCCGGACCGACAAGCGGTCGCCGGTCTCGAGGTCGAGAAGGGTTACCCCGACCACTCCGTCCACCGAGGACGCGATCTCATTGACCTTCGTCTCGAGCTGGCTGCGGAGGACCTGCCGCGAGTCTTCGCCCCCCGAGCTGGTCCCCGGGGTGAGTGCGGCGGCGAGGAGAAATGAAATGGCGCTTCCGACAATCGGCATACCGTGACCCTCCAGAAAGCAGCATCTTAATCCCGAAATGAGATCGCGCTCGGTCAAAATGGCGCTCACGAGAAACCCGGAACGCGAAGCCGCAACGGGCGTTGCGCCCGAAGGTCGGGCCCTCGGCAGAGCTAGGGCCGGCGGCGATATATCTGATCGAACCGTCGTTCCAGGCGCGAGCTCGTGCCTCGAAGCTGGTCCACCACGCTCTTCGCCCAGTCGAAGTATTCACGACGCCGTTCGATCGGCCAGTTCGCGGGGGGACTCGCGATCATGTCGCGGAGGTTGGCGATCTTGTCCGCCAGCTTGACGAGCCTCGCTCCCTCGCTGGCCTGCTGCGCCTTCGATACCTGCAGTTTTTTGCGCGTCACCTTACCCAGCCACTTCGTATCCGTGACCTCCGCGACAATCTCGGCGATCGTTTCGCCGAACTCTCCTTTCAGCTCCGAATAGCTCGTCTCGGTGTCTTCGATGGTGTCGTGAAGAAGCGCGGCCGCCAGCACTACCGGATCCACGACTCGGCCTTCCCCGGCGATGATCTCCGCAACCGCGATGGGATGGTTGATGTAGGGCGAGGCCGAGGCGTCTTTTCGTCGCTGCTCGCTGTGCTTGTGCGCGGCGAATGCCGCCGCGCGGAGAACGAGCGGGACGTCCGCCTCGGGTCGTTTCTCTTTCGTGCCCTTTACTTCATCCGAGCGCATACGGGGTAGCGGAAACAGCTCACGACGTGATCGTTCACGAGGCCCACCGCCTGCATGTGAGCATAGATGATGGTACTTCCGACGAAGGTGAAGCCTCGCTTCTTGAGATCGCGGCTCAGCCGGTCCGACTCTTCGCTGCGGGGCGGGACATCCTTCATCGTCCTGCGGCGATTCGCCTTGGGCTTGCCACCCACGAACTCCCAGACATAGGAGTCGAAGCTTCCGAAAGCCTCTTGAACTTCGAGAAAGGCGCGGGCGTTCTTTACCGCTCCCTCCACTTTGAGTCGGTTCCGAACGATCGCGGGATTCTCGAGGATCCGGTCGATCCGCTTCGCGTCGAATCGCGACACCTTTCGCGGGTCGAAGCCGGCGAAAGCCTTTCGATACCCCTCGCGCTTGTTCAGGATCGTCGACCAGGAAAGGCCGGCTTGCGCGCCCTCGAGGATGAGAAACTCGAAATGCGTTCGGTCGTCGTGAACGGGAACGCCCCACTCCCGATCGTGGTAGGCGATATAGAGATCGTTTCCTTTCCCGGCCCAGCCGCAGCGCTTCTTTTCCGAGCTCTTCGCCACATGGACCTCAAACGTCTTTCGCGAGGCGGATCCCCATGAACTGCCAGCGCGTCTGGGGCGGGAAGAAGTTGCGATACGTCGGGCGGATGTGGGCCGCGGGGGTGACGCAACGAGCCGCCCCGGAGCACCATCTGATTGCACATGAACTTGCCGTTGTACTCGCCGAGCGCGCCCGCGCTCGGGCGGTAGCCGGGATAGGCAGGTAGGCGCTCGCCGTCCACTCCCACAGGTCGCCGAACATCTGCTGCGGTCGAGCCGCGCTCGCGCTAGTGCTCGTGCCCGGCCCGAGGGGCGAAAGCATTCCATTTTCCTGGAGGTTTCCTTCGATGGGAAGCCCGGACACGGCCACTTCCCACTCGGCTTCCGTCGGGAGGCGGGCGCCTCGGACAACGCGCGTAGGCATCGGCCTCGTAGTAGCTCACGTGACAGACGGGAGCGTTGGGATTGACCGGCCTCATCCCGTGGAGCGTCATCCGCCACCATGTCCCCTGCCGCCGCTCCCAGTACGAAGGCGCCATCCATCCCTCGCGCTGGACCGCCGTCCAGCCGTCGCTGAGCCAGAGCTCGGGACGCTGGTAGCCCCCTTCGGCGATGAACTCCATGTACTCCAACGCGGTGACCAGCCGGGAAGCGAGGGCGAAGCCGTGAACGAAAGCGCGGTGTCGCGGGGTCTCGTTATCGAAGCAGAAGCCTTCTCCTCCGTGTCCGATCCAGACGACGCCTTCGGGAAACGGATGCCAGGCCAAAGGCCGCGAAGGCTCGGCTTTCGGAGCGGAATCGCCGCAGTACGCAGGCTCGAGGGGATTTTCGGAGAACAGGTGCAGGATGTCGGTCATCATCAATTCCTGGTGCTGTTGCTCGTGATGAAGACCGAGGACGAGGACCCTCGCAGCCTCCTCGAGCTCGGCCTCGTCCGTTTGCTCGAGGTAGCGGCGGATGCGTCCATCGACCGCGTGCCGGTAGTCGTAGACCTCGTCGAGAGAGGGCCGGGAGAGCAGTCCCCGCAGCGGACGGGGATGCTGAGCGCCCACGGTGTTGTAGTAGGAGTTGAAGAGGACTTTGTACTCTTCACGGTGAGGTCGATGGCCCTGGGCGCGGCCGAGGACGAAGGTCTCGAAGAACCACGTCGTATGCCCCAGGTGCCACTTCGTCGGGCTCGCGTCGGGCATCGACTGGACCTGGGCGTCCTCGGCTCCGATCGGCGAGGCGAGCGCCTCGGTCTCCGATCGCACGCGATGGTAATCCCTCACCAGGCTCTCCGGAGATCGCGTCAGCTCGCGACTCTCCCCTAGCGTCTTGTCGGACAAATTCGATACCTCCCCGCAGTCAATGCGCGGCACCTTAGCGAGGCGCCAAAGCACTGTCAAATGGAGGAGGCTTCGTAGGCCGCGATCGCGTCGTTCTGCTGGAGAAGGAACTCGAGCTGATCGATGCCGTTCAGGAGGCAGTGGCGGGCGAAGGGCGGGATGGGGAACGAGGCCGTCCGTCCATCGGGGAGCGCGATGCTCTGCTTCTCGAGGTCGATGGTGACGGTCCAACCAGGGTTCGCCAGGAGAGCTTCGTGGATGGCGGAATCCACCTCGACGGGGAGAAGGCCGTTTTTCATCGCGTTGCCTTTGAAGATGTCCGCGATCGAGCGGCTCACCACCGCCCGAAATCCGAACCCGACGAGAGCCCAGGGGGCGTGCTCGCGCGAGGAGCCGCAGCCGAAGTTCTCTCCCGCGACGAGAATCCGGGCCTCGCTCGCTTCCGGACGATTCAGCACGAACGCGGGATCGCGCCTCCAGTCGGCGAAGAGGTTCTCACCCAGTCCTTCCTTCGTGGTCACGGTGAGAAAGCGAGCGGGTATGATCTGATCGGTGTCGACGTTCGCGATCGGCAGGACCAGTGTTCTCGAAGTGAGCGTGCCAAATCTTTCCATGAGTTTCAGTCCAGGAGCTCTCTCGCGTCCGTGATGGCTCCGGTCACCGCGGCCGCCGCCGCGGTCAAGGGGCTCGCGAGGATGGTGCGGCCACCCTTGCCCTGGCGCCCCTCGAAGTTCCGGTTGCTGGTGCTCACCGCGAGCTCTCCCGGCGACAGCTGGTCGCCGTTCATGGCGATGCACATCGAGCAGCCGGGCTCGCGCCACTCGGCGCCCGCGTCGAGAAAGATTCGGTCGAGGCCCTCGGCAATCGCCTGCCGCTTGATCTCCTGAGAGCCCGGCACCACCAGCGTCCGTACTCCCTTGGCCACGTGGCGTCCCCGGAAGACCGACGCCGCCAGGCGGAGGTCGCTCATTCGCGAGTTGGTGCAGCTGCCAATGAACACCACATCGACGGGCTTACCGATCAGGCTCTCCCCCGGTTTGACGCCCATATAGTCGAGCGCCTTTTCGATCGCCGCCGAGCTCTTGCCCGAGGGAACGGGCCGGCTCACCGGGACCGACATGCCGGGGTTCGTCCCGTACGTGATCATCGGCTCGAGCCGGGTCGCGTCGAGAGTGATGGACCGGTCGTAGACCGCTCCCGGATCGGTCGGAAGTCGTTTCCAGTCCCGGAGGGCCTCGTCCCACGCCTCTCCCGGGGCGAGAACGCTCGGCCCTCGAGATACGAGAACGTCGTCTCGTCGGGCGCGATCAGTCCCGCTCGCGCCCCGCCCTCGATGGACATGTTGCAGACGGTCATGCGCTCTTCCATCGAGAGCGACCGGATAGCAGAGCCGGTGTACTCGATCACGTGGCCGATGCCGCCGTCGACACCGATCTCGTGAATGATGGCGAGGATCAGGTCCTTGGCCGTCACCCCCGGAGGAAGCTTCCCGTCGACACGGACCTCGAAGGTCTTGGGCTTCTCCTGCAGCAGGCACTGGGTCGCGAGGACGTGCCCCACCTCCGTCGTCCCGATGCCGAACGCCCACGCGCCAAAGGCCCCGTGGGTCGAGGTGTGGCTGTCCCCGCAGACGATCGTCATCCCCGGGCGGGTCAATCCGAGCTCGGGGCCGATCACGTGAACGATCCCTTGACGGGCGTCGCCCAGCGGATAGAGCTCCACTCCGAACTCCTCGCAGTTCCGGCGCAGCGTTTCTACCTGGGCCTCGGTCTCGCGGTTGAAAAAGCGCGCCTTCCCCGATTCGTCCACGAGGGTGGGCGTGGAGTGATCCATGGTGGCGATGGTGCGATCCGCTCGACGTACCGAAAGACCGCGCCGCCGAAGCTCGGAGAACGCCTGAGGAGACGTGACCTCGTGGACGAGATGAAGATCCACGTAGACGACGGGCGGATGCGCGTCGGTCGCCTCCACGACGACGTGGCGCCGCCAGAGCTTTTCGAACAGCGTGAGCGGTTGAGCGCCCGCCCCCGGCGACCCCGGTTTACTGACCGAAGACATCCACGAGCTCCTTGTTGGCCTCACGAACCGCAAGGACTCGATTGATCACGCGGATGAACGCTTCGGCGCTCGCCTGGGTGATGTCGCTTCCGGTCGCCCGACCGCGATGGCGCCGGCCGTGCTCTTCCACTTCCACCGTGACCTCTCCCTCGCCTCCTAGCCCCGCGGTGAGACCGCGGATCTGGAAGTCGACGAGCTCGACGTCGGTTCCGGTGGCTCGACCCATCGCCCGGAATATGGCCTCCACCGGTCCGCCGCCGCAAGCGGCCTCCTGTACCGTCCGGCCGCTCGAATGCCTCAGGCCGATGGTGGCGGTCGAAGCCGAGCTCGTTCCCGAGCTCACGTGAAGATCGACGAGCTCCCAGTGATCGTGGTGCCTCGGCACCGCACCCTTCATCAACGTCTCGAGGTCGTCATCGAGAACTTCCTTCTTGGTATCGGCGAGCGCCTTGAACTCGATGAAGACTCGGTCGAGCTCCTCTTCGCCGAGCTCGTGGCCGAGCTCATGAAGACGCTTGCGCAGCGCGTGCCGGCCGCTGTGTTTGCCGAGAACGAGGGCGTTGTCACCGAGACCGATGTCCTCGGGCTTCATGATCTCGTAGGTGAGACGGTTCTGGATGACGCCGTGCTGGTGGATTCCCGCCTCGTGAGCGAAAGCGTTCTGCCCCACGATGGCCTTGTTGCGCTGCACGACGAGTCCCGTCACCTGACAGAGGAGCCGGCTGCGTGGGATAGATGCGCCTGGTGTCGATGCCGGTCTCGAGATGGAAGAAGTCGGAGCGCGTCCGGAGGGTCATCACGACTTCCTCGAGGGAGCAGTTGCCCGCGCGCTCGCCGATGCCATTGATGGTGCACTCGACCTGACGCGCCCCCGCGCCGATGGCCGCGAGGCTGTTGGCGACGGCGAGCCCGAGGTCGTTGTGGCAGTGGACGCTGATGACGGCCTGGTCGATGTTGGAGACGTGCGCCTTCAGGAAGCGGATCCTCTCGGCGAACTCCTCGGGGACGGCGTAGCCGACGGTGTCGGGGATGTTCACCGTCGAGGCGCCGGCGGCGATCGCCCGCTCCACCACCTCGGCGAGGAAGTCGAGCTCGGTTCGGGAGGCGTCCTCGGGAGAGAACTCCACGTCGTCGCAGAGCTCTCGGCGCCATCTGAACGCTCTCCACGGAGCGCCGCACGATCTCCTCTTTTGCCATCGCGAGCTTGTACTCGCGGTGGATGGCGCTGGTGGCGAGAAAGACGTGGATGCGCGGCACGGGGCGCGTCTTTCAGGGCGTCCCAGGCACGATGGATGTCGAGCTCGTGACACCGCGCGAGCCCGGCGATCGTCGGGCCTTCGATTCGGCGCGCGATCTCGCGGACCGCTTCGAAGTCACCGTTCGACGCGATGGGAAAGCCCGCCTCGATGATGTCGACGCCGAGCTTGGCGAGGGCGCTCGCCATCGAGAGTTTTCCATCGAGGTTCATGCTGGCGCCGGGCGACTGCTCCCCATCTCGCAACGTCGTGTCGAAAATGACAACTCGATTCGAATCGGTCATGATTCCTCGCTTCGGTTCCAAATCAATGGTTGGTTGCCAAAAGGCCAGCGCGATTGTCGCCTTCGAGCTGTCGCACCCGACTGACCTACCGTCCGGTAAGTAAAATAGACCATGAGCCCCGCGCCTGTCAACCCCTCGAGAGGCCGAGGTGCCAGTCGGGCATCCGTGTGATTTGACAAGACTTGGGCCGAGCTTCTAGTCTTGGAGTCACCATCATGAGAGTTCTCGGCATCGATGCGGGAGCGACGAAGACGGAATGTTTGCTCGCCGACGAGACCGGCTCGATCCTCGCCAAGGCCCGCGGCCCGGGCACCAATCTTCAGCTCTTCACGGAAGAAGAGGTCGCGTTCGCCCTCACGGGCCTCGTGGCCCAGGTCCTTCCGGGTCAGCGCGCGGTTGCCGACGCCCTGTGCATCGGAATGGCGGGCGCGGGGAGGGAGCGCGACTTCCGTGTGATGCGGCGGATCGTCGAGCGTCTGGGTGTGGCGAAAGAGAACATCGTGACCCACGACGCTCTGATCGCGCTCATCGCCGGCGCCGGGGAACGCTACGGCGTCGTTCTCATCGTGGGAACCGGGGCGGCGGCCTTCGGCGTCGATCGGAACGGACGCGAAGCACGCGCCGGCGGCTGGGGACCGCTTCTCGGTGACGAGGGAAGCGCGTACTGGATGGGACTGCGCTGCGCTCCGGGCGGTCATGCGTGCTTATGACGGTCGCGCGGCCAAGACTCTACTCGAGCGTCCGATACTTTCGCGGCTCGGAATCGACGAGGTCGAGGCCATGGTTCACCGTGTCTATCGGGAGCTGGCCCGCGAGGAGATCGCGGCGCTCGCGCCCCTCGTTCAACAGGCCGCGGACCTCGGCGACGGAGAAGCGCAGAGCATCATCGACGAGGCGGCGCGAGAGTTCATGCGTGCGGTGGAGTCGGTCATCGGAAGGCTCAATCTCGCCGGCAAGACGTTTCCCCTCGTTCTCTCCGGAGGACTGTGGAAGGCGGTGCCGGTGCTGCGTCAGGACTTCGAGAAGATCATCCGGAAGGTCGCGCCCTGGGCCGACGTGCGCGAGCTTTGCGTCGAGCCTGCGCGGGGCGCCGTCGCTCTCGGCCTCGAGCGTCTCCGGACTCGATCACCGCGCGAAGATCTCCCTTCTCCGACCGGAGGCGCGTCCGGGCTTCGCCGGCGCTGACCCCCAACCGGGCCATGACGATCGCGGTCTTGACTTCCTTCCGCGAACGATCCAACAGACGGGCGGCCGTCTTTCCATCGACGGAGCCGAGGGCGGCGACGATGCGGCGCGCTCGATCGCGGAGCTTCGCCGAGCGAGGCCGCGAATCCACCATGAACGGACCGCAGACTTTCTTCAGGCGGAGCATCGCGACCAGCGTGATCTGGTTGAGGACGAGCTTGGTGGCGGTGCCCGCTTTCATGCGCGTCGAGCCCGCGAGAACCTCGGCGCCCACTCTCGGAGCGACGACGACGTCGGCGATACCGCGAGCCCTGGGACCGCAGGTGATGAGGACCGTCGGCGCTCCTTTCGCCCGGGCGAACGCGAGCGATCCCCGGACGAAAGGAGTCACGCTCGAAGCGGAGATTCCAACGACGAGATCGTTTCCCGTCAACCGCCGGGAGCGGAGCTGGCTCTCTCCGTCCTGAGCGCGGTCTTCGGCGCCTTCGATCGACTCGAATACAGCGCCCTTGCCACCGGCGATGACGGCGACGATTCGATCGGGATCCGTTCCGAAGGTGGGCGGACACTCGGCGGCCTCGAGGACGCCCAGGCGGCCGCTCGTGCCGGCGCCGGCGAAAAAGACGCGCCCTCCCGAGGCGAGCACGTTGGCCATCATCCGGGCGGCACGCTCGACCGAGCGCGCCTGGCTGCGCACCGCGCTCACGACCTTCGCGTCCTCCCGCCCCATGAGGTCGAGAACGGCGAGCGCCGACATCCGGTCCAGATCGTGGCTCGCGGGGAGCACGGCTTCGGTGGGAAGAGACGCCCAGATGGACCGACGCGCCATCGCGATGGACTCAGCGTCGAGGTCGAGGAGCGACGTCGCGATTCCGCATGAGCCTACTCTACCACTCCGATCGTCTCGTTCTCGAAAGAGAGGCCGCCGCTCGACCCGCGAGCCTCCCCATCTCCTCCGCTTCGCGCGCGTCCCGGGCGCCGGGCTTCGTTCCCAGGAGCGCGACGTCCCCGCAGGCGAGGATGCCGGGAGCCGATGTCGTGCCGTTCTCCCCGGTGACGAGCCGATCGTAGCCGGCGGCGCGGTCGTAGAACGTCCGACATCCGAGCGCACGCGCGAGTTCGAGAGACGGTTCACGTCCTGGACCGACGAAGACGACGTCGACGTCGACGTCGACGCGACCTCGACCTCGACCTCGGGCCCTCCGTCGGGCCCGCGCCATCGCGCTCGCTCGACACGATTTCGACCCCTCACCTCCGCGAGAGCGCGCGCGTCGGGAAGGAAGGTGCATGACTTCGCGCCGAGATCCCGGAGCGCCGCCTCGCACCCCTCGTCGCCTCCCGCGACGAGAATCGATTCTCCGGGAAGCGTGCCGAGGGCGAGGTAGCGGTCGAGGAGGGAGAGGGGGAGCACTCCCGCGAGAGTCGAGCCGGGAAGCCTCGGCTCGGCGTCGCGAGCGCCATTCGCGAGAACGATGGTCCGGGCGCGAAGCCTCCTCCGCCTCTTTCCTTCCATCACGAACGGCATGCCCCCGACCGCTCCGACCGGGCGTGGAGTCATGCCCCCCTGGATCGCCTCGGCGCGGGCTTCGAGGAGAACGGTCTCCACCCCGAGCCTCCGAGCCGCCTCGGCCGCCGCCCTTCCCGAAGGTCCGGCACCAACGACCGCGACATCCGCGGCGAGAGGCTCACCGTCGGCCACCTGGCCCAGTCGCCGCGAGAGAGCGTTCTCCTCACCCGCCCCCTCTCCCGAACGGAAGGACATCCCGGGCGCGAGGAAGAGACGGCAGGATGGGACGTCGGCGATGCCGTCGACGAGGAGATTACAGTCGCGACAACTACCGTTGGCGCAAAAGAGATAAGGGGGCTCGTCGGGGCCCGGAAGCTGTTCACCACCGCGCCCCAACGCCTCGATGAGAGCTGCCCCGGCGAATGCCGGCGCTGCCGGCGTCCAATGGATTCGCTTCCCGTCGACATAGAACGGGTTTGGCATCATTTCGGGCCGGCTCCCGCCTTCGGGCTTCGGGCTTCGGGCTTCGGGCCTCGGGCTTCGGCGCGGTTTCGACGAAGCCTTGGCGAAGGTGAACGCTCCCTCGACAACATTATAAGATAAGAGGATCGTCGGACGTCAGAGGGTGGTCGTCTGCGTTGACAGCCTGCCGTCGCATCTGATATCAATTCAGGTTCAATCTTCCCCCCACACCGTCTGGAGTCGACTCGTTGCAACGGGACGAACGCACCGGGGCGCGCACGCCGACAGCTAGGAAGCGATTCCCCGTCGTCGCCATCCTCGCTCTCGCCGTGGCCCTTCTCACGTCCGGCGCGCAGTCTCGCAACGAAGGGCCAGCTCCCGGGACGGATCTCTATCTCGTTCCCAGGGAGCTCTCGGCCCGCCTCCAGGCAGAAGCCGTTCCCGTCCATCAGTATCGAGACCTGGTTCTCGCCGCCATTCCGGGGGCAGAGCACCTTCCAGAGGGAGCTCGAAGCCTCCTCACACCCGTCCGCGACACCGGCTCCATCTCGTACCGTGGATGGCTCGGGGCTGCCCTGCCCACGCCGGCAAGAGAACTCCTTGCCCTTCCGGCGGGATATTACCTCGTGGCATTCGTTGGCCCCATCGATCCGCTGTGGAGGGCGAGGACGGAGTCTCTAGGAGTCGAGATCGTCGGGACCGCAGCCCCCTACGTACTCGTGGTACGAAGCCGCGGCCCGGCCCTGGCGCGACTGGCCCGGCTGACCACGTCGTTCGGTTTCGACGCGGTGCGGGCGGTCATGCGGGTTCCGCTCGAGGCGCGCCTCGACGAAACGCTCCTTCGGCTCGCCCGCGGCCAGGCCATGCCGGGGGAAGTTCGCGGTTTGATGCGCAACCCGAGCGGGCGGGCGCTCGTCCACGTCCACGGGTACGACGTCGCGAGCGTCCCTTCGATGAACGCTCGTGTCCGCACCTGGGCGGAGCCCTCCGGCAGAACCGGAGCGAGCATCGAGCCCGGAGTGTTCGCGGTGCGAGGGCCGGAGGTTCTCCAGATTCTCCAGGACATACCCGACGTCGCGTACGTCGAAGCCGTGCACGAGCGGGTACTCCACGACGACCTCGCGCCGAAAGACTACATCCTGAACGTGGAGCCGGTCTGGACGGATGCCGGTCTCGGCTACGACGGAACGGGTGTAATCGTGGACCACAACGACAGCGGCGTCGACCTGTCCCATCCCGACTTCCCCCCGAGCGCGATCGTGGCGACCGCCGGTGCCATGTCGGGTACCGACAACGGACACGGCACCCACACCGCGGGCTCGATCCTCGGCCGCGGTCTCGCTGCCGCGTCACCGGACAACACGTTCGCCTGCGGCGACCGCACGACGCCGCTTTCCACGGTGCGCGGCATGGCCTTCGGAGCACGTCTCGTCACCAACAACATCTTCGACGGCGGCTTTACCACCGAGACGACGATGATGCGATGGGGAGCTCAGCGCGGTGCCGAGATCAGCACCAACTCCTGGGGCTACGTGAACCTCTTCACCTATAGCAGCCAGGCGGCGACCATCGATGGTCTCGTGCGTGACGCCGATTCGGCCACGACGGGAAACCAACCGCTGCTCGTCTTTTTCTCCGCGGGAAACGACGGTTCTGGAGCGGGAACGGTGGGCTCTCCGGGAACGGCGAAGAACGTCGTCACCGTGGGCGCCTCCGAGAACGATCGCTGTGGCCGCTACGTCGCGGCGAGCCCCGACATCAACACCGTCGCGAAATTCTCGAGCCGCGGACCTTCGCAGGGCCGCATCAAGCCCGACCTCGTCGCCGTCGGGACCGACGTCCTGTCGGCGCAGTCTTCCGACCCTCTCGCGACCGCTCCGTGGGACCAGAGCTGGACGGGGCCGCGCTACGAGACGGATACCGGAACGTCGATGTCGACCCCGTTGACCGCGGGCGCGGGAGCCGTGTTCTTCCAATACTACAAGGATTGATTCGGGAGCTTTCCGAGCCCCGCTCTCGCCAAGGCCGCGCTCATCAACGGTGCCGTAGATCTGGGGCTCGGCTATCCGTCGTTCGCGCAGGGCTGGGGCCGCTTGAACTTGCGCCAATCCATCGAAGGCCCTCCGGGTGGAAAGATACGGTACTTCGATCAGACCGACGTCACTCCGCTCGCGACGGGAGCGATCTGGTCGAGCGACTTCGTGGTCGCCTCGAGCGGCGTCCCCCTCAAGGTCTCGCTCGTCTGGACCGACCCGCCCGCGGCCGGCGGCTCGACGAGCCCGCTGGTGAACGACCTGAATCTCGAGCTCACCGCGCCGGGAGGCACAATCTATCGCGGGAACCTCTTCACCGGAAGCTGGTCGACTCCCGACCCTGGTGCATCGGCCGACACCGCGAACAACGTCGAGAACATCTTCGTGCAGGCGCCGGCTCCGGGACGGTGGACGATCCGAGTGAGCTCGGCCCAGACGGCGCTCAACCCGCCGGGGCTCCCCGGTCAGGACTTCGCGCTCGTCTACTCGGGCGACGCCCAGGACTGCGTGCCTCCGGCCGCTCCGAGCTCCCTCGTCGCCTCTTCGCCGGGGGCGAACCGGATCGATGTCAGCTGGAGCGCCTCATCAGGGGCCGACTCTTACGAGCTTTTCCGTTCGACATCCAGCGGCGGGCCCTATACCTCGCTCGCGAGCCTCGCCGGAACGAGCTACACCGATTTGTCCGTCTCGGGCGGAATCACGTACTACTACGTCGTGACCGCTTCGGGCGCGGGAGGTTGCTCGTCGCCCTTTTCGCTCGAGGCATCCTCGGTCGCCACCGGGGACTGCACGATGCCCCCGACCTTCGGGGGATTGATCTCCGCCGTCCCGTCGTCAACGACCTGCGCCGTCGATTTGAGCTGGAGTGCCGCCACGAGCAACTGCCCGGGAGCGAGCGTCGCCTACAACATCTACCGATTTGGCGTCCCCGGCTTCAAACCCGATTCCACGAACCTTCTCGACGCGTGTATCACCGGCACGGTCTACGAGGATACCCAGGTTACCAGCGGTGCGACGTACTTCTACGCGGTACGGGCCGAGGACGGAACTTCGAGCGGAACAGGGCCGTGCAACGGAGGAAACACCGACGGAAACCTGGTGGAGATATCCGCCAGCGTCGCCGGGACGTGCAACGCGCCACCGGATCCGCTCCCGGTCTTCACCGTTACGTCCACCGACCAGCGCAACGAGCTCGAGTGGCTGAATCCCGCCTCCGGCGGATCGGTAGTCATCGTCTACCGCACCGATCGATTCCCTACGGGAACGGCCGACGGGACCCAGCTGCTACCCCCGGCGGGAACACCGGACGCTCATCAGTCTTTCCTTCACGAGCCTGTCGCAGACGGGACGACCTACTATTACGGCGCGTTTGTACAGAACACGGCGGGAGACGTTTCCTCTCCCAGGTTCACCTCAGGCCGGCCGCAGTCCGCAACGGGCAACACCCGCTGGGTATACCAGACGAGCGCGGCAGCGGTATCGCCTCCGGCGATCGGCTCGGTCTACGCCGTCTCCAACGATGCGGTGCTGCATTCCATGGTCCCCGGCCCGAGCGGCGGAACCTGGCCGTCCAATTGGGTACCTCCGGCTCTGAATCAACCGGCGCAGTCGCGTCCGCCCGTAGTCCTGACGCCGCTCGGAGGCGCGACCAAGGTCCTGTTCGTGGGAGCGCAGGACGGTATCGTCCACGCCCTCGACGCCGTCAACGGAAGCGTGCTCTGGGAGAGTCCCGTACTGGGCGAACGGATCCAGGCGGCGCCGTGGGGAATGTTCACCATTTTCGGCGGTGCCTACGATCTCGTGTTCGCGGGAACGCGAAATTCGTTCTCGAACAACGAGATCGTAGCCCTGCGGCTCGCCGACGGGCGCGTGGCCTGGCGTTTCGACAACGGCGGCGGGGTCAATGCCATCGGAATCGTTAGCGGCTCGGCGTCGGTCGATTACGACACGAACCGGATTTACTTCGCGTCCCGCTCGCCCACGGGTGGGAGCTTGAACACCCTCTGGTGTCTCTCGTTCACCGACGTCGGCGCGACTCTCGTCTGGGCGCGTGCCATCGGAGACATCGACGGGAGTCCCATTCTCTTCGGAAACACCGTGTATGTCGGAACGAACCAAAGCAAGGTCTATGCCGTCGATGCCGCCACCGGTGCCGACGTCTGGTCCGCTCCTTTCGACGCTGCGGACGGACCAGTGAAGGGTTTCGTCTGGCCCGGATTCGGTAGGGGAGAGCTCTATTTCTCGACGACGACGACGGTTCACGCGCTTACCGACGGCGGCTCGAGCGCCACCGAGAAATGGCAAGTAACCTCGATTCCCTCTCCTTCGACGCCGCTCTTCGTGCCCGGCACCCAATACCTCCTCATCGGGGGCGGGAACGGGAGGCTGTACCAGCTCGACCTGGCGACGACACCTCCGGTCTCGAGCTTCGAGGTACTCGGTGCGGGCACGGCGGCGGTGGGAGCTCCTTCTTTCGATCTGACGAATCAGTTGATCTACGTGGGGACCACGCGGGGGGCGATTTATGCCGTCGATTTTCCGTTGCACTAGCTCGGCGAGGACGGGGGGGGGTTCGGCCCTTCTGATGTTCTTCTTTTGTCTTCCGCTCGGCGCGAGCGCCGAAAAGTCCGACCAGAGCACGGCCACCATGCGCTGCGTCCCCATCGAAGTGTTCTCACCGCAGTCGGACCAGCCGCGCTGGAACCGTCGATTCTCCGCGACCGGGATTCTCGACCTGGAGTTTCGCGTCCATCTGTGGGGGGACGTGGCGGGAGCTCATCGCATCGACTTGAAGCTCTATACTCCCGATGGTCAGCTGTATCAGACGCTCACCGTCCCCTTTCGGGTCAGCGATGGGAATCCCGCGGCCGGCGCTTCGGCGAGCTCGACGCCTCCTCGTGCTGGACGGGTGAAGAGGAAGCTCTCCGACTACCCGAAACCCATCGAAGAAGTCGAGATCCCGAGCACTTGGAAAGGGTGGAAGCGCCACGCCGCGGTGAGCGCTACTCTGCCCGTAGCGGGAACCTCCATCGTATGGAGCTCTCTGTACGGCAGGTGGACCGCTGAAGCGTTTCTCGACGGCGCCCTGTCAAGGTGCGGAGCGCCCGCCCGGTTCTCCATCACGGAATGAAGAATGCGGCCCGTAGGCAGACGAGACCGCTCCGAGAGCTCGTCTCCTCACGCGTCCTGACTAGTTCCATCCGTTGACTCCCATGCCGCCGGCGTTCGAAGCGGCGTTGAGCTGGTTTCTCAGGATTACGCTGGTCGTGAACGATCGGCGCAAGTGAGTATCACCGGCCGCGAAGATTCCGGCGCTGCCGCCCTCGAGGTTCTTGCTCTCGCTTCTCCCGGAGATCGTCACCCGGACACCCGTCACCCAGGTATTGGGATCGTTGCCCATGGACATAACGGCCGGTACGTCCTGGAACACGTCGGCGAACCCCTCGGTGTACTGAATCTGGAGGTTCTCGATGTTGGCCGAGACCGCCGACCATGCCGTCCCGAGCACGAGATCTCTCCGCTCCAGGGAGGGATTTTCGGTCGGAGGCGGAGGATTGATTCGGTACTGGACGACATGGAACATGCCGATGACCGCGCAGTCGGGATCCACATCGTTGTTGAAACCGTTCGGCAGGTTCAAATCCGTCGAACCGTTGCCGGGGTTGTGGTTCAGATTGAGGGTAGCGCAGCCAGAGGGGCCGTTCTTCGAGCCGCCGGCGCCAGTGCAGTTCGGAGTCTGAGTCAGCTCGAACGGAATGATCCCAGGAGCAACCGTATCGCAAGCGGGATCGCCGTTCGGCCCCTGGATCGCGTACAAGACCTGTCCGTCGTGATAGGACTGCTCGTAATCCGCGGGGACGGGATTCATAGACGCGGGATCGATGTTGAGGGTGGACGACATGCCGATGGTATTGCAAGGGCCTCCGCCGCCTCCGCCGCCTCCGCCGCTTCCTCCGCCCTTTCCACTGCTGCCGCCTCCTCCTCCGCCTGACCCGCAGGGCTTCGGTCTCGAAACCGGGACGTCGGGATCGGCGTAGATGATCGTGATCTCATCGGGATTGATGCCCCCGCCGTCCTGCCACATCACGGGCATGTTGGGGGGGGTTTTGTAGCCGGCCATGGTCAGGTCCCGGCTGATGCGATCGAGGCCCGACCGTGCGTTCGCGTTCATGTCGGATACCTCGGGCTCCCTCCGGAAGCTCTTCTGTCCCTTCTGAAGAAGCAGCATGACCGAAGCCATGACGACCATCGTGATGAGTAGTGCAATCATGACTTCGATGAGCGAGAACCCGCGCTCTCGATTCCATCCTGTAGAGTTCATCGTATCCTTCCAACGCTCATGGAGAGCTTCTAGCTTCCGACCGAGCGGAGGCGTCTAGCTGCTCCTTGTTTTCGTGGCTTCGAGATAAAACAAGCAAACTCCGTTCCAGCCGAGTGCCCGTAGAGCTTTTCTCGGAACAAAGCTCGAGGTGAGGGCGGATTACTCTCCAGAAGAACGTACCAACCGGGGGAATCCTCCCCCACTTGCCCACGGCCTCCGGACCAAGAATCCAGGCTACAGAGGGGTATCGAGACTTTTCTCGAAACGCGCGAACGCGGGGAAATCCCCTGGCTCGAGCCGACGTTTCAGCGCGAACGGGTGCGGGTCGTTTCCCACACGGAGCTCACGATTTCGAGGTAGTCCCACCACGGCGAACCAAACGGAACAACGGATCGAACGAGCGGCCGGTTGACGAGCGCGATTTTTTCGCCTTCTGTTGTGATGGCCCCACGCTCTCCGACGCCGTTCCGCGGGTGGTATGGGCGATCATTTGCGGACGCGTTACCGCTTGGCGGGATTCGTCATGACCGCGCCCCCCCGAGCATGAGCTCGGTCAGCTCGGCGTAACGCTCAGTGGATTGGGGTGCCAGCTCGACGTACCGCGCGAGCTTCGCCTCCCCGGTCGCGCAATCGACGTCGAGCTCGCACGAACGGAAGAACTCGCGTAGCGTCGATACGACAGCCGGCTCGTCGTCGACGATCAAGATACGGCTCCCCCTTATTGGTCGCGTCATCCCCCTCTTGGCGCGGGCTTGCATCCAGTCGGCGCAAGGTTCGTGCCCGTTTCGTCGCGACACCAACCCGAGGCGTCTGGTATCGCCCGAGAGCCGTCTCAAATTCCCTCTCGGGAAGAGCCTTCCGCGACGTGGAGCTACCGATGTGGAACAGGTGTCATCATCGCTCCGCAGAGAGCGGGCAAGAGAGTCGGCGCACATTGCAAGTTGTAGTGTTGGATTTTCGAAAAGGCATTGCCGCTTCCTTCCATCCTCCTCTTCGCGCGCGAATTGTACGATCCGGCGCCACGTGTCGTCGAATTTCGCTCTGTCGTGGAGTTCTCGCTACTCGCTCGGAAGAAGCGACGGAGAACGTCGTGGTACACTGACGTGGGACGAGCGGAATCCATCTGCTTTCAGCCTCGCGAAGACAGACGAAAGCGGGACGATTGTCGGCTTGGAGCTCCATGCCACGGCGAGCTACGTTTCTTTCTTCGTTGTTATCGCTGCCCATCGCGATCCTTCTGGCCGCGTCTGGTTGCCGCACCGAGGTAACCCCTTCCGAGATTCGTTTCGGTCTTCTGGCGTTGATGGAAGGACTCGCCCAGTCGGGATCGGGGCGTCCTTCCATCGATGGAGCGGAGCTCGCGGTCAAGGAGGCGAACGATGCCGGCGGCGTCATGGTGGGCGGTGTCCGGTACCACGTGGCGCTGGTCGTGAAGAGCTACGAAGATCGACCGGATTCGGCGACGAGCGTAGCCCGAGCGCTCATCAACCAGGAACGAATCGACGTTCTTCTCGGTCCCCAGCTGAGCCGGCACGCCATCCCCGTCTCGCTCGTCGCCGA
Source organism: uncultured Acidobacteriota bacterium (assembly GCA_963815675.1). Lineage (GTDB taxonomy): Bacteria > Acidobacteriota > Vicinamibacteria > Marinacidobacterales > SMYC01 > CAWFHP01. The sequence continues at coordinate 269,283 of CAWFHP010000008.1, read as the reverse complement.
GAACGGCCACGTTCCGATGATGAGTCCCATGTCCTCCAACCCGGAAACCACGCGCGGAAAGAAGTACGTCTTTCGTCTCGCGTTCCGAGACGACGAGCAGGCAACGGTTCTCGCGCGTTTCGCCCGGCAAGAGCTGGGAGCGAAATCTGCCGCCGTCTTTTACGACGTATCGACCGCCAGCGGTAGAAGTCTCGCCAAGGCGTTCCAGGAGGAGTTCGAAGCGGACGGAGGCAAGATGGTCGCGAACGAGGTCTATGCGCGCGACGAGCCGCTCGACTACGTGGCGCAGCTCGCTCGCATCTCTCGAGCGGTTCCCGACGTGCTCTATCTTGCAGGCGACACCGGCCGGGTCGTCACCCAGATCGTTCAGGCTCGCCAACAGGGAATCCACGCCACACTTCTCGGCGCCGACACCTGGGATATCAAGTTTCTAGAGAACCTTCCCGAGAGCGAGGGTGCGTTCTACACTCATCAGTGGCACCACGACCTCGACGACGACAACGCGCGCCGTTTCGTCGAACGGTACCGTGAAGCTTATGGTGAGACCCCGAAAGTCACCGCCGCGTTGACCTACGACGCGGTGCGCGTCTGCCTCGAGGCGATCGAGGAAGCGGGGAGCACCTCCTCCGAACGGATTCGCGACGCCCTGGCGCGTCCACGCACCTTCCACGGCGTTGCGGGCGACATCCGCTTCGACGGCAGCCCGGATCCCATACGCAAGGTCATCATCTCCCGCATACACGACGGTCGATCCGAGTTCCACAGCGCCGTCGAGCCCCGGGGTTTCTGATTCCAATGCACTCCGGAGCGTCGGAAGCGCCGAAAAAGGCGACGAGCCTTCTCGCACGACTCGTGGGATCGTTTCTCACCGTCTCGATCCTCACCGTGCTCTTCGTCGCTCTCGCCGCGTTCATCGAGGCTCGGAACGCCCTGCGTGAAGCGTTGTCCCGCCGGTTGATAGCGGCCACCGTTCAAATGGAGGCCGAGCTCAATCGTTGGGTCGGGCTCCAGCGCGACGTCATCGTTTTTCTCTCCGCCGTACCCGAAGTCGAGAGCGATGCGATGCTGCTTTCCCAGGCTCGCGGGCTTCCTCCTTCATCGCGCGTCCTGCAGGCGAGAGAGCGGCTCGAGAACCTCCTTCGCTCGGCGGTACGCGCGCCGGGTGAGTTCGAGGAAATCTCGGTACTCTCGCCCGTAGCGGGTGAGGTGCTCGCCTCGACCGACTCCGGCAGGCGGGGCGACTATCACGTGAACGACCTCTTTTATACGCGGGGCAAGGTCGCCACCTTCGTCGAGAACATCTACACCTCTCCCGTGACCGGCCGGCCGGCTCTCACCATCGCCACGCCGGTTCGGGACCCCGGGGGACGGACGGTGGCGGTCGTGGCCGGCCAGATGAGCCTCGTCCTCTTCGACCAGCTCACTGCCAACCGCGTCGGGCTCGGCGCCACCGGCGAGGCCTATCTCATCAGCTCGTTCAACGATTTCGTGAGCTCGGAGCGTTTCGGGCGCGATCGGTACCGGCGCGGCGTCTTCAGCACCGGCATCGACGCCGCGTTGAGAGGCGAGAGCGGTGTGGGGCTCTACGACAACTACGCGGGAAAGCCCGTCATCGGAGCCTACCGATGGAACGACGAACGGCAGCTCGCGCTGCTCGTGGAGATGGAGCAAGTGGAGGCGTTCGAGCCCGCCCGCCGTCTGGTCAAGACCATCCTGGGCATCGGCATCGGCTCATCGATCCTCCTCGCGTTGATTGTCTTTTCTCTCGCGCGAGAGATTGCCAACCCCATTCTCGCGGTTGCCCAGGCCGCCACCGCCGTCGCCGAGGGCGATTTCGAGGCGCGGGCGCCGGTCTTGACGTCGGACGAGGTGGGCGTCCTCGCGCGCTCGTTCAACGAGATGACGGAACGGCTGCAGAGCCTCTACCAGGGTCTCCACCAGCAAGTCGAAGTCACGACGAAAGCTTTGACCGAGCTCGACGGGAGCCGAAGTCTCCTGCAATCGATTCTCGACAACTCTTCCACTCCCATCGCGGTCATCGACGGGGAGGAGCGCGTCCTGCTCCTCAACCGGAGCTTCGAGTCGCTGATTGACGTGTCGCAGGAGCGGGCCTCGAACCGGCCGGCGGCCGATATCCTGCCGCCAGGCTTCGCCACCGTCGTGCTACCCGCAACGCGGGCCGTTATGCAGCAACAGCGCGTCATCGAGCGGGAGGTGGAGCTCGAGGTCAGAGGCGAGGCGAGGACCTATTTCATGGTCTTCTTTCCGCTGGGCGGCGCCCAGAGCTATCCGCCCGGCGTGGGTGTCGTCGCGACCGATCTCACCGAGCGCAAGAAGGCCTCCGAGGCCCAGAAGCTCCTGGAAGCTCAGGTGCTCCATGCCCAGAAGCTCGAGAGCCTCGGACTGATGGCGGGCGGGATCGCGCACGACTTCAACAATATCCTGACGTCGATTCTCGGGAAGCACCGAGCTCGCCCTTCGAGACCTTCCCGAAGACGCGAAGGCGCGCAGCCATCTCTCGAACGCTCTGACGGCGACGAGACAAGCCGCGCTTCTCACCGGACAGATGCTCGCCTGCACCGGCAAGCCGAGCTTCGACCAGGAAAGAGTCGACGTGAACGTCCTCATTCGAGAGATGGAGCCCCTCTTCGCGGCGTCGATGTCGAAGAAGATCGTCATCGAGGTTCATCTGTCGATCCGCGCGGCAGTGGTCCGCGCCAATCGAGCGCAGCTCACCCAGCTACTGCTCAACCTCGTCACCAATGCCGCGGAGGCGATCGGTGAAAATCCCGGGTCGGTGAAAGTCTCGACCTCCGTCGAACGCGGCGCCGATTCGGTCTCTCCCGGCTGGGAAGAGGGCCGGCCTCGTGTGCGGCTGGTAGTGACGGACAGTGGAGCGGGAATGGACGACCAGACGCGCTCCCGCATCTTCGACCCGTTCTTTTCCACCAAAGGACCGGGACGCGGGCTCGGACTCGCGGCGGTACGAGGCATCGTGCGGAGCGCTTCCGGCGAGCTGTCCCTCACGAGCAGCCCCGGGGAGGGGACGAGCTTCGTCGTTCGATTCCCCGCCGCCGAGGAGGAGGACGAGCCGGCCGCAGTCGAGTCCGGCCTCGCCGCGGGAATCGAGGGCGACGAGACGATCCTCCTCGTGGATGACGAGCCGCTCGTCCGCTCGGTCGCGAGACAGTTTCTGGAGCTGGGAGGCTACCGTGTCGTCGAGGCCGCCAGCGGGCTCGAGGCCGTCGAGATCTATCGTCGGCGCCGTGACGACATCGCGGCGGTGGTGATCGACATGACCATGCCGCAGATGAGCGGTACCGAGGCTCTCCGGGAGATTCGTGCTTTCGACCCCAACGTGAAAGCCATCCTCACGAGCGGCTACGTGCGGGCCGAGTCCCTCGAAGGTGGCGGAAGAGAGGAGCTCGGCGACGTGCTGCAGAAGCCCTATCGGGCGACGACCCTTCTCTCTCGACTCGGAAAACTCCTCCGCGGCCGAGCGCGGGGCCGCTCGCTCCTTCACGAACCGTAGCGGCGACGGTTTACCAATCGAGGTCGAGCCTCAACAGCATCGGCTCCGCCAGCTCCGCTCCCGGTACGCCATCTTCGGAGAAACGCCGGTATTGACTCCGGGCGACGTAAACGAAGGTTCCGTCGGCCAGGACCCCGAGCGTCGGCTCGTCCCACCGGGGATCGGCGCGCTCGAGCACGTCGGCTCGCTCAATCCGGTCGAGAGCAGGGGACAAACGAAGCCGGACGATCGCGTGGGGACGGAACCCGTTCCGGATTCCGAGGAGCGAGCCGTGGTAGTAGACGAGGCCGTCGATGCCCGTGAGAGCGACATCGTCCGAAGCCCCGAGGATACGGGCCTCTCCGCTCGCAGGAACGATACTCCAGATGCCGCTGGTGTAATCGGACACGAAGAGCGTCGCGCCGTCAGGAGTGAGAGTCATCCCCTGCGCCGAGCCAATGGAACCGGGCGGAAACAGGACTCGGAACGATTCATCCCCGGGAGCGGCGCGATACACGCCGCCGGTCGCGGGATCGGCGGCGTAGAGAACACCGTCGGGGCCGAGGGCGAGGTCCGACACCGTTGCTCCCGCCGGCGCGGCGGGCGGGGCGATGCGCCGCCGGAGCCGAGCGTCATCGAGACCGTACTCGAGGACTTCGGACGTTCCCGCTCGATCCTTCGGCATGTCCCTGGCGTAGGGAGTCCCCATGCTCGAAACGAAGAGCGACCGCCTTCCCGGATCGAGGGCGAGACCGACCGCGCTCAACAACCCGTCGGCTCCTTCCGGCACGAAGTCGCGCGGCCCGACGTTCGCGGAGAATCCGCACCACCTTGCGGCGGTGTACCGAGCTCACGAAGAAATCGCCCGTCTTCGGGTCGTTCGCGACTCCCTCGGTGAGGAAATCTTTCTCACCGAGGCGGGCGGCCTCGGTGGCCCGTCCGAGAGGCGCTTCCAGCGCCTTCATGCGCTTCGAGATCGTTCGGAAGCGCTTTTCGTTCCGGAGCGAGGCGAGGTCCTCGTCGGAGCCGACGTCGAAGTAGACGCCCATACGGGCGAGCCTCTCGAGCAAAGAGAGGGCCTCGCCCGTGGAGCCCGAAAGGGCGCTCGCGCAGGCGAGGTTGTAGAGCGCGCGGGTACTTCGCGGAGCGAGCTCGACCAGCCGGCGGCTCGCGCTCAAGAACGCGGCATATTCTTTCTTCTCGTGCGCCGCCCGCGCCTCCCCGTCGACTCGGCGTATCTCGTCTCGAGAGCTCTGTCCCCGGGCGCTTTCGAACGCCGCGGCGACGAGAAGCGACACGAGTGCGAGCTCCGTCACGAACCGCTTCATTGCTCCTCTCAAGGCCTCCTCTCCGGGGCGAGAGGTCCTAGGTCCGCTCGCCGAGCCGTTCCCAGGGAGTATGGTCGGGCCGCACCCTTGGAGCGAATCGGCGGAAGAGCTCCACCTCCACCGGGCAAACTATCATCCAAAAGCTCATCCCGCGCAAAACCGAGACGACGTCCGCAGGCTCCGGCCATCGTCGGAAAGTTCATGACATCAACCTCCTGGGAAAGTTCCTCGCGCTCTGTTGGAAGTGGCGCCGGGGTGCCGATTCGTAAGGCCCACTTTCCATTTTCTTACACCTTCGAGCGCACCCCGTGCTTTCGCGGGGACGGCTGCGGTATGATCGCCCGTCCCCGCGGATCATGCTCGACCCGGATCCCTCTTTGCAGACCTCCTGATGCGCCGCGCTCTCGTCGCTCTCCGCTATCGCAACTTTCGACTCCTCTGGTTGGGACTGATGATCTCGATGTCGGGGTCTTTCATGCGCACTGCCGCCATCTTGTGGCACGTGACGCTGCTCGTGCCCGAGGACAAGAAGGCGCTCGCCCTCGGCATCGTCGGCCTGGCGAGGGTAGGACCCATCATCGTGTTCTCATTCGTGAGCGGCGTGGTGGCGGACGCCCTCGACCGGCGAAAGCTCATGCTCCTCACCAACTGCGCGATGACGGTCGTTTCGGCCGTTCTCGCCGCCATCACCTTCGCGCAGGTGGCGAACGTGTGGCTCGTCTATCTGCTCGCGGCGGCGAGCGCCGCCATGGGCTGCTTCGACAATCCCGCGCGCAACTCGCTATACCCGACGCTCGTCCCTCGCGAGCATCTTGCCAACGCCATCAGCCTCAACAGCATCGCCGTCCAGGCCGCCTCCGTCGTCGGACCGATGCTGGGAGGCCTCATCATCGGTCATGCCGGCGTCGCCTGGGTGTACCTCTTCGACGTGGCATCGTTCGTCGTCCTCCTAGGAACCCTTCTCGCGATGCGGGACGTACCCCGGCGCGTCGTCGGAGAACGCGGTGAGCTCAGCTTCCGGGCGGGGCTCGAGGGATTCCGCTGGGTCTTTCGTCAACCGCTCATCCGCTCGTCGATGCTTCTCGATTTCTTCGCGACGTTCTTCGCCTCCGCGACCGCGCTGCTACCGATCTTCGCGCAGGATATTCTCGGAGTGGGGGCGAAGGGGTACGGCCTTCTCGTCTCGGCAACGGCGCTCGGCGCGATGTCGACGAGCGTGGTGATGGTACCGCTCATCGACCGCATGCAGCGGCGGGGACAAGCGCTCATCGCCGCGGCCCTCGCTTACGGCCTGCTCACCATCGCCTTCGGTTTCTCGCGACATTTCTGGCTGACCTTCGCCTGCCTCGCTCTCGCGGGGGCGGCCGACATGGTGAGCACGGTCCTGAGAAACGTCATTCGTCAGGTCGCAACTCCCGATTCTCTCCGGGGTCGAATGACGAGCGTCAACATGATCTTCTACATGGGTGGACCGCAGCTGGGAGAGCTCGAAGCGGGGCTCCTCGCTCAGGCCTTCGGCCCCGTCGCCTCGGTCGTGAGCGGCGGCATCGGATGCCTTCTCGCCGTCAGCTGGATCGCGGCGAAGACGCCCTCGCTTCGCCTCTACCGGCGCGAAGAGTCGGACGTGCCCGCGGCCGCCTCTTGACCGCTCCCCGCTTCGACTTGCTCGAGCCATCGAACCTTGGCATACTCCCCGTCCGGAATCGTCGCCGCCATGTGCAGGAACATCAAGACCCTCTTCAATTTCGAGCCTCCCGCCACCGAAGAAGAAGTCGACGCCGCATCACTCCAGTTCGTTCGAAAGCTCACCGGCTTCAATCGGCCGTCGAAGCCGAACGAGGCCGCCTTCCAGCGCGCCGTCGCCGAAGTGTCCCAGGCGGCGCGTCAGCTCCTCGACGACCTCGTAACCAACGCTCCGCCACGAGACCGTGAGGTCGAGGCCCGGAAGGCACGCGCCCGAGCAATCAAGAGGTTTGGATAGCGACGCCCGCGGATGCTGTTTTGCGGGAAGGAGAGCCATTTGCGACCCTCGTACAAAGCCAAGCTCGTTGGAGCCGCCTGCGTCGTCTTCACCGCCGGCGCTTTCGAGCTCATGCTTCCGGCCTGTACTTCCAGGACTCCGGTCCCGGCCACCACCGCCGCGCCGCGAGCGAGCGCGAGCGCCGGAACGGAGCGCGAGCGGTTTCTCGAGATGTTCGCGCGCGCCTACTTTCCCGGGCGCAGCGGCCAGGTTTTCCTGGTACCGGAAAAGGGAGAGGTCCTTCTTTCGCGGCCCGACGACCTCTATCGATTCATGCATGGGAGTCCGTGGGACTACGACGTCCATATCCCGCTCGTCTTTTACGGACCGGGGTTCGTACGGAAAGGCTCCTTTCCCGACGCGGCATCGCAGCAGGACGTCGCGCCGACGGTGGCGGCACTCCTCGGACTCCCCGTTCCCGCTTCGATGTCGGGCCACGTACTCTCCACGGCGCTCGACGGGAATCGCGGCCGTCCACGCGCGGTCGTCGTCGGCGTTCTCGACGGCATGCGGGCGGACTACTTCGACCGCCTCGCCTCCGAGCTACCCAACATGACGCGGCTCAGGAGGGAAGGCGCCTGGTTCGAGAACGCCCGCGTCGACTATCTCCCTTCGGTGACGAGCGCCGGCCACGCCACCGTCGGGACGGGCACCGATCCGAGATTCCACGGTATCAACGCGAACGACATTTTCGACTTCCGGACGGGAAAGTCGAGCGGACCGTTTCCCGAAATGAATCCGTCGAACTTCATGGTCCTCTCGCTCGCCGACTACTGGAACCTCGCCACCCACGGAAAGGCGGCCATCGTCGTGCAGGGCACGACGCCGCGCGCCACCGTCGGCCTCGCCGGTTACGGCGGTTGCGCCACGAGCGCGAAGCCGTTCGTCGTCGCCATGTTCGACGAGGGACCCGCCGCCTGGGTGACGAACGAGCACTGCTATCGCCTTCCCGATTATCTCGGAGGCCTGAGCGCGAAGCCGCTCTGGGAAGCCGCGGGGAACGATTGGATGGGGCACGCGGTGAACAGCGGACGGACGCTTCTCCGAACTGGACTGTTCCCCCGATTCCAGATGGACGCCCTCGTCGAGATGCTCTCAAAGGAATCGGTTGGCTCGGACGACGTTGCCGACCTGGTGTTGGTGAATTTGAAAACTCCCGACTACGTGTCTCACGAGTACGGACCGGAGTCGACGGAGACCGCTAGCGCCCTTGCCGCCCTCGACGAGCAAATCGGACGCCTGATGATGGCCCTCGACGAGAGCATCGGACGGGATCACTACGTGTTGGCGCTTACCGCCGATCATGGAATGCCCTCGGAGCCGGAAACCACCGGGCATGCGCGTCACTACGTCGAGGACATCCAGGACATGATCCACGATCGCTTCGATCCGCGGGAGCGGCGGCTGGTCCTGGACTTCAGCGATTCCGCGAACCTTCAGATGGCTCTCGATCGCGAGAGACTCGAGGAGCTCGGATTGAAGGCGTCGGATGTCGCGACTTTCCTCGAGGCGTTGCCATTCATCCGGATGACGTTTACCGAGGACGAGGTCCGCGCGGTGCGGCTCTCTCGGTGAGCTCCGGCTCCGAAACCATCGGAGAGCGCGCCCTCGGCTAGACGGGAGCTCGAGCGCGCAACCCCCTCAGCAAATCGAGCGTCGTGACGATACCGACCACCTGGCCGTCGGTGGTCACGATGAGGCGATGGACCCGGCCTCCGACCATCGTATCCGCCATTTCGGCGAAGGTGGCGTTCTCGGGCACGGAGAAAATCACCGGAGTCATGATGTCGCGAACGACCTGTTCGCTCTCCTCTTCCACCGAGAAGGAGTGAACGTCGTCCTCGATCGCCTCCCATCCGTGGAGATAAAAATCGGGTGGAGCGTCGCGGCGGATACTCGCACTGCGCCGGGTGCTGATTCGGGCGACGTCGGTGGCGGAGACCACACCTACGAGCTTCCCGTTCTCATCCACGACCGGAGCACCGGTGATCATATTGTCGGTCAAAACATCCACCAGCTCCGACAGGGATGCATCATCTGAAACCGTGATCACGTTTCTCGTCATCACGTCTTTCGCGATCAACTCAGCCACTTTGCCTCACATTTCACGATCTTCGTTCGAACCGCCTTTCGGTTCGAGATTCGATTCGGCGTGGATCCCTCGGGTCGTCCGCTCGGGGGAGGCGAACGGCTCCCTTTCTATTTTATCCAATCTTCCCGGTTCGTTCGAGAAAGCGTAGTCCGTCGGCGTAGCCGAGGTCCAATCCCTGTTCGAGCAGCCCGCGATCGGTCGTCGTGCGCTTCACCGGCAGAGGACGGCTCGGCCGAATGACGTCGACCCTCACCCCGGATGGCGGCGAATCGACTAGACGCGCTGCGTCCCGATAGCGAAGGTGGCGATCTCGAAGGGCGGTCCGGATGGCGAGGCTGGGAGGAAACAACCAATCGAGCAGAGGGACGAGTGGACGCTTCGTTCCCCTCCGCTCTATGGAGCTCGTGAGCACCAGCACGATCTCGGTCGCGCCGAGATCGATCGCCTTCGCAATGGGAACGGGATCGGAGACGCCGCCGTCCACGTAGCGACGGTTCTGGTAGAGAATCTCCCCTCGGTAGAAGAAAGGGAGGGCGCAGGTCGCCCGCAGGGCGGTCACCAGATCGTCTTGGTGATTCGAGAGGTACCGCGTCGCGCCAGTCTCCCAGTCGGTCACGCCGATTTGGAGGAGCGTCCGGCTCGCGCGGAGCGCATCGAGATCGAGTGGACAGAGCCTCAGCGTGACGTCGTAGGCGAGATAGTCGATGTCCATGACGTTACCGCCGGCGAGCAAGCGGCGATAGCTCACGAGCTTGGTGGCGTCGAGAAAATCGAGGTAGACGGTGCGGTTGCGGCGTGGTTGGCCCGCTAGATAAGAGGCCGCAGCGCAGGCACCGGCGGAGCATGCGACGACGACAGGAAAGAAGAGTCCCTGGCCGTCTCGAGCTTCACCAAAGGCCTCGAGGACACCGGACGTGTACACGCCCCGCATCCCCCCGCCTTCGAGTACGAGGACGCGCATCTTTCGTCAAACTTCGCGGTGGGTCAACGGGTTGCGGTAAGCGGCTGGCTCGGAATACCAGGACGGGTTGAGACGAGGGGACAAGGCGGCGGGTCACTCAGTCGTCTGCGCCGTTCCAATCGACGCCTTCTTCCTCGTCGTCATCGTCGTCGTCATCGTCGTCGTCGTCATCCCAATCGTCGAGGTCATCGTCGTCGTCATCGTCGTCATCGTCGTCATCATCGTCATCGTCACGTCCTCGTCCTTGTCGTCATCTACCCCGTTGTCCACGGCGTCGTCGTCGTCGTCATCATCTCATCTCTCATCATCATCATCATCGTCGTCGTCTTCGTCTTCGTAATCGTAGTCGAGCTCCTCCTCGCTGTCCTCGTCGTGCGCTTTCCATCCATCCGCGGGTCGAGTGTGGGAGCCGAAGAGCCCGATTTCCGTTCCAGGCATTGGGGGTACCGTTTCGAAATCCATCATGGCCTCCGATTATACAGCAGCGTCTCGAACCCGTCAGTAGAGAAGGTAGGCCCGACGCTCGTTCAGAAACCGTTCGATGGAGCTTCGGTCCCGTGCCAGGACTTCCCGGACCGAGGCACCCGCTTCCAGGGCGAGGCGAGGCCGGTCGCTCCCGAGCAGAAGGTCGATCCAATAGCGATCTCTCGCTCTTCACCCAGCGGAACGAGTCCGGGAACGAGCCTCGCAGAATGGCGATCGCGGTGAGGCCCGTCCGTACCGCTTCGAACTTTCGGGGGTCCCGGATTCGACGGCGACGCCCCGGCAGAGCTCGTCGCGGAATCTGGGATTGGGAGCGGCTGGAAGGGCGCGCGGGACGAAACGGACGGCGTGAAAGACGACCCCTGGGAGCCGGCGCGCGGTCAGCTCCCTCTCGAAAGCTCCCTCGTCCACCCAGGGGGCTCCCACGGTCTCGAAAGCCGTCTCGAGCCCTCGCCCCTCGGAGGCCTCGACTCCCTCGAACAGCCCGAACGCGGGGTAAGCGATGGCGGAGCGCGCCGTCCGGAGGTTCGGGGAAGGCTGACGCCACGCGAGGCCGGTGTCGTCCCAGAGCATGTCGCGCTTCCATCCCCGCATGGGAACCACGGTCAGGCGAAGGGTCGAGACCGCGGCGTCGGTGGCGCGGAAATACCGGGCAAGCTCTCCGATAGTCAGGCCGTGGAGCAGCGGCAAGGAAGCGATTCCCACGAAAGACTCGAAGGAAGGCTCGAGCACCGGCCCCTCGACACGGGTGCCGCCGTTGGGATTCGGCCAATCGAGTACGAAGAAGTCGATTCCCGACCGAGCCGCCGCCTCCATGGCGAGCTTCATGGTGCTCGCGTAGGTGAAGAAGCGTACCCCGACGTCCTGTACGTCGAATACCAGGGTGTCGATGCCCGCGAGCATTTCCTTCGTGGGCGCTCGAGTCTCGCCATAGAGGCTATAGACCGGTAGATCGGCTTCCCGATCCTCGGTGGAGCTTACGGCATCGCCGGCGGCGGCGTCCCCTTGGTACCCGTGCTCGGGAGCGAAGATGGCGACCACCCGGAGATGGAGCCGATCCCGAAGCAGCCGAGCGGCGGAGATGCCCTCGATCGTTTGCCCGGTTCGATTGGTGATGAGTCCGATGCGACGGCCGGCGAGTGGCTTGCCGCCCTCCGCGGCGAGTACGTCCAATCCCGGCGTCACCCGTGGCGCGGGAGGACGAGCGAGGGCGAGGGCGAGGGCGAGGGCCAGGGCCGTGGCAACGAGAGACGCGAACAGCGGCGCCTTCAAGTCGATGACGGAGAGCTCAATCCAGCTCTTCGATCCACCCGTGGCGATCTTCGGCACGACCGAGCCGGATGTCGGTGAGCTGTTTCAGGAGCGCCGGACCGATCTTCCGTCCCTCGTCGGGTGGAAGCTGGAGCACTCCGTCGTCGCTTCCGATCTGGATCACGGGGCTGATGGTCGCTGCCGTTCCCGCGCCAAAGCATTCCTCGAGCTTTCCGTTTCGATGGGCTTCGGTAATCTCCTCGATCGAGATGCGACGTTCCTCCACCTTCACGTTCTTGTCGCGGAGAAGAGTGATGGCGCTGTCGCGGGTGACACCCCGCAGGATGGTTCCATCGAGAGATGGAGTCAAAGCGACCCCGTCGATGACGAAGAAAATGTTCATCGTCCCGCACTCTTCGACGTACCGGTGGTCCCTCCCGTCGAGCCAGAGAACGTTGTGGTATCCCTTGTCCTGGGCCTGCTTCGCCGCATAGTAGCTTGCCGCGTAGTTGCCCGCGGTCTTGGCTTCGCCCGTTCCCCCCTCACAGGCTCGAACGAACTTGCGCGTGACCCAGAGCTTGACGGGCTCGCTGTAGTACTTCCCCACCGGACAGGTGAAGATCGCGAGCTTGTAGGTGTCGGAGGGTTTCACTCCGATGTAATCGTCGGCGGCGAACATCAGCGGTCGAATGTAGAGCGAGCTTCCCTCCCGATCGGGAATCCAGTCCTTGTCGAGCCGCACCAGCTCGCGGAGACCGTCGAGGAACAGGCCTTCGGGAATCGGCGGCATCACCATCCGCTCCGCCGAGCGATTGATGCGCTGAAAGTTGTCCCGGGCCCGGAAGAGCACTGCCTTCCCGCGGGCGTTTCGAAACGCCTTCATCCCTTCGAAGATCGACTGGCCGTAGTGGAGCGCGGTCGCGGAAGGGGCCATCGGGAAGGTCCCGAAGGGAATGATCTCCGCCGGCTGCCACTCACCCTTCTTGAAGTCGGCCACGAGCATGTGGTCGCTGAAGACTTTCCCGAAAGGGATGTTGTCGAAATCCACCTTCGGAAGCCGGGATGCCGTCGTCCGGGTGATCTTGATCTCGCTTACGGTGGTCATCTTGTTCTCTCGCTTTTCGTTTCCGGATCGTCGCTCGACTAAATTGTTACGATACAATGACTTGAAATCTCGATCCGCCTTCCAGACATTTTACTCCGTTTCGGGGGCGGCTTCGAGCGTCCGGGCGTTCGGTAAGCCGGGCGTTGCAAAGCCGGGTGGTTGGTCGATATATTCGCTGTTTGACCAACGCCGCGAGTCCCATCGAGGCAGAATGAAAGAAAACACCATCGTCGATTTGTTGAGCCGGGGCGAGGAGTCGCGAGTCGCCATCTCCGCCCCGGGCCGAAAACCCATGACCTATGGCGAGCTGCGGCGTCACGTCGAGACGACGAGAGCGAGCCTCTCCGAGCTCGGCATCGGCCGAAACGATCCCGTCGCGATCGTGCTTCCCAACGGTCCGTCGATGGCATCGGCGTTCGTATCCGTCGCCGCCGCCGCCACGACGGCGCCGCTGAATCCCGGCTACCGCGAAGAGGAGTTGCGCTTCTACCTCGAGGATCTCGGTGCCAGGCTTCTCCTCCTCGAGCGAGGAAGCGAGTCTCCCGCTCGTCGGGTCGCGGAGCGACTCGGTATCGCCGTCGCCGAGATTCGAGGAAACGGCGGAAGATCCCGCCGGACGGTTCCGGATGCCGGGCAAGGGCCTGGAGCATCCGGCCTCCTCGGGCCCCGCCGAGGCGGACGACATCGCGCTCGTGCTTCACACCTCGGGGACTACCTCGAGGCCGAAGATCGTCCCGCTCACCCAGAGAAACGTCTGCGCATCGGCGGCGCACATCCGGGAGAGTCTCGCGCTGACTCCTGCCGACTGCTGTCTGAACGTCATGCCACTGTTCCACATCCACGGACTCATCGCCGCGGTTCTGGCCACCCTCGGCGCCGGGGCCCAGGTCTTCTGCACGCCCGGATTCAACGCGCTCAAGTTCTTCTCGTGGATGGACGAGTCCCATCCGACCTGGTACACGGCCGTTCCCACCATGCACCAGGCGATCCTCGCGCGCGCCAATCGCAATCGCGACGTCATCGAGAGAAACTCTCTTCGCTTCCTGCGCTCTTCGTCCGCTTCGCTTCCGCCGCAGGTGATGAAGTCGCTGGAGGAAACGTTCGGCGCCCCGGTCATCGAGGCGTACGGCATGACCGAAGCCGCCCACCAGATGGCGGCCAATCCGTTTCCTCCGCGCAAGCGCAAGCCCGGAACCGTGGGCGTTGCCGCCGGTCCCGACGTCTCGGTCATGGACGAGAAGGGAAATCTCCTGCCCCCTGGAAGCGTGGGCGAGGTGGTGATCCGGGGCCCGAACGTGACGCGGGGCTACCAGAACAACCCCGCGGCGAACGAAACGGCTTTCACCGGAGGCTGGTTCCGCACCGGCGACCAGGGCGTCCTCGACGAGGAAGGATATCTGCGGCTCACCGGCCGGTTGAAGGAGATCATCAATCGAGGAGGCGAAAAGATCTCCCCTCGGGAAGTGGACGAGGTGCTACTCGACCACCCCGCCGTCGCTCAGGCGGTGACGTTCGCCATCCCTCACGACAAGCTGGGCGAAGAGGTGGGTGCGGCGGTGATCCTGAAGGAAGGGGCGAGCGTTTCCGAACGCGAGATCCGGGAGTTCGCGAGCGAGCGCCTGGCCGACTTCAAGGTTCCCCGGAAGGTGCTCTTCCTCGACGAGATCCCCAAAGGACCAACGGGAAAGCTGCAGCGGATCGGCCTCGCCGCAAAGCTCGGCCTCGCCTGATTGACGATCGACGGTGCCGCGATGAAGGTTTGCATCTACGGCGCGGGTGCCATCGGAGGATACCTGGGCGCCGAGCTCTCCTTCGCCGGCGTCGACGTTTCCCTCGTCGCGCGGGGGGCCCATCTCGACGCGATGAAAGCCGACGGACTCAAGCTGCTCATCGGCGGCGAGGAGAAGATTGCGAGAGTCCGCGCGACCGACGATCCGACGGAGCTCGGTCCGCAGGACTACGTCGTCATCACTCTGAAAGCCCACTCCGTCGCCCCGGTTGTCGAGAAGATGACACCGCTGCTCGGACCGGAGACCGCCGTGGTCACGGCGCAGAACGGGATCCTCTGGTGGTACTTTTACCGGCTCGCCGGGCCCTGGGAGGGCCACCGGCTCGCGATCACCCGATCCGGGCGGAAGAATCTGGGACACTCTCGGGCCCGAGCGCGTCATCGGATGCGTCGTGTATCCTTCCTGCGAGATCGTGGCGCCGGGAGTGGTGAAGCACGTCGACGGGAAGCGTTTCATGCTGGGCGAGCCCGACGGAGCGAAGTCGGAGCGAGTAGGTCACCCTCTCGAAGGCACTCACCGCCGCCGGGCTCAAGGCCCCGGTGCGCGGCAGGATCCGCGACGACATCTGGCTCAAGCTCTGGGGGAATGTCTCGTTCAATCCCGTGAGCGTTCTCACCCTCGCCACGCTGGAGGAGATGACGTCGGACACCCGCACGCGGGAAGTCATCCGCGAGATGATGGTCGAGGCCGAACGAGTGGCGCGCAAGCTCGGAGTCGATTTTCCCGTGGACGTGGAAACGCGCATCGGCTGGGGCCAGGACGTGGGTGCGCACAAAACGTCCATGCTCCAGGACCTGGAAAAGGGCCGACCGATGGAGCTCGACGCTCTCGTGGGCTCCGTATCCGAGATGGGCCGCCTCGTGGAAGAGCCCACGCCGACGATCGACGCCGTTCTTGCCCTGGCAACGCTCCGCGCCCGGACAGCGGGAATTCCCGTCTAGGAAATTAGGGACAGGCACTCATTTTACGTTTTTCGAAAAATGAGTGCCTGTCCCTAATTTTTCTATCGGCTACCCGGCGGGAGCGGGCGCTTTTTCCAGACTTTCCATCGCGGCGCGTACGCCCGCTTTGGAATCGGTCTCGAGGCCTTGCTCGGCGAGCGCCTGTCCCATCGCGCTGAGGAAGAAAAGGATTCGCTCGGGCGACGAGGCGTAGCCCATCAGACCGACGCGCCAGATCTGGCCTTTGAGAGCGCCGAGGCCGCCTCCGATCTCGAGGTTGAACGTCGAGAGCAGGTACCCTCTGACCTTCGCGTCGTCGATTCCGCCCGGAATCCGAATGGCGTTGAGCGACGGCAACCGATGCTGCGGCGCGACGAGCATCTCGAGTCCCATGGCCTCGACTCCCGCCACCAGGGCCCGATGGTTCTCCCGATGTCGGGCGATGCGCCGGTCGAGGCCCTCTTCGTCGATGAGCAGCAGCGCTTCCAGCAGTCCGTAGTTGAGCGTGCTCGAGCTGGTGTGATGGTAGGCCCGACCCGTCCAGTACTGATCGAGCAGGAGCGCGTCGAGGTACCAGCTGCGTGCAGGATGTTTGCGCTTGTTCATCGCGTCCACGGCACGCGGGCTGAAGCTCACCGGTGAGAGCCCCGGAGGGCTCCCGATGCACTTCTGCGAGCAGCTGTAGGCGGCATCGACACCCCACTCGTCGAGCCGAACGTCGACGCCGCCGAGAGACGTGACCGTGTCGAGCAGGATCATCGCATCGTGAGCTTTCGCGAGACGCGCGACGTCCTCCATCGGTTGGAGCACCCCCGTCGAGGTCTCGGCATGAACGAGCGTGATCACCTTGTAGTGGTCTTTCTTCAACTCCCGTTCGATCCGCTCCGGATCCGTCGGCTTGCCCCATTCTCCCTCGATGAGCGTGGGCGTCGCGTCCTGTCTCTCCACCATCTGCCGGATGCGATCGCCGAAGTAGCCGTGCACGCAAACGAGCGCTTTGTCGCCGGGCTCCAGCATGTTCGCGACACAGGTCTCCATTCCCGCGGTTCCCGTGCCGGGAGCGGCCTGAGTGAGAGGATTCTTCGTTCGGAACAACATCTGGAGGCCTTCACGGATACTGTCCAACGCTTCCACGTAGGCCGGATCCAGGTGTCCGATCACCGGCGAGGCGAGCGCCCGATAGACGCGCGGATGGATGTCCAGGGGACCCGGCCCCATCAGGATTCGCATCGGGGCTTGCGGTCGTTTCAAGCTCATCCTTTTCTCCTCCGTTTCTCCTGCATCCGAACGATACACGAGATGGGGTTGCTTTTTCCAAACTGTTGCACTAGATTCCCTTCGCTATCGCGCCGTTCCGTCTCTCACAACGGCTTCGATTCAGCGGTTCGTCGTTCGCTCAGGTGGGCCCCGCGACACGAGGACATGCAACGTGGACCGCGAATACGTGTCCAGGCAGTCTGGACGTTTCGTTCCCTCTACATCCGTTACCGTCGCACTGCTCGAGGAGAATCTGCCCATCGCCTATGGAGTCCTGCGCGATATCTCCGAAGCGGGCGCCTGCATCACTTGCGGGCCGAGCTTTCTCCGCTCGCACCAGCGTGCGCATGACCTTTCGCACTGTGCCCGTCATTTCGGCGCTCGTGGTCGTACCTCGACGTCGACGATGGCCTTCTCAACCGCGTCATGGAGCGCCGGCCTGAGTGCGAAGATCTTCTGGTTCTCGCGCGTGGGATACACGCGATTGGTCAAGAGAATCACGAAGAGCTCTCGTTCCGGGTCGACCCAGAGTGACGTTCCGGTAAAGCCCGTGTGTCCGTACGAGATCGCCGGGAAGAACGCTCCCGCCGCACTCGGCTCCGACGGCGTGTCCCACCCGAGAGCGCGGCTCGAGCCGGGTACCAGATTCGCCCGCCGCGTGAATCGCACAATCGTCTCCTCGTTCAGAATGCGATGGTGGTTGAACGCGCCACCGTTGAGCATCATCTGGGCGAAGCGGGCCAGGCTCCGCGCGGTGGAGAAGACTCCCGCATGCGGCGCCACTCCGCCGAGGCCGTAGGCGTTCTCGTCATGCACCTCGCCGTGCACGACGCGGCCTCTCCACGGATCGCGCTCCGTGGGGGCGATGCGGGGCAGGAGCGAGGCGTCCGGCCGGTAGAGACTCTCGTCCATACCCAGAGGCTCGAAGATTTCCGTACGGGCGAGGGTGTCCAGATCTTTCCCCGTTATCCTCTCCAGAATCTCTCCGAGGAGAAGAACGCCGAGGTCCGAATAGACGCTCTTCGAGCGGGGCGGGTAGTCGAGTGGAAGCTCGCAAATCGTCGCGATGTAACCCCGCTTCGCCTCAGCCGGGGTCTTGCCTTCGTATTTCTTGTACAGATCCGTCCACCATAGAAGTCCGCCCGAGTGAGCGAGGAGGTCCTCCACGAGGACCTGGTCCTTGCCCTCGCCACGAAACTCGGGGATGTAGCTCGAGACGGGGCTCTCGAGATCGAGAAGACCCCTCTCGGTGAATATCATCGACAGGGTGGTGGTGACGACCACCTTGGTGAGCGAAGCGAGATTGTAGAACGTATCCGGGGTTACTCGCGCGGAGTCGCCGTCGTAGGTCATCCGTTCCGACGGCTTTCTCCAGAACGATCTTCCCCCGGCGGGCGACGACGACGACGGCACCGGGAGTGGCGCCGTCGTCGACCGCGCTCTCGACTACTTTCACCGCCGCGTCGAGGCCGTCGCTGGAGAATCCGACTTCTTCCGCACTGCGGACCGGGACCAGGCTCATGCGGCGCTCCGGAAGATCGATGCCACGGCCCAGAGGATACTCTGTCGAGACGCGCACCGGAAGCTTTCCGCCAATGGCCGCTTCGCCGAAGAGCGCCCGCGCCAGCGCGCGCTCCGAGGCGGGAGCGAAATCATAGGTCGCGACGAGGGCACTCGCCTGGGGAAGGCTCGCGAGATCGTACGGAGTGCCGAGGCTGGCGAAGACGATGGGGACTCCCGCGTCGATACGATCGCGGAGTACGTCCAGAAGGCTCGGCGCCACCTCGCCCTTGCCTAGAAACGATTGGCTGCGGACATAGCTGGCCACGACGATCACGTCGGCATCCGAGACGGCGACGGTCGCTGCCATCACCGAGGCCGAGGTGGGGGTGATGTCGAGCCTCGTCACGCTCTTCGCCCGCCGGCGAAGCTCCTGCTCCAGAACGTCCGGCTCGATCTCGCGGTCGGAGTCCGGAAGGAAATCGACGAGAAGGATCGCGGGAGGCGCTTCGCTTCGAAAAGGAAGGACCGACTTTCGATTCTGCAGAAGCGTGATCCCGCGTCCCGCCATGCCCAGGATACGCTCCTCGACGACGGGATTCGCGACCCTCCGCGGGATGTCGTCGAGATCTACCGTGCGGCGCTGCTGGAGCCCGAGCCGCGCCTTCGCTTCGAGAATACGCCGGACGGAAGCGTCGATCCTCGCTACCGTGAGGTCTCCGCGGTCTACCGCCCGCACAACGGCGAGATAGGTGACGAGAGGGTCGGGGGGGACGAGCAGCATGTCGACACCCGCCTTCAGCGCGGAGACGGCGACTCCACCGTCCCAAGCGCCCTCGCGCGCCCCTCCCATGTCGAGGGCGTCGCTCACGATGAGCCCGCGAAAGGAAAGCTCCTGCCTGAGCACACCCTCCAGAATTTCGGGAGAGAGCGTCGCCGGACGACGGGAGTCGCCGTCGAGCGCCGGGACCGCGATATGCGCCGTCATAATCGCGGCGACGCCGGCCTCGATTGCCGCCCGGAAGGGTGCAAGACTCTCCTTCTCGATTCGGGCGCGATCGAAGCCCACGACGGGCAGCAACAGGTGGGAATCCTCCGCCGTACCTCCGTGTCCGGGAAAATGTTTGGCGGTCGCGAGCACCCCGAGCTCCTGCGCACGGCGGATGTAAGCGGCGCCGAGCCGCGACACCCGCTCGGGCGACTCCCCGAGCGAGCGGGTGTCGATGACGGCATTGTCGGGGTTGGAGTTGAGGTCCAGGACCGGACCGAGCAGGAGGTGGATTCCCAGCGCTCTCGCCTCGCGCGCGGTGACCTCGGCCTCGAGCTCCAAGTCTTGCTCGGTCCCGCCCGCGCCTAGAACCATCGCGCGCGGAAACCGGCTCGCGCCTTCGACCCGCATCGCCGCTCCCCACTCGTAGTCCGAGGCCATGAGCAGAGGCAGTGGCGAGTCTTCCTGCAGCCGATTGGCGATCGCCGCGGTCTCCAGAGGGTCTCCCTGGAAAAAGACGACACCTCCGATCCGCCCTTTACCCGCCGCCTCGATCAGATCTCGAAAGCGGGGATCCGCCTCGTTGAGGAATTCTCCGTACGCCCGCGGATAGATGAGCTGGCCGACCTTGTCCTCGAGGCTCATCGAGCCCAGCGTGTCCTCCACCCAGTTTTTCGTCGCCGCGCCGGGCGACGTCGGTCCGATGGGTTTCGTCGTTGCGCAGGAAGCAGCGAAGAACAAGAGGCCGAGCGAAAGTCTCGTCATTGCGACTGCTATCCTAACGCATGCCTCGGGCGCGACCGAACGGTCGCAGTTCCGCGAACCCGCCTCCGGAACTAGAATGTCCGCGATGAAACGGCTCGTCGTCACTGCCGACGACTTCGGACTGAGCCCCGGTGTCGTCTCCGGTATCGTGGAAGCCCACGAGCACGGGATTGTCACCACGACGTCCCTCATGGTGAACGCGCCCGCGGCCCGAGCGGCGTTCGCCGAGGCGAGACAACGCCCCTCCCTCGCGACCGGGCTCCACTTCGTCTTGACCTTCGGCCGGCCGGTGGGAGCTCCCGAGCCTCTCGCCCGGCTCCTCGACGAGAAGGGGATGTTCCGAAAAAACGGTTCGGGAGCTCACGAGAGAGCGCGACCCGGTGAAGTCGCGGGAGGAGCTTCGCGCCCAGCTCCGCCGATTCGAGGAAGGCGTCGGCCGACCGCCGACCCACATCGATGGCCATCACCACGTTCATCTCCATCCAGGCATTCTGAGGGTCGTGATTGAAGAAGCGGGACGGTTCGGGATTCCCGTCCGGTCGACGGATGAGTCGGTCCGCGAGCGGCTCCGCCTGGAAAGAATCCGAACGCCGGACGCGTTCATCGACAGCTTCTACGGAGCGGGCGTCGTCGGAGAGGAAAAGGTCGTCGAGATTCTCGACTCGCTTCCCGAAGGCGTCAGCGAGCTCATGTGCCACCCGGCCGCGGAGGACGAAGAGCTGTCGTCCTTGAGCGGCTACGCCGAGCCCCGTGTCGTGGAGCTCGGCGCGCTGACGTCGCGGACGGTGCGCGAAGCGATCACCCGGAACGGCATCGAGCTCGTCCCGATGTCGAAAGTCTAGCATCCTTCGTCTCGGGCGCCCGATGGCTCGCGGTCACTGCCAGCGGCCGTGCTCCAGGACGAGGAGGCCGACCGCCACCAGGGCGAGGACGTACATCGTCGGCTGTACCTCGCGGCGCCGCCCCGCGAGAACGTAGAGACCGACGTGGGCGACGAATCCCCAGAGGATTCCCTGCGTGATGGAAAAAGTAAGAGGAATGAGCACCACGGTGAGAAATGCGGGGAAGGCCTCTTCGAAACGCTCGAAGTCGACGGCGGCCACGCTCCGGAACATGAACGCGCCGACGAGGATCAGCACCGGCGCGGTCGCGTAAGCGGGAACGGCTCCGGCGAGCGGCGCGACGAAAAAACACGGGAGAAAGCAAAGGGCGGTGACGACGGACGCGAGCCCGGTTCGGGCGCCGGCGTTGATGCCCGCGGCGCTCTCGATGAAGGCGGTTCCGGAAGAAGTCCCGAAGAGACCCGCCCCCAACGTGGCGAAGGCGTCGACGATGAGCCCTTGCTCGAGTCGGCGCGGATTTCCCTGCTCGTCCAGCATTCCCGCCGCCATCGAGACTCCCATGAACGTCGAGATCGAGTCGAAGAGGTCGGTGAAGAGAATTCCGACGATCGCCGGGAGCAACGAGAGCTTCAGGGCACCGACGACATCGAGTTTCAGGAACACGCTCCCGAAATCGGGCCGGCTCACCCAGCTTTCGGGGGCGGGGACCAGCCCCGTCACCCAGGCGATCGCGGTGACGACGGCGATTCCCGCGAGAAAAGCAAAAGAGCTCTTGCGCTCGAGGAGCCAGAGTGTCACCGCCATCCCGAGCAGCGCGAGCAGCGCGCGATGGTCGAGCTCGCCCGGCTTGACGAAAGTCACGGGGTCGAAGGCAATCATGCCCGCGTTCTTCAGACCGATGAAGGTGAGAAAGATTCCGATCCCGGCCGCCATCGACGTCCGCAGACCCGTCGGAATGGCGCGTGCGATCCACACCCGCACCGGCGTCACCGAGGCCAGAAGAAAGAGCACCCCCGCCCAGAACACGATGCCGAGCGCCGCGGGCCAGGGAACCTTTTGTCCCAGGATGACGGTGAACGTGAAGTAGGCGTTGATCCCCATCCCGGGAGCGACCCCGAATGGGAGCCTGGCGTAGAGTCCCATCAAGAGCGTCATGACGAAGCAAAGAAGCACGGTGGCGGTGAGGACACCCGAGAACGGCATCCCCGTGCCTTCGGTCGCGAGAATCGAGGGGTTGACGACGACGATATAGCTCATCGCGAGAAACGTCGTGATTCCGCCAACGATCTCGCCCTGAAGATTCGATCGCGCCGCGTCGCTCGTAGCCATCTGCCCTCCTCAGCGTACTCGATCGCGAAGGGCGCGAATGGCGTTTCGGCAACCCCGCTCGTCGAAGCGGGCGTTATCTTACGTCAACACTGAGATGAGGAACGAGAACGCACTGGAACGAGAAACGGAATGCCGCCCCTATGACTCCCGGAGAGCGGACGCGATCGGAAGGCGCGCCGCGCGGATCGCGGGAAAGAGGCCTCCTACGAGCCCGATGATCGCCGCATAGAAGATCCCCTTCGCCAGGAGCAGAGGGGTCACGTCGAAGGCGAAGGCGACCTGAGAGAAGCTCTGCCAGTTGATGGTGGCGGCACGGAAGCCGTCGAACGCGAAGTAGGCGAGGCCCGCCCCCACGAGGCCGCCGATGAGGGCCAGAAACAGAGCCTCGAGCAGAACCGAGATCACGACGGGAGCGGCGCCGAATCCGAGTGCACGAAGGGTGGCAATCTCCCTCGTTCTCGCGGAGACCGCGCTGTACATCGTGTTGAGCGCACCGAAGACCGCGCCAATCCCCATCATCCCCGCGATCAGCGTTCCCAGGCCGGTGATCAGGTTGTAGATGACCGTCGATTGCTCGGCGTAGTAGTCCGTCTGTCGCACGACTTTGACGTTCAATTGGGGGTTGGCGGTGAGCCGGTCCTTGAACTCCTGGAACTCGTCGGGACGCTCGAGCCTGGCGTAGACCGCCTGAAAGGAATTGCCCCTGCGATAGGCGGGCTGGAGCACCGCGGCATCGGTCCAGATCTCCGACTCCGCGATTCCCCCTCCCGCGGTGAAGATGCCCACGACTTTCCAGCTCTCCTTCCCCACGGGAATCGACGAGCCGAGGTCGAGCCCGGCGAACTCCTCGGAAGCTCCCAGCCCGGCGATGACCTCGTTCTTTCCCCATTCGAACGCGCGCCCTCGAACGATGTGGATGTTGCCGCGTACGTCGAAAGCAGCTCGTTCGACTCCGCGGAGGGGCACGTTGGCGTCGGTCCCCGTCGAGCGCTTGGGAAGGTTGATGACGACGAACAGCTCCGACGAGCCGACCGGCCCGTCCTTGTCCCGCGCCAGACCTTCGGTATCGAGGACGATGCGGGTGGCGTCACGGGAGAGGCCGCTCATCATTTCGGTGTCGGCACCGCTCCTGAGAACGATGGCGGTGTCGGCCCTGCCCGAAACGTTCATCGCGCGGCGAAAACCCTCGGCGATCGAGAGCACTCCGACCAGCACCGCCACCACGCCCGCGATTCCGAAGATGGAGGAGACGGACGCGCCGAAGCGCTGGGGCAAAGTGCGGACGTTGACCGCGGCCAGCGTGACGATCTGGAGTAGCCAGTTCATCGCCTGCCGTCCAACCTGCCAGGACCCCAAAAAGGGGAACGAACGCGAATGTGTGAAAGACGCAAAGGAATTTCTTTGCGCCTTTGCGCCTTCGCGTTCTTTGCGTTTTGGTTTTGGTTCTGGTCTCCGAACGGCATCATCCGAGCCTCCGGAGTGCCGCCGCCACGTGCAGCCGTCCCGCCTGGATCGCGGGCACAATCCCGGTGGCGAGACCGAGCACGACGACGAGCGCACATCCGAGGACGACCCAGTCCGTCGGCAGGAAGAAGTTTCTGAGCGATCCGTTCGTCGGGTCTCCGAGCGAGATGAGGAACCAGGCGAGGGCGAGTCCGGCGAATCCGCCCAGCGCGGCGATGGTCATCGACTCGGCGAGAACCAGTCCCAGAACCTGACCGTCGGTGAATCCCAGCGCCTTGAGAACCGCGAGCTCTCCCACCCGCTCCCGCACCGACTGAGCCATGGTATTTCCGGCAACGAGAAGAATGGTGAAGAACACCGCGCTCAGGATCGCCATCATGATCGCCCCGATGTTTCCCACTTGAGCCGCGAAAGCCTGCACGAACGCGCCCTCGGTCTCGGCCTTGGTCTCCGCGGGGGAGTTGGCGAACGTATCGTCGATGCGCGCGGCTACCGCGACGGCGTCGTCGGGATCGTCCACCTTGACGATGTACCAGCCAACGAGCCCTTTACCGAAATCCCGCGCCTCGTCGAAATAGTCGTAGCGGAAGAAGAACGTCGAGGTATCGGTTCCCTTCTTGGCGCCGTCGTAGATACCGACGAGATCGAACTCCCACGTCGCTCTTCCCGCCCCCCTGGGTCCAGATGGTCGCTTGAATCGGGATCTTGTCGCCCACCTTCCACCCGAAACGGTTGGCGAGGCTCCGGCCGGCGATGGCCCCCGTTCGCGTCGAGAGCCAGGCTTTTTTTTCCGCGTCGGACAGAAGCAGCTCCGGATAGAGCTTCAGATACCTCTCCGGCTCGACGACGATTTGAGCGAAGAAGTTGGAAGGCTTCTGGTAGATCCCGCCGAACCAGCTGGCATGGGTGGCCATCGCCACCCCGGGAATCTGCTCGATCTGCGCCTCGTAGCTCTTGGGGAGAGGCTGGATGATGGAGACCTTGTGCCGCACGACGAGACGGTCGGCGCCGGCGACGTCGACCCCGGCGTTGAGCGCCTGCCGGATGGCGGCGAGATAACCGAACAGGAGAAAGGCGATGAGAATGGAGAGAAAGGTGAGAAGGGTCCGGACCTTCTTTCGCTTCAGGTTGGACCACACGAGACGAGCGAACCTCATGCCATCGCCTCCACGCTCAACCTACCCTTGTCGAGGTGGAGCGTGTGGCTCGCGCGGAGAGCGGCATGGGGATCGTGGGTGACCATGATGATGGTCTTACCGTGCTCCCGGTTCAGTCCTCCGAGAAGGTCCAGGATCTCGTCTCCGGATTTCCGATCGAGGTCCCCCGTCGGCTCGTCGCAAAGAAGCAGCGTCGGGTCGGTGACGATCGCCCTCGCGATTCCCACCCTCTGCTGCTCTCCTCCCGAAAGCTCGCGGGGGAGATGTCGCGCGCGATGACTCAGCCCCACCACCGCGAGCGCGGTGTCGACGTGTTTCTTCCGATCGCCCCGGGACATGCGGAGGAGAAGGAGCGGAAGCTCCACGTTTCTCTCCGCGCTCAGCACCGGCAGCAGATTGTAGAACTGAAAGACGAGGCCGATGTGACGTGCCCTCCACGCGGCGAGCTTTCTTCCCCGTTAGCCGGTCGATCCGCTCTCCTCCCACCGAGACCGCGCCCGTCGTGGGAGTATCCAAGCCGCCGATGAGGTTCAGAAGCGTGCTCTTTCCCGAGCCCGACGGTCCCATGAGCGCGAGGAACTCGCCGCGAGCGACCTCGAGGTCGAGCCCATCGAGAACGTGGATCTCCTCGGACCCGCGCCGAAAGCTCTTGCTCACCTTCTCGACTCGAACGAGGGTCGCATCCGATCTCGCATCGTTCATGGTTGCCGAACCTCCACCCGCTCTCCGTCGGTTAGGTCCGCGGGTCCTCCCACGACGACCCTCTCCCCGCCGGTGATTCCGGAGAGCACCAGTGCCTCGTCGGATCCGGAGGCGCCATCGGTCCCGAGCGACACCGCGCGTCTCTCCACCTTGTCCCCATCGATCACGAATACGACGTCGCGCCCGTCCTCGTTCCGCACCGCCTTCCGGGGTACGAATACCGCCCGTCGTCCCGTCTGCTCCTGGGTCTCATCGCGGAAGGCGACCTTTACTCCCATGTCGGGAAGAATGCGGGGGTCGAGGCTCTCGAACCCAATCCGCACTCGAACCGTCGCCTTGTCGCGGTCGGCGGTGGGCACGATGGCGATGACGTGAGCGGGAATCTTCCATTCGGGATAGGCGTCGAGCGTCGCCTCCACCGGCTGACCCTCCCGCACCCGGTTGATGTAGCTCTCGTTCACGTCGACCTCAATCTCGAGAGAGCTCATGTCGACGATGGTCCCGATCCCGGTTCGCGTGAATCCACCCCCGGCGCTCACCGGCGAGATCATCTCTCCCGGCTGCGCATCCTTGGTGGTGATGACTCCCGAGAACGGGGCGCGGATGATCGGTGTCCTCGAGCTGCTGTTTCCAGACCGCGACCTGGCGTTCGGCGACGACCTCGTCTTCCCTCTGCCGCTCGAGACGAGCCTCGAGGGCATCGGCCTGCGCCTGGGCGGAGTCGAGCTCGGCCTGGCTCACCACCTTGTGCTCCACGAGCGCCTTGGTACGCCCGACCGTCAGCTTCGCCTGCGCGAGCTGCACTTTCGTCTCCTCGAGCGCGCTGCGCGCGGAAGACAGCTGCGCTTCCGCGAGCTTCGAGCTCGCCTCGATGTTGGACGAGTCGAGGTGCGCGAGGATTTGTCCCCCCTTGACCGCCATCCCCTCCTCGATGAGGACGTCTTCGACCTTCGCCGTCACCTTCGAGGAGACCGTCGCCTGCCTCCGAGCGGTGACGTATCCCGAGGCGTTCAAAACGGTCTGGGACCCTCCCACGTCGGCTTCCCTCGCCGCGGCCACGATGACTTGTTTCGACGTGCCGCGGAATGCCCAGAACGCTCCCCCGGCGAGGAGCAGGACGACGAGGACCACGACCCAGAGCCAGCCTCGTGACGAGCGTTGACCTTCCCCGCTCCGGTCGATCTTGAGGTCGTCGAGAGAGGGCTTGGACGCATTCATGAGCTTCGCAACACATTACGCACACCGAGGCGCCCATGGCAAATCCGCCGTGGCGAACGAAAAATCTTTCGGCAAGAATGGCTGCGGAGGTGATTTCATGCGTTTCGCCGTGTCGGCCGCGCTCTCGCTTCTGGTCGCTCTCGGGCTCGCCGTGAGGGCAGGAGCCCAGGCTCACGACGAGAAAAAATTTGCCCTCGAGCTCGAGGCAGGCCCCGTCTGGCAGAACCGCAACGACGTGAGGATCCCGAACGCCACCGGCACGGATTTTTCGCTCGTCGACCTCCTGGGGACGGGACCCTACGGCGCGTTCCGCGTCGAAGCGGCTTTCGA
This sequence comes from uncultured Acidobacteriota bacterium, assembly GCA_963815675.1. Lineage (GTDB taxonomy): Bacteria > Acidobacteriota > Vicinamibacteria > Marinacidobacterales > SMYC01 > CAWFHP01. The sequence continues at coordinate 242,249 of CAWFHP010000008.1, read as the reverse complement.
CCTCAACGAGAGGCACGGCTTCCGGGCGGTCGCGGCACCGCTCGTCATCGAGGACGTGGGAGTTCTCGGCCAGCCGGTGCTCTTCGCCGGCGAAAGCTTCGCTTCCGGTGTCGAGGCCCGGGCCCAGTACAAGTTCAGCTCGTACCGGTTCACCTATCGGTATGCCTTTCACCGAGGTGAGACGTGGCAATGGCGCGTCGGCTTCACCGGTTTCATCCGCGACGCTCGCGTCGCGCTCGAGCAGGGGGACCACTCCGCCGAGGACGTGGACGTCGGATTCGTGCCCCTCGCCCACCTGGACGGCCGGGCCCGGCTCTCCGACCGCTTTCGGCTCCTCATCGACTTCGATGGGCTCGCCGCCTCGCAGGGTCGGGCGTTCGACGTCGCGGTGAAGCTCGGCTACGCGCTCTCCGACGACTGGGAGCTCGCCTTCGGCTATCGCACCATCGAAGGAGGTGCCGACGTCGAGAGCGTCTACAACTTCGCGTGGTTGAACTTCGCCGTCGCGTCCATCCGCTATCGTTTCTGAAGACGCGGCGGGGCCCCACGGCCGCCGCCGCGCTCGTCCTCAGCGGACGACCACGACCTTCGCCACCGGGTTTCGCCAGTCGTCCCGGGCGGGAATCAGGTCGCCGATTCCGTGAATCCCGGCGTGGATATGCACGAAGCCCTCGGCTTCCGACGTGTCACGCACGCCATGGCTGTTGCAGGGCGGGCCGGGGATGAAGCCGCAGAGCTCGTTGTTCGTCTCCGAGCCGGCGTCGTAAGCGGGAAGCTCGTACGAGACCGCGCCCTCGCGCGGAGTCGCGGCCAATCGGAGGCCGTAGAACCCATCGTTCGTCGTGACCAGCATTCCCACGATGGAGATGCGATCGTAAGGGTCTCCTCCGGAAATCTCGACCCGTTCCGTTGCTCCCGGAAGGATGGGACCACCACCGACGACCACTTCGCGCACATTGGGGTTGTGGGAGAGGAGCGCGACGAGACCGTCGTTCATGGCCTCCTCGGCAACGGAGGCGAGCTCCGGGCTCGCGGGCTCGCCGGTAGTGAAGAGGGGTGCGAGTCGGGGACCGTGGACCACGACCACGGGCGGTGAAAGGATCTGCCCGCGGGTCAGGTTGGTGATCGCGACCGTGAGCTTGTGGCCGTGGCCGTGGCCGTGGCCGTGATCGTGAGCGGCAACGGGATGAGAGCCAGAGAGGGCGACGAGGGCGAGAGCCGACGCCGACGCAACGAGAAACTTGATTCGAGTCATCGAGTAAGACCTCCTTGGAACGTTTGCGCTCCTTCCGAGAGATTGTATCGCTCCGGGGTCACGACGTCCTCACGGGAAAATCACGATTCGGTCACGAGGAGGCGAGGGTCGAAGGAATCTATCGAGCAGGCAGAGAGAAGCGAAACGAGCTCCCCCCTCCGATCCGGCTCGCGACCTCAATCGACGAGCCGTGAAGCTCGAGAATTCTCTTGGTGATGGCAAGGCCGAGCCCGGCGCCGCTTCTCTCCGCGAGCGCGCCCTCGTTCTCGCGACGGGCGCGATAGAAACGGCCGAAGATCAGAGGAAGCTCGTCTTCGGCGATCCCGCAGCCCGTATCGGCGACTTCCACGCGGACAGACCCGTTGCTGCGGCCGAGGGCCACGGTAACCGCGCCTTTCTCGGGTGTGTACCGTAGCGCGTTCTCGAGAAGGTTCTCCAAAACGCGCTCCATGAGAGCGATGTCCGCCTCGACCGGAGGAAGCCGTTCGGCGAGCTCGGCGCGAAGGGTGATGTTCTTTCGTTTGGCTTCGAGCTGGAACTCCTGGACGACGTCCTGGACGAGCTCCGCCATCGAGAAAGGCTCACGGTGAAGCTCGGTCTCCTGCGCGTCCAGCTTCGCGAGCTCGAAGAGCTCGGAAACGAGCCGGCCGAGTCGCTCGCTGTGCCGGAGCGCGACCTCCAGATACTGCTTCTGTTCGGCGGGTGCGAGCTGTCCTTCCTTGAGCGAGAGCGTCTCGAGATATCCGTGGAGCGACGCCAGGGGCGTTCTCAGATCGTGCGAGACGTTGGCCACGAGCTCTCGTCGAAGGCGTTCTTTCTCCTGGATCTCCTTCACCTGCTCGGCGATGCGACGGGCCATGCGCCGAAACGCGTAGGACAGCTGTTCGAGCTCGTCCCCCTTCGGCTCGGCGATGCCGGAATCCGAGCCCAGAGTTTCCGCCGCGGCCAGCCCTGAAGCGTCCAGCCGTTCCATGTCGGCGGCGAGCCGGCGCAATCGGCGCGTCAACAAGCGAAAGAGGAGCAGCCCGGACAACAACACGAGGACGAGCCCCCCGACCGCGGCAAAGGCGCTCAGTCGCAGGATATAGCTCGCCTCGAACAGGTGGGCGACCGAATCGTACTCTTCCCCGCCGAGAACGACGTAGATATAGCCCTGCGGTTCCCCCGTCCCCGTGCTCGCCGCTCCGGTGACGGGGATGGGCGCGGCGCTGAAGACCTTCCGTCCGTGGGCGGAACGCGGGTCGTCTCCGAGGATGGGAAGCGACGATGACGGGTCGAGGAACCGGCGGATGGGCGCCAGAGACACGCCCTTTCGCTCGACGGACCCCGGCGGCGCCGAGTAGGCGAGGAGCTCACCGTCGGGCCCGAGCAGATAGAGCTCGATCTGAGGGTGGATCACCATGAGGAGGTGAAAGATCTCTTCCAGGGCGGGACGGTCGACTTTCCCGTCCCGCAACAGGATGCGATCCGCCACCAGATGGGCGGCAAGGTCGTGGTTGAGCTTCTGGTTCACCTCCTCGACGTACCTGCGAGTCGTATAGAGAGTGAGCTCGATGTAGAACACACCGGCCACGGCGAGCAGGACGAGCAGCACCAGCGCCAGCTTCGCGTACAGCGACTTGACCATCACCTGCGCATTAGTGCCGTGGGGCCCCCCCACGGCGTCTCATGTCGTCGGCCCATTATTCGCGCTTTGCGCTCACATCTGATTCCTTCGAAGCAGCCCGAATGCGGACGATTCGGGCCGGGCTCGCTCCGCTCGCGCAGGCTGCGTGTGCTTTTTCAACAGCCTGCTACCCTCCTATCTGTTTTTTCTGCAGAATCGTTGAACTTGTATCCCACGCCCCAGACGGTGAGCACGTACTCCGGGTGCGCGGGGTCCTTCTCGATCTTCGCCCGGAGTCGATTGATGTGGGAGTTCACGGTGTGCTGATAAGAATCGTGGGCGTAGCCCCAGACGCGGTCGAGAAGCTCGGAGCGAGTGTAGACCCGGCCGGGATGGCGAGCGAAATGAACGAGTAGGTCGAACTCCTTCGCCGTGAGCTCGACTTCGCTCCCCTCGAGCTCCACCCTCCTCTTCCTCACGTCGATGGCGAGGCCGCGGTACCGAATCTCTTTCTCGTCCTCCGTCCGCGCCGCGGCGGTCACCGCTTCCACCCTACGGAACAAGGCTTTCACCCGCGCGAGGAGCTCCCGGATGCTGAACGGCTTGGTGAGATAATCGTCCGCTCCCACCTCCAGACCGACGACCCGGTCGATCTCCGACGACTTCGCCGTGAGCATCAGGATGGGCGTATAACGCGAGCTCTCGCGAATCCGGCGGGTAATCTCGAGCCCCTCGAGGCCGGGAAGCATCAAGTCGAGAACGATGAGAATCGTAATCTCCCTCTAGGGCCTCGGCGAGGCCCGAGAGGCCGTCGGGGGCGAGCTTCACGTCGCACCCGAGGTCTCCGAGGTGGAGCGCGACGAGGCTGGCGATGTCGGGGTCGTCCTCCACCACCAGCACTTTCTTCTTCACATCCACCAGCTCCAGGTGTAACTCGAAAGATTCACGAAACGATCACGGGCCGCCGCCCTCAAGTCTGACGCCCGGGGGATCTCAGGGCGGTGCCGGCGTCGACGAAACCCTCGTTCGAGCCCGGCGCGCCTCGTAGGCTCTTCACAGTTCGCCTCGTATCGCGGGATCGATACAACGACTACGACCTCAACTACTGGCAACTGTACGTCAAAAAGAATCTCGTTCAAACGAGATTTGTCTGGCCCCGCACGTATTCAAGGGGGCTGGGAGGATCGCCGCCGGCAACTCCTCGTGGACGCGGTAGTCAGTCATTCCTTGGCGCGTTAGGATAGGGCTGCCCCACGCTGGGAGGGCCTGAACGAAGGGAGAGCTCGATGGCCGAAAAAGCGAAGTGGACCGTTTCTGGCGAGTACTTCGAGAACTGCAACTGCGACATCGTCTGCCCCTGTGAGGTCTCGCCGCTGGGCCTCATGAAGGCCAAGCCAACGCAGGGAGTGTGCGACGTATTTCTGGCCTTTCATATCAACGAGGGACGGTTCAAGGACGTCGACCTCGGCGGTCTCAACCTCGTCGTCGCCATGCACACGCCGGGTGTCATGAGCGAAGGCAATTGGACCGTCGCGGCCTACATCGATGAGAAAGCGTCGCCTCGGCAAGAAGAGGCGCTTGGCACAATTTTCACTGGCGGCGCCGGAGGCCCGATGGCCGCTCTCGTGCCGTTGATAGGGCGCAACTTGGGACACAAGATGGTCGCGATCAGCTATCGGAACGAGGGCAAGCGGCGCAGCGTCCAGATACCGGGTATCCTGGACTCCACCATCGAGGCAGTGCAGGGGGCCAACCCGGACGATATCGTCGTGAAGCACAACGCCCACCCGCTCTTTCCGGATACCGTGCAGGCGTCGGGCGTCAAGACGACCTACACCGACCACGAGTTCAAGTGGGACAACACCGGGAAGTGCGCCGACTATTCCGCGTTTCAATGGAGCGGTCCCTAAACTGGTGGACGTCGCCGAGGAACGAGGCGCTGTCGGGCCGTTCCACGGGCCCCTCGTCGCCGTCCTGAAACGCGACCGCGTCGTCATTCTTTCCGGCCTCGTGGCGGCCGCCGCTCTGGCCTGGCTGTACCTGCTCTACCTCGCCAGGGGCATGCACGCCATGGGCATGGGCTCCGTGGACATGGGCTCCATGGGCATGGGAGCAGTCATGCCCAACGTTCGACCCTGGACCGCGGTCGAGTTCATCATGATGTTCCTGATGTGGTCGGTGATGATGGTCGCCATGATGATCCCGACCGCCGCTCCGATGATTCTCGCGTTTGCCACGATCAGCCGTAGGCGACACGAGCAGCAGCTTCCCTATGTGCCGACCGCGATATTCGTCAGCGCCTACGTCCTCGTCTGGTGCGGCTTTTCACTCCTGGCGACGGTCGCGAACTGGGCCCTTCACCACGGCGGCCTCATGTCGTCGATGATGGGAAGCGCGGTTCCTTCGGTGGGCGGCCTGCTGCTGATCGCCGCCGGCGTTTTTCAGTGGACACCTCTCAAGCACGCCTGTCTCTGGCGTTGCCGCACTCCGATAGGCTTTCTCATGACCGAGTGGCGTGAGGGCTACGATGGTGCACTCATCATGGGCATTCGGCACGGCTCTTTCTGCTTGATCTGCTGCTGGGCCCTCATGGCCCTCCTGTTCGTCCTGGGAGTAATGAACATCGTCTGGATCGCCGCGCTCACCGTTTTCGTGCTGCTGGAAAAAATTGGACCCAGGACGAGCTGGATCAGCCGTGTCTCGGGAGCCTTTCTCGTCGTCTGGGGATTGTTGCTGATCGGTACGACGACGTTTTGACCGCAGCGATCATGTCGGGCGCGCCTCGAGGACAAAGGAGGATTCGAGCTCGAAGACGCGTTTGATCCTTCCGCGCATTTTCGACTCGAGCAAGTTGTCTGTTTCCATTTGGGGTTGCGATCCCTTCACTTTGTAGACATAACCTCTCGTCCATTCAGCGAAACCTGTCAAGCATAGAGAGACAATGTATCGGAACTTCGCATTGTTGACGCTGGTTCTCGCGGCCATGGCCGTGCCGACTCTTGCCGACGATCGCGACGATGTGGTCGCGGTGATACACGAGTACATCCGCACGGAAGACGCGGGCGATCTGGCGACGCAGGCAAAGATCACGAGCCCGGACCGAGTGTGGCTGGTCACCGGCGCCGGACGACGGCTCGGTCAAGCCGAGGACTTCGACATCCAGAAGAAGTCGCTCGCGGCTGCGGAGAAGGCCGGCACGGCGGTGGCTACGGTGTCAGAAGCACGCGACCTGGTACGCATGCACGCCGACGGCGGGATCGCGGTAGCCAGCTTCTACTGGTACCCGACCCCTCTTGACGGGCCTTCCGCGACTCCTAACCTCGTGACACACGTTCCGGAGAAGAGCTCGGGTGGGTGGAAGATCGTCCACACTCATATCTCTCCCTTGTACACGAACTGACCTGGTCCCAGATGGTGACGTCGCGATTCTCGAGCTAGGACGTCAGCGGCAGCGGAGCTCGCAGCCAGACGAGCTGTTCTTCACCAACCTGGCGCACCGCGAAGGATCGGAACTTCGACGGAGCTCCGCGTAGTGAGGATCGTGCCGATATCCATCGGTGCCCGAGCCTCGAGCGTCGACAACGGAATCTTCGGAGCGGTGCTATGCTTCGCCCCTACACGGGCCGGCCGACGACGAGGTCGGATCACCCGACGTGGTCAGGGGGTGGGGGATGACACGATTTACCCGTCGATGGCTTTTCGCTTGCGTGTTGCCGTTCCTCGGCGTCGCCGTGGGCTTTGCCCCGGTGGGGGGCTCTGGGGCGCAGTTTGACCTGGGCGCGCCCGGCGTCGCGACCGACGGCGGCGAGCTCTTCGTCGCGCTTCCGCTGATGAACCGGGGATCGAGCCCGGCCTCGGACGTACGCGTCGTTTACGCATCCTTGCGTGCTCACGAGTTGCTGGACCCGACCCTTCCTCTCGCGGTCGGGGACCTGGAGCCGGGTGAGGAAGCCGTTCTCCAGCTCGCATTTCGTCCCAAGCGAGCCTTGAGGCAGCAAGAGCTCCACCTCACTCTCTATGGAACCCATCGAGTGCAAGGGTGGTTTGGGCCACGCCGGAAATGGTTCCGGGTGGTGCAGCAGGTGACGCTGCCTCAGCACGACGAGGGCGAGCGCACTGCCCCCGAGGCGGTGGTGGAGGCCCGCACCGTCGACGGCGCCGAATTTCCCCCGACGGAAGTCGAGCTTCCTTTCGCGGAGGAACCCGAAGGGACTCCACTCCCGACGGGAGGGGTGGTCGCCAATCCCCAGCCGGACAGCCCGAGCGTGAGCGTCGCGGTCTCGCCGCGGCCCGGCCTCCCCGGCACTGCAGACGCCGATGAAGTCGTCTTCGTCCGGGGAAACGACGAAATCCTTTCATTGAAAGACCGGAAGTGCGAGTCGGGCCAGCCGTGCGGCTTTCCCTGGGACCCGAGTGGGGCCTCCGTCGATCTCCAGAAGGGGGAACGGGTGGTGTTCCTCACCGGCAATCTCTATGCGCTCCTCTCGACGGATGGCGGGACGAGCTTCACCCACATCGACCCGACCACGATCTTCGGCAACATCCCGCCCGATGGCATGCCCCAGGACGAGGGTCTTTGTTGCGACATGAACAGCATCTACATCCCGAGCATCGACCGATTCGTATGGGTGATGCTGACCAAGGGATCCCAGATCGGCGTCAAGAACGGCAAGAAGATTTACGGCTTCAACCGTCTCCGCGTGGCATCCGCGAGCCCGTCCCAGATCCTCTCGAGCGGTGGTACCTCCTGGACGTACTGGGACATGACGACGGCGCTCTTCGGGTTCGGCAAGACGGCGTTTCTGGACTATCCTGACGTCTCCTTCACCGACTCGTACCTTCACATCAGCGTCGTCCGGCCCGACATGGGAGGATTCTTCGTGATTCGTGTGCCTCTCCCGGACGTGCAGTTCGGCGGAACGATTCACATCCGCTACACGAATCCCGGCGACGGCAAAGTCGCCGCCGGAGCCCGGTTGACGCACGACAGCCCCGACGCTGCCTACTGGTTCGGACACGTCATGATCTGGAAAGTGCGCGCGTTCGAGTGGATGGACGACTCGAACAGCTACAGCTGGCGCACGCTCCCCGTCACCCCCTGGCTCGCCTTCGACTACAAGTCGCTCACACCTGATGGAACCGACTGGCTCAAAGCGAATAGCTCCGCGATCCGGGGTGCGACGTATCAAGGAGACGTGAATGTGGGCGGCGGCGTCCTGCGAACGCTCCTCGTTGCCTGGAACGGAGCGCGGGGCGCGGGTTTCCCGCAGCCGCACGTGCGGCTGCTGCCGATCGTCAAGCTATCGACCGGCAACTTCACCCAATGGGCGAAGGGCACCGAATCGCAGATTTGGAACCCCGACTTCGCCTTCCAGCACGCCCACCTCGCCACCAATGCCAACGGGGAGGTGGCCGTTTCCGTAGGAGCCGGCGGGGGGGGAAGCGACGCCACGCCGGTCGCGGGATTCGTCGGTGACTCGGCGCTTTATGCCATCGGAGTGAGCACTGCGTCCTTGTCCATCTATGGAGACTACACCGCGATCCGACCCCACTGGCCCAACAGCAAGCTGCTCTCGGTCTCGGACTACTTTCTGGAGAGAAGCGTCCTGGGAGGTTTCCGGGTGCACCATCAGTATCGACTGTTCGGAAGGAGCGGCGACGTCGGCAACACGAATTGAATCGTCCCCCTTCGTGTCGAGGCGCGCGGATTGCGGCATCCTCGGCATCCTTGACATCCTCGACAAGGGCACGACCCGCATAGGCGGCGCGAAAGGCGAGGTCAACGCGGTGCGGTCGGTGAGAGCGGCAGAAACACGAAGCGGTCGCTGACGAGGAAGTTCAAGACGGCGCAAGAGGCGATGGAAGCGACGTTCCCCAGGAGGTAGTGGAGACCGAGCTCGCCCACGAAGATCTTCATGAAGAGGACGTTTCCGAGAATCGAGATCATCCCCGTCGTGGAGTTGAAACGAGCGAGTCGGGCGATCCACCGGGAGCGCCAAAAAGACCCCGGTCGCCCCAGGTCCACCGTTCGTGCCAGAAGGAATTGTGAAGGATGGCGATCTCCACGGCCACGACCGTCGCCGCCAGGTAGTAAACGCCCAGGAAGCCCTTCAATAAAGCAAGCATCGAGAGCTGGACCGAGACCCCGAGAGAGCCCACGGCTCCGAACACATCGACGACGTGGTCGACGTAGTAGCCGTACTTCGGCCGTTGGTTCCGGCGCACGCGCGCGAGGGTGCCGTCGAGACTGTCGCCGAACCAGTTGAGGAACAGGAAAAAGACGACGCCGACGAGGGCCAGCGTCCGTACCGGCTGCCCAGAACGAGAGACCGGCGCCGAACATTCCCAGGAGTCCCAGCACGGTGAGGTGGTCGGAGTTGATGGGACGCGGCATCCTCTCGGCCATCCAGACGAGAAGTCGTTTTTCCAGGCCTGAGAGTACGCTACCCCGGTTTCGGGTGATGTCGCCGTTCGCCGTCATCGGTGTGGTGCTCATCGTCACGCTCCTTTCTCTCGATTCCGAGTTGCAAGCCACGTTCCAATCGCCCCATGGGCGAAGTGACGCTGATGAAAAGGTTTGGAGCGACGGCGCTTCGCCCCGACGAGACTCCCCCCTATCCCTTCGGATAGTTTCCTCGTCGAGTGGATAGAATGGCCGGGTAGATGTCGGAGACCGAAGTCGTCCTCTGTCGCGGCTGGCGCGGTGTCTCCGCCTTCGCCGCCCAGAGCCTCGGAGCGCTTCGAAAGCGCGACCCTCTCGCCCTCGCGAGCGCCGTCGTCCTCGTTCCCACCGCGGCCGCCTGCCACCTCGTCCGGCGGGTGCTCGAGGACGCGCTCCTCCAGAAGCGATCGGCCGCGGTCCTCCCCCGAATCACGACAGCGGCGGAGCTCGTCTCCGCGCTCGTGGATCGCACGGAGGGACGGATCCGACTCGTCGACCCTCTGCTTCGCGAAGCGGTCCTCGACAAGGCGTTCGAAGAGGCGAGAGCGGAAGGCGCCGAGCCGCCGTTCACCGTACGGAGCGGGCTCGCGGCTCACGTCCTGAAGCTCTACGACGATCTCCTCGCGCGCTCGCCCGAGAGCGGACTCGAGTCATTCTTCGCATCCGCCTTCGACGAGCTCGACGCGCCTGACGATGAGGGTGCGAGAAAGCTCGTCGCTCAGACTCGTTTCCTGGAGCTCTCGCTCGACCACTATCGACAGGCGCTCGACTCTCTCGGACTCGTCGACCCGCCGCAGGCGAGAGCGTTGCTCGTGCACGAGTCTTTCCCGTACCGGCGGGTCCTGGTGCTGGGGTCTGACACGCTCGAGCCCCTGGACCTGGAGCTTCTCGCTCGCGCACCGGGCATCGAGCTCGTCACCCTGGCCGTCGCCGAATCCGCCGCCGAGATTCCCGAGAGTCTCGCAAGGCGAGTCTCGTCGGTCCGAGCTTTCGAGGCGGATCCCTCCGATCCACCGCGACTCCTCGCTCCGCCGTCCGCCGAGGAGCTCGCGTTCGTCGCGCGCGACCGCGAAGAGGCGCTTTGTGACGTCACTCGCCTTCTGAAGCTTCTCGAGGATGACGGGAGACTTCCTCCCCTTCACCGCATCGCGATCGTCGTACCCCGGCCGCTCCCCTATCTCTATCTCGCGAAGAAAGTGTTCTCGGAAGCGGGCATCCCGTTTCAGCTTCAGGACAGTTTCCCTCTCGCGACCGAGCCTTACCTCGCGGCGGTCGACGTCGTCCTGGAGCTCGTCGCGACCCACGCTCATCGCGAGGCGGCCCTCGCTCTTCTCCGCAGCCCGTTCTTCGTCTTTCCCGGGGTATCCGCGCTCGAGGTCGCCGCTTTCGACGATCTGACGCAGCGCTACCGCGAGCCGGGAGGAGTCGCGCGCTGGCGCTCGCTTCACGAGAGACTCGCCCGGCCTCCCGCGCAGCCTTCGCTTCCCGGAATGGGAGAAGGTTCGTCGGGACGCGCGCTCGCCTCCCTCACCGCACTCGTCGGCGCGAGCGACGCGCTCGCCGTACTCGGCGAGACGAGCCCCACCTCCACCAAGATCGAATGCCTGCGAGGATTTCTCCAGACCTTCGGCCGTCCTCTCTCGGACGTCGTGCCGAGCTCGGAAGAGGGCTCGCGGCTGTTTCGGGCGAAGGCCGCCTTCGACTCCATCCTCGACCGGCTCTCGCTCGCGGCGGAGCGCGTCGGGGACCCGAGCCTCGACCTCCCCGGGTTTCGCGACAAGCTGCGGCGCGCCATCGAGGCCCATACCTTCGCTCTGCGTACCGGCTCCGAGGGAGTCCAGATTGTCGACCGGCGCTCGGCTCCCTTCGGAGGTTTCGATCTCGTCGTTCTCCTCGGGCTGAACGAAGGAGAATGGCCGGCACGCTCGGACCGCAACATCTTCTTTCCCCAGTGGCTCCTCCATGATTTCGGCTGGCCATCCGACCGGGAGCTCCTCGTACGCGAACGCCAGCGCTTCACCGGTCTTCTCGGTCTGTCCTCGAAGCACGTCGTGCTGTTCCGCCATCAGCTCGAAGACGAGACCCCGACCGTCGCCTCGCCCTTTCTCGACGACGCGGGGGGGTTCTTCGCCGAGCGCGGCCGCAGGCCCGAGTCCGTCGACGCCCGTTTGCGGGAGATCGTCGTGAGTCGCGGCGAGGCGCTGCGGCATGGGCTCGTGGCTCCGCCGGAGGGCTTCGGGTCGCGCCTCCCGGCGGGTGAGGTCGGTGGCCCGTTGACGGTGCCCGAGCCGGCGTCGCCGACCGCGCTCGAGCTCTATCTCCGCTGCCCCTTCAAATACTTCTCTCACTATCTGCTGGGTCTCGAGGAGGAGGAGGAAGTGACCGAGACGCTCACCCCCCTCGAGCACGGGCGGATCCTGCACGAGCTCCTGCAGGAGGGCTTCCAGGAGTGGGACCGCGGTCGGGAGTCGCCTCGGGCCATCGAGCCCGACAACTACGAGGAGGCCCTCGCGCTCTTCCGGAGGGTGGCCCTTTCCGAAAATCCCGCCCGAGCACCGCGCGATTGAAATGGAGCGTCTGTTCGGCGGCGCGGGAGAGCTCGGGGCGGTTCCGTGGCTGCTCCGCAGCGAGATGTCCCGCGGCCGCCTCAGACGGAGGCTCGTGGAACGGACCTTCCAGAGCGCTCTCCGCGTCGAAGAGGGTCCGAGAAGCGAGAAGCCCTGGTACGTGCGGATCAAGGGACGCGTCGACCGCGCCGACGTCGACGAGGAGGGCTACCTCCACGTTCTCGACTACAAGAGCGGCCGGGCGCCGGCGCAGGCCGTCACCCTTCAAGTCCCGATCTATGCCATGTGCCTCGCCACCGAGCTTTCGACGCCGGTACGCGAAGCGGCCTATCTGAGCTTCCGGGACCGGAAAAAGACGTCGCGCGCCGATTTCGACAAAGCAACGGGGCTCCTGGTGCGCTCCTTCGGCGCGATCCAGGACGGCCGCTTCGGGCCTCGTCCCTATCAGGACCACCTCTGCGCGAGCTGCGGGTTCGTCGGCGTCTGCCGGAAGGAGATCGTGGAGGGCGGATTGGACGCCGAGGCCGAGGTTTCCGACTGATGGACGACGTCATCGCCTTCGTCGACGGCAAAGCGCGCGAGGATGCCTCCGATCCCACGGTCAACGTGGCGCTCGAGGCCTCCGCGGGAACGGGAAAGACCCGGGTCCTCGTCGAACGCTACCTGCGCCTGCTCTCGGAGGGCTCGTCGCCCCGCCACATCCTCGCCATCACCTTCACCCGAAAGGCGGCGGGCGAGATGAAGACCCGCATCATCGAAGAGCTCCGCAAGCGACCGGCTCTTTGGAGCGAGATCCGCACGCGCCTCTTCGAGATGCACGTCACCACCATCGATGCCTTCTGCCTCGGCCTTCTCCGCGAGTTTCCTCTCGAGGCGGGGCTCGATCCCGACCTCGAGCTCATCGACGAGGTGGAGAGCGACCGCCTCAAAGAGGAAGCCGTCGACGAGACACTCGCCCGCGCGAGGCGAGGCCGCGGGGTCGACATCCGCTTTCTCGTGGCCCGGTTCGGCGAGCGGACCCTCCGCCGCGGCCTGCTGGATCTCCTCTCGAGTCGACTCACCAAGGAGGAGATCCTCGACCGCTACGTCGAGCACGTGCTTCCGGCGACGATTCCCCTCGAGCAAAGCTTGAAACGCGCCTCCGAGACCCTGTCGTCCGTTTTCCGCGGGGACGAGGGGGTCGGGCGGCTCCTCGAAACGGGACCCGACATGCCGGCTCCCGGCTTCGCTGCCCTGCGATTCGCGCTGGAGCGCGGAGTGGATCCGGATCGAGTGGCGGCCGCCGATCTCGAAGAGGTCCGGGGATACTTTCTCACCGCGTCGAACGAGCCTCGACGGCGACTCTCACCCTCTGCCCCGCGCGAGAGCTTCTCGAGCCGGGAGAGCTACGAGCGGCACCGCGACCGCGTTCTCGGTCTCGCGCCCCTCGTCGCCCGCACCTACCGCCAGTGGATTCGGGACAAAGACTTCTACGCGGTGCGGCAGGTTCACGCGCTCTATCGCGAAACGGCGCTCGAGTTCTCCGAGCTCAAGCGCTCCCGCGCCCGCCTCGACTTCACCGACGTGCTACTCGAAGCCGTCGGTCTCCTCGAAAAGAGAGGCGAGTTCGCCCAGAGCCGATTCCGCCTGGAGTCCCGCTACCACCATCTCCTCATCGACGAGTTCCAGGACACCAACGACGTTCAGTGGCGACTCCTTCGCGCCCTCGTCGATTCCTGGGGCGAGGGGGCGGGACTCGTGCAGGAAGCAATCCTCTCGGAACAGTCGCGCGGAGAAGGCACGGGGAGGATTCAAGAGCCGAGTCTGTTCATCGTGGGAGACCGCAAGCAGTCGATCTACGGCTGGCGGGACGCGCGCGTCGAGGTGATGGAGACCGCGACGCGACATCTCCTGCGCATCCGGCCCGGCGGAGGCCGAAAGCTCACGCTCCGGCACAGCTTCCGCGCGGGAGGAGAGCTGCTCTCGTTCCTGAACGACGTCTTCTCCGACATGCCCAAGGTCCGGGCGGAGCTCGAATGGTCGTTCCAGTACCGCGAGAGCGATCACTTTCCCGTTGCCTCCAGCCCCAAAGCGTCGATGCCGGTCGCGCTCGCCGCAGGAAGCGACCTCGCCACCGTCTCGAGCGCCGTCGCCGACGAGATCGTACGCATCGTGGAGGAGGAAGGACGAAGACCGAAAGACATCGCCGTTCTCTTCAGGAGCCGTTCGTCCTATCGCTCCTACCAGGAAGCTCTCGTGTCCCGAGGCGTCCCCGCCTACGTGTATCGAGGCCTCGGCTTTTTCGACTCCCCCGAGGTGTTGGACCTCCAGGCCCTCGTTCGGTTCCTGGCCGAGCCGGCCTCGGAGCTCCGTGCGGCGGAGCTCGCCCGGTCACGCTTCGTCGGGGTATCCGACGCGGGTCTGTTCCGCATCTCGGCGAGACGACGCGGGACGACGGGCGATGCACCTCTGGCCCGATGGCTCGCCACCGGCGGCGTCGATCTCGACCTTCCCTTGACCGCGTCCGATCGCACCCTCATCTCTCGCGCGAGCCGTCTCATCCCCGGTTTCCTCGCCTGGGTGGACCGCATGCCGGCGACGGAGCTCCTGGAGCGGTTCTTTCAGGAGAGCGACTATGCCGCCTGGTTCGTCGACGATCGCCAGGCGTGGGAGAACCTCAAGAAAGTCATGCAGATGGTGCGCCGGGCGGACAATCGCGGCTATCTCACGATGTCGCGTCTCGCCGACTTCCTCGCGAGCGCCCGGACCGACGAGGAGTCGGAAGCGGTGCTCGAGGCGGTCGACGCGGTGAACCTCATGACCATCCACGCCGCGAAAGGCCTCGAGTTCGACAGCGTCTTTCTCGTCAACATGCACCAGCGCCGCCGCGAAGACACGTCGCTTCCCCGGATTCGAGAGCTCGCCGACGGACGGATTGAGGTTACCGCGCTCGCCCCCGCCGAAGTGGAAGCGGAGGAGAACGAGAAGGACCTTCTGCCGAATCGGGTGGAGGAGGAAGAGAAGCGCCTGATCTACGTCGCCATGACCCGGGCCCGACGGAACCTGACGCTTTCCACCCTCCTGACCGAAGAGAAACGGAGCGTTCTCGGGTTGCTTCCCGCGAGCCTCCAGGGAGCGTTTCGGGCCGCGCTCGAGGGGTCGGAAGCGGCCGTTCCATGGCAGGGACACAGCTTGCGCGTGTTGAGACCGACGGCGGGGCGGAGCCTCCGCGAGGAGAAGCCCGAGCGCCGCCATCGGCTGCGCCTCGAGCGTCTCTCTCCGGACGCGTTCGAAGAGACGGTGGCCGAGCTCGACGACAGTTTCGATCTCGCCGGGCTTCTTCTTCCCAATCTCGGGGGAGACGTCTACCGCGGCGTCCCCTTCTCTCTTGTCCGGGGAGTCGCCCTCGTCCGCGGCGTCTTCCCTCTCCTCGTCGTCTCTCCCGGAACGGTCGCCGTCGCCGACCGCGGCTCGCGGGAAGGCGAGACACGCATCCCCATCCTGCTCGAAGCGGCGGAGTCGCTATTCCCCGGTAGGGACATCCAGGGTTATCTCCTCCATCCCGATCGGCCTCCGTTGCTCGTGAAGCGAGGAGGGCAAGGGCGAGGCGGACAGCTCAGCCTCTTCTGAGGCAGAGGCCCTTCTTAAAAAAGATGATGGCGGACGATCCTCCTCGCCGATTTGCTCGCGGCTTCGAAGGAATGAGATGTGAGGGCAAAGCGCGAAAACATGGGCCGGGAACATGGGAGGCGGGGGGGCTCCCCGGCACTCAGGCGAGAGAAGGAGCGCCCTGAGAGAATCCTGAGAAAAACTGGAGCCGATCCCGAGACCGCGGACAGGCATCGGCCCTCCGGGACTGCTACCTCTTACGTAGGAGGTGGTCGTGCTCCAAGATCTGAAGCTCGCGCTCCGTTCGCTGAAAAAGGCTCGCAACTTCAGCCTGACGGCGATTGCGACCCTCACCCTCGGCATCGGCTCGACGGTAGCGGTCTCGAGCGTCGTAAAGGCGGTCCTGCTGGATCCACTTCCGTACCCGGAGCCGGACCGTCTGACGGTCTTCTGGGCGGAATGGCCCACCCGCGAAATCTACCGGTTGAGCCACACCGGGAACGACTTTCGTGAGTACCAGAGGAGGGCGGAGCTCTTCGAGGGCATCGCCGCGCTCGGCTCGCTCCGACAGAACCTGGGAGGTGGGGCCGATCCAATCCAGGTGCAGGTCGGCTGGATCTCCGAGAACTTCTTCTCCGTGATGAAAATCGCTCCCCTCCTCGGGCGCGACTTCGAGGCGGGAGAGCCGCCGGGCTCCGTTCTCCTCGGGTATGCTCTCTGGCAGCGCCAGTTCGGCGGCGACCCCGGCATCCTGGGCCGAAGAATCGAGCTCGACCGGAAGCCCTACGTCGTCGTCGGGGTACTGCCGCGGGGATTCCGGCTCTGGCTCGCCGCCGACGTCGGGATTGGGACCGACATCGATCTCTGGAAGCCCGCGGACCCCGTCGGAAGCCCCGGTCGCTGGAAGGCGGCGGAGCTGGACCAATCGACGCTCCGCATCGTGGCACGGCTGAAGCCGAACGTCTCTCTCGCCCAGGCCCAGGCGGAAATGGACTCCATTTCCCGGGCGCTTCGAGCGAGCTATCCCGATCACGAGCGCGTCTCTTTCCACGTCGCCGTTTCGCCTCTGGCCATGGAGGTGACCGGGAACGTGCGTCCCGCGCTCCTCGCCCTTCTCGCCGCGGTGAGCCTCGTCCTTCTCGTCGCTTGCGCCAACGTGGCGAGCCTCCAGCTCGTCCGGTATCAGCATCGTCGCGCGGAGATCGCCATCCGCGCGTCTCTCGGTGGAACGCCCTCACGTATCGTCCGCGAGATGCTGACCGAAAGCCTGGTTCTGGCCGCCGCCGGAGGAGCTCTCGGCACGCTTCTCGGTTCTCTCGGCGTACGGGCTCTCCTCTCCGTCGATTCGGGCAAGCTGCCGCGGGTCGACAACGTCGCCACCGACCCTCCCGTGCTCGCCGCCGCACTCGCGGTAACGCTCGGGGCGACGCTTCTATTCGGTCTTCTGCCCGCGCTCCGCAGCGCTTCCCCCAATCTCGGGGCCTTCGCATCGGAGCGCAGGACGGCGGGACGGAGCTCGCGCCGTCTCACCGAGATTCTCGTCGTCACGGAGATCGCCCTCTCCCTGATGCTCCTCGTGGGCGCCGGACTTCTCCTTCGCAGTTTCGTCCGCCTCCGTGACGTTCGTCCCGGCTTCGACCCAGAGGGCCTCCTGACTTTTTCCATCAGCCTTCCCGGCGTCGACTATCCGCCTCCCGTGCAGACGGCACAGTTCCTGAAACGCTTCGAGGAGGACATCGGAGCGCTTCCCGGAGTCGTCTCCGTCGGAACGGTGTGGCCGCTTCCGCTCGAGGGACAGAAGTGGTTCGGCTACTACCGGACGAGCGATACCTCGGTCGACGAGGACTCGCTTCCCGTCGCGGACTTCCGGCTCTCGAGCCCGGGCTACCTGCGAACCGTGGGAGCGAGGCTTCTCGAAGGCCGTTATCCGAGGGAAGAAGACCGCGAGCAGGTCCTCGTCGACGCGAAGCTCGCGACGTCCCACTGGCCGCCGGGCCGCGCGACCGGGAACAAGATTTGGATTCATCTCGACCGTGGCGTGGTGGAAGCTCAGGTGGTGGGGGTGGTCGAGAACATTCGCCACGCCGATCTGACGAAAGACGGGAGGGAGACAATCTACCTTCCCGCACGGGCGTTCACCTGGGCCAATTTCGAGCTCGCCCTCGTCGTGCGCGCCGCGGGCGATCCACGGGCCCTCGTCGCTCCCGTTCGTGGCGCGCTCGCTGCGCTCGATCCCCGGATCCCCATGTCCAAAGTGCGGACGGCGGACCAGTACGTTTCCGACGCGATGG
Organism: uncultured Acidobacteriota bacterium; assembly: GCA_963815675.1. GTDB lineage: Bacteria > Acidobacteriota > Vicinamibacteria > Marinacidobacterales > SMYC01 > CAWFHP01. Next base: position 224,500 of record CAWFHP010000008.1, on the reverse strand, counting down.
CGCCGAATCGCTTCGCGCTCGTGCTCGCTTCTATCTTCGCGACGATGTCCCTCGTTCTCGCCGGCGTCGGCCTCTACGGCGTCATGGCTTTCAGCGTCACGCGCAGGACGAGAGAGATCGGAGTTCGCCTGAGCTTCGGTGCCGACAAGAGCTCCATCGCACGGCTGGTGGTGGGACGAAGTCTCCTCCTGACTCTGTGTGGTCTCCTCGCCGGCACCGTCGGGATCCATTTCGTGCGCGGCGTTCTCTCCGTTCTCCTGTTCCAGATCGAGCCCTCCGATCCCGCGACCCACGCCGCCACCGCCGTCATCCTGGGAGCCGCCGCGCTCGCGGGAAGCCTCGGACCCGTGCGCCGCGCGGTACGGATCGACCCCGCCGCCGCGCTGCGGAACGAGTGACGGAGCGCTAAGATGGCGCCCGTGATCGGGCTCAAGATCTTCCGAGTCGGCGAGTGGGTCGTCGACCGGTCGCTCAATCAAATCGTCCGCGCGGAGAGCTCCGTTGAAGGCTCCGAGCCGGCCCAGCCGGCCCAGCCGGCCCAGCCGGCCCAGCCGGCCCAGATCGTGAAGCTCGAGCCGAAGGCGATGGAGGTACTCGCCTACCTGGCCGAGCGCGCTGGCGAAGTCGTCGACAAGGAGAGCGTCATCCAGGAGGTGTGGGGAGGAGTCTTCGTCTCCAACGAAGTTCTGACGAACGCCATATGGGAGATCCGTCGCGCCCTCGGCGACGACCGCCAGACGTCGGTCTTCATCCAGACGATCCCGAAGCGCGGCTATCGTCTCGTCGCCCCCGTCTCGAGTCTCGAGGAGCCGACCCCTCCGGAACGTCGGAGAGCGATCTGGCCCGTGGTTCTGGCAGCACTCACCGGGCTCCCTATAGGACTGGGCTTGATCCTCCGGCTCTTCGAGGCGTCGCCTCCTCCGCGCCCCGTGACTCGGTTCGCCGTCGAGGCGTCCGAGCCTCTCGCCTCATTCTTCCTCCCCGCGGTCGCGATCTCTCCCGACGGATCCGTCCTCGTCTACGCGACCGCCAACTCCGGGCTCTTCATCGAGAAGAGTCGATCGCATGGAATCGGTCTTCATCCCCGGCACCGAGGGGGGCCGCGGGCCGTTTTTCTCCCCCGACGGTTCCGCCGTCGGATTCTTCCTCGGGACGAAGCTGGTGACGACGAAGCTCGACGGCACGAGCACGCGGGTCGAGCTCACCGACGTCGGGGCTCCACGGGGAGCGTCCTGGGGCTCGGATGCGTTCATCTACTTCACCTACGGAAGCAACGCGGGCCTCTTCCGAATTCCGGAGACCGGCGGCGCCGTCGAGTCCCTGACCGAGCTCGACGACGACGCGGGCGAATGGACCCATCGCTGGCCGGAGGTGCTTCCCGACGCGGGGGCGGTGCTCTTCACCTCGGCGCGCGGGGAGATACAAAGCTTCGACGACGCGTCCATAGAAGCGCTCGACCTCCGCACGAGACAAAGACGGGTCGTCGTCGAGGGAGCGAGCTTCTCGCGCTACGTGGCGGGAATGCTCTTGTTCGTTCGTGGAGCCGAGGTCCTCGCCGCGCGTTTCGATCCGCGGTCACTTGCGATCGTTGGACCTTCCTTCTCGGTGGCCAGGGACGTCAGCCTTTACCCCATCAACGGCGCGGCTCAGTTCTCCGTCTCCCGCGAGGGGTCGCTCGTTTACGTTCCCGCTCGCGCCGACACCGAGGTCCGATCTCGAGTTGTGTGGGTCGACCGCTCGGCAAAGCGGACGCTTCTGATCGAGGACTCTCGGGTGATGTACGACCCCGCGATCTCTCGCGACGGATTGAAGATCGCGATGTCCATCGTGACGGCGGGCAACAGCGACCTCTGGGTCTACGACGTAAAGAGAATGACGCTCACCCGCCTGACCGCGAGCGCGGGCGAGGAGGAGCATCCGCTCTTCTCACCCGACGGCGGCACCTTGACCTACGACTACTCGAAAGCGGGGCCTTTCCGGATGTTCTCCCGCCCGGTGAACGGGTCCGAGGGCGAGCGGGCGATGGAGAGCTCTTCCGCCGCCGAGATTCCGGAATCGTACGGACCCGATGGCGCTCTCGTGTTCTCGACTTCAGGCTCGAAGAGCGGTTCCGATTTGTGGACCCGATCTCCGGGCGAAACCGGGAACCGGCACCCACTCTTAACCGGTCCATTCGATGAATGCTACGCGAGGGTCTCTCCCGACGGCCGATTTCTCGCCTTCAGCTCGAACGAGTCCGGAAGACTCGAGGTCTACCTCACCACGTTTCCCGATCCCGGAGCGCGGCTCCAGCTCTCGGTCGATGGAGGACGTGAGCCAGCCTGGGCGCGGGGCGGAAAGGAAGTCCTTTTCCTGGGCAGGACGGGAATCATGGCGGTATCGGTCGAGACCACCCCTGCCCTCTCCGCGGGAACGCCGCGAAAGCTCTTCGATTGGACCCCGCCCGCGCCGGTTCTCGAGGGCGCCTACCGGAATCAGTTCGACGTGGCGCCCGACGGCGAGGGGATCCTGCTCGTCGAATCGTCGGTCCCTTCCGCGACGGGTCGGTTGAACGTCGTCCTGAACTGGTACAGCGAGCTGGAGCGCCTCGTACCGCCCCGCACCCCGGCCGATCGCTGAGCGGTGGGCGCGCTGCGGGTCCGAATGGAGCTTCGCCTCGCCTTTCGCCCAAACTATGGGACCAAATCCGACACCCAGACTTCGCTCAGAAGCTCCTTCAGGCGGTCGAAATCTCTGTGGCCAAGCGTGCGTCGCCACTCGTCCTCGATTTCTTGAAGGATCTCGTAGACCTTGGCCCAGGCGGCATGACCGCGTTTCGTGAAGCGCACGATCCGCGCCCGCCCGTCACCATCGGAATCTTTGCGGCGGACATAGCCGAGCCGTTCCAGGCTCTGGAGGAGCTGATTCATGGCCTGTTTGCTCATGCCGGCGCGCTCCGCGAGCTCGCTGGGCCGATAGCCGTCGGGGCCGGGATACTGAAGTACGCCCATGTGTGGCAGCCGTAGGTCGCGAAACCCGGCGCCGTTCAATCCCTCGATGATTCGGCGATGGATGGCCTGTGCGGGTAATCGCAGCAGAGCCCCGATGAGAGGCTCTTCGGGAAGCTCGAGGCTTGACATCCAAGTAAACTCCATGTACTATCTTGATAGTAAATCGAGTTTACCTCATGGAGGCCACAATGACAATCGGCAAGTCGGTCAATCCATCGGAAGAGACCATCGGCATCGGGCCCCTCGGCATTCGTTTTCTCCTGACGGGTGACGACACCAACGGGAGCGTCTCGGTTTTCGAGGTGAGTGTCCCTGCCGGGCAGAAGCTCGCCGCGCCCGCCCACACAAATGACGCTTACGAGGAGATCCTGTATGGGATCGAGGGGGTGCTCACCTGGACCATCGACGGTGAGCCGATCGAGGTCGGCCCGGGCCAGGCCTTGTGCATCCCGCGGGGGGCGATCCACCGCTTCGACAACTTCGGCACCGAGAACGCGAAACAGTTGTCGGTCGTCAGTCCCGCGATCATGAGCCCGGCCTATTTCCGGGAGGCAAGCGAGGTGGTCCATGCCGCCGCCGGCGGGCCGCCAGACGTGGCCAAGATGGTCGAGGTTTTTCGCCGGCATGGGATGACGATTGCCGCTCCCGCGACAGGGCCGCGCCAACCGTAAACGCTACGAACGGGTCGTGAACCAATTCGGTGACGTCAGCGCGGCGCCGGCCCGGGTGTCAGGTCGGCCATTCTCCCGTCCGCTCGCGTTCTCCCCCGACGTTCGCTGGCTTCAAGCTCATTCGTCGCGGTTGGGCCGTATCGGGTGAAAATCCGTCGACTCCTGATGCGCTCTGGCCACCGACAAGACCTTCTCCTCGGCGAGCGGACGGCCTACGACGGTAACCCGGTGGGAAGACCGTCCGCGCCGAAGCCGTGACGACCGCCACCGCGGGATAGGAGGCGTGATTGGCGAGCTGGAAGAACCGTGACGTGACGGACTTGCCGTTGCCCGCGACGCTCTCCTTCCCTGCGAGGCACCGACGCGAGTCCATGTAGGGCGCGAGGTAGACGTCGTATTCGCCCAGCGCCTCATGGAGCTTCCGCGATCCGATCGGCGAGCGTGGGTCCTTCCACAGCTCCAGGAGACGACGTTTCCATCTGGCTGATCCTCTCGTCGCCGATACGAAGTTCCAGGCGGAGGGGGAAACACTTCCTGAACGTGGTCAGAAGACTCGCGACGGTCCTACCATGCTTGCAAAGAAGAATGGCAAGCAGCTGGCCAAGCTCGAGCGGTGGTACACACCTTTCGGGGTCCTGATGATGGCGACTTCAACGAATGCGGAACTGCTGGCCCTGAGCGGCCCGCGCAATTCCTATCAGGCTGGCCCGCTCGGCGTGATTGAGGAAGGTGCGTATGCCGTCGCCCGAGAGTCGAGCTCACCGGCCCGCGACGTGCCGCGCCACAACTACCACTTGGCAACTCGTTTGCATGAAAACGTTCCGAATCGGATACGATCGGGGAGGAGCGACATGAACGAGTCACGCGAACACGGGTATCTCGACGGCCGGAGGGTCCGGGCGCTCGCGTTCTGGATCACCAGTCTCTGCATCATCGTCGCCATCATCGCCTGTCTTCTGGCGATCTGGGAGTTCACAGGCACGGACGTCCTCTGGCGAACGGTCGCGACCTGTGCCGTCGTCGGCTTCGGAACCGTCACCTTCTCCTGGGTGAACCTCCTTTTCGGGGCACCACGATGAGACGAGAAGACGTCCTCATTGCGCCTGCCCGCCCACCAACACGTAGGCGAGCGCTCCCAGCAAGACGAACCCGATGGCGGCGCCGATCCCGATTTCGGCTACGAGGGAGAGCCCCTTCCGTCGCACCGTCGCGATCTCGTCGAGCCGGTGCGCGTCCGCGACTTCCCGGTCGCGGGCGAGCAACAGCTCGCCGCCCCTGATTGCGCTGAAACGGCACCAGACGCGCTTGCCCGTCAACCGCAGGACCCTCGATCTTCTGATCCTTTTCGATGGCACGATCCGGTCCGGTCGGGATAAATCCAAATGCGGCTTCGACGGCTCCACCCGATGAACGTCATCGAAGGACGAATGCCTCTTGATCGCGCCGGCGCGGGCGTTACCCTTGGTTTTTCGACTTGGGGACGAACAGGGAACCCGTCCCGCGAGAATCATCACGAGCAGCAGGCCGCGCGCGCCATTTCCGTCCTCCGTTCGGAGTCCTAAGCGTCAAAACGCCACCGCCACCAGGACTCCCGCCCGCCCATGACCACAGTCCACGCCGAGTCGAATGCGGTCGGGAGCGAGCCCCGGGCGGGCACGCCCGTTTCGAAAGCTGGACGGGACTCCGGGATTCGAAACGGTCCGAAGATCGGCCCTGTTCCTTCGAGCGGGCTCAGCGGAGCGTGAAGGACACGGTGACGGTGAACGTCACCGGGGGATTGACGGGAGCGTATCTCCATTGTCGAACGGCTTCGACGGCGGCCCGGTCCAAAAGCGAGCTCGAGGATCGCTCGATGCCGAGTACGGTGACATCGCCCTCTCGATCGACCCGCAGTTTCACGACCACGGCACCTTCCACCCCGAGGCGGACGGCGATAGCAGGATAAACGGGGGCGACGTACGTGAGGCGATGGGGCTCCGCAGGAGGAGCGGTCGGAACGTCGGTCTCGGCGTCGTCCGGTGGTTCGGGGCCGGGCGGCACTTCGGGCGATCGGGGTGCTTCTTCCTCGTCGGCGTCACGCTGCTCGACAGAGGCCGGGGTCGCTTGCCCATCCCTGGACGTCGATGGGGCAATCTCGTCCGCGTCGGTGTCTCGGTCCGCGTCTCCCCACCCGCGCGCCGGCGGTACCGGGGTGCTCGCGGGCGTCTCGTCTCGAGCGGGGGCAGAGCTCGGTTTCGAGCCCGCATTCGCTCCTCCTGCGCCTTCCTCTTCCGCCGCCGATCGAGGCGCTCGGGCGGGCCGAGAATCCTCTGCCGGCGGCGGAGCGGACGACGCGGGTGCCTGAGCGACCAGCACCGGCGGCGGAATCTGCGGAAGCCGGGACCGGCGGCATCTGGTCCAGGTCGAGCGACCCCATCAGCAGCAGGGTCCCCATTCCCGACAGAACGAGAGCCGTGGCCATCGAGACATACAGGGACGTCCTCCAGAGTCGATTTTTCTGTGCCCGATCCGCGGACCGCTTCGCCTCACGGGCGGCCACTCCCGCCGCCTCGTCGATGTCGGTGAGGAATGCCCCGATCGTCGGTGGCCGCTCGACGCGATCTCGAGAGAGCGCGCGGATGAGTGGCCGTTCCCAGGCGGCCGGGAGCTTCTCGCGGAAACGCGCTCGGAGCTCCTCCTCGGGAGCGATCATGAGCTCGTGGAGAAAGGACTTCAGACTGGAACAACAAAACGGAGGCTCTCCGGTCAACATCGCGTAGGCGACGGCAGCCAGAGAGAAAATATCGGTGCGCTCGTCGATTCGCTCGTCGTTTCCCAGAAGACCCATCTGCTCGGGCGAAGCGAATCCGATTTTTCCGAAGATCACGCTGGGATTGCTGGGCACCGACGCGGGATAGCCGACGGCCTTCGCCAGGCCGAAATCCAGGAGCTTTGCGGCCCGCGCATCGGACTCGCCCACGAACAGCATGACGTTGTCCGGGGACACGTCGCGGTGGAGAACTCCTTTCTGATGCGCGGCAGAGAGGCCGTCCGCTACCTGGCGCACGAGATTTCTCACCTCCTCGGAGGAGAAGGCGACTCCCCGGTCCAGCAGGTCGCCGATGGTCTCACCCTCCACGTATTCCCAAACGATGTAGCGGGTTCCATCGGCGAGCGTGGCGAAATCATAGAGCGCCACGACGTTCGGGTGTCGGACGCCCTCGGCGAGAAGAGCCTCGTTCTGGAAGCGGCGGACGAAGTCCTCGTCGTCGGTGAGCTCGGCCCGCATGAGCTTGATGGCGCGCGGTGAGTTCAGTCGAATGTGGCGCGCCCGAAAGACCGAGCCCATCCCGCCGCGACCGATGAGCGCCTCGACGAGGTACTTGTCGTCCAGGATGTCGCCGGCTCGAACGCTCTCGCATTGTTGCATGGGCTCTTCCGTCGTTCCTGGTAGGTCGTGCCGCCAGATGCCCGACACAGGGAGAATAAAACCACAATTCCTAGGTGTCAAAGCTCCGGTCAACGGTCTCGCACCTCTCGACATCATGATATATTCGCGTCGCGGGGAGGTTTCGTCGAGCACACGAATTGGTCGCTCGGTATGTGAGAATCGTTGGTGCGGCACTCATCGCCGGATCGCCGCTGTTCGCCCAGCCCACCGCAAACGAACGCGACGAGCCCGATTCCTCCGAAGAACGGCACGCCCTCGATGAGGTGATCGTCGTCAGCGTTTCCAAGCTGCAGGAACGGCTGGTGAATGCTCCCGCGAGCGTGAGCGTCCTCCCTTCGAGGACGATAGAGATGTCGCCCGCGCAGAACTACGGCGATCTCCTCCGCGTCGTGCCGGGCGTCAACGTCGTCCAACTGTCGGCGCGAGACGTCAACCTGGCCAGCCGCGCTCAGACCGGAACCATCGTGACATCGCAGCTGGCGCTCCTGGACGGACGCACGCTGTATCAGGATTTTTTCGGGTTCGTGCTCTGGGATCTGATCCCGATCGGCACGGGCGAGATCAAACAGATCGAGGTCATACGAGGACCGGCGTCGGCGGTGTGGGGGGCCAATGCCATGACGGGAGTGGTCAATCTCATCACCCGGACCCCGCGAGAAATGGAGGGGACCGATCTCACCGTCGCCTTCGGAGCGTTCGACCGGTCGGTGGGCGACGAGGATCGCGACAGCGGTCTCTTGTTCTCGCTCCACGCGACTCACGCGCGGGTGGTGAACGATCGCTTGGCATTCAAAGTCTCGGCGGGCGCCTTCGCTCAGCACGCTCTGCCCCGACCAACGGGGGACATCCCCAACGATAGCAACACGCCTTATCCCTCCTTCACCAACTATGGGACGAAACAGCCGAGGTTCGACTTCCGCCTGGACTACGACTTCGGGGAGGCGAAGCCGCCGTCCTCGGGAGTCGCCGATCACAAGCTAATCGTCGCCGGAGGGCTGGGAGCGACCAGCGGCGTCATTCACACCGGCATCGGCCCCTTCGCGATTCAGAGCGACACGTTTCTCGGATACGGAAAGGTCAACTATCAGCGGGGGAGCCTGAAAGTCAATTTTTTTACCAACATCATCGACGGCTCGGCGCCGTCGCTGCTCACGCCGGGAATCGACGGAGAGCCCCTGGACTTCGTGTTCTCCAGCCGGACCTACGACCTCGAGGTCGGAGACTTCCGCACGATCGGTGACAGGCAACTTCTCTCTTTCGGAGGGAACTACCGATACAACGGCTTCGACCTCTCCTTCGCGTCCGGGGCAGACCGGAGAACCGAATGGGGCCTCTACCTCCAGGACGAGATCTTCTTCTCGGACAAGTTTCGCTGGACCCTCGGCGGACGAATCGACCGATTCGACGTGGTGGATCACGCAGTCTTCTCCCCGCGAACCGCGCTGCTGTTCAAGCCGAGCCCGAGACACTCCCTTCGGCTGTCGTTCAATCGAGCCTTCCGGGCACCGTCTTTCGTGAACAGCTACCTGGATGCCGAATTCCTCACCTCCGTCGACGTCGGCGGTCCCGACCCGTTTCTCTTTCCCGTCGCGGGACGAGGAAACGTCGACCTGAGCGAAGAGTCTCTCACGGCCTACGAGCTCAGTTACACCGGCGCCCTTTTCGGCCGCACGATTCTGAGCCTGGCCCTGTATACGAACGTGACCGAGAACGTCATCCTGTTCACCCAGACGGGCACCTATACGAGCTCCAACCCCCCCGCCGGCTGGCCGCTCCCGCCGCCGGTACTGGATTGGCTGGCCGCCGACGGACAGGGGCTCCCCTCGGAGCTCGCCTATCGAAACTTCGACAGGGTGAGCGACCGGGGATTCGAAGTCTCGGTCGAGACTCCCGTGAGCAGCACGATTGACGTCTTCGCGAACTACTCGTGGCAGGACGAACCTCGCCCCACCGGCTTCGACCTGTCGGAATTGAACCTGCCTCCGACCCATCGCGTCAATGCCGGATTGGACTTTCGATACCGGCGGTACTTCGGCTATCTCGTGGGGAGCTTCGTGGACGATGCCTTCTGGCAGGACGTCCTCGACGCCCGTTACCACGGACCCACCCGGGCCTACACCCTCGTGAGCGCGACCTTCGGGGTCGAGTGGGAGGAGGGAAAGCTCGCGACCTCGCTCAAAGTGACCAACCTCCTGAACCGTGAGCTCCAGCAACACGTGTTCGGGGACATCTTCAAGCGGCAGATTGTCGGCGAGCTTCATTTTCGATTCTGAACCGGCCCATCCGCGGTCGCGCCGAGACGACGAGCGATTCGTGGACCCCCGCCGCTGGAGCTTGACGACCCGACTCCTCGCTTTCGACTCTCGTCCCCCCGTTCCAGAAGCTGGAACGGGTTTCTAGTTCCGAAACGCCGAACGGGCGCGACTCCACGAGAACGTACGATCGCCGGCCGTGAAAGCTGGCATCGAAGTTGCTCTTCCCTCGGCGACCGACCGTTTTCACATCGAACCAAGGAGGCAGCGGAAATGATACGTAGATTGCTCTTCTGGGGAGTCGTCACGGTTTCGTTCGCCGTGCGCGGCTACGCCGGCGAAGCTTCGGAGATCTTTTCCGGCGACGTGACCATAATGACTCGAAATCTCTACTTCGGCGCCGATGTGTATCGCATCCTCGAGGCGAAATCGCTCGCCGAGGTTCCGCTTAAAGTCACCGAGATCCTGAACATCGTGGACCACAGCCGTCCACCCGAGCGGATGGACGCGATTGCGGGCGAGATTGCGAAGACGAGACCACATCTCGTCGGGCTCCAGGAGGTCTACTTGATACGCACCCAGTTTCCCGGGGACTTTCTGTCGGGATCGAACACTCCCGCGGAGGATGTCCGCTACGACTACCTCGAGCTTCTCCTGGAGAGCCTCAGATCCCGGGGGCTGGACTATCGAGTGGCGGCGGTGGTCGAGGAGGCCGACGTCGAGCTGCCGGGTTTCGCCGGCATCGTCGAAGGACAACCACAATTCTTCGACGGGCGAATCACCGACCGTGACGTGATTCTCGCACGCGGGGACGTGGCCACCGCCAACCCGATATATCAACACTATCAGGCACTCGTGCCTCTCGAGCTCGGAGGCATCGTGATTGAATCGACGAGAGGGTTCGCCTCCGTCGATGCCTGGGTCGGCGAGCGAAAGTATCACTTCGTCGACACGCATCTCGAGATTGAGGAGGGGGCGCGCGAATCTACCAATCGCTGCAGGCGGCAGAGCTGGTGGCGGCCCTCGCGACGGTCGAGGACCCGCTCATTCTCGTGGGAGATTTCAACTCCGGGCCCGACGACCCGATTGTCGACACCTTCCTTCCACCGTATCGTCAGCTCGCCTCCGCCCGTTATGCGGACGTCTGGCGCCGCCGGATCGGACGATGGGAGGAAGGGAACACCTGCTGCAACGCCGAGCTCCTGGACAATCCCGAGCCCACTCTCGAACGGCGCGTCGATCAGATCTGGGGGCGCAATTCCGTGGAGTGGCACAGATACACGATAACGGCCATCGGCCCCGTGCTGGCGGGACTGGTTGGCGATCGAGTGGGGGACCGCACGCCTTCGGGTCTCTGGCCGTCGGACCACGCGGGGGTGGTCGCGCGGATCTGGATTCCGAAGCTGGTGCGGTGAGTGCGGGGAGTAGATCGGCGCCGGTGATCACGGCTTCTTCTGATGAAGCCCGAACTCCTCGAGTCTCTTGTAGAACGTGTCGGAAGAGATGCCGAGGAGCTTGATCGCCCGGCGCCGATTTCCTCCGGTCAGCTCCAGGGTCCGGACGATATGCGCCCGTTCCGCCTCCTCGATGACGTCCTTCAGAGGCCGCGGGCCCGCGACCCACTCGCGATTCCCCGTCGCCGAGCGCCGTTCGGCGACGGGAGCCCGGCGAATCGACTCGGGCAGATCCTCGGGAAGGATCGTCTCCCGTTCGACGAGACAGACGACGTGCTCCACTACCTGCCGAAGTTGTCGGACGTTGAACTCCCAGGGATAGCGACCGAGAACCTCCATGGTCTCCGGGGCGAACTTCTTCCGTCGTCCGCCCCGGCCGCAGGCTTCGTTGAAATGCTCCACCAGGAGAGCGATGTCACCCGATTGTTCCCGCAGCGGAGGGATGCGAATCGGGTGGCCGAGCCGCGCCAGGAGATCCTCCCGGAATCGACCTTCCCTCACGAGCTTTTCGAGATCGCGATTCGTCGCCGATACGACCAAGGCATCCACCCGTCGAGGCTGGGTGTCCCCTACCCGGTGGAGCTCGCCCGAGTCCAGGTACCGTAGCAGTTTGACTTGAAGATTCGGCTCGATGTCCGCGATCTCGTCCAGAAACAGGACGCCCCCGTCCGCGACCTCGAGATAGCCCTTCTTGTCGCGCGAAGCCTCGGTGAAAGCGCCTTTCACGTGTCCGAAGAGCTCGGACTCCACGAGGTTCGGGGCGAGCGCCGGGATCGACACCGGCACATACGCCTTACCCCTTCGGTCGGTGCTCGCAGCGTAGGCTCGCGCGAAGAGCTCCTTTCCCGTACCGGTCTCTCCCCGCAGGAGAACCCGGGCCTCCGCCGCCGCCAGCTTCCGTAGGCGATTGTACGCGTCCAGGAGGTTTCCGGACTTGCCGACGATCTCGTACCGGAGCAGCTCGTTCTGCAGAAGTTCCAGACGCTCGTCGCTTCGCGCGAGCGCCTCCGAGGTGCGAGCCAGCTCCTGCGCCCGGTCGAGCGCCAGCCCGGCATAGAGGGAAACGGCGCTCAAGAACTGAAGATCTTCCTTGGTGAAGGGCGTGTGCCGGCTTCGCCGGTCGGCATAGATGAGGCCGTGAATCGGATTCCCCAGGGGAACGCAGAGAACCGAACGGATATGGAGTCTGTGAACGCTCTTGGACCCTTCGAAGTGGGGATCTTCGAGGACGTCCGACGCCAGAAGGGCGAGACCGCTCTCCAGCGCCTCGCGGAGCGCGGTGCGACTGAGAGGCCAGGCTTCCTCCGGGCGATCGAGGTCCAGTTCGTGCGAGCTGATTGGCCGAAAGTCACCACCCGGGCTCACCCTCAAGACGCATGCGTGGTCGGGAGCGAGTTGGTCTACGAGGACGTTTTGGATCGTCCGCAGCACCTGACCGGGCTCGCTCTGCTCGAGCAGCGAGCGCCCGATCTCGTAGATGGCCAGCAGGCGCTCCGACGGCGTCCCCGCGACCGAATCGGAGATCGGGGCCCTTGGATCAATCGTGCTCTCCGTCGTCCAATCCGTCACGAACCACCTGGAACGTATGTTACATAAAATGTGCGGCGTCGGCGGCATCCTTCTCGATTCGAGGCTCGAGAGACCCGCATCGTCCTCGACCGGTTCGAAACAGCTTCGAGCGCCGGGGAACGCTCGGCGGAGCCCGACGAGACCGCGGTTCGGATCTGGCGCCGAGGTTGCCGTCCGCCGTGGCGGGCGCTGGGATCGAAGGTGGAATCGAGCGGCGAGGCGACTTCGATCGACGGACTTCCACCGGAGGCCTATCGGGAGCCGCGCCTGGCGCTGGATGACACCACGCTCGCGGTGCTCATCGGAAGGGACGTCTGGATCCTGGATTCGGCAGCAAGGGAGCCGCCGACAGAGCACGTTCGAGGAGACGGCGAGCTCTCCGAGATGGTCGCCCGACGGAGCCTTCGTCATGTACAGTGCCGAACTAAAATGTCCTCCCGAGACCGGCCAGATCAATATTCGGAGTCGAAGCTGGAGGAGGTTTATGGAACGACGGCGTTTTCTCGAGGGAATCGGGGCGGCGTCCGCGACGGCGTTGATGAGTGCGAGGGCTGCCCCACAAAGCGGAGATCGCGGTGACACCCGTAGCGGCAAGATACGAATGATCCTCGACGGTGATTCGGTAGGAGACGACATCCTCGCCATCTATTTCGCGTCCCGGCACCCGGACATCGCTCTTGAGGGAGTGACCACCGTGAACGGCGCGAGCGGAAGCCTCGAGCAAGCGACCCGGGTGGCATTGCGATCGCTCGATTTCGCGGGCGCCGCGGAGGTGCCGGTTCATCCGGGTGCCGAAAAGCCCATGGTCGAGAAGACCGCGGCCGAATCCACCGCCCCCGTTCATTTCGAGAAGACCCTCCAGGAGAAATTTGGGGAAAGGCTGAAAGAGTTCAATGCACCCGCCGAGGTTCCGGCACGCGCCCCGCAAGCGGAGCACGCGGTGGACAACATCATTCGCACAGTCAAGGAGAATCCCGGCGAGATCACGCTCGTGGCCACCGGCCCCCTGACGAACGTGGGTCTCGCGCTCGACCGCGCGCCGGAGATTGCGACTCTCGTGAAGGAATGCATCGTCATGGGGGGTGTGTTCCGGGTTCCGGGGAACATCACTCCAGTGGTGGAGTACAACGTATGGGCCGACCCGGAAGCGGCGAAGATCGTCTTCAACGCAGGAGCGCCGCTCACCCTCGTTGCGCTGGATGTCTGTGAGCACAACTCCGTAGCGGACTCAATGATGACGAGGGACGACTTGTTCGACCTGTCGTCCGGCACCACTGCGGTCGCAAGAGACATCTGTACGCGCTTCCCGATCTACATCGACATCTGGCGGGAGTTCTTCGGGCTGGTCGGGTTTCCCATGGACGACGTCATCGCCTGCGCCATGGCGGTCGACAAGAGTCTGTGCGGGCTATCCGGGCCCCTGCACGTCGACGTGGAGCTCGCCGGCGAGCTGACCAGGGGACAAACGATTGCCTTCGAAGGGAATCAGGTTTTCCTGCGCGAGTTCGACCACCCGCCGAGGACGCGAATCGCAAGGACGATCGACGGCAAACGCTTCATGAATCAGTTCAAGCAGACGATAATGGGTGCCTGAGGGGTACTACGGACCAGTAGAAGAAGAGTTGCGCTCGAAGCGAGGACCAGGGAAAGTCGAGAGGGAACCGATGAGATCTAGGGTCATAGAGCGCCTCGGGAGGGTCGACAAAACCGCGCGCGCGCTCAATCAGGCGGGACCGGCCCCAGCCCTCACCAGGAGCAAAGGAGGTCCTCGTCGCCGTTACGGTTTGCGGCATCTGTCACACCGAGCTCGACGAGATTGAAGGTCGCACCCCGCCGAGCAGGTTGCCCATCGTGCCCGGGCACCAGGTCGTGGGACGGTCGAGAAGAAAGGCTCCGGAGCCGATCGCTTCGACGTCAGTCAGCGAATCGGCGTGGCCTGGATCGCGTCCGCCTGCGGGGAATGCGAGTACTGCACGAACGGGGCCGAGAACCTCTGTCCGGATTTCCGTGCCACGGGTAGGGATATCGACGGGGGCTACGCGGAGTACATGACCGTCCGCGAAGACTTCGCCTACCCGATTCCCGACGAGCTGACCGACGCCGAGGCCGCTCCGCTGCTCTGTGCCGGGGCGATCGGATATCGCTCTCTGCGGCTCACGGGACTGACGAACGGCCGCCGGCTCGGTCTCAGCGGGCTCGGGGCCTCGGGCCATCTCGTGATCAAGATGGCCCGCTTCCGTCCCGAGAGCCCCATCTACGTCTTCGCCCGGTCGGAGGCCGAGCGTGCCTTTGCTCGGGAGCTCGGTGCCGTCTGGACCGGTGATATCAGCGACGAACCGCCGGAGAAGCTCGACGCCATCATCGATGCCACCCCGGTGTGGAAGCCGATCGTAGAGACGCTCTCGGCTCTCGCGCCCGGCGCCGCCTCGTCATCAACGCCATTCGCAAGGAGGACTCCGACAAGGACTGCCTCCTGAGACTCGATTATCCGCGACACCTCTGGCTGGAAAAGGAGATCAAGAGCGTCGCGAACGTTAACCCGCCGCGACGTCACGGGTTGTCTGGAGCTCTCGGCCGTGATGAAGCTTCGCCCGCAAGTACAGGAATATCCACTCGCGACGGCCAACGAAGCGCTCGTCGAGCTCAAGTCGGGCAACATCCGCGGTGCGAAAGTTCTGAGGATTCGCTAGAAGGGCACTCGAGCGAGCTCAGAGAAGCGCCTCTAGGGTCGGTGAATCGACGTAGAGAATCACGACCGCGGAATCACTTCGCGTGGAGCCGCCACGCCTGGCAGCCGGCGCTGGCGCTCCGCCCGGCCCCGGTACCCGGTCCTCGTCGCTAGCTGTAATCCGATTGGGACAGCTCAGGAGATGATCACGCAGATCGCCCGGATCAATCCCGAGGGGCTGGGCGTGATCGCCCGCGCATCCGTGATGGCCTCCACCTGCCGGTTCTCGACTCGATCCGGGACTTGCGCAGCCTCGGATATCGGGTCGAGACTTCTCTACAGGGGAGCTCAGATTGACGGGAGATGTTTTTCGATCCTGGCTCGAAGAGGTCTCGACCCGTCGAGTCAGGCCTGCCGCGCTCTTTCCATGAAGCGCCGCGCTCGCTCGGGATCGATGGGGCTCGTGGTGCGGCCGCCTTCTTTGAGAGACGTCCCGACGATGACCCCGTCCGCGACCTCCAGATAGTCGCTCACGTTCGCCTCCGTGACGCCGCTTCCGACGAGAACCGGTGCCCGCAGGTCCAGTGCTTTCACCAGACGCACTTCGTCGACCGACGCCGAAGCACCCGTCGCCCGCCCCGAGACGATGAGAGCATCGGCGAGGCCGCGCTCGACCGCGTCCTCGGCTTCGTCGGTGATCGAGACGTGGGAGAGGCTCTTGCCGTGCTTCACGTGGACGTCGGCCCAGATATCGACGTTTCCGCTCCCTCCGAGAGACGCCCGTTTTCGGAGGGTCTCGGCCGCTCGTCCTTCGATCACTCCCTGGTCGGTGGCGGTCGCGCCGACGTGGACGTTGACGCGAACGAAGCTCGCCTCGACGGCGGCGGCGATGGACAGAGCCGAAAGTGCGTCGTTGCGAAGCACGTTGATGCCGAGACGAAGAGTGGGATAGTGCTTCCGAAGAGCGGCCGCGATCCGCGTCATGGAGGCAACGGTGACCGCCTCGGCAGGGCCCTTGAAGAAGGGCACGTCTCCGAAGTTCTCCAGAATCGCGGCCTCGAAGCCGGCGTCGAGAAGAATTCGCGCTTCTCTCAGCACCTGTTCTTCGATCTCTCCCAGCGTCGCTCGATGGCGTGGCGCCCCGGGAAGCGCCGGGAGATGAAGCATTCCGACCAGGAGCTTCGTCATGAGAGGAGCATAGAACAACAACGGCCGGAAATGCACCGAGGTCCTTGATTGCCCGGCTTGCGAGGTTTACAATCCGCCGCGGCTCAACCCCCTGAGAAGGTGACACGATGCTGCGAAGATGGCTCTTTGTCTTGCTGTTCCTGGGCTTCCTCCCGACGCTCGCCCCGGTGGCGACCGCCGAGGACCACCCGGTGTATCTCGTTTATTACTGGCGCGCCCGGCCGGGCAAGTTCGCCGCCTATTCCGACTACATTCACAAGGTCGCCGAGCCGATCGACGAAGAGGGCCGCAAGGCGGGGATCTTCGAAGAGGTCCATACCTACACGCAGCAAATCGTGACCGGCGCTCCCGGAGCCGACTGGACGCACGTTCGCATCTTCAAGCTCAAGAACTTCGCCAGTTGGGACGCCTTTTCGGCCGGTCTCGACGAGGCGGCGAAACGCGCGTTTCCCGATGAGGCGGAGAGGAAACGCCTTCAGTCTCCGGCCGCCGAGATGCGGGACTTGCTTCGCCAGGAGATTCTGGCGCGACTTTTCACCGAACCCTTGACTGAAGGAGGAGAAGCCATGCAGAAGCGTCTCTGGATTGGGCTGGCCACGATCGTTTCCGTCGTCTCCATCAGCATGCTTCGAGCGCATCCCGCGAACGTCCAGGCGGCCGCCGCCGGTTGGGTCCTGGTGAATGGAAATCCCGTGCCCGGCGGGAAGAGCGAAGTGAACATTCAGAAAGAAGTGATCGAGTTCCGGGATGGGACCAACGGGACGATTCACCTCGTCCCCGGTCCCGCCGCCTACCGCGTCTGCATCGATTCGCCCGATCTGGTCGCGGCGATCGAGGCGGCCTGTTCCCCGGACTCGACGAATCCCTTCCTGGACGTGACCGTCGAAGACGGGCGCGCTTTCAATCGCTGCCTGGTGGAGACGTCGAAGACCTTCACCCGGAACTTTCTCAAGGCGTCGAAGCGGATAACCCGGTACTGCCTCCGCTGCGAGGCTCCGGGCTAACGGCAAACAGAGTCGAGGGACGGTCCGATACGACCGCTCGTGAACACCTCGTTCAGGAGCCGAGCCAGCCGATAGCCGGCGAGTGCCGCCTGGCGCGACGCCTCGTCGAAGACCTCGTCCTGGTAACGGGGCGGAGGAGCCGCCCCTCTCGTCAGATAGTCGGGGTAGGCTGAGCTCATCGCGATCTCCGCCGCCTCTCTGGACCACTCATCGGCGGATTCCCTGGAGAGCTCCTCACGCAGGCTCTCCCGCGGATACTTCCCGGTCAGCTCGTCCGCTACTCTCTGAACCCACGCGAAATAGGCCTCGCCAGGGTACTGGCGGCGCGCCCGACCCAGGATCGAATCCCAGAACGCGTGCAGGTTCGGCGCCTCGATGTCGTCGAGAAGAAAGTCGTTGCCTCCCCGGTCGCCTTTCGGGTCTCGTGAAGTCACGCGGGCGCTCGAGTGAAGGGGTTGATGTACGTCGCCGGTGAGGTGCAGGACCCACGCGAGATTGAGCGCTCGCTCGGAGTCGTCTCTCGATCGATTGTCCAGGCTTCGCCGCGCCTCGTCGAGACGGAGCACGAGCTCTCCCAGAGTCCCCCACTCCTCGAGCTTTCGAGGGCCGCCGGCCTCTTCCTTCCAGAAGTGATTGACGTAATGCCACGCGGGATGGTCGTACTTCGCCTTCCTCTCCGGCCAGAGCTCGTCCCGGACCAGGTCCGCCCATCCCTGCGCTTTCAAGAAGAGCTCCCGTTGTCTCTCTTCCATCGACATCGGTGCCGGAGGAAGAAGGCTCGGGAGATCGGAATCGGATGGGGCCTTCAGAAGAAGCGCCGCCACGGCGCTCCGGGCCGAGGGGTCCATGTGCTCCCAGGCGATCGCGCCGACGACGTGATGGCCGAAATAGTCCCAGGCGAAAACGGGGCCCGCGCGCGCGACGAGAGAGAGAAGGAGAAGAAGAATTACCCGGCCGGGCTTCATTCAGAGCTCGGACCCGAATCCGAGCAGCGTACGCTCGAAGGCTCGGTCCCGCCGCAGAGAACGCTGTCGGTGCGCCCGAACGCGATTTGCGCGCAGGCGTTGTCGTGCGCCGTTCTCACCGCCTCGTCGTGGCTCGGGCCCTTCGCGGTGCGGCAGGCCTTCTGTCCCTTGAACTCGACGCAGACTTCGCAGCTCAGCTTCCCCATGTTCATCGTGGAGAGCACGATGTAGGCGACCACGCCGACCACGGCCGCGAAGATGAGGAACATTTTCGCTCGCTTGGGCATGGGACTCCTCAGCGGCGGAGGAAAGGCCGCGTGAGACAGGTGGGACCGCCCGATCCGTTGGCGCTCACCTCGGAGCCGGGAAAGCTCATGACTTCGAACCCCTCTCCCGCGAGCCGGGCGTTCGTTCTCGCGTTCTCTTCGATGGCGAGGAGCTTCCGGCGCCCGAGGGCGAGCACGTTTCCGGCGAGCGTATCCCTTTCGGCCGGCTCGATTGGAACGAGATGGAACCCGCGCTCTTCGAGGAGCCTCACCGTCGGAACCGAAAGCCAGGGGAGATCGACGATGGCCGCCTTCTCGTCGAGGATGCTGATGAGCGACATGAGATGGAGACAGGCGGAAGGCCCCGGCCCGTGGGGAAGCGGCGCGGCGATGACTTCGACTCCGGAGGGCGTGAGCAGCCGTCGCAGCTGATCGATGCCCTCGGCATTCGTGCGATAACCCTCACCGACGAGGAGCGTCTTCGGGTCGAGCCAGACCATGTCGCCCGCTTCCGTGAGACCGGGAGGCTCGATGCGCCCCAGAATCGGAATCCCGAGTGATTGATAGAAGCTCTCGTGACGGCTCGCTTCGGGCCGACGGTTGGGCTTTCCCATGTGCATCAGGATGATGCCCTCGTCGGTGGGGAACGAGGCGTCGTGGGTGTAGACGGCATCGAGCGTGAGCTCTTTTCCGGGGGAAGGAAGTGGATCTCGGCTCCGACGGATTCGAGCACGTCCACGAGGCGCCGGTGTTGCTGACTCGCGAGCTCGGCCTGAGGAGCGTGGAAGTATCCCAGCTCGCTCCAGGAAGAGCCCGGCGCCTTCCAGCCGGCGTTATTGGGTGAGCAAACGAGGACGCGCTTCAGGGGCGCCGCCATGGATTGACCGCCGAATGTTTTCACGGGAAGAATCCTAACAGACCTCAGGGAGATTTGACGAAGGGAACGCTTTCCATGAGCTTGAAGGATTCGTCCTTCACCATCGGACCCGTCGTCTCGAAGATCTTCTGTACCCGGGGATTGGAAAGGAGCGCCTTCCATTTTCGCTCGTAGTCGGAAAGGCTCTCGAACCTCCAGATCTCGGTGACCTCGCCCGCTCTCCCCACGAGCGTTCTGAAGATTCCCACGGGCTCGAACCCGTGCTCCTGGATCACGGGGAGGAAGGTCTCTTCATAGAGACTATCGAATCTCGCCACGTCCTGGGCCTCGAGACAGAACGTCACCTGCAGGTACACCATGTCGGCTCCGCTTCCGCGGATAGAATAGCGCGGAGGAGAAAAACATGCGCGGGCTCTATCTCGTCGCCGCCGTAGCCGGCACCGTTTTGCCATACGGGTCGTTTCTGCCTTTCTTTCGCGAGAACGGTCTCGACGTCGGCGCCTTCGTCGGTCACGCGTTCGCGAATCCCGTCGCCGCCGGCTTCGGCTGGGACGTGATCGTCAGCTCGGTCGCGTTTTGGGGGTTCGCTTTCACGGAAGCAAGACGCCAGTCCATGAAGCACGTCTGGCTCTATGTCGCTTGCAACCTCCTCGTCGGACTCTCCCTCGCTCTTCCTCTCTTCCTGCTGGCTCGGGAGGCGCGAGTGGGACCGACGCCGGCGCGGGGCTGACGAATTCCGTCGAGCTCACGATGGATGCGACGCGAGCCCACCGAGGGCGCGCGGTTGACAAGGCCCACCCGGCATGCCATGAATACCGGTGTCGTGCTGGCTGGACGGCGCTCGTCGTGTACATGGCCCGGAGCGAAAGCTTCCGGGACCCGCGCCGCGCGCTCGTCTGCGCTCCGTTAGATCGATCCTCCAGCACGAAGCGTTCGGAAGCAGGGCCCGGAAGGCTTGTCGCACCTCCCGGGCCTTCGTCATTTTGTCCGTACTCACGTCAATCACGAGGAGAATCCGATGAAAACCAGATTCAGCGCGTTTTGGGCCTCCCTCGCGGCAATGGTGCTCGTTACATCGACGCTCCCCGCGGCCCCGCGGGACGCCAAGTCTCTCGAAGGGCTCTGGGACGCCACTGTCATCGTGAAAGGCGTCGAGGTCCCGTTTCCCTTCGAGATTGTCGCAGATGGATTGTCGATCAAGGGGTCGTTCTTCAACGGCGAGCGGCGCATCACCTCGACCGAGGGCACGCTTTCCGGCGACGTTCTGAAGCTTCGCTTCGGTCAATACGGGACGACGCTCGAAGCGACTCTGAAAGACGGAACGCTATCGGGTGAGTACGTGCGCACTCGCGATTCCTATCCCTTCCACGCCGCGCGCGCACCCAAGGACACGCCCGCCGCGACCGGCGACGCGCCTTCCATCGCCGGCACGTGGATTGTCAGCGCGAAGAGCAACAAGGGCGAGTCGGCCTGGCGTTTCATCGTGAGGCAGAACGGGCCGAAGGTCGAGGCGACCATTCTGCGCGTCGACGGAGACACCGGCACGCTGCTCGGCTCTTATCGCGACGGCCGCTTCGTGCTGAGCCACTTCTCGGGCGCGCGACCACTGCTGCTCGAAGTAACGCCGGCCGGAGACGACACCCTCGAGCTGAAGATGAACGGGGAGACGGAGCTCCGCGCCGCGCGTGCCGACGCGCCCGCCGCCGCCAGAATCGGGACCCCGACCGACCCGTCGCGACATACCTCCGTCAAGGATCCTTCCGAGCCATTCCGGTTCAGCTTCCCCGATCCGAAGGGCCGGACGGTCAGCAACACCGACGCGAAGTTTCAGGGGAAAGTCGTTCTGGTCAGCATCAGCGGAAGCTGGTGCCCGAACTGCCATGACGAGGTCCCCTTTCTCGTCGAGCTATACCGCAAGTACCATGACAAGGGGCTGGAGATTGTCTCGCTCTCCTTCGAGGAAGGCGAACAGCTGAAGAATCCCGAGCGGCTCCGCGCGTTCATCGCCAACTACGGCGTGGAGTACACCGTGCTCCTCGCCGGTGAGCCCAAACAGCTCAAGGAGAAAGTACCGCAAGCGGTGAACCTCGACGCGTTTCCGACGACGTTCTTTCTCGGGCGCGACGGCCGCGTGCGTGCCGTCCACGCCGGGTTCCCGAGCCCCGGTAGTGGCGAGTTCTTCGAAAAAGCCCAACGGGACATGACGGAAGAGGTCGAAACGCTTCTGGCGGAGCACGCAAACTCAGAGTAGTCGTTCGGCGGACGTCGGATCCGGGATGAAGTCGCCGCCGTCCTGCGATAGAGTTTTACCCCGACGCCGCACCGCCACACCGAACGGAGGGAATCCAGGATGAGCCGAACGAACCGTCTCCTCGTTACCGCCGCCATCGTCGCCGCAGCTTCGATTGTCGGCTGCGCCGCCCCGAGCCCGCCCGAGCCCGATGGAAGCAAAGCCTTCATCGGCGCGCGACTCTTCGACGGAACGGGAAAAGACGCCGTCGCGAACGCCGTTCTCCTGGTACGCGACGGCCGGGTAGTCGCCGTCGGCCCCGCGGACGAGGTCGAGATTCCGGCGGGTGCCGAGCGCGTCGCGCTCGAGGGAAAGTTCGTCGTGCCCGGGCTCATCAACGCGCACGCCCACGTGAACGACGTCAAAGGACTCGAGGGCGGCCACTACGACGAAGAGAACCTCCTGCGCCAGCTTCGGCTCTACGCTCGATACGGAGTCACCACCGCGAACTCTCTCGGGGGCGACGGACCGGAAGGCTTTCGCCTGCGGGACGCGGAGGACGCGAGCCTCGACCGGGCCCGGCTCTTCGTCGCGGGCAAGATCATCACCGCCACGACCGTCGAGGGCGCGGAAGCGGAGGTGGACGAGAACGTCCGGAACCATGTCGACTTCATCAAGATTCGCGTCGACGACAACCTCGGCACCACCGAGAAGATGAAGCCCGAGATCTACCAGGCGGTGATCGCCCGTGCCCACGAAAAAGGACTGAAAGTCGCCTCTCATCTCTATTACCTCGACGACGCGAAGGCCCTCCTCGCGGCGGGCACCAATTTCGTCGCCCACAGCATCCGCGATCAGGACGTCGACGACGAGGTGATCGCGCTCCTGAAGGAGAAAAACGTCTGCTACTGTCCGACCTTGAGCCGCGAGCTCTCGACGTTCGTCTATGAGGACGTCCCCGATTTCTTCGAAGACCCTTTCTTTCTGAAGGAGGCGGACCCCGCCGTGCTCGCGCAGCTCGAGGAGCCGGAGCGGATGCAGAAGGTCAAAGAGGACAAGCTCGCCCAGGGCTACAAGAAGGCCCTCGTTCAGGCGAAGAAGAACCTGAAGACAGTGAGCGACAGCGGCGTCACCATCGCCTTCGGCACCGACACCGGGCCGGCGGGAAGATTCCAGGGCTACTTCGAGCACCTGGAGCTCGGCTTGATGGCGGACGCCGGCCTCAGCCCGAAGCAAATTCTGATGTCGGCCACCGGCGACGCCGCCCGCTGCCTGGGTTTCGACGAGATCGGAACGCTCGAAAAGGGCAAGTGGGCCGACTTCGTCGTGCTGAGCCAGGACCCGCTGACCGACATCAAGAACATGAGCACCATCGACTCCGTCTGGATCGCGGGCAATCGGGTGCCGTAGGCCTCCGCGCGACGACGACCTCGACGTTGATCGATGAGCGAGCCAAGGCGAGGAGCGGGAAATGACCGTAATCGGCACAGTCGATAGTCTCTGGCGCTATCCCGTCAAGAGCATGCGCGGGGAAGAGCTGGACGAGGCTTTCCTGGGGTTTCCCGGATTGTACGGCGACCGCCTCTTCGCCTTCACGAGCTCGGCGGCTCCCGCCGGATTTCCGTACTTTACCGGGCGCGACGAGAGCGCCATGCTTCGATATCGTCCACGGTTTCGCCACCCGGCCCTGGCGGCACGGCCGAAGAACCTCACCGAGGCCGAGAGTATCGGATCGGGCGCGAACCCCCTATACGGCACTCGGGAAGATCTCCGGGTGGACGTCGAGACGCCCTCCGGGGAGGTGCTCGCCGTCGACGACCCCGCGCTGATCGCAAGGCTCTGCGATCGGCTGGAGGGCCGACACACTCTCACCCTCATTCGCTCCGAGCGGGCGATTACGGATTGCCGTCCCATCTCGCTCGTCTCGCTTCAAACGGCGGAGCAGCTCGGCGCCCGGATCGGGGCCCACGTCGACGAGCGCCGTTTCCGCGCGAATATCTACCTGAACCTGGAATCCGCGGGTGGCTTCGGGGAGGATACTTACGTCGGCGAGTCTCTGCGAATCGGACCGAAAGTGACGATCTCGGTGCTCCAGCGCGATTCGAGATGCAAGATGATCACGCTCGACCCCGATACGGCCGAATCCACCCCGGAGCTCTTGCGCGAAGTGGCCAGCGCCCACCAGGGGATGGCCGGCGTATACGCCGCCGTTCTCGTGGAGGGAACGGTGCGAAAGGGCGACCTGGTCGAGCTTCTGCCCTAGCGCAATGCCGAAACGTCTCTATCCGGCGAGGCGGTAGCCTTCCCCGCTCTTCCAGCAACGGCCTTCTTCTTCGAGCTTGATGAGGCCCGAGAGAAGCGATCGCTCCGCGAGCCGATGCACGCCGGGGTCGACGTCGGCATAGACCTTCGCCACCAGCTCGGCCAGCGTCTGGGGCTCGCTCGACAGAGCGGCGAGAACCTGGTTCTCGCGCTCCTTTCGATGCTGGAGTGCTTTCTGGATCACCACGACGCCCGCGGGGGCCGGAGACCCGTGTCCGGGGTAGAGCGTCCCATGAGTCACGGTCTCGAGAAACCGCAGGGAGTCGACGTAGGTTGCCAGATGCCCATCCGAAGGGTCGACGAGGATCGACGACAGGGTGGACACGAGGTCGCCCACCGCGATGGCGCCGTATCGCGACTCCTGGAACGCGAGATGGCCCCGCGCGTGACCGGGGACGTGGTACGCGACGAGCTTCCAGTCCGGGCTTCCGTCGGGAGCCGTTCCCAGGTCGATCTCGTCTTCGTGCTCCAGGCGCTGTCCGAACCGCGCCGTGGGCAGGCGCTCCATGCAATCTCGATGCGCGCGCGCGAGCACGGGAAAGCGCTTCTGCATCTCCTCGAGAGCTCCTACGTGATCGGGATGGTAGTGGGTCAAGAGGATTCCCTCGAGAGCTCTCCCCTCGTTCGCCAGCTCGGAAAGGAGATCGAAGAGACGCTCCTGCTCCACCGGATCCGACGGGGATGGATCGATGACATAGATCCGCTCTTCTCCCACGATCAGAGTGTTGGTGTGGGTCGCCGGCGGCTGCGTCGGCGTCTTCAAGGGAACGAGCAGGATTCCCGGAGAGAAGTAAACGCGGTGGAGCTTTCCCCTTCGGTAGGACTCGGTCACCGCGGCCACCCGCTCGCCGAGCCGTTCCTGTCCCTTCACCCATTCACCGAGGAGCATCACCATGGGTGGAGCGACGGCGTTCTCCCCCGCCGCCACGCGGCCAGGGTCTCCCCCGGATCCACGAAGTCGCCCCCGACGAGCTCGCCGTCCCAGATCTCGACTCTCGCGTTCTCGGGCACGAGGCCGCGTAGAAACCAGGTATCGAAGCGAACGAGCGAGAACGGAGGAGTCGTGATACGGCAGAGTGGCTCGAGATCCCGGGCGTCCAGGTGCTGCCGGTGTCGATCGAGGATCTCTCCGAAGGCGATATCCTCGTCCAGCAACCGTCGCCGGTCCTCTTTGAGCACGCTCGGCGAGGGCTCGCGTCCTCCGCGGCCGAGCCAGATACCCGTTTCCTCGAAGAGCTCGCGGGCACCGGCGGCGACGTAGGGAGCGAGAGACGCGTCACCGAGGTGCTCCACGGGCATCCGTTCGTCCGCTTCGTCCAGCGTTCCTCCCGGGAAGGCGAGATATCCTGCGAAGGCGCGGAGCTTCTTGCTGCGCTCGACGAGAAGAAGGTCTTCGGGACGATTCCGGCGCGAGATCGCGAGGCTTACGGCGGCTCTCATCATCGACTCGATTATAGCGAGAACCGAAGACGCTATAATACGCGCCGAAAGGACGACACATGATCACGCTCAAGAGCTACGCCCTCGGTGAGTGGCGCGAAGGCGAAGGCACGCCGCGCATCCTGCGGCACGCCGTCACCGGAGAGCCCATCGCGCGGGTCACGAGCGAGGGACTCGACTTCCGAGCCATGGCCGAGTACGGCCGGGCGAAGGGCGGAAAGACTCTCCGACGCATGTGCTTTCCCGAGCGGGCGGCGATCCTGAAGAAGATGGCCGGCGTTCTGAACGAGCACGTCGACGAGCTGCGCTCGGTCGCGACCAGCTACGGCGCGACCCGGAAGGACGCCCGCCTCGACGTCGACGGCGGCATCGGGACGCTCGCTTTCTACGCCAGCCTCGGAGCGAAGCAGCTTCCCGACTCTCGCTACCTCGCCGACGGCGAAGTGGCCCGCCTCTCCAAGGACGGGAATTTCGTCGGCCGGCACGCGTACGTGCCCCTCGAAGGCGTCGCCGTTCAAGTCAACGCCTATAACTTCCCCTCGTGGGGAATGCTGGAGAAGCTGGCCCCGTCGTTTCTCGCAGGGATGCCGAGCATCGTCAAGCCTGCCACCCCTTCGTGCTGGCTCACGTTCCGCGTCGTCGAGATCCTCACCGCCTCGGGCGTCGTGCCCGAAGGTGCTCTGCAGCTCGTCTGCGGCTCGGTGGGAGATCTCTTCGACCACCTCGCCTCCCAGGACGTCGTCTCCTTTACCGGATCCGCCGCGACCGGCGAGAAGATTCGCTCTCATCCGGTGCTGGTGAGAAACGCCGTACGGGTCAACATCGAAGCCGATTCGCTCAACTGCATCGTGCTCGGTCCGGACGTGGAGCCCGGCTCGCCCGCGTTCGAGTACTTCCGCAACGAGGTGATCTCCGAGATGACGGTGAAGGCGGGGCAGAAGTGCACCGCGATCCGCCGGGTGCTCGTTCCCGCCGAGCGGATGGACGAGGTGCTCGGCGCCCTCGCCGAAAGTCTGTCCTCGGTCCGTGTGGGTGACCCGGAAACGGACGGCGTCGGTATGGGCCCCCTGGTGGACGAGGAGGCCGTTCGCTCCGCGCGCGAGGGAATCGACAAGCTTCGCGCCGAGGCCGACATCGTTGTCGGGGACCCGGACCGAAGCGACTTCGAGCCGAAGGGGGGCTTCTTCATGGAGCCCATCCTCCTGCGGTGCCGCGATCCGAAAAAGGCGAAGGCGATCCACGAAGTCGAGGTCTTCGGACCGGCGGCGACGGTAATCGGATACGGGAGCGCCGAGGAGGCGGTAGAGCTCGCCCGCAAGGGAGGCGGAAGCCTCGTGGGCTCGATCGTGAGCGACGACGACGATTTCGTTTCGCGTACCGTGCTCGGCCTCGCCCCGTATCACGGGCGCCTGCTGGTGATGAACGAGCGCTCGGCACCCGAATCTACGGGCCACGGCGTGGTGATGCCGCATCTGGTGCATGGAGGGCCGGGACGGGCCGGCGGAGGCGAAGAGCTCGGAGGCGTGCGGGGCCTTCATCATTACATGCAGCGCGTCGCCCTTCAGGGCGATCCCGACCGCCTCGAAAAGCTACTCACGGAATCGAATCGCGCGTGAAAGCACGTCTTCCTCGTCGAGCTCCCGACAGAGCCGGGTGAGCAAGTCCCGGTCCGCCCCTTCCCAGCGGAGATCGTCGAGCGATTCGGCAAGGGGAACGTCCATCCGCAGCATGGCGAGACGCCGGTAGAGAAGAGCCGCTTCGCGCTCCTGGCGGAGCTCCGCGGCGAGGTCGTAAGCGCGCCGCGGCTTCACCGCCCAGTCGGCCGCGTTCTCGGGTATCGCCTCGATGTGGCGGTAGTGCGCCAGGACCGCCGCAGCCGATTTCCTGCCCCAGCCGAAGACTCCGGGAAGTCCGTCGGCGGCGTCGCCGACGAGAGCGAGATAGTCCGGGATCGATTCGGGAAGAACACCGAACTTGGCCTCGACGCCGGCTTCGTCGAGAACGATCTGTCGCCTTCGATCCCAGGCGACGACTCGTCTCGCCCGCACGCACTGGGTGAGGTCCTTGTCGGGAGAGGCGATGAGGACTTGCTCCACACGCTCGTCGGCCTCCGCTCGCGCCGCGGCGGTAGCGATGGCGTCGTCGGCCTCGAACTCCACCATCGGCCAGGTCACGATCCCGAGCGCCCGCGTCACTTTCTCGGCGAGCTCGAACTGAGGCAACAGGTCCTCGGGAACTCCCTCGCCCGTCTTGTATCCAGAGAACAGATCGTTGCGGAAGGACTCGATCACGTGATCGAAGGCGGCGGCGACGTGGGTCAGGCTCTCGTCGCCGAGGAGCAGGAGGAGGCTACGGAGCAGTCCCGACGAGGCACCGACCTCGCGTCCCGACGCGATCTTCTTGGGAGCGCCGAAGTACGCGCGGAAGAGCTCGTAGGTGCCGTCGACGAGAACGACCTTCATCGGTCTTCTGTATCACGGGCAGGGGCACTTGGCCAGGTCTGCGACCGGCGGAAGGTCGAAGCGAATCGGTCTTTACAGTTTTCCTTCGGCCTTGCGGTCTTCGACGTCCCAGAACGTCTGGTAGAGACGGCGGCGCTCGTGGAGCGCGTGGAGCACGAGCCGGTCGGATTGAGCGGCGTCCTTGGCGTTCACGACGAGGTCCGCCACGAAAGCGAACGCCTGGTTTCCCTCGCCCGTATGGAGGTCCTCCCCGACGAGCATGAGAAAGAGCCGCCGGCGCACTTCCGGAGGAAGCAGCTGCACGAGACGATAGGGATTCCGGCCCTCGGGGACTCCGTTGCGGGCGGTGGCCACGAGATCGTAATCACCCTGCTGGAGACGTATGAGCTTGTCGTCCCCGGAATCGAGCTCGTCGACGGCGAAGCCGAGTCGCGCGAGAACCCCACCGACGGCGCTGGCCTGCTCCGTCGAAGGGAACGAGATGAGGGCCTTTCCCACCGGGGTCGCGGGTGGCGCGGCCGGAGGAGACGGGGTGAAGCTCGGCATCGATTGCGGCGACGACGACGGCGATGGCGGCGGCTGCGGGCGGGCCGGCGCCGATGGTTGCGCCGATGGCGGTTGCGTCGAAGGCGGCGGCGAACCGTTGGGTGGAGATGCTGCCGCCGGCCGGGCGGCGGTGGAGGCCGCGGCTGGAGCGGGCGCCGGGGCCGCTTGCGGCGCCGCGGCGGCGGGTTGCGCTCCTCTTCCGGGAAGCTTCACCATCCCCTGGCACTTGGGACACTTGAGCATGAAGGGCGTCGACGGCACTTTGGCGTCGTCGACCATCAAGCGATTGGAGCAGTTCGGGCAACTCGTCTGCACGTCCTACCTCTCGATCAAATTGTCCATCTCGCTGTCGGTCGCGGGAACGGCGGCGCCTTTCGCGTCTTTCGTCTCGCCGTTGCCTGCCGCTTCCATCGAGAGCTTCAGATTCAAATTGGGAGCGTTGGTGGCGTAGGAAAGCGCGGTATCAGTGTCGAGGATGCCGGCCTCGATGAGACGCTTCAGCTCGGAGTCGAAGGTCTGCATCCCTTCGAGCGCTCCGTCCTCCATCGCGTCGATGAGGCTCTTCCCCTCTTTCTCTCCTTCCCGGATGTAGTCCCGGGTGCGCGACGTGCCCCGGAGAATCTCGCAGACGGCGAGCCGGCCTCCGCCCTTCTTGGGCACGAGGCGCTGGCTGATGATCCATTTGAACGACTGCGAGAAGCGAGTGCGAATCTGCCGCTCCTCGTTCTTGGGGAAGACGCCCACGATACGGTCGATGGTCTTGGAGGCGTCGATGGTGTGGAGAGTCGAGAGCACGAGGTGGCCCGTCTCCGAAGCCTCGAGCGCGGTCGAGATGGTCTCGACGTCGCGCATCTCGCCGACGAGGATGACCTTGGGGGCTTGCCGGAGCGCGGCACGGAGCGCGAGCGCGAAGCTCTCGGTGTCCGCGCCCACCTCGCGCTGGTTGATGGTCGCCTTGCAGGCTCGGATAGAGGTACTCGATCGGGTCTTCGATGGTGATGATGTGAATCGATTTCTCGCGATTCATCTTGTTGATGACGGCAGCGAGACTCGTGGATTTGCCCGAGCCGGTGGGTCCGGTGACGAGGACGATGCCGTTACGCTCCTCGGCAATCTCGTTGAGCTGAGGCGGCAGGCCGAGCTCTTCCACCGTCGGTATCTTGTTGGGAATGACCCGCAGCGCAACCGAGTAGGAGCCGCGCTGGGCGAAGACGTTGACGCGAAACCGGGTCTTCTGAGCGAGCGAATAGGACAAGTCGACCGAGCCGCTTCGCAGGAGTTTTTCCGTGAGGTCCTTCTTCCCGCGCAGGAGCCTCATGGCCACGAGCTCCGTGTGATAGGGAGCGAGACGCTCGATGCCGGCGAAGGGAACGCCATGGAGCTGCCCCTCGATCTCGACCTGGGGCGGCTTTCCCACCGAGAGGTTGAGATCGGAAATGGTCGGCGCGACGTCGAGCATCTTCACGAGCAGAGGGTTGAGATCGAAATACGGCATGGCCGAAGAGCCTCCACGGAAGTGTGCGTTCGGATTCGCGGTCGATTTTTTTGTGAGACAGTTATTATACCATGCACTGAGGGGATTGCTATCCGCGTCTGAGGCCGCCTTTGATCGATCCCATAGCGTTCGCCGGTCTATTCAGCAAGAAAGCCAACACCAGTACGCCCTGGGTCTTTCTCGGCATCGCCGACGACACCCAATCCTCGTTCCTCCACGGGCCAGCGGCGGCGCCCGAATGCATCCGTCGCGCCTACGACGGTCGATGCTACAACCCGACCTCCGAGTCCGGGGTCGATCTGACGTCGAGCGTCTCCGATCTGGGCGATCTGAAGCCGCTCGCCACCTGGGTAGCGAGCGCGGAAGCCTATCGAGCGAGGGTCGAAGAGGTATTGCGAGAGGGCAAGACTCCCTTCATCGCTGGCGGAGATCACGCGGTCAGCGTTCCCGTGGTCGAGGCATTCGAAATCCTGCACCGGCCGATCCACGTGGTTCAGATCGATGCTCATCCCGACCTCTACCCCGATTTCGAGGGAAACCCCGACTCCCACGCCTGTACCGGGGCACGGCTGTTGGAGATGGCCCACGTCGCGAGCCTGACCCAAATCGGAATTCGAACGATGAACTCAGAGCAGGGGAGACAAGTGGAACGATATCGCGAGCGGCTCACCGTTCTCGAGGCGCGAGAGTCGAGGGTGCCCTCCCGGCGCTATCTCACATTCCCCGCGACGGCGACGTTTATCTGACGGTGGACATGGACGGATTCGATCCCGCATTCGCTCCGGGCGTATCCCATCCCGTCCCCGGCGGATTGAGCGCGCGGCAAGTGCTGGGCCTGATCCAGCGCGGCCACTGGACCCTGGTGGGAATGGACGCGGTCGAGGTCAATCCATCCCGCGATTTCCAGTACCAGACCTCGATCCTCGCCGCCCGGCTCCTCCACGAAGGAATCGGATACGCCGCCCGAGCCCACACGTCCACAGCGGCGGCGAAAGATTCCAGAACCCAGAAACCCTAACGCAAAGGCGCAAAGACGCAAAGAGGGATTCACGTTTCGCTTCGTCGTCCAACACGGGACGAGATCAGAGGTTTCCTTTCCGCATCTCCTCCGCCAGGTAGTCCGTGGCTCGCCAGCAGAGGGCGAGGATGGTGAGCGTCGGGTTTTTCTCCGATGCGGCGGTGAAGGCGGACCCATCCACGACGAAGAGGTTCGGAACTTCGTGCATCTGGTTGAAGCCGTTGAGGACCGAGCTCTTCGGGTCCGAACCCATGCGGCAGGTGCTGTGCTCGTGGATCGCCGAGCCGGGCGTATCGTTCGCTTCGACGTCGAAGGGGACGAGCTCGGCTCCGAGCGTCTTCAGAATCTCCTCGCAGGTCTCGTACATGTGGCGCCGCATCTTCGCTTCGTTCTCTCCGAAAGCGACATCGACCTTCATGAGAGGAACGCCGTAGCGGTCGGTCCGGCTCTCGTCGACGGTGATCCGGTTCTCGGGCCGAGAGAGCACCTCACCGAACGGATGAAGCGATAGGAGCGCCGGGTAACGCCGCTTCACCTCGGCTTTGAAGTCCGCGCCGAATCCGGGAAGGTGGCGGGCGACGTCCACACCCGTCGTCTGACAGCCCGTTCCCCAGACCTGGATCCCGAAGCCGCGCAGATAGTCGGGCGCTTGGTGGCCGGCGCGATGGTTGAATCGCGGAATGTAGACGTGCCCGCCGTCGATGCCGTCGTCGTTGCGATACCCGCGTCCATAGAGCTGGGGAAGAAATCCCCGCACGTGAACCATGATCTGCTCGCTGTAGTTGCGGCCGACCTGGTCCGAGCCGTTGCCGATACCGTTGGGAAAGCGTGGCGAGTTCGAGTTGAGGAGGATCCGGGTCGAGTCCAGGGCGGAAGCTCCGAGAACGACGGTGCGTGCGCGCACTTCGCGCTCGACGCCGCTCGAGCGCTCGAAATAGGAGACCCCGGAGGCGCGCCCGCGATCGTCCACCAGAATGCGGGCGACGACGGCGTTCGAATCGGATCTCGAGGTTTCCCGTCTCGAGGGCGAACGGGATCAGATGGTCGGCCGAATTGAACGAGGAAGCGGTATCGCATCCCTCTCCGCAGGCGCCGCAGTAATGGCAGGCGGGGAATCCGCGATGGGGCCGGGTCAGGTTCGCGCGTCGGATCGAAACCACGGGGATCCCGAGCCGCTCGCAGGCGCTCTGCAGAAGCACTTCGCCGCAGCGGGGCGGAGGAGGGGGCTGGTAGTACCGGCTCCCGGGAAGCACGTCGGAGTCGTCGCTTCCGCCGCAGACCCCGATGAGCTGCTCCACTTTGTCGTAGTACGGGGCGACGTCGGCGTAGCGGATGGGCCAGGGAGACCCGAACCCGTCCCGCTCGGCGGCCGCGAAATCCAGGTCCGACATCCGGAGACTCACCCGACCCCAGACGTTGGTCTTGCCCCCACGGCCCCAGACACGGGTGAGCTCGAAAGGACGTTCGTCCGCCGTCAAATAGGGCTGCTCCTTGCAATCGAGAAAAAAAGGAGGCGGGAGCTCGCCTCGACGGAGCCGCGCGTCTCCGTCGAATGGAAGCACGTGGGTCCAGAACCGTGACCAATCGAAGACGTCTCCCGCATCGAGCATCAGAACCTTGACGCCCTTCCGGGTGAGGTTGTGAGCCGCCATTCCACCCGAGGCGCCGCTTCCGATGACGATCACGTCGTGAGCGTCGGCACTCCCCTGGACCGCCATTCAATCCTCCGGCTTCCAGGATCGATGCTCGGGGTGATTGCAACCCTCGAACTCGGCGAGATGGGTGTTTCCCTCGAAGCCGAGCTCTTCCATCATTCCCGCCTCGGACCGGTAGTACCCCTCGACGGTGAGGCTCTTCAACTCCGCGAAGAACGAGATGCCGATGGGCGCCTCGCTCGAGGACGGCGACGCGAGAGCGGAGAGTAGCTCGTCCTGCCGCCGGGTGTCGAGCTCTCCGATCGCGGCGCCGAACGACGACCTGCTCTTCGCCTCGACCCACTTCAACCCCTCGCGGAAGCGGGAGCGGCGGTCGGCATCGGCGTTGGAGAGAACGAAGTCGATGTATTGATGCACGTTCGCGTCCCGGGCGCCGGGTGTGTCGGTCGCCGGAACAATCCGCTCGGCGAGATCGGCCACGGTCCGGACCTCGCTTGGTTCGAGAAAGCGCGGAAGCCAGCCCCCCTCTTGCTTCGGAACGGAAGGATGGAGGGCGAAGTGGCCGACGAGAGGCGCCATCGCGGAGGCCCCCAGCCTCTTCATCGCGTCGCGGCGATTCATGGTGAGACAGTATACACGCGCCTCTTCGCGGGCGCGCGGATGGCGCCGAGCAGGCTCGCCGAGAGAAACCAAAACGGCCAGATCGGCTGAAGAAGGACTCCGAGCAGCTTGAGCAGGGCGACCCCGCCGAGGGCGCCGAGCCTCATCGTGGAATAGCTCTTGACGAATGCCCGGTTCCGCGAGAGCAGAACGACATCGAGAGGAAAGAATACGAGGAGGAGCTCGTTGCGCCGGAGCTCGGGAAGCGCCGAAACGACGGCGGCGAAGAGCAGCAGGAGGCCGAGTCCTCCAAGAAGCAGCCCCGCGATCCTTCGTGGCCAGGGCGAGGACGAATAGAGCCGCCCGGCGCCGATGCCGATGGCGAGGATGACGAACGCGATCCAGGCGAGCAGGCGACCCGATGCGACCGAGGGGCGACGAAGCTCCCCCGAGCGCTGGTAGACGATCTCCGGATGGACCCCGAGGGCCTTCTCCACGCCTTCCCGAAGCACGTCGGGGATGAACATCGCTTGATAGGCGTCGAATCCTCCGAATCGACCCATCGCCCGATGATGAAATCGGCAGCGGGCACGAGTGCGATGCTCGCGCCCGCGAGCCCCTCGAGCGCGTAATCCCGGTAGGTTCCAACGTCGGGAAGGCTCACGTTTCGAAGCGCTCCGTGGGTGGCGCGATCGATGTGGTCCCGGGGGCGGGTCGAGCAATTGTCGAGAAAATGATTGTAGACGTAGACGCGATTCTCGGGCGCCCCGTCACGATAGAGGGCGCGCGAGACAGCCATGACCTGATCGGCGTCGAGCGGAAGGACCTGGCGGTAGATTGTTCGGTTCTCGCTCTCGAATGCGAGGACCGTGTCCCGAACGTCCGAGACCGAGACCCAGAACTGCGCCCGGCCCCGCACCACTTCCCAACCGAGTCCGATGGGTCGGGAGAAGTCCGCGGTGCCGTAGTTGTAGCAGGCGCCTCCGCCCGGAAGCCCCTCTCCCACGACACAAAGAGCGGCATGGCCGAACTGGCTGAAGAGATCGTCGCCCGGTCCGATGGTATAGAGCGCGATGCGCGGCGGGGCCGCGAAGAGGGACAGTGGGGCCGAGACGACGAGGGCCGCGACGGTGCGCGCGAGCATGCGGCCTCTAGGAGTCAAGGGACGAATCTCGAGGGCCTCAATGGGTCGCGGGAGTCGTGAGCTCGTACCGGGTGTGGAGAAACGCGACGAGATCCCGGAGCTGATGGATGGTGATCATATCGCCGTAGTCGGCCATGCGGGAACCCCCCCCTTCGACGACGACCTCCTCGGGAAGGCCCTCAGCGAGGTCGTGGGAAGGATTCACGATCGCGGTCGCGAGGTACCCGTCGGTGGGAAGCTCCGCCACCTTTCCACCGAGCGGGATGCGCTCGGCGAGGGGCGTGGGGAGGGGCGGGAAAGTGATGCGATCCACGGTGTGGCAGGAATGGCAGCGAAGCGCCACGAAGTCGGCCCGACCCTGGTCTGGATCTCCCTCGCCGATCACGAGGCCCGATGCCGATGAGTACTTCTCGTAGTCCTTGGGAGCGAGGGTGTCGCAGGTCGCGCCCACCGACGTGACCAGAAGCAACGCAGAAAGGACCGCTCGACGACGGAACATCGGGTCCATCATACTCGCCGAGGTCGAGAAATATCGAATGGAGTTATGCTACGCGCATGAACATCGTCGTTCTCGGTCATGAGGAAGTCGCGTCGCTCCTCCCCATGGAGGAGTGCATCGAGCTGATGTCGGAGGCGCTCGCCGCGCTCGCGAGGGACGAGGCGTACAATCCTCTCCGCTTCGTGGTTCGGCCGAAGGAGAGCCGTCACTTCATCGGACTGATGCCCGCCTATCGCGGCGGCGGGAATCCCGCCTACGCGCTCAAGGAAGTCTGCATCTTTCCCGACAATCCCACTCGCGGACTCGACGCTCACCAGGGCGCGGTCCTTCTCCACTCCGCCGATACCGGACAACTTCTCGGCGTCATGAACGCCTCCGCGGTCACCTCCATCCGAACCGCCGCCGTATCGGGACTCGCCACCAAGCTCCTCGCACGCGACGACGCTTCCGAGCTCGCCATCGTCGGAACGGGAGTGCAAGCACGGGCGCATCTCGCGGCGATGTCGGTCGCAGGCCGTTTCGAGCACGTACGCGTCGCCGGCCGGAGTCCCGAGCGCGCCCGAGCATTCGCCGCGGAGGCGTCGTCCCGCTACCGATTTCGAGTCGAGCCCGCCGAGAGCGTCGAGGCCGCGGTCCGGGACGCCGACGTCATCGTGACCGCCACCAACGCGGTCGAGCCCGTCGTTCGCCGCGAGTGGGTCAAGCTCGGTGCCCACATCAACGCCGTGGGCTCTTGTTCCCCGAAAGCACGCGAGCTCGACACCGCGACCGTGGTCGCCTCCACGTTGTTCGTCGACCGCCGCGAGTCGACGCTCAACGAATCGGGCGATTACCTCCTCGCCGCCGCCGAGGGGGCCATTGGCCCCGCGCATATCCGCGCCGAGCTCGGCGAGCTTCTCGTCGGAGAGCAGCTCGGGCGCTCCTTCGACGGAGAGATCACCCTCTTCAAATCTCTCGGTATCGCCATCGAAGATCTCGCCGCCGCCCAGTTTCTCTACCGGAGAGCGATCGAAAAGGGCGTGGGCGCCCGGGTCCCGTTCTGAGCGCGACTCGGAACCGGGGAAGCGGGCTAGAATACGAACATGACCCATGCATGGATACTCGATGCCGTTCGAACTCCCCGCGGGCGCGGTAAGCCGGGAAAGGGCGCGCTCACTAACGTTCACCCGCAGGCACTTCTCTCTCAGACGCTGAGTGCGCTGGTGAAGCGTACCAGCCTCGACGCGAAGGACGTCGAGGACGTCGTCATCGGCTGCGTGAGCCAGGCGGGCGAGCAGGGCGCCAACATCGCGCGAAACGCCGTCCTCTACGCCGGATGGCCGGAGGAGGTAACCGGAGTCACTCTCAATCGGTTTTGCGGCTCGGGGCTCCAGGCGGTGAATTTCGCCGCCATGGGCGTCTTGTCGGGACAGCAGCGGGTCGTCGTCGGCGGCGGCGTGGAGAGCATGTCGCGCGCACCGATGGGGTCCGACGGCGCCGGCATCGACGGCCACAACGAGCTCCTGCGGGAATCGGTCTTTCAAGTCCCTCAGGGAATCAGCGCGGATTCGATCGCCACCCTCGAAGGATTCTCCCGCGAGCAGCTGGACGAGTTCGCTCTCGCCTCCCAGCGAAAGGCCGAAGCGGCGCGGGCGGAGGGACGGTTTCAAAAGAGCCTCGTTCCGGTGAAGGACCCGCGAACGGGCGAGACCGTTCTCGAGAGCGACGAGCACCCGCGGCCGGAGACTACGCTCGAGGGACTATCCGCGCTCAACCCCTCGTTCGTGGAGCTCGGTGCGAAATGGGACCCCATCGCGCTCCGGCGCTATCCGGAGGTCCCCGCCATCCGCCACGTCCATACCGCGGGAAACTCCAGCGGGATCGTCGACGGAGCCGCCGTCGTGCTCCTCGCTTCGGACGACTATGTCGAAGCACACGGCCTCCGACCACGGGCGCGCATCCGCGCGACCGCCACCATCGGGGCCGAGCCGGTCATCATGCTGACCGCTCCCGCTCCCGCTTCCCTGCGAGCGCTGAAAAAAGCGGGGATGACGGCGGGCGACATCGATCTCTGGGAGATCAACGAGGCGTTCGCGACCGTCCCCCTCCAGACGATCCGCAAGCTCGGGATCGACCCCGACCGCGTCAACGTCAACGGGGGTGCCATCGCGCTGGGCCATCCCCTGGGAGCGACGGGCGCGGCGCTGCTGGGAACGGCCCTCGACGAGCTAGAGCGCCGCGACCTGAAGACGGCACTCA
Organism: uncultured Acidobacteriota bacterium; assembly: GCA_963815675.1. Lineage (GTDB taxonomy): Bacteria > Acidobacteriota > Vicinamibacteria > Marinacidobacterales > SMYC01 > CAWFHP01. Next base: position 187,517 of record CAWFHP010000008.1, on the reverse strand, counting down.
TCACCCTCTGCATCGGAGGGGGAATGGGCATCGCCACCGTCCTCGAGAGGGTCTAGCGCGATCACGGAATCGGTGACGCGCCTGGACGGAAGGATCGATCGGCGACCTCGTCGCCGTGGACGATGACCGCGGTGCTCTGTGGCATCGAGACCCAGGCATCGGCGACGTCGGCCAGGGGCTCGGAGACGACCGCCCGCGCGTTCCCGGCGAAGCGGCCCCTGAGCGCCGGATTGAGACGGTGAGATCTTGTGTGTCGCGGGAATGATAGAGGGTCGGGGCGTCGCCGTCCGAAGCGTAAGCGAATGGTCGGTCTCGAACAGCAGCTCTTCGATTCGGAGCGGGGCTCCGCGGTACGCCATCCAACGACACATGCCACGAACCTCCGTATGAAAACAGAGTAGTACGTCTCCGGCACGGTGAAAGTGCAAAGCGAGCCCGATTGGCTACTATCTATCGAAGATGCTTCTGCTGATACTCGGCCTCGTCGGACTCGCCGTCGCGTTCTGGGGGCTCCTCGAAGACGTGGGCTTCATCGCCCAGCCTTTCTACGCGTACGCCTGGTGGAGCTACATTCTCGTTCTCGACGGGTTCGTCTCTCTTCGGCGCGGAAGCTCGCTGCTCACGTCGAGGCGGGACCGATGGCTGCCGGTCATGGTGTGGTCGGTCACGTTCTGGTTCACCTTCGAGCTGCTGAATCTGCGGTTTCAGAACTGGTACTACGTGGGAGTGTTCCCCGGCAACAAGGCCGCGGATATGGTCATCGGACCGCTGTTCGGCATTCTCTCGTTCGCGACCGTCTTCACCGGTCTCTTCGAGACCTATGAAGTCCTCACCGCGCTCCGTCTCTTCGACGGCGTAGGGAAGAGGACCCGGAAATTTCCGATGGCGGCGAGCTACGCCGTCCAGGCGCTCGGCGTCGTCATGGTGGCGCTCTCGCTCCTGTTTCCCTTCTATCTCGCGCCGCTCGTCTGGGGCAGCGTCACCTACCTCCTCGATCCGTGGAATTATCGCCACGGCGCCCGGTCGCTCCTCGCCGACGTCGAATCGGGGAATTGGGGAACCCTCGGCCGGTTGCTCCTCGCGGGTCTGTGCTGCGGGCTCGTATGGGAGAGCTTCAATTTTCTCGCGCCTCAGAAGTGGATCTACACCGTGAGGGGCCTCGACCAGCTCAAGCTGTTCGAGATGCCGGTGCTCGGGTTTCTTGGTTTTCCGGCGCTCGCACTCGACGCGTTCTCTTTTTTCGCCTTCGTCTCCTACTGGCTCCATGGGAATCGCACCTGGGAGAACCCCGCCGATGTCGGCCAGCCGCTCGCGCCACGGCCGGCACTCTCTTCGAGAAGCTTCGCCGCCACCCTCCCCTTCCACGCGCTCTTCTGGGCCAGCATCGCTTTCTCGATGCAGTGGGTCAACATCGGCTCGGTCGAGCTCACCCTCTCCGACCTGCCCGCGCTTCCGTCGGCGGCGATCCCTAGACTCAGTGAGGAGGGCATCGACCGCCCGGGCCAGCTCCTCCGCGCTCTGGATGACCCGGACCGACGTAGAGACCTCCAAGCGACGCTCGGGCTCTCCTCTCACGAGCTCGACACCATCGGCGACGAAGTGAGGCTCTACAGCTTCAAGGGAATCGGCTACCATCACGGCGCTATCCTCGAAAGCCTCGGCATCGACACCGTCGACGAGCTCGCCCGAGCCGATCCCGACGCTCTCTATGAGTCGATGTCGAGGGCGAGAGCGAGAGGTGATAGAACCTTTCCCGCGCTGCGCCGCGAAATGGTCCGTGTCTGGATCCTCGCGGCGCGGGAGAGGCAACGAGCCGCCCGAACGTGATTCGGGAATGTGCCCCGGCGGCCCATACTCCCGCGGAACGACGACCCTAGTGCAATCGGCTGGACGCGCCCCCAGTTCCGACCCGACCCAGGCGGTCATGACCGCCATCCGCGAAACGAGCTGCCATCATCGATGGATCTTTCGTCTTGCCGCGCGCCGCCTCGGTTTATTTGGACGGAGGGTACACGATACTCAGACATGTGACCGGCCATAGCGGTCGGCCCTTTTTTCCTCGGCGGCTTCCGGCATGGGGTCTGCACGATGATTTTGGGTCTCTCGAGCTCATGGAACCGACGCCTGGTCGAAGCTCTCGGTCCCCGACTCCGCCTCCACAGCCAAACCGAATTCCTGCATGCGCCGGAAGAGGCCTTCGGCTCGAAGGTCCATGCCCGCCGATTGATAAAGACGAGCCAGGGCTTCGCTGTATTCGGGGCGATAGGGCTCTAGCTCCATCGCGCGACGATAGCTCTTGGCCGCTTCCTGTTGCCATCGGGGATTCTTGGACAATGCTCGTGCGAGAAGAAAATGGTAGGCCGCCCGGTCGTTGCATAGCTCGATCGCGATCCGAAGAAGCTGGACCGCTCGCCAATAGTCGCCGTGCTCCATGGCGAGTTTTCCATCGCGGTAGCAGATCTCTGGATCGACTCCTCGGCCGTCCGTTGGCGGCTCGCCCGCTTCGGGCACCGAGGAGGGATGACTACCGGCGGCAGTGTCCGTTGGCAGTTCGCCCTGCCGCGACTCGGGCAAGCTGTCCTCGGCTTCCGTCGGCGAAGCGGGCATCACGGTCGATGCGAGGGGAATCACGCTCTCGTGGGCGCTGGCGGCTTTCATCCGGAGCGCGGTCGTCAAACAGGTAAAAGCGTTGGTGAAGCTCTCACAGACAGTCGCGAGCTTGGCTTGGAAGTCGGGGTCCTGGACCGTGTGGTAACGATCGGGATGGTAACGTCGCAGAGCATCGCGAAACGCCGCGCGCGCGGTCGCGGTTCCAACATCCGAGGGCAGGTTCAGAGCTCGCCAGGGATCGAGACGCTCGAGTCGCCGGTGCATGCGGTCGACTTCCTTGCGAAAGGCCTGGAGCGGATCGGCTGTAGCAGCCGGTTGGCCTCGTTCGCTCCCTTCCACCGGGATCAGGCTGCCGCACTCGATGAGTCCCAGGATTGCACGGGCTGACGCGCCTTCGTCGAGACCGCAGGTCTCGACGACTCCATCGACCGTCGCTCCCCCATAGAAGCGAGAAAGCACGAAGACTTCCTCGGGAGTCCAGTTCGAGCACTCCTCGACAACCGGCGCGCCAGCCGGCTCGAAACGGCGGACGTCCGCCGCCAGTGAGCGACGAACGCCGGAGGCGTCCTCGATCCGCCGCGTCGCTTCCATAATGACGTCCGATATGGAAAGCGCCGCCCCGAGAGTGGTGAATAACGCACCCGTCTCCTCGAAAGAGATTCTCACGTCGCGGGCGGTGAGGATCGCACAACTCACTTCCATGGCTTGGAGCCGCAACATCGGATCGATCTCGCTGCCGTCGAGAATCTTCAGCTCCGCCAGGATCGCGCCGATTCTCCAACCGTGCCGGACGAAGATGGACGCGTCGTCGAAGTGCTCTCGCGTGATGCGCCCAATCCGAACGAGGATATTGCCCAGGCGCTCCTCCTCTACCGTGGTTCGAATGCCGATGATCCGGCCATCGCGAAAAAACAGCTCGCGACGCGAGGACTCGCTCTTCGCAAGAAGCTTGCCCGTCTTGGTCTCTTTCTGCACCAACCGGAGCCACCGGGTTACCTCCAGGTTCAAGGACCGGATTGGCGCGACCGGGCTCACTTTCATCAGCGATGGCGACTGCAAGAGACATGCCATCCACCAGAGGCAACAAACAATGGACTTCTGGGTGGCGAGCAAGGGAAGGAAAGCAATTTCTGAGAAAAAAAGTCCGTTTTGACACAACCGGAGGCGGTCAAGGGATACGCGATTGGAGCCCAAAGACTCAGCGGATCCCGTACTTCTTGAGCTTTCGATACAAGGTGGGTCGACTGATTCCGAGGAGGCGGGATGCCGATGGCACGTTTCCTTTGGCGGCCTCGATGGCCTGAATGATGACCGCCTTCTCGATGTTCTCGAGCTTGAAGTCGTCGATGTGCCCGTTGACGCCGGAGCCGGAGCCGGAGCCGGCCGGATTCCCACGCCTTATGGATGCGGGCGACGACTCGCGACGACGGAGCGCGACACGAGAGTTATGTGTCGTGATCTCCTCCGGAAGGTCGTCGAGGGTGATGACCTCGTGATCGCAAAAAACGCCTGCTTGCTCGATCACGTTCGCGAGCTCCCGGACGTTACCTGGCCACGCGAAGGACCCCAGTGCCTCGAGCGCCTCGGGCGTGAACGAAAGCTCCGTGCCGCTCCTTTCATTCAGCTGCGCCAGAAAATACTCACACAACAGCGGAATGTCTCCATCGCGGTCGCGCAGAGGAGGCACCTCCAGCTCGAGAACAGCGACACGAAAATAGAGATCATCGCGGAACGTACCCGCCTCGACCAGACCCCGGAGGCCCCGATGGGTCGCGGCGACCAAACGAAAGTCCGAGGCGACTTCGTCCATTCCACCGATGCGATGGAACGAGCGTTCCTGAATGACCCGGAGAAGTTTGGCCTGGAGTGTAAGGCTGAGCTCGCCGATCTCGTCGAGGAAGAGAGTCCCCTGATCCGCCTGCTCGAAACGGCCCTTTCGCTGTTCAGTCGCGCCGGTAAACGCCCCTTTCTCGTGACCGAACAGCTCCGACTCCTGAAGGGTCTCGGCGATAGCCGCGCAATTCAAGGCCACGAACGGGCCGTTGGCCCGACCGCTCTCCAGGTGAATCGCCCTTGCCACCAATTCCTTCCCGGTGCCGCTCTCTCCCTGGATCAGCACGGTGGCGTCGCTTGCCGCAACGCGGTCCATCCGTCCGAAGATCTTTCTCATCCCTTCCGAGCGGGCTACGATTCCAGGATACCCACGGTCTTTCGCCTCGCGTTCCAGCTCCAGGAGCCTGACCGACATGCGCCCTCGATCGACTGCGTTGCGGATCCGAGTGGTGAGCGCCGTGAAGTCGATGGGCTTGACGACATAGTCGTACGCGCCTTCCAGCATGGCGGCGACGACGCTGTCCACCGCGCTATCACCGGTCAAGATGATGACCGGCAACAAACGATGGCGCGCTCGAATCCGCTTCAGCGTCTCGAGCCCCCCGAGGCCGGGCATGTCCAGGTCGAGGCACACGGCGTCGGGAAGGACGTGGGACAGCGCCGCGAGACAGTCCTCTCCCGTAGGGTAGCTCTCCACCTGGTAACCCGACCGCTCGAGTGAGCGCGCTACCAGGCGCCTGAGCTGCGGATCGTCATCGACCACGAGAACGAGGCCTACGCTCGAGCGCTCGCTCCCGTCGTTGGATTTCTCATGCGACATGAGACCACCGATCTGTCCCCATGGATTCGCTCGTTGCCTCAAATCGAGACGGTCCAGCCGTTCACGCTTTCGCCGGTGCTCCAAGCGGCTGATTGAGCGCACTCCGAACGGCGACCAGCAGCTCGTTTTGGGTGTACGGCTTCTCGAGGAGGTTCACCCCGGCATCGAGGACGCCGTGGTGAACGATGGCGTCATCGGTGTAGCCCGACGTATAGAGCACGGGCGTTTCCGGTCGTATACCGTGAAGGCTGTCGGAAAGTTGCCGTCCGCTCATTCCGGGCATCACGACGTCGGTCACCAGCAGATGAATCTCTTTTGGATACTCTCGCGCGATACCGAGGGCCTCGGCTCCGCTGGCCGCCGCGAGCACGTTGTAGCTGCTGCGCTCGAGTATCGACCTCGCGAGCTTGAGAACCTGCACGTCGTCCTCGACCAGGAGCACCGTCTCCACGCCGCTGGCCAGAGCCGGTGCGTTCTCCGTCCAGGGATCCTCCGGAGTTGTGTCGGTCTGAGGGAAGAAGACCTCGAAGGAGGTTCCTTTCCCTGGTTCGCTACGCGACCAGATGAATCCGCCGCTTTGCTTGACGATTCCATAAACGGTGGAAAGGCCGAGTCCGGTACCCTTGCCTTGCTCCTTGGTGGTGAAGAACGGCTCGAAGATACGGGCCTGTGTCTCCTCGTCCATTCCTTCCCCCGTATCGGTGACCGTCAACTTCACGTACTTGCCTGAATGCACCGGTACGCCACCGATGCCCGCGTAGGTTTGATGGATCTCGGCGTTCTCGGTCTCGAAGGTCAGCTCACCACCTCGCGGCATGGCGTCTCGCGCATTGACGGCGAGGTTCATGAGGATTTGCTCGAGCTGTCCGGGATCGGCCTCGATGGCGCCGAGAGCCGGGTCGAGGCGAGAGGCGAGCTCGATATCCTCACCGATGAGACGGCGGAGCATCTTTTCCGTGCCCACCACCAAGGTATTGAGATCGATCACTTTGGGCTTCAGAACCTGCTTGCGGCTGAAGGCGAGGAGCTGGCGCGTCAAGCCCGCCGCTCGCTTCGCCGCCTCCAGGATCTCCTTCAGAGACATCGCCACCGGCGTCTCGTCAGCTACCTCCGCGAGCGCGAGCCCGGCGTTGCCCGAGATGATGGTGAGCATGTTGTTGAAATCGTGTGCGACCCCACCGGCGAGGCGGCCTACCGCTTCCAGCCTTTGAGCCTGTTGCAGTTGGCGGGTGAGATCCACCGCTAGAGTGATGTCACGCTTCATGCAGACGAAGCTCACGATCTCACCGTAGTCGCCCCGAACCGGCATGATGGTGGTTTCCTCGGTATAGAGAGCGCCATCTTTGCGACGGTTCACCAGCTGTCCGTGCCACGTATTGCCTTGGGAGATCGTCTCCCACATCTCGCGGTAGAATTTGTCGTCGTGTTTACCGCTGTTGAGAATGCGCGGATTTTCGCCTCGCACCTCGTCGAGAGCATAGCCGGTCAGTTCGGCGAAGGCGGCGTTGACCCAGGTTATCCGGCCCTCGGCATCGGTGATCATGATCGCATTCACGGCCGATTCCAGAACCGTGCTCAACAGGCGGCGCTGCTGCTCTTCTTGTTTTTCGCTGGTGACGTCCCAGCAGGCTCCAATCGCCCGAAGGGACGTTCCATCCACGGAAAGGAATCGACCGCGCGTGCTGATGTGGCGGATGGCGTCATCCGACGCCGCCACGCGATACTCGAATTGAAAATCGGACACGCGCTCTTGAGCGTCGCGGATGAACAATTCCACCGCGTCGCGATCCTCTTCGTGCACTCGGGCGAGGAAAGATTCCCGGTCGAGCGGAAGGTCGTCTGGAGCGACTCCGATGAGCTCGCTCATCCTTTCGTCGCAGTCGAATCGCTCCGAAACCGGGTCCATGGACCAAACGCCAATACCCGAGGCCCGAAGAGCGAGTGACAAGCGCTCCTGGCTGTCTTGAAGCGCCGCCTGCGCTGCCTTCTGCGCCCTCGCCTGCTCGGCCTCCCGAATGGCTCTCGTCACCGATGGACCGAGACGCGAGAGTCGGTCCTTCCAGAGATAGTCGGTGGCCCCGTTCTTCAAAAGGGCTACCGCGAGCTCTTCGGCCAGAGAGCCGGAGAGAAGGATGAAGGGTATGTCGGGGACCATCGACTCCGCGATTCGGAGTGCCGCCATGCCGTCGAAGCCCGGTAGCGAGCAATCGGCGAGAATGACATCGATTTGACCCCGTGTGAGCTCCGCCCGAAACTCTTCTTCGGTGGCCACGCGCGTGATCCTGCACCGAAAGCCCTCCGCCTCGAGAGTGCATCGCACGAGCTCGGAATCCTCGAGATTGTCCTCGAGATGAAGGATTTGCAGGACCGCTCCGGGCAATCCACGGTCGGGGATGGGATCTCAACGCGTCGAGCGGCGTCATAGGCCCCTCATCTTCGCCCTGAGGGAGGGCGGTGACGGCCGGTCTCGAAACACCGGCCACCGGGGCTCATGGGCCGAATACAACAGCTTCTCCATTCCTCTGAGCCGTGCCGGAGAGAGTTCTTCTGACCACCGGATGAAGGCAACGCCGATGACATTGCCGCGGGGAGCTGGATTCGTTCGTGCCCCGCTAGAGGTTCGAGCGGCACATTCCCGGTTGTTTTCCTTTTGAATCCGGTGTAAAGCACAGCGGATCACGCTGCAACCTCGAGTGAACCGACCGAGCATGCCTGCAATCCGTTCGGAGTACGATCTGGCAGATGGATCCGCGAACACGCGGAGAAACGTCCGCGCCAACCGAGACTGCCAAAACCCGACCTCAGCCAGCATTCTGCGCTGGTGCGGGATGTTCCTGCTCGGCATCGTCGGTCCGAAGCAAGTGCTTGACACGAGCGACGAGCTCGTCGAGGTCGAACGGCTTGTACATCACCGAATCCGCACCGCTCCAGGTCTGGAGGAAGTCCTCCCGTTCGGCGTCCGAAACCGTGCGCGCCGTCAACATCAGAATCTTGGGGCGCCTTTCGAGCTTTCCTTCCTTCCAGTCTTCCCGGAGGAAGCGGGCCACCTGGTAACCGTTCTGCTTGGGAAGCATGACGTCGAGAATGATCAGGTCCGGTTTCTCGCGACGGGCAACCTCGAGCGCCTCCTCTCCGTCGAACGCGGTAGAAACCTCGAATCCCTCCTGGGTGAAGCAGAAGCCGACAGTTTCGACGATGTCGGCCTTGTCGTCGACCACGAGAATCTTTTCTTTCGTCTCAGCCATGTTGCATGCTCCTTTCTTGCGCAGGCGTTAAGGCCAGCGTTTCTTCCACTCCTGGTAAATCCAAAGTAAATTGCGTCCCTCGACCCTCCACGCAATCCACTGAGAGACTTCCGCCTAGAGCCTCCACTACCTCATAGGCCAGCGGAAGTCCGATCCCCAGACCTTCGACGTCTCGGTTGAGGGGGGTCTGGTTTTGGACGAAGCTTTGTCGAAGACGTTCGAGAGAGGCGGTGTCGATGCCATCGCCCTGGTCGATGATACGGATTCGAGCGGTGCCCGGGGGCCCCGCATCCAGCTCTATGCGAACGTCACTACCGGCAGGGGAGAACTTCACCGCATTCTCGACGAGGTGGCGAAGCGCTCGCCGCAGCAGGCTCCTATCCGCCAGAATCGTGGACGACGCGCCATACTGTTGGACGGCGACTACCACGCCGCTGCGTTCCGCGAGGCTCGAGAGCTCCCTCACCACGTCCGCGATCAGATCGGAGGCATCGAGCTCGGTCGCTTCGCCGACTCCCGCCCCCGACTGTAATAGGCAAAGCGCGATCAGGTCCTCGACCAGAACTTGCAGGTGATCGGTCTCTCGAACGATTTTTCCCGCGAATGCGGTCTCATGCCCTCTCGCGCCCCTGGTTATGAGCTGGGCGGAAGCCTTGATGACGGTGAGTGGCGTTCGCAGCTCGTGAGAAACGAGAGACAGGAGCCTGGAACGAGACTCCGAAACGTTCATCTGTGCTTGCACCGACCGATTCGCGAGATCCCAATAACGCTGATTGGACGCGCGCAGCCGGTCGGAGAGTATTCGCACACCCTGTTCCAAGAACTTGACTCGGGTTTCGGGATGACGCGCCGACACCGAATCGAGGGTCTCGAGCCCCACGCGCACCAGCGTCGACAACCGCGTCGCGGTCGCGGTTGCGGATCGGGGCCCGCCGTCGAGAAGCGCCATCTCTCCGAAGCACTCACCCGGCCCCAGAAGCGCAATGGCCTGCTCGACTCCCTTCTCCGTCGCGTGGGTGACGTGAACGCTACCGCTGAGGATGAGAAACAGGCAGTTTCCCGCCTCGCCCTCTCGACAAACTACGTCGCCGGCTCCGTACTCTATCGCGCGCGCACTCTCCGCGAGCATCCGCAGTTCTGGTTCCCGATACGATCGGAACAAGACGCACCGGCGAAGCGCCTCGATCACGGATTGGTTGGGCATCACGTTCTCAGGCGAGCGCGCATTCGCGGAGGTTGGCCTCGGCGCGCGAGTAAAGCGATGCGGCGGAATCGGCATCATCGGGGAAGCTCGCGTAACCCACACGAAAGACGATCCCCTCGTCGGCGAGCTCTGTCTTCGGGAGCTCCTCGGCCAGGCGGCTTTCGAACACCGCGCCGCCATCACGTGGAGTCCGGGGAAGGATCACGACCACCTGTGCCTTGTCACGAATGAGGAAGACTCGGTCCGCTGATCGCCGGGTAACGCGCTCGGCGGCGTCTGCTACCAGACGGAGGCGCCGATCCGCATCTTCGGATACCGTCGCGGCCCACGCGGGACGGGCCGTGTTGGCAGGCGGCCAGAGCGATGACGACCGGCGCCCCGATCTCCCGAGCGCGCGCGATATCCGACTCCAAGCATCGCAATAACAGCTCGGTGTCGCTGAGCAAAGGAAGCACGAAGGAGAGACGACTACCACGACCCTCCTCGCTCTCTGCCCAGATTCTGCCGTAGTGAGCTTTGATGAGCTCCCTGCTGATCGGAAGTCCGAGGCCCGTCCCAACCGTCGTCGTGTGGCGGTTGCCTCCTGCTACCTGATGAAACTTGTCGAAGATGGACTCGATCTGATCTTTGGGAATGCCGACTCCCGAGTCGGCCACCTCAACTTGGATCGCCGCGCAAGGCGGATGGCCGGGAGCGTCGTCCACGGTGCGGACGGCCCGAACCGAGACCCGGCCCCCCTTCCCGGTGAATTTGATGGCGTTCCCGAGGAGGTTGACGAGGACCCGCTGCAGAGAGCTGGCATCACCGTGAACCAGCGGCAGGTCGCTTTCTATCGACGACTCCAGGGTAATGCCCTTCTCCTCCGCTTGAGGCTCTACCGAGCTCAGCGCGCCTGTAATCGGGTCGCTGAGAGACAGAGGATGAAGGTCGATGTGCATCTTTCCGGCTTCGAACTTGGACAGGTCGAGAAGATCGTTGATGATGCCGACGAGCTGTTCGACGTTTCTCTGAGCCAAACCGACGAAGTGATCCTGCTTGTCGCTGAGCGTGCCCAATCGAGTGCTCTGCAGGAGGGACAGGGCATTTTTGATGGCGGTGAGAGGGGTGCGCAGCTCGTGCGACACTACGTTCACGAGCTCGGTCTTCATCTCGTCGATCTTCTTTTCTTCTTCGAAATTACGGAACGCGACCACCGCGCCCACCAATTCGTTGCTGTCGCTGAGAACCGGAGACAACTGGGCTTGATAAAGCACTCCCCGGACGCACACCAGTCTTCGCAGACTGCGCTTTTCCGTCAGCATCAGCTCCATGGTGTCGACATCGAGCAACTCGGCGAGGCGGCTCGCGTTCATCGGTTGTTCCGTCTCGTCCTGGGTGTTCAGCACCTCACGCGCCGCCCGGTTCATGGCGACGACGCTTCCTCGCCTGTCGAGCATCAAGACGCCGTCCGTCATGTGGTCGACCATTTGCTCGACCCGCCCTTTCACCGCAGCGACGAGCTCTCGCACTCCCTGGACCGACGTCGCAAGGAAGTTTGCCGCGCGGTGCACGAACTGGACTTCGCTGTCGGAGAAAGCGCGATCGCGACCGCTGCCCACGTAAACGAGTCCCACCACGCTCCCACCCACGGTGAGCGGAACGTTGACGAAAGAACGGAGCTTCTTCGGTGCCGGTCTGGACTGCCCCGAATCGACCTCGCGCGAGCGTACCCGCAGATCGTTCGGCGGTTCGACTCCACACGTGAGTTTCAGGTTGTTCAGAACGTGCTCGTGTACGCGGCGAATAAACCGTTCGTCGGCGTGGAATCGAGTCTGGATGACGAGAGAGGCGTCCTCGTCGAGCAGGAGCAGGGACGCGACGTCGTAGTCCACAATTTTATCGAGCGATTCGAGCAGGAACTCCGCTACGTGCTCCAGGTCCAACGAATAGCGACTGGCGCTGGCGAGCTTGTAAAAGAGGTCCAGCTCCTCCATGGTTCGGTGCCGTTCACGCGCGTCGTACTCTCGCGCGAGAGAGGTGGCGAACAAGAGCGCCAGACGCTCGACAGACTGGACCATCGAGCTCTTCCCAGCCCGTACGACGAGTTGGAGGACGGCTTGAGGCACCCCGTGCAAGAAAACCGGGCAGACGAGCGAGGTGAACCCGTCGGCGTCGATGGATCCGGCTTTTCCCATCGAGAGAGCCTGTCGCGCCTGCGCGAAACCGGCAACGGCGCTGCTCCCGGCCTCGACGAGCGCCCGCGGGTCGATTTCGTCTCCCGGCTCCAGCCAAACCCGAAAACACTCGAGACCGGCGTTGTCGACGAGCTCCCTTCCAATCGCCGTCCCGACTTCTTGAAACGAGGCGCCGTCACCGATCATCCGTCCTGCAACACGCAGGGCTGTCAGGTCGACGGCGGGTCCCGCCTTGAACTCCACGCCGGGCAGGGAGTCGCTGGGCGCACCAGGCGCCTCGGGCACGATGGAGGTATCGCTATCGCTTGTCTGGGTGGTCTCGACAACGGGTGGTCTCGGCTGCGCATGGAGCAGGGCTCCGATCGCATCCTGGTAGGTCGCCTCGATGACATGGAACGCTTCGCGAAGTCGCTCACTCTGGTTTTTCACGACTTCCAGATGTTGACGCTGCTCGTCGGACTCCCTCAGAAGCCGCACTCTGTCCGTCGCGCGGCGCACGGCGATGACAAGCTCCTCGAGGTCCACCGGCTTCACCAGATAGTCCTCCGCGCCGTCTTTCAGGCACTGGACCGCGGTTTGAGCCTCGCTGTCTCCCGTCAACATGATGACGGGCATTTCCGGGTGATGCCGTTTGAGCTCCCCGAGGAGCCAATGTCCATCTCGCCCGGGCATCCGCATGTCGGTTACCGTGACTGCCGGAAGCCGGCGGGAAACCTCTTCCAGGGCCTCGGCCGCGTCACCCGCAGTCCGACAGGAAAATCCGCCGCGGCTCAGCGCGCGAGCAACGAGGCCGCGCACCGAGGCCTCGTCATCCACGACTAGAACGTCCATCTCTTCCAAGTTACAGCTCCCGGCGTCGAGTCTTGTCAGCTTCCGGCGTTGATGTCGAAGCTTCCACAGGCGACAGAGTCCGTCCCGCCCTCGAAGCCGATCTCGGATCCCGCGACGAGGCGGCAACGACGAGGTCGCTCCGTGAGGTGATTTATGATTCGTTTATTGCGATAGATTCATCTTAGCAGAAACGGCTCTCCGGCGTGCGCCGACGGCCCGGTGTCGCGAGGACTTGGAGCAGGGTTTGGGGTCATCCCAGATCACCATCGACGGACGCCCGGCTTTGAATGGAAGCCCTAGACCACGCGATCGAGCCGCGTCGTGGCGACGTCTCAAATCGAGCGCGGTCCAGTCTCAAAGACGCTTCCTCGGGAACGATCTGAGACGCGGTGCTGGGCTCTCTGGCGTTGCCGTCTCGTTCTCACTCGATCTCTTCTCGCGAAATCCGCCACCGCACGTCTCGATAACCCTCTTGTTTCTAGCGGCGTGCAGCTCAGAGCGCGGCGGCTCACCCCTCTAGACTCTCTTCCCGCGTAGGCCGCGCCCCCATTGGCACCCCCCGTGCAATACAGATCCTCGTCCGACGAAATCGAAAAAGAAAACAAAGTTTCGATTCGAGGATATCTCCAAAAAACGAAGGGTACGCCAAATGAACGGGAGAAGTTTGTTCGCCATCGGTTTGACCATCTGCCTCACCGGAACCGCTTTCGCCGAGAACGAGGCCGTCGAGCCCGCCAACACCAAAGTGCAGGCCATGTGGGAGACCGCTTCTCTCGCGATTTCCGACAGCCCTGACGCCGACGTTTCCTCGTTCCCCTCGGCCGGCTCCCGCACCGCTGCGCTGGCCCCTGTCCAGGGCTTGCGCAGCCCTTTCACGACCGACGGCTCCTTCGAGCAGCCTTCCGGTTCGACCTTCAAGCTCCTCGGTGTGAGCATGTTCGTCGTCGCCGGCGCCGACCTCGCCTCAACCGAGCTCGGTTTGAGCCGACCCGGCATCTACGAGGCCAACCCCGTTCAGGGTAATCGCAGCGTCCGCGTCCTCACCCACGTGGCCATTCCCGCTTTCATGTTCTGGGCCACCCAGAAAATCCACGATGACGGCAACCCCAAGCTCGCCCTGCTCGCCCGCATCGGATTCAACGTCGCCTACAGCTACGTCGTCATGCACAACCTTCGAACCACCGCTGCCACGCCGTAGAGCACCGCCTCGTACCCGGCAGAGCTCTTGGCGCTTTGTCGCCGGAACGCCACGGGGCGTTCCGGCGATTCTTTTTCCCGCCTCTTCCCCGTTCGATCGAGCTACTCCCGTTGACTTACGCCCCTGGACATTCGATACTGGTATTTCAAGCGAAAACTCTGTTCCGCGACGGTGAGGAAACTCGGAGAGCGTCCGCCGCGCTCATCCGGAACCCGGCTCGCCGGAATCGCCATCGCTCTCGAAGAGGCGACTCTGGTCATCAGGAGGTGCCCGCACGCATGAAGCACTTTCTCTTTTCACCGACGCTGGCTCTCACCGTCCTCACGGGCTTGCCTTGTTTCGCGGACGTTCTCGTTTTCAAAGACGGCAGTCGAATCACGACCGGGCACTATGAGATCCGGGGTCAACTCGTGGTTTTCGTGAAGACCGGAGGAAGACTGTTTTCCGTGCCCGCCGACTATCTCGACCTGGAAGCCACCGCCAGACTCAATCACCGGCCGAGTGACGGGACGCAAGCGCCGACCGCTCCGGAACCGGCGCCCCCGACGAGTCGACCCGGAGCGACGACTCTCCTCCCGCAAATTCCTGCCGTCGGGTCCGAACCTATTTCCCTCCCCGAGCCGCCCGTGAGGCTCGACGAGAGTGAGACCGCCGCTTCGCCTCTCGTGGCGCCACCGACTCCCGGTCGCACCGATGTGCTCGCCGGGGATCGAGAAGGCATCAAAGGGACAAGAGCGGAGCAAGCATTGGAACTCATCGGAGTCACCGAGCTCCTCGACACGCTTCCGGCCGAGGCCAACTTTCAGGCCGAGCAATTGACGACTCTTTGGCGTGGGTCGTCGACTGACGATAATGCCTTCCTTCGCCGTCGCGCCGAGCGGGCGTTCGCGCCCGAGTCCATAGGCGCCGTGGTCGCGGAGTCCTTCGCACGCCGGGCGCCAGAGCCCCATCTGAGAATCGGCATGGACTTCCTCCTCTCCCCACTGTGGCAAAGGATGCGGGCACTGGAGCAATCTAGCGAAACCCAGGAAGGAGCGAGTGAGTTTACGGCCTTCAGAACGAAGCTTTCGGACGACCCTCCATCGGGCCGCCAACTGCAGATTGCGACGCGGATGGACAAAGCGCTCGGGCTGTCGAGGATGCACGTCGAGCTGCGAATGGAGATCCTGGGCGCGCTTCTGGAAGGAGTCCGTCGGCTTGCCCAGGCAGAGCTCGGAACGACGGACGAGGACGCGAAAAGGTGGGTGGCGCGCACCCGAACGAACCTCACCAAGAACGCCGAATCTGCCGCCGTCGCGTCCGTGCTCTTTGACTATCGCTCTTTGAGCGACGAGGAGCTCTCGGAGTGCCTTGAGTTCTGGGAATCGGACGTCGGCCACTCGCTCCGCGACGCCGCGGAAGAGTCCCTGCTCGATGGCGTCAGGGTGGGTGCGGCGCGTTTGAGACTCCTGCTTACGGGCGCTCTTGGGAGTGACGATCGGATCCCTTCCGCTTCGGCCGAGCCCTGAACCGAATTCACCGTCGCATCCTCGCTCCTTCCTGCCGAGCTCGGTTTGAGCCGACCCGGCATCTACGAGGCCAACCCCGTTCAGGATAATCGCAGCGTCCGCGTCCTCACCCACGCGGCCATTCCTGCTTTCATGTTCTGGGCCACCCAGAAAATCCACGATGACGGCAGCCTCGAGCTCGCCCTGCTCGCCCGCATCGGATTCCACGTCGCCTGCAGCTACGTCGTCAGGCACAACCTTCGAACCGCCGCTGCCACGCCGTAGAGCACCTCCTCGTACCCGACAGAGCTCTCGGCGCTTCCATCGCCGGCTTCCCTTTGACTCGACTCACAGCAGGCCCGATACTGAATTGGATCCTTCCTATCACCTCGAAGTTCGGAACTCTAGCGCCTGGCGCCCAATCCGGAGGATATATGCGACGTCTGGTCGTCATTGATGACGAAGAGGAAATTCGTAGACTTCTGGCGCGCTTTTTCCGAAGCAGGAACTACATGGTCGTGACCGCCGCCTCCGGGAAAGAAGGTTTGGAGGTAATCGAGCGGGAACCGGTCGACGCCGTCTTGCTGGACATCAACATGCCGGGCATGAGCGGACTCGAGGCTCTCCGCGAGATCCGGCGTCGCAAACCGGATCTTCCGGTGATCATGATTACCGCGGAGAGTGACCGGGAGGTAGCCGAGTCCGCCGCCAAGGCGGGAGCGTTCGACTACATGGTCAAGCCCCCGGACTTCGACTACCTGGAACAAACCCTGTTCGTCAAGCTGGAGCTCCGACTCTCGTAACGATCGTCGCGAGCCCTCACGCGGGAAATCTCGACGCAAGGACCGATTTGTTCGTTCGGCACCGCTCAATCGACTCAGCTCGCGTCGCGTCGCCGGTCGTTCAGCGTGACCCATCTTGCTTGGCGAAGGAATTCGTAGCCTGACGGGAAGCGAGAACGTTGCGAACACTGCCGAGAAGCGAGCTCTGCGAATACGGCTTTTCCAGGAGGTGAGTGCCCGGATCCAGAACGCCGTGGTGCACGATGGCGTCGTCGGTGTAACCAGACGTATACAAGACGGGTAGATCCGGTCGGAGCGGCTGGAGGCTCTCGAAGAGGACATGGCCACTCATTCCCGGCATGACGACGTCCGTTACTAGAAGGTGGATGGGCCCGGGATACTCCCTGACCGACCGAAGCGCATCGTCCCCGTTCTTCGCGGCGATGACCCGGTAGCCGGCGCGCTCGAGGACGACCCGCGCGAACTTGAGAACGGTCTCTTCGTCCTCGACCAAGAGCAGGGTCTCTCCCGCTCCCGTGGTCTCGCTGATCGAGTGCGTGTCGGGTCCGTCGGGAGGGCCGTCGATTTGCGGGAGGTACAGTTCAAACGAAGTGCCCTTGCCGAGGTCGCTGCGAACACGGACGTAGCCACCGCTTTGGTCGAGGATCCCGTACACCGTCGAAAGCCCGAGCCCCGTGCCTCGTCCCCTTGCTTTGGTCGTGAAGAACGGTTCGAACACCCGGGACCGCGTCTCTTCATCCATGCCCTGACCGGTGTCGGTCACGGTCAATCTCACGTAGAGACCCGCGCGCATCGACGCGGCATCCGACGCTCCCTCCGGTCTCGTGAATCTCTATGTTCTCGGTCTCGAAGACCAGACGACCTCCTCGAGGCATCGCGTCACGGGCATTCACGGCGAGGTTCATCATGACTTGCTCCAACAGCCCTGGATCGGCCCTTACCGCCACGAGGTTGGGCCGAAGATGGGTGGAGAGCTCTACGTCTTCGCCGATCAGCCGGCGGAGCATCTTCTCGGTACTTCCGACCAGCGCGTTGAGATCCAGCACCCTCGGTTGCAGGATCTGTTTTCGACTGAAAGCCAGAAGCTGGCGCGTGAGTGCCGTGGCGCGCCTCGATGCCTCCACGATCTCGCGCAACGCTTCCGCGGTCGAATCCTCGGGAGGGAGGTCCGCCAGGCTGAGCTCGGCGTTCCCCGAGATGACCGTCAGAATGTTGTTGAAATCGTGAGCGACGCCTCCGGCGAGCTGCCCGACAGCCTCGAGCTTTTGTGCCTGGAGGAGCTGGGCTTCGCTCACGCGAAGGGCCTCGCCGATTCGTTTCTCTTCGGTGACGTCCCGCCAGTTCACCACGATGCCTTCCACCGCCGGATCCGCGAGAAAGTTCGTGGCCGACCCGTTCCACCGTCTCCAGGAGCCTTCCGCGTCGCGGACGCGCAGCTCCCAGTGCATCGCCTCGCCCGGTGATCGCAGGCACCGCTCAAGCGTGGCCTCCGCCGACCTCGCATCGTCGGGATGAACCAGGTCGAAGAGGTTCCTCCCCAGCCAGTCCGCCACCGGAAAGCCTAGTAACCTTTCGAAAGCGGGGCAGAGGTACAAGCCCCTTCCGTCCGAAGCCACGAGTCCGATCAAATCCGCGGAATTCTCGATGAGAGACCGGAAGAGCTTCTCTTGCGCAATTAGGTCCGTTTCGGCGCGTTTGCGCTCGGTCACGTCCTCGACGGTCCCCAGCACCTCGACGGGACGCCCGTGGTCGACCGCAACTTCTCCCCGGCCGTGAACCCAGCGCTCTTCGCCGCTGTCCCGCCGAACGATCCGGTACTCCCGGTCGAACCTTTGCCCCTTGCCCAACACCTGATCGGTGAGGTAAGCGGCAATTTCCTCACGCTCCTCAGGGTGGACGATGGAAAGCCACCCCGCCACGTCCTTTCGAAACGCGGCACCGGCGATGCCGAAGATCTCGTCGAGCATCGAGGAGCTGGTCCAGGTTCCCGAGGTGACGTCGAGTCGATACGAGCCGAGCCGCGCCACGCGCTGGGACTCCGTCAGCAAGCGCGCGTTCTCGCGGAGGTCATCCTCGGCCTTTCGGCGCGCCGTCACGTCGTGGCCAATGCCCACGAAGTGCGATTGGCGCCCTTCGCCGTCGGCGACCGGCGCGATCATCAGTTCCTGTACGAAGAGAGTGCCGTCTTTCCGCCGATTGAGAACCTCACCGCGCCACTCGCACCCGGATCGAATCGTGCGCCAGAGCGATTGGTATAGCGCGTCGTCCTGCGCCCCGGACTTGAGCACCCGGGGCGTCATCCCTGAAACCTCTTCGGGCCGGTAGCCCGTAATCCGAGTGAAGGCCGGGTTGACGTATTCGATGCGACCTTCCCCGTCAGTCACCATTACCGATACCGGCAACTGCTCGATCGCGGTACGCAGGAGCGCGGTTTCCGCCTCCCGTTCGGTTGCTTCGTGCCGAAGCACGTCGCGCGAGCTCCGCAGGGCTCTTTCCTCCCTGACGCTCGCGCTCACGTCACGAACAAAAACGATGAAGATGCCACCACCGTCGTCCAGGTAGTGGGCACTTACCTCCACGTCGAGGATCGCGCCGTCCTTGCGCCGGTGGCGGCTCCGAAATCGGTCGCGCCCCTTCGCACGTACGTTCGCGATGTGGCTCGCGACCTCGGTGGCTGATTCCTTCGCCTCGACGTCATCGATAGACATTCTCGAAAACTCGCCACGTGAGTAGCCCAGAAGCTCACAGTACGCGTCGTTGACGTCCAGAAAGCGTCCTTCTGCGTCGACGACCCAAAAGCCGTCCATCGCGGACTGGAGGGTCGCCCCGATCAAGTTCGTGAAGTCGCGCCTCGTTGGCCCCGCCTCCCTCGGTGGTACTCGCCAGGCTGTCTCCCTCCGCCGTGCCGAGGAGCGGCCTGAGAGGTTCTTGACTGGACTCGGACGTCACGGGAGTCTCCTCGAATCAAAGGCGGCTTTCGATGGCGGCGCGTGTATCGGGATCGCCCCATGACGAGCCGTAGCTCGATGTACCGGAGCCTCGCTCGCTGGAGACCGTCGAGCCCTCCTCAATCCGCTCACCAGTACTCGTTTTCGTTTGCGGCTCGGCGGCCCCCAGGATTCGGAAGAGCTTGACCAACCCCCGGCGAGACATTTGAGCGCACCGTCTCGGGAGCAGGAGCCAGCGTGGAGTCCGGGGAAATCGCTCCGTGAGCACCGCTCGCCGCGGCAAGGCCAGCTCGCAGACGTAGCCGACGCGGTCCCACCAGGATGGGATGGAGAAGGCGACGAGCAGCTCCCCTGTCGTCGACGCCTCGCTTCGCCTCGAGACTCCCGCAACGAAGCTTCGCTCGAGCCCGTTCAGAGAAGGACAAGACTCGTTCCAAGCCTCAGAGGGCTCGACATGCAGAGCTCGACGCAAGATGTGGCACGTATAGGCGACGGCGCGGGTCGCCCTCCAAGCTGCCGCTTCCGCCACGACCTCGCCCCAATCGACCTTTCGGTGTAGCAAAGCGAGGTCGACGAGCCATATCAGCCTGGAATACGAATGCTTGAGCGCATGTATCGAAGAGTGTAAGAACTGGTGGACGTTCGAGAGCACCAGCAAGCTGTCGCTCCCACCTCCGAGGGGCCGCGCATCCCGCCAAAGACTTCGAGAGCCGGGCTGGAAGGCAAGCGACCGCCGCCGGATTCTCGCGCTGCTCGTAATGTCTGTGTGGAGGTCGAAAGCAACCTGACCCCGAGTAAAGAGGCTGGGAGAGCAGAGCGGAGCGAGATAGCCGCGGGCTCTCAGGACCGCCTCCAGGCCGGAACGATCGCCGGGCTCGACGAGGAGGTCCACGTCGCTCAACGGCCGGAGCGCGAACCGGCGATGGTAAACGGTATCGACCAGCGCCCCGCCCTTCAGGACGAGGACACGGAGGCCGGCACCTTGGAGCGCCTCGCCGAGCCGCAACAGCTCGGAGACATGGGCTCCGGTGTGGGCGAAGACCGGCTGGATGAGTCGTGACAACGATTCCAGCTCCACGGTGTCGCAGCGATTCCGGCGCGCGACCCGTAGGAGCTCGGCAGCCACGATCCCGGCCACGCCCTCTCGAGCCGCGATCTCCGCAAGCCGCGATCCATCGAACGGCTCCTGCAAGCCGACGAGGATCTCCTCGTCGGGAGCCGTACCGACGAAGGAATCGAGCGCCGAGCCTGGACCAAGCCTCGCTCCGTCTCGCTAATCCGAGTGGTGCGCTTCGTTCCCGGCACGTAGGACCGACGGCGGTCGTCCAGGTCAACAACCGCACGGCGTCGACTGCCCGGGCGACACGCAGGCGCCCTGGCAGCAACGCCACACCGGGTTACAGTTTCCGCCCGGATTCAGACACGGTGCACAGTCGTTCACGCCGGCGACGCAGCCCGTTCGTGGAAGACAGCTGGCCGCATAGGCGGGAGGAGGAACGACGAGCGTCGAGACCGCCGGGAGGAGCGCGGTCGCGGCCAGTCCCAACTTCTTCAAAAGCTCACGGCGAGACGGATGGAGGCCCGGCGCCGACGGGATCGACTGCTGGACGAGGAGCCGTTTCGTTGCGAGGCGTCGAAGGGCGAATCGAACGACCGCTGGATTCTGAGGAAGTCCGAAACGATCGGCGAGGAGCTTCGAGACCTGCGCCCTGGTCGTCTTGCCGTCGCAGCGGCGCCACACGAGCGCCGCTGCGGCATTGAGGCGGTGCGCGCGATCCGTCTCCAGATCATAGACGAGCAGCTCGTCGGCGATCTCTTCCACCTCGAGCGCCTTCGTTCGGGCCTCAGGCATCACGGCGTCCTTGGTTCCCATGTCACGTCCTCTCTGTGCTTGCGGACTCCTCGTTCTCGAGCTCTCTCAAAATCGACGCTACAACGCTTTCCGCCTCTCCCCTCCAACTCGCGATCGCGGCAACGTCGGCTGCCGCCCGCGCGAGCGTCGAGAGCGCGAACTGCGGGCGGAGCCGTGCGGCCACGGTGTTGGCCAGCAGGCTCATGATCGCTTGACCCGGTAACAACCTCCTCGGACGCCACGTCGCGCCTTTCTTGAACTGGCTTTGGACGACGAGACCGACGGGCATCGGCTTTCGACCGATGCTCACGCCGAGGTCCTCGACGGGGACCCGCCGGTCCCGACCTTCGGCGGATTCGCGTACGGAAAGAGGGCGAGCGAAAGGGTGCACCCGACCCCGGGAATCCAGCACCGCATATTCGTCGGAATAATAGACGGCGCCGGCCTTCAACATCGCCGAGACCAGAGTCGTTTTTCCCATGAAAGAGCGGCCGGGGAACAAAATGGCACGGCCGTGCCAGCCGACGACACCGGCGTGCACGAACAATCGTGACGGGGTCATCATGGCGACGAACATCTGCAAGTCGCTCTCCAGCGTCCGAAGCACATCCTCGAGGTTCAGGCTCCGGCCCACGCGTACCGCATCGGAGTAGAGGAGGTTGAATTGGCGGACTCTCGCGCCGGGACCGTCGCTTCCGATACGAAGCGAGTACAAGTGGTCTACTAACGGGGAACGCGCCCGTTTCCATCCCGGCGGAAACGTCTTTGCCAGCCTCGGCATTACCTCTCCGCAACTGACCCGCACTCCGATGCGCAGGCCGAACGTCTCGATCGCGACTCCGTCCGCCCACCCGAGGCGGTCGATCTTCTCGAGTCAGCGCGAGGCTTCCCGCGGCCGCGGTAGAGTTATTCCCATTGGATCGATACCTTCCATCCTTGAACTTCCGATGAAACGAGCGCTTCGGTCCGCTCCAAGGAGACCAGGACCCCGCCGCTTTCGCTTGCGACGCGAAGAAAAAATTCTATTTCGAATGCTCTTATTATACGCGCCTCCAACTCGATTGGACAAAGCCTCTCCTCCGAAGCTCGGGTGGGGCTCATTGTTGGGTCTTGTCTTCCAGGTAGCGCTGGCGCTCGAGGTCACGAGGTTGATACCCGCCATCGGGATGGGCCGGTGCTCGGGTTCTCACGTACCACAGGAGTTGGACGACGATCAGACCCAGCGCCACCACCAGCACCAACCTGAGGAAGGCTCTACCGCCCTTGCGTTGGAAGGACCGAAACCCGCGGCGGTACCTCATCTCAGTTCCCATCGGCGCCGCTGGTAGTACCGCTCGGATTCGGTTGCGGCCCAGGCTGATTCGCGCGCGCGCGGCGGTCCATGACCACGAGGGCGTATCCAACGATGCCGAAGACGATGGCTACCTGCGTCAGCACCAGGATGGCGTCGGTGGTAGCCGTTTCTTTGAGAAGAAAGGCGGATAGTCCCAGACACAAATTGAGGAGATAGATGATGGCCACCGCTTCCTTTTTGCGAATTCCGATTCCAACCAGCCGGTGGTGAAAGTGATCCCGGCCGGTGAAGAGAATCCACTCGACCAAGCTCTTCACCGAGCCGTCCGCGACGCGGACGAAGGTGGTGAGCACCATGTCGAAGATTGGCACGGCGAGAATGAGGACTGGAGCGATGAGGTCCTTGGGGCTCTGCCCGGCCCAATCTCCCATGATGGCGAACGAGGCGAGCATGAAGCCGAGGAACGTCGAGCCGCTGTCACCGAGGAAGATATCGGCGCTCGCGCCTCGTCGATGAAGCTTGTAGTTGTGCGGCAGGAACCCCAGCGACGCTCCCATGAGACAGAGAGCCAGAATCGCCAACTCGAGCTGTCCCGTCGTCGTCGCGTAGATCCCCATGAACAACGCGTGAATCGCTGCCGAGCCGGTGGCGAGGCCGTCGAGCCCGTCGAGAAAGTTGAACGCGTTGGTTATGCCCACAATCCACAACACCGTGAGCGACCACTCGGCGGCGACGCCCCACCAGGTGGGGGGAAAAAAGTAATCACGATACCGGCACGGATCAGGATGACGACCGAGCCGATCTGGACGACGAGTCGAACGAGAGCCGGCACTCCCCGGATGTCCTCGATGGCGCCGACGACGAAGATCGTGGAACCGCACAGGAGCAGGATCCGGCCCTCGGAGCTCATCGCTCCACTCGCGACTACGGCGACCATGAAGCCGATATAGATGGCTGTCCCGCCCAGAAGGGGCGTCGGTCTTTCGTGGACTTTCCGACCCCCGGGCCGATCGATGGCACCGAGCCGGCCCGCGATCCATCGCACGACCGGTGTGAGCAGGAACGAGATCACCATCGCCCCGATGACGAGCCATACCGCGTGAGTCACGGTGGGCTCGGCCCGTCGGAGGGCCAATCCTCCCACGAGGGTAACCGACAGGAGCGTACCGACGAACAAGCCGCCCCGGATCATCGGCTCCCCACCTCTTTCGCGGCGCGCCACAAAGCTGCCGCTACCCGTCGGGCATCGTCGGTTGCCAACGCCGGGTAGAGTGGAATGGAAACGGCCCGACGATACGCTTCCTCCGTCCCCGGAAATCCTCGGAGACCGAGATAGCGATGAAGCGGTCGAAAGACCGGCCGGCGAGCATCGATACCCCGTCGCTCCAACCGAGCGACGAGCCGAACGGCGGAGCGGACTCGGATGACGAAACGGTAGTAGACGTGCTGTTCGTTCGAGACCGGGAGCTCCCACGGACCTCCCCCGAGCCATCGGAGGTAGAGCGCGGCGAGGTGCCGTCGGGCACGGATAAAACCCTCCAGTCGGCCGAGCTGGACGCGGCCGACAGCCGCCTGGAGATCGGTCATTTTGTAGTTGTAGCGCTCGCGGAGCTCCCGCCGCCCGTCGTAGCTTCTCTGGTCCGCTACCCCCCGCAACAGGCGGGCACGGTCGCCCACGACCATGCCGCCTTCTCCGGTCGTGATCATCTTCGTCGCGTAAAACGACAGCACCGCCAGCACGCCGAGACCGCCCACCGCTCGACCCTGATTCCGGGCACCGAGAGCGAGGGCGCAGTCCTCGATCACCGGGAGACCGAGAGACTGGATGGCGGCCATTTCGGCGGGCAGCCCGAACATATGGGGCACGATGACGACCTTGACCCTGCCCCTCCGTTTGCGCCGCAGATCGTCCGGATCCATGTTGAAATTCCCCGGATCGACGTCGATCAACCGTGGCGTCGCTCCCGTGAGGGCGACCGCGTGCAGCAGCGCCGCGCAGGCGAAGCTCGGGAGCGCAACGTGGTCACCACGCCCCACGCCCAGCGCTTCGAGCGCAAGGTGGAGTGCGGCGGTTCCCGAGCTCACGGCGACCGCATGGCGGCGCCCGAGGGCAGCGGCCATTTCCCGTTCGAAACGAGCGACTTCCAGTCCTTGCGCGAGCATTCCCGACGAGATCACGTCCGCGGCTGCTTTCCGCTCCTCGCGACCGAGGAGCGGACGGGAGTGAGGAATTCTCGTCACGACCGACTCTACTTTTCCACGTTGATGAACAAGCGGAGCGACTGAAATCCTTCGGCGTATGCGGTGCGTCCCTGAATCCCTCTGGAGACCGCGACCGATCTCGCGATGTCGAGGATGCTGAGTCCCGGGATCTTCGTCTTCCCGACTTGCGAGGCATGGGCGCTGAGAACGGTGAGCTTCCGCTCGATCAAGCTCGTGATATCGACGAATACGTTGGGATAAAAGTCCACGCTCGTTGGTCCTTCGTAGAAGAGGACGTTGCGCACATAGCGCGTTGCCGAGATGGCCGCCTGCGAGAGGAAACGATGATCCTGGTGCGTATCGTCCTTGTGGTGAACGAAAATGAAGGAGGGATCGACGGACCGGATGACCTTTTCGATGTCGTCGATCAGAGTCTTGGTAAAAGGAAGCTCGGTATCGTGATAATCGCCCCAAAAGACCTCGTGCACGCCCATCCAGCTGGCGGCTTCCTCGGCTTCGCCGCGACGCACCGCCGCCTTCCCCCCGGCGTCGCCCGGGGTCGCGACAAAAGAATAGACATCGTGCCCATTCTGCACGTATCTCATGAGAGTCCCGGCGCAGCCGAACTCGATGTCATCGGGATGGGCGCCTATGGCGAGAATGTTCATCCTTGGATTCTCCCTTCGGCCCGACTCCGCCTCGCGGATGACGTCCAGAGAGCCGGGGCCGCAATTGAAAAGGAGGTCGAGGACCGAGAGTGCCGGCTGGAAGTCTCCGAAGAGCTGCGGATAAACCGGGTGATGATATTCCTGAAACAGGACCCGGACCCCCTCGTCTGCGAAGCGTTCCAAATTCATATAGGACCTCCCACCGGCGCCGGCGAGATAAGTGTCCGCTCCCAGCTCGCGGCACAGACCGATGAGCCGCCCGTCACGGTCGTCGATGTCGACGCCGAGACCGGAAGCGACGTGCACCGCGGTGGAGATTCCGAGTAGCCGCCGAAGGGCGGTGATGAAGGAAATGTTCAACTCCGAAAGTCGTTCCCAGCAGACACCGGCGACGACTTCATCGCATAACCGATAGACCGACTCGAAGTGGGCCGACCGTCCATAGCATGCACGGAGAGTGGCCAAGTGTCGCTTCGGCCAGTCCTGACGGGAACCGATGACGACATCCTGGATCTTCTCTCCGTGCCGATAGGACACGGGTACGGTGAGCCATTGCGGACCGGCCGAGCCCTTGATCCGGTTCCGGTTCTGCCATTCGTTCTTCTTGAACTGGACGTTGTCCAGGAGGACGAAAACGTCGGCCCGGTCGAGCTTGTCGAAAAATCCGAGCCACGGTGCGAACTGAGGTTGATGAGCGGCCAGGATCAAGATGCGTGCTCCCGACGTGAAACGAAAACCGGATTGCTCAAGATCATTTCCGGGTATCGCCCCTCGATGGCGATACGGTAGTAGGAGACACCGGCAATCGGAGACGAGTCGATCCAGACGAAGGACGTCGAGTCGTTCACCTCCATCGAGTCCGATTGGACGAGGGCACCGTCGCGTATGACGCGAACCGTCACGGGGGCGGTGCTCTGCCCTTCGCGACGCAGTCGTACCAGGACCTGGAGCTCGCCGTTAGACTCCAGGCGCTCTCCCGATTGCACCGTCCGTCCGCCGGACGTGACCGCGAACTCCTCGAGGAACAGTCGGCTCCCGGGAGCGTGGCGAACCGCGTAGCCGAATCCACGGGCCAGCGCGTCGACAACGGCGGCGTCGGAACGGTCGCGCGCGCGCAGCACCGTCTCGACTTGTCCCATCGTCTTGCCTCGCGTCTCGCCTTCTTCGTGCAGCGAGATCTCGCCCACCGTCCAGACCGGGCGGCGCCGCCTTCCGGCGCAAAAGGCGCGAAGCGCTTCGTCCCATGGACCTCCGGGAGCCGCGGCAAGGCGATAGCCCTCGTACAAGGAGGCGAACCCGGTGACACCGGTCGTCCGGTCGACGAACTCGGGGTAGGCATCGCTCCGATAGGTCACCGGGTAACGAGGGTGGCGATACTGGATTGACGCTTCCGGATGAGGCCAGAAGGTGAGGGCGCCCGCCTTCGCCGCCTCGTCCGCGGCGTACTGGTACGGAGCTAGGTCGACTCCATCATTATTATTCTGCGTAGGGGCTGAAGCGCGGAACGGTAGGCGGCCAGGACCGTCCGAGGGCAGCGATCGAGATCCCCGCCACCACCCAGGCGAGCCAGCCTCGATGAATTCGGCGAACGACGAAGTAACGAGCTCGCACGACATGGACCCGCGGAAATACGAGTCGGTGCAAGCCCCAGGCCAGCGGAATGAGCGGCCAGAGCAGTACGACGGAGCCGATGCCGAAGCGTCGACCGGCCGGGCTCGCTACCGTCGGAAGGGCCTGGATGAGCGCCTCCGGGTCCGGCCGATCCGGAAAGACCACGAGGAGACTGCGGTCAGCCGACCGGAGGGTCAAATCGCCGCGAAAAAGACTCCCTTGCCAGTAATAATAAGGAGTGATCTCGACGCCGGGGAGCATCAGAACCCCGGTTCGCTTCTCCGCCTCTCTGGTCGCATCGAGGTAGGAAGACATCCGTTCCGGCGTGAGCGAGGGAACTCGCAGGGTCACGGAGGAGGCTCGGCGCACGAAGGGCAAGCCGTAGGAGATTTCGTCCATGAAATGTTCCGTGAGCACGACGGCATCCACTCCCGCGTTCCGCGCCGTGTCGGCGATCTCTTCGACTGAATGCTTGCCGTCGCTGAAAGTCGTGTGGACGTGGATCGCCACCCTGAGCTCGAGGGGGCGTGGGACAGCGCCAAGCCCGAGAACGAGGAGCGCGGAGACCATCACGACGACGCCGCTCCTTCGAGCACGGGAAGAATTCGTGCCACCGAGTCCCGCCAGGAGAACTCCCGGGCGCGGGCCAGGCCAGCCCGCCTCAGATTCTCGCGAAGCGGCGCGTCGCTCACCAGCCGTCCGAGAGCATCGCACCAGGCCTCTTCGTCTCTCGGGTCGACCAGTATCGCGGCGTCACCCGCGACCTCGGGAAGAGAGCTGGAGGAAGAGCATAGGACGGGAGCGCCACTCGCCATGGCCTCGAGCACCGGAAGCCCGAAGCCCTCGTAGAGCGAGGGAAAGGCAAAGACGTGAGCTCCGGCGTAGAGCGCCTGAAGAGCCTCCTCGGGAACGTGACCGGGGAGGTGTACCCGCCCGTCGAGCCCCCGCTCGCGGATGAAAGCGACGAGCTCGCTCGTGGAGCCTGCCGGGCGGCCCGCCAGCACCAGATTCAGCTCGGGGTCTCTCCGCGCGATTCGAGCGAAGACACGCAACAAGAAGAGATCATTCTTGTGCGGATGGAAGTTCGTCACCTGCAGGACGTACTTCGGGGGAATCCCGAGCTTTTCGAGCACGCCGCGGCATCGTGCCCGCGCCTCGGGGCGGAAGCCGGAACAGACACCGAGGGGAACGACCACGAGTCGTGACGCCTCTATCCCGAGAATCCGCTCGATATCGTCGCGTGAATGCGTCGAGTCGGTGAGGACCACTGCGGCCCGAGAAGCGATGAGCCGCGCCCAGGGCTTGAAAAGGACATGCTTAAGCTTCCTCTGACCCACTTCGAGGAACAGGAGGTCGTGTATGGTCAAGACCACGGGACAGGGTGAGAAGAGTGGAGCTTTGTAATAAGGCGAGAGGAAAACGTGAACGTCGTCTTCGACGAGAGCTCTCGGCAACGCGAGCTGGTCGAACCACATCGTGAGAGGCTGTCCGAGAATGCGCATCCGCTGCCGCTCCCGCTTCAAGTCGGTTCGGGTGGTTGCGTCGCCGTAGAGCACCAACTCCAAATCGGGACGAAGCTTCGGTGTTTCCGCCAGGAACGCTTCGAGCACCCTGCCGATGCCGGTCTGGATGTCTCGCTGCAGCTCGCGAACGTCTACTCCGATTCTCATGGACTTGAAGAAAGGACTTCCTGGTACACCCGTTGCACGCGCTGGGCGTGAAGCTCCTTGGAGAAATGGATCTCCGCGCGACGTCTTGCCGCTCCGCCCATACGTCGCCGGAGAGGCTCGTCCCTCAGGAGCCCTTCGACGATCCGGGCCCAGCAGGCGGGATTGTCCGAGGTCACCACCGTTCCCGTCACGCCGTCGTCGATGACCTCGAGAACACCGCCTCCCGCCGCGGCCACCACGGGGACCCCAACCGCCATCGCTTCGATGAGGGCGCGGCCAAAAGGCTCCGGTGTGGCGGGGTGGATGAGCAGGTCAGCGAGCTTCAAGATCGCGGGAACGTCCTTGCGGAATCCAGCAAACAGGCACTCGTCCGAAACGTCCAGCTGGGCCGCTTTTTCCATGAGCCGAGCCCGATATCCTCGTGAGTCCGGCACTTCGTCCCCCAAGAGCACCAGCGCCACTCCGCACCCGCTCTGCTTCATCACCGCGAGCATCTCGATGGCAAGCTCGTGTCGCTTCCAGGGAACCAACTGAGCGAGGACGACCAGAATGTACCTGCCCGCGAGCTGGGGGTCTCTCGATAGGGTCGCATCCGGAAGCGCCCGGGCGAAGGCCTCGACGTCCACGCCGTTCGGAACGACTTCCGGCTCGCGCGGTGTCTTGCCTTCCTTCAAAAAGTCGAAGCGACGCGCGACCGCTTGGGAGTTCACGAGAATCCTCGTCGAGAGACGAGCCAGCAGGCGATCGAGTCCGCCATCGTTTCCGAGCACGCGGACGTGCCAGACGACCGGCCTTGAGGCGAGGCGTCCCGCGATACCGGCATAAATCATCGCTCTCGAGCCATTGGCATGCACCAGATCGACTGCATGACGCCGGATGAACTTCCGCCAGATCCAAAGGCACCGGGGCAGGGAAAGCCAACCCAGCCCGCGAAGGGAAGGCATGGGCAGAACGAACGTCGGGATTCCCATGTCGCGAACGGCATCGAAGAAGTCGCCTTTCTCCGGACAGGTGGCGATGAGGTCGTACCGGGACCGATCGAGACCCTCCATGAGGCCGAGAAAGCTCATTTGGCCGCCGCCTCGCACGCTTCCGGAGTTCTCGACCAGCAGGACGCGAGATGGCCGCAACGACGGGGTCGTAGGTCGAGCCGCGGCCTCCGTTTCCCCCGAGCCCTCTTCCCCGGTCGGGAGCACTGGCACGCGAGACTCGTTCGCCCTGGAGCGCGTCGGTGTCCGGGTCTTCCGCGGAAGCACCAGTCCGGCCAGGCGTCCGATGTCGAACGAAACGTCCATCAAGAGCTTGGTCAGCGGAGTCAACAACAGCACGCTCCAGCCCACCGCTCGACGCGCGTATCGATACCGAACGAGCATGAGCGCGTAGTAGAGGAGTGCGAGAGTGAGCATCGAACTCACGATGGGGAGTCCGAGCAGAAAGAGCATCGAGAAAAGGCAAGCGAATCGCAGGAGAAACGAGGTCCGAGCGTGACCAAGAATCCGGTCCCATGCCGAGTGTGAAAACAGTGCGGCAAGCGTCACCTGCGCGAGCCCACGCCGGTAAAACCAGCGAGCGATCGCCGGGGCCGAATCGCGCGCGCGATGGAAAACCAGCGCGCGCGGGTTGAAGACCGCTCGATGGCGCGCGGTGAGACGAGAGAACAGCTCCGAGTCCTCACCTCCGTAGATGCCGGTCTCCTCGCAGAACCCACCCAGCTCCACCACGAGATCGCGACGGGTGGCGGCGTTGACGGTCGAGAGCTCGCGCGTCGAGGCCCATTGGTTCTCGGGAGCGCTAGCGATTCGCCTCAGCCCGCCTCCGGGGAAGCCCAGTACGATCTCGGTCTTGCCCAGGATCCCCGAGGGCTGAGCGAGAACACCTCCCGCAACGGCGGCGACCTTCGGATCTTCGAATGGCGCCATCAGCTCTCGAAGCCAGGATCGATCGACGAGACAGTCGTCATCGGTGAAGGCGACGAGAGCATGCGACGCCGCCCGCACCGCCGCATTGCGGCTCCAGGCGAACCCCTTTCCGGTTCGCGGCAGGCTCACGTAGCGGTCGGCTCCGGGATTCTCCGGCGAGTCGGTCTCTTCCACGACCACGATCTCGACTTGGCTCCTCGGGTAGTCCAGTCGTCGAAGCGAGGCGACCGCCTCGCGCAAGAGTACGCGACGATCCTTGCTGCTCACGAGAATCGAAACCGGCGGCACGGACTCAGACAAGGCCGGTCTCCAGGCCGCCCATCAGACGGGAAGCCGAGGCCTCAGCCTCTTTCGGGTAATCGGGAAGCGCCACGACGAGGGCGGTGAGCAGCCAAAACGGCTCCATGATCCGCACGATGATGAACGTGTTCGCGCCAATGCCATGAACGAGCAGGCCGGCGAAGCCGGCGAGGTAGCCGAGGCTCAGCGCTCTCGCGAAAGGATCGGTTGCCGAACGGTAGCGGCTGATGCCGAGACGAGCGACGCTCCATGCGAGCCACGCGAACGCGCCGAGTCCGAGAATGCCGGTCTCGGTCAGGACCAGAATGTACTGGGCATCCAGAAAGGCGAAGCCAGACACACCGTAGCCGGTGATCGGCCTTCGCGCCCAGCCTTTCAGGCCGTATCCCCAGCTCTCGATACGAGCCGAGAGCGACGTGTCGAGATGCACCCGGCCCACCTGAACCTGCCCACGCGACTCCGGCTGATTGAAAGTGTAGTCCACGCGGTGGAGCACCTGAGTCGGCCCGAGGACGGGGTAGAGCGCGAGCCCGAGCACGGCCGCCGCGAAAAGGTGGGACTTCCGTGGGCCAAACGCGAAGAGGACGGCGACCGACCCGAGGGCTGCTCCCCAGGAGGTTCGGGAGAGCGTGTAGAGCAGGGGAACGGCGGTGAGTCCAAGGAAGCCGACCCACAATAGACGTCTGCGGAACGAGGGCGTTACCAGGTAGAAGGCGCCAGCCAGGGCAATCATCAACACCAGATACCCGCCGAACGTATTGGGCTCACCCACTTTTCCTTCGAACGGCGCCGAGACGCGGGCTCCCGTCGGGATTTGCGCGATACCCACGAGGCTGACGATGACGCAGGTCACGAGGGCGGCTGCGAGATACCGCTCGATATCGCGGCGGCTCTCGATCATGTTGAGGACCAGAAAGAAGAGGATGAAATACTCGAGATACTTGGCGAGAAAGAAAAATGCTTTGAGCCAGTTGAAGGGACCGAGCCAACCGCTTACGACGGTCGCGATTAGCGCGGCGAGAGCGTACGCCGCGATCGGGCGGTTCAGAGGGCTCCTTCGAAAAAGGCCGGTTTGCTTGTAGTAGGCAACCCGCACGACCCAGGCACAGCCGACGAGGATGAGGAGAAGATCCTCGAGCCGGACGGTTACCGGTCTTCCCGCGCCCCCCATGCCGATCCCGAGCTCGGGAGAGAGGAGCATACTGAAGATGATGAGATACAGCGCAATCTTGGGATGGAAGAAGCCGACGAACAGAAGCAATCCAGAAGCCACCAGGTACAGCGTCGCCGTCGCCGGCTGCCGGGCGACGATGAACGCCGCGAACAGACAAATGACGGCGCCGACGAGAGACAGCGTGAAAGCGAGCCGGGAGCTCGTGGTCCGGCCGCGCTGAAATGCGCGGCTCGTATCGATGAGTTGGCTCACCTGTGTCCTTCTGAAACGTCGGAAGGACCCGCGGCGCGGGCACATGAACCCGCGCCGCGCAGGCGCGAGAGATGCCCGGCAATCGCCCTCAAGTCACGAGCGGCGCGCGTTGCCGGATCGTGGATGATGAGCGGTCGCCATTCACAGATGGCACGGGACACGGCAGCGTCGTGGGCGACCCCTCCCAGGAAATCGATTTCGACACCCAAGTGTCTGCGCACTGCGGTCGAAAAACGGCGGGCGATGAGGGCGGCAGTCCTCGGCTCCGCCTGATTGACGACCAATCCCACGGAAACCTCGGCCAGGGTCTTCTCGAGACGATGGGCCGCCGCGCGATTGTATCGAGAGATTTCACCGACGAGACTCGGTACCGAGGACAGCTGGTCGGGGCGGCGATGATTCATCGCCGCCTCGATGATCTCGTGAAGACCCTCCTCGCCCTGGAACCCCGTTCGAATCCGACGATAGATGGCGGCCCTGAGAAATCCGTAGGCGTTCTGCACCGCGGTGGGCTCGGGTGTCATGACGAGCACCGCATGATCCGCGCTCCGGAATAGATCCAGATTGAACAAGGAAGAGCCAGCGCCCAGATCCAGAATCGTGGTCCCAACTCCGAGCGTGCTCAGTTCGCTCTGGAATCTTCGTTGGTCCGCCTCTCCGAACTCGGACAGGCCCACTATGTCCGAAGCTCCGCCGATGAAGCCGACGCCGGGAATACTGGTGCGCGACACCAGATCGCCGAGCGATCGACCTTCCAGAACGAAGCGGTTGAGGGCGAACTCGGGGCGAGAAACTCCGAGACCGTTGTGCAGGTTGGCCCCGCCTAGATCGACGTCGATGGCGAGCACCGGTCCCTGTCCGGCTGCCGCGAGCGCTACCGCGAGACTCGACGACACCACGGTCTTACCCACACCCCCTTTGCCGCTTCCTACCGCGATGACGCTTCTTCTGGCCGCGGCCGAAGGTGTATGCGCGTCGACCGGCGCCAGAGCCGCCAGTTCTTCGGCCCAGCTGCGAGGCAGGCTCTGCCAGCTCTCCGCCTCGGCGCCCGATGGGATGGTCACGGACCGCCCCTTATCGGTGCGTTCATCCCGCGAGGTCCAATCCCATCGGTGTCGGGGTCGCCAGGCTTGACTTCATCTGGGCGCTTCTCCTTCCGCTCGCGCAGGATTCGCGTGACTCTTCGGCTGCTCGGTTAGGATCCTCGCTTCGAATCATCCGCACCTCCCGTCACGCTCAGCACGTCCTCGTACTCCGCTCCGCCCTGTGAGGAGTGTGGGGGCGCCGACGGCTTGACGTCGACCGAAGGGCGCGAGGGCTCGCTCGCGAACCAACGCCGAACTCCCTGCGCGATTCGTTGCTTGAGTCCATGTGGCTCTCGGAGGGTGTCGCGGTGATAAGAGGCGTAGTAGGTGTAGTAGTGCTCGGCGGACGTGAAGTCGCTCACCTCAGCCGTGATGTTGTTCAGCACGACACCCCGGATATCCGCTCGCACCGCCGCCAGGTGGCTCTTGGCCCGCTTGAGCAGGCCCCGGCCCGCTCGCCCCGCCTCATAGACCAGGAGAACGGCATCGACCTGGCTCGCGAGGATGGCGGCATCGGTGACGGGAAGCACCGGCGGGCTGTCGAAAAGCACCGCGTCGAACTCCTCGGAGAGCTCCCGGATGAGCGAAGCCATGGGCGCCGAGCCGAGAAGCTCCGACGGGTTCGGGGGAATCGTCCCACAAGTGAGGAAGGACAGATTCTCCAGCCCCGGGGTCTTGACGAGCGTTCTCATGTCCAGTTTCCCCAGAAAAAGGTCGGCGAGCGACCGTACCGCATCGCGCCAGGTCACGGTACCGAGGAGGACTTCGGACAGGCCTGGCTCGAGTGACAGTCCGAACGATTTGTGGATCGAGGGTCGTCTCAGATCAGTTTCCACGACGAGCGTACGCTTGCCGCTTTGTGCCAGCGCCAACGCGAGATTGGCGGTCGTCGTGGACTTGCCCTCTTCCAGCATCGAGCTCGTGATCACGAAGGTCTTGGCCGGTCGAGCGAGCTCGGAAAACTCGAGATTGGTCCGGAGAGAGCGATAGGCTTCGGCGACCGGCGAGGTTGGATTGAACTGAGCCACCAGGTCGCAATAGCGCTCGAGGAACCCCCGGGCCAGATGCGGATTGCTGGCGCTCAGAGATTCCAGAACCGCGTCTCGGTCGATGTGCGGAATGACACCGAGGACCGGAACTCCGAGAAAACCCTCCACGTCTTCGATGGTCGCAATGGAGGTGTCCATGTTCTCGGCGACCAACGCCAGAACGAACCCCAGCACCAGACCCACGAGAGCGCCGACCAGGCTCTTGGAAAGCTTGCCGCCTTCCATTTCCATGCGAGCGTCGGTGGCATATTCCACGATGTCGACTTCTCGAATCTTCTCCGCCTCCCGGATGGTCGCCTCCTCGTGCTTGCTTCTGAGCAAGGTGTAGGCATCGTTGGCAACTTGCTGGTCGCGCTTCAGGCGGTTCAGCTCGGCGTCGTTCTCGGGGATCACCGCGATGGTTTCGTCGAGCTCCTTCTCCTCCCGTCCCAAATCATCCAGAGTCGCCCGGTACTCACGAATCAAACTGACGAGAAGAGTCTGAATCTTGTTCTCGACGGTTTGGACCTCGGGAGAAGCCTCGGTTTGGTAGACGAGGAGACGCTCCTTCTCCAGCTGCAAATCGATGAGCTCGGTGTTGAACCGTTCGAGGTTCGAGTCATTCAGCTCTCCGCTGGAGATCCAGTCGATCTGCCCCGCACCCTCCTCGTGCCGCCTCTCCAGTTGCTGCACTTGCACCGTCAGCGTCTCGATGAGGCGTTTCACACGCTCTCTCTCCTCCTGGTGGTGCGAGAGCTCATCGGCGGAGAGCGAAACGCGGTCAATGTTCTTTTCCATGAAATCGCGCAGCTTGTCGTCGCCGATCTTCAAGCGATCCTCGGCCACCGAGAGCTGCCGACCGATGAATTCTTTGGCTTCGGTGACTTGCCGGTTCTTTTCCTCGAGACTCCAGGCGGCGAAGACGTCCGCCAATCCATTGGCGATGAGCACCGCCTCATCGCGTGACGCGGCATCGGCGCCAATCTCGATGATGCTCGTGTTTCCTACCGGCTCCGCGGAGACTTGCGATTGAAGGGTCGCGAGCTCGGCTACCTCGTCGGGCCGCTTCAGAATCTCCTTGAGATCCAGGTCTTCAGGGATTCGATGGAGATGTTGCGCGAGCCTGGCCATCAGCGGAATGCTCGTCAAGATGTGGGTCTGGGTCGCGACGTTGTCTCCCGGTGAGTAGGTGAAGACTTGCAGCATCAGCCCCGCGAGGTTGCTCGATTGAGAGAACTTGACGCTCGAGCTCGCTTTGTAGTGCACCGCTGGAGTCGGCGTCAGCAGGTAAGTCAAGAAAGCGAGGACCAGCGGCGGACCGATGAAGTAGTAGCGGTGCTTGCGGAGAATCCGCATGTAGTCCCGCAAATTGAGCTCGTACTGACTCATCGACTCTACTTTCTCGAGTTGCTGATCAGGATACCGGTGTAGATGATGGAGAGAGGCGCGGCGAAGGTCGCCATGATCTCCTTGAAATTGGCCAGAGCTCGTCGGGAGACGAACACCATGTCACCGTCCTCGAGCATGAAGTTCTGGCTCAAGTCGCCTTCGGCGAGCGCCTTGAAATCCGATGCGAGCAAGTTTGGATGGTCCAGCCCGCCGCGGACGACGACGACCCGACTGCGATGAGCATCGGGCGTGAGTCCGCCGGCACGCGCCACCGCTTCCGCGATGGGAACTTCCGAGGGAAGCTCCAGAAGGCCCGGTTTTCCGAGCTCGCCGAACATCAGGAAGCGCCTGCTGCTGTTGGACAAAGGCGGAATATAGATGAGGTCTCCATCGTCCAGAACGGGGTTTTGCGACACGTCGCTCCGGAACACCGCGTCCGAGACGTTATAGACGTACGGTTTTCCCTGGCGCATGAGCTGGGTCCTGTTGAGATCGGCCTGGACGGTCACACCACCGTGCTGGGTGATGAAATCGACGAGGCGAATGCGACCCGGGAGCGGATAGCGACCGGGGCCCGAATCCACTCTCAGAGTGGTGCGAATCTCTCCGAGAAGCGTGACCATCCGAGCCACGAGCTTCTCGACGATGACCTCGGCCGCGGGCTTGCGATACGAAGTGCTCAAACGCTCGACGATCTGGTCCCGCAGCTCGAGCGGGCTTCGCTCCCCCGCCTTCAAGTCCGCGAGTCCCACGAACGGCAGGAAGACCGACCCGTCGGCCTGCACCGTGACTTTGTATTCCTTGGCCTCGATTCCGGTCCAGATCTGGATGCGGAGCTCGTCGCCGGGTCCGATGCGATACTCGGGAAAGCCGCGGGGGGAAGTGAACGCCTGATTGTCCTCGGTCGGGGCCTGAGACGAGCTCTGCCGCCCGGACCCGATCGCCGGCGTTGCCAGGCAGGCGATGAGGACGAGCGCGAGAGCTCTGGCGAACGGATTCGGTGCTCGCGGGAAACGGAACGGGTTACTCATTGCTAGGCCGGCATCGGGGATCCGATCGGGCGTTCGGGGAGTTGGTCCTCGTAGAGGGGCGCAGCGACACAGAGAAAAGGGCTCTCCGACAGGTCCACCACCTTCGTGGGACTGAGGCCCATCCCCCTCGCTCCCCAGAAGAGCTCGACCACGGGCCGCATCAAATTCTTCCGGCTGGTCGAGCGTACACGTCCGATCTCGCCGGTGTTCAGTTGTACGTAGCTTCCGATGGGATACACGGTCAACGCATTCATCAGCGCCTTGATGAAACGACTCGGAAAATACTCCTCCCTCATCTCGATGAGCAGTTGCAGAGCGTCGTAGGGGATGAAAGTCTTGTTGTAGACTCGAGGATGAGTGCAGGCTTCGTAAACGTCGGCAACGCCGAGAATTTTGGCCAGCGGGTGAATCTCGTTTCCGCGAAGCCCCCGCGGATATCCTTGACCCTTCTCGCGCTCGTGCTCCTGATAAGCGATTTCGCCGATGTCCTCGCGTCCCGCCGCTTTCAACAGCTCGTGGGTGTGCCGAGGATGCTCTTGGATGAAGCGCCATTCCTCCGGCGACAAACCCCGGGCGGCATTGACGATCTCGTCGGGGACTCTTGCCATGCCGAGATCGTGCACCAGCCCCAGAAAGGCGTATCGATGAAGCTCGGCGACGGACAGCTCGAGCTCTCTTCCCACTGCCAGTCCGATGATGGCGACGTTGACGTGATGAGCGCCGAGATCGGTCGCCTCTCGCTTGGCGAGCGAGAGTCCGACGATCTCGGAGAAGCGTTCGACGAGCGTCTCGGCGGCAGGTCCGACGGACCCGAGAGCGACGACTTCGCCTCTTCTCGCCTGCGCTAGAACGCCGTTCACGATCTCCACCAGGTCCTGATAGAAGACGTGCGCGGGACCCGGACCGGCCGCCGCGCTCCGGCCTTCCGGCCGTGCTTCTCCATCGGTGCCTTGCAGGTGACCCGAGCGCCGGAGGAGCGTCTCCAGTCGAAGACGCGCGTCTTCGGGATCGATGGGCTTGGACAGGAACTCGTCGGCTCCGCTTTGGAGCGCGGACAGACGTCCCTCGCGATCGTCGCCTGAGCCCATCAGAACGATGGGGAGGGTGCGAGTATCCTCCTCCCCCCGCAAGCGAGCACATAGAGCTGTGCCGTTCACGACGTCGAGCGTCATCTCCGCGATCACGAGGAGCGGCCGTTCCCGATCGACGAGGCGTAGTGCCTCGAGCCCATCCCGCGCCGGAACCGGATGCAAACCCAGCTTCGAGAGTACCGGAAGAAGCGAAGCGATAGTGCCGCTGTTCGGATCGGCCACGAGGACCAGATTCCTTAGCATAGAGCCACGTATTTCTTGATTTATTAGAATGTTAGAGACTTGCAGAGCTTTTGTCAATGCGTTTGCGATGGCATTTCCCTACGAAGAGGGACGTCGCATCGAGCCCGAGCGCATCGCCGAGCAGGCGGGGCAGCATCCGGCGCCAACCGTCAAACGCAGAGGGTGCGGTATCTCCACGAGCCCCAGAGCCGCCCCGCGGTCATCGCTGCGGACTTCAGAAGGAGCAGTCCTGCGAGCTCGGTCGACACCGCGATCGAGGTGAGAGCATTCGCCTCACGCGCTCGCCGGCGGCAGCGCCAAACGAGATATCCCCCATACAGAGGCACCGCCAACCAAAGACGGGGATCGACCGTTCCCGCGAGCAAGAGGAGCAGGAGTTTCTTGTCGGCGGAGCTGAGATCGATCCAGGACCCGACCGGCGATCGTTTCCATGTGAAGGATCGAAGCGGCAAATCGATGCAGAGGATCCGTTGGCCGTGGCGGCGCATCATGTACGCATGACCGCGCCCGAAACCGAAGGCCTGGCGCAGAAGGCTCGTCAGTCGGTCGCGGTGGTGGTGCGTCACGACAGCACTCGGAGAGTAGGCGATGACCCCGCCTCGATCGTAGAGGCGTGCGCAAAAGTCGTAATCCTCACCGTAGAGAACCACATCCGAATCGAAGCCCCCCAGTCCGAGAGCGATCTCGCGTCGTACGGCGAAATTGGCGGTGGGAAAGCCCCCCAGCCGCGGCGTCCAGACGTCGTGCCGACTGGGTACGTCGGGAAGCCTCAAGGTGTAAAGAGCGCTGAAAAGCTCCACCGTCGAGCCCGAGGTGTCCGCCGATATCCGTCCGGCAGCGGCGGCAACGGCGGAATCCCGAAATGGGTACGTCAGTTGTGCCAGCCAGTCTCGAGCGGGACTGCAGTCGGAGTCGGTGAAGGCGATGACGTCAGCATCGTCGGTGGCGGCGAAGAGGCCCCGGTTTCGTGCGGCGGCGGCTCCTCTTTGCCGCTCCTCGAGCACCCGCACCGGAAACCGCGTGCGACTCCGCGCGAACTCGTGCAGGAGCGCGGTGCTTCGGTCGGTCGATCCGTTGTCCACGACGAGGATCTCGTTGGGGGCGGGATCGAGCTCATTCAACGCACGCAGGCAGGCAGGCAGGGTTCGCTCGGCGTTGCGCACCGGAACGACTACCGATACTCCCAGCCTTCTCGAAGAAAGCGTCATGGCACGTTCGATCCTCCCCGGTGCGATCCGTCCGCGTAGATCGAAGCGTAGACCCGCTCCGCCGTTCGAGCGCTCGCGTCCCACGCATAGTGCTCGACGACCGTCGCCCGGGCGTCGCGACCCATGCGCGCTCTCTCTTCTCGCGACGCGAGGAGCTCGAGCACTGCGCGAGCGAACGCCTCCTGTCCGTCGACGACCTTGACGTCACCCGCCCTCAGAGCTTCAAGCCCTTCGACTCCCATGGAGGTACTCACCACCGCGCGTCCCATGGCCATGGCCTCGAGGGTCTTGGTCCGCACGCCGCTGCCGCCCAGAAGCGGCACTACAACCACGGCCGCGCGCGACAGGTATGGACGCACGTCTTCGACGCCACCCGTGACTCGCACGCCCTCGAGCTTTCCCAGGTCCACGACCGCGGGCAAGGGGCTCCGCCCGACGAGGTCGACGTGGACGTTCGCGCCCTCCGCTCGCAATCGCGGCAGGATCTCCCGCACGAGAAACAAGGCTCCCTCGACGTTGGGACGGAAGCTCATGTCCCCCACGAATGCCAGTCGTGCCGGCTCCTCCGAAATCTCCAGCGGTGAGAAATACTCGGTATCGACACCACTGGGCACGACCTCGATACGTGCGCCCGGTGCCAGTGCCGCGAGATACTCACGATTGGTATTCGAGACCGAGAACGCGACGTCGACTCGTCCCAACACCCAACGTTCTCCACGGACTGCGAAACGGTAGCGCATCCGCGTCTTCAACCGAGAGACGGAGCCGGGCGAGGTATGAAGCTCTCTTCGAATACCGATGGAGGTACCGAAGAAATCGACCACCGTTGCTACTCTCGTTCCCGTTGGGAGCGAGGGAAACAGGTACGGGGTCACGAAATGAATTATGTCGTACCTCTCGCTCTCGAGGATTCGTTCGATCGCCTCACGCGCGTTCCCATGAGGATGATGCAAACGGCCGGTGACCACCGACCGCCACAACCGGCGCCGGCGAGATCGACGATCCTCCTTCACCGAGGGGTAGGTCGTGAGATGCCTGCATATCTTCCGGGAGCAGGAGAGCGCCTCCGGATCCGACGGCTCCGGCGCGAGGAGATCGATCGTATTTCGGCGTCCCAGCTCACGCAGGAGATGGAAGGTTCGAGCCCGCCCCCCACTCGTAGGCGGCGCGGGCAGATCGGGCGTCACGACGAGTATGTTCATTCCTTAATAGTGGGCTGTAACAGCTATTTGGTGCGCAAATCGCGAGGTCATTTTGTGTGCTGGCAAGGCGCGATGACGACGACATATCTGGATATTTCGAGGAATCGCAACACCGCCAGCGCGCAAAAGGGCCGGGGCCCGCGATTTTGGCGCGAAATGGCCGTTACGGCCCACTAGTGCTCACCTGGCTCTTCCTCACCATCGCGTCGACGCCGAGGACCCGCCTCACGAGACGCTTCCGCGAGCACGTCGAGGGTCTCGCGCGCCGCCCGCGCCCAGGTGAAGGTGGACGCGCGCGCGACTCCCCGCCGGCCGAGATCGAGCCGCAGTTTTTCATCCGTAGAGATTTGCGACAGGATCTCGGCAAGCTCGTTCGGCCGGTCGGGGTCGAAATAGAGGGCGTCGTCACCGAGGAGCTCCGGGAGAGCGCCTACCCGCGTCGCGACCACCGGGGTTCCGCAGGCCATGGCCTCGAGCGCCGGGAACCCGAAGCTCTCGTGGCGAGAAGGAACGACGACCGCTGTCGCTCCACTGTAGAGGGCGAGGAGCTCCTCGTCACCGATGAAGCCCTCGGAGCGCACGTCGCCGCCGAGGCCGAGCCGCTCGAGGTCGCGCGGCAAGTCCGGAGCCCATCTCAGGTCGCCTCCCAGCAGGAGCGCGGAGCCGTCTTTGGAGCTTTGCCGAAAACGACGAAACCCCTCGAGAAGCGTGTCCAGGTTCTTGATTGGTCCCGAGCCGCCCACGTAAAGAAAGTACGGCCGCGATAGGTCTCGCGTCCGGAGCACCGCCTCGATGCGCTCGGGCGATTCCCGGCGGAAACGCGCATCGATTCCGTGGTGGACGACGCGAATGTTCTCGGCCGGTACCTTCAGGATGTGCTGAAGATCACGACCCGTGCTTTCAGAAACGGCGATGATGAGCGAAGAGCGGCGGATCTGCTTCTCCAGCCGCCGGCGAACGAGCGCGTGGTCGTGATACCACTGTGGAAACCGAAGAGGCACGAGGTCGTGTACGACGCTGACAACCGGACGGGGCGACCCTGCGGGAACGAGGCCGGTGGTGTCGAGAAACACGTCCATCCCCTTCAAGTAACGGCGCGTCCCGGGCAAGACGATGTCGTGGCGGCTCCAGGCGAATTCCAGGAGCCGGTCGGGAACGAAAACCGTGTGCCAGGTGAGCGCCGCCGAGTGGTGGAACGCGCGCGTTGCCGCAAGGTAGCGCCTCCGCCGGGCTCGCCGGAACACGCGAGCAAAGAGGTGGAAGCGATGGCCGCCCCCCTGATCCAGCAGAGCGGGAAGAAGGTCGATTAGGTGCCGCGAGATGCCGCCCCGTCCCATGAGGGGGAGTGCATCGATACCGATTTCCATCAGTTCCTCTGCTCGAATGCGTTCGGGATCTCGCTTGAATCGCACTCGGGACTCGCTCGGCGACGAATCCAGGGAGCGGCGTCACCGATCCAACCCAGTATCGTCCGCGCATCCTCGCGGCGAACGACGCGGAATATCAGCAAGACGGCGATGTAGACGACGATCGCGATCAGCGTTGCCGTCAACGGGCCCAGCCGGGGATAGCCGAGATAGAGGATTGCTCCGGATGCGACCGTCGCCATCGAGCCGATCCCGACCGGCCACAATGGAGGCAGGGAACGGAAATAGAGACAGGTCAG
The DNA here is from genome assembly GCA_963815675.1 of uncultured Acidobacteriota bacterium. Classification (GTDB taxonomy): domain Bacteria; phylum Acidobacteriota; class Vicinamibacteria; order Marinacidobacterales; family SMYC01; genus CAWFHP01. The sequence continues at coordinate 145,479 of CAWFHP010000008.1, read as the reverse complement.
CGAAGTCGCCGCGAGCAGAATCGCCACCTCCGATACCAACGTGGCGCCGGCAGCCCCGAGAGCGCCGTAGCGGGGGATGGCCCACAGATTACCGCCGGCATTGAGCACCAACCCCGACAAGAGAACCCCGAGCCACCACCGTTCCTTCCCCTTCGCCTGAAGGGCCATGCTCAAGGGCGCATAGAGCCAGTTGGCCGCGGCCGACCAGACCAACACCACCATTACCGGAGAGGCCTCCGCGAACTCGGGTCCGTAGAGCAATCCGAGGAGAGACCCGGCCATCCCGCTGAAGAAGAGTGTCATGATCGGAGCCAGCACGCCCAGGCCGCGCAACGCTCGGCGGAACGTCCGGGGCGCACGGGCCTCGGAGTCCCGGGCCATGAGTGGAAATAACGGACCGGCCATCGTCGTCCCGAAATAGACCACGAGGTTCGTAGGCTTGTAGGCGACGTTATAGAGCCCGAGAGCGGCCGTGGAAGACATCTGTCCGAGGAGTAATACGTCGACGCGTCGGTACAAGCTGTCCGCCGCTGCCGCCGCGCCGAAAGGAAGCCCGTGCCGAAAGAGGCTCCAGAGTGAGGTCCGGTTTGCATCGGCCGGCTGCAGAAAAGGCCGGGCCAACCTCCGCGCCGCCAGGGTGGAAAGCAGGGCGGCCACGACTTGAGCGCCGAGAAACCCGGCGGGAGTCCCGACGAGAACCGCGGATACCGCGAGGCAGATCGTTCCCCCGAGAGCGCTCATGAGCTCCGCGAGAGCGACGCGATCGTATCTCACCCGTCCGCTCATCACTCCCAGATAGGGCCAGCTCAACGTTCCCACCGTGAGCTGACCGGCCGCCAACCAGACATACAGCAGTGGGACCGGCTGGCCCGGCAACAGTGCTGCCACCGACGGAATGACGAGCAACGTTGCGAGCGACACCAGAGCCTGAGCGGCCAGGGCGGTTTTCAATATGCTCGCGCCGGCGACGGGATCCCGGGCGACGGAACGGGTGACAATCGTGGAGATTCCCATGTTCGGCAGTAGCCCGAACAGAGCAGCGATGCCCATGGCGTAGGCATACGCTCCGAGAAGCTCGACACCGAGCACCCGGGCGACGATGATGGAATTGATGAGCGCGATGGCGAAGCGGGCACCGCGGCTCATGGCGAGAAGCGTCGTGGCCTTCCCCAGCGAAACGCCGCTCGGCCTCGACGTTGGAGATTCCACGACGATCCGCTAACTCGACAGCTGGGGCGAGCTCAGGCCTCGCGGCATCCCTATCGAGCCATGACCCTGTTCCCGCGCCGACGACTTCGGTCTTCCGTTCATGACGTCCCGAAACGCCTCGAGCACGTCGCTTGGTGCGATGCCCGTCATACACTTTTTGTACTCGACTCCGGTGAGTGGACAATCGTGGTGGGAGCAGGGAGCGCAGGGGACTCTTCGCTGGAGCAGATACAGTGGACTCTTCGTCAGGTGCGGACGGTGCTTGCGGGAGTCGGCGGGGCCCGCCAGTACCAGGGTGGGAACGTCCCAAACGCTCACCAGATGTTGGGCCGCGCTCTGCGTCGTGATCACGACGTCCGCGCGTGAAATGAGGGCGGCGGAACGGACCAAGTCCCATTTCCCTCTCGCGTCGGCATGAAGAAGGCGACTCTCCGGAGGAAGTCCCGGGTCCCCCAGAGTTCCCCAGATCACCGGCCGCACCTGGAACTGTTGCTGCAGCAAAGAGAGCCATTCGTCGGCGCGAAGAGGAGATTCCCTCCGGGAGGGACGGTCTCCTCCGAGAGCGACGACGACAAGCGGGCCCTCGAGGTTTCGGAACTGAAGCTGAGCGTCGATCCAGTCCTCGACTTCTCGGAGAGCGGCATCCGGAATCCAGAGCTCGGGCCGTGAGGATTCCCCTCCGCCAGCGTCTCCCGCCGAGCTCCCCGCTTCCTCCGGCACGAGCGAGACGAGCTTCAAATAGGAGGCGACCAGATCGACAGGCGCCTCGTCCTCCGACAGGGTGATGCGGAATGGGGAACGTTCTCCCCGAACGCCTCTGCCCACGGAAATCGGCGCGACAATCCATCGGAGCAGCCACTTCTCGAAACGATTCCCCGCTCTCGACGACGCCCCATAGAGGCTCAGGACCAGGTCGATTCGATTCCGCCAGGAAAAGACGATGGACGCCCACCGAGGAAAATCGACGGCGCGCGGGATTCCACGGCCCGGACGGGTCGGCATGCCGATCACCTCGTCGACGTAGGGACAGCTTCGGGCGAGAGGGACGGTCTTTTCCGCGACGGCGAGCACCAGTCGAGCGTGCGGCCGTCGTCGCCGGAGAGCCGCGAGCGCGGGCGTGGAGTCGACGAAGTCACCGATTCCCGAGATGTTCAGAACCAGGATTGTTTCGGCAGGCATCGCTCCAGATTTCCTATCGTCCCAGAAGCTCCGCTCTCGATGGCTTCTCAATCGCCTTCTCGGCGGAGGCGCGCCGATAAAGAGCGAGGAGCTCCGATTCCATGACCTTCAGCGAGAACCGCTCGGATTGCCGAACCGCTTCCGCCCCATAGGAACGACGAAGGTCTCCGTCTCGAAGCAGGGTCACGACGGCCCGAGCGAGCTCTTCGGGACTCTCGGGGGGGACGAGAACTCCGCACTCGCCGTCTCGCAGGACGCTCGGAATCCCTCCGACTCTCGTCCCCACCACCGCTAGACCGAGCGACATCGCTTCCACCAATACGCGTCCCTGTCCTTCGTTGCGCGATGGCGCTACCAGTACATCGGCCGCCGCCAGATAGATGGAAACTTCGTTCGACGTTCCGGCGAAGATCACCCGCTCCTCGATCCCGAGTCGCGCGGCGAGTGTCTCGAGAGTGCGGCGTTCGGGGCCGTCACCGACGAGAACCAGTCGGGTAGCGGGCTCGGCACGTAAGATCTCTGGCATGGCGCGCACCAGAAGGTCGAACCCCTTGACGGGAACGAGCCGACCGATCCCGAGCACGATGCCGCTTTCGGTAAGCCATCCCAGCGATCGGCGGGCGCCATCCCGTGAGGGGGCCCGAGCCCTGAGCGCTTCCAGATCGATCCCACTCGGAATCGTAACGTAGCTCTCCGGTCGGCCGATTCCCAGCTCGCGGTGCTCCTCGGCCTCGCCGTCCGTGAGGAACACGAGATAGTCGGTCAAGCGCGCGGCGAAACGTTCGAGCGTGACGAAGAGCGTCGTCATCTCTCGGCCGTAGTAGCCGTAGAAAACGTGCCCGTGCGAAGTGTGGATGACGACCGGCACACCAGCGAGAAAAGCCGCCATGCGCCCCAGGAAACCGGCCTTGGAAGTATGGGTGTGCACGATGTCGGGACGATAGCGGCGGAACAGCTGGAAGAGCTGCCCCAATGCCAGCAAATCGCGCAGCGGGGAAGGGCTTCGCGTGAGGCCGGAAACACTCTCCAGCTCGTATCCACGCCGTTCGTTACCGTCCTGGGTCCTGTTCTCTCCGTTGGCGGGACCTGCGGCGACCACGGTGCGGTAGCCCGCACGTGCCGCCGCCGCGGCCGAATCGAGCGTGTTCATGGCTGAGCCCCCGAGGCTCAAGCGAGTGATTACATGGATGATGGTTTTGGGACGAGCGCGTCGCATATGAAGACGGGGCCGTCGACTCCGGTCCGTCCACGAAAGAGACGCCGGATCCCTTCGTAGACTTGGATTGAATTGAATGCGACAATTGTATCATCTTCGCATTGTCCGGACGAGAAGGATCCGTGAGAACGAACGGGGGCGCTGAGGCAACCCGAGAGAGCGTTCTGCCATCATTTGAGTATTGAAAAAAGGAGTTTGCAGATGCCTCGAATTCTCATAGTCGACGACGAGCCGGAGGTGCGAGATCTCCTGCGTCGTTTCTTCACCCGGAAGAAGTACACCGTGCTCACTGCCGCAAGCGGCTCCGAATGTCTCGCCACGTTGGATCGAGACGAAGTGGATGCCGTCCTCCTCGACGTGACCATGCCCGGGATGTCGGGGATGGAGGTTCTGGACAAAATCCACGCCACGCGTCCCGATCTGCCGGTAGTGATGGTGACCGGGATGACCGACGAAGAGTTGGCGAAAGAAACACTCGCCAAGGGAGCCTTCGACTACGTCATGAAACCGATGAACTTCGACTACCTGGAACGGACCATGTACATCAAGCTCGCCGAGAAACTGCTGCAGTGCGACTTTAGCGAGCCACCGGCGTGAACGGTTTTCGCTCATGCTCCCATGCGTCGATTTCGCATGCTGCTAATTCTTAGCGCAGCGCACGCCGAGCACGATCGGCGAATTTCATTCGTGTTGTCGTACGCGAATCTGGGCTAGCAGTCGTTGCGTCGGAGCTCGCGGGGGCGAGCGAGGCTCCGAACGCCGGGAGCCCCGTCTACGAGACAAGGCTGCTTTCGGGGGCAACGTCTGTACCTCGGGAAGGTGCACGAGCGTGACCATCGCATTGAGAGAACGAGAGCTCTCGACGATTACCGAGAAAGTTCTGGTGTTGGACGACGAGCCGCGAACTCTCCTCTCCATCAAAGATCTTCTCGAAGAAGAGCGCTTTCGCAGAGCCTTCGACGGCGCGCCCATTGGAATGTCCTTGTTCGACGAAGATGGAAAGATCCTGAACTCATTTTGACCAACGACGCAGAGACGCTGACGTCGCGCCCCAACCAGGGACCAGAAGTCCAGCGAACGAAGCCCGATTGCGTCAGGCCCAGAAAATGGAAGCGATCGGGCGTTTGGCCGGCGGGGTGGCGAACGATTTCAACAGTTTGCTGACCGTCATTTGCCGGTACGCCTGCTTCGTACCGTGCTTGCCGACTACGACGCGAACCGCGAAGACGTCCTCGAGATCGAAACCCTGCTCGCGAATGCCGCTGAGGCGATCGAGGGGACCGGCCTGGGACTATCCCCGTTTCCTACGCCATCGTCGAGCGACACAAGGGGTCGATAGAGATCGATAGCGAACCGGGGCGAGGCTCGGAGCTCACCGTCAAGACTCCATTGAATCTGGAAGGCTGAATGCCGCGCACCGGTCCGACTCTCCAACGATGGCAACGACTCAAGCTGCCGAACTGAATCGATCCGACCCTTCATCACCAGACAACCGCATTGGTATCAAGACTTGCCGAGAGGAGGACAGACCGGTATACTGACGACGATCCATCATATCCAAAGTTAGCCTGGTCGTCTTCGGTCCTTTCTGAGGAATCGACCCTTGGCGCATTTCTCGAGACCGCACGTGTTCGTGAGTCGAATCGACTGACCTTACATTCGGACGGAACAAACCAAAATGGCGCTCGAGCTTCCCGCTACCACGGAGACTTCCCCAGAACCCGACTGCGAACGACCGGCGCCGCGAACAGAGAGAACGAAACCGAGAATTCTGATCGTCGACGATGACGCAGCGGTGGCTCGATTGTTCGCAAGGGTACTCGACAAGTACGACGTCCAGTGGGCCGAATCGGGAGGCCGCGCCAAGGCGTTTCTACAAGACTCGTCGTACGATGCGATCCTCAGCGACATCTCGATGCCGGAGATGGACGGTATCCAATTCCTCCGGGAGGTGAGACGGGTCGATCTCGACGTACCTGTCATTCTCGTAACCGGCTCTCCCCATGTGGATACGGCGATCAAGGCGCTCGAGCACGGAGCGATGCGTTATTTGGTCAAGCCGGTGGAATCGGCCGAGCTGCAGAAGGTCGTAGCCTATGCCGTGCAGATCCATGAGCTCGCGAAGATCAAGCGCGAGGCCATGGGCCTGCTGGGAGAGAAGGTTCGTGCCGACTCCGACCGTGCCCGTCTCCGGGAGGTTTTCTCCAGCGCGCTCGGCTCTCTATGGATGGCGTACCAGCCGATCGTGTGCTGGTCCGAGAGAAGAATCGTCGCTTATGAAGCACTCGTGCGGTCGAGAGAGCCCGCTCTCCCTCATCCGGGCGCGCTTTTAGCAGCAGCCCAGAGTCTCGGCGGGCTGCACGAGCTGGGGCGGGTGGTACGCTCGCTCGTGGCCGACGCGATTCCCTCCCTCGACGAGTCCATGCGTATGTTCGTAAATCTGCATCCGCTCGAGCTGAGCGATGAGGATCTTTATTCGGAGCGCGCCCCGCTGTCCTCTCACGCAAAACGGGTGGTTCTCGAGATCACGGAGCGTGAGAGCTTGGACACCGTATCCGATACGTCAGCCCGACTGGAGAAGCTGCGTGCCATGGGCTACAAGCTGGCGGTGGACGATCTGGCTGCGGGCTATTCGGGGCTCACGAGCTTCGTTCAGTTGAATCCAGAGGTCGTCAAGATCGACATGGCGCTGATCCGTGGGATCCACGAGAGCGAGCGGCAACAGAGGCTGACCGCTTCGATTCTCGAGCTGTGCAAGAGCATGGGGATCGATGCCATCACGGAGGGTGTGGAGACGCCGGAAGAACGCAGCGCGTTGACGAACCTGGGCGCCGACCTCATGCAAGGGTACTGGTTCTCCGCTCCCGCCCTACCCTTCGCGCAGGTGCGGCCGGGCGTTTTCCCTGCGACTCGATACGGCCTTCTGAGACGCCTGAGGCTTCTGGCGCAAACGTGCTGAATTTCGGTCCTCTCCGATCACGGCATAGCTGGCGCGTCATGACCGACGCCGAACGTGGAATCACTCTTCGGCGGCGAGGACGACTGGAGTGCGGACCGCGCAGGCTCCTCCGGTCCTTGCAGGGAGCTCGCCAGATTTGGCTCCGCGGAACACACGATGAACATGGACGAACGGCTCTCTAGCGAATCGGACCGCGACGTTTCTACGATCCAACCGACCGCGCAGGAGTTGAATCACCGCATCCAGATCCCGGAGCAAAACGCGGAGCAGTTCCGTCTCTTGGTGAAGCACACGCCCGCAGCCATCGCGATGTTCGATGGCGAAATGCGGTACGAGGCGCCGACCCCTTTCGGTCGCCACCGGAACGGAGGCTGAAGGGAGCACATGCATGTGTAGGCCCCTGGCAGTGCTGATTGTCGACGACGGCGAGGACGACGCGCTGATGATGCTCGAGGCGCTGCGGCGCGACGGGTACGAGCCCGCCTGGAAGCGCGTGGCGACGATTCCATCGCTTCAAGAAGCCCTGGCGGAACGCAAATGGGACGTGGTCCTATCCGACTACAACCTGCCCGGTTTCGACGGCCGCGAGGCGCTGCTGAAGGTGCACGAATGCTCGCCCGATACACCATTCCTCCTCGTCTCGGGGACGGTGGGCGAGGAGGTTGCCGTTTCTCTCGTCAAAGCCGGCGCCGCCGACTATTTGCTCAAGAGCAACCTCCTGCGACTCTCCACCGCCGTCGCGCGCGCCATCGAGGAGGCCGAGTCCCGCCGAACGCAACGCGAGGTCGAACAACGCCTCCGCGAGAGCGAGGAACGTTATCGCACGCTGATGGAGAGCATCGAGGAGGTGGTCTACGCGGGTCATTTCGACCTGAACGGCGAAGCGGGACATCCTCGGCGGCGACTAACCTTCGTAAGCCCACGCGTGAAGCAGATCTTCGGCTACTCGCCCGAGGAGTTCGTGGCTGGCAAGAATCTCTGGCTTTCCCGCATTGTTCCCGAGGACCGTAAACGTACGGCCGAGGCCCTGCGCGAGGCCATCGAGGGGCGTCGTACCACGACCTGGATGTACCGCTTCCGAACCAAGTCGGGAGACGTTCACTGGATCGAGACCAATTTCGTGCCGAGCTTCGATGCCGCGGGACGGCCGGTACGCTTCTTCGGGACGGCGCGAGATGTGACCGAGCGGAGGGGGAACGAGGAAGCCTTCCGCATCGCTCAGCTGGCCCTCGATTGCGCGGGAGACCTGATCCTCTGGCTAGACGGGAATGCCCGCATCGTGTACTCGAACGAGCGCGCGAGAGAGAGCCTCGGGTACTCGAAAGAGCAACTGCTTCGGATGTCGGTCTGGGACGTCTCGACGACGATCTCACCTGAGGATTGGCCCGGGGTGTGGGTAGCCCCCGGAGAGCTGGGCCCGCGGACCCACCAAGACATCGTACGCTGCAGGGACGGCTCGACGTTGGAGATCGAAGTTGGCGTCACCCACGTTCATCACGAAGGAAGGGACCTGCTCTGCCTGATACTTCGCGACCTAGCGGGGCGAAAAGAAGCGGAGAAGGCTCTACGGGCGAGTGAATCCCACTACCGAGCGCTCGTCGAGTCATTTCCCAATCTCGTCTTCGTGCTGAGCCCGGATGGGGTCTTTCTTGACTATCACGCCAAACATCGGGAATGGCTCGTCGCGCCACCGGAGGGTTTCCTCGGTCGCCCCATGAGCGACGTGCTTCCTCCCGAGCTCGTTCGGCAGGTAGGGCCCGCTTTGAACGACGTGGTGCGGAACGGAGGCTCTCGAGTCGTGGAGTACTCTCTCTCCTTCCCGTCGGGAAAGCGTTATTACGATAGCCGTCTCACACGAATGGAGGACGGCCGCGTGATGTCCGTCGCTCGCGACGTCACCCGCATGAAGAAGGCCGAGGAGAGGCTCCACGACATTCTCGAGCACAGCACCAACCTCTTTTATGCGCACACGCCAGACCATCGCCTCGTTTACGTAAGCCCGCAGAGCCGCCATTTCCTGGGCTGTGAGCCCGAGGAAGCGATTCGATGGACGGACTTCGTCACCGACAACCCGGCGAACCAGGCGGGACTGGAGAGCACCGACAAGGCAATCGAGACAGGCGTACGTCAGCCATCTTACGAGCTCGAGCTCCGAACCCGCGATGGGCGGTCCCTGTGGGTCGAGGTGAACGAGGCTCCGATCGTCAAGGATGGCACGACGGTATCGATCGTGGGTGCGCTGACAGACGTCACGGCACGCAAGAAGGCGGAAGCGGATAGATCCCACGCCGAGCACGCAATGCGACTCGCGCAACGCATGGAGTCCATTGGGCGTCTGGCGGGTGGAGTCGCGCACGATTTCAACAACTTGCTGTCGGTGATCCTCGGCTATGCGTCGTTCGCGACGGAAGAAAGCCGCCCGGGCGAACCGCTGTACGAGGATTTGCTCGAGATCCGCAAGGCGGGAGAACGTGCCACTGTCCTGACGAGACAGCTTCTGGCGTTCAGCAGACGCCAGGTCTTGCGTCCGACGGTGCTGGATCTGAACACTGTCGTCGCCGATACGGAGAAGATATTCCGGCGCGTCCTCGGTGAGGACATCGAGCTCGTCACCACTCTATGCGACGGCCTGTTCGAAGTGAATGCCGACAGGGGTCAGATGGAGCAGATTCTCATGAATCTCGCGGTCAACGCACGCGATGCCATACCCGACGGTGGAAGCCTCGTCATCGAAACCTCCAACGTCGAGATAGATCAAGCTTTCGCGGACGCTCGGCCCCCGATGGTTCCCGGGACGTACGTCCTTTTGAAGGTCAGCGATAGTGGAAGCGGAATGGACCAGGAGGTGCTCGACCGAGTCTTCGAGCCTTTTTTCACGACCAAGGAGATGGGCAAGGGAACGGGACTCGGACTCTCCACGGTGTACGGCATCGTCAAGCAGAGCAATGGATTCATTTGGATCGACAGCGAGCGCGGCCAAGGGACGACGTTTTCCATCTATCTCCCCCGTTGTCAAAAGGAGGCATCGGTGCCCGTCACGGTTCCGGGCAACGCCCTCCAGGCCAATTGGTTCAGAGACCGTGTTGGTGGTCGAAGACGAAAGAGCAGTGCGTCTTCTCGCGGAGCGCATCCTCAAGAAGGCAGGCTACGAGGTCCTTGCCACCGAGGCTGCCGGCGAGGCGCTGCTGCAGTGCGAGCAGTTCCCAAGGCCGATTCATCTGCTTCTAACCGACGTCATCATGCCGGAAACGAATGGGCGCGAGCTCGCGGAACGGGTTTCCGCGATCCGCCCGGGAATCAAGGTCCTGTTCATGTCGGGCTACTCCGAGGACATGATCGCCCATCACGGGGTTCTCGAGCCCGGGACGCAGCTCATCACCAAGCCGTTCGATCCGGCAGAGCTCACTCGGAAAATTCGTGAGGTGCTGGACGCGACCTGACCCGTCGAGCCTTTTCTCGACGAGGACCTCATGGTTGACGACGGCGTTAGTCGTAAATTCCGGCTCATCGGGTGCTCTGAGATCCATCCGCAGGGAGTGAGTTCCAGACGAGCTCGCTGTCGGATCCCGTCAGTCGGTGTCTCTTTGACCCCATGCTCGTCGAGATCGCGATCGAGCTCGCATCTCGTCCAGCCGCTCGATCCGCTCGGCCAGCTGCTTGCCGTCCTCTACGCCGAACGAAGGCTTGGGCTCCGCGAAGAAGTACCCCTGCAGTAGCTCGACCCCCAGATCGAGGAGACAGCTTCCCTCCGCCTTGGTTTCGACGCCCTCGCCAACCAGCTGGATCCGAAGCCGACGACAGACCGTCACCAGGGAGCTGACCAGCATACGCTTCATGGGACTCCGATCGATCTCTCTGACCAGGACCCCGTCGATCTTGGCGAAGTTCGGCTCGAGTGTGATGAGGCTGCTCAAATCCAACTCGCCGGTTCCCACGTCGTTCACCGCCAAACCGAATCCGAGCGATCTCAACTCCTGTAAGCGGCTCTCGATGCCATCGCTATCGATTCGCACGTTCTCGGTGAGCTCGATGACGATACGACGGGCATGGGCGAGCAGTGGATTGGCATCGGAGTACAGCTCGTCGTCCAGGAGCTCGTGCAGGCGCACGTTCACGAACACCCACGACTGCTCGGGCAGGGCGGGAATGCCGTTCGCGACGACTCGTAGCACCTCCCCACCGCGACTCTTCATTTCACCGAGCTCGTCCACGAGGGTGGGAAAAGCGGAAGTACGAGACCGCTCAGCCCGCACCAGCGCCTCGTAGCCCAGCACGAGTCCTTCGAGCGGGTTGACGATAGGCTGGTATTGAACGCGCAGGGCGTCGTCGCCGCGGCGGCGCTTCACTTCGGCGCCCCCGACGGGTGGAAAGCCTGTCGAACGGTCGATCGGAAACCTCGCATCAGCCCTTTGTCGTTCATCTCTCTGGCCGACTTCCAAAGGAAAGGAGATTCGAGCTCGCCTCTCAACCTGCGACGTCCTCTGACAGATACTCGGGATAGTACTTTTCCAGGCACGGACGGCAGAGGCAATGGCTGAACATCGCGCTCGAATGCGTCTCGATATAACTTTCGAGCTTGTGCCAGCTGTTGGAATCGTCTCGAATGTTCTTGCAATGCATACAGATCGGCAAGAGCCCTTGGAGCTGTTTCACGTGGGCCAGCGCCGACTCCAGCTCCACGACCTTGTCAGCGAGCTCCGAACGCAGACTCAGCATTCGGTCACCCGTCCGGAGTCGCGTGCTGAGCTCATCCCAATCGAACGGTTTGGTCACGTAGTCGTCGGCACCTGCGTCGAGCCCGGTCACGATGTCCGCGACGTTGTCACGGGCGGTCAGAAGAATCACGTACACGTAGCCCCTGGAGCTCCGTCCTCGGATACGCCGACACAGCTCGATACCGTCCATGCCGGGCATCATCCAATCGACTATCGCCAGCTCGGGCGCGTCGTCGGACTGCATGATCTCCCACGCCTGCTCCCCATTCTCCGCGATCACGACTTCGTATCCTTCCGACACGAGCCGACTCTTGAGCACGAGACGTGAGAGTGGTTCGTCCTCAGCGACAAATACTCGTCGCACTGCAAGCTCCTCCGTTTCCGATCCCGATTCCGATTCCGGCTCTTTGAGCTGGGCTGACCACGACGGTTCCCAGATCGGGTAATGCAAGCCCAATGCCAAACAAGGCGTCCACCAGTGCGGATTAAATAGTTGACATAAATAGAGTTATACTGGCTCGTCCGAAGGGTGACGTCTCGCCGGCCGTCTCAGTTTGCGACACGCGTATCATCGCGCTTCCGACCGGTTCCCGTCGGGGGAGACGAGACTCATCAGCGCAAGCCGTACTTCTTGAGCTTTCGGTAGAGTGTTGCGCGCGACACGCCGAGGAGGCGACTGACTTCTGCGAGGTTTCCGCGGGTTTGCGCGAGCGCATCCCGTATCGCGACCGTTTCGAGCTCCTCGAGGTTGAGCGAAGGATTCGCCTTTTGAGCGCGAGGCTCGATCGCGGTCGCCGCTACGCGTCCTTCGTGCTCCGAGCTCGTTCCTGCTGTGGAGGGCTGCTTGACCGTCTCCCGAAGTCGTTGGGGCAAGTGCTCGGGCTCGATGGCAGTCGACCCGGACGATACCACCGCCCGGTGAATCACGTTCTCGAGCTCGCGCACGTTGCCGGGCCAATCGTACGCATCGAGCAGCGCTCTGGTCTCCGGGGACAGCTCGATCTCTTTCTCGCTCTTTCGTTCGTGGATCTCCAGGAAGTGTCGAATGAGGAGGTCCACGTCTCCTTCGCGGTCGCGCAGCGGTGGAAGCTCGAGCTCGAAGACCACGATCCTGAAGTACAAGTCGTCCCGGAATCCGCCGTCCCGGACCTCTTGTGCTAGATCCTTGTGGGTAGCGGTAATCAGCCGGAAATCAGAGCGTACGTCCTCCGTGCCACCGACGCGCTGAAACGTGTTGTCCTGGAGAACACGGAGTAGCTTCGCTTGAAGGACAAGGCTCACCTCGCCGATTTCGTCCAGGAACAGAGTACCCCTGTTCGCGAGCTCGAATTTTCCGATACGTCGGCCGATCGCCCCGGTGAACGCGCCTTTCTCATGGCCGAACAGCTCCGATTCCTGCAGCGTCTCCGGGATCGCAGCGCAGTTCAAGGCGACGAAGTGACCACGGCTCCTGGGACTGCTGGCGTGGACCGCGCGAGCGACGAGCTCCTTACCGGTCCCGCTCTCCCCATGGATGATGACGGCGATGTCGCTTTGGGAGACGTGATCCATCTGACGGAACACGTCCTTCATACATCGGGACTGCGCCACGATCCCGCAGTAGCCCACACTACCGGACGCTTCTCTCTCGAGCGACCGGAGCTGAAGAAACATTCGGTAATGCTGAAGCGCACTCTTGGCGACCGTCGTCAGCTTTTGCCGGGAGGGAGGCTTCACGAGGTAGTCGTACGCTCCGAGCTTCATCGCCGCGACGATGGTCTCCACGTGCTCGTCTCCAGTGAGCACGATGACGGGAAGAGCAGGGTGTTTCGAATGAATCTGGTCGAGTACGGCTAGCCCACCCATCCCGGGCATCTCGAGGCCGAGATAGATCCCATCGGGCACGAGTAGCGGCATCGCGGCCAAACAGGCCTCTCCCGTCGGGAACGTCTCCACGCGATAGCCTTCCCGCGTGAGTACGCTGGCGACGACTCGACGCACTTCTTCCATGTCGTCGACGACGAGAAAGACGCCGCCGGCCGCGGCCGGCGACCGCTTCGGAGATACACGAGGAACCTCGGTTAACGAACCCATAGGACGAACGAATCGTTGTTTGTGTGCTTGAAGAAACTATGATACCACCAGTTGCAGGGGTTGGACAAACGGCTCGCAGGTGAGGCGGATCCGGTCTCCCGAAACGCGAGCGCGAAGCGGTGACGCTCCGAACGCTCGATTTCAGGCGCGTTCCGCGAATCGGTTTAGCTCGGGCTCGAGTCGATCGAGCTCGGTCTGGAGCTCCGTGAGAATCTCGGGCGCGAGCGTCAGGTTTCGTTCGCGGCTGAGCACTTCGAGCCGAAGTGCGGGCTCGCTCGCGGCCTCGGCTCCGAGAGTGGTGAGCGTTCCGCGAAGGCGATGGGCGGCCCTGCCGATAGATGCCGAATCGGCACGTTCGACGGCCGTGCGTATGGCTTGCACCAGGGGGGGCGTCTCCGCATGGAAGACCGTCACGAGCTGTCTGACCAGGTCACGATCGCCGTCGATCCGCTCCATCAAGGCTTCCCAATTCAGAACCTGGGCGCCGTTCGACTCACCCACCGAGGCCGTCTCCAAGCCTCTCTCCACCGCGATAAAGAGCTGACTGGTCTTGAACGGCTTGGTGAGGTAATCGTCCATTCCCGATTCGAGGCAACGCTCGCGATCTCCTGTCATCGCGTGCGCGGTGAGAGCGATCACCGGCACATGGCCTCCGGTCACGAGCTCCTTGCCTCGAATGATCGATGTCGCCTCGAGCCCGTCCATGATCGGCATCTGCACGTCCATCAGAATCACGTCGAAGCGGGCAATGTCGAAGGCCGCTACCGCCTCGGCGCCGTTCGCGACCGCGGTGACCCAGTGTCCCCGTTTTTCGAGCTTCCGCGCGGCGACGGTCCGATTGACGAGATTGTCTTCGGCCACGAGGACTCGCAGTCGCTTCTTTGCCTCGCGAATGGTGTGATGGGTGAGAACCGGCCTCTCCCACCCAGCCTTTCTGACGACGACCGACGCGACCATCTCTACGAGCTTGTTCGCGTCGAAGGGTCTCGCCAAGTAACCGTCGATTCCCAGTTCCAGACAACGGGCGCCATCGCCGCGGGCGGGCGACGAGCTCAAGAGAATGACGGGTAGCTCGGTCATACCAGGGTTGCCCCGTATCCTCCGCACGGCCGTGAACGCGTCCATCTCCGGCTGCATTCCGCCGAGTAGGACGACGGGCCTCCGCGGTTGTTTCCCGGTCATCTGGCGCTCGATCTCCCCGATCGCTTCCAACGTCGACCTCGAGAAATGGAGATCCGCGTTCCATTTCCCGAGAACCGTGGCAAGCTCGCGGCGCTTCGTCGCATCCGCCTCTACGATGAGGAGCGGAAAGCCGTCCAGAACCGATGCGGAGGCAGGCAGGATTTCGGAGCTTCCCGCAGGCGCTATTTTCAACGGTACGGTGAAGTGGAAGTGGCTGCCTTCCCCCGGGCGGCTCTCCAGCCACAACCGACCGCCCATCGCGGTGACCAGTCGATAGCAGATGGCGAGTCCCAGCCCGGTTCCCCCGTATCGTCTCGTCGTCGAGCCGTCCGCCTGAGCGAAGGCGTCGAAGATTCGACTGCTGCTTGGCGAGGGGAACTCCGATGCCGGTGTCGGAAACGACGAAATGATAGACCGCGTTATCGTCGTCGATCGACTCTTCCTCGACCCGGACGCTGATTTCTCCGCTGTCGGTGAACTTCACCGCGTTGCCGACGAGGTTGACGATGACCTGCCTCAAGCGCGCGGGATCTCCAATCACGTTGTTCTGAACTTCGACGCCCATTCCAAGCTCGAGCACGAGGCCTTTCTGCTTGGCGCGAACCACGAGTGTTCTCACCGCCTCGGTGAGACTGTCTCGGAGCAGAAATCGAATGACCTCGAGCTCCAGCTTCCCCGCCTCAATCTTGGAGAAATCGAGAATGTCGTTGATGAGAGACAGAAGCGATTCGGCGGATTTCGTGACCGTCTCCAGGTACTCGCGCTGCTCTTCCGTCAGGTTGGTATCGAGAGCGAGCTCCGTCATCCCGATGATACCGTTCAAGGGCGTCCGTATCTCATGACTCATGTTGGCGACGAACTCGGACTTGAGCCGGGATGCTTCGAGCGCCGCTTCACGCGCCTCGATCAACTCGTTCTCCGCGTTCTTTTGTTGGGTGATGTCTCGCGCCACGCAGACCATTCCTGCGTGTGTCTCGTCCCCCTGGTCGGCGACCATCACCGACGCTGAGAACGACACCGGCACTCTTCGACCATCGTGGGCTAGATAAACGGCTTCGGTTTGAGAGCCCATGTCCTTCTCGATCGTCTCTTGTATTCTGGACCATTCCGAGGCGTGATCGGCGAAGAGGGATTCGATTGGCTTTCCCAAGAGCTCTTCCTCGGGATACTGGAGAAGCTCTCTCGTGGCACGGTTCACCCGCTGGATCCGGCGATCGGGGCCGGTCACCACCAGGCAATCGATCATGGATTCCAGGATCTGGTCGACGTAGTTCTTGGAAACGGTCTTGGCACCCAGATCTTGGGCCATTTGATTCAGCGCCCTCGCGAGGAGCGCGACTTCGGCCTCTCCATCGGCAGCTACGCGAAGAGCGAGATTTCCGCGTCCGATCTCCGCCGCGGCTCCGGCCAGATTCAGGATCGGAGCCGAGATTACCCGCTGCAGCCGCGACGCCATCACGAAAGCGAGAACCGCCGCGCATGCGAGCACCGCCGCGAGGAGAGTCGCGCTTTGCCTGACGCTTGCCGAGAGCCGCTCGAGCTTCGCTACCACACAGAGGGTACCCATCTGGGCACCTTCGAGAGTGATGGTCTCGAAAACGAGCAGATGATCTCCTTCGAAGCGGTGACCGCGCGGCTGGGCGCGGTCGGGCGAGAGCTCGGGCGCCGATTGGTCGCGACGATACTCGGCGAATAGATGCCCGCCGGCATCGAAAACTCGCGCCTCCACGATTTCAGGATCGACGCTCAGTATTGCGACCAAGGTCTCCGCGGACTTCTCGTCATCGAAGACGAGCGATGCCTCCAGGGCATGCCCGATAATCTCCGCCTGGGTGGAGAGATCGCGCACCAAGGAGCGCCGGAGGAAGTATACGTCTCGGACGACCACTGCCGCCCCGCTCGCGAGCAGGGTCGATACACAAATGAAGGAGGTGATCAAGATCAACTTCGTCTTGATGGACCATGACCGTGGGTTCATCGACTGACACTTTCGTTGACGAGACGCGCCAGGCTCAGAAGCCTGGAGTCGATCTCGATGCCCGCACGCGCCGCCGCCCGTAGGTTGACCTTGAATCGCACTTTGCGGTCTTCGAGGAACAGCTCGATGATACCGCCTTCCTCGGCGAAGGTATCCGTTTCGCCGACCAGAAGCACCGGTGCTCCGCGAAGAGCCTTCAGGATTCCGGATAGCTCACCCGAAACCGACGCGCTCACGAACAGAACGTGACAGGGCTCCAGATCGTCGACTTTCGGGAAGCGCTTGATGATGATGGAACGTCCGCCGACCGTCTTACCATTGACCACGTTCTCCAGCGCCCGATCGAATGGATCCTGACCGACGATGCCGATGGAAAGAGCGTCGCTCGTGAGCCCTTCGGAGCGCGGAGGCCAGACGACGAATTGGGCGAAGCGGAAGAGAAAGGCGGCCTTGACCTCGTACTCCTGTGCGACCTGCGGCTGGGAATTGACCCCGGTCCCGGCCAAAAACGCCAGCGCAACCATGAGGGCGGCCCTCGTGCGTATACCGATACGGAAGCGGGAGATCCGTGAACTCGGGTCTGACGCCTTCCGCGGCATCAGAACCACCAGGAGAGCCTTCCATAACAGCTTCGCCGAACGTCGCCGGCGTTCCAGAACACGTTGGGCCCGATTTCTCGGTGGCGGTCCTGTAGCAGGTTGTCACCTCGAAAGCTCAGCTCCAGGTGCGGCGTGACCCGCCAGGCCAACCCCGCATCGAGGCGAAGGTAGTGG
This sequence comes from uncultured Acidobacteriota bacterium, assembly GCA_963815675.1. Lineage (GTDB taxonomy): Bacteria > Acidobacteriota > Vicinamibacteria > Marinacidobacterales > SMYC01 > CAWFHP01. Next base: position 128,195 of record CAWFHP010000008.1, on the reverse strand, counting down.
TCGACCGCGTAGAATTCGAGCTTGTCCACGAACTGGGCGGTGGTATCGAAACGCAACCCTCTGGGAAGGTCCAGTGACGACCGGACGTGAAACTGATGAGAAGGACTGGCCTCGTTCGGACCCACGCCCATGGCGCCGTTCGGCCAAGTGATATTCATCCGGAGCCAGGCGTACCAGAGCGAAAGGCTCCATCTCGGAGTAACGCGGAGGGCGGACGTGACTTCGAAGCCGCGAGTCGACCCTCCAGCGTCGTTCGTGAACGTCTGCGGAACGACGACGATAGGGGAGAAAGAGTCGTTACTCGTACTCGCTGGCTCCACCGGTCGCACGACCGTCAGATCCGTGTAATGGTTCTCGAACGCAGCGAGATTGATGGAAAGATTTGGTCGTGGAGACCACCGGTAGCCCAGCTCGTAGGCCGTGAGCCACTCGCTTACCAGGCTTCCGGCCGGCTGCAGCACCGATACCAACAGCGAGCCCCCGGGGCCGTTCTCGGCTCCGATGATGACGTTGATGTCGTGCTCGGCCCGGGAGGGCGTTCTCACGGCACGCGACACCGCTCCCCAGAGCGTCTGGTTGGGGGCCAACCGTGCGAGCATTCGGATCGTGGGTTGAACTTCGACACCGGTATAACTATTCCAATCGAGCTTCGTCCCCAGCGTTAGGGTGAGCGTGGAGGGAATCAGGGTGATCTCGTCTTGCATGAATCCACCAGACCAACGAAGGGTACGTTCGCCGGGTTGGGGCGTGAGGAGCGGCGTCGTTGCGATCTCGTCACGGCTCTGACGATGAGTGAGACCCCACATCAGATCGTGGCTGCGGCCGATCTGAAGCCTCTGCTGGAGCTCGATGGCGAAAGTTTCGCGAGTCTCCTGGAAGAGAGTCTCCGCGGTTCTCTCGCCGCGGTCGTAGTAAGCTTGCACCATCAGCTCCCGGTCCTGTCGGCGAGTCCGCCGCCAGCGCACCAGCGCGTGCCCTCCCGAATAAACCTGGCGACCCGTAGCCACGGAAGTACCGGCTTGGCCGGGATCTATGGAGAAGACCGACTCCCGTTCCTCGCCGTTCCGCCACCCGCCTTCGAGAACGATGTCGTCGCCTTCTGCGTCCGACCAGTCCACCCGAATTCCACCAACGACGGAGCTCCATCCGCCGTCCGTTGGCCCGCCCGGCGAGAAGTCCACGGATTGCCGATCCATGTACTTGGCCTGAACCCGGTAGTAGATGCCGCCGCTACCCGCTCGCCCTCCGTACCGAAACCCTCCCAGACCGCGCTCACTCGTTCCAGCGATGGCCTCGGCGTAGCCTCCCTGGCTCTCGAGAGCGCTCCGGGTAATGATATTGACGACACCGTTGACTGCGTTCACCCCCCACATCGTTGCGCCCGGCCCGCGGACGACCTCGATGCGCGCGACATCCTCGAGCATGATGTCCTGGGCGTCCCAGAACGTCCCGGCGAAAAGGGGACTGTACGTGCTGCGGCCATCGATGAGAACGAGCATCTTGTTGGCGAACATGTCGTTGAATCCACGAGATGAGACCGCCCACTTCCCGGAGTCGATCTGCGCGACGGAAAGCCCGGGAACGAGGCGCAGTGCCGCCGGTATAGTCGTTGCTCCCGAGCGTCGGATTTCTACCGAGGAGAGCACGTAAACCGCGGCACTGGTATTCGCGAGACTCTGACTTTTGCGTGCGGCAGAGGTCACCTCGACATTCATGAGCTCTTCCAGGCTCAGCTCAGCGAGTGTTCCCGGTTGGTTAGTCTCTCCGGCGGCCTCCACGTGGACACCACCCGTCATCGGGAGAAAGAGCAAGAGGGATACAAGGACGTGCCGGCACCGCGCCATGCATCTGCTCGGAACCAAGCACTCGAGTTTCATCTTCATGGTGTCGCTCTCCGACTCTATGGAGTTTTCGCCTCTCCAGGTGCCGCTATGCCAGCGTCCGCACCGTCCCCGCAAGGTCCTCACCTCTTTGGGACCGCTACTGCAAAGCGGATGCCAGGCCAAGACAGGCGTCCGATCTCCACGTGCGAGCATACTTCCCGTGCCGAGGAACGCACCTCCGGTCAACGTTGCCAATCGACGTTCGTATCAAATTGCGACAGCGAGGCTCAATTCGATGCACACGCGCGCTATCGATTCCGCCTGTACGAATGGCCTTGGACGTCCTGGGCACGATTGAGGTTGGCACGTCTCTTGCTCTCCCTAGCGAAGAGAGGCTGGAGAGTGCAGAACACGGGAAGCTCGGGGTGACGGAACAGACATCGATCGCTCGGACGCCCAAACCCTCCTCCGTACATTGGCTCGTGGCGTTGAGCTCGGAGGCAGGCATAGACGGAGTCGCTCGAGCGAATCCGGAATGCCACACCTCTGTCTTTGCCTGCTGGGAGGCGATCTGTCAGACCTGCGGGGTAAGTGAGCGGGAGCTGGCAAGCCTGGTGGCCTCGCGATTCGATCTTCCCCTCGCCGACCTGCGGCGGGCCGACTCACGCGCTCGTCGGTTGATCCCGCGGAACGTCGCGCAGCGTTTCGGAATTCTGCCCCTCCTGGAAGATACCAACACCATTACCATCGCGACGAGTGACCCGCAGGATCTCGAGATGGAGGAGGCGGCGCGTTTCTCGTCCGGTCGCGAGCCACGGTTCGAAGTGGCCACACCGCGGGAAGTGAAAGAGGCCGTCGAATCATCCTACCCCAGCTACCCCGCGATTGAATCTGCGCCGAAAGCTCTCGATAGCGCCGGAAGCGCGGCCGTGCGCATGCTGGATGCCCACGGTCCCGATATCGTCGACGGGAGGGAGGTCCGGGTCCACGGTGAGGAAGGCCCAACCGTTTCATCTGCTCGGGTTCTCGTCGTCGACGACGATTCCCTGAATCGGATCGTCGTACGCAACCTCCTCGAAAAGAACGGCTACCGCGTCTCCGAAGCAAACGATGGATTGCGCGCGCTCGAAGTGATCGATCAAGAGTGCGAAGACGGAATCGATCTCATCGTTTGCGACCTGCAGATGCCGAGGATGGACGGAGAAGAGCTTCTCGCGCGAGTGAAAGGATCTGCTGCGACCGCCCATATCGCGATCGTCGTGCTTACCGGGTCGGTGGACGACGCAGCCGCGGCTCGCCTGATCGATCGAGGCGCAGACGACTATATCGAAAAGCCGGTGGTCCCGGCTCGTTTCCTCGCTCGAGTGAGAGCTACGCTCGGCAGGTCGGTCCAGTAGTCAAATCCCTCCGATAACCGATAACAAAGCCTCTCTTGCAACCAAAGGGTGGAGCGATTATCGTCCCGAAGACGGAAGGCCACTTTCGGTGACGGTTCAGGTCGTACTACTAAAGGGCATCAACGTCGGGGGCCATAGGAAAGTCTCGATGGCCGATCTGCGCGACTTCTGCACCGAGCTCGGATTCGCGGACGTGCGCACGTTGCTCCACAGCGGAAACCTCGTTTTTCGAAGCGGCGGCCGCAAGGCTGCGGCACTGGAGACGCTACTCGAATCCAAGGCGGAAGAGATGCTGGGGATTCGCACGGACTTCTTCGTGCGCAACGCCGAGCAGTGGAAAGAGATCGTGGCGAGTAACCCCTTTCGAGAGGAAGCGCGGCGCGATCCCGGCCACCTTCTCGTCATGTGTCTGAAAGCCGCGCCGAAGGAGAACGGGGTGGTGTCACTGCGGGCCGCGATTACCGGTCGCGAGACGGTCCACGCGGCAGGCCGGGAAGCATACCTCGTGTACCCGGACGGAGTCGGTCGGTCTCGTCTGACGACCGCAGTCATCGAGAGGCATCTGGGTTCATCGGGCACGGCGCGCAACTGGAACACCGTCCTCAAGCTGGAAGCGCTCACGAAGTGAGGGATGGGCCGGCCACCGGAGCCCGACTCCGATCATGCGCCTCGCGGTGCTCCGACGGGACAGTTGAGCTAGCCAACCGCGCTGGATTCCGATGACTGGACGGCCCGCGACGGTTTGCTGGTTACTTGCACCGCCCTATCTGCTTGTTCGTATACGAACGGTGACGGACTCCGTCCCCCGGTGGAGGAACGACGTGGAGGTCTACCTCTGGGAACGAGTGGTGGTGGGCATCGAGAGACGATGACGCAGTGTCGGGGCAAACGTGAACGCACTCCGGCACGTATCAACGCGTGAGTTGGTCATGCAGGCCTGAGACGCAGCTTCATGCCTCGCCGTCGAGAGCTCTTCTGACCGCGGCCAGAAGCTCGAGCCGGCCGTAGGGTTTCTCCAGGAAGGCGACTCCGACATCCAATACGCCGTGCTGGACGATGGCATCGTCGGTGTAGCCGGAGAGGTAGAGCGTTCGAATGTCCGGTCGCAGGGACTGAAGGCGCTTGGCCAGGTCTCGGCCGTTCATCCCGGGAAGAATCACGTCAGTCGCCAGGAGATGGATCGGTCCAGCGTGGTTCTCTACGAGCTCCAGCGCCGTCGTTATGCCTCCGGCGGAAATCACGTGATAGCCGGCCCGGGTCAAGAAGCGCTGCCCGATTTCCAGCACTTTCGGATCGTCTTCGACCATGAGAATCGTTTCACCGCGGGCTTCCTCCTCCCGCAACTCGGCTTTGCGTGAGGCGTAGATCGCCGCGCGGTCGAGGCTCGGAAGATAGATCTTTATCGTCGTTCCCAAACCGACTTCGCTGTAGATCCAGATGTATCCGCCGCTCTGTTTCACGATGCCATAGACCGTCGACAAGCCCAGGCCCGTGCCCTTGCCTCTTTCCTTGGTGGTGAAGAATGGCTCGAAGGCTCTCGCTTTGGTAGTTCCTTGCATTCCGGTGCCCGTGTCGCTCACCGAAAGGATCAGGTAGGAGCCCGAAGACACCTCAATCTCCTGGCCGACGTAGGTCTCATAGACATCGACATCGCTGGTCTCGAAGAGAAGTTTCCCTCCGTTTGGCATGGCGTCGCGGGCATTCACGGCAAGATTCATCAACACCTGCTCGATTTGCGCCGGGTCGGCCCGGACTGTGCTGAACTCGCTGTCCAGTTTGGTCACGAGCTCCACGTCCTCGCCGATGAGCCGGCGCAGCATCTTCTCGGTACCCGCCACCAAGTCGTTCAGATCGAGAGGGACCGGTTTCATGATCTGCTTTCGGCTGAAAGCGAGGAGTTGGCGAGTCACGGTGGCGGCGCGATCTGCCGCCCCCTTGATTTCCTCCAGCGCTAGTCGAATCTCGGAATCGTCGGGACGCTGGAGCAAGGCCAGCTCGGCGTTGCCTCCGATGACCGTCAAGTAGTTGTTGAAATCGTGAGCGACTCCCCCGGCGAGTAGACCCACGGCCTCGAGTCGTTGAGACAGTCTGAGTTGTTCCTCCAAGCGCCGCGACCCGGTGACATCTCTGACGATGGCGAGGGCCTCGTCGGCGCCGCAAGCCACGAGCCTCACCTCGTAGTGATACTCCTCGCCTGTGGCCCCTTGCTGGTATTCGAATAGCTGCGTTTCACCGCACTCGAGTGCCTTGGCCAGGTGCCGGCGGTATGGCTCCACGAGAGCCGCTGGAAAGGCCTCCTCCAAGATCTTGTCGACCAGATTGACGCAGAACGCCGAAGGGGAAGATGTCTTCGGCGGTTTGAAATCAAGAAATCGTCCGCTCCGGTGAATGCGAAACATCGCGTCGGGAATGGCATCGAGCAGTGCCCGCGTCCGAGCCTCGCTCACCCGCAAGGCTTCCTCCCCTCGCTTTCGCTCGATCGCGTAACGCAGCGAGCGCCCGAGGAGAGCACTGTTCAGGCCTGCCGTAAGAACATAGTCCTGAGCGCCGGCGCGCACGGCTCTCGCCGCCAGTTCTTGATCGTCAACATTGCTCAGGACGACCACTGGAACAGTCGGGTCAGTCGCGTGGATGCGCTCGAGAGCCTCGAGGCCTCGACAACCCGGCAACACCAGATCCAACAAGACGGCGTCGAAGTTACCATTCGCGAGGAGCTCCTGACCCGCCGCGAGCGTTTCCGCGCACTCCGCGCGATTCTCCGATCCAAGCTCGTTCAGGGTTCGCAGGATGATCCGAACGTCATTCGGACTTCCCTCGATCAGGAGCAGTCTGTAGTGAGACCTCATAAAGGGACTCGAGCACGAGGCGCGGCCGCGATTTCGGAAACGCCAGAGCTTGGGACGAGCGACCTCGACAACGAGTGTCGCCTCCCCCGCTCCGTCCGGCGCGGGCACAGGATGGAAGCTTCCAACACTGCACCCGCTGCGTGAATGTCAGGAAGTCTTGTCGAAACATCGTAGCATGTGGCCCATTCCCCGACTATCCGTAGATTGGCCCATGACTAGGTGGGCTGTACCCGCTATTTCGCGCCAAAATCGCGGGCCCTTTTGCGCGCTGGCGGCGTTGCGATTCCTCGAAATATCCAGATATGTCGTCGTCATCGCGCCTTGCCAGCACACAAAATGACCTCGCGATTTGCGCACCAAATAGCTGTTACAGCCCACTAGGTAATACTACCGACCGAGAAAAGATTCGTCTCCAGCGGTCGAATGCGACGCGTGGTGATCTGGACCGGGCTGCGCCGGACGGTCAGAGACGAGTCGTGATTCCGTGCGTTAGTTAGCCGGGATGAGGCCGTGAGCGATCGCGAAACGAGTGAGCCCGGCCACCGATCGAATTCCGAGCTTGCGAGCGATATGCTCACGATGGGAATGCACGGTGCGAACGCTGACTCGCAGGAGGTCGGCGATGTCGCGGCTCGTGTGTCCTTCGGCGACCAGCCGCAAGACTTCGCGCTCGCGAGGGGTGAGGGCGAGCCCTTCGCTGGATTCGCCCTTGTTCACCATATCGGTAGCGAGCGACTGGGACAGCGAGGCGCTGAAATGAACGCCTCCCGCATGGGCAACCTTGATGGCCCGGATGAGCTCTTCCTCCGACGAGGATTTCAGCAGGTATCCCCCGACGCCGACCCGGGCCGCCTGACGGACGAGTTCTGCGGACCCCGCGGATGCGAAGACGACGATCTTCGCGTCAGGAAACCGGTCATGGATCTGGCGGGTAGTCGACTCGATCGAGTTGGTATCGATGACGAATACGTCGGGCGAATCGAGACTGGAGCGGGCCGCCTCCTCTACCGTGGCTGCTGAGCCAACCAGGCGTAGCCCGGCGTCACGCAGAAGCGAGACCTCTATGCCTTTTCGAACGACGGGTTGTCCGTCCACGAGAGCTACCTTTATCGTTTTCCGCTTACCCATGAAGCCGCTACGTCCTGGCTTGGGGCGCACACCCCCCTGTACTTTCATGCGGAATCGGGCGATCTATTTCAGCAGCACGGCCGGAAAACGACGCACCATCGCAATTTGTCGATGCATCGCCGGGAGAAGCGGGAGCCGGAAACGGGTCGCGCGATCTTCTACCGTCCGTGGACGCCGCGGTTTACCGGCGAGTCGATTTGAGCCCGAAAGTAGTATCGGTGGATCGGCTCCCGCTGGCCAGAGGGCGTAATTCCATCGAGAGCAACGAAATAGTCCCCTTTTTGGATCCAGTCCGCCGGGATCGAGAACGTCACGACGATACGTTGATCGGAGCTCTGGGCCATTAATCGACCTGCAGAAGCTATTTCTCGCCCGTCGGCGTCGCAGAGAGCGGCCCGGTAGGTCGGATACTCGTCCGCACCCAAATCCAGATCGAGATCAATCACTTCCTGGGTCGTGATGCGTACGACCGGCAGAGGCACCCTGCTGCCGCGCAACGCCCCTGCCGTCAGAACAGCGACGGCTCGAGTCGACCGAGGGGCGCGGCTCGGCGCGGCGTAGATCCGCGAACCTGCTTCTGCCGGAACGGTTCCGGCCACCTCATCTTTGCGATGGACGATGGTGCCGGGACTGCCTCGCTCTTGCTCCAGCTCGTGGATTCTCGCCTGGGTGTGAGCCAGTTTCGCCTCTGTTTCATGAACGAGGCTCGCGAGCCGCGCGTTGCGGAACATCGACACCGTCATACCGATTGCGAACAGCAGGATCGCCGCCTTGTACAGCCCGTGTTGAGTGGCCCACGACACCAGGGCCCTTTCGCGCCACCGCCGCCGGGGAGCCGAAGCCGTCCGGTCGAGCCGCGACTGCTGTTCTATCTGGAGCGCCTTCGCCATCTGGACTCGCAGACTTCCGTCGGGCAGTCGACGGAGACTGTCGGTGAGCACTTGCGCTTCCGCAGGGCGCAGACCGCCGCGAAGGAGCTCGTCGACGAGCTCGTCTTCCAGGGCGAGGCTCAGCTCGAACAGCTCCCCGTCCCGGAGCAACAATTCCTCGATACGGTCACGCTCTCGGTCGGACAGTCCACCTAGGAGAAACGCTCTCAAGTCCTCGACGTTCGCTGTCTCGCTCATGTTTCCGTCCGACTCTCCGGCTCCCTTTTAGTACATGCGGAATCGACCGTTTCGTTTCACTTCTGGGTCCGCGACGCGAGACAATCGAGCATCCGCTCGTATAGTCGCTGGCGGATCCGATAGGCTTTGATTCTGAGCGCGTTCATCGCCAGTCCCCGCCGCGTGGCCAACTTCTTGCGGTAGTCGATCTTGGCGCTCTTGTCATACAAGTAATACTCGAGAATGAGCTCACGTTCGTCCGGATCGAGCTCCTCCATAGAGGCCTCCAGACACGCATGGAGGATCTCGACCTGCGAATCGTCAGACCGCATCGCCAGCTCGGAACACTCTTGCAGGGGGATCCCGACCGGACGCCGCCAGTACTCGAGGTAGACATTGCGCGCGACCCCGTAAACGAAACGAACCGGATCGCCCTGGTATTCCTCGACGATCGAGGGGATCTTGGCCATGACGCGCGCAAACGTCTCGTCGGCAAGGTCTTCGGGGGACGCACAGCCACGTCGGGCAAAGAGCCGGATGAGGCGCGTTCTCAGCTTTTCGTAGTTTGGAGACGACAGGAGACGCCTAAATGCTTCCGCGCTACGTTCGACCTGACTGGTGTCGACGGATTTCGTCCCAATCCCTCCTGCACCGGTGTAACACGTATTGTACCCTGGTTTGGGGGCGTCATTTCTTGCCGTTCTCTATTGACCGTGAAACTCGAATGCTCCCCAGAAAAACGGGGACTGCCAGCGGCGATCGTTCCACATGGATACCTGGGCCGCCTGGAGCGCTCGCGATGGGGAGAGTCCCTCGTTGAAGAAATGGAGATACAACCGCGTCATGAGCTCGGAAGTGGCCTCGTCGTCGACATTCCAGTAGCTCGCGATGACGCCCTGCGCCCCAGCCGCGAGGAAGCCGCCGACGAGCCCGACGAGCCCCTCACCGAGTACGGGCCTGCCCATCGCGGTGTTACAAGCGCTCAGCACCACCAGCCTAACAGGAAGGTCGAGCTCGTAGATGTCGCTGAGACGCAGAAATCCGTCCTGTTTTCGACCTTCGCGGTCGACGAGAGAAAGCACGATACCGGAAAGCTCAGGCCGCTCCGGGTTCAGAAGCCCGTGGGTGGCAATATGGACGACCTCGTAGTTGGCAAGAGCCCCGGCGCTGACGAGGGCCCGGCTTGCGTCGAAACCCAGTGCTTCCAGTCGATCCTCAGGCGGGATGAGCCGCAGAATTCTCTTCGCCTCGCTTCGGGTCGAAAGCAGACGGGGGAAGGTCGTCGTCGCCCCGGCTGAGTCCTTCCGAGCCCCACGATACCGCTTCGCTTCATCGGGCTCGGGCTGGAGCGCGAGCGTTCCCGTTCGGGCCTCCATTCGTCCTCGCGTGACCCGCGGATCGCGGGCGTCGAACACGGGGTCCGCCAGCACCGCCAGCTTCTTCGGCTTGGCTTCTCGAGACCCGCTCCGTTTACGGATGACATCGAGGATCGTGGCCGAGGGAAGCCGTACGATCTCATATTTCGCCACGAGAGGAACGTGTTCCTCGACGGGGTCGGACCCGGGCAGCGGAAGCGCCGAGAAGGGAAGTTCATGAAGGACGCCGTCGCCCACGATCAGCAGGCGCGATGCCTCGACTTCCGACAGCGCTGTCCCGAGCAGGGTCTGGCTGAGAGGGGCCGCGGCCTTCCAGTACTCGCGGTCGCTCTCTACGAATCGGTCGTGCCGTTGCTTCGCCGTCTCGCCGGGTTTCGGGTCTCGCGAGCCGAGAAGACCCCGCAGAATCCGCGCCGTCGACTCGATATCCCGCTCCGGCGGTAACTCGTGGATCCTGAACAAGGAGGGAGTGACGACCCACAGGTAACTCTCACTCGCGCCGAGAAAATACGCGAGCAGAGCCGTTCTCGAGTCCAGAAGCCTTCGTTGCAGATCCCGCACACCGATGAGCTCGGCCTCCGGAAGCGGTGGACTCCGGGTTCCCCGGCTGCGCATGACGGCTTTCACGCGGTCCAGCTCTCTCAGGAGCTCGTCGAGCTCGAGAGAGGCCTTGCCGGCGCCGGATTGTGACTCTCCCGCTTCTTCCCAACGTGCGGCCTTGGAGCGAACCCGTTGTTCGAGCCTCGTTTCATATTGGAAAAGGGCGGGGTCGACTCGATGCGCTGGCCGTCCCGGCTCGAGAAGCAAATCGAGCAGGGACCGCGCCTTGGCCCGTTCGGACGCCACGAACGCGCGCTCGGCGAAATCGACGTTACCGCTACGGTGGTAAAGGTCGACGAGGAGATCGACATCGTAGGCCTGAATCTCCCGAACCGAGGAGAAGTACGAAGCACGAAGGGCGTAACTCGATATCTTGGTTCGCAGACCTTCGACGACTTTCAAAGCCTCTTCCACTCGTTCGAGAGCCTCGTCCACGTCGCCGGAATCGCGCGCTGCCCGGCCGAGGTTGAACAGAGCCCGCGCCTCGGTGAAGGGAGCGTCGCTGGCGCGGCTCAGATCCAGGGCCTCCTTGAAGCGAGACCGGGCGGGCTCCGTCCGGCCGTGACGCAGCTCGATCTTCCCCATACCGTTCAAGATGTCTGCTTCGCCGCGAGAGAAACCGCTGGCGCGGCTCAGGTGAAGCGCTTTTCGGTATGTTTCGTAGGCCTCGTCCTCCCGGCCCGCATCGTCGAGCACGGCAGCGATGTCGCCGAGGACGGAGGACTCCATGCTTCGGTAAGGCAGGCCTTCCAGAAGTCTCAGCGCTTCCTGGAATTCGGCTAGCGCTTCCGTCGGCTCCCCGGTCGCGGCCCGGATCCGACCGAGGTGGATCAGGTTCCCGGCCCGACGTCATCGAAGACCCGACGCTTTCACATAGTGCCAGCGCTCTGGCGTAGTAGTGCTTTCGCGTTGTCGTAGTCTCCCAGCTCGTCATACAGATAGCCCATCCCGCTGTACAAGAGAGGCCGAGCCGCAAGGGTCGCCCATCTGCTTCGAACAGGGGCGCGGCCCGGTGTAGAGCGCCATCGCTCGCTGCTTCTCCCCAGTTTTGGAGTACGTGTGAGCCTGCCCCGTGAGCGCGAGAGCCTCGATACGAGGATCCCCCGCTTCGCGGGCAAGGTTGGTGGCTTCCCGCAGCGCCGCGATGGCTCGCCACTCTTGCTTCATGTCGCCCAGGTTGAAGCCGACATACAGGGATGCTTCCGCTAGAATCTCATTCGCTCCCGCCGATCGGGCGACGGTGGCGGCACGTTGCAGAATACCGAGCGACGATTCGAACCGCCTCGAGTCGTAGAGCGCCATTCCCTCGCTGAGTAGCGCCCTCGCCTCGAGGCTCGCGTCGCCCGTTGGCTCGCTCAGCTCCAACGCTTTCCGGGCGTGGAGCAGAGCTCCGTCGAATTGGTCTAGCTTCAGCAGGGCACGGCACATTCCCGTGTGAGCGTGTACGTCGATCCAGGGGTCTCCGTCGCTCAGCGAGAGTGATCTGCCATAAAAAGCGAGCGCTTCACGAGCTCGTCCCAACTCCTCGTTGAGATCCCCCAACCGAAGGTTTGTTTGGGCTTCCCCGCGCCGGTCTCCACCTTCACGGTAGGAGCACACGAGCATCTCGAGCAACGCGACGGCGGCTCTCTTGTCCTCGCCGCGCCAGCTTCGGGAAAGGGTTTCCGCTTTCGCTTCCAGCCCCGCCGGGCCGAGCCGCGATCCTTCGGTCTGTGGAGTCTCACGACTCACTCGAAGCGAACATCGTCCGGGTTTCTCCGCGACCGTCTGCCCGACACGACGGCCCTCGGCAACGGCGGGGACCAACAAGGCGAGCCAAAGCGCAGAAGTCCGCATCCTGGCGACGAGGCGAGCGGTTCGGATAGACATGTCACGCCGAAACCACTAGAGGCTAGTACAGTTGAGGCGTGTGTTCCAACGGACGCCGAGCTACGCCACGTCGGTTGGGGCCGTTTCAATTCGTAATACGAGAGAGTAGACGGGAAGAAGTCGAGCGGCGGCCGGGGTCGGGCCGCCGCTCTAGGGGCAGCGTTGCTTCTTACAGGGCGTCGAGAGAGGGATGTCAGCGCGTATGGGGATGATTCTTGACGACGGAGGGCGCCACGGCGCTCCCTTTCGTACTCCACGGCGGGAACTCTACGAATCGGCAGGCGCGACATCGTTGCGCTCCGACTGCGGGTGATTCTTGACCGTAGGACGCGTGGCACCACCTTTAGTGCTCCAGGGGGGAAAGCCGCTTGATTTCCATGAATGCCTCCTTTTGTTTGCACACTGCATCGTGGTCGATTGGCGAACGACTCGCCTCCGGTCGGCCACGCCGACTGGAACGTCTGACGGCGAGTGTCTCGGCTCTCTGTACCGAGGGCCGGATGGCCATACTCTCGTAGGCTTCACTCGCAGGGTAACTTCCGACCCGCCGACGAGGCGGCTCGCGGCGTGTGGCAACGAGATAGGCATCGAGAAACTCACCCCAGCCCGTTTGGCGGCTGAACTCGAGCTTCTGATAGCTATCGAGGGGGGACGTACCGGTGGAGTCAGGTGGACGCTTCACCGCATCGTGGCACCAGGGAAAATAGACCGAGAGCCCCGTGGAGTACTGAAAGGTCGACCCGCTGACGCAGCTCAGGACGACGACCTGCCCCAACGCTTCGAGGGTCGCGGAGCAGGCCGACTGGACCGCCGGATCGGCGATATGGGCTCGGAGTCGGTCGCAGAAGTCTCCCAGGTCTACGTATTCCTCATCCTTGTACGACTGTGCCTCCCAGTGTGCCAGGACGGTGGGCCGCCAGACATCGGGATCGTCGATGCTGGCGATCAGCAGTTGACTCAGCCGCCGAACCGGTTCTGCGAGCAGGTGAATGCGGTCGAGGCTGGTCAGGGCGGAATGAGACGCCACGTTCACGAGGGCGTAATCGGAATAGGATCCGACGAACTGGCGAACGATCTCCGCACCCACGGTCTCGGGCGCCAAATCGGCGATCGCGTCCAGGATCGGGCGATATGGCCATCCGTGATTGAGGATGTAGCCTTCGGAAGCCACCATGAAACGAGCGTAGTCGGAAAGCTCGAACCCGACTTCGACCATGCTCATGTTGCAGCAGTCCATGCCGACGATGTCGATTTTCCGGCTCGCTGCCCCTCGCACGGCCAATGCGGCTCTGAGACTCTGGAGGCTCATCGGATCTTGATTCGCTCGATAACCCAGGAACTCCCCGACCGCGCCGCTGCCATGGCCCGAGATCACGAGCATGAGGTAATCTTCAGCCGCTACGGCCGTGGCAGTCTGCACGAAGCCTTCGAGCCGCCGCGTCGAAGAGAGATTCGCATCCTCTTCTCCCCCCGAGGTGCTCCACTGATGGCTCTCGAGGCCGAGCGCCGTAGAAGACCGAAAGCGCGTCGGGGCGCCGTGGCGCTCGTCTCGTGAGGACGGGCACCACCCGAACGCAAAGACCCGTGGGGCCGAGTGATTGGGCTCGAACTGCGCGAGCACGCGCAAGGAGGAGCGGTTGGCGAGGGCCGCGTCTCTCATATCGTGAAGAGCGGGTATCATCTCGCGGCTCACGTTGTCGCCTCCGGCAAGATAGACCGCGACGGTCCACTTCCCGGCCCGTTCGTCCATTAAACCCTCCTCGGCCGCGGCTCGCGCGCTCATTCCCCAGGCCCGCTCGAGAGTGACCCGCGGTCTCCAACTATTCCATGACGATTTGTCCGTTCCATTTCAAGGTTCACCCGCGCGATCGGCAGGGAGCGTGTCGACCTCGGCCATCACTCGGCCGGAGCGCGAGCGGTATCTGCCCGCAGGCCAGTCATCGAACGATGCTCGTTCTCGCAAACGAGCTCACGGCCGCGGTCGTCCCAACCCACCGCCTCGGAACGGATTGGCGAGCACCGCTCGCTCACCTCGGTGGCCCGAACGCTTCGCTTTCCTAACCAGCCTCATGAGGGTTATTCTTGGCGGCATTATGCGAGTGCGAGAAATGCTGAAAGCCTGGGGTCGCATCCTGACGGGGTACCGTCCGGCGTTGTCGATCGAGTTGACCAAGGAATGTCCGCTGTCCTGTCCGGGCTGCTACGCTTTCCAGCCGGACCACCTGGCCGGCTCTTCTCTGACTTCGGTGGCGGATGCGAAGGGAGACGACCTCGTCGCGCGCGTCATCGCCCTCGTCAAGGCGCGCCGCCCTCTGGTCGTGTATTTCGTCGGGGGAGAGCCGCTGGTAAGGTTTCGCGAGCTCTCCGAGATACTTCCGCGCGTCTGCTCTCAGGGCATCGAAGTCAGAGTGGTGACGAGCGCGGTAAGACCCATTCCTCCCGACTGGGCGTCGATCGCGAACCTCGGGATCGTGGTCTCGATAGACGGTCTACAAGTGGAGCACGACGAGAGACGAAAGCCGGCGACCTACGAACGGATTCTGAAGCACATCGAGGGGCATCGGATCGTCGTCCACTTCACGGTGACGAGCCAGGCGATGAAGCGCGAGGGCTATATCGAGGAGTACGTCGACTTCTGGAGTCGCCGCGACGAGGTGAAAGCGATCGAGGTCAGCCTGTTCACACCGCAGAAGGGAGAGACGAGCCCGGAGATCCTGACCCAAGAGATGCGGCGGCGGGTCGTCTCGATTCTCGGCTCTCTCAAGCCGCGCTACCCCAAACTGTTCGTGAACGAGCAGATCCTGAAAGCCTACTTGAGCCCGCCCCAGAGCCCCTCGGACTGCATCTTCGCTACCCTCACCGAGTGCGTCTCTCCGGATTTCGAGACCGTCGTCGAGCCCTGTCAGTTCGGGGGGAATCCGAAGTGCAACGAGTGCGGATGCCTCGCGTCCATCGGTCTCCAAGCCCTTGGACAGTACCGCCTTCCCGTTGGAGTCAAGATCGACACCGTCTTCCGGGCGTCCACCAGAGTCGGAGAAATGGTGCGGCGGAATCGGAACGTGGAAGCGCTTCCGCAGCCACGGAAGCTCGAAATCTGAGCATCCCGCGACGAGCGCGTAACCAGAGGAGTGGACGCGACGACGGGGTTCAGAAATCCTCGAGCTTGTCGGCGAGCTCCACGAAACGATCGATAAACTGGTCGATCTTGTCCTGCATATCCGGATCGATGGTCACGAACTCGCATCCGAGACCGCCGCGGAGTTGTTTGGGAGGGTTGTCGACGTCCCACGTGCGCCATCGCACCGTCACCAGCGCGTCGACCTGCCCGAGCTGGAACGGCAGGAAGAAACGGATCCGGAACTCCTCGCCCATGCCGAACGATTCGCCGGTCGAAAGAAAGATCCCGCCACGGCTGAGGTTCAAGACGTAGCCCTGGCCGACCCGATCTCCCTTCTTGTAGACCGCCCCGATGGTAAGGGGGCTCACGCGGAGCATCCGGTCGATGCACTCGGGGCCGACCGCGCCTTCGCGATCGGCGGAAGTATCGTTACTCATGATTCGCCCGCCTCAGGTCCGCGCGTCGTGACTCAAGTCCCCGACGAGATGAGCGTCCACCGCGCTCAGCTTTCTCTGGAGCAGCTTATTCTCGAGCGCCATTCCCGCCTGGGCTATGAAGAGCTCGAGCCCGTTGAGGTCTCCGAGCGGCCGCCCGCTGTTCGCGTTGTCGCCATAGAGCACGAGGAGCGTCGCTCGGTTGTATAGAAGAGGTATCAACACCGCCTCCGAGGCTCGGCCTCGGCCGATGGTATCGAATAGCGTCGCGTCGAGTGTGGGAAGCTCGTCGGTCACGCGGTAGGCGGAGCTCCGGCGCACCGCTTCCGTGAAAGCTGGAGAGGGTGCAATCTCGATCACGACTCTCTGGGCGGTCAACGCGCTCTGCTGATTGTTCTTGCCGATGCCAAAGGCGGCCAGTCCCCTCGCGACGTCTCCTTTCACCACGAACAGGACGCCCCGTTCCAGGAACCGCTCCGCCACCATCATCACCAGCCGGGAAACGTCCGTGGACCCTCCGGGCTCGACGAGCTTGCGGGTCATCACCGTTAGAAAGTCCATTCGACTCCCGTCCGCGGGAACCTGCTCGGACTCCGCCCGACCGCCGTCCGAGGTGCCCAGGGAAGAGTCGTCCTCGGGAAGTCTCTGGAGCTGCTCGTGGACCGCACCGGCGAATTTGCGGAGATCATCGACGTAGAGCTCGGCGTCGATCTTGCTCAGCGTCGGCTTGAACACCAGACGGCGGATACCGAGCTCTTTCGCGCGCGCTTTGGCTTTCTCCGACAGGCTCTCGGCCATCAACAAGACTGGAACCGACGCGTTCATACGGCGGATGCGTCGAACGAGCTCGAAGCCTCCGAAGAAGCTCCGTTCGGAGGAGGTCGGCATCTTGAGGTCGACCACCACCATGACCGTCTCTCCGCTCTCGAGACGTTCGCGAACCACGTTCGCCCCGGCCAACGGGTTCGAAGCGGTAAAGACTCTATACCCTTTCGTGGTGAGCTCCTCGCTCACCACCTGCCGTACCGGTGCTTCGTCGTCCACGAGCACCACCGTCGGCCACGGCAAGGCCGCCTTGATGGAAGTCGAGACCGGTTCCGGATTCCGGTTCCGGCCCGCTTCGGGGGCGGGCTCCGGAGGCGCCTCGACGGAAGGAACGACGGGCGCCGATTCCGCCTTCGCTGCCTGCGCCACGCCCCTCAGGTTCATCGTCTGCGTCTCGTTCCAGAGCTCGCCGGGCGGGAAGTCCCCCTCGAAGGCCATTTCCAGCAGCGAGGTGGCCTCGCGTCTCTCGTTGTCGATCTCGACGGCGAGGTCGAGAAGGATCTCCTGGGCGTCGAGCCCGTCGGGAAGCAGGAACGGCTGGATCCGGACTCCTCCGAACTCCTCTGACGTCGGGTCGGCGAGCTCGAACTCGAAACTTCCCTCCCGCATCCCCCCGAGCTCGCGCAGCGATACCTCGACATGCTCGCGAATCACCGTCGCAGTGATCGTTTCCGGCTCGCGAACGAGCCTCCGAAGACCGGGAATCGTGGACCACGAGTAAGAGAACAGGATTCTCCCCTCTTTGAACATGACCGCTCCCCGTCCCTTGGTTCCCGAGATTCCGCAGGTACCCGCTCTTCTTGGAGAAGACGATGATCTGCAGCATGTCCAGGAGCGGCAAATCCTCGAGACGGCCCTTGAGTCCCATAGTCGAGCCGGTTTCTAGTCGAGAAGCTCCCGCACCAAGCTCACCAGCTTCGCACCCGAGATCGGCTTGGTGAGGTAGGCGTTCGCGCCCTGCGCCATTCCCTTGTCACGAGACTCCTCTTCCCCCTGGGTGGTGATGACGATGATGGGGAGCTTCGGCTCGCGATGCTGCGACCGGATGTAGGAAATCGAGATCCAGTCCGTTCATCTGGGGCATGTTGATGTCGGTGAGAACGCAGTCCACCGGCTCGATGCTGAGCTTTTCGACGGCCTCGCGTCCGTTCGCGACCTCGACGATACGATAGACGCCCTCTTTTTTCAACGTGAGCGAGATCAGCATCCGGGTGGTTGCCGAATCGTCCACGACCAAAAGGCTCTTGGTAGACATTCGATCTCCTTTCAACTCCTGACCGCGCAAGTAAGCCTTGCTCGCCGGGCCCGGCGCGGTTGCCGATTCGTGATTTGCCACCTCATCGGTCTCATCGCGATTTCATGAGCTGCATGAAGCCTTCGATGGTCTTCAGCTTTCGATCGAGGGTGCCGTGGAGCCGCGCCGATACCAGCGCGCTCGCCGCGTGCGCCGCCACCAGCTCGAGAATCTGATGATCGATGGGCGAAAAACTGGGTTTGTGACTCAAGAGCTTGTAGATCACCACCACTCCAACCGTCTGGTCGTTCAGTTTCAACGGGAGGGTCGCGATGGGAAGATGCGCCTTCTTCTCCTCCTCGGTCTTGGGCAGGAAGAAGAACGACTCCCCGGTTGTGGCGACGTCGCCGATGATTCCCTCCCCGACCGGCAAGGTCTCCTTCGGGAGCCGTTCGTGGATTCCCTCTCCCGTCAGAACGTGCAGGTTTTTTCGCTGCCGGTCGAGCATCAACAGGCCGAACTCTTCCGCCCCCACCATTTCCACCAGAATCTCGGTGATGATGCGCTTCACCGATTCGAGATCGAAGGTCGCATGGAGCCTCTGACTGGCGACGTAGAGATTCGCAAGGGCTTCGTTCCGCTCCTGGATCTCCACGTACATGTTGGCGAACTCCTGGTTCTCCTTTTCGGCCTGCTCGAGTCGATCTCGCAGCTCGGAGAGGGCGCTGATGAGGGCCTTCTCGCCGCCGCTCGTGGAAATGGCGAGGCCCGCCTGCAGATCGAGGACTTCCCTCTCCAGCTCGGCGACGCGTTTTCTCAGCTGCGCCTCGTCGCCCGCGGCGGCGTTGACGTGATGTTCTCGTGCCATATTCCGCTCCGTCACAGAGTGGCCAGGGCGACGTTCACGACCACTTCACCACATGAAGTCTCGAGTGGAACTACCATGGTCTCCATTTCCGTGTTGGAAATGGTGACGTTGTCGCCGGCGATGAGCGTGGGAGGAGATACCCGGAGCCGGTGACCCCGGTCGTTCAGGATGGTGACCGCCCGGCCCGTCATCATGCTGGCGAGCTCGGAAAGAGTGTCCTTCGCCAGCGAGCCCAGATCGCCCTGGGGCTCTTCGTTCATCTGCCGAGCGATGGCCAGGGCCGTTTTCCGGGACATGTCGAAGAGCACGCGGCCCTCTCCTTCTCCCGTCACCCCCACGATGGCGGTGACGCCGCGGCTCGAAACCGGAGCGGGCGAGAGCCGGATCTTACCCGCCTCGATCCGCCCCGACAGAACCTCCTCGAGAACCTCTCGAGCCGAGCTCACGAAGGGATTGACGTAGTCGTAGCGCACTAGCCTTCTCCCAGGATGAAGCTCACCACGGTGGCGACCTGTTTCGGCTCCACCGGCTTGGTCAGGAAATGCTTCGCTCCCGATTCGAGTGCCGCCTTGATCAACTCCTGGTAGCCGTTCGAGCTCACCATCACGATCTTCGCCGAGGCATCACGATGGATGATTCCCTGAACCGCCTCGACGCCTTCCATCTCGGGCATGGTGATGTCCATGAACACCAGGTCGGGCTTGAGCTTCATGTACTGCTCGATGGCTTCCCGTCCGTTCGCGGCGAAACCCGCGGCCTCGCCGCCTACCGACACCAGAATGTTCTTCATGTTGCGACGGGCGAACTCCGAGTCATCCACCACCAGAAACCGGAAGCTGGGTTGCCCCGACTTCGTTTCCTTCATGCGATCCATGTCGATCCCCTTTGTCGCTCGAACGAGTTCAGGTATGGACCGATCTCGGCGAGAGACAGTATTTTGTCCACCGCCCCCCGTTGGATGGCGGCGCGCGGCATTCCGTAGACCACGGAGCTCGCTTCGTCCTGGGCCAGCGTGTGACCGCCGGCCGCGTGGAGAGTGAGGAGTCCCTCCGCGCCGTCCTCTCCCATTCCGGTCAGGATGATGCCGCAGGCGCGCGAACCGGCCGCCTTGGCGATGGAGGCGAAGAGAACGTCGGCCGAAGGACGGTGTCCGCGAACGGGAGCGGAACGGGATAGCCGGACGACGAGCTTCGCGCCGGAACGGAGGATCTCCATTTGCTGTCCTCCCGGCGCGACCAGCGCCGCACCCGACGTCACGACGTCGCCGTCTTCGGCTTCCTTTACGCCAATGGCGGCCAGTCGGGAGAGCCGGTCGGCGAACTGTCCGGTGAAACCCTCGGGCATGTGCTGGACGATGACGATTCCGGGGTGGAAGTCGGCGCGGATCTGGGCGAGAAGGAGCGAGAGGGCATTCGGTCCGCCGGTCGAGACGGCGATCGCCACGATATCGGTCGCGGCGCCAGCGCCGGCGAACGGCTCCCGCGATCGCCTTGGCGGCGGCGTGTCCATCGGACGGCAGGGCCCGGGCCAGGGGCTTGCGGACTCTGGCCCGAGCCGCCGTCCGAATCTTCTGCACCAGGTCGTGGCTCAGAGCATCGAGAGGCGCCGAGAAGATACGCTGGGGCTTGGTGACGAAATCGACGGCGCCGGCGGCGAGAGCGTCGAAGGTCGCCTGGGCGCCGCTCGAGGTGTGCGCGGAGACGAGAACGACGGGCATCTGATAATCCTCCACCATTCTCTGAAGCGCCGTGTGGCCGTCCATGCGGGGCATCTCGAGGTCGAGAGTCACGACGTCGGGCCGGGTCCTCTCGAGCTTCTCGAGGGCGAAGATCCCGTCCATCGCGGTGGCCACGACCTCGATGTCGTCGTAAGGCTCGAGTATCTTCACCAGCACCTTCCTCATGAAGGCCGAATCGTCGACCACGAGCACTCGGATGCGCCTCTCGCTCAACGAAGCACCTCGACCCTACGAGAAAAGCTCACGTGCTTGTCGAGAAGACCGCGGGTGTGCAGGATCAGAACGACTCTCCCATCTCCCAGGATCGACGCTCCCGCGACACCCGGACTGCGGGAGAGCGGATCCTCGATCGGCTTCACCACGAGCTCCTGCTCACCCAGGAGCCCTTCGGCCACGAGACCGACGCGCCGCTCCGCCTCACCAACGAGAAGCACGAAACGGCGGCTCTCCGGCTCCGTCGTTCCCAGGCCGAGCGCGGCCCTCAGCGAGATCAAGGGAACGACCTGGTTCCGCCAGTGGAGAACGTCTCTGCCACGAATGCTCGAGCCGTGATCGCGGGGCAGGCGCACGATCTCGAGAACGCCGGTGAGCGGCACGGCGAAGGCCTTGCCCGCCACCTCGACCAGAACCGCGCGCAGGATGGCGAGAGTCAAAGGGAGCCGGATGACGAAGCGGGTTCCCTTTCCGGGAGCGGTCTCGAGCTCGATGACCCCCTTCAGATTCTCGATCGACTCGCGAACGACGTCCATGCCGATGCCCCGGCCCGATATGTCGGAAACCGTCTCCCGGGTACTGAAGCCCGGCTCGTAGATCATATTCAGGATGTCCGATGGAGTCATGGCATCGAGCTGCGATGGCTCCAGCAGACCGAGGGTGACCGCGCGCTCACCCACCCTTGCGATATCGATGCCACGGCCGTCGTCCTCGACGACCACGTGGGCGTGATTTCCTTCATAGAACGCCGCCAGCTTCAGGTGTCCTACCGGCGATTTCCCGCGCTGCTCCCGCTCCTGCGGGAGCTCCAAGCCGTGGTCGATGGCGTTTCGTACGAGGTGGAGCAGGGGCTCGCCCAGCGCGTCGACGATGCTCTTGTCGAGCTCGGTCAGCCCTCCCTCGATCTCGAGCTCCACCCTTTTGTCCCTGGAGTGCGCGAGGTCGCGTACCACGCGAGGAAAGCGGCGGAATACGTGCTCGACCGGCACCATTCGGATCTTCAACACCGCCGCCTGCAGCTCCGTCAGGGTCCTCTCGAGAAATCCGTTGGCATCGCCGAGCCGGTCCAGTATCGCGCCCGCCTGACGGCCTCGTGAGAGGTCGTTGAGCGCCTGGGCGACCATGGAGCGTCCGATGACGAGCTCGCCGACGAGGTTCATGATGCGATCGATCTTGGTCACTTCCACACGGAGCTGATCCGACGCTCCGGAGCCATGAGAGCCATGCCCCTTTCCGAGAGAAGAGTCGTCGTTGACCGCGGTCGTTTCTCCCTCGATTCGGCGAGCGCGAGCGGTCTCGAGACGGGTCAGCTCCTTCACCACGACGCGAGAGGTCACGCCGGGGACGCGAGCCGCCCGGCGAAGCTCGTCCTTCTTGGCCGTGGTCTCGACATCGACCGCCCACTGGCGCGCATTCTCAATCTCGCCCGACTCGGGGTCGGGATTCACCGCCACGACCCGCGCGAGCTTCTCGATCCGGCGACGCACGAGGAAGGCGCCCGCGGATCGCATCTGACAGTCCTTGGCGAACGAGATGAACAGCCGGTAGAGACGCCCCTCGAGGGAGATCTCCGCCGTGAAGGACTCCGTGGGCACCGAGAGTCGCTCGAAGAGAGGCTCGAGCGTGGGGAGCGGATGCTCGTGCTCGGCGCAGTAGGCTTCGAGGAGCTCCATCATCGTGTCCCCGCTCGCGAGCACGAGGTCAATCTCTTCCCGGCCCGCGCGGTCGATGTCCCGCAGCCGGTGGAAGTAGTCCTCGAGCCGGTGAGCGAGCTTGGAGAGCATGTCGAACCCGAGGGCCATCGAATCGCCTTTGATGGTGTGCACCGCCCTCTCGAGCGCACGCACGGTCTCGGCGACGTCGTCGGTGCTCTCGAGGGCGAGCGTGCGGTCGGAGAAATCGGCGAGAATCTCCTTCGTCTGGACGTAGAACGTCGCCTTGAGGGCGGCGAGCTCGTCGAGAGTGAGGTAGCTCTCGTCGCTCATGTCCCCGTCTTCCTGTACGCCGTTCCCAGTCCGTGATGAACGAACTTCAGCTCGTCGATCTTGCCCTGGACCGATTCCGAATGTCCGAGAAAGAGATAGCCGCCAGGCTTCAGCGCCCGGACCAGCTTTCTCACCACCCGTTCCTGCTCGTCGGGGTCGAAATAGATCAGCACGTTGCGGCAGAAGATGACGTCGAGCTCTCCCAGGCCGTTCTCGTGCTTGAGATTGTGAAAATCGAAAATCACCCGTCGTTTCAATTCGTCGCGAACCCGGAATCCTTCGGCGCCCTCCTCGAAGTAGCGCCTCTGGCGCGCGTGGTCGACCCCCTGGAGCTTCACTTCGGGATAGAGTCCCCGGTCGGCCCGGTCGAGAGCGCTGAGGGAGAGGTCGGAGGCGTAAATCCGTACCTCCCATCCGCGCTTGAGGCCGATCGCCTCGAGAGCGGAGATCGCGATCGAATAAGGCTCCTCTCCCGTCGCGCAGCCCGCGCTCCATACTCTCAGACTCGGGGAGCTCTCCGACCGTTTCGCATAGAGGATCTCGGGGAACACCACCTGCTCGAGAAAATCGAACTGCGGGCGATTGCGGAAGAAGGAGGTCTCGTTGATGGTGAGGATGTCGAGAAGTCTCAGCAGCTCTTCTTCCTGCTTCTCCCCGCCCTCCTTGAGATAGCGGTAGTAGCGATAAAAGCTCCTCATGCTCATCGCGGCGAGGCGCTTTCCGATGCGCGAGGCGAGAAACGCTCTCTTGCTGTCGTTGAAGTACAGCCCACACTCGCGATGGATGAGATCGCGGAACAAGCGGAACTCGTCCTCGCTGATCTGAGCGTTCATCACACCGTTCCCGCTCGTCTCGCCCTCCCCTCGTTCTCTCCCGGAGATGCGGAGGTCGCGAGCGTCGACGCTTCCGCGTCGGAGAGCAGATTCGACAGGTTCAAGATGATGACCAGACGCCCTTCGATCTTTCCGACGCCTTCGAGATAGTCGTCGTCGCTCGACAGCTTCAGCTCTTCGGGAGCGGGCTCGATGTGCTCGGGGGTGAGCTTCAACACTTCCGTCGCGGCATCGACCAGAAACCCCACGGTGAATCCGTCGACGTCGACGACGAGGATGCGGCTGGCCCGATTGACCTTGGCATGGCCGAGCCCGAGCCGCTCGGCGAGGTCGACCACCGATATGATCCTGCCGCGAAGGTTGATGATGCCGAGGACGTAGTCCGCGGCACCGGGAACCGAAGTGATCTCTTGTGCCTTGACGATCTCCCGTACCGAGAAAATGTCGACCCCGTAGGTCTCCTTCCCGATTCGGAAGCAAACGAGATGGGCCGTCCTCGACATATGGGCCTACCGGCCGGCGAAGGGCCGAGCGGAAGTCGCGGCGTCGATGGATTGCTGCAGCAACTCCTTCACCTCACGGTCATCGGGCGAACGGCTCCGACTGCCGTTGGCGCCACGTGGTCGCGGCGGAACAACTTGTTGCTGACCTTGTCCTTGTCCCTCCGCTTGACCGCTGGAGCTGACGTGGAATCGCGACGTGAGCTCCCGCATGAGTCCCGCTTGACGGGAGAGCTCCTCCGACGATGCCGCCAGCTCGGAAGCGCTCTCGGCGTTCTCCTGCACCATGACCCGGATTTGCTCGATGGAGTCCACCACCTGCTCGGTACCGCTCGACTGCTGCTCGGTGGCGGCGCTGATCTCGTGGGTGAGCTCGCCGAGTCGCGAGGTCGCCTGCTCGATCTGCTGGGTTCCCGCGGACTGCTCCGCCGTCGCCTCGCCAATCTCTCGCGAGCATTTCGAGACTTCCCCCACCGACTGGCCGATATGCTGCAGGTTGGCGCGGAGCTCTTCCGTGCGGCGCATTCCCTGCTCCACGATCGCCGTCGATTTCTCCATGTTGTCGACCGCTTTCGATACCTGGTTCTGGATGCGTTTCACCAGGTCGGCGATCTCCCCCGTCGACGTCGCGCTGCGCTCGGCGAGCTTGCGCACCTCTTCGGCGACCACCGCGAAGCCGAGTCCGTGCTCGCCCGCCCGTGCCGCCTCGATCGCCGCGTTCAGGGCGAGGAGGTTCGACTGTTCCGCGATCTCGTCGATGACCTCCACGATCTTGCCGATGTCCTCCGCCATGCCGCCGAGGTCCTGAACGAAGACGGCGGAAGAACGGATGACGTCTCGGATCTCGCCCATCCCCTGGCTCGCCGCCTCCATCGCCATGCCGCCGTCGGTCACGGTGCGGCTCGCGCGAGACGCGATCTCGACGAGACGCTCGGCGGCGCCGGCGACCGTCTGGACCGAGCGCAGCATGTTCTCGATCGAAGCGAGGGTCTGGGTCGTCGACGCCGACTGCGACTGGGCGTTGCGGGCCACGTTCTGGATGTTGGCGTTCATCTCGTGGAGGGTGGAGGTGATGCCCTCGACCGCCGACACCGTCGCCTCGTTGCCCCGGGCCGCTCGTCCGGTGGCACCGGCCACCGAGTCGCTTCCGGTCGCCACCTCGTCAGCGGCGGCTTGAACGTGGAGCACGATGTCTCTGAGCCCGGCGGAGACGAGGTTGAACGCCTTCGCAATCTCCACCAGTCGGTCGAGCATGAGGTTGAAGGCGGCTCCCATGCGTCCGATCTCCGCCCCCGTCGATACCTCGATGCGCCGAGGCTCGAGCTGGATCTCGTGGGTAAGATCTCCGCTCGCCATGGTGCGCGTCTCGTCGGCGAGTCGCCTCATGTCCTCGCTCGCAATCTGCTCCGCCGCTTGGGTCAGAGAGACGATGGGCGCGGTAATCTGCCGCGCCACGTAGAGCGCCGTCAGCAGGCAGAACGCCGCCACCACGAAGTTGAAGAGGAACGTCGTCCAGAGCCCGCGCCGGTAGTTCTCGGCGATGATCTTGGTCGAGAGTCCCACCTGGACCGAGCCCGTCGCCGTGTCGCCCCTCTTGACCGGTCCCGACACCTCGAGCACGTCGTTCGAATCGCCATCGCCCGCGGCGAAATCAGCGGGGATCCCCGAGAGCGAGGAAGGCTTTCGACCGTCCACGGAGTAGACGGCGAATTCCTCTCCGCGCGCGTTCCGGACGACCACGTAGACGATGTCCTCGTCGCTCTTCGCCCAGTTGAGGACCTGGAGCACCGATTCGCGATCCTCGAACTCCAGACCGGCGGCGACGCTGTAGCTGATCATCCGGGTGATGCTCATCGCCTTGTTCTCCAGCCCGTTTTTGTCCACGTCTCGCTGCCGCGAGGGGAAGAAGAACATGATGAAGCTCGTCAGCACGACCATCGTTCCCACGATGGGAAGGATGAAACGCGCACGGATGGAAAGTCTCGCGAAGAACCCGGTCATAGATGCTCCTTCAACTTTCGTTTGCCGGCCGATCCGTTTTCGGAGCCGACCCCTCGCTCGAACATGGCTCTATCGGCAGCCTCCGCTCCGAGCGACGAGCCGCTGGCTCGAACCGCGTCGCAAAAATGAATCTCCAGTCGATTGCGAGAACGCAGATCCAAAGATACCGGGGACGTAGCAAAGATTGTGCCCAACTCGGGCGAAAGGGGCTCCCGGTGCCAGCCTGGGAGGAAAACCTTTTAACCGCAGGGGGCTACGACGTTACGTGAGCTAGTCTCCGGCTCCGTCCGTGGGCGTGGGGGGCAACACTCGAGGAGTCGTTTAAAACTGTGAATCGGGGTCTGGCTCCGTGGGGGCAAATCCCCGCGTGAACCAAGGGAAAACGAGCGCAAACGCCTTCGGGAAAACGATAGGTTCCGAACGGAAAAGACTGAAATCCTTCCCCTTCCTCATCCTTACATCTCGTCGCTACCCCCTGCCGGCCCTCCGCGCCATTCGCCTTTTCCCCCCGGTTTCGGCTCGGTCGCGGGAACGTGCCTCGGGACATAGACCCGCCCGTTCTGGACCTGCAGGTATCCGTCGCGGAAGACGAGCTCGACGTTCTCGAGCTCCTGCAGGACTTCGTCGGGGCGACCCTTCACCACCAGGATGTCGGCGAGCTTTCCGGGCTCGAGCGTTCCCAGCTTGTCGTCCATCCCCAGGATCTCCGCGTTGTCCCGGGTGGCGGCAACGAGCGCTTCCGGTAGCGAGTATCCGCCAGCGACGAACCACTCGAGCTCGTGGATGTACGGCTTCGGGAGAAACCGGAACCAGTCCATGACGAGGTCGGTACCCACTCCCATCTTGATGCCCGCCTTCTTCATTCGCTTCAGGACCTCGAGATTCGCTTCTTTCGAGAACGAGAACCGGCGGGAGGTCGATCCGAAGTAGCCGCCCGCGAGATTGAAAATATAGGCGTAGGGCTGGAGCGTGGGAACCGAGTAAACGTTTCGCGCTGCCATCATCTGAATGACTTCGTCGGTGCGAGGAAGGGGATGCTCGACGCAGTCGACTCCGGCCTCGACCGCCCAACCGATGTAGAACGTCTCGGCGTCGACGGTCACCCTGAGCCCGAGGTTGTGCGCCTCGTCTACCGCGGCCGCTACCTCTTCTTTCGTGTAGTGACTCGCAAGCTTGATGAAGTCCGCTCCGTTCTTGAACTGCTCGCGGACCGCCTCCCTCCAGTCATCAGGACCGCTCGCTTCCCGGATCTCGCCGTAGATCTGGCTGTTGGGCGAGAGCCCCTCGGCCCCGTGACCTCCAGTGGCGGTGATCAGCCGGCCGGCGGCAAAAACACGCGGGCCGGGTATGCGGTTGTCGGAGACGAAATCCTTGAGCCGGAAGGGAACGTCGTATTTGGAGCCGGTGTCGCGAATGCTGGTGATCCCGCTCTCGATGTAGAACCGGAGCCGCTCGACGCCCCGGAGCGTCGCGTGGGTGGGGTTGACGGCTTGCTCGATGGGAACGTCGGGCTCGCTGTAGTCGATGTGAGTGTGAAGGTCGATGAGACCGGGAAGGACGGTCATGCCGGTCACGTCGAAGACGCGGGCGTCCACGGGCCAGCTCCGGTCGCCAGCGGGAAGAATGGCGCGGACGTGGTTGCGCTCGAGCACGAGCGTTCCCGTTCTCGCCGGGCTTCCGGTGCCGTCGAAGATCCGGCCTCCTTCGAGGACCGTCACCCCGTCCGGTCCACGCGGCTCGTCGGGGATCGGAACCCTCCGGGGGTCATCGGAGGTGGCGGTGCCCGGCTCCATGAAACGCCGGCGATCCTGAGGCCTCTGCTGGGCGAAGACGAGGGCGGAAAGGGCCAGGACGGAGATCGACATCAGGTGGCTTCGAAAGAGAGTTCGCATGACGTCAGAGAATATTCGAAGGAGTTGAAGAGATCGAGTCGCTCCCATACCATCGCGAAGGAGAAGGCAACCCAAGGAGGAGATCCGGTGCGACAAAGTTACTCGATGGCTCTCGTTTCCAGGGCGGTCCGCGCCTGCTTGCTCACCCTCTCGGCCGTTTCCATGGTCGCGGCCGGACAATCACGGGAGCGCCAGCGCCCCCAACATCTCCAGGAGGGGCCGTACGCTCGTCTCGTCATTCGCGGCGCCATGGTGATCCCGGGTCACGGCGGTCCGGCCTACGGCCCCGCGGACATCGTCGTCGAGAACGACACCATCACCCATATCGTCGCGCTCCCTCCCGGCGGTGTCGCCGAGGCTTCGCGGCCGACGGGAGAGCGGGTGATCGACGCCGCGGGGATGTGGGTAATGCCGGGGCTCATCGATCTCCATTGCCACATCCGCGAGGAGGGGCTCCCGCTCGAATACGTCTACGAGCTGAAGCTCGCGGACGGCGTCACGACAATGATCCACGGCGCCGAGCGCGGGTTCGACCAGGCACTCGAACAGCAACGGCTCTCGGAAGCCAATCGCATCGTGGCTCCGCGCCTCTATCCCATCCGCGACTGGGGACCGGCTCGATCCCGCGATCCCGGCCACGCGCCTCCCCTCGACGTCATTGCGCCCTGGCACGACCCCTCCAAAGCCTCCGAGCTCGCTCCCAAGCTGATCGCCGAGGGGGCGCACGTGATTCGCATCGGAAGCCTGGCCTGGAACCGCGACCTCTTCGGCGCGGTGGCGAAAGCGGTGGACGCCGCGGGAGGAATCACGACGGTGCACCTCCCGCCCTCCGACATCGCGGTGGTGAACGCGGTGGACGCCGCCGAGCTCGGCGGAACCATGATCGAGCATCACTATGGCTACGCCGAGGCGGCGCTCGACGGCACGCTTCAGCCCTTCCCGCCCGACTACAACTACTCCGACGAGGCCGATCGGTTCCGCTATGCGGCGAGGGTGTGGCAGCAGGCGAATCCGGAGAAGCTTCTGGGCGAGGTCGTCGATCGGCTCGTGGCCTCGGGAGTGACGATGCTCCCCACGATGAGCGCCTACGAGGCCGACCGAGACATCAACCGCGCGATGGGGCTCCCCTGGCACGACCGCTACACCCACCGCCAGCTGATCGAATGGTTCATGCCGAGCCCCTCTTCTCACGCCGCCGAGCACTGGGATTGGACGTCGAGAGACGAAGCGAGCTGGGCTCAGGCCTATCGCCTGTGGCAGACGTTCATCAAGGCGTTCAACGATCGCGGGGGCCATCTCTCGTATGCCGCCGACGATCCCTACACGTGGAACACCAGCGGGATCGCCAACGTCCGTGAGCTCCAGCTCATGGAGGAAACTGGAATCGACCCGCTCGAAGTCATCCGCGCCGCCACTCGAAACGCGGCCCTCACGCTGAAGCGCCCGGACCTCGGGCTGGTGCAGACGGGATTCAAGGCGGACCTTCTCGTCGTCGCGGCCAACCCCTTGAAGAGCTTTCGATTCCTCTATCCATTCGGCGCACTCACGACCGAAGATGGCCGGATGGTCCGACGCGGTGGAATCCGGTGGACGATCCGAAACGGCGTTCTCTTCGACGATCAGGCCCTCGTCGAAGACGTAGTGAAGATGGTGGAAGAATCGAAGAAGGGCTGGACCGATCCGCGAGGGGCTCTGTTCGAGCCCATTGAACGATGAAGGCGAAATGAAGAGCGGGGAGCGGTCCCGGAGTGCCGAGCTCGCTCGGTTTCTCGTCGCATTGCCGCAGGACGCACGACTCGAGCCCGCCATCGATGCGGCGGAAGTCTACTTACTCGATTGGCTCGGCTCGGCCGTCGCCGGACGCCGCACCGAGCCGGGCCGAATCCTTCTCGAGTACGGCGCGTCGCAACCGGACGGGCACGCGAGCATCGTGGGAGAAGCGTGGGGTCGCTCGGACGAGGTCGCGGCGCTGGTAAACGGAGGGCTCTCCCATATCGTCGAAATGGATGACGTCGACCGCGGCTCCGTGCTCCATCCGGGCGCGGTCGTGATCCCTGCCGCCCTCGCCCTCGCCGAATCGAGGTCGAAGAGCGGCCGGGCGCTCCTCACCGCCATCGTCGCCGGATACGAGATCGCCGTCCGCGTAGGCGAGGCGGTGGGAAAGAAGCACTACCGCTATTTTCACAACACCTCGACCTGCGGCGTGTTCGGCGCCGCCGCGGCCGCGGCGTCGATCCTCGAGCTCGACGAGGAGAGCATCGTCTGGGCCTTCGGAAACGCCGGGACACAGGCATCCGGCCTCTGGGAGTTCAATGCCGAGGGCGCGATGTCGAAGCACCTTCATGCCGGAAGAGCCGCCGCCAACGGCATCCTCGCAGCGCTTCTCGCCGAGTGCGGTCTTACCGGAGCGCGATTCATCCTCGAGGGGGAACGGGGGTTTTCGCCGCTACCGCTCCCGACGCCACGCCCGAGCGCGTCGTTGCCGGGCTTGGCTCGGCGCCGCTCAAGATCCACGGCGTTTCCATCAAGCCGCACGCCTCCTGTCGCCATACCCATGCGGCCGTCGACTGTGCGCTCTCGCTGCGGCCTCGAATCGCAGGCGCGCGCATAGCATCCGTCGAGGTCGATACCTACGGAGCCGCCATCGAGCTCTGCGACCGACCCGAGCCCCGCACTCCTTACGAGGCCAAGTTCAGCCTGCAGTACGTGACAGCGTCGACGCTCGCCCGAGGACACGCCGGCCTCGCCGATTTCTCCGACGAGGCGCTGAGCGATCCCGACGTACGTCCGTTGGCAGCGAAGACCGCGGTACGCCTCGACCCCGCGTTCGAGACCCGGTATCCCCGCGAGTGGCCGTCGCGCCTGCGCGTCAGGCTCGAGGACGGGAACGAGCTCACGTTCGAGACCAGCCGTCCCCGGGGCGATCCGGAGAGCCCGCTCGAGCGCGACGATCTCGAGTCCAAGTTTCGGGACCTCGTCGCTTACGGTGGTGGCGAAGTCGCGGCCGACGGACTCCTGGACTGGGTCTCGGGCTTGCGCGAGGGGAAGAGCGTCTCCCTCCCGCGTCCGCCGGCGTGAGCTCCGGCCGGGCGTTCAGAGGGAAAGATGACGGGCGACGGTCGGGTCGCGGCGGACGCGCCAGATCTTCGCGTCGAGATAGTAGTGCTGCATCGCCCAGCCCAAGAACAGAGTCGAGGCCACTCGCGCGCCCACTCCCGCTCGCTCCGGTCGAGCGATCCCGGCGATGAGCCCCACGCCGCCGAAAACCCAGCTGTCGAAGGCCTGGGCGAGACTCGTCTGGACTCGTTCGACCCAGGGCCCTTGATACAGAAGAAACGTGAAGGCCAGCCCGAGGCCGAGATAGGCCGGAACCGACCAGAAAGCGGCGCGTGCCCATCGGAAGGAGGGCTCCGCCGACGGCGTGTATTTGTGGCGGCCGAACGCCCAGACGATTCGATGGTACTGAAGGTTGTGTCCGACGGTGACCACCGGCACGACGAACAGCGCGAGCAGGGGATTGGAGAAAACCACGAGATGCAGAGGACAGACGGCGAGAAGCAGGAGCAGCTTCGGCCCATTGCGAGCCATGCCCCGGAGGTAGCGAATCGTTTGAAAGAACAGGTAGGAAGCGATTGCCACCGCGTAGGCGACGAAGACGACGGGACGGAGCATGGAAGCGAGTGACGACGCGCCCACGACGGGTCGGTCGAGGCCGAGCGACGGCATTCCCGTGCTCGCGTACCAGGGCGCGGTGAGAAACAAGAGGAGTGGCAGATACAGGGCGGCGTTGAAGAACCAGAGATCGGCACGGTTCTCAACGGGATCTCGCCAGTCGTCGTTACGCCTCTTGTACAGGACGAGAAATCCCCAGTGTTGGCGGACGACGTGGTAGTAGGCCCATAAGCGGAAAAAGACGAAGAACATCACCGCCGGAAGAGCCATCGTCTCCGGCCGGAGCGCAACGACGGTGCCGAGGACATAGGGTCCGAAGACGACCGCCGGCCCGAGCGCGAACCACCCGAGCGACGCGAGGAGGACGCCCCGACGCTCGGCCCATTCGTCGGGATCGAGGAAGGTCCGGGCCAAGGTAGCCCAGACGTGAGGCGCGTCGATCAAGAGCGCCCAGCTCGCGACCACGAGCAATCCGAGGGTGAGTGGAACGTCGCGCCCGAAGAGGCTCAACCGGTAGAACGGCTCCCGCATCGGATCGCCCAGACCCCGACCGAGCACGAGCACCAGCGTCACATAGAGCCATCCCGCGAGGCTCGACCCGAGGTACCAGAAGAGGTCGGATCGCTTCGATTGAAGGAACTGCCAGCGGATGCGCCCGTGGTTCAAACCGTCGCTCTCCTCTCGCGCCCTGCCTAGCAGGGAACCGGTTTTACGCGTATACTAAACAAAAAGCACCACATTCGAAGAGAGGCGCACCGATGCGAGTCGGCGACTACATGACCCCGGACCCGATCACGGTCGAGGCAGACGCGAGCATGAAAGAAGCGATGCTCCTCCTCCGCTCTCATCACATCCGGCATCTTCCCGTCGCCACCGGACGATTCCTCGTGGGACTGGTATCGGACCGGGACATCCGGCGCGCGTCGCCGTCCATCCTTCAGGGAATCGACAAGTCCGGTTTCGAGAGCGTCATGGAAGACACGCCCGTCTCCCGCATCATGACCCGCGAGCCGTTCACCGTCACCGCGGACACTCCGCTCATAGAAGCGGTCCAGATCCTCATCGAAAAGAAGTTGGGAAGTCTTCCCGTCGTCGACGGCAAGGAGCTCATCGGTATTTTCACCCAGATCGACGCTCTCAAAATTCTGCTCGATAGCCTCAACGGCTCCCCGAAGTAGAGACCGGCCGAGAGCTACGCTCGCAGCCGGATCCGATCGGTCGTCTCGTCGAGATCCGAAGGACCGAGCTGTCTTTCGGAAGCGGCCACGATCGTCGCCACCGTCGCGTCCCCGGTCACGTTGGTGACGGTGCGCAGCATGTCGAGAATCCGGTCCACGCCGAGAATGAGGGCGACTCCCGCGCTCGGAACGCCGATCGACTGAAGAATGATGACCAGCATGATGATACCGGCGCCGGGCACCGCCGCGGTTCCGATGGAGGCGAGAACGGCGGTGAGCACGATGGTGAGCTGGCCGGTCAACCCGATGCCCATGCCCAGGGATTGCGCGATGAACATCGCCGCCACCGCCTGATAGAGCGCGGTGCCGTCCATGTTGATCGTCGCTCCCAGCGGGAGGACGAAGGAAGCGACCTCCTCGGAGACACCCAGCTTCTCCTGGCAACGTTCCATCGTCACCGGCAGGGTGGCGCCGCTCGAGCTCGTAGAGAAGGCCACGAGCTGGGCGGGCGCGATCCCGAGGGCGAATGTCTTGAGGCGCATGGGAGTGAAAAGCTTCAGCAGCGCGGGATAGACGACGCCCATCTGCAGCGACAGTCCGAGCACCACGGCCACGCAATAGAACCCGAGCGCGCTCAGAAGGTCCACGACCTGGGAAAGATTGTCCGCCGCCATCCCCGTGATGGTGCGCGCGATGAGCGAAAACACACCGATGGGGGCCATGAGCATGACGAGATCCACCAGGCGGACCACGACGGAGTTCAAGCTGTCGAAAACGTCGAGGAGCGGTTTCGCTTTCTCTTTCGGCACCTGGATGAGGCCTACTCCCACCACGATGGAGAGGAAGACGATCTGGAGCATGTTGCGGTTGTCCGACGCCGAGTGTACGAAGTTGGACGGGACGATTTCTTCCAGAAGGCGGAGGGGGCCGCGGCCCTCCATCTGCTCGGCGTCGGCCTCCCGGGCGCTCACGTCCG
The DNA here is from genome assembly GCA_963815675.1 of uncultured Acidobacteriota bacterium. Lineage (GTDB taxonomy): Bacteria > Acidobacteriota > Vicinamibacteria > Marinacidobacterales > SMYC01 > CAWFHP01. The sequence continues at coordinate 94,583 of CAWFHP010000008.1, read as the reverse complement.
AGGCGAACTGACGCTGGAGTCGGTCGCGCACTGGCTCGGGTACCCGATCGCCTGGCCTGAGGACGTTCACCACCAGGAGCCCGATGGTAACCGCGACCGCAGTGGTGCAGATGTAGATCGCGATGGTCTTGCCTCCGATGCGCGACAGCTTTCGGAGGTCGGAAAGCGAAGCGACGCCGGTGATGAGTGAAGCGAGGACCAGCGGAACGGCGATGAGCTGGAGGCCGTTGATGAAGACGGTCCCGAAGGGCGCGATCCAATGCTCGGTGAAAGCGCCCCAACCCCGGGCGGCAGCCACGACACCGTAGGCGATTCCCAGCAGGAGTCCGGCAATGATCTGAAAGTGCAGCTTGCGGTACCAGGGCATCAGCAGCTCTCAGCTCGAGCCATTCACCTCCTTAGCGGCAGAGCGCTCGGACAGCGGCGCCGACGCCGCATCGTAAGCGCTCGGGGAGTTCGTGGCAAACGAGGTGCGTTACGGCAGGTTAGAACGGAACACGAGGCACCCTGTTCGGTCCGTCGATCAGCGCTGGTTCGGTCGCTTGGGCGGGCTTGCTTCGACTTGATCGGTCGAGATGATACCGAGACCCAGCGCCGTGGCGCCTCCACCGGCGAGGAGGAGGAGGAGTCCCTTGGGAAAGCCGCCGTGGTCGTCGAGCAGCATCGCGAGACAACCGGAGAGAGCCGAGTGACACTCCCTCGGTACCCAAACAGGAACGTCCTCCGCCCTTCGGACGCCGTCCGACACCATCCAGGCGACCTTCTCTTCCTTGTCGATGACGAAGCAGAGCTCCGCGACGTAGCTCAGCTCCACGTTGAGATCGAGTCGCTGCTGGACGGGATACTCTTCTCCTTCGTAGAGCAGCGTGAAGGAGTAGGCCCCGACGGGAGAGCGCTTGATGATGTACTCGCCGTCGGAATTGGAGGCGTCGCTCGAGAAGCCCTCGTTGGTCGCGAGCAGTCTTCCGGTGACCGTCACCTTGGCGCGCTCATCGAGGAATTTTTTCGGCTCGAGCTTCACCCGGCGCTCGTCGAGATCGGGGTGACTCTTCCGCAGCGCCGCCAGATAGGCCCGGTAACGCTCTTTGTCGACCTCATACACGGTACCGAGCACGAACCCGTAGTTCGGCGGCTGCTGGGCGAGGGTCTCGTCGTTGCTCGCGCCCTCCGGGGACCCGGTCGACTGCTGGGCGAACGAGAGAGGCGGGAGGAAGACGAGAGAGACGACGAGTGCCGAGACTAGACTCCGCGACGACACACACCACATCCGATCGGGCGCACGCCCCCCACTGAGCATCAATACGTATATCCTTGTCCTCTTTAGTTTAGCGGCACTCCCGCCATTGTCAAGGGGGAGCTCAACGTTCCGGCTCGATACCGGGTGAAGGTGGACGAACGAGGGAAATCTTCGAGATCTTGCCGGAGCGATCGTCGAGCCGCAGCCCGATCTTTCCATCGAGCAGGTCGAGGAGGTCTTGACCCACGAGAACGCGCCTCCAGCCCTCGAGGAGAGCGAGCTCCGGAAGCTGCGAATGATAGTGCGCCGCCGCCAGAATCTTGAGGTCTCCGCGGGTGGCGAGCATCGATGGGGCGATCTCGGCGTCGGTCGCCCGCGCATACAGCCAGGCCTCGAGCAGCCTCGCGGTCGACTCCACCTCGTCGGGCATCTTCAGGCGTGGCACGGGCGGCCCGGTCTCGAGGACAGGTGCGGCCTCTCCCGCGCGGACAGCGGCCACGAGCGCGTCTCCGTCCTTCGAGATCTGATGGGGCTTGAGCGAGCGGATCTGCTTCAGGCTCTTGATGGAAGAGGGTCGCCGGCGGGCAATCTCGAGCAGGCTCTGGTCGCGCAGCACCCAACCTCGGGGAAGATCCCGCGAGCGCGCCGTCTCCTCCCGCCACCCCGCCACTTCGCGGAGCACGCCGAGGCTCGCGCTCGCGAGGCCGCTCGCCTTCAGGCGTTTGTAGAATTCTCTCGGCTCGGGTGAACGGTAGGTCTCTTCCCGCTCGAGTCGTTTGCACTCTTCGACTTCCCACCCCGAGCGACCCAGCTCTTTGAGCCGTTCTCCCAGATGGCGGCGGATTCCAGGGAGGTACCGGACGTCTTCGAGGGAGTACGCGATTCTGCGCCGGGGTGAGCGGGCGCGCCGTCCAGTCGGTCAGGGTCTCGAGCTTGTCGAGCTGGACTCCGGCCACCTTCGCCACCAGGCGGGCGTACGAGATTTGGTCGCCGTACCCTACCAGGGCGGCCGCGACCTGAGTGTCGAATACGTTCCTTGGAACGACCCCACCGGCCTCGTAGAGCACGGCGAAGTCCTGCTCGCCGGCGTGGACGATCTTCTCCACCGCGGGGTCGCTCACGAGGCGGAAGAGCGGGGCAAGCGATTGGAGCGCCTTGGGATCGAGCACTGCTTCCAGGCCATCCGCCGCGACCTGGACGATGCCGAGCTGGATGAAAAACGTCCGTTCGCGGACGAACTCTGTATCGAGCGCGAAGGCGCCGGCCGCGGCGAGCTTTTCGCAGAGGGCCTCCAGAGTCTCCTGCTGCTCGACGACGAAGGGTGGATTCGATCGCTGCTGATGGCTGCCGCCGGTTCTGGAACGATTCATGCGCTACTTTCCGAGAGTCAATCGCAGTCCGATACCCATATCCACGCTGTTCAACAATTGCCCGAATCGGGCACTCCCCTGGTTGGATACCACATCACGAGGATTATAATGGCTACCGAGATTGTAGACCTGAACTCCCACCCTTACGTTCCTTCCCTTCACCCGCAAACCCTTGGTGACTCTGACGTCGAACGAGAAGAAGGTCGGAAACCGTCCGCCACGGTTCCGGTCCCCCACCGGCTGGTACTGCGCATCGGTAACGGTATAGGGAAAGCCCGAACGCCACTCGACTCCCGGCGCGACCTGAATGTCTCTGGGAAGCTCCCAGACACCCCAGATTAGGAAGCGGTTGGGCACATCGAGGTCGAGAAGGGACGTCTCGTTCGGATAGAGGAGAGGCGTGCGCAGATTCCGGTAGATCGTGGCGAAGTGATTGAGATCTCCCGTCGAGTTCCACTTCTCGTAGGCGAAAAAAGCTCGCTCCGGCTCGACGTGGAGACCCGGAGCGTTGCCGAGAGCTCGCGCGAGTCAGACTCTCCCGTGGACGACAGGAAGAGCGTACCCTCTCCCGCCTCGACGGTTCGGTCGACGATCATCTCGTCCGATCCGTGGCGCTCCCGATAGCCGAGACGCAGATCGACGCCCTGGGTCAGCAACTGATCGAGCTCGACGTTCCACGCGGTGCTGCGGGGAATATCGAGCGTTTCGGCGACACGGTCTCGAAAAACGACGGGAGGGCTCGAGCGGCTTCCATCGGATCCGAACGACGTTTCGACCCGGCTTTGCATGTGCTCGAAGCTACCCGCCTGTAGCGGCACGTAATCGTAGAAGATGCCGACCCCTCCCCGGAACACGGAGCGTCCGCCGGGGTCGAGGGCGTAGGCCAGCGCGAAACGAGGAGCGAGGTAATGCCGCCCCACCACACTGTCGAAGTCGTAGCGGAGACCGACTTCGATGCCCAGACGATCGCTCGAGCGCCAACGGTCCTGGGCGAACCAGGAGAACTGAATATCCGACCCGGAAGATCTCGGCATCCCCCACCCAGTCGATCCGGAGGAGCGGTTGTCCCCCCGCATCGACGACGTTCACCGGTAGTCCGCGGTCGGTGCCGTCGAATCGGGTCCGGGAGAGGTTCGCTCCGACCTTGAACTGATGCCGTCCCCAGGAGCCGTTCACCGGTCGCGTGATTGACGAGGAGAGCTCGAACCGGGAGCTCTGCCGATTCGATGAGATCGAAATAATTGTCGCGAAGCCCGTCGGGTGTGAGGCTCGACGCCTCCTCGGACTTGGGGTGAAGCGACAGGTCGAACCTCTTGACCGCGACCGACGTTTCGATTGTGGTCGCGCCCAGAGCCGAGCGCTCGGAGACTGCCGCGTTCCATCCCGAGCTATCGAAATCCGGCGTCGCGTCGGAAGTGGTCAGAGCGTTCAGGCCAAGATTGTCCACTTGCTGCGGAAACCACGAGAAGGTCGTCGTCAAGGAATGATTCTCCGCCATTCTCCAGTCGAGCTGAGTGAAGCTGTCGTAGCTTTCGATGATGCTCTCGTCCGCGCCGTAGGTCACGTCGTACGTGCGGGCGCGGACGAAACGGTACGCGACGCTCTGAGACAGCCACAGCTTTCCCTTGGAGATCGGTCCGCTGATTCCGACCTGGGGCACGAACGAGCGGATTCCCTTGATGGTACCGTCCCGGAAGTTCGGCCTCGGGATGAGATCCCCCGTGTCCAGCTTCCACTTGTCGGTTCCCCGCCTGGTCTGGACCTCGGCTACCGCCGCCGTGACGCGGCCGTACTCCGCGGAGTACGGAATCTCGTTCACCCGAACCGTTTCGATCGCCCGCAACGGAAGGTTCACGGCGAAGTCGCCCGTCACCGGATCGGTCACGTTGGAGCCGTTCACGAGGAGAATCGACTGGCTCGGGCGGGCGCCGTTGAAGCTCAACCTCCCCTCCGGGTCCCTCACGACACCCGGAAGAAGAGGGAAGGCGTCCTGGAACCTGTCGGTGGAGAGAGGAAGGAGGTCGAGCTTGTCGAGTGTGATCTCGACCGGGCGAGCCGCCTCGACCGGTTCCGAGATTGGCGTGACGCCGCGGACGACGACGCTCTCCGAGAACCGCCGGAGCTCGAGCGTCACCGCCACCCGCGCGGTCTGACCGCCCTCGACATGGAGACCCTCGATGGTCGCGTCCTCGTACCCGCTCGAGGTGGCGAGGAGACGGTAGCTTCCGGGTGGAAGAGGAGAGAAGGAGAACTCTCCGGCACCGTCGGTCACAACGAGTCTCGGTTTGTCCTCGGTGGCGGACTCGGAGCTCACCATCACGACGACGCCGGGAATAGGCTCGCCCGCCGGGCTCGAGATCTTTCCCGCGATGGCACCGCCCTCCTGCTCGGGGAAGAGCGACGCGGCGCCGAGGACGAGCAGGAGCGGAGGAAGCGAAATCATGGTGGACGCGAAAATAGGTTCGAGCGATTGCTTCCGAGGAGGAAGAACCGCGGGAACTCTCGAGCGGCCTTCGCGCGGCTGACGGAGTGTATCACGGCCCAACGGCCGACGGTTCCGCGGCCGATCTGTGGTAGAACATCGTACTTCCGCGGCCGAGCGAGCGGGCCACCCGTACCGTAACGAGAGGAGAGAGAAGCTTGGACCACCCTACCTGGCTCAGCGTGCTTCCACCCCTGCTTGCGATCATCACCGCCCTCGTCACCAAACAGGTGTTTCTTTCCCTCTTCGCCGGAATCTGGCTCGGCTGGACCGTCCTCGATGGAGGCAACGTGGTCCTCGGGCTGGGCGACTCCATTCAAGCGCTCGTCGACGTGTTCAAGGATGCCGGCAATACGCGGGTCGTCATCTTCAGCGCCCTCGTCGGTTCGCTCATCGCTCTTACCCAGCGCTCGGGAGGCGTAGATGGCTTCATCCGGTGGGTGACCGAGCGAGGCTATGTGGCCACCCGGCGGGGAGCGCAGCTTCTCGCCTCGTTCATCGGACTCGGAATCTTCGTCGAATCGAGCATCACCTGTCTCGTGAGCGGCGCCATCGCCCGGCCCCTGTTCGACAAGTTTCGGCTCTCGAGAGAGAAGCTCGCCTATATCTGCGACTCCACATCGGCGCCGGTCTGCATTCTGCTGCCCATGAACGGGTGGGGAGCATTCATCATGGGGGTTCTGGCGGCCCAGGGCGTGGACGAGCCCTTGAAGACGCTTCTTTACGCGAACCTGTTCAACTTCTACGCGATCCTCGCCGTCCTCCTGGTCTTTTTCCTCGTGATTACGGGCAAGGATTTCGGGCCGATGGCTCGGGCGGAGAAGCGCGCGCTGGAGACGGGAAAGGTCCTCCGCGACGGCGCGGAGCCGCTGGTCTCGACCGAAGTGCTCAGCCTTCCCGCGAAGGAGGGAGTCGAGCCCAAGGCCTCCAACATGCTCGTCCCGATGCTGGTGATGCTGGGAATGATGCCGGTGGGCCTCCTCATCACCGGAAAGGGAAATCTCCTGGCGGGAAGCGGCTCGACGTCGGTTCTCTGGGCGGTCCTGCTCGCGATTCTCGTCGCGGGAATCATGTACCGCATCCAGGGAATCTTCAGCCTCAACGAGGTCATGGATCTGGTATTCAAGGGCGTCGGAGGTCTCATGCCTCTCGCCCTCCTGATGATGCTCGCGTTCGCCATCGGCGCTACCTCGGGCACGCTCAAGACCGGGATCTATCTCGCCGGGCTCGCCGAGGGACTCCTGAGCCCCGCGCTCGTTCCCGCGGTGCTCTTTTTGCTCAGCGGGTTCATCGCGTTCTCCACCGGCACGTCCTGGGGAACGTTCGCCATCATGCTTCCCATCGGGATTCCGATGGTGCACGTCCTCGGCGGAAGCCTCTACTTGACCGTCGGAGCGGTTCTGGCGGGCGGGGTCTTCGGCGACCATTGCTCACCCATCTCCGACACCACCATCATCTCGTCGATGGCCGCTGGATCCGACCACGTGGATCACGTCAACACCCAGCTCCCGTACGCGGTGACCGTGGCGTCGGTTTGTACACTCCTGTTCCTCGCGTCCGGGCTGATTCTGAATTAGCTCGCGGGGGCCGAGGGGTTTGGTAGAATAAATTCATCATCGTTTTGCATTCTCCTGCGAAGATCCGGGGCCGGTATGATTCTGTACGTTCTCGGGCTGGGGTTCACGCTCTGGATGGCGGTCGAGTGCGTCCGGCGAGGCCAGGCGAGCCCCTGGCTCTGGGTCATCCTCTTGTTTCCCACGCTGGGAGCGGCGGTCTATTTCTTCGCCGAGTACCTGGGACCTCGAGGTTTTCGATTCCGCGCAAGCCCCCGCGCCTCGAAGCGGGAGCTGGACCATGCCGCGGCCGAGGTTCGGAGGCTCGACAACAGCGAGGCCTGGACGAACTACGCGCAGGCGTTGAGGAGCCGCCGGCAGGCCGGGGAATCGCTCGAAGCGGCGCGGAAGGCGGTCGACAAAGACGGCGACAACCGTCGCGCGCTCTATGAGCTCGGACTGGCCCAGATGAGCTGCGAAAAGTACCCGGAGGCGGTCCTCTCACTCTCGAAACTGGTGCAACAGGACCCGGGCCACGACTCGGGAGAAGCGAAGTACGCGCTCGGCGTCGCGTTCGAGCGGAGTGGAGACCCGGCCTCGGCTCGCCGGACGTTGGAAGAGCTCGCGCGAACGACATCGCTTCCCAAGGTGCTCTTCAGCCTCGCTTCGCTACAGGCGGAGGCGGGGAACCACGTCGAAGCGCGAGAGACCCTTCAGCGCATCATCGAGGAATCGGAATACGTTCCCTCGTACCACAAGCGCGAGGTCCGTCCATGGGTACGGCGCGCGCGGAAGGCACTCTCCTCGCTCCCCGCCACATAGCATTCAGAAAAAAACAAAACCTAACGCAAAGGCGCAAAGGCGCAAAGAAAAATCCCCCTTTGCGCCTTTGCGTTAAGGGTTTCGGGTTTCGGGTTTCGTTTTTGGGGTTTGGAGGCCGAGCTAGACGGCCTTCAGGACGAGCACGGTGGCGTCGTCCACGGGAGCGCGCTCTCCGAAGCGCCTCACGTCAGCGAGGACGGCGTCGCAGATCTCCGCCGCCGAGCTCTGCTGATGGCGCCGGAGCACCTCGATGAGCCGCGCTCGACCGTAATCCTCGTCCTTGGCGTTCGCGGTCTCGGTAATCCCGTCGGTATAGAGACAGACGAGGTCTCCGCTCTGGAGCTGGACGAACTGCTCGAAATAGCGCGGGGTGTCGAAAAAGCCAAGCGGAAAACCTCCCGAGCGCAGGAGCTCGACGTCGCCGTTCACCCGCATGACGATTGGCGGAAGGTGTCCCGCGTTCACGTAGATCATGCGGCGCGCCTGGATGTCGAGAACGGCGTAAAAGAGCGTCACGTACTTCGCTCGCACCCGGCTCGAAGCATGAATGAACTCGTTCGCGTGACGAAAGACCGAGCGCAGCGCGAGCTCTCTCTTGGCGAGGGTATAGAGCGTAGCCCGCATCGCCGCCACCACCAGCGCCGCCGGAACGCCCTTTCCCGAAACGTCTGCCATGGCGATTCCCCAGCGATCGTCGACGAGAGGAATGAAGTCGTAGTAATCGCCACCGACCTCGTAGCAGGGCTCGAGAACGGCGGCGATGTCGAAGCCCGCGAGCCGCGGCGTCGAGCTCGGAAGGATCCCCGCCATGACCTGTCGGGCGACCTCCATTTCTCCTTCGAGACGCCGCTCGTCGTCGACCATCTGAGCGTAGAGAAGCGAGCGCTCGACGGCCGCCGCCGCCGCCCTCCCGTAGCTCATCAATAGCTCGAGGGTGCCATCCTTGTAGCGGCCGGCCTCGTTCGATTCCACGAGGATGGCGCCCAGGAGCCGCCCCGCCCCGCCCACGACCGGCGCCACCATCGCGGAGCGCGTCGTCGCCCGAAGCTCCGGTGCGCGCGACGCGTCTTCGATGCTGCCGTGAAGGGCGGCACGGCCGGTCTCGAGGACCCGACCGACCACCCCCTTTCCCATTTCCGGAAGCGGTCGGTCGCGGTCGTTCCCGACGTCGCCGCGCGTGCGCTGAGTCACGACGCCGGCGCCGTCACCGAGGGCTTTGACGAAAATGGAAGCGCTCTCGAAGCGAAACAGAGGCTTGAGGCCCGCGAGCACCTGATCGGCGGTGCGATTCAAGTCGAGGGAGGCCCCGACCGCGGCAAACGCCTCGATGATCGCCCGGGTCTCCGTTCCCGGGACGCCCGATGCGGTCTCTCCGTTCGTTCCTGCCGGACCCGGGCCTATCTCGGGCGGCTCTAATGCTTTCGACACAGCTTATCAGTCTAACAAAAGCCCGCGAGCCTTTGATAACGTACGGCCGGGAGGAGGCGGCGATGCCGCGGCGCATCTACCACATCGCTTTCGCCGAAGATTGGGAGAGCCAGGCGGGCTCGGGCGAGTACCGCCACCCGTCGCTCGACGCCGAGGGATTCATCCACTGCTCCGAGGAGAACCAGGTCCAGCGAACGCTGGAGAGGTTCTTCGGTGGAAAGACGGGGCTGATGCTCCTGAAAATCGACACCGACCGGCTCGCCCCCGAGCTCCGTTACGAGGAGGGCGAGCCGGGAGTGTTCTATCCCCACATCTACGGCGCGCTCAACGTGGACGCGGTATCGGAGGTAAAGACCCTGTAGGTACCCCAGGTGAGGACGGGGATGAGAAACACGATCCAGAAGCCGTAGGTGACGGTACCGTAGCCTTCAGCGATCAAGTCCTCGAGTCCCACCTGCGCGAGGAGGGTGGCGAGCACCAAGAGACCAACCGCCACCAGCGGACGGGTGGTGGATTTCATCTTTTGGCCTTTTTCCTCGAGAGCGCTCGCGATGCGCTCGTTGAAAGCGTGGATGAGTCCGGTTCCGGTCTCGACGAGCGTTCCGAACAGCATGATCTCGAACGCGAAGAGCAGGAGTCGCGAGCCCACCTTGTTCAGGAGATAGACCGAGGGCACGGTCTCGCTCAGTATGTGCGGGTAGTCTCCCGCCATCGCGAGGTAAAAGAGGAACCCGGGAATGATGGCGATGGGACCCGCGAGGAGTCCGGAGATCAGAGCTTCCTTACGGCGCCGGAGATGTCGGATGGTGAACAGCACCGCGGGAAGCGTGCCGACGTTGTAGGCGGCATACTCGATCCCACCCTGAAACCATCCAGGTTTCAACTCCATCGTATCGAGACCGGCGACGATGTCGGAGCCGAAGGAACGAAAACAAGCGATGAGGAAGACGATGTAGACGGCGTAGAGAACGAAGGACCAGAAAGAAAAGAACTTCTCCACCAGCGCCGTCCCCTTGAGGGTGAGGAAGCCGACGGCGAACATCATGAGAACGACCCCGACGTAGTACGGAAGCGAAAAGATCTCCTGCACGATGGCGCCCGCGGCGGCGGCGATGACCGAGAGCACGATCACCATGATCAAGAGATAGCAGACTTCGTAGGGCCACCAGAACCGTCCCAGGAGCTGGTGGCAGAACTTCCGATACTCGTAGGATTTGGTCATGCGCGCGAGCTCGAAAGTAACGGCGCAGACCGCGCTCCAGATCACGGTCGAGACGAGCCACATCGCCAGCAGACCGCCGAGCGTTCCGTAGTTCAAGAAGAACTGCACGAGCTCCCGTCCCGTACCGTAGCCTCCGGCGATGACGATCGACTGGAATACGAACCCCGGCAGGAGATAACTCTGGAAGAAGCGAGATGGGGACATGAGCGCGGTTCTTACTCCAGCTCGACAGTGGGTTGCAAACGACGGCGTGCGACCCCGATCGCGTCAATCGAAATCGACGATGACGGGAGCGTGGTCCGAGGGCTTTCTCCCCTGTCGCTCCTCCCGGTCGATGCGCGCGTCCCTCAGGCGCTCGGCGAGCGGGAGGGTGACCTAGACTCCGTCGATACGGAGTCCGTCGTTTTTCGGGAATCCGAGCATGCGATAGTCCCACCAGGAATAGATCCCGCCGTCGGGATGGACCCGGCGGAACGCGTCGACGAGCCCCCACTCGATTACTCTTTTCAGCGCCGCCCTGCCGTCGGGATGACAGAGAACGGTGTCTTTCCATCGTGCGGGGTTCTTTACGTCTGCGCCGTCGGAAGCGACGTTGAAATCACCGCAGACGGCGAGAGGCCGTTTCCGATCCTCGTTCCGGTCGAGATAACTGCGGAGGCGGGCGAGCCACGCGAGCTTGTACTCCCACTTGTCGGAGCGCGACTTCTCCCCCGTTCGGAACGTAGACGCACAGGACGCGGATGCCCGCGAGCGCGGCGGCGTTGTAGCTCTTCTGTCCCGCGAGTGCCGCCTCGTACCCAGCCGCTTTCAGCTCCAGCGAGGGGAACTCGTCCTCGGCCACTTTGAGCTCCTGGATGCAGACGGCGTCAGGCTGGTGACGTTGGAGAACGCCCAGAAGCCTGGGGAGGCGGGTTCGGATGGAGTTCACGTTCCAGGTGGCGATGCGCATCGACCTTCTTCCTCATCGCTGCATTTCGGGCGGCCAGTATAACTTCCCCCTTGGTGCTTCCGCCGCCGGTTTCGCTGGTGTAGCCTTCCCCGGCGTTCTCGCTCCACCTCGAATCGTTCTCTACAGATGGAGTCGGAGCACCAAGAAAGGTTCGAAACATGAGCATCCTGGATGAATTGATGAAACAGCGGGCTGTCGGACAGGCCTTCGACCTCGTCCAGAAGAATCCTCAGATCCTGTCCGCGGCGATTGCACTGCTGAGCGCGAGAGACGCGTCCGTCGGCGGCTCGGGCGGTCTCTCCGACCTGGCGAACGCGTTCCAGCAGGGCGGATTCGGCGACGTGATGTCTTCCTGGATCTCGACCGGGGCCAACAAGTCCATCTCGCCCGCCGATCTCGCGAGCGTCCTGGGAAAGGGGACTCTAGGCCAGTTCGCGGAAAAAGCCGGTGTGAGCCAACAGGAGGCGAGCAACGTGCTCGCCTCTCTGTTGCCGGTTCTCGTCGACCACGTCACTCCGCAAGGCCAGGTTCCGGGGAGCGACTCTCTAAACGGCATGCTCGGAAACCTGCTCTCGAGCATGGGAAGATAAATCCAAGGAGAGCGAATCATGCTGAAAGAGTTCAAGGCGTTCGCCATGCGGGGGAACGTCCTCGATATGGCGGTCGGAATCATCATCGGCGGCGCGTTCGGCAAGATCGTGAGCTCCATGGTGAACGACTTGCTGATGCCACCGATCGGTCTTCTCCTGGGTAAAGTGGATTTCACCACGCTCTTCCTGAGCCTCGACGGTCAGAGCTACCCGTCGATCGCCGCCGCGACAGAGGCGGGAGCGCCCGTCTTCGCCTACGGGTCGTTCCTGCAGGCGACGGTGGATTTCGTCATCATCGCCTTTGCCGTCTTCCTCCTCGTGAGGCAGGTGAACCGCTGGTCGGCTCCGCCGCCCGCGGCCGCTCCGGCGCTCAAGGACTGCCCGTTCTGCTTCTCCAGCATTTCCATCAAAGCGAAACGCTGTCCCCAGTGCACCTCCAATCTCACGCCGGCGTGAGATCGCTCGACCCATGGATTGGCTCGATCGCATCCCCTGGTCCGTCACGATCTTTCTATGCCTCACCCTGGGGCTCGCGCCTTTCACCCCTCCCCACATCGTCGAAAAGCTGGGCATGCTGTTCCGCGGACAACTGAGCCGCGCCATCGACTGGTTCGACCTCTTTCTTCACGGTGCGCCCTGGCTTCTCTTGGTTTTCAAGCTCGTCGCCACCATTGCCGGATAGAGCGAGCGCCGGTGAGGGAAGAAGAGCACTCATCGATCGAGTTACCGTGGCGCGCGCTTGGCCCGGCACGGACCCCTGGGATACGATGCTGCGTCGCTTCCGGAGACGAGAGCTGGATCTCTTTTTTCCCATGAATCGCATCGCAGCCCTCACCCCTTGACATGACCGAGTCGGCCGCTTTGGACCTGCGGAGGCGGATCGAGCGTCTCGAAGCCAGAGCGAGACAGCTCGAGCCCGCTTCCGACGCCCGGCGAGCCCTCCTCGAGGAGACTGCCGGCTACGCCGAGCGTTTTCTGGAGAGACTTCCCGAGCTCCCCGCCTATCGGGAGACCGAAGACGAGGGACGCGACCTCTACACCGCTGCCATCGGCGACGAGCCGCGCAGCATGGAAGAGATCCTCGAGCTCCTCGCGCGCAACGTGGACCGTCCGGGGCTGAACCCCGCCTCGGCCGGCCACCTCGGTTACATCCCCGGCGGCGGTCTCTACGCTTCCGCGCTCGGCGACTATCTCGCCGCGGTCACCAACCGCTACTCCGGCGTGTTCTTCGCCTCCCCCGGCGCGGTACGGATGGAGAACCTGCTCCTCGACTGGATGCGTGAGCTCGTGGGCTACCCTCTCGAGAGCGCCGGAGGAAACCTCACGTCGGGCGGGAGCATCGCGAACCTGATGGCGGTGGTCGCGGCCCGCGATGCCTGCGGGCTCAAAGCACGTGACGTCGAAAGGGCCGTGGTCTATACGACCGCGCAGACGCACCACTCTCTCGACAAGGCCATCCGCATCGCCGGACTCGGGGAGTGCGTCCAGAGAGTCGTCCCCCTCGACGAGCGCTATCGCATGCGTCCCGACGCGCTTCGGACCGCAATCGCGCGGGACCGCGGCGCGGGTCTCCTGCCGTTTCTCGTGATCGCGACCGCGGGAACGACGGACACGGGAGTCGTCGATCCCATCGAAGACATCGCCTCGGTCTCGCGGGACGAGAATCTCTGGCTCCACGTCGACGCCGCCTACGGAGGGTTCTTTCTCCTGTGCGAGGAAGGGAGAAAGGCGATCGGACGTCTCGACGGCTCTCACTCCTGCATCATGGACCCGCACAAGACGCTCTTCCTCCCCTACGGCTCGGGGGCGGTGCTGGTGCGCGACCGACGAACCCTCCTCGAGAGCCACCACTACACGGCCCACTACATGCAGGACACGATCGGCGCGCGAGACGAGATCTCCCCCGCCGATTTATCCCCCGAGCTCAGCAAACACTTTCGAGGGCTCCGACTCTGGCTGCCGCTCCTGCTCCACGGCCTCGCACCGTTCCGGGCGGCTCTGGAGGAGAAGATGCTCCTCGCACGTTACTTCCACGCGCGGCTCGCCGAGATGCCGAATTTCGAGGTCGGTCCGCCTCCCAATCTCTCCGTCGTGACGTTCCGCTATTCACCCGCGTCCGGCAACGCGGACGAGCTCAACGAGAAGCTCGTACGAGCGATTCACCGAGATGGCCGCGTGTTCCTCTCCTCGACGATCGTCGACGGACGTTTCACGTTGAGGCTCGCGGTATCCGCCTTCAGAACCCACATCGACACCATCGATCGAACGCTGGCGATGCTCGCGGAGCAGGTCGAGAGGCTCACTCCCGAGTGATTTGTCGTCGCCCGTTCCGCGTTCGAGGTCGTACAATGAGATAAATGGCCAACGAGGAAAGCGCAGGGACCGCCCCGAGCGTCGAGGGCTCTGGCCCTCCCTCTTCCGAGCCCTCGGCCCCGAGCGAGCCCGTCTGGGTCGGACTCTCCGACGAGGAGCTCCTGAACCTGCGCTTTTGCAATCTCGGCCTCGAGTCCGAAGGCTCCTTCTTTCAGGCCCGGCTCGAGGAGCTCTCCCGCGAGCTCGAGCTGAAGGGACTGGTGTTCCGCCCCTACTTCTGGCTCTCCGAAGACTGGTTCACTCCCGACGGAGTCTCCGGGGTGGCGCTCCCCTTCTACCTCGCGCACCCGCGACTCACCGAGCTCGAGAGGTCCCAGATGCTCGAAGTGGAGGGAGGAACGGTCGACTGGTGCCGCCGCATTCTTCGCCACGAGACCGGCCATGCCATCGACAACGCCTACGAGCTCCAGAGACGACGGCTCCGCCAGCGGCTCTTCGGGCTGTCGTCGGCGCCCTACCCCGAGAGCTACACCCCCAAGCCCTTCAGCAAGAACTTCGTCCGCAACATCGACTACTGGTACGCGCAGAGTCATCCCGACGAGGACTTTGCCGAGACCTTCGCCGTCTGGCTCGATCCGGGATCGTCCTGGCGCGAGCGCTATCAGGGCTGGCCGGTTCTGCGCAAGCTGGAATACATGGACAAGCTGATGCGCGAGATCGCAATCGAGGAGCCTCTCTCGAGAACGAGGCGGCGGCCTTTTCTGCTGAGCGGCCTGAAGCAGACGCTCCGCTCGCACTACGAAAAGAAGCGCGAGATGTATCAGGTCGAGATCCCCACGTTCTACGATCGCGATTTGAAACGACTCTTCGACGGTCCCGCTCAGGAAGGGGCGATGACCGCCGCGGAGTTCATCTCCCAGCATCGCAGGGAAGCTCGCAGGCTCGTGGCGCGCTGGACGGGAGTCTACCAGTACACCGTCGACCTGGTGCTGGCGGAAATGACGCGGCGGGCCAAGGAGCTCAACCTCTATATGGGAAGCAATCTCGAGGAGGCGAAGCTCAATTTCTCGCTTCTGCTCGCCGTCCATACGATGAACTACCTGCACAGCGGGCGCTACGGTTTCGCGCTATGAAGAAACTTCGGGTCCTGGCGGTGATGCACGAGGGGATGCTGCCTCCGGAAGACGCGACGGGAAAAGACAGCATCGAGGCGCCGTGGAAAATGGAGTTCGACGTCCTCACCCACTTGACGACGATGGGACACGAGCTCCAAACGCTCGAGGTCGCGAGCAATCTCGGCGCCATCCGCCGCGCCATCGAGGCTTTCCGTCCTCATATCGTGTTCAACCTTCTCGAAGACTTCGCCGACGTGCCCATCTACGACCAGAACGTCGTCAGCTACCTCGAGCTCCTCCGGGTCTCCTACACCGGCTGCAACGCGCGCGGCCTTCTCCTCGCCCGGGACAAGTCCATATCCAAGAAGCTGCTCGCCTACCACCGCATCCGGGTACCGGAGTTCACGGTGTTCCACCGTGGCCGGCCGGTGCGCCGTCCGCCTCGTCTCGCCTTCCCGTTGATCGTGAAATCGCTGGTTCACGAGGCCTCCACCGGGATCTCCCAGGCGTCGGTGGTGGAGGACGAAGACAAGCTTCGGGAACGGGTGGCCTTCATCCACGAGCGGCTGTCCACCGACGCCATCGTGGAGCGATATATCGACGGCCGCGAGCTCTACGTGGGCGTCCTCGGAAACGAGAGGCTCGAGGTCCTGCCTGTGTGGGAGATCTTTCTCTCTCACATGCCGGAGAGGTCCTGGGCGATCGCCACCGAGAGCGTCAAATGGAACACCCGCTACCAGCGCAAGCACGGAATCCGCACGGGAGAGGCAAAGGGGCTGACGGAAGAGGCGAAGGCGCGGATCCAGAAGATCGCCAAACGGATCTATCGCAATCTCTACCTGAGCGGATACGCGCGCCTCGACTTCCGCATGGATACCGAAGGCGGCATCTACGTGCTCGAGGCCAATCCCAACCCTCAGCTCGCCTATGGTGAAGATTTCGCGGAGTCCGCGGAAAAAGCGGGCATTTCCTACGACCAGCTGCTCCAGAAGATCCTGAATCTCGGACTCCGATGGAGCCTCGAGTAGACCTGACGTCGGCATCTCCCATCAGGCTGGAAACAAATCACCTACGCGCGCTCGCGAACGTCGGGAAGTCTTCGTCCACCGTGGCGACGGAGCCGACCCCTCTCGTTCGTGAGAGCTTTCCTCAGTCGTGCCGCAGGGCTCGGAGCGGATCGAGCGAGGCCGCACGCAACGCGGGAACGAGGCTCGCGAGGAACACGACGGAGCTCATGACGAGGAGCACCGCCA
Source organism: uncultured Acidobacteriota bacterium (assembly GCA_963815675.1). Classification (GTDB taxonomy): domain Bacteria; phylum Acidobacteriota; class Vicinamibacteria; order Marinacidobacterales; family SMYC01; genus CAWFHP01. The sequence goes on along the minus strand of CAWFHP010000008.1, from coordinate 78,249 downwards.
GGTAGGTAGCGGCGTCGAGAGGTGCGACCTCGTAGAGAAGCGACGCGAGGGCGCGGGTGAGCGCGAACGAGGCGGCGAATCCGGCTCCCAGCCCCGAGAGCGCCACGAAAAGCGACCTCTTCAGCACGAGGCCGATCAGCGTGCGGCGCTCGGCGCCGAGCGCGAGACGCACCCCAATCTCGTGAGTCGAGCGACTCACCGCGAAGGAAATGACCCCGTAGAGTCCCACCGCCGCCAGGACGAGCGCCAGCCCCGCGAAGGCGCCCATCAGGGAGCTGACGTAGCGAGCGGTCGCGCGACCGCGCGCGATGAGATCCTCCATGGGAGCGATGGAAAAAAGAGCGATCCCGGGATCGAGCTCCCGAACCGCGCGGCTGAGGGTGGGTAAGACGCCCATCGGGTCACTCGAGGTGCGAACGACGAAGGTCCGGCTCCATTCACCGCCCTGGTGAACGGGAAAGTAGATCTGGGGCAGCCGCTCTTTCGCCTCCAGCCGAAGGCGTGGCGCCACGTCTGCGACGACGCCGGCGACGGTGAGCCACGTTCGGTCGCTCTTCGCTTCTCCGAGTGCGACACGCTTGCCGAGAGCGCTATTTCCCGGCCACATCTTCCTGGCGAACGAATCGTTCACCACGACGACTCCGGGCCCATCGGCGCCATCCCGGTCGTCGAAGGAGCGGCCCGACAGGACGGGAATCCCCATCGCGCGGAAGTAGTCGGGCATGACGTACTGGCGATAGGTCCGGATATCTTCCCCCGCGTTTTTCGGCTGGTAGCCTTCGACGGTGAGCGAACCGGACATGTAGCCGTCGCCGAAGTACAGATGGGACGAGACCGACGCCGCAATCACACCGGGAACGGACCGCACCCTCTCCACCAACCGGTCGAGCCGCTCCGAAGGCGCGGTGGACGACGGCAGATAGAAGTGCAGCGTCAGGAGGTTCTCCGAGACGAATCCCGGCTCGAATCGCTGCATCCGGTAAAAGCTCTTTCCGACGAGACCGGCACCCACGAGCAGGAGCGTTGATAGCGCGATCTCGACGAGAACGAGATAGGTCTGCGCGGGTCGACGGCCGAAGCCGGCTCGAGCGGTCGCGTTCAGCCCGGGACCGGGACCGCGCGTGGCGAGGGCGGGGATCAGTCCGAAGACGACGCTCGCGAGGATGGAGACGAGCAGAGCGAAAGCGAAGACCCGGACGTCGAATTTCGCGACGATGTAGCCTGGCAGCTCTACGGGAGCGATGGTGACGAGAAGAGCGAGAGCCCAGCGGGCGACGAAGGCCCCGACGACGCCACCCACGAGCCCGAAGGCAACGGCCTCGGTGAGGAGCTGGCGAGCGAGCCGCCCTCTCGTTGCGCCGAGAGCGACGCGAACGGCAACCTCGCCACCCCGCGATAGCACGCGGCCTAGAAAGAGGTTCGCGAGGTTGGCGCAGGTCAGGAGCAGGAGCAACGCGACGGCAGCGACGAGAAGGAGGATCGATGGCTCGTAGTCTCCCACGATCTCGTCATAGGCGCCCCGCACCGCGATGCTTCGTTTCTCGTTGGTGCCGGGGTACGCGCTCCCGAGCGCGGACGCGAGCGCACGGAGCTCCTCCTCGGCCTGGGCCATCGAGACCCCCGGAGACAGTTTCGCCACGACCGAATGCCACCGGGTCCCTCGGTTCCGAAGAATGTCGTACCGCACCAGCTCCGGGTGGAGGACGTCGAAAATCGCCATCGGCACCCATAGCTCCGCGTGGCCCGAGATCCCGTGGAATGCGGGCGGAAGCACGCCCACGACGGTGACGGGCACGTCGTTCAGCCGGATGCGACTTCCAACGACGGATCGGTCTTCTCCGAACCGTCGCCGGAACAGGTCGTAGCTCAGCAGCGCCACCGGCTCGGAAAGAGGCGGATAAGTCTCCTCCGCGGTGAAGCTCCGGCCGAGCAGGGGCTCGATCCCGAGAAGGGAAAAGTACGCGGGTGTCGCGAGCTCGCCGAGAGCGCGCTCGGCGCCGTCGTCCCCCCCGAGGATGAGGCTCTCCTCCCCGAAGGCCGCCATCGCCTACACCGTCCGGCTTCCGTCGCGCAGATCGCGGAAATCGGGAAAGGACAAGGCGCCCTCGCTCTGGCTCGTCACGTCGAGGGAATGGAGCAGGACGAGCCTCGCCGGGTCGGGAAAGGGGAGGGGATCGATGAGAACGGCTTTGACCACGCCGAAGACCGAGCTCGTCGCTCCGACACCGAGACCGACGACGAGGACCGCGAGCGCGGTAAATCCCGGACTCTTTCGCATGAGCCGCAGCGTGTACCGAACGTCGTTCCAGATGCCCACGGGGCCTCCTTCCGTTCGCGCGTTTCGGCGCGGAAAAGCACCAACCCGTTGGACGATCCCATCGCGCGGGAGGTTTACCCGACTCGGGTCGAAGAATCACTCGTCGAGGAGGCGCTCGGCAAAGTCGCCGATGCGGCGGAGATAATCACGGAGCGTCCGGCCGGGCTCGTCGCGGAAGGTCTCGTCGGTGAGCTCGAGCTCGTAGATGCGGTCGAGACGGAAGTTACGAAAATCGTTCCGGAGCTCGCACCAGGCGGTGACGGTCCAGCTCGTCCCCCAGAAGAACGCCCCGAGCGGCCTCACGACTCTCATCGACTCCTCGCCGTCGCCTCGCCGGTAGTTGAGACGGAGCTTCTGCTTTCCCGTCATCGCCGCGCGGATGGAATCGAGGGCCGCGGACCGGGCGCGCGACGCGGGTGTCCTCGGAGCGAACAGCGGAGGCCGGTCGAGCTTCGACTTCACCCTTTGGGGAAGGGCGGACTCGACTTTGGAGATCGCGGAACGGGCCGGGCGCAGCAGGGCTTCGTCGCCGAAGGCGGCGACGAGACGCGCCCCGAGGACGAGAGCCTCCAGCTCCTCCGGGTCGAACATGAGCGGGGGCAGGTCGTAATCGCGACGGAGCGTATAGCCGACTCCGGCTTCGCCCTCGATGGGCGTCCCCGAAGCCATCAGATCGCGTATGTCACGATAGATCGTGCGCTCGGAGACCCCGAGCTGCCCCGCGAGCGCGGCGGCGGTCATCGCCGTCCTCCGCCCGCGGAGCAGCTGGATTACCTGGAACAGACGGTCGGCGCGGCGCATGGTAGCGGATATCCTACGGCAGGAGCGCCGGCCGCGACACCATCAGGCGTCGGCCTCTTCCACGAGTCCAATGGCGTTCCCCTCGGGGTCGGTGAACATGCCGAGGATGGGTCCGCCGGGGAGCTCGGTGCGCGGCATCAGAACCTTGCCTCCGAGCTCGCTCGCCTGCTTCAAGGAGCGTTCGATCGCGCTCGTCGACACGTAGAACGTGACCTTGGGATACGGCTTGTCTCCCAGCTGGCCGACGCCTCCGGGGATTCCCTGACCCTGGACCGCCTCGACCATTCCATACTTCATCGGGTTCGACGCGTCGATCTTCCAGCCGAAGAGCTTGCTGTAGAAGCTCTGCAGGCGCTCACCGTTGTCTCCCATCACCTCGAACCAGACCACCGGATGACTCATGATTTTCTTCTCCTTCGAAGTCGGCCGCGCGACCATCGCGGGTCGATTCGCTTCGAAGGGAGAATGCACCAGTGCTACTGACAGCCTTGTGTCAGGAGACAGATGCGGGCGAGATGACTCCTGACAACGGTATGGCAGGAGTTACGTTGCGCTCGGCGCTACCCTAACGGGACCCGGAGGGTCCCTTCGCCGGCGAGCGCGGAGCTTCCGCCGACGAAGACTTCCGTGATCTCGGAGCTCGCCGGGTCGGTGACGACGCGAATGTGCACGCGGCTCGGACGTCCCATCTTGACTCCCTGACGGCTCACGATTTGATACGGACCCTCGCCGGTGACGAGACGGTGTCGAACGAGGTACGCGCCGAGCGGGCCGCTCGCGTTACCCGTCGCCGGGTCTTCGACGACGCCGAAGCCGAACATGCGACTGTACACCGTCGCGCCGTCTCCGCCCTGCTCCCGGGTGAAGATCATCACCCCGCGACGGACGAGGCCGCTCCCGTCGAGAAGCGCGCCCATCGCCCCGCGGTCCATCTGGGAGCGATCGACGGCGTCCCGACTCCTCATGGGAACGACGAGGAACGGGGCGCCGCACGAAACCTGCTGGACGGGGAGATTCGGCGAGTCAGATCGTCGGGGCCGACGCCGAGCGCCGCCGCCACCGCCGCGACGTCCTCGATGGTACCCCCGAACTCGGGCAGTTTCTGCCGCATCCACGCGAACTTCAGACGATCGCCTTCCCACGTCAGCTCCAGGGGGGTCGGGCCGATTCCGAGCTGAAAGACGACCTCGCCGGTTCCGGGGCGGATTCGTCCGGCGGCGGCGAGTGCGAAGGCGGTCCCGATGGTGGGATGTCCCGCGACTTCGATCTCCCGTCCGAGGTTGTTTCCGAAGATACGCACGCGAAACGAAGCGCCGGGGACCTCCGCGGGGAAGACGAACGTCGTTTCCGAGAACGCCATCTCGCGGGTGATGCTCATCATCAGATTGGGAGTGAGTCCTTCCGGGTCGAGAAAAACCGCCAGCTGATTTCCGCTGAGGGCGGCGTCGGTAAAGACGTCCCAATGGGAATACCGGTAGACGCCCGGAGTACCCATCTGAAGCAGCCCGGCGGCGACGACGATGGAAACGAGGGGGCTCACGGCGCCGGCGCCTTGTACACCACTCCGCCCTTCATCACGAAGCGCACGTCCTCGAGTAGCGTGATGTCCTCGAGCGGGTTTCCGGCGACGGCGATGAGATCGGCCCACTTTCCCGGCTCGAGCGTTCCCACGCGATCGGCGATGCCGATGAGCTCGGCGGCATTGACGGTCGCCATCCGGATGGCCTCGATGGGACGGACGTCGAGCTCGTCCACGAGGATGCGAAAGTCTTTCGCGTTGCGGCCATGAGGGAAGACGCCGGCGTCGGTGCCGTACGCGAACTTCACCCCGGCGTGGAAAGCGGCGCCGAGCCGTTCGCGCTGCATCTTCGCCATCGACTTCGCTTTCTCGATGGAATAGTCGGGCACGCCGTATTGCGCGCCTTCGTCGATGATGAAGTCGAGGGTGTAGAGCGTGGGAACGACGAACGTGCCGTGCTCCTTCGCGAGGCGGATGCCTTCGTCGTCGATGAGGCTTCCGTGCTCGATGGAGGCGACGCCGGCGCGGATGGCGTCGTTCATCCCCGCGGGAGAATGCGCGTGGGCGGCAACCTTCCGTCCCAGCATCCCGGCGGTGTCGACGACGGCCTTCAGCTCCTCGAAGGAGTACTGCTGCGCGTTGAACGAATCTCCCGAGGAAAGGATCCCGCCGGTGGCAACGATTTTGATCAGATCGGCGCCATATTTGATCTGCGTCCGCACCGCCTTGCGCAGATCGTCGACCCCGTCCACGATCTCGGCCGTGCCGGGAAGCTGGATATCGGGACTCCAGCCGTTGATGTCGGCATGACCTCCCGTCGCACCCAGACTCTGGGTGGCGACCCACATCCTGGGGCCGGGCACCAACCCGCGGGCGATGAGATTGCGCAGCGCCACATCGGTATAACCAGGCGCTCCGACGTTGCGGATGGTGGTGAATCCCGCCTCGAGCGTCGCTTTCGCGTTCACCACTCCGTAGATCGCGTCGTACGCGGCGCCCTCCCTGAGCCTCTGGGTGTCGCCGCCGTCGCCGGGGTTGCCGGTGATGTGGGTGTGGCAGTCCATGAGTCCGGGAAGAAGGGTGTAGCCGGTCAGATCGACTGTCTTGGCGCCCGGCGGCACCTTCACCTCGGCCGCCGTTCCCGCCGCTTCGATGGCATCGCCTCGAACGACGACGACGGCGTCGACGATGGGCACGTCCCGATTCGGATCGATCATCCGCGACGCTTTGATGACCGTCACCTGCTGAGCCCCGGCCGACACGCCGACGCTCAAAGCGAGCATGGAAAGAAAGCAAACTCTCATGGATGACCTCCTAATTGCCGCGATGCTATCCGAAAAATTAGGGACAGGCACTAATTTCTCGGCTGACCGCGCGGAGGGAAAATTAGGGACTGTCCCTAATTTTCGCTCTTTGCTAGCGGTCGGCGGCGAGATCCGCCACGTAGTCGCCGATGGCGAGAGCGCTCGTCGCCGCGGGAGAGGGGGCGTTGAGAACGTGAATGATCCTCTCGTCTCGAACGATGCGAAAGTCGTCCACGAGCGATCCGTCACGCTCGAGAGCCATGGCGCGCACCCCCGCACCGCCTTTCTCGAGATCGTCCTCGGTAATCTCCGGAACGAGCTTCTGGAGTGACCGTACGAAAGCCGACTTCGAGAGCGAGCGGTAGTACTCGCCGAGACCGGTCTTCCAGTATCTTCGGGCCATGCGAAAGGTCCCGGCAAAGCGCGCCATCTGCCAGAGATCCCTTACGTTGACGTCCGTTTTCCGGTAACCCTCGCGGGCGAGCGCGAGCACGGCGTTCGGCCCCGCTTCGATATCGCCGTCGATGCGCCGGGTGAAGTGAACCCCGAGAAAGGGGAAGCGCGGGTCGGGAACGGGATAAATCAAGCTTCGAACGAGAGGCTTGCTCGAGGGCTTCAGACGGTAGTACTCGCCCCGAAACGGAAGGATGGAGACCGTCGGCTCGCTTCCGGCGAGAACCGCCACCCGGTCGGCCTGGAGACCCGCGGCGGCGATCACCCGTGCCGCCACCACCTCTCCCGTGCCGGTGTGAAGGCGGAGCTTGCCGGGCTCGGGCGTGACACCGTCGAGCTCCGCGCCAGTGCGAATGCTTCCCCCGAGCCTTTCGATCTCTTTGGCGATGGCTTCCGCCACGACGCGGAACGAGACGATCCCGGTCCGGGGCGAGTAGAGCGCGGCAACGCCCTCGGCGTGGGGCTCGATCTCTTTCAGCTCATCGCGGGGGATGGCGCGGAGCTCGGGAACTCCGTTCGCTCTTCCCCGCTCGAGGAGCGCGTCGAGTCGCGGCCGCTCTTCTTCGTTGGTGGCGACGATCACCTTGCCCGAGAGCTCGAACGGGACCCCGTGCTCTTCGCAGAAGCGCACGAGCTCGACGGCGCCCCTCACCGAGATGCGCGCCTTCAGAGAGCCCGGCTTGTAGTAGATCCCGGAATGAATGACTCCGCTGTTGTGCCCCGTCTGATGGCTCGCGACTGCCGGCTCCTTCTCCAGCACGAGAACCGAGGACCGGGGGCGCTTCCGCAAGAGCTTGTAGGCCGACGCGAGCCCTACGATGCCGCCGCCTACAACCACGACGTCGTACACGTCCCGCATCTTAACCGGATCCCGCGGGATCCGGCCGCGATTTACCGTTTCGGGAACTGCGCGAAGCCGACGATATGTCCTCCGGGCTCCTTCATCCAGAGCTCTTCCGAGCCATAGAACGTCTTCCGATACGGCAGGAGAATCTCTAGCCCGTCGAGCTTCTTGCGGATGGCATCGAGGTCCGGTACCTCACAAAAGAGCGTGGTCTGGCTCACGGCGGGAGCAAGGAGCGTTTCGGGCAGGCTCGCGGTCTCGATCTCGGTTCGTACGCTCTCTCTCGTCTGGTACATGATCTCCGAGTCCGTCCCGGGAAAGAATCACGAAGCCGAGGTGATCGCCCTCGGGTACCTCCGCCGTCTTCTCGAAGCCGAGCCGATCCACCCAGAGCGCGAGGGAAGGCTCGATGCGCTCGACGACGAGCACCGCCGTCACGCGCGCGACCGGTTTTTCCTCCGCCCCGGCCGGGAGTGCCGCGGCGGTGACGAACAAAGGCAGGAATCGAAACATGGCGTTGGAACCTCCTGCCGTTCACGTTAATCGACCCCGCGCACCCGAATCTAGGAAAATTGGAACATGACATCAGCTCTTGGGGGTAACGACAGGTCGACCCGACGGGTCGGTGCACCGCTCCCCAACGGCGTCATCGAGAGCGACGACGGCGGGCAGCGTCCGGCCCCAGCTCTCGAGCCTGAGCTTCGCGAGGCGCAGGCTCGGAACGTCGAGCCGAATGGACTTTTTCAGGAGGTCGCGTCTCTTGAGCTCCGCGGACATCAAACCGGAGGAGGCATGGCCGAGCTCGGGGGCGAGAACGTGAATCAGCTCATGGCCGACGATGCGCGCCATCGCCCGCGACAGATCGGAGAGATCCCGCGGGCAGAGGTTGCCCTGATGTCGTCCGAGACCGCGGAGCACGATGGGGTAGAAGACGAAGATGTTGTGGCTTCCCCCCTTCACGCCGATGGTGGCCGCCATCGCGTCGCGGCTCACGCCCCACCGCGAACCGTCCGACGGCATCACGATTACGTTGATCCGCGGAGCGGGGATGGTGCGAAGGTTCTCGTTCGCTCTCGCCGCGTGCAGACGGACGGACATGTCGTTGTCGTCGAAGAGTCGCTCGACTTCGAGCCGCGAGCCTCTCCAAAGCGGTACGCGGGAACAGATCGTAGGAGTCGTTCCACACCAGGGTGAGCTTCGGTGACGCCGGTGCGATCGGAGCACCGGAGAGAATAAGAACGAACGCGATCGCCGGGAAGCAACGTCGTACCATCGGGCCTCCGTGGTTCGAGATTCCTTGTTTGTTGTCGTCGAGCTCCTTTTCACTAACTACGTGGGTTTCCCGGTCGTGTTCACCCCAAGGAGGTAATAACCGAATCTTTTTTCGCGCTGAATATCCGGATTCATTTCGTTGAAGCCCGCGTTCAACGACAGGAATTCGAAAAACGATTTTGCGTAGAATGAACGCGCGGATCTCGATAAATCGATGAAGCGATGGTTATCGATCGCGAGCGTTTTCCTGGCCCCGCTGGGCCTCGCGGCGCTGGAGCTCGCGTTCCGGTTTCCCGACGTCGTCGAGCGCGTTTATGCGGAGGGGTTCTACCCTCGCGTCGTCCGGCTCTTCGGGATGGTCAACCGCACGCGCTTCTCCTGGGCCGAAGCTCTGTTCGTGCCCGCGGTCGTTCTCGTTCTGGCCCTCTTTCTCCGCGCGGTTCGGGGGACTCCGCGGAGGCTCGGCGCGCGGCGAGCGCTCGCGCTCGCCTGGGGCCTGTCTGGCGCGCTCTTCTGGGCGTTTCTCGTTCTATGGGGCTTCAACTACGCCAGGCCGTCGCTCGAGAAGAGGATAGCGCTGACGAGCCCCGGCCCGGAGGCCGCCCGCCGGGAGATGCTTCTCGACGCGGGCAGGCGGGTCGCGTCGCACACGCACGATCTCTTTGCCGGGCTCGACATCGAGAACGCGCCGACGCGCCTCCCGATGAGCTTCGAGGAACTCGACGCGGCTATCGACGACGGCTACGAGAAGCTGCGATTGCCCGGCGACTCCATACGATCGAGGACGACTCCCGCCAAGCCTCTCGCGAGCTCGACGATATTCTCCTACCTCGGCATCAGCGGCATCTTCATACCGTTCACCGGCGAGCCTTCGGTGAACGATCTTCAGCCCGAAGTGGCGTTCCCCGTCGCATTGGCGCACGAGAAAGCGCACCAGCGCGGCATCACCAACGAGGGAGAGGCGAACTTCGCGGCCTTTCTCGTGTGCTCGCGTCGACAAGCGCCTCCCTACCTCCGTTACTCCGCGTTTCTTTTCGCGACCCAGTATCTGCTGGGAGAAGCGGCGGCCCATTTCCCCAGGCCGGAAGTAGCGTCTGCCTGGGACCTCCTCGGAGACGGACCGAAGACCGACGTACGCGCGCTCGGTGAGTTCTGGCAGCGTTACGAGGGCCGGGCAAGCGACGTCGCCTCCGAAGTCAACGACACCTACCTTCGGGCTCTTCGCGTCCCCGAGGGAGTCGCCAGCTACGGTACGGTCGTGCGGATGCTCCTCGCTCTCGACGAAAGAGGGCAGCTGCTGAGTGGAAGCTAGTGGGCCTCCTCGAAACGCTCGGCGAGATCGACGAACGTCTTCACCGCGAAGCCCGTTGCTCCTTCGGGATAGTACTTCCAGGGCTTTTCCAGAATGAAGGGTCCGGCGATATCGAGATGCGCCCAGGAAGCGCCCTCGGGAACGAACTCCCGGAGAAACAGGCCGGCGGTAATGGCGCCGGCGAACTTGCCGCCGATGTTGTTGATGTCGGCGTACGGTGTCTTCAGGAGATCGCGGTACTCCTCGACGAGGGGAAGCTCCCAATAGAGCTCGCCGTGGCGTTTGCCTGACTGGATGACGGCCTGGATCAGCTTGCTGTCGTTTCCCATGATGCCGGCGACGGAAGTGCCGAGAGCCCGGATGCAGGCGCCCGTGAGCGTCGCGGCATCGACGATGTGGCTCGCCTTTTCCTCCCCGGCGCGGGCGAGCGCATCGGTGAGCACCAAACGCCCCTCGGCATCGGTGTTGTCCACCATCACCGACTTTCCGTTCTTGGCGATGAAGATGTCGCCCGGGCGCTGCGCTTTCGGTCCGGGAAAGTTCTCCGCCGCTGCCACGATTCCGGTGACGGCGATCTTCGGCTTCAGACGGGCGATGGCGGCCATCGCGTGCAACACCGCGGCGCCCCCCGACATGTCGCCCTTCATGGTCCACATGCCTTCCGAAGGCTTGATCGAGATGCCGCCGGTGTCGAACGTGATCCCTTTTCCCACGAGCGCGAGGTGAGATTTGGACTTCCCGCCCTTCCGCGACGGTCGATATCGGAGCACGATGAGGCAGGGCGGATAGATACTTCCCTTTCCCACGGCGATGAGACCGTGGTAGCCCTGTTTTTCGAGATCGCGGCCGGACACGATCGTCACTCCCAGCCGCCCTTCCTTAGCGATTTTCCGGGCAAGAGCCGCGAGCTTCTCGGGGTAGATCTTGTCACCGGGCTCGTTCACCAGGTCCCGGGCACGATTCACTTCTTCACTGACGAGCTGGTAGCGACCGATGGCGCGCTCCGCCTCCTTGGCGTCGTTGCTCCGGCAGACGATCGCGACCGAAGGTGTAACGGGCTTCTTGTCCGGATCCTTCTTGTATTTGTCGAAACGATAGCTCCCGAGAACGAACCCCTCGACCGCGCTTCCGACGTAATCGGCGCCGTTCGAGTGATTCAAGAGAAAGGCAATCTTCGAGAGCCCGTAGTCGGCGGCGTATCCGAGCGCGCGCGCCGCGAAGATCTTCACGTTCTCGGCGAGGTCGAAAGCCTTCGAAAGCGACGTGGAGAAGACGAGGAGTGCTTTGACCGCGTCTTTCTCTCCTAAGGTCTGGAAGAGCTCCCGGTGGTAGGTCTCCCGGCGAAAGCCTTCCTGAGCCCGCCGGAGTGCCAGTCCGAGCGTCGAATCGTCCGCGTCGAACAGACTCGTGTCGGGCGAGACGACGGCAACGGCCAGATCCGCTCGGAGACGAGTCAGGGGTTGGGTAGACAAAGAGATCTTCATGGGGATTACTCGGCCTCGTCGGCGTATTTTGCTTTGAGCCTCTCGACCACCGACGGATCGGCGAGGGTCGTGGTATCGCCGAGAGCCTTTCCCTCGGCGATGTCGCGCAGGAGTCGTCTCATGATCTTGCCCGAGCGCGTTTTCGGGAGATCGGCGCTGATGATGATGTCGTCGGGCCTGGCGATGGCACCGATCTTCTTCACCACGTGCTGCTTCAAATCATCGATGAGCGACGCCGTGACCTGCCGCCCCTCTTTCAACGTGACGAAGGCGGTGATCGCCTGTCCCTTGATGTCGTGGGCTCGGCCGACGACGGCCGCCTCGGCGACGTCGGGGTAGTCGACGAGCGCGCTCTCGACTTCCATGGTGCCGATGCGATGTCCCGATACGTTCACGACGTCGTCCACCCGGCCGAGGATCCAGAAATAGCCGTCGGCGTCCCGCTTGGCCCCGTCACCGGGAAAGTAAACGTCGTTTGACCACTTGCTCCAATAGGTCTGGACGTAGCGTTCGGGATCGCCGTAGATGCCGCGGAGCATCGAGGGCCAGGGGCGCTTGATTGCGAGAAAGCCGCCTCCGACCGGTACGGAGTTGCCCGAGCCCGTCAGGATGTCCATGTCGATTCCGGGAAACGGCCGGGTGGCGGAGCCGGGCTTCAAGCTGGTGACACCGGGAAGCGGCGTGCACATGATGGCGCCCGTCTCCGTCTGCCACCAGGTGTCGACGATGGGACAGCGCTCGTGCCCGATGTGCTCGTAGTACCACATCCAGGCTTCGGGATTGATCGGCTCGCCCACCGTTCCCAGGAGGCGAAGCGACGAGAGGTCGCGCTTGCCCGGCCAATCCGTGCCCCACTTCATGAACGCGCGGATCGCCGTGGGCGCGGTGTAGAAGCAGGTGACGCCGTATTTCTCGATGATCCGCCAGAAGCGATCCTTGTCGGGCCAGTCGGGCGTGCCTTCGTACATCACCCCGGTGACGCCGAGGGCGAGCGGGCCGTAGACGATGTAGCTGTGACCCGTGACCCAGCCGATGTCGGCCGCGGCCCACCAGACGTCGTCATCCTTGAGATCGAAGACGTACTTCGTGGTGGCGGCGACCTGCGTCAGGTAGCCTCCGGTCGTGTGGACGATTCCCTTGGGCTTTCCCGTCGTTCCGGAGGTGTAGAGGATGTAGAGCATGTCCTCGGCATCCATGACCTCGGGCTCGCAGTACGCCGGGGCGTCCTGTACGACGACGTGCCACCAGTGGTCGCGGCCCTCCTGAAAGCGAATCTTGAAATCGCCGCGCTGGACGACGACGACGTTCTCGACGCTGTTGGCGCCCTCGATGGCCTCGTCGGTGAACTTCTTCAATGGAACGATGTTGCCCCGACGGTAGCCTCCGTCGGCGGTGATCACCACCTTCGCGCTCGCGTCGTTGATGCGACCGCGAAGCGCTTCCGCGCTGAAACCGCCGAAAACGACGCTATGGACTGCACCGATGCGGGTGCAGGCGAGCATCGCGATGGGAAGCTCGGGGATCATCGGGAGGTAGATCGCGACCCGATCCCCTTTTCGCACGCCGAGCTTCTTGAGCGCGTTCGCGAAACGATTCACTTCCCGGTACACGTCCCAGTAGGTCAGCGTTCTCTTGTCGCCCGGCTCACCTTCCCAGATGAAGGCAGCCTTGTTCCGGCGCGCGGTCTTGATGTGGCGGTCGAGGCAGTTGACGCTTACGTTGAGCTTTCCGCCGGTGAACCATTTGGCGTGCGGCGGCTTCCAGTCGAGAATCTGAGTCCACGGAGTCGTCCAGTCGAGCTCCTTGGCCATTCGTCCCCAGAAGGCCTCGTAGTCCGCGTCCGCTTCCTTATAAAGAGAGTCATCCGAGACGTGAGCGTGCTTCCGGAAGGCATCGGAAGGCGGAAACTCCCGTCCCTCTTGGAGTAAGGCGTCGATCTCGTCGTTTTCAGGTTGGCTGTCCTTCGTCATCGCGCGGGTTTCTCCCCTCTGTTCTGTGCGTCCGATTCTATGACAGGAGGGGCCCGAATCGGCAACCGTCGAGCGACGGGCGACCGCCGGACTGTCGGCAACGTTGACCGTTGTGCTTGAGGCGGTTCGAAAGCGACCAAGTGATTGATTCAATTGAAAATCCGACTTCCGTCGGCTCTCCGGACGCCCCCCGACCCGTCGGATGAGCTTACACTCGCGGAGATGGAGAATCGCCGTGAGCCTGTAAGTTATTGATTCCAAATGATGGCACGTAAGTTGCAGATGCAGGAGCGAGATTAGACGGGAGGAGCAGTTAATATGTCTCGAACTCTTAGGCACCTTGGACCGGTCGCGATTGCGGTTGTGGCGATGCTCGCCATCGCAGGCCCGGCACACGCAACTTTGATTGGCACGACGGTTGACATCCACACGGTGTTCACCGACCTTTCAGCTGTAACGGTCACCGGCGATGACTCGCCGACGGTCGACGCGAGCGTTGAGATTGGGCCATGCGTCGCGTTCAGTGGCGTGTGCATCAACCCGTCGCTGAGCACGATCGACATCGGCGCGTCCACTATCGCCATCGCGTACACCGAATTTTTCGGCTCCGAGAATTCGTTCTTGTTCACCAACATCGAAGAGTTTGGAATGCCTGGTACCGTGATCCAATTGGTGTCAGCCAGTCTCCAATCCGGTGGCAACGCCCCTACACCCGGCTTTACGAAAGATTCGGTCTCGATCGATCTGGCTCCCCTCTCGGGGCCAGGGTCTGGTGATATTCTCTTGCTGACTCTCAGATTCGGCCAGGCGGGAGGTGGGAACGCGCCGGAGCCTTCCACGCTCCTTCTTCTCGGTGTCGGGCTCGTCGGGCTCTACACTCGCCGTCGAAAAGCTTAACGCCCCCTCGTTACTCGAAGCCCCTCTCCCTCACGGGAGAGGGGCTTTTTGCGTTCGGGACAGCCTCGTTCCCAGCCGGCCTTTCTGATGAGACGGTCGCGGCTCGAAAGAACGGGTCATCGCTCCGGCCACCTCGTCACCAAGCATCCGAGGCTCGAGACCGCCCCCGAGTGGCAGTCGATCCTCGAGGAGAAGCGGACGGCCGTCCTCGCGACCGTCCCGCAGAGCTGGAGCTAGACCAACCGGCGGAAGAAGAAGATCACCATCACGGTATAGAGCTCCAGCCGTCCGACGATCATCAACGTCGCGAGAAGGAGCTTTCCCGCCGCCGGGACCGCCGCGTAGTTCATCGTCGGCCCCACGCCGCCGAAGCCCGGCCCGATGTTTCCGAGACAGGCGGCGGAAGCGGAAAACGCGGTCTCGGGATCGAGCCCCATCACCGCCAGCGCGAATCCTCCTCCCACGAAGAGCACGAGGTAGAGGACGAAAAACGTCGTCACCGACGAGACGACGTCCTCGGAGATCGCGCGGGCACCGAGACGAACGGGGAGAACGGCGCGAGGCTGCAGCATCCGTTTCAAATCCGCACCGATCTTCTTGAAGACCAGCAGGAGCCGTATGACCTTGACCGAACCTCCGGTGGAGCCGGCGCAGCCGCCCACGAACATGACGAGCCACAAAAGCGAGCGCGCGACGTGGGGCCAGCCGTCGAAGTTCGCGGTCGCGAAACCGGTGGTCGTCAGGATCGAGGCGACCTGAAACGTGCCGAGGCGGAGCGCTTCTCCGACCGACGAAGTAACTCCTGCGAGGAGCAGGTTTCCCGTCACCAGGAAAGAGCCGACGGCGATGATGACGAGGTAGAGGCGCAGCTCCGGGTCCCGGAGAATTCCCCGGAACCGTCCCCGGAGCCATTGGTAGTGGAGGGCGAAGTTCGCTCCCGCAAGGACCATGAACAGAGTCACCGTCCACTCCACCGCCGGGCTCTCGAAGGAAGCGACGCTCGCGTTGCGGGTCGAGAACCCCCCCGTCGCCATCGAAGCGAAGGCGTGGGCTACCGCGTCGAGAGGAGAAAGCCCCAGCGCGAGCAGGATCGCGATCTGCGCCGACGTCAGGAGCACGTACGTGCCCCAGAGGGCCTTCGCCGTCTGCGCGATCCGGGGAGTAAGCTTTTCCTGCATCGGACCCGGAGCTTCGGCGCTCAGAAGCTCCATTCCGCCTACCGCCAGCTTCGGAAGGATGGCGATCCCGAGAACGATGATCCCCATGCCGCCGATCCACTGAGTCAGGGCGCGCCACAGGAGAAACGACCCGGGAAGACTCTCGACGTCGGTGAAGATCGACGCGCCCGTCGTGGTGAACCCCGAGGCGGACTCGAAGAGCGCATCGACGGTAAAAGAGGGCCCGAAGAACAAAACGAAAGGCAGCGCCCCGGCGACGGCGGCAACGAGCCACGCCGCGCTCACGAGCAAGAACGCCTCTCTTCGCGCGAAGGAGAACTCGTCCCCGGGATTGAAGAACCGCTGTAGCAAAATCCCGGCGGCGCCGGCGGCGCCGGCGGAGGCGAAAAACGGCCACCGGGGCTCCTCCTGGGTCACGTAAGCGAGAATCCCGGGGACGAGCAGGGCCCCGGCGAGACCGAGAAGCAGTCGCCCGAGAAGGAAGAAGACGCCGCCGTAGTTGACCGCCTTGCGCGCTCGTCGCCTCTCGGGCATGGCGAAGGCTCAGCGGGCCCGGAACATCTTCTCGAGACGGGGAAGGGCCTCGGTCAAGCTGAAGACAAGCGCGCGATCGCCGACCTGGAACACGAAATCGCCCCCGGGAACGTACCGTTCCTCGCCGCGAATCACCGCTCCCACGATAGCCCCCTTGGGTATCTTCAGCTCCCTGAGCGGCTTTTTCAAAACACGGCTCGCGTCGGGCACCTGGAACTCCACGACCTCGGCGTCTCCGCTCGCGACGAGATCGAGACTCAAAATCTCCCGTCGGTGGACCATGCGCAGGATGGTGCCGGCGGTGATGATGCGCGGCGAGAGTCCGATGTCGACCCGGGCCGCCCGGAGCACGTTCACGAACTCCGGACGATGGTAGAGACTGACCACGTTGCGCGCTCCCGCTTCCCGGGCGAGATAGGAGCTGATGACGTTGGTCTCGTCCTCCTGGGTCGCCGCGACGAAATAGTCCGCATCCCCCGCGCCGGCTTCGTTCAGAACGGACACGTCGAGAGCGTCCCCCTGGAGCACGAGCGCTCCGGGAACGTCGGTCGCGAGCGCCAGAGCTCGTCCCGGATGCCTCTGGATGACAGTAACCTGCACGTGGTCCTCGACGAGCTTCCGGGCGAGCCAGCTCCCCACGTGGCCCGCACCCGCGATCACGACCTTCTTCACGGGCGGAGATTCCACGCCGACGGCCTTCAGGAACTCGGTCGCGCTCTCCGTACGGCCCACGGCGTACACCCGCTGGCCTGGCCGAAGCACGGTGTCCCCTCGCGGAATCGAGAGCTTCATCCCTTTCTCGACGCCGACGAGGATCCACCCCTCGGGCCCTTTCAAATCCCGGAGCGGCCGATTGAAAACGTCGGCCTTTCGCGACGGACGGGTCCGGAGGAGCAGAAGCTTGCCATCCTCGAAAAAATGCGCTTTGCTCACGCCCGCGACCCGGGTGAGACCGAGAATCTCCTCCGCGACGAGCCGCTCGGGATACAGGGGAGTGATGTAGGGGTCGTCGAGAATCAGCTGGTTCTCGCCGTACGCCGGGTTTCCCAGCCGGGCGATGCACCGCTTGGCCCCGAGCCGCCGCGCGGTCAGCGCGGCGAGCAGATTCACCGTGTCGCTGTCGGATACGCTGAAGAACAGGTCGGCGTTCTTGACGCCGTACTTGAGCAGCAAATCGGGCTCACAGCCGTCGCCCGCTACCGACATGACGTCGAGAGTCGACTGGACGCGCTGAGCGCGTTCGGCATCCGCCTCGATGACGACGAGATCGTGCCCTTCGAGCGAGAGCGAGCTCGCGATGTGGTATCCGACCTCTCCGGCGCCGAGGATGAAGATGCGCATGAAACCTGCATGTTCTAGCCCATCGGCACCACCCGCCGCAAACCATTCGACGGCCGGACCGAAATGTCCCATGCTGAAACCGTGAGGCCCTCGCTTCTCTATGGACTCCTGAGGCCGCTCGCCCGATGGCTGGCGCACCTCTTTCACCGCCAGCTCGTCGTCGAGCATCCCGACCGCGTCCCCGACGAGGGGCCGGTGGTGCTCGCGGCGAATCACCCGAACATGATGCTCGACGTCCTTCTCCTCGGTGCCTCGACGCGGCGGCCTCTCCATTTCCTCGCCAAGGCGACGCTCTTTCGAAATCCCGTTCTCGCGCGGTTTCTCTCCGCCGCGGGCGTGCTTCCCGTCTACCGGAAGCGGGACGAGCCCCCAGCCGCGTCCGCCTCGGCGGGGAATCTCGCCACGTTTGCCGCGTGCCACGCGCTGCTCGCCCAGGGCGGCGCCATCGCCATCTTTCCCGAGGGAGTGAGCCACGAGCGTGATTTCGTCCTTCCCCTCAAGACCGGCTGTGCGCGCATCGTGCTCGAAGCGGAATCCCAGCATGGATTCGAGCTCGGCACCCGCATCCTGCCCGTCGGGATCGCTTTTTCGAATCGCGAGCGGTTCCGAAGCGATGCGCTCGTCACGTTCGGCGCACCCATCGACCCCGCTACTCATTTCCAGCCCTGGCGCGAGGGACGGGAGGCGGACGCGGTTCGAGCGCTCACCGCCGAGCTCGAGAACGAGCTTCGACGACTGGCGCTCCACGTGCCCCATGAGGAAGACGAGAAGCTTCTCGCGGCCCTGCGTCCCTTCTTCGCGGGACCGGGAATCTCGGAACGACTCGAAGTCGATCGCGCTCTCGTCGGTGCCGTGTCCGACTACCGCGACCGGAGCCCGCTCGACTACTCGCGGCTCCGACGGGAGATTCTCGCGTATGGCCGCGCTCTTGAAGTTCTCGAACTGACCCACGGCGACCTCGACCGCATCTATCGCGTCGGACCGGTAGTCCGCTATCTCTTTCCCCGGCTCGTTCTCGCCGTCTTGGGTCTCGTGCCGTTCCTCGTCGGCGCCGTCCTCCACTATCTGCCCTACACCATCCCTCGCTGGGTCGCCGAGACACGCGCCACGGAACCGGTCGAAAGCGCGACCCTCAAGCTCTTCAGCGCCTTCGTAACCTTCCCCGTCGCCTATGGACTCATGGGGTGGGCCGCCGCCCACTTCTTCGGCGGCACGGCCGCGCTGCTCGTCCTCGGGCTTCTTCCGATTCTCGGGCTCTTCGCCCTCGCCTATCTCGAGCGCACGAGCGAGCTTCTCCGGGAAACCCGCATCTTTTTCCTTCACCTCGCTCCCGGGGAAAGGGTGAAGCGCCTCCGAGCCTGGCGAGAGCATCTCGTGGGCGAGCTGGAGACGCAGCGGGAAGAGTACGCGCGACTCCAGGCGGTGGAAAAGCCGCCCGAAGGGTGAGACGATGGACGTACACGAGCCAACGAACGTTTCATTCCGGAAGGCGAAGCTCGCTCCGCCTTCGAGGCGGGTCTCCATATGCCCGAAGCACCGAAACAGATCGGGAAATACCAGGTCCACGGGATGGTGGGCAAAGGCGCGATGGGTGTCGTCTATAGCGCCGTCGACCCCGCGCTCGGCCGCTCGGTGGCGATCAAGACGCTGTCTTTCTCCGCCCTCTCCGGCTCACCTCACGAGACCGAGCTACGGCTCCGGTTTCTCCGCGAAGCGCGCTCCGCGGGAATGCTCCAGCACCCGAACATCATCACCGTGCACGAGCTGTTCGAGGAGGCCGGTACGGCCTACCTCGTCATGGAGCTTCTCGAGGGAGCTTCTCTCTCATCGCTCCTGCGGCGCAAGAAGGACCTGACCCTCGGAGAACGACTCTCGATCATCGACCAGATCGCCTCCGGACTCGCGGAGGCCCACGCCCACCGCATCGTACACCGTGACCTGAAGCCGTCGAACGTGTTCGTGCTGAAAAACGGCGTCGTGAAGGTCCTCGATTTCGGCGTGGCGAAGATGGGCGAGGGAGAGCTCACCAAGGCGGGCACGGTCTTCGGCACCATCGAGTACATGTCGCCGGAGCAGGTCAAAGGCGCGAGCGTCAACGCCCGGGCCGACATCTTCTCGCTCGGGGTCGTGGCCTACGAAGTGCTGACTGGCAGGAACCCGTTCCGCGCCGATACTCTCGCCGCGTCGGTGTTCAAGATTCTCTCCGACACTCCCGAGAGGCTTTCGGGCGATCCGGCCCGCGTTCCTCCCGAGGTGGAATCCGTGGTGTTCCACGCGCTCGCGAAGAGCGAGGCCGATCGTTTCGAGTCCCTGAACGAGCTCCGAAGGGATCTTCACGCCGCCGCCCAGGCTGCGGGCGTCGCGTTGAGACCGCCCACCCTTTCGAAGCAGGACATCGTCGTCACCAAGGAGAAGGTGGATGTCACCGGGGCCTCGATTCGAGCCCCAGGTCTCGCAATGGTCTCACGTCGCCGCCCAGGCCGATCTCCTCGAAGAGCGTCTACCATCGCGGCGTCGCCGCGTTCAATGCCGGTAACTTCGACGAATGCATCGAGAAGATGAGCCAGGTGCTCGACGAGGTTCCCGTTCACTCGATGTCGCTTCACTACCTCGCGACGAGCGAGGAGAAGCTTCGGCGGGAGCGACTGGGAGAGGCCGAGCGCAAGGAAGCGGCCGTGCTTCTCACCGCGATGCGCGACGCGCACAAGCGCGGTGAGGCGGCGGAGGTCATCGAAAAATCGAACGAGCTCCTCGCCATCGACAAGGAGTCGCTGGAGGCGCGCTGGTACCGGCGCAACGCCGAGGCCCGGCTGCGCGCGGTCTCCGTCGGAGTCGCGTCGGGTCCCAAGGGAGCACTCGGGCGCTCCGTCGCCGGGACGCTTTCACGGGAATCTCCGAAGAGCTTCGGGTATTTCCCGTCCAAAGGCGGTCACGAGGGGCGGCCGGAGAAGAATCGCGTCGTGGAAATCGGCTCCCGGGTCGCCATGGGTGGATCCTCGGGTGGGAGGGGCATCTGGGTACTGGCAGGGGTCGGGGTGCTCTTCGTCGCCCTCATCGGTATGTGGCTCTCGGCGTTGGGCGGGAAAGCACCGGCGGTGTCCGCGGCGCAGACGAAGCTGCCGGGCGTCCGGACCTCGCCTTTCGACGGAATCGACGACGACGGAACCGTCGTCCTCCAGGTACCGCGGCCTGCGGCTGCGGCGTCCTTCTCGCTTCGCCAGGTGATTCCGACTTCGATCCTCGCCGGCAAGCCGGTGAAGGTGGGGCTCTTTGGAGAAGGCTTGACCGGCGAGCTCACCGTGAGCGTGGAACAAGGCTCGGCGACCGTGCTGTCGTCCGAGGTCAAGAGCGACGGGCTCATCGAGGTCGAGCTCGAGGCCTCATCCCCCGGGGAGCTCCTGATCGTGCTCTCGGATGGAAAAGGACGGCGCGAGACGATCCCCCTCATCGTCGAATCGGAGTGACCTGTTCCGAAATGGACCAGCGGGAACGTCTCCCTTTTTGCGTACCGGCGCCCGCCGCACGCTGCAAATAATTCTCCCCTCTGTATTTTCACTGATCAAAGATCCGATTGGCACGGGCATTGCTTTGACTTCAGCATCACGTTTCAACTAGACTTTTGGAAACAGCGAGTTTCGTGTTTCCGGTTAAGATATAACTTTACCCAACCGTAGGAGATTGCCCACGGCCACCTCCCACATTGTCACGACTTGAAGCCATTCCACATGTCCAACGGCACCTGGATTCCGGAAGTCAGCTCGCGACCCGAGAGCGATGCGCTAGACTACTATCCTCCCGAGAACGAGACTCACCTGCGAGACTACTGGTACGTCGTGCTCAAGCGGCGGTGGCTCATCGCGATGATACTCACCGCTGTCGTCGGTTACTTCACGGTAAAAACGCTGATGAAGACGCCGATGTACTCGGCAACGTCGGTGATTCAGATCGATCGCGGCAAGATCAACCTCGTTCAGGACGTGATGGTCCAGGACTATTGGAGCGGCTACACCGAGTTCTACCCGACGCAGGCACGGGTTCTCAGGAGCCGCGACCTGGCGCGACGCGTCGTGAAGCAGCTCAAGCTCTGGGAGAACCCGTACTTCACCGGCGGAGGCAAGCTCGAGCCGACCGACCAGGTTCTCGAAAACCTGGCGGGAGCCGTTCTCGGGATGCTCGACGTCAACCAGATCCGAAACACCCAGCTCATGGAGCTGCGCTTCACCAGCGCCGATCCCCGGATCTCGGCCGACCTCGCGAACGCGCTGAGCGAGCAGTTCATGTCGTTCAACGGCGAGCGGGAAACGAACCTGGCGCGCAACACCGCCGGCTTCATTCGCGAGCAGGTGGAGAAGATCCAGAAGGACATCCAGGAGAAGGAGAAGCTCCTCCAGGATTACAGCCAGCGCGAAGACCTGATGATGGTCGACGAAAAAGAGCTCAGCGTAATGAAGCAGTTCGACCAGCTCAATACTCAGGTGACCGACGCGCGAGCCGCGAGAGCCACCGCGGAAGCGAAGTATCGCAGTCTCGCCTCCGCCAACCCTTCCGCCCTGGAGGAGGTCCAGACTCATACCTCGATCGAGTCCCTGCGCCAGGAGCAGGCGTCGCTCCAGCGGCAGCTCGCGGAGCTCGGCTCGAAGTTCAAGGACGACTGGCCGGAGCTCAAGCGCGCTCGGGAAGCTCTCGATGAAGTGACGAAGAAGCTCGCCGAGGAGCAGAAAACAGTGGCGGCGAAAGTCATCGCCAAGGCCCAGATCGACTACCGCGAGGCGGTCAAGCGCGAGGAGCTACTGACCCGGGAGGCCGACTCCCAGAAGACCGAAGCGCAGAATCTCAACAAGCTCACGACCGAGTACAAACAGATCAAAAGTGAGGTCGACAACCAGCGTCAGATGCTGCAGCAGCTCCTCCGTCGCCAGTCGGAGACCGGTCTGACCGCCGATCTCGGCGAGAGCAAGCAAGACCCGGTCAACGTTCGCGTCGTCGAGGCCGCCCTCGTTCCGCATGGACCGAACGGCCCCGGGCTCCAGCGAAGCCTCTTTCTCGGCACCGTCCTCGGACTCGGTCTCGGGCTCGGCCTCGCTTTCTTCCTGGACTACTGGGAGACGAACATCTACACCATCGACGATCTGCGCCGTTACGTACCGCTTCCCTATCTGGGAATGGTGCCGCGTCTCGAAGGAGGGTCGGACGCGATGTGGAACGGCTTCAGCTTGAAGGCTCTCAAATCCGAGGAGGACCAGCAGGACCGGCGGCGCCGGAGCCGGAAGAAGCTCTCCACCACCCGCTCCGCCCTCGCGCTCGCCCAGCGGAGCAAGGTCGCGTCGCGAGCGAAAGAAGACGTTTCGGTCATCTCCGAACGCTTCAAGTTCCTCCGGGGATCGCTCCTTCTATCGAAGCCGGGCTCTCCTCCGCGCGTCATCCTCGTGACCGGACCGGACAAGAACGCCGGCAAGACCTTCGTCGCCTGCAACCTCGCGACCTCTCTCACCGATCTCAACAAGAAGGTGCTCCTCGTCGACGCCGACCTCAGGAACCCGCAGCTCCACAAGCTCTTCCGATTCAAGAACCGCGTCGGGCTCTCGAACGTTCTCTCGGGACAAACGGACATCGATAAGGGCTGCGTCTTCAGCACACCGATTCCGAACCTCTTCACCCTGCTCGCGGGCCCGGCCTGCCCGAATCCCGCGGAGCTTCTCGGCTCGAAGAAGATGGAAGAGACGCTCTCGCAGTGCGCCGAGCACTTCGACTACGTGGTCATGGACTCCGCGCCCCTGCTTCCGGTGTTCGACTCCCACTACCTGACGGTTCGCTGCGACGTGAACGTTCTCGTGGTGCGGAGCGGGCAGACGTCGCGCCACGCGGTGAAGCAGAGTCTGGATTTGATCGACCGCGTGGGCGGCCGCATCACCGGAGTCGTCCTCAACGACGTCAACCTGTCGGACTTCGCTCAGAACTACTACTACACCTACCACAGCTACGAGTACGGGACCTACGCGGAAGAGACGGTCGAGCGCACCGCGGGCTGAGCCCTCGATGGACGGCCTCGAGACGTTGCTTCCGGCGCTCGCGAAGCTGGGCCTGAGTCCCGAGGAGGGACTCTCCGAGCAAGTCGGCCCCCTCCTCTACCACGCGTCACCCGAAACGGCGGAGCCTCGGTTTCGCAAGGCGTATTACGAGACGGCGGCGCGGAACGTCGCTCTTCTCGATGCGCTCGAGGAAGTGACGTCCCGTCTCGGCGCGAAGGGTATCCGACCCATCGTCCTCAAGGGAGGAGACCTGGCGACGAGCCTCTATCCGAACGTTGCGCTCCGGCCCATGAGCGACGTCGACCTCTGGGTGGAGCCGGGCGAGGCGGGCGCGGCCGAGGAGACTCTCCGCGCTCTCGGGTACCGTCCCGGATGTCCCGAGATGACCCCGGGGCTCGCTCGCGCCGTCAAACATGCCCGCCTGTACGTGAAGGGCGTCAAGGATTCGATCGCGGTGGACCTCCACTGGTCTCTCATCGGCCACGACGACGACCAACGGGCGCCCGACCTCTCCTGGTTTCGGGAGCGCACCCGCGGCACGCGGCTTTCGCCAACGGCCCATCTTTTGTATCTCGCCGCCCACATGAAGCTCCAGCACTACGACGAGAGGGCTTCTCTTCTCTGGCTGTGCGATTTCTACCTCCTCGCGCACGAGGACGGCGTTCGCTGGGACGAGCTCCTCGAAGGCGCGCGCGCTTTTGGATGGACACGGGCCCTCGCGGCCACGGCGGCGGAAGTACGCGAGCGTCTCGGTCTTCGTCTTCCCGCACCCCTGGAGGCGCTCGACGGCGGAGCAGGACGTGCGATCGTTCCCGCACGAAAGGGAGGACCGGAACGGGCCTGGAACGAGCTCGCGACCCTCGACGGGCGCGGCCGGCTGGCGCTCCTGCGTGGGTACCTGCTGCCTTCTCCGTCCTACATCCGGTGGCGATACCGCCCTCGTCGCGCATGGAGCTGGCCTCTCTACTATCCTCTGCGATGGGTGCGTCTCGCCGCGGCCGTCTTCTCCCTCGCCGTGCACAAGCCCGGGAGCCGACCCCTCCTCGAGAAGGTGTCTTGAGCTCGTATCTCGTCGACCCCGGAACGTTTCCGGCTCGGGACGAAGGCCGACCGTGGGGGGAAAAGAGCTTCTCGCTGCTCTTCGCCGGGCACGCGATCCGTATCGAAGGGCTCAGCGAGACCGCAACGTGAGACGCTGAGCGATCTCTGGAGCGGCTTCGACGGGGCGGGCTCCTCGAGCGAGCCTACGGTCATCTCCCTTTATCGCGTCCCCTCGACCCACTTCCGCTCGGTCGATCCCCGGGGGTGGAGCTACGGGCTCGACTTCGACTATGGTCCAACCCACACCCACGTGACGGGAATCGACCTGATGGGCCGTATCGACTGGCACGATCGACTCGAGGGCGCCCTCTGGGCAACGACGGAAGCTCCCGGAGGATTCCATGGAGCGATCGAGAACTTCCTGCGCGTCGTCCTCGCCCACGCCGTGCTCTTCGAGGGTGGAGTGCTGTTGCACAGCGCCGCCGTCGTCGAGGCGGCGGCCGCCCGGCTCTTCGTGGGCCATTCCGGTGCCGGCAAGTCCACCGTGGCGGGCCTCGCGGTCGCTTCCGGGCGCAAGGTGATGAGCGACGATTTGAACGTCGTTCTCCCGGGGCGCGGCGGTTTTTCTCTCGCGGGCAGTCCCTTTCGCGGCGATATCGGCGACCGGCAAGAGAGCTCTTTTCCGCTCATGGGGATCTTCCGGCTGGAAAAGGGAGACCGAGATGAAGTTCGCTTCATCGGCGAGGCCGAGGCGGTCGCGAGCCTCGTCGCCTGCTCGCCGTTCGTGAACCACTCGCCCTATTTGGAAGAGTCTCTCTGGTCCAACCTGGGCGCTCTCGCGCACTCGGTTCCCACGAAGGTTCTCACGTTTCGCCGCGGCGGGAAGTTCTGGGATCTCCTCGACTCATGAAAGATGCCACGGTACTGAGGCGTCGCTCCGCGATCCGATTCCGCGTCGTGGGGGACGAGGGGGTGGTGGTCCGGCAGGACTCGGCCGAGGTCATCGCGGTGAACGACATGGGGGCGAGCATCCTGACTCTGCTCGATTCCCCGCGGAGCCTCGCTCACATCTTCGAAGAGCTTCTTTCGGAGTACGAGGTCGATCGGGACTCGCTCCGCGAAGACGTGGTACGCTTTCTCGGCGAGCTGGTGAACGCGGGCGTCGTGGAAGAAGTCGAAGTCGAGGTCGAGTCCCCATGAGCTACCAGGGAACGGTTCTCCGCGCGTGGAACGAGAACGTTCTCTTCTCCGCCCTCGTGGAGCTCACCTACCGGTGCAACCTCGACTGTTTCTTCTGCTACAACGACCTCGGCCTCGCGGGAAAGCCGATGCGCCTTTCCGACTACGAGCGCCTCTTCGAAGATCTCGCGGCGCTCTCCTGCCTGCACCTGACGTTGACCGGCGGCGAGCCCCTCTCCCACCCCGAGTTTTTCGCCATCGCCGCGAAGGCGCGCGATCTGGGGTTCGCGACCCGGATCAAGTCGAACGGACACGCCCTTCGAGGCGAGACGGCGCGAAGGATGAAGGAAGAGATCGACCCCTTCGTCATCGAAGTGAGCCTCCACGGCGCGCGCCCCGAGACTCACGACCGGCAGACACGCATCCCCGGTAGCTTCATCCGCCTCGTAGCCAACCTCGAAGAGATGAAGTCCATCGGCCTTCGTTTCAAGATCAACTGCACTCTGACCCGGTGGAACGAGTCCGAAGTCGACGGGATGTTCGCCCTCGCCGAGCGTCTGGACGCGCCTCTCACCGTCGACCCCGAGGTCACGCCCCGCGACGACGGCGACCGCACGCCAATGACGATCGCGCCGACGTTCGAGGGTCTGCGCCGGCTCCACGAGGCCCGCGTCCGCCGAAGCGCCGAAGGTCCCATTGGACGTTTCCCGTCAGGGGGACGCCGAGCTTCCGGCGATCGATTCCCGCAAACACTGCGGCGCCGGTTCCTCCGGCATCGCCGTCGATCCTTTCGGAAACGTCTTTCCCTGCGTCCAGTGGCGCCGCCCCGTGGGAAACCTTCATGAACGCTCCCTCCGGGAAATCTGGAACGGGAACGAAAAGCTGGAGGAGATTCGGCGACTCACCACCGACGTCAAGACCGTCGTGGGGGCGATGGGGCCGGCCGGGAGGTTTCTGAACTTCTGCCCCGGGATTGCCGAGGCGGTAACGGGAAGCCCGCTGGAGGTTACGCCGGAGGTCTCATCGCGCGCGGAGCTCTTTCACGCGCTCGCGACGACGGAATCGCAGGAGGAGGTGCTCCTCCCGATCTATCAGGAGGCGATGGGGCCCGAAGGGCACTGACCGGGGTTTCTCTTCGCCGGCGGGGATGGAACGCAAAGCGCCGCCATCACTTCCATCGTCTCCCGATAGAGGATTTCCGGCCGCCGGTAAGGCTTCTTTTTCCGGTCCTTGTCGTCCGCGCTCGAGCTCTTCTGTTCGGGATCCATCGTATCCATGATACCACCCGTCACGGCCGGAAGCTCATGGTGAGGCCGGCCTGGAGGCGATTCTTGGCAAAGGCGTACACGTTGGAGTCGCGCTTCAGATAATTCGTCTCCACCCCCACGGTCCAGCGGTCGGTTACCCGCACGTCGAAGGCGAAGCGAAAATCCGTGTGCCGGTCGTAGATGTCCTCCACGACGAGATTCCCGCTCGCGTCTTCCACCACCGACGATAGAGGATAACGGTTCTGTCCAATGAGGATGCCGGGTGTGAGCGAGAAACGCTCGGTGAGCTGATAGGTGAACGACGCGCCGTAGCGGTTCTCCACGAAGTACCAGTTCTCGTCGTAAATCGACGGCACGATATCCCGCGCGTAGATTCCCTGGACGCGTTGGCCTTCTCCGAAACCGAAGGTGACGTCGGCCGATCCGATGAGGCCGGTATAGCCCACGCGCAAGGCGTCGAAAGGGGCGACCTTTCGAAAGCCGATGAGAAAGCGGCCGTTGACGAATGGCCCGACGACGATCGGCGCCGCCAGGGGATCGCCGCCGGACGGCGAGAACTCGAATCCGAACCGGCCGCCGTACGAGTCGGCGTTGCGCGTCGTATCGTCGAACTGATAGCGCTCGTAGAACCCCTCGACGATGCCGGTCGTCTTCGCGGTCATCTTGCGGCGCAAATCCACGAAGCCCTGGTTCTGCACCCGATTCAAGCGCTGCTCGACCAGGGGGTCCTGCGCACCCTCCAGAATCTTGAACCGCGTCTGGGTGAACCCGAAGCGAAGCGTGTGGCGCCAGCCGAGCGCGAAATCGAGCGTCCCGTCGAGCTGATTCGACCTCTGTCGAACGGGATAGTCGAACTCGCTCGTCGGACGTCCCGTCTCGTCGTGAAACGCATCGGCGACCTTGAAGAGCACCCGCCGACCGCCGATGCCCGCCCCGACCCGGGTGATGTCGTAGAAGCGGCGGAGCTCCGTCTGCTCCTTATAGAACACGTAATCGACTTCCTCGTCGATATCGAAGAACGCCGACTCACCGATCGGGAGTGCGAGCCGAACTCCGGGACCGAACCGCGCCATGGTGTCGCTCTCGGCGACGGAGGTGGAAAGTGCGTTGGAGTCGTATCCGGTGGATAAGTTGAGCGAGGGCGTCACATAAAACGCGCCGAGACGGAAGAACCCGGTTCGGACCTCGTCGAGCTCGCTCTCGATGAGACTCACCGATTGCGCGCTCCCGGAAGCGGCCACACTCAGTGCGAGGACGACGATGCCCGCGATCTGCCCTCCGACCGGCCGTCCCGGCTCCGAAAGGCTCAAACGGGCGAATACTCCCGAATCGTGCCGTCCGTCCCGGTCAACACGGGCTCGGCGGCGAGGCCACCGAGAATCCGTCCGACGGTCGAATGACGGAACACGGCATGAATCAGGTCGCGGTGCCAGTCGAAGTCGGCCTTCTCCCGAATGAGGCTCGCCATACCGTTCGAGCGGACGACGGACATGAGCTTCTCGATCCCCCAGTCACCCACGAGCTTGAAGCTCTTGCGGAGCTTCAGTCCCGTCTCGATCTCTCTTTCGAGGAGATCGCGCCATCGGCTCTCGTAGACCGCGAGCGTCTCGGCATCGAGTCGACCCGTCCGGAGAGACGCATCGAGAACCTCCCCCGCGATCTCGGCGGTGAGCATGCCGTAGTAAATCCCTCCGCAGGTGGTCGCCTTGATGTGGCCCGCCGCCTCGCCGACGACGAGAATGCGATCGTCGAAGCTCCGCGGGAGAAACCCCAGCGGTAGCACGCTGCAGCGTATCGGTCCCGGCTCGCCCTGGGTGCGCTCGGAAACGTCGGGTCTCGCCAGGAATCGTCTCAGCATCTGCGGACCGTCCCGATCGCAGAGAAGGCCGACCTTCGCGCGCCCGCCACCGAGGGGAACGATCCAGCCGAAGCCTTCCGGGGCCCATTGGCGGCCGAGATAGACCTCCACCCGTTCGGCGTCGAAGTCGAGCTCCGTCTGGACCCCGAGGAGCTTTGCCGGCACTCCGTGGAACCCCAGCTTCTTGAGGAGAGGCATTCCCGCACCGGTGGCGACGACGAGGGCGCGGCTTCGAAGGGTCTCCAACCCCCGGGCCTGCACGGAGACCGAGACCGAGACCGTGACCTCGACCCCTTCTGGAACGCTCCGGACCTCCATGGCGCGGTGCCCGAGTCGCATCTCCGCGCCGGCTGCGGCGGCGCGCGAGCCGAGGAGCCCGTCGAGCTCGTGCCGGTGAACGACGCGGGCGAGAGGCCTTTCCGCCTCGAACGACCAGCGGTGGCCTCGCGGGGAGACGAACTCGACCTCCTGCAGCTCGTGACGGGTCAGATCAGAGGGTAGCCCGAAGCGGTGGAAGGCCTCGAGCCCGAGGATGCCGGAGCAGTTGACGGGGCTTCCCACCTGGTCGTGCTCTTCGAGCACCGCCACGCGGCGACCCGCCTCGGCCAAATGGCGCGCCGCCGTCAACCCGGCGGGCCCGCCTCCGATCACGAGAACATCGTAGCTTGTCAAAACTTCTCCCCTCGCACTTCCCACTTTCCGCGGAAAGTGATCCAGAAAGAGATGAGGATGAGCTTGATGTCGAGCCAGAAGCTCTGCTTTCTCACGTAGAGCCGATCATAACGGAACTTCTGCCGCCGCGGTATGTCCCGGGGCGCGAAAATCTGCGCAACGCCGGTGAGGCCGGGGATGACGGCATGTCTTTCGCTGAATCCGGGTATGTCCTCCAATGGAATGGAGCGTCCGTCGCCGCGAATCTCGACCTCGCGGGGCGCGAGGGCGCGCGGCCCGACGAAGGACATGTCGCCGCGGAAGATGTTCCAGAGCTGCGGAAGCTCGTCCATCGCCGTCTTGCGCAGGAAACGCCCCACGGGCGTGACCCGCGGGTCCTCTTCTTCCGCCTGGACCGTGCCGAACTTCTTGTCGGCGTCCGGCACCATCGATCGAAACTTGAAGCCCTTGAACGTCTTCCCGCCCTTCCCCACCCGATCCTGGGTGAAGAAGACCGGACCTCCATCCCCGAGCTTCACCGCAAGAGCGATGACGGCGCCCAAAGGGAGAGCGATGAGAAGCCCGGTTCCGGAGAGCAAGACGTCAAAGGCCCGTTTCGAGAGCGGTGTTGTCTCGAGAGCGGCTCTCGCGGAGCTGTTCCTGGAAGAGATTGTGGTAGGCACCGAGACGGAACGTAACATTCTCAAGCTCAGACGAGTGCAGACAGGAACTCTGTCGGGTTCATGACGTAAGTGTCTTCTCGAACGAGGCTCTCCTTCAGACCCCAGACGACTTGATAGAGATACGGGATACGAAGCCGTTCGCCGAAGTAGTGCAGGTTCGAAGGCGAGGGCTCCTTGCCCGCTTTCACCTCCACCGCGAACCACGGCTTGCGGTCCACCGCCACGAGAAAATCGACTTCTCGCTTCTCGCGATCCCGCAGAAAGCAGAGCTCGATACGGTACCCCTCGGTGTCTTCGAGAAAATGACAAAACTTCAACAGATGCGAGGCAACCAGGTTCTCGATCCGAGCCTCGTGATTGGTAACGAGCGAGTGGTCCCAAAGGTAGAGTTTCCGATCCTTCTTGATGGAATGAATCTTCCTCGAGTGGTACGGCCTCAGTCGGAACAGGAAGTAGAGACGCTCCAGGATGTCGAGCCAGTTCGATACCGCGCGGTGGCTGACCTCGAGGTCCTCCCGAAGGGCGTTGATTGAGAGGAGGCTCCCGACGCGTTCAGGGAGAAGGTCCGAGAGCAGCTCGAGCATCGAGATGTCGCGCACGGCGGTGAGATCCCTCACGTCCTCTCGAAAGAACCGATCCAGGCGCTCCTTTTGCCATCGCCGGTGCGTCCGCGGATCTCGGGCCAATATCGGCTCGGGAAAACCCCCAAAACGGAGAAGATCGTCGAGAGGAGCGCGATTTTTCGCGGCCGAAGGAGAGAACCGAAGCTCGTGGAAAGGCTCCTGGACGGTCGACAATCCGAGCAGCTCCGAGTAGCTGAAGGGATGAAGGCGATAGAGATTGTACCGACCCTGAAGTGAGTCCCCTCCTTTTCGATAGACGTCGAGTCGTGCGCTTCCCGTGACGAGAAAGGAGTGCCGGCGTCCGTGTTTGTCGAATTCACCCTTGAGCCACCTCTTCCAGAACCGGTACTTGTGAAGCTCGTCGACCACGATGGTCGCCGGCTGAACCGGCCACTCGGCTGCCAGGAGAGATCTCCGGTCGTTTCGGTTGTCCCAGTTGAAGTACTTACCGTTTTCTCCGAGGAACTCACGCGCCAGCGTCGTCTTGCCAACTTGCCGAGGCCCGGCGAGAAGGACCATGCGCTTTCGAAGATCATCTGCAATGAAGGGCTGGAGGTACCGCGGCCGTGCCATTCAAACATTTTAGCCTATAAGCAAAACTGGCGGCTTCTTTTTTTGCGCGCAGGCGAAACCGTCAGACACCGGTCTCGAAAGCGGCGTCCTCTCGAGAGCGGCTCTCGCGGAGCTGTTCCTGGAAGAGATCGTGGTAGGCACCGACTTGTTTTCCTCGCTCGAACTGGAGAGACGCCCGCCGGGCATGGTCTCCGAGGCGTCGAACGAATTCGCGGTCGCGGTAGAGCCGCGTGATCTCATGCACCATTCCTCCGACGTCGCCTGGGGCGACGAGCAAACCGCACTCGTGCTCACGAGTGATAGCGGCCACTTCCGAATCTTCCTCGACCGCGGCGACATAGGGCCGCCCGGCCGCGAGGATGCCGTAGAGCTTGCTGGGAACGATGTAGCCCGCGAGTCCACGCTTCAGCGAGACGAGGAAGACGTCCCCGGTCGCGTAAGAATCTCCCATGCGCTCTCTCGGCTGATAGGGAGGAAGACGACGTTCGAAAGCTTTCGCGCCCTCGCCAGATCCTCGAGAGGCTTCTTCCGCACCCCGTCGCCCACGAAGAGAAACACGATCTCGGGAAGCTCCGAGGCCACGTCGAGCACGGAGTCGAGATTCTGCGAAAGACCCATGTTCCCCGCGTGCATCACCACGAACCGGTCGCGGAGTCCGTGCTCTCGCGAAAAGGGGTTGTCTTTCGAACGGGGAGACAGCAACCTCGAGTCGGCCCAATTGTGGATGACGGTGATCTTCTCCGCTCGAGCACCCTTGCCCTCGACCAGACGCCGTTTCATCGTGTCCCCGAGAGCAACGATGCGGTCGGCATGACGAACGAGGAAGCGATTGACTCGCTCCAGCACGAAGTTCACCGTCTCACTCCGGAAATCTTCGAGAAGCACTGCGACTTCCGGAAAGATGTCCTGACAGAGAAACACGAAGCGCGCGCCCGTCCGCCGCGCCGCCGCCCAGGCGACGAGACCGATGATGGGAGGGTCGGTGAGCGCGACGACGACGTCGGGCCGCCCGATCTGGAAGCTCGCCCAGATAGCGGAAAGAAAGTAGCTGATGTAGTTCGCGAAGCGACCGGCGAAGCCCCGCCTCGTGAGCTTCGTTCCCTTCGCTCGCAAGATGACGACGCCCTCGTGGTCTTCGCGAGTCACGACGGCGGACGACCGCTTCGACTCTTTCGACTCTCCTCCCGCGACGACGGTAAGTTCCCACCCGGGCTCTTTCGCGAGATCCTGGGTGAGCTCGGTCAGAAGCTGGCCGGTCGCGCCGAAATCGGGCCAGTACGAGCGGTTGAAGAAAACGATCTTCACCTCCCGCGGCCTCCCTTTGTTGCGACCCGGGCTTCGCGAAAACGCTCGATGGTCCTGGCAAGGCCGGTGCGAAAGTCCGTCTTCGCCTCGAAACCGAACGCCTCCCGGGCGCGGCTCACGTCGAGACAGCGTCTGGGCTGACCGTTGGGTTTGGAGGCGTCCCAGCGAATCTCCCCTTGGAAGCCCATGAGCTCCGCGATGAGCTCCGAGAGCGCCTTGATCGTGATCTCGAACCCGGCGCCCAGATTGACCGGCTCCGCGCCGTCATAGAGCCTCGTCGCCGCCACGATTCCCCGCGCGCAGTCGCCGACGTAAAGAAACTCTCTCGTGGGTGAGCCGTCTCCCCAGCAAACGATCCGGGACTCGTTCCGGTCGAGCGCCTCCTGGCACTTCAACATCAGCGCCGGGATGACGTGAGACGAGGCCGGGTCGAAGTTGTCCCCCGGCCCGTAGAGGTTCACCGGCAGCAGGTGGATGGCGTTGAACCCATACTGGGCCCGATAGGCCTGGCCCTGCACGAGGAGCATCTTCTTTGCGAGACCGTAGGGAGCGTTCGTCTCCTCCGGGTAGCCGTTCCAGAGATCGGATTCTCGAAACGGGACGGGAGTGAACTTGGGATAGGAGCAGATGGTGCCCACCCCGACGAACTTTTCGACGCCGCTCCTCCGGGCGTACTCCATGAGCTGGGTGCCCATCATCAAGTTGTCGTACAAAAACTCCCCGGGCCGTTCCCGATTCGCTCCGATACCGCCCACGACCGCCGCCAGGTGGATCACGACGTCCGGACGATGGTCGCGATAAACGCGCGCGACCGCCTCTTCCTGGGTGAGATCGTAATCGGCACGGCGGGGAACGAGGACGTTCGTCGCGCCCGCGGCGACGAGCGCCTCGTGAACGTGCTGCCCGAGAAACCCGGAGCCACCGGTAAGGAGGATGCGCTTTCCGCTCAGCTCCATGACATCGCCTCTTGCGACTTTCCCGCTCTCGATTTCTCGAGCACGTGATCTCCGAGAACGAGGACATCCATATCCGTTCGAAGGTAACAGTCGAGCGCTTCCTCCGGTCGGAGCACGATGGGCTCGTTCTCGTTGAACGACGTGTTCAAAAGGATCGGGACACCCGTGCGCTTCTCGAAAGCGCGGATGAGCTCCCAGTAGCGGGGGTTCGTCTCGCGGCTGACGGTCTGGAGCCGCCCCGAGCCATCGACGTGAGTCACCGCCGGAATGAGCTTCCGCTTCTCGGCACGCACCGGATAAACCTGAATCATGAACGGATCGGCGACCGCCCCTTCGAAGTACTCGTCCACACGCTCTTCGAGGATCGAGGGGGCGAACGGCCGGAACTTTTCGCGAAACTTGATCTTCACGTTCAGAATCTCGCGCATGTCCGCGCGCCGTGGATCGGCGATGATGCTGCGGTTGCCGAGCGCCCGCGCACCCCACTCCATACGCCCCTGGAACCACCCGACGATCTTTCCCGACGCGATCTGCTCCGCCGTCCAGTCCACGAGCTCGTGATCGGTGTCGAACTTGCGAGAGGGTCGGCCTGGATCCGGATCTCCGAACGAAGGTCCCCAATACGAGTGCGTCATCTCGAAACCGCGCGGCCGCCCCAGAACCTCGTTCCAGACGTAGTAAGCCGCCCCGAGAGCCGTTCCGTTATCGCCGGCCGCCGGCTGGATGAAGACCTCCTCGAAAGGCGTCTCGGTGCGGATCTTCCCATTAGCCACGCTGTTCATCGCACATCCGCCCGCGAGGCAGAGCCGCTTCGAGCCCGTTCTCTGATGGAGCGCACGGAGGACATGGAACGCGGCTTCTTCGAAGACCACCTGGAGCGAGGCGGCAATCGCCTCGTGCCGCGCGGTTAGAGCCTCGTCGACACGCCGCGCCGGCCCCAGCAGGGCTTCGAGCTTCTCGGTGAACACCGGACCGATCGTCGGCTCTCCCTCGTCCCAGGTCATCGAGACCCCTTCGGACCAGTGCCGGAAGTACGGAAGCGACAACGTGAATCGCCCCCCGGGCTCGAGCGCGACGAGCTTTCGGATCTCCTCTACGAAATCAGGCGTCCCGTAAGGCGCCAGTCCCATGACCTTGAACTCGTCCCCGTACTTCGGGAAACCCGAGATACTGCGTCAAGGCAAGGTAGAGAAGACCGAGGGAGTGCGGAAAGAACGTTCGATCGAGAACGTCGAGCCGCGACCCTCGTCCCATCGCGAGCGAGGTGCTGACGAAGTCGCCGAACCCGTCGATGGCGGCCACCGCCGCCTCCTCGAACGGCGAGACGAAGAAGGCACTCGCCAGATGCGCCGGATGGTGCTCGACCCAGTGCAGTCGAGCACGAACGTGATCGTGAGAGAGCTCGAGCGTCGAAGCCATCTCCTCGGACAGACTCGATATCTTGGACCGATTCCGCAAACGGTCCCGAACGAGCCCCAAACCCGGCCGCCGCCGAAGGGAATAGAGTGCCTTCCGCCAGAGATGCGCCCGAGGGTCGCGAGAAACGGCAAAGTGGTCGATTGCTTCCGGCCCGACGCCACCCATCTCGAGACAAGCTCGAATCGCCTGCGAGGGAAACCCCGCCCAATGCTTGACCCGCCGAAACCGCTCCTCCTCGACGGCAGCGACGAGCTCGCCATCGCGAACGAGCACGGCAGAAACGTCACCGTGATAGGCGTTGATCCCGAGGATGTTCATCCGGCTGCAGTTTGGCTGGACCGTCCGCGTCACGACCTACGGGACGCGGGCAGAACCAAGACTCGCTTTCTTCAGGAGTATTGAGATTTCGCTACTGCTATCAATTATAAGCAATGCAGCGATGTGTGCAAATCCCTACATGGAAGAATCAAGGCGCTCCAACGTTGCAGATCCGACAAATCTCCTTGTCGAACTGACCGAGATAGATCCTCTTGCGGACGGGCCGAGAAAGCTTCCAGAGCTCACCAACGCTAACTTCGGCCACGCTTCCGTGGCCGTTTGCCGCGAAGAAGTCGTTGCAGCAAAGGGCGGTCTCACCTTCGTAGTTGATCGCAAGCGAATTGACCAGGGAACACCCGACGCCGCGTGAAAGCTCGCTGTCTCCCTTTGGCTGTGCTTCCGCAATATCGATGCGGTTATAAAGGAACTCACCGTTTTTCTCACGATCCCAGAACGACTGAAAGACTACCTTGGAACGCGCCGAAGCATCGACTTGATCGAGTACGCGCAGGACGTGGCGTTCGGAGTTACGGCTGTGCAGAGACACCCGTATCACTTGAATTCCGGCGCCGAGAAGGCTCTCGATCCAAGTCGGTGTCAAGTAGTCGCCGTTCGTAAAAATATCCATGACGCAATCGGGCAGTCTCCGTCGAGCGTACGAGACTAGATCGGGGAGACGTTCGTCGAGGAGTGGCTCGTTATAGAAATGGAACGAAATCGTCCGAGTGAATCCAATCGTCGCGAGGTCCTCGATCACTTTTTCGAATAGTTCACGGGGCATTTCACCCGTACGCTGGTTCAAGGAAACTGGGCAATAGTGGCATTTCCGATTGCACGAGCCGCTCGTCTCCAAAGCAACGGACCACGGCGCGGGATCGAATCCAAGGCGCAAGTACCAATTGAGTCGGCGATAGATGGCCTGTGCAGCTGGCATACCGCTCAGTCCGGCTTTCGTTCGCCGAAACAGCCGTTCCGTCAGACCCATGGTTCTGCTCTCGCTTAGCGTTTCTTGGCGATGGTGATCGTGTCGAGAGTTGGAGCCCGAGCAGGGGTCAACGGCGCCAGGAAAGGTTCGCGTCCGATGAAAGACTTGACGAACTGCTTTAGCAGGAACCAGCGTTTCTTTCTCAAGTCGATCATAGGTTCCAAGCCTTCGCAGGCAATCAGAATCGGCTCCAAGCCCCCTTCCTCACAAAGCGCCCGCATGCCCTCAGGATAGATTCTCCAACAGTCGACTGGATCTTCATGGTAAGGCCATGTGACCGGACCAATGATTATGATTGTCCCTCCCGGACGGCAGATACGAGCGATCTCCTCGATCCAGCGCCATACCTTGCGAACGTGCTCGATTACCTGACAGGCCAGAACGACATCGAAACTCTGGCTAGCCAGCGGAAACCGGCAATCCTCCTCGGCAACATGCGTCACCGTCGAAAGAATGGACTTACGCTGTGTTTGACGAATGTCGAGAGTCTCCCAGACCAAACTGTCGTCGTTTACTCTCTTCTCGTACGTCGATGGATTGGAGTCTGGCCCCAATTCCAGCACTCTCATTCTTGGCAAAAACACGCTGAGTGCGTACTTTTCGAAGAGGAGTAGACTATTCTCGTGCATCCGGCCTACTACCCTTCCTGGAATTGACGACCTCAGGCCGATACAGCGTGTCCTCTCTGGCTCCATCGACCCACGAGTCCACCGCGGACAGACTCGATATCTTGGACCGATTTCGCAAACGGTCCCGAGCGAGCCCCAAACTCGGCCGCCGCCGAAGGGAATAGGGTGCCTTCCGCCAGAGATGCGCCCGAGGATCGCGAGAAACGGCAAAGTGGTCGATTGCTTCCGGCCCGACGCCACCCATCTCGAGACAAGCTCGAATCGCCTGCGAGGGAAACCCCGCCCAATGCTTGACCCGCCGAAACCGCTCCTCCTCGACGGCAGCGACGAGCTCGCCATCACGAACGAGCACGGCAGAAACGTCACCGTGATAGGCGTTGATCCCGAGGATGTTCATCCGGCTGCAGTTTGGCTGGACCGTCCGCGTCACGACCTACGGGACGCGGGCAGAACCAAGACTCGCTTTCTTTCAGGAGTATTGAGATTTCGCTACTGCTATCAATTATAAGCAATGCAGCGATGTGTGCAAATCCCTACGATCAGGATCACCCAGTCCACATGGCTCCTTAAAAACAGAAAATGAACGAAGCCGGACGGCTTCAACCCGATTTCAAGGCCCGGCACCATGCATGTGAGATATTCCTGACCTATGACCATCGGGACATGCAATTTGGGAGTCTAGCTCCGAGAAAGGCGACCCCTCCTGCAGCGGTCCGCACCCTGCCACGGCTTCTACTCCCTTTTTGCCGGTCATGTCTTTAATTCACCACTCAGTGAATGTTAATCTCTAGGGAACTCAACGCGTTCCTAGAGCTTCTGAAACCTACGCGTAGCGGCTTCAAATGAGTTCTCGTAATCTCCTGCGTCGTTCTCTCGATCAACTTCGTGCTTTCTTTGGTCAGCTCATGTGGCCATTTCGGAACCGTCTTCGGAAGGCACGACACTTGAAATCTCCACATCTGAAGCTTCACCTCGGGTGCGGTGCCAAGCGACTTCCAGGGTTTGTCAACATCGATGTTCGACGGACAGCGGCAACCGATTTCACCGAAGATCTAAAAGACCTACGGTCGTTCAGCGCAAACGCCGAGATTATCTTCAGCAACGCCTTTTTCGAGCATATCTTCCGAGCCGATCATCTCCCACATCTTCGCGGAGCCTTCCGTGCATTGAGGCCAGGAGGTATAATTTGCTATCTTGGAATACCAAACTTTCCAGTGATCGCGCGCTCGTATCTTGACGCAGGGCCCGGCACAATCGGCCCAGTCTTTACCCTCTATAACGCTTACAGGCATACGCATGCAGACTACGAACAAGCTCCCGGGGCTTTCGTCGAGGAAACGCACAAGTATTTGTTTGATAAAGATGAGTTAGCCCGTCTTCTTGACACTGCAGGATTTGAGAGTTTTGTCGTTTTCCAGTACGCGCACCCTGATGATGTGAATCCAGTGCCAGTGAATCTCGGGTTCTTCGCGACGGTAGGCTCATCTTCGGTGCAATTGCGTCATCGGTGTCTCGCGTTTCTGGACGGCTTCCCGGATCAAGTCATAGTTGGCACCGTGGAGTTCCTCTGGTCTAAAGGTTAAACTTTTGGAAGACGCTCCTCACCGCAGTAGGGTCCGGTCGGTAAGGGTGGGACTCCTGTATCTTTCTCTTCGTGGACCGAGAACGCCAGCTTGACGAGTGACGTAGCACAATCAGAGCTTGACAAGGAGGACACGATTGTCCGCTC
Source organism: uncultured Acidobacteriota bacterium (assembly GCA_963815675.1). GTDB lineage: Bacteria > Acidobacteriota > Vicinamibacteria > Marinacidobacterales > SMYC01 > CAWFHP01. Next base: position 39,777 of record CAWFHP010000008.1, on the reverse strand, counting down.
GGATTTGCTCTTGCCGCCGTCGATCCGCAAGCGGACCACGATCACTGCACCCAGTTCCTGGCAATTCGTCGACTGGAGTGAGCTCTGGGAATAACGGGAGCTACTCTTCTTTCTCGTTTGGCGTGATATCAAAGTTCGCTACAAGCAGACAGTGCTCGGCGCGCTCTGGGCCACTCTACAGCCGGTCAATGACGATGATCGTTTTCACTATCTTCTTCGGAAAATTGGGCGGCCTTTCACGATGAGATCGCTCGATCCCACGACGCTATTGGCTTCGTTTGTTACTGCGTTCGCAAAAAAAGTCCACGGGAGAAGCGCCGCGTAAACGAAGATCGGATATGCGCCGTTTACTCGTTGCGACACCTAAAGCAGTCAACTGGCTATGTTGTCAGGATGCTAGGATTCCGAGAACACAAACAGCATTCTTTGGTTATGCATGCCACAACCAGCGGGAGGGTCTGAGGCGAAATGTCCGGAAGGCTGGATGTCGAGCGAGATTCGTGGCTCGTCGACAACCTGATTTGTCCCTACGACCGAAGAAGCCTTCGGCGTGCAGGGCAGACGCTCCTGTGCGAGGAGGATCACGTCTACCGCATCATCGATGGCATTCCGATATTGCTGAGGGACGACGTCGATCACCCGCACTGGGCGGCGGTTCGATCTCTGCAGTCACCCTCGAGCACTCTCCTTCTCGAGAGTTGGCAAGGGGCAACAGGTATCCATCCCTTCGTGTGTTCAGACCCTCGCAATGTCGGGCTGATCATCGGGTCCGGGCGCCAACCTCCGGGTCATGTTAGTGGAGTGTGCGAGACGGTTGCACCAAGAGAACTGGCGCCGATTTTCTCAGAAAGATTCGTACCAATCCCACCCCCTGAGGTCGGGTCCCACTCTCTGGAACGCCACGCAATGAGCGTGGATGCCCAAATCCCGGGAGAGGTTGATCGTTTCGTCATTGAAGATCCTGACCGCCACCCGCTTCGGAAACATTTTCGACAGGGAGTGCGCAATCCTCCTCGTAAGACTGCAGCCGACCTTCCCGATGGCACTGTGGACCTTCAGATTCGGGATTTTCGTAAGATACCGCGCGACTCTGCTGACGCCTGGAAATAGACAATCGTCGAGAACCAGGATGCCTCCATCTCGAAGAAGTAAGCTCAGGAAGAACGCATCTACCATGAGAACGTCATAGATTTTCGTCGAGTCGAGATAGGCAAAATCGAGACGAACGCCTTGTTTCAGTAAACCAGGAAGAACGTTATAGGAGTAGTCCTCGGAGAACCGGAGAATCGATTGAAACCCCGCGGTCTTGAGATTGTACAGTCCGACGTTGCCCCAGCCCGATTGCAGAGGATCGATGGAATAAAACACGCTCCCTTTTTTCGAATGGATCGTCTCACAAATGAAGAGCGATGAAATGCCGTACGCAAGTCCGACTTCCAGGCAAACTCGAGCATCCAGATCGGCGATAATTTTCTGCAGAAATTCGCACTGCTCGCGGAGGTATGGGAATGGAGAGCATACTCGTGGCCGTCTTCATCCCGGACTCTCCCAGATTCGAGAATCTGCGCTGCGATTTCGAGCATTGCCAGTGCAAATTATTCGCGATTCCGTGCGTCGATGCCAGTCCATTGGCAGCGCAAAGACGTCTGGCCAATTCGAGACTTCTGCGCGCTGTCTATGGTAACCGGCGTGAATTGTCACGCTCTGTTGTTATTAACACCGATGGGATTGTACAATCGCGTCAACCGCTTCCAAGGACGCGAGAACCCCTTTGAAGAGAATCGCGAGCCCGAAGCGCACCGCTGCGCTCGTGAACCGTTCGGTCCGGTTCCATGGATGACGTTGCCACCGGTCTGCGTGGCGAGACACTAAGCGACAATGCCGGGAGGCGAACGCTCAGTTCTTCGGCAGTGGGGCGACGAAAGATGAAAATCGAAGCTCCTCACTCCTGGCAGTTCGCCAATTGGGGAGAGCTCTGGGAATACCGCGAGCTGCTCTTCTTTCTCGTTTGGCGCGATATCAAGGTTCGTTACAAACAGACCGTGCTCGGGGCGCTCTGGGCGATTCTGCAGCCGGTGATGACGACGATCGTCTTCACCATTTTCTTCGGCAAGCTCGGCGGCCTTTCGCAACGGATCAGCGGAGCCTATCCCGTCTTCGTGTACGCGAGCACATCGAGCCGTTCTACGCGTCGAAGGTCGTCGAGATTTGTACCGCCCGCGCGTCCGTCGTGTGGTTTTCCGCCGCCGATCCCTATCGACCCGCTCACTATCACCATATGAACGAACAACCCATCGAGGTCTGGGAAAACCTGTTCGCGCACTTCTCGTTTCCGATTTTCGTCGAGCTCGACGGGCGGCAAGGTAGAGTGTCGCGAATGTACCTGAGCTCGCATCTCGCGCCTCAGGGCTTCGCGCAGAGTCCCCAGCTCTTTGAGCCGCGGGCTCCGTTGCCGCACGATGTCAAGTGACCTTGCGGGCCGTCACGCTGGGTCGAGGACTGTTGAGACGAGTCCACTCGTATTCGATGCGTCTTTCCTGGCACTTTCTCAATCGTCTCCGACGCCGCCGATACGCAAAAGCACGAAATCTGAGATTGCACCTTGGGTGCGGCGACTCCAAGCTCCCCGGCTTTGTCAACGTCGACGTTCGGCACACGAAAGCCGCGGACGTCGTGATGAACCTGAGCGAGCTGAACCTCTTCGTGGGGAATGTCGATCTCCTGTTCAGCAACGCGTTCTTCGAGCACCTCTTCCGCGACCGCCGCGTCCCACACCTGAGGAGCGCACGACGGGCGCTTAGCCCCGAGGGGTGTATTTGCTATTTGGGTCTTCCCAACTTCACCGTTATCGCCCGGTCCTACGTCGAAAAAGGACCCGGAACCTTTGGTCCACGTTTCGATCTCTATAACGTTTACCGGTACACCCACGGGGATCCGGAACAGGCGGTGGGCTGGTATCTAGAGCAGCTTCACAAGTCCCTGTTCGATGCCGAGGAGGTCGGGACGCTCCTGCGGGAGAGCGGGTTCGAGCATTTTCGGATCTTCCAATATGCCTATCCCGACGACGCACATCCGGTTCCCGTGAATCTCGGATTCTTCGCGACGAATCAACCCGCGGACGGAGGTCTCGAATTGCGCTGCCGGGAGTTCCTCGAGCGATTCCCTGATCGAGTGCTGATGAGCACCCTGGAATTCCTTGCCTGAATCTCTCACGCCTCTGTTGTTCCGGTGCCGGGAGGGACGGTACAATCGTTTCAAGAGTTTCGAAAGACACGAGAACCTCTTTGAACAGAATCGTGAGCCCGAAGCGCACTGCTGCGCTCGCGAACCGCCCGGTACAGTTCCATGGATGACGTCGCAGCCCGTCTGCCCCGCAAGGTAGTAAGCGCCGAAGCCGGGAGGCGAGGACCCAGCTCCCCGGCATTGGTGCGATGAAAGATGAGAATCGAGTCTCCCCGCTCCTGGCAGTTCGTGGATTGGGGAGAGATTTGGGAGTACCGCGAGCTGCTCTTCTTCCTCGTCTGGCGCGATATCAAGGTTCGTTACAAACAGACCGTGCTCGGGGCGCTCTGGGCGATTCTGCAGCCGGTGATGACGACGATCGTCTTCACCATTTTCTTCGGAAGGCTGGGCGGCCTTTCGCAACGGGTGAGCGGCGCGTATCCCGTCTTCGTGTACGCCGCGCTTCTCCCATGGACGTTTCTCGCCAACGCGGTGACCCAATCGGGTAACAGCGTCGTGGCTTCGAGCAACCTCATCAGCAAGGTCTACTTCCCGCGGCTCCTCGTTCCCACGGCAGCCATAGCCGGAGGAGTGGTGGATTTCGGGATCGCGTTCCTGGTAATGCTCGGCCTGATGGCGTGGTATGGTGTTTCGCCCTCCTGGCAGGGGCTCGTCCTGCCGCTCTTCGTCTTGGGCACGGCGGCGACCGCCGCCGGGGCAGGAACGTTTCTCGCCGCCCTCACCGTCGCCTACCGCGACTTTCGATACGTCGTTGGGTTCCTGGTGCAGCTCTGGATGTTTGCGAGCCCCGTCGTCTACCCTCTGAACATCATCCCCGAGCGGTGGCGACTCGCCTACGCGCTGAATCCCATGGTCGGGATGATCAGCGGATTCCGCTCCGCACTCTTGGGGGAACCGTTCTCTTCGGACGTCATTCTCGTTTCCGCCGCGGCCGCACTCGTCTTTCTCGTTGTGGGCGTTCAGTACTTTCTCCAGGTTCAGCGACGCTTCGCTGACATCATCTGATCCGGTTGCCGACATGATCGATATCGCGATCCACGTCGAGTCTCTTGGAAAACGGTACCAGATCGGCGCGAGAGAGATCGGAAACACGAGCTTCCGCGAGGCGATTTCCGGTCTCGTCACCGCACCGTGGCGCCGATTTCGTAGGCTTGCGGGCCACACCGAGCCCGATGAGGAATTCTGGGCTCTCCGAAACATCACCTTCGACATCGCGCGCGGCGAGGTACTGGGCGTGATCGGTCCCAACGGCGCAGGCAAGTCCACCCTCCTAAAGATCCTGTCCCGCATCACCCCCCCGACCGAGGGGTATGCCGAGATCGAAGGACGGGTATCGAGCCTTCTCGAGGTTGGCACCGGCTTTCACCCCGAGCTGACCGGAAGGGAGAACATCTTTCTCAACGGCGCCATTTTGGGAATGTCCCGGAGCGATACTCGCGCCAGATTCGATGACATCGTCGATTTCGCCGAGCTTTCCCAATTCATCGATACCCCCGTCAAGCGCTACTCCAGCGGCATGTTCGTGCGACTGGCTTTCTCGGTCGCGGCTCACCTGGAGCCGGAGATTCTGGTAGTGGACGAGGTTCTCGCAGTCGGAGACCTCCATTTTCGTAATCGGTGTCTAGGCCGCATGCAGCACTTGCGCGGCGAGGGCCGAACAGTGCTCTTCGTGAGCCACGATATGACGAGCATACGACAGCTCTGCACTCGTGCGCTCCTTCTCGACCACGGTGGCGTGACTGCCAGCGGTTCACCGCACGAAGTCACCCATCAATATGAGCAGCACTATCGTTACGGAGCGTCCAGCCGGACAGGAGCCGTCGATCGGACCGATTCTCCGCGGGGCTACCATCTTCGTCGGGTCGAGCTGCGGAACGGGTCGGCAGAGCCCAGCGGATCGTTTCGTGCCGGGGATACGATGGAGATCCACCTTTGGTCGAGTGACCGCGCCCCCGAGAGGTCGTTCACAGTCGAGTTCCGACTTCGAAACCAGGACGGGACCCTCATCAGCTACGGTGCCGCGAACCCGCTGTCGAATACCTATTACGAGCCCGCCGACCAGCATTTCGTTTGCCGACTCGGCCCCCTGCCGCTCACCGAAGGCAGCTACACCTTCGACTTCATCATCCGGGTCTGGAACCGCGAACGCTGGGATTTCTGGGATCAAGCTGTAGGCTTCGACATCACCCGCTGCGATCCCTTCTCGACCGGCCACAGTCTTTCCGGCGAGAGGGATGGAGACTTCGTCATACCTCAGAAATGGTCGAAGGGGAACGAATGAAGGAGTCGCGGGCGGGTTCGCTTCTCTCGATCGCAATACCCTGCTATCAGCAGCTCGATCTCGCGCGGAGCTGTCTCGAAACGATCTGGTCGCAATCGTTCCAGGACTTCACCGTGACCCTTCTCGACGACGGGGACTCGCGTGACTACCGGGCGTACGTGGATGCTCTGAGCGATCCAAGGGTGCGCTACCGCCGCAATGGGAGCCGCCTGGGCGCCATGCGAAATATGTTTCAGGCGATCTACTGGGGAACGGAAAAATACTCCCTCGCCTTTCACGAAGACGACCTCCTCGGCCATCACTACCTTCGCACTGCAGTCGATATCCTGGAGGCTGAGCCTCGCTGCGGATTCGTTTCCTGCGTTCTGAAGCTGTTCGACCGGGCGCCATCGACAGCCGAGATCGAGTACCGTACCTCCAATCCCCGTGTCGAGATCTTCGACTCCGCGGGCGGATTCCTGCGCGCCATCCTTGGCGGCACCGAGCCCATGTTCGGATCCGTCGTCTATCGGCGCCAGGCGATCGACGGGTTGGCGCCCCAGATCGACGCGATGGGAACGCTTTGCGATCGCCCCTTCCTGCTCGACATCCTCCAGAAGTGGACGGGAGCGATCGTCATCGAGCCCATGGCGTTTTGCCGCCAGCATGGAGCGGGCGACCGGCGCCACGAATCACTGTCCGTCGAGCACATCTTTGCCTTCTTTCAGCGCTATCGAACCGTGTTCCCCTCGGAGCTGTCTTCCGAGGACGGCGAGCGGTTTCAAACCTACGCATCGTACTGGCTCTCCGAGCTCCAGCGCCTCATACCCGAGGAGAGACGTCCGAGCGTCGCCTCCTTCTATCTCCGCGCCTGGCGCGAGGGACTCTACCATCCCTGGCGGGGAGGACTGGTCCCGGCAGCGCGAAGAGCCTGGAGGCTCCTCGCGACATGAAGGTGCTGGGTCTTGTGCCCGTTCGGAACGAGGCTTGGGTCCTGAGGCATACGCTGTCCTGCCTGTCCGAATTTTGCGACGTCGTTCTCGTGCAGGATCAGGACTCGGAAGACGAATCGCGAGGTATTTGTCGAGACTTCCCCAAAGTTCAGCTCATCGCGAGCACCAAGGCCGTCATCTGCGAGCAAGCTCGCTTCGGGCTTCTCGATGCCGCGCGCGAGTTCGACGGCAACAACTTCTTATGGTTCAACGATGCCGACGAGCTCGTGTCGCCTTCCAGTGTGAAGCAATGTCTCGCTGCCAGCCCTTGGGAGCCGGGCATGGTTATGGAGTGCCGCTTCTACAACTTGTGGAAGACGCCCCGGCGGTACCGCGACGATCTCAGCCTTTACCGCCCGCATTTCAAGGCGATGGGGTTTGTCGACGACCGCACGGCGAACTATGACCGTAGCCTTGATTTTCCACTGCACACGCCCCGCGTGTGCCGAATTCAAGACCCAACGAAGACTCTGACCGCACCCGAGGTTCGGGTCCTGCACCTGCAATGGATCGTTTGGGAGCGCAATCAAATGAAACAGGCGTGGTATCGATGCCGCGAGTGGCTGAACCGCACCAAGACAGCTGCGGAGATCAATGCCCTGTACTCCGTCACCTTCGACGCGATGGGAATCAAGACGACACCGGTGCCCCCGGCCTGGGTGGAAGCGCTAACGTTTCCGGACGCCTCCGTGGACCGGGAGCCATCCTGGCACGAGAGGGAAATCCTCTCGTGGTTCGATCGGGATGGTGTCGAGCGGTTCGAGCCGCTCGAGATCTGGCACCTCCGAGTGCTGCGCGATGAGTTCAAACGTAGGTTGCGACGCCGCCCCCGGCCAGATCGTTCCTACAAACCTCGTTGGACGGTCAGGGTTCGCCAAACCGCCCGCGCGGCGGCGCGAGCCTTGAAGATGAACTTCGAGCTGTGAAGCCCGCGCTCACCGTTCTCACGACCCCCATACGAAGCCTTCCGCGGCGCGTCTACCAGCGAATCCGGCGCACCGTGAGACCCTTGTTCAAACCTGGCGTTCCTTTGCCGAGAACGTCACCGTATCCCGGTCACGCGTCTCTCGTCCGCAGCGTCGTCCAGGGCCTTCGAGCCAACGGCGTGGACTTCAATTTCAATCCCGTGAGCTTTGCCCAGCTATCACGAAACGTCTACGCTCCCGCGAACGAAGCGTTGCTCCAGGCAGCGGCCCTGAAGCGGCGAGGACGGATCGATCGCCTGACGGCAGGTCCGGTGAACGCCCTCTTTGCCGACGATTGTGACGGCGTCCTCCGTCTGGCCGAGATCGATCAGATCATCGTGGCGTCGGACTGGATGCTCGACTTTTACCGAGAGGAAGCGCCCGAGCTCGTATGCAAAATGCGCGTCTGCCCATCGGGTGTCGACCCCGAGTTCTGGCAGCCGCCTGCTCGTCGTCAGGCGACGGGAAGAGCCCTCGTTTACTGGAAGAACGCACCGGAGTCGATCTACCGAGAGGTGGAACCCCGAGTGCGTGCAAGTGGGCTCGAAATCGATACTCTTCGGTACGGACAGTACCGACCGGAGGATTACCGCACGCTCCTTGGCACGGCCGATGTCGTCGTTTACCTCAGCACTTTCGAGACCCAGGGCCTTGCCCTCGCCGAAGCATGGTCCATGAATGTCCCCACGCTCGCGTGGGACCCGAAAAGCGACGCCGAGTGGAAAGGGAAGCGCTTCCGAGCTGGCTCCTCGTGTCCGTACCTCACTCCCGCGACCGGGATGACGTTTCGGTCCCCGGATGAGCTGGCGCCCCTCCTGCGAGACGTAATCGACTCTCCCGAACAGTTCGCTCCCAGGGATTGGGTTCTCGCTCACATGACCGACGAGATCTGTGCACGGACGCTACATCGTATTCTCACGGACGGTCAACACTAGGAACAATCAGGTGATCGTCAACCGATTCGACCGAAGGAGTGCCGACAGCTCCGGTCGTGTTCTCTTCCGCACGAAACGGACGACGGCGTTCGGGATCCAGGGCCTGTCCAATCGGCTTCCATATTGGAGCCTCGCTCGCGGGGACCGGGGCCGTCGCAGCGACCGCCACTCCGCATACAATCGCTGATACTCGGCTGCCTGCCGTCGCACGTCGTATCCATCGGCGATCTTTTTGCGGGCGCCGGCACTCATTCTTTCCAGCTTCCCTACATTCGCCTCAAGAGCCATAATCCGATTGCAGAATGACTGGATGTCACCCACCGGAACGAGCTCGCCGGTCTCACCCGGGATCACAACCTCACGGCACGCCACTCGCAACATCGCTCACCACCGGGACCAGTCCAACGCTCATGGCCTCGAGCAGCGCCAGCGGCAATCCCTCCGCTCCAGCTGGGCAGAATGAACACGTCATTCTCTGCCATAAGCTCGATCGTTCGGCGATTGGAAAGAACGCCCGGCCAACGGACATCGCCGTGGGTCCAGCGCGACCGAAGCTCAGCTTCGCTCGGCCCGCCGCCCGCCACCGTCCATTCGACTTCGACATTGCGGTCACGAAGTGCACGGTCGATCTCCACCAGATCGAAGACGCGCTTTTGTCCTTGCTCAAGCCGGCCCGCGTAGATTACGCGCAGTCTGCCCCTTCGCGTCGTTCTGATCCGCTGAGCTAACGGCACGCCATGAGGAATGTATTCGATCGTGTTGGCGCGGTGCGGCAAGAGCTGAACGAGCTTGTCTCGAATCAAACGACTGCAGGCGACGAACGCGTCGACGACGGTTTCGTGTTTTACGGCGAGATCATAGTAGTAGTCGAAGTCGCCATGCAGTATCTGGATGACGGCGCGATCGGTCCCATACCGCGAAACGAATGCGAGCTCGATCCAATCACTCGACACCAGGGTCCCACCGCCGGAGGGCACTTTCCGTTTCAAGCGGCGAAGTACGCTGTGAAGGTTCTCGAGTGGCATGGCGTGAACCATGCTCGACTGTCCATCGCCTGACATCGTCCCCGTGAACGTCGTGTCCCGCTCGAGCAAGTTGTAAGTCAGGATGGTGTATTGATGGAACGAGGCCGGGTCGCAATGAGCCTGCAGGTTGGCGAGACTCGTCACCACGCCACCCATCTTGCCCGGTACTACGTAAACAACAGACTCAGGCGCACTCATCTCACTTTCCATCCGTGGGTCGCCACGCTCGGACCAGCGTCGACCAGCAGAGGTGGAGGCCGGGAAAAGGACTATCGGCCGGCGCGCGCGGAAGTCGCCAAGGAAGAGGATGAAAGTCGTCGAAACTCCAAATGAACCCCGCCCGACTCAGGATCTGGAGAACCGAGGACGTCGGCCTGTGGCCGGGATCGAATTCGTGGAGGTCGAGAAACAACACTCGAACGCGTGGAAGCGCATCCGTGCAGTCCCGTAACACGCTATCCTCGCCGCCCTCGATATCGAGCTTCAGGACGTCTACTTCCTCTGCCATGAGCAGGCGACGAAGGCGCACGCTCGGGACCGTCCGCGTTTCGCCCCTCAGATCGCCGGCGAGTGCGTCTATGGTTCCTGAGTCCGAACCTTCGCATCGGAAGTCCACCTTGCCATCCTCGATCCATACCGCCGACCGAGTGACCTCCACGTCCCCGCACCCGTTCCTCACGAGGTTTCGTTGAAGCACGTCCGCAATCGCAGGGTCCGCTTCGAAGGCGGTTATGCGCGCCCCAGGGTAGCGCTTCTTGAAATAGAGACTCGCAAGGCCGACATTGGCGCCGCAGTCGAGAATCCGGGGGGTCTCGTTTTCGAGAGAAAAACTGAGTGAGTTGCGGACGAACAGATCGTGCCACTGCGGGCATAGAGTCAAGAGGTCGACATACTCTAGGTCATAGTCGGCGAGCTGGATCCGGCCAGGCGTGAACCGAGGAGCCTTCGTCGACGCCCTCGTCGCCTTCCGCCACGCCGACAACTCCCGGCCTGGGAGGATTTGCCGCTTCACAGCCCCCGCGAACCGTCTTGCCTTCATGAGTGGATTCAAGGCGAAACCTTGCTCACCTCTCCGACGTTCGTCTCTTGCCGTAACGTCGTCGGCCAGTCCGGGATCACGATGTCCCCGTTAGCATCCAATGGCGTTCCCGCGAACTGTTGGCGCCGAGGTCTTCTTGTGTACGTCAGCCAGTCTCGCAGAGAAATCTTCGAAGCTCTGATTCGATGAGCGGCATTTCTGAACCGCCCTCGGCGCAAGTCCCGATAGGTGTATTTCCACAGCCCGTACACCAGGTTGCGCCTCGCCAGCTCTCGTTCTTCGGGCGTGAGAGGGCATGCATCCGCAGACAGAGCGCGCCAGGCTTCGCCGGGCACGATGGCATAGTCGCGCTCGGCACGCTCGCTAAGGAGTTCCTGCCCGGCATGCAGCCGATACCAGAACAGGTCTCCGGGCAGCAAGAGCACGCTGACCCGGGCGCAGGCATAAAGCCAGAACAGGTTGTCCGAGCCGACACCTCTTTCGGGAAACCCGCCAAGCTCGCGAAATACTCGAGCTCGAAAGAGGGCGCCTGAGGGCCCACACATGAACATCCCGTAGCCCAGGAACTCTCGCTGGTAGCACATTCTCGGCGACAGAAGCATCGGGCAGGGTCCGCCTGGCCAACTCCGGCCAGTCGAAAGCGCGAATCCAGCAGATGGATGCGCCGCCAACGGCGCAACCATCGTGGCGAGGCAATGTGGATACATGACGTCGTCTGAGTCGTGGTACTTTAGATAGTCCCCTCGCGCCATAGTCGCTGCGTGATTTCGATTTGGATACTCACCCAGATTCGCTTCGTTACGAACGACTCTAATCCGTCGATCTTCATTTGCGTACTCGGTTGCGATTTCGAAAGTACGATCCGCCGAACAGTCGTCGACGATGAGAAGCTCGAAGTCGGAGAACGTCTGACCGAGGACGCTCTCGATCGCGGCAGAGATGTACTTCTCCCGGTTGTACGCCGTCAGCAACACGCTCACGAGGGGAGCGGCGCTCATCGACCGCATCCCTGCTTCCCTTGCCATTTCGCGGGTCGACGATGCATGAAATTCAACGTTCGGGATTTATGGCGGTCCGTGTTTCGCAAGATAAGAAATTCTAACGCCGCGAGAGCGCCGGAGCGAGTGAGTTTCAATCTATCCTCAAGTTGGCGCTACATCGAGGCGGCTCGTCCGACGTCTTCCAGCAGCCGCCCGATACGGGTGCGAAAATGAGCGGCAGTAAACCTTTCTTCGAAGATCTCCCGAGAACGCCTGCCCATCCGTTCTCTCGAGTCGTCCTCCTGGAACAAACGAGTCAACGCCGCGGTGAGGCAGTCGCCGTCACCCGGCTCGACCACGAACCCGCTCGCCCCATCCTCGATGATTTCCGACGCCGCTCCGCGGCAACCGATGCAAGCTTTTCCGGCGCGCATGGCTTCGAGAAAGACGAGTCCGAAGCCCTCCCGGGAGCTCGGGAGCACGAAAAACGCGCAATCGCGGTATTCGCGCTCTAGATGCTCGTCGGGCAGCTCTCCCAGAAAGCGAATCCGGCCGGCCAGTCCAGCGCTCGAGGCTTTTGCCTCCAGCCGGCCGCGATCGTCGCCTCCGCCCACCACGTGCAGCTCCGCGTCGGCGACGGCACGAAGGACGTTCTCCCAACTATCGATGAGAAGATCGTGTCCCTTGTATCTTTCGGCGGCGGACATCCGCCCTACGATCAGAGCAAACGGCGATCCCGAGCTCGTGCCTGCGGGCCGCGCCGGTCGTTCCGGGAGACCCGGATGGCACACCGTCGTCGGCATCGAAGCGAGCATCGGGTTGGATCGTCCAAACTCCTTTGCGGTGTGCTCGGAGATGCTTACCAAACGTCGTGCCCGCGAGAACGCGCAGCGTTGAAGGGGAGTCAATGGCTTCCAGACTTCGATTCCCACGAGGAATGGGACGAGGGTTGCTCCTCGCAAGACGAGAGGAATCGCGAGAGGCGTCAGATGCGCGTGAAGCACGAACACCGGGCGCCTTTCCTGAGCGCTCAATCCCTGCGCCAGGCTCCATCCAACGATTCGCGCTCTTCGGCCGCGCGCGGGGCGCACCGTCACATTCCCTCCGAATACCTGCCCGTCCTTCTCATCGCCAAGTACCCACACCTCCGGCGGTCTCTCAGGATCGAGCTCCGCGAGTGAGGAGACAACCTCGAAGGATAGGCGCGAGATCCCGTCGCGGCCTGCGACTCCCGGAGTGATCACCAAGGGCTCAGGCCGCGCCACGTCTCGACTCGACGATTCGCTGATAGTGCTTCGCCATCTCTTGACCGATCGCGGGCCAGCTATAGCGCCGCTGCACCAGCTCCCGTCCTCGTGACCCCATCGCGCGTGCACCCTCTCCGTCTCTCAGGATGGTCGATACTCCCTCGGCAATGCTTTCGACATCCTGTTCCACCCAAAGACCGCACCCCTCCCGTTCCAGTTCTTCCCAGGGACAAGTGCGCGTCGCGACCGCGGGGGTACCCACCGCGAGAGCTTCCACGACGCTCAGCCCGAAGCTCTCGGAGTCGGAACAAAGGACGAGGACGTCCGCGTCGGAGAGAAGCTCCCATTTCTCGGCTTCGTCCAGAGCACCGGTGACATGGATTTTTGGTGCCGCATCGGGCCCTGGTATCAGCGTGCGTGGGTCGAGCCCGTCGGCCGGACCCGCCACGACGAGCCGACAGTCCGGCTCGTCCTTCCAAACCTTTTTCATCGCTCCAAAGAGCAGGTCGAGCCGTTTGGTGCGATGCAGGCGTCCCAGATAAACGACCACGGGAACGTCGAGAGGGATGCCCGTCTTCTTCCGAAAACTCGAGAGCGTGGACGGTTCTGGCGCAAACACCCCATTCGGAAGGCAAACAATCGGGGGACCGAGCGACCTCTTCTCTATCTCCTCCTCCTCCCTTCTCGACGTCGCATGGAGAAAGGCGGCCGAACGCAGGTAGCGCTTCTCCCAGGCGGAGTAGCAGAATCTCCTTGCGCAGGCGGTGGTGGGCGAACGAACCGCCGTCGAGCATCCCTCGCGGCGAAACGGCATAAGGGACTGAGAGACGGAGCGCCCGATGCGCCCCGACCCACACCGGTACGTTCCAGAGGCCGTGGAGGTGAACGAGGTCGACGCGGGCAAGCGCGTGCTCGACCTCAGCGCCGAAGCCGGAGGCCCCGAAGAAGCGTCGCGGACGACTTCGCGGAAAATAGCGCACGCGGACGCCATCGTATCGGTCGACACTGGCGACTTCCAGAGGCAGCTCGTCATCTCCGTTCGCCGTCGTCGTGTAAACCTCGACCTCGACGCCCGCTGCCATTAGCCCCTGGCAGAGCCCCAAGATGCTTCGCGGGGGTCCGCCGTAACGAAATGCGGGAGCGAAGTAGGGTGCGACGTGAAGCACGCGCATGGAGAAGGCTCAAGGAATCGGCCGGGCCCGTATCCGGCCGCGGTGTCCGCGTCCAGGCCCCCGTCCGCTCAGTTTCCGGTCGATTAGCCACACGAGGCCTCCCAGGTAGATGAGGATGGTGCCGGTAGTGCCCAGAGTCTTCACCCACGAACGCTCGAAGAGGTAGAGGGAAACCCAGAACAGCACGCACGCGAATCCGACGGCAAGCTCGCGGCGTTGTATGTAGTGAAACAGCGCCCGGTAGACCACCCCCATGATCAGGCCGAAGATCAACGATGGGACGAACATCAACGGCACTCCGAAGTCGACGTAGGACTCCGCCGCATATCCGAACGCGATACTGGTGTTCTGATCCGGACCCGCGACGAATAGACCCGTGTACTTTCGCACCAGCTCGCTGTCGGATTGGAGAACCCCTTTGTCCGGAAACAGGATACGAGGAGTGACGAGATGTGTGACGGCAGAAAGTAGGATCGCCCCGTCGTCGTAAGGAAGCACGTTCGGTACGCGACTCACGGCGAGCGCGGGGTAGTAAATGGCCCAGAGCCTTTCTACCAGCTGGTCGACATTTTCCGCCATCGAATCGAGCTCGCTCTCGAACCATACGGAGGAAAGAGCACCCACCTGTTGCAGACGTTCTGCACGCGATTCCGTCTGGCTTTGGTCCACTTCGGCCCTGTAGGTCGTCCGAATTCCGATCCACATGACTCCGAGCAACGCCCCGAAGGCTGTGAGGAGACCCATTCTCATCCAATGAGCCAGCGCTCTGACATCGAAGGTCTCTATCAATGCGAGCGCGAAGACCACCAGCGGTTCGCGGAATCCGGCAAAATAACCGGTAAATCCGAGCATCACTTCGAACGCAAGAAGACCCCCGGCCCACTCCCAGCGAAAGCGAGGATAGACCAGCCGCCGAAACATGAGGAACAGCGCTCCTAGACGCAAATAGCCGATCGCCAGAAGCCCTTGCGTGAGTCCGGGTAGGCTCCATGCGACCTCGTGCAAAGCGCCATTCAGTAGCGTCGACGCAACGTAGGCAAGAAACAGGCTCCGCCAAGCGAGTGCAAAAGCCGGCTTCTGGCTTTTCGCGTTGAACTGAAACTTGCCCACTCTCAGTCCCACACCGAGACCCAGAGCGAGTGCGCCGATACAGCCCAGTCCGATCAGTACCATCGGGCGATAATCGCTCGCGTACATGGCTTCGAGCTCTCGCCCGGTGATAGCGTAGTAGTAGATGCCGCAGGTGACCTGCGTCCATTGAAACGAGAGAGCCAGGGGTATGACCGGAGGATGGCCGTCCTCACGAAGGAACGCCCACACGCCCCACAGAACGAAGATGGCCAAACCCGCGATCCAATCCTCAGCCAGGTACGAGGCGAGCCCCGCCAGGCCCAGGACGGCGAAGTGCATCGCGTGCACAGGCTTGCGCGAGCGCACCTTCGTGATGCGCGGCGAGCGCGGCACTGCCGCGGCGGATAACGCATGTCCTTTGACGTAGCTCAACTAGTCTCCGTGAATTTCAGCGGGTTGTTTGGATCCAGTGTAAGGCCATTGCGGCGACATTTCAGCCTGGGTGGGGCCTTTCCAGAACCGCGATCTGGGTCATGAACAATCGGGGCCTCATGCCTAGCCAGCTCAGAGCGTTCTTCTTGCCGTAGATGGACACGAGGTTGCACAGGACGCGGAACACGGGGACACGAAGCAGAAACCGCGGACGCCAGAAGAACACTTCCGGCGTTGCGGCCGGAATGACCTGTTCGTGACGAACCAAAGCGAGCGGACCGGACGAGAAGAGGTCGGCGAACTCGGACGGAAACCACTCCCTCAGATGCGTCGGGTCTTCCGGAGTCTCCGTCATGCGGATCGGCGTGGTAATGACAGCTCTTCCTCCCGGTTTCAGCAATCGGTGTACCTCAGACAGAAGGCGGCCCACGTCTTCGACGTGCTCGATCACTTCCGAGCACAGCACGCGTTCAAACGAACTACTCTCGAGCTCGGCGCTCGAGCCACTGAGATCAGCCTCGAGCCTATTTTTTGCGAGCATGTGTCGTGCCAGCGCACGGCCCTCGTCGTTGGGCTCGAAGCCCACGACCTTTCCATTGGTACCCACGGCCCGACACACCCAGCCGAGAAGAGCACCGTCTCCGCAGCCATAGTCCAAGACGCGACACCCTGCGAGCGGTCGAGCCGCCTCCAGCACTCTGCGATATCGCTCGGCAGTGTACGAATTGTGATAAATCCAATGCCCGCCGATCTCACGCCAATGGTAGGCACCCATCTCGGCGTACTTGGCAAAGTCGACGTCTCGTACACAACTCATGACATTTCTCGATCGACGTTGAATGCTCGACACCACGAGCGCGAGAAGGCCTCAGCGCTGTAAGGACAAGCTGGGTCCGCGAAGAAGCGCAGGCTCTCCTTCGCGGCGTCTTCCCGTCGCTCAGCCGAATCCAGAAAAAAACGAATCCCCTCGACGAGGCCGTCCCGGTCCATGCGGTTGCAGAGAAACCCGGTCTTTTGATGTTCGACCAACTCTGGTATTCCCCCAGACGGGAAGGCTACGACAGGCAAGCCAACGCTCTTGGCCTCCAGCACGACGTTTCCGAACGACTCTTCGTCCGGGATGGGAACGAGAAGGAGATAGCTTACGAACATGATCTCTAGCACGTTCTTCCTCGCGCCTACGAAATGAATCCAGTCGCGATGGCGGCTCTCATCCACCCGCTTGCGAAGAGCCTGATAGTAATCAACTCGATCCGGCGGCCACTCAGGCTCCGCGCCGACAACGACGAGCTGCACATCGGATCCGCGGTCGCGCAGATGGAGTGCGGCCTCGACGGCTATTTCCGTTCCCTTGAAGGGAGCTATCTGTCCGACGCAAAGGAGCGTCTTTGTCCTTTTGGCAATTTCCACGACATCGTGATCCTCGCTCGACGCAAGCGCACGATCAGACACTCGGTTCGGTATGTGCAGCAATTTCGTCTCGGGTATCCTGAGCTCTCGACACCTTTCCAAGGTAAATCGGGAGTTCGCGACGACGCGGGTCACAAGGGGGGCGATCGCGAAACGCCAAAGCAGAGCATAGAACCGACCGGGGCTGGGAGCGTTGGGAAGCCGCAGAATGCCGGGTATACCCCGAGCGCGAAGAAGGAGTAGGGTCGGCGCGTTCCTCAAGACACCTCCAAACTCGGGGACCAAGATGTGGGTGGGTGCGAATCGCCGTGCATCGCTGAGGAGACCGGCGCTCGTACGAAGGGTCGACCAAGCAGCCTGGAGGATGCGCCACGGGTTCCTGGTCCGCCGCAGAGTGTACCGGTAGTAGCCCGTCGACCAGGTCGCGCCGATCGATTCGGCGAGCTCACGGATTCGATGGTTCTCCCAATCGTTGAGAATGCAGTGCACTTCGGCGCCGTGCTCCTTGAGCGTGCGCAGGACCTCGAACGTCATTCGCTCCATTCCGGAGACGACCACCATTCCTCCACAGCAGGCGAGAACGCGCGTGCGCGACAACCGCTCCGACACGATATGGCTCACGACAACGACAAGCAGGCGGAAACGAGGCCTCGGGTCGCGGCCTCGAAGGTGTATGCACTGATTTTCCTGCGGCAGCCCTCTGCACGACTCTTTCCTGAGTCTCGCTCCCTCTTGATATGCTCGAGTGCCAGCGTCAGAGCAGCGACATCTCCGACAGGATAGATCTCTCCGGTTTCCCCCGGAGTGACGAGATCGGCAGCGCAGCCTACGCCGTCGCTGACGACACAAGGAAGCCCGGTGGACATCGCTTCGTTGACGACGAGTCCCCACGTTTCGCACTGGCTTGGAAGGGCAAGACAATCGGAGATGGCGTAGAACCGTCCCAGCGCGGACTGGTTGACGAAGCCAAGCCAGTGGACCGCGATTCGCAGGGAATCTGCGAGCTCGCTCAGTTCCGCCCGGAGAGGCCCCGACCCGGCCACCAAAAGATGCGTCTTCGCGCTCGTTCTCTGCACAGCCAAGAACAGGTCGCGAGGTCTCTTGATATGCTCGAGCTTGCCTACGAAGAGGACCACGAAGACATCTTTGTCGAGTCCCAGCTCGCGCCGCGCTTGGCATCGGCCGGGCTCCGTGTGAAACGGCGCGGCACACCGCGCGAAGAATTCGTTGTCCACGGCGTGAGGCGACGAGAATACCCGGTCATCGGCCACGCCGAAACTCTCCAGATACTCTCGGACGCGACGGCCGACCGCGAGATAGCGGTCGAAGTGCCGAAGAAACCACCAGGTACGAATCGACCAGAACGGTCGCGTCGGTCCTGGACGACGGCCCTGGAGGCTCGTATCCCCACGATAGATTATTGGTATCCTCCGTTTCTTGCACGCACGCATTGCGCGCAGCAGAGTGACCGATTGCCAGCCACCCAGTAACACTGCGTCGGGCTCTGTCGTTTCAATGGCTCCGGCAACCTCCGGCACATCGAGCCCGAAAAACGACCAGCTGTCGAAACGATCCGATGCGCGAGCGGGACGCACCACCGTGTTCTGGTATCCTTCTCGAAGCGGGACATCCCAGGAAAAAGACTCTTCGAATCCTGCACCTTGCTGGGCTGGGTTCGGTTCCGAGGCATAAATGACCGTCAGGAGAAGGTCATCCGCTTCGCGAGCGATGAAGCGAAACCACGGTGAGTAATACTGTACGGGGTGCGTCATCACCGCGGTGAGTCTAAAACGGCGCGTCATTTGGGTCGCGCTTCCGGCTCGAAATTACGCGTTTCTGCGAGGGCGCCGGTCTTTGTGGACGCCGCAGGGTGACCAAGCTCGGTCGCTTGGTTCGCCATGAACCCGCACCACGGCCCGACAGAGTGGGCCTGGTGGCCCATGACAATGGTCACAGGAATCGATGGGCTCATGCGACAGAGCCGGCGTCGTCAAACAGACGTGCGAGTTTTTCTGCCATCGCGCGCGCTGAATATTCTTTCACGACGTCGAGGACGATGCTCTCCGGATCGTATCCGGGACCTTCCATCAGAGACGCGAGTGCTTCGAAAATCTCGACGACGCGGCTCCCCGCAGGGCTGACGTCGTCATAGGTAACTAATCGTGCCGACGGAGGTCGGGCCGCGCGCTCGAGAATCGAAACCACGGTGCTGTCGGCATGGAAGACAGCCAGTAGCGGGCGGCGTGCAAGGATCGCCGGATAGAGCTTGCTCGCCGTGTAGTGGGGTTCGCTGCTTCCGAGCAGAAGAATGCAATCGGAATCCACGAGGGTGCCGAGCGCCTCCAGGTAGTCGACGCGGCCCGGGACCTCGTCGATGACATCAGCCACGTGCAGCCGTTTCGCTTCGGGTACGACGACGGCATCGAGACTCCCTGTCGTTTGGTTGCTGGTTCCCACAAAATGGACGCGGAGCCTCGCGTAGTGACGCGGTTGCCTCGTCTTCAAGAGTGCGACGGCGCCAAGAAACGCCCTCAACGTCTCGAGGCCCATGGGCAGCAAGGTTCCGACGTACGACAAATGAAACTCTCCCTGGCGACGTCGGAGCAAGGAGCTCAGGTTCGGCCGTTCTGCCAGAGCATCGAAGTCGGCCCGCTCGCCACCGTAGGGAATTTCGGCGCAAGGAATCTTCTTGGCTTCGGGGATGCGCTCCACCATGGCTTCATAGGTTGCCGCGGATACCGCGCTGATGCCGTCGGCGGCGCGCACCGCCATAGGCTCGAGCCAGAGAGACACTCGACGCGAGAGTCTGCTTTTGAAGTCGGGCACGCGATTCTTCCCTCCGCCGACCGTGAGTCCCCAGGCTCCCACCCAGGGGTCGATGTAATCGAGAACGAACCTTCCGTTCCACCATCGCTTGACGAGCGGCCCGATCAGCGCTGGGTAAGTCGGAAAAATCGTGACGAACAGGAGGTCGAACGATTCCGACTCGAGAAGCCTCCGGCAAGCGCGGTAGAGGCCGATGAATGCCCGAAGACCGAGGTCACCGAATCTCAGGGGTCGCGTCCAGCGGGTTGACCAGGCGCGCACACGAATCACCCGCAGGCGCTCCGGAACCAGGGCTTCGAGATCCGGATTCGAGGCGCCCCTCGTAATCACGAGGGTCCACGCTCAGGACTGTCGGGCTCCACCCGAATTCATCGAGATGGGGTGCGAGCAGGCGCACTCGGTGCGAGGCGGCGCCCGTGTCGGGTGGAAAGTGAGGGCTGACCATCAACACTCGCCTCATGAGGCGAACTCTGCAATCCACTCGTCGGTGGTGTCGATGCTTTGCCCTGCCTCTACCGGCCGAAGCTCATATCGAAGGTCGCAAAGGAGCTCTCGACATTCGCGGCGCTGGGTTTCCCCATGAAGCGCAAGGAAAATGGTGGGGTGCTCCTTGCGCAGAGTGGCGACGCTTCCAAGAAGAACGGAGCTCTCGGCCCCTTCCACGTCGATCTTTAGGATGTGGGGCGGCGGCGCCGACTCGGACCGCATCCAGGAGTCGAGGCGAATCGTCGGTACTTCCTGCCGGCCAGAAGGAGCGATATGCCACTCGCTGCAACTGTCCCCTCGCTCCATTCGAGCGACTCCGTCGAAGTCCGACGCAGCCTTCTGCACGATTGCCACGTTATCGGCCGCATTCAATTCCAAATTACGCTGCAGCAAAGCAATGTTCTCGGCGATGGGTTCGAAAGCATAGACTTTACCGTTCGGTTCGACCTTCCGCGAAGCGCACAGCGAATAGAGCCCTACGTTAGCTCCTAGGTCCCATACAACCATTCCCGCGGTCAGCATCGCCGAAAACGCTTGCAGCTTGCGGCGCTCGAGCGTGCCCAGCCAGGCGCCGTGCGGTGCCGAGCCCGCAACCCAACGCAGTCCCCTGAGGGGCCCCGAAAGGACGGGTACCACGGCATTGCGGGGCACCAGTCGCAGAGGCAGCCGAATCGCTCTTCCGTGCCAGGTCTTCGCATCCCAGCGCATCAGGAAACACCTCCCTCTGCACGTCGACGACCCATTGGCCGCGAGCCACGATCGATGACTCCCGAAAGCGCATCCGCATACAGGCGCTCGTAAGCTGCGACGATGACGGATGCGGAAAACCGCACCTCGGCGTCGTTTCGCACCGCTAATCGATTTATCGAACCGAGCTTGGAAACGCATCGCACTGCCTCCGCAACGTTATTGCAGAGGAATCCGTTGACGCCGTTCCGAACCACCTCGGGTGCGCTTCCTCGCGAAAAAGCGATGACCGGCGTTCCACAGGCCATGGCCTCCGCCATGACGATTCCGAAAGGCTCCTCCCACTCGATCGGCATCAGCAACGCTGCGGCGCGCCCCAGGACGTCATCCTTCTGGAGGTCGTCGACCTCGCCGATGTATTGGATCCGCCGTCCATCTATGGCAGGGGCGATCTCCCGGTCGAAATAGCCCGCATCCGAACCGCTGCGCACAATGTTACCGGCCATAACAAGCACCCTGCCGCTCGCCCGCGCTATGGCAATCGCGTGGTGAGGGCCCTTGATTCGCTCCAGGCGACCGAGAAAAACCAGTGGCGCGTCAGGGCCGGGATCGGACCCAAATGTGTATTTATCGAGCTCGACACCATTGAAGACAGTTGTCCATTTACCGGGGAGGTGCGTTCCCTCATACATATGGGTCGAACAGGTTGTGAAACGGAGAGAGTTACCGGCAAGCCGATGTGCACGGCGGATGCCCGCGATTGGAATTGCTCTTTGATAGCTCTGGATCTTCGCTAGCGACTGAAAAGGCAGGATGGGCAGAAGCGCGGCCAGTCGGCCGAAGCTGTGCACCACATCGATCTCTCTGCTCATCCGCCAGAGACGAGTTGCCACTTGACATAGCTCTTTGATCCTCTTTGTTGTCCCGAAGTGGGGCGGCGCACCGTACGGATGGAGGTGGGCGGGAGTGCGACTGTCAGGATGAGCGAAGAGCCTTACATCGTGACCACGCGCGACAAGTCCTCGCACAAGAAAATCCACTACGCGCTCGATGCCTCCATAGTGCGTCGGTGGCACCGGAATGTAAGGATCGACGGTAACGACGATTCTCAAGAATCGATCCTCAGGCCCACGACCAGTCCGAGAGGAGCGTGCTATTTCGACTCACGAAAATGACATCGCCCATTCGGAGCCGTTCGTCTCTCGGGCGGGATGACAGCGATGCGATATCGTACAGCTCGAAGTTGGCCTGCTGCATGAAGCCAAAGATGTCGGCGAACGTCGACCGCCCCCAGTTTTCGATATCATAGAAAGCCACCTCGACGAGGACGCTTTCGACCAACCTCAAAGTAGATACCGCGCCGCGAAGGGCGTTCAGTTCGTGCGATTCTAGATCCAGCTTGAGCAGCGTGCGGTCCGCGGACTGAATCTGCGCGCCGAGGAGCAGATCCAGGGATGTCGCCGGCACTTCGATTTCTGCCGGCTCGCCCTCTTTTGCGACGTACGCCCCCGTGGTTCCACAGCCAACCATTCGGAGCGAATTAACGGCCGGCTCAGTTACAGCAACCGCGTGAAATTCGAGGCGCCCAGGGTGCGTCGCAACGATGTCTCGGAGGGCGGCGTGACAAGACGGCTGTGGCTCGATCAAATGACACCGGGCTTCGGGGAAAACCTTCTCGACGACACGATAGAACTGCCCCTGATTCGCACCGCAATCAACGATTAGATTGGGCTTGTATCCAAGCTTGCGCATCCGTATCAGGCACTCATCGAGCGCTTGAAAACGGCTCAAAGTCCCGACTCTACTCACTCGCACGCCGAGCGAGGAACTTAAGTGTTTGACGATCGACGTTATGCTTGTCACGACTGTACACTCTGTTCGTAAAGCGCAACGTAGTCTCGCGCGATGTCATCCATCGTGCGAGGTTTCCGCAGATTTCGTCGCCATCGAGCAACGACGTCGGGATCCGCGATGACCTCGGCGATGGCAGCGGCGAGAGCAGCTGCGTCCCCCGGAGGAACGAGCCGGCCGTTCTTCTGATCATCAATGATTTCTGCCAGTCCTCCGATCCGACTACCGACTACTGGTATTCCAACCGCTTGCGCTTCCATGGCGACGGTAGGCCCTCCTTCTAACCACGTCGAAGGGCAAACGAACACATCATAGGCCTCCAAGACTGCCCCGATATCCGAGTGCGGAACGGCTGGTTCGAACCGAACACGCGGATCGAGCCGTAGCCGCTCGCGTAGCGTTTTGTAGGTTGCTCGGTCCGCCTCGTTCATCGTCGGCCCACGGAGCTCGAGGGAGAAAGGCAGTCCTCTAGGCAAAAGAGCCAGTGCGTCCGCGAGAACGAAGATTCCCTTCGTCTCGTGAAATCTACCCACATAGCCGAAGCGTATCGGCATTTGGACTGGACGTTCTCGGGGTTTATGGGCCACGCCGTCGATAGCGATTCCTAGTCGGTTGAGAACGAGCTTCCTATCCGATCCATGGTTGGCTGCGACGGTCTTTCTAGCCCAATCGGTCAAAACCACAAACGCATCGACCGTTTCCAAGAGCTCACATTGCAACGAAGCGTTGTGTCTTATAAGGTCGACCATTCCGATCGCGGTACCCGCCCGACCCGGAATGCCGCCCCCTACCGCCGAAAAACTGGGCGGCAGCCGTCCGAGCATCGTTGCAAGCCTCCTGGGCATTCCGCGCTGTTGAAGCGCACAGGCCGCACACTTTGTTGTTTCTGCAAGTCCATCGCAAAGTTGCTGTCCCCAGCGCATCATGGTTCCACGCTGGCAGATGAATCCCAGGCTCGGGGTGTGACAGGTGATAACCACCTTGGCGCCGAGCGAGCGCGCCGCTTTGAGCTCTTCGAGACCAAGACCCGTCACGAGTGAGTGACAATGAAACACGTCAGCTCTCATTCGCTCAAGCCACCTATGTAAGTATTCCGTTCCACGCGCTCGAGTCCGGCTCTGGACTTCGTCGCGCGTGGGAGTCCGCGGAATCGGGTAGCGGAACACCTCGATGCCGTTGTGCTCGTATGAGGCATCTACGTCGCGCTCTGCGTCGGGAGCCGCTACCAAAACTGTGTGGCCCGCACGCTGTAGCTGTCTTGACAGAGCATCTACATAGACTTCGGTTCCTCCCAGACTCTCCGGGAAATACCAACCCAGCGCGTGGACAATCTTCATTCCCTGACGGCCACGCAGGTTACGAGATCGCCGCGGTCGAGCTCCGTGAGGAGCCTTCGGAACCGGGCGTCTGCCGCCCACCATTCCCGAAGAGCGGCATGAGTCGGATCGGCGTTCGTGTCCCAGGAGAGGTGCGTCTCGAGCAGCTCGACGCGCCAGCCGAGTGCGGGAAGCTCCCGCCGGAGGCTCTCGACGCTCACCTAATTCGACTCCGTAGTGCGACGTGTCGAAGTAGCCTTCCCACGCCGCGTCGAACAAGAAGCGGTTCAAGCTGAGCGCATTCGTGGTATTGATCAAAAGCAGGGCTCCCGTTCCGGCGAACGGAGTCAACGCCTCGAGGACTCCGAACGGGTCGCGGAAATGCTCCAGAACCGCCCAGAGAAGGACGGTCCTGAAAGGCTTTTTCGCGTGAAGCTCGGACGGGAGTCCCTTCTCCTCGATGTCCGCGGAATAGACTCTGTCCTGACCGACGCGCTCGCGGGCTCGTTCCACGGCCCAGGAGGAAGAATCGACCCCGTAGCACTCGAGGCCTTTTCTCGTGAGAGCTTCGAGCATGAGGCCGGTGGCGCAGCCAATCTCCAGGACCGGGCCCTTTGCGTCGTATTTTTCGACGAGCTCGAGGACCTTGGGAACGTCGCCCTTCGCCTCGGCCTCGTAGTCGACGTAGTTGTCGCCCTGGTAGTACGAGCCGTTTCCCTTCGTGGCGAGGTAGTGGCCGGTGAGACGACGCTTTCGGCCGCGAACGGTCTCGAGCTCGACTCTCCAGCAGAAGCGTCGCGTAGGGAGAGGAAGCGAGATCGCTCCGAGCTTCGCCGCACCCAGCGTGACTTCCCCGCTTCTCAAGTCGAGCGTCAACGCGCAGGGGCCCGCGTAGTCACGTCTGACCTCCCAAAGACTCCGCGTCGGGAAATGGCCCTCGTAGCCGAGGAGCGTCAGGTGAAGCTCGCCCGGATTCGGCTCGGTCAACTCCACGCGAAGGGAATCTCCTTCGACCCGGTAGGGCGCCGAAAGGTTCAGGATGCTCTGTTCGTCCGCGGCCTCGGGCGGCAGGAGTACGGCGTGGCGACCCGTGAGGGTGCTCACAGCGGAGAGGAGGCCATTCTTCACGACGGTCTTCAGGCTCATCACGGATTTGAGACGGCGACCGCGAGCGTTCGCAAGGCGGGGGCTCCGCCAGTTTCATTCATAAACTCGGCTGGGACGTACCGATTCTCAATCATCGCCCGTTGCGTCACCTAACCGCATCCACGTACAACGAATACGGAGCGTGCTCTTGCCGGTCGAGGCCCAATTGTGGATCGAGCGAATGTCTGTATTTCGTCCGTTCCACATGATCGAATCCGGACTTCGTCAATCGATGCACCAACGTCTCGTAGTCGTATCCCCACCGATGCTCGTACCATTGATGGAACGTGTGGTTCACGATATCCATTCGGGTTGGGAGATCGTCTGGGAACGGTATCGGCACCCCAAGCTCGCGGAACCCCTGCAGGTCTCCGCGACAATACGCCTGCAGATACCGTTCCGCATCGGGAACAATGATTCGCAGGACGCCACCACGAACCAAAACCCGATAACAGTGTCCGATGAAGGACGGGAGCTCTTCTCTAGGCTCCAAATGCTCCACGAAATGCTCCACGCGGATCCCTTCGACGCTCCCGTCGCGAAAGGGTAGAGAGCGGCGGCAGTCAATCTCCAAGACATCGGGGTGCGTCGCGTGAGCATCAAGATTCACGAACCCCGGCAGCACGTACTGACCGCAAGCGATATTGAGCCGGAGGCCAGGGCTCCTCACTATCCTTCGGATCCTGCGACCACGCCAGGGCAGCAACCGGTTCTTCATACCCAGCACGATCGAGTGCAGCTCGGCACGAAGAATCTCGAAGCTGAACCGTGTGCCCGGCAGCCGCGGCAAGAGGCACTTGCCGAACCGTTGCTTCCAGGTCACGACGTTTACTCGCTCCCATGATTCAGAATTGACTCCTCGTTCGATGTTTCGGGTGCAAGGAGCACGGGACGTCGACGGGTGACGGCGAGCGCGGCGGCGAGGAGGCCACTCACGCCAAGTGTCTTCAGGCTCATTATCGACTCAGACGATTCGAGGCGGCTACGGCCGTGAGCTCTCGTTCGGTTGGATGCATTCGACCCGTACGCTCATGCCAGGAGGTGTAGGCGACGAGGGCCCAGGGGCGGGACCAGTGGACTCTGCCTTCGTCGAAGCCGTGCCACACGTCGCGGACGGCGTCGGTCTCGAAGACCGTGGCCTCGAGCGTTCGCTCCAGGAGCTCGCCTCGATGTTTCGCCATCCAGGTCGCGAAGGGAAGGGTGAAGCCTTGCTTGGGACGATCCCAGACTTCGCGTGGGAGCGGCTCCTC
The DNA here is from genome assembly GCA_963815675.1 of uncultured Acidobacteriota bacterium. Lineage (GTDB taxonomy): Bacteria > Acidobacteriota > Vicinamibacteria > Marinacidobacterales > SMYC01 > CAWFHP01. The sequence continues at coordinate 13,444 of CAWFHP010000008.1, read as the reverse complement.
GAGAGAGCTCAGCAACAACGGCTTGTTGAACCGCCCCGCGAGCTTCCGTTCGTAGGGGACCCGCACGGCCGCTTCGACGAGAACGTGATCGAGAAAGGGCACGCGTGCCTCGATCGAGTGGGCCATCGACATCGTGTCGGTGTCTCGCAGGAGCTGGTTTCCCAGGTAGTGCTGGAACTCGAGCTCCACCGCTCCATCGAGAAAGCCTTCCCGGGTCGAGACGAGAGGGCTCGGCTTCGCGCCGGGAAGGAGGCGCTCGATCTCGGCAGGCGCGAAGAGGCCGCGGAACAGGGTGTAGACGTTCGATGCCGTGGGCTCGTTCAGGTACTCGAATCCGCGGCTGACGACGGCCCCAGAACATGAGCGGCCGGCGGAGCAACGGTAACCAGCGCGAAAGCGTCCGTATCTTTCGAAAATGTGGGTAGCCGAGGAAGACCTCGTCGCCGCCGAGGCCCGTGAGAACGACGGTGAGGCCGGCCTCACGCGCGGCGCGCGAAACGAGGTAAGCGTTGACGCCGTCGACGGTCGGCTGATCCATCGCGTCCCAGAAATCGGGGAGTGCCTCGAGAAACTCGGCGGCTCCCACCGGGATCTCGTGGTGATCGGTTCCGTAAGTCTCCGCGACCTTTCGGGCGTACGCGCTCTCGTCGAGCTTTGGGTCGTCGAACACGACGGCGAGGGTCGTGAGCGGCTTCTCCGTGTACCGGCTCGCGATCGCGACGAGAGTCGCGGAGTCGATGCCGCCGCTTAGGAAGACACCGAGCGGCACGTCGCTCACGAGGTGCATTCGTATCGCGTCGCGCAGAACGCCCGGAATCGTCTCGGCCGCCCCCTCGTCGTCGGTCTCGCCCACCGGAAGCTTCCAGTAGCTCTGGAGCGTTTCCTCGGCGGACGTGGACGAGACTTCGAGGTAGTGGGCGGCGGGAAGAGAGCGCACGCCACGAAGCGCGGTCTCGGGTGCGGGAATCGATCCGAGCGCGAGAAAGTCGGCGAGGGCGGACTCCGAGGGCTCCACCTCCACGAGGCCGCTCGCGGCAAGGGCGGTGATCTCGGACGCGAACACGAGATGGGACCTGGTGCGCGCGTAATACAGAGGCTTGATGCCGAACCGGTCGCGGGCGAGAAAGAGGCGGCGCTCGCGGGCGTCCCAGAGGGCGAAGGCGAACATGCCGCGGAGCCGATGGAGGAGCCCCTCGATGCCCCACGCTTCGTAGCCGTGGACGAGGACCTCGGAGTCCGTCGCCGAGCGAAACCGGTGGCCGAGCGCGAGAAGCTCGCCGCGGAGCTCGCGAAAGTTATAGATCTCACCGTTGTAGGTGAGAAAGACATCGTCGTTCTCGTTGGGCATCGGACCGGCCGCCGCCGGCGAGAGGTCGATGACCGCGAGGCGCCGGTGTCCCAGGAGGATGGAGCCGCCGTCGTACTTTCCCTCTCCGTCGGGGCCGCGATGGCGCTCGCTCGCGAGCATGCGGTCGAGCGCGGCTTTTTCCGGGCCTCCGAGGAGACCCGTCGGTCGATACACTCCGGCGATACCACACATGGGTGTTGAAGGACTACTTTAGCTTCTCATGATAAGCCTTCCTCGGGAAAAAGGCCACGCGCGGCGCCGCAGCCGGCGCGCGGTGCTTTGACAGCGGCCGGCGGTCCTCGTTAGACTGATTCCACAACTAGCTGACGACTGATCCCGTCATTACAAGACCGTACAAGACCGTCTCAATGGACCGCGGAAACGGAAGAACTGTCTGTTCGGGCCTGATCTGCGTCCTCTCCCTTTCTCTCGGGCTCGCGCTGGGCTCGCGCTCGCGCTCGCCTCGGACCCCGTCGATGCCCAGCAACGGGCGACGAAGCTCCTCGCGCTGAAGCTCGTTCCGAACGAGCAGGGCCTTCTCGCGATCCTGCAGGCGGACGGGCCGATGGAGCATCGCGTGGTCGAGGAGCAGAATCCACAGCAGCGGCTCGTCCTCGATGTTCTCGGGGTCGCAAATCCTTTGCGGCACTACTATCCTCCCGAGTCTCATCCGATTCTCGAGAGGATCTTGATGTACGAGTATCCACCCTCCACGAATCCGAACCAGACGGGTCCTCTCGCGCGGATCGTCTTCGAGCTGAAGCCCAACGTCAGTTACCAGATCCAGCCGAAGGGCGACGAGATCCTGATCCAGTTCTCCTTGAATGCGAAGGGTACCGCCGCCTCGCCGGCCGTTCCCGCGTCCCCGGATGACGGGCATGCCAAACCAAGCGAGAAAGAGAAACCGGACGTCCCCGTCGCCTCCGCGAGCGCGACCGAACCTGCAACCGGTAGCGAAGCTCCCGCCGACGTCTACGAATCCTCTCGTCCCGCCGAAGGTCGCGATCGAGCCGCCCGACGTCCCCACGAGCTTCTTTTTCCGCGCGTCCAGCGACTCGGTCGAGGATTACAAGCTCGGCGCCGAGGACGTCGTCGAGATCCGCGTCTTCGAGCTCGATCAGCTCAATCGCACCGTGCGGGTCTCGAACGACGGCAACATCGAGCTCCCGCTCGTAGGGAGTATCCGTGTCAAGGGACTCACCACGGATCAGGTCGCCGGCGAGATCGCGGACAAGCTCCGGGATCGCTACGTACAGAACCCCCAGGTGAGCATCTTCATCACCCAGTTCAATTCCCAGAAGGTCTCGCTTCTCGGAGCGGTGGCGACGCCCGCGTCGTATCCTCTGGCGGGAGAGAGGCGGCTCCTGCAGGTCCTCGCCGACGCGGGAAGCTTGAGCCCCGAAGCGGGCCGGACGCTCTACGTGTTTCGTCAGACCGAGGACGGCCGGAGCGCCCGGTTGACCGTTCCCCTCAACGAGCTCCTGCTCCAGGGCGATCCCCGATGGAACATCCTACTTCGGGCGGGCGACGTCATCAGCGTTCCGCCCGAGCAGGCGATCGCGGTCTCGATTCTGGGAGCGGTGAGCTCTCCCGGGGTCCACAAGCTTCCGGTGGGAGAGGAGGCGACGCTCCTCAAAGCCATCGCCCTTGCCGGCGGTCTCAACAATCGTGCGTCGAAGAAAGGCGTTCGAGATCAAGCGCCGGGGAAACGACGGGAGCGAAGCGGTAATCCGGGTAAACCTAGGCGACATCCTCTCGGGCAAGAAACCCGATATCATCCTGCTCGAGGGAGACGTGGTGATCGTCAAGGAAAGCTTCTTCTAGTCTCTCGTCGGAACGGCGATGAGACTCCTTCTTCTGGCGGTGTTCGTCGCCTCGGGCATCGTCTACAGCCTCTTCGCGGTACGCTCCTATCGCGAGGAGAGCCTCGCCCGCGCGCCCGTGCTCTCTCCCACCACCTTCACCGCCCTTCACCCGGAGGCCAACCTTCGCGTCGTGCGCGAAGCGATGGCGCGAGGCGATTACTCCGACAAGCTCCTGCCGCACATCCAGTCCGCCTTCCGGGAGGCCCCCTCCTTCTATCAGCCCCCGCTTCTCATGGCGGCGTTCTACGCCAACCGACTGGAACGACCGGAGCTCATTCGGCGGAGCTTCGAAGTCGCGCTCGCGCTCTTTCCGAGTAACGGCCGACTCCATCTGAGCTATGCCGAGTGGCTTCTCACCCCGCGCGCCACCTTGCCCTATCGGGCTTATCGTGAAGACGAGCCCTCCCGTGGCGAGGCCGACAAACGGGCCCTCGACGAAGTCGAGACCGCGACCACGCTCGAGCCCAATCTCACCCGCACGGCGTTGAGGCTCCTGGTTCGCTTCCAGACACCCGTCTCGGAGTGGGCCGACAAGCTTCCCCGGACGGACGCCACGCGAGCGCTGCTGCTCGAAGCGCTCGACCGCTCGCCCCGCGACCGGGAGACGCGCCGGCAAATGCTCTCGGAGTTTCTCGCCGAGGGGACGTCCACGGAGCTGTTCCGCTTGGCCGACTACTACGCCGAGCGTTGGAACGAGCCCGAGCTCGCGCTGGGAGCGGCGGAAAAGTGGCGCGAGTCGGCACTCGAAAAAGGACTGGGGAGCGAGCTCGCGCGCGCGACGGTGACGCTCGCCCGTCACGAGCTCGATGCCAACGAGAGCGGGCGCGCCTATCAGCTCCTGCGAGAAACCCTCGCGACCATGGAGGAGAGGAACCTGCCGGCGGACAGCGCGCTCGAGCTGTTGTGCTCTATGGGCGAGGTCTACTTGAACCGCCGCAGCACGGGAACGGCCCAGGGTCTGTTCAGCGAAGCGGTGGCCCGCTCTCGCGACTACGTGCCCGCCTACCTCGGTCTCGCGCGAACCTACCAGGTCTCGGGCGACATCGAGAACGCCAGGCGGGAGCTCGAGCGAGCTCTTTCCATCGACCCTTCCAATGCGCGAGCTCTCGGTCAGCTCGAAGAGATCAAGAAGCTCTCTCTCAGGGGGCGGTGACGTTTTTGGCGGGTCTATCAGGCTTTCTACCCTTCGCACCCTACGCGATCGCCGGGCTCCTCGCCGTCGTCGCCTGGGGAGTCGGTGGGTACGAGCCGTGGGCGGGGTTGGTCCTCGAGCTCGGGGCGCTCGCGCTCGCCGGCTGGCTCTTCACGGCAATCCTCTTCGGGACGTCTCGCGAAGACCGACTCCGTCATCTCCGCATCCGGCGCAGTCAGAAGCGGGGCTCCGTCGATGTCGAGATCCTGACTCCCTCGACTTCGGGAGGCGAGCCGTTGCCCGTGGCGAGCCCGGATGCTTTCTACTGGTTCGGCTACTCCTTCCGGAAAAACGGAGCGGGCCGGCTCATCACCCTCGCCACTCTCTGGGTCACGTTCTCACTCCTGCCGCTCCCGATGGCGGCACTCTCCATCCTCTCTCCCAAAGCGTTCGCGATCCGAAGCGAGGCGGGAGCGCTCGTGGGGCGAGCGTCTTCGTTCTCGCCCTGGAGCGTCACGCCGTTTTTGAGCTTCCAGGACATTCTGCTCTGGCTCGCCTACGTGATGCTCTTCCTCGTTACCCACCACGTCGCGTCCTCCTCGAAGGCAGCGAAGCGCCTGACCGCGTGCCTCCTCGTCCTGGGAATCGCGTCGGGACTCTACGGCCTCGTCCAATGGCTGTCCGCTCTCGGCGGAGGCGCGGGCACGGGCACGGGCGCAGGAGTGAACCTCGACGCGCTCCGAGCCACGGGAAGCTTCGGCAACCGCAACCACTATGCCTTGTTTCAGGAGATGCTTCTTCTCGTCGGGCTCGGTTGGGTCTACTCGCGTTGGCGCGAAGCGCCGCGGAGAGCCCCCGACCGGGTGGCGGCCCAGGAAGCCAGGGCGCGCGCGTCGCTTCTCGGTCTCGGGGTCGCGGCCATCGGCTTGAGCCTCGTCTTCTCCCTCTCCCGTTCGGGAATCACCTTCGGGCTCGCGGGGTGCGGGCTATTTCTGTATCTGACACGACGGGGACGCCGGCCGCTCCTCGCTTTCGCCGCCGTTCTCGCCGCGGTCGCTCTCTGGATCGGGGTCGAGCCGGTCATCTCGCGATTTCAGCTCATCCCCGAAGAGATTTCCGCCGAGTCGGGGCGTACGACGGTGTGGCGGGACAGTGTGGGCGCACTCGAGGATTTCTGGCTCACGGGCTCGGGCTTACGCTCGTTCCAGTACGTGTACCCCATCTACCGAAGCTTCGGAGGACGGCGGTTCTACTCCTGGGCACATAACGACTACCTCCAGCTCGGGATCGAGCTCGGTCTTCCCGGGCTCTTGCTCGTTCTCGCCTTCCTCGTCTGGGCGGTCCGCCGCGCCCGGGCGGTTCGCCGCGAGCTTCTCGATTCGGGCTCTTCGCTGCGCGCGCTTCACGCCGGATACTGCTCCGCCGCCGTCGCCGCGGCACTCCACAGCTTCACCGACTTCGGGCTCCACCTCCCCGCCAACGCCGCGCTTCTCACCATCGTTGTCGCGCTCGTGACCGGAATGACCCCCTCGCGACGGCCGAAGGATCGACCCCAGGACCGGAAGAAGAGGCTCCGCCGTTCCCCGCCCGCGTCCTGACACCACACCGGACACCGGTCCTTGACTCGGGGCGCGGCGCTACTCTACCCTCCCCCGGATGACGCTTCTTCCCGACGGAAAGCTTCCCGTCCAACTCCTCCGGGAGCTCCTCGCGCGGCTCGCCATCGACGACATTCGGGTCAAGGTCGGGCCCGCGGTAGGAGAAGACGCCGCCGCCATCGATCGGGGCGACCACTATCTGCTGCTCGCCGCCAATCCCATCACCTTCCTCCCGGAGCGCATCGGTTGGTACTCGGTGCAGGTGAACGCGAACGACATCGCCGCCATGGGAGGAAAACCCCAGTACTTCCTCTCGACGGTGCTCTTGCCTTCGGGAGAAGCGACCGAAGAGATGGCGAGAGAGGTCCTGAGCGACATCGCTAGCGCTTGCCGGGAGATTGGTTGCCTCGCCGTCGGAGGGCATACCGAGGTGACGTCGGGAGTCGATCGTCCCATCGTCGCGGGGGCCATGGTGGGAGAGGTCGAAAAAGACAAGCTCCTCACGTCGGGAGGCGCGCACCCCGGGGACATGGTGCTCTTGACGAAGGGGATCGCCATCGAAGCGACGGCGATTCTCGCGCAGGAACGGGCGGCCGAGATCCGGGAGAGCTTCGGCGAAGAGTTCCAGAACAAGGCCGCGCGGTTTCTCGAAGACCCGGGGATCTCCGTGGTTCCCGCGAGCGCCGTCGCGGTCGATGCGGGAGGCATCACCTCGATGCACGACGTCACCGAGGGGGGGCTCGCCACCGCACTCTGGGAGGTCGCGGAAGCATCGGGCGTAGGCATGGTGGTGAGCGAGACGGAGATCCCCAGATTCTGGGAATCGACTCGGATAGCGGAGCGATTCCAGCTGAATCTCCTGGGAGCCATTGGCTCGGGAGCGCTGGTGCTCACCGCGCCGGAGAACGAGACCGAGCGCATCCTCGCGACGATGAACGACAAGGACTGCGAGACCTTCGTGATCGGCAGGATCGTGGGCCCGGACCAGGGCGTTCAGCTGCTGCGCGGCACGGAACGGGTCGAGCTTCCCCGGTTCACCACCGACGAGGTCGCCCGGGTTCTCGCGACGGCGACACCGTGACACCGTGACACCGTGACCTCGCCCGCCGCACGGCTCGCCCTCACCGCGTCGGGTCTCTTCCTGCTCACCGGTCTCGTCACCGGTATCTGGAAGTATCACGGCACCATGACCCGGGAGGGGAATCGTGCGCACGCGTACGTGGACATCGCGCACCGGGCCGCGCTGCTGTACAGCTTCGCCGCACTGGTGATGATGAGCCTCGTCGAGCACTCGCCCTACTCCATCACCGTGCAGCTCTGGGCCACCGCGGTCCCTCTGTTCTTTTTCGCCGCCGCCATCGCGACCTACGTCTACCACGGACTCGCGGAAGATACCGACAACCAGTTCCGAAAGCGAAACTTCACGAGCACGTGGGGCATGGTCCTCCTCATCGCGGGCGAGATCGGCGGGGTCCTCGTCCTCTTTTGGGGTTTCTTGCGGACCCAAGTATTTTGAAGCGGCTTCTCCCCTTCCTCCTCGTCGGCGTCCTGCCGTTTCTGTTCTACTGGAAGCTCTTCAATCCGAATCCCGACGAGCGGCTCATCTTCCGCGGGGACTTCCTGAATCAGCACTACGTCTGGAAGAGCTACGCGCTCGAGCGGATGAAACAGGGACAGCTTCCTCTCTGGAACCCGCACATCCTCGGCGGCGAGCCGTTCCACGCCAACCCTCAGGTCGGAATCTTCTACCCACCCACCTATCTTCTTCTCCCCTTTCAGCACGAGGGAAGGGTCTCCTACGTCGCGCTCGAAGCCTATCAGCTCTTGCATCAAGCCTTCGGCGGCGTGGGAATGCTCCTCTTGATGTACTCGCTCGGGGTCGGGAGCGCGGGAGCCCTCCTCGCCGCGGTCGCGTTCATGTTCACCGGCTTTTTCACCACTCCCGGTCATCAAGCCATCATCTTGACCGCGAGCTACCTTCCCTGGAGCCTCTACGTCACCAAAAGGGCCCTCGAAACGAAGACGTTCGGTGCCATCGCGGGACTCTCCCTCGTCCTCGCGCTCATGATTCTCGCGGGACATCCCCAGATCGCGTACTACGGACTCGGCCTGACGTCGGCGTTCGCCCTGGTGATGGGCGGAGCGCGGCGGTTCGCCTTTCCGTTTGTTCCCGCGCTCCTTCTTGCCGTCGGGATCGCCGCCGTCCAGCTCTTCCCCACGTACGTTCTCTCGGAGGGGTCGTCTCGCGCCGAGCTCGGCTACGACTACTCCACCTCGTTCGGCTTCAGCCCTTACTTTCTTTCCGCTCTCATCGCGCCTCGCGGGCAGGTGCGTCTTCCCGACCAGGATGGCGCGGCGCCGCTTCACGTCTACGTGGGCATCGGAACGCTTCTCTTCGCGTTTCTCGGGCTCGTGCTCGGATCGGGAAGAGCGCGCTTTCGACTCTTCTTCGCGGGAGCCGCGCTCGTGGCGCTGCTGTTGTCGTTCGGGAAGGACTCGCCCCTCTACGATCTCTTCTACGCGTCTCTCCCCGGCTTCCGGAGCTTTCGCGTACCGTACCGGCTCCTCGGTATCTGGGGCTTCGCCGTCGCCGTTCTCTCCGGTCTCGGGTTGGACGTGCTCGCCAACGCCACCCGGAGCGTTCGGCTTCGGCTCCGAACGATCGTGAAGGGCGCCTTCCTCGTTCTGCTCGCTCTCGGCCTCTGGGCCACCGACATCCACGTTCGATTGCTCTCGGACCCCGGCACCCTCGCACCCGCGGACGTCGCTCGGGTCGTGGGTGCGGCGCATTGGGCGGTGCTCCTCTGGGCGCTCGATTTCCTGCTTCTGCTTCTCTTTCTCTGGCGGCCGAAAGATCGCTTCGTCCTTCCCGCGTTCGTCGTCCTTCTCGCGGTCGACATGGCGGCGTTCGTGAAGGATCGCGCGCAACACCCCTACCGCACTCTCGTGCGAGCGGACGAACGCCCCATCCAGAAAATCCTGCTGGCGCAGGGTTATCGCAGCCGCTATGTCACCGACTCGAATCTGGAGAGCTACGACATGCTCTTCGGAACCGACTTCGCCGGAGGCCACGCGGCGCTCGTGGACTCGTCGTACGCGGCGCTGCTGGACCAGGCGGGCGGGAGCGCCAACGTTCTTTCGATTCTGAACGTCAAGTTCGCCGCCGGATCGACACCGGTCACGGAGTACCGCTGGTGCGGTGCGCGCTACGCTTCGCCTCTTCCCCTTCTCGACGTTCCCTCGGGGCTCGCTCCCGCGCGATTCACTCTGACTCCCGCGATCGATGCGACGCGTCTCGTCTTTTACTGGAGCCCGCTCGCGGAGGGCGGTACGGCGACGATCGACATCGAGGCGACCTCCTATCCGCTCGTCGCGGGAAAGCCGCTTGCCGTCGACTTCGGGGAGCCCAAGTCATTTTCCGCCTTCCAGGTTCTCGTGCCGCCGGGAGATCCCGGGATTCGCCTGGAGGACATCGAAGTCGACGTGAACCCCATCGGGCTCAAGGCGGACTTCATCGACTACGAAGGAATCCACATCAACCTCCACGCGCTCCCGCGAGCCTATTTCGTCGTTCCCTCGGAAGTGCCAGCCGAAGCTCAATCACGCGAGAGCCTCGACTGCTGGAGCGTTCTCCGGGGCATCCAGGTTACCGATCCCGAGACGGGCAGGGGCGCGTCGGGATTTCTCCGAAAAAACGCCGCGGAGCTCGAGAGCTACGAGCCGGAGCGGGTGGAGGTCCAGACCCGCTCGCCTCGCGCGGGCTTTCTCGTTCTGTCCGACACCTACCAGCCAGGCTGGGTCGCCGAGGTGGACGGCCAGGAGAGTCCCGTACTCGTCGCCCATTTGGCCTTGCGGGCAGTCGCCGTTCCCGAGGGAGAGCACCGGGTTCGCTTCGCCTATCGTCCCGCCTCGTTGCGCTGGGGAGCTCGAACGAGCTTTGCCGCCCTCGCGCTTCTCGTCGTTTGGGTGGCCGTGACCGCGTATCGGGCAAGGCGCGCGCCCGCGCCGGCAGAAGACCCGGCGAACCCGTAGGTATTTTCCCCACACCCGTCAAATTTCGTCACGCATCTCGAGCGCGAATTTCGCAACGAGGCCCCGAAGCGACGGGACTTTTGGTTCGCTTGAGGTGTGGTCCGAAACTTGCTTACGATCAGGATGGATAGGAGTCCCCCGAAATTGTCCACGAAGGCACTGGCCTCCGAGAACCCGGCGGAGACGCCGAGGACCTCGAGCGTCCGCGAGCTGATTCGGCTCGTGGTCAAGGCCCAGAAAGCCCAGCGCCTCTATGATGCGGGAAACAGTGTCGCCGAGCGGCTCGAGACCGAGCTGTTCGAGCGTCTGAGCCGATTCGTCTCCGAAGATGGCGACGTCCATCTCGTCGTTCAGGAGTCGCAGCTGCTTTCGGACGACGAAGTCGTCTATGAATCCGCGGACCGAAACGACAGCCTCGCTTTCCTCCTCTACCGAGACGGGATTCGGCGGATCTCGTTCGGAGCGGGACTCGAGCTCGAGGAGCTTCGCGCCTTCCTGGGCTGCCTCAACCGGGTGGCGCTTCTTTCCAACGATCAAGACGATCTCGGTGACGCTCCTCTGGGAGCAGGACTTCCATGCCATTCGCTATTTCGCCATCGAAGAGCTGACGGGAAACGACTCGTACCCGCGTCTGCAGGATCAGCTCGCGACCGGGGAGGCAGGGGGCGAAGGCGGCGGCTCCCCGGGAGAATCGGTGAGCCTCGATTCTCGAGCAACCGGTGAGTACCGTGCCGGTCGAAGCTTGTCGCCTGGACGCGGCCGAGATTGAGGCTCTCCAGCAGGAGCTCACCGACGAGGAGAAGGCTCCCTTTCGCCAGATCGTCTCCGAGCTCGCCCTCGAGCTCGTTCTCCTCGAGACGGACGAAGCGGCGCAGGCGGAGATTGGGCGGAATCTCCTGGACATCGTCGACCGGTTGATCTCCGACGGCGATCTCATCGAGCTCACCGGGATCGACGAGCACATCGATGGACTCGCCACCATGGTCTTTCGGAACGAACCGGGGATCCAGAAGCTCGCGTCCGAGCTCACCCTGGCGCTCTCCGAGCCGAAACGCCTCGAGACCATCCTCGAGATGGTCGAATCGGTGCACGCGCCCAAACCGGACACCCTCACCGGATTTCTCGTTCGGCTGGGAACGGCGACGGGCGCGTCGCTCCTGCCCTGGATGGGTCGCTTCTCCTCTCCTGCCTATCGCCGGGCGGTGACGAGCGCTCTTCTGCTCTTCGAGGACGGCGGCCTCTCGTTGCTCGAGACCTCCCTTCCTCTCGCGAGCCCGCCCGTGGATCTTCAGGAGCGGCTGCACCACCGGCAGTTCGTGAGGGAAGTGATCCACGCCTTGAGTCGTCGTCCCGCGGACGAGGCGCTTCCGCAACTGGAACGACTCCTGTCCGCGTCGGACGGCGAGACCCGTCGGGAGAGCTTCGTCGCCGTGAGCCGCTACGCCGAGGACCGCGTCCAGGAGCTCTGCCTCAGGCAGCTCGCCGACAGGGATCCGCAGATTCGCCAGGTCGCGCTCGATACTCTCGTGCGCCGAGGACCGCGCTCCGAGCTCGGTCTCGCGATCCTCGATCGCTCGCTCGCCGATCCGCAATTCGGTGATCGTGCCATCAACGAGAAGAGGCGTTTGTTCGCCGCAGTCGCCAAGATCGCCGGCGAAGCGGCGCTCGATTCGTTTCACCGTCTTCTGCTGGCGAAAGAGGACCGGTGGTTCTCCTCCCACAAGGATCGCCAGTTCTCCGAGGCGGTGGCTCACGGAATCCGGGTCGTGGCGACGCCGGAAGCGCGGCGCATACTCGAAGAGTGCGCCCAGACGGGACCGCGTCTCGCGCGCGCGGCCTGCGCGAGAGAGCTCGAAGGCGGTCGACCTTGACGAAAGCGGTCACGGCGAGGACGGTGCAGGCGGAGGAGACGACGAGCGCCGAAGCTCGTGCCTTTCTCGAGCGATCGCGCGACGTGCTCCAGCAGCTCGCGGTCCTGATCCGCAACTCCTATCTGCACGACCTGGCGAACCAGTCCTTCGAGGAGCCGCTCGCGAAGCTGGAGCAGACGCTCGCCCGTCTCTTCTTCACCGAACGCAGCTTTCGACTCGAGCGGGCGGGCGAGGAGTTTTTCGCCAACGGAAACCGATTGCGCATGGAGATCCGGAGCCTCCACGCCTACAAGTACGTCCTGAACGAGCTGGCCAAGCGCGGCGTGGGCGGCATCGAGTTCGACCACAAACCCTCGCTGGAGACGCTGACCGCTTTTCTCGAAGTCTTTTGCCGCAACCGGGAGGCGGCACGCTCCGAGGATGCGTTTCTCGTCGATCACCTCAACCGCGAGCTCGTCGAGAAGGGCGCGTCGGGCATCCAACTGCTCGCGCCCCGCGAGGAAGTCACGGTCCCCGACACCGAGCTCGTCACCTCCCGAAAGGACCGGGCGCTGAGCGCCTATCAACAAGCGCTCGATTTCATCCGCGAGTCGATGATGGCGGTCGACTCCCCGGCACAGGTGAACATCCGCAAGGCGAAGCGCACGGTCCAGAAGCTCGTCGACCTGAGCTACGAAGAAGGAAACGGGTTCTCTCTGGCGGGGATGGCCTCCATCAAAGCGTACGACGATTACACCTTCAACCACATGGTGAACGTCTGCGTGCTCGCCATCGCTTTCGGCCAGCGGCTGGGGCTGACACGGCACTCTCTCGCCCAGGTCGGTCTGTGCGCGCTCTATCACGATATGGGAAAGCTTCACATCCCGCTGGACGTGCTCAATAAACACTGCGGCCTCACCGAGGAGGAGTGGGCGGTCATGGGGAATCATACCGTGTACGCGGCGCGCACTCTGTTTCCCTTGATCGAAGTCGACCGGACGACGGTGAACCGCATCCTGACCTCCCTCCAGCATCACCTCCGCTATGACGGAACCGGCTACCCCAAGCTCCAGATACGAAAGAAACAGAGCCTCTACGCGCGCATCACCGCCATCGTCGATACCTTCGACGCCATGACCACGAAGCGCATCTACCAGCGCCAATATCTCCCCGACGAGGCGATCGCGGTGATGTACGAGGGCGCGGGAACCCGATACGACCCCCTGCTGGTGAAGGCGTTCATCAATTGCATGGGCATTTATCCCGTCGGCTCCACCGTGATTCTCCGCTCGAGAAGAGATCGCGATCGTGGTGGAGTCCAATCCCGACCCCGACCGCATCCATCAACCCAAAATCCGAATCGTGACCGACCGGCGCCGCCGGATGACGACGCCCTTTCTCGCCGACCTCTCCGCGTCGGGAGAAGAGGCTCGCGCCATCCTGCATTGCGTCGATCCGGACGAGCTGGAATCGTAAGCGCGCACTATGTCTTCTTAAAAAGAACCTACCCTCGAGCAACAGCAAGAAGCGTCAGGCCCGCTCGACCCGCCCCATACTCTGGGTCGGCGGCTCGGGCATACCGCGAGGCGCCGTCGGCAAAGGTCTAGTCGAGCTCGGTC
>CAWFHP010000007.1:0-304806 GCA_963815675.1 uncultured Acidobacteriota bacterium | reverse complement strand
CTCATGACCTTCCCCCAGATCCGCCAGCTCGGGACGAGCCTTCTCGCCTCGGCGGGTCTCGCGGGCCTCGTCGTCGGCATGGCGGCTCGTCCGGCCCTTGCCAACCTGATCGCCGGCGTCCAACTGGCGCTCACGCAGCCCATCCGGCTCGACGACGTCGTCGTCGTCGAAGGGGAGTGGGGCCGGATCGAAGACATCCGAACGACCTTCGTCGTCGTTCGCATCTGGGACGAGAGACGTCTCGTCGTCCCTCTCTCTTACTTCATGGAGCACCCGATCGAGAACTGGACGCGAGAGAGCGCCGAGCTCGTCGGCACGGTTTTCCTGTACGCGGACTACCGCGTGCCGGTAGAGGAGCTAAGGAAGAAGCTGAAGGAGATTCTGGAAGCGTCTGGCTTGTGGGACGGCAGGGCGTGGGGTTTGCAGGTGACCGACGCCAGCTCCCCGGACCGTCGAGCTCCGCGCAGTCATGAGCGCCGTGGATTCGGGAACGGCTTGGAACCTCCGGTGTCTCGTTCGAGAAGAGCTCATCCGCTTCTTGCAGGCGGAATACCCCGACGCCCTTCCCCGGACCCGGGCCGAGATCCATCCGGAAGAGGTCACGGGCGGTCGTCGGCAGGGCGAAGTCACGTAATCAGCACTACAGCCCTTGTTCCTGAGCAATCAGGAATGAGCCGCATCGAAGGAGCCCTTCCAAGCTCCGATACAGCAGCGCTGTTTCGCTCTCTCGACCCTACTGTCCCTTAAGGGAAATCGTGGTTCTCTCTACTGGACTCGGCGCGATCGAGTGGGGTGTCGACCCGATCGCAAGCGCGCCCGCCGGCAGATATCTCGGGGGCATCAATATGGAAACGTGATTTGCCGCGCTCGATTGCGTTCTCGACCTGAGGTCCGAGAGTTACGTTGTCTCGACGAGCCCGCAATTCGCGACGTTCTACGACTGATCTAAACGCAATTGCGACGAACAGAAAGGAGTCGACGGTCCATGAGTTATCAAGCAGACGATTTCAGCTCGCTTCTGGGCATGAAGGGATTCAGCGACAGGCTTCTCAAAGATCACTTCAGTCTCTATCAAGGTTACGTTACCCACACCAACGAGCTTCTCGAATAAACTAACGAAGCTCGGAGAAGCCGGTAAGCTTCGGATCGGTCGAACACTCCGAGCTCCGGCATAAGGGTTGCGGATCGAGAATTCGACGGCATGCGCCTTCACCAGCTCTACTTCTCGAATTTGGGTGGAACTGGCAAGCCCTCTTCCAATGGCGTTGTGCAAAAGGCCATCCAGTCATCTTTCGGGAGCATGGAACGCTGGTCCGACGAGTTCAAGGCTGTGGGAAAACTTCGCGGAGTGGGCTGGACGATCCTGTATCTCGACCCCGCTGCCGACCGACTGTTCGATACTTGGATCGGCGAGCACGATACGCACGCGGCGGGATGCGCGCCCATTCTGGTGATGGACGTCTGGGAGCATGCCTTCGTGACCGACTACGGGACCGACCGCGGGTCCTACGTCGAAGCCTTCATGGCCAATATCGATTGGAAGAAGGTCGAGGGGAGGCTCAGCGTCGCCCGAAGTGTCGAGGTCGCTCACCGTTGAGGTGGGAAGGGTTGCGGGAAGGCCCAGTCCGCAGCACTGTCGCGACGGCGTTCTAGCATCTCAAGGAGTTGCCGCCGGATCAGCGGAAGCGCTTTTTTCTACCGAGTCCGCATCTCAGTCAGTCGGTGATCCCGGCGCGAATGGCGGCGCGGACGAGGTCGCCGATCGAACGAGCGCCGAGCTTTCTCCTGGCGTTGGCTCGATGGTTCTCGACCGTCTTCACGCTGATGCCGAGCTCCCGCGCTGCCTCACGGGTGGCTTTTCCCTCGGCGAGAAGGCGGACGACGTCGTTCTCCCGAGACGTGAGCGTTTGGCTCGGAGTTAGGTCTGCCGCGGCTGTCGTGGACGGGTTCAGATACTGCTCGATCACGAGCTCCGAGGACCCGGGAGACAGGAAGAGCGCGTTCCTCGCGGCCGCTTCGATGGCCTGTTCGATTGTCTCCGGGGGATCGGACTTGGAGACGAAAGCGACGACACCGGCTTTGAAGAAACGCCGGACCGCGTCGTGTCGCTCGTGAGAGCCAAAAACGACCAGGCCGGCACCCGGCCGGATCCGTTTGATCGCTTCGATGGTGGCGACGGAGAAACTGTCGTCGATCGCCACCACGTCGTGAAATTCATCGGTGGCGCGCCGGATCGCAGCCCTGGAGTCGGTCGCCTCTCCGGAAATTTCCCAGCCGGCGCGGTCCTCGACGAGCCGCCGGAGCCCACGGCGCCAGATCTCGTCTCCATCCACGACCAGGATTCGCAGTCGGTCCACGATTCTACCTGCGGATGGTCGCCGGGAGTCTGGTTGGCCTACCAACCCGTGGAAGAGGACATCCGTTGGGAGCTGTTGTTCGATGCAACCCATTCCTCCAGGTTTTGTCTTGGACGCCAGTCATCCGACGATCTGTCCGTGCTGCTGTACGCAACCGGCGCTATTGCCAAATCGCCGTGTGGATCCGCTCAGGTTGGGACGATAGCCACGTTGTTCGGCGAGAACAATACGGAGAACCACCGAGCATGCACGACGTCCTTGGATCGTCGCCAGGACTCACGGATGCTCGACGACGGCTCTCGCCGTCACCCGAGCGGGGTGGCGCGGAAGAACGAGAGGACGAACCCCGGAGCGACGCCGATCCAGACGAGCGCATGCCGAGCGCGCCGAGGACGAGCGTTCCCGCGAGAGGGAGCCCCGGGAGAGAGACGGAAGCAGGTTCCGCCGGCGTGAACACGACAATCAGGACCCGCAGGTAGTAGTAGATGCCGACGACGCTTCCCGCGACCAGCGTCGCTACCAGCAGCCACCGGGACCCGGAGACGCCGGCGAGCAGAAGGTAGAGCTTTCCCATGAAGCCCGCGGTCAGCGGAATTCCCGCGAGCGACAGGAGCATCCCCGCGAACACGGTCCCGAGAAGGGGAGAGCGGTGGAAGAGCCCGCGGTAGTCGTCGATCGACTCCGCCTCCGATCCCGGCCGCGACAGCACGGTGACCACTCCGAGCGCGCCGAGCATGGTGACGACGTACGAGGTCAGATAGAGTCCGGCGGCGGGAAGCGCGAGCGCTCCACCCGCGACGAGCGCGACGAGGAGGTATCCGAGGTGGGCAATCGAAGAGTAGGCGAGCAGCCGCTTGACGTTGTCCTGGAGGAGGGCGAGGAAGTTTCCCAGGATCATCGACAGAACGGCGATTGCGGTGAGGACGAGAGCGAACGAGCTCGAGCCCGCCGGCTCCCGCACGAGGCCTCCGAAGTAGCGAAACAGTAGTGCTACGACCGCTCCCTTGGATACGGTGGCGACGAACGCCGTCACTGGAGCCGGTGAGCCCTGGTAGACGTCGGGGGCCCAGAGATGGAACGGCGCGAGCGAGAGCTTGAAGCCGATGCCAACCAGGACGAGAGCGCCGCCCGCTCGAAGGAGAATTCCTTCTTGCCCGGTGAGCGAGGGGGGAGGTGAGACGATGGTCGTCCACTGAAGGCTCCCTTCCGCAGCGTAGAGGAGCGCCATTCCCAGAAGGAGGAATGCCGACGAGACTCCCGCGAGAATCAAGTATTTCAAGCCCGCCTCGAGGCAGGTGTTCCTCGTCCTCTCGTAGGCGACGAGGCCGTAGAGCGACGCGCTCAGGAGCTCGAGGCCGAGCAGAAACGAGGCGAAGTGGGTGCTCGCCGCCAGCACCGCGCCTCCAAGGGTCGCGAGAAGCAGGAGGACGTAGAGCTCTTCGCGCGGTCCGGAGAACGAGGACAGATAGCCATGGGCGAGGAGCACGACCGCGAGCGACGCCGCAATCAGGAGCGCTTGAAAGGAGAGGGCATAGGTATCGACGACGAGAAGCGAGCCGAGAGGACAGGGAGAGATCGGCGCGGCGAGAGCCAGGCCACCCAGAGCGAGAAGACAGGTTCCGGCGGCGAGAGCCGCCGCGAGGGCGTGGCTTCTCCGGAAGGCGATCGAGAGCAGCACCACGAGCGCGCCCGACGCCAGCACGAGGAGCGGCGCGAGCGCGCGGAGCTCGGTGGCGCTGAACGTCATCGACGTCACGGCGTTTCCTGCGCCGTTTCTACCCGCGCCTCGATCGTGGCCGCGGCCGGAGGAGGAAGGGCCCGGCGCAGAGCGTCTCGCGCCCCCCGGAAGACCGGACCGGGATAGCAGCCGAGAACGACGAGGAGAGCGGCGAGAGCTCCGAGGGTCGCGAGCTCGCGTCGGCCCAGATCCAGAAGTGTCGAGAAGCGCGGCGGTCCGTAAACTGTCCGCTGGACCATTGCCAGAGAGTACAGGGTGGCGAGGACGAGGCCCGAAGTGGCAACGACCGTCCAGCCGGGATGAGCGGTGAAAGAGCCGAAGAGCACGAGTAGCTCTCCCAAGAAATTGGCGAGTCCAGGGAGACCGAGCGACGCCATGGCGAAAAAGAGGACCATCGCGCCGAGCCGCGGAGCGGAGGCCCACAGCCCGCCGAGCTCGCGGAGAATCCCGCGTGCCCGTTCGTTCCGCGATGACGCCGACGAGAACGAACAGCCCCCCGGTGGCGAGAGCCGTGGGCGAGCATCTGGACCAACGCCCCCTGGTAGGCAATCTCGCTCGCGGAGAAGACGCCGAGGAGAACGAACCCCATGTGGCTCACGCTGGTATAGGCGACGAGCCGCTTGAGATCGGTCTGGGCGAAGGCGAGAAGCGCGCCGTAGACGATGCCGATCGCCCCGAGCCCGCAGGCGAGCGGGGCCAGCGCCCTGGCTGCGTCGGGGAACATGGGAAGAGCGAACCGAATGAGACCGTAGCCTCCCGTCTTCAGGAGAAGACCGGCGAGGACGACGCTTCCGGCGGTCGGGGCCTCGGTGTGCGCGTCGGCGAGCCAGACGTGAAGCGGAACGACGGGTAGCTTGACGGCGAAGGCGGCGAAGAACCCGAGGAGGAACACCATGGAGAGCGCTCGCGGGAGGGTGGGGATCGACGAGCATGCGGTAGTCGAACGACCAGACGCCCGTGGCCTGGTGATGAAAGGTGGCGAGCCCCACGATCGCGACGAGCATGAGAAGACCGCCGGCCTGGGTGAACAGAAAGAACTTGATCGCGGCGTACCTCCGGTTCTCGTGACCCCAGATCGCGATGAGGAGGTACATGGGAACGAGCATGAGCTCCCAGAAGAAATAGAAGAGGAGGAGGTCGGCGGAGAGAAACACGCCGAGGATTCCGGCGAGCACCCAGAGGAGGTTGAAATGAAAGAAGCCCGACGCGCTCGCGGATCTCGCTCCAGGAGCAGGCCACGGCGGCGAAGCCGAGAACGATCACGAGGAGAGCGAGAATCGCGCTCAGCCCGTCGAGCACGAGGTGAAAGCGAATGCCGAGCGCCGCGATCCAGGACCAGCTCGTCTCGGCAATGACCCCTGATCGCGATGAGGAATCTCCTGCTGCCGCGTGGCGATAGAGCATCTGGATCAGCAGGAGTGCGTCGAGGGCGAGAGCGCCGAGGGCCACCAGCCGCGGTCCGCGTCCGGATCGTCTCTCCGAGAGCCAGGCGACGGCGCCGCCGACGACGAGAATCGCGAGTAGCCAGAGAAGACTCATGTCCAGACCGCCAGGGCGATGACGACGACGGCGCCGAGGGCGATGCCACCGGCGTACCAGCGGAGGA
Source organism: uncultured Acidobacteriota bacterium (assembly GCA_963815675.1). Classification (GTDB taxonomy): domain Bacteria; phylum Acidobacteriota; class Vicinamibacteria; order Marinacidobacterales; family SMYC01; genus CAWFHP01. The sequence continues at coordinate 299,105 of CAWFHP010000007.1, read as the reverse complement.
CTCCGTTCTCGGAGCTCGCCGCGAGGCGGTTCAGTGCGACCGCGATTCGGGCCACGAGAATCGTAGACGGAGTCGACGATGTCGCCGGCGTTCACCCTCGTGAGAAGAGGAACGGGCGCTCGAAGAGCGCGGCATAGAGGGCGTCGAAGCCGAAGCCGTCGAGCGCCCAACGCCGCCACGCTTCGAGGCTCGATCCGGAGGCCTCGTGCCCGGGGCGCCGGCGTGAGTAGAGAACGTACGCGGAAGCGAGACCCGCGAGCGAGGCGAGCGAGGCGAGGAGAACGAGCGCGAGCTCCGTTCCCTCCGAGAGGGCCGCGTTAGTCGGAGCGGTCGCCGCGAGGGGCGCCATCCAGCTCGAGAAGAGATGGACGTCGCCGAGCGGCGCCGGCAGCTCGAGGAATCCGGCGACGAGAGCGAAGAGGGCGAGCACGACGAGCGGAACGGCGATGGGAAGGCCTACCTGTTTCCGCTCTTCCGTCGCTTCTCTCGAGCTCGCGGGCTCGCCGAAAAAGACGAGAAAGACGAGGCGAAAGCTGTAAAGAGCGGTAAGAAACGCCCCGACCCAGCCGGCGGCCCAGAGCCAGGGGCTCTCGGCAAAGGCCTGGGAAAGAATCCAGTCCTTGCTGAAGAAGCCCGACGTGACGAGGGGAACTCCGGCGAGCGCCGAGGCCCCGGCGAGAAAGGTCCAGAAGGTCAAGGGGAGGCGTTTGCGCAGCCCGCCCATCGCGAAGATGTCGTGCTCCTCGTGGCAGGCGGCGATGACGACGCCCGCCCCGAGGAAGAGGAGGGCCTTGAAGAAGGCGTGGGTCAGAAAATGGAAGATGGCAGCGGAGAAGGCGCCGGCGCCGAGCGCGAGGAACATGTAGCCCACCTGGCTCATCGTCGAATAGGCGAGCACCCGTTTGATGTCGCGCTGGGCGAGGGCGGCCGCAGCGGCATAGAGAAGGGTCACCGCCCCCAGAATTGCGACGAGCCTGAGGACGGTCGGAGCGAGGAGAAAGAGCGCGCTCGTGCGGGCGATGAGGTAGACGCCCGCGGCGACCATCGTCGCGGCATGGATGAGAGCGGAGACCGGTGTCGGCCCCGCCATCGCGTCGGGGAGCCAGGTCTGGAGCGGAACCTGCGCGGATTTTCCCAGGGCTCCCACGAGCAGGAGCAGCGCGGCCCAGACGGCGAGAGACGAGTCGACGGGCCAGGCGGCTGCACGCCCGCCGAGAGACCTCCTGGATGTCCAGCGTGCCGAAGTGGGTGAACAGAACGAACAGCGCCACCGCCATCGCGGCGTCGCCCACGCGGGTGACGACGAAAGCTTTGCGGGCCGCCCGGCCGTTCGCGGGATCGCGATACCAGAAGCCGATGAGCAGATAGCTGCAAAGCCCGACGCCTTCCCACCCTAGGTAGAGCAGCAGCAGGTTGTCGGCCAGAACGAGGATGAGCATCGAGGCCATGAAGAGATTCATGTAGGCGAAGAACCGCCGGTAGCCTTCGTCTTCCTCCATCAGCTGCGCGGCGTAGAGGTGGATCCAGGAGCCGACGAAGGTCACGACGAGGATCATCACGAGGGAGAGCGGGTCGAGACGGAAGCTCACCGAGACGTCGAGCCCGCCGACCGCGATCCAGCTCCATAGCGTTTCGACCTGGGCGGCCTCGCCGGGATGAGAGAGCGCGAGCACGAAGGCGACGAGCGAACGAGAGCGCGACGCTCCCCACCGCGATCGAGGCGATCGCTTTTCGAGAAAAGCGACCTCCGGCGAGGGTCAGCAGCGCGAAGCCGCGAGAGGGCAGGCCGGGCACGAGGGCGATGGATAGCGATCACGTCAACCCTTCAACCGTCCGACCGCATCCGAATCGAGCGTCCGCATTCGATGGGCGATCTGAAGCACGATGGCGAGGCCGATGGCGACTTCCACCGCCGCCACCGCGAGGACGAGCACGAGCATCACCTGGCCGTCCGCCTGCTGCCACCGGGCGCCGGCGGTGACGAACGCGAGTCCCGACGCGTTCAGCATGATCTCGACCGACAGGAGCATCAGAATGACGTTCCGCCTCACCAGGACTCCGGTGAGCCCGATGCCGAAGAGAGCCACCGCCAGCAGGAGAGGCATTTCAGTGGAGAGGCCGGTCATGGATTCAGCCCTCCTCGTCCTTTCGGCGGCCGATGTGATAGGCGCCGACCATGCCCGCGAGCAGCAGCAGCCCCGCGAGGTCGGCGACGAGGAGATAGGGACCGAAGAGCGATACCCCCACCATCTCCGGCGTCACCTCTCCCGCGAGCGGCTTCGTCCCCGCTCGCGCGAGAACGTAGAAGAGCTCTCCCAGCAGAACCGCGGAGAGCATCGCGGGGCCGAGAAAGGCTCGAGGCGAGAGCCAGCGGGCCTCCGTCTCGGGATCGTGCTGGCCGACGAGCATGAGCGCGAACACGAACAGGACCATGACCGCGCCGGCATAGATGATGATCTCGAGCGCCGCGGCGAAGGGCGCACCGAGGAGAGAGAAGACGACCGCGACCGAGAGCAGCGACACGATGAAATAGAGAATGGCGTGCATGACGTTGCTCGTCGTGATCGCGCGGAGGCTCGCGGCGATCGTGATGATGGCGGCAAGATAGAACGCTTCCGTCATCGATCCGACGCTTTCTCGGCGTTTTCCGGTATACGGGTCACGGCAGGAGACTCCTCACGTCTACCGGCGGCCTCTCGTTGTCGCCCTCACCCTTGTCCTTGCCGCGAATGGCGAGTCCCGCGACCCGGTAGAAGTTGTAGCCGGGATACTTCCCCGGTCCGTCGATGGTCAGGTCTTCCTTCTCGTAGACGAGGTTCGAACGCCGATACTCACCCATCTCGAAATCGGGAGTGAGCTGGATGGCGTAGGTGGGGCACGCCTCCTCGCAGAAACCGCAGAAGATGCAGCGGGAGAAGTTGATTCGGAAGAAATCGGGGCGCCGCCTTCCGCCGGGGTCTTCCGTCGCCTGAAGAGCGATGCAATCCACCGGACAGGCGACGGCGCAGAGATAACAGGCGACACAGCGCTCCTCGCCGTCGGGATCGCGCGAGAGGATGATCCTCCCCCGCCATCGGGGGTGGATCACCGGTCTCTCCTCGGGATACTGGATGGTCACCCGCTTTGCGAAGGTATGGAGGAACACTTTCGCCATCGAGCGGAGGATGCTCAACATCGCGGTTCTCCCGTTCGCTGAGTTGGGACAGGTAATGGCTTCACATTCCGCTCCGGGTGGCGAGAAGGATCGCCGAGGTGACGATCAGGTTCACCAGAGTGAGAGGCATCAGAAGCTTCCATCCCACCGACATGAGCTGGTCGACGCGGGGCCGGGGAAGAGCGGCCCTGAGAAGGATGAACAGGCAGACGAAGACCGACGTCTTCAGCACGAACCAGACGAAGGGCGGAAGAAAGGGGCCGCGCCATCCTCCGAAAAACAGAGTCACCACCATCGATGAGATCAAGAGGATTCCCACATACTCTCCGACGAAGAACATCCCGAACTTCATGCTCGAGTACTCGGAGTGGAATCCGGCGACGAGCTCGCTCTCCGCTTCGGGGAGATTGAAGGGAAGTCGATGGGTCTCCGCCACTCCCGCGATCAGGAACACCGCGAACCCGAGAAACTGGGGAACGACGAACCACAGGCCTTTCTGGGCGGAGACGATCTCGCCGAGATCGAACGAGCCCGCCATCATCACCACCCCCATGAGCGAGAGCCCCATGAAGACCTCGTAGCTCAACATCTGCGCCGCTCCCCGGAGCCCGCCGAGGAGCGAGTACTTGCTGTTCGAGGCCCAGCCTCCCAAGACGACGCTGTAGGCGCCGAGCGAGGACATCGCGAGAAAGAAGAGGAGTCCCACGTCGAGATCGGAGACGACGAGCCGAGGGGCGAAAGGGATGACGGCGCAGGAGAGGAGGGTAGTCGTGAGGATTGCCGCGGGGGCGATGACGAAGACGGGCTTGTCGGCGAACGGAGGGAACCAGTCCTCCTTGGTGATGAGCTTGATGACGTCCGCGAGAACCTGGAGCAGCCCGAAAGGTCCGACGCGGTTGGGCCCGTATCGGTCCTGCCAGAGAGCGAGGAGCCGGCGCTCGAGCCAGATCATGCCTGCGGCGGCGGTGAGGATGCCTCCGAGCACGATCACCACCACGAGAAGGTGGAGGGGAACGCTCACAACGCCGCTTTCATTCACGAGACCCTTCCGACCCGCCCCCAGGCGGGAAGACGAACGCCGGCGAGGGGACTGTTTCCATTCGAGCCCCTGAGCCCGGCGAGCTGAAGACCGGCGACACCGGGAGTGACGGAGTCCTCTACCTGGACTCTCAGCGGCTGAGACGCGCCATCGATTGAGATTCGTGACCAGAGCTTCCCCTTCGACGTCGAGCCGCCGCGCGTCCTCTCGCGAGAGGAGCACGTAGGGCTCGGAGGCGCGCGCCGCCACCGCGGGGGCGAGCGCGCTGAGCTCTTCGGAGCCGAAAATGTCGTAGAGCGGCAGGAAGTGAAGCTCGTCGTCGCGTTTCGCGAAGCGAGCCGGTGGCTCCAGAGCCGCCGCCTCGGGAAGCTCCGCCGGCTCGGGCGTCGAGAAAATCCGGAACCCGCTGTCGCCACCTTTGAGCAGTCCACCGACCGAGCGCTGATACTTGTTTACGGACTGGACCGAGTTCCAGCCTGGCGCCCAGAAGTAGGGGATGAGCGGGGCTTCCGGCCGTCCTCGGTAGCCTTCCATGGAGAAGGAGAGCGGTGAGTCGGGGTCCTCGGGAGGCGAGGGCTCGTGGACGCTCTCGCGAGCGTGGATTGCCGTTCGCCCGGAGTAGCGGTCGGGCTCGCGCGGAATTCTCTGGCCGTGGACGCGGTAGCTCGCGGAAGGTGCCGCCTCGTCGATCCCGGCGAGCGCGGGAATCTCCTCGACTATGGCCGCGATGACGTCATCGAGAGACTTCCAGCCCGCGGCTCGACCGTCTCCCGTTCGCGCGAGAACCTCGAGCAACATCCGCCAGCTTTGCCGGATCTCGGCATCGGGGACGAAGACCCGAAAGAAACGCTGCGCCCGCCCCTCGTTGTTGACCCACGTTCCGTCGGACTCTGCGAAGGTGCCGGCGGGAAGGAGCAGGTCGGCCTCGTCGGAGGTCCCGTGCGCGATGCTATCGATGACCGCGACCCGACGTGCGCTCGAGAGGAGCTCGGTGACGAGCGGGCGCGGCGCTCGCCGGAAGAGGTCGTTCTCGAGGACGATCAGCGTGGGAGATCCGAGCTGACGAGCGCGTGCGAGTGCTTGCTCCAGGCTTCCCCCTCCGAGAAGGGCGGCGCCGAGAGAGTTGCACTCGGGCAGCGTGGGCGCGAGTCTGGCGTCCCGGCCGGCGGCACGCAGGGCGAGGACGACGCGCTCGGCCGCTTCGAGGAGCGCCGGGTCGCCGAGGCTCGTTCCGGCGACGACGATTGAGCGTTGCGCTGCCAGGAGAGCGCCCGCGATTCGGCCGGCCCGATCCTCCGTCCCTGCTCCCGATCGGACCGCCTCCGCCACGGCGAGGCCCAGCCGCACGATCTCCTCCGGCGGCTCTCGAAACACTTCGCTCGCCGCGTCATCGAGACGGGTCTCGAAGGGAGTCACGAGGAAGAGAGGTGCTTTCGCTCCCTGGGCGATGTCCTTCAAGGCGGCGTCGTTCCACGGCGGGATTTTCATCGCTTTGGCGCGTCGTTCCGCCTCGCGGCGGTGGATCTGGCGCAGGGCGAGCGCCATGCGGGGGGCGACGTTGGTCACGTCCTCGGCGAGAACGAGCGCGGCCTCCGCAGACTCGACGTCGTGAAGCGATGCGGGGGCGCAACGTCCCAGGACCTCGATCACCGACCCGAGTAAGGATCGGTCCCGATCGGACAAGCCGAGGAAATACCCGTCGGGACCGGAGATGCGGCGGAGCAGAAAATTCGACTCGACACTGGCGCGAGGAGACCCGATGGCGAGGACGTTCGCGCGGTCGGCGGTGAGAGAGACGAGCTCCTTCATCGCCACGTCGATTCCGACGGGCTCTTCGGGCGCGCCGCGCTCCTGCCGACGAAGCGCATGCCGCAGGCGTTTCGGGCCGTTCACGAACTCGTATCCGAATCGGCCCCGGTCGCAGAGGAAGTAGCCGTTTACCTCGTGGTGGTAGCGGTTGAGAATCCTTCGGAGTCCGCCATAGCGCTCTCCGGCGATGACGTTGCATCCGAGCGCGCAGTGGGGGCACAGGGTCGGGGCGGACTGCATGTCCCACTTCCGGTTGAAGTGTTTCTTCAGTGTCTTGTCGGTGAAGACACCCGTGGGGCAGACCTCCACCAGATTGCCGCTGAACTCGCTCTCCAGCGTTCCGTCTTTCTGTCGGCCGAAATAGACGTGGTCGTGAGCGGAGAACACTTCCAGATCCCGGCCGCCGGCGTAATCGTGATAGAAGCGCACGCAGCGGTAGCACTCGATACAACGGTTCATTTCGTGGTTCAGGAACGGACCCAGATCCTGGTTCTCGAACGTGCGCTTGGGAAAACGGGTTCGCCGGTGGTCGTGGCCGGTCATGACCGTCATGTCCTGGAGATGGCACTCGCCCCCCTCGTCGCAAATCGGACAGTCGTGCGGGTGGTTGAGCATGAGCCACTCGATCACCGAGGCGCGGAACTCCTTCGCGTCCTCGTCGGCGATGGAGATGCGGGTCCCCTCGCTCGCCGGGGTCATGCAGGCGACGACGATCTTGCCCTCGCGGTCTTTTTCGTCCTTGAACTGCTTGACGGCGCAGAGCCGGCAGGCCCCGATCGAGCCGAGGGCCGGGTGCCAGCAGAAATAGGGAAGGTCGAATCCGAGCGAGAGCGAGGCCTCGAGGAGGTTCGCTCCCTCCTCCACGTGGAACTCTCGGCCGTCTATGGTGATTCGATTCGCGGGCAAGGGACTCATCTCCAGGGGCAGGATTTCTGCTCGATGTGCCGTTCGAAATCGGCGCGAAAGTATTTGAGACCGCTCTGGAGCGGCTCGACGGCACCCGGCGCGAGCGCGCAGAACGTCATGCCGGGACCGAGGAGCTTCGCGTTGTGCTCGAGGAGATCGAGGTCTTCCTTTCTTCCTTCCCCCTGCTCGATCGCCCGCAGAATCCTCTCGGTCCAGGGAAGCCCTTCCCGACAGGGAGTGCAGAAGCCGCAGGACTCCCGGGCGAAGAAGTGCTCGAGGTTGACGAGGAACGCGACGGGGCAGGTGCGATCGTCGAGAACGATGATCGTTCCCGTTCCCAGCCGGCTTCCCGCTTTCGATACCGGCTCGAAGTCCATGGCGACGTCGAGGTGGTCCTCGACGAGAAAGTCGGTCGATGCCCCGCCGGGAAGCAGGCCGCGGAACCGATACCCCTCGCGCATTCCGGAAGCGTGCTCCTCCAGAATTTCCCGCAGCGACGTTCCCATCGGAAGCTCCCACGCGCCCGGGCGGCGGACGCGGCCGCTCGCGCCGTAAATCTTCGTTCCCGCCGCATCGCCTCGACCGAGAATCCTTGAACCACTGCGCGCCGTGGCTCACGATGTGCGGGACGTTCGCCAGGGTCTCGACGTTGTTCACCACCGTGGGCTTGCCGAAGACGCCCACGACGGGAGGGAAGGGCGGTTTGGCCCGCGGCGTCGCCCGGCGGCCTTCGAGGGCGTTCAGAAGCCCGGTCTCTTCACCGCACATGTAGCGGCCCGCGCTCACGTGAAGGTGGAGATCGAGGCTGTAGCCGGAGCCCAGGATGTTCCGTCCCAGATAGCCCGCCCGATGGGCTTCCGCGATCGCGTCCGTGAGTCTTCGCGCCGCCTCGCGATAGGCCCATCGGAGGAAGATATAGGCCACGTCGGCCTGAATGGCGTAAGCGCCGAGGATCGTTCCTTCGAGGATCTGGTGAGGGTCGCCCTCCAGCAGGAGCCGATCCTTGAACGTCCCCGGCTCCATCTCGTCGGCGTTGGCCACGAAATACTTGGGTCGCGGTGCGTCTTCTCCCATGGGGACGAACGTCCATTTGAGTCCCGTGGGGAAACCCGCTCCGCCCCGGCCGCGGAGGTTCGACTCCTTGACGACACGGGTCACCTCTTCCGGGCTCATGCCGCCGAGAGCCTTGCGCAGTGCCTGGTAGCCTCCCGCCTTCTCGTACTCCGGCAGGCGGCAAGGCTCACCGTCGGGCCGCAGGTTGGCGGTCAGCGGTCGTTCGCCGCTCACTCGCGCCGTCCTGTCCGTTCGTAACCGTGGGCTCTTCCGCGAGTGGAACTCCGGAAGGGGGAAGCAACGCAAAGACGCGGAGGCGCAGAGACGCAAAGAAAACCACGTAGGCCGAGCATCCTCGGCGAAAGGGCGGCGGTTAGCACCCGATTCCAGGGACCCAGTGAAAAGGGAACGGGAACGTCGAGCCGCAGAGACGGCGAAGGCACGGGGTGCAGACGACTCTCGGCGACTTTGCGGCTTTGCGCCTTTGCGTTCATTCCTTCCCAGCCTCCCGAGGGGATTCTTGGTAGCGGGCGAGCAAGGCGTCGAGGGCTTCTTCGTCTTCGGGGTCGAGGTCACGATGAAGGTGCTCGTCGATCATGAAGGCGGGGGCGTGGTCGCAGGTTCCGAGACAGGCGATGGGGAGCAGCGTGAACCTGCCGTCGTCGGTGGTCTCGCCCATTCCGATCCCGAGGGAGCGTTCGAGTCCCTCCCGCAGGCGATCGCATCCGAGAATCCAGCAGGAAATGCTGTCGCAGAGCAGGATCACGTGCCGTCCCACCGGCCGGCGGAAGATGAGGTTGTAGAACGTCGCTATCGAGTCGAGCTCTTCGACCGACATCCCGAGGTGCTCGGCGACCTCCCCGAGCGACTCGTCGGAGACGAAACCTCGATGCTCCTGCACGATCTTGAGCGCTTCGATGCAGGCGGCGCTCCGTTTCGGGTACTGCTCCACCTTGTTGTCGATTTCGCTTCGCTCTTCGTCACTGAGCATCGATGTTCTTCTCTAGTGCGCGTCTTGCTCTTCGCTCGGCTCGCTGCGATCGCTTCTTCGGTTTGTCGTTTCCCGCCCCGTCATCGATCCACGTCGGCGAGCACGAAATCGATGCTTCCGAGAATAGCGAGCAGGTCGGGAATCATGTGGCCTCGGGCCAGGAACGGAACCATCTGCATGTGAGCGAACGATGGACTCCGGATGTGGGCGCGGTAGGGCATGTGGTTCCCGTCGCTCGTGAGGTAATAGGCGTTCGCGCCTTTGGTGGCCTCGATCGGGATCGAGGCTTCGCCCGGGGGAATGACCGGGCCCCAGCTCACGTTGAGAAAGTGGGTGATCAGGGTCTCGATGTCTTCCAGGGTCTTCTCCTTCAACGGGGGAGTGGCGAGGGGATGAGAGGACTTGTAGGGGCCGGCGGGCATGTTGTCGACGCACTGGCGGATGATGCGGAGGCTCTGACGCATCTCCTCGACCCGCACCAGGCCGCGGGCGTAGCAGTCGCCCTTTTCGGCAGTCGGGATCTCGAACTCGAAATTCTCGTATCCGGAGTACGGCCGTTTCTTCCGGAAATCCCATTCGAGACCGGTGGCGCGCAATCCCGGTCCCGTCATGCCCCACTCGATGGCATCGCGGCTCGAGAGCTCTCCGATCCCCTGGGTTCGCGCCTTGAAGATACGGTTCCGGAGGACGATGTCGTCATACTCGTCCAGGCGCTGCGGCATGTCTCGCAGGAAGTCGTCGAAGAGTCCTTCCCATCCCCGGGGGAGGTCCTGCGCCACCCCGCCGATGCGGAACCAGTTGGGATGCATGCGGCCACCGCACACCGCCTCCACGATGTCGAAGGCGCGCTCGCGAGCGGTGAACATGTAGAACACGGGCGACATCACGCCCACGTCCTGAGCGAAGGTTCCGTACCAGACGAGGTGAGAGGCGATCCGAAACAACTCTGCCATCATCACCCGGATCACTTGCGCCCGCTCGGGCACATCGATTCCCGCGAGCCGTTCCACGGTGACGAGATAAGCGAGGTTGTTCATCACCCCGCCCAGGTAGTCGACCCGATCGGTATAAGGGATGAACGTGTGCCAGCTCTGGCGCTCGGCCATCTTCTCCACTCCCCGGTGGTGGAATCCGATGTCGGGCACGACGTCCACGATCCTTTCCCCGTCGAGCTGCAGCACGAGGCGCAGCACTCCGTGGGTTCCGGGGTGCTGCGGGCCGAGGTTCAAGAACAGAAAGTCCGAGTCTTCGGACGATTTCTCGAGACCCCAGTCCTCGGGCCGGAACTCGAGCGCGTCCTGCTCGGCCTCTTCCTCGTCATCCCCGAGCTCGAACGGTCCGAGCTCGGTCGCCCGCGCCGGGTGGTCTTTGCGAAGCGGGTGACCCTTCCACGTCTCGGGCATCAGGATCCGGCGGAGGTGGGGGTGTCCGTCGAAGCGAACACCAAACATGTCCCATGCCTCGCGCTCGTACCAGCTCGCCGAAGGCCAGATGGAGCTCACGCTCGGCGCCGATGGAGTCTCGCCTTCGAGCGGCACCTTGACGCGGACGTCCTCGTTCCGGTCGAACGACAGCAGATGGTAGACGAGGGTGAAGTCGCTCGCCGGAAGATCCGGGGGCCGCGAGCGAGGGCGCTCGTCCACGACGGTGAGGTCGAAGAGCATGCCGAACGGACGCTCCACTCCCGTCTTGAGACGACCGAGCACCTCGCGGAGCCGCTCTTTCGAGACCCATTTCGTGGGGACGCCGTCGCTGGCCGTCTCTTCGGCGAGCACCGCTCCCTCGAGACCTTCCCAGTTCGCCGGCGTCGTTCGTCCCTCGAAGGCAGTGCTCATCGTCTGCCCTTTCACACTTCGTCGGGAGAGCGCAGGTCCCGGATCTTCGTGCGCTGCTCGCGCAGGAGATCGCGGCGCGACGGGGCAACGGGCCTTTCAATCGTCTGGGACCCGAGCCGATAGCTGAGGGGCCGGCGCTCCTTGCCGACCGCTTCCTGGAGCAGGGTGAGACCTTCCATGAATGCTTCCGGGCGAGGAGGACATCCGGGCACGTAGAGGTCGACGGGGAGGAAGGAGTCGACGCCCTGGACGACGCTGTAGATGTCGAACATTCCGCCCGAGTTCGCACACGAGCCCATCGAGATCACCCATCGGGGCTCCATCATCTGCTGATAGAGCCGGCGAACCACCGGCGCCATCTTCAGGAACACCGTGCCGGCGATGACCATCACGTCGGCTTCTCGTGGCGTCCCGCGGATGACCTCGGCGCCGAATCGGGCGATGTCGAACTTGCTCGTGATGCTCGTGGCCATCTCGACGTAGCAGCAGGAGAGTCCGAAGTTGAATGGCCAGAGAGAATTCTTTCGGCCCCAGGCGACGAGGTCCTGGAGCCGCGAGAAGATAACGCTCTTGCGGACCGCTTCTTCCATCGTCGCGCCCGTGGCCGTCCCCTGGCTCGTTGGAGTCAGAGTGCTCACCGATTCACCTCAATCCCGCGATGTAGTCTTCGAGATGCCGGATCATCGACCGATGGTCCTGAATCACGGTATTGACCACGTCTCCGATGGAGACGAGCCCCACCACCCTCCCCTCGTCCATGACGGGAAGATGCCGTACCCGGTGCTCGAGCATCAGCTTCATGCAGGTGGGGACGCTCGTTCCCACCTCGACCGCGACGTCGGCGTCGGACATCAGCTCGCGCACCACGAGCTCTCGAGGTAACCGATCGAGCGCCGGGCTCTTGCGAGCGTAGTCGCGCTCGGAGAGAAGGCCGACGAGCTCGTCTCCTCGATAGACGAGGAGAGCTCCGATGTTCTTCTCCGCCATCATCGAAAGAGCCTCCTCCACCGAGGCTTCCGAGTCGAATCGACCATGTTTCCCGCCCTTTCCGGTCGAGCATGTCCTTGACGCTGGTCATGATGCCTTCCCGCTCGCGCTCCCGCCCGAGCCCCAGTCGAGGGCGCCCATTCGCCACTCGTAGACGAGGCCGACGACGAGGATGCCGAGGAACGACATCGCCCCGAGCCATCCCGTCCAACCGAGCTTGTGGAAGGCGATCGCCCAGGCGAACAGGAACGCGGCCTCCAGATCGAACAAGACGAAGAGCATCCCCACGAGGTAGAAAGGGGCATAGAGCCGGATGCGGGCGGTACCGGTCGGCGAAATTCCCGACTCGTAAGGCGTCGCCGTCGCTCGCTCGTGATGGCGCTCGCCGAGGAGGCTCGAGGCCACGAGCATGCCGGAAACCACCAGCAGAACCGCGAGACCGTAGACTCCGAGCGCCGCGAGCGAGCTCACGAATGGCGCCTCGGTTCCGATCGCCAACCGGTGGAAGGTGCGTGGGGCAGGAGTTCGAGGCTCATTCGAAGTTTCGTCGCCTTGACCTTTCGCGCGCGCTCACCGGCTTGTCCTTCGTTGCCCGCGGGAGTCTACACCAAACAACGGGGCTGAAACGGGGAGCCGGCAACGCCAATCGGTGCGCGACGACCCAAAAAGCGTTTACACGCTAAAACGGGGGAGGCGAGTGGAACAATACGGATCTTCCTGTACGCGCCGGCCGCAGGCTCCGGTGAAATGAAGGGCCTTGTTTCGCGCTCAGCTCTCGGGCGCGGGCACGGGAGGCCGGGAGGTGTCCTCGTCTCTCGATTGTCCCGTGCGCAGGATGTGAGCGGTCTCTTTGACGCCCTCGCTCGCCACCCGTACGGTCTTTCGGGCCTCCTTTCCTGCCCGGGCTCCACGCGTCTTCAGCTCTCGCGCCGTCTCGTAAGCGCGCTCCTGCACCCGGGCGCGGTCTTCCGCAAGCTCTTCGCGGAGCTCACGGCCCGATTTGGGCGCGAGCAACAGCGCCGCCATCCCGCCTGTCGCCGCTCCGAGAAAGAATCCAATGACGAACCCCGAACCCCCACCGTTTCCTTCACTCATCGATTCCTCCGATGGTTCCTTGACCCCATGTCGCTCCCCATTCTCGTGCGATTCGGCTCGTGCATTTTGGAGTCCGCGCGGCACTCAGGCCTCGATAATGTGATTGCGTACCGCGTAGCGAACGAGCTCGCTGATCGAATGCAAATCGAGCTTCCTCATGATGTTGGTGCGATGCGTTTCGGCGGTCTTGACGCTGATACCGAGAGTCGAGGCGACTTCCTTGTTGGTCATTCCCTCGGCGAGGAGCTGGACGATCTCCCGCTCGCGGGGCGTCAAGCGGCCGCCCGACGTCTCCCCTTTGAGCGGTTTTCCGCCCAGGTACCCCATCAACACGACTTCGTTCACTTTGGACGTCAGAAAGGGTTTGTGCACGCGGAGCGCCTCGATCGCGCTGATCAGCTGGCGGCTCGCGTCCGATTTGAGAAGGTATCCACGAGCGCCGGCCTCGAGCACCTCGCGCACGAGGTCCTCGGATTCGTGCATCGTGAGGACGAGCACTTCCGTGCGCGGCGCGATCTTGACGATCTGTCGGACCGCTTCGAGTCCGTTCAGCTCCGGCATGCTGATATCCATCACGACCACGTCGGGTTTGAGCTCCTCGACTTTCTTGACGGCGTCGCGGCCGGTTGTCGCCTCTCCGACGATCTCCCAGTCCTTTCGCGCCTCCACGACGCTCCGCAATCCTTTACGGATGATCTCGTGATCGTCCACGAGGAGAATTCGCGCGGTAATCATGGGAGAGCGCAGGCTCACATGTCTTTCCGGGGCATCCATCGAGGTATCCATGGTTTTCGTCGCCTTTCTTGAAGCACGATGCTCATTCATAGGAGTACCGCCGGTTCCGGTAATGGAAAATACGGCAAACTACCGATTCCCGGCTTGGGTATCGGGTACGAGGATCGATCTCGCCCCTTCGGGCCATTTCCGGGCAGCGCGACGTCTCGCTCGCCCACGACGCCATTCTTTTCGTCGATGACGACCTCATCGAGCTCGGCCGCGGCCGAGACCGCGGGTGGGTCCGGATTCCTGCGCTCGAGACGAAAGCCTCGGAGAACGCTCCAACGACGAAGCACTCACTAGGATAGACACCCTCGGCTAGAGTCTCCATGGGGCAGTTCCGACGTTTCTCACGGGGAGAACACCGTAGTTGGGCTCCGACCCCGAGACCCTGGGAGATGGGGTAAATCCCGTATTTTTACCCGGGGACCCTGTCGCTAGTCTTGCCTCTCATGGTCGATCATATGTCGCCGATATGAAAAAGGAGCGGAATCTTTCATGAGTGATACCCACGAGCCGAGCGGAGAGCTTGCGGCGCGCGACCGCGACATTCATCGCGCCTTGACGAGTCTCAAGGAGGAGATTGAGGCGGTCGACTGGTACCACCAGAGAGTGGTGCTCGCGACCGACGAGTCGCTGCGCCAGGTGCTGGCTCATAATCGCGACGAGGAGATTGAGCACGCGTGCATGATGCTCGAGTGGCTCAGGCGCAACATGGAGCCCTGGGATTGGCAGCTCGCCAAGTATTTGTTCTCCGAGGGCAAGATAACCGAGGTAGAGACGGGCGCCGGGACGATGGCGGCATCGGGAGCGCGCGACGAGAGCCTCGGCATTCGCGGGCTCGCGAGCCTCGCCCCGGAGGAGACCCTGCCATGAGCTTTCTCAAGCGAGAGCATGCGCCTCTGACCAGCGAAGCCTGGGCAGCCATCGATGCCACCGCCCGGAAGGTCCTCGAGACGAGCTTGAAGGTGAGGCGGGTCGTCGACGTCGAGGACCCCAAGGGTTGGGACTACTCCGCCATCGGCCTCGGACGTCTGAACATATCGAAAGCGTCTCCCGTCGAAGGCGTCACCTATGGAATCCGCCGGGTCCAACCGCTGGTGGAGACCCGAACGCCGTGCGACCTCGACGTTTGGGATCTCGACGACATCTCCCGGGGTGCCGAGGACATCGACTGGACTCCGCTCGAGCAGGCCGCCCGGTTCGCAGCCGCCTTCGAGGACCGGGCCCTGCTCCTCGGCCTCGAGGATGCCGGCATCGAGGGGCTCGCGCAAATGAAGGCTCACCCGGCACTCGCTATCGAGCGCGACGCCGCCCGGCTTCTCGAGACTATCGCAAACGCGATGCTCAGCCTCCGCCGGGCCTCCATCGGGGGACCTTTCGCTCTGGTGCTCGGGGTCGAGAACTTCCTCTTCGTCAATAGCGCCCCAACGGGCTACCCGCTGCTGAAACAGGTTCGCGCCCTCGTGGACGGGCCGGTACTCGAGAGCGACTTGATTGACGGAGGACTCCTGATCTCGGTGCGCGGCGGTGACTTCCGCCTCACGCTGGGACAGGACTTCTCCATCGGCTACGAGTCGCACGACGCGCGGAAGGTGCGGCTCTTCGTGACCGAATCGTTCACTTTCCGAACGCTGGAGCCGCGGGCGGTGGTGCTGCTCCGAGCGTCGAAATAGGCTTTGAGACGGGTCCGCTCACGGTGGCCTATCAAACGGTGCGAGTACAACTCAAAAGGCAACACCACCAGATACACCGGCCCGATTGGGAGGGAAACGGCATATGAGTACGCCTCCAACGGACAAGATCTTCTTCGCGTGAAGCAGAAAACTGGGGCGAGCTATGATCTCCTGCAAGAGATCGAAAACGAGCCGGGCGCCTCTCCGAGGTGACCCTCGCGGTCCTCGTGCGGAAGCACGCCGCCGCGGTCACGATCGCGGGAGTCCATCCGCACCTGCTGCGCCACTCGTTCGCCACCCACCTTCTCCGCCACGGCGCCGACGTTCGCCACGTCCAGGAGCTCCTCGGTCACCGGAAGCTCAAGACCACGGCACTCTACACCCGGGTATCCGCGAAAGACCTTCTCGAGGTCCTCGACCGATGCCACCCCCGCGAACGGCCGATGTTAAAATCAACGAAGAGGAAAGCATCATGACGGTCAAAGCGATCTACGAAGACGGCGTTTTTAAGCCCATCGAGAAGGTCGATCTCAAGGACAAAACCGAGGTCGAGCTCGACTTCCGCCCCTATGTGTCCGAAGACGAAAACATCGACGACCCGAGGAGCTTCATCGGGCTCATCCAGAACGTGCCCAAGGGCGTTCCCATCGCCCGGGACCACGACAAGTACCTTCCCTGATGGTCTTCATCGACACGAGCTTCTTCTTCGCGCTCGCCTCGCCCGGCGACCCCGACCACCAACGCGTTCGGGAAGTCTTCGAAACCTTCGACCGGGAGCGGCTTCCCCATCTCTGGCTTACCACGAATCACGTCGTCTTCGAGACCATCACCCTCGCTCGAAAGCTCGATGGCCACAGAGCAGCGGTCCGGATCGGCGCCCGCCTCTATCGCGAGGTCCTCGCTCGAATCCACTGGGCGACCAAGGACGAGGAGCTGAAGGCCTTCGACTATCTCGCCAAGCACAAGGATAAAGATTACAGTCCCGTCGACTGCCTGAGCTTCGTCGTCATGGAGGCGCGTGGAATCAAGGAGGCTTTGACCCTCGACGGCGACTTCAAGCACCGATTCATCGCTCGCCCCGGCCCCAAGAGCTGAGCCTCCGCCAGTCTCCGAGACCCCCTTCTTCGTTGACCTTCGAGTTGTAGAAAACTTCGAGAATGCGTGAGTTGAGAGCTCGTCGAGCACGTGAAGGGGCTCCACGAGCGCTTGCGGCAGGCGGCGCGCGCGTCGAAGGCCGCGGAGGCCGACGAGCGCCGCTCGCTTCTCCTGCGCTACATCGAAGAGCACGAGCAGCAGATGCATCAGGCACTGCACGGGGTCGAGAGTCGTGCGGACCCGTCGGTGCTGGATACCTGGTTGCAGTTTGCCCCCGATGCCGAAGTAGAGGGGGCGCTCGCGCGTCTCGAGACCGACGCCCCGGTGCCGAGCTTCGAGGATCTGGTCGCGAGGGTGCTCGAGGCGCAGGCTCGGTTCGTCGAGATCTACCGGATCCTGCAGGCGGAGACGAGCGCTCCCCGGGTGAGAGCCTTCTTCGCGAGCATGATGGAGATGGAGGTCGAAGCGCGGAAGAGATACGCCCGCGTCCGTCTGGAAGCTCGAGATCGTTGAGAGCCGCGGGCTCAGGGCTCGATGATGTGATTTCGGACGGCGTAGAGGACGAGCTCCGTCACCGAATGGAGGCCGAGCTTCCTCATGATGTTGGTGCGGTGGGTCTCGGCGGTCTTCACACTGATGTGGAGCGTGGAGGCGACCTCCTTGTTGCTCCTCCCCTCGGCGAGGAGCTGGACGATTTCCCGCTCGCGCGGAGTGAGCTTCCGGCTCGGCTCGCCCTTGGGTCGCTTCTTGTCGTCGAGGAACCCGTCGAGAACGACCTCGCTCGCCCTGGGAGTGAAAAAGGGCTTGTGCTGGCGAAGCGCATCGATTGCGGGGAGGAGTTGCCTGGCGGTGTCCGACTTGAGCACGTACCCGCGCGCGCCCGCCTCGAGCATTTCGCGGATCAGATCCTCGGATTCGTGCATCGTGAGCACGAGCACCTCGGTGCGAGGGACATATTTCGCGATTTGACGTACCGCCTCGAGTCCGTTCAGCTCGGGCATGCTGATGTCCATGACCACGACGTCGGGCCGGAGCTGCTCGACCATCTTGACCGCCTCCCGACCGTTTGTGGCCTCGCCCACGATCTCGAAATCCTTCCGGATCTCGAGAATGGTGCGCAGTCCCTTCCGGACAATCTCATGGTCGTCCGCCAGAAGAATCGTGGTGGATGGCATGAAAGGTGACGGAGATCATAGGTTCGCGGCGCGACTCCGTCAAGGTGAGCTCCACGTAGATTTGAGAAGGGAGATCGATCCGATACTGGGCCGGACTTCGGGTCGGCCGAGACCGGCCGTCGCGGATGAGGGCTTCCGAGCGCGGTCCTCAGTCTTCAGAGAGCGGGTTTCCGTGGACAAAATCATCATCCATCACGGCGAACGAGTTACCGAGCACGAGCTCGGGCCCTCGCCGCTCGTCATCGGCCGGGATCCCGAATCCGACCTCTTTTTCGCCGACAAGAAGCTTTCCCGACGTCACGCCCGCATCGAGCGCGTCGGAGCTCAGGTGCGGCTCGTCGATTCTCGGGAGCCGCAACGGAAGCTGGGTGAACGAGGAGCGTATCCAGGAGCGCGAGCTGACCCCGGGGGACGAGATTCGGCTCGGGGGGCTGCGGATCCATTTCGACCACGAGCCGGAGCCGGGCGCCGCCATGGCGGGGCCGGACGAGCGTGAAAGGCCCGAGACGCCTGAACAACCCGATAAGCCCGATAATGATGACGAGCCGGATCGAGGTGACCAGTCCACCGTTTATCTGACCGCCGGAGCCCGGACCCCGGAGACCGGGACCATCGCTCTGAGCCGCGAAGAGCTCGAGGCGCCGGCGGAGGTTTCTCGAGACGGTGATGCTGGCGGAGACGCCACCGGTGGCGATGTCGCCCGACTCCGACGAATCGGCGACCGTGTTCCTGTCCACGGATACCGCCCCTCCCGCGGATCGGAACGTCGACGCCGATGAGCGTGACGAGGTCCAGGTCGAAGACGAGCTCGACGAAACCCTCCAGAAGCCCGAGCCCGACCGGACGGTCGTGCTCGAGACGCGGCTAGGGGCACAAGGGTTCGATACGGGTCAGGTCCTCTTCCGTGGAAACGTCGATCCCCGCCTGCAGCATGCGGACGCGAGTACGAGACTGGCCCCGGCGGCCGACGCGACCGGTCTGGAGCCGGCAGACAGCGCGGCGAGCGCCGCCGAGCGATTCGCAGGCGTCCTCGACGGCGTCGGCTACTTTCGTCCCGGAGGTCGGTTTCGCCAGGCGCAGCTGGTCGGCCCGCTTCTCCCTCGTCATCGGCGTTCTCGTTCTGTTCGCGCTCTTCGTGCTGGCCTTTCCTCTTATGAGGATCTTGAGGCCGGCGCTGGTCGAGGAGTCCCGCTTGCGCGCGCGGACGCTCGTCGACCTTCTCGCCGCGGGTAACGAAACGGCGCTCGGAGAGGCGCGCCTCGGCGACCTTTCGATGGACGGAGTGGCGCACGAGCCGGGTGTCAGCGGAGCTTACATTCTGTCCCCGGCGGGAACGATTTTGGCGCCGGCCGATCGAGCCGGAGAACCGCTCGCGCTCGCGGGTCTGGGCGAGGGGCGGCTTGGAGACGTTCGAGACCTCCGTACGGGAACGAGCCCGAGCGGCGAGTGGCTCATGGCCAAGCCGATCACCTATCGCGGCCGACGCGTCGGCATCGCAGTCTTGAGCCAGCACCAACCAGCGGCGGCCGGCGCGGCGACGCTGGCGCTCGTCGTGGGAACGATCCTGCTGCTCATGGGAGCCGCCGTCGTCGTTCTGCTGGGCAGAAAGATGACGATCGACCCGATGGAGGGGCTCCGCCGCGACGTGGACGCCTTCGTCGACGGCCAGGCCGCCACGATTCACGTCGAGCGTTCCTACGGAGAGCTGTCCTTCCTCGCTCTGAGCTTGAACCGCCTCCTTGCCGCCTTTCCCTTCGCCGCGCGCCGGGGAGGCAAGCCGCGCCCCGACGGCGGCTGAGCCCTACGCGAGGCGCTGCATCTCGCACCGATAGGTCCCTCTGCTTCCGGTGTCCGTCTTCCTGTGGTACGCTTTGCTCCGGTGTTTCCCGTTTCGAGACCAAAACCGACACCCGAACCTGACGGCGAGCGCGACCGGTCGTCCCGGACCCATCCATGACCGCCATCGAAAAGACCGAATATCCCTGTCTTCTCGTTCCCGACGCCCACGGGGATCTCGATCCCCCATACCATCCGCGGACGCGAGGTCACGATCGGACGCGAGCCGACGAACGAAATCTGTATCCCCGATCCTCTCGTGAGCAAGGTCCATGCGAGAGTGATCGTCTCGAACCACAGCGTCACCGTCTTCGACCTCGGGAGTGTCAACAAGACGCGGGTCAACGGGCAGGTCGTGACGCAGTCGGCGGTTCGATACGGCGACGAGCTCCAGTTCGCGCGGGTGAAGTGCCGCCTCGTTCTCGCCCGCGCGGAAGAGGCGTCACCCATCGCCGAAGGCCTGTCCATATGAGCCTTTCGGACGAGATTCAGAAGGACCTGGTCGACGCCATGAAGCGCAAGGAGAGCCTACGGGTCAGCGTCCTGCGCATGGTCAAGGCCGCGATCAAGAACAAAGAGATTGAGCTCAGGAGACCCCTCGAGCCGTCGGAGGAAATGCAGATTCTCCAGACGCTGGTGAAACAGCGCGGCGAGTCCATCGAGACGTTCGAGAAGGGAGGCCGCGCCGATCTGGTGGCGAAGGAGACCGAGGAACGGGAGCTCATTCGGACGTACCTCCCCGAAGAAGTGTCCGACGCCGATGTGCAAACGGTGGTCGGCGACGTAATCGCCGCGCTCGGTGCCAGCTCCGCCAGGGACGTGGGCGCGGTGATGAAGGAAACCCTCGCGCGCCTCAAGGCGACCGGAAAGACGGTGGACGGCAAGGCGGTCAACGCGGTCGTGCGCGCCAAGCTCTCGGGGTAAGAAGGGCTCGATACCCCGGCAAAACCTGGGGAATCGCAAGAGAAGGGAAGAGCGCGCTCGATGACGAAGCCGCCCGCCCTGCGCCCCTCGGCCCTCGTAGGAGTGCTCGCTCCGGCGAGCCCCGTGCGGAAGGAGTTCGTCGACCGGGGCGTCGCGGAGCTCGAACGGCTCGGGTTTCGCGTGCGGGTGGGCACGAACCTCTATCGGCGCGGCCGCTATACCGCGGGGAGCGCCGAGGAACGGCTGGAGGACTGGATCGAGCTCTGGGAGGATCCCGAGGTGACCGCCGTCTTCTGCGCCCGCGGAGGCTACGGCAGTATGGAGCTCCTCTCCCGTCTCCCCGTCGAGAGGATCCGCGCCTGCCCCAAGGTGCTTCTTGGCGCGAGCGACGTCACCGCGCTCCATTCGTTTCTCGCCAGCCAGGCGGATCTGGTGTCCTTTCACGGACCCATGGTGGCTCAACAGATTGCTCGCGGGCTCTACGACGCCGACAACCTCCTCTCGATCTTGGGATCGCGCGAGCCCTATGGCCGGTTCGACGTGGCTTCCATCGAAGTCCTGCACACGGGAAGCGCCGAAGGTCCGCTTCTCGGAGGTTGTCTTTCGATGCTCGTCGCCCTCGTGGGAACTCCCTACCTGTCGTCGTTCCGGGACGGCATCCTCTTCGTCGAAGACACGCAGACGAAGCCCTACCAGATCGATCGCATGTTGACTCAGCTGCGCCTCGCGGGGCACCTCGACGGGGTTCGAGGAATGGTGTTCGGCGAGATGCCGGGCTGTGAGCAGCATCCCGACCAGGGCTATACCCTCCAGGAAATGCTGCGCGACTGGACGGCGCATCTCGGTATTCCCGTCCTCTTCGGATTTCCTTCGGGCCACACGGTGTCGCGCGCGCTGACGATTCCACTCGGTGCCCGGGCGCGGCTCGACAAAGAGGGACTCACGCTGCTCGAAGGTGCCGTCGCGTGATCTCGAGGCTGGACGACGGGGCCCGGATCCACCTCCTCGGGATCTCGGGGACGGCGATGGCATCGCTCGCCGGCCTTCTCAAAGAAACGGGATACGAAGTCTCGGGATCCGACCAGCACTGCTATCCGCCGATGTCCGTTCTTCTCGGCGAGCTCGGCATCGACGTCCGATCGCCCTACGACCCTGCGAACCTTCCGCGGGCCGCCGACCTCGTGGTGGTGGGGAACGCTCTCTCGCGGGGAAACGCGGAGCTCGAGGCGGTGCTGGAGCAACGGCTTCACTGCGCCTCCATGCCCGAGACCCTCGCGGACCTGTTTCTGCGCGATCGCTACCCGGTGGTGATCGCGGGAACTCATGGAAAGACCACCACCACGTCTCTCGTCTCGTGGCTCCTGGACGTCGCGGGGCTCGATCCCGGTTTTCTCATCGGAGGCGTCGCCGCCAACTTCCGCCGCAGCTTCCGGTTGGGCACCGGCGATGCGTTCGTCGTCGAGGGCGACGAGTACGATACCGCCTACTTCGACAAGGGCCCGAAGTTTCTCCACTATCTACCGAGGGTCGCGGTGGTCGCGAACGTGGAGTTCGACCATGCCGATATCTTCCGGGACGTCGAGGACGTCGAGCGCGCTTTCCGCCTCTTCGTCAATCTCGTGCCGCGAAACGGGCTCCTGGTCGCGGGGATCGAGAGCGAGAGGGTAGGAAAGCTCGTGAAGGGAGCGCCGAGCCCGGTCGCGACCTTCGCGGTGCGGGGCGGCGCCGATTGGACGACGGAAGTGATCGCCTCACGGCCGGAAGGAACGAGCTTTCGCATCAGGAGGGGCACGGAGCTCTTCGCCGAGCTCCAAGCGCCTTACTGGGGACCGGCCGCGCTCAGGAACGTTCTCGCCGCCGTTGCTTCCGCGGATCACTGCGGTGCGTCGGCGGAGCAGATCGTGAAGGGACTCGAGTCGTTTCGAGGGGTGAGACGGAGGCTCGAGGTGAGGGGACTCGCTCGAGGAGTGACGGTGGTCGACGACTTCGCCCATCACCCGACGGCGATACGAGAGACGATCCGGGCGGCGCGCGAGAGGTTCCCGGGAAAACGGTTGGTGGCCGTTTTCGAGCCGCGCTCTTTCACGTCCAGGAGTCGCGTTTTCCAAAGGGAGATGGCGGAAGCGCTCTCGCATGCCGACGAGGTCGTCCTCGCCCGGGTCTTCTCGTCCGCGCGCCTTCCCCCGGAAGAAGAGCTATCCGAGGAGGTGCTGGTGGCGGATCTGCAGGCGAAGGGAATCGAGGCGGCGTTCCTGCCTGGAGTCTCAGGGATCGTCGAACGCCTCGTGGGTCGATGCCGCTCCGGAGACGTCGTGCTCGCGATGTCGAACGGCAGCTTCGACGGACTGCACGAGAAGCTCCTCGCGGCGCTCGCCGAAGACTAGCGCCAAAATCGCGGGCCCTTTTGCGCGCTGGCGGCGTTGCGATTCCTCGAAATATCCAGATATGTCGTCGTCATCGCGCCTTGCCAGCACACAAAATGACCTCGCGATTTGCGCACAAATAGCTGCTACAGCCCACTCTAGAACAGGTCCTCCGGAACGAACGCAAAGACGCAAAGGAAGACGAGCTTGCTTTTGCGCTTGCCTTACAGCCCACTAGCCGCCGGTGACGATGTTGGCGCGGTCGGGCTCGGTGGCTCGACGGGGAGTCTCCGGGGGGCCATCGATGGGCATGACGAAGCGGACCCGTGTGCCTCTCTCGGGAGCGTCCTCGATCTGTATCCTGCCATCGTGCTGTTCGACGATCTTCAGCGCGGTGGCCATGCCCAAGCCGATTCCTTCCGACTTTCCGTAAGAGAAGAAAGGCTCGAACACGCGATGGCGGACGTCCTCGGGGATGCCGCAGCCCTCGTCCTCGATCGCGATTTCGAGCTCGTCGCCCCGCCGGAGTGCGCTCAGCCTCAACGTTCCGCCTCCGGTCATCGACTGGCAGCCATTCGCGGCGACGTTCCACAGCGCCCGTTCGAATCGCGCGCGATCGATACGCGCTTCACCAGGATAATTGGAGACGATCGCGACCTCGATCTGGCGCTCCTGGAAGTGACGCCCGAGTCGCTCGGCGAATCGACTCAGGTAGTCGGAGACCGAGATCCACTCTAGACACAGCTCAGGGCTGCCTCCGCGGGTGAACTCCAGCAGCTCCGCCACCATGTGGTTGAGACGATCGCACTCCTCCAGGATCCATCGCCCATATTGCCGCCTCTCGGCGTCCTCGAGGGGGAGAGCGGCCACCATTCCCCCATAGCCGCGAAGGGCGGTGAGTGGACTTCGAAAATCGTGGACGATGGTGCCGATCATCCTTCCGACAGCCGACAGACGCTCGAATTGAATGCGCTCCTGGGTGAGGTGGATGTTGCGAAGAGCGGTCGCCGAGTGTTGGGCGAGAATAGACAGAAGCTTCTCCGTGTCGTCGCCGTGCCGCCCGGTTGCGACGTCTGGCTTCGCGAAGAACAGGGCGCCAAGGAGCTCCTCCTGATAGCAAAGGGGGACCGCGCTGCAGTTCGCTCGGGGGAGCTCCGTTGCGAGGAACGTTTTGATAGGGGACCCGTCTCCGTCCTGCTCCAGGCTCTCGGTGATGCGCTCGCGCTCGGACTCCGAGAGGTTCGACTTCTCGGGTTGTTCTGGAAACCACAGGGAGCGCGACTTGATCGACGTCCGGCCGGCGTAGAGCACGTCGACCGCGAGACCGCCGAGCAGGCGCGAGGCCGCCCGATGCGTCTCTTTCAGAATGTCGCGTATGTCGAAGCTCCCCGCCATCGCGACTCCGGCCGCGCTCAGGAGCTCGAGATCGTCGCGAGACCGGTCGTTCGAGTCGCCTCGCGTGCGGGCGCCGTCGTCGATGCCTGGATCCGTCATGAGTACGAGCTGGACCACCGTCTAAGACCCGGGGGTCTTCCGTAGCCGGGCCGTTCATGAATGTTTTTTTCGAAGGTCTTTAGTATACATGAGGTCTGGCGAACATGCTAAGATCTCATACCCAGTTTGTGATTCACCGCGTAGGCTCGGCCTCGATCCAACGGGAGATCTCGCTTGTCTCAGCCAGCTGAGTTTCTGCTCGGGCAGATGTCCCAGTGGGTGGATCGTCTCGCCGAGACCAACCGCACCGAGTACCTGTTCGAGCTGGAGATGTGGCTCCGGAGCCTCGAACGATACTTCCGGATCCGGAATCAGCCGCTCTCCGAGGATTCCACGCGCACCCTCGCCATCCGGAGCTTCTATGAAGAGATCGGGCTCGTAGCCAATGCCATCGAGAGGGTGACCAAGCTCTGCACGCTCCTCTCGAGCGAGGATCGAGTGAGTCAGGAGCGATTCGAGAAGTACGTGGAGAACTTTCTCAAACGCGACGACATCGCCGATCCCTATGTCGCCCGCCTGCTGCTTCAGGCCAGTCCCGCGTCGGGCTTCACCCTGCTGCGCGAGAGTTTCGAAGATCTGAAGCTGCTCCTCAACGAGCTCTCCAAGCTCGCTCGCATTCCCTATGCAACCTTCCAGAGCGTGGGCCGGCTCATCTATCGCGAGATCCGGCGGAACGATTACTTGACTCTCTTGATGGACAAGAGGTTCAAGCCCGCGTACGACCGCATCAGCGCCGAGCCGATCTCGGACCTGATCCGCCGCATCGACAACCGCGACCGCCGCCGGCTGATCGCCAACATATTTCTTCAATTCTTCCGCCTCCTCCACTACCTCGAGTACACCGATCCGCGGAAGCGGCACATGGAGGAGCTGAGGACGTCGGTTCTCATTTTTTCTCTCGTCGCCTCCGAGACCCGGGCTCTCGTCGACTACATTCAAAAGGAGCAGGCGCGCCTCGGGCCCGACTCCGGTTTCCCCGAGACCTTCGAGAGCTTCGTCTACTGCGTGCCGCTCGAGCTGCGGAAGGTGATCAATACCGAGCTCACCGAGCTCACCTCGTTCAAGCAGGCCGACACCATTTACATGCGAATCGAGAACTCCCACGGAATCCTGAGAGATTGCTACCAGCAGAGCGTGATTCAGCTCGCCCAGGGGTTCGATCCCGAGATCGAAGGCAAGAGCATCTTCCCCCACTACAAGACTCATTTCGAACAATCGCGGATGCTGCGCCGCGACCTGGTGGCCCTCATCCTCACCGTGCGCCGGTTCGCCGAGCAGAAGACGGAGGAGCGGGCGGAGACGATGAAACGTTTCATCTCTCGCTTCTACGACCGCTCGCTGAGGTTCCTGATGTACCGCGACTGGTCGAGCTTCGAGGCCTTCGCCGCCGAGATCCTGAAGTGCGAGAGCGTTCCCGGTCTCCTGCAGATCGCGCACCGCTTCGACACCTACCTGAAGACGCTTCTGCGAGAAGTGAACAAGAGGGGCGTGCTGCAGGAAAAAGGTCTGCCGGAAGATTCGGTCGAGACCGGTGAGAGTGCAGCGTCCGCTGACGACGTTACGCTCGGCGCCGAAGGCGATGAGCCCCGAGCCCTCCCCTCCTGATCACTTGATCGGCGGAGGGCTGGGCTTCTTCTCGATCGTGTCCGGCTCGGTGATGCTCGACTTCATCGCCGCGACGATCTCCGGGTCGAACTGAGTCCCCGCGTGAGCCTCCATCTCGCGCAGAGCCATCTCGTAGGGGAGGGGAGACTTGTAGGAGTGCTTGCTGGTAATCACGTCGAACGCCTCGCAGGCGCCGATGATTCTCGCTCCCACCGGGATGGCAGTCTGCTCGAGCTTCCGGGGATAGCCACGGCCGTCCCAGCGCTCGTGGTGGTGGAGGATCATGGGAGCGAGATCCTTCCAGAAGATGATGTCTTTCAACATCTCATAGCCGAGGACGGGGTGGAGCTCGATGCGCTCGCGAGTCCAGTCTTCCATGACGCCGAGCTTGAGAAGGCCGATGTCGTGGAGCAGCCCCGCGAAATAGAGATCCTTCTGCACCGGCTCGGGCAGGCCGAGTCCGGCGGCCACCAGACTCGCGTATCGCGCCACTCTTCGCGCGTGTCCCGCTTTGATGGGAACGTGGGTGTCCATCGCGCCGATGAGAATCTCGCTGACGTGGGTGAAGTAGTTGTGCTGGGCGTCCTGCAGACGAACGTGCTCGATGGAGATCGCGGCCTGGTCGGCGAGACTGAACAGAAGCGACAGGTCCTCGTCGTCGAACCCGTTGCCCACTTTCTTGTTGAGAAGCTCGAGAACTCCGATGACCTTGCTCTCGAAAGTCAAAGGAACGCAGACGATCGACCGGGTCACGAATCCCGTCTCGCGATCGAACCGCTGCTCGAAGCGCGGGTCGGAGCTGACGTCGTTGACGATGGCCGGTTTTCCGGTCTGGCCCGTCCAGCCGGCGATGCCTTGACCTTGCTCGACGTACATGGGCTTCACCGCGGACGCCGCCTGGCCGGACGCGGTGTGAAAGCGCAGCCTGCCCTCTTCGTCATAGAGCAGGATCGATCCCGCTTCGGCTCCGATGGTCTCCGCCGCCGTTTCCACGATGGTCCGCAGCAGCACGTCGAGGTGAATGATGGTGCGGAAGGCCTTCGTGACCTCGAGCACCGCGGTGAGCTTGTCGATGTATTCCGAAGGATCACGCAGGCTCATGAAGGCGCGCTCCGATCGCGACCGAGAAGAACAAACGGGCCACGGGCTGTTCTCGGAGGCTAGCACGCTTTCCCCTGTGGGGTCAATAGGATGAGAGCGAATGGCCGCGTCCGAGGCCGCGATCGAGAGTTTCTTGCCAGCGGATTGACAGATTTCGGGACCACGTGCTATCTTCCTGTAGTAAAAGGACGTAGCCTTTTCCGCACCTTCCGAGGAAAATCGAAGCGAGAATGTCCGGCAAAGAAAGCCCATTTGCCAAGTTTCTGACCCGCTACAAGAAGGGTGACTTCGTCTTCCGCCAGGACGAGGAAGGCGACGAGATGTACATCATCCAGTCGGGTCAGGTGGCG
Source organism: uncultured Acidobacteriota bacterium (assembly GCA_963815675.1). Taxonomy (GTDB): domain Bacteria; phylum Acidobacteriota; class Vicinamibacteria; order Marinacidobacterales; family SMYC01; genus CAWFHP01. The sequence continues at coordinate 271,840 of CAWFHP010000007.1, read as the reverse complement.
ATCAAAAAGACCATCGGCGGAAAGAGGACCACGGTCACCGTTCTGGAAAAGGGCGACTTCTTCGGTGAGATGTCCATCCTGGAGCGGCTTCCCCGGACCGCGGACGCGGAGGTGACGGAAGACGCGGGCGTCATCTCGATCAACAGTCAGACCTTCGGGGAGATGATTCGGTCGAACCCCGAGATCGCGGTGAGGATGCTGCGGAAGTACTCGATGCGGATGCGCGAGTACTCCGAGCAGCTCGAGAACATCATGGCCGCCGAGACCCCGGGAGCTCCCGCCGAGCTACCGGACATCGACAAACCGTCGAAGCCTCCTCCCGAGGGGACGGTTCCCTCCACCGGGACCGCGCGCGCGTATTTCGTGGCCAAGGAGAGCGGAAAGGTCTACCCGGTCTTCAAAGACGAGGTCCTGATCGGAAGGTATGATTCGGTCACCGGCCACAAGCCCGAAGTCGACCTGACCGACGAGGACAACAACCGCAACGTGAGCCGCCGCCACGCGCGCCTGTTGTTCAAGGACAACACCTTCTACATCGCCGAAGAGATCGGAACGATGAACGGGACCTACATCAACGGCAATCGCATCCCCACCGGCGTGCTCACTCCGATTAACGACGGAGACGAAGTCACTCTCTGCCGCGTGCCTGTCATCTTCAAAATGGCGCACTGAAGCGCGCGAAAGACCCGCTCGTTCCAAACGACGCGAGTCCGCGACGCCTCGCTCAGTTGACGCGGTTGTCGCCGGTAGGTTTCTTTCGCTCGCCCGGCTGGCCGCTTTCCGGCTCGCGCGTGGGAAGAGGTTGTGGAGGCTCGTAGAGGACGCCGCTTCCGGCCCCGCTTCCGCTCTCGATGACGTGGGGCAGGAGGTCCTCGATCGCGAGCTCCGACCGCCGCACGATCCGCGGCGTCATCATGAGAACGATGTCCGACTCCTTGACCTCTTTCTTGTTGGCGGCGAACAGCCGGCCGAGGACGGGAACGCTGGCGAGCCCGGGAGTGCCATTGAGGCTGATCCGCTCCTCGTCGCTGATGAGACCCGCGAGCAGGCTCGACTCTCCATCTCCGAGCCGCAGCACGGTATTGACGGAGCGGTTTCCGAACGTGGGGAGTCCGCCGAATCCCGTCCCCGAGATGGTGCTGAGACGGACTTCGAGCGCGAGGCTGATCTCGTTGTTGTGATGCACCCGGGGGGTCACGAGGATGTTCACTCCGATGTTCTCGTACTGGAACGTCGTCACCGGTTGCTGGGGCACGCCTCCGGTCGCGATGGGCGTGAAGGTCGTGACCGGCACCGGCACTCTTTCGCCGAACTCCGCCTGGGCGCTCTCGCCGTCGACCGCCCGGAGCTGTGGATTGGCGAGGACGCGGGTGTCGGAGTCGGTGCGGAGCAGGCTCAGGACCGCTCCCGGAAGTCCGGCGACGAAGAGATTCCCCTTGCCGTAGAGGGGATTGCCGGCCGTCGTGTCTCCGGGCAAGATCGAGGTGTTGATGCCCCCTCCGCCCGCGGAGGTGAGCTGGATGCCGTACTGCACCATGCGGTTGCGGTTTACCTCGAGGACTTCCATCTCGACGATGACCTCGCTTCTGTTCTTGTCGATGGAGTCGATGATCATCTCCGCCGCCTTCACCCGCTCGGGCGTGTCGACGATGGTGAGGGCGTTGGTCGCGGTGAGGGGAGCGATGCGTCGAGCTCCTAGAACGATCCGCAGGAGATCGATGGTCTCCTTCAGATCGGCGCTCGAGAGATAGAAGGTCCGCGTCACTTGCTGCTCGTACTCCCGGCGTTTCGCATCGGTGTCCGGGATGATGGCGATGAGCTTGTCGTTCTCCACCCGGTAGAAGTTCTGGGTGGTGGTGCAGAGGGAGCGAAAGGCATCCTCGAACGTCGCGTCCTCGAGATCGATCGAGATGGTCGCGTCCTTGAAGTCCTTGTCGAAGACGACGTTCACACCCGCCAGCGTTCCGAGCGAAAGGAGAACGTCGCGGAGGCTCGCGTCGTGAAATACGAAGCCCGCGGGAGCGGTGGCCGCGGGATTAACGGAGAGACTTCCGAGCGGAGCCTCGTCGACTTTCTTTTTGAGCGCGGCAATCGAGGAGCGCTCCGCCTCCGCTCCCTTCTCTTTGATGAGCTCGTCGAGCTCGGCGATTTGTTTCGTCAGCTGGGTGTCGGTCGGGTTCATGGTGAGCGCGATCTCGAGCTCGCCTTTGGCGCCGAGGAGGTCCCCCGCCGACATCTTGCGCGCGGCGTCGAGCGCATGGGCCGCGGAGGCGCGCAGCTTCGCCCGCTCGAGATTCTCCTGGAGATGAGGGTCGCCGGGCTTTTCCGCCAGCGCCTGAGTATAGAGCGCGACCGCGTGGTCGTACTGCCCCGATTGCTCCGCGCGCTCGGCATCCTTTTGCAGCTGCACTCCGGCGCAGCCGGCGAGCGCGAGGAGGAAAAATACCGCGGCGGCGAGGAGCGTTCGTTCAGGGTCGTTGCGAAAGAATGACATCATCGATCTCCTTCGCTCCGTCTCGCTCTCCGGCGAGTCAGGGCGATTGCACCACCACTTCGACCCCGGAAGGGATGGTGAAGCGAAACAACGTCTCGGCAAGCCCCAAGTTCTCGCGTACGTTCTGGAACAGAAACTCGGTTCGGTTTCTCTGCAGGTCTCGAAGCACCAGGCGAAGAAGCCTTCCATCCTTCGGGTCCACCTCGATCTCGACGTCCTCGAACTCTTCGTGATGCGTGAGAGGAACGAGGTGGATTACCACTCCGCCTTCTTTCGCCGGCTCTTCCGAGGGGAAAAAGCCGAAGCTCGCGCCGAGGCGGCCCTTTCCCGCGAGAAGCTCGAAGGGCGAGCCCTTCTCCATCGCCATCGCGCCGCGGGGCTCATGGCTGACCATGACCTGCTTTTCCGCGGGAATGTAGAAATAGGCCTTGGTTCCGTCGGTGACGAAGAGCTTCTGCTCGGGGCTGCGGTACTCCCAGCGCATCCTCCCCGGCTTCTTCATCCAGAGATGCCCCTTCTCTTCCGTCACGCGGTTCAGAAGCCGTCGTTCGTAGCGCTGGGTGAAATCGGCTTCGAAGTCTCGAACCGACTCGTAGTGGCTCTCGACTTTGTCCACCAATCGCGGAAGATCGTCCGTCGCCACCTGGGCTGACGCCTGGAGAGAAAGAGCCAAGAGAAGCAGAATCATTCTGACTCTATTCTACACGCGCGGGCGGGAAGAATTGGTGGACGGCAGGGGGATCGAACCCCTGGCCTCGGCATTGCGAACGCCGCGCTCTCCCAGCTGAGCTAGCCGCCCACGAAAAGAACCATCCTAGCAAGAGCCTCGACGGCGGGCAAGGGGTTGCACCTCCGGCCGCGGGAGTGGCACGATGCTCCAACCGGAGGCGTCCGATGACGATGAAACGAAACGTCGCGATCTCGCTCGTCCTTTTTTCCCTCCTCGCCACCCCGTCCTGGTCCGGCCAGACCGAAAAGCCGGTCCTCCACGGCCGGCACTGGATGGCGATCACGGGAAAGCCGCTCGCGGCGACCGCGGGAGCGATGATGTTCGAGAGAGGCGGAAACGCGGTCGATGCCGCCTGCGCCATGCTCGGCGCGACCTCGACGATGTTCGATACGCTGAGCTGGGGCGGCGAGACCCAGGCGCTCATCTACCATCCGGGAGAGAAGAAAGTCATCGCCATCAACGCCCTCGGCGTCGCGCCCACCGGTGCCACACCCGAGCTCTTCCGGAGCCGCGGCATGGAATATCCGCCGGAGTTCGGACCGCTCGCCGCGGTGACCCCCGGAACCCCGGGCGGCCTGCTCGTCATGCTGGCGGAGTACGGGAAGCTGAGCTTGAAGGAAGTCCTCGAGCCTTCGATTCAGATGGCCGCGCGGATACCCGATCGAGGCGCAAGCCGCGGACGCCATCGAGCACTCGAAGAAGCTCATCAAGGAGTGGCCTTACTCGAAGAAGGTCCTGCTTCCTCACCTGGGCGAGGCGCGGGAAGCTCCCGCCGCGGGCGAGATCTTCCGCCAGCCCGAGCTCGAGCAAACGCTCGAGAAGCTGGTGGAGGCGGAGCAGAAAGCGCTCGCCGCGGGCAAGTCGAGAAAGGAAGCGATCTACGCTGCCTACGATTGGTTCTATCGCGGCGATATCGCCGAGGAGTTCGTGCGCGGCTCTCAGGAGCAAGGTGGGCTCCATACCAAACAGGACCTCGCGAGCTGGAAGGTCTATATCGAAGAGCCCGTCTCGACGACGTACAAGGACATCGAGGTCTACAAGCTCACCCATTGGGTGCAGGGGCCCGTCCTTCTCCAGACGCTCAATATCCTCGAAGGGCTCGATCTGCGAGCGATGGGCTTCAACTCCACGCGGTACATTCACACGCTCTATCAAGCGATGAACCTCGCGTTCGCCGACCGCGACTTCTATTACGGCGACCCTTACTTTCCTCCCCAAGAACCGATCCAGGGACTGCTCTCCAAGACGTACGCCGCCGAGCGGCGAAAGCTCATCGACTGGACGAAGAACGACCCGAACGTGAAGCCGGGTGACCCCTATCCGTTCCAGGGAGGAACCAACCCCTACCGGAGCTACCTCGAGACGTGGGGCACGAAGCAGCCGACGACCGAGGCCGAGGCCGATCGCTTCGAGGAGGGCTTCTTCGCGGGGACGACGTCGATCCAGGCGGCCGACGAACAAGGCTGGGTGGTCTCGGTGACGCCGAGCGGTGGGTGGCTTCCCGCCTGCCTCGCGGGAAAGACCGGCATCGGGATGAGCCAGCGGATGCAGAGCTTCGTCCTCGACGAGCGGATGAATCCCTACAACGTTCTCGAGCCGGGAAAGAGACCGCGCGCGACGCTCACGCCCAGCCTCGCGCTCAAGGACGGTCGTCCCTATCTGTCGTTCGCCGTCCAGGGCGGCGACTCACAGGACCAGAACCTGCTGCAGTTTTTCCTCGACGTCGTGGAGTTCGGAATGAACGTCCAGGAGGCGGTCGAGGCGCCGAACTTCAACAGCTATCAGATGCAGAGCTCGTTCGGCGCGCACGAATCGGAGCCCGGGCGCATCACGTTGAACGACTCGATGCCGCCCTGGGTCCGGGACGAGCTCGCGGCGATGGGCTACAAGGAAGACTTCCGCGCGCGTACGTCGGGACCGATCAACGCGATCTTCTTCGACTGGGAGCACGGGAGCTTCTGGGGCGGGTCGAGCAACCACGGCGAGGACTACGGGATCGCCTGGTAGGACAATCGATATCCCGGCCGCATTTACAATCCATTGACAATCGCCGTCTCCTGTCCATCTGGTTGGTTGACAATTGAAGTTTGACATAGATTGACAATTGCTGGACAATTCGTCTCGGTATGTCGTCCGAGGACACAAAGCGAGAGATTCTCGCTTTTCTTTCCGAGCATGGCCCGGCGAGCGGGGCCGAGCTTCGTCGGCGACTGGGAATCTCCCGCCAGGCGACGAACGTGCACGTCCGCGGCCTGATCGAAGCGGGGCGCATCGTCAAGACGGGATCCACCCGTGGAGCGCGCTATAGCCTCGCGACCGGGCCGCTACCGGGCCAGAGCCGGCGGCGCGATCTGCGTCTGAAAGGCTTGGATGAAAGCCTGGTCTACGATGAGCTGGCGACGTTGTTGAACTTGAAGTCCGAGCTTCGTTCCAACGTGGAGACCATCGTCCGCTACGCTTTTACCGAGATGCTCAACAACGCCATCGAACATTCGAACAGCGAGCGTGCGCTGGTGACGATGACACTGGGGCCAGGCTCGGTATCGTTTCAGGTGCGGGATCGCGGGGTCGGCGTCTTTCACTCGATCGCGGCCAAGCTTGGTCTGGAAAGTGAGGAAGCTGCCTTGTTGGAGCTGGTGAAGGGAAAGACGACGACCATGCCCGAATCCCACAGCGGGGAAGGGATCTTTTTCGTGTCGAAGGCTGGAGACTCGTTTGGGCTCCGATCCCACACCATCGAGGTCGCGTGGCGCCGGGTTCCCGAGGACGTCCGCGTGGCCGAGAAACGACGCATCGAGGGGACCGACGTTCGCTTTTCTTTGCGACGATCCACCCGCCGCCGCGTCGAGACCGTCTTCTCGCAATTCGCGCCTGAAGAGTTCGATTTCGAATTCCAGAGAACGAAGGTGCTGGTGAGGCTATTGCGGTCGGACTACGTTTCCCGCTCGGAGGCCAAGCGACTCACCGCGAATCTGAGCAAGTTTCGCGAGATCATTCTCGACTTTCGCGGCGTCAAGTCCCTCGGACAGGGCTTTGCCGACGAAGTATTTCGCGTGTTTCCTTCCGCCAATCCCGGCATCGCGATCGAGATACAAAACGCCCGGCCCATCGTCGCGTCCATGATCAGCCACGTGCGACGAGGCGCGCGATAGAAGGCCGCGAGACCCCTCCCGGCGCCGCCACGTGAGTCTGGCGGTAGTCACGAGGCCGCGATCTCCTCGGCGAGCCGCGCGACCGAGAGGGGCGCGGAGCCCTCGGCCTTGTTGTTGACGATGACGAAAGCTTTCTTCTTTGCGCGCACTGCATCACGGCAGAGCCCGGCGAGGGTGGTGCGCGCTCCGTCGTCGGGCTCGGCGATGCGGTCGAAGGGGTAAAACGCGTCCCGGGCGTCCTCGTACTCCCGGCCGTGGCGCAGCATCCATCGAGCGACGAGAGCGGGGAAGCGGTCTCTCCCTGTTTGCTCGACCTGCGACGAGACGTCCGGCATCGTCGGGTGGACGTTGAAACAGTGGCAGGCGCCGGCGCTCGCGAGCGCCTCCAGGTAGTCCGAGGTCAGAAGCTCCGGGTTGCGCAGCTCGACGGCGTAAAGAACGTCCCGGGGAAGCGCCTCGAGAAACCGGTGGAGGCTCCACGGCGAATGCCGCGGCGCCTCCGAGCCCGGGGACGCTTTGCGGCGGGAACTGGAAAAGCAGGACCGCCGCCTTCGGCCCCAGACCTTCGAGGCAAGGACCGACGACCTCGTCGATCGCATAGGTGGCGTCGAGGAACCGTTCGTTGCGGGCGCCGAAGGCATCCCGCAGTCGGGAGCGGGTCAAAAGCTCGTACGCCTTCACGACGAAGCGAAAGCTATCGGGAACCTGTTCGGCATAGGCTCGGAGCTCGGAAGCCGCGAGAGGCCCGTAGTACGTGCGGTCGATGCAAACGGCGCGGAGCAGGGGATGTCTTGAGTATGCGGAAAGACCGCGGCGCGAGAGGAGCGTCTTCGACGCTTGCCGGTCGTAAACGATTCCTTTCCAGCCGGGAAACGCCCAGGAGGACGTTCCCAGATAGATTCCCGGATCGAGCCGCGACGCGAGAGCGGCCGTCTCCGCGGGTACCTCCGCTGGGCCCACCGGCGGCGGCTCTTGAGACGGCTCGAAGAGTGCAAGCTGTTCGGGCACGAATCAGAGCCGAAGAACGAGAGTCGAGCAGACCGAGACTGGAGTTCCGTCGAACGTCGGCTTCTCGTACCGCCACTTCCGAACCGCGGTCAGTATCGCCGATTCCGCTTCCGGTCTCCGTGGCTCGGCGGCATGCACGACGACGCTTCGGCGACCTTTCCGTCGGGAGCGATGACAATCTCGACGACGATCTCTCCCACGGGGGAGCCGTCTCCCACGGGTATCGAGACGGGAGCGTCGTCGACTTTCTCCGGTTGCGGCGCCCCCCCGACGCCGGCGAGCAGAGGATGGGCGGCGTCGGGATCGCTCCAGACGGAGGCCCAGGCACAGGGACGCCCCGGTGGCGGTGTCGCGGCACGCGGATCGGGCTTCAGAGGAACGACCTCCTCGTCGCCGAGGGTCGTGGTCTCCAACGGCTCTTCACCGGGGGCGACGGGATGCTGCTCTCTTGGCGGCGGTGCGGGACCGTGGCTCTGGCAGGCGCCGGCGAGACTGAGCGCGAGCGCGGCGAAGAAGGCGGCTATCCCTCTCATGTTCGATTGCGCGACATTGTAGTCTCACGGACGAACACCCGACAACGAGCGCGCCCGGGATATCGTGAAGACGAGAGCCTTTTCCGATGGCATCATCCCTGCTTATGGATGGCCGGAGGGTGACCCATGGAGGGATGGTTTCTAAATCTACGGCAGGCCTTCCGAGGTCTATCGGCGAGGCGCGGCTTCACTGCGGCCGCGGCTTTGACTCTCGCGCTATCGATAGGGGCCGCTACCACGATGTTCTCGGTCGTGAACGAGATCGTCCTGAGGCCTCTCGACTATCAGTCTCCACGAGAGCTCGTGTTTCTCAACGAGTCGAGCCCCGACGGAGCGCAGACCTACTCCGTGCCGATCCCCAACTTCCTCGACTGGCGGGAGCGCAATCGGAGCTTGCGCTCGCTCTCCGCCTTTCGAGCGACGAGCTTCAATCTTACCGGCAGCGGCGAGCCCCTGCGCGTGCGGGCTGCCATGGTGAGCGCGAATTTCTTCGAGACCCTGGGAGTCGCACCGATACTCGGACGTGGGCTCCGGAACGGACCCGCAGCGATCCTCTCCCACGGGTTCTGGCAGCGTCGATTCGGTGGACGGACGGACGCGCTGGGGACGAGCCTGGTGCTCGACGGGCGCAGTTTCACCGTGGCCGGGGTGATGCCTCCGTCGTTCGAGTTTCTCACCTCGAGCATCGAGCTCTGGGTCCCCATCGAGGAGTTTCGGAGCGAGCTTCCCTGGAGCGAGCGCGGCAGCCACCCCGCTCTATGGGTCGTTGGTCGCCTCGCGCCCGGCGTCGACCTCGGCGCGGCGCGGGCCGACATGGATCGGATTCAGCGGGAGCTCGATGCCGAGTACTCCCATCCTCACCCGGTCGTCGTGACGCCTCTTCACGAACGAGTGGTGGGTCGCATGCGGCCGGCGCTCTCCGCCCTCAGCGGAAGCGTGCTGCTGCTCCTTCTCGTCGGATGCGTCAACGTGGCCAACTTGCTGCTGGCCCGAGCGAGCACCCGCTCTCGGGAAATGGCGACGAGAGTCGCGATGGGAGCGAGTCGGGCGCGGATTCTTTCGCAGCTGCTCACGGAGAGCCTCCTCCTCGCCCTCGTAGGCGGCGCTCTCGGAATTCTCATCGCGAGCTGGGGAATCAATCTCGTCGCGCGGGTGCTCCCCGCGAGCACACCGCGCGTCTCGTCGCTCGCGCTCGACGGGACGTCCCTCGTCGTCGCTTCAATCCTGACGCTCGCCACCGGCGCGCTCTTCGGCCTGGCGCCTCTAATCGAGATCCGGCATAGCCTTCTCGCGCCTTCTCTTCGCGCCTCTCAGGGGCTCGTTTCCCCGCGCCGCCGGTTCGCGTCGACGCTCGTCGTCACCGAAGTCGCGCTCGCCGTCGTGCTTCTCGTCGGCACGGCGGTCCTGCTCAAGAGCTTCTCCCGTCTCGCCTCGGTGGATCCGGGATTCCGGCCCGAGAATCGTCTCGTCGCACGCCTCTCCCTTCCGCCGGCCAAATACGAGACCGCGGAGGCTCGAACGAGGTTCTATCGCAACGCTCTCGAGGCGTTGAAAACCCGAGCTGGAATCGACGCGGCGGCGGTCTCGACGGGCATCCCCCTCGTCGATCCGGGAATGGAGCTCGGGGTCGTGGCGGAGAGCTCGGGAGAGACCGACTTCTACGACGACACCCTCGCTTCTCTGCAGATGGTGAGCCCCGGGTATTTCCGTGCGATGGGGGTCGAGCTTCTCCGGGGGCGAGTCTTCGAGGAGGGGGACGACGCCTCGTCGCCGGCCGTTGCCGTGATCGACGAGAGCTTCGAGCGTCGGCTCTTTGCCGGAACCTCCGCCATCGGCCGGCGCATCTCCCTGGGCGGTACGGCCGACGAGCCCAATTTCGCCGAGGTCGTCGGTGTCGTCCGCCACGTGCTCAACTACCGGCTGAGCTCGCCCCAGTACGTCGAGGTCTACGTCCCTCTCTCTCAGCCGGCGGCGGCGGCGGTCGACGCCTTGTCGAACGGGAACTTCGTCGTCGTCTATCGAGGAACGGCGGAGCAGGCCATCCGCGCGGTCCGCGAGACGGTGCTCGCGATCGACCCGGGGCAGCCGATCTACGGCGGTACGACGATGGGCGAAGTCGTCGATCTCGAGCTCGCTCCCGCGAGAACCAACGGGATCCTTTCCGCGGCGTTCGCCTCGGCGGCGCTCGCTCTCGCGGGGGTGGGGCTCTACGGCGTTCTCGCCGGTCTCGTCAGCCGGAGGACACGGGAGATCGGCCTCCGCATGGCGCTCGGCGCCTCGCCCCGGCGGGTCCTCGGCGCGGTTCTGCGCGACGGCTTGTTGCTCACCGCGCTTGGGGCCTTCGTCGGCGTCGTCGTCACGTGGACTCTCGGGCGGCTCGTCGAGGGCCTCGGCTTCGAGGCGTCGGTCTTGGACCCCGACATCCTGGCGGCGAGCCTCGCTCTCGTGACGCTCGTCTCGCTCGCCGCGAGCGCGATTCCCGCGAGGCGCGCGGCGAGAACCGAATCGATGGAAGCTCTTCGCACGGAGTAAGCAAGACCCCGGGAAGGAACGCAAAGACGCAAAGGTGCAGAGACTTAAAGAGCTACAGGGCTTCTTTGCGCCTTTGCGTTCTTTGTGCCTTTGCGTTTGTTCCCGGGTTAGCGCTGGGCGGTGAGCTCTTTTTGCGCTCGGTCGAGCGCTTCGCTCAATCCTTCCGTTCGGGGACCGCCGCCCTGGGCGACGCGGGCTGAGCCGCCACCGCGACCTTCCACCGTCTCGAGGCTCTTCTTCAGAAGGGCTCCCATGTCGGCGGAGACGCCTTCCGAGCAGGAGAAGACGAGATGAGCCCTTCCGTCGGCGACGGCCCCGAGCAGAACGATGCGCCCCGGTTTCGCCGTGAGCTCGGTCGCGGCGGAACGAAGCTCGGCGGGCGTCGTATCGGGGACGACCTTGGTGAGGAGCAGAAGCCCGTCGACGGTCGAAGCGTCTCGCATCCAATCCTCGACGCCGAGGCGAAGGAGCTCGCCCTTTACCCGGGCGAGCTGTTTTGCCGTGGTCTTTCGCTCTTCCTGGAGACGCTCGGCGGTCGCGACGAGCTCCGCCTCCGAGCTCGAGAGGACGCTCGCGAGCTCGCGCACCCGGGAGACGGCGGCGTGATAGTCGCGGAGGGCGCGGTCTCCACAGAGGAACTGAACGCGGGTGCCCTGCTTGAACCGCTCGTATCCGCGAACGACGACCGGTCCGACCTCGGAGCTCGTCCTCGGATGGGTGCCGCAGCAGGCCTGGTTATCGAAGCCCTCCACTTCCACCAACCGCAGGGTCTCGACTTCCGGCGGAGGCTTGCGCAGATCGAGGTCACGCGCTTCCGACGAAGTGACGAACCGGCTGTGAATGGGAAGGGCTCGGCGGACGACGTCGTTCGCGGTACGCTCGGCGCGCGCGATCTCTTCCTCGGAGAGATCTCTTCGATCGAGATCGATGGTCGAAAGCTCGGTGCCGAGGTGAAACGACGTCGTTTGCGCGCCCGCCTCTTTCACGAAAGCGGCGGAGAGGATGTGCTGGCCCGAGTGCTGCTGCATGTGCTCGCGGCGACGCCCGGCGTCGATCCGGCATTCGACCTTCGACCGGTCGGGGAAGCGCTCGACGAAGTGGAGGATGATCTCGTCGGGAGCCTCCACCACCCGGGTGACGGGGATCCCGTCGATGGTTCCGAGGTCGTACGGCTGTCCGCCCGACTCGGGATAGAAGTAGGTGGCGGCGAAGACGAGCGCGAGACCGTCCGGCGTCGTGACCCGCTCGAGGATGTCGGCCTCGAACTCGGCCGCGTAGGGGTCGCGAAGATAGAGTCGCTCGGTCACGCGCTTCGACTCGGCCCGCTCAGACGGTCATGAGCTCCTGGTCTTTCTTCTTGACCAGGTCGTCCACCTTCTTGATGTGAGCGTCGGTGAGGTCCTGAATCTCCTTCAGGGCGCGCTTCTCGTCGTCCTCGGAGATGTCCTTGTCTTTGAGGAGCTTTTTCAGTCGATCGTTCACGTCGCGACGGACCTGACGGATGGCCGTGCGGCTCTCTTCCGCAATCTTACCCACCTGCTTGACCAGCGCTTTGCGACGCTCCTCGGTCAACGGGGGGATGGGAAGCCTCAGGAGCTTTCCGTCGTTCGCGGGGTTGATTCCGAGGAATCGGAATTGAGGATGGCTTTCTCGAGCTTCTCGAGCATCGGAGGCTCCCAGGGCTGGATGGTGATGAGACTCGCCTCGGGAACCGCCAGGTTCGCGACCTGATTGAAGGGAGTCGGCGTCCCATAGTAGTCGACGCGCAAATGGTCGAGAATCCCTAGAGACGCGCGGCCGGTGCGGATGGCGGCCAGCTCTTTTTGCAGCACCTCCATGGATTTGTCCATACGGTGCTTGGCGTCCTCGATGGTTTCTTTAATCACGATTGACCTCCCGAGCTACGCTCCCACGACGACCTTGGTTCCCACCTTCTCGCCCGCGACGACCCGTCTCATGTTGCCGTGCTCCCGAACGTTGAAGACGATGATGGGGAGCCCGTTGTCCAGGCAGAGGCTGATGGCCGTCGTATCCATCACCTTCAGGCGCTTTTCCAGCACCTCGCGATAGGTGATGGTCTCGAAGAACTCCGCCGTGTCGTCTTTTTCGGGATCGGCGGAATAGATTCCCGCGACTCTCGTTCCTTTGAGAATGATGTCCGCCTTGATCTCCATCGCCCGGAGGGCTGCCGCGGTGTCGGTGGAGAAATAAGGATTTCCGGTGCCGGCGGCAAAGATCACGACGCGGTCTTTTTCGAGGTGGCGGATGGCCCGGCGGCGGATGAAAGGCTCGGCGATCTCGCGCATCTCGATCGCCGACATCACCCGGGTGTGAATCCCCAGCTTTTCGAGCGCGTCCTGAAGCGCCACCGCGTTGATCACCGTCGCCAGCATTCCCATGTGGTCGGCGGAGACCCGCTCCATTCCCCTCGCCGAAGGCGCGATTCCGCGGAAGATGTTGCCCCCTCCGATGACCACCGCCGTCTGCACTCCCAGGGTATGGACGGTCTCGATCTCCTGGGCCATGGCCTTGGCCACGTCGGGATCGATCCCGAAGGAATGAGGCCCCATCAAGACCTCGCCGGACAGTTTGATCAGGACGCGGTGAAAGGCGGGCTTATCCGGCATCTCGACTCCAGCCCGGCCCGGCACGACTCTTCCCCTGGGTGTCGCCGGCAGGGTGTTGGGTGATTTGTACTAAAGTGCCTCGCCGCGTTCAAACCGCACGAAGCGGCGAATCTGGATGTTCTCCTTCAGCACCGCGATCTTCGATTTCAAGTAGTCTTCGACCGACTGATCGGGGTTCTTGATGAACGCCTGTTCCAGGAGGACGTTCTCGGAATAGAACTTGCCAACCTTGCCTTCGATGATTTTCTCGATCACGTTCGCGGGCTTTCCCGAGCTCTCCGCCTGGCTCTTCAGTATCTCGCGCTCCTTGTCGAGCGCGTCGGCGGGAACGTCCTCTCGCTTCACCCAGCGGGGGGCAGCCGGGCTCGCGGCGGCCACCTGCATCGCCAGGTCCTTGACCAGCTCTTTGAACTCGTCGGTCGCCGCCACGAAATCGGTCTCGCAATTGACTTCGATGAGGACGCCGACGCGTCCGCCGGTGTGAATGTAGGAACCGACGAGGCCCTCGCTCGTGGATCTGCCCATTTTCTTCTCCGCCGCCGCTTGCCCGCGCTTGCGAAGCAGAGTGATGGCTTCTTCGATGTTGCCGTCGGCGTCGGTCAGTGCCTTCTTGCACTCCATCAATCCGGAGCCGGTCTTTTCGCGCAGCTCCTTTACGAGTTGTGCCGAAATGGTCGCCATTGCTATGCCCTCGTTTCTAAGTTCCGAGACTGGTAACGGCCGCGAGTGGGGCAGAATGATCCCTTGCCTGCCTCGCGCGGCGAGGAAAAGATAGACCGGGCGCGAGCTAGGCGGGAGGCGCCGTCGGCGTTTCCGTCGCGGAGTCTCCGCCCGAGGCTCCGTTTTCGGGTGGAACGCTCGTCTCCAGCGCCGAGCCACCGTTGCCGTTTCCTGCGGGTCCGGCGGGCTCCGTCGAGCCCTTCATCATGTCCCTGCCGCCGATGATCGCGTCGGCGATGCGGGAGGTGAAGAGCTTGATCGCTCGTAGGGCATCGTCGTTGCCAGGGATGACGTAATCGACCATGTTCGGGTCGCAGTTCGTATCCACGATGGCGATGATGGGAATCCCCAGCTTGCGAGCTTCGTGAACGGCGATCAGCTCCCGACTCGCGTCGACCACGAATATCGCGTCGGGCAAGCGCTGCATCTCCTGGATGCCGCTGAGATTCTTTTCGAGCTTCTTGCGCTCCTTGTCGAGCCGCGAGAGCTCCTTCTTGGTGAGGTCCTCGCTGCCGCCCCCCTCCAACACGCCACGCAGCTCCTTGAGTCGGCCGATACTCTTCTGAATGGTGACGAAGTTGGTGAGAGTGCCGCCGAGCCAGCGCTGGTTGACGAAGAACATTCCCGCCCGCAACGCCTCCTCGGCCACGACTTCCTGGGCCTGCCTCTTCGTCCCGATGAAGAGCACCGTCTTGCCTTCGGCCCCGAGCTGGGTCGCGAAGCTCAACGCTTCTTTGAACAGGCGAAGCGTCTTCTGCAGATCGACGATATAGATGCCGTTCCGCTCGCCGAAGATGTACTCTTTCATCCTCGGGTTCCACCGTTTCGTCTGGTGGCCGAAATGGACGCCCGCCTCGAGCAACTCCTTCATCGTAATCGAAGCCAAGTATTTGGTCCTTTCTGAGCTTCCTGCTGTAAGGCTTTCCTGCTCTGCTCTACGTCGGCCCGGCGGCGGCCTCGCGCTCGAGTCGAAATCTCATCGCTTGGAGTACTGGAACCGCTTGCGTGCTCCAGGCTGGCCGTACTTCTTTCGTTCCTTGATCCGCGAATCCCGGGTTAGAAACCCACCCTCTTTCAGCTTGGGCCGGAGCTCCTGGTTGAAATCGCAAAGCGCCCGGCTGATTCCGAGCCGCATCGCCCAGGCTTGACCGGAATGGCCGCCACCCTGGATGTTAGCGTAGATATCGAACTTTCCCGAGGACTCGGTCAGCTGGAGCGGCTGCTGCACGATCATGCGCAGCGCCTCGCTCACGAAGTAGTTCTCGAAGGACCGCTTGTTGATTTGGATGGTGCCGGTGCCGGGGCGAAGGTAGATGCGCGCAATTGAGCTCTTCCGTCTTCCTGTGCCGTAGTACTGAATCGGAGATGCCAAGGTTCGATCGACTCCTTACTTGTTCAACACTTGTTCAACCGAGATGAGCTTGATCCATCGCGAATCCGCGATCGGCGTTCTCGATGAGAAACGCCACGGTCAAGCGCGAACGGAACGGGTGCGAAGATCGAGCTTCGCCGGCTGTTGCGCCTCGTGCGGGTGCTGCGGCCCCCGATAGACCTTCAACTTCTTGATCTGCGCCCGACCGAGTCGATTCTTGGGGAGCATCCCGCGAACCGCCTCCTCGATCAATCGTTCGGGGCGCTGCGCCCGGAGCTCTCTCGCCCGGGTCTCGCGGATTCCACCGGGAAATCCACTGTGCCGGAAGTAGGCTTTCACCCCTTCCTTGTCTCCCGTCAAGACGACCTTTTCCGCGTTCACCACGATCACGTGGTCGCCGGTATCGAGAAAGGGAACGTAGATGGGTTTGTTCTTGCCCGTTAGAATCCGGGCGATTCGGCTCGCGAGGCGACCGAGAATCTGGCCGTCCGCGTCAACGACGAGCCAGCTTCGTTTCAGCTCCGATTTCTTGGGAAACGTAGTCGCCATGCGCTTGTCGATACCCCTTCGTAGAAAAAAATTTGGGCGGACAGAAATCGCCCAAACGCGTAATTTATGTCCTCCTCTATATATTGTCAAGGGAAAATGCCCCGAAACCGCCCTTTGGAGCCGTCAGGAGGCCCACAAAATGTGGGGGGCTTTTCTCATGGGGGCCCCCGCGGGTTGAGTTTTTCCCCCGGGCCTCATTCGAGGCTGCGGGGAAAACCCTACCCGAAACTCAAATCCCGCTTGACGACGGTCGACTTCTCGATCATAATAACCGAAAGATTCCAGTACATTTGCGGCCCTTTTTTGCTTGACAGTCCGTCTCTTCATACTGTAGGCTCATAAAGTACTTTAACTTCTTCCAGTAAGTATCGTTGACTTCGACGTGAAGTAGGGAGTCAGATCGATGGGTCTCTTCAGCAAGAAGAAAAATCTCGTTGGTCTCGACGTTGGCTCGAGCTCGGTGAAAGCCGTCGAGATGAAGCCCGGAAAGGGCGAGAGCTGGCAGCTCACGACCATCGGTCTCGAGTATCTGCCTCCGGAAGCCATCGTCGACGGGCAGATCATGGACTCCACGTCGGTCATCGACGCCATTCAGCGTCTCTTCTCCGAGTACAAGATCAAGACGACCGACGTCGCCACCTCTATCAGCGGAAGCTCGGTCATCGTCAAGAAAATCCAGCTTCCGGCCATGAGCGAGCAGGAGCTCGCCGAGTCCATCCACTGGGAAGCCGAGCAGTACATCCCGTTCGACATCCAGGAAGTCAATCTCGACTATCAGGTGATCGACCCCGGTGCCGCTGGCGGAAACATGGACATTCTTCTGGTTGCGGCCAAGAAGGACAAGATCAACGACTACCAGAGCGTCATCACCCAGGCCGGACGCAACCCCGTCGTGATGGACGTGGACGCGTTCGCCCTCCAGAACGCCTACGAGATGAACTACGGCATCGAGCCCGGCCGAGTGGTGGCGATGGTGAACATCGGCGCCAGCCAGGCGAATATCAACGTGGTGCGGGGCGAGACCTCGATCTTCACCCGGGACATCACCACCATCGGCGGTAACCTCTATACCGAGGCCATCCAGAAGGACCTCAACCTCACCCAGGAGCAGGCGGAGAACACGAAGCTGGGACACGGCGAGAATCCCGAGTCGCTCGCCGGCGATTCTCCATTCGGTCACCGATTCGGTGCTGCTCGAGGTCCAGAAGACGTTCGACTTCTTCAAGGCCACGACTTCGGAAGATCGCATCGACCGTATCGTTCTGAGCGGTGGAAGCGCGAGGATTCCCGGCCTGTCCGATGCCATCGGCGAGCGTTTCGACACTCGAGTGGAAATCTTCAATCCCTTTCAGAACATGAGCTACAGCCCGAAGGACTTCGATGCCGAATTTCTCGAGGAAGTCGGGCCCGCCTGTGCCATCGCCGTGGGCCTGGCCATGAGAAAGGGTGGTGAATGATGATTCGAGTCAATCTCCTCGGAACGAAGGAGGCTCCAGCCGGTGGTGGCGCGGGGACGATCATCGACGCCGGCCCGGGCGGCGGTGGAGGCTCGGAGAGACGGGGCGTCGTCGTCGCCGTCGCCATCCTGGGGCTCGCCATCGCCGCCATCGTCGTTCAATTCCTCTCAGCCACCCGGACCATCAATCAGCTCGACGAAGAGATCAATCAGCTGACCGCCGAGAAGAATCGGCTCGCCCCGATCATCGTCGAGGTTCAGAAGTATCAGGCAAAGCTCGCGGAGCTGGACGAGAAGGAGAAGCTCATCGAACGGCTCAAGAGCGAGCGCGAGGGGCCGGTGCGAATGCTCGATGCGCTCTCCGCCGAGCTCCCGGACTTCGTCTGGCTCACGCAGCTCCAGGAGAAGGGCAACCAGGTCACCATCGACGGCATGGCCGCTTCTTATGTGAGCATCGCCGATTACATCCGGAAGCTCGAGGATAGCGACTGGTTCCAGAACGTCGAGCTCGTCGACGCCAAGGTCGACAAGAAGCAGGAGCAGGAGTTCACGCAGTTCCAGCTCCGGACCCAGCTCGTGACGCCTCAGAGCTCTCCGCCGCCGGCGGCAGCGGGTGCCGCGGCCGCACCGGCAGGGGCCCGATCGGCGGGAGCGAGATAGCGAGATGGGGATCGAATCAGGGAGACGACGCCATGGGTAAGATGTCGTTGGGAGCTCAAGTCGGTTTGTTCGCCGTCCTCGGCCTCCTCCTCTACGTTGTGTTCTGGTATTTCTTCTACTCGCCGATGCAGGAGACCATCCAGACGAAGACCGCGGCGAAACGCAACCTGCAGGCCGAAGTCGACAACGCCAAGACCACCGCGGCGCGGCTTCCCGAGTTCCGCCGGGAAGTCGAGCGCAAGGAAGCGACCCTCCAGGCCCTGTCGAGGATTCTTCCCAGTCAAAAAGAGGTGGATGACCTCCTGCGCAAAGTGCAGCAGCTCGCGGCGGAATCGAGCCTCAACGTTCTCCGTTTCAAGCCCGAGGTGACGAAGCCCCAGAGCTTCTACGCCGAGTGGCCCATCAGCCTCGATCTCGATGGCAGCTATCACAACCTCGCCTATTTCTTCGATCGCTTGAGCCGCCTTTCACGGATCGTCAACGTGAGCAATCTCAAGGTCACGGCGAAGAAAGACCCGAGCATATCGTCGACCATTTCCGCGTCCTGCACCGCCACCACCTTCGTTTTCATCGAGCAGGCGGCGGCACCGGCCGGAGCCGAAACGCCAGGAGCGGCTGGAAAAGCCAGTCCGCCGGGAAAGGCCGTTCCACCGGCTCGCAAGTGACGAGAGCCGAGCGAGCCATCCGGAACCGAGAAGAAACTACCCGAGACCATGCTTCAAGCGCGCGAGGTACGAGCCATGTGGTCGCAGAATCCGTGAACGACTCGCGGGACCGCGGGCGATCCTGGCTGTCCTGCTACTGGTAGCCGCGACGGCCGTTGCCCAGACCCCTCCCGCCACCGGCCAACCCCAGACAGGAGACAAAGAAAAACCTCCTGCACAGGCGACCCAGCCGGGAGGCGCCGGAACCGGAGGGGCCGAGGCGGCGCCCGAGGCCCAACCCGTTCCCGAGGGTATCGAGATTACCGAGGGAAGCGGCTATCACTACCAAGCTAAGGGCCGTCGGGACCCCTTCGTCAGTCTGGCTCTTGGGGTGAACGTGCTTCCTCCGGACGTTCGTCCGCCTGGACTCCAGGGAATGCTCATCCAGGAAGTGAGCCTCCGGGGCATCGTGAAGACCACGGACGGCTACATCGCGATGATTCAAGGTACCGACAACAAGAGCTACTTCGCCCGGCAGGGCGAACGGCTCTACGACGGGAACATCCAATCGATCGACGACGGCAAGGTCGTCTTCAGACAAGAGATCAACGATCCACTGCGAATCGAGAAGTTCCAGCAAGTGGAAAAATCGCTTCATCCGGTGGAGGAGGGCAAACGATGATTCCTTCGAGGTCACTTCTCCGTCTCCTGACGCTCATAACGATCGTGGCCTTGACTCAGGTGGCGGAATTGTCGGCCCAAGTCGACATGGCGGCGCCGGGAGGCCCCGCCGCGATCCGCGCGGTCCGCTTCCATGTCGAGCCGGGGCAGACACGCGTATGGTTCGAGACGACTGGTGCCGTCCTCTACACCCACTACAGTCCGGATCCCTTGACTCTCGTCATCGACCTTCCGGGCGTGGACATCTCCGCACTCTCGCCGCGTACCGTGGTAGGGAGCCGGGAAGTCGAGTCGGTTCTCGCGACGAGCCTGGACGGCGCGAACGGAAAGAAGCTTTCCCGCCTCGAGATCAAGCTCGCCACCATCGCTCCTTACCAGAATCTCCGGGTCCGAGCACGCGCTCAATCTCGTCTTCGATAGTGGAGATGCCCCCGAAGGGCCCGCTGGCGCGAGCTCCGCGTCGGCGAGCGTGTCGAGCTCTCCCGAGACTCTCGTCGGCGGTGCCGCTAGAGCGCCGTCCACGGTCGAACCTCCGACGCCCGAGCCCGTGGCGAAGTCCTCGTCCTCGCCTCCCCCCTCGCCGCGGTCGCCCCCGCGGGTGACGACATCCGGGCGGAAACGATCGCGCCCCCGCCGTCGGCGAAGCCGGTCAGGGCGGAGAACTCGGCGAAATCAACCGGAGCCAAAGCGGTCCCAGCGCATCCCGCCTCGGCCATCAACGGGATTACCCACGAAGTCGACGGCGACGTCCTGCGGGTGAACCTCCTGGCGGACGGAAGACTCAACTTCACCAGCTTCA
Source organism: uncultured Acidobacteriota bacterium (assembly GCA_963815675.1). GTDB lineage: Bacteria > Acidobacteriota > Vicinamibacteria > Marinacidobacterales > SMYC01 > CAWFHP01. The sequence goes on along the minus strand of CAWFHP010000007.1, from coordinate 251,883 downwards.
AGCTCGAAAGCCCGAAGCGTCTCGTCTTCGACTTCAACGGAGTCCTCGACGCCGTCTCCCGCGCCGCCCAGACCATCGACGAGCTGGGCGTCGCCCGGGTGCGGGTCGCGCAATTCCGCACGTCGGATCCCAAGATCACGCGAGTCGTCTTCGACCTCGACGAGGATGTAACTCATCAGGCCGTATCCGAGGATGGCGGTCTCGAGATCGCTTTCGCCCGCTCTAGCGAAGCGTTCCAGTCGCCGGCCCTGGGCTCGATCGATGACACTCAGGCTGAGGCCGCGCCTCCGCGCGACGCCCCGGGGACGGTCGTCATCGAGAGCGACGCCGGTGCCTCGGTTCACGGCGTCATCAAGGACGCCGTCTACACTCCTTCGGACGGGAGCTCCTTCGCGCCGGTGACCCTCACCGCGCAAGACCTCTCGTCGTTCGCCAACCCGGCCCCCGCCCTTCCGACTCCTCCGCCTCCGTCGCAGGCGCCCGCGGGGCCGTCGGCGCCAGCTCCCGGAACCCAGACCGTCATTCTGCCCGGCTCGCAGCAGCTCGGCCAGCGCGAGTACACCGGTGACCTCATCAGCCTCGACTTCAAGGACGGCGACATCCAGGACATCTTCCGGCTCTTCGCCGACATCAGCGGGCTCAACATCGTCGTGCAGCCGGGAGTCGCGGGGCGCATCACGCTGAAGCTCGTCGAGGTCCCGTGGGATCAGGCGCTCGAGCTCATCTTGAAGACGAACAAGCTCGGCTACGCCGTCGAGGGGAACGTCATCCGCATCGCGCCTATCGCGGAGCTCGCGGCGGAGGAGGCCGACCGGCGAAAGCTGGCCGAGGAGAAGGCGCTCGCCGGTGAGCTGTACACGCAGACCCGGGTGCTTTCGTACGCCAAGGCGTCCGAGATCCAGAGCCTGCTGCAGAAGAATCTCTCGGCTCGCGGCGACATCGTCATCGACGAGCGGACGAACACCGTCATCTATACCGATCTCTCCGATCAGGTCCACGCGATCGGCCAGCTCATCGACACCCTCGATACCCCGATTCCGGGCGTCGAGATCGAAGCTCGAATCATCGTCACCACCCGGACCTTCGCCCGACAGCTCGGCGTGCAGTGGGGATTCACCAGCAACCAGACGCAGGCGCTCGGTAACACCACCGAGCTCGTCTTCCCCAACCGCGTCCAGCTCGACGGCCAGGCGGTGGGCTCCGACGCGGAGACCCAATTCCGAGCGGAGCCGCCCCAGGGCGGCCTCCTCGCTCCGACGGCAATCGAAGGTACGAGAGCGGTTCAGCGAGGATACGCCGTGAACCTGCCCTTCGCGGGAGCGCCCACCGGTGCCATCGGTATCTCGCTCGGAAGCATCACGGGCGCCTTCAGCATCGACGCGGCGATTTCCGCGGCGGAGAGCCGGGGCCAGGTGCGGATCATCTCCGCTCCCAAGATCATCACCCAGAACAACAAGGCGGCCGAGATCAAGCAGGGTGTCACTTTCCCGGTGCAGGTGGTGGCGAACAACACCATCACGGTGCAGTTCAAGGACGCCGTCCTCGATCTCCTGGTGACGCCCCAGATTACCTCCGCCGACACCATCATTCTGGATATCCAGGTCAACAACGACTCACTCGACTTCGGCCGGGCGGTCAACGGCATTCCCAGCATCATCACCCAGGCGGCAACCACTCAGGTGCTGGTGGACGACGGCTCGACCACGGTCATCGGTGGTGTCTTCGTCAACACCCAGAACGAGAGCCAGAGCTTCGTGCCGCTGCTGCACAAGATTCCTCTACTGGGCAACCTGTTCAAGAACAAATCGTCGGATACGCGGAACGAGGAGCTTCTCATCTTCCTCACGCCACGCATACGCAAGGAAACGGTATAGGGAGGAGAGTCCATGATCTCGATGAGAGAGAAAATCAACAGGAGGCGGCTTGGCGTCCCCGCTCTCGTCCTGTTCGTCTTGTTCTCGGCGAGCTGTAAGACCGCTACCGAGAGCGATAACACGTCCAACACCATCGTTACCGTCCAGGCGATGCATGCGGCTCCGGCCGGAGCTACCGCCTCGACGGGAGACGATCTTTTCTCCGACGTGTGTGACAACGGCACGACGACGACCTGCGTGACCGTCAACGACAATGCGATCGCGGATTTGATCGCGCAGGTCAAGGACTTTACGTCGATTTCCAGCAGCAACAACGCAGTGATCTTCTCGCGGTACCGGGTCACCTACGTGCGCGCCGACGGTCGGAATGTTGCAGGCGTAGACGTGCCCTATCCATTCGACGGTGCGGCGAACTTCACCCTTCCTGCGGACGGAACGTCGGTGACCCGCGCGTTCATGGTGGTTCGACATCAGGCAAAGCTGGAACCGCCACTTCGCGAACTCCGCAACGATGGTAGTTTTATCGGCGGCGCGAAAGTCCTGTCGACGATTGCGCAGATCGACTTCTATGGTCAAGACGTCGCTGGCCGAGCGGTGAAAGTCACCGGCTATCTCAACGTGACTTTCAGCGACTTCTAGGAGAGAAGGGTCATGAGTCTCAAATCTCAGATACCAACGATTCGGCGGGGAGCCCTCGGTCTGGTCTCCGCTGGCCTCGCTCTCCAGCTGAGCTGTACTCTGGACAACCCGCAGGCTCCCAAGCTTGCGGGTCCGTCGGAACTGGGGACGAGCGTCGAGATGCGCGCGGTCCCCGATCAGCTCGTCGCCGACGGTTTCTCCAGCTCGGTCATCGAGGCCGTTGTTCGGGACGCGAACGGAGAACGGACCCAGGGTGCGAGTGTCCTCTTCGACATAGCTCAGAGCGGACAGTTCCTCGATCTCGGGAACCTCGCGCCTCTGAACGGAGCGAGACCCACCGCAGGCGGCGTCGAATCCGGGCCGGTGAGCGCCGTCAGTGACGGCGACGGTGTGGCGCGCGTGCGCTATTGGGCACCGTTCCGGACGGATCAGGTGAACGATACCACTGTAACCGTGACCGGCCGTCCCTCGGGGACGGACTTCAACGCGGCCGTCTTTCGGCCCGTCAAAATCTTCCTGCGGGCCGCGGACCGGCCATCCTTTCCGGGAAGTAACATCTGCGGCTTCACCCTCGAGCCTGCCAAAGCCTCTTATAAGGTTGGAGAGCCAATCTCGTTCACGGCAACGCAGATGACCGGGGATGACAGCGTCGACGGCTGCGTCGGGAACGCGATCGCGCGGTATGAATGGACGTTGTCCGATGGCACGTACAAGGCGGACCGGGGGCTGGTGCACGCGTTCAGCTCCACAGGTACATTCACGGTCACGCTAACTACGACGGAGTCCGTGACTGGTTGCGTCGCAACGTGCCCCCACACCGTCACAGTCGTTCCGTAGACTTGGCATTGACGATAGGGCGGGGCGTGAGGAGCGCTCCGCCCTACGTTTTTTTTGCGGGTAATTTGGTAACCTGTAGCTAGATGAGCCGGATCGAGGAACTGGAAAAGCGACTCGCCGCGGACCCGAATTCGCGGATGTTCGTGCAGCTCGCCGAGGAGTACCGGAAGGCGGGCCTTCTCGAACAGGCGATCGACGTTTGCGAGAGCGGTCTGAAGAAGCATCCCCAATACCCCTCGGCGCGGGTTGCCCTCGGCCGAGCGTTGCTCGAGGTAGGCTCGCTCGATCGCGCAGGAGAAGAGTTCGAAGCGGTTTTGAAAGCGGTTCCGGACAACATCGTCGCCAACAAGTTCCTCGGCGAGACCTACCATCGACTCGGCCGGCTCGACGACGCGCTCAAGAAGTATCGGGTCGCGAAGACGCTCGCCCCCGAGGATGCCGAGCTGGACGGCAAGATCCATCAAGTCGAGCTCGAGGTCGCCGGCGGCGGGCCACCCGCACCTGCCGCCCCGCCGCCCGTCCCTGCCGCTCCGGCCGCCATCGCGACTCCCGAGGCACCGCCGGCGCCGACACCCGCGGTCCCCATCCCCATCCCCGTCGCCACCGAGGCGCGTCCAGGCGTGCCGCCCGCACCTCCGGTCGAGCCCCAGGACGAGACCTACGTCGACGACGAACCGACGCGAGTCATCGAGGACCTTCCGCCCATTCCCCTCGTCGAGGTCGACGAGCCGATGGTGCTGGAGGGTCGAGACTATATTCCGCCTCCGAGCACGGAAACGCCGCCGGCTCAGCCACCAAGTCCGGCTCCGCCCCCGGCCCAGGCTCGCTCGGCGCCGCCACCCGCGTTCGACGACATCGAGCCGGAGGCCGTTTTCGAGCCGGAGTTCGAAGTGCCCGCGGTCGCGCCACCGCCACCGGTCGCGCCACCGCCACCGCCAGGCCCCGCACCGTCCGTCCGAAACCCTTCCCCGCACCCGGCGGCGGCACCACTACCAGCACCAGCACCAGCACCGGCACCGGCACGCTCGGCGCAGTCGCCGGGAAGCGAGATCGAGACGCCCACGATGGCCGAGATCTACGCCAACCAGGGCCACTTCGATGCGGCCATAGCCGTGTATCGAAGGATTCTCGAGCGGAATCCCACCGAGCTCAGGTATCGTGAGCGCATCGAGGAGATTCAGATGCTGGCGACCGCTTCGTCCGCGCCGAGCCCCTCGCCGCGGCCGGCGACGGCCGGTCCATCGGACGACTCCGATCCCCGTGAGCGCACGATCCAGGCGCTCGAGCAATGGCTCACCGCCATCCGTAAATCGAGAGGGACTCGATGATCTTCACGGAGGTTTTGAAGGGGATCTCGTCCAAAGTCCGGGGCAGCATCGGTTACGTCGTCATGGGCATGGATGGCATTCCCATCGACCGCTACGTCGCCGAGACGGGACACAACTTCGACATGCTCGCTACGGAGAGCACCATGCTCCTTCGCACCACCCGCCAGGCCGCCGACGAGATTGGGGCGGGCGCTCTCAAGGAGGTAAGCTTCGCCACCGCGGAGCTGACGGTCGTCGCCGTGGCCATCACCGACGAGTACGTCCTTCTCGGAGCGCTTCGCAACGGGAGCAACTTCGGGAAAGCGCGGTTTCACATGAAGCGCGCCGCCATGCAACTCGAAAAAGAGCTCGTCTGACGTTTCCCGAACCTCCTTGCGTGCCTTCGAGCCGCGCCGCATCCCCTTGGTTTCGCGTGTGTTTCGCCGAGGGCTTCTTTCGTTGCGCCCTCGATCGGGCTTGTGCTAACGTGTGCCCCTTCCTCAGCAACGGAGAGAACACAACTTGAAGATCGAAGACTTGAAAGAGCTGCTCGAGTTCGTCTCCGAGCACAATATCGCCGAGCTGGTGCTCGAAGAAGAGGGCACCAAGCTGAAGATCCGCAAGGCGATCCAGGGCCCACCCGAGGTCGCGCGCGCGGCCGTCGTCGTCGCCTCCGCCCCGGACCCCAAAGCCACCGCGGCACCCATCGACAACCCGGCGCCTCCCGCGGCGTCCTCTCAGGAAGACGGCCTTCTCTACGTTACGTCGCCTATGGTGGGAACTTTCTACCGGCAGCCCGAGCCCGGGGCCGATGCGTTCACCCGGGAAGGAGACTACGTGCGCAAAGGCCAGGTCCTCTGCATCATCGAAGCCATGAAGCTGATGAACGAGATCGAAAGCGAGTTCGAAGGACAGCTGGTGAAGGTTCTGGTCGAGAACGGGCAGCCGGTCCAGTACGGAGAGCAGCTATTCGCGATTCGAAGCGCGTAGATCGTTCCAAACGCGTCGAGACTCGTTCGCCTCTCGCCCGCCCGATGTTCAAGAAAGTTCTGATCGCCAATCGAGGAGAGATCGCGCTGCGTGTGATCTCCGCTTGCCGCGAGCTCGGTCTCAAGACGGTGGCGATCTATTCCCAGGCGGACGCCCACTCCCTGCACGTGCGATTCGCCGACGAGGAAGTCTGCATCGGACCGGCGAAGAGCTCCGAGAGTTACCTGAACATCCCGAGCATCATCTCCGCCGCCGAGATTACCGGAGCGGACGCCATTCACCCCGGCTACGGCTTCCTCGCCGAGAGCGCCTACTTCGCGGAGGTGAGCGAGGCCTGTCGCGTGCGTTTCATCGGTCCCTCGCCTCGGGCAATCCGCCTCATGGGTGACAAGTCACTCGCGCGCGCCACGATGAAGAAGGCCCGGGTGCCGGTGCTGCCGGGATCCGAAGGGGCGCTCGAGAGCCCCGAGAAGGCACTCTCGGTGGCGAACGAGATCGGCTTTCCCGTGATGCTGAAGGCGGCGGCCGGGGGCGGCGGCAAGGGAATGCGGGTGGTGGAGAACGAGGCGGGCCTCGGAAAGGCTTTCGTCGCGGCGCAGCGCGAAGCGGAAGCCGCCTTCGGCAACGGTGACGTGTACATCGAGAAGTACCTTCCCAATCCGCGTCACGTCGAGATACAGGTGATGGGTGATGGCAAGGGGAACATCGTCCACCTCGGCGAGCGCGAGTGCTCCATTCAGAGGCGGCACCAGAAGCTCCTGGAAGAGGCGCCCTCTCCCGCGGTATCCGATCGGCTGCGCGAAAAAATGGGCCGGGTCGCGGTGCAGGCCGCGCAGGCGGTGAGCTATTCGGGAGCGGGTACGGTGGAGTTCCTGCTCGACGAGGACGAGCGCTTCTACTTCATGGAGATGAACACCCGCATCCAGGTCGAGCATCCCGTCACCGAAATGGTCACCGGGGCGGACCTGGTGAAAGATCAGATTCGCGTCGCGGCGGGAGAGCCGCTCGGCTACCGGCAAAAGGACGTCGTGGTGCGGGGGGCGAGCATCGAGTGCCGCATCAACGCGGAGGACCCGGTGACGTTCGCGCCCTGTCCCGGTACCATCCACGCTTTCTACGTTCCCGGTGGACCCGGCGTTCGCGTCGACACCGCGGCTCACGCGGAGTGCGTCGTACCCCCATACTACGACTCGCTCATCGCGAAGCTCGTCGTCCACGGGCGCGATCGGAAGGAAGCGATCGCCCGCATGAAGCGCTGCCTGAGTCTCACCGTCATCGAGGGAGTCAAGACCACCCTCCCGCTCCATCGACGCATTCTCGACGACCCCGATTTTCGCGCGGGGCGCTACAGTACCCGTTTCCTGGAACGCTTTGTCTGATCGCGGTTCTCCTTCTCGCTCTCGCTCCCGATCTCGAACCGCCCCCTTCTCGTCGCTCTACCCGATCCTGGATGCGTCTCTCGAGACCCGCGAGTCGATGGCGGACGCCATTCGCGCGCTTGCGAGAGCGGGATGCCTTCTGGTACAGCTTCGCTCGAAGGAGCTGTCGGCGAGAGAGTTTCTGGAGTGGGCTCTAGCAGCGACTCGCACCGCGAAGGACGCGGGGATCCGACTCATTGTCAATGATCGCGTCGACGTCGCGCTCATCGCGGGGGCCGATGGAGTGCACCTCGGTCAGGAAGACCTCAGCCCCGCGTCGGCGAGAAAGCTTCTCGGGGAGAATGCGATACTCGGGACTATCGACCCACGACCTCGGACAGGCGCTGGCGGCCGAGGCCGAGCCGGTGGATTACGTCGCCGTCGGGCCGATCTTCCCGACGAAGAGCAAGGAAGACCCCGACCCGGTGGTCGGACTCGAGGGTGCGCGCGAGCTACGATCGCGGGTCGCGAAGCCGCTCGTGGCCATCGGCGGTATCACCCTCGAGCGTGCTGCGGATGTCCTCGCGACGGGAGTGGATGGCGTCGCGGTGATCTCGGCTTTGAAAACGCTCTCGGGGAAAGCGAGCCTGGAGTCGTTGGCTTCCGCCTGGCTTTCGATCCCATCCAAGACGAAGGAGGAACAGTGACCGCGAGAATTCTGGATGGAAAGCGTGTGGCCCTCGACATTCGGGCCGAGGTCAAAGAGAAGGCGAAGCCCCTGGTGGCGCGAGGTGTGGTGCCCGGGCTCGCCGCGGTGCTGGTCGGCGACGACCCGGCCTCGCAGCTCTACGTTCGAAGCAAGACGAAGGCCTGCGAAGAGGCGGGGCTCTTCTCGGAAGGCATCATCCTGCCCACCTCCACGACACGCGACGAGCTCGGCGAAAAGCTCGACGAGCTCAACGAGCGCGACGACATCGACGCCATCCTTCTACAGCTTCCTCTGCCCGATCACCTCGACGCCGTCGAGTTTCTCGATCGCATCCGACCGGAGAAGGACGTGGACGGCTTTCATCCGGTGAACGTGGGAAAGCTCGTCCAGAACCGTCCCGCGCCGAGGCCATGTACCCCCGCGGGGGTGATGGAGCTCCTCCGGCGAGAGAACGTCGCATTGAAGGGCGCCGCCGCCGTCGTCGTCGGCCGGAGCGACATCGTGGGAAAGCCCATGGCGATGCTCCTGCTCCACTCCCACGCCACCGTCACCATCTGCCACTCCCGTACCAGGGATCTCGCGGAGGTGACGCGGGCGGCGGACATCCTCGTTGCCGCCATCGGCCGGCCGGCGATGCTCCGCCGTGATTTCATTCGGCCGGGCGCGGTGGTCATCGACGTCGGTATGAACCGAGCCGAAACGGAAGACGAAGTGAGGGATTATTTCGGCGACGATCCGAAGAGGCTCGAAGTGTTCCGGAAGAAGGGCTCCACTCTCGTGGGCGACGTCCATCCTCGGGACGCGATGGAGGTCGCTTCCGCTTTCACTCCGGTTCCGGGCGGAGTCGGCCCTCTGACCATCGCCATGCTCCTTTCCAATACTCTCGACCTGGCGCGGGCGCGACGGGGCTAGGCACCGGATTTGGCGAACGCCTCGTGGTGAAGGTCGGTCTCACCGGTGGGATTGCCTGCGGGAAATCCGTGGTGCGGAGGCGGATTCGAGGCGCGGGGGATTCCTACGCTCGATGCCGACGCGGTGGTGCACCGACTCCTCGGCGCCGGGACCGACGTGAGCCGCGAGATCGAGCGGAGCTTCGGAGACGGCGTCCTGGCCGCGGACGGCTCCATCGATCGACAAGCGCTCGGCGCCATCGTCTTCGCCGACCGAGGGCAACGGGAAAAGCTCAACGCCATCGTCCACCCTCGAGTGTGGAGCGAGATCGAGAGCTTCTTCCAGAGCGCGGCGAGAACGGGGAGCGCCGATTGCCGTCGTCGACGCGGCGTTGATGGTGGAGACCGGCTCCTACAAGACCTACGATCGCGTCGTCGTGGTGCATTGCCGACGGGAACAGCAGGTCGAGCGCCTGATGGTGCGCGATGGTCTTACCCGGCTGGAAGCGGAGAAGCGAATCGACGCCCAGATGCCCATCGAAGAAAAGCGGCGCTACGGCGATTTCCTCGTCGATGCTTCGGGGTCCCTCGCCGAGACGGACGCGCGCACCGACGCGCTCGTGGACGAGCTCCGCGGGCTCGGGTGAGACTTCGGAGTCAGGGGTCGATGGTCTCCAGGCGCTCTTCGACGAACGTGTTCCATTCCTGGCAATGCGGGCAGCGCCAGAGAATTCCGCTCGAGCGGTAGTTGCACTTGATACACAGGTAGGGGTCCAGAAAGAGGACCGCCTTGCTCACCTCGTCGAGATAGCGCTTCAGACGATCTCCCGACGTCGCGCCCGTCTCGCCGAGAAAGCTCCAGACGACGGTGTGGACGGCGAGGGCGTGGGGATTCCTCTGAACCGCTTCGAGCAAGAGCTCGAAGGCGTCCTCGCTCCTTCCCTGCTGATGCCTCAGCCGGGCAAGAGCCAACCTCGCCCGCCAGTCTTTATCGTCTTCGCGAACGACGTCCTGATAGAGCTTTTCCATCCTGTCGCTCTTTCCCTGCTCGGCCCAGACCCTTTGAAGTCGATCGAAGGTGAGATGGGCGTAGGGAGGATTCTCTTTGGCGAGGCGGGTCCATTGGGCTTCCGCCTCGTCGAGGCGGTTTTGACTCGCGAGGAGATCGCCGAAATGCAGGTAGCTGGGGGCGAGACCTGGCTCGGCGCGGATCGACTCTTCGAACGCGCGGGCGGCGCGGGTCTCCTCGCCCGCCTTCCAGCTCGCCTGACCAATCTGATCGTAGAGAAAGGCGCGTAGAACGGAATCCGGAGTGCCGGTCACCCGGGCGAGCTCCTCCTGGAGAGCGAGAGCCCTTTCCCAGTCCTGCTCCTCTTCGTGGATCTTGACGAGATTGGCGAGGGCATAGGCGTTTCTCGGCTCGAGCGACACCACTTCGTGAAAGGTATCCATCGCGCGGTAGCGGAAACCGGCCTTCTTGAAGTCCATCCCCAGGCACAGGAGCGCGTGCGCCCTTTCGTTCCGGGGCAGTCCCGGGCGGTGCAGGATGCTCTGGTGGATCTGGATGGCGCGCTCGAGCTGGCCTTTCTCCCGGAGGAGATTGCCGAGAATGAGGTAGATCTCGTTCGCCTCGGTGTTCTCGCGTGCCGCCTTGGTCAGCTCGGTGACGGCGCGATCGATCTGGCGCGAGGCGAGCAGATCCAGTCCCAGAATGTAGTGGATCGAGGAGGGACGGCGGAGATCGGATTGGCCGCTTCGAGCCCGGGACAACGCGGTCCAGAAACGTCCCACCGCGACTCCGGCAGCGAAGGCCACGAGAACGACCAGGAGAGTTTCGTCTCCGAAGCTCATGACCGCCGGGCCCGCGGTGGCTACGCCCCGGGGGGCTTCGTGGCCGAGCCGAGCGCGTCGGCGCCGGACGACCGCGACGTCTCGCGCGGTTTCGACGAGCTCTTGGGAATGGAGTCGTCGAGCGGAAGCTTGCGGAGCTCGGCGTTCTCGTTCTCGAGCCTTTCGAGCTTGCGCGCCAGCTCGCGAATCCGTCCCCGAAGTCGAATCTGGTTGGGAAGGGACAAAGCGACGGCGAGAAACAGGCCCGCGAGGAGCGAGATCATCAGAGCCGCCGCCAGAGGAAGCTCGACCGTCCGGAAGTAACTGGTGAAATAAATCACCACCGTCTTGTCGTAGTTCGACCAGAGGAACGTCGCGAGGGCGGCACCGGCGAGAAGGATCACGAGCGACTTGATGATGCCCACGGTCTTACCTCAAATAGTCTGCGATGAGCTCGTCGTAGAGGCCCTGGGCGACGAGGATTTGCTCGATCAGCTCTCGTACCGCTCCGTAGCCACCGCGAGCCCGCGTGACATAGTCTACCCGAGAACGAACTTCCAGAGGAGCGTCGGCCACGGTGGAGGCGAGCCCCACCCGTCTCAGGACGGGAAGGTCGGGAAGATCGTCTCCCATGAACGCGACCTGCCCGGCGGACAGCGACTCCTGCGCCAGCGCCTCCTCGAGGCAGCGGACTTTGTCGCTCGCGCCCAGACGCACGAAGCTCATCTGGAGCTCCTGCGCGCGGGCCTCGACCGCTTCCGAGCGCCGGCCGGAAACGAGACCGAGCTTCATTCCCGCCCGCCGTGCGAGCACCATTCCGATACCGTCGCGAGAGTGGAACCGTTTGATCTCCGTTGCCGCCGACTCGCTCGAAGGTACCGTCGGTGAGGACTCCGTCGACGTCCATGAGCAGCATGCGGATTCCCGCCGCTTTCCTGCGAAATTCGTCGTCCATAGGTAAAACCGCGCAGTCTCAGAAAGTAGAGAAAGTAGGGACAGGCACCACTTTTTCCAAAATCGTAAAAATGGTGCCTGTCCCCACTTTCGTCCGGTCTCTAGAAGTACCGGCCCAGGCGCCACAGGTCGTGCAGGTGGACTACGCCGAGGACGCGGCCTTCCTCGTCGGGAACGACGAGGGAAGTGATCCGCCGGTTCTCCATCAGCGCGAGCGCCGCGGTCGCGGCCTCGCCACGAGAGATGGTCACCGGATTGCGGGTCATGCACTCTCCTGCGGTTCGCGTCAGAAGCGCGTCGTCCTTCTCGAGGAACCGCCTCAAATCTCCGTCGGAGACGACGCCGACGAGCCGACCCGACTCATTGGTCACGGTCGTGACCCCGAGGCCCTTCCGGGACATCTCGTAGATCACGTCGCGCATCCGCGTGTCGGTGCGAACGAGCGGGATCTCCTCGCCGCGGTGCATGGCGTCCTCGACCCGCATGAGCTTGAACCCCAGTTGTCCCCGCGGATGGAGGTTCCGGAAATCCTCCTCGGTGAATCCCTTTCGCTCGAGCACCGCCATCGCCAGGGCGTCTCCGAGGGCGAGGGACGCGGTGGTGCTGGCGGTGGGAGCAAGGCCCATGGGACAGGCTTCCTGATCTACCGAGACGTCGAGAACGACGTCGGCGGCTTCGCCGAGGGCCGAGTCGCGATTCCCGAGAAAAGCGATGAGCGGAACCGTCAACCGCTTGATCGGCTCGAGCAGGAGAAGAAGCTCCCTCGTCTGGCCGCTGTTCGAAAGCGCGATGACGACGTCGCTCGAGACCACCATTCCCAGATCGCCATGTACCGCCTCGGCGGGGTTCAGGTACAGCGAGGGCGTGCCGGTGCTGTTGAGAGTCGCCGCGATCTTCCTGGAGATGATGCCGGACTTTCCCATCCCCGTTACCACCACGCGCCCCCGACATCCCGAGACGAGATCGACCGCGCGATCGAACCTCTCGTCGAGTCGGCCGACGAGCTTCCGGACGGCGTCGGCTTCGATCTCGAGCACCCTGCGAGCGAGCTCCAGAGTCATGGACTCTCTAATCCGCTCTGGTCTCGGCGACGGCTCGCTCGATGGCGACGAGCCGCTTCAACACCGAGGCGAGCTGGCCGAGCGGGCAGCTGTTGGGGCCGTCCGAGAGCGCCTCGGCGGGACGGTCGTGCACTTCCATGAAGACGGCGTCCACGCCGGCGGCGACACCCGCGGAGGCGAGCTCGCGAATGAAGCGCGACTCGCCACCCGGAGGACTTGCCCGCGCCCCCGGGAAGCTGGAGGCTGTGAGTAACGTCGAATACCAGCGGGGCTCCCGTTTCGCGCAGGATAGGAAAGCCCCTCATGTCGACGACGAGATTGTTGTAGCCGAACGTCGTCCCTCGCTCGGTGACGAGCACGTTGGGATTTCCCGCCGCCGCGTATCTTTTCGACGACGTGTTTCATGTCCCAGGGAGCGAGAAACTGTCCTTTCTTCACGTTCACCGGCTTTCCGGTACGCCGCGCAGGCGAGCAGGAGGTCGGTCTGGCGGCAGAGAAAGGCGGGGATCTGAAGAAGGTCGACCGCCTCCGCAACCGACGCCGCCTGATGCGGCTCGTGCACGTCCGTGGTTACCGGAACGTGGAAACGCTCCCGTACCTCCCGCAGGATGGCGCATCCCCGCTCGAGACCGGGGCCCCGAAACGACTCGATCGAGCTGCGGTTGGCCTTGTCGAACGAAGCTTTGAAGACGTAAGGAATGCCGAGCTCACCGGCGATGTCGCGGATGCGCTCCGCAATGAAGAAGGGATGCTCGTCGTTCTCGATGACGCAAGGACCCGCGATGAGAGCGAACCTGCGGCCACCACCGACGAGAAGGTTTCCGACGGGAACGGTCTCGGTCACGATATCTCTCTACTCATGCTGGGCTCGGCTCTCGACCTCGGGCGCGGAAGGGACGCGTCGCAGATGGTGAAGCCCGATGATATCAGCGATGGCCCGCGACCGACGACTCTTCCTGTATCTCGCTTCCGCGTCCCACCTGGTCGTCGGCGCTCTGGCCCCGCTTGTACCGCCAGGCGGCGCCGATGAACTCGCGGAACAGCGGATGAGGAGCGAGGGGGCGCGACTTGAACTCGGGATGAAACTGCACCGCCAGAAACCAGGGATGCTCGGGAATCTCCGCGATCTCGACGAACTTTCCGTCCGGCGTACGTCCCGAAAAACGCATCCCGTGGTCGGAGAGAACGCCGCTCGTACTCCTGGTTGAACTCGTAGCGATGGCGATGACGCTCCGAGACCCGCGACGTCCCGTAGGCTCTGCTCGGCGAGGGAGCCCTCCTGGAGCACGCAGTCGTAGGCTCCGAGCCGCATCGTCCCTCCCATCTCTTCCACGCCCACGAGGTCGCGCAGCTTGAGAATGACCTTGTCGGGAGAGTCCGGATGGCATTCGACCGAGCTCGCCTCCGAGAGACCGCAGACCGAGCGGGCGTACTCGACTACCGCCCACTGGAAGCCGTAGCAGATTCCGAAGTAGGGCACGCGATGCCGTCGCGCCCATCCCGCCGCCGCCGCCATTCCCTCCGCGCCCCGCGGGCCGAAGCCTCCGGGCACGAGGACCCCGTCGACTCCTTCCAGGCAGGAGACCGATCCCTGCTCCAGGTCCTCGGCCTCGATCCATTCGAGCCGCACGCGGACGTTGTGGGAGACGCCGCCGTGAGACAACGCCTCGTTCAAGCTCTTGTAGGCGTCGGTGAGGCTCACGTACTTGCCCACGACGCCGATGGTCACCTCGCCCTGGGGGTTCTGGATGCGGCGCACCAGCTCGCGCCAGGCGGAGAGCTCGCGGGTGCGCACCGGAAGCTGCAGCATCTCGAGGATGATTTCGTCGATGCCGCTCTTCGGCGAGGAGGAGCGGCACCTCGTAGATCGTGCTCACGTCCTGAGCGGTGATGACGGCCTTCTCGTCGACGTTGCTGAACAGAGCGATCTTCGATTTGAGGTCCCGCGACAGCGGCCGGTCGGCGCGGCAGAGGAGAATGTCGGGCTGGATACCGATGGCCCGGAGCTCGCGCACGCTGTGCTGAGTCGGCTTGGTCTTCTGCTCTCCCGCGGTGGGGATGAAGGGTACGAGGGTGAGGTGAATGAAGACCGCCCCGGCACGTCCGACGTCCATGCGGAACTGGCGCACCGCCTCGAGGAACGGAAGGCTCTCGATGTCTCCCACCGTACCGCCGATCTCGACGATGACGATGTCGGTTCCCTCGGCGACCGGCTGGAGTCGTGACTTGATCTCGTTGGTGATATGGGGAATGACCTGGACCGTTCCCCCGAGGTAGTCGCCGCGGCGCTCCTTGGCGATGACCGCTTCGTAGATCTGGCCGGTGGTCACGTTGGACGTGCGGGAGAGCACCACTTCGGTGAAACGTTCGTAATGACCCAGGTCCAGATCGGTCTCGGCACCATCGTCGGTCACGAAGACCTCGCCGTGCTGGTAAGGACTCATCGTGCCCGGATCGACGTTGATATAGGGGTCGAACTTCAGGAAGTTCACTCGGTAGCCATGGGATTCGAGCAAGCGCCCGATGGATGCGGACGCAACACCCTTTCCCAGCGAAGAGACCACTCCCCCGGTAACGAAGATGAACTTGGCCTTGGGTGACGCCATGGAAGAAACGCTCCTTACGGTTGACGGTTCATGAATCGAGTCGGTTCACGGTTTTATGTTCGCTCACGCCGACGAGCTCGCGAACGCGCTCCAGATCCGCTTCGGTATCGACGGCGACGAACTCGTGGTCGGTGTCGCGAAGCCGGATGGGCACGCCGTGAGCGAGGGCGCGAAGTTGCTCCAGTTTCTCGGCGAGCTCGAGCGGCACCGGCGGCATGCCCGCGAGAGCGAGGAGCTGTTCTTTGGGATAGACGTACATTCCCACGTGTTTGAAATAGAGACCTCGTGGCAAAGGGTCGGCAAGCTTCTCCGGCGGCGCGGGAATCGGCGAGCGCGAGAAATAGAGTGCGAAGTCACGCAAGTCGGTCACCACTTTTACCACGTTCCGGTCGAAGAGGCTCTCTCGATCGAGGATCTCGCGGCGCAGGGTCACGATCGCCCCGGGGGTCGCGCGGGCGAGGCGAACGGCGTCGTCCACGGCCTCGGGCGCGACGAGGGGCTCGTCCCCCTGCACGTTCACCACCAGATCGACGTCATCGAGATCCGCGACCACTTCGGCGATGCGGTCGCTCCCGCTCGGGTGGGTGGCGGAGGTCATCACCGCTTTGCCGCCGAAGGCGACGACGGTGTCCCGGATCCTCTCGTCGTCGGTCGCGACCACGACGTCGTCGAGAAGCCTCGCCCGCAGGACGCGCTCGTAGACCCGTTCGATCATGGTCTTCCCATGAATGGCTTTGAGGGGTTTTCCGGGGAGACGATTCGAGCGGTAGCGGGCAGGTATGACCGCGATCGTCCGCATTCAGCCGGTCGTTCCCATAAGAACGGTACGACAGAGGATAGACCTCCTTCACAGAACTGTCAAACCCGGCGCAGCAATGAATGATTTTCACCAATCCGCGAGTACGGATCCTCGATGCTATAGTGACGTGGTGTTTCGTCGACTGACCGTTTCGATCGTCGTTCTGGTTGTGCTCGGGCCGTCTCTGGCACCGGGGCAGGAGCGGTTGGCTCCTTTCGGAGCTCGCGCTACGGCGATGGGCGGCGCCTTCACCGCGGTTGCCGATGACGCGTCGGCGTTCTTCTGGAATCCCGCCGGCGTCGCCTTCGGGCCCGTCTTCCAGGGCGGCTTTCAGTGGGGTGACTCCCGGATGGATCGAGGCGGCTTCGAGAGCTCGCTCTCCGGAGCGGACGGCAACGGGAGTCTCGCGACCGACCGTGCCTCCGGGTTCTCGATCGAGATGCCCTTTCTCGGAGTCGCGGGCACGTTCGGCCGGAGCACCTGGTCCTCCCGCGAGCAGGATTCTCTCGTCGAGCCAGGGGCTCGAGACCTTCGACCTCGCCGTCTCCCTCGTGCACTCGCTCCCTCCCGACAACCTCGTGGTCGCCGCGAACCTGCACTATCTCCGGGGAACGGCGCACGAGCTCGTCGAATCGGTGTCCTCTCTCGCATCCTCTGACCGATCGCCGAGCGCGTTCTCCGATCGCATCGTCGGGACCGAGGGCCGGACGACGTCGACCGCCACCCTCGACCTCGCCGCTCTTTACGAGCCGAGGCGATGGCTGCGGATGGGACTGATGGCGAGTCGTCTCACCGAGCCGAAATTCACGACCCTCTCGGGAGAGGACCATCACGCTGTCGAGACACGCCCGCGCCGGAGTCGCGTTCCGCGTTTCCCGGGTAGCGCTCCTGTCGTTCGACTTCGATCTCTCCCGCCAGGGGCGAGAGCAGGACAGCTGGCGGGAGGTCGCCCTCGGCGCCGAAAAGCGATTCTTCGACGAGGCGCTGTCTTTGCGGGCGGGGCTGAGAGCCGAAGTGGGGTCGAGCCGGGGAGCGCGCCCCGCCTTTTCCGTCGGCGCCGGAGGACGCATTCGTTTCGTGCGGATCGATCTCGCTTACCTCGGGGCAACGAGCGATCGGGACCGTTCCTTGGGGTTCACGATCACGCTATCGCCCTGATTGCAACCCCCTTCCGCGCGACGGCGGAGTCTTCCCCCCTTGACAATCCAGGGGGTGGAGGTTAGAGTTGTTAGCACGGTAATCCACTGTGAACAATAACATTTAAGCCGGTCCTAGTGTGACAGCCCGCGGAGTGGTTGGATGCCTATAAAGCTCGGCGAGCTGCTGGTGAAGGAGAATCTCATCACACCCCAGCAGCTCCAGGAAGCATTGCAGTATCAGAAGCAGCACGGCGGGAAGCTCGGTTTCAATCTCGTCAAATTGGGGTTCGTAAAGGACGAGGAGATCACTCAGCTCCTCTCGAGGCAGTACGGTGTTCCGTCGATCAACCTCGCTAGGTTCGAGATCGATCCCTCGGTGATCAAGCTCGTCCCGGCGGAGACGGCGCAGAAGTACCAGATCATCCCTCTGTCTCGTGCGGGAGCCAACCTCACCATCGCGATGGTCGACCCGACCAACGTTTTCGCGATGGACGACATCAAGTTCATGACCGGCTACAACGTCGAGCCGGTGGTGGCCTCCGAGACGGCCATCATGGAGTCGATCGAGAAATACTATGGCTCGGTTCACTCGCTCCAGATCAAGGAGGAGATGGACAAGCTGGTCGAGACCGACGACTTCAACGAGGACGTCGAGGTTCTCGAAGAGGGTGACGAGATCGATCTCGTCGAGCTGGAAAAGGGAACCGAGGAAGCTCCCGTCGTCAAGCTCTGCAATCTGATCCTGACCGATGCGCTCCGCCGGGGGGCGAGCGACATCCACATCGAGCCCTATGAGCGCGAGTTCCGCGTGCGGTTCCGGATCGACGGCGTCCTCTATGTGGTGATGAATCCGCCGATGAAGCTTCGGGACGCGATCATTTCGCGTATCAAGATCATGTCGAAGCTCGACATCTCCGAGCGCCGGCTCCCCCAGGACGGACGCATCAAGATCCGGATGAACAACCAGGGGAAGCTCCGCGAGCTCGACTTCCGGGTCTCGACCCTCCCGACGCTCTTCGGCGAGAAAGTGGTATTGCGACTTCTCGACAAAGAGAACTTGATGCTCGACATGACGAAGCTCGGGTTCGAGCCCTCGTCGCTCAAGAAGCTGACGGAAGCGATCTTCAAACCCTGGGGCATGGCGTTGGTGACGGGGCCCACGGGAAGCGGCAAGACCAACACTCTCTATTCGGCCATCAGCCAGCTCAACACTCCCGAGACCAACATCATGACCGCCGAGGACCCCGTCGAGTTCAACCTCGCCGGCGTGAATCAGGTCCAGATGAAGGAATCGATCGGTCTGAACTTCGCCGCCGCCCTGAGGTCTTTCCTCCGGCAGGACCCGAACATCATTCTCGTCGGTGAGATTCGAGACTTCGAGACGGCCGAGATTGCGGTGAAGGCGGCTCTCACCGGCCACCTGGTGCTCTCGACGCTCCACACCAACGACGCTCCTTCGACCATCAACCGTTTGATGAACATGGGCATCGAGCCCTTCCTCGTTGCGACTTCGGTGCATTTGATTTGCGCCCAGCGTCTCGTTCGCCGGGTTTGCAAAGAATGCAAGTCCCCCATCGAAGTGCCGGCCCAGGCACTGATCGACGCTGGCTTCAGTCCCGAAGAGGCGAAGGACGTTGTCGCCCAGAAGGGCCGGGGATGCAGCATGTGCAACAACACCGGCTACAAGGGGCGGGTGGGGCTCTACGAGGTCTTCGAGCTCACCGACGAAGTGCGGCAGCTGATCCTGGAGGGTGCCTCCGCGATCGAGCTGAAGCAAAAGGCCACGGAAGATGGCATGCTCTCGCTGCGCCGCAGCGGCCTCACCAAAGTACGAGATGGAGTCACGACCCTGGAAGAGGTCGTGCGCGAGACGGTGAAGTAGGCGGGGAGGCCACGAGGAGGCGATGGAGTCAGCCAGGCCAGCTAGGACGGTCAGCGAAGCAGAGCCACGAGGGATGGTCGGTAGCTCGTCCGCCACCGCCGTCCCGGTAACTGGGAGGCCTTGCAGGCCTTCGTGTAACGGAGCGAGGATGCCTAATGGCGGTTAGCCTACACCAGCTGCTCAAGACCATGCTCGAGATGGGCGGGTCGGATCTTCACATCACCAACAATTCGCCGCCGCAGATCCGCGTGGACGGCAAACTCCGCGCGCTCGACATGCCTCCGCTCACCACTGTGGAAACGAAGCAGCTCGCCTACAGCGTTCTTACCGACAACCAGAAGCACCGCTTCGAGGAGAACCTCGAGCTCGACTTCTCTTTCGGTATCAAGAATCTTGCCCGCTTCCGAGCCAACGTGTTCATGCAGCGAGGCGCGGTAGCCGCCGTTTATCGAACCATTCCCTACGAGATTCGGAGCTTCAAGGATCTGGGCCTGCCTCCGGTGATCGCGCAGATCTGCGAGAAACCGAGAGGTCTCGTCCTCGTGACCGGCCCGACCGGCAGCGGCAAGTCGACGACCCTCGCGGCGATGCTCGACAAGATCAACAAGGAACGGCGCGAGCACATCATTACCATCGAGGACCCCATCGAGTACCTCCACAATCACCAGGGATGTCTCGTCAACCAGCGCGAGGTCCACTCCGACACCCACAGCTTCACCAATGCGCTGCGCGCCGCCCTCCGCGAGGATCCCGACGTCGTGCTCATCGGAGAAATGCGGGACCTCGAGACCATCGAGTCCGCTCTCCGGATCGCGGAGACCGGCCACTTGACCTTCGCCACGCTCCATACCAACTCCGCGGCGCAGACCATCAACCGAATCGTGGACGTGTTTCCCGCGCACCAGCAGCCGCAGATTCGTGCGCAGCTCTCGTTCGTGCTCGAGGGGATCGTGTGCCAGTCGCTCCTGCCGAAGGCGAGCGGATCGGGCCGGGTCCTGGCGATGGAGATCATGGTTCCCAACTCCGCCATCCGGAACCTGATCCGCGAGGACAAGATCCATCAGATCTACTCGACGATGCAGACCGGCCAGGAAAAGTACGGCATGCAGACGTTCAACCAGTCCCTGGCGACGCTCTACTTCAAGAAACAAATCACGTTGCAGCTCGCGCTGTCGCTCTCGTCACACCCGGATGAGCTGCAGGACATGATCAACCGGGGATCCGGCATTCCTACTTCGGTGCAGCAGCGGGCGATGCCGGGTGGAACCGGTACGCGACCGGGAATGGTAAAGCGGTAGAGCCTTTCATAGCGGCAAGGAGGCGAAACGATGCCGGCCTACGTATTCAAGGGTAAGACGCGAACCGGAGTGGCTACGACGGGTGAGCGCAACGCCGACTCGAAGGACGCGGTCATCGCCATGCTTCGTCGCGAGCAGATTCTCGTCACGAGCGTAAAAGAGAAGGGCAAGGAGATCGCGCTCCCCAGGTTCGGAAGCGGAATCAAGCCCAAGGACGTCGCCATTTTCACCCGGCAGTTCTCGGTCATGATCGACGCCGGTCTTCCTCTCGTGCAGTGTCTCGAGATTCTGGGAACCCAGCAGGAGAACGTCAATTTTCAGAAGGTCCTGCTGCAGGTGAGGCAGGACGTGGAAGGGGGCTCTTCGCTCGCGGACGCGATGAAGAAGCATCCTAAAGTCTTCGACGACCTCTTCACCAACATGATCGCGGCGGGCGAGGCGGGCGGTATTCTCGACGTCATCTTGAAACGTCTCGCGACATATATCGAGAAGTCGGTCAAGTTGAAGTCGCAGGTGAAGTCGGCTCTGGTCTATCCCGCGGCGGTCATTTCCATCGCCATGCTGGTCGTGGGCGTCATCCTGTGGAAGGTGATTCCGACTTTCGCCGCTCTGTTCGCAGGGCTCGGGGCGCAGCTGCCGCTCTCTACCCGAGTCGTGATCTTCATGTCGAACTGGTTCGTACGGCTTCTCCTGCCGATGGTGATCGGCGGGATCGCGGGCGTCTATTCGTTGAAGCGTTATCACGAGACATACAAGGGGCGCCGGGTGCTGGACGGGATAACCTTGAAAATGCCGGTCATCGGTCTGATTCTCAGGAAGATCGCGGTGGCACGCTTCTGCCGCACTCTCGCCACGCTGATCTCGAGCGGTGTTCCCATTCTCGATGGTCTCGAGATTACCGCCAAGACGTCGGGCAACGCGATCGTGGAAGACGCCATCATGGAAACGCGGAAGAGCGTCGAGGGCGGTCAGTCGATCGCGGCGCCCTTGAAGCAGACCGACGTGTTCCCGCCGATGGTGGTGCAGATGATCTCGGTGGGAGAGCAGACGGGCGCCCTCGACACCATGCTCTCCAAGATCGCGGACTTCTATGAGGACGAGGTCGATACCGCCGTCGGCAACCTGATGACGCTGATGGAGCCACTCCTGATTCTCTTCCTCGGCACCGTTGTGGGCGGCATCGTCATCTCGATGTACATGCCCATCTTCAGCCTCATCCAGCAGCTGACCTAGCCCCTCTCTTTGGGGCAAGAGTCGGCTCTCCGTCAGAGGGGCCGAGGACCGTGATGGGCGACGACGTGGGAGGCCTCGGGCTGGTGTAGCCAGCCGGATCGCCCATGGCTTGCATTCCCGCCGCGTCGGAGTCGGCGACGACCCGCTGCCATGATCAAAAAGACGGCCGATAGGACCCGCAAGATCGGCGACAACGCCCTGGTGTGGCTCATGGTCCTCCGGGTGGTGGTGATTACCGCCCTCCTGGGATCGGCGGTGGTGACCGAGGTCATCGCGCGGCCGCGGGAGCCGGGCGAGCCCCTTTACATCCTGATCGCGCTCACCTACCTCCTGACGCTCTGCTACGCCCTCGCGTGGCCCTTCACCGCTCAGAGGCGCCGCGAGCTCGCCTACATGCAGATCGTGGGCGACCTGGTGATCGTGACCGGCATCGTCTTTTACACCGGCGGGATCGAGAGCAACTTCTCCTTCCTCTACTTCATCAGCATCATCGCCGCGAGCATCATCCTCTTCCGGCGGGGCGGCTTGATGGCGGCGACGGTGGCCTCGGTCCTCTACGGTACGCTCATCCAGGCGCTCTATCTCGGTGTCATCGTCGCCTACCCCGTCGCCGGCGGCCCCGTGCTCCCGGTGCTGCCGAAGCAGGTCGTTGTCTACACCATTTTCCTCAACGTGTTCGGCTTCTACACCGTCGCATTACTCACGAGCTACCTTTCGGAGAATCTGCGACTCACCGGAAGACAGCTCGAAGAGGCGTCGGATTTCCTCGCCGACCTCCAGGTGCTCAACCAGACCATCATCGATTCCATCACCTCGGGGTTGATGACCACCGACTTCGAAGGACGCATCAATTTTTTCAACGAATCCGCGTCGTCGATATTGGGCGTGGCCCCGCAGGAAGCGATCGGCCAGGAAGTGAAGAGCCTCCTGGGCGAAAAGGAGGATTTTCTCGACCAGCTCAAGAGCAAGCTCGCGGTGAGACGCTACCTGCGCATGGAGGGCGCCTACCTGAATCGACGGGGAGAGGAGATCCACATGGGGATGAGCGTTTCCTATCTCCTCTTCGAAGGCGAGAAGAAGAGCGGGTTCCTCTTCATTTTTCAGGATCTGACCGAGATCAAGCGCCTCGAGCGGGAAGTCCGGCTCAAAGAAAACCTCGCGACCATGGGAGAGATGGCCGCGGGAATGGCCCATGAGATTCGGAATCCCCTCGCTTCGATCAGCGGCTCGGTGCAGGTTCTCGCCGAGGCCGAAGAGCTCACCGACGAGCAAAGGCGGTTGATGGACATCATCGTACGCGAGTCGGAGCGGCTCTCGGGCACCCTCACCGAGTTCCTGGCCTATGCCCGGCCACCGCGATTCGAGCCGGATCAGATCGATTTGCGTCCGGTGCTGGAGGAGACCGCGACCCTCCTGGGACACAGCTCCGAGGTTCTTCCCGAGCACGAGATCCTCCTGGAGCTTCCCCGGACTCCGGTGATGCTCTTCGCCGACCCGAACCAGATGAAGCAGATCGCCTGGAATCTGGCGCGCAACGCCCTCCAGGCCATGCCCAACGGCGGCCGACTCGACATGTCGCTCTCCCGCAACGGCGCGGGGGGTGTCGTCATGACCTTCCGGGATCAGGGGGTGGGAATGTCGGGCGGGGAGGTTCATCGAGTGTTCGAGCCGTTCTCGGGCAGCTTCAAGCGAGGCAGCGGACTCGGGCTCGCCATCGTGTATCGCATCGTCAATGACTACAATGGGGTGATACAAGTTGATAGTGGCGCCTCGAAGGGCACCGAGATCTCGGTGCACTTTCCCCTGGATAGGAGGACACTGGAGTGAGCCGCATCCTCGTCGTCGACGACGAAGAATCCATGCGCCAGCTTCTCGAGATTGCCCTCGGCAAAGAGGGTCACCGAATCACGCTGGCCGAGTCGGGAACGAAGGCGACGGAGCTCGTCGACAAGTCGTCCTATGATCTGGTGATCTCGGACATCAAGATGCCCGACATGAGCGGCGTCGAAGTGCTTCGCCACATCAAGGAGACCGACCCCTCCGTTCCGGTAATCATGGTGACCGCCTACGCGTCTGCGGAGACGGCCGTCGAAGCCCTCCGGCTCGGCGCTTACGACTACCTGACCAAGCCGTTCAAGATGGAGGAGCTCAAGACCAACATTCGCAACGCTCTCGAAAAAGTCCGGCTCAAGCGGGAGAACGAGACGCTCAAACGGGAGCTGAAGCACAAGCACGGGCTCGATTCGATGCTGGGCTCGAGCCCTCCGATGCTCGAGCTGTTCGAGCACATCAAGTCGGTGGCGGAGACCAACAGCACCGTTCTCATCACCGGCGAGAGTGGCACGGGGAAGGAGCTTGCCGCCCGCGCCATTCACGTGAGAAGCCAGCGGGTCAACGACCAGTTCGTCTCGATCAACTGCGGGGCGCTTCCCGAGACGCTCCTCGAGAGCGAGCTCTTCGGCCACACGAAAGGATCTTTCACCGGTGCGACCGCCAACCACAAGGGTCTGTTCGAGGTCGCTCACAAGGGGACGATCTTCCTCGACGAGATCGGCGAGATGAGCCCCACGATGCAGGTCAAGCTCCTGCGCGTCCTTCAAGAAAAGAAGATTCGAGCCGTCGGGTCGACCGAGGAGATCGAAGTCGACGTACGCATCCTCGCCGCCACCAACAGGGACCTGGAGCTCGGCGTCAAGGAAGGAACGTTCCGCGAGGATCTCTATTACCGGCTCGCCGTCATTCCCATTCATCTGCCGCCTCTTCGGGAGAGGCGGGAGGACATACCTGTTCTCACCGAGCACTTTCTCGAAAAGGCGCGGCGCTCGTCGGGAAAGAGCATCACTAAGATCGCGGACGACGCCCTCGAGCGGCTCAAGGCCTACGATTGGCCGGGTAACGTCCGCGAGCTCGAGAACGTCATCGAGCGAGCGATGGCGCTCGAGCCCTCGGGCATGATTCTGCTGGAGCGGCTGCCCGACAAGGTTCGCGACGAGCAACGTCCCGAGGCGGCGGCCCCGCTCGCGGCCGGGGATGAGCTGATCCCGGATTCGGGCATCGATTTCAGCGATCACGTGGCGAGCCTCGAGAAAAAACTTCTGACCGAGGCGATGGACAAAGCCAGCGGGGTGCAGACGAAGGCCGCCAAGCTCCTCAACATGAACCTCCGCTCGTTTCGATATCTGCTCCAGAAATACGGACTTCGGTGATTTCCCGGGCTTCCTTCTGCCCCTTTGCACATTCAGCGAACATACACCTCGGTGCGAAATAGTGGCACCGAGGGGATCACAAAAATTGGTTGAATGGCAGGATTTGGTAGCGGGATGAAATCACCACGGGATCTACCGGATCTGGCGAATGCGTTGATCTACAGGAACTTCCGGCATCGCATCATGACTCGAGTCCATCCCGCGGACTGGCACGTCGGTTGCTATATGGTAGGCGACGGTAACTGGTTTCGCTTACCGGTAGTAAGGCCTCCGACCCGGGTTGGGGATTCCACGAAGGGGTCTGGGGGGCTACGGGTAAGCAATTCCCTCCGGCGGGGGCGCCGGGGGTTTTAGGAGAGAAAGCCAAATGAAGAACAACAAAGGTTTCACCCTGATCGAGCTCCTGATCGTGGTGGCGATTATCGGAATTATCGCCGCTATCGCCATCCCGAGCTTGCTCCGCGCGCGCGTATCCGCGAACGAGGCGCAGGCGATCGGCGACACTCGGACGGTCATTTCGGCCGAGCAGACCTACGCGTCCGCCAACGGCGGTTTCTTCGCGCCTGTCGAGAACCTCTGCTATGCGGGCGCCGGCACCTGCGCCGGTATCGGAATTCCCGCCTACGTCCGGCCGGCTCCCGAGTTCCTCGGCGCCGATGTCGGTCAGGCCGGCCTCTACACGAAGTCGGGCTACAACCGCCAGTGGTTTCCGAATCCCGTGGCTGGCGCTCCGCCGATCACTTCCACGATTGATCCGGCCAGCGTCAACGATTACTGCTATGAATCGGATCCCGCGAGCGCTGGCTTGACGGGTGTGCGTTCGTTCTCCGGAACGGGCGCCGGTGCGATCTACGTGCAAGTTGCTGGTGGCGTCATTGGTTGTGACGTTCCGGCAGGTACCGCGTTCCTCGGCCAGTAGTTGATACACTGGCTCGCGTAAGGGAACAAGGGGGTGGTGCTGCTCGAAAAGGGCACCACCCCCGCTTGCGGGGCACAGGGCACAAGGGTTGGGGAGGATACGATGGAACGCAGCGCCCGCGTCGATTTTAATGGCGG
Organism: uncultured Acidobacteriota bacterium; assembly: GCA_963815675.1. GTDB lineage: Bacteria > Acidobacteriota > Vicinamibacteria > Marinacidobacterales > SMYC01 > CAWFHP01. Next base: position 226,215 of record CAWFHP010000007.1, on the reverse strand, counting down.
ATTTACTCTCATCGAGCTTCTGATCGTCGTCGCCATCATCGGAATCATCGCCGCGATTGCCATCCCCAGTCTGCTCCGCGCGCGCATCTCCGCGAACGAAGCTCAGGCCATCGGTGACACCCGAACGGTCATGTCGGCCAGCGCCACCTACGCTTCGATGAACTGCGGGTTCTTCGCGCGCTCCATGACCTGCCTCACCAGAGGAGGCATTTGCATCCCGAACTATCCTGCCGCGGCTCCCGAGTTCCTGGGAACGGACCTCGGGCGACCCACGCCGTACATCAAGGGCGGATTTCAGCGGGACTATCAATCCGCCGGCCCCGCGCCCGCGGTCTCCTCGCTCTGCGATCCGAACTCGATCGTCGACTATTGCTACATCGCCGTGCCCGCGCAGGTCGGACTGACCGGCGTGCGCAGCTTCCTCGGAGGTGCGGCGGGAGCGATCTTCATGGATCCAGCGGGTGGAGGACTCGGCTGTCCCGTGCCCCCAGGCACATCCACCCTGCAGTAGGAATCCCATTCCGTCGGGGCCCACGAGGTTCTTGGGGCCTCGAAACTGTGCTACCATTTTCGGTAACGCATACGAAATTCACCCGCCTGGCCTCGGTCGGCACACGAAGCATCGAACGGTTTGACGGTTTGACGTTTTGACCATGCACGCAGTCGAGATTCTCGGACTCAGCAAAGACTACGACGTGGGCTCGTTCGTAAGGAAACGGTGCCGCGCGCTCGACCGCCTCGACCTCGTCGTGGAGCCCGGAGAGATTTTCGGTCTCATAGGTCCGAACGGCGCCGGCAAGACGACGACTTTGAAGCTCCTCATGGGGCTCATCTTCCCCACCGAAGGCGAGGCCCGGATCCTCGGCCGGCCCCTCCAGGATGCCGAGATGAAGCGCCGGATCGGCTATCTCCCGGAGCAACCGTATTTCTACGATTACCTGACGGGCCGGGAGCTCCTTCTCTACTTCGGGCAGCTGTTCGGGCTGTCGAAGCGGGAGAGAAACGACCGGGCCGCGGAGCTCCTCGACAAGGTTCGCATGACCGAGACTGCCGACGTTCCCCTCCGTAAGTACTCCAAGGGGATGACCCAGCGCCTCGGGATCGCCCAGGCGCTCGTCAACCGCCCGTCGCTCGTTTTTCTCGACGAGCCGATGTCGGGACTGGACCCCGTGGGTCGTCGGGAGATGACCCAACTCATCCGCGAGCTGAAAGACGCGGAAGTCACCGTGTTCTTCTGTTCTCACATCCTTCCCGACGTCGAGCAGCTCTGTGATCGGGTGGCCATCCTGAACCGCGGGAAGCTTATCGAGGTCGGACGGCTCGCCGATATCCTGGATGTCTCCGATTCAGACGGTCGAGGTGGTAGCCGAGAACGTCAGTGTCGAGGTCGAGCGCACCCTCGTGCCTTCGGCGCGGGAGCTCCGCCGAACCGGCGAGCGTTGCCTCATCGCTTTCCGGGCGCCCGAGGATTTCGACCGTGCGCTTCCCCTGTTCGTCGAGAGCGGAGCTCGACTGGTGTCGGTGAACCGGGTGAAGCAGACGCTCGAGGATCACTTCGTTCGAGAGATCGAATATCAGGGGAGGGAATCTTGAACGCCACCGCCACCACGGCCTCGGTGACGGCGGAGCCGCCCGCGCCCTCCCGAGTCCGGAACGTGGGCTATATCGCTCTCAACACCTATCGCGAGACGGTGCGGGACAAGGTCCTCTACAACCTGGTGCTGTTCGCTCTCATCATGATCGGCTCGAGCTACGTTCTGGGTCAGATCTCGATCTATCAAGAAGTCAAGATCATCAAAGACATCGGACTCGCGGCGATCTCGATCTTCGGGACCGTGATCGCGATCTTCATCGGCATCGGTCTGGTGTCGAAAGAGATCGACAAGCGCACGCTCTACAGCCTCCTGCCCAAGCCCATCTCCAGAGTCGAGTTCCTGCTGGGAAAGTATTTCGGGCTCGCCGTCACTCTGCTCGTGAACGTACTGGTGATGACCGCCGGTCTCTATTTGTTGCTGTTCGTCATGGGGGAGAAGTTCGACCTCGGCCTGTTGAAGGCGATCTATCTCATCTACGTCGGACTGTGCCTGCTCGTGGCGGTGGCGATTCTGTTCTCGACCTTCACCTCGTCGCTCCTCGCGGGGCTGTTCACCGGCTTCATCTATGTCGCCGGCTACTATTCTTCCGATCTCAAACACTTCGAGAACGTCGTCGATTCCGATCTCCTTTCGCTGCTGACGCGCTCCCTCTACTATCTTCTCCCCAACTTCAGGAACTTCGACGTCAAGTCGGCCGCCGTCTCGGGAGGCCTGGTCCCCATGGGTCAGCTCGGCTGGGTTACCCTCTACGGCATCACCTACACCGCTCTTCTGCTCGTGGCGTCCGCCTGGGTCTTCCAGAATCGCAATCTCAAGTAGTTGGGTCACGGTGGTGATGGACGTGGACGGGCGAGGAGCGAGGACGTTCGGGATCGCCTCCGCTGCCACCATCGCCGGGCTCGCGTTCGCTGTCTACGCGCTGCAGTTTCACATCGATGAGAGGTTCGGCGAGTACCGCTCGACGGAAGAGATTCTCTACGTGGAGAACGGCGACCTCCTCAAGAAGGCCACCCTCGGCTTCGACAACGTCGCCGCGGACATCTACTGGCTCCGCGCGGTGCAATACTTCGGAGGCAAGAGGCTCGCGGTAGACAACAAGAACTACGCTCTGCTCGAGCCGCTCCTCTGGATCACGGTGAAGCTCGATCCGAATTTCAAGATCGCCTATACCTACGGCTCGACGTTTCTCTCCGAGCCCCTGCCGGGCGGCGCCGGGCTTCCGTCGAAGGGAATCGAGCTCATCGACGACGGTATCAAGCACCATCCGGACTACTGGCGGTTCTATCTCGACAAGGGATTCATCTACTTCTGGTACCTGAAGGATTACGAGAAGGCCGCCGAGGTCTTTCTCGAGGGTAGCAAGATCAAGGGCGCTCCCTATTGGATGGCCACCACCGCGGGCCGCGCTCTGACCCGGGGTGGTGATCGCGATACCGCACGCGCACTCTGGAAAATCATCCGCGATAGCGCCGAGACCGAGCAGCAGAAAGAGAACGCCCAGGCTCACCTCAGGCAGCTGGACGCGCTCGATCAGATGGACGGACTGAACAAGCTCATCGAGAGATACCGGGAGGAACGAGGCAGCGATCCCACTCGATGGCAGGATCTCGTCGATGCCCGTCTCCTGAGATCGGTTCCCCTCGATCCCACGGGCGAGCCCTACCTTCTCGATCCCGAGACCCATGAGGCGAGACCCTCGCCCCGGTCCGGTCTCGGCGTCCTTCCCACCCAATGAGGCTCCAATGAGGCGGAGATCCGACCGTCCGTGACCGCCGAGTCCTTCGCCCAGGTTCCGTGGCTGCTTCCCGCGTTCGCCGTACTCTTCGGACTCATCTGGGGAAGCTTCCTGAACGTTGTCATTCATCGCCTGCCGCTCGATCAGTCGCTCGTCTCACCGCGGTCTCGATGTCCCTCCTGCGGGAAGGAGGTCGCGGCCTACGACAACGTTCCCCTGCTGAGCTATGTGATTCTCGGGGGACGATGCCGACACTGCAAAGCGGGTATCTCCGTTCGATATCCGTTCGTCGAGGCTTCGGTGGGCGCCGCGTCCCTCGCCTCGTTCCTTCGACACGGACCGAGCCTCGCCGCGCTCGCCGAGCTCGCGTTCGTGGCTGCCATGGTGGCCCTGATTTTCATCGACTTCGATCACCAGATCCTTCCCAACGCGATCACGATTCCAGGAACGGTTCTCGGACTCGTCTATGCCTGGTTTCGAAGCGACATCACGTTCAAAGGCTGTCTCCTCGGCGCGGTGCTCGGCGGTGGGCTCCTGTACCTGGTCTCCGAGGTGTATCTTCGCCTCCGGAAGCACGAGGGGATGGGTATGGGCGACGTGAAGATGATGGCGATGATTGGCGCGTTCGTGGGATGGAAAGGGGTCCTCCTCACTCTCTTTCTCGGATCGCTCTCGGGAACGCTCGTCGGCATCCTGTTGCTCGCCCTTCGCGGGGGCGATTGGAAGACCAAGCTTCCCTTCGGAACGTTCCTGGGAATGGGCGCCATCGCCGCCATTTACGTCGGCGAGCGCATCATCGGCTGGTACTCGGGACTGTTCTGATGAGGGGCGCGAAGCCCGATTGAGGGACCTTCGGACATGTTCTCGAACGACGCTCGGGTCCGACTCTTCCTCGCCTTTCTCGTCCTCGTCCTCGTCCTCGTGAACAGCCAGAGCCTCCAGCTCTCGTCCGAGTCCCGCACGTTCCTGACCGCGAGCTTCGACGAGAGGCTCGAGAGCCGCGCTCGACTCGTCGCCGCCGCTCTCACGCGGCTTCCGGGCGAGCGGGACCTCGCCCGGTTGAACCGCTTTCTCGAAGACGAGGCTCGTTCCCACGAGCTCCGCTCGGCTTGCATTCTCGACTGGAACGCGAGGCTCCTGACCGGGGGGGCCTGTGAGCCGCCACGCGGGGAGGCCTTCGACCGGCTCGACCGGGAAGGCCGGCGCCGGCTTCTCGAAGAGGGGTGGGCCACGACGGACGTCTCGTTTCCCTACGACGTGGACAAAGCGGAAGCGGCCGGCTATCTCGTCCTGCCCGAAGGGCTGGGGAGCGACGACCCCGCTTCCAGGATCTTGAGGGTGGTCATTCCCGCGGCGGGAATCGCCGCCGTCAACCGGCGGTTCCGCGCGACTCTGATTTACCAGGTCTCGGCTCTGAGCCTGGTCCTCCTCGTGGTCGTTCTCTTTTTTCACAGCCTCGTCGCCCCCCGCCGCAGACTGGTTGCCGAGGCGCGCTCGGTCGCGACCGAGCTCTCGACGGCGAGTCGCGAGAACCGGGAAGAAGAACAGTTTTTGCTGGAGACGTTTCAAGATGTCGTCGCGAGGCTCAAGGACAAGGAGCGGGAGCTCGCAGCTCTCCATCTGCTGGAGAAGGCCCGTGCCGACGAGACCGAGGCACTCGCGAGCGACATCATCCGCAGCATGACCACCGGTCTCGTATCTCTCGATTCAGCGGGTCTCGTGGCCGTCGTGAATCCGGCCGCGGAGCGGATCTTCGGGATCGAAGCTTCCCGCGCCATCGGGAAACGATTCGGCGAAACGTTTCCGGGGTCCGAGGAGCTCGTGCGCATGCTCGACGAGGCGCTCGAGCGCGGGCGCTACCACCTGCGGGGCCAGACGCGCTATCGGTTGGGGGAGGGAGCTACGTTGCACATCGGGGTCAGCGTGATTCCGCTTCTTTCGCCGAGTGGCAGCTCCCCGGGAGCTCTTTGTCTCCTCGCGGATTTGACGGAAGTGGTGGACCTTCGCGAACGGCTGTTCTTGAAGGAGAACCTCGCCCGATTGGGGGAAATGGCAGCGGGAATCGCCCATGAGTTTCGCAACGGGCTCGCGACCATCATCGGGAACGCGAAGCTCCTCACCAACGTGACCGACGCCGGGGAGTCCGCCGATATCACCGACGCTCTTCTGTCGGAAGCCCAGTCGCTCGCCCACGTCGTCAGCGAGTTCCTCCAGTTCGCGCGGCCCGAGCCTCTGCACGCCGAGCGGTTCGACCTCACCGCGCTGGTAGAGACGCAAGTGGAGGAGCTCCGTCCGCGAGCGAGGCAGGCGGGGGTGGAGCTTTCCGTCGAGGGAGTGCCCATCCGTCTCGAGGGCGACGAGCTCCTGCTGCGGAAGGCCGTCTTCAACCTGGTGACCAACGCCATCGAGGCCCTTTCCGACGCGAAGGTCGACGACGGCCGGGTCGTCGTCGAGCTTCGCCGGGACGAGGACTCCGCCATCCTGCGCGTCCGCGACAACGGACCGGGAATCGCACCCTCGGAGCGCGAGAGAATCTTTACTCCGTTCTTCACTCTGAAGGAGCGCGGCACGGGTCTGGGGCTCTCGGTGGTGCAGAAGGTCGTCGTAACCCACAACGGCACCATCGAGCTCGAGGAGACGGCGGTCGGCGCGAGCTTCCTCGTGCGACTTCCGCTGTCGATCGGGGCCGTGGTCGAGAGCTCCGAGTGGCTGTGAGAGCCGAAGTCTGCTTCCCATTTCGTTACAAAAGGTAACCCACTCCCTCCTCCCGCTGGAAGCGAGGTTGCCCGCGCTTCCTTGTAAGGCCTTTATTTGTAGTTGCTTAACTGGGTTGTCCGCCCGGTTTCCCCAGTTGGACTCTCGATTGCATTAGTCCGGGTCGAAGGTCCCCGAACAATCGAAATTTTGGAATCAATCGGGGAGGAGGTTTCCAGGTGACTTCCAGATCAATCGAGAGAACGAAGGGCTTCACGCTGATCGAGCTGTTGGTGGTGATCTCGATCATCGCCATCGTATCCGCGGCCTCGATCCCCATGGGTCTCAACTTCATCCGTGTTTATCAGGTGACGGGGGCGGCTCAGAACGTGGCCTCGATGGTGCAGATGTCCCGAGCCCAGGCGGTGAAGCGAAACACCCAGCGCGGGATCCTTCTCAACTTCAACTATCCCGGGCCGGGGCAGTATCAGTTCACCAGCCTCGACCCCAGCCCGGTTACCGGCACGTGGGACGGCAACTTTTATCCCAATTTCAGTCCGCTCAGCTACACCGAAGGGATGACGAACTACGGCGCCGTTCCCGTTCCACCGGACAACACTCTCGACCCCGATCCCGCGAATGGCGTTTTCACGCCTCACGGGACGCCGGTCGACATGCCCCAGGAGATCGCGTTCGACCCGGGCACGTTCAACGCCTTGCTCTTCCGCGCCGATGGTTCGGTTCGGGCCGTCACGGCGGTCGGCGGAGGTGCGGGGGCGGTGAACGTCAACGGTGTCGACTTCGAAATCACGGTGCGCGACCCGAGAACCAACCTGACCAAGAAGCTCACGGTCAGCCAGAACGGGCGCGTACGGATCCCAAGGTAGCGAATACAGGACGTCGAGGAGTTGAAGATGCGACCGAATCCGAAACCGACCGGGAACGCGAACAAAGACGAAGGTTTCTCCCTGATCGAGGTCATGGTGGCCATCGTGATTCTGACCGTGGGTCTCCTGTCCCTGGCACAGATGATGGTGCTCGCGACGAATTCCAACAGCCTGTCCGGGCGCATGACCTCGTGCAGCGCTCTCGCCAAAGAGCAGCTCGAGCGGCTCAAGGCGACGCCCTTTTACACGGATCCCGTAGCCAAGACGCGCAACCCGCAGCTCAATGCCGGGGGCGACATCAACAGCACCGTCGGCGGTTACTTTCAGCTTTACGACAGTTCCGGGCTTCCCGCGGCGGGACCGGGTGCCTTCGAAGTTCGGTGGCAGATCACCGATGTCAACAACCCGGGGCTTCCGCTGGAGATGGTGCGGATCCAGATGCGCTGTCTTTCGACCTCGGCAGGCGATCAGTTCGCCATCATCGGTGACGCGCGGTTCACGACCTATCGAACCGCGAATGTCGGTTGAGGCAGGTAAAGGAGCCCACGATGAAATCCATGACGCAGCGAATGAAGGGAAACGAGGGCTCGGCCTTCGTGATCTCGATCCTCGTACTCTTCGTGCTCACCGTGCTCGGTCTGGCGCTGATGCTGACGACGACGACGGAAAAAGACATTGCCATCAACTATCGCTGGGGTGAGCAGGCCTTCTTCAATGCCGACGCGGCTCTCGAGTACGGCAAGAACGTGCTCGCCGCTTATGCCCTGGTGAACCAGGATTTCACCGGAATCCTTCCGCCCGCGCGGGCGATCGCGACGGTTCCCGACGACACGCAACCCTGGGGTGCGGCTCATCCCGATGCTGCCGCCTGCAGCCCTACGGCTGCCGGATGCCGCGACTATCAGTACTTCATCGATCAGTGCCCGCCGCTGCCGGCGACGGGACCCTGCACCCGAATCTACATCGGCCGCGTGCTTCCCCGTCCGGACGGGAGCCTGGCGATGTGGGATTTTCGCGCACCGGGCGGGACGCAGGGAGACCTCGACAACGACGGTACGCCGGACATCGAAGGGGAGTTCACGCTCTGGATTCGGCGTCCGGTCGTCGGGACACGGGACTACGGGTCTCTTCCCAACGAGAACGACCGGGTGATCCTGACCGCCGAAGGGACGGCTCCCAACGGCCAGGGCGCCGGTGCGGGAAAGCCGACTTCGCTTCGGCGGCTCGAGATGGCGGTCCGGCTTCCGTCTCAGGGCATCGAAGGCTCGAAATACGACGACGCGAGCAACGGCAGTGACGATTCGACGGCTTCGTCGAGCTACGGCACGCAAACCGCAGTCAATCCATGACGCGCGGACGAGACGAGATGAAACGATTTGGTTTGGGGGACCCATGGATACCACGAGCAAAACCAGAAAGAAGACGCACATGAGTATCTGGAGAAAGATCTTGAAGAGGAGCGGGCTCGCGCTGATCGCGGCGGTGGTCGCTCTGTCCTGGACCGAGACCGGTCACGCGGTAGCGCCGTGTCTCATCGGGCGCGGTCAGGACCCGCTCGACGTTCTCAACTCGACGGTCCGGCACAACGTCTGGATCGTTCTCGATACCTCTGGGTCGATGGGCGACATCGTTCCCAACTCCGGCAACCAGACGAAGCTCCAAATCGCCAAAGCGACGCTCACCGAAGTGATCGACGAGCTCGTGGACGGTTCGGGAAAACCACTGGTGAACTGGGGCTTCGTCAAGTTCGGAAGAAACAGCGGGAGCAGCACCTCCTCCTGCAGCAACCAGTTCTCGAACAACTGCGTGGGTCTCGACCTGAACGGGCTCATCAATCCCCCCGCGTGCAGCGACCCGAGCAACACCTCTTCGGTCAAGAGCGCGATCAACTCCGTCTCGGCCAGCGGCAACACGCCCGACGGGATCGCGATGGATCAGATCAGCGACCAGATCGTCACCAGGGGTTACGTGAGCTCCCTGCTTCCGAATCAGAGGAATTTCGTCATTCTGGTGACGGACGGTGACGACACCTGCGAGTGTGGCGACAAGAACAAGAACGTCAGCGGCAAGCTGATCAACGGCCTGTGGACGCCCACCGCGGCGCCGCCCTTCGTGGGGAGTGCCACCGTTCCCCGCAAGCTCCGAGGCGGAATCGCGGATGGCTCTTACACCATGGACGTCGACTCCTCTAGCAACAGCAATACGACGGCGAACCTCCAGGCGGCCAACGCGGGTATCAAGGGCCGCCTCCTCTTCGATCGGCTGAATCCGACCGCCGCCGACCGCGCCTCGGGCGCCAAAGGTGGAGCGTTCGTGATCGGTCTCGGTCTATCCGGCAACAGCCCTGCTCGCGCCAATCACATGGCATGGGAAGCGTCGGGTGCTTATTACGGCAGCACCAAGGCGAACCACGCGCTCTTCGCCAACGACAAGGTCGGGTTGAAGAACGCACTCCGCGACGCTTTCGCCAAGATCGGCGTTCCGCCCTCCACCGTGACGCTCGGCTCGCCCGTCGTCGGGACGGTTCGGGAAGTGATTCCGGCGTTCACCGACACGGCTGTCACCGCCGCCGATCATACCGGCGACGTCGGCCCAGTTTCCGTGGATCCGGACGACATCCGCGACGCGCGCACCGTTCGTGCCAACCATCAGGACAACGTGCTGTTCCAGAGCTCGGTCGACGTTCCGGGTTTCCTCGGGACACTTCACCGCGTACAACATCTACAAAGTCACCGACCCGACGAAGCCGAGGACGGCGCGGCAGGCCGACTTCACCAAGATCTGGGACGCGGGCCAGAGATTGCAGCAGACGGATCCGACAGCCCGAACCATCTACTTCAACAAGCGGGGTCAGAAGACGCTCCTGGCTTTCAACTCGTCCAACGTCACCGCGGCCGACCTCGGAGTCGGGGTAGGTTACCTGAGTAACATCGACGGTGTCGGAGCGCTCACCGATAACGACGCCCGGGACATGGTCATCGGCGTCATTCGCGGCTACCGTCTGTCGAAAGATCCCGTGACGAACACGCTCTACAAGTCCGGCGGAGCCATCAACTTCTCTACCCTGGACAAGAACGGGAACAAGATGTGGAAGCTCTATGACGCGGTGGCGGCGCCCGCCGTCGTGGCATCCCCGCCCCGCTCACCCGACTTCGACCCACCTCAGAGCCATGCGAGCGAGTACGGGGTCGGCGGGACCCAGGTGGGAGACGGTTTCTACTGGGACCACTTCAACCGCAAGACCATGGTCTATCTCCCGACCAACGGCGGAATGCTGCATGCTTTCGACGGCGAGACGGGAGACGAGGTCTTCGCTTACATCCCGGATGACGTCATGGGTCTCGATCCGGCCGAAGTTCCAGGGAGCCGAGACACCCTCGCGGAGTTCGCCGAGCAGCTCGTCGCCGAGAACAACGGAATCCAGAACCACAAGTTCTATCTCTCCGGCGCACCCACGGTGCGGGACGCGTTTCTACGCTCCGACCGCACGGGTGGGGACGACCTGTGGCACACCATGCTCGCCTTCGGCCGCGGCCGCGGCGGGCGTTTCCTGTCGATGCTCGACATTTCCGATCCCACTCAGCCGAAGCTGCAGTTCAACGTCGGAAACCGCGAGGGGATCGCGGATGGGCTCCTCGACGGCCTCGGTGAGACCTGGTCGACCCCGGTGATGGGGAACGTCCCGACCGACAATCCCTCGTCGAGCCCCGACGCCGTCGACCAGTGGCTCGCGTTTCTCGGCGGTGGTTATGGCTGCGACAACGCCTCCAATGAAGGCCAGTACCTCTTCGCCATCCGGGTGGAAGACGGCTCGGTCTACTACCGGGGGCAGGTCACGAGCGATTCGACCGCCGCGGTCGCGTACAACGCCGTCGTGGCGATGCCCGTCCTCTACAATTCGCACGAGGAGGACACCGCGGACAACAAGGATTTCACCAGCCGCGCCTACGTCGGGGACCTCCAGGGCAACGTCTGGAAGCTGGTCACGACCGACCTCAATCCGAACAACTGGAGCCTCCGGAAGTTCGCCGCGCTCGGGCTCAACCAGCCCATCTCCGCTCCCGTGGCCCTGCTGAAGGATCTCAGCAGCCAGCAGGTCTTCGTGATGGTGGGCACGGGAGGAGACTCCCGGGTGAGCAGCACCGCGAACGACTTCAAGTTCGCGACCCTGATCGACAAAGACCAGGATGGAGTGAATACGACCCAGTATCCGCTGGGTACGGCGGCGTTCTGGGAGAAGGCACTGCAGGCCGAACAGCGGGTGTACATCGCTCCGGTGACCATCGGTCAGGTGGGCGACGCCACCCCCGCTCTCGTGTTCTTCGCCGCCTCGCAACCCGCGTTCGATACGACGGTCTGCACCGGCAAGTTCTACAGCAGCCTCTATGGGCTGGGGATTCTGAGCGGCCAGGCGGAAGTCGACCTCGACGGCAATGGTGGAAACGACGAGAGCCTGGACACGGGGGATGGCAAGATCACCGGGCTCTACGCCCGCGCCGGCAACCTCTACGTTTCCGAGAGCGGCGGAATCGGCACCTCTGGAAATCTCTCCGTCTACGGCGACGGTGATTTTTCGGACGACATCAAGTCGGGAGGCAGCGGTATCACGATTCAGGTTCTCGTGGACAGCTTCCGGATCTCGCCGTTCTGATCCGGTATCGGAAGTGCCGACGGGCTGCCCGGGGCCTCGAGTCCCGGGCGGCCTTGTCGCATTTCCCGCGCAAAACGGATAGGCTAGGGGGACACAGAAACGACAAAAGTGAGATGCTCGCCCCGCAGAGGCGGGTAGTTCGGGAGGCTCTATGGATTCACCCCAGCAGGCGAAAGCTGGTGCCGTGAAGGGCGGACCCAAGGGAAAGATGAAGCGGTGTCCCTATTGCGGTGCCAAGAACAAGGCCAACTTCGAATATTGCGTTCGGTGCGCGGAGCCTCTGGACGAGTCCGCTCCGGAAGGGATGGTCGCGCGAGACCGGGCAACCCTGTCGAAGCTCTTCATCGGCGGCCTCATGGGGATTGTCGCGCTGGTCGTCGTCGCCCTCATCGTTCGTGGGCGGAGCGACTCGGCGGCGTCGGCGGCCGCTCCCCGGCCCACCGCGGCGGCAGCTCCGGACTTGATACCGCGGGCGCCCGAGGGGCCCGCGATCGAGTCCAAGGAGGTCCTGGCGAGCTTCAACGCCGCTCTCGCCGCCTACAACCAGAAAGACTACCGCGCGGCCATCGATCTCTTCGCAGAGGTCGCCCGGGAGATTCCCGACAATCCGTCCGTGCACCAGTACCTGGGCCTAGCCTATTATCAATTGGGAGAATATGAAGACGCCTTGGACGCCCTCGACGACGCCCGGGATCTGAGGCCCGACTCGTTCGAGATTCTCGATCACTACGTGACCATCGCCAAGAGAGCCGGGGACATGGAGAAAGCGGAGGCGGCTCTTCGTGACTACGTCGGGAGACATCCCGACGAGACCGGGCCGCGGCTCGAGCTCTCGCGCGTTGCCCGGACTCTCGGCCGCGCCGACGAGGCGATGGAGCAAGCGGCGTATCTTGCGAACGCCGACAGTGCGAGCCCGGAGTTCAAATACGAATATGGCGTGAGCCTCAAGGAAGCGGGGAAGCTCGACGAGGCCAAGGCCGCTCTAAAGAGCTCTCTCGAGCTCGACCCGACTTCGGCGGCCGCGAATCACGCGCTCGGCGTGACCGAGCTTCTGTCGGGAAAGCCCCAGGAGGCGGTGAAGCCTCTCGAAACGGCGGTGGCGAGCGATCCCAACAATGGCGATTTCCGATTCAGCCTCGCGCAGGCGTACGAGAAGCTCGATCGTATCTCCGGAGTCGCTCGCCGCGTACGAGGCTTATCTGCAGCACGCGAGCCCTGACGATCCTCGGGCGAAAGTCGTACGCCAGCGTCTCGAAGTGGCGAAAAAAACGCTCGCGGAGCAAAACCAGGCGGGCGAGCGCCGCAAGGGCGAGAGCTCGTAAATGGACACCCCCATCCCACGCGCGCCAAGGACCTTGACATCGCAAGGAGGATCCGCAATGAGGAATCTTCGAAAACTCGCGCTTTGGACCGTTGTTCTCGCCTTCCTGTCGGCGGTAGCCTCCGCCCAATCTCTCGTAGACGTCGCCAAGAAGGAAAAAGAGCGCCGGGAAAAGAACAAGACCGATTCGACGCGAGTGATCACCCATCGTGAGCTCACCCGAAGTTACGGCGGCAAGCTTCCCGCCTCGACGGGACAGGCTTCGAGCCAGACCTCGACCCAGACGGCGGCGTCGGGCGAGAATGCCGACGCCTCGGGGGCCGCAAAGGACGCGAAGGATGATCAGGCGCAGGACGATACCAAGACCCAGGAGTACTGGCAGAATCGAGTCAAGGGCGCCAAGGACAAGATCGCGAAGCTCGAAGCGCAGCTCAAATCCGGGGATTGGGGCCAGGGCCAGAGGGTAGGCGTCGACCCGAGGGGTGAGACGAACCTGGCAGACCGAGATCAGGCCGAGCAGCAGCTCACCGCGGCCCGCTCCGAGCTCGACGCCATTCAGGCGGAAGCCCGGCGCGCCGGCGTGCCGCCGGGATGGGTTCGCTGAGACCCGCCAGTCGGGTCGAAGCGTTCGCAAAGAGAGATCCGACGGCGGATGGACGGGGGATATGGTCGTAGACGCTGTGGAGACGAGTCCGGGGACCGTGGCCGGGGCCTTCGACGTTCTCGTCGTCGAGGATCGAGACTCGCTTCGCATGATGCTGCGGCGCACCCTCGCCTCCAGGGGCTACAGCGTCGCCGACGCGCGAACGGTCGCGGAAGCCCGCCGCATTCTCAGCTCGGCGAGGGTGTCGGTGGTGCTCACCGACTTGCGTCTTCCGGGGAGCACCAGTGGGCTCGACGTGCTCGAATCCGCGCTGGACTCCGATCCGAACCTGCCGGTGATCGTGATGACCGCGTACGGCACGGTGCAGGACGCGGTCGAGGCGATGAAGGAGGGTGCGTTCGACTTCCTTTCGAAGCCGGTCGATACCGACCATCTGCTTCTTCTCATGGAGCGCGCGGTAGGGCAGCGGCGTCTCCTGATGGAGAACCTCGTGCTCAAGGAGGAGTATGCCGCCCGCTACGGCTTCCCCAAGATCATCGGGGAGGACAAGGCGCTCGGCGAGGTGAGCCGCGCTCTCCAGCGCGCCGCCACGTCGGAAGCGACGGTGCTCCTCCTCGGCGAGAGCGGCACGGGAAAGGAGCTCTTCGCCCGAGCCCTCCATCACTTGAGCCCGCGCCGCGCCGGGCCTTTCGTCGCGATCAACTGCGCGGCGATTCCCGGGGAGCTCCTGGAGAACGAGCTCTTCGGACACGAAAAGGGCGCCTATACCGGTGCCGTCAGCCGGAAGCTCGGGAAGCTCGAGCTCGCCTCGGGCGGGACGGTGCTCCTCGACGAAATGGGAGAGCTTCCGTTCGCGCTCCAGTCGAAGCTCCTTCGCGTGCTCCAGGAGAGAATGTTCGAACGGGTGGGGGGGACCACCACTCTCGCCGCCGACGTGCGCATCGTCGCCGCGACCAACCGGGATCTCAGGAAGGCGGTCGAGCGAGGCGAGTTTCGCGAAGACCTCTACTTCCGCCTGTCGGTATTTCCCATCGCGATTCCACCTTTGCGGGAGCGAAAGGGAGACATTCCCCTTCTCGCGCGACATTACGTGGAGCGTTTCTGCCGCACGATGAACAAGGCGGTGATCGACATTCCCGACGAGTGCATGGAACGGCTCTGTCGCTACGAATGGCCGGGCAACGTGCGGGAGCTCGCGAACTGCCTCGAGCGAGCGGTGATCCTCTGCGACGGCAGTCGGTTGAGCCCGAGCCACCTCGGCCTCGACCGCACGGAACCGCCGCCGCTCTTCGAGGGTTTCGACATGTCGGGTACGCTTCTCGACGTGAGCCGGCGGGCGGCCGCCGCCGCGGAGAAGGAAAAGATTCGAACGGTTCTCGCGGAAGTCGAGGGTGACCGTTCTCGCGCAGCCGAGATGCTCAAAGTGAGCGGGAAGACCCTGCTCCACAAGCTGCGGGAGTACGGGCTCGTCGAGTCTGGAGCCCGCGAGACCCACGTCACGGAAAATGCAAATCGAACCTCAACCGAGGGGGAGGATGAAGGCCCGGCTTTCGCCTTCGAACTCAACGGGAGAAAAAGCGATGCGTAACGCGAGGCAGAAACGAGTCCTCGTCGAGCCCGAGCGCGGATTTACGCTCATCGAGGTGCTGATTTCCATCATGATCACGATGATCGTAATGGCCGCCGTATTCGGGCTCCTCACGCGGGGACAGAAGTCCTTCCGGCGGGAGCCCGAGGTGGCCGACCTGCAGCAGAGCGCGCGGGCCGCTCTCGATATGGTGACGAAGGACATCCTGCAGGCGGGCGCGGGACTCCCGCCCGAGTTTCCCGCGTTCTCGAGAGTCGGTGGTGCGGGGAACGGAAACCCGACGGACGTCATCGAGATCATCGGAGCCCTTCAGTCTGCGGGGAACGCCTCGCTCGAGCCGGAGTCCGTGAAATCAGTCGCCGGTATGGACGTGACGCTCCAGGCTGAGTCTTCTAACCTCAACGTCGGGGATTTGGTGGTCCTCTACAACAATGCTGCCAACGACGATCTCACCGGACACGTGCCGCGTTGGATGATGGCGCGAATCGCGGGCCGCCTCAACGTTCCCGGGGGGAATGCGGTCATCACGCTGGATGACAGCGGCATCGATCCCGCTTACAGCGAATTGGGAGGTAATTCCACACCGGATCCCACGGAATTCTCGCTGCAAGCACCGGTACAGGTTCCCAAGATCACGCGCGTTTCCGTGGTCCGCTACTTCACCCAGCTGGACAACCCCGCTTTGTACAACGGGCCGCCGCCCCAGGTGCTCATGCGACAGGAACCGCTGAAAACCCCCGCCCAACCGCCGCAGGCTGTGGGATACCTGGAGGACTTCCAGATCGCCTACGTCATCGGCTACACCGCTCCCGTGGAACAGGACGACCCGCCCGATGCGGTGATGGACATGCCGGGGATCCGACTCACCGCCGACAACATGATCTCGAGTGTCCGCGTTACGGTAACGGCGCGCTCGGTGAGCGCCGGTCTCGAAGGGGCGTCCGCGGGAACGTCCGCGGGGCAGGAGGACGACTTCATCCGGAAGACGTTCTCCACGAACGTCAACCCGCGCAACCTGAGTGCCGGTCTCGACATGCGCGCGCTCGCCGCGGTAGCGCCGTAGTCTTCGGAGACCCCGCACCCGGTCCAAAAATCGGGCCGGGTGCGGGGAAAACCCTGCGCCCACTTGGATCCCGGTCCCGCTCGCCATCGATAAGCTCTTCCTAATCTTGTCTTTGTGCGGTGAAACCGCCACCCGCCTGATGGCACTGGATTTGCTTGTTAGATTCCGAGTCTTACCGACAATCGAGCTCACAATATGGCCTGCGCCCAGATACCGGATTTGCCTCTCGAGGAGTTCGGCCGCGACATCATGGGGAAGTGGCTCGAGAACCGCGTCCCCTTGAGCGGCTCGATTGAGCTCGACCTCCGCTGCAATCTTCGCTGCCTCCACTGCTACCGTGACGGCGAGTGGCCGTCCGGGATCATGACGACGGACGAGGTGAAGTCCGTCCTCGACCAGATCGCGGAAGCGGGAACGATCTGGCTCCTCCTCACCGGAGGCGAGATTTTCCTCAGGCACGACCTGTTCGAGATCTACGACCACGCGCGCCGACTCGGCCTTCTCGTCACCCTCTTCACCAACGGGACCATGGTCACGGAGAGGATCGCGCGATCGCTTGCGGGAGAATCCTCCCGACGGGGTCGAGATCACGCTGTACGGGTACACGAAGGAGACCTACGAGAAGGTCACCGGCATCCCCGGGTCCCACGAGAAATGCTACCAGGGAGTCGAGCTCCTCGCCGAGCGCGGGGTTCCGCTCAAGCTGAAGACGGTCGTCATGCGGACCAACCAGCACGAGCTCCTCGACATGGCGGCCTACGCGGAGAGGAAGGGTGTGTCGTTCAAGTTCGACACGATGCTCAATCCGAACTTCAACGGCTCCCTCATTCCCTGCAACGTCCGCCTGAGCCCGGAGGAAGTGGTCGACGCCGAGTTCTCGATTCCGGGAAGACTCGAAGAGACCCGGAAGTACTACGAGACTCGACAGAACTTTCATTCCGGCCGGCTCTTCTCCTGCGGCGCCGGAAGCCGGACGTTCCACATCGATCCCTACGGCAGCATGAAGATGTGCCTTCTGCTGCGCGAGCCCGGATTCAGCCTGCGAGAGATGAGCTTCCGCCGGATCTGGAACGAGATGTTTCCACCGGTCTACAACCGGATGCGGACCCCGGCCCACCAGTGCAACTCCTGCAACCTCGTCTCGTTGTGCGGAAAGTGTCCCGCCTGGTCTCAGATGGAGAAAGACGACATGGAGGCCCGCATCGAGTGGTCTTGTGAGGTTGGACATCGACGCGCGCAGAGGATCGGTTTCTACGAAGGGCCGGTCGATCAGTACAGCCGTTCCGTGACCGAGCGTCAGGAAGTGCTGCTGCCCGTTCTTCGATAGCGAGAGGGTGTGGAGGGTTCGATCACCCATGACGAAAGAGACGAGGAGCGACGAGAAGAAGCCTTACGTGAAACCGGAGCTCCGAAGAGTGACGCTGAAACCGGAAGAGACGCTGGCCGCCGGATGCAAGACGGTCTCGACGAGCGCGGCGGCGGCCACCCCCTGCAGCCTCAACAGCTGTTTCAACATCGGCAGCTAGCTAGACCGGCCCTTCACTTGGTGCCCGTGAGCCACTCTCGCGCTTCGATCGCTCCGGGCGAGGCTCGCGCCTTCACCATAGCCGGGGTTTCGTTCGGGATTTGCGTCGAGCCCCGCGCCTCGAGAAATGTGGCTCTTTCTCCGAGCTATCAGCCCTTTTTTTTCGCTCCCTCGGCCTCGGACGGGCTACGGGTTCGGGTCGGCGAACGAGACCGTCTCCCGTCTGGAGGAGGAGCAGGACGGCTTCTCTACGACTCGGGGCTTCACTGGCGCGCCTTTCACGACAATGGTGCAATCGTCTTCGAGCTCTATCACCCACCGACTTCGCTCTCGTATTGCCGCGCGAGCGTCGATGAGGACTTCTCCGAGGCCGAGATCCTGTTCTCGGAGAGCGCGTGGCGTGAGCTCGCTCCCAACGGCGATCCGCACGAGTGGGAATCCCTTACCCGCTGGACCAGCTGCTCCTGGTGCCGGTCCTCGCCCGACGGGGGGTGGTACTGCTCCATGCGGGAGGGGCGGTCGTGCGCGGACGAGGTCTCGTCTTCGCGGGCCATTCCGGCGATGGAAAAACGACCCTCACCAGACTTCTCGCGCGCGAGGGGATCGAGCTCCTCTCGGACGAGCGCATCGCCATCGCGCGCACCGGAAACGGGTTCGTCGCCCACGGCACGCCCTGGCCGGGGGAGGGGAACGTGGTCTCCCGCGAAAGCCGGCCCCTCGGTGGACTCTTCGTTCTCCGTAAGGCGGCGAGCCATCGCCTGGGAACGTCGCCTCCGAGCGTCGTATTGCCCGAGCTCCTCGCCTGCGCAATCGTGCCCTACTATTTGGAGGAGACCGCTTCCCGCATTTTCGAGATCTTCGACGAGCTGCAGGCCGCCTTTGCGCCGAAGGAGCTCCACTTCGCGCGCGAGCCCGGTCTCTCGTCGGTGCTCGTTGGCGCCCTTTCGAACGGAATCCTCGCCTCGGCTTGACAAGCTTGCCTCCCACCTCCTAAACTCAGCCCTTCTCGTGATTTAACTCGGAACCGACGACGAGAGCCGAAACCTTAGAGAGCATCGACTCCCCACCTCGGACCTGATGGAACCGAAGCACCTCATCTCCATGCGCGATCTCACGGCGCAGGATGTCGCCGAGATCTTCCGGATCGCCAACGACATGAAGGCCTCGTCCGACAAGTACCGCACGGTGCTCGCGGGAAAGACCATCGCCCTGCTCTTTCAGAAGCCCTCCACGCGGACCAGGGTCTCGTTCCAGGTGGGAATGTTCCAGCTCGGCGGAATCGCCCTTCAACTCTCCTTTCAGGACTTGCAGCTCGGCCGCGGAGAGACCCTCGCCGACACCGCCCGCGTTCTCTCGAGCTACGTGAACGGCATCGTGGCCAGAACCAACTCCCACGCCGACGTCGTCGAGCTGTCGAAATATTCGACGGTTCCCGTCATCAACGGCCTCACCGATCTGCTCCACCCTTGCCAGGCTCTTGCGGACTATTTCACCCTCACGGAGCTGAAAGGCAGTCTCGCGGGCAAGAAGATCACCTACGTCGGCGACGGCAACAACACGTGCCACTCGCTCCTCTATGGCGCGACCAAGGTGGGGATGGACATTGCGGTCGCGACTCCGGCGAAGTACGAACCGAAGTCGATCATCGTCAAGAGCGCGACTCGGGAAGCGAAGAGCGCAGGCGTCACCGTCGTCTTGACCCGGGATCCCGCCGCCGCCGTCCAGGGATCGGACGCCGTCTATACCGACACCTGGGTCTCGATGGGGCAGGAAGCCGAGGAGCGGGAACGGCTCGGAGCGTTCGGCGCCTACCAGGTCAACGCCGCTCTTCTCGCGAAGGCGAAGCCCGGCGCGCTCTTCATGCACTGTCTTCCCGCTCATCGCGGACAGGAAGTGACCGAGGACGTCATCGACGGCCCTCAGAGTGCCGTTTGGCAGCAGGCGGAGAACCGCCTGCACGTCCAGAAGGCCTTGCTCTACATGCTTCTCGGCGCTTGACGCTTCCGGTCCCCATCACTTTCGCGCGTGGTGGATGGCGACGATGCCTCCGCTCAGCCGGATGTAGCCCGCCTGCGAGAAACCGGCGTCCTCGAGGAGTCGGACGAGGACGTCAGGTTCGGGGAAGCCCCGAATCGACTCGGCAAGGTAGCGGTACGCCGCCCGCCTCGAGAGAAGTCCCCCGACGGCGGGCAAGAGCCACTCGAGATAGACGCGATAAGGGATCTTCAACCACCATCGGTAAGGTTGCGAGAACTCCAGGATCGCGAGCCGTCCGCCGGGCTTGAGCACGCGCCGGATCTCGTCTCAGCCCGCGTCCGATGTCCTCGAGATTGCGAACGCCGAAGGCGACGGTGGCGCGGTCGAAGAGCTCGTCGGCGAAAGGCAGAGCGAGGGTGTCGGCGGCGGCGAGCGCGAGTCGGGTGGAGGCGAGCTCGGATTTTCTCCGAGCGCGGATGAGCATGTTCCAGGTGAAGTCACAAGCGGTGCACCGGGCGTGGGGAGCGATCTCGAGCGCGAGATCACCGGTACCGCAGCAGAGGTCGAGCACCCGGTCGTCGGGACCTAGCTCGAGGCTCGCGACGACCCGACGTCGCCACTCCCGATCGATGCCCAGACTCAGAATGCGATTGAGCAGGTCGTAGCGCGGCGCGACGGATTCGAACATTCGCCGGATGGTCGACGCTTCGGGCATTCGGCTCAGACTGCTCCCGCGCCAAGGCTCTCGACCGCCCAGGCGATCTCCTCCATGGGGAAACCGTCGACGACTTCGACTCGACCGACCGAAACGGGCAGAACGAATCGCAGACCGCGGCTCCCGATCTTCTTGTCCTTTCCGACCGACTCGAGAACCCGTCGGCGCGAAAAACCGCGCAAAGAAGGCAAGGGCCCCACGCGGTGTACCGCAGCTTCGAGTCTCGTGGCGAGTCGCGGGCTCAGCCGTCGCCGCCTTGCGGCGAGCCGTATCGCACCCACCATGCCCCATCCCACCGCTTCACCATGAGTGAGCTTCCGGTAATCCCCGGCGGCTTCGAGACCGTGTCCGATGGTATGTCCGAAGTTGAGGATCCGCCGGAGGCCTCGCTCGCCCTCGTCCTCTCGCACCACCGCCAGCTTGCGGCGAACCCCGGCCGCGATCGAACGGCCGAGCGCGGCGTCGTCGTGCTCGAGGCTCGTCGTTTCCATCGTTTCGAGGATACGAGGCGCTCCGATGAAACCGTACTTCAAGAGCTCGAACAGACCCGAGCGTAGCTCGCGCGGTGCAAGGGTCGAAAGGAGCCTTGGATCCAGGACGACGGCCCGGGGACGGTAGATCGCGCCGATCAGGTTCTTCGCGCGCGGATGGTTGACGCCGACCTTGGCTCCGATGGAGCTGTCGATCTGGGCGAGGAGACTGGTCGGGATCTGTACGTAGCCGATACCCCTTAGAAACGTGGCCGCGGCGAACCCCGCCGTGTCCCCGACGGTCCCTCCGCCGAACGCGACGATACCGTCCTCGCGAGTGAAGCCTCTGGCGATCAGGCGATCGTAGAGCTCCGAGACGGTCTTCAGGGTTTTGGCACGCTCGCGTTCCGGAATCGTGACGATATCCGGCTGCCACCCGCCGCGCCGGAGACTCGCTTCGAGGCGAGCTCCATGGTGGCGGAGCACGCGCCTCTGGGTCACGACCGCGATTTTTCCCCTCGGCCATAGCCGTTTCAGGTATGGACCGAGCTCGTCGAGAAGACCCTCGCCCAGTACAACGGGGTAGGGATCGCCTTTGCGATGGAGGCTCTGACTGCGTCGTGCCACTCGCAGGAGAGCTTAACAAAAAAATTCGTGAAACTCAGCGGGAGAGCCCCGGAGAACGAATCCATCCGGGGAACGCCCCCGCCTTGCGAGCCCGCTCGCGAAACCGGTCTTCGACGCGGCGTCTTTCTTCTCGGAGGCTTTCGAGCGAGTCTTTGAGAAGACGGCTCGCCGGGTCTCGGGAAAGGCGCTCGCCGGGACGGCGTTTTGCCTCGCGCTCGCGAAGCCGCAGCTCCAACCGGCGGATGCTCGCGTCGATGCGGGCGAGCTCTCGTTCGTGTTTCACGAGCTCCCGCCCCCAGAAAGCCTTCTCTTTTGCCAGATCCCGCTCTCTCGTGGGGCGGAGGGCGGTTGTGATCGCGACAGGTGCGTTGTCGGGGGGCGCCTTCCGGCGCCTGCGGTATCGCTCCAGGTCGCTATCGTCGAACGCACGGAGCCGGGCGCGATTCTTGCCGTTGTGGAGCTCGTCTCTGCGTGCGCGCTCGCGCCGCGCGATGGCGGTCAAGTCTTTCGCGTAGACCACCGCCGAGACGACCGTCAAAAAGAGAACGAGAATCGCCAGTCTCATTTTCGTCACCTCCTCCTTGTTGAGCCCGCGTGGGGTCTCGAGTCCGGAGACGAAAAAAGAACGACCGTCCCTCCCTTGACCGTATGAATCCTCGATCTTCGTTGTGTTAGGCTGGCGCCGCGGTTCTTTCGCGGCAGGATGCATCGGATGAGCGGGTCGAACGGTGACATAGACGCTCTCTCGGACGTCATGGCAGCGCGTCGGGCGCGCATGGTGGCCGAGCAGCTCGTGAGCCGCGACATCCGCGACCCCAGAGTCCTCGGGGCCATGGGCCGCGTCGAGCGGCATCGCTTCGTGACGCCGGCCTATCTGGAGAACGCCTACGGAGACTATCCCGTCCCTATCGGCTCCAACCAGACGCTCTCCCAGCCCTACATCGTGGCGCTGATGACGGAAGCGCTCGGGCTTCAGGGAAACGAGCGCGTTCTCGAGGTGGGGACCGGATCGGGGTATCAGACGGCGATTCTGGCGGAGCTGGCGGGGGAGGTCTTCTCCGTCGAGATCCTTCCCGAGCTCGCCGCGAGGGCTCGGGATACCCTGGGGGAGCTGGCCTACCCCAACGTTTCGTTTCGGGTCGGGGAGGGGCGCGAGGGCTGGCCGGAAGAAGCACCGTTCGACGGAATTCTCGTCGCAGCCGCGCCGCTCTCCGTCCCCCGTGCGCTCCGCGACCAGCTTTCCGACTCGGGCCGCCTCGTCCTTCCCGTGGGCCCGTCGCTGGAGCAAGAGCTGGAGCGCCACACGCGAGATTCCCGGGAACCGACGGGATTTCGGGTGGAAAGATTGGGCGCGGTTCGCTTCGTCCCGCTGATCTGATCCCCCCTGCGCCCTTCCGGGCTACGGCGCGACTACTCGGGCGGGCGGCGCTCCTTCCCGACGGCCCAGGCGACGAAGATGGAAAAGAGGTAGAGCCCCGTCATCGGTGCGGCGAGTAGCGTCTGGGTCACGACGTCGGGTGGCGTCAAAATGGCGGCAAGGATGAAGATGATGAGGATGGCGTACTTGAACTGCCTCCAGAGGAACCCCGCCGTCACCAGCCCCATGCGCGCGAGCAGAAAAACCACGGTAGGGATCTGGAAGACGACGCCGGCCCCGAGGATGATCTTGCTGTAGAAGGAGAAGACCTCGGAGACCGTCGGCTTGATTTGAATGTCGGGACTCCCGAAGGTCGCGAAGAAGTTGACCGCGAGGGGGAACATCACGTAGTGGGCGAACGCGGCGCCCACGATGAAGAAGACCGTTCCGGAAAGAATGAAAGGGACCGCGA
Organism: uncultured Acidobacteriota bacterium; assembly: GCA_963815675.1. GTDB lineage: Bacteria > Acidobacteriota > Vicinamibacteria > Marinacidobacterales > SMYC01 > CAWFHP01. Next base: position 202,934 of record CAWFHP010000007.1, on the reverse strand, counting down.
ACTTCTTCTCGTGCTCGTACAGACCGGGGGCGATGAAGAGCCAGACCTCGGTGAGCCATACGGGCGCGGCGACGAAGATGGCGGCGAAGAACGACATCTTCAGATGGAGAACGAAGACCTCCGGCACCTTGGTGGCGATGAGCTCGCCCCCAGGCGGAAGCGCGAGCTTCATTGGACCCATGAGGAAATCGAAAATCTGGGTCGAGAAGGTGAAGCAGAGCACGAACGCGACGAGGAGTGCGAGCACCGACTGGATGATCCGCCGCCGGAGCTCGTCGAGGTGCTCCAGAAACGTCATCTTTTCCGGAGACGGTTTTTCTCGCGGCGGCGGTAGGGCTTCGGTCTGTGCCATCGGAACGTCGAAGCGCGGGCGGCTAGATACCCCGGCCCACGGTGTTTAAGGAGCGCTCCCGCGGCGAGGAACGAGACGAACGAGCGGAGAGAGGGTCAGGCTTTGGTCTCCTGAGGCTCTTCCGCACCAGTTACACCGCTCACGCCCGCTGAGCCTGACGAGCCAGACGTTTGACGAGGCGTCTCGGAGGACGGAGTCGCATCGCTTGCGCTCTCGGGTTTACCGGCTTTGTCCTCTTTCGAGGTGGTGGCTGCGCTGGCGTCGTCTTTGACGGAGTCGGCGACGGCCTTCGCACCCTCGACGGCGGCGTTCGCTTCACGGCGCACCGTCTCGATGGGCTCCATGACGTCGCGGCGCGTCTCCTCGACGCGGATTTCCTGCTCGAGAGTGCTGCGAAGCTCGTTGCTGGCCCGCTTGAACTCGGCGATGCTCTTACCCAACGACTTCCCCAATTCCGGGAGCTTGCGCGGGCCGAAAACGATGAGGGCAATTACGAAGATGATGATCAGCTCTTGCATTCCGATGGGGCCAAACATGGCGCACTCGCCTCCTGTGCCGCACGAGGTCCCCCGGGAGACCCCCTCAGCAGCTGACATTATAGGACGAACGGGGTTGGCAAACCAATGGCCCTTGAAGCTTGGTTTTACTTGGCCCGGTCGGTCTGCTAGGATGGGAAAAATGGCGTGTAGCCCTCGTTACCCGTACCACTTCTTCGATTGAGGCGGTCCTTCATGAAGAAATCTGCCCTCGCCGTCGTCCTATTGCTCGTTATCGCCGGTGCCGTGCTCGGCGGCCTGTCCGGGAGTCGAGCCCAGGCCAAGGCCGACGTCTATACCGAGTTTCTACGACGCTACACGCACGTGCTCAAGCTGGTGGAGGATGAGTACGCCACCGACGTCGATCCGAAGGAGCTCGTTCATTCCTCCATACGCGGCATGCTTAGGACCCTCGACCCCCACTCGAACTTCCTTCCCAAGCAGGAATACAACCAGCTTCAGGAGAGGCAGCAGGGGAGCTACTACGGTCTCGGGATCTCGGTCCAGATGAGGGACGGTGATCTCACCGTTATCTCGCCCTTCGAGGGAACGCCAGCCTACCGGCTCGGCATCCGCTCCGGCGACATCATCAGCAAGATCGAGGGCGACGAGACCCGGGGCATGGAGCTCGACGACGCGGTCAAGAAGCTTCGCGGGCCCAAAGGCAGCGAGGTCACGATCTCCGTCACCCGCGCCGGCTACGATCAGCCGCTCGACTTCACCATCGTGCGCGACAAGATCGATCTCAAGAGCGTGCCCTACGCCTTCATGCTGAACGCCAACACGGGATATCTGAGGATCTCGGACTTCACCGAGACCACCGATGACGAGCTCCATCAGAATCTCGTCGAGCTCCAGATGCAGGGTGCCAAGCAGCTCGTGCTCGACCTCAGGGACAATCCCGGCGGGCTTCTCGATCAGGCGGTCGCGGTGTCGAACAAGTTCCTGAAGAAAGGCGCGCTCATCGTCTATACCAGAGGCCGCACCGAGGGATCCGACTACGACTACGTGGCGAATCGCGTGAGCTCGCACGACAACATGCCTCTGGTTGTGCTCGTCAATCGCGGGAGCGCGTCCGCGTCGGAAATCGTCTCCGGCGCCATTCAGGATCACGACCGCGGTCTCATCGTCGGAGAGAACACCTTCGGCAAAGGCCTGGTGCAGTCGATCTATCGAATCAGCGAAGGAAACGGTCTGGCATTGACGACGGCGCAGTACTTCACGCCGAGTGGTCGTTGCATCCAGCGTGACTACTCGGGCTCCATCGACGACTACTACTACAACGCTCGCTCGGAAGAGCCGCCGCCCCAGCCGACGGGGGACGTGAAGTTCACCGACGCGGGACGTAAGGTCTATGGCGGCGGAGGGATCACTCCCGACATCCACGTGATCTATCCGCGGCTTCCGCAGCCGATTCTGGAGCTCAACAGCCGCAACTCGTTCTTCAAGTACTCGACCCGATTCGCCCCGAAAGACGATCAGCGTCAGGTGGCGGGCGCGGGAATCCAGCCGAAAGAGATCCGAACCGCTCGGCCGAAGAGCGTTCACTTGATCGATCAGAAGTTCCGCGTCAACGACGAGGTGCTCGAGGACTTCTTCTCGTTCCTCGATGCCGAGGGCATTCACTATTCGCGGAAGGACCTTCTCGAGAATCGGGATGCGCTCGCGCTCCGCATCGAGGTCGAGATCTTCAATGCCCTCTGGGGGGCCGAGGCGGCGCAGAAGATCGCTGTCACCTACGATCCTCAGGTCCTCGCAGGGCTGACGGCCATGTCCGATGCGGCTTCGCTCCTCGTCGATCCGAGCACCTATGCGAAGAAGGTCGCGCAAGCCTCTAAGGACGCGGCGCAGGCCGCGAAGCAGCAGTAGTCCAGGTCCCGGGGGGAAAGCCCCCCGGAGATCGGTCGGGCGATCCGGTTATCCGTACCGGAACAACTAGATCCTGCGTCTTCTTTCTGTTAACATACAACCCGTTGCGATTCCGCTTACATTTACCGAAATGCCTTTACGGAGGTTCTTCAATGGGACGTGTGTATTCGAGCGTCCTGGCAACGGCTGTCTTGTTCCTCATCGTCGCCGGGGCACCTCCTGCCGCGACGGCCTCACAAAGCTCGTTTCAGGACGAAATTGCGAATCTCAGGAGCCCCAACGTGGGCACGCGCGCCAGCGCCGCGAAGGCTCTTGGACAGTCTGGTCGACCCGAAGCCATTCCCGCTCTCACCGAGGCGATGCGCGACCCCGAGCTGAAGGTTCGAAAGCAGACGGTGATGAGTCTCCGTCGGTTTACGTCTTCGGAAGCCGTCGACGGACTCCTCATCGGTCTCAAGGATGACGACAAGGGTATCCGGGAAGACGCGATGATAGCCCTGCTCGAGATCTACGTCGGGGCTGGAAACGCCGACCTCGGAGGGCCCCTATCCTTTCTTCTGGGGCCGCGATACAAGACCCCGCCGCTGAACGGGCTCATTCCCGTCGACGCGCGCGTGGTGAACGCTCTCGAGCTGCGGCTGCAGGACGAAGAGCCATCGCTGCGCCGGCGCGCCGCCTTCAGTCTGGGCGTACTGCGCGCCAAAGACGCCGTGGATTCCCTCGCGGCCGCGCTTTACGACCCCTCGAAGGACGTCCGTATGGAATCGGTCGATGCGTTGGGCAAGATCGGCACTCCCGAGGCCGGCGAGGCGCTCCGGAGCGCTCTTTCCGGAACCCAATCGGACATCGCGGGAAACGTCGTCGATGCTCTGGGCAAGATGCAATACAAGCCGGCGGCTCCCGAGCTGGTCTCGATTTACGACGGCAACGTCAACAAGCTCGGCGATCGGGCGCTTCGCGCGCTCGCCCTAATCGGTGCCCCCGAGGCCCGGGGCGTCTTTTACTATCAGATGACGAGCAAGATGGCGGAACAGAGGCGCTGGGCCGTCGAGGGACTGGGCCGGCTGGACGACAAGAGCCTGGCTCCCGGAATGATGAAGGATTTCCTGAGAGAGCCGGACCCCTCCGTTCAGCTCGCCTATTGCTTCTCGTTGACGCGCCTGGGCCAGCGGGAGTTCGTGGATCGCATCGCGTTGTCACTCGGCAACAAGAAGCTCCAGGAGCAGGCTCACGACTATGCGGTGGAGCTCGGAAGCCCTCTCCTGGACGACCTGGTTTCGTACCTCTCCGATCCCGTGCCCGCGGTTCGGAAGGAGATGGCGCTCGTTCTCATGGAGATTGGAGATCCCGCCGCCATTCCTTTTCTGAAGCCTCTGCTTTCGGATCCGGACGGAGAAGTGGTCGACCGCGCGAATCGCGCGATCGCGCGACTGCAGCAAGGAGATTCGTCGGCATCGGGCCACGTGCCCTGATGGCGCTGAAGGAGCCCTGACCGGAGGACGGACCCCGAGAGATTGAAGGTCCCCGAGTCCCGCTACCGGACCGATGAAGTGAGGAAGGAGCCAAGGAGGACTTCCCCATGCGACCTGCGAGAAGCTTCGGAGTCCTGGCAGTAGGGCTCGCACTGTCGGGTGCCGGATGCGATCGCATCCAGGCTCTGAAAGATGGGCTGCTCTCCTCGTCCAAGCAAGCGGGAGGCGAGCGTCCCGAGCTCCAGGAGATCCGCGCTCTCTACGATTCGGGGCAGTACGATCAGGCGCTCCAGAAGATCGCGGCGACGGTACAAGCAGACCCGAGCTTCGCCGAAGGCTTCTATTACCAGGGGCTCTGCCACCTCGCGCAGGCGGGTGAGCCCGACCTGAAGTCTCCGCTCTCGGAGCAGGAGTCAGCGGCCCTCGAAGCATTCCAGAGGGCGCTTTCCATCAACCCCCGCCACGCTCTCTCCTCGATCGGAATCGGTGATCTATACGCGCGAAGGGTTTCCGCGAAACGGCGTCGAGCGGCTGCGGACGATCCGGAAGACCCGTACAATCTCGCGCTCGCGGCATATGAGAAGGCCGTCGCCATCGATCCCAAGCTCCCGGAAGCACAGCAGCACTATGCGCGGTTCCTCGAGCGGACGGGACAGCTCGAGGCAGCCGACAAGGCCTACAAGGCTTCGATTGACGCCGCGGCTACCGTTCCCGAGATTGCGCCCGATTACTACCTGGCTTACGGGAAGTTCCTCGCCGGGCCTGCAGACCGGCAGGAGGACGCACTGGAGCAGTTCCAGCTGGCGCTCGTCTTCCGGCCCGGCGACGCGGCCATACAGAAGGAAATGGCCGTCGTCCACTACACCATCGGGATACGCCATCTGGAGAAGCAGGAATATCTCCTGGCGGAGCAGTCTCTGAAAGAGGCCGAAGCCCTCTTTCCGGACAAAACGGTACCGGAAGCGCGAAAGACCGCGGAGGCTCTCCAGCAGCTTCGGTCGATCCGGCGGCGGTAAATCGGACCGAGACGGAGCGCGAGACGGCTGCCCTTCGCCTTTTGCCCGCGGCTCTCCGATCGGGCCAAGGATGAACCAGCTCACAGACGCGGAGGACCGCTCTGTAGTATGATCGACTTAGCAACCGCCGGATAGCCGAGAGAGAGGCTTTACCCAAAAGAGGGGAGTGGAAAAGGTGCATCGAACACTTTTCGCCCTTATCGCTGGTCTCGTCGTCGCCTCACCCTGCTTGGCCGGTAGTGTCGATGAGCAGACCTCCTGGTCCGACGTCGTCTCCCACGGCGATTCTTTCGTTTTTGGCCGATTCGTCGGTAAATTCGAGAGCGCGGACTTCAGCTCCCGGCGGGTGCGTCTGCGCAACGCCGACAACGGCGACGAGCGCACGTTGAACGTGGACGATGGGATCGGCTATATCGCGGAGAAGATCCCGCCCGGCGTGTACAGCGTCGTCGCGATCGAGGCCGTTTACGTCCCTCACATGCGGCCGTTCAAGCCGAGCGCGTTCCGCCCCATCCATCAGCGATTCGGCGTACGACCGAAGTCCGGTGACGCCAAGCAGGCGCTGGTGGTGGTGCCTTCGGACCGACCGGTCTACATCGGCACGATCGATGCCGAGACCTCCGTCGACGGGATCGTTTATCGTGGTCACCAGCTGCGCGTGTACGACGACTACGACCAGGCGGTCGAGCGCCTCGCGAGCTTCTACCCGCGGCTAGTCGCCAGTCTCGACAAGCAAGGCATCGCACCGGCCCGCCATTTCATGCTGCGGCCGACTCCTCGCCCCGATCCGCTCGACGCCGTCGTCGGCGCCGACGATCCCATCCGTCAGGCGAGGGAATATATCAGCGAGGGCAAGTTCAAACAGGCGGAGAACTGGCTCGAGACCTTCATGCCCACGAGCGACAAAGAGCGCAACGAAGTGCGGCTCCTCGTGGGGGAGGCGCTCCTCGGTGACAAACGCTATCCCGAGGCGATCGAGGAGCTGGGAGACGTGCTTCTCGCCAATCCAAAGCAGCTCCGCGCTCTTCGACTCCTGGCCCGCGCTCACGCCTACAACCGCAATATCGAGGATGCGCAGAACCTCTACGAGGCCCTCGCCGAGGCGCTTCCCGAAGACGCCGAGGCGCATCTCCACCTGGGCTACATCTATGCGCTGAAAGAGGAGAAGGACAAGGCGCTGGCCCAGTTCGGTGCGGCGTTCCAGACGGACTTCGACTACCTTCTTCACGACGTCGCCCCCTTTTTTCTCGCAATGAGGGCGGTGATCGAAGATCAGATGGGTACGTACGAGCCTCCCCGCATCATCAAGTTCGATGTGCCGCCTCCCGTCCAGATGGAATCGAGGCGCTCCTCGGAGTCGAGTCAGATTGCCGTCCTCGTCGATTACCGCGGGAAAGTCGTGGCCGCGCACGTAGGGGGAAATTCAGGCTCGACCCCGATGATGATGGTCTCGCTCGTCCGTGCCACCTACGCTCCCGCGAGCTTGAACGGGATTCCCATTCCGGCGTTGCTCACCCTCGGCACGGGCGAGGATGGAGTGCAGTAGGACCGACACCGCGATCGTCTCCCCTCCGTTGGAAGTCCCCCACGGGTTCTTTACCCATGTGGTGTCCGGCTTGACACACCTTGTTCGGCTTCGGTACCATTAATTAATCAAGACGTTCGGTAATCTGCGACCGGGGCCATAAAAAGCTCCGCAACGTTTTCTTAGTACGATCATTCTCCCGCGAACCGGGGACCGCTGTCGTTCCGATTGAGCCCTAATCCCGTGAAACATCGCAGCCAAGAAGAGAGGAAAAACCGTGCACTCGGAACCGAAAGACGGGGTCTTCGCACAGGGTAACGCTTCGGCACTCTGGCCGGGAACCTCCGAGCTCTCGACCGCGGGCTCGTCCGCCGTCCTGGATCTGCCCGCGACCGCCGAAGTGCCTCCCAACGGCGTTGCCTCCTTGTCGAGGCAGGATCCCAAACCCGCTCTCCGGACGAGAGGACGCATCATCGCCGTGGGCGGTGGAAAAGGTGGGGTGGGGAAGAGCCTCGTTACCAGCAGCCTCGGCATTTCCCTTGCTCGCCACGGCAGAAAAGTGGTTCTCGTCGACGCCGACCTCGGCGGAGCGAACCTCCATACTTGCCTCGGACTCTCGACCCCGGATCGGACGTTGTCCGACTTCATCAACCGCCGGTTGGGCTCGATCGAGGACGCGATCGTGGAGACGGGAGTTCCCAACCTCGGACTCATCAGCGGCGCCCACGACCATCTCACGGCGTCGAACCTCAAGTACTTTCAGAAGACGCGCCTGCTCTCCCGCATCAGCCAGGTCGACGCCGACGTGATTCTTCTCGACATCGGCGCCGGGATCTCGTTCAACATCGTCGACTTCTTTCTCATCGCCGAGCAGGGAATCCTCGTGGTCATTCCCGAGCCCAGCTCGATCGAGAATGCCTACCGCTTCCTGAAGATGAGCTTCTACCGCCACCTCTGGCGCTCGCTCAAGGCGAGCCCGGCTCGCAACGTCGTGGAACAGGCGATGGATCAGAAGAACACGGTGGGCATTCGGACGCCGTTCGATCTCCTGGAAGCGGTCGAGAAAATCGACGCCGCCTCGGGTCGCTTTCTCAAGGAGCAAGCGCGCGCGTTTCGCCCGCGGCTCCTGGTGAACCAGGTGCGTTACCCCGAGGACGAGCGTCTCGGCCACTCGATGGCCGCCGTCTGCCGGAAACATCTCGGGGTCGACATCGAGGCAATCGGTGCCGTGAGCTTCGACGAGAGCGTCTGGAGAGCGAACCGCAAGAAGCGGCCGTTTCTTCTCGACTTCCCCGAGTCCGTCGCCGGACGCTCGCTGGAGCAGGTGGCGCGGACTCTTCTGTCCACCGCTCCTCCGCCCGCGGCGGCGACCAGCACGAGCAACCAGGCCAGTGCAAACACGACACGCTGAATCGATGTTTCGCCGCCTGAGCGAACAGGACTTCTATCAGGTTCTCGAGGTGGGCTACGACGCCAGTCCCGACGAGATCCAATTCGCGTACGAACAGGCTCGTGAAATCTACAGCCGGGAAGGGCTGGTCTCGTTCTCGATCCTAAGCGAGCCCGAGCGCCGGCGGACCTACGAGCGCGTCGCCGAGGCCTACCAGACTCTCATCGCCGAGGAGAGCCGTCGGCTGTACGACGAGAGCCTCGGAATTCCGCGGCGCCCGAATTCCCGGGGACGGCCCCCCGCCGAAAATCAGGAGTCGAAAGGCGAGCTCAAACTCCCTCCGGTGGAGTCGGCGGAATCTTCCCGGGACGAAGTCGAGGAGCCGCGGCCCAGGCCGGTAAAGGTCGCCCGCGAGCCCCGACCGTGCCCGATCCAGCTCGGGCTTACCGACGAGGCATCGGGAGAGTTCCTGCGCACCGCCCGCGAAGCTCTCGGGCTCGACCTGACCACCATCTCCGAGGAGACCAAGATCGGCTGCTCGATGCTCGAGTACATCGAGACCGAACGGCTCGACCGGCTGCCCGCTCCCGTTTACCTGAGGAACTTCACCCTACAGATTGCCCGCTGCCTCGGGCTCGATGAAGAAAAAGTCTCTCGAACCTACCTCGCGCGCGTCCGTCGTCTCCAATCCAACGTTTGAGCTGATATAGTAATCGGCTTTCGCTCCCGCGATGAGCGAATGATGAGAGGTTGGTTCGTTTTGCCCGAGCTTTCCGTGATCATCCCCTGTTACAACGAAGTCGGCACCATCCAGGGGATTCTGGACGCGGTGACGGCGGCCGCCGTCGACGACAAGGAGGTCATCGTCGTCGATGACTGCTCGGTAGACGGTACCCGGGAGAAGCTCCGGACGTTGTCGGTCCCGGGAGTGAAAGTGATTTATCACGAGCGTAACCGCGGAAAGGGCGCCGCGCTCAGGACGGGCTTCCAGGAGGCGAGGGGAGCCATCGTCATCGTTCAGGACGCCGATCTCGAGTACGATCCGCGCGAGTACCCCAAGCTCATCGCCCCCATCCGGGAGGGCAGGGCGGACGTCGTCTTCGGCTCCCGCTTCGCGGGAGGAGAGTCGCATCGCGTGCTCTACTTCTGGCACTACGCCGCCAACAAGATGCTCACCCTGCTGTCCAACATGTTCACCAACCTGAATTTGACCGACATGGAGACCTGCTATAAAGCGTTCCGCAGGGAGATCATTCAGCGGATCGATCTTCGCGAGGAGCGATTCGGGTTCGAGCCCGAGGTCACCGCCAAGGTCGCCCGCATGGGCTGCCGCATCTACGAAGTCGGCATCTCCTATTCCGGGCGAACCTACGCCGAAGGAAAGAAGATCGGCTGGAAGGACGGCCTACGGGCCGTCTGGTGCATCCTTCGCTACAACTTGTTCTAGCTTCCGTCGCACGCCTCGGATGATCTCGGGTGTCGTCCGGCAGCAGCCTCCCAGAACTCGCGCTCCCAGCCGGTACCAATCCTCGACGAGCACCTCGATGGGCTCCGAAGATACTCCCGGCGTCCAGGTTTGCTGTGACGCGTCCCAGCCCTCGCCGCTGTTTGGATAGGCGACGAGGAGCTTCGCGGTGACGGCCCGGGCGCTCTCCAGAAGTCCGGCGATCCATCGGGGCGCGGTGCAGTTGACTCCGACGGCCACGACCGACTCCGCGGAGCTCGCGACGCAAGCGCATTCGGAGAAGAGCTCCCCATGGCTGATCTCGCGCTCGTTGCGGCAGCTGAAGCTGATCCAGGCGGCAGGAATCCCCGCGCGCTCCTCGAGAAGCTCGACGAGCGCCTCCGCTTCCAGCATGGACGGAATCGTCTCGAAAGCGAGAAGGTCGGCTCCTGCGTCGGCGAGGATTTCGAGACGGGGGCGATGGAACTCGACGAGTGCTCTCCGAGAAAGGCCGTAGTCTCCGCGATACTCCGAGCCGTCGTGAAGGGACGCCCCGTAGCAGCCGACGGAAGCGGCTACGAGGGGTGGACGACGCCTGCCGATGCGGTTGGAAGGCTCGCTCCAGAACCGATCCCGTGCCTCCCGGACCAGCTCGACCGAGAGGCGCAGGAGCCGTTCCGAATCGGCCGCGCTCAGCCCGCGGGCGGCGAAGCCCTCGAACGTCGCCTGGTAGCTCGCGCTCGTGCCCACGTCCGCGCCGGCGAGAAAGTAGTCGTAGTGCACTTTCTCGATGCGCTCCGGCGCTTCGACGAGGAGCTTTGCCGACCAGAGCGCGTCGTTCAGATCGGCACCTCGCCGCTCGAGCTCGGTGGCGAGGGCACCGTCGAGGAGGGCGAATCCGTTCTCCTCGACGAGCCTGCGCAGTGGATCGCTCACCCTCCTATGGTAGGCAGGAGCGATTGACACCGCCAGCCCCACCACGTAGCTTGTCTCTTCCATGCTCTTTCTCGGCTATGACCTCGGAAGCTCGTCGATCAAGGTCTGCCTCTTCGATGGCGATACCGGCCGTACCCTCGGTCGGGTCTCTCATCCCGCGGAAGAGATGCCGATCTCTTCTCCGCGGCCCGGATGGGCGGAACAGGACCCGGAGGCCTGGTGGATCTCCGCTCGTGCCGCCACTCGCGAGCTTCTGTCGCGCTCGTACGCCGATCCGGTCGCCATCGGCGGCATCGGCATCTCGTATCAGATGCACGGGCTCGTCGTCATCGGCGAAAAGGGAGAGGTGCTGCGGCCATCCATCATCTGGTGCGACAGCCGGGCCGTCGATATCGGAAACGACGCCTTCCACGCGCTCGGCACCGCTCGGTGCCTCGATCGCCTGCTCAACTCGCCGGGAAACTTCACCGCATCGAAGCTTCGATGGGTGCGGCAGTCAGAGCCCGAGCTCTACTCCCGCATCCACAAGATCCTGCTGCCCGGAGACTATCTACGCCTTTCGACTCACCGGAGCTCCGGCAACGACCGTGTCCGGCCTCTCCGAGGGCATCTTCTGGGACTTTCGAGAGAACCGGGTGGCCGACTTTCTGCTCGGGCACTACGAGATCGAGAGAGACTTGATTCCCGAGGTGGTTCCGACGTTCGGTGCTCAGGGCCTCGTCACCGAACGGGCGGGGAGAGAGCTCGGCCTCGCCCCCGGAATTCCGGTGACCTTCCGAGCCGGAGACCAGCCGGCGAACGCGCTCTCGTTGAACGTTCTCGAGCCCGGCGAGATCGCCGCGACCGCCGGCACGTCGGGCGTCGTCTATGCGGTCACCGACGAGGTGCGTGCCGACCGGGCGTCACGGGTCAATAGCTTTGCCCACGTGAACCACGCTCCTTCTTCGCCCCGTCTCGGGGTGCTTCTTTGTATCAACGGAACGGGAAGCTCGAACCGTTGGCTTCGGCGCGCGCTCCGACGAGCCGGATACGGCGAGCTGGACGCGATGGCCGCGAGCGTCGAGGTCGGCGCCGAGGGGCTCTCGTTTTATCCGTTCGGAAACGGTGCCGAGCGCATGCTGGAGAATCGCGACCTCGGGGCCTCTCTCTCCGGGCTGAGGTTCAATTCCCACGGCGAAGGCCACCTCGCGCGGGCGGTGCAGGAGGGGGTGGCGTTCGCCTTTCGCTACGGCATCGGGATTCTGGGTGAGCTTGGGCTTCGCCCTTCGGTCATGCGCGCCCCCCGGGTCAACATGTTCCGGAGCGCCGTGTTTCGTGACGCGCTCGTCGGAACGAGCGATGTCCGCCTCGAGCTCTACGACACCGACGGCGCCGAGGGCGCCGCGCGCGGCGCCGCCCTGGGCGCTTCGTTCTATCGAACGCCCCGTGAAGCCTTCCGGGGCCTCGAGCGGGAAACTCTCGTCGCGCCCGACCCCGCGCGCAGCGCTCGATACCAGGAGGCGTACGAGCGCTGGGCCGAAGGGCTCGACTCCTTCCTGTAGCTCGAGCGGGTTTTCGTCGCGAAGAGTCCCGCCGCGTTCGTTCCGCAGGTGGACTGAGACGTCGTGAGCCCTTCTGTTCCCACCGCGACGGCCGACCACAGACTAGTGTGCGCTGTAACAGCCATTTCGCGCCAAAATCGCGGGCCCTTTTGCGCGCTGGCGGCGTTGCGATTCCTCGAAATATCCAGATATGTCGTCGTCCTCGCGCCTTGCCAGCACACAAAATGACCTCGCGATTTGCGCACCAACAAGCTGTTACAGCCCACTAGTTTTGGGGAGGTGGCCTCGGGTTTGCTATAGTTCTTGTGAAGGCCTTTCATGAATCACACCAGGGAAATGCCACGCCGAGGCCGCCCACCCGCCCGCGAGCGCTACGGGGGACTCTTCGAGCCCATCGTCAAGCCGCGACTCAGCCACGAGATTCGGCGGCAGCTCCAGGACCGCATCGCAGACGGTCGCTTGCCTGCCGCCACTAAGGTGCACGAGGCGACGCTCGCCCGCGAGCTCGGCGTGAGCCGAACGCCGCTTCATGAGGCGATGGCGTCTCTCGAGCGTGACCGTCTCGTGGAGAGTCTCGGCCGTAGAGGATGGCGGATCGCGGGCTTGCGGGAGGCCGACGCGCGGGAGCTCTACCCGGTCCTGGGCTCGCTGGAGGCCCTCTCGGTGAATCTATCCAACGCCATGCTCCTGGGCGCCGTGGACGAGCTCCGCGGGCTCTTCGAGCGTATTAGCCGGGCCGGGCAGTCGCCCCCGGACGTGGTCCTGGCTCTCGAGAGCGACTGGCATTCGCTTCTGCTCGCACAATGTCCGAATCGTACGCTGGTCGAGATATTGCGTCCGCTGCTAGTACGAGCTTTCCGCTTCGAGCTGGCGGCCGCTCGCGAGAACTGGCCGAGGAAGACGGGTGAGATCGCAGAGCGTCGACGAGAGTCTCGCGAGAGGCGATTATCGCGCCGCGGCCCGTTTCATCGAGATCCACTGGCGGGACCGTGGGGAAAGCGTCACCGCGTGGGTACGCAAGCGCGGCGGACCGTCGCACGCGGATGGAGCGAGCGCCGAAAGCATCGACGGCGCCGCCTAGTGTGCGGTCGGCCCGGCGCATATCCTCACCGAGCACACGCCTACGCCGCCGTTCGTTCCGAGGGATATTCAGAGGAGTGGAATCCGGAGCTCGAACCTGGTGAGACCGAAAGCAGTCGAAATAGCGGTCTAGTCGCGTCGTCCGCGAGAGTAACCGCCGCCGCCGCCGCGCCCGCCTCCCCCGCCGCCTCCGCCTCGATTCTCTTTTGGTCTCGCTTCGCTGACGTTGAGGGTGCGACCTTCGAATTCGTGACGGTTCAGGGCATCGATTGCGGCGATGGCCTCTCCTCGGTCGGCCATGGACACGAAGGCGAACCCACGGGGCCTTCCCGTATCTCGGTCGGTGACGATATGCACGTCCTCGACGGCGCCATGCTGCGCGAACAGCTCGCGAAGCGACCCTTCGGTCGTGTTGTAGCTGAGATTGCCCACGTAAATCTTCAAGGAACACCCTCCAGAACAGCGAGACCCACGAAGCCTGGACGCATCGTGGGGCTCACACGTCGCAATGCCAGACCATCCTGGCGCGGGGTAGTATACCTCTTCTTCCCCGTCAGTGCCACAGGAGAGTAGACTTAGCGGCGTGAGCGGTTCGGAGGAGCTCTTCCAAACCTCGCGTGTTTCGCTCTGGGAGCGCATCTGGGACCCGGCAGCAGAGCCGAGCTATTGGCTGACCCGCTTCGCCATACTGAGGCTTCTCGGGCTCGTCTACCTCGTCGCGTTCACCACGTTCGTCCAGCAGGGAGTGCCGCTTCTCGGGAGCAAGGGCCTGACCCCGGCGTCCCACTACCTGGACCAGGTCGACCGTGCCCTCGGCTCCAAAGTCGCGGGATTCGAGAGGCTCCCTTCGATCTTCTGGCTCGCCGACTCCGACGGGTATCTGATGCGGGTGGGGCTTCTCGGGGTCGCGCTCTCCGTTGTCGTTCTTCTCGGCTACGCGAACGCGATCCTCCTTTTCCTGCTCTGGTTTCTATATCTATCCATCGTGCACATCGGGCAGGAATGGTATGCCTTCGGCTGGGAGATCCAACTCCTGGAGACCGGTTTTCTGGCGATCTTTCTCTGTCCGCTCCTCGACGGGAGCCCCTTCGCGCGCCGCCCGCCGCCGGTCATCGTCATCTGGTTGTTTCGCTTCCTCATCTTCCGCATCATGCTCGGAGCGGGGCTCATCAAGCTCCGGGGCGACCCGTGCTGGCGGGATCTCACCTGTCTCATGTACCACTACGAGACGCAACCCATCCCCAATCCTCTGAGCCCGGTGCTGCATTTCATGCCCGCCTGGTTCCACAAGATCGGCGTTCTTTTCAACGATCTCGTCGAGCTCGTCGCTCCGTTCTTCGTGTTCGGCCGAAGGCCCCTCCGGCACACCGCCGGGGCCCTCATCGTCTTTTTCCAGCTGTTCCTGATCGCGAGCGGGAACCTTTCTTTCTTGAATTGGCTCACCATCGTTCCGGCGCTCGCCTGCTTCGACGATTCGTTCTGGCGCCGTCTGCTGCCTCGCGGCCTCACCGAACGGCTGCTGGCACGACGAGGCGCGCCCTATCACCGCGCGCAGCAGATCGCCGTGACCGCTCTACTCGTCGTCGTCTCCTTCTCCAGCGTCTCCCCGATGATGAACCTCCTTTCGTCCCGGCAAGTGATGAATACGTCTTTCTCGCGTCTTCACCTGGTGAATACCTACGGAGCCTTCGGAAGCGTGGGGAAGGAGCGGATGGAGCTGGTTTTCGAGGGAACGTCGGCGGTTGTGCCCGACGACAAGGCGGAGTGGCGGGAGTACGAGTTCCCCTGCAAGCCGACCGACGTCTCGCGGCGCCCCTGCCTCGTCACTCCGTATCACTACCGCCTCGACTGGCTACTCTGGTTCGCGGCGATGGGCCGGCCGCAGGAGTACCCCTGGACCCTCCACCTCGTCTGGAAGCTTCTCGAGAACGATCCCGGCACCTTGAGTCTCTTGAGCGGAAACCCGTTTCCGGACGCTCCTCCGCGGTTCATTCGGGTGGAGCTCTACCACTACCGCTTCGCCCCTCTGGGGGACGAGGACTGGTGGAAGAGAGAAAGGATCGGAGAGTGGCTTCCGCCTCTCTCCCGTGATGATCCGCGGCTCGTCGACTTCTTGAAATCTCAGAACTGGCTGGACTGAGGGGTCCAGACGATGTCGTAGTGCGCCACCCGCTCGTCGAAACGGGAAAGGATCGCTCTTGCCTCGTCAGTCACCACCGCCACGTCGGGCTCGTCGCCGGCGAACTTGCGGACGGCGTTCATCGATTCCCACAGGGTGATGATCACGATCTCCACGCCCTCGCCGCGACCGCGTTTCAAGACGTAGGCGCCTCGATGCCCCTCGATGCTCGTGACCACCGGAAGCACTTTCTCGCGAAAGTGCCGGATGTACTTGTCGGCGTTCTCGGGATTCGCCTCCGCACTCCAGGAGCGCGCAATCATGCTTCCGTCTCCGTTCGTTTCATTTGCGAATCGTATTCTCTATCTTCGAGTTGGCTTCGAGCAAGTATCGATGAGAGGATCGACGTTTGTATCCCGAAGGAGGACTGGGATGATGAGAACCGCTCTCGTTTCGCTCGCGCTCCTCGCCGCGCCGGCTGTTTTTGGACAGGGAGTCGAAAGGATCAACCCCGAGGGGATGACGCAGCCGACGGCCTATCATCATCTGGTCAAAGTCGGAAACCTGCTCTTCATTGCCGGTCAGGTGGCGCTCGACCCCAAGGGCAACCTCGTCGGGGAGAACGATATGAAGGCGCAGGTCCGCCAGGTCCTCGAGAACCTGAAGACGGTCCTGGCGAGTCAGGGCGCCGACTATTCGAACGTCGTCAGGATCAACATCTTCACGACCGACATCGGGCGTTTTCGGGAAGCGGCCGACGTGCGCGAGGACTATTTCCGGGGAAACCCGCCGGCGAGCACCCTCGTCCAGATCGCGAGGCTCGCGAGCCCCGGCTTCCTCGTCGAGATCGAAGCGGTCGCCGCGCTGAAAGAGTAGCTACCAGGCGTTCACGGTCCGCTGCCATCCGCTCAACCGGGTCTGGCTCGTTCCCTCCAGTTGCCTGAGTGAGCGAGCCGCCGCCGGGGACGCGGGGCTGCATTGTCCGTGCTGGAGAAAGTAGAGCGCTTCGGCGAACGAGGATTCTCCCCGGTCGCCGAGCGGGTGGTCGAGGTTGTCGGAGGCGGGGCAGTCCGCGGGAATCCCGTCGAAGTAGTCGCTCACTCCGGCCGCGTTCTGATTCTTGAAGGCGACGGGGTAGAGAACTTTGTCCGCGAAGTCGAACCCGTACTGACCGACCGGCTTCCCATAGGTCCGGTCGCCGACGACGGTGACGGGGATGAAGGGCTTCAGGCCGTTGATCACGAGCTCGCTCGACGACGCCGAGGCGCGGGTCGCGATGACCACGAGCCTCGGGAGGTCGAGCGTTTCCGGCTCGTCGCTGAAGCGCAACGTCTGGTTGCGGAACGTGTTCTTGTCGTTGTGAACGAGCTCCACGAAGGGTTGTGAATTCGTTCGGGCGCCCCCGATGAGGCTTCCGAGGTAGCGGGCCACTTCGATGAGGCCTCCGCCGTTGTAGCGCAGGTCGAGGACGAGGTCCGTCACGCCTCGTGCCTTGAAGTCGGCGAAGGCGGCCTGGAGCGCCGGGACCGACGGGTTGACGAAGTTGCGAAAGTGCAGGTAGCCGACCGGGAGGCCGTCGAGCTCGACCACCTCCGCCTGCGACACCGTCGGAATCGTGACCGGGCGCTTGGTCACGACCGCGCTCGTCTCTTCCCGGGACGGCGCGTGCCAGCGAAGCTCTACCGTAACTCCAATCTCGGACGGGCCGAGGGCGGCGTCGAGCCCACCATTCGCGAGGAGCTCGGCGACCGATACCCCTCCGATGGCGGTCAGGTAGTCGCCGCGATCGAGTCCCGCTTCCGAGGCCGGACTGTCGGGAAAGACCTGGCTGACCCGCATCTGGTTGTCACTCGTCAACATCCAGGAGAAACCGATTCCGATGAACTGGCTGTCGGAGTAGTAGCTGTTCGATGCCGCTTGCGAAATGATGAAGCTGAAGCTCTCGTCGATCGGCCGGAATCGAACCGCATCGAGGTAGGCTTCCGGCGAGTCGTAGAGCGCCGGACTCAGGTTGGGAAGCTCCGTGTACCAGAGATACCACTCGCGGAGGGTATCGCGGACGAAGACGTTCTCGTCGAGGACCGACCCGGACGCCTGGGTCTGGGCCCGGCCCGTCGCCGCGACCCCCAGGATGATCGCGACCGACAGCCAGCGATAGCCGTTGCGCCATCCGAGGGATCGTTTGCTCATACTACTTTCTTACGCCCGAGCCGGTCGCAGCGCAAGTGCTCACCGGCGAAATCCGCCGACGTCTCCCCGGCCGCGGCTGATGGCGACGATCGTCTTCTTGGGATAGAGCGGGCCCTTCCCGATACCCGGGCAGAACTTCTTTTCGTAGCGCCAGGTGAAAGGCGATTCGACGGGGGTGAACCCGTCCTGAGGAAGGAAAGGATAGGCGCGGCATTGGAAGGGCTTTGCGTCCTGCACGCTGCAGGATCGGTCGACGAGGAATACGCAATCGCCGGCGGCGTTCTTCGCCAGCTCGAGCTCGGACCCCTCCTCTCGCGTCGTGTACTTTTCGACGAGCTCGTGCTCGGACACCTGGAGCTTTCTCGCCAGGGATTCGATATCCGGGGGCTCGAGAAAGACGCTTCCTTCCCTCACGCTGGTACAGCACTTGCCGCAGTCTGGCTGGCACTCGAAACGCAGTCCTCTTTTGATCCAATCCACCGGTCGGATATGATGCTCCTCGCGCCGGCTCGATCGCAAACCGGCCACCGGAGGCGAGACGTGAGGACCCTGGTTATCGCACTTTCTATGGGAGCGTTGATTCCGGCCGATCCGGCCCCGCCGATTCCGGGTGCTTCCCGGCAGCTCGTGGTGGTCGTGACGCCGAGTGCCGAGGCGACGTCGGGTACGATGTACCGCTTCGAGCGCTCCGGTGACGGCTCACCCTGGAAGTCCCTCGGGCCCGGTTGGTCCGTCGTCCTCGGGCCGAAGGGGTTGGCCTCGGGCCGTGGTCTCGGCCCCGAGCGCCTCGCTGGCCTTCCGGTGAAGGTCGAAGGAGATGGAACGAGCCCAGCGGGCGTCTTCCGACTGCCCGAGGCTTTTGGGTTCGACCAGTCGCCCCGCGATCTCCGCCTTCCCTATGTACCGGTGACGGCGGGCCTCGAGTGTGTGGACGATCCACAATCGAGCCGCTACAACCAGCTGGCACGGCGCGACGAGGTCGAGAATCCCGACTGGAAATCCTCGGAGCGCATGCGGGAGATTCCGGACTACCGCTGGGGTGTCGTGGTCGCACAGAACACCGCCCCGGTGAGGCCGGGCTCGGGCTCGTGCATCTTCCTTCACGCCTGGAACGGACCCGAGAGCGTGACCGCCGGATGCACTGCCATGCCGCTCGATCGCATCGAAGGACTGGTGCGCTGGCTGCGCTCCGATGCTTCTCCCGTGCTCGTTCAGCTCACCGAGCCGCTCTACCGCCAGCTGCAAGAGACCTGGTTGCTCCCGGACATCAGGATTCAAAAGAACCGTTAGTTTTTTTCTTGCTTCGTCTTGATCGGAGCTTCAGGTCGTGTCGGGATCTTCTTCGGGTCGGCCTCGATTTGCTTCATCACCTCCTCGACGGCGCGCTCGAGCTGGGGGTCGCGGCCGTCGATGACGGATTTCGGATCGTTGTCGACCTCGATGTCGGGGTCGACGCCGTGGCCCTCGATCACCCATTTCCCGTCCACGCTCGCGAATCCGAACTCCGGCACGTTGACGGAACCGCCGTCGATCAGGGGACCGTGGTCGGTAATGCCGGTCACGCCGCCCCAGGACCGCTTGCCGACGAGCGGGCCGAGGCCCGCCTGCCGGAACATCGCGGGAAAGATATCCCCGTCGGAAGCGGAGTCCTCGTTGAGAAGGCAGACCATGTGCCCGTAGAAGACGACGGATGGATAGGTCGTCGCGGTATCGTCCGTCCTCGAGAATCCGACGGCGAGAAGCTTCCGGGATAGGCGTTCGATGAGCATCTCTGAGACGTTCCCGCCGCCGTTCGAACGGTCGTCCACGACGAGTCCTTCTTTGCGGATTTGCCCATAGAACCATTTGATGAACTCGCGGATGCCGTCGGCGCCCATGTCGGGGACGTGAAGGTAACCGACTCGTCCTCCGCTCGCTTTCGAGACCCGCTCGCGGTTCCCGTCGACCCAGTCCAGATAGATGAGGTCCGCCTCGCTATCCACCGGGTCGAAGACCACCTTTCGAGCGCCCTCCATTCGGGGCTGGTCGTTGAGGGTCAGAGTTACGGGACGATCGGCCTTGTTCACGAGCTCCCGATACGGGCTCTCCGAAGCCTGCAGCTCGACCCCGTCGATGGCGAGAAGGTACTCACCCTCTCGAACGGAAAGCCCGATCTGGGAGAGAGGTGCACGGTATGGAGCCTCGTCGTTCTGACCTCGAAACACGTGGGTGATACGGTAGCGCCCCGTCGTCTCGTCGAGCTCGAACCGCGCTCCCGGAAGAGCCACCTTGGGGCGTTCGGGTATCTCGAAGTCACCCCCGGAGATGTAGGCGTGAGAGTTGTTGAGCTCCGCGATCAGGTCACCGATGAGGAAGTTCAGATCGGATCGGTGTCCCACGTAGGGAAGAAGGCCCTGATAGCGACGGTAGAGATCGTCCCAATCGTAGCCGTTCATATTGGAAACGTAGAAGAAATCCCGATAGCGGCGATAGACCTCGCGGAAAATCTCCGCCCACTCCTCCCGGGGAACCACGTCGGCCTGGAGCCCAGCCGTCGAGACCTTCTTCTTCGATTTGGCGCCGTCGGGAGAGGCGTCGTAAAAAACGTAGTCTTTGTCCTCGCTCACCAGGACTTTGTTTCCATCGGCGGTGAGGACGTAGTTGGAGACTTTCTCCGCGAGGGTCGTCTCTTTGCGATCCTTCAGGGAGAAGATCCGGAGCGAGGGCTCGATGTCCGAGCTCCGCCCGTAGTAGAAAGGCCCCCGGCGAACGTAGAGGATATTCTCCTCGTTGGCGGTGAGGCTCCCGTAGTTGTCCTCGTCGATGGGCACGCGCGCGAGCCTCGATGCGAGGCCGTCGAAGTCGATGGTGAGATAACCCTGCGGCGCCTCCTCCTTCGTCGTCTTCGCCTCGTTCTCGCCCTTTTTCTTCTTCTCCTCCTCCGACGGCGTCACCTCGTCACTCCGGGGAGGAAACAAGTCGGGGACGTCTTTCCGGAGCGCGAGGCCGTAGATCCCCGTCTCCCGGTCGACGACGTAGTTGAACTCGAACGAGCCGATCTGGGGCTGAAACCCGTGGTCGGCCAGGTAGTAGAGGTAGTTGCCCTTGGGATCCCAGAAGGGATTGAACTCGTTGAACGACTCCCCGGTGATCCGCCGGGTGACGCCGTCGGAGACGCTCCAGATGTAGATCGAGCCGAAACCGGTCTGGTCGGTGAGGGTGAAGGCGAGGTGTCCTCCTCGGGGAGACCACTGGTAGTCGAGCGTCTGACCATGCGCTTCGTCCGCGATCTCGACGACATCACCCGTCGCCACCGCGGCGACGTAGACCTTGCCGTCCTTATCGGAAAAGGCGATGCGTTTTCCGTCGGGCGCCCATTGCGGCCGGTAGCGCATGGCGCGTCCACCGTGCGTGAGCTGGCGCGGAGCGGACGAGCCGTCCTGGGCGACGAGATAGATCTCGTCCTCGCCGCTCTCGTCGGAGAGGAAGGCAACCTGAGTCCCATCGGGCGACCAGACGGCCCACTTGTCGTGGGCCCCCGAAGAGTGAGTCAGGTTGCGCGTCGGTCCGTTCTCGATGGGGGCGGTGAAGACATCGCCCCGGGCGACGAAGAGGGCGCGCTCCCCTTTGGGGCTCGCCGCGAAACCCTCTATCTTGTCGGCCACGGAGACGTGCGACGGTCGCGTGGGCAGAGCGTCGGTAGGGACGGTGATGGGAATCGGTGTGCTGGTGCCGCTCGAAGTGTCATAGAGCTGGAGCTCGCCGTCGAGCTCGTACACGATCCGTCCTCGCTCGTCCGCGCTGGGCCACCGCACGTCCCAGGTGGTACTGTGCGTGAGCTCGCGAGTCTCGCCGGTCGTGGTGTCGAAGGCATAGAGATTGAGGGTCCCGTCGCGATCGGAGGCAAAAAAGACGGTGCTCCCCACCCACATCGGATCGCGGTCGGTCCGCGGGTTGTCGGTGACCCGGCGCAGAGCGTGGCTCGCGAGGTCGAAGATGTAGAGATCCTGCGCCCAGCCGCCTTGGTATCGCTTCCACGTGCGGAAGTCGCGAAACAGAGGCGAATAGACGACCGACTTGCCGTCGGGAGAGAAATCGCCAGCTCCCGCGGTCGGCATGGGAAGGGGTCTCGGAAGGCCCCCGTCCCGCCGTACGGTATAGAGACGGGAATCGGTCAGACCCCAGCTGTCGCGCCAGGAGCGAAACAGGATCTCCGTTCCGTCCGGACTCCACCCGTAGACCTGGTTGTCATAGCCCCATCGGGGCGGAAGGGGACCTCGCGCCGGATAGTATGTGAGTCGCCTGGGGACACCCCCCTCCGAGGGAATGACATAGACCTGCTCGTCTCCATCGTACTGGCCGGTGAACGCGATCCATTTCCCATCGGGGGAGAACTTCGCGAAAAGCTCCAATCCCGGGTGGGCGGTGAGCCTGCGCGCCTCGCCGCCCGTCGTGGGAGCGACCCACAAGTCGCCGGCGTAGGTAAAGACGACCTCGTCGTCGTGGATGTCGGGAAATCGAAGCAACTTCGTCTCGGCATCCGAGAACGTCGCGGACGCGAACAGCAGAGCGAAGGCGAGAGACAGGGCGCGCAGCATGAATGTTTCCTCCTCGTTTCGCCCCCTACAATAGCAAGCCCGGCGACTCGAGTTGTCAGGTGTGCGAAACGAGGGCGAGGGCCTGCCGGGCGGTTCGAAGTGGACGAGTGCGGCGCGCTCGAGAGATGCGCTCGGGACTCGGAGACGTGGAAGGCTAGTCGATTCGTCCGTAGATATAGTCGTTCCAGACGTTCTCGAGCGCTTCCTGCCGTCCGCTGACCTGCTCCGGCTCTCCCTCGCGCCGGGCCCATTCCTCGAGCTCGGGAAGCGATGTCTCGCGGGCGAGGATTCTGGCGTCCCATCTCCGTCTCGGTGTACTTCCGGTAACGGTCGGCGACGATCGTCTCGAAGACCCCGTCGCGCTTCATCCGGTCCGCGACGAGCAGAGCGCGCGCGAACGTATCCATGCCTCCGACGTGGGCGTGGAACAGATCGACGCCGTCGAACGAGCCGCGGCGAAGTTTGGCGTCGAAGTTGAGACCTCCGTGGCGGAGACCGCCTTGACGCAGAATCACCATCATCGCCGTCGTTGCGGCGTGAAGATCGGTCGGGAACTGATCGGTATCCCAGCCCAGGTTCGGGTCGCCCCGGTTGATGTCGAGGCTCCCGAGTCTGCCCGCGTTCGACGCGGTCAGCAGGTCGTGCTCCCAGGTGTGGCCGGCGAGCGTCGCGTGGTTGCACTCGATGTTGAGCATGAACCGATCGAAGAGATCGAACTCGCGCAGAAAACCAAGGGTGGTCGCGGCGTCGAAGTCGTACTGATGCGTCGTCGGCTCCATCGGTTTCGGCTCGATGAGGAGTGTTCCGGTAAAGCCGATGCTCTTCGCGTATTCGGACGCGAGGTGGAGAAACGAGGCCAGCTGCTCGCGCTCTCGTTTCATGTCGGTGTTCAGGAGCGTGGTATATCCCTCGCGGCCTCCCCAGAAGACGTAGGCGGTCCCGCCGAGGCGAAGGGTGGCGTCGAGGGCCCGCCGCACCTGCGCCGCGGCGTGGGCGAACACGAGCGGATCGGGGTTGGTCGCCGCCCCGTGGGTATAGCGCGGATGGCTGAAGAGGTTTGCCGTCCCCCAGAGCAGAGAGACGCCGGTCTCGTTCTGGAGTCTCTCCGCTTTCGCGACGAGCCGGTCGAGGGACTCGGCGTCGGGAGCGATGTCGCGGTCGTGGAAACAGTAGTAGTCGACACCGAGCTTGTGGAAGAGCTCGAACGCGGCCTCCATGGTGGACTCCGCCGCCGCCACCGGATCCGACTCCGTTCCCCAGGGTCTTTCGAAGCTCGCCCCTCCGAAGGGATCCGAGCCCGTGCCCTTGAAGGTGTGCCAGTAGCAGACGGCGAACTTGAGGTGCTCGGACATCTTCTTTCCCGCGACCACTCGGTCCCGGTCGTAGAAGCGGAAGGCGAGTGGATCCCTGGCGTCGGGTCCCTGGTAAGCGATGGGGGTTTTCACCTCGGGGAAGAATGTCTTCACGTCGTTGCTCCATTCACCGCCACCGTCATGACGCGCTTGGGGCTCAAGAGAAAGGGCGGAAGATAGGCAGGGATGTTGGAGAAGGGCAGCACCTCGGGCGCGAGGTGGATGCCGAGAACGTTCTCCATGAACTCGCGGCGGGCCGCGATGCGGCGCCAGGCCTCGGGGAATTTCGACGAGAGCTCGTCGCGGAGCGTCTCGTCGGCGAGCGCGATGCCGTCCTCGATGTTGGTGGTGAAATACTCCGACCCGGTCGCGGGAATGACGTCCACCTGCAACGCCATCCCCGAGCGGAGCTCGACCGGGCTTCCCTCGAAGATGGGCGAGTTCACCCATTCGTCGAGATGGATTTGATGGCCGGGGTTGAGCTTCACGCCGAAAAACGGATCGCCGATGTGCCGGTGGACGGCGTCGTAGAGCTCGCTCCCGCGGGCGCCGATGCCGAGGGTCTCATACCAGGAGACGATGGCGCGGAAGTAGGGGGCGACGAGCCTTCGACGTAATCGCGGATCCCTTCGGGAAGGCCGTTCTCGTCCCGCACCACGAAGCCGGCGCGGCAGTTGAGAGCGCCCCAGACGCCGTAAGCCGTCGTAAATCGGTCGCCTTCCTCGATTCGCCGCGAGCTCGGGCTCGGAAGCCCCATCGAGGCCCGGGGCCCGCTGGAGAGCATGAGGTGGCACGAGAGGGGCGTGCCGTTCACGCCCATGAGGCGGACCGCCTCGCGCTCGGTCATCCCCGGCCGGAGCCCGAAGAGGACGTTTCGAACCGCGCGTCGACGTGTGGCGTGGCGGAGCACTCGAACTGAGCGAGCTGCTCGGCCTCGTTCGAGACGCGAAGGCCGTCCTCGGCGTTCATGAAGATGGCGGTCTCGTTGGTCACGAAGCGCTCGTCTCCCGTCTCCTCCCGGAGGGCGTCGGCGAGGTAGCTCGGAATCTCGAGGCAGGTCTCGGGGGCGTCGCTTTCGCGCGACGTGAAATACTTCCACCCCACGACGCCGACGCGGCTGTTTCGGCCGACACCTTCGTTGCGGAAGAGCTCTCGAATCGAGGGGCTCTCGTCGCGTGGCTGCGCCAGCAGGCTGAAGCTCTGGAAGAGCACCCGGCGCAGGTCGGAGGCGACGGGGCTGATGTCGACGTAGCCCCATCCCTCGTTCCCGACGACGAGTGCCGGGGATTTTCCGGGAGCGAGGACCAGCATCGCCTCTTCGAAGCGTGGCTCGAACCCGGTGAGGTAAGCGATATTGGCGCTGTGCTCACGGTCGCCGTAGACGACGAGGAAGTTCAGATTTCGCTTCGCCGCTGCGGCGAGGGCGCGGCCCATTCGGTCCCGGTAGACTTGCGGCGGAATCGTGGGCTCGACCGTAGGCCCGCCAAAGTCGGGAAGCTCGACTTCGCGAAGAATGACGTTGTTCATGGTGTTGGGGCCCCCGGGCTCGCGACCGAGAATACCAGATGGTCCAGATTGGCGTGAAGCGCCCTCTTCCAGACGGTCATCCCGATCTTGCGCGCGACCGACCTGCGACGGGACGTTCTCGGGGCGGATGAGGGAGATGATGCGCGGCAGGGCGAGCCTTTCGAAGGCGAAATCGCGGACGGCGCGCGCGGCCTCGAAAGCGATGCCCTGACGCCAGAAGGGCCGGTGGATGAGGTAGCCAATCTCGGCGCTCCTCGCGCCCGTCGACTCTCTGGAGAACGAGACCCACCTGGCCTCGAGGCTCATCGGCGGCCCGGTCGACGACGAGCCAGAGCCCATGGCCGTCCCGCTCGTAGCGCTCCCGTTGCTTGTCCAGCCAGCCGCGGGCTTCGTCTCGCGAATAGCGCTTCGGATAGAAGCGCATGACGTCCGGGTCGGCGAGCATCTCCGCGACGAAGTCGAGATCCGACGCTACCAGCTCCCGGAGCCGGAGCCGTTCCGTCTCGAGGATCACGACGGGCTCACGAGAGCGAGAACGGCCCCCGCGGGATCCTCGAATGACGCAGAACCGGGTGGAGCCCATCGATCTCGGACCGTCCACGAATCCTGCCACCGAGCTCGGTCGCCTTGCGCGCGCTCTTCTCGACGTCCTCCACCTGGACGTAGACGAGCCATTGAGGGGGAAGGTTCGTGTTCGGCCCACGAGCGTGACAGACGCCGGCGACGCTCTCTCCGCTCTCGGGGCTCACCATGGTGAAATCCTCGTAGCCATCCATGTCGCAGGCCGAGAACGTCCATCCCACGACCGCTCCGTAGAAGTCCCGCACCGCCGGGGCGTCCTCGACGGTGAGGTCGGTCCAGACGATTTGTGCCCCTCGCCCCGAGCGTTTCCTCTCCCATGTCGCCACCTCCGGGCGATAGGATAGCGAATGTGAGGGATGCGATGAAGGGGCACGACGGCTTCGATCCTTCCCTCCTGGAGGAGACCGATGCGGATCGCGCTGGGATTTCGCGTCAAGACCGGTCGGGCGGTGGGCCTGAGCCTCCTGGAGACGGATTCGTTCCCAAAGGTGATCGCACGCCACGATCTGGAGCTTTCCGACCTTTCGGACGTGAGCTCGCGCCAGCCGTACCACGCCGCCCTGGAGCTCTCGGAGGAGTCGATGCGGCGCGGCGTCGTCTCGCGCGTGACCCTCGACGTGAAGGCGAGAGCTCGTCGGGCCCTTCGAGCCGCCGTCGAGGAGGTGAAGGCGCCGGGCCGCGATCTCGATCCGCGGGGTCGGCATCGTGGCGGGAAGCCTCGCGGACCCCGAACGGGTGGCGAACCCGCACATCCGCGCCCACGCTCTCGAAGGGAAGCTCTTTCGAGAAGCGTTGGAGGAAGCGGCGCGCGACCTCGGGCCTTCCGTTCGTCACGCTGGTCGAAAAGATGCTTCCGGAGCAAGCGGAGCGCGCTCTCGGGAAGAGCCGTGCCGAGGTCGAGGAGGCGCTCGTCGAAATGGGCCGCGCCGCGGGCCGGCCGTGGCGCGGCGAGCAGAAGGCGGCCGCTCTCGCGGCATGGTTCCGGTTGGCGAAACCGGCGTCACTCGAATGAAGGGGTCGGACGTTGGGCAACGGAGCGCTCGCGCGTAATCTCCGCTTTCTCTCGCGCAAGGGTTTCACATGGTCCGGACGTCGTCTCACGCGTGGGAAAGGAAACGACCGGCTTCGCCAGGGCGGTCATCGTACTGGCGGGACTCGGAGTCCTCCTGTTAGGGATTCCCTTCGTGTTCTCTTGAGAGGAGCGCCGTCACGTCAGGGGCGCCCCGCGGAGGACGCGTCGTCGACGAGGCCGCGACCGCACGAGCACGAGCACGAGCCGGGCTGGCGAGGCTCGAGCTCCGCGATCCCCCGGCGGCGATCGAGCTCCACGTGGCAGCAGTCGAGCAGGAGCTCTTTCAGCTTTGCCCGCCCTCGACTCACGCGGGACTTCACTCCCGAGAGGGAGATTCCGAGCCGCTCGGCCGCCTGCCTCTGCGTCAGCTCTCGAAGCTCGGTGAGCTCGAGCGCGGCTCGGTAGTGCTCGGGGAGCCGGGCGACGAGCGGCTCGAGGCAGCTCGCGAGCTCTCGCTCGGCGCCGGCATCGTCATTCATCCAGCTCGGCGAGAACGGTCGGCTTACCTTGCCGGCCGCCGTCGATTCGGCTAACGCCTCGGAGCCCTTCGCCGCCGTCGCTCTGCGCCGATGGTAGTCGGTGACGGCGTTCCGCGCGGAGCGGAAGACGAAACCGCTGACGCTCTCGACATCCTGCCATTGGGCGCGCGAATGAATCCGGGCGAATACGTCCTGAAGCAGGTCCTCCGCGTCCTCGCGGCTCGCCACCCGCGCCCGGAGAAAGGCGAAGAGGCGCCCATGGAGCTCTCTCCAGAGCGCCTCGGTCCCGGCCGCAGGGACTTCGTTCATGATCGGGCCGGGCGCCTCGCCTCGATGCTCGCCGAGACGACGAGTGCTTCGCCGAAGGTCTCGGAGCTCGGCCGAACCCGCACCTCGACGAAGCCAGCCTGAGCCAGCATCGCTTCGAGCTCGGTGAACGTCGCCGCGCCGCCGACGCAGCCCGTGTAGGCGCTCGGGTCTTCTTTGACGTCGTCCGAGAGAGGAGCGAGAGCGACCATGTCGGAGATCGCGAGCCTTCCGCCGGGCTTGAGCACGCGATAGGCTTCGCGGAACACGGCCGGTTTCTCCGGGGACAGATTGATGACGCAATTCGAAAGAATGACGTCGATGCTCTCGTCCGCGACGGGGAGGTGCTCTACCTCGCCCAGCCGGAACTCCACGTTCTCGGCGCCGGAGCCCCGGGCCGCGTTCCGCGCGCGCGCCACCATCTCGGGCGTCATGTCCACTCCTATCGCGCGGCCCGTCGGCCCCACCTGCCGGCCCGCCAGGAACACGTCGATCCCGCCGCCGCTGCCGAGGTCGAGCACCGTCTCGCCGGGCGCGAGAAGTGCAAGCGCCTGCGGGTTGCCACATCCCAGTCCGAGATTCGCTCCCTCGGGCAGGCTCGAAAGCTCGTTTTCGCTGTAGCCGATAGCCGTCGAGGGCGTCGCGCCGCTCGAACTGCCGCAGCTCGAACCGCCACAGCATCCACCCGATACACCCTCCCGGGCGATGCTCCCGTAGCGTTCCCTCACCGCAGATTTCACGTCTTTCATCATCGCATATCCTCCATTCCGGGCGGCTCCGGCCGCCCTTTCAGGAGGGAAGACGGGGAAGCGGGCAAAAGGACGCAGAGACGTCGACGTCAGATCCGGAATTTTTCCGCGAGGAGAGTCCGCACCCGCTCTCGCACCTCGTCGCGAATCCTCCGCACCTCGGGCAGGGACTTGCCCTTCGGATCGGGAAGCGCCCAGTCGAGGGTCTCGAGACCGGGAACGAAGGGACAGGTCTCGCCGCAGCCCATGGTCACGAGGAGGTCCGCGGTGAACGCGAGCTCTTCGGTGAGACGCTGGGGCCGCGCGCTCGAGAGGTCGATCCCGATCTCCTTCATGACCTCGAGCACTTCTGGATGGACGCTGTCCGCCGGGTTCGTTCCCGCGGAGATCGCTTGCGCCTTCGTCGGATCGGAGCTCGCGTTGAAGAGCGCCGCCGCCATCTGCGAGCGCCCGGCGTTATGGGTGCAGGCGAAGAGTACCGTCTTCATGGGAACGAAGGTGAACGATGTGAAGCCGAGTCGGGTCGGCGGGAGGCGCGGAACACACGGTTGACGGGCTCGGCCGACGTCATGGTGTTCAAACGAGGTTCCGCTTCGCCCGTTCTTCCCAGTGCTTTTCTCGCACCAGGGCCCCATTCTCGAGGAGGCGCACGTCGAGCTCGCAGACGAGCTCGGTCTCCGTGCTCCGGAGCTCGCCCTCTCCTCGCGCCTCGACCGTTCGCCCGTCGGCGAGCCGAGTCGTTTGAAAGCTCTCGACCTTGAGAGAGGCGGTGGCGGGGTCTCGGTCTTTCACCGTCGCGATCATGACCTGTCCGTCGTCTCCGGTGAACCCGGCGGGATGCTCCAACGTGCGCGAGCCGCGCTCGAATCGAAACGTCGTGACCTCGGACGCCTCGTCGCGAGTCGTCTGCCAGATGAAGGGCGCCGATTCGAAGCGGAGACCCTCGATGGTGGGGTCGGGTGTGGGAGGACCGATATCGGGTGCCTCGCGATGAGGCGCGCGGTCGATGGGAAGCAGGACCTGAGACGGGCGTCCGCTCCCGCAGAAGAGTTTGGTGGACATCGGGTAGGGCGATGGCCAGACCACGGGCCAGTCGGCGTTGGAGACGGCGACTCGGATGCGATGACCGGGCGCGAAACGCCAGGACGTGCAATGGAGGCCTATCGTGAGCTCGTAGACCTCACCGGGAACGAGAGCCTCGGGAGTTTCGTGTGAGCCGCGGTGAGTGCCGTTGAGGACGCCTTTGGAGACGTAGTGGGACGTTCCGTCGGGCGCGACATCGCAGAGTCTCACGATCCAGTTCGCGACCGGCGCCGTCGCCGAGACCCAGAGTGTGGCCCGGGCGAAGCCGAGGATCGCGACCTCCTCCCGAAGGGGCGTCGTCTCGAACGAGAGGCTGCGGGCATCGTCCGCTCTCTGGTCGATGCCGTACGAGCCGTCTCCGTTCGGCGCCCACGTCTTGCTCGACGTGCCCACTCCCGGGCGATACTGCAGCTCGAGGGATGCGCCTTCCGGTGCCGCCGACGTGAGCCGCCCGGTCGTACCGCCGCGCGGGTCCAAAAACAAACGCTCGCTCGGCTCGAAGACCTCGTCGGGCCAGGAATCGAGGTTCCTCCATTCCCCGGGGATGTCCTTCAGATCGGGAAGGCGCAGAGCCGGAGGATAGAAGCTCATCGAGTAGTAGGTAATCCTCGGGTCCTCCATGATCCCGGTCTTTTCTCTCCGGAGCCACTCGTTCCACCAACGTGCCTGAAGGCCGCGGAAGTCGAGGCGCGGCCCGGGATGTGCGGTGTGAGGATAAGCGTGAGGCCACGGGCCGAGAAGGCCCTTCGACGGCGCGGGGGCGTTGCGCATGATGCGAGGAACGAAGTTGTGATAGCCGTCGAGCCATCCGCCCACGAGAAACGTCGGGATCTTCAAGCGGCCGTAGTCCGGCCGGAGCGAGCCGCGCCGCCAGTAGGGACCGTCGGTCTGCTCGTGGAGCCATCTCAGAATCCAGGGGCGGGCCTCGAACCTCTCGAGCGCCATGGCACTCCCGACGTCGAAGCCGGGCGCGGCGGGCATGGCGTTCGAGGAGATCATCCCGACGGCCCAGGTGTTCTCGAAGAGGTGCAGTGCACCCCCGAAATAGTGGACGTCGTCGGTGTAGCGGTCGTCGGTGCCGGCAACGGCGAGAATCGCCTTGAGCGGCTTGGGCTCCATCGCCGCGATCTGGACGGAGTTGAAGGCTCCGTAGGAGATGCCGGTCATGCCGACGTTCCCGTTCGACCAGCTCTGCCGCGACAGCCAGTCGATCACGTGAAGCGTGTCCTCGTGCTCGGCGACCGAGTACTCGTCATCGGGGTATCCCTCGGAAGCACCCGTTCCTCGGACGTCGAGCCTCAGCCCCGCGATCCCGCTGCGCGCGTAAAAGCCGTGATTTCTGAGATCGCGGCCGAGGTAGTCGTCGTCTTTCCGGTAAGGAAGCACTTCCAGGATCGCGGGCACGCGCTCCGCGAGCGTCTCGGGAAGATACAGCGTGGCGGCGAGCCGCACTCCGTCGGGCATGAGGAGGCGGAGGTACTCGATTCGAACCCCGGGGAGCCTCACCGGAAGAGAGACGCCCGTTTCCACCCGAATCGCGCCGGCGTCCTCGGCGGTGAGCGCCGAGCCTCCCCCTCGCGCGCCGCGCACGAGAAAAGGTGCCACCGCGCCACCCACGAGAGTCTGAAGGAAACGGCGACGGTCCGACACGCTCGCGAGCATAAGGCGCCATGGCGGGCGGAAGCAACTCGCGCGGGCTTCGATGGCGTCGCCGCGCCGCCTGGAATAAGCTTCCTGACGCTCACGGAGCAGGAAACGCAACCGCAGGATGGAGCATTGAGACCTGGCCCCTTCACCCGACTCGCTCTCGCCGCGATCGCGGCGACCCTCTGGAGCTGCGGGCGGCCCGCGGAGCAGAGGCACGAAGCGGCGAGCGGCGAGATCTCCTCGGAGAGGCTCATGGAGCACATCCGGGTGCTTGCGTCGGACGAGTTTGGCGGACGCTCGCCGGGAACCCCTGGAGAGGAGAAGACCGTCTCTCTATCTGACGAAGCAGTTCCGCGACCTCGGCCTCTCGCCCGGAAACCCCGACGGGACCTACGAGCAGTGCGTGCCTCTCGTGGGCATCACCGCCACCGATGAGAGCCGTTTCTTCCTCGTCCGCGGCGACTCGAAACAGAGGCTCGCTCCGAATCGGGACATCGTCGCCTGGACGAAACGGAGCGAGAGCACGGTCTCGTTCGACGCCGAGCTCGTTTTCGTCGGCTACGGCATCGTGGCGCCCGAGTACGGCTGGGACGACTACAAGGACGTGGACGTGAAGGGCAAGGTTCTCGTCATGCTCGTGAACGACCCTCCGGTGGAGAACCTCTTCGCCGGAGACGCGATGACGTACTACGGGCGCTGGACCTACAAGTACGAGGTGGCTCGATCGAAGGGCGCCGCGGGAGCGCTCATCGTCCACGAGACCCTTCCCGCCGGCTATCCCTGGGACGTCGTCGTGGGCAGCTGGACGGGCGAGCAGCTCTATCTGAGGGGCCCGGACGAGACGCGGGATCCGGTCGCGGTCGAGGGCTGGTTGTCTCGCGCTCAGACCCGGGAGCTCTTCGGAAGCGCGGGTCTCGACTTCGACCGGGAGAAGGCGAGAGCCGGGAGCCGCGCGTTCCGCCCAATCTCGCTCGGCGCGAGGCTCGCCGGCGTCGTCGAGAACGAGATACGGCCCGTGAACTCATCGAACGTCGTGGCGAAGATCGAGGGCGCCGACCGGCCAGACGAGATCGTTCTCTACATTGCGCACTGGGACCATCTGGGAACCCGAAAGGGAGTCGAAGGCGATCGCGTCTTCAACGGCGCCTACGACAACGCTACCGGAACGGCTGGGCTCCTGGAGCTCGCGCGCGTGCTCGCGGAAGGGCCCCGGCCGGAACGCTCGATTGTATTCCTCGCCGTCACGGGAGAAGAGCAGGGTCTTCTGGGCTCGCACTTTTACGCGACGCGGCCCCTCTATCCTCCCCGGGAGACGGTCGCCGCCATCAACATGGACGGGCTCAATGTCTGGGGGCGCACGCGAGACGTCACCGTCGTCGGAATGGGGCAGTCCACCCTCGACGAGCTCGCTCGACGGCTCGCACGGGAGCAAGGGCGCGTGCTCGTCCCCGAGCCCGACCGGGTACACGGCTATCTCTACCGTTCCGATCACTTCGAGATGGCGAAGATCGGAATTCCGTTCTTCTTTCCCGACTCGGGGGTACGGTTTGTGGACCGACCGGCAAGCTGGGGGCGGCGGCAGCGCGAGCGCTATCTCACCGAGGACTACCACCGGCCTTCGGACGAAGTGAAGGAGTGGTACGAGCTCTCGGGTATGGTCGAGGATTCTGGATCTCCTCTTCAACCTCGGCCGTCACCTGGCGTCGAGCGACGAATGGCCGGAGTGGAGGGAGACGAGCGAGTTTCGCTCCGTGCGCGCGGTGTCCCGCTAGACCTCGACTCGATCTCTTCTCGAGAATCGTCACGAAAGTCGGTGGGTCTGGCCGACGAAGCCCGGCACGACGACATCGCCGAACGCGTCGATGAGACGATGGATGGCGCGCCATCCGGTGCAGTGCCCCGGTACGATCCTCCGCAGCTCGAAGCGGGCGACGTCGCGCACGGTCTCGTCGATCCAGGTCTCGTTGGCCGCTCCCGAGAGGTGAAACCCTCCGAAGACGCCGAAGAGCGGAGTCGGGGCGAAGAATCTCCTGCGCATGGGTGAGCACGTTGACGATCCCGGCGTGTGAGCAGGAGCTGAAGACGACGATTCCCGCGCCTTCGAGATGAACGGCGAGGAAGCGCTCGTCGAGAACGAGCGGGTCGGCCGACCAGGAGCCGTTCGCCTCCTGTTTCACTTGCGCGGGGAGTCCCTTCTCGTACGGAGTGACCCGGGGAATCTCGCCGCTCAGGTAGAACCACCCCTCTTCGATGCTTCGAGCTTCCTCGGAGCTCACGACCTCCGCACCCGCGCGGGAGAGCTCCTCCGGGGAAGGGACTTCTCCGAAAGGCAGGATCCGCCCGTCAGGCATGCGGAACCCTCGCGTTACGAACATGCCGGCGTTCACGTGGGTGGGGACGAGTCGTCCGCCCCTCCCGGCCTTCACCGCGGCGATGGCTGCGGGGAGGCCTCCCGCGTGGTCCCAGTGTCCGTGCGAGAGCGCGACCGCGTCTACCGAGCCGAAGTCGAGTCCGAGCCGGTTCGCGTTGCGCTCGAAGGCCGATCCTTCCGGTCCGCCGTCGAAGAGGACCGTGCGAGTCCTGCCGCCGAGGGTCGCCCGAATCACGAGCGAAAGTCCCCAGGCGGCGCAGCAGATGGACGCGCCCGACATCGCGGTCGCGCCCGCAGCGAGGATGTTGGGCAGCTCCGGGGTTACGGAATCGGGAACCGTGGAGAGGAGATCGAGAGCATTGTCCACCACGACGGTGACTTCGAGTGACTGGATCGACTGGAGCATGCGCCCCATTCTGTCATCGTTTCTCTGGGTCGTGCATCACCGGACGATCTTGGGTAACCTCGGCGGTATGAGAAAGAAATGGTCTCGTCGAGAGTGGCTGAAAGGAGTGGGCGCGGTCTCGGGAGGAGCTGTGCTCGGCGTCGGCGGCACCGCCTTCCCCTCGGCGCGGGTCGAGAGGACGGAGCCCGGAGCTCCCATCCTGCCGCTGACCTCGACGAGCGAGGTCACGATTCCGCCGCGCGGCCATTTCTTCATGAAGTTCAGCTTCGATTTTCCCGAGCCTTCCGTGTCCTTCGAGGGCCTCCGCTTCGGGTTCCTCGTCTTCACCTACGAGAACGCGTATGGACTCGATGCACGGTCGATGATCGTCGCGTCGGATCGAAACGGCTTCGACCTCGACTGCCGTCGATTTCTCTGGGCCGGAGGCCAGGAGTCGATCCCGGGTCGTCTCCGGGCGCGCTTCGACCGCAAGGGTGACGACGTCGAGTGGGAGACGACCGTCGAGATGGACCGGCCGGTGAAAGCCGTCTCCACGATCATTCGAGGGGTTCCGCGCGGAAGCATTTCTTGCGCCGGTCAGGCGTTCTTCGATCCCGGAGACGACGAGGTGCTCCTAGGCTATCCGTTCTCGGGCGGCGACCTCTTCGGACCCGGTGCGGCTCGAGGGATGCCGACGCCGTTCGCGATGATTCGAACCGACGGTGACGACGCCGTCTTCTTTCTCTCCTCGCTCGACGAGCGGGTGCGGACCAAGCGGTTCTACTTCCAGCCTGGAGAAGCTGGCTACCGGGTCGAGGCGGTGCACGAGACCGAGGGCTGGAGTCCCGCGCGAACGGTCCGGGTGCCCCGGTGGCGCATCGGGCGAGCGGCATCGGTGGAAGCGGCCGCGCACGGGCATTTCGAGCACATCGAGAAGGCGTACCGGATTCCGCAGTGGGACAGCCGGCCGGACGTGCCCGACTGGCTACGGGGGGCCGCGCTAGTCGTGACGCTTCACGGCATGCACTTCACGGGGTACGTCTTCAACGACTACCGGCGGACGCTCGAGATCCTGCGCTGGGTCGCAACCCGGATTCCCGGAGAGCGCGTGTTGGCGTTTCTATCCGCCTGGGACGGGCGTTACTACTGGGACTATCCTCTCTATCGACCGTCGGAAAGGATGGGAGGGGAGAGCGGTTTCCGCGAGCTGATTCGCGGGGGACAAGAGCTCGGCGTCCGGATGATGCCGATGTTCGGTGCCAACGCCGCCAACCGCAACCAGCCCTCGTTCCGCGAGCTCGCCGACGCCTTTACCGCCAAAGTGGACGGTGATCGCGCGGACCTCAACTGGGTCGACTGGGACAACGACCGCCACCAGGAAGGCTGGCTTTCCTATATGAACCTGGGAGTGGATTCCTGGCGTCAGTGGCTCACCTCACGCATCGCGGAAGTGATCGAGACGTACCGGCCCGATGCCTACTTCCTCGACATCGTGGGAGGCTGGGTGAACAACCCACGCGCCGACATGCACGAAGGAACGCGGCTCCTCGTCGCGGAGCTCCGGAGGCGATATCCGGCCGTCGTCCCCGTGGGCGAGATGCACTACGACGCGCTACTGTCCTTCATCCCGTTCTATCATTCGTTCTCGCAGAGCGAGATCTATGGCGAGGTCTCGCGCTACGCGCGGTTCTTCCAGCACCTGAGCCATCCCGCTCCAGGAAGAGGAAGCACCGGTGTCCACGAGGCCGGTTTCCAGCGGTGGGACCCGGAGACGTTGTCTCTGAGCCCCTATCAGATTCCGACCCTCAACGTGGTCGACGACACGTTCGACCGCCACCGCGCGGAGATGGATGCGGTGATCCGCCGAGGCAAAGGAAAGGGCGGGCCTCTGAGTCGAGACCCGCCCACGAGAACCAAAAATCGTGAAAGTTAGCGGCGCTTTCTCGTAAGGCCCAGCGCGCCGAGTCTGCTGCGAGCAAGGAGAGACAAGGCCGCCGGCTCCGGAGTGTTTTGATGCGGGATCTTTGTCGTTTCGACCACGACGCTCTCGAAGAAGAAAATCGTTGTTGAAGGTTCTCGTGATCCGGTTGACCCGTGAAGTCCCAGTCTTTGGGCTCCAAAAACAGGAACTGAAACGAGCCAAACGAGTCTCCGTTGACCGTCGAAAAAGTTCGCCGGGGTCCCCTCCCTCGAAAGACCACAACGTGGTGCTGCGATTCAGGGGATCGTTATCGCTGCTTCCCCGCAGAGCACCTTCTTCCCAATTCGCGTCACTGCTGCTGTCGTTCTTGTCCAGTGAGGAGAGGGACATCGAGACCCAATCGTAGCCCGCGGCCAGCTCGAGGCCGATGAGCTCGGCCTGACCGGCGTTGTCGATCTCGTTGAAATCTCCAGTGTGTGCGGGACATACTCCGTTGTTGTCGTCAAGATCTTTCTGGCTGCAGACGCCGAGTCCCATCTCCTGGCCGCCGTCTTGGCGTCGAAAAAGGGACCCCTGCTGCCAGCCTGTACCGTCGAAATAGTAGCCGGTGACGGTTAGAACGAGCGTTTGCCCGTCGTAGAAGTCCAGTGAGCTGGCGAGCGGATGGCTGCCCGCGCCGCCCAGCTGTGCATCCATTGCGCCGAAATCATACGATATCACGCCTGCCTGAGCAGGTATGGCTCCAAACGACACCAGCCCGAGGATCACCATCGCGAACGACCACGATCGAATACTGTGCTTTCCCATTGGTATAATTCCCCCCAACTCATTCATTCCCGTTACCAACGCAACACTCGTGCCAATACCGTGTTACCAGATCCAATTGACTTTGCTCAGACTTTTCGGGAATCTCTTGTCTCAGGTGAGGGCGCCGGCGTAAGATTTTACAACACGCTCCGCGAATTCCAGGAAAGTAAGTTCGTTATCGCTTTATGAGTCAGTTGGTTGCGATGAATTGCGACGACTTGTAAGCTTTTTCGACGCTGTTGGCCCTATTTGTCGCAGTGCATCGTCGCCCGAGACTCGAGTAGTAATCTTCTCGTCCTATGCGCTGGCAGCCCCGAGACGGAAGGATTCACGTTCCGGCGCTCGCCGTGCGCCTCGTCGCCATCGTCTGCGTGGTCCTGGGGATCGACTGTTGCCGCCCTCAGCCTCCCGCACCAGTGGAAGCCGCCACCGCCATTCGTGCCGTATCGCTCGAGAACGTCCGATTGACGGACGACTTCTGGCGCCCTCGTTTGCGGACGAACCGGATGGTGACCATCCCTCACATCATGAAAGAGAACGAAGAGACGGGGCGGGTGGACAACTTTCGCAAGGCGGCCGGCTCGATACCGGGCCGCTACGAGGGGCGGCGGTTCAACGATACCGACATCTACAAAGTCGTCGAGGCGGCGTCGTACGCGCTCGCGCAAGACTACGATCGTTCTCTCGATGCCCAGCTCGACGAGCTCATCGAGCTCATCGCCGCCGCCCAGACCGACGACGGCTACATCTATCCCGCGCGAACCATCGACCCGGCTAACCCGGCTCCCGGCGCCGGCTCCCGAGCGCTGGATTCACGAGTCGGCGGGAAGCCACGAGCTGTACGACGCCGGCCACCTCATCGAAGCGGCCGTCGCGCACTTTCGCGCCACGGGCAAGAGGAGCCTTCTCGACATCGCGATTCGTTTCGCCGACCTCATCGACCGCGATTTCGGGCCCGACGCGCGTCACGACGTTTCCGGGCACGAAGAGATCGAGCTCGCGCTCGTCAAGCTCGCCGATGTCACGGGAGAGAAGCGTTACCTGACGCTCGCCAAGTTCTTCCTCGATCAGCGAGGACTCGAGCACGACGGGAAGCCGTACCCCGAAGGCAACTTCGCGATCTACAACGATCGAGGCTACAAGCAGGACCAGGTTCCCGTCGTCGACCAGCAAAAAGCCTCGGGCCACGCCGTCCGAGCCATGTATCTCTACATCGGGATGGCCGACGTTGCCGCGAGGAAGGAAGCTCCCGGCTACCGGGTCGCCCTGGAGAACATCTGGAAGGACGTGGTCTCGACGAAGCTCTACCTCACGGGAGGCATCGGCTCACGGGGAACCTTCGAGTCCTTCGGCGAGGACTTCGAGCTTCCCAATCGAACCGCGTATACCGAGACCTGCGCCGCCATCGGCAACGACCTCTGGAACGAGCGGATGTTTCTCGCCAGCGGTGACCCGCATTTCCTCGACGTCATGGAGCGCGTACTCTACAACGGCGCTCTTTCCGGAGTGTCGGCCGAAGGCGACCGGTTCTTTTACCAGAACCCGCTCGAATCGGCCGGGGACGTCGAGCGTTCGAGCTACTTCGACGTCGCTTGCTGTCCCGCGAATCTCGCGCGTCTCCTCGCCCTCCTGCCGGGGATGATTTACGCGGAACGGGGAGACGAGATCTTCGTGAATCTCTTCGTGGCGAGCGAGGCGGACGTTGCGCTCGCATCGGGACTCGACGTGCACATCGAGCAGCAGACCGTGTATCCGTGGGACGGCCGGGTTCGCATCGTCCTTCGTCCGGACGGTGCGCGCCGTCTCGCGCTCCACATCCGCATTCCAGGCTGGGCGAGGGGAGAGCCGGTTCCGAGCGATCTCTACCGGTTTGCCGATCGATACGAGGACTTGCCCCATCTGACCGTCGACGGCAAGGTGGTCCAGCTCGACCCTCGAGAAGGATACGCGACCGTTCGCCGCGAGTGGAAGGCCGGGGACGTGGTCGACCTCGAGCTCCCGATGCCGGTTCGGCAGGTGCGCGCCAACGAGGCCGTCGTCGAGGACGAGGCCAGGCGGGCACTTCAGAGAGGTCCTCTCGTTTACGCGGCGGAAGCAGTGGACAACGACGGTCGTGTGCTCGATCTCGCGCTTCCGGCGGACGAGCAGCTCGATTCGGAGTATCGGGACGATCTCCTGGGAGGCGTCGTCCGGGTAACGGGGCGCGCGCTACGCGACGGGAAGCTCGTACCCTTCATGGCGATACCGTATTTCGCCTGGGCGAACCGAGGACGCGGCGAGATGACGGTCTGGATGCCGACGACTGGCTCTTTTCCCACATCGCCGTGACTCGTTTGAGCCGACCCCATGGAGGCAAATACGGGCATGTTCCGGCCTCACCACGCCACGCCACCCACTCGGGTCGTCCTCATCAGTATCGATACCCTCCGTGCCGACCACCTCGGCTGCTACGGATACTCGAAAGCGAGGACTCCCAACATCAATCGGCTCGCCTCCGAGAGCGTCGTCTTCGACAATGCTGCGACGGCGACCCCCCTGACCCTTCCCGCGCACTCGAGCATCCTGACCGGTCTCACCCCGCTGCATCACGGGGTCATCGACAACTTCGGGTTTCGACTCGACGATTCGATTACGACGTTCGCGGAGACGCTTCACGCGCGCGGCTTTGCCACCGGGGGTTTCGTCGGACCCTTCGTCCTCGACTCACGCTTCGGAATCGCGCAGGGGTTCGACACGTACTTCGACCATTTCGCCATCGTCGTCGTCGGGGACCACGTCCCTGGGCGATCATGGGGAGGCGACGCACGGTCTGTTCATCTATGACGCGACCGTTCGTGTCCCGTTGCTGATGAAGGTGCCCGGTGTGCACCCCGGCCGCGCCATCGCCCAGGTGCGCGCCATCGACATCATGCCAACGGTGCTGGCTCTGCCCGGAGTGACGCCTTCGAGCGCTCTCGACGGCGTGAGCCTGCGTCCGATACTGGAGGACCGGAAGAGCGACCCAGGACTCCAGGCTTACGTCGAGTCGCAGTACGCGCGGCTCCATTTCGGCTGGGCCCCTCTCGCGGCATCCGCACCGAGCGCTACAAGTTCATCGATGCACCGGTCCCCGAGCTGTACGAATCTGAAGGACGATCCGACCGAAACGAAGAATCTCGCCGCGGGAAGTCCGGACGTAACGGGCCGGCTGGCAACCTCCGGCTCCGGGAGCGCGACTACCGTGGGGCGAAAGCCGTTTTCGAGAGCGGCGTGGCTCGGGCCCTCGACAATCTGGAGCTGAGCTACGGACTGGCGCTGGCCCAAAAGGGGCTCGGGGGCTGGAAGGGAGCGGAGCGGGGGTTCGAACGGGTGCTCCAGCTCGAGCCGGGGGAAGTGCGCTCGACGTACCAGCTCGCGGAGGTGCGCCTCGCGGACGGCGAGCAGGATGCGGCGGAGAAGCTCGTGCGAGCCCGCCTCGAACAGGGTCCTGACACGTCGCTTCGACTCCTTCGATACGCCGAGGCCTTCAACGACCTGGGCTATCTTTACCTTCAGCAAGGGAAGGTGAACGAAGCGGTCGAGCTCTTCCGGCGCGCTATCGCGCTCCGGCCGGACTACGCGCAGGCCCGCGCCAACCTCCAGGAGGCGGAGCGACGGGGCCGGGCGGGAAGTTAGCGATCCCGTGTCAAAACCCGATGATGACCCCGCCGACGTAGTTGGCCTGCCAGAACGTCGAGGCCGTCTTGAAGGACGCGCAGCCGAAAACACCGCAGGAGATGTCTTCCTGCTTGCCCCCTCCGCGCGTTCCCAGGCCACGCACGTCGAACCGGAACCCGATGCGGTCGTTGATGTAGCTCTTGAAGCCCAACGCGAGCGAGAAAGAGAACTTGGTCACGCTCGAGGCGACGGAGGCATCTGGGAGCAGATGGTTGAGGCCCACTCCCGCGGCGACGTAGGGGTGAAACCTGCGCCCGCCTCCGCCGTAGAGGATCCCGCCGTGAAAGTAGTTGGTGGTTACATCGAAGAGCTCCGTTCCCGTCGGAAGATCCACGTTGTCGCCGCTATCTCCGCCGTCTCCCCCGGGGTCGGAGTCGGTCCGAGCTCTACCGCGGTTTTCTGCCGGCTCCACATGACCTCGAGCTCGAAATTGTCGGTGAGCCCGTAGTTGAAGGCGAATCCGAACGTGGGTGCGCTCCGGAAATCCAACGAGCGGGTGGTGTCCTGGATTCGGAACGCCCCCCCGCTTCTGAGACCGAAGAACGGAGTGATTTGCGGCCCTTTTTGGGCGAGGGCCGACGACGCGGGAGCGAGGGCCATCAACGGGAGAAGGAGCAGCGATGAGAACAGGACCTTCGGCGACATGAAACGGGATCCCCTTTCGGATTCTGCAAGTCTCTACAAAACGGTCCAGTCTAGCACCACTTTCGGGCAGCCGAGAATGGAGCGGCGCGAATCATTCGAGGGTGAATCCAGCCTTCTGGTAGGAGACTTTTCCGCCCACGAGGGTGAGCAGCACGCGCTCGCTCATGGTGAGGAGGGCGTCGGGCGAGACGTCGACCAAATCCGCGTCGAGAATGACGAGATCGGCGAGCTTTCCCTCTTCGAGCGTTCCTCGGATGTCCTCGTCGAACGTCAAATACGCGCCGTTCCTCGTGAAGGTCGCGAGCGCGTCGACGAGAGAGATACGCTGGTCCGGGCCGTAGACCTCCCCCGAGATCTGATTTCGGCGCGTCACCATGTGATAGATGCCGAACCAGGGATCGGGCGAGTTGTTCGGATAGTCCGAGCCCGACGCCATGACGATACCGGCGTCGAGCAACGTCCGGTACGGCGTATGGCGCGCCATTCTCTCGGGGCCGATGTTGCGGACGAAGGAGTCGCCCTCGAAGTACAGATTCGCGGGGTTGATCGCCGCGATGACCCCGTATTTCGCCATTTCCCGGATGACCGACGTCTTGGGCTCGTCGGGGAGGTAGCAGTGGATGATGCTCCATCGAAAATCCACGTTGGGATTCTTCTCGCGGACCCGATCCATCAGAACCTCGTAGACGTCCATCGTCTGGCGAATGGCGGCGTCGCCGCAGGCGTGGGTGTGGATCTCCCAGCCGTATTCGGCGAGCGGCTCGAATTGTTTCAACCGGTAGGACGTGTCCGGATCGCGAAAGCTCCCGAAGTTCTCTTCGCCCAGCGGATCCTCGGGTATCTCGAGATAGGGCTCGGAGAGGGCCGCGCTCCTCGACCCGATGCCGCCGTCGGCCGACGACTTGGCGCCCCGGATCTTGAGCCAGTCGTCGCCGAGAGCGTGAAAGCCGAGCGCCGCCATCCTCTCCGCGATCTTCGCCGGATCGCCGACGCCGAGGGGGTCACCGCTGCGGTACCAGCCGTCGTAGACCGTGACTCTCACCGGGAGGAGCCCCCGATCGTAAGCCTCCTGGTAGACCCGGGTGACGCGCCCGAGCTGGTTCCCCGGCTCGACGATCGCCGTGATCCCGTAGGAGGCGAGGATCTGAAGACCGAGTACCAGGCTATCGACTTTCTGTTCCAGGGATTTCTCCGGGATGGCGGCCGCGACCAGGCGGGGCGCCTTGTCGCCGACGAAGACCCCGTTGGGAAGACCGGTCGCGGGGTCCCGGAAAATGATGTCGCCCGCCTCGAAGTCACGGGGCGTCTTCGTGAACCACTCGGGATAGGTCGAAGGGTCGTCGAAGTCGATTCCCATGAGCTCGAAGACTTTCGTGTTGACGGCGATGCCGCGGTAGATGCGACCGAGGGAGATGGGAACGTCTCGAGACACGGCGTCGAGCTCGTGCCGGTCCGCCATTCTCTTTTCCGCCAGCCGATCCTGGGTCCACCCGAGACCGAAGAGCCACGGTCCGGTCTCGCCCGTCGTCGGGTAGTGCCACCCTCCGAGCCTCGCCGATTGCCCGAGCTCCTCGAGGCGCGAGCTCAGGAGCTTCTGCACGTCGGCGACGCTTCGCGCGCTCTCCAGATTCACCGCCGTCCGTTGTTGGAAGCCGAGATCGCGTACGTGGATATGGCTCTCGTTGATTCCCGGAAGAATCGTCTTGCCCGCGAGATCCACCACCCGGGTCCCCGCGCCGACCCAGGCGCGCGCCTCCGCGTTCGAGCCCACGGCGACGAGGCGTTCTCGCCGAATCGCCAGCGCCTCGGCGAACGGATGAGCCTCGTTCATCGTGATCACGCGGGCGTTCACGAATACGAGGTCGGCTCTCGATCCCGGCTGCGCGAGGGCGAGACCCGGAACCACGAGGAGCCAGGGAACGAGGCGGGAAGAAGCGCTCATGGGATCCTCCGGTGGCCGAACTCGGCCGCACCTGGCGACGAGCCCGTGAAGACGAGGCGAGGGACGCCCGCCTCGTCGCAGTACCGCTGCGCGATCTCTCGAACCGCGTCTCCGACATCGCTGCGGCCCAGAATGGCAACGGTGCCGCCGCTGCCTCCCCCGGTGATCTTCGCGCCGAAGATCCCGCGGGACGGACCGGCTTGGCGGGCGAGCTCGACGAGTCGGTCGGTCGCACTCGAGCCCAGACCACAGGCGGAGTAGCTCGCGTGGGATTGATACATGAGCTCCCCCAGAAGGGGGGCGTCGTCCACTCCGCCCGAGGCGAGGAGCCGCGCGAACGCACGAGTCCGGAAGTGCTCGCGAACGGGATGCGCGGTCGGCATCCGCACCCGATAGGTGCGGGACGGGTCGACGGTGGTCACGACGTCGGACGTCGTTTCGAATCGCCGGAGAAACTCCGCCCCGGTCGTCGACTCGGGAAGCCGCGAGAGGTACCTCTCGTCGAGCTCCGAGGGGGAGAGGTTCGCGAGGTACCCGTCCCAGTCCGTGCCCGCCATCTTCTGCAACATCCGGTAGCCCATGAAGGTTCCTACCCGAACCGAAGCGTAGTCGGCGCCGGAGATTCGGTGGGAGACCCCGGAGTCGATTCCCCACAAGGCCAGTCCCGCGGGAACTTCGACCTGACCCAGAACGTCCGCGGGCTGGCA
This sequence comes from uncultured Acidobacteriota bacterium, assembly GCA_963815675.1. Lineage (GTDB taxonomy): Bacteria > Acidobacteriota > Vicinamibacteria > Marinacidobacterales > SMYC01 > CAWFHP01. The sequence continues at coordinate 159,616 of CAWFHP010000007.1, read as the reverse complement.
GAGAAGCGCCAGCAAACGGTCGGCCTCGCCACAGGCCGACGTCATCTGGTCCATGACGCCACAGGGCGCTCCTACCACCAGGTTCTCGACTCTCTGCGCGAGCAAGGCGACATCGCGCCGCTCGAGTCCGATCTCGAAGGCCGCGTCGACCGCCATCATCACCGCGACCTCGATCGCGGCGGAGGACGCTATGCCCTTGCCCTCGGGAACGTTCGATTGGATGAAGATCCGCGCACCGTGAGGGAATCGCCGGTTCCTCTCCTGCATCAATACCAGGAACGCCCCCGCGACGTAGGCCGCCCATGATGTATCGGGACGACGCCGAAAATAGGCCCGAGCCTGTTCGTAGCTCAAAGGCTCTCCCGAAGGGGAGAGGTCAGCGAGCGGCATCTCGAAATTCTCCCGGTCGTCCCGCGAGCTGACCAGGGTCAGGCGGAGACGCTCGTCCCGCTGCAGCGCGACCCACGTCGCCCGCTCGAGGGGGAGCTCGAGCACCAGCGATCCGGAGTAGTCGGCAATCCCGCCCATCACGTCGAGTCGTGCGGGCGCGCGCGTCACGACGGCCGGCTCGCTCCCGTTCCGGAGATCGCGGCACCAGTCTCCCGCGAAGGTCTCTTCCATCTCGCCGTCACGCATCAGGCTCTCCTATCAGTCCGCGACGCCGCAGCGCCTTCTGCAGCAAGGGCTCGATTTGACGACGGATGGCCTCGTTGGCGTAGCCGACCCAGCTGACTTCGCTCTCCACGTCGAGGGGTGCGGAAAGCGGCTCTCCGTGGACGCCGGTTACGATGACGCCGAGCTCGCGGGCGATGAGCTCGGTCGAGAGATCGTACGGATGGCAGCAGATGCCGAGCGACAGTCCCCGCCGCTCGAACAACGGCTCCATCAGCGGCCGGATGTCGGCATTGAAACGATCGTGACCCGAAATCAGCTCGTACAGCTGGCCCGCGGTCGAGATGTACTGGTCCTCGAAACAGTGAGCCTTGCCTCTTTGCACTGGACCGAGGGCGCCCAGCACGATCTCCTCGTCGATGGCGGCGAGCTCCTCCCGCATGCCGGGAAAGAAGCGAGAGACCATGGCGAACCCGTGAGCGATGGACGGCTCGCGCGAGGGCCGGAGCGTGAGAGGACGGCGCTCGCCCGTCAGACGGTTCGTGCGCTCGGCTCTGACCGTCCGCCCCGCGACCGCCCACAGGGTGTCGGACAGATGCTGTTTCAGGAGGGGGATCTCCGTCTGGACCGCGAGCTCGATGTCGGCAAGGCTCGTTCCGGGACCGCGATTGGGCGCGACCCCGGTGAGAATCCAGGCGCTCCGCTTCTGGTACATCGCGCCCCGGGTCCCGTCGATGGGATCGACGATGACGCGGAAGACGGCCTCGTCTTCTCCCGCGTCCTCGGGAAGAATCACCTTGCCCGCGCGGAGACCTTCGGCGACGAGCACCAGCGGGCCGACGGCCGAGGCGAGCTCGGAGAAGAAGGGAACGAGGAGCGCCTCGCCCACGCGGTCGATGGCGTAGAGAGTATCGCCCTCCTCCTCCTGTGCGATCGCGGAAAGCTCTTCGAGCTCCGACCGCTCGAAGGACGCGACCACGTCCGCCCGGATCCGCTCGTGGAGGTGCCGGATGGGCCCGAGCAGGGACTCGACGTGCGGCGCGTCTCTCATTTCGTTAGCGCTCGCGGAGTCGATAGTGGACGTCCGCGACCGCCCGGAGCTCGGCGGCCTTCTCCTCCGGAACGGTGTCGCTCAGGAAGTTTCCGCCGCCGATCTCGGGCCCGGCGAGGTACTTGAGCAGGCCCGGCTTTCTCAGCGGCGGATGGAGCTCCACGTGAAAATGGAACCGCCGGTAGTCGCCGCCGTCGGTCGGGGCCTGGTGGAGGGGCATGACATAGGGAAAGCTCATACGCCAGAGGTTGTCGAGCTTCACCAGCACTCGCTGGAGCGCGTCGGTGAAGTCGACGATCTCGGGATCGGAAAGAGCGGCGATGTTGGGATGGGTGCGCTTTGGCGCCACGAAGACCTCATAGGCGTAGCGGCCGAAGTAAGGAAGAAAGGCGATCGCGGTCTCGTTCTCGTGAAGGATCCGGCGCCCATCCCGGATCTCGGCATCGAGAACGTCTTGAAACAGGACCCGACCCGTCTCCGCGAAGTGCCGCACCGACGCCGCAGCCTCGGTGGCGATGGTCTTGAAGACGAAGTTCGTCGCGTAGATCTGGCCGTGGGGATGGGGGTTCGAGACACCCACGAGCTTTCCCTTGTTCTCGAACGCGAGAACGTGAGCGATCTCCGGCCTTTCCCCCAGGTCGACCATCTCGCGCTGCCAGGTGGCCATGACTTCCTGCGCTCGCTCAGGAGACATCTCCGCAAGCGTGAGGTTGTGGGATGGGCTGAAGCAGACGACGCGGGCGATCCCCCTCGCGGGAAGCGCCCGGTAAATCCCTGGCGGGGGAAGGCTGGGCTCCGGGGCATCGAGCGCCACGCAGGGATGGTCGTTGTCGAAGACGAACGTGGAGTCGTAGACGGGATTCCTCTCGCCGCTCGAGCGGAGATTTCCCGGACAGAGGTAGCAGTCGGAAACGTAGGGAGGCGGCCGCTCCTCTCGATGCTCCAGAGTCTCACCGACCCAGGGACAATCCTGTCGGTGGGCGGAGACGATGACCCACTCTTCTCGAAGAGGATGCCACCTCTGCTCCCACCGGCTCATGCGTCAGAAATAAGCCCGGAGAGGGGAGAAATAGACCAAGACGGCGATGACGATGGCAACGATGACGACAGAATGCACCACGTCGCTCGTCGTCCAGCTCGCCCGCGTGGCCTCCTTGTCCTGCGAGACCGTCGTCTCGTAGGTGAGCCCGCGAATCGACTCCTCCGACGGTGCCGGGGTGAGGAGACTCCCGACGACGAGGAGCGCGACCGAGCCCAGGAACAGGAAGATGCAGAAGTGAAGGAAATTGATGGTCGCGAACGTATGGAGAAACCCCGTCAGGGATTCCCGATTCAGCTCGGCCACGAGCCGGGCCATTCCCAGGATGAAGCCTCCTACGAGCGCGGCGAGAGCGCCCGTGGAGTTGATGCGCTTGGAAAAGAGTCCGAGAAGGAACACCGCCGCGATGGGAGGAGCGATGTAGGCCTGGACGCTCTGCAAGTACGTATAGAGCTCTCCCGAGATGCTCTTGAGAAGGGGAATCCACGCGATGCCGGTGGCGACGAGGACCGCGGTCGCGACTTTCCCCACGACCACCAGCGTCCGGTCCGAGACGCCGGGGTGGAGCTTCTTGTAGATGTCCATCGTGAAGAGCGTGGAGGACGAGTTGAAGACGGCGGCGAGCGAGCTCATCAGAGCCGCGATGAGACCGCCGGCGACGAGCCCCCGCACTCCCGCGGGCAAGAGCGCCGCCACCATGGTGGGAAAGGCCTGGTCCGCTTCCTTCAGGTCGAGCTGGCCGCTCTTCGCGAGCGCGAAGGCGATGACCCCGGTGAGGAGAAAGATGAAAAACGGGCTGAGCTTCAAGTAGGCGGCGAAGATCGTGCCGCGTCGCGCCTCGCGCTCGCCCCTCGCCGCGAGGACCCGTTGCACGATGTACTGATCGGTGCACCAGTACCAGAGGCCGACGATAGGAGGCGCGAACAGCATTCCCGTCCAGGGGAAATTGGGATCGCTCGCGGGTAGGAACATGTTGAGGTGCTCGGGTCCGGCGAGCTCGAGGAGCCTTCCCCAGCCGCCGAGCCGCACCAGTCCCATGACGGTCACCGTCAGCGAGCCCACGAGCAGAACGATCGCCTGGAGGGCTTCGGTATAGACGACGGCGCTGAGCCCGCCGAGAACGGTGTAGATTCCGGTGAGGATGACGACGAAGAGCGCTCCCGTCCAGAAGTCGATGCCCATGAGAACCTGGAACACCACCGCGCCGGCGTAAATGGTGACGGAGATCTTCGTGAGCACGTAGGCGATGAGCGTCGTGACCGAGAGGATCCATCGCGCCGCCGGGCTGTACCGCTTCTCCAGGAACTCGGGCATGGTGAACACCCGGCTCCTCATGTAGAAGGGGACGAACACCCACCCGAGTACGAGCACGAGCCACGAGTGGAGCTCGTAGTGTCCCATTACGACGCCCGTCTTGGCGCCCGTGCCCGCGAGGCCGACGATGTGCTCCGAGCCGATGTTGGAGGCGAAGATCGAGGCGCCCACGACGAACCATCCCACGTGGCGGCCGGCGAGAAAGTAGTCGGCGGAGGACTGCGGTCTCTTTCGAATCACCCACCAGGCGATCCCCATGAGAACGAGGAAGTAGAGGCCGACGACGAGCCAGTCGAGTCCGTTGAAAGACATGAGACGTCAAAGACGATGAAGCGGCGCGAGTGTAAATCACGCGCCGAGGGCAAACAAATGCAACCTTTCGTGTTCCTCTTGCGTCTAATTATTGACAATGTCAATAATATGCCATGGCACCCATACGCAAAGAGACGCTCGGTGAGCTGGAACAGCTTCTGATGCTCGCGGTGGCCCGCCTCGGCGGGGAGGCCTATGGCGCCGCCATCCAGAAGGTGCTCGAGGAGACGGCGGGCCGTGCGGCGACGATCGCAACCATCTACGTCACCCTCGTCCGGCTGGAAAACAAGGGCTACGTGGAGTCCCGCCGGGAGAGCCCCACGCCGACGCGGGGGGGAAAGGCGAAGCGGTGCTTCGCGTTGACTCCGAAAGGAGTCGCGGCGCTCAAGGCAAGCGCGGAGCGTTCTCGAACGCATGTGGAGAGGCGTCGAGAGGCTCTCCGATTTCAAGGCCCGTTGAGCTCCCATGCCTCCTGAGAATCCTCCGCCGAATCTTCGGGCGCCTCGCCCCGCCGGACTTACGGGAGGAGCTTCTCTCGGAAGCCGACGACGGATTCGAAGAGAGGCTCCGGACACGAGGCAGGGCCATCGCCCTCGTCTGGTACGCGCGGCAGATCGCCTCACTCGACTGGCTGCGGTTGCGCTTGGAAGTCCGGTTTTCCGCGCCCGACCCGATCTCGCTCGCCCAAGGAGGAATTCATGCATTCCCTGCTCCAGGACGTCCGATACGCCTTCCGCTCCATTCGAAGGAGTCCCGGATTCGCGGTGGTGGTGATCTCGACGCTCGCGCTCGGGATCGGGGTGAACGTCGCCCTGGTGAGCGTTGTCCGCTCCGTTCTTCTGAGCCCTCTTCCTTATGGAGAGGCGGACCGGGTGGTCAGCATCTGGAGCCAGTGGGCCGCGTTTCCCAAGACCTGGGTCTCCATCGAGGAGTACCGCTACTACCGGGACGCGGTCGAGAGCTTCGATCGCGTCGCGCTCTACGACTCCGACACCGCGAACCTCACCGACGGCGACGAGCCCGAGAGAATCGGAATCTCCGAGGTGACCACCAATCTGTTCCAGACCCTCGGGGTCTCTCCTGTAATCGGCCGAGCCTTCACGCCCGAGGAGGGAAAGCTCTCGAGTGGCGTCGTCCTGGTCTCTCATCGGCTCTGGATGCGGAGATACGGCGGTGAGCCCGACCTCGTGGGCCGCCGTATCGAGATCGACGGAAAGCCGGCCACGGTAGTGGGAGTCCTTCCGCCGCGCTTCCAGCTTCCCATCGACTACAACGCCGAGACCCGCACCGACGTCTACCGTCCGACGGACGTTCCGGCGGGAATCGAGCCCATCCCCGAGATGGAGGAAGCCACTCCTATTACGCCGTCGCGCACCTCGCCGGCTCGGCTTCCGTTGCCGGTGCTCAGGCGGAAGTGCTGGCGGCGAATCAGAGAGACACGAAGGACGGAATCTATCCCGAAGACTGGCACTTTCGCACCCTCGTGATTCCCGTCGAGGACGACATCGTCGGCGGCGTCCGTCCCGCGCTCTGGATTCTCCTGAGCGCGGTCGGGTTCGTACTGCTCATCGCCTGCACCAACGTGGCGAACGTCGTTCTCTCGCGGGGGCAGGATCGCCGCCGCGAGGTAGCTCTGCGGAACGCTCTCGGCGCCGGCTCCGCCCGGGTCTTTCGCCAGCTCTTCACCGAGAGTCTTCGTCCTCGCCCTCGTGAGTGGAGGCCTCGCCGTCGTTCTCGCCCGATGGGGACTCCGAGCTCCTCATCGCCCTCGAGCCCGGAAGCATCCCGCGCCTCGCCGAGGCCCGCCTCGACGCGCCCGTCCTCGTCGCCGCTCTCGCCATCACTCTTTCGACGGCCCTGTTCTTCGGGATCGTCCCCGCGCTCACCGGCTCGCGAGTGGGTCTCCGCGCCGCCCTCGGCGAAGGCGCCCGCGGCTCGAGCTCGGGTGTCGGCAGTCGAAAGCTTCGCCTGGCGCTGGTAGCGCTCCAGATGACGATGGCGGTCGTGCTCGCCGTGGGCGCGGGACTCATGATCCGCAGCTTCCGGAATCTCGTCTCCATCGACCCCGGGTTCCGCGCCGACGGGGTCCTCACCATGCGGCTCACCGCGGGGGCCCAGAACTATCCCGAGGACGGCGACGTGGCGCGCTTCTACGAGCGGCTCGTGGACGAGGTGAGGTCGATTCCCGGGGTGGAGGAGGCGGGAGCGGTGCGGGTCCTTCCCCTGGCCTCTCAGATCGGGGATTGGGGAATGCGCATCGACGGATACGTTCCCGCCCCCAACGAGCACCCGGCCGGGGACTGGCAAGTCGCGACGCCTGGATATTTCTCGGCGCTGCGGATACCCGTTCTCGAAGGTCGTGCGTTCACCGCGAACGATCGACGAGACTCGGAGCCGGTCTTGATCGTGAACCAGGCTTTCGCGGAAAAGTACTTTCCAGGAGAGAGCGCGCTCGGGAAAACCGTCTATATCGGCGGAGGGGGGAGCTCTCCCGCGTCCCGCGTCGTGGGAGTGGTGGGCAACGTCCGGCACAACGGAATCACCGCCGAGATCAAGCAGAAGTGGTATCTCCCCGAGAGTCAGGCCTTCCTCTCGCTCGGCTTCAGCCCCCGAGCGATGACGCTCGCCATTCGCTCCCATCTCCCGGCCTCGACGCTCGCGCCATCGGTGCGCTCCATCGTCCATCGGATCGATCCCAAGCTTCCTCTGGCCGAGGTGCGGAGCCTCGACGACGTGCTCGCGAGCTCCGTCGCCCCGGCGCGATTCACCATGGCGCTTCTCGTGACCTTTTCCGCGCTCGCCCTCCTCATCGCGAGCGTCGGCGTCTACGGCGTCGTCGCCTATCTCGTGAGCCAGCGCTCGGCCGAGATCGGGATTCGGGTAGCGCTCGGCGCGAGTCGCTCGAGCGTCCTCGCGACGGTCACGAAGGAGGTCGTCGTGGTGACGGCCGTCGGGGTCGTCGTCGGGAGCGCCGCGGCGTTCGCTCTCGGCTCGACCATGGGGACGCTTCTCCACGGCGTTCGCCCTTCCGAATCCTCTGACCTTCGCGATGGTACCTCTCGTGCTCTTCGTCGTCGCGACTCTCGGATCGCTGGTGCCGGCGCTCCGCGCGACGCGAGTCGACCCGGTCGTGGCCCTGAGGGCGGAGTAGCTTCCGTCGCGCGCTGGACTCGGGACCGGAGACGGTGAAGAATAGCGCCGTCACTGGACCCGGAGGTCTTCGATGAACGTCATCCTTTCGCTGCTTTTCGCCTCTCTTCCGCTCGCGACACCGCAGGAGCCGCCCGACAAGGACCTGCCGCACGCGTTTCCGCGCGACGGCGCGAAGCAGCTCGTCGACAACGAGCGGGTGACGATCTGGGACGTTACCTGGATCAAGGGCAAGCCGAGTCCGATGCACCGGCACAAGTACGACCTCGTCGGCGTGTATCTCGTGGGCTCGCCGATCAAGGTCACGATGCCCGACGGTACCAGCCGGGTGTCCAGCGTCGACCCGGGATTCGTCCTGTTCCAGCCGAAGGGGGTGACCCACATCGAGGAAGGCGCGGTCGAGGAGAACCCGCGCCACGCGATCTTGATCGACCTCAAAGACTTCCAGGCCCCTCCCATTCCGAATCACTCCGGTCTGCCCAATGCCTTTCCCCGCGAAGGTGCGGTAAAGCGCCTGGAGAACGACCGGGTGGTGATTTGGGATTACCGATGGACTCTGGGCAAGCCCACCCCGATGCATTTTCACGACAAAGACGTGGTGGTGGTGTTCATGGACGACGGCGAGCTCGAGTCGACGACTCCCGACGGCAAGAGCAGCGTGACCGCCGTCCACGCTGGAATGGCGAGCTTCAACCCGGGAAACCGCTCCCACAGTGAGAAGCTCGTCTCGGGAGCGGCGCGCGCGATCGTCGTGGAGCTCAAATAGTCGCTTCGTGAGCCTTTGAGCATCCTCGGGAGGCCCATGACGCGCATGACGCGCCCATGACGCGGTTGTCGCGGGCCCTGGGGCTCGTCGTCCTGCTCGTTCCGCTCGCCGTCGGGTTCTCGCGCAGCGAATCCCTCCGCGTCTTTCCCGGGCCGGCGGACCCTGCCGACTCGGTCGAGCTTCCGGCGCGGTTCCGAGTCGGCGAGCCCTCGTTCTTTCGCTGGCTCGGCCGGGGAGGGCTCAATCTTCCCTGGCGACTGCGCGGCCCGGGCGTTCTCACCCTCTCGTATCAGATCGCGACGCCGGCGGTGGTGACGGTACTCGTCCACGACAAAACGGCGGGCATGCTGCAGCTCTTGCCGGGAAGCTCTGAAGCGAGACTCGTGCTCGCCGACCCCGGTATCCTTCGGCTCCGGTTTCGGGAGAGCGAGAGCGAGAACGAGAACGAGAACGAGAACGAGGACGAGGACCGTCGCCGCGCTTCGTTTTTTCGCATCCAGATCGATTCGTCGGCACTCTCGCCGACGTGGCGGGGCGCGGCGGCGGCGGGGCGCTTCCGCTCCTCATCGTCGGGATTACTCCTTCTCGCCCGGCTTCCCTGGCGCTGGTCGCTCGGTCTCGCTCTCGGGGTCTCGCTCTCGGAGGCTTACTTCGTGGGCGCCGAGCCGTACGCCTCGTTGCGCCTCGTCGAGCGACTGCTCGGGCCCGTCGCGATCGTCGGCTCGTTCGCGGCGATACTTCTCCGAAGGACGCGCTGGTCTCCGTGGGTCTACGCGGCTTTTCTCGTCGGTCTCCTCCTGCGACTCTCCATCCTTCTCCACCCGTTCGTCTATCACTACGACCACCAGGCGCACGCCGGCATGGTCCGCTTCGTCCTCAATCGCGGAATCACGGCGTTCTGGCGGGAGCAGGAATCTCTCCAGCTCGAGCTGAACGTGGGAGAAATCCGCGTAGGAGGGGAGAAGCGGGCGTTTCCCTATCCCAGCTTCTTCTATATCGCCTCCGCGGGGCTGTCGCGGCTCGTCGGAAGTGTGGACTACGCGGTCATGCTTCTCGCATCAGTTGGCGCCGCGCTCGAAGTGCTGCTCGTCGCCTGGTTGGCCGGGGTTTTCGTCGAGCGCGAACGGGCGCGCGCCTTCACCGCCTGGGCTTCGGCGCTCTATCCCGCGAGCTACGGCGTTCTCACCCTCGTCCTCTATCCGACGATGCTGGCGCACGTCGCCGAGGTCGGAGCGCTCGGACTCTGGGCGCGGCTCGGCGGCGTCGAGACCCGCGCTGCGGCGAGCCTGGATCCTCGGTGCCATAGGGGCTACGGCGATCGCGTCTTCGATCCACGCGGGTACGTTCATCAATTTCGCCGTGTTCTTTCCCTTCCTCGTGCTATTCACGAAGAAGGTGAGACCCTGGATTCTGGGCGGTGTCGCGCTCGGAATCTCGTTTCTCGTCTCCTATCGAGGCTACCTGAGCCTCGTCCCGGTCATCTTCCGGGCGCCTGCCGAGAAGGCGTTCTCCATCTACCCGTTCCAGCTCGAGCCGCCTCAGCAGTTCGCCTTCATGGGAGGACTGCTGTGGCCGATCCTCGGTCTCGCCGGCCTCGTTCTTCTACGCCGGTCGGAAAAGCGCGCGTTCGTTCTGGCGTGGCTCGCGTCGTTTCTCGCGCTCCGGGTGCTCCGGGTGGCGCTCGGCCCTCCCGGAGCGCATCTCAAAGAGCTCCAATGGGTGGCACCTCTCGTCGCGATCGGAATCGGTCTGCTGCTGGACGCGATCGCGGAGCGAGCGCGCTGGCTCGCTCTCGCTCTCGCCATCACTTTGCTCCTCTCCGCCTCTTGGTGGCTGGTGGCGCACGAGAGATGGATCCTGCCCGTGCTTCGTCCAGATTCCCCGACCGCCGCGCTTCAGTTCGTATTCGGGTTGCCGCGGCTATGGGCTCGGAGGCATCGAAGGCGGCACCTTGGCCTGTGTCGAGATGATGTGCCAGCTATCGCCCGCCTTGGCGATGATGAGGTGTAAAAGCCTTTTGTCGGCATCCCCTGCACCGCGCGCCGCCGGTGACCTCCCAGTTCCCGTCGGAGCGACGAGATCGGGCTTGATGGTGTGGATCGAGGTGCGGGTCAGCTGAATCGAGCTTCCTTGGAACGCTTCGAGAGTCTTCACGATGCTCTCCTGAATCGCAGCTCTGTCCTCGAATCTCTGCCCCATGAAGTCGACGACGTCGGCGTCCTCGCTGTAGATCGAAGCGCAAGCGGAAGCATCTCCTGCTTTCCAACCGTCCATGTATTTCTGAGCGAGCGCGTCGATGGCGGCTTCCGGAGTGCTTTCCTGGGCCGCGAGAGGCGCCAGACGTTCAGGCCGCTCTCCGGATCGGCGAGACGGCGAAGCTTTTCAGCCTCTATCATCGTCCTTATGGAACGCGTTCCGGTCAACCCGAGCCTTCGTAAGCGCGGGGCGGCCCCCCCTTGCCACGGGACTGGTGTCCGGATTTCCCCACGGCCAAGGTCGGGACGCGATTCAGGCGTTCCGCCTGATTGATAAGAAGGTATGACTTACAAAGACTCCTCGAGCACAGACGTTTGGCACACACTATGCACAGAGTCTTTCCATCCATTATGCCGACTCGACGGAAGCGCGGGGTGCGAGCCAGATCGGCTGCCACACTGGCGGCCGCGGTGGAGCTGGCCGTGGCCGGGTCGCTCGCTGCGCCCGAGCGTGCGGTGGCCTGCACCCTGACCACCACCGGTCGAACCATCATCAACGCCGACACCGTTTTCACGCTGAGCCTGGGGGCGACGGACACCGGTGACGGCCTTCCCACGTGCCACGATGCGTTGTTGAACGAGCTCTTGCTCGGCAATCACCAGTGCCTGGACGACGCCCTACTTGGCGGCGGAACAAGACTACGGACACGGGAGCGTTCCCCGGGCTTCTCAGCATCTACCATCTGCTCGGCGACCCCACCTTGAGTCTCCGCTAAATGTGAAGCTCTGAGCACGGAGGAAAAATGATCAGTCCCCTCGAAGATCTTGCGGAATCGCGGTCGGATCCGCATGAAGGGGCCGCCATCGTCGAGACAGATTATCCGAGGACCGATGTCGCGAGCGGCGGACGGGTAGGGCGACCCTGGGCCGCCGCGATGGTGGTCGTCTGTCTGTTCGTGTCCGCGTCCGGCGCGTTCGCCTACGACTTCCGCAAGTCCATCACCATCGACCGTTCGAAGATCTCGGACGCCTCTTGTGGGACGACGCTCACGAACTACCCGATGCTGTTCAAGGTCACCGATCCCGACCTGGCGAACACCACGAGCGGGGGCCAAGTCACCGACCTGCAGGGCGACGACATCATCTTCGTTGCACACGACTCGGTCACGTGCGGCGGACCCGCATCGTGCGCCCTCGACCACGAGATCGAGAAGTACGTATCCACGACGGGAGAGCTCGTCGCCTGGGTTCGGATTCCCTCGGTCAACACGGCGGCGGCGGCCTCGGACACCGTCCTCTACGTTTACTACGGCGACAGCACCGTCACCTCGCCCACCGAGAGCCCGAACGGCGTGTGGGACTCGAACTACGTCGCGGTTTGGCACCTGAAGGAGAGTGGCAACGGTACCGTCGGCGAATTCGCGGACAGCACCTCGAATGCGAACCACGGCCAGGGCGGGGCGGGGGTTGCCGCCCGGGTACCGACGCGGATCACGACAGGACAGATCGGCAACGCGCAGACATTCGACAACACCGACGACAAAGTGCAGGTCCCCAACTCCGCAAGCCTGGGTATCACGGGTGACATAACCGTCTCGACCTGGATCAAGCGAAACGTCCTCGATTGGGCCGCGTTTCTCACGAAGACGAACCTCAGCTCCAGGTACGACTACCAATTTCTCGTCAGCGTTTCCGACACGCTGGGTCTCTGGGCCGATGGCGCATCTCCGACCGTCATCAACACGACCGTCACCTTCACGGACACCACCAAGTGGCATCACCTTGCGGTGACGAAGAGCGGTACCAAGGTCACGTTCTACATCGACGGCGCCATCGCTGCCGGCGGAGGAACCCAGTCGCCCGCCAGCTTGCACAACAATCCCGATCCGGTGGTTATAGGGTACGACAACGAATCCAACGCAGCGATTGGCGGCAATTTGGATGAGCTTCGGCTCTCCCACTCGGCGCGTTCCGGGTGCTGGATTAAAGCTTCGTACAACAACGAGGTGTGGCCGAACAAGGCGGTGACGCCGTCGCCCAATCCCTCGCCCAATCCCACCAGCGGCTTCTACACGGTGGGGGCCGAGACGACGGCGGTGGAGCTGGTCTCGTTCACGGCGGCGGGAGTGGACGGAGGGGTGGAGCTTTCGTGGGAGACGGGCGCGGAGCTGGACAACCTGGGCTTCAACCTGTACCGGTCGTCGTCGACGTCGTCGTCGGGTCCGTGCGAGCGGATCACGGCGTCGCTGATCCCGGGTCTTGGCTCCTCGCCGGAGGGAGCGCGCTACCGCTACGTGGATACGGGTCTCGAGAACGGGGTCTCGTACTTCTACGAGCTGGAAGACGTGGAGACGACGGGACGGACGAAACGCCACGGCCCGGTCTCGGCGGTACCGACGGCGGGAGTGACGACGGGCGGGGATTCGGGGACTGGCGATTCCGGGGACGGGACGTCGAGCGGGAGCGTGATTACGTATGGCGAGCCGGAGGCGAACCGTCTGCGGGTGGTGAAGCGGGGCCGGAACCAGGTGGTCGTGGAGCTCACGACGGAAGGGTTTGTGGCCTACCCGGAGGCGGACGGCTCGGTTCGCATCGAGATTCCGGACTACGAGGAGGACGACGAGAGCGGTCTTCCGGTGAAACGGACGTGGGTGGAGGCATTGGCGGGCCGTCGAGTGGAGCTGGTGTCGACGCGAGAGCGAGATGTCGAAGCGGTCGGTTTGCGTCCCGCGGGCGCGAGTGACGAGGAAGTGGTCGCGTCGCTGGACGGCGTGGTACGCCTCGAGCGGCGAAGCGGAAGAAGCGCGAGCCGACGAGAGAGGCTCGTAGAGGTCGCGGCCGCGGGGGCTCCACCGATGGGGCACGCCTGGTCGAGGTGGCCTTTCAAGGCGAGGTGAAAAAGGCGCTGGTGGAGATGGCGCCGATGAGCTGGGACGAGTCGCGCCAGCAAATACGACTCGCGAAGAAGCTCTATGTCACCCTGTCGTTCGCGAAGCGGGACCCGAACGAGGTGGTGAGCGCCGACGGGCGTCGCGGGCGCCGCCCCCTGAAAGGGAGAGCCAAGGGGGATGCGGGCGAAAGCGTGGTGGCCCGGCTCGCCACGGTCGCGCCGGGATTGTATGCGGTGAGCTACGAGGAGCTTTTCGGCGCGGGAGCTGGTCGGGGCGTTTCCGCCGACAGCTTACGTCTGAGCCGTCTGGGAGAGACGGTGGCGTATCACCTCGAGCCGAGCGCGTCGCGTTTCGCTCCGGGCTCGACGCTCTACTTCGTGAGCCCGGGAGCCGAGGCGAACCCGTATGGCGAGGAAGCGGTGTTCGAGCTCCACTACCCGGCGGCGGGTGGGGCGAGGATGCCGGTTTTGGACGCTTCCCGCTCGAGCGGGGCGACGGTTACGAACTTTTATCTGCGCCGCGACGAGCACGAGCAGAACCGCCTGTACCAGGCCGCCCTGATGGAAGCGCCCGATCCCTGGCTGTGGGACATGTTGTTGGCTCCGGAGAAGAAGGAGTATGGGTTCGAAGTGAACGCTCTGGCCGGGGTGTCCGAGCCGGGCCGACTCGAGCTATGGCTGCAGGGAGGAAGCGATTTTCCGGTATCGCCGGACCACCACGTGTTGGTGAGCGTCAACGGGACCGTGGTGGGGGAGCGAAGCTGGGACGGGAAGCATCCGCAGAAGCTCGACGTGGAGCTCGGTCCGGGAGTGCTTCGAGAAGGGGAGAACACTCTCGAGATCGAGAACGTGGGCGATACGGGGGCGGCGTACTCGATGGTGTTCGTGGACCGCTACGCGGTTACGTATCCCCGGCTGGGGAAAGCGGAAGAGGGCGTGTTGGAGGGGAGATGGACGCGGCCGGGAACAGGGGAAGTTTCCGGAGTGTCCCGGCGAGCGTCGCTGCTCGACACGACGGAGGGGCGACCGCCGGTATGGCTGGCTGGTGCTTCGTGGGACGTGAACGCGATCCGTTTCCGTGCCGAGGGCGAGCACCGGTACCTGGTCGTGGACGGTGCGCGGCTGGGGCATCCCGAAGTGCGGAAGGCGTCGGCGGTGCGCTTCAAGAGCGAGTCCAACCGGGCCGACTTCATCGTCGTGGGCCCCCGAGCGTTTCTCGAAGCCGCCCGCCCGCTTGTCGACCATCGTCGCCGGCAGGGCCTGACCCCGCTCGGAGTGCCGGTGGAAGCGATCTACGAGGAGTTCGGGTTCGGCGAGAGCCGGCCGGAGGCGATCCGGGATTTCCTCGCGTACGCCTACCATCACTGGAAGGCGCCCTCGCTGCGCTACGTGCTGCTGCTCGGTGACGCCACCTACGACTTCAAGGACTACTACCGCACGGACGTGGTGAACCGGGTGCCGCCGCTGATGATCGAGACGAGCTATCTCCGGACGGTCTCCGACCCGACGTACGCCGCCGTGAACGGCGACGATCTGTTGCCGGATGTGGCAATCGGGCGGCTGCCGGCGGCGAACGTCGATGAGGTGCGCGCGATGGTGGAAAAGATTCTCGCCTACGAGTCGGGCGGGGCTTCACCGGGTGCGCCCATCGTTCTGGTGAGCGACAACCCCGATGGGGCGGGCGATTTCGATGCCGAGGCGAAGGAGCTGGCCGAAACGGTGCTCGCGGGCGAGGCGCCGCGGCGCATCTCTCTCGCGGAGCTGGGCACGACGGCGACCCGTCGAGCGGTCCTCGATACGTTCGACGAAGGGGCGTACCTGGTGAGCTACATCGGCCACGGCGGCATCGCGGTCTGGGCGGACGAGAGCCTTCTCGACCTTTCGAGTGTGAGCACGCTGGCGCCCCAGGCGCAACAGCCGTTACTGCTCACGATGAACTGCCTGAACGGGTACTTTGATTTTCCCTTCTTCGACTCGTTGAGCGAGGCGCTGGTGAAGGCGGAGGACAGGGGCGCGATCGCCGCGTTCTCGCCGAGCGGGCTGAGCTTGAGTGGACCGGCGCACCGCTATCACCAGGCGCTCCTGAACGAGCTCTTGCACGGCAATCACCAGCGCCTGGGCGATGCGCTGCTGGCGGCGCAAGAAGACTACGCGGACACGGGAGCGTTCCCCGAGCTCCTCAGCATCTACCATCTCCTCGGAGACCCAACCCTATTGCTCCGCTGAGCGGAGCGATGAAGCCAGCTGCCTGTCATGACACACTGCAGTTCTGTGCAAGGAGCTCCGCCTCCGACCGAGCGGCGACCGCCGGTTTCGTGGACCAGCTGTCGAAACCGGTGGTCGTATCGTCGTCGGATTGGCGGCCGAGTGTTCCTAGCCCGAGATCATCGGACCATACGCTTCGGTGGCAACCATGCGCGGATTGGTCGGAGCCAGCGTTTGGGTTGTGTCAGCGGTCGCAGGCAGGAGAAGCCGACAGTCGACTGGTGACGGAGTTCCGCGTACGAAAGTGCAGAAAGTCGTGACAGACAGATTGGCGCGTCCGCGCTCAGCCCGGAAGACGTCGCTTTCGCGCTCGCGCTGGAATTTCCCGAGATCGCGCCCGTGACCGAGCTCAGTAGCGTCCAGAAGACGCCGTCGCCCTAAGCGTACGCGAGCCGACTTTCAGGAGGCCCCATGCCCCTCGACTTTCCCTTCAAGGCGGCGCTCGAGGGGGAGTCGTCAGATTGGAAGACGCTCCTGCCGAAAGCCCAGGACGGCTATCTTCCGAGCGGAATCGTTTCCGTAGAGGCCTACCTCGCGATGCTCGTCGGCGGAACGCTCGCGATTCCCGTAGCCGTCGGGGCCGCGGGGGCCGTCTCCGCTCTCGCCGCCGTCATGGTGCTCCTGCTGACCTATGTCATCGCTCTTCTCTTCTCCCTTCCCGTACTCTTCTACATCATCATGCTCATCGTTGCCGTCCTCTGGCTCCTGGGGGCCTTCTTGCGCTGGCTCTTTACCTACCTCAGTCTCGGCGGAGTCTGCGGCGCCGGGGTGGCGCTCGGCGGCCGGCGGATGAAGAATCGAGGCCGCATCGCGGCGGGGGCCTTCGGGCTTCTCACGGAAGCGGCGTCGGTCGGCTACTTCCTCTTCGCGCAGTAGGCGTCGGGCTACTTCGGCCGAGGCGACCTGCTCTCGCTGTTCGGCCAGGGATTCCCGGGCTCGGGGAGTACCAGTTCGGTCTCCTCGCTTGGGGCAATGTGATCTTCGGCCTTCCGACGGCCGCGGTCACCGCCGCATTCATCGGTGCGCGCTCGATGAAGTTCTGCGAATCCTGCGAGGCATTCATGGACTCGGAGAAACTCCGTTCGGTGGCTTTCGAGACGGGACAGAACATCGTCTTCGAGCTCGCCATCCCGTAACCACTGCGGCGCACTCGAAGCCTACCGCGAAGGGGACGATGGGGTCCCAATCACTCCCCAAGTCTTTCGATGCCCGCGCTGCGGGAACGGTTATGTTATCTGGAGCTGACCGTCGGGTTCGAAGCCCGGTACCAGGGTCCCAACGACAAGGGCCGGAGCAAGGTCTCGGAGGACTGGCTCTGCGCTTCCTCTCCCGTCTCGTCCGACGTGGTCGCAGCCTTTCTCGACAAAGGCAAGCTCGTCCGCCGAGCGAGCTAGCCCGCGGAAGCTTCGCGCCTCGACACTCGTCTCGCCCTCGTTGCGTCTTCCCTCGGCCAGCACCTATAATCGGACCAATCTGCGGCCGCACTCGGCGGCCATCACGTTGGGTGGAAAACGATTGGAGTCTTCCATGCGAGCTTTTGCCATCCTGTCGTTGTTCCTCGTCACCGGCGCCGTTCCGGCGAGGAGCGCCGACGGGCCGATGGGCTCGATCACCATCGAGCGCATCGCCGCCATCAAACACCCCTCGGACGCGGTCTGGTCGCCCGATGGCCAGTACATCGCGTTTCTCTGGGACGCGGCGGGGAATCAGAACCTGTTCGTGGTGCGGCCGGGCGAGACCCCGAGAGCGCTGACGGACTTCGCTCCCAACCCGGAAAACCTGACGGGCGACATCGGCGGTTTCCAGTCGATCGCTCCGGGGGAGATTCTCCTGCTCCACGACGGGAAGCTCCATCGAGCGTCGACGAGCGGTAGCCTTCAGGAGGTCGGCGCGCTCAAGGACGTTCGCCAGTTCGCCGTCTCACCGGGCAAGGATCGGCTCGCGCTCGTCCTTCTCCGAGGCCGACTGGTCGCGACCGACCGGAACGGAAAGGGATCGGTGGAGCTCGTGAACGATGAGAGAACCCTCTCCGCCCCCGTTTTCTCTCCTGACGGGAAGCACGTGGCCTTCATCGCATCACGGAGCGAGCGGGTGGTCAATCTTCTGGGGTACAACGGAAACAAGCTCGGTCTCTACCGCAATGAGAATCGACGGCTGGCAGGTCGGCATCGTTTCCGCTTCGGGCGGCGAGCCGAGCTGGATCCCGGTCGAGGGACGACCGAGCTACCTGCAGTGGACCGCCCCGGACCGAGTCCTGTTCCAGCGCGTGTCGGGGGACATGAAGACGCGAGAGATCCTCGTCGCGTCTCTCGCGGGCGCCACCGACGTCTTGCGCCGCGACCATGACGAACGCTGGTGGTCCCCCATCGGCCGGGACGCCCGCACAGCCGTCTCGCCCGACGGAAAGCTCGTCGCCTTCATCGCGGACGAGACGGGCTGGTCCCAGCTCTACGTCCAGCCCACGGACCCGAAGCGCGCCTCCGAGGCTCGGCAGCTCACGAAGGGCGAGTACGAGGTCGGCTTCGGAAGCTGGTCCGCGGACAGCAGGCGGATCGCCTTCTACGACAATCAGAACAGCCCGATGGAACGATTCATTCGGGTGGTGGCCGTGGAGACCGGAGCGATCGAATCCCCCGTCACCGAGCCCGGCGTGAGCTACTGGCCCCGGTTCTCACCGGACGGCAAACGCGTCGTCTACGAGCGAACGGACGTTCGCAATTCCGTCGACCTCTACGTCGCGGAAGCCGACGCCACGAACCGGGTCACGCGGCTCACGAGCTCGATGCCCGCGGAAATCGACAAATCCGATCTGACCGTGCCCGTCGCCGTCTCCTTTCCTAACCGGGTCGACGGCAAGACCGTGCCCGCGTCTCTTTTCGTCCCCGAGAAGTTGGACCGTTCGCGAAAAAACCCCGCCATCGTCTGGATTCACGGGTCGGGCTCGGACCAGAACTTTCTCGGCTGGCATCCGTTCAGCTACCGGATGTACTACTCGGCGAATCAGTATCTCGCGCAGCAGGGATATGTCGTGCTCGCCGTCGACTACCGAGGAAGCACCGGCTACGGCCGCGACTGGGGAACGGGACACTACCTCGATCTTGGCGGCCCGGATGCGCTCGACGTAGCCTCGGGAGCGGACTATCTGAAGACCCTCGACTACGTCGATCCCGATCGCATCGGCGTCTGGGGCTTGAGCTACGGGGGCTTTCTGACGCTTCAAGTCCTGACCCGAACCCCGACTCTGTTCCGCTGTGGCATCGACGTCGCGGGGGTCTCCGACTGGGCGACCTGGGGGATGGAATCGAACGGCGGCTGGATCACCGGACGCATGAGCACGCCCGCGGCCAACCCCGACGGTTACGTGAGGACGGCGTCGATCAAGCACATGGAAACGCTCGAGCGCCCTCTCCTCATTCTCCACGGAACGGCCGACGTTAACGTGGCGTTCCGCGAGTCGCTGAACCTCATCGACGTGCTGCTGAAAATGGGCAAAGACTTCGATTTCGAGGTCTATCCCGGGGAGTTCCACTTCTTCCGCCGAAAGCACATTCTTCGAGACGCCTGGCGGCGGTCGGAACGATTCTTCGACGCCAACCTGAAGCAGGGACCCGATCTGGAGAGCCGTTGAGGCCTCGCCCGACGGGGCGACCCGGAGCACCGAGATGACTCCATCTCGGTGCCCCGAACCGGAGGCTCAGAACTTGAAGACCAGGCCGATGCGCGCGACTCGCGGCGGAAGGATGGCGATCGGGTTCCCGAAAGTGGGCCCGACGTTCTCGTTGATGACGGTCTTCGCGGACTGGTTCAATAGGTTGAAGACGTCCAACGCGACCTCGACGGATCCCGACGTGGCGAAGCGGAAGACTTTCGATACCCGCACGTCCCACAGCGTCACGTTGTCCAGCCGGGTGTTCCCGCGAGGATTCTGCAGAATCGTCTCGGTGCCCTGATTCAGTCCCTGCACGATGATGTTCTCCAGCACGGGCTGCCCCGTCGTATAGCGAAGATTCGTGCTCGCGGTGAACTCGCCGGGAAAAATGTAGGTGCCGATGATCTTGCCGATGTAGGTGCTGTCCTTGTCGATCTTTGCTCCGTCCCGATTGATGTTGAGGTTCGGGTTGTTGAAGTCGTCGTTGAGGCCCGAGTCGTAGACGCCCTGGGTCTTTCCGATCGTGAGGCTCCCGAGGAGCTGCCACCGGTTATCCATTCGTTTGTTGAAGACGAGCTCGACGCCGTTGTAGTCGTTCTGGAGGCCGTTGATGTCGGTGATCACTCGATCGGCGAGTCCGAGCGTGGCGGGGTCCTGGTTGTACGCGGTGATGGGGCCGGCCGCCGTTTGCACGGTCACCGGAGCGTAGAATTCGGGCGGGACGGCTACGTTGATTCCGCTGATGAGCCGTCGATTGTCGCGACGATAGTAGGTCGCTCCCACCGACACGTTCGGGGCGAGCTCCCGTTCGAACCCGAGGTTGAACTCTTCCGAATAGGGACGCCGGATGTCCGGATTGATGCGGTTCACGCGCCCGCCGAACGGACGGGTCGAGGGCCCGAGCTCCTCCAGCTGGGCGATCTCGTCGCCGTTGGCGTCGTTCCAGGAACGGTAGTCGCCTCCCAGATTGTTGGCGTTCACCTGCTGGACCAGCCGCGTTCCCTCCTGGAGGAGGAAGCGACCCGCGAAGCCGCGCAGCGAGGTCTTGCCGTCCCCCGTCAGGTCGTAGTTCACCCCGACCCGCCAGGCGCCGTCGTTCCACAGCGGAATGTTGGTGACCTCGCCGAACTGCTCGGCCGGGAAGAACTCGTTTCCTGACCGGCCCTGAGCCGGAGCCCATCCGTTCAAGTGCTCGAAACGGAACCCGTAGTTGATCGTCATTCTTCGGTTGGGCGACCAGGAGTCCTGAGCGTAGAACGAGAGAGTGTCGATGTAGTTCTCCGACACGAGCGGGGTGTTGTAAGCCTGGACCTCGAACGGGATTCCCGAGTCGAATCGAAGAACGTAGTTGCCGTTGGCCGCGTAATCGTTCTGGTTGAACGCTCGCCCGTACTCGAATCCGGTTTTGAAGTTGTGCGTTCCGCCCCAGTCGTCCATGAAGTAGGTCAGAGAGGCGTTCGCCTGATGCCGGGTCGCGACGTTCTCGTAGTCGTAGATCGCCGCGCCGGTGAGCGTCCGCAGGCGAATGTCTTGTCGGGCGTAGTCGTTGGGACCGACCGCGTCCTGATAGTGGAGAGGGAACAGGAGGTTCAGATATCCGTAGCGCACGTCGAGGAACAGCTTGTCGCTGATGAGCGATGTCCACTGGCCCTGGAGGATGTAGGCGGGCTCGATCTGACGCCACGAAGCTTCTTCGTGCACGAAATCCGAAGTGGGCCGGCGGAAGAAACGATTCTGATAGTTGAAGTTCACATTGCCCATCAACCGATTCTTCTCGTTGACCTGGACCGTGACCTTTCCGACCAGGTTCGTCTGGTGGTTCACATCCGTCGCCGGGGTTCCGTCCGCTCGGGTGATCCCGAGGACGTCCCGGTCGATGTCGTAGCGCCGATAGGAGGCGAAGAACCAGGCTTTGTCCCGCGCCAGAGGCCCGCCGACGTGAGCGTTGAAGTCGAAGAGAGAGTTCAGCGGATTCCCGACCGTGACGCCTTGATCCTTCAGCTTTTCGGTGACGTTGTCCCCCTGAAAGGACGCGCCTTCGTAGAAGAAGCTGCTCCCGCCGGAGAACTCGTTGCCTCCAGACTTGGTGATCATGTTCATGTAGACGCCGCCCGTTCCCACTTCGGCGGGTGCGCCATTGGTCATGATGTTGATCTCGTCGTAGCTGTCCTGGTCGAAATAAAACGCCGTGGCGCCCCCGTTGCCCCCGGGCCAGTTCAGCTTCAGCCCTTCGATCGCGTACTCCTGCTGTCCGGGCATGGAGCCGTGGATCATCATGCTGCTCTGCTGAGCGCTCTCCGCCCCGCCGACGTTGAACTTGCTCATCGTGGAGCCGGGAACCTGTTCGACGGTGGACCAGATTTCTCGCGCTTGGGGAATGTTGTCAAGAAGAGCCTGGTCGAAGTTCGTTCCGAGACTGTTGCTCTTGACGTCGACGGCGGGAGACTCGGCCGTCACGGTGAGCGTCTCCGAGACCGTCGCGAGCTGCAAGGCCTGGTCGACGGAAGTCACGCGAGCCACGGCGACCACGACTCCGTTCCGGGTGACGGTCCCGAAACCGGACATCTCGAAGACGACCGCGTATTCTCCGGGCCGAAGGTTGATGAACTGATAGACGCCGTTCGGCCCCGTCACGGTCGTCTGCGAGCCGAGCAGCGCGGGGCTCGCCAGGCTGACGGTGCAACCGGGGACGACGGCGCCCTGCTCGTCGGTGACCACCCCCGTGATGGTACCGGTCTGAATCTGCGCCGCCGCGGCGAGAGGCAGCAGGATGACCAGACAGATTGCGGCGAAAACAACGTTCCGAGCGAGCTGAAATGAGTAGTGCATCGAATCCTCTCCTCCTACCGGCCCTGTCAGGTCGTTCGCGACACTCGTTGGATGCATCCGCGCCTCTCTATCGATGCACTCTCATTGACGTTGAATCTATGAGAGAACGGCTACGTGGCTTCTATGATTTCGAATCGAGCGATGCAAAGACCCCTTTTCCCGGTCTGTTCCTTCCGGGCATAATGCCCAGCGCTCGCGCGGAAATCAAGTTGTTCGTGAAAATCGGGCCCAGCTGCCTGTCATGACATTCTGCAGTTCTCTGCACGGAGCTCCGCCTCCGGCCGAGCGGCGACCGGCGATCCCAACCAGAATCCTGTGGCGGGGCATCGGGACCGGGTCGACCGTGTCAGCGTACTCAAGTCCGGCCTTTGACTCCACCTCGAGGGTGTTTTGTCGAGGAGTACCTCCTTTCTTTCGTGCCTTCCTATGTCGCTCGCGGGGCGGGCTCACTCGCAGGCCGAGCAGCTCACCGTCGATTCTCCGCCAGGGCGACCCCGAAGAACGTGCGTTTCCACCGCACCCGTGAGGAGGCGGAGCAGGCCGGCTTTCGGCCCTGCAGGCGATGCAAGCCGACGAGCCTCCTCTTCAGGACAGGTATGCGGCGACCATCGCGGGAGCCTGCCGTTCGAATCGAGGCCCGTGAGTCGATGCCGAGTCTCGGAGAGCTCGCGGGAAGGGTTGGTCCAGCCGACACCCATGACCCCGCTCTTGTAGATGTAGACGTAGATGAGAACCACGATGTAGGCGATGGCCGCGCCACCCCAGACGGGAATGCGTCCCTCGGTGACGACCGAGAAGACGTAACCCGCCCCGCATCTGGAGGGTGAGATAGGGAACGAAGGCGACCCCCTGTTCCAAGCAGGCATTGTGGCGACGGTGGGCAAATTTGATCCGAAGGGTCTTCGACCTCGACCCGCCTTTTGTGCCCGTGCGGCAGTACCCTCCGCCTGGTGGCTTTCCTCACCGAGCCGCGGGTCATCCAAAACACTCTCGAACATCTCAAAAACAGAGCCAACGGCATTGCGGATGACGTCCGATCATGGGTAGTTACCATGCCCCGACCCGCGCGGGCCGCGGAGGCATCACGCTTCGACGAACGTTCGAATGTGCGCGGGGTCCATGGGCCGGGTCGCGTACGAGACCGCAACGAGCGCGATCGACGTGAGCGGCCAATCCCCAGATGCCAGGGTGGATTCCCTGCCACTGCAGCGAAGGCACGAGGTTCCAGACGACGGTGACGAGGCATCCCGCGGCGAGTCCCGCGATGATGCCCGCCGGGGTCGACCGCCGGAAATGGAACGCGGCGACGAGCGAGGGGAAGATCTGGGCGATGAAGCCGTAGGAGAGGAGGAGGAGGTAGACGAGAGAGAAACGGGAGGCGACGGCGAAGTAGTAGGCGAGGGCGCCGATGGCCACGACGAGGATTCGGATGAGACGGGTCTCCCGCCTTCCGTCGAGCTTCTCCTTGCGGAACGCTCCGTAGAAATCCTTCACCATGATGGAGGCGGCGGCGTGGACGATGGCGTCGCCCGAGGACATCGAGGCCGCGAGGGCGCCGGCGCAGAATAAACCCACCACCAGCGGGGGAAGACCCATCGAGGTCACGATGGTAGGGAGAATGGTGTCGGCGGGCGTCACTCCGGGAAACGCGGTGACCGCGGCAAAGCCGATGAACATGATGGGGACGAGGAAAATCTGGAACGTGGGATAGAAGACGATCATCCTCTTCAGCGTACGGACGTCCCGCGCGGTATAGATCTTCATGAAATAGTGAGGCCAGACCCCGAAACCCGCGACCGAGATAGCGATGGCGCTCGAGTACCCTCCCCACGTCCAGGGCCGGCCGGCGTCGTCGAGGCCGGGAGCCCGGAGCATGTCCGGAGCTATCCGGGCGAGCTCCCGGAACATCGGACCTACTCCGCCATGGAGCTTGTATGGAAGATAGAGACCGAGGACCCAGGCGAGTCCCATCATCAGGATTCCCTGGAAGGTATTGGTCCAACCGACACCCATGACCCCGCTCTTGAAGACGTAGATGAGAACGACGATGTAGGCGATGGCCGCGCCGCCCCACACGGGAATGCGCCCGTCGGTGACCACGGAGAAGACGTACCCCGCGCCCTGCATCTGGAGAGTGAGATAGGGAACGAAGGCGACGAAGCTGATGACGGCGAGGAGCGCCGAGATGAGCCGGCTCTGGTAGCGATGGGCGAAGAGCTCCGCCTGGGTGACGTAGCCGAAACGTCGTCCGAGCCGAGCGACGCGGGGTCCAAAGAAGTACCAGGGAAGGAGCCCCACCGTGCCGTAGGCGATGATGTAGAAGGAGGCCGCTCCCCGCGAGTACGCCCAGCCGGGCCCGCCGAGAAAGGCGAAGGCGCTGTAGATTGAAGCGCCGAGGATGAAGTAGAGGATGACGAAGCCGAGGTTGCGATCTCCCGCGACGTAGCCCTCGGTGGAGGAGGAAGCTTTGCCGCCGGAGAGAAGCCCGATGACGAGTGTGGCGGCGAGATAAAGAAGCGTGACGAGAAGGACGACGACCCAGCCCGGCATCCGTCCTAGGGGTCCTCGCGGTCGAGCCGTCCGGTCCGGTCTTCCCAGAGATAGAGACCGAGCATCACCGCGAAGACCGCAAGATGATTACGACGAGGTAGACGAGCGAGAAGGGCATTCCGAGCAGCATCGGCTCGATGCGGTCGAAGAGAGGTACACGGGCCAGACGGTGGCGAGGAAGGCGACGACGCAGAAGATCGCCACGGCTTTCTCCGGCTTCGAGAAGAGTGGCGGTGACGTCAAGGTCAGCGTTTCGTGGGGATGAGCTCGATCTCGAAGAGCTTGGGCCAGAGCTTCCCGGTGACGAAGAGGCGCTTTCCCACGGGGTCGTAAGCGATGCCGTTCAAAACGTCTTCTTCGCCGCTCCGCTCGGCGTCGGTCAGGAGTCCCGCGAGATCGATCCAGGCGAGCACCTTCCCGGTCTCGGGAGAGATGCGGGCGATCCGGTCCTCCTGCCAGATGTTGGCGTAGATCTCACCGTCGATGTACTCGAGCTCGTTCAGATTGGGTACGATTTTGCCCCCGTCGCGCACGGTGATGTGCCTCGTCTCGAGGAGCGTCTCCGGGTCCCAGAAATAGAGGTTGGAGGAGCCGTCGCTCACGATGAGCGAGGTCTCGTCGTGGGTCATGCCCCAGCCCTCGATTCCGTAGTGGAACTCTCTCTGGAGCGTCAGCGATTTTCGATCGTAGACGAAGCCCACGCCCGAGGTCCAGGTGAGCTGATAGATGCGGTGGTGAAAGACGGCGATCCCTTCGCCGAAGTACATGGGGAGAAGGCTCGTTCTCTGGAGCACCTTTCCGGTCTCGAGCGCGACCCGCCTCAGGCTCGAGCGGCCGCGCAGACCGGTGCTCTCGTAAAGAATCCCGTCGCCGTAGACCAGTCCCTGGGTAAACGCGAGTGGGTCGTGGGGGTAGGTTTTCTTGACCCGGTAGGTGTACACGGGAACGCCCTCGGATGCCGCCGCCGGAGCCGACGTGGGAGCGAGCAGGAGAATCATCGGGAGAATTCGTCCGATCAGCATCCCGTGCTCATCATAGCTTATTATGGTGTCATGAATCTCTCGCCTTTGTTCCATGAGCACGTTGCCGAACGGCGGCGGAAGGCGGAGCAGGCGCTCGCCGCGACCGGCTTCGACACCCTCGTTCTCTCGAGCGGAGTTCCCTTCACCTATTTTGCCGATGACGAGAACGCGCCGTTTCATTCGGTCGCGCATTTCGCTCACTGGTGTCCCATCGGCGGCCCCCACCACGTCCTCCTCTTCCAGCCCGGCAAGAAGCCGCGGCTCGTGCGTTACGCTCCCGAAGACTATTGGTACGAGCAGACGCCCCTGGGAAGTCCCTTCTGGGCTTCCGAGCTCGAGCTTTCGGAGGCGGGAACCGTCGACGCCGTGTGGAAAGCCGTGGGGACGCCTGCGAAGGCGGCCTACGTCGGAAACGAGATCGATCGCGCGAAAGCGGCGGGCTGCGACGTGAATCCCGAGGCGCTCGTCGCTCGCCTCGACTGGGATCGGGCCTACAAGACGGACTACGAGGTTCAGTGTCTCGAGGAGGCGACGGCACTCGGGGCGAAAGGGCACAGGGCGGCGAAGAAGGCTTTCGAGGCGGGCAAGACCGAGCTCGAGATCCACTATGACTACATCGAGGCGATGGGCGTCACCGATGAGGCCCTCCCTTACACCAATATCATCGCGCTGAACGAGAAGGGGGCGTTTCTCCACTATCAGACGAAGCGCAGCGTCGGGAACGGAACGACGCTCCTCATCGACGCCGGCGCGCGCGCCCGCGGCTATGCCTCCGACATCACGCGAAGCCACGTGTCTCCAGCCTGCGATCCCCGGTTCGTCGCTCTGCGCGACGGAATGGAAAAGATTCAACGAGACCTTTGCCGCCAGGTCCGGCCCGGCACTCCGTATGGAGACTTGCACCGGGACGCTCATCGTCAGATCGGGAGCTTGCTGAAGGAGAGCGGAATCCTCCACGCCGATCCCGAGGAAGCGGAAGCCCGGGGCCTCACCCGCCCGTTCCTGCCTCACGGCCTGGGGCATCACCTAGGTCTCCAGGTGCACGACGTGGGAGGACACCTGAAGGATCCCGAGGGCCACCAGGCACCGCCGCCGAAAGAGCACCCGTATCTCCGGAACACCCGGACGATCGAGCCGCGACAGGTGTTCACCATCGAGCCCGGTCTGTACTTCATCGACATGCTCCTTCGACCGTTCCGGGAAGGCGGCGAGAGCAAACGCAAATCGTTCGACTGGAAGCTCATCGACGAGCTCTCTCCATTCGGCGGAATCCGCATCGAGGACAACGTGGTGGTTACCGACGACGGACATCGCAATCTCACCCGCGAGCATCTTCCGGTGGGAGTGTAGACATGGCACAGTTTCTCGGAGGAAGCGCCTACGCCATGGCCAACCAGACGGCCGATGGCTACGTGACGATGACCCCCGCGGTCCTCAAGCGATTCAACCGCGGCGAGCTCACGCAGATCCAGTTCGAGCTCCAGAAGATCCTGACTACCCTCCGGGGTAGCCAGCCGGTGGGGGACGACACGGCGGCCCTTCAGACCTACCATCACAAGGTGAGCCGCATCCGAAGCGCAATGCTGGTGATTCAGAACCAGCT
Organism: uncultured Acidobacteriota bacterium; assembly: GCA_963815675.1. GTDB lineage: Bacteria > Acidobacteriota > Vicinamibacteria > Marinacidobacterales > SMYC01 > CAWFHP01. The sequence goes on along the minus strand of CAWFHP010000007.1, from coordinate 132,369 downwards.
TTCGTTGAAAAAATAGACCCGCGCGGGCGCGCTGCGATCCCGCGGTCGTCGAATCCCATTGAGGGTGAGGAGGGTTTCGTGCAACCGTTCTTCCGTCGGGCTCTCACCATCGTGACCGTCGTCGTCGTCGGGGTATCGGGAGCCGACGCGCAGCAGGAAGTCGTTCACTCGGGCGTCATCGCCCGGATCCGCGAAGAGGGTTTCCAGCGCTCGCAAGTGATGGATCTCGCGGGCTACATGACGGACGTGCTCGGACCGCGGCTCACGAGCTCGCGGCGGATGAAGAAGGCCCAGGCCTGGGCCAAGTCCAGGATGGAGGAGATGGGGCTCAGCGGCGTGACCATCGAGCCCTTCGCCGAGCACGAGGCGAGCTGGGACAATACCTATACGTCGCTGCACCTGATCGAGCCCGACTATCAGCCGCTCATCGGCTATCCCTACGCCTTCACCCCCGGCACCAATGGAAAGGTCCTCGCCGAGGCGCGCATTGCCATCATCCGCAGCCGTTCCGACCTCGACCGGTTTCGCGGGAAACTGCGCGGCCTCGTCGTCCTCTCGGAGCCGCCGCGAGAGATTCGGCCTCGATTCGAGCCCGATGCGAGCCGTCTATCCGACGGCGAGCTCGAGGCGCTCGAGCAGGCGACCATCGACTCGCGGTTCGGCGCGGAGGGCCAGGCGCACGTCTGGGACCCGCACGCGATGTCGTTCGTGCCGCCCGACAAGCCCGGTGGGCGTCCGGCGCTCTTCCCGACGTCGGACGAGATGGAGAGCTTCACCGACGAGGTGCAGAGCTTCTACAAAGAGGAGGGAGTCGCGGCGGTTCTCGATCCGGCGCCGGGGCGCGACGGGACGGTTTTCGTCGCGGGACGGCCGGGAAGCCGCTACGACCGTTCGTTGAAGGGGGCGCTCGCGGCTCCTCCCCGGATCGCTCTTGCCGCGGAGCACTACAACCGGATCTATCGTCTGCTCGAGCGGGGAATGACGGTGAAGCTGGAGCTCGAGGTGCGCAACACGCTCGATGCCGATGACCCGCATGCCTACAACGTGCTCGGCGATCTCCCGGGAAGCGATCTCCGCGAACGAGCTGGTGATGGCGGGCGGTCACTTCGACTCCTGGCACTCGGCGACGGGAGCCACCGATGACGCTTCCGGGTGCGCCGTCGTGCTCGAGGCGGTGAGGATCCTGAAGGCCATCGGAGCGAAGCCGCGCCGCACGATCCGCGTCGCGCTCTGGAGCTGGGAGGAAGGTGGCAAGGTCGGCTCGAGACGCTACGTCCAGGAGCACTTCGGACCGGCCGGACAGGGCGCCGAGTCGCTCTCGGTCTACTTCAACGTCGACAACGGGACGGGGCAGTTCCGGGGCGTCTATCTGCAGGGCAACGAGCCGGTGCGAAAAATCTTCGAGAGCTGGATGGCCCCGTTCCGCGACCTGCGCATGACGAGCCTCACCATCGACAATACCTTCGGAGTCGACGTCGAGGGCTTCGATCTCGCCGGGCTGCCCGCGTTCCAGTTCATTCAGGATCCGCTCGACTACGACAGCCGGACCCACCATTCGAACATGGACGTCTACGATCGTCTGGCGCCCGAGGACATGAGAAAAAACGCCGTCATCCTCGCGAGCTTCCTCTATCACGCCGCGATGCGCGACGAGAAGATTCCGCGCGAGAAGAACTGACGCCCCGTCATTTCTCGGGGACGGGTCGCGGCTTGCGGTTGGCGTCGATGGCGACGAAGGTGAATAGTCCCTCCGTCACCTTCACCCGTTCGCCCACCTTCTCCCGGAGCGCCCAGGCTTCGACGTGGAGCTTCATCGAGGTCGTGCCGATCCCGACGATCTCGGTATAGACGCAGAGGATGTCCCCCACGAAGACGGGAAGCTGAAACGACATGCCGTCGATGGCCACGGTCGCCACCCGCCCGTGGGAGCGCTGCGTGGCCATCATCCCCGCGGCGATGTCCATCTGGGACAGGACCCAGCCGCCGAAGATGTCGCCGCTCGGATTGGCGTCCCTCGGCATGGCGAGGGTTCGCAGCGAGAGCTGACCGCGGGGCTCGCCGCTCGTACTCATCCGAGCTCGTCCAACGTCAGACGGAAGCTGGGTACGAAGACCTCGAGGAAGTATTTCACTTCGGGAAGGTCGATGCCGGCGACCGTCTTCGAGAGCGCCTGCTCGGCTCGGGAGAATTCCTTGTTCCCCGCGGCGGTCTCCTCGATGCACTTGATGTAGGCGCAGAGCTTGTCGGCCGCCTTCACCAGCACCTGGTGCTCGGCGTCGGCGGTTCCCGGAGAAAGAACGGTGCGGTAGTCGGGTGCCAGCTCCGAGGGAAGCATCGCGATGAGGCGCGAAGCCGCAGAGGCCTCGATGGCGTGATAGGCCTTCTGGATCTCCGGATTGAAGTACTTGATGGGGGAGGGAAATCTCCCGTGAGGACCTCGCCGGCATCGTGATAGAGCGCGAGGAGCGCGACCCGCTCGGGACTCACCGAGCCACCGAATTTGCGGTTCTTGATGAGGGCGAGGGCGTGGCCAATCTGAGCGACGCGCAGGCTGTGCTCCTGGACGTTCTCCGAATAGGTGTTGTGCATCAGGCCCCAGCGCTTGATGAACTTCATGCGGGAAAGATACGCGAAGAAATGGCTCATCGGATTCGGGGCCTCGGGGCTGGATTCTACCGCTTGTCCTCCGCCGTTCTCCACTCCACTCCGCGCGACGCTTGACCTCGACGTCTCCGTGGACTAGCTTTGTAGGAGTATGCGGCCCCGATCCGTCGTTCGTCGGCGTGCTCTCATCGCGGTCGCGCTCCTCGCCCTCGCCTGTCTCGCGGGTGCTCTCGTCGACGAGTCGTTCATCCACACCGACGACGGCTGCGCGTTCGAGACCCACTGTGTAGCCTGCCTCCTGTCAGCGGCCTCCGTCGTCGTCGCAAGCGCAGACGTATCGGTTCCCGTCGTCCTCGAGCGCGTCGGGTTCCTGTCCACGTCCCCCGCTTGCTCCGTCCACGAAGCCGACGTTCACCACGAGGTCTCTCGCGGACCTCCCGCTCCTCGCTCATAACTCGGTTCTCCGGCCGTTCGACGAGTACGGCCTGTCGCCCGCTCTTCCCGCAGGACGGGCGTGGAATGGTTGCAGTTATCCGAGGAGTCGATATCTTGAGATCCCGATCAGGTTCCAAGCTTCGTTCCATCTTGATTCTCGCTATGCTGGTGGTCGCGCTGTCTCTTGACCGAACCGCGAGCGCTGCCTCCGGCTCCGTCCATGGAGTCGTTCTCGACCCGGACAAGCGGCCCGTTCCCGGGGCGTCGGTCGAGCTCCGCAACGACATCACCGGATTCAACGCAGACGCGGTGACCGGCGAAGACGGCGCGTTCCGCTTTTTCAACGTTCCCTACAATCCCTACGAGCTGCACGTCGAGCTCCAGGGTTTCCAGACGGTGCACCAGCCGGTGGACGTTCGCTCCGCCTTGCCGGTGGAGGTGAACGTCTCGCTCGAGCTCGCGAAAGTCTCGGAGACGGTGACGGTGACCGCCGAGGCGACCGCCGCCCAGCTCGAGACCGACACGTCCGTCTCCCACGTGGACGTCGACAAGTCGTACATCGCCAAGGCTCCGGCCGCCGTATCCTCGCGGGCGATGGAGGAGATCGTCACTTCCACCCCCGGATTCACCAAGGACGAGAACGGCCGCTTCCACTTCCAGGGCTCGCACAGCCAGAGCGAATACGTCGTTGATGGACAGACGATTTCGGACCAGACGGGGGTGACGTTCTCTAACTCCATCGACCCGGGCATCGCCGAATCTCTCGAGATCATCTACGGCAACGTCCCCGCCGAGTACGGGGAGAAGACGGGTGCGGTCGTCAACGTCGTCACCAAGTCGGGCATGAACTCGCCCCTTCGAGGAGATGTTTTCGCCGGTGCCTCGCGCTTCTCGACCTATGAGGGCGGGGTGTCCCTCGGAGGAGGCTCCGAGCGTTTCGGCGTCTTCGGCTCGGTGACCGGCGCCTGGTCCGACCGTTTTCTCGATCCGGTGAACTTCGACAACCTGTACAACAACGGGAACACCGGCCGCGGTTTTCTCCGCCTCGATCACGCATCGTCGGATCTTCAGACCCACTTGCGTTTCACCGCTCTTCTGGGCAACACCAACCGCGACGTTCCGAACACCTACACCCAGGAGACGGCGGGCCAGGCACAGCGGGTGCACAGCCGGTGATCAGAACTACAGCTTCGGATGGACGCAGGCCTTTTCGGAGCACACGCTTCTCGATGCCAACGCGTTCGCGCGAATCTCGAGATTCGAGCTCTTTCCCTCGGCGGGCGATACGCCGGTTACATCGAACTCCAACCGGAGTCTCGACAACTACGGTGTGAACGTCGCGTTGACCAAGCTCCTGGGCGACCACGACCTCAAGTTCGGTGGCACCTTCAAGAGCTTCCCTATCGACGAGGTCTTCGGATTCGGAATCACCGACCCTGGATTCAACGATCCTTCGTCGGACGCATATAATCCCGATCTCGCGCCCTATGACCTCACCCGGGGCGGTCAGCCTCTCGATTTCAGTCAGAAGCGCACGGGGAGCTACGCGGCCCTCTTCGTCCAGGACAACATCCGCTACAAGAACCTGACCGCCAACCTGGGCCTGCGCTACGATCACAACAACCTGCCGGTTACGGAATCGCAGGTCGAGCCCAGGATCGGACTGGCCTACTATATCGAGGGCACCGGCACCGTCCTCAGAGGCTCGTACAACCGCATCTTTTTCACACCGGAATACGAGAACATCCTCTTCAGCTCCTCACCTCTCGCTGCTTCCCTCGTTCCGCCGGAGGTCAAGAGCTCGCGCGAATTGGGCGGAGGGGTTCTTCTCGTGAGCTCGGAGCGGCAAAATGCCTATACCGTCGGAGCGGAGCAGGGGGTCGGGCGGGAAGCCCGTCTCGCCGTGGATTTCTGGTGGCGCCGGTCCCGGAACGCCGGCAATCAAGACCAGTTCCTGAACACCGGCATCGTGTTCCCTCTCGCCTTCGATTCGGGACGCTATAACGGCTGGAACGTGCGGGTGGAATCTCGCGCAGAGGCATCAGGTCCGCGGGTTCCTGTCTCTCGGTCACGTGCACGCAATCTACGTTCCTCCACCGGTGGGCGGGCTCTTTCTCGACGCCGAGTCCCTGGACGCGAATCACCGGTGGGCCTTTCCTCATCGACCACGACCAGAAGCTCCAGGCCCAGGGCCAGGTCTTCTGGTACCTGGGTGGAAGCGGAGTCTGGCTCGGAGCCAACCTGCGCTACGACTCCGGTCTCGTCACCGACGCGTCACCCGAGGATCTCGTGAACGACCCCGACAATGCTTTCACCGCTCCGTTCATCGTCGTCCATAGCGGCACCGACCTCGATCCGAACCGCATCAAAGCCCGCACCATCGCTAATTTCTCGTTCGGGCTCGATCTCGCCTCCCGCGGCGTCCCCGTCTCCATCCAGGCTGACCTTCTCAACGCGTTCGACACGCAAGGGCTGTATAACATTCTGTCCGTCTTCGGCGGGACGCACGTGATCCGCCGCGCACTCTGGCGGTGCGGGTCACGTACGGGTTCGGGCGAAAATAGGCATTCCTGATTCGGGACGGGCGGCTGGTTCGGCCGCCCGTCCTGTACTACTCTTTGCCGACATGAGAGTACTCGTTCTCGGTTTGCTGCTCCTCTGTTCCCGCGCCGCGGGGGCGGCGGACGACGTTCTCCGCGTCACCCTTCTCGGTACCGGAAACCCGAGGCCGACGATGGAGCGGTTCGGTCCGTCGACGCTCGTCGAGGCGGGAGACCACACCATTTTGATCGACGCCGGGCGCGGATCCATCCAGCGTCTGTTCCAGATCGGGGAGGCGGCCCAGGTCCGCGCCGTCGACATGGTGCTCCTGACGCATCTCCATTCGGATCACGTCGTCGGACTTCCCGATCTCTGGCTCACGGGATGGATCTTCGGACGCGATCGACCGTTCGTCGTTTCCGGGCCTCCGGGAACGAAATCGATGTGCGCGCATCTCGACGAGGCCTTCGCGTTCGATAAGAAAGTGAGGGCCAAGGCCTTCGACCCGCAGGGGATCGTTCTCCAGGCGAAGGACGTCGAGCCCGGGGTCGTCTACGACGAAGGGGGGCTTCGAATCACTGCCTTCAAGGTCGAGCACGGAGGCATCGTCGAGCCCGCCTACGGCTACCGCGTCGAGTATCGAGGCCGTTCCGTCGCCCTCTTCGGGAGACACTGATTATCATGAGGGCATCGTGGAGGCCGCCCACGGAGTCGACGTGCTGATCCACGAGGTCATCAGCCCGGAGGTCGAGCTGCGGCGGGCCCAGGTCACCAAAGACGCCGTGGCCGGCGTTCTCGCCCAGCACACGAGCCCGCAGCAAGCGGGACGGATCTTCGCGAAAGTGAAGCCCCGCCTCGCCGTCTACTACCACATCGTGCCTTCTCCCACCGTCGCCGAGGATCTCATCGGGCCCACGAGAGAAACGTACGACGGCCCTCTGGCGGTCGGCTACGACCTCATGACCATCGAGATCGGACAGACGATCGAAGTCCATCCCCATCGCACCGTCAGCGACCAGTAGCGCGGCTCTCGCCGGGGCCGACGCCGCGGTGCGAGACCGGGGGAAGCTCCCGAAAGGTCTTCGGAACGTTCAGGGCGCCAGCGGTGAGGGCCGGCGGTGATGGGTCGCCTGCTCGTAGGAATAGGCGAGACCGAGCAGTTTCGCGTCCTCCCAGGGGCGCCCGAGAAACGAGACACCGACGGGATAGCGTCCTCCCATGAACCCCGCGGGAACCGTCACCTGGGGAAGGCCGGTGACGGCGCTCTCCGCGCACGTCCCGGGCTCGAAACCGAATCGCACCTGCCCGCCCTCGTGAGTGGCGGGACGCGCCAGGTTCGCGGGGTACACGAGGGCGTCGAGGTGCTCCGCGTCCATGAGACGCACGAACACGTCGCGGAAGGCCTCGCGGCCGGCGACGAACCGCGCCTGCACGTCGGCGGCCTCGGCGTCGGGCGTGGACTTCTTCGCTTCGACGATCGAGGCGAAGAGAGACGCGCTCTCCGGCGCCAGCTTGCCGGAGGCGAGAAGGTCCTCGATGCGAAGCGGCTTCTCTCCGGGACGAATGCCCCGGTCCAGATACGACGTCCAGGCGTCGAAGAGGGCGACGGGGTTCCGGATGACGTTCTTTTCGTAGATCGCGTCGAGGTCCGGGATCGTGACCTCCACGACCGTCGCTCCCGCCGCCTTCATCTCGGCGGAGGCGGCGTCCACGCGCTCGGCGGCCTCGCGCTCGCCGGTGACCCCGACGAAGACCTGACGCAGAACGCCGATGCGGGCTCCCCGGAGGAGCTTTTCGTCGAGAGCGCCAACGAAGCTCGAAGGCTTCCGCGCGTCCGCTTCCCGCGTGGCGGGATCGGCAGGGTCGCTCCCGGTCACCACGTCGAGAGCCCGTGCCACGTCGCTGACGGTCCGGCCCATCGGGCCCACGGCGTCGTTCCAGGGGTTGAGAGGCATGACTCCCGCGCGGCTGGTGAATCCACGGGTGGTGCGGATGGTCGCGAGAGACGCGAAGCCCGAGGGGTTCGACAGCGAGTTACAGGTGTCGGTTCCGAAGGCGAGGGGAACGAGGCTGAGGGACGTGGCGACGGCGCTGCCGCCGCTCGAGCCCGCCGTGCTCAGCGTGGGATCGTAGGCGTTTCCGATGTTTCCCCCGATCGTGCTCACGCCGAAATCGCCGAAAGGAAACTCGTCGAGATTGGTCTTTCCCAGAACGATGGCGCCGGCCGCGCGCAGCCTTCCGACGACGGCGGAGTCGAGGCGCGGCACCCGAAAGGCGAGGGCGCGCGAGCCCCCGGTGGTGGGAAGATCGGTCGCGTCGATGTTGTCCTTGAACGCGAGGGGGATGCCGTGGAACGCGCCGCGCACGACGCCCCGAGCGCGCTCCGCGTCGCGCGCGCGGGCCTCGGCGAGAGAGCGGGGGTTCAAGGCGAGAAACGAGTGGAAACGAGGTCCGCTTCGGTCGTAGGCGGCGATGCGCGCGAGATAGTCGCGGACGAGATCCTCCGACGTGAGAGAGCCGTCGGCGAGAGCAGCCTCGAGGCTCGCCAGATTTTTCTCCTTCACCGAGAAGGTCGGCGGCGCGGTCTCGGCCGGCCAGTTCGCGATCTGGCCTCGCTGGCGTTTCGTGAGTCCCGTGAGGTCAGGCGAGCGGACCAGCGCGCGCGCCGTCTCGGTGACCGCGGCAATCTCCGAGCCCGCCGGAAGGATCTTCGGATCGTCGACGGGCTTCGGAACGTGCCGCGCGACGAGAGCGTCCTTCTGCCGGACGGGAAACCCGCCTCGAGGGTCGTACCACTCCGTTCGCCCCTTTACGACGAACGTGAGCAGAGCGCGGGTCTCGCCGGGGGCGAGGCGCAGGCGGTAGACGTAGGCGATGTGCGCGGGGTCGTAGCCCGGATAGGGATTCTCGAATGGATCGGCGTACATGTCGCCGAATCCCACGAGGGTCTGCGCGCGTGGCGATCCGAGGACGTGCGCCGACGGGCCGTGCCCCGAGGGTCCCCGCGACGGGTCTTCTACCGCCTCGGCGTTTTGCATCACGGTGACGAACGCGTCATCGAGCTCGAGCTCGCGGTTTCCGTTCCCGGTGGCGGCCACGGCCACGCGACCGCCTTCCTCGTAAGCGCCGCAGGCACCGCCCCAGGCCACCTCGACGACGACCGGCTCAGAAGCGAAGCTCGTGAACGAGTCGAAGTAACGAAGCGTATCGCCCGTGCGCGACGCGTAGATCGAACGGGCGACCGCCACCCGCCCCGCCATCACCGGAGTGATGCTGTCGAACCGCTCGCCGCCGTCGTAGGCTAGGCCGAAGCCGCGGAGAGCGGTCGTCGGTACGAGCAGCTCGCCCTGCGATCCCAGCACCCGCACTTTCAGATACCCGAACCCGTTGAAGGGGAGCGATGGCCCGCCGGTGGCGATGGCGCCGCTGTCGGTGGCCCAGGCAGACGTGTCCTGGATGTCCCAGGCCTCGCCGCTCGCCGCGGCGAGAGATGTGGTGGCCGCGGCGGGCGGTATCGTGGCGAGCAGGATGAGAGAGGTCGTAGCCAGGACGCGAGCGGACATGAGACGCCTCCGGGGACGCAGGGCCCAACGATAGGGGAAGCCTCTCTCCCAGGCAAGCGCTATGCTCGAGACTCCTTTCTTTTCTCTTGCTCCTCTCAAATTGCGTGTATATACTCCTTTCCAGGAGGAGTCCGATGAGCCATCCCTGGGTCTATGCCATTGCCGCCGTCTCCGTGGCGCTCGCCGCACCCATTTCCGCTCGCGCTGCGGACGCGCCGAAGGTGCTCATGATCGTGCGCGCCGGATTGCGCGACCTCGAGCTCATGCTCTCTCAGGAAGTGGGAGTCATGAAGCACATGCTCGAGAAGTCCGGTTTCAAGGTCGAAGTGGCCACGGAGTCCGGCGAGCCCATGCGCGCCGGGTCGGTCGAGCTCGCGGCTGACTTCAAAGTGAGCGACGCCGTCGCCTCCGACTACGCCGGAATCGCGCTTCCGTGCATGGCTCCCGGGCCGGAGTACTCCGTCTCGCCGGCGGAGCTCGCGATTGTCAAGACGTTCGTCGAACAGGGAAAGCCCATCCTTGCCGCCCGGGGATCGGTCGCCGTCCTCGCCAAGGCGGGGGGGCTCGAGGGTAAGAAGTACGCGTTCGCTTCGGAGGTCGACCCGAAGGCGCGCCCCGAGTTCGCCGGAGGTGAGTTCCAGGGGACGGGCGTCGTGCGGGACGGAAACGTGAGCACCTCGGGAGTCTGTCCGCTCGCGGCGAAAACATCGGCGCTTCCCGACGGCACCGAGGAGGTCACGCGGAACTTCATCGAGTCGCTCCCGAAGAACTGACTCAGCTGGGCCACGCAAGGCCGTCGTCAGCTCGTGCTGCTCTTGCCGTCACAGCCTTCTCGAGCGGATTTCGCTTTCCATGAAACTCATTCGTCGGGTCGGGCCCGCCGCCGTGCTCTGTCTTGTGTCAGCTTCGCGGGCGCTTAGCAACCTCGTCGCGATATCCACGACTTCCTCGCCGAGTACGCTGGTGTGACCGGCGCCGGGCGCCCTCGCGATTGACCATAGCCAGGTGTTCGTAAAAATCCTCGACGCGAAAGTCGGGAGCGAAGCCGGTCCAGGACTCGACGGAGATGTACCTCGCCGCAACAAAGAGCGCGATTGAAACCTACTTTCAGAACGAGAAGAGAGCTCGGAAAGACTGAGCGCTCTTGCTTGACTCCGGACCCGAGTCCGGGGCCCGGTTTGCCCTCCGCACGGATTGAGCCCTGGCTTCCGGGCATCTATAATGACGCCCCGCGCTGGGTTCAATCGTTCACTGCCCGAGGGAGAGCCATCATGCCGATCGTTTCCGCCATGCGACGCCTGGCCTTTTTCATGTTTGTCGCGCTCTTCGGAGTCGCGGCGGTGGCGACGCGGGGAAGGCGCAGACCGGTTCCGCCGCGCTTTCTTCCGTCGCCCCGAGTGATCTCCATCTGCTCGAATGGAGGTCCATTGGTCCGACTCGTGGCGGGCGTGTCGTCGCGGTGGCGGGGATTCCGTTCACAAGCTCGTCTTCTACCAGGGGACGACGGGGGGCGGGGTCTGGAAGACGGAGGACGGCGGGCTCAACTGGAAGAACGTCTCCGATGGCTTCTTCGGCACCGGCTCGGTCGGCGCGGTGGCGGTCTCGTTGTCGGATCCGAACGTCGTTTACGTGGGAATGGGGGAATCCTGCATTCGCGGGAACGCTTCCCACGGCGACGGCGTCTACAAGTCCACCGACGCGGGAAAGACGTGGACTCACCTGGGGCTCGACGCGACGCAGCACATCGCCCGCATCCGCATCCACCCGAAGAACCCCGATATCGCCTACGTCGCCGCTCTCGGGGACGCCTTCGGACCGAACGAGGAGCGCGGGGTCTATCGAACGAAGGACGGCGGGCGCACGTGGCAAAAAGTTCTCTATCGCGACAAGGACAGCGGCGCCATCGATCTCACCATGGATCCGGGAAACCCGGACGTGATGTACGCATCGCTCCTCGAGCTTCGGCGTTTTCCCTGGGGGTTCCGGAGTGCTGGACCGGGCACGGGTCTCTTCAAGACGACCGACGGGGGAGACCACTGGACCGAGCTCACCGACAATCCCGGCCTTCCCACCGGGCCGCGGGGACGCATCGGCGTCGCGATCTCCCCGGCAAGGCCCGAGCGTGTCTGGGCGATCATCGACGCCGACATCGGAAAGAAGGGTGTTTACCGCTCCGATGACGCGGGAGCGACCTGGACCCACCTCACCGACAACGCCGACCTCACCCAGCGTCCCTGGTACTACCACCACATCTTCGCGCACCCGAAGGATCCCGACACCGTCTACGTCCTCAACGTGCAGATGTGGAAATCCACCGACGGAGGGAAGACCTACAGCCGGATGCGGCCCCCTCACGGGGACAACCACGATCTCTGGATTGACCCCGAGGACCCGAACCGGATGGTGCAGGGAAATGACGGGGGAGCGACGGTGAGCTTCAACGGCGGAGAGTCGTGGTCGACGATCCTGAACCAGCCGACCGCGCAGCTCTACCACGTCACGACCGACAATCAGTTTCCGTACCGGGTCTATGCCTCGCAGCAGGACAACACGAGCATCTCGCTTCCGAGTCGCTCGGACTTCGGCCGGATCACCATCGAGGACTGGTACGCGGTGGGAGGTGGAGAGGACGGCTACATCGCGGTCGAGCCCAAAAGACCCGAACATCGTCTTCGCTGCGGACCATCATTGGATTACGCGCTACGATCACCGTACCAAGCAGACCCGCGATGTCTCCCCCAACCCCGAGACCCACTACGGTTGGGGCTCGGCCGACATCAACTACCGGTTCTGGTGGACCTATCCGGTCGCGATATCGCCCCACGATCCGAATGTCCTCTACGTGACGTCGCAGTACGTGCATCGATCGACCGACGAAGGTCAGAGCTGGCAGATCGTGAGTCCCGACCTGACGCGGCACGATCCCAAGACGCTCGAGAAGACTCCTTCCTATCTCGATCCCGAGACCGGGCCCTACTGGGGGCCGATCACGCGCGAAGCCTACGGTCCCGAGTGGTACGCGACGATCTTCGCGTTCGCCGAGTCGCCTGCGAAAGCCGGTGTTCTCTGGGCGGGCTCGGACGACGGCTATGTCAACGTCTCGCAGGACAACGGGAAGACGTGGACCAATCGGACGCCCAAGGGACTTCCCGAGTTCGCCCTCATCAGCATCATCGATCCCTCGCCCCACGACCCCGCGACCGCGTACGTCGCCGCCACCCGCTACAAGCTCTCGGATCACAAACCGTACCTCTACAAGACCCACGACTACGGTGAGACCTGGACCCCGATCGTGAACGGAATTCCCGACAACGACTTCACTCGTGTGATCCGGGAGGACCCGGGCGAGCGCGGGCTCCTCTACGCTGGAACGGAGACCGGCGTCTACGTCTCGTTCGACGACGGCGCCCACTGGCAGTCCTTGCGGTTGAACCTTCCAGTCGTGCCGGTGCACGACCTCGTCGTGAAGGAAGGCGATCTCGTGGCCGCGACCCACGGACGCGGGTTCTGGATTCTCGACGACGTGGCTCTTCTCCATCAGCTGGATTGGACCACGCTCGACGCTCCGGTGCATCTGTTCGCGCCTCGAAAGACGGTGCGCTTCCGGGCGTCGGGCGATCTCACCGCCGGTTTTGCCGGCGACCAGGCGCTCGCCGGCGCCAATCCTCCGAACGGTGTCGTGGTGAGCTATACGTTCAAGGAAAAACCCGCTTCCGACGTCACCCTCTCGTTCTACAAGGACGGCAACCTCATCCGAAGCTACTCGAGCGCGAGCGCGGGCGAGGCGAAGGGCGCTCGCGGCGGAGGAGACAGGAAAGTCGCCGCCGAGGCGGGGGCCAACCGCTTCGTCTGGGACACGCGTTATCCCGGGGCCGAGGTCCTCGAAGACGCGGTGTTCCAGGGGACGGCCGAAGGGCCGCTCGCCGCTCCCGGCACATATCGCGTCGACCTCACGTCGGGAGGAACGACCCAGAGTCAGAGCTTCGAGATCGTGCGCGACCCACGCCTCGAGTACACCGACGCCGACCTCCAGAGCCAGTTCGACTTTCTCATTTCCGTTCGCGACAAGCTCACGGAGACGATGAACGTGGTGAAGCGCATTCGGACTCTGCGGAAGAGCGCCGAGGACGCGGTGCAAAAAGCGGGAGGGACGGCCGCGCTGAACGATGCCCTCCGCGAGTTGAACGACAAGCTCTATCCGCTCGAAGAGAGGCTGGTGCAGTACCGCGCGCGGGCAGGGCAGGATTCTCATCAACTACCCCACCGCCATCGACAGTAAGCTCGCCCGGCTCACATCCTTCATGTCGATGGGAGACGGCCCGCCCACCCAGGGCGCGAGGGACCTCTTTAAAAGGCTCTCCGACGGCGTCGCCGAGCGTGAGAAAGCCCTCGACGCGGTCGAGCGAAACGAGTACGCGTCGCTGATGCGTCTTGCGGGAAAGTAAAAACTAAGAAGTTAGGGACAAACTAAGAAATTAGGGACAGGCACTAATTTTTCGAAAATCGTAAAATTAGTGCCTGTCCCTAATTTTCGAGCGGGTGGCATGCACGAGAATATCGAGCGGGATGTGGAGCTCGCGGTTGCGGCGGCGCGGGAGGCGGGACGGCGCCTCGAGACGTTGCGAGCGGCGGGACGGTGGGAGGGCGCGGTCCTCGGCGACGTGGGCGATCAGGCCGCCGACGGTTACCTTCAAGGGATACTCGCGGGGCGTTATCCCGAGGACGGCGTTCTGAGCGAAGAGACGGCGAGCGACGAGCGGAGGCTCGAGAAATCCCGGGTCTGGATCGTCGATCCGCTCGATGGAACGAAGGAGTACTCTCAGCTTCGAGTCGATTGGGCGGTTCACGTCGGGCTCGCCATCGACGGAGTCTGCGCGCTCGGCGCGGTGGCGCTTCCCGCGAGCGGCGAGGTCCTCTGGGGATGCGCTCTTCCCGGAGAGGAGAAGGCCGGGCTCGAGGGTGCCCCGGGTCGAGCCCTCGTTCGAGGCGATTCGGACGGACGCGCCCATCCGATCGTCGCGGTGAGCCGGAGCCATACGCCCGAATGGGTCGAGGCCTTCGTTCGCGAGATTGAAGGGGAGATGCTTCCGAATGGAAGCGTCGGTTTCAAGGTGAGCCGGCTCTTCCTGGGCGAGGCCGATCTCTTACGTGCACCAGAAGGGTCTCAAGGAATGGGACACCTGTGCCCCCGAGGCGGTGGCCCGTGCTCTCGGCTGGTCGGTATCGACCCTTTCTGGAAAAGAGCACCGCTACAACCGCAAGAACCCTCGGAACGAGGAGATTGTCGTCTGCCGCCCGGCGTGGCGGGACCGCGTGATGGAGACGCTCCGGAAAATCGGGCTGTAACCGGCACTATTTTCGAACATCCCCTCTCCCTCTTCCGTAGGCATTTTTGTCGAGAGAGATGGATGAACTTCGTTTCCGAGATGAGAAGCTCTTTACGGGGTCTCCTCAAGGACTTCCGCGCCACTGCCGCCGGCGTCGCGACGCTGGCGGTGGGCATCGGGGCCTGCACCGCGATTTTCACCGTCGTCTATGCCGTTCTCCTCCGGCCGCTTCCCTACCCCTCGCCGGAGCGCATCGTCCAGGTATGGCAGACGATGGAGGGGGGCAAGCACAAGGGACAGATTTCCGACGCAAATTTTCAGGATCTCGAAGATTCGGAATCGGAGCCTCTCCACTTTCGCCGAGTACGCGACCGTAACCGTCTCCGTCTCCGGCGGGAAAGAGCCGGTACGCGCGCGCAGCGCCATCGTCTCGAGAGAGTTCTTCGACGCGCTGGGAGTGAAGCCCCTTCTCGGCCGGCCATTCGATGACGACGAGCTCCGCGAGGGAGGGGCACCCGCGGTGCTCGTGGGCTACGGCTTCTGGCAGCGGGCCCTCGGCGGAAACGCGGACCTCTCGGCGCAAAAGCTCTTCTTCTCCGGATCCGTCCATTCGGTCGTCGGGGTCATGCCCCGGAATCTCGACTTTCCCCCGGGAACGGACCTGTGGGTACCGCGTGAGCTCTATCCCCACTTTCCCAGCCGGACCGCCCACAACTGGCGCGCCGTCGCTCGACTCGCGGAAGGAGTCCCGCTCGAGGCGGCCGCGTCCGACCTGAGCGCCATCGCCCGCGATCTCCGCGCGACCTACGGGGAAGACACGTGGATGATCGACGCCGAGGTCGTTCCGCTCCACGAAGAGCTCGTCGGAAACGCGCGCACTCCTCTCGTCGTGCTTCTGGGCGCGGTTGGGTTCCTCCTTCTGGTAGCGAGCGCGAACGTCGTGAATCTTCTTCTTGCCCGCGCGGCCTCGCGGCAACGGGAAGTGGCGGTGCGAGCCGCGCTCGGCGCCAACCGCTGGCAGATGGTGCGAATGTTCCTGATGGAGTCGCTCCTGCTCACATTCGCCGGAGGTAGCCTCGGAGTCCTGCTCGCTTTCTGGGGCGTTCCTCTCCTGCTCTCGCTCGAGCCGGGAAATCTCCCGCGGCTGGGCGAAGTCGGAGTCAGCCTCCCCGTTCTCGGCTTCGCGCTCGCGCTCGGAGCGCTCGTTTCCTTCGGGCTCGGCCTCGTCACTGCGCTTCGATCGACACGAAGCGGGAGCGGCCTCGGAAGCCATCTCCGGGAGCGGGCGGGCGGAGGAGGGGGAGCGCGCCTCGCGAGGTTGAGGAGCGGTCTCGTCGTCTCTCAGAATCGCGCTCACGCTCGTCCTCCTCGTGGGCTCGGGTCTCCTCGCGCGAAGTCTCGTACGCCTTCTCGACGTCGACCCCGGCTTCCGGAGAACGAGCGCGCTCGTCGTCGATCTCTCCCACCCCGACCCCGCGGACGAGAGCGAGAAGAAACGGCTCGGACAGACCGAGAGCGAAGTCCTCGCGCGGCTCGGGGGACTCCCTGGCGTTCGGAGGGCGGGTCTGATCGACATGCTCCCGCTTACCACCGGCATCCGCAACGGGACCTTTCTCGTCGTCAACTCGCTCGACGAAGTCAAGAGCTACGAGGACTTCGGACGCCTGGCGAAGGATTCCTCGAAGACCGGTTCCGCGGAGTACCGAGCCGCGAGCGAGGGTTTCTTCGAGACGATGGGAATTCCGCTCGTCCGCGGAAGGCTCTTCGAGCCCTCCGACTCCGCGGACGCCCCGCACGTCGCGCTCGTGAGCGAGACTCTGGTGAAGGAAAAGTGGCAGGGCGAAGACCCGATCGGGAAGCTCATCGAGTTTGGAAACATGGATGGTGACCTGCGCTTGCTGCGCGTGGTCGGGATCGTGGGAGACGTTCTGCAAACCGGGCTCGACTCGAAACCCCGAGCGACGATTTACGTCGACGCAACCCAGCGCCCGCCCTCCGATTACTCGGTGGTGCTCGATTCTCGGGGGCGACCCGGCATCGGTGGCGGCCGCGACCCGAGGCATTCTGCGCGAGCTCCTTCCCGACGTGCCGCCGCGGTTTCGCACCATCGAGGAAGTCTTCTCCGATTCGATCTCGGGGCGGCGTTTCAACGTCGTCCTCCTCGGCGCCTTCGGAATCGCCGCGCTTCTGCTCGCGGTCTTCGGAATCTACGGGGTGATCTCCCTATGGGGTCGCCGAGCGCACACGGGAGATTGGCTTGCGGCTCGCGCTCGGGGCTCGACCGGCTGACGTGTCGCGACTCATCGTGGGACAGGGGTCTCGTCTCGTCGTCGTCGGGATCGCACTCGGCGTCGTTTTCGCCATCGGTCTCTCGCGGCTCCTCACGAGTCTTCTTTTCGGGGTCGGCGCCACCGACCCTCTGACGTTCATCGTGCTGGCGCTCGTTCTCGGGTCCATCGCGCTCGTCGCCTGCTACGTTCCCGCCCGGCGCGCGAGCCGCGTCGACCCCATGATCTCGCTCCGCTACGAGTAGCCGCGTCAACCCGAGCGTCGAGCTTCGAGAAGCGTCGGTGAGTTATCTAGTATGGTAGTATGGTAGTAGTATGGCAATGCGCAAAGTGACCTTCACGCTGGATGTGGAGACGGTCACTCGACTTCGCCGCGCGGCGGAACGACTCTCGAAGCCGCAGAGCGAGGTCGTTCGGGAGGCCATTCGTGACTACAGCGAGAGGATCGGAAGGTTGAGTGAAGCGGAGCGGCTGGCACTTCTCGACCGATTCGACGAGCTCGTCGCCCGCATTCCGTCGCGCCCGCTCCGAGAGGTCGAAAAGGAGATCGAGACCGTCCGCGCGGCCCGTCGTGCCGGCGGCCGTCGGGAAGCGAAAACCGGACGGCGATGATTCTGCTGGACACGTCGGTCCTGATTGATAGTCTCACCGGGCCGCGCCGCTCGGCTCCTGCACTCCGTCGAGCGATCGAATCGGGGGAGCGCCTCCTGCTTCCGACGCTGGTGTTGTACGAATGGCTGAGGGGCCCGCGGGTGAGGCAGGAACTCGCCGCGCAAGAGGGCCTCTTCCCGCGGGACTCGGCCGTGAGCTTCGGTCCGGCGGAGGCCGCCACGGCGGCCGAGCTCTACTCCAGAGTGTCGCGGCCCCGCGGGCGGGAGGTGGATTTGGCTATCGCCGCATGTGCTCTGACCTGGGAAGCGGGCCTGTGGACGCTCAACGTCGAGGACTTCGTCGACATCCCGGGCCTCGAAGTTCTTTCGACGTCCTGAACTATCTTGAATTTACACGGAACTCCTCGTTGGGCGCGGGGATGACGGCGGTCTCCGTGGGCCGCTCGAGCTGCGGGATCCAGTCGTAAGGCACGCGGTAGGCGCGAAAGACACGATTCGTGCGGGTCGGGTCGACGGCGAAGTACGGCTTGACGTACTCCCAGACGATCTCCTTGTCGGCGGTGAGCTCGAAGATCCGTCCGTCCGCCCCTTCGGTGATCATCGTGTTGCCGTTCGGCAAGCGCTGCGCGGAGCTCACGTACTGGCTGAAGAACCGGAACTGCTCGAGTCCCGCGATCGAGTATTCCCAGACCTTCTCGAACGTCACGGGGTTGATCTCGAGCACGCGCGAATAGACGCGGCGGAACGGCGAGCCTCCCGGTGGGCGCGGCGGGGTTCGCCGAGCCGTAGCCGGACGGGCCGCCGTTGTCGAAGACGAGCAGGTTCCCGGCGCCGGGCAATCCCTTCGGAATGATGTGCGGGTGATGCTGGCCGACGATCTGGCCGAGCGCTTCGAGCGAGAGCCCGGTGTCCCGGTAGTCGGGCCCCATCTTCCAGACGATCGCGCCGCTCCGGTCGATGATCGCGATGAAGTTCGCCCCGCGGCTGCTGACCAGAGATGTTGTCCGGGTGGAACCGCATCGTCGCCCTCGTCGTACCAGTGGTTCGGGCCGACGTAGGACAGCCGCGTTGATGTGCAGCCAGTCGGCGCCGCCGCGCTCCTCGTTCCATTGGGGAACCGGTGGATGACGTTGCGGGCATCCTCGCTGAAACCCGAGCTCGTCGACATGGTCGCTCGCGAGCCAGTCCCAGAGCATGTCCCCGTCCCAGCGACCTCGAGATACGCTCGTCCTCGAGGAGCTTGTCGGAGATCTCGGGCTTCAGGACTATTCCGGTGGGCGAGGATCAGCGTTCGGCCGCGGTCCACGAGCGGCTCTCATCCGGGCGCGTAGTAGCCGACGGGGCTTCCCTCACGCTGCCAGTCGTGGTGCTGGCGCGCGGCCCAGGTGGACGGTCTTGCCGCTCCTCGGCTCACCAGCTCCGTGCGGTCGAACGCCACACGCTTTCACCGTCCCAGTCGACTCGATCAGCGCGACGCCTCCTGATGCGGTTTCCGCTCGTGGAGCCGCCCATGACGTAGCCGCCCGGCAGAATCCGGAACGGCCCCGGCATCGCCGTTGATCTCGGTCCAGCGCCGGACGACGTTGCCGTTCATGTCGATGATAGCCGTACCGCCCTCGCCCGGGGTGTCGAAGACCGTGTAGCCGCTCCAGGTCTTGTCGGGATGGAAGATGGTGGTGCCGGTCGGATAGACGGACGGATAGGTGAGGAGTAGCGCGGGTGCCAGGACAGCCAGAGCGGCCGGAGAATCGAATCATGTCGGGTTGGCCTCGGTCTTCATGTCTCGACGGGAACGCGCTCGCGCAGGCCGGGGTTCGAAGACAGGTGCGAAGGGAGGACTTTAATGGCGACGACGCGTCGAGTCGCGTGTCTCGGGCTTTGTACACTTCTCCCTTGCCGCCTGCTTCGACGGACCCCGATCTGACGAGCGCGTACCCAGCCGAGTGCGCGGCTCGAGGGACATCATTTTTCCAGACGGCGATTCTCTGGGTTTCGGAGAGGGGACCGCAAACCGTCTGGCGAGGCGAAAGGTTTCCGCTTCCAAAATCGAACGTTGCGGGATCCCTAATTCGGAGAACCTCGGCGGGAAAGCTCCTTCGCCCAACCGAGCACGACCGCCAATTCGCGAGATCCCTCGTCGTGACCGCTTGCTCGGATCATGAGAAAACGACCGTCCGAGGCCACGTCGTAGTTGGTGCGATCGGGCACCGTCCTCGTGTACTCTCCTTCGAAGAGCCGCTTCTGCGGTCCGTATCGAAACGAAGGTTCGGTCGTCACCGGGACCGCCATCATCCTTTTGCCGACGCGATAAAAGAGCGTGCGTCCGTCACGGGACCAAAGGGGCTCGCTTCCTCCCTCGGTCGACACCTGCCACTTGGCTCCCGTTGGCGGGAAGGTTTGGACGTAAATCTCGTTGTTCCCACTCTCCGACGACCGGTAGGCGAGGAAGCGACCGTCGGGCGAGAACGGGGGAGTTCTCGAAGTGCTCCGTTGCCAGGAACGTTTCGAGCTCTCCACCGTCGGGCGGCCGCCAGACGATGTCCGTTCCCCGCTGGGCCGTGGCCTCGACGAGGATCAGTTTGCCGTCGGGCGTAAAACCGTGCGGCGCCAAGTACGTATCGCCGAACGTGAGCTGCTGGGTCGCCTCGCTTCCGTCCGCCCGCTTCCAGTAAATCTGCGGGCGACCGCTTCGCGGTGATTGAAACGCGACCCGAGTACCGTCACGGGTCCAGACTGGAAAACGGTTGTTGCCCTCGAACGTCAGTCGCGTCGTCGATCCGTCGTCGAGGCCGTACACCCAGATGTTCTGGTTCTCGCTGCCGATGCCGACGGCGAGCTTCCGATCGTCGGGGGACAGACGGGGCTGCTGGTAGTCGCGGGAGGGAAAGGTGAGTGGAGTCTCACTTCCGTCCGGGTCGACCCACACCAGAACGCGCCCCACCTCGCCGTAATCGCCCGGAGCGTAGAGCAATGAGCCGTCGTCGCTGACGCTGTACTGGACCGCGCCCGAGGTTCGATCCTGCAGCACCGTGTCGAGCACCGGCACCGCGGTCCCGACCACCTCCAGGCGGTCGAGGTCGAAACGGGCGGCCATCAACGCGCCTTCCTTGGCGTAGACGAGATGTCCCGTGCGAACGTAAGCGGCCGCCGTACCCCCCTCGACCAGGAGCCGCGGCGGCGCATCCGCGGGCTTGACGAAGATCCGTGCGCTACCCCAGTTCTGGAGATGTCCCTCGGTGTAGAGAATCCCCTTCCCTCCCGGGAGCACCGACGGCCAGCGGGCTCGGAGCTCGATGAACTCCGACGTCGTCACCGCGACGGGAGCGCCCCCGGTCTCGGGAACGGCAGAGATGCCACCGCTGTGGTCGTCTCCGAAGTAGATGAGCCCGTCGCGACCCCAGGCGGCTCCGGCGTACGCGGTCGTAGCGCCCAGCGTCTGCGGCGCTCCGCCCTCGGTCGGGATTCGCTT
The DNA here is from genome assembly GCA_963815675.1 of uncultured Acidobacteriota bacterium. Lineage (GTDB taxonomy): Bacteria > Acidobacteriota > Vicinamibacteria > Marinacidobacterales > SMYC01 > CAWFHP01. The sequence goes on along the minus strand of CAWFHP010000007.1, from coordinate 111,531 downwards.
CACCTGGCCGTCCGAAAGGAAGCCAACCCACTTACCGTCAGGCGAGAACACCGGGTCTTCGATACTTTCGGCCTCGAGAATCGCGCGCGGCTCGACTTCCGCGAGCGACCGCACGTAGAGCGTGGTCCGCTCTTCTCGTTGCTCGACCCATGTCAGCATCCTGCCATCCGGAGATATGGCAACGCTCGTGTTGGAGCGCTGCAGGTCTCCCGCGGGTCGTTGGATTGAGAAGCGAACCACGCCTGGATCGCCACTTTCGAGGTCGCTCGCGTCTTGGAGCCGCAGTGCGAGCACCCCGATCAGGACACCGAGGGCCAGAATCGCGAGGGCCTTGGCGAGTGTGGGTATCCGAGCTCGGCTCGACCGAGTCGTTCGAGCGACGTCATCGTCTTCTTCGAGTAGGAAGCGCAAGTCGGCGACGCTGCGAACCCGAGACGACAGGCTCTTGCTGAGAGAGCGCCTCAGCGCGAAATGCATCGCCGAGGGAACACGGGGAAGAGCATCGAAGTCGGGCTCGCGCTCGAGAACGGCGGCCAGAGTCTCGGCTTCGCTCGCTCCGGCGAACGCTCGTTTGCCCGCCAGGGCCTCGAACAGACAGCAGCCAAACGCCCAGACGTCGGCACGCGCGTCGACGGGCTCGCCCCGCGCCTGCTCCGGGCTCATGTAGGGAGCGGTCCCCAGGACCGTTCCCATCTCCGTGTTCCGCGTGCGGGTCGGCGACTGCGACGAAGCCGCTGCCCGGGTGTCGTCTCGACGACGGCCTTGGCCAGTCCGAAGTCGAGAAGCTTGATCCGATCGTCCGTGCCCACCATGACGTTCGCGGGCTTCAGGTCGCGATGGACGATCCCTTGTCCGTGAGCCGCAGCGAGTGCGTCCGCGATCTGAATGAAGAGAGCCCGCGCTCGACCGACGGGAACCGGACCGCGCGCGACGAGCTCGGCGAGGGTCTCTCCTTCGACGAGCTCCATCACGATGAAGCGCACTCCGTCGTGAGTCTCGAGCCCGTGGAGGGTGGCGATGCCGGGATGATTCATCGACGCCAGGAGCTTGGCCTCGCGCTCGAAGCGTGCGAGCCGCGCGGCGTCGTTCGCGAATGTTTCGGGAAGCACCTTGATCGCGACGTCGCGCCCGAGCGTCGTGTCGCGCGCCCGATAGACCGCGCCCATCCCACCTGCCCCGATGAGCTCGACGATCTCGAAAGCGCCGAGTCGCGTTCCTTTTTCGAAGGACATCGCTCTGAATGTGGAAGAGATCCTAAGTCAGCGCCAAGCAAGCAAGCAACCCCGGGAACGCAACCCTTCACGGCCCCAAGCTGCGGAACCGCCGTTGAATTTCATTGCACTTCCCCGGAACGAGCCCTGGGTTTGGGTTTCCGTCGCTTTTTGTCTCGAGGCATGTTGCGTCGGTCAGCCGGAATGATCGGCCTCGAATCGACCGGGTCAGCGGATCGCGGAGTCGTTGTCGGGATCGTCGTACGCCGCGGTGAGCGCGTCCGGACGCACGTTTCCGAAGACGGCGAACTCGTTTCCGCTCCGGTCGCGGAACAGGTAGCAGGGACCGTCGGGGATGCCGAACGGTCCCTCCTCGGCACGCCAGCCTCGCTCCTCGAGCTCGGCGATCGCCGCTTCCAGGTCGGAAACGGCGAACACCGGAAGACAGCTCGGCGACGGCCGGTGATCGGCGAGGAGAACGAGGGGCCCCTCCGCCACGCGAAACGCCGCGACCCTGGCGCCGAACTTGTGGAAGTGCCAGACCTTCTCGGCGCCGAGGACGGTCCCGTAATAGTGGAGGTCCTCGTCGAACCGGCTCGTGCCGAGATAGAGATACTTCAGCTCACCCAGGGGAGGCCTTTCGCTCGAGCCGGAATCCGCCACCTCTTCTTTATGACATGGCCTGGTAGGCTTTCGCCAGCTCGGGGACGAACTGCTCGAAGGAAGTGGGCGTAATGTTTTCGGGCCGCCTTCCTTCGAGCGATTTCACCTTGCCCTTGGAGAGAGCGTCCGCCATTTCCCCGTAAAGGCTCGCGACGTTCTCCGAGGCTCCCATCGAGACCAGCGCCTTGACGAAATCGTCGCGGGGAAACTGCACGTACTTCAGATCGGGCTTCCCGATGCTCGTGCCGAGAATTCGTGTCGCTTCGACGAGCGTGAGGTCGCGCTCCCCGAGGAGCTCTCGCACGACGAACCCTTCGAAGTCGCGCTGATGAAGCGCCTTCGCGGCCGCGTCTCCGATATCCCGGGTCGCGATCATGGCGATGGGGACGTCGGGTGCGACGGCGCCGCCGTTGATTCCCTGCTGGCGGATGAGTCCGAGCGAGCTGTAGAAGTTCTCGAAGAAATATCCGGCCCTGAGGACGAGCACGGGAACGTTCTCGAGCTTCCGCAGGCGCTCCTCCTGAGCGTGGAGTCCGGCAATTGGTCCCGTTCCTTTGGGAACGTCCGCACCGACGCTGCTGAGCAAGACGACCCGTTCGACGCCGCTCTCTTGGACCGCCTTCACCGTCGCTTCTCCGATTCGGTCCTGAAGTGCGCGAAAATCGGTGGAAACGAAGTCGGGCGGCAGCAAGGTGAAGACGGCCTCGGCTCCCCGAAACGCTTTGGTCAGCGCCGCTTTGTCGGTCGCGTCCAAGGTCTGAACGTCGGCGCCTTTGCGCTCGAATCGCTCGAGCTTGTCGGCGGAGCGTCCCAGCACGCGGACTTTCTCTCCCGCTTCCATCAGTTTCTCGGCGACTCTTCCTCCTGTATGTCCGCTCGCTCCCATGATTGCGATCATTTTCTTACCTCCTTTTCTCTTTCACGTTGAACGTCTCGACCGAGGTGACGAATCCTCGTCCGAGGTCGCTCGTTCCCGACACCCCGATCGTCAGGAGAATCAACCTCCGAAACGTCCACTATCCTCATCCGGCCGGAGAGCCGCAATGATCTCTGACGTTTTTTCATGCTCCTTCATCCAGCGGGCAGGGCACGAGGCGGGAGCGGCATTCACGAGATTCGCCTTGGGGCCGTGAACGTGACTACTTCGCCAGGGGATCCGGTCGCAGCTGGAAGTGCAGGACTTTGCTCGTCGTTCCCTTGCCGGTCTCCATGTGGAACGGCGCGCGCGTGCTCACCGTCGCCCACAGCCCACGGCCCTTCCAGCCTCCGTTCGGGTCGTCGATGCGGCCGTCCATCCACTTGGAGAAAAAACCGAGCGGATAGGGAACGCGCAGCACGACCCAGTTGCCGTCTTTCAGAGCGAGGAGTCCCTCGGAGAGGTTGCCGGTGTCGATGGGAGTGTTCTTCCCCAAGCCGAAGGTGTCGAACTGATCGACCCACGTGTAGTAGCTTCCCTCGGCGCTTCCCGATGCCGTCACCCCTTTCAGCTGAGGGAGCGGCTCGGGAAAGAACGTCCATCCCTCGGGACACTGCTGGCCCGTCGCCTTCGGTCCGTTGAGCGGACCCTTGCACTTGCGCCGATCGAAGCTCGCCATGTGTCCGCTCGCCATCGGCGCCCAGACGACGCCGTCCCGGTCGACATCCATTCCCCTGGGCGAGTACCCCTCGACGGGTACGTTTCCCTTCATCGGGGGCTCGTAGACTTCCGCGAGCGCGGTCTCGGACGGGTCGGACCCGGGAACGAGGCGAATGACGGCTCCGGGAAAGCCGAGGTAAGAGCCCCAAACGGAGCCGTCGGGAGCGGGCGAAACGGCATAGAACGCGCCCCCGAACCGCTTGTCTTTCGTCGGATCGACGGGCTCGTCGGGCTCGACGTAGGCGTCGCGCTTGCCGTTTCCGTTCGTGTCCATGATGAGGGGAGTCCAGCCCTGAGACTTTTCTTCGTCGTGGGTTCGATCGAACATCTTCGTGTCGATCCATCCGACCACCTGGCCGCCGCCGCTCGTCCAGAGCGTGTCGTTCGCATCCTCGGCGAACATCAGATGGTGGGTGCCGAAGCAGGTGCTGAGGTGCGTGATCTCTTCCGTAACGGGATCCCAGATGGCGAGGTGTCTTCCCGCTCTCTCGAGAGGAAAGCGCATCGCCGACGGGTGGGTCGAGCCCGCCTTGCAGAACGCGGGGTTGTCCGGCGGGCGAACGGCGGAGGTGAACCACACGCGACCCTTCTCGTCGAACATCGCGTTGTGGACGTTGTTCTTGCTCGTCCACAGGACCTCGTCACCCCAGTAGGGGGAGGGCGCGGGCATGCCCGGGCCCTGCGCCGGCTCGGTTCTCGGATCGCGAACGGTGAGCTCGACTCGGCTCGTCTTGTTGTGGACCGGGTCGAGCACCGGCAGATAGTCGTGGCTGAGCTCGAGAGACCCATAAATGAGGCCGTTCGCGTTGACGGTGGGGTTCCTGCGGTCGGTGGACACCTCGTCATGGAGATAGGATTTCGGATCGGCCCAGTCCCACTCGCTGATGACGACGTTGCGCTCCAGCCCCTGAGGGCGCGGGGGCGCCGGGGGCACTTCGCCCGCGGCGATTCGATCCGTCCAGTCGGCGAAGGACCCGAGGATGCTCTCCCGGCCGAATCCGCCGAGAGAGCCGTTCATTTGCCCGCCCGCCTGTCCGGATTTCAGCCGGCGCTCCCAGGCGGCCTTCGTCGACGGAAAGGTTCCGAGCGTTTTGGGAATCTCGCGCGTCGCTTGATTCCCCAGTTGATGGCAGGCGAGACAGCCGCCGCTCTTGAGATTGCGGAGCCACTGCGCCTGACTCTTCATCGTGGGGGCGATGCCGTTGCCGTCGGGGCCGGTGCCGGGGAACTCCTTCTCGCCGGGCACTTTCAACAGAGAGAACCAATATCCCGCGGGGTAATAGTGCGCCGCCGCTCTCGCGTCGGGCGCGACGACCGCTTTCAGGTCCAGGACCCTTCCGGGAGCGGCGGAGACCTTGGGCGAATCCACGAGCCCATAGCCGCGCACCCAGACTTCATAGTCGGCCTTGGGGAGATCCGGAAGGAGGTAGCGTCCTTCGTCATTGGTCACGACGATCTTCACGAGCCTCGTCGGCAGGGACGTCGTCTCGGCGATGACCCAGACGCCGGCCTCGGGTCCCGTCGGCCCGCTTACGGTGCCCCCGATGTCGTCGTCGTCGATGGGAACGGAAGGTTGCGCCGAGCCGAGCGCCGGGAACGTCGCGAGCTGGAGCGCGACGACGGCAGCGAACGAGACGCGGTTCCTGATCATGGGATCCTCCGCCTGACGTTGATGGTTCCCGGGGACGCTACACGGGGCGGACGAAGCTGTCAATCGCGACCGACCGTGGCAGCGACGGACAGGTCTACTCGTTACCGGGGACGTGCGGCTTGACGAGTCTCACCGTAAGCCGGGCTCCCTCGCGAGCCTTGACGGCGTCCTCCTCGGAGTAAAAGCCGGACGGCGTGAGGTCTTCGGCCCCGTAGAAGGCCAGCTCTCGGTCGCGGCGCAGATCTCTGGAAATGGTAGCGAGCTCGGCAACGTGCTCGTGGATCTGGCTAGGCAGGCGGTTCTGCTCCGCCAGAAGGATGTCGGAGACATCGTGTATGCGGGGCGCCTCAACCCCACAGGCTCGGAGAAGGCCCTTGAGCGCGAGCTCGACGAGCTCCTGCGATTCGCGCACCACGTCGGCCCAGCTCCGCTCGGCAAACAAGACATCGAGGGCCTTCAATCTGACGTCGGCTCGGTGGACGTAGTCGGCCGCGAGATCCCGATTTCGCACGGCTAGGCGACCTCGGTCCAGTACGGCTGACCGTGAACGATTCTCCTCACGAGCTTGCGGGAGAGGATCTCGTGCCGTACTTGAACGAGCGTCGAGGAGATTCGAAAATCACGCTCGAAGAGAACGACGCCGTCGAGCGCCACCTCCGCCCAGACGGAGCTGACCCTCGCTTCGGATTCGGAGAGATGCACGAAATGAGGCTCCAGCGTGCGCTCGTTCCAGGTGGTCGGGCGCTCGTCCCAGCGTCGGTAGAGCGCACGGGTCAGTGCGACGCTCGATTCCACACAGACGAGGAGGTCGACGTCCGACGTATCGGAGAGCTCGCCGCGTGCCCAGGAACCGAACGCCGCGACACCGACGAGTCTCGGCCCGAAGAGATGTGCCGCGCGCTCGACGGCGGCGGTGCCTCCAGCGAGCGCGACCACGTTGCCCATGGGCGCCGCCAACTTCCTCGCGCAATAGTCATTTAGCGAGACTCCCGACTCGTTGGCGGCTTTCCGGAGAGCGGCGTGTAATCCCGGATCGATTCGCAGGAGGAACCTCCCCGACGCAGACGGTTCCACCTGCCTTTTCATAGTATCTAATCTCTATCTTATGATACTACATGTCAGCCTTGGGGCAGGGGAGTGGTGTTGTCGAGAACGAGGCGCCAGGCACTGCCTTCCTTCTTCCAGATGTGAAGGTAGGTGCTCTTCTCGCCGTTCTCCGCCTCCGCGACTCCGTAGGTGAAGCCCAGCTCGCCGCTCGGGGCGACGTCCCCGCCTTCCGGCGAGAGCTTCAGGGGAGTCTTCTCCAGAGCTTCGAGCGAGGCCTTCTTTCCGATGACGGGGAAGCTCCCGTCCCGATAGAGGCGAACCGAGTCCGAAGCGACTTCGTCGAACGCCGGGCGAGCGCCGCTTTTGGCCGCGAGGTCGCTGTACGTTCGATCCCGGCTCAGCAGATCGTCGAGTCGCGCGGGAGAGGCGGCCGGGTTTCGCGACACCGCCGGGTACCGAACCTCGTCCGGCGCCGTCGAGCGCTCGGGATGGCGGGTGCCTTTGTCGATTCGGACCTTCCATGGATGCTCGTTCGTCTTGGTCCAGACGGTGACGTAGTGACCGAAGCGGGTCTGGGGCACGCCCTCGCGCTGGAAGGAGAGCTCGTAAGGGCCGGTGGTGTAGCCGAAGTCTCCCGAAGCAGAGATGTCGGCGAAGACAGGACGCCACACGAGCTTGGCTCTCGGTTCCTTTTCGTCCGGCTGCTCCAGATAGGACTTCCGTCCCGGCGCTGCCCGGGGAGTGAAGATGATCGCTTCCTCGCCCAGAAACTCGAGAAAGGCCGGCTTGATCCCGTGGTCTGCCGAGAATTGCGCGAAGGCCCGCTCGGCGGCAACGAGCGAGCGTAGGGGCTCGGGAAGCCTGTCATCTTGCGGAGAGGTGAATAGAGCGAACGCGAGGGTCAACAGAAGGGGAGTCATCGGACGCAACCTCCATCCGCGTGATTCTACCGCGCCGTCCGCAATCGGGCGGTCCAGGTCCGCCTCCGGACAGAGGGGACGAGAAAACCGGTTAGAATCTCGCTGATCGAGCCTCGTATCCGTGGCATCGATTTTGCTCCATGCGCGACGGAGGAGACATCTATGGAAACCCTCATCGCTGACCTTCGCTACGGCCTCCGATTCCTGTGGCAGAAACCGGGGATCACTCTCGTCGCCCTGGTGACGCTGGCCCTGGGAATCGGTGCCAATACCGCGATCTTCAGCGTAGTCAACGGAGTCCTTCTTCGTCCGCTGCCCTATGCGGAGCCCGAGGAGCTGGTGATGGTCTGGCAGGACCACACCCGCATCGACGGCCCGGCGACCGAATGGGCCTCGCCGGACAACTTCGTCGATTGGCGCGCTCAGAACGACGTTTTCGAAGGAATGTTCGCCTTCTCGGGCTGGAGCCCGACGCTCACCGGCGTCCAGGAGCCGGAGCAGCTGAACGGCGCGGCCGTGTCCTACGACGCCTTCTCCATCCTCGGGACGAAGCCTCTCCTCGGACGAGACTTTCGCCTCGAAGAGGATCAGCCGAAGGCCGCGCGGGTCGTTCTCCTGTCTCATGCACTCTGGCAGCGGCGCTTCGCCGCGAGTCCGGACGTCATCGGAAAGGCGATTCGCTTCGACAACGAGACCGCCACCGTCATCGGTGTGATGCCGCCGGAGCTCGAATTCCCCATCCTCCAGCAGCCCGAGATCTTCACGCCGCTCGCAATCGATCCGGCCGATGGCTGCGGGCGCGGATGCGTTACTCTGCGCGTCATCGGGCGACTGAAGCACGGGGTCGCTCTCGAGCAGGCGCGTGCCGACATGAACGCCGTAGCCGCGCGACTCGAGCAGGAGTATCCCGAAGAGGACCACGGCGTCGGAGTCACCCTCGTTCCGTTGCACGAGCAGGAGGTGGGCTCCATACGCCCCGCTCTCCTCGTGCTGCTCGGAGCGGTGGCGCTCGTGCTTCTCATCGCCTGCGCCAACGTCGCGAGCCTCGTTCTCGCCCGCGCCTCCGACCGCGAGAAGGAAGTCGCGACTCGCATCGCGATGGGTGCGAGCCGCCGGCGGGTACTGCGTCAGCTGCTGACCGAGAGCCTCCTTCTCGCTTTTCTCGGCGGGACCCTCGGCGTCGTGCTCGCACTCTGGGGGATCGACGTCCTCCGCGGCCTTGTTCCCGCGAACGTCCCGCGCTTCGATCATGTCACCGTCGACGCGCGCGTGCTCGCGTTCACAACGGTGACCGCGCTCGCGACCGGAGTTCTCTTCGGCCTCGTCCCCGCCGTTCGCTCGTCCTTGCCCGACCTCCATCGGTCTCTGAAAGAGGGAGCGCGCGGCTCTACGGCGGGCGCGGGAGGCCTCTTCCGGAGCGCGCTCATCGTCTCCGAGGTCGCCTTCGCTCTCGCCCTTCTCATCGGAGCGAGCCTGCTCATCCGTAGCTTCGACGCCCTCCTGCGTGTCGACAGAGGGTTCGAGGCAAAGAACGTGCTCACCGTCGGCTTGAGCCTCGCGAGCCCACGGTACGACGAAGTCTCTTCGAGACGGGATTTCATCCATCGTGCGCTCGACCGCGTCCGTGCCCTGCCTGGGGTCGAGAGCGCGGGCATGGTCTATGCGCTGCCGATGGCGGGCGCGGACTCCGACGCGGGCTTCCTCATCGAGGGGCGCAAGCCTCCGGAGCCCAATCAGAGTCCCGTCGCCTGGTACCGTCCCGTCACACCCGAGTACTTCTCGACAATGAAGATGAAGCTGATCCGGGGTCGGTTCTTCCGGGAAAGCGACGACGCCGCGGCGCCGCCGGTCGTGCTGATCAACGAGACGGCGGTGGCGCGCTACTGGCGGAACGAGGACCCGCTCTCCTCGCGAGTCCAGATCGGACGCGAGTGGCGTCAGGTGGTGGGAGTCGTCGGGGACACCAAGCACTTCGGGCTCGACCGTGAGGACCGCCCCGCGATGTACCTGCCCTATGACCAGATTCCTCTGCGCGACGCGAATCTCGTTCTGCGGACGTCGCCTCCGAGCTCGCCCGAGAGCCTCACCGCTCCGGTGAGAGACGCGATCCGGGAAATCGACCCCGAGATGGCGCTCGCGAACGTCGCTCCGCTCGAGGAGGTCATCTCCAGAACCGTGGCGGCGCCGCGGGTGACGTCGACGCTCTTCACCGTGTTCGCCGCGCTCGCACTCGGTCTCGCCGCGATCGGTCTCTACGGAGTCATGAGCTACACCGTGGGCCAGACGACCCACGAGATCGGGATCCGGATGGCGCTCGGGGCGAAAGCGGGAGACGTCCTGCGCGCCACCGTAGGGCGGGGGATGAGACTCATCGCCCTCGGAGCGGGTATCGGTCTCGTCGCATCTCTCCTCTTGTCCCGCCTCTTGTCGAGCCTCCTGTTCGGCGTGACGGCGACTGACCCCACGGCCTTCGTCGCCGCGGTGCTGGTCCTCGCGCTCGTCGCGCTCGTCTCCTGCTTGCTCCCGGCCCGCCGCGCCGCGAGAGTGGACCCGATCGTGGCCCTGCGGTACGAGTAAGCCCGGTCAAGCAATCAGGAGGCACCGATTCGGGCTCGAGCGGCAGCCACCGCAGGGCCGTCGAGGCAAGAGCACACGACTGCGCAAATGCAAAAACCTTTTTGTTTCAGTTACACTGACCCAGCTTTATTCCTTTAGGTATACCGGTGTAAGAATTTACATATACCGATAGAATGGTCGTTCTGCGGACGGAGCGTTTGTGAAGGCACTATGAAGAGCGCGGTCGGCTTCGCGTTAATTGTATTGCCAGTCCTTGGTCTCGGAGCGACCGCGGATGGACCGACTCTTGGGCTGGAACTCCCTGGCCGCATCCAGATTGGCCACCCGTTTACTGTCGCGCTCACGGTCACAAACGACACCGGGTCTGCGTTCTATTTCAAGAGACCGTGGAAGTGGGCGTCCAATGGACTTCTCTTGCGAGCCATCAGCGAAGACGGGCAGGTTGTTGAATCGGCTACTCGTCTCTATGACATCGAGACTGCGCAGCGGTGCACGTTCTTCAAACCGGTTCGCCCGGCCGAATCGTTTATGTTTCGAATCGTGCTGAATGAAGGCGATTTTAGACCCGAGCTGCCTTTCCCGAAGCCAGGGCGATATCGTGTGACGTGGGTGTACCACGCCAAGCACTACGAGGACGAGGCTTCCTGCACCACCGGCGGCTGGCCTATTTGGAGGGGCGAAGCTGAGTCGCCGGGAATTGACGTCGTGGTCGAATGAGGGAGCCGCAGAACAAGAAATTCGAGCAGACGAGGCCTTTCTCAGTCTAGCGAGGATTGCCCTGAATGGAGAGCAGGCGCCTTCGGTTCACGTCGTGCCGGCACGCGGGGTCTGGCCTCGCTGCTCAATTTCAGAGTTATCCGTTCCGGGTGCCGATTCCGGCGGGTGTTGCCAGGGGCTAGAATAGAATCAGCTCAGCTGGAGGCAATTTGGTGCAGTTCACGATCGATGTAGAGAAAGAACAAGACGGTCGGTGGATTGCGGAAGTCCCGGAACTCCCAGGGACTCTTGCGTATGGCGTCTCCGAAGCTGAAGCCAAGGCAAAGGTTCAAGCTCTGGCCTTGCGTGTCGTGGCGGATCGGCTCGAGCATGGGGAGGCCGGGGCTGAGTTCAGCAGTATCACCTTCAACGCGGCATGAGCCGCTGGAAGAGCGCCCGAGCTCGGCAAGTTCTTGGAGCACTCCTCAAACGTGGGTGGGAGTTAAAGCGGCAATCCGGTTCTCACCGTGTTCTCTCAAAGGAAGGGTGGCCGGACTTCGTGTTCGCTTTTCATGAGAGAGAAGAAATTGGCCCCAGGATGTTGGCCCGCATCGCGAAACATACGGGGCTCGAACCGGAAGATCTCTAAATTAGAAAGGGCCGGATAACCAGCGTTTCGAACGGAAGAAGCCTTACTCAGTCTCGAGGCGACGGAGGCGGTATTAAAGAACTCTGCCTTCGGTCGACGTTGTGCCTTTATGCGAGGGCTGGCTTCGCCGTTCAAACTGGTCGTTAGACCGTCAGTGGTGACCGACTACTTGGACCGACGACCATGCAGGTACTTAGCTCGCCCCAAGCACACGTCTCTTTCACGTGTGGCGTCACGTGCCTTGCCGGAGCGATCTTCGACCGGACACCTCGGGCGGCCATCTGATGGCTGAAGCCGCACCCGTCGGCCGCGCCGAGGAACATCGCTTTTTCACGGGGCTGGCGCTAGCGATGCTGGGGCTGACCGTGCTGGGTTTTTCGCGAACGTACCTGCTGGTGCCGCAACTCGGCTTGCCGGCAGACACGCTTCCGTTCACGCCGCTAGTGCACCTCCATGCGGCAGTGGCCTTCGGGTGGTGCCTTCTGTTCGTCGTGCAAGCATGGCTCGTGGCGTCAGGCCGCACGCCGCAGCATCGCAAGCTCGGCATGCTCGGAGTCGCGTGGTACGTCGCGCTCGTGCTGCTGGGGCCGTTTGTCGCGATCAACTCCGCGGCGCGCTATGGGTCCCCACCAGACGAACTCGCCTTTCTCGCAGTCAGTGTCGGCAACATCACCGCGTACACGTTGCTGTTCGGAGCTGCACTCCATTGGCGACGGCGACCGGATGTGCACAAACGGCTGATGTTGCTGGGAATGGTGGCCATGCTGACTGCACCCTTTGGTCGTCTCTTCACGTTACCCTACCAGCTCGACCACGTTGTTGGGCCGGGTCTAGTGGTGGTGGCACTCGTCTGGTGGGACTACCGGGCCTTGGGGCGGATGCACCCGGTGACCTTGTACGGCGGCCCGGCCATCTTGTTGTGGGAACTGTTGCCCAACGCGTACATGACGACCTCTTGGTGGATGAGCACCGCCCGGTGGCTGGTTGCGACCATCGCCGGATGACGGGCCGTGCCTGGCCACGAATGGGCCACCACGCTCGCTTTGACCCACAGCCGTCTGGTCCTTGAGGGCCCCCTCTATTCGCGCAGGTCACTCGCGTGCGGTCTACTTGGCGCTGCAGCGGACGTGGCCGTCGTTTTCTAGTAGCATAGTCGTAGGCGTCGCCCGCGTCGTCTTCGCGCGGCTCAGTGCTGCTGCCAACGGACTGGCCACGCCGCTGAGCGCCGGTGTTAGGCAGCAGAAACAACGGAGGTGACGAGTTGTCCAATCCAGCGATCGAAGTCGGTGACAAGCTGCACATCATCACCAGGCGGCAATTCGAGAACGACGTGCGGCGCCACTTTGCAGGCGAGGTGACAGGGATTTCCGGCGAAGTACAACAATTGCGAGGCTACGCATTCGTGTTCGAGCTGGGGCACAACGAGTACAAGAGACGCCCAGAGCTCAGGTCGCGATTACTCTCGGTCGCCCAGAGTGGCTTGATCGTCACCAAGATCCCTACCGAAATCGCCATCGAATCGCTCCAATACCATATGGTAGACGGGCAGCTTGTAGTCACCGACGGTAAGTCGTTCACGCTTGACATTAACGAGTTCGGGGGTTCGCGTTAACCTGCAGCCTAACACCTATCACGCCCCCGTCTGTCAACAGCTACACTAGATCTTTCCCGAAGGCGCGAGCGCACCTGTGAAGTTGCCGAAGGCTCGATGAGATTGCTCTGACTTCGTTTCTCTGGAGCAGGTACGAAGAGGGGAAGCTCTGTACCAAACACCTATAGCGGCTCAGCCGTCGCGGCGTGAAGCGATGAGGCCTCCCGCCCGTCGGTGCAGGAACGTCGCGTGTCGTGTTCCTGCGGCACTAGAAACACATGGGTTCCCTCGTACCGTCCCGATCAAAAAGGGTACGACCTCGAGCGGAAGCGCAAGCCAGCTCGGGTTCGTTAGAAACGGGATCGGTGTGGGTTACGTTGTCGAATCTCATCAGGCTCTCTCCTTTCGAGCGTAGGTTTTCCACTCCCTAGCGTGCCCTCGATCCTGGGGGTACGCGGGAGGGGGCCTGTAGAAGCATCATTGCGTTGCAGCTGTCGAGCGCGGTGCAATTAGTAGACGCTCACAGTTGAACGCACTGTTCGTCGTCGCGGTGCTGGTCCTCGCGCTCGCCGCGCCCGTCTCCTGCTTCCTCTCAGCCCGCCGCGCCGCGAGAGTGGATCCGATCGTGGCATTGGGGTACGAGTAGGCGCGATCCAGCACCGCACCAACCCGGGGTCCGTGTTTGCGAGATCCTCTCGTCCGGAGCTCCGCAGAGGTCAGTTGGTTTTCGGTTAGTATGGTTCCGGGCGTGACGCCGCGTCGGCTTCAGCGAAGTGCTGCCGCCAGAGGCTGGCCGCGCCGCTGAAGCCCGGTGTTGGGCGGCCGAGCGATGGTTCTGATCCAACGCAGGAGCCAGAAAATGCGTCGCTTTAGATACGTAATACTCAGCGCCGTCGCTTTGGCACTTTTGGTCGTCGGGATCGTTGTCTTCGTATTCGTTCTCGGCCGAGGCAACACTCCCCCGATTGACTCTCCCGGCAGTGTCGCTTCGCTGGAGCAGATACGGCTCGGCGGTGTCGAGCAATGGGTACTCATTCGCGGCCGCGATCGTACGAAACCGATCCTCCTGTTCCTGCATGGTGGGCCTGGAATGCCTGCGATGTATCTCGCACATGCGTTCCAGCGCGAGCTAGAGCGCGACTTCGTGATCGTGCATTGGGACCGGAAGGGAGCGGGGAAGTCATTCGAAGCATGGCGTCAAGGGACTCCCCTGAGCGTCAGTCAGACGCTCGAGGATACCTACGAGCTGACGCGCATCCTCCGGGCGCGCTTCGCCCAGACGCAGGTCTATCTCGTAGGCCACTCGTGGGGGAGCTACCTCGGCCTTCTCGCCATCCATGGACACCCCGAGTACTACCGCGCGTATGTCGGTATGGGGCAACTCGCCGGGAGCCGCGAGCAGGTCAGCGCGCTGCGGCACGCATTCCTGGCCGGGACGGCCGGGGAAGGTGGTGATTCGAAGCTGCGGACCCGCAATGCGACTGTCGAGGTCAATGAGGACGACCTGTTCCGCTCCGGAGGGGAGTTACACGCCTCCCGAACCTTTTGGCCGCTTCTGATGACCGGGCTGATGGCTCCGGAGTACACGCTTCGAGATGTCCTGAACGTGAAGAAAGGAGCGGAATCTCGTGGGTCGGGAGATGAGCTACGATGTCGTCCCGAAGCCGTTGGAAGGCGAGATTCCCAAGCTCGACGTACCGGTCTTCTTCTTCCTTGGACGCTACGATTTCAACACGCCGTCCGAGCTGGCCGCAGAGTACTTGGAACGGCTCGACGCTCCCCTCAAGGGGCTCGTGTGGTTCGAGCACTCGGCACACTTCCCGTTCTACGAGGAACCGGATCTCTTTCACAGAGAGATGATCCGAGCCGAGCTCGCAGTGAGCAGGTTCCGGAAGGAACGTCCGGCCAATGAAGGGGACAGGCCGCCTTCAGCGGCCGCCGAAGAGTCCGTTGCGGCGGACGGCCCCGCGCGCCGCCGCTGAGCCGCCGCGATGGAGATTTCCTGCGCGCACCTCGTGGCATGCTCGCGCGATGGAGTCCCGGGACCGTCGACGCGTAGCCCCATAGCCCGAGCCGTCCTTTTTTCACCCCCCTGAGCCGTTTCGACCGCCGTTTCCGCATTACTCAATGGGAAGCGAAATCCAATCGTCGGCGCGGCGCCGGGAGGTGTGATGGACTACAAAAGGCTCGACTCCTCGTCCCTCGAAGCCCTCGCTATCGCGCAATCGCTAGCGGTGCGGAGGGGTCATCCCGAGGTACGCCCCGAGCACCTTCTTCTGGCTCTGTTGCGACAGAGGGGTGGGGTCGCGTCTCCTCTGTTCGTCCGTCTGGGTGAGGCGACGGAGAGTCTTTCCTCCGTTCTCGAGAGCCTGCTCGAGCGAACGAGCCCCGAATACTCTAGAACGACGAGGCTTGCGTTCGAGCTCGAGGCGGTCCTCGAATCCGCCGAGCGCGAGGCGGATAGAAGAGGGAGCGGAGCCATCACCCCGCGGCACTTCCTCGCGGCGCTTCTCGAGTACGGAGGCTCTTCCGGAGAGCTGCTGCGCGCGCGGGGTCTGACCGCCGAGGGGATCTTCGGAGTTTCGAGCGTCGCAAATGACGTCGCACTGGCGTCGGGCTCGAAATCGCCGTCAGACCCGATACCAGACCTCACCCGGGAAGCACGGGAGGCAAGCCTCCACCCCATTCTCGGACGGGACGACGTTACCGCTCGGCTCGTCGACATCCTCGTCGAGCGGCGCCACGACCCCGTCCTTCTCGGAGAGGAGGGCGTCGGCAAAGGAGCGGTCGTGGAAGCGCTTGCCAGGACGCTCGCCGCCCCCGACGCTCCTCGCGAGCTCCGGGGTGCGAGGCTCCTCGCCGTCGGGTGCACTCTTCCGAGCTCATCGGTCGACGAGTACCTGCGCCATTGGGCGGGGCGCGGTTCCAGGATCCTCTTTCACATCGAGGATCCCCTTGTGCTGGCCAACGCCGCGATGTGGCTCCGTACCTGTTCCGCGCGCGACTACGTCTCGCTAATCGGTCAGGCGACCCCCGAGGAATACTATGGGTCTCTCTCGCGACAGCATTACCTGGAAGGATCCTTCGAGACTGTTCTCGTCGAGCCCCTCTCCGCAGCGACGACGGTGTTGGTACTGCGAGCGCTGAGAGCGCAGCTCGAGAACCGTCACGAGGTGGTCATTGCCGATGACGCCATAGACGCGGCCGTCGAGTTCGCTCAACGGCACATTCCCGGGACGAAGCTTCCGCGGGCCGCGATCCGCGTCCTCGACGAGTCAGCGGCGAGGAAACAACAACGGGCGGCACGGCCTCCCGGAGAGCTCGAGAGGACGGAGGCGCGGGTCTTCGCGCTCCAGTCGCAGCGAGGCCGCTCCGCGAGGACGGAAGAGGACCTCGCCGAGCTTCGTACCGCCGCCGGCTGGTTGCGTGCCCGGTGGGAGCAGGAGCAGGAGGCACACGACCGCGTGCTCTCCCTGAAGAGACAGCTCGCGGAACGCGCCGGCGACGAGTCGCTTCCGAGCCGACTTCGCGAGGCGGAGAAGGCGCTCCCCGATCGATCCGTCGGCCTCATCGACCGCGAGGTGACGCGGGACGACGTCACTCTCGTCGTCGAGAAGCGGACGGACGCTCGTCTTCGAGGGCTCGTCCTCGAATCCCGCTCGGAGCTCGTGAGGCTCGAACGCAATCTCGCCAGCGACGTCCTGGGACAACGGGCCGCCGCCCGTCTGATTGCTTCCGCGCTGATGAAGGCGTCCGCGCGGCTCGAGGCTTCGAGGGGCCCGGGAGGAAGTTTCCTCTTCGTAGGGCCTCCGGGGGTCGGGAAGACGGAGATGGCCCGAAGCCTCGCGCGCCATTTCCTTCACGACGAGAGCGCCTTCGTGTCCGTTTCGAGCGACGAGTCCTCTCGAATCCTCGAAGTCGTCGCGAGCAAGCCGCGAGTCGTCCTGCTCGTGCGCGATATCGGCCGCGTCCCGACCGATGTCTACAGACTTCTGTCACGCGTTCTGGAAAAGGGTGCGGCCAGCGATGGGCAAGGGCGGCGCGTGGATTTTCGGCAGACTCTGCTCGTGATGTCGACTCGGGAGCCGAAGGTGAGCCGGCTCACTCCCGACGTGGACGGGGTGGTGGATTTCGGGCGTCTCAACGGGGACATCGCCCGGCTCATCACCGATTGGCGGTGTCGCGAGCTCTCGGAGAGGTTGGCGGAGCGGAGGATCGAGCTCGAGTGGAGTCCCGCCGCGGTGGATTGGCTTTCCGGGCGCGGCTTTCCTCGCGAGGAGGGAGCGCATCGTCTTCACCGCATCCTCGCGGACGGAGTGGGCGCTTCCCTGGGGCGGATGCTCGTTCTGGGAGAGCTGTCCGAAGGGAGCCATGCCCGAGTGGACGTGCTGGAGAATCGTCTCGAGGTGTCGTCGCTCGCGAGGGTGGGAGACAGGGACAGTAGTTGCCAGCTGCACCCACTAATACCGACAGGGTGACCCTGTCCTTCTCGCGAGGAGAAGACACAGGTGGCACCAGATGTCCTTCAATCGACGCGGGGCCTGAACGAGGCAATCTCATCCCATCCCGACGATTTCCTCGAAGCCGACTCGACGTGGTGATACCGGCGAGCTCGAACGCACGCTCTTCTCGCACTCCCTGGAGGACCTCCTGAACGACGGGAAGCCACGTTGCTGCGTCCTCGAGATTGACCGGGTCCGTCAACTCGACCGAGTCGACTCGGCCCGGACGCCATCGATGCCGTCGGCGAGCCACGAACGGACGTACATGAAAAGAGACGGTCTCACCAGGAGCCGATAGGTGGGGCGGTCGTCCATCTGGCTCAGGAGGACCGGGCTCTTCGCCAGGAGCGTCTGCGCGCATTGGCCGGGGCTGAAGACGCGGGGATGGAGGTCGAGGGCGCAGCAGCTCGCGAGGACTTCTCGAGCCCTCGGACCCGCGAGGTCGACGAGGAGGCGGCTCGCCGAAAGGTCGACGGCCGCCCCGTCATCGGGCCCCACCGCTCGCTCGAGCGCTTCGAGCATCGTCTCTCGAGCGGACCGAGGACCGACGACGAGCCACTCTTCGGGTCCGAGCCAGAAGCACTCGATGTCGCCGGCACCTGTCGCGACGAAGCGGTTCGGCCCGGGAAGAGCTTCGAGTGAGAGGTAGCTCGCCACGCGACCCGCCGCCCGATCTCGGGCGCGAACGGCGATCTGAGCTCGCGATTCCAGAGGGATCAGCTTCGCAGCGTCATCCATCGCGGCGTGCTCCCTTCTTGTCGTAGTGCACCGGGTCGACGAGCGTCACCGGGACGACGCCATCCTCGAGCGGTGCGTAGAGCGTTTCCCCGTGCCGTTCTCGGCCGCCCTTCACCATCGCGAGTCCGAACGAGCGGCCGAGCGCCTCGCTCCAGTGGCTCGTCGTCACGTGCCCCTGGATTTCCATCGGCGGAGAGGAGACCTGCGACACGAGTCCCGCCCCTTCCGGGAGCACCACCGTCGGCTCGTCGGGAAGGAATCCGACGAGCTGCAATCGATCCGCTGCCTTCAGCGCGGGCCTCGCGAAGGAGCGCTTGCCGATGAAGTCCTTTTCTTTCGATACGAGCCAGCCGAGCCCGGCGTCTTCGGGCGTCGTCGTCGCTTCCGTGTCCTGACCCACGATGACGTAGCCCTTCTCGCTCCGTAGCACCTGGAGCGCCTCGAGCCCGTAGGGCTGAATCGCGAAGGGCTCGCCAGCCGACAGGACGGCGCTCCACAAACTCGGTCCGACGTCCCAGGGAACGCTCACTTCGAAGGCGAGCTCTCCAGAGAAGCTCACGCGCGCGACCTGCGCGTCGGGAACGCCGGCAACCGTTCCCCGCCTCACGGCGAGAAACGGGAAAGCACCCTTCGACACGTCGAGGGTCGGCGCGAGCTTCTCCATCACCTCGCGCGAGCGCGGGCCGACGATGGCGACCGTCGACAGCTGCTCCGTCAAGGACGTGACGAAGACGCGGCGGTCGGGCCATTCCGTCTGTAGCCACTCTTCCATCCAATCGACGACCGCGGTGGCGTGGGCGGTGGAGGCCGTGACAAAGAAGCGATTCTCCCCGGTGCGCATGACGACGCCATCGTCGAAGATCGAGCCGTCGAGCCGGCACATCACGCTGTACCGCGCCTTGCCGATGGCGAGCGAGCCGATGGCATTCACATAGAGGTTCTCGAGAAACCAGACCGCGTCGGGACCGCGCACGTCGATCTTCCCGAGGGTCGAGACGTCGATGACGGCGACCGCGGCTCTCGCCGCCCGGCACTCGCGGCGGACGGCGTCCTCCATCGATTCGCCGCGCCTCGGGTAGTGGTTCGGGCGGAGCCATTGGCCGGCGGGCTCGAAGATGGCGCCGAGGGTGACGTGGGAGTCGTGCATCGCGGTCGATTCTCACGGGCTCGAAACGGTCTCCCGCCGCGCGACCGGCGAGAAGACGAAACGAAAGAGGCTCGACCGGGGGCCTGCTCCCCGACGTCGCTACGTCCGCGAGGGGTCGCTCGGTCAGCACGGCAGTCAAAGCCGCCGCGTTCGTCTTCGCGCTTCGCCCTTGCTCGACGCCGGTGCCCATGACGGTGTACCGCTTGACGTGCTCGATATGCCGGATGCCGGCTCCGACGGCTCGCTCGACGCCGAGGACGGTGCCGTCGCGGAAGAGGTCGACGAACGACCGGGATTCGTCGCCGTCCGGTGCGGGAACGCGCGAGAGCGAGAACGGCCGGTCCTCTTCGATGAGCTCCGTTCTCGGAGGCGAGAACGCGGGCGCTTCGAGGCCGAGGGCCGGTCAGCGCGTCCCGCGCGGCGCGGGCGCCGTCCGTGAGACAGCCGCGAAGAGTCCTCGCGCCGTTGGCGGCGCCCGCGATCCATTGACCGGGAAGCGTCGAAGACGGCACGGCTGCGCCGAGCTCCGGGTCGTATTTCGTGGGCCCTCGGCGCTGGAGGTGGAGGTCGAGGATAGGGATTCGAACCCTCCCGAAACGGCGAGAAGGTCCGCTTCGATTCGATTGGTGCCTGACGGCGTTCGCACGCGCACCGCACGGAAGCGCCCCGCCTCGTCGGCGAACGTGGTCTCGACGACGGACTCACGGAAAACGCGAATGCCTGCCGACGCCGTCTTTCGCGGAAGCTCTCCTCGCCCCTGGGGCCGGGGATCGATGACCGCCGCCACTTCCACCCCGGCGGCGTGCCAATCGAGCGCCGTCCGGTAGCCGTCATCGGTGCTCGTGAAGACGAGGCCGCGGCTCGGCGCGACGCGCGTAGCGACGCAGGTACGCCCGCGCCGCCGAGGCGAGCATGATGCCGGGACGGTCGTTGTCCTGAAAGACGATCGGCCGCTCGAGGGCGCCCGTCGCGAGGACGGTCGTCTTCGCGCGGATGTGCCAGAGTCGCTGCTCGGCGAGTCCGCCCCGTGAGCTCGGAGAGAGCCGGCAGCCGATGCGCTCGACGGCGATCACACCGTTGTGGTCCAGCAGAATCGCGGCAGTAGTCGCCGTGAGGACGCGCGCCTCGGGAGCGGCGGCGAACGTCGCGAGGGACTGGTCCCTCCACTCCGCCAACTGCCCATCGCGCAGAAGCGCGCCGCCGACCTCGTCGTCGGACTCGATCGACGATCACGCGCGCCCCCGCCGCGGATGCGACGAGTGCGGCCGCGATTCCCGCGGGCCCGGCCCCGACGACGAGAACGTCGCAGTGCGCGTACCGCTTGTCGAACCGTCCCCCGTCGCCGCCGTTCGGCGAGCACGCCTTTCGTGATGCGACTCTCCGCGGCAAGACCGTCGTGCAGGGTGATGGCCGTCATGCGGACGAGAGGCTCGCTCGCGTCGCACCGGAAAGAATCTTGCGCGAAACCGCTCGCTTCCTCGAAACCGGCGCTGGTGATGCCGCGCGGGCGGCCGAACGAAGCGCTCCTTCCGACGACGTCGATCCCCGCATCCGAGGAGCGCCGAGGCCAGCGTGTCCCCCTCGAAACCCGAGAGCTCCAAGCCGTCCCAGGTGAAGCGGAGGGGGCGGTCGCGTCGGATGCGTCCGCCCTCGGAGAGTCGTCTCATTGCGCTACCCCGGGCGGTTCATCGAGCTTCGCCGTGGCCGAGATCTCGTGGGTAAGGGTGTCGCGCACGACGTAGAACCACTGCCGGCACCCGTGCGTGTGCACCCAGCGCTCCGTGAATACACCGGCGGGGGAGTCTCGATAGTAGAGAAAACGCGCCCAGGTGCGATCGTCTGCCTCTTCGGCGATCGGAATCGCGACGTCCTCGCCGCCGTAGCGAAACTCCGTCTCCTCCCGAGGCCCGCAGTACGGACAGGCGATGAAGAGCATCCTAATGCGCCACCGCCGCCGCACCGTGCTCGTCGACGAGCGCTCCCGTTTCGAAGCGTTCCAGCGAGAACGCGGCGTTGAGCTCGTGAGGCTCGCCATGGGCGATGGTATGCGCGTAGACCCAGCCGGAGACCGGTGTCGCCTTGAAGCCGCCCGTGCCCCAGCCGCAGTTGACGAAGAGATTCTCGACGGGAGTCCGACCGATGATGGGTGACGCATCGGGGCTGACGTCGACGATTCCGGCCCAGGTGCGCAGCATGTGGGCACGGCCGAGGATGGGGTAGAGCTCGAGCGCCGCCTGGATCTGCCATTCCAGGATCTGGAACGAGCCACGCTGGGCGTACGAAACGTAGTTGTCGCGGGCCGCTCCCACGACGAGACCGCCGTTTCTCGCCTGGCTCACGTAGACGTGGAGGAGTCCGGACATGACGACGCAATCGAGGATTGGCTCGAGACCGTCGGACACCAGGGCCTGGAGCGGGGTGCTCTGGATGGGAAGGTCGAAACCCGCCATTCGAGCCAGAAGCGGCGTCCTCCCGGCGCCGGCGAGGGCAACCTTCCCGGCGGCGATCGTTCCCTGAGACGTCTCGACTCCCTCGACGCGGTTGTTCTCGATATGGAAGCCCGTGACCTCGCAGCCCTGGAGGAGGTCGATCCCTCTCGCGCTCGCCGCCCGGGCGAGAGCGAACATCACGAGGTCGTGGCGCGCGATGCCGCCCCGACGCTGCAGCGAGGCTCCCACCACCGGGTAGCGCACGCGCGGCGAGATATTCACGATGGGGCAGAACCTCTCGACCTCTCGGGGCTCGAGCCACTCGGCGTCGATCCCCGCGAGCCGATTCGCGTAGACCGTTCGCCTCCCCTCGGAGGCCTCGGTCGTCGTGTGCGCGAGCTGCAGGAGTCCGCGCTGGTCGAAGAGGACGTCGTAGTCCAGCTCCGCCGAGAGCGACTCCCAGAGTTTCAACGAAAGCTCGTAGAGCGGCATGCTCTCGTCCCGAAGGTAGTTGGAACGGATGATGGTCGTGTTCCGGACGGCGTTGCCGTTGCCGAGCCAGCCGCGCTCGAGAACGGCCACGTTCTGAATGCCGTGGTTCTTCGCGAGGTAGAAGGCGGTCGCGAGGCCGTGGAGGCCGCCTCCGACGATCACGACGTCATAGGCGGGCTTCGGGCGGGGATTGCGCCAGAGAAAATCGGGGTTCTGAAGAGCCGGCTCCATGAGAGACCTCAGACCGAGCGAGATTCTACTCCACTTGGCCCAACAGGCGCGTCAGAGATCGATGCTCTCGATGATCCGTCTACGCTCCCATGGAGAAAGCTCGGCGCGACACCGATCCCGGAGAACGACGACGACGGTGGAGTTCCAGTCGTCAATGAGCTCGCATTTCTACAAATTGCCGGTTGTCGTTTCTAGCGGCCGGCACGGGTGCTCTCCCGCGAGGACCGGTCGCTCACGTCCTTCGCTCCAAACGAGCAAAACGCCGATGCCAATCGAGAGACCCGACGCCGCCATCATGAGAGAACACCCGCGTTTCGGCTGGAAAGCGAGTTGGCGGAAGCTGGCACGGCTGTTGCACTACGACATCTGGAGCTGTAAGGCGGTGTTTCGGTCGGCCGGGTTTCCGATGGGTCGGCGTTTCCGCCAGGCTTCCAATTCGTGGAGGGAATCATGAACAACTGGAAACAAACGCGAGGCGCGGCGGCCGGAGTCCTGGTCGCGTCGCTCCTCGTGCTGCTCGTCATCATCCTCGGGCTCTTCTATTTCGCCAATCCTCGTCGATCCAACGAGCTTTCCACCGGCGATTTGGAGAGTAACGGGAAGGCCGTAGCCGACGACGTGGGTCAAGCGGTGGAAAGAATGCGGGAGACGTCACGAGACGCCCTCACGACGTCCAAAGTCAAAGCCGCGCTCGGACTCTCCAAGAGCGTATCGAGCTTCGATCTCAACGTCGATTCCAACGACGGACGAGTCACTTTGACGGGTAAGCTTCCTTCGCAGGAAGCCAAAGACAACGCGCTCCGGATCGCAGCCGACACCTCCGGAGTCGTGGAGGTCGTCGACCGCATCGATGTGGCCCCCGGCGTCGAGTCCAGTTCAGCGAGGAGCGATCTCGTGGACCGCCTCGCCGACGCCGAATTGAAGGCGACGATCTACGAGACTCTCCAGGGTGCAGAGAACGTGGATGTCCGCAGCATTCGAGTGCTCGTCGAGGATGGAACCGTCACCCTCACCGGGCTCGCGCCGGATGTGCGCCAGAAAGAGCTGGCGGCGGGTGTCGTGGCCGGAGTCGAAGGCGTTCGTTTGGTGGTCGACCATCTGACAATCGCCGATCCCGCCTCGGCCGACGCCCGCGTGCCCGGCCCGCGAGTGCCCTGAGCTAGGCCCCCCCACGCCGTCTCGACGAACGTCACACGGCGACACGGCGTCGTGAAGCGCCTCCGGTCATGCGAGGACAATGATTTCGCCCGAACCCATGCAGTCCCCTGGTGCCAACCGAGCCCGTCTGGCGTTACATTGAACGCCTTGGCGGATGCATGAATCGACGGACGTTCTTGGAAATAGTCCCGCGCTGAGAAATTAGGGACTGTCCCTAATTTTCTGGCTTTTCCTCTTTCCCTTTCGGCGGTCTCGGGCGGTCCAGGGTCCAGCTGACTCCGCCGAAAAAGCTCGCGCCTTTTCGCTCGACTTGGTGGTCGCCGTCGAGCAGATACTGGAGAATGGCGCGATCCCAGCTCAGTCCCGCGGTCGCGACGAGCTTCAGCCAGTCGCCGTAGGCGGTCTCGTCGGGGGCTTCCGTCGTGCCGCTCCACACGGTGACCCTCGGGTTGAATCCTCGATTCGAGCCCGGCGAAGGTGCTCGCGCGCCCTTGATGGCGGTATGGATCATGACGTCGTCGACCATGGGGAGCTTGAAGGCGTCTTCGTCGAATTGTCCGCCGTAACGATCGTAGCGCTCGTAGTTCCTCTGGTTCATTGCGTACACCTCGGGGCTCGAGTTGATCGCCTTCGTGATGTACTCGCGGATCCGGAACGCCGCTTCTTTGTGGCGGGGAAAGCGCGGGTCGTCCAGGTAGTCGAACCCGGGCATGAACCAGCCCTTGTTCATGCTCCAGTTCCGCTCGGTGACGCGGCCCCGCCGCACGAGTCCGGTGTACTCGGAGAAGAGCTGCACCAGCTGGTGCGATGGGTATCCGTGGGGATTCAGGAAGATGTCGGGTAGCCAGCTGTTCCAGAGCTCCGGCCGGATCGCGGCCTCGGGATAGATGGGTAAGGGTTTGTCGGAGTCCGCGGTAACGTCCATGCCGAGAGACGCGTAGTAGCCCGCGTGGAGAAGAAAGTCCGGGGTTCGACGGTAGAGGTCGTAGGCGAGCTGCGCTCCGTCGGGATTGGTGATGGGGTGGATGACGACGTTCACCCGGTCGAGCTTCTTCCGCTCCTCGGGATCGGTGAGGAGGCGCTCCGCGAGCTTCAGAACGTGTGAGGTCGAGGAGACCTCGTTCGCGTGCTGGCGCGCGGAATAGAGGATCGTCGGCTTGAGCGTCGTCTCTTTGTATCGCGAGACGTGAGAGGCCCCGATGGGCGCGGTGAGATCCATCGCCCACACGTCCTTTCCGAGGTAGCTTTCTCCGACTTTGTAGACCGACGCCCCGTCGAATTTCGACATGCGCGCGAGGATGGCGTAGGCCTCGGGAGGAGGAATCGGTGTCTCCCACTGGACGAGCTCGTTTCCCGACGGTTCGGGGCTTTCCGCGAGGTAGCGGCCGATGTCGGGAAAGGGGGGCGGAAGGCCGTTGTCCCGAAGCGTCTTCGAGAGCTCGGTCTCTGGAGTCGGATGGTAGTCCCATGAAGCGGTAACCCGGATGTCGTGGAGATCGGATACGCGATCGCGTCGCGATAGAGGCCACGCTCCCGGAGTAGGTTCAGGTTCTCGATGGTGGCGAGAGCCTGCTCCGCCGATAGGATCTCGTCGTCGACGTCCTCGGCTCGCTCGCGACGAACGAGCACTTCACGTTCGTCTCGGTCGGTGTCGACTTTCACGTGCACCTCGAGCGCCTCGAGTCCTCGTTCTCCCGCGCGGACCCTCGCCGCCATCGCTTTCGGCCGGTCCATCTCCACGCGGGGCACGTCGAGTCGCGCCGTTCCCGTGCGTCCGTCGCCGGTCTCGTAGTCGATGACGACCGCGGGACGGCTCGTTTTGAACCCCGTGAAGCGGATCGAGGCTTTGCCCGGCTGGCCGTCGCTCTTTGGAATCATGACGGGTAGGACTCGACCGGGATAGGTGAGCTCGTCTCCACGCGGCGTTCCGGCCGAGGATGCGGAAGAACATGAGGGTCGTGAAGTACAGGTCCTCGTGAAGCGCGTCCATCGGGGAGAGAATCTCCCGCTCGAGACCCACGGTCTCGTTCGGCTCCGAGAGCTCGAGAATCGACCTCGAGCTCACCGAAATAAGGAGCGTCTTTGCCTCCTCCTCGCGGATTTCCCTCGTGAAGCCTCATGACGTAGTCGTAGATTTTTTCCAGCGTGTCCTGCTGGTAGTAATCCCAGAAGTTTTCGGCGTCGGTCGCGATGCGTTGACTCACGAGGACTTCGTCGCCCGAGACCGCCCGAATCCATCCCGTGCTCACGTTCACCATCTCGTAGTCCCGAAAGCGGTCGAGGTACGGTCGAAGCACGAGCTGGGGCGAAAAGGTCTCGTGCAGGAGCTCGGAGCCGTCGGGGGCGGTGGCGATCACTTCATAGGGCGGTGCGTCGGGAGGAGCCATCTCGAACCGGATGCGAGCGAGAGGAACCGCGAGATCGCGCGCCAGGACCTCGTCGATGGGAAAAACCTCGTGCAGCCAGCGTACCGGTGTTCCCATCGCCTGTTGAGGCCATTCCGCCGGAGGCGTGTAGCGCGCGAACCGAAGGACGATGGAATCGACCGGCTTTCCCTGGAGAGCGGGCCGGATCACTTCGTCGAGCCAGCTGTAGCCGGGCTTGTACGCGGAGAGGACCCTCACCACCGGATCGCGAGCTCCTTTTTTCTCGAGCTCTTCCCGCGCCTGCTGCTCTATGGCTCGCCGCACCTCGCGCGGCTCGGAGAGACGAGCCTCCACGGTTACCGGATGCCGTTTTCCCGCGCGACGGACGACGCGTTCCCGGAACAGGCGCCAGAACTCGTCCACCTCGGAAGGCACGTCGAAGCTGTCCTCGAATATCGTTCCCGCGTTCTGGACGTCGCGGTCGTCGAGGATCACCTCCACCGATTCCGCTCCGAGAGCCCGCACCCGTTCGCGCACGATCTCCTCGAGACCGGGCTCGGGCTTCTCGGTCGAGATGGTGACGGTGGCTTTCCTCACCCCTTTGCCCTCGAGCCCGGCGACGAGGCGGTCGAGCTTGTACAGAGCGGTGGCGGCCTGGCCGGCGGGCGTGCGACCGGAGAAGAACTTCCACGAGATCCTTCTCCACGCCGTCGAGCGTCGTGCGATCCTTGCCCCGCTCCCAGACATGGGGAAAGCGCACCGCGACCTGCTCGAGAGCGCGCTCCACTCCGGCTGCGTCGCCTCCCGAGATGGCGACGGCACTCTTGGATCCGAAGGCTTCGGGAAGGATGCGGATTTCGCCTTCGCCGGGCGCGAGCCCGGGCGCCTTCGGCGCGAGCGGATGAGCGCCGATGAGAACCAGCGTCGGTTCCTCAGCGGGGTCAGCGATCTCGCCGGCGAGCTTTGCCACGGGGATCGAGATCCCGGCCGCTTCCAGGCCGAGCCGGGCGGCGAGGTCGACCGTTCTCTCGAACCCCGCCGCCGGGCTCAGAACGGCGTCGATGCGATCGGCGATCAGATTCTGGTCGGAGTCTCCGAGAAGCCCGTCCGGAGTGAAGAGATTCGAGAGGTCCAGATCCGGTTTCGCCTGCGAGCCCGGTCGGGGAGGGATGGGGCGCGGTTTGGCTGCTGGCGATCTCGAAGGGACCCGGACTTCGGTCGACCTCCCCGCGATCGAGAGGTGAGCCACGATGGAGTCGACGCCCGCATAAGAGAGTCCGCCCGTGAGCGCGGCGCGAGCTCGGGAGAGCTCTCCCTCAGAGCCGAGCTCGAGCGCGAGCGTGAGACGCGTTACCTCGTCGCGTGTCGCGCGGACTTCCTCGACGCGTGTCGAGCGAGGGAGAAATCCCAGAAGGTTCGAAACGTCATCGAGCAGGTCGTCGAACGTGGGGCCGTCGGGAGTCCACAGATGGGGGGCTCTCCCCGCGAGGTATGAGGCGGCGGCGCGAGCTCCCTCGTCGTCGGCGCCCGATACGAGGATACGCTCGCGTTGCCCGTGTGAGAGCGTCAGGACACCCTCGCCGGGAGCGAGACCCGCCGTGGCGGAAAGGGGCTGCCCGACGAGGATCTCGACGCCCCCCTCGGTCTGGTCCAGGGGGAGATTCATCGACATCGTCTCGAAGCCGAGACGGGCGGCGATGTCGGACGCCGCGGCCACGAGAGCCGGGGAGGACGAGCCGTCGACACGGATCGTGGCGTTCACGAAGTCGACGAAGCCGTCGCCGTTGCGGTCTTGAAACAGCGGGCCGGGACGAAAGATGCCCTCGAGGCCGAGGGAGCCCTGTGCCCGACCCGAGGAAGGAAGG
Source organism: uncultured Acidobacteriota bacterium (assembly GCA_963815675.1). Classification (GTDB taxonomy): domain Bacteria; phylum Acidobacteriota; class Vicinamibacteria; order Marinacidobacterales; family SMYC01; genus CAWFHP01. The sequence continues at coordinate 83,962 of CAWFHP010000007.1, read as the reverse complement.
AGAAGAGCGAGCAAGCCGAACGCGAGTCGTTTCATGACGAGCCGATTATGATGCGACCGGGACCGGTTCTGCTATAGTCGCCAGAGGATGGGGAAAGAGGCCGTCGCTTTCGCCGCGTTCGTCTCTCTCGCGCTCGGCGCCGGCTGCGCGAACGTGGGCTCGCCGAGAGAGCCCGAGGAGGCACGGCGAACGAAGGCCGAGCTCCACGAGCTCGCGAAAAAGCGCGTGCTCTCGGGAATGCTCGAGAGAACGGACGGCTGGGTGTATACCGTGGACATCGCCCTCCTCATGATCTTCGCCGCGAACGAAGGCGACCGTGAGCTCTACGAGAAGCTGCGCGAGCTCGCCCGGTCTCACCTCGTCATCGATTCGCCGGGAGATTCGTACATGAAAGGGTTCGTCCTCTGGCGCTACAAAGAAGGAGAGACCCCCGATGCCTCGGGTACGACGGAAGCACTGCGCCTCGCCGAAGGGCTCTGGCGTGGGGCGAAGACCTTCGGCCGCGCCGACGACAAGGAGCTCGCGATCGTGATTCTCCATGGCTACGCCCGCCACGCCGCCGAAGAGCAAGGGGTCTGGCTCATACGGAACTACTTCAACCTCGGCACCCGGAGCTTCGCCACCAACTCCTTTCTCGTCGACTACGCTCCTGACTTCGTCGCCGAGGTGGCGGAGGCAACGAACGACGAGACCCTCCGTGAGGTCGCGGAGAAATCCTACGCTCTCGTCGAGAGAGCCCAGGCGCCCACCGGGCTTCTCTACGACGTCATCCAGCCGGAAGTGGCAACCCTTCTCGACGACGACCGGATGGTCGTCTTTTCGCCCAACGACGCGGTTCAGATCTCGAATGCCGCCACCGTCGCCTCCTGGTCGGTCAAGGGACGGCCGGACATCGCTCGGCGCCTGCTCGATTTCTGCTTCCGGAGGATGCCGAACCTCCGGGGGACGTACTACGGCCGCACGGGAGAGGTCGCGCGCGACAAACGTCCCGGAATCGAAGCCTGGGCCGCTCTCGTGCGCATCTCGGTGGCGCTCGGCCGCGAGGACGCTCTCGAGGCGTTCTACCCGTTTCTCGTGTCGAACGCGGGCCGGCAGTGGCGCATTCCCAAGGACGCCTGGCTCTACGTGACCGCCGAGCTCCTGCTGGGACTCCAGGCAGTGGCGCCGGAATAGACTGGACGAGTCACATGAGTCCGATTCTCGCTCTGAGCGTACTTGGGCTCGTCTCCGCGGTCGACACCGTTCCGGACGCCCCCGCTTACCGGACCCCGGTGGCCATTCGGGTCGACGCCGTCCTCGACGAGTCCGTTTGGTCCGAGGCTCCCTCGATCGGACGCCTTCTCCAGCAGGAGCCGAACCCCGAGTCGGAGCCGACGGAAGAGACGGAAGTCAGGGTCCTCTACGATCGCGACAACCTGTACTTCGGGATCGTCTGCCACGACCGGGATCCCGGCGCCATCGTGGCTACTCAGCTCGCCCGCGACGCGGAGCTCGACGTGGACGACCGGGTCGTCGTCATCCTCGATCCGTTCCTGGACTTCCGGAACGGTTTTTTCTTCGAGGTGAATCCTCTCGGAGCGCGGGCCGACGGTCAAGTGGCGAACAATGCCGACCACCGCACTCTGGAATGGGACGGGATTGGCAGGCGGCGGCGCGCGTCACCGACGACGGCTGGGTGGCCGAGATCTCGATTCCGTTCAAGACGCTCCGGTTCCGGCCGGGGCGCTCGACGTGGGGCTTGAACGTCGAGCGGACCATCAAACGCAAGAACGAGATCGACCGCTGGGCGTCGCCGCGGCGCGAGGTCTGGCTCACGAATTTGTCGATGGCCGGCCGCCTGACGGCGCTCGAAGGGATCGAGCAGGGAAGGGGACTGGACATTCGACCCTATGCCTCGGGGGGCCGGGATGACGGCGACGGACAGGTGGACGTGGGTGTCGACCTGTTCAAGAACTTCACGCCGAGCCTCAACGGTTCGGTCTCGGTGAACACCGACTTCGCCGAGACCGAAGTGGACCAGCGCCAGGTGAACCTCACTCGCTTTCCGCTCTATTATCCGGAAAAGAGGACGTTCTTCCTCGAAGGGAGCGGCATCTTCGAGGTGGCGGGGCTGCGCCCGAGCGAGGACAGCGATCTGATTCCCTTCTACAGCCGCGGCATCGGTCTTCTCGAAGGCCAAGAGGTTCCGATTCTCGTGGGCACCAAGCTTGCGGGACGCGAGCATGGATTCAACGTCGGCCTTCTCGACGTCCAGACGCGCCAGAGCGACATCGACACCCTGGGCTCCGTCTCCGGCCAGAATTTTCTTGCGGCCCGGGTCAGCAAGAACCTCTTTCGCCAGTCCTGGATCGGCGGCATCTTCACCCACGGAAACCCTTATGGTACCGGCTCGAACACGCTCTTCGGCGGCGACGCTCGCTTCGCGACGTCGGCCTTTCGCGGCGACAAGAACCTGAGCCTGGATCTCTTCGCGCTCGGCACGAAGGACGAGACGCTGGGCGTGACCGACTACGCCTATGGATTCACGCTCGACTATCCCAACGAGCGCTGGGATGCCGGTGTCAGCGCCATACAGATAGGCGACGACTTCCGGGCCGAGCTCGGGTTCGTGCCCCGAACGGGAATCCGCAAGTACAAGCCCTTTTTCGTCTTTCGACCGCGAGCGCCGCAGCTCGCCATTCGCCGTTTCAACTTCGAGCTCTTTCCCACCATCGTGACCGACCTGGAAGGGCGGGTGACGGACTGGCGGTTCTTCACCGCTCCCTTCAACGTTCGAACGGAGTCGCAGGAGCACATCGAGTGGAACTACATTCCCGAGTTCCAGCGGCTCGACGCACCGTTCGAGATCTGATCCCGGCGTCGTAATCCCTCCGGGGGACTACCGTGGACGCGATACCGCTTCGAGCTCAATACCGCGACCAAGAGGCCGTGGGTGGTGGACTTCGCCTGGTGGTGGGGAACCTTCTACACCGGCAACATCCGAACGCTGGCCTTCGGTTTTACTTGGAAGCCTGGCCCCCACTTGCGCCTCGAAGCGCGTACGGAGCGCAATGACGTCCACTTGACCGAGGGCGATTTCACGACCCGGCTCTTCGAGCTCCGCGCCGACTTCGGCTTCTCGCCCGACATCTCGTGGGCCAATCTCGTGCAGTACGACAACGAGTCGGGCATCCTGGGATTCCAGAGCCGCTTTCGTTGGATTCTGAGGCCGGGAAACGATCTCTTCCTGGTCTACAATCGCGGCTGGCAGGATCTGGAGGACAAATTCGTTCCTGCCTTCGACCGAGGTTCGGTCAAGTTTCAATACACCTTTCGCCTATGAGGTCGCCTATGAGGTCCCTTCTGCTGAGCTGTTGCCTCGCGACCGCGATGGGAGCGGCGGTCTCCTGCCGGACGCCCGAGCCCGCGGAGCCCCCGGCGTCGGCGACCGGCAGCATCGAGGGCGTGGTGCGGCTCGGCGGAATCGAGATCCCGGCCCCAACGCGCATCGAGAACACCACCGATCCCGCGGTCTGCGGGCGGCGACAGACGCTGGACGACCTCGTCGTTTCCGCCGAGAACCGGGGGATCCGATACGCCATCGTGGCGCTCGTCGATGTTCCCGAAGGATCGATTCCAGCCGTCCCGCCGGACCGGGTGGTGATCGAGAACTCCGGCTGCCGGTTCGCGCCCCATGCGGCCGTCGCGACGGTGGGTAGCACCGTCGAGGCCGTCAACGCCGACTCCATCCTGCACACGACTCATCTGTACGGACCCGCGGACCTGAACATCTCTCTTCCGGTGAAAGGGGCCCGGGCGACACGAGAGCTCTCCCGTCCCGGGCTCTACGTCGTGAAATGCGACATTCACGGCTGGATGCAGGCTTTCATCCGCGTCGACCGTCACCCGTTTCACGCCGTGACCGATGCCGCGGGCTCGTTTCGTATCGAGGATATTCCGGCCGGGCGCTACCGGATCGAAGTGTGGCATGAAAAACTGGGGACTCGTGAGGTCGAAGTCGAGGTTCAGGAAGGCCGGACGTCGTCCCTTTCCGTCGAGTTTCCGACACCGAAGGAGGTGCAGTCTTGAAGAGGTCTCTCTCTCTCATCGCCGTCGTTCTCGTTTCCGCGGCCGCTTACCGCGTCGGTTCCGGCGCGCAGGCCACCGCCCGGCAACAGCCCGGGGCGGAGATCACGCTCTACGCTCCCGACCAGAACGAACTCTATGACGGGCATTTCGTTCTGCAGGCGTCCCGCATCTACCAGGTCGGCGCCCTGACCGACGCGCCCGGCTGGAATCACATGGGAAACGACGCCTCGAACGCGCACCCGGTCCAGGGTACGGCGGAGATCGACGTCGACGAGAAAGCGAACACCGGAACGTTCGTGGCCCGTCTCAAGGTTCCCGAGGGCGATCTCGTCATCGAGAGCGAGCGGTTCCACGAGTTCAGCCCCTGCCAGGACGGAGGGATCGCGGCCTACCTCTATGAGCACGGAGACTCGGGCTGCGGCGACACCAACTGGCCCAAGACGTTCATCTGGGTCGCCGGATGGGGCTTCGGAAAGGCGACGCTCAATGGAAAACCCCTCTACGATAACTACCAAATCCACTTCATGGTCACTCAAGGCATGCGCGACCGAAAGACGTTGAAGGTCGACTACCCGCGGTTGAACAAGAAGTCGGCCGCGGGCGAAGTGAACCCTGCGGCGATGCAGTGCGACTTCTACATCCGCAGCCCGGAGAACGACGACCGGAACAACCCGGGGCGGAAAGTGTTCGACCACTTCTTCGCGATGGAAGTGACCTGGAAATGACCACCCGTCGTTGTCTTCATCCCAACCGATCTGGAGACGCCCATCCAACGGAGCGGAAAACGCCACTCGACGTTTCCGCTGCGGGCGGGAAAGCCTTGCCCGCAACGCTCTTCCTCTTGTGCGTCGGCCTTCTCGGCTCCGGTCTACTGCGTCCGGGGACATTGGGTCAGTCAGGCTGTCACCAAGAAGCTTCGCGATATGGGACGGAACGTGTTTCAACTTTCGGGTGGAATCGAAGCTTGGAAGATCGCCGGAGGGCCGACCGTCCCTGGAAAGAAACCTTAGTGTGCCAGTGACCGACGATCAGGGGTCTACGCCTTCCCGGTGCCGAAGACGTTCCCAGTCTCCGGCTGACCGCGGAGTCAGCCGGGAGAAGCCCCAGAGAAGGCTCGACCCTGCGAAGGCGTAGAGGAGTACGACTCCCCGTAGCTCTGGAGAGGGGTCGCGCCGAGTCGTTGAAGCAACTGGGCAAGCCCACCCCCAGTGAGAGCGCCGACGGGGAGGCCAAAGCCGCGGTGAGCTGATACCGGGCGAAGACGCGCGTACGATGACTCTCGCCCACCAGGTGCGCGAGCGAGGCTTGCTCGATCGAGAGAACGGTCCGACCTCGGTTTCACTCGGGCTGAGGACACCCACGATCGCGGCGACGATGCAGGATGGTGAAGTCGCGGCTCCCGACGAAGACCACCCCCGCTAGAATCATGAGCGCAGCTCCGAGACTCAGCATGCGTTTCCGGCCAACCCGGTCGGCGCGAGTCGTAATCCAGAGGCTCACGAGTATCGCCGAGGAAGAGTGAGGGCGAGAAGAGCGGACGAGCGAGAAGACGACGCGCCGGGATCGAACGCAGTCGCCATTCGCGGCGCGGCACCGGTTTCGTCACGGAAGAGGGCATCGCTAGTCTCTGGCCCGTAACAGCGCATTCTCGCGCCGAGAACCATCGCGAGGCCCGATCCTTTTGCGCACCAAATGGCTGTTACGCCAACTCTAGTCGATTCCACGTGAGTTTGGCGTTCGCGCGTCGTTGCATAACGCGTCGTACGGCAGCGACGGCCAGAGGTCGTATCGGTCTTGAAGCGGACGTCGGATCGGACCGGTGATTCCATTCCGGGGTCGCGGCGACGGGCCGCCTCTCGATCCGTTCGCGTACCATCGCTATGTGGTTGCGCAGGGTGTAGAGCATGCTCGTGACGGCACGCGGGACTCGAATTTCATTGGCCCGCTCCGCAAGCCTCTCCAATTCCTCCCGCAGATCGTCCACCGACTCTCCTGCCGCTTCCGGGTTTGGCGCCGAAGCGCGCTATCATAGGGCCGTTTTTCCCATGAGACGCCTCGTTCCCGCGGCATTCGCGTTCCTCTATTTGGACGCTCTCTTCACGTTCGAGAACGTCCCCTCGACGCCGTCGATGCGATTCGTACCCAAGCTCTCGGTGGAGGTCCTGGCTATCGTCGGGCTCCTGGTCCTTGCACGGTTCCTCGGCCTCCGGCTTCGTGAATCGAGGCTCGCGAGATGCCTCCTCGCTTTCGGCATCTTCTTCGTCGCCCTCGTTCGCTATGTCGATACGACGGCCATCGGCGTCCTCGGGCGGCCCTTCGACCTGTACGGCGACGCGCCTCACCTGACTCGGGTCGCGGCGATGTTCCTCGAAGGTCTGAAAGAGATGGCCCCGAGCCTCGTGCTCGTCGTTGTGGGAGCGCTCCTGCTCGTGGTCCTCGCCTCGCTCGCTGCCAACTGGGTTGCGCTCGGCGCTCTCGACCGCGGCCTCGACTCGGAGCGGACTCGCTTCATCGCCCTCGCGGGCGCTGCCGCCGGCATGGTCTTGTTCTTCGTCGCTCCCGGCGTCGCGTTCTCCAACACGGTGACGGCAATCGTGGCCCGTCAGAATCGGAAGCCTCCGCGTCGGCAAGAAAACGGAGATGGCGGCCGCCGCCATCGATTTTCCGCCGCAACACCTGGAATCGAGCCTCGAGAAGCTCCGGGGAGCGAACGTCTTCATCATCTTCGTCGAGTCCTACGGGGTTACCCTCATCGAGGACAAGAAGCACTTCGACGTCATGGAGGCCCGATATCGGGAGCTCGAAGAGCAGCTCTCCCGGGCGGGCTATACCTTCTCCTCGAGCCAGATTCTCTCTCCTACCTTCGGAGGCGGCTCCTGGCGCGCTCACGCCACGCTTCTCTCGGGCTTTCAGGTGGACTCGGAGCATCTCTACGACGCGCTTCTCGCTTCGAAACGGAAGACTCTCGTCCATGTGATGAAAGAGAAGGGATACCGCACCGTCGCTGCCGAGCCGGGAATCAAGTGGTACTGGCCCGACGGTCTCTTTTACGGCTTCGACAAGATTTACGACTTCGACGCGCTCGATTACCAGGGACCTCCGATGGGCTGGTGGAAGATCCCCGACCAGTTCACTTTGTACCGGATCTACAAAAACGAGATCCGCGGCGCCCAGCGACCGGTTTTCGCCAAGTTCTCGCTCATCATGACCCACATCCCTTACTTTCCCGTTCCGGACTACGTTCCCGACTGGACGCGCTTCGACGACGGCACCGCCTACCAGGCCGGGCTGAAGTCGGTGGCCCACGATGCCTATCGCGACCTGATGGAGCTCTCCACCTGGTACCTCGCGGCCGTGGGATACGAGCTCGAGGTTCTCGAAGGCTTTCTCATCAAGTACGTTCCCGACAACTCGCTCGTCATCATCGTCGGCGATCACCAGCCGCCGAAACTCGCGACCCATGACAACGACAGCTGGGCGGTTCCCATGCACGTCTTGAGCAAGCGCGCGGACCTGGTGCGCGCGTTCGACGCTCTCGGCTTCGAGGAAGGGCTCGTGCCCCTGAAGCCCAGCGCCTTGCGCATGGCCGATTTTCTCGAAGGGTTTCTACGCATCTACGATGGGAGCGAGACGGATTGAGCTCCTCGGTACTCTTCCCCACGCCGTCCGCGCGCTCCGGGTTGCGCCGGGAGTGGGTCAGTTGGACCGTTTCGGGGTTGTTCGTCCTCTCGGCGGTCGGACTCGCCGCTCCCCGTTCTCTCGCCGGCTCCCTCCCGGTGTGGGGCTATTGCTCCTGGCTTCTATTTCGGGGTCTGTCCGAGAACGTTCGGGAGGGAGAGAAAGCGCTCTTGCCGACTCTCGGCGCCCCGACTTTCGTCACCATGCTCCGGGGCCTTCTCGTCGCACTCGCCGCGGGCTTTCTCGCCGCGCCGAGCGTCGTGGCGCCCGCATACAGTCTCGCCGCGATCCTGGATCACGCCGACGGGCGCCTCGCACGCTGGAGGAAGCGAGAGACGCGTCTCGGCTCGCGGCTCGACATGGAAGTGGACGCGTTGGGGATCCTCGTCGCGACCCTCGCCGCGGTCGGACTCGGCAAGATTCCGCTGTGGTACCTGAGCGTCGGTCTGGCGCGTTATCTCTTCGTCTTCGGTCTCTGGTGGCGGAGCTATCGCGGAAAGCCGGTGCGCGAGCTCGATCGCCCCTCAATCCGACGCATTCTCGCGGGGTGCCAGATGGGCTTCCTCGCGGTCGCGCTCTGGCCTGCGGTCTCCGGCAGCCTCGCGGGTCTCGCGTGTCATCTCTTCGGCGGGGCGACCCTCGCCATGTTCGCTCGCGACTGGCTCTACGTTTCCTGCCGGTCGAGCTCTGCGGGCGCTACCGCACCGTCTCTTCGATGAGATCTCCCGGTCCGGTAGCGAGCTGCCGCAACTCGTTCACGACAAAATCGTCGGGGTCTTGATCCGGCGTGCGACTCCCTGCGGGCCGGCGATAGAGGATGGCGCCGTGCAGGATGTCGGCGGGATAGGGATCGGGACCATGTCCGTAGCGCATGATGGACGGAATCGGCACACGGTCCCCGCCGAGAGGGTGGCTGTAGCCGAGCGAGTGCGCGAGCTCGTGGCTGTAGACCCCGCGCTCGGCCTTGTGGGTGGACTTGTTGATAATGATGAATCCGGAGTAGTAGTTCGACGTTCCCCGGTAAATCCACCGTGTGGTCCAGGAGGAGCCGTCGGGCATCCGCGCGATCAGGAATCGAACCTTGTCCCGCACCCACGCCTCGCTTCTCGTGATCCGGGTTCCGGGTGCAATGTCCACGAGACGAACGTTGGTGCCGAGAAGGGCTCCTCCCGTGTACCGGGAAACGTCGGCGGTGACCACCTCGCGCGCCAGGCTCACGAATTGGCCCGGCGCCGCCTCGTCGGTGGCTTCGAAGACATCGCAGGCGTCCGTGGTCTCGTGCTCCACGCAGTCGAAGACCTGCGAGAGAATCTCGAATCCGGGCTCCGTTGCCCAGGTGTACGTGCCGTTCTCACCCAGATTGCGAAACACATGGTCGTAGAAGTCGAGGTCGAAATGCGCTCCTTGCGGAATGAGCTCGATCTCGAATCGGGGTGGACGTTCCCGTTCGGGCATGGGTCTGATGAGGGAAATAGCCATCGGCTTGCGCCACGAGGGACACGACGCCCGCCTGAGTCGAGGAAATCGAGAAGAAGCCGTTCCCGTCCGCGTCGACCCCGGAAACCTCGCCGGCGTCGATATGCGCTCTCGCGACGGGAAGGCCGGTTACGGAGTCGAGCACCCGGCCCCTGAGGGCCGTATCAGCGAGCGCGGCAGGGCCGGCGGCGAGTCCGAACGGTGGGGTCCCTTCTCGGGCGGGCGGAGTGGGTGCCGTGGGTCCGTCACTGCTTCCGCATGCGGCGAGCGACACCGTCCCACTAAGAACGAGAGCCCTTCGCCAGTGCCCCATGAGGACTCCAATAACGCAACGGAGGCTCGCGGGTCAAGCGGGAGCTCGGTCACGCCCGAAGGGACCGAATGAAGAGGCGCGGCACGCGCGTCGCGCTCTGGTTCGCGGGCGCCCTGCTTCTCTACGTTTCCCTCCGGAGGGTCTCGCTGGCCGACGCTTTCCGAGCGGTGGGTAGGCTCGATGGCACCGCGATCGCGATCCTGGTCGCGCTGAACCTGGCGGCCGTCGTGCTATTTTCGACGCGCTGGTGGTGGATCCTGAAAGGACTCGGCCGTCCGTTGCCGCTGCTGGAGGCGGCCTCGTATCGACTCGCCGCCTTCGGCGTCAGCTACTTCACTCCCGGCCCCCAGGTCGGCGGCGAGCCGCTTCAAGTCCTGCTCCTCGAGAGACGGCACGCGGTGCCGCGCGAGGACGCCATCGCTTCGGTCGCGCTCGACCGCCTCGTCGAGGCGGTGGTGAACTTCTCCTATCTGGGAGGCGCGTTCGTCTTTCTCGTGCGTCCGGGGCCGGTCGGCCTCGCGGCGGCGTTCGCGCTCGTGCCTCTCCTGTACCTCGTCGCGCTGCGATACGGGCGGAAGCCTCTCGCCCACGCGCTCGCTCTCGCGTTCGCAGATGGTCGCGCCGCGGGACTACAGGCTTTGGTCCGGGCCAGTGAGGCTCGAGCCGGCCTTTTCTGCCGGGAGAGACCGGGGTTTCTCGCTCTCGCCCTTCTCGCTTCCGTCCTATCGTTCGGGTTGATGCTCGCGGAATACTGGCTGATGGCGCGCTTTCTCGGAATGGAGCTGTCGTTTCGCGGCGTCGTCTTCGGCCTCACCGCGGCTCGAGTCGCGTACCTGCTTTTTTTTCCTGCCGCGCTGGGAGTCTTCGAGGCGGGGCAGATCGCCGCGATCGCGGCGCTCGGATTTCCGCCCGAGCTCGGCATGAGTCTCGCGCTCGTCGTGCGAGCCCGTGACGTGCTCCTCGCCGCTACCGGGCTCTCGTGGGGGCTGAAGGCAATCTCGTCTTCGAAGTGAGAGCGACGAGGAGCTCCTCGATCTGCCCCGTCGACTCGTCCCAGCCGGGGTGATCGGCGAACGCCTCGAAGGCCTGGAGGCTCATGCGGGCGAGGAGATCGCGGTCCTCGAGGAAAGACTCGATGCGTCGCGCGAGGATCGTGGCATCTCCCGGCGGAACGAGGTACCCCGTCGATTCGTGGAGGACGATTTCGTCGGTGGCGCCGGAGGCGGTCCCAATCACCGGGAGACCGAATCCCATCGCCTCGAGGTAAACGATTCCGAAGCCCTCGTAGCTGGACGGGACGACGAATAGCTGCGCCTGGCGAAAGCGCTCTTCGAGGAGCTCGCCTCCGAGGCTGCCGTGAAAATGAACGCGGTCGGCGAGCCCGCAGGCCTCGACCTGACGTCGTACTCCGCGCGGCGTACCGCCGGTCCATGTCCAGGCTCCCCACGACGTCGAGAGAGAACGAATAGGCTTGCAGCGACCGCGCGGCCTCGACGAGCCGTTCGAGTCCCTTTCGAGGAATGAGGTTTCCCACGAACAGGATTCGGAGCGGACCCTGTTCCCGGGCACGGGAGTCGATTTCCATTCGCGTCATCTTCCGCTCGAGTCGATCTCCGCCGGGTGTGGCGACGACGTTTCTCGTCTTCTTCGAGAGGAGCTCCTCGACGCTCTCGCGGGTGGTGTGACTGTTGAAGACGAAGGCGTCGACGCTCGCCAGATACCGCTTCTCCACCCGCCGGTAGAGCCGGTTCTGCCAGTCGGGTCTCTCTTCGCTGGAGCGCAGATGGTGCACGATGGCGACGAGGGGCCGCGAGGGTCGATGGTCGTGGAGGGAACGATTGAGAAACGCGAAAGAGGGATGAACGAGCTCGTCCTCGAGGAGCAAATCGTAGCTCGGGTCGGAGAGTCGCTTTTTGAGAAGAGGAGAGAGATTCGAAGCGAGGTCGAGGACGTAACCCCTGTTCGCGATCGAGACCACTTCGACTTCGTGGCCCGAGGCGCGGAGACGCTCCACGAGCTTTCGATCGTAGAGGTTTCCTCCGGACACGATGTCGAGGCTTCCGTAGACGACCAGAGCGATGCGCACTGGCCTTCGAGTATATCAGCGAGACTGGCTGCGGCTCTTCTGGTGAAGGTGCGCCGACTTGAGAGCGGCGGGCGCGTGCTCGGCGACGGAATCGAGAAGCTGATGGTCGACGGGGGTGAAGTCACCCTTGTGGGGCAATAGCTCCCAGATGGCGATGACCCCGATGGTGTCCGACTCGCTGCGCAGTGGAACGACGGCGAGGGGAATTTCCGGAGCCCGGGTGGCACCTGCGAAATAAAACGGTTTTCCCGTGCTCGCGCCCTCTCCGATGTGGCCCTCGCCGAGCGCTACGGTCTCGGGATGTTTCTTTCCCCCGCCGACGGCGATCCGGCGCAGAAGCTTCTGACGGGGATCGAGAAGGTAGATTCCGAACTCCTTCGCGCCGATGAGCTCGACCATGATCTCTTTCACGATGCGCATGACTTCCGCCGCGTCCAGCGAGGCATGGAGGCGATGCTTGGCGACGTAGAGGTTCGAGATCGCCGCGTTCTGCTCCTGGAGCTGGTTGCAGAGGTCGGAGAGGGTTCGGTTCTCGTGCTCGAGCTGTTTGAGTCGGTGCTCGAGCTCGACCACCTGCTCGAGGATCTCGGCGTCGATGGGGGGCGTCCCGGATCGCGCGGGATCGCCCGGCTCCTGGAACCCGTCAGGACGGCTTTCCACCCGCTCGAGGCGAGCTTCGAGCTCGCTGAGACGCTGATAGAGGTGGCGGATGTGCTCCGCGACGCTCTTCATCGGTTTTTTTGCCTGGGTGGACTGGTTCATTCGCAGGGCCACGGCGCGGGGGCCGGATCCAAGGGTCTCTATCCATTGTGAAGAACGAGCGGAGGGCGGTCAATCACAAGGTTCCGCCGACCAGCTCGACTCGTGGCGTTCCTACTCGCCCCGAAGGGCCGTCACCGGGTCGATGCGCGACGCCCGCCGCGCGGGAATCACGGAAGCGATCAGGGCGACGGCCGCGAGGGTCCCTCCGACGACCAGGAGAACGGCTGGATCCGCGGCCCCGACGCCGTAGAGCTGTTTCTGCAGCACCTGGCCGAGCCCGAGCACGCCGACGAGTCCCAGCGTGAGACCCAGAGCCACGATCGTCGCTCCCTCGCGGAGAACGAGCTCGAACGTGGAACGGGAGGTGCTTCCGAGCGCCATCCGGATTCCAATCTCCCGGGTCCGCTGGCTCACGAGATAGGCAAGGACGCCGTAGACTCCCGAGCGCCGCGAGAAACAGGGCGATGAGCCCGAAGCTCGCCGAGAGAAGAAGAGACGTGCGCCGGGTGAGGAGAGATTCGTTGACCCGTTCCTCCATACTGTGCACGTCGAAGAGCGGAAGCTCGGGATCGATGGCGGCGATCGCGGCTCGAACGCCCGCGGCGACGCTGTCGGGTCTCGATGGGGTTCGCACGACGAAAGTGAAGAAACGCGTCGGTTCCTGCGCGTAGGGGAAGTAGTACATCCCGAGCCGGTCGTCGGACTCGACGAGGCCTCGCTCCCGGACCGACCCGACGACGCCGACCACCGTGTACCACGTCACGTCGGCTCCCGGGCGCAGGAGATCTTCCTTGCTGTTGGGAGTGTACATGCGCTTTCCCAGTGGGTCGCTCTCGGGCCAGAACTTCCTCGCCAAACGGTCGTCGACGATCACCACGTTCGGCGCTTTTTCGTCGTCGCGCTCGTCGAAGAGCCGGCCTTTCAATAGCGGGATGCCCATCGCCTCGAAGTAGCCGGGGCTGACCGACACGCGGCTCGGCGAGATCACGGACTCTCCCGGCTGCATCTGGTAACCCTCGGCGATGACGACGCTGTCGCTGTAGCTTCCCCCGAACGGAATGTCGGAGATGAGCCCCGCCTTCTGGACTCCGGGTAGCGCGCGCACGGCGTCGAGAGCGCGTTTCGCGAACGACACCCGCTCGGGGAAGTCTTCCGTCCCTTGTACCCGCCCTCTCGCGTACCGGCTAACCGGGGAGGCTGACCGACCCGGTGAAGACGCCTGCCGGACGAAACCCGGGGTCGATTTCCGCGACCCGGCGAAAGCTCTCGAGGAGGAGGCCGGCGCCGATGAGGAGAACGAGGGCGAATCCGACCTGAACGACGACGAGACCTTTCCTGAGGACCCGGGTCCCGCGACCTCCCGGTCGACCTGCGCCCCTCCTGATGGACGACGTCCGCGAGGTTCATGTTCAACATGCGCGCGACGGGAATGAGCGAGAGGATGGCGCCGATGACGAGCGCTCCGAGAAGTGTGAGCGCCACGGAGACGACATCCATCTGGATTCTCGCTTCCCCGCGGAAGCTCCTCAATCCCGAACCCACGAAGGAGGGAAAGCGCCGCATAGCCCAGGGCGACTCCCGCCGCTCCTCCGAGAAGCGTCAGGAGCAGCGTCTCGGTCAGGAGCTGCCGGGCGACCCGAGCCCTCCCGGCGCCCATCGAGCTCCGGATCGCCATTTCCTTGAGCCGGACCTGCGAGCGCACGAGAAGGAGGTTGGCGATGTTGACACAGGCGATGAGGAGAACGAAGGCGACGCCGCCCCAGAGCAAATGAAGCGTTCCGCGGAGGTTCTGGGTGAGGTCGTCGCGCCAGAGAAGGACGGTCGAATGAAAACCGGCATTCTTCAGGAGAGGTGCCATCTCCGGAAAGCGCTCGAAGTTTCTGGCGTTCAGGCCGTCCAGCTCGGCCTGCGCCTCCGCGACCGTCGCGGTCGGAGCGAGCCGGCCAATCATCTCCCAGTTGTTGCTGTGGCGTGATTCGTCGGACTTGTCTTCCACGGTGAACGCGGCGGGGACGAAGAGCCGGACTTCCGGCGTGAGAAAGAGGAAGCTCTCGGGAAGAACTCCCACGATGGTGTAAGGGACTCCGTTGACCCTCAGGTCACGCCCGACGACGCCCTCGTCGCCTCCGTAGAGCTCCTGCCACAGGCCGTAGGTCAGGATCGCCTTTTTTTCGTTGCCGATCTCGCCTTCTTCCTCGGTGAAGAGGCGGCCGCGCTCGGCACGGGCCCCCAGCATCGGGAGAAGAGAAGGCGTCCCGCGTACGGCACGAAGCCGGCGCGTCGAGCCCGGCTCGCCCACCGTTTCGTCCCTCGAAGCGGTAGATCGCCAGCTCGTCGAGCGCATGGATCTGCTCGCGCCGGTCGAAATAGTCGGGAACGGCGCATCCGACGTTCTCGACGCCCGCGTTGGGATAGCTGTTGTGCCAGGTCGTGAGGCTGGTCGGAATCGGGGTAGGGGAGAGGCTTCAAGAGTACGGACCGCACGATGCTGAAGACGGCGGCGTTCGCCGCGATGGCGACGGCGAGCGTCAGCAGCACGGTGAGCGTAAAGCCCTTTTCCCGAACGAGGAGCTTCACCCCGAACTTGAGGTCTTTTAACCAGTTCTCCATGGCTTAGACTATCTTTAAGGCTCGCCTCGCTTCTTCGCTCGGCTTGCTCCCCGCGCTCTTCGCGCGGGGAGGACGGCCGGATTCCCTGGGCTGCCGGCTTCACGGCGCCCATTCCTCCCGGCCTCGCTCCGCTCGCGTATCACTACTGCTGCTGGAACGTAAGCTCTCTTGGAAAGGTTCCACCCGGTGTTACAATCTCGGCCCGTTATGGTCTCCACGATTCTTCTCGCCGCCTCCGTCGTCCTTCTCTCCATCGACGGGCTCAAGCCAGACTACATCCTTTCGGCGGACGCCAACGGGTTGAAAGTTCCCAACCTGCGGCGGCTCGTCGAGGAGGGTACCTACGCCACCGGGGTAACCGGCGTCTATCCCACCGTAACCTACCCGAGCCACGCCACGATGGTGACCGGCGTATCTCCAAGTCCGCCACGGCATCTATTCCAACCACCCCTTCGACCCGTTCGGTAAGAACCTGGACGGCTGGTACTGGTACGTCGAGGATTTGCGCTCGGAGACCCTGTGGGAGGCGGCCCGCCGCGGCGGCCTGACCACGGCCAGCATCGATTGGCCCGTGAGCGTGGGGGCTCCCGTCGACTTCGACATCGTTCAGTATTGGCGGGCGGGAAATGCCGAGGACCGGAAGATCATCCGGGCGCTCTCCACGCCCGGTCTCCTGCGGGAGGCGGAAGCCGCGGTAGGGCCGTTTCCCGAAGGAAACGACTACACCCTCGAGGGGGATCGCAAGAGAGCGGAGTTCATCGACTGGGTGCTTCGCGAAAAAAAGCCCGCGTTCCTGACCGCCTATTTCGGCGGGCTCGACACCGAAGAGCACGAGAGCGCGCCCTACAGCAAGAAGGCGTTCGCGGTGCTCGAGGGCCTCGACGAGCTCGTGGGCAAGGTTCGCGCACGGGCGGACGTACTCTGCGTGGTCTCGGACCATGGGTTTCTCGCGTCGGACAAGGAGCTCGACCTCAACGCCGCGCTCCGTGACGCTGGGCTCCTCGACGTCGACGGGAACGGCGGGTTGAAGGACTGGCGGGCCGTCGCCTGGGACCAGGGAGGCTCGTCGATGATCCTGCTCCGCGACCCCGCCGATCGGGAATCGCGCGCGGCAGTCGGTGCCGTGCTGGCGAAGCTCGCCGAGTCCCCCGACAACGGTATCTATCGGATTCTGGAGGGAGAAGAGGCGCGACGGCTCGGAGGCTACCCCGACGCCGCCTTCATCGTGGGGCTCGCCCGCGGTTTCCACACGGGGTCGAATCTCTCCGGGCCCATCCTTCGTACGACGTCCGCCGGGGGCACGCACGGGTATCTTCCCGAGATGAAGGAGATGGACGCATCGTTCTTTCTCGTGGGAGAAGGGATTCCTCGAGGGCTCAATCTCGGCCGCATCGACATGCGGGACATCGCTCCTACTCTCGCCGCCATCCTCGGCCTGTCCCTTCCCGCCGCGGAAGGAAAGAATCTCCTGGAACATCATGCGAAAAACGATCTCGATCCCGCAGTTCATCGGCGCTAAGGTCACCCGCCGGGAAGACCCGGCTCTGCTCACGGGAAAGGGACGCTACGTCGCCGATATCCCGCTCGAGGGTGCGGCGACGATGGCTTTCGTGAGAAGCCCTTACGCTCACGCGAAGGTGCTCTCGGTCGACGCCGGGCCCGCGCTCGCCCTCCCCGGCGTCCTCGCCGCGTTTACCTATGACGACCTTCGGCCGCAATGGAAGAAACCGCTTCCCGTCATCGAGGAAGGGGACAACGGCAGCTTCGAGGAGCGATTCATTCCCGAGCGCTATCCCCTCGCCTCCGACCGCGTCCGTCACGTGGGCGACCCGGTGGCCGTCATCGTCGCCGAAGACCCTTACCTCGCGGCTGACGCCGCCGGCGCCGTCGTCGTCGAGTACGAGCCGCTCGAAGTCGTCTCGACTCCCGAGGCGGCCCTCGCCGAAGGAGCGTCGCGGATCCACGAAGGCGCCCGGACGAACCTCGGCTTCATCTGGAGTCTGGACGGCGGGGACGTCGACGCGGCCTTTTCGCAGGCGGCGAAGGTGGTGGAGCTCGACGCGCGTATCCAGAGGCTCGTTCCCGAACGCGATGGAGCCCCGCGCCGTCGCCGCCGTTTGCGATCGCGACGGTTCGTGCACCGTCTGGGCGAGCACCCAGGCTCCCCACGGGCTCCGCGACGAGCTCGCCTCGATCCTCGGGCTCGACGCCGCATCGGTGCGCGTGATCGCTCCCGAAGTCGGTGGTGGATTCGGAGCGAAGGGGAACACGTATGGCGAGGACGTGATCGCCCTCACTCTCGCGCGGATGCTGAAGCGGCCCGTTCGCTGGGTGGCGACACGGAGCGAAGACTACTTCACGACGAGCCACGGGCGCGACCAGCGGGGAACGTTGAAGCTCGCTTCCGACGCCTCCGGGCCGGGTTCTGGGAGCGGATCTCTCGCTCGTGATGGATACCGGCGCGTATTACAGCCGGGTCACGCCGCTGATCCCTTCTCTCACCGGGATCATGATGACCGGGGTCTACGACATTCCGAACGCCCGCGCACGGGCCACCGGCGTCTTCACCAACAAGGTCTGGAGCGAGCCCTACCGCGGCGCGGGCCGGCCGGAGGCCGCCTATCTCATCGAGCGGGCAATGGATGTTCTCGCGCGCGAGCTCGGGCTCGATCCTGCCGAAGTACGGCGCAGGAATTTCATTGCTCCCGATCAGTTTCCCTACGAGGCGGCCACCGGAATCACCTACGACAGCGGCGAATACCTGCGCGCGCTCGAAGACGCCCTCAAAGTGTCGACTACCCTCGCCTGAGGCGGGATCAGCGTCGCCGGATCGAAGCGAAGGACTCGAAAGAAAGGCTCCTCGGCATCGGCATCGCCAGTTACGTCGAGATCTGCGGCTTCGGCCCCTGGGAGCTGGGCGCGGTTCGCGTGGGACCTTCGGGAAAGACGACGGTGCTCACGGGAACGTCGCCGCACGGGCAAGGCCACGAGACGAGCTGGGCGCAGATCGCGGCGGACACGCTCCAGATCCCGATGGAGGACATCGAGGTCCTGCACGGGGACACGGCGGTCGTTCCTCGGGGGCATCGGAACGTTCGGCAGCCGCAGCGCCGCGGTTGGGGGCACGGCGGTGCAGGCTAGCTCGGTTCGGGTGAAAGACGGCGCGAGGGATCGCGGCCCATCTGCTGGAGGCGGCGAGCGCCGACGTCGTGCTCGAGGACGGTACGTTTCACGTCGTGGGTATGCCCTCCCGGAGGGTCTCCTGGAAGG
Source organism: uncultured Acidobacteriota bacterium (assembly GCA_963815675.1). Classification (GTDB taxonomy): domain Bacteria; phylum Acidobacteriota; class Vicinamibacteria; order Marinacidobacterales; family SMYC01; genus CAWFHP01. The sequence goes on along the minus strand of CAWFHP010000007.1, from coordinate 65,699 downwards.
AAGTTGCCGCCCTGGGAAACTCGGACGCGCTTCCGCCCGAACTGCAAGGGAAGCTCACCGCCGAGGGCGACTTCGCCCCCGCGGGGGAGACCTATCCTTTCGGAACCCACTTCGCGGTCGTGGAGCTCGATCCGGATACAGGCGAGATCGAGATCGTTCGCTACCTCACCGTCGACGACTGCGGCCGGGTCATCAATCCTCTGCTGGTCGCCGGCCAGTCCACGGCGGGATCGCCCAGGGAATCGGCCAGGCTCTCTTCGAGGGCGCGGTCTACGACGAAGACGGCAACCTCGTCACGGGATCGCTGATGGAGTACGCGGTGCCTCGCGCCGACCTACTCCCCGGTTCGAGCCATCGCACCGAGACCCCGACGCCGCACAATCCTCTGGGGGTGAAGGGTATGGGCGAGGCGGCCACGATCGGTTCCACGCCCGCGGTGGTGAACGCGGTCGTCGATGCCCTCGCTCATCTGGGCGTCGGCACATCGACACTCCCCTCACTCCCGAGAAGGTCTGGAAGCTGTTGACGGCTACTTGATGAGCCGCTGGTAGCGCACCCAATCATCTTCGGAAAGCGGCGCTTCCAGGTCGAACTTGTAGCGCTTGTTCTTCCCCAGGCCCAGCAGGTCCTTTTCGTAGGTCTCGACAATCAAGGTGCTCTCGTCGGGATGCTCCAGAACCCGGATGTCCTCTTTCGCGAAGGCCCAGTCGTGGTCTTCGGAGTGGAACCGAACGCCAATCGTCGCGAGGCTCAGCTCGCCTTCGCAGCTCCCGAGACGGTGATTGTGGCGTGCGGTCATGACGATCGGCAGGCGGGCCTCCCAATCTGATCGGTTACCTGGACGTAGAGGTCGGCGCCGCCCGCGAAAGCGGGATCGCGCCTGCGATAGCGTTTCCAGCCGTGTCCTGGCCTCGTCCAGCTCGCCACGCTCGAGCGCGAGGCGTGCCTCGTAGAACAGGTCGGCGACGCTCGGCGCCGGGGCCTCCTTCGTGGGCGTCTCGCCCGTCTCGGCGGTCGCAGGCGCCGCCGGCCGCGGGGCACGGGCCTGGTCGTTCGCGGCCGCGGACTCGGCTCCGTCCGTGAAGGAGGGCCCGGCTCCACGTTCGGCCTCGTCGCGGGCTTTTCGACCGCCGGGGGGGGGGGAGGACGTTGCGGTTGTCGTCTCGGGTGGCACGGGTGCGGGCGATTGCGGCGCCGGCGCCTGCACCGGCACCGCTAGCGCTCGTCGGTCGAGTGGACTTCGTTTCGACGGGAATGAGGGTCGCGACGATGGCGAGGAGCCCGAGCAAGGTGAGGACGGCGAGCGTGTAGATGCGCCGCCCCGCGCCGAGCGGGGTCAACCGGCTTTTTGCCTTCGGTGGAGGCGGGCGCGTCTCCTTTCCGGCGGCGGCGGCGGCGAGATCCCGCAGCGCCTGCTCGGCGCTCGGATAACAATCCTCCGGAGACTTCTCGAGGCACCGGAGCACGATCTGGGAAAGCGCCTTCGGGATTTGGGCGGAGAAGAGCTCGGGGGCGGCGGGGCTCTCGTGAAGGATGGCGTGAGCGATGGCGGCGAAGGACTCACCGGTGAATGGCAGGACACCGGTGAGCATGCGGTAGAGAACCACGGCAAAGGCGAAGAGATCGGTATGCGGACCGATGGGTCCTTTCGAGAGCTGCTCCGGAGCCATGTAGTACGGGCTCCCGAGCACGTCCTCGGCCGAAGTCAGCTCCGAGCCCACGACATGGGCAATCCCGAAGTCCATGATCTTGGCGTGCCGATCGGCGTGATCATGATGTTGCCCGGCTTGACGTCGCGATGCACGATGCCCTGGGCGTGCGCGAATCGCAGCGCGTCGAGAACATCGCGCGCGATCCGCATCGTCTCCGCCACCGAGAACGTCTCCGTCTCGAGGGCTTCCCGGAGGGTCTGGCCTTTCACGTACTCCATCACGATGAACGGGGTCCCGTCGTCGGTGTGGCCGACGTCGAAGACGGTGGCGATGTTCGGATGCAGAAGCTGACCCGCGGCGCTTGCCTCCCGGTAGAAACGCTCGCGGTATTTCTCGCTCTGGGAAGAGGAGAGATGCCCCGCGGTCTGGATGAGCTTGATGGCGACGACGCGGTCGATCGCCGGATCCTTGGCGAGGAGCACCGCGCCCATCGACCCTCGTCCGAGCGTTCCCTCGATGACGAACCGGCCCAGCTTCTGGGGCGGGGCGGATTGGGGAGCCGCGGACCAGCTCGACGCAGATGGCACGCGCGCTCCCGCGAGCGTCGACGAGAGGCCGGGTCCTCGCGCGGCGTTCTTATCCTCAATCACGCCTGCCGCGAGGAGCTTCGAAAGAATCTGGATGGTCTCCGCGTCGCTCAACGGGGAGCGAGCGACAATCTCGGACGCGGTCAGATTCTGGTTCGTGGGCGAGCGAAGAAAGTCCAGGAGCGTGCTCTCCTTCGTCGAGAGCGTCACTTCCGCGAGGGGCGTCGCGTTCGCCGACCATCGGACCCGGGGCGGGCTCTCTCCATCGCTCCCTGTCTCCCCCGGCGGCTGCGGAGTCTGGCGGAGCCTCTGTTCGACCGCCTCCGAGGGCGTAAGGTCGAGCCGCGTCGGAGTGGACCACGGCTCACCCTCCTCGAACCGGTACTCTCCCTTACGCCAGGAGAGGAATCGCATCAGAGAGCGGACCGCTCGAGCTCCGCCCGAGTGGTCTCGAGCTCCGTGGACTCGAGCCGTCCCGGTCGACGAGCGCGCCCCCAATCTCGTCTTCCTCCGCATCGAGGGACACCGAGATGATGCGACCCCGCCGAAAGAGAATCCGCTTCTCGCACCCGTCTCTCGCGACGTGCAGCACACCCGACGCCTCCGCCGCCTGGAGACTTCGAAGCGTGCCGGTCAGCTCGTCTTCGTCCAATGTCCCTTGGAAAAGGTTCGCCATCCGCAGCTCTCGGTGCCTGATCCGAACGTGCGTTCACCAGCCGCGAGCCGCGCGGAGGTGGACGCGAGAGAGGGAAACGGCGCTTCCGCACCGCCATCATTCTTTATGGGATCTGATATTCCAGGGTAACGCCGTACCCCGCCACTCGTCAACGAGCCGTGGAACGTCCGAGGAGTGCCAGAAACTAGGGACAGTCGGACCTGAGTCCTACGGCCTCGCCCGAAACCCATATCGAGTTAAAACCGGGAACGAGCCCTACGGGTCCCCTTGGAATGCAATGAACTCAATGCGCCTGCGCTCCCGGCATGCGGCGTTCTGCAGCGAGCCCGTTGCGCCGCAGGTCACAAGAGTTTGAGTGAGTCCGACGAGGCGGAGGTCCTGCTCACCCACGTGTGTAGACCGAGAGGGGCCGGGTAGCGCATTCGGTAATAGCGGGTGGTGACTCTCGGCGATTCCTCTGAAGGAAACTCAGCAGGTCACACGAACGACGTGGTTGGACGCATCCGGCCTTGATGGGACATGCCCGGTCTATTAGACTTGGTTATATGAAGACGTTATCCTTTACTGAGTTCAAGGCGAAGTGTCTCGCTGTTCTCGATGAGGTCGCACGTACGGGGGAGCCTGTAACATCTTGAAACGGGGAAAACCGGTCGCCCAGCTCGTGCCTCCGGTTCCGCGAGAGAAGGCTATCCTCAGACCAGGCATCATGGGTACAGTTGCGGATTAAAGGCGACATCGTCGAGCCGCCTCTTCCAGCGGACGCCTGGGAGGCGTTGTCGAGCTAGAATCAGAGCCCTGTCGATACGCACATCCTGCTCCACTGGATTTCGGCTCCGGTGCCACTGTCGGATCAGCATCGCACGGTCATCGAATCCGCGAGCAATGAAGAACCTCTTTGGGTGTCCGACTTACCCTTTGGGTTTCGCAACCCTTGAGAGTCTCGGGAGGATCGAGCTTGACCTTTCCTTGCGCGATTGGCTCGAGTGCGCCACGGCTCCACCGCTGGTTCGCCGTGCCCACATCACCCCTGCGGTGGCTGCCGAGGTCGCGGCGTTGCCCGATAGCTTCCACCGCGATCCGGGAGACTGCATCATCGTTGCCACCGCCAGGGTCGTGGGGGCAACGTGCTGCACCCGAGACGAGCGAATCCGCAGATCCGGCCTGGCACCCGTCGTTTGAGGGCTTCGACTCGGGAACGCGGTTGCGCACGAAATTCGCGGAGCCGGGTCTTGTAACGGGCCCGTTGCCGACGTCTTGTCCTCATTTTCCGTAGTCCAGGCACATTTCACGACCCCTTCGCGCCGTAGCTTGATGTCGGTGGCTTGAGATCGCGGGGATGACGCCTCGCTCATGCCCCGCTTCGAGAGCGTCCGCGATCCGCGTTGCGATCAAGAGAGCCTCGTCGAGCGGGGCCGCACTCTGGGCGCTCCGACGGAGAGGGTCGTCCCATCGACGAGCTCGAGAACGAGCGCGGTCGTATCACTGCTGTCTTCGAGCCCATAAATGTGGGCGATGTCCGTCGAGAATCGGCGACGAGTGGCATCAGATGGCCCGCAACATATCGTGACGTAGGCGCCGGGTGTTACCCGCCTTTCACGAAACGAGTGTGGCGATCGGTACCGCGTACAGCCTGTTTCCAGCTTCACCGTTTCGATTCCGTTGTATGCGAGCACGGCCGCGCGGATGCCCGGCGTCTTGTTCATGAATGCCCGCAAACCGCCCAGCTCTTTTTCATGGAACCGGCGTTTGGCCTTGACTTCGATGGCGACGACGTCGCGTCCACGCCAAACGACGAAGTCGAGCTCGTGCCTTCCCTGTACGCTCCAAAAGCCCAGCTCGTAGCGCGGGAGCCGGGATGCGAGGATCCCCGCGAGATTCTGGTAAACATAGGTCTCGAAGAGTGGCCCCCTCATCGGCTGCATCTGCGTCGGCGCCGAGGTTCTCGACTCCGGTCAGGTGAGCCGCGATGCCGGAGTCGCTCATGCAGATCTTCGGCGACTTGATGAGATGGGCCGTCCGATTCTCAGATACGGCTCCACCTTCTCCAGAATCATCGATGTTTCAAGAAGGTCGAGGTATCGGGTCACGGTGCTGGCGGGAAGCTTGACGTCGCGAGCCAGATTGCTCTGGTTCAGTATCTGTCCCGTCCTCAGGGCCGCGAGGCGCATCAAAGAACGGAAGGCAACGAGATCCGCCACACTGCGCGAGATCGCGAAGTATCGCGCTCGAGCATACGTCTGTTCGTAGCCCAGGAACCAGAGGTGGGGGCGTTTCGCCTCCCCGGTGACGATGGTCGGCATCCCCCCATGAGGCATCTCGCGCTCGCGTATTGGCTCGGCGGCGCGCGGTGCGCCCCGGGTTTTGTCCCTCGAGGAGTTTCGCGAGGTAAAGGGTTTCCGTGACGAGCATCTTCTCGAGCTTCCCGTCGAGTAAATGGCGTGAGCTTCAAGTACAGAGCTCTTCCAGCCAGTGACTCGGTCACGGCACTCAGGAGAGTCAGGTTTGCCGAGCCGCTCAAAACGAACTGTCCTGCCCGCCGCTTGCGGTCGACGGCGCGCTTTACGGCAATGAAGAAGCTCGGGACAGCGTTGGGCTTCGTCGATGGTGATCGGTTCCTCGCCCGCGACGAGCCCGTCCGGGTCTCGACGGGCCGCCTCCAATACCGCGAAATCATCCAACGAGTAGAAGCGCCGCCCTCGAAAGATCGGGTCCTGCTGCAGGAACGTCGTCTTTCCAGATTGACGAAGTCCGGTAATCACTACCACCGGCATGGTCTCGAGGGCGTCGCCCGCCAACCCCGACAACTCCCGACGTCGGTATGTCATAATTCACCATAGTATAGTGGCATTATGACAGCATCAAGTTTGGACTCCTGACGAAGCCGGAGTTGGGCCTGCAAAGGCAGCGGAAATGCTGGTGCGTCGGAACCCGCGCCTTAAGCTCCTCGAGCCAGTGCTCGACCACGACCAGGCTGGGGACGTCTGCCGTGGCGGAGCTCTGGATCATCAGGAACCGATGGCCGTCCGCGGACACGTCGTACGTGCGCGAATTGCTTCGCGCCGGATAGACCGCCTCGACCACCTGCTGCGGATTCCCGGCGGCAAACGTCGGCCCTGGCTGAATCGGCGCCGCCATCAACCGCTCTGGCTCAGTCAGTTAGAACAACTCCCGTCCGTCCCGCGACCACAGCGGACGCGTTCCGCCACCGAGCGAAACCAGCCAGAGCCCCTCTTCCACATATCGCCGTGCGGACCGGCGTGTCCCGAGGTGGAGCTACGCGTCTGGTTGTTTGTTCCGCTCGAGGGCTTCCATGTTGCGAGATTGGAGTCTTCGAGGCCCTCTTGTTCTGAATGAAATGGTGCTGCGAAATCACATGGACCGGCTGGTCGTCGTACCGCGACGAGACTCTCGCCGGCCAGGCTCATCGCACGACGCCGTCGATCGACGTCAAACATCGATACGAACTGGCGGGACGCCGATCTGAAAAATAAGCTCCAGCGTGGCGAGATCCTCGACCGTCGATCTGAAGCGGAGCTCCGAAAGCGCCAACCCCGCGTATACGCGCACTGCGTCTGGGGGGTCGGTCAACCCATGGGTCGAGGTCCGTCACACGATACGCGCCACGAACCGCTCGTTGTCCGGGACTCATGCTCCGGGCCCGACACCGCGATGGTGGCATTCTCCGATGGACAATACGACGGCGACTTTGTGTCAAGCCCCGGTGCGGCTAGTGAGCGTACCGTTTCTTGATGTTGGGGACGAGGTAGTCGTCGAAGGCACGCTTGACGTCGTACTCCGGGTCCCACTTCCAGTCGTGGCGGGCGGCGGTGTCGTCGAGGTCCGAGGGCCAGGTATCGACGATCGCCTGGCGTTTCGGGTCGGGCACGAAGTCGATGCTCGCGTCGGGGAAGGCAGCGACGACCCGATCGCGGATCTCGGCGGCGGAAAGGCTGAAGGCGGTGACGTTGTAGACCAGTCGGGTGAGCGCCCCCTTGGGAGCGGCGGCGAGAGACAGGAGGGCGCCGATCGCGTCGGGCATCGCCAGGAAAGGGATTCGAACCTCGGGTGCAACGAAGGTGTGATACGGCTGTTTTTGAGCGGCGGCGTGGATCATCTCGGGGGCGTAGTCGCTCGTCCCACCGCTCGGAAGGGTGAAGGCGCTGATGAGCCCGGGAAATCGAACGGAGCGGAAATCGATCATCACCGGCTCCTCGGCGGACAGCTGCTTGTAGTGCTGGCTCAGGTAGCTCCCGAGGAGCTCGCAGTAGAGCTTGTTACACCCGTACATCGTCGTGGGATTCGTCCACTCCCACTCGCGCACCCGGGAATAGCGCGACTTGACCTCGGGAGTGGGAAACCCGTAGACCGCGATCGAGCTGGGAAAGATGAACTGCACCGGCTGCCCACGCCATTGGGACTGCTCGGAAGCGAGGCGCAGGAGACGGAGCGTGCCTTCGACGTTGACCCGGTGGGCCTGCTCCGGGGTGAACTCCGCGCGGGTCGAGAGGAGAGCGGCGAGATGAAAGATGCACTCAATCTCGTACTCGGCGACGAGCCGCGACAGGAGGCTGTCGTCTAGGACGTCGCCCTGGGTAGAGACGTGTCCCGGGGGAAGCTCGTAGTGAAGCGCGCTCAAGTCGAGCGCCACTACCGGCCGGGACGACGAGGCCGTCAGCTTCTGAACGAGCGACGTCCCGACTTCGCCCGCGGCTCCCGTGACGAGAGTGACTTTCTTGCGCATGGGTGGGAATGCTAGTCGCTTTCGGAGCGCCGGACAAACGTATTCATTCTGCGGCGAGCCCGGCCTATTCGCTCAACACTTCCAACATCGAGGTGCGGGCGGCGCGACGCGACGGGGCGATACAGGCGACGAGCGTCACGGCGAACAGGATACCGGCGGTCGAGACGAGCGTGGGGAGGTAGAGCGGAGGCACCTGAAAGAGCATCGATTGCAGGGCGTGACCCACGAGCCAGGCGCCGGACACCCCGGCAGCCGTGCCCAGTGCGAGCAGCCGGAGTCCGAGCGCCAGAAATTGATTGCGTACCTGTGCCGGACGGGCGCCCAGCGCCAGGCGCACACCGATCTCCCGACGCCGCTCCGCCACGGCATAGCTCACCACCCCATAGGTGCCGACGGCCGTGAGCACGAGCGCGAGGCTGGCGAAGAGGCTCAAGAGCAGCGCGGGAGAACGACGCACGAGCAAGCTCCCGTCGACGCGGCTCTCCATGGATTGAATGTCATAGACGGGAAGATCCGGGTCGATCGCGCGAGCGTCGTCCTGGAGAACGGAAGCGAGCGACTCCGGCGCCAGCGCCGTTTTCGCCACGACGAAGACGGGATTCTGCGCGAAGTATCGATAGGGAAAGTACACCGCGCCCTGCGCCGTCGAATCCGTCAACGCTGCCTGCTTCACCGGGGCCACGACTCCGACGACGGTGAACGCCTCGCTTTCGTCGGCAACCTGGCCGCCCTGAAAGAGCCTCTGCCCGACCGGGTTTCCCCCCGGCCAATGATAAGCGGCGAAGTCCTCATCGACGACGCACACCCGCGTTTCGCGGCGCGAATCCTCCGCGGTGAGGAACCGACCTTCTCGAATCGAAACGCCCATGGCGGCGAAGTAGTCGCCGGCGACGCCGTAGGAGTAGATCCCCCGCGGGAGATCCCCGGCCACCGGCACCTCGTCCATGACGGTCGCCGCGCTCTTCGTGCTGTCGCCGCTGAACGGCAGGTTGCTGACGACACCGGCGGTCAGGACACCGGGCTCTCGGTCGAGCGCCTGGGAGAGACGCTCGATGAAAGCGAGGCGCGCCTCGGCACTCCCGTAGGCGCTCGACGGCAGCATGATTCTCCCGCTCAGGACGGTCTCGGGTCGAAAGCCGGGAGACACGGCCATCGCGCGCCGAAGACTGACGCCGAACAGACCCGCGGCGCTCAACAGGACAAAGGCCAGCGTGACCTCGACGATGATGAAGCCCTGGCGGATGCGCTCGACCGAGCGACTCGCCGTCGCGCCGCGAGAGCTCGAGCCGAGCGTTGCCGCCGGCTGGTGGCGCAGAGCGTACCAGGCCGCGGGGACACCGATCCCGATTCCGACGACGAGCGCACCGGCGAATGCGACGAGCGCGACCGACCCATCGAAGACGACGCGTGTGCCGAGCGGCAACTGCTCCCCGGCGAGGACGGCAACGAGGCGAATCCCCGCCGCACCGAGAGCGAGCCCGAGAGCACTGCCTGCGAGGGCGAGCAGAGTCGTCTCGGCAAGGACCTCTCCGATCACGTGGCGTCGGCCCGCGCCCAGTGCCTGCCGGATCGCGAGCTCTTTGCTCCGTGCGCTGACGCGGACGAGGAGGAGGTTCACGAGGTTCACGGCGCCGATGAGGAACAAGAGGAGCACGCCCGATTGAGTCAGCAGCAGTACCGGGCGAACGGAAGCGACATGATCGGCGTGAAGCGGCACGACAAGAGAGCGGAAGCCCGCGTCCGCCATCTGTGCCGCGTCGGAAGAAGGCGCTTCCGCCGTCATTCGCCCGTTGTGCGCGTCCAGCTGGGCTTGTGCCTCTTCCACCGACACACCGGGTGCGAGCCGGGCGATCATCCTCGCCGCGCTTCCCCAATGGCGACGCTCGGGCACGCGGTCGTCAGGCCTGGACGAGAGCGGGAGATACAGGCGCGCCTCGGAGGAGAGAAACCGAAACCCGGGCGGCAGCACACCCAGGATCGTCCGGCGTCGTCCGTCCACACGAACGGCATGTCCGATGACGTTGGGGTCGCCGTGAAACGACCGGCGCCAGAAGCCGTCGGTGAGCACGACCACGCCGTCCGCACCCGGTGCCGTCTCTCGTTCCGTGAAGCCGCCTCCGATGACGGGAGCGACGCCGAGCGTGTCGAAGAAGTCCGGCGAGATCCACGTCGCCTGCTCGAGCGCCGTCGCGCCGGTCTCGCCCACCACAGCGGTGCCGCTGCGGTAGATGGCGATCGCCGCGAACGCGGGAATCTGCCCGCGGCGCTCGTAGTAGTTGGTGAGCGAGCTCTCGTCGCGGAGCACGTGCGCCTTGGGGTAGGTGTTGAAAATGGTGACCAACCGGCCGGCGTCGGGAAACGGCAAGGGGCGAAGGAGCACTCCGTCGACGATGGCGAAGAGGGTGAGATTCGCACCGATACAAAGGGCGAGCGTCGCGAGGGCGGTCAGTGTGAACCTGAGGTCTTGAAGCAGATGGCGACAGGCTCGACGCATCAGAGCCGGGCGGCGAGGAAGCGCCCGATGTCGAGGACTTCTTCCGCGCAGACGCTGTGGGGCATCGGATAGGTGTGCCACTCGGGCTCGTATCCGCTCTCCCGAAGAACTTCGACGGTGCTTTCCGCGAGGCGCATCGGAACGACGGGATCGAAGGTGCCGTGTCCCATGAAGATGGGGATGCTCCGGTTGGCCTCGGCGGCGCGCTCGCGAACGAGGTCGGGCAGAGGGTGGTAACAGGAGAGCGCGAGGATGCCCCCGAGCCGTTCCTGGAACTGGAGGCCGGAGTAAAGTGCGATGGCGCCCCCCTGGGAGAATCCGGCGATCACGATCCGGCTCGAGGGAATCCCGGCTTCCATTTCGTGACGCACCCATGCTTCCAGCTGACGCCGCGAGACCTCGAGGTCCTCCTCGTCGACGTGGCGCTCGAGCTCGAGCGTCTTGATGTCGTACCACGCGCGCATAACCGTTCCGCCGTTGATGGTGACGGGGCGCATCGGTGCGTGAGGGAAGACGAATCGCACCCGCGCCTCCCGGGGAAGGCGGAGCTCCGGAACGATGGGCTCGAAGTCGTGGCCGTCGGCGCCGAGACCGTGGAGCCAGATGACCGACGCGTCGGGATCGCCTTCGGGGCCGATCTCGACCGCGGGAAGAAGCGACTCCGTCATCGGCGGAAACGATCCTCGCCGAGCACCCTCCCGAGCGTCTCGAGGAAGCGGTCGGCGCTCCCGCGAGAGAGGACGAGAGGGGGTTTGAGCTTGATGACGTTGTGAAGCGGGCCGTCGGTCGAGACGAGGATTCCTTCTTCCTTCATTCGGTTCGCGAGACAGGAGGCTTCGTCGGCCGCGGGGGCGAGGCTCGTCCGATCGGTCACCATCTCGAACCCGAGAAAGAGTCCTCGCCCGCGGACGTCGCCGAGGATCGGATGGTCGTTCATGAGACTCCCGAGATCCTCGAGGAGGTAATCGCCCTGGATGCGGGCGTTCTCCTGGAGCCCCTCGCTCTCGATGACATCGAGAACGGCGAGACCTACGGCGCAGGACACGGGGTTTCCCCCGAAAGTGTTGAAGTACTCCATCCCCGTCTGGAACGAGCGGGCGATCTCGCGGGTCGTGGCTACCGCTGCGAGAGGATGGCCGTTTCCGATGGGCTTTCCCATCGTGACGATGTCGGGCGAGGCGCCCTCGCTCTCGAACCCCCAGAAGTGAGAGCCGACCCGGCCGAATCCAACCTGCACCTCGTCTGCGATCGCGACTCCACCCGCTTCGCGCACGGCGCGGAAAAGCGACGCGAGATACCCGGGGGGAAGAACGATCTGTCCCCCGCAGCTCAAGATCGCCTCGGCGATGACGGCTCCGGCGGGCCGCCCCTCGGCGGCGAGCCCGTCGAGGATCCGCTTCGCGTCTTCGAGGTAGCTCTTTCCTGCATCGGGGCCGGAGCCTCGATGCGCGCCTCGATAGGGGTCGGGCATGTCGAGCTTGTGCACGTGAGGTGCAGCCCCCTGGCCGCCCGGTCCGTCGAACTTGTAGGGACTCACTTCGATGAGAGAGGTCAGGTTCCCGTGATAGGCGCCGTCGAAGACGAGCGTGTCTTTCCGTCTCGTGTGGGTGCGCGCGAGCCGGAGCGCGAGAATCGTTGGCCTCGCTTCCCGAGTTCACGAAGAACACGACTTCCAGGTGGGAGGGAAGGAGTGCCGCGAGCCGCTCGGCGTACGCCACGATGTTCCGGTGGAGGTACCGGGTGTTGGTATTGAGGACCGCCGCCTGCTCCGAGAGCGCGCGCGCGACCCGCGGGTGGCAATGTCCGACGTGGCAGACGTTGTTCACCATGTCGAGATAGGCCCGCCCTTCGGCGTCGTAGAGGAACGAGCCGGAGCCGCGCACGATATGGACGGGCTCTTCATACGCAACGCTCAGTGCCCCCGAGAGATGCTCCCGGCGCCCGGCGCGGATGCGTTCTTTCTCCGGGCGCGGCGCTCGCGCACGGGGTGGAAGCCCGAGAAGCTGCGACGGGTCGGGTGAGAGACCGAGCCAGATTCGTGCGCTCGGACGGTGCCGCCACCCCCGGATAGTCGCCTTGCTTTCCAAGGAGGTCGAGGACAATCTGGAAATGGAGGTGGGGGGGCCAGTTTCCGTTCACCGGATAGTTTCCGACGTGTGCGATGAGCTCGCCGGCCTTCACCGGCTTTCCCTGCTCGAGTCCCTCGAGAGAATCGAGAGAGAGGTGACCGTAGAGGGTGAAGAATCGGTCTCCTCCCGCGGCCGCGTGCTCGAGCAGGATCGTCGGTCCGTAGTCGAGAGGCGCATCGTTGAACGCGAAGCTGTGGACCTTTCCCTCGAGCGGAGCGCGGATCTCGGTTCCCGCCTCGACGAACAGATCGATCCCGAGGTGCACCGTTCGCGGCTCCGCCGGATCTCCGGGGCGGGGCTTGAAGGCCTCGGAAGTGTAGATGGGACGGGGCTCGTCGTAGCGACCCACGCCGACCCGGGCGCCGTCGCGCCTCATGCGCTCGAACAGGTGCCGGGTGAAACGTTCGGCGGTCTCCAGGACGTCGAGGCCGCCGAGCTCGGTCGAATCTATGCCGAGGTCGAAGATATGGAGCTTCTCGTTCGCGAGCGGCCAGGGGAGAACGGGTGAGGCCGAGCGAGAATGCTCTTCGAGAAACGCCGCGACGGCGGACGCGCGGGGGTGGGGAGGAAATCCGCAGGCGTCCCGGAGCGCGTAACGGCCGAGACGCTCGGGCTGCTGGCGAATCCAGGAGAGGAGCCGCCACGCGCCCGCTTCGCTGACCCGCAGATACTCTTTGTCGGGCTCGTCCCGGAATTGCCGCGCGGAGATGGAGACGCTCATCGCGAGGCGAGTCGCGATGAGAGGGAAGAGGACCGAGAGCTCGTCCTCGCCGAGAGGTCTCTTCTCGTGGTAGCCGGAGACGACGAGTCTCGCGGCGCGTAGCGGATCCCGCTCGTCGAGCATGCAGTAAGCGGCCGCGTTCGCGGCCTCGGCGACCAGCGGACCTTCGACCATGTCTCCGAAGTCGAGGATTCCCGAAACGTCGCCCTTGTCGTCGACCAGCAGGTTGTAGTCGTTGGCGTCGTTGTGAATCGCTCCACGGGGAAGCGCGCGGAGACGGGGCTCGACCTCCGTCTCGAAGAGCGCAAGGAAGAAACGGAGCAGGTCTTTCTTGTCGGGCTCGTCGGGACCCTCCGTGAGCGCGATCCCGTCGTTCAGAATCTCCCGCGCGTTCTCGACTCTCCATTTGAGCGGGCGCGACTCGGCTTCGTGCGAAAGGTCGGCGAGAGCGACGTCGAGCCGACCCATGAATCTTCCGACGTTCCGCAAGAGCTCGTCTCGATGGGGGCGAACGGAGGCGAGCGGCCGTCCGGGAAGGTAGTCGAAGAGGCGGCAGAAGTGGGCTCCGCCATTCCCGTCGATGACGTCCGCGATGGTGGCGCCCGCGGGGGTGTTCCGGAGCCTGGGCACGGGAAGGCTTGGATTGCGGCGAGCGACTCGCTCGAGTGCCTGGTTCTGAAAATCGAGGATGGACCGCGCCTCGGCGGCGCTCGCGATCTTCAGGATGAGCTCACGTCCCGACGCCTCCCGCAGCAGGAAGTTCTGATCCCTTTCGCTCGGAAGCTCGGAGACGAAGGTCGCGTCGATGCCGAAAGTGTTCCGGACGAGACTCTCCGCTTCCTCGGAGCGAAGACGAGGGCGCGCCTGGCTGAGCACGGGGTGATTCTAGCAAAAAGGAAGGACGTCGCCCGAGCTCCCGGAATCCGAATGCCTCTCCTCGCTTCGCGCTCGTACTCCGGTCCCGGCTCGGTTAGAATTTCCTACCGGTAAATCGAGGAGAAGCGGTGCAGCGTCCCAACCTCCGTGAGTTTCTTCATTCCGTTCTCGATAGCCTCGACGATCTTCCCGCGGGATTCGCCGAGCGACTCGAGGGTCTCGTCGACCTGCCGCCCGAGGAACGGGCCGAGCGAATCCAGCGCCTCATCGAGGAGTCGGCGCCGTGAGCGAACGGCTCCAGCGGTTGACCATGCGGTCGTTCCGGGGTGTTCCCGGTGAGCTCACCATCGACTTCGGCGAGGGAAAGAGCATCGCTGTCTACGGCGACAACGGCACCGGAAAGAGCACCATTGCCGACGCTCTGGAGTGGTTCTTTACCGGCGAGATTGAGCTTCTTTCGCACGAGGGACGCCAGCATGCCGTGCGCAATCTCGGAGGGGCTTCGGAGGGAGATACTTCGGTCGAGCTGACGACCTCCGGCGTCCTGGGCGGAAAGGTGGCCTTTCCCGACGAGCGTTTGCCGGAGGCGTTCGATGTCGGTGCACGAGAGACGTTCCTCCTTCGTGGACGGACTCTCGCCGACTTCATCAACAAGTCGAAGACGGAGAAATGGAAGGCGCTCGCCGAGATCCTCGGGCTCGACGCCGTCGAAGAGCTCCGCGGGGACTTGCAACGGATCCGAACCGACCTCAAGAAGCAGGCGAAATCGGCGGGGGAGAAGGTGAAGGCCAGCGAGAGCGCGCTCTCGCCCGACGGAAGTCCGGTGAGCGAAGAGGGAGTCCTCGCGAACGTGCAGGCGTTCTGCCGGAGTCTCTCGGTAGACGTGCCCTCTTCGCTCGAGAGAGTGGCGAGCCCGATTCTGGATCGCGACCGTCGCCGGGGAAGCACCGCAGAGGACCGCTCCGAGCTTCGACGCGCTCGTAGAATCTCTTCGAGCGCCGGAGCTCGATGCCGAGGCACTCCGCGCGTGGAACGCCGTCGTGGAATCGGGGAAGCACCGAGACGTCGACTGGCTGACGCTCTTGAAGGACGGCGATGCGCTCCTTTCTGCGTCGAAGGCGCCCGTGGAGCATTGCCCCCTATGCGGACAGGACGTGGACGGCGCGGAGCTCGCGGCGAACGTTCGCTCCACCCTCACCGGCTTGCTGGATCGCTCGCGGGAAGCGGAGGAAGCGGCCGGGGCGCTGCGGGGCTTCCGCGATCGATTGAATGGGGCCGTGCAGGATTGCCGTGCCCTCTTCGCTCAGGCGCGTGCGAACGGTGTCGAGCTTCCCGAGCCTCCTTCGGTTCCCGAGGCGTTCTCGACGGCATTGGAACGGGGCGCCGTCCTGGATTCCGCCGTCGTCGAGGAGCTTTGCGGCTCGGTGGCGCGCTGGGACGAGAGCGCACGCGCCGCGGTCGCGAGCGCTTCCAACGACGCATCCAGCCCGAATGACAAGCGTGGCGCCCAGCTCGCGATGCTCGCGGGGCTCGCGGGTCAGATCCAGGTCTGGCGCTCGGCGGCGGCGGAGCAGGAGCGCGCCAAGCGGGCTCTCGCGCTCGCGGAGCGTGTCTACGACGCCTATCAGAAGCGCCAGAAGGAGCAGCTCGAGGGAATCCTGGAGAGCATCAGTCTGCGCGTGGCGGAGATTTACCAGGCACTCCATCCGGGAGAGGACCTGCGCGGGATCACCGTCGAGCCCTGGACGGCCAAGGGGATCGAGCTCGCCGTCGACTTTCACGGCTCGAGGCAGAGGCCTCCTCATGGGGTGCTCAGCGAGTCGCACTTGAACTCTCTCGCCATCGCCTTGTTTCTCGCGATGGCGCAGACCTTCAACGAGAAGCTTCGCTTCCTCGTGCTCGACGACGTGATCAACAGCTTCGACGTAGAGCATCGCGGACAGCTCGCCTCGTTGCTCGCCGAGAAGTTCGACGACTGGCAGCTCATCGTGCTCACCCACGACCATCAGTTCTTCGAGCATCTGTCCCGTCGCGCGCCGTCGTGGAAGCGCCTCGAGATTACCTCCTGGAGCTACGACGGGGGACCGAGAACGACGAAGTACGATTCGGTCGGTATCCTCGGAGAAGCGCAGGACCGACTCGCGCAGGCGGACGTCAACGGCGCCGCGACGAAGGCGAGGCGGGCCTTGGAGGAGCTGCTTCAGGAGATTCGCGAGCGGCTCCAGGCCGACCTTCCGTTTCGGCGGGGAACGGCGAACGACCGGCGCGAGCTCGGTGAGCTCTTCAAGGGGGTTCGCCGCGCGATCAGGGAGCACGCGAAGCCCATGCTCGCGTCGATCGAGCCCTTGCTGAAGAACCTCGAAGCGGACGTTCAGGCTACGCTCAACGTCGAGGCCCATGCCAGTCGGGGGAAGTCCGGAGAGAGCGAAGTCGAGGCCGCGCTCGCCCGCATCGCGGAGCTCGAATGCAGCTGGACCTGCCCCGAATGCCACACCCGCGTCTGGTACAAGGGGACTCCGGAGTCCTCGCGCTGCAAGTGCGGAAAGTCGCTCTTTCCTCCACCACCGTGATAGGAAAGAAGCTCGGTCACTACCTCGTTCTCGAACGTCTCGGCGCCGGGGGCATGGGTGAAGTCTATGTCGCGGAAGACGAACGGCTCGGACGAAAGGTCGCGCTCAAGTTCCTTCCCCCGGAGACGGCGGCCGAGCCCGAGCGTAGAAAGCGTTTCGAGCGCGAAGCGAAAGCTCTCGCCTCGCTGAACCATCCCAACATCGTCACCATCCATTCGGTGGAAGAGCAGGAGGGTCTCGTCTTTCTCGTCATGGAGCGGGTCGAGGGCTCGAGCCTCCGGGAGCTCCTCGAACGGGGGCCGCTTGGAATCGAACCGCTCGTCGCCATCGTCCGTCAGGTCGTCGAGGGACTCGGGGCCGCCCACGACGCCCGGGTCCTCCATCGGGACCTCAAGCCGGACAACGTGATGGTGACGGACGACGGCCGGGTGAAGCTCCTCGACTTCGGGCTCGCCAAGCTTCTGCTTCCGCCGGGGGCGGACGCGGATGCCGTGACGATGGCGAGGGAGACCAGCCCGGGAATGACGCTCGGCACGGCCGGCTACATGGCGCCCGAGCAGGCGCTCGGCCGGAACGTGGACGCCCGAGCGGATCTGTTCGCCCTCGGCGTTCTCGTGTACGAGATGGCGACGGGAAAGAACCCCTTCCGCGGAGACACGCTCGCCGCCTTCTTCGACGCGCTCTTGAACAAACCGCCGGCGCCTGCCCTCTCGCTCAACCCGGCTCTCCCCCCGGATCTGGTGCGGATTCTCGAGAAGGCTCTGGAGAAGAATCCTGCGCGTCGATATCAATCCACGCGAGAGCTGCTCGCCGATTGGGTCCGGGTGGGAGCGGGTGCGACTTCGCCCGCTCTCTCCTCGGCTCCACCCCGCCCCAAGCACTCGTCGATCGCCGTTCTGCCCTTCCGGGATCTGAGCCCCGACAAGGATCAGGAGTACTTCTGCCACGGACTCGCCGAGGAGCTCATCAACGTTCTCGCGAGCGACCGAAGCTTGCGCGTCCTCGCACGGACCTCCTCGTTCTCGCTCGATACGGCGGGACTCGACGCCCGAGAGATCGGAGAGCGCCTGAACGTCGAGACCGTGCTCGAGGGGAGCGTTCGCAAAGCGGGCACGAAAATCCGGGTCACCGTCCTTTTGAGCGACACCACCGACGGCTATCAGCTCTGGTCGAAGCGATTCGACCGGGAGCTCGACGACGTGTTCGCCATTCAGGACGAGATCGCGGAGACGGTCGTCGCCGAGCTCCAATCCGAGCTCGGCTTCTCGAAGGAGAGAAGCGACGCGCGCCGTGCATCGAACATGGAGGCCTACGACGCCTACCTCCACGGGCTCTATGCCATGAACCATTGGACGGAGGACTGGGTCGAGCGCGCCATCGCCTGCTTCGAAGACGCGATCGAGAAAGACTCCGAATACGCGCTGGCCTATGCCGCGCTCGCCGAATGTCACGTCTGGTTCTACTCGGGAATCGGGACCAGGCGGGCGGAAGAGACGATTCCGAAGGCGCGCGCGGCGGGAAGAAGAGCGCTCGAGCTCGCACCGGACCTTCCCGAAGTCCACCGGGTGCTCGGCCTGATCGCCATGAATCACGACTGGGACCGCGTCGCCGCCGAACGGTGCTTCGGCCGCGCCCTGGAGCTCAATCCCAGCTCTGCCGACACGAGACTCTGGAACGCCTGGCGCCTGGCGCTTCTGGAGCGAAGCTACGATGAGGCGCTCGACGAGCTCCGCCGGGCGGAGGCCCTCGATCCCCTCGACCTCAGGATCAAAACGCAGATGGGATACGTGCATTACTTTCTGCGCGATTTCGAGCGAGCGCTCGTTCAGTTTCAATCCGTTCTCGCGATCGACCCTTATTTCGCCTTCGCGCACTACGGTATCGGCGACGTGCGCGCCCAGCAGGGAAGCTACGCGGACGCCATCGCCGCCTGGGAGGAGTCGGCCCGTCTCGGGGGGCGCTCGGTCAACCACGTGGGGATCCTCGCGTACGGACACGGGCTCGCGGGCAACGCGGCGCAAGCGCGAAAGCTCCTCGACGAGGTCATGGAGCGTTCCCGGCAGGGGCAGGCCTCCTCGCTCTGGATTGCCGTGGCCTGTCTCGGGACGGGAGATACCGACGCGGTGTTCGAATGGTTGAATCGAGCCGCCGAGGAGAGGGACGGCTCTCTCGTCCTCGTGACCGCCTCCCCCGAGTTCGAGCCTCTTCGTGGAGACGACCGATTCTCCCGGCTCCTCGACCGGATGGGGCTCGGTGGGAAGGTCTAAGTCGTCAGATTCACCGCTCCAACGTCGTCACCACCCGCGCTCGTGACCTCGTGCGGCCGGCAGTTTATCGTCCGGAGTGGGTAGATTCGTTACTCGGTCTGGACCGAGTTGGACAGCCGAAAGCGCGCACCGGATGCATCCAGCGCTGCAGATCTTCGCGGCGCAGCGGCCGTGATCAGTCGATCTCGAGCTCGGCGACGAGCGGCAGGTGGTCCGACGCTCGCCGGGCGAGCCTGAGCCGGGCACGATACAGGCTGACGAGGCGGATGTTCCCGCGCACGTAGACGGCGTCGAGCGCCCGGAGCGGTCCCCAGGCAGGGAAGGTCGGTATCATCGTGCCGATGCCGCGAAATCCAGCGGGAGCGAGGAGCTTTTTTCCCAGCGTCCCCCAGACGTCGTTGAAGTCTCCCGCGACGACGATCGGCGTCCGATGGTGAAGCCCGACGAAGGGGTGGCTCTCGAGAAACTTGCGCATCTGGATCTTGCGCTCGATTCCGGAAAGCCCGAGGTGGAGGTTATAAACGTGAAGCGTACGGACGCGATTGCCCTGCCCCGAAAGGCGGACCCGATATCGGGCGTGAAGGATCCCCCGCCTCTTTTTGGGGGGTACGGTGAGGTCGATGTTGGAAGTCTCGGTGAGAGGAAAACGGCTCAGAATCGCGTTTCCATACTCGCCCCCTCCGCGCACTCGGACGTTCGGAAAATACGTCCGATGCCTGAGACCGAGGAAATCTCCGAGCAGATCGACCTGTCGATCCGCGTTCGACCTCCGAGCGTGCTGGTCCACTTCCTGGAGCAGCACCAGATCGGGTTGGTAGCGGGCGATGACGTTGGCGACGCGCATCGGCTCGTAGCGACGATCCAATCCGCCGATGCACTTGTGAATGTTGTAGGTGAGGGCTCGCAAGCGCACGTGTGTTAAAGACCGAGTGTGTCATGTTAGCACGACTGTCCGAGAACCGAGGCGTCGAGGAAGATCTCTGATAGAATGTCGCGGCAACGAGGCTTGGTTTAGCCTTCGTTCCAAAACGCACGGCAGGGGCTCTGGATATGGGACTCTCCGGGAACACGCGAGAGCTTTCTCTAGCTGACCTGATTCTGGTGAAGGCGGGCGATCCGGGGACGTATCGGCTGCGGCTCACCGGTCCCGCGGGCGACGGTCTGCTCGTCATCCGCGGAGGCAAGGTCGTGCATGCCGCTTACGGCGAGCTCCCTGCGGCGGATGCCGCCTACCTCCTGGTCACGGAAGAAGCGGTGGAGTTCAGCGTCGAGTCCGACGTCGAGATCTCGGCTCAGACGCTTCAAATGGGAGCGCAGGAGCTTCTCCTCGAAGCGATGCGTCGTTTCGACGAAGGGATTCTGAAACGTCCCAAGCCCATCTCGCTTCAGATCGGGAGCGGGGTCCCGACGAGGCGCGAGCCGCCGCGACCGCGCTCGTACGAGGCGCGCCGGAGCCCGGAGGCCGAGGCGCTCCGGCGCGCGACCGGACGCGTCCTCTTCGCCGAGCCGGAATCGCCGCTCGTGCGGGCAAGGTGGCGCTCCACTCTTCTCTGGGCGATCTCGCTGGGCCTCCTTGCGGTGTTGGGAGTTTTCTTCATCGCGCGGCGAATGGGTGCCTTCACGTCGCGTGAGTACCGCTCACCGGTGCGGATCTCCGACCTCGACGGTCCGCGCGACGCGCTTCCAATCCTGCTGTCGGGGGGTCCGGCGATCGCCCCACCGGATTCGGACCCCACCGTTCTCCCGACTCTCATCTATCGCATCACCGTTGATCGGGACGGATTCGTGCACCCGGATCCACAGAGGCACAAGAACGGTCTCGGCGCGCTGGAGGCGGCCGCCGAGGAGGCATTGAAGAGCTATCGATTCTCCCCCGCGCTGAGGGAAGGAAAGCCGGTGCCGGTGATCATGATCTGGCCTGTCGATTTCGTTCGGCGAAAGACGATCAGCCCCGTCCCCGTGCCGTTGGACGTGAGAGCCTTTACGGACCCGATCGACGTGCGACCCAAGCTCATCGAGGGTGAGCCGCCGGCGAATCCCCTCCCCGACCGACCGCTCCCGCCGAGGATGACAATTCACGCGCTCGTCGACGAGGAGGGGAATGTGACCGACGCTTCCGTCGATTCCCCCCGGAAGGACCGCGAGGTGTACGAGGTGTACGAGAAAGCGGCTCTCGACGCCGTTCGTTCTTATCGCTTCAGCCCCGGGGTGCGAGAGAAAGTCGTGGTTCCGACCTGGATCACGCTGGATATCGAGTTTCGATAGGTCCATGGCTCGCCAACGCGTTGCCTCCATCGCCGCGCTCGCCTTCGGTGTGGGAATCGTCGCCTTGCCGGCTCGGGCTGCCGAGGCCGTCCGGTTGCGGGGCTCTTCGCTCGTTTTCGAGAGGCTCGATGGACTTCGGGGGGAGATCGCGCGCTGGCTGCCCAATCTCTCCGTGGAGTGGTACGGAGGCGGTACCGGAGCGGGCTTCATCTCGTTGTTCGACGGCTCCGCGGACGTCGCGGTGAGCACGCGGCCCATCGAAGATCGGGAGAAGGCTCTCGCCTCGAGGCTCTCGCTCCAGCTTCGCGAGTACGTGCTCGCCCTCGACGGAGTCGCCGTCATCGTTCATCCGGACAACCCGGTCGATAGCCTGTCCACGGGACAGCTCGCGACGCTCTTCGCGGGAACGATCGTCGCCTGGCATGGTGTGGGAGGATCGAGCCTCGACGTTCGTCTCTTGCGCCCGCCGCCTTCCTCGGGAACCTTCGAGCTGGTGAAGGACCGGATTCTCGAAGGGGCGCAGATCGCGAGCTCGGCGGAGATCGCGGAGACGGAGGATGCCGCGATCGATCTGGTCGCATCCGACCCGCGCGCGATCGCCCTGGTGAGCATGAGCCGCGACCGCTCGAGGGTAAAGACGATTCCATTGAAGCTCGACGATTCGAGCGCGGCGCTCCTTCCGACGCCCGAATCGGTGGCCGTAGAGGAATACCCCCTGACGCGCGCGATACGGCTCTACGTTCGCGGAGAGCCCGACGAGAAGCTCCGTCGCCTTCTGAGCTTTATTGTTCTGAGCGACGGGCAAGAGAAGGTAGAAGAGGGCGGACTCGTTCCGGTGTTCGCCGACCGGCCCATCCAGCGAGTGCTCCCCTCCCGGAGCTCCGCCGGCGGGGCTGCGGTGGCAAGGGTGCTCTTCCGCTTCGGGGAATCCCGCCTACACCGAGCGTCGCGAGGAGAGCTCGACGAGATCGCAAAGCGCGCCCTCGCGGGGACGGGAGAGGTCTGGATCACGGGGCACGTCGATTCGAACGAAGGGCGCTCCCGGGACGGGAGTCTATCGGAGGAGAGGGCCCGTGCCGTCCAGAGCTACCTCGCGGGTCTAGGAGTCAAGGCGTTCCAGGTCGAGGGTCGCGGGGCAGCGGAGCCCCTATCTGCTCTCGACGGGCAGGGCGACGAGAACCGCCGCGCGGACGTGTGGCTGCTCCCCCGGCGTTGATTTTGACGGCGACGGCGGAAAACGCGTTCCTGCTGACGCGCCAATGGCGCGATGGACCCCGAGGACTGACGCTCGTCTTCTGGGCCAAGGGAGAGTCGGGCGCGATCCGGATCGAGCTCGACGGTCAAGAAGCGGTGGCCTTCGTGGAACATGGCCGTGTCGAGGCGTCAGAGCTCGGCTGCCGGTCCCGGCGCCTGGAGCTGCGCACCCTCGACGGAGTCGCCGTCGACGGGCTCTATTTTCAGAGCCGTCGCAAACTCGTCGACGCGCGAAAGCGCCTACGCTCCCGGGGAATTCGGCTCTACGAGTCCGACGTCAAGCCCTCCGACCGGTTCCTCATGGAGCACTTCGTGACCGGGGGAGTCCGGGTCGAGGGCCCGTTCACGCAACACGAGGGGTTCCGCGAGTACCGTAACCCTCGAGTCGCTCCCGCCGATTTCCGCCCGGAGCTCTCGGTGCTGTCGCTCGACATCGAGACCGACGGGGACGACGAGACCCTCTATTCCATTGCCGCCTCCGTCGGATCGCGCGCGCGCGCCTTTCTCCTCCGCTTTCCCGAGTGGGATCACGCGCGACACGGCGAGCGTATCGATGAGGAGAAAGAGAGAGTGGAGCTCACCGTTCATCACGACGAGGCTACGCTTCTCGAGGAGTTCTTCGCCTTTCTCAAGGAAGCCGACCCCGACGTCATCATCGGATGGAACGTCGTCGAGTTCGACCTCGATCTCCTCGAGCGCACTTGTCGGCGGTTGAACCTCGCGTTCGCCCCCGGTCGGGGCCGGGATCGGGCAACGGTGCTCGCTTCATCGTCGCCTAACGGGAAGAAAACCGCTCGGATCCCGGGAAGGGCGGTGCTCGACGGCATCGATACGCTGCGTACCGCCACCTGGAGCTTCGAGGACTTCGGGCTCGACGCCGTCGCGCTCGAGCTCCTGGGCCGGGGAAAGCTCATCGAGCATCGCTCGGACAAGATTGAGGAGATTCGCCGCCTATACCGCGACCAACCCTGGGAGCTCGTGCGCTACAACGTGGAAGACTGCCGTTTGGTGGAGGAGATCTTCCAGCGCACCGAGCTCATCGCCTTCGCGCTCGAAAGAGCCCAGCTCACCGGCCTCGCCCTCGACCGGGTGGGCGGCTCGGTGGCCGCTTTCGACAATCTGTATCTTCCGCGCCTCCACCGGAAAGGCCGGGTGGCGCGGGACGTCGAAGAGCACGTGACCGACGTGGCGAGCCCGGGAGGTTACGTCCTCGACTCCGAGCCGGGCTTGTTCGAGAACGTTCTCGTTCTCGACTTCAAGAGCCTCTACCCGAGCATCATTCGGACGTTCCTCGTCGATCCTCTCGGTCTCGCCGACGCGGATGGAGACGACGACCCGGTGCCGGGTTTCCAGGGGGCGCGCTTCTCCCGCGACCGCCACATCCTCCCCGGTCTCATCGCGGACATCTGGCGCGCGCGCGATCGCGCGAAGGCGGCGGGGAGCGAGGCAACTTCGCGCGCAATCAAGATCATCATGAACTCCTTCTACGGTGTGCTGGGAACGCCCGGCTGCCGATTCTTCGAGCCGCGGCTCGCCGCGAGCATCACCCTGCGCGGCCACGGAGATCATCACTCGAAGCCGCGAGTGGATCGAGAAGGAGGGACACCGCGTCATATACGGCGACACCGATTCGTTGTTCGTGCTTCTCAGGATCGGGGCCGAGTGAGGAGGAATGCCTTCGGGTCGGGCAGGGTCTCGCCGCGCACTTGAACCGGGCTTGGGCCGCTGAGCTCGCCGAACGCTACCGGCTCACGTCATATCTCGAGCTCCAGTTCGAGGCCCACCATCTGCGTTTCTTCATGCCGACGATTCGAGGCTCCGAGCTCGGCAGCAAGAAACGCTACGCCGGCCTGGTACGCCGCGAGGGCGGGCTCGTCCTGGAGTTCACCGGGCTCGAGGCCGTCCGCTCCGACTGGACGCCCCTCGCACGCGAGTTCCAGCGCGAGCTCTATCGCCGGATCTTCTTCGACGAGCCCTTCGAGGACTACGTGCGCTCGGTGGCCGCGGACCTGTTCGCCGGCAAGCGTGATCGCGACCTCGTCTACCGCAAGCGTCTCCGCCGGCGACTCGAGGATTACCGGAAGAACGTACCCCCTCACGTGCAGGCCGCGCTCAAGTCACACAGCGGCGAGCGCCGGGAGCGCTGGGTTCGCTACGTCGTGACCACCGCCGGACCCGAGCCGCTCGACAACAACCCCTCTCCCATCGACCATCAACACTACCTGGATCGTCAGCTCGCTCCCGCTGCGGACGCACTCCTGAGAGTCAGGGGAACGTCGGTTGCGGACATTCTGGACGCGCAGCTGCGCCTGTTCTGACGGACGACGGATGAGCGAGCGCGAGGCCATCCTCCATACGGCATCGCGGGCGCGCGGAGAGCTCCGCAAGCTCGCCGACCCCGACAAAGCCCGGATCCTCCTGCGCTTCTTCAAGACCGGCCCGGGGGAGTACGGCGCGGGAGATCGCTTTCTCGGAGTCACCGTGCCCGGCTGCCGCCGCGTGGCGAAACGGGCGCGCGGCCTCCACGCTTCGGAATTGGAGAAGCTCCTGCAATCACCGTGGCACGAAGAGCGCGCCGTGGCGCTCTTCATCCTGCTCGCGGCCTTCGAGCGCGGCGACGAGCGCGAACGGCGTCGAATCTATCGGCTCTACCGGAAGAATCTGGAGCGTGTGAACAACTGGGATCTGGTCGACGCGAGCGCTCCCACCATCGTGGGCGGCTATCTGGAGGACAAGGACCGCGAGCCGCTCTATCGCTGGGCGTCCTCCCGCAATCTCTGGGAGCGCCGGATCGCGATTCTCGCGACTTTGCGCTATATCAAGAATGGTGATTTCGAGGACACCCTTGCCATCGCCCGCATTCTGCGGGACGACGAGGAGGACTTGATCCACAAAGCTGTCGGCTGGATGCTGAGGGAAGTTGGAAACCGCGACCGGAAGGCGGAGGAAGGCTTCCTCCGGGCCCACCACCGGAAGATGCCGCGCACCATGCTGCGCTACGCCATCGAGAAGTTTCCCGAGAACGTCCGAAGGGCCTACCTGAAAGGAATCCAATCGTGAATCGAAAAAGCTTCGCCATCGTCGTTGCGGTCGTCGCCGCCACCGTCTTCGCCGGTCTCGCCGGCGCCTGCCACGCGCCCGCCCCTTCCCCATCCGAGGACGAGGAGGAGACGGGAAAGAGCGCGGCCGACCGCCTCTCCCGCTACACCAGCGTCCAGCTCACGACCGACGTGGCGTCTCTCTCCGAGTCGCAGCGCGAGATGATTCCGCACCTCATCCGCGCCGCCCAGGCGATGGATCGTGCCTTCTGGCAGCAGTCCTACGGCGACGAGCAGGATCTCATGTCGTCGCTCGACGACCCGGATGCCCGTCGTTACGCGACGATCAACTTCGGCCCTTGGGACCGGCTCGACGAGAACGAGCCGTTCGTCGAGGGCTACGAAGACAAGCCCAAAGGCGCGAATTTCTATCCCGAGGACATGACGAAGGAGGAGTTCGAGACCGCCGCCTCGGCATCGGACGAGAAAGGCCAGGCGCTGCGCAGCCAGTACACGATGGTACGGCGAAACGCGGACGGGGCCCTCGAGGCGATCCCCTATTCGGTGTTCTTCGAGGATTCCTACGGGGCCGCTTCCGATGAGCTCCGCCAGGCGGCCGCGCTCGCCGAAGATCCAGGACTCAAGCGATATCTCGAGCTGCGGGCCAAAGCGCTCCAGACCGACGATTACCGGCCGAGCGACATGGCCTGGATGGACATGAAGGACAACGTTCTCGACATCGTGATCGGACCCATCGAGACCTACGAGGACGAGCTGTTCGGCTACAAAGCGGCGAACGAGGCCCTGGTGCTGGTGAAAGACCGTGAGTGGAGCGCGCGGCTCACCCGTTACGTGACGCTCCTCCCCGAGCTCCAGAAGGTGCTGCCCGTGCCCGACGAGTACAAGGCCGAGGCTCCGGGTCTCGATTCGGACTTGAACGCCTACGACGTCGTCTACTACGCGGGCGACGCGAATTCCGGGGTCAAGGCGATCGCGGTGAATCTCCCCAACGACGAAGGGGTTCAGCTGCAAAAAGGGACGAGGCGGCTGCAGCTCAAGAACGCGATGCGGGCCAAGTTCGACAAGATCCTGGTGCCGATCACCAGTGTCTTGATCGCGGAGGACCAGCGGGACCAGATCAACTTCGACGCTTTTTTCGAGAACGTGATGTTTCACGAGGTGGCGCACGGGCTCGGCATCAAGAACACGATCGACGGGAAGGGAACGGTGCGAAGCGCGCTCAAGGAAAGAGCTTCGGCCCTCGAGGAAGCGAAGGCGGACGTGCTCGGTCTGTTCATGGTGGAAGAGCTCGCGAAGCGGGGAGAGCTCGCCGACAAAGAGGTCCGCGATAACTACGTCACTTTTTTCGCGTCGATTTTGCGGTCGGTCCGCTTCGGCGCAGCCGATGCCCACGGTCGGGCGAACCTGGTACAGCTCGCGTTTCTCGACGAGAAGGGAGCTTTCGCGTTCGATGGCGCTAGTCAGACCTACCGGGTCGACGTGGACAAGATGAGAGACGGAATTCGGGCGCTCACCGCGACCATCCTGAAGTTCCAGGGGGACGGTGACTATGACGGTCTGGGCCATTTCAACGAGAAATATCAGATCGAGGGACCGGCGCTGAAGGCCAACCTCGAGAGACTCGAGGGTCGGGGCATTCCCGTCGACGTGGTGTTCGAGCAGGGCGTGGAGGTTTTGGGGCTGGAGCGGAAATGAGCTATCAGGAGAACAGATTCTTGAAGACGTAGCCGGCGATTTGCGGGTTCTCGCGCAGACGGCGAAGGCTGTATTGATACCAGAGCCGCCCGAAAGGGACGTACACCCTCAGCTTGTGACCCTCGGCGAGAATGATGTTTCGCAGCGTCTCGTCCACGCCGAGGAGCATCTGGAACTCATGGCGGGTGTTATCGATGCCGAGCCGATCGAGGATCCGCATCGCGGCGACGACGAGTCGTTCGTCGTGGGTCGCGATCCCCACGTGGCAGCCCGCTCCCAGCAGTTCCTCGAGGAGACGGAGATAGTTTCGACTCACGACCTCACGGTCGCGATAGGCGAGGACCCTCGGCTCGACGTAAATTCCCTTGCAGAGCCTCACGTTCGCCTGGCGCCTGCCCAGGGCTCTCACGTCGTCGAGGCTCCGGCGGAGATAAGCCTGGATGACGGGTCCCACCCTGTGCCCGTAGCGTTCCTGCAGATGCGAGTAGATCCGAAGGGTGTCTTCCGTGGTGCTCGAATCTTCCATGTCGATCCGGACGAAGCCATCGTGCTGGACGGCCAACTCGAGGATCCGCGTCACGTTCGTCTGACAGAAGTCTCGATCGATCTTGAGGCCAAGCTGCGTGAGCTTGACCGAGACGTTCCGGCCGAGCCCATGGCCCGCGAGGTGGTTCATGACCGCGAGATACTTCTCGACGGCGGCCTCCGCCTGCTCCGGACGCGTGGACGACTCACCGAGAACGTCCACCGTCGTCCGCAAACCCTCGTTCTCCAGCCGCCGCACGACGTCGAGCATCTCGCCTTCCGTCTCGCCCGCGATATACGGACGCGAGAACCGGCGCACGATGGGCTTGGGAACGAAAGGCAGGCCCGCGGCGAGGAGGTGATCGAAGGCGCTCGTCACGAGGCGATGAGGTCTTTCTCGGTCAGGGGCCGGAGGGAGTCGAGGCCACCCTCGGGCTCGGAGAAGATTTCTTCGAGCTCTCTCAAGATGACGTTCTTCGCGGCCCGGACGAGGCGGTCTTCACGACGGGCTTCCGAGAGCGCGTCGAGCCCCAGGCGGTTTCCGAGATCTTCATTCACGAAGAAACGGTGCCTGCGCTCGTCCACGACTTCCTGCTTTCGCCGGCGGATCAGACAGCGGATTTCCCAGTGGGGCCGCTGGCAGACGTCGAGCGTCCTGATGTCGATGACCCAACCATCTCGCTCGACCTTGAGCGCTCCCTTTCCCATACATTTATAGCGGTGCAGCATCGGCAGCGTGCCTGGAGTTTCCGAGCACTGCTGCCTGGCCAGCCTTCCCCGGCATTTTGCACCGGTTCGGCGATGAGATCCAAACCCTGCCGGCGCGAAGGCTCACTCCAGCTTGTCAAGCACGGAAGGGGAGTGTAACGTAGCCCGGCCCTGGACGAGAAAGGAACGTAACGAACATGACCGATACCAGCCGCGTGAAGCACTTCCGTTGGGACGACATGCCGAAGGAAAAGCTCAACCCTCTCCTCGATCGGCGCATCATCACCGGTGACAAAGGGATGGTGACCCACGTCTATATGAAGAAGGGCTGCCTCGTTCCCATGCATCATCACGAGAACGAGCAGCTGACCTACGTGCTCACGGGGGCGTTGAAGTTCTGGGTCGGGAGCGAAGACGCCGAGCCCCTCGTCGTTCACGCGGGCGAAGTCCTCGTGCTGCCGTCCAACGTGCCCCACAAGGCCGAAGCACTCGAAGACACCCTCGACGTCGACTTCTTTTCACCGCCGCGTCAGGACTGGCTCGACGGAACCGACGATTACCTGCGGCGACAGTAGATTCCGTGGGAGCTCCGGCCAGTTTTTGGAGGGGAGCGAGCGCCGGCCTCGCGGTCACCACCATCGGTCTGTGCGCGCTCGCAGGCGCCTTTCTCGGGACGGGCCTCTCGCCGGTCGTCGATGCCGCGGTCGGCGGGCTCCTCGGCGCGGGCTGCTTCTTTCTCGCCCGGCTTCTCGTGCGCGCCCTGGGCGCGCTCGGACGCCGGCTGCCGCCCACGTTCCTCGCGCTCCTCGGCGCCTCCGCCGTCACGCTCTTCGTCCTCCAGCAACTCGACTTCAACTGGCCGGACTCGATCTTCTACCCGGCGGCGGCAGTATTCATCCTCGCCCAGGGCGCGCTCCTGGGGATGTTGTGGAGCGTTCGCGCGGGGGAGGCGCGGTGGAGCTTCCTCCCGGCGGCGATCGCTATCGTCGTCCTCGACGCCGCTGGAATATGGTTTCTCGCGAGCCCGGGCCGCGACCCGTATCCGGTCCCGACGTCGTCATCCGCCCACCTTCCGCCTCCACTTCCTCTCGCGAGCCCGGCGGAGAAGGGACGCTATTCCGTCTTGCGCCTCTACTACGGAAGCGGCACCGACATCCGGCGTCCCGAGTTTGGCGCCGGGGTGGACTGGACCGCCCCCACGGTGGATGCCTCGAAGCTTCTCCCTCAGTGGAAGGGATTCGACGCGCGCGTGCGCGAGTGGTACTGGGGATTTTCGCTGAAGAACGCTCCGCTGAACGGAAGGGTCTGGCTTCCCGACGGGAAGGGCCCTTTCCCCCTCGTCCTCGTGGTGCACGGCAACCACCGCATGGAAGAGTATTCCGATCCCGGCTACGCCTACCTCGGGGAGATGCTCGCGAGCCGCGGGCTCATCGTCGTCTCCATCGACGAGAATTTCGTCAACGGGAACTGGTCGGGAGATTTCCACGGGAAGGAAATGCCGCTGCGTGCGTTCCTCCTCCTCGAGCACCTGCGCCAGTGGCGGGAGTGGAATCGCACCAAAGGCCATCGGATGGAAGGAAAAGTCGACCTCGGCCGGATCGCGCTCATCGGCCATTCGCGCGGAGGAGAGGCGATCTCTATCGCCGCGGCCTTCAATCGCCTCTCTCATTTTCCCGACGACGCCACCGTCGCCTTCGACTACGGATTCTCCATCAAAGGCCTCGTCGCCATCGCCCAGACCGACGTACGGTACACGCGCCGGATGAAGCTCGCGAACGTCGACTTTCTCGCCTTCGCGGGCTCCTACGACAGCGACGAGGCGAGCTTTTTCGGCCTCCGGCAGTTTCGCCGGACGAAGCTCGAGGTCGACGCCGGGGACGACGCCTATTTCTTCAAGGCGGGCGTCTATCTCCACCGTGGAAATCACGGGCAGTTCAATACCGTCTGGGGACGCACGGACGCCGGCCCGCCGTATTCGTGGCTCCTGAACCTCGCTCCCCTCGTTCCCGGCGAGGCGCAGCGACAGGTCGCGAGCGTGTACATCTCCGCGTTTCTGGATGTCGCGCTCCACGATCGACTCGACTACCTGCCCCTCTTCCGCGACTCGCGCGTCGGTCGCGATTGGCTTCCCGACGTCGTCATCGTTTCCCAGTTCTCCGATTCCACCGAGACGAAGATCGCGGACTTCGAAGAGGATATCGACGTCTCGACGGCGACGTACCCCGGCGCCCGCATCGAGACCGGAGGGCTCGTCCTCTGGCGTGAGGAAGAGCTTCTGTACCGGGACAAAGAGAAACAGGGGACGAGCGCCGCCGTCCTCGGTTGGAAGAACGCGAGCGCGTCGGCGGAGAAACCTTTCTATGGGGTGCGCTTCGGAGGAGAAGGGGCTTCGTTCGTCCCCGGCTCGCTGCTGACGTTCTCCCTGGGCGCCTCGACCGAGAAGCCGCGGGTGAACGGCGCGACCGGCGAAGACGATGACGAGGCCGAGACGGGCGCGACCTCCGACGTCGACGTCGAGATCGACGTCGAGATCGAGAGCGCTTCGGGAAAGACGGTCGTCGTGCCGCTCCGGGACGTCGCACCCGTCGCCCCGGCGTTGAAGGTGCAATTCTTGAAGCTCGCGAGGTGGAGCCGGGAAGAGCTCGGCCGGAGCTGGGAGCCGGAGCTCCAGAGCTACGAGATTCCCATGAGTCGGTTCTTTCCGGAGAGCGGTTCGGGAACGGAACGGTTACGGGCGATTCGATTCCGCCTCCGCGGGCCGGGAGAGGGCGTCGTGATCCTGGACGACGTGGGAGCCCGCCGAGAGCCGCCGCCGAGACCCACGGTCGACGAGAGCGAGCGGCAACGCGGCGCTGAAGGTCACGAGAGCGAGTGAAGGAACGGCCCAACCGAGGAGCCCCATTCTCTGCGCGATGTCGATGAAGGACACCGCGACGATGGGACCGGCAAGAGAGGCGTAGCCGAATACCGCGGAATAGACGGCATTGGCTCTCGAGAGGAGCTCGGGGGGCGTCCTCTCCCCGAGCAGCGAGAGGCTCACGGGAAGAATCCCGCCGACCGCCGCTCCCACGAGCACGAAGGCCGCCGTCGCGGGAGTGAGTGCCTGGGGGAGCCCGGAGGCGGAGGCGATCCCGGCGGCCACCGAGGCCGCCGCCCCGAGCGCGGCGAGGGCGTAGAGAAGTCTCCGGGTTCCCAGCCGGTCGGCGAGCGAGCCAGCGAGCGGCTGGATCGCGATGGTACCGAAGGCCATCCAACCGACGACATCGAGCGAGCTCTCCCGGGACAATCCGAGCCTCTGCCCTTCGATGGGATAGGTTCCGGTCATGGCGATATCGAGAACGGCGTAAACGACGGCGCCGTACATCGCGAGGAGGAGCGGCCGGACGGGTAGAGCCGCCTTCCGTCGCTTTGTCTCCATCTCTCTCGAGCTCTTGCTTCTGTCATCGGCCAGCGCTCGCATCCCCCAGAACGCGAGGGGGGCGATGGCAATCGCGATGCCGCTCGGAAGCGCAAACGAAACGAGACCCAGCTCGTCGAATGCCCGGTTGCCGACGAAGACACCGACCATGAAACCGAGACCGAAGCCGGCCCCATACGCCGCCATGACGCGGGCGCGGTGCGAGACGCGGGTCCCCTTCAGCAGCGCGTACTCCGCGGCAACGAAGGTGAGCGAAGCGGCGATCCCGAGCCAGAGCCGAGCGGCGAGAAGGAGGCGGACGTCGGTGGCGAGCGCGAGCCCGAGAGCGGCGAAACCGACTCCCTGGAGGAGCAGTCCGGCCACGTTCACCGGGCGCGGTCCGAACCTGTCCACGAGCCGTCCCGCGACCGGGCTCATCAGAGCGAGTCCGAGCGAGAGCATGGCCACGACACCCCCGGTGAAGTACTCGCTCGCCCCCCGTGCCTCCAGCAGAGCGGAGACGAGAGGGGAGGAGCCTCCGAAGGAGACTCCGACGAAGAAGAGCGAAAGGATGACGGCGCTCGTCTCGAGAAACGTCAGGTACAAGGGGGTGCAGTCTCTTTCCGTTTTCGTCCGAGGACGTCGATCTGGTGGGCGATGTAGACGAGCTCGCCCTCGTCGACCTGGCGGGTGCGCGCCGTCATCCAGGCGTCGAGGACCGCGGGATCGACGCGCCCTTCGACCGCGCCTTCAATCGTGCTCAGGATGCAGCGTAGAAAGAAGGCCTCGTCATCGGGATAGGTCGGAGCGCCTTCCCCGGCGGGATGCACGATCCAGTCGGAGCTTCCCATCTCCAGCACGTCCACGCGGTGCGAGCGAAGGGCGTGAAAGAGGCGACGGCCCGTCCCCGGTTCGTTCATCGTGCCGTGGTAGGCGGAACAAACGACGGAATCCTCCTCGCGCGAGGGCTCGAAAGTCGTTTCTCCGTCGAAGGTGATGGGAAGATAGAGGAGACCGCCCGACCGCGCGAGCCGAACGAGTGCGTCGATGGTCGGGCTCAGATCCAGGATGTCGACGAGCGCGTGCGCCACGACGAGATCGAAACGCTCGGCGTTCTCTCCCGCGCGGGCGAAGGTCTCGAGCGTCTCGTCGCGGAGCTCGGTCTCGAAGGCCTCGAAAGCCTCAAAAGACGGCGAATCGAGCCTCCGACGAGCTTCGGTGAGGAGCTCTCGGCGGGGCTCGACCGCGGTGTATTGGATCTTCGTCGAGGCCGCGACGAGGCCCCGGTCCCGCATTCGCTCGGCGCCCGTACCGATGCCCGCCCCGACGTCGACCACCCGCAAGGTCGCGCGACCGCCGAATGCGAGCTCCCGCCGCAGCCGCTCCCAGACGCGCTGATTCAGAGCGCGATCGTCGACGCTGCGTTTGGCGCTCAAATAGCGGACGAAATCGACCATGAGTGAGCGCCATCTTATCGCGGGTGTCGGAGCCGGGGCTCGAGCAGTTGTGTCGGCGTCTGTCGTGGGGTATAGAAAACGCTGCCGAGAACCACGTGACCGAAAGAGTTCTGAGCCCGATTCTTTCCGACCTCATGAGCCGCCTGCAATCCGCGAGGCGCAACCGAGCCTTTCGCGGGCAGCGCCCGTTCGTGACACTCACCTATGCCCAGAGTCTCGACGGAAGCATCGCCGGCGAGGGCAACCGCCCTTTGAGCTTGAGCTGTGAGAGCGCACTCGCCCTGACCCATGAGCTCCGCGCCGCCCACGACGCCATTCTCGTGGGCATCGGTACCGTGCTCGCCGACAACCCGCGTCTGAACGTCCGCCTCGTGAACGGGGAGGACCCGCGACCGATCGTCGTGGATAGCCGCCTGCGCATCCCACGCAACGTCAACCTGCTCGAGAGCGGCCGCGCGGTCTGGCTCGCGGCGACTTCCGCCGCGCCGGAAGCGGCCGAGCAGTGAGCTGAACGCCCGTGGAGCCGAAGTGCTGCGGATGCCGGCGCTCGCGAATGGCTGGGTCAATCTCCACGCTCTCCTCCTCCGCCTCGACGAGCTCGGGGTGAGGGACGTACTCGTCGAGGGTGGGGCCCGCATCCTCACGAGCTTTCTCGAATCGGGGCTCGTCGACTACCTCGTCGTCACCATCTCTCCCCGCTTCGTCGGCGGGGTCCGAGCGCTGAGCTCGCGGGAGCTCGGCTCCTGTCCTTGCCTCGGTGAGTGGCGGGCCGAGCGGGTAGGAGAGGATCTGGTGCTGGCTGGCGACGTGGTCGCGGCTGCCGACCCTCACCGTCTCCCCGGCGAATGAAGTCGCGGGCCCTGTTCTTCACCGGGCCGCGATCCATCGAGGTCCGTTCGATCGAATCTCGCGGCACCTCGTGAGGACGAGGTCGTCGTCGCGACCGAGCTCTCCGCCATCAGCGGCGGGACCGAGCTTCTCGTCTACCGCGGCCAGATCGCCCCGGGAACGCTCCTGGACGAGACGCTGCCCTCGCTGGGAGAGTCGTTTCGGTATCCGCTTCGCTATGGCTACGCATCCGTCGGTAGGGTGATCGCTCGCGGCCGGGCCGCTCCCGCCGATCTCGAGGATCAGAGGGTATTCGCCTTCGAGCCCCACGCCAGCCACTTCATCGCGAGAGCGGACTCTCTCCATCTTCTTCCGGAGACGATGTCGAGCGAGACGGCGAGTCTTCTTCCCACCGTCGAGACCGCCCTTTCTTTCGTTCACGACGCGCGGCCGCTCGCGGGCGAGCGCGTGCTCGTCCTGGGGCAGGGCGTCGTCGGGCTCGTGGCGACCGCCCTCCTCGCTCGATTTCCCCTCTCGCGGCTCGTGACCGTCAATCCAATCCCCGCGAGACGACGGCTCTCGATGGCACTCGGCGCCGCTTCGTCGGTGGCACCCGAGGATCTGGACGAGGCGGACTTCGATCTGTCGCTCGAGGTCTCGGGGGCCCCCCGAGCGCTGAACACCGCCATCGCAGCCACGGGAACCGAAGGGAGGGTTGTAGTCGGGTCCTGGTACGGCGACAAACGCGAGGAGATCGACCTCGGGACCCACTTCCACCGGGCGCGGCTCACGCTCTTTTCGAGCCAGGTGAGCCGCATCGGAGCCCTTCTCACGGCACGGTGGAGCAAGAAGCGCCGGCTTCAGGTTGCGCTCGACCTTCTCGCGACATTGCCCGCAGAAGAGCTGATCAGCCACCGCTTCGCTCTCGAGAGCGCCGCGGACGCGTACCGTCTCCTGGACGAGGAGCCGGGCGATTGCCTGCAGGTGCTCCTGACCTGTCGGTGAGACGGAGTCGGTGAGAATGCGGCGAGGACCCGTTGAGGCACTGGACGAGACTCAATCGCGGCTGGAGCCCGGCGCGAGCTCGATCAGCGCCTCATCGCCGCGAGCATGTTGCGCGCCACCTCGTCGTTGATATCGGCGGGAACGGGTTGAGGCCCATGCGGCAACGTCTTCGACCGGAGTGCGATCCGGACCAGCGATAACGCCTGGAGCGACAGTCCGAGATCCATGACCTCCACCGGATTCCCGCCGGCGGCGGCGAGGTTCAGCATCTCTCCCCGGGCGAGAAGGTAGAGACGCGTCCCCGACGGAAGCGTCAGCTCCTCGATGGCGTCGTCGATGGCGGTCCGGGCGCGCGCGAGGCGGAAGAGCCCGTCGAGGTCAATCTCCCAGGAGAAGTGACCGGCATTCGCGAGAATCGCTCCATCGCGCATCCGCTCGAAGTGCTCGCGCCGGAGGATCCCGGGACGTCCGGTTACGGTGATGAAGACTTCGCCGAGCGAGAGGGTCTCTTCCAGCTCGAGCACCTCCATACCGTCCAGGGCAGCCTCGAGGGCACGGATTGGGTCGGGCTCCACGACCACGACCCGCGCCCCGAACGACTTCAGGTACCGCGCGATGCCTCGGCCGCACCAGCCGTAGCCGAAGACGACGAACCGTCTCCCTGGGATCCGGAGGTTGGTTGCTTGCAGGAACCCGCCGACGACCGTCTGCCCGACGCCGTGCTGGTTCTCCACGATCGACTTGAGGGGACTGTCGTTGATGACGATCACGGGAAAGGGAACCCGGCCCGCGAGCTCCTCGCGCAACCGATTCGCCCCCGTCGTCGTTTCCTCCGTGGCGCCGAGCGCCGGCAGCCCCTTCTCGACGAGTCCCGCCACGAGGTCGGCGCCATTGTCGAGGACGATTCCGGGCCGATGCTCGATCACGCGAGCGACGTTGACACGATGCTGCGCGAGCTCGTCCTCCCGGCTGCCGTAGACCACGACATCCTGCGCACGGAGCCAATCCGCCACGTCGCTCTGAGTCGTGCCCGGGCTCCCGGTCAGAACGACGGAGGCGCCTCCCGAGCGCAGCGCCATCGAGAGCACGGCGGTCTTCGGCTCGATGTGGAGACAGATGCCGATTTCGATTCCGGCAAAGGGCTTCGTCCTCTCGAGCTCGCGTTCGATGTCCCGCAGGATCGGCATGCGGGAGCGCGCCCAATCGATGCGTTTCATGGCGCCGCCGCGGACGTGAAGGTACGGCCGAAGCGATCGACGACCTCCACGGTTACCGACGGACTCCGGGTTCGGGCATAGAAGAGATGGTCGGTCAGAACCGGATCGACCCACTCGGGATTCTTCTTGGGACGATCCTTGCCCTGGTAGAGGGACACGGCGAGGGGATCGAGGCCGCGACCGCGCTTCATCTCCCCTTTGCGGAGCCCGTTCTCGTACCACGTCACCTTCCACTCCGGATCCCAGTTCCACACGTTGGCGACGACTTCGTCGGGACGGCCGGGATCGGCGCCGACTGCGTAGACGCGCAGCTGTTGGTCGCCGAGCCCGGTCGGATAGAACTGCCAGGAGAGCCGCCCGTCGCGGGCCTCGTACAGGTGAAAGCCGTTCGGCGTGCCGTCCCAGCAGATGGGGCCGGCCCACCACGCGCCACAGACGGTGGAGACGACGTGCTCGTGGATGCCTTCGTGGATGACGTGCTCGCTCTCGTGGGTGTGAGCGGTCACGAAATGAGCGTCGGAACAGTGCGAGTAGCTCGATCAAACGATCCCGGTCGGTGACCTCCGCCTCGCGCTTCGCGATCTTTCCGCCGATGCGCTCCGAGATCGTGCTCAGAAACGGTACGTGCGCGAAAACGACGACGGTCCTCCCTCGTTCGACGAGCGAGAAATCCGACGCGATCCAGGAGAGCTGATCTTCGTCGAGGAAGCCGACGTATCCGTCCCCGAGCCAGAAGACGTCGTCCAGAACGACGTAGTGGGTTCCCCCGACGTTGAAGGAATAGCGGGTCGGGCCGAAGAGCTCCTCGAACTTCCGCGTGCCACGAAACGAGCCCCGCGCCGGATCGAGGTCGTGGTTTCCGACTACCTGAAAAAACGGCACGCCCGTCGACGCGACCGCGGTCCGATAGCGGGGAAACAGCTCGAGGGCATCGTGGACGAGATCGCCACAGGTCACGCCGAAGCTCACGTTCTCGCTCTCGCCTGCGAGTCGCGCGACTTCCGGCATCGCTTCGTCGAGCTTGTCGGCCTCGGCCGCCGTCTCAATCTGGGTGTCTCCGAAAACGAGAAACCGGTAACTCGCCGAGGACTCCCTCGGCTCCAGCTCGAAGCTCGCCGTCGCCTCGGAGCGGTTCTGAAGCTCGACGGGTTGATAGATGCGGGCGAGCCCCGACGCGTCTCGAGGAATTCGATAACCGTCGGGCACGGAGACGGTAACGAAACGGGCCCTCCGGTCGCTCAGAAGCTCGAAATCGCCGTTCTCGTCCGTCGCCACGGAGGACAGACCATCGGACACCGCGGCGCCCTCGACCCCCTTTGCCTTCGCCGACACCCGACCGCGGATGCGAGCCGGCCGGGGAGTGAACAACGACAGTCCGAGTCCGAAAATACCGGATGCTTTCAGAAAATCACGGCGGCTTCTCATGTGTTTGATGGCCCCATCGCTCCGTCTCGACATCGATTGGCGCGGAATCGTAGCTCAGCCATCGACGGAATTCGAACGGAACGCATTGTCGGCCTTCCGGTTGCTTGGCCTATACTTGGAGCCAAGATGGCGGGGTTTACCGTCGGAGTCATTCAGGACTTCGTGGCGCGGCATTTCCTGACCGGAGGGGACTTCGGTCCCGAAGGCGAGCTTCACTCGCATCACTACCGGGTCGAGGTCACGGTGACGGGGGATGAGCTCGACGGGCACGGGTTTCTCGTCGACATCGTTCGACTGAGGGAAGAGCTCACGTCGATCGTCGAGCGTTATCGTGACCGGACGCTCAACGAGCTTCCCGAGCTCGCCGGCGAAAACCCGGGAGTCGAGGTGGTGGCGCGCGCCATGGCGCGGCCGCTCGCGGCGACGTTCCGGGGTCGGGGGCTGAAGGCACTGACGGTGAAGCTCTGGGAGAACGAGTCGGCCTGGGCCAGCCATCGAATCGAGTTGGAAACGAGCTGACATATGGCGAAGAAAGCAAAAAAAGAGGCATCCGCAGCGGAGACCTTCGCGTTCAAGGCGGAGGTTCGAGAGCTGCTCGATCTGATGATCCATTCCCTCTACTCCCACAAGGAGATTTTTCTCCGGGAGCTGATCTCGAACGCCTCGGACGCGCTCGATCGGCTTCGGTTCGAGGGACTGACGCGGCCCGAGCTCATCTCGGAGGGCACGACGCTCGAGATCCGGCTCGAGGCCGATCCCGGAGCGCGAACGCTCACCATTCACGACAACGGAATCGGCATGAGCCGCCAGGAAGTGATCGACAACATCGGCACCATCGCCAAGTCGGGGACGAGGGAGCTGGCGGAGAAGATCCGCAAGAGCAAGTCGCGAGAGAAGGGCGACGCCGCGCTCAACGAGCTCATCGGGCAGTTCGGCGTCGGCTTCTACTCCGCCTTCATGGTGGCGGACAAAGTAGTGGTGGTTACCCGGCGGGCGGGAGCCTCGAAGGATGACGAGCCCGCGACGCGGTGGGAGTCGACGGGAAAGGGCGAGTTCGAGATCGGCCCCGCTGAGCGCGATTCGAGCGGCACCTCCGTCACTCTCCATCTGAAGCCGGTGGACGAGGAGCAGGGGATCGAAGATTTCACCGATCACGGCGTGCTCTCCCGGATCGTCCGACGCTATTCGGACTTCATCGGGTATCCCATCCGCCTGGGGGACGAGACGCTCAACTCGATGAAGCCCATCTGGGAGCGGCCGGCCTCCGAGGTGAGCTCCGAAGAATACGCCGAGTTCTACAAGCACATCTCCCACGACTGGCGCGACCCCCTCGCCACGATCTCTCAGAGAGCCGAAGGCCTCGTCGAGTACAAGGCGCTGCTGTTCGTTCCCGAGGAGCCGCCCTTCAATCTGTTCTATGTGGGTTTCGAGCCGGGGTTGAAGCTCTATGTCCGGCGCGTGCTCATCGCCGAGCGATCCCCGGACCTCCTGCCGGGCTATCTCCGCTTTCTCCGAGGAGTCGTCGACTCGCCCGATCTCCCCCTCAACGTTTCCCGTGAGATGCTCCAGCACGACCGCCAGATTCGCCAGATCCGGAAGGGTCTGGTGAAAAAAGTCCTCGACACCTTCGAGACCATGAAGGAGAAGGAGAGCGACAAGTACCTCACGTTCTGGAAACGGTTCGGTCGAGTGCTCAAGGAAGGCTTGTCGGAAGATTTCGACAACAAGGACAAGATCGCCGAGCTCCTCCTCTTCTCTTCCTCGAACGACGAGGAAAAGCTCACGTCACTCGCGCAATACCAGAGCCGCATGAAAGAGGGGCAAGACGAGATCTACTACCTGACAGGAAGCTCGCGCTCGGTCATCGAGAGCTCGCCTCACCTCGAGGCCTTTCGCGAGAAGGACATCGAGGTTCTCTACCTTACCGACGCGGTGGACGAGCTCGTGGTCGAAGCCCTCGGGGAGTACGGCGGGAAGAAGCTCAGGTCCGCGGGAAAGGGGACGGTAGACCTCGGGACCGAAGAGGAGCGCGAGGCGAAGAAGAAAGCGCTGGACGAGAAGACGAAAACGTTCGAGGGGCTACTGGGCAGAATTCAAAAGGCCCTCGACGATCGGATCAAGGAAGTGCGGCTGTCTTCCCGCCTCACCGCCTCGCCCGCCTGTCTCGTGGGAGCGGAGCGCGATTTCAGCCCCCGTCTCGAAAAGCTGCTCCGGCAGGAGAGCGATCGCCCCGCCCAGCGGCGCATCCTCGAGCTCAACCCTTCCCATGAGATCGTAGAGAGGCTCGAGGCTCTGTCGTCGGGCGGCGCCGGTGACGAGATTCTCGCGGAATACGCCGAGCTTCTCTACGGATACGCGGTTCTCGCCGAGGGCTCGGAGCTTCCCGATCCCGCGGGCTTCGCCAGGCGGATCGCCGAGCTGATGGGAAGAGGCCTCCGGGAGACGTGAACCGCCCGACTCGCCCGCTCACACGATTCGATTGATCCGCTTCACCACCCGGCGCACGAGCCAGCGGGGAGAGAAGCGAACCGAGAGCGCCAGAAGCCTGTTGACAAGCCCTGGGATGACGACAACCCGTCCTGCTTCCATTCCGCGATACCCGACTTCGGCGACGGAGCGGGCGCTCGCCATCCCCAGGCGGACGAGCCCCGAGCCCTCCATTTTCGCGCGTTCCTGGAACTCGGTGCGAGTCGGGCCGGGAAGAAGCGCGGTCACCGTCACCCCCGTTCCTCGCAGCTCCTCGGCGATGGCCTCGGAGAACGAGAGCACGTAGGCCTTGCTCGCGTAGTAAACCGCCATCAGCGGGCCAGGCTGGAGCCCCGCGGTCGAAGCGACGTTCAAAACGCGACCTCGTCCGCGGCGCACCATGGGCGGCAGGAAGAGCCGCGTCAAGTGAGTGAGCGACTCGACGTTGAGGCGCAGCATTTCCAGCTGGACCACAATCTCGGCTTCGTGGAATGGCCCCAGGTTTCCGAAGCCCGCGTTGTTCACGAGCGTGTCGACCTCGAGCCCCCGGCGGGTCACTTCCTGGTCGAGGAGGCCAGGTGCTTCGATGCGACTGAGGTCGAGGGCGATGACCTCGGCCTCGACGCCGCTCGATTGGAGCTCCTTCGCGAGCTCGACCAGCTTGTCCTCGCTGCGCGCGACGAGAATCAGATTGCGGCCCGAAGACGCCGCGATCCGCGCAAGCTCTCTCCCGATTCCGGTCGAAGCTCCTGTAATCAAAGTGAAGGTTTGTGGCTCGCTCATCTTGCTTCAGAATACCTCGGGGCGAGAGCTTGTCAGAGAGGCGGGGCTGCCTTTAAACTGTTCTCCAACGAAACGGCATGGCCATCCACTGTCCCAGTTGTGACTACGAGCTGACCGAAGACGAGCTTCCGCGGCTCGCCGACGTCGCTCGGGTGCTGTGCCCGGAGTGCCAGGAGCCGCTCACTCTTCCAGAGATGACCATCCCGATCTCGATCGCCCAGGTCAAAGAGGAAACGGAGGGGGAAGGGCTCGCTCCCGACAAGAAGTACGCGATTCTCGTTTTGAACGGGACAGATACCGGGAGGGTGGTCGCCATCGAGAAGAAGCTCGTCACCATCGGCCGGAGCGGTTGCGACATCATCCTCGACGATCCCGAGCTCTCCCGGCGCCACGCCCGGATACGGATCCACGGCTCCGAGGCTACCCTCGAGGACATGGGAAGCACAAACGGCACGTTCGTCGGTAAAGATCGCGTCGATCGGGCCATCATCGAGAACCGCTCGAAGTTCCGGGTCGGTAACGTGGAGCTCGCCTTCGTCGTCACCGATCGCTAGAGACCGCCGTCCCGCCTTTTAACATAACTCTCGATCCCAGGGGGTATAATGCGGGCTCCGTCTTTGAGTTGGATCCCGGAGAGATGTCTTACTCGTTTAGAAACAAGGAGATAAGCTGGCTATCCTTCAACGCCAGGGTCCTCCAGGAGGCTTCCGACCCGTCCGTTCCCCTGATCGAGCGGGTTCGGTTCCTCGGGATCTTTTCCTCGAACCAGGACGAGTTCTACCGGGTTCGGGTCGCGACTCTTCAACGGCTGGCCCGACTCGGGAGAAAGGGTAAGAAGCTTCTCGGCCACGATCCCAAGGTCATCCTGCGCGAGA
The DNA here is from genome assembly GCA_963815675.1 of uncultured Acidobacteriota bacterium. GTDB lineage: Bacteria > Acidobacteriota > Vicinamibacteria > Marinacidobacterales > SMYC01 > CAWFHP01. The sequence continues at coordinate 24,027 of CAWFHP010000007.1, read as the reverse complement.
TCCAGGCGATCATCCTGCGCCAGCAAGAGGTTTTCCAGGAGATCTACCGGAAGCTCCTGAAGGAGCTGGCGAGCCAGGGCATTCATCTGGTCCAAGAGTCCGAGCTGACGCCGGAGCAGGGAAGCTTCGTCAAGAGCTATTTCCAGAGGGAGGTGCGTCCCAAGCTCACACCCCTCATGGTCCGGCCCAAGGTCAAGTTTCCATATCTTCGAGACAAGTCCATCTATCTCGCGACGAGGCTCCGGACCAAGGCCGGCAAGAACGACCGCTTCGCCCTCATCGAGATCCCGACCGACGTCTTGCCCCGATTCCTCGTTCTTCCGCAGATCGGCAGAGAGCAATACGTCATCCTCCTCGAGGACGTCATTCGGTTCAACCTTCGGGAGATCTTTTCTCTGTTCGAGGTCGAGAGCATCGACGCCCACCTGTTGAAGCTCACCCGGGATGCGGAGCTCGACATCGACGACGACGTGACCGAGAGCTACGTGCGCAAAGTGGTGAAAGGTCTCAAGCTGCGAGAAGAAGGAAACCCCGTCCGGCTGGTCTATGATCGGGAGATCTCCGAAGAGTTCCGCAAGCTCCTCGTCAAGAAGCTGGGGCTGAAAAACCCCGACAGCTTCGTTCCCAGCGGACGCACCCACAATCACAAGGATTTCATCGATTTCCCCAGGGTCGCTCGCGTCGGACGCCAGGCGCTTCTCTATCCGAACCTCGGCCCGGTGCCGGTGCGAGAGCTCGAGGCGAAAGGGAGCATTCTCTCGGCGATGCGGGCGCGGGAGTTTCTCCTTCACTTCCCCTACCAGTCGTTCGACTACGTCATCGACCTCCTGCGGGAAGCGGCGATCGATCCCAAGGTCGTGGCGATCAAAGTCACGCTCTATCGGGTGGCGCGTCATTCGGGAGTGGCGAACGCCCTGCTGAACGCCGCCCGGAACGGAAAACACGTGACGGCGATTATCGAGCTCCAGGCCCGTTTCGACGAGGAGGCGAACGTCGCGCTCGCGAATCAACTGCAGAAAGAGGGCGCTCAGGTGATCTTCGGCGTGCCCGGCCTGAAGGTTCACGCCAAGATAGGCCTCATCACCCGCAAGGAGGACAAGGGACTCGCCCGATACGCCTTTCTCGGCACGGGAAACCTCAACGAAGACACCGCGAAGCTCTACGTCGACCATTGCCTCTTCACCACCGACCGCCGTCTGACCCGCGAGGTGGAGTCGGTGTTCGCCTTCCTCCAGGACAACTATCGCGTCGCTCCGTTCAAACACCTGATGGTCGCTCCTTTCGGGTTTCGTGAGGGGATGACCAAGCTGGTGAAGAACGAGATCAAGAACGCCCGCAAAGGCAAAGAGGCCTACATCAATTTGAAGTTGAACAACATCGCTGACCCGGCGATGATCGGACTGCTGTACGAAGCGGTGGCCGCGGGAGTCAAAGTGCGGCTCAACGTGCGCGGAATGTACTCCGTCGTTGCGAGCGCTGCGAAGCACCCGGAGAACCTGGAGGCGATTGGAATCATCGACCGGTTCCTCGAGCACAGCCGGATCTTCGTTTTCGCCAACGGAGGAAACGAGAAGATTTTCCTCTCGTCCGGCGACTGGATGACGAGGAACCTCGACCGACGCGTCGAGGTCACGTTCCCCATTTACGGTCCGGAGAACCAGCGGGTGATCAAGGAGTTCCTCGACGTGCAGTGGCGAGACAACGTCAAGGCGAGAATCCTCGACGACGCGCTCTCGAACGAGTACCGTCCGCGGAAAGGTGAGCTGGTCCGCTCCCAGTCGACGTTCTACGAACTCGTCCGAAAGCGCTACGGCGACGACCGGGAGACCCCCAAGCCCAAAGCCATCGGCTAAAAATTAGGGACAGGCACTAATTTTACGTTTTTTGAAAAATTAGTGCCTGTCCCCAATTAACTACGGGAGCACGTAGGCGGTTTTGACCGTCGTGTAGAACTCTTTCGCGTACCGGCCCTGTTCGCGCGGTCCGTAGCTCGAGCCCTTGGTTCCGCCGAACGGGACGTGATAGTCGACTCCCGCGGTCGGGAGGTTCACCATGACCATTCCCGCCCTCGAGCGCTTCTTGAAGTCGTCGGCGAGCTTCAGAGACGTCGTAACCACTCCCGCGGACAGCCCGAATTGGGTGTCGTTGGCTACGGCGATCGCCTCCTCGTAGTCCTTGACGCGGATGACGGTAGCCACCGGTCCGAAAATCTCCTCGCGGTTGACCCGCATGCCGTTGTTCGTCTCGACGAACAGCGCGGGGCTCAGGTAGTATCCCTTCGTCTCCCGCTCGACTCTCTCTCCTCCCCAAGCGAGGCGCGCCCCCTCCTTCTTTCCGATCTCGATGTAGGAGAGGTCCTGTTCGAGCTGGGTCGGGTCGACGACCGGCCCGATGTCGGTGTCGGGAGCGAGGGCGTCGCCCACCCGGATCGATTGAATCCGTTTGGTCACGCCCGCGACGAACGCGTCGTGAATGCCGTCGGTCACGATGAGGCGCGACGATGCCGTGCACCGCTGTCCCGTGGAGTAGAAGGCACCTTGAACGGCGCAGTCGATCGCGACGGCGAGATCGGCGTCGTCGAGAACGACCAGGGGATTCTTCCCCCCATCTCCAGCTGAACCTTGGCATGGCGCTTGGCGGCGGCGAGGAGGATGTGATGGCCGGTCTCGACGGAACCGGTGAAGCTGATGGCGGCGACGTCGGGCGAGTTGACAATCTGCTCTCCCACGACGCTTCCGCGGCCGAGAACGAGATTGAAGACACCGGCAGGAATCCCGGAGCGGGAGACCACGTCGGCGATGGCCCAGGCGCATCCGGGCGTGAGATCCGCGGGCTTGAACACGACGGTGTTTCCGAAGGCGAGCGCGGGTGCGATTTTCCACGCGGGAATGGCGATAGGAAAGTTCCAGGGCGTGATGATGCCGACGACCCCGACGGGCTCGCGCGTCACTTCCACGTGAACGCCGGGTCGGACCGAGGGAACAATCTCCCCGCCGAGTCGGAGAGCTTCGCCGGCGAAGAACTTGAAGATGTATCCGGCCCGGGCGACCTCGCCCATTCCTTCCTTGAGCGTCTTGCCTTCTTCTCGCGCGAGCAGCTGTCCCAGCTCCTCGCGGCGGGCGAGAATCTCGGTCCCGATCTTGTCGAGGGAGTCGGAGCGCGCCTGGATGCCTCCGCGCGACCACCCGGGAAAAGCCTCACGGGCGGAGTCGATGGCGTGCTGAGTCAGGGCGGCGTCGGCGCGGGCGTACTCTCCCACTTTGTCGTCGAGGTTCGATGGATTGACGTTCGGCTCGTACGAGGTGCCTTTCGTCCACGTCCCCGCCAGGAACAGAATCGTGCTGCGTCATCTCGGGTCTCGTTTCCTTTCCTCTGGTTTTCTCTTCGCGGAGGCACACCTTAACCCACCGCGACCGAGTTTGCCAACGCGCGAATTCTGTTAGAGTGAGCGTCATGCGATGCACGAGACTGTCCTTGTTGCCGACGTGGATGGCGATGATGCTTCTGCTAACGAGACCGCTGGTGGCGAGTCCGGCCTCCGCTCCGGCGCCCCTCGACGGATTCGACGACTACGTGAAAAAAGCCGTCGCCGACTGGGAGGTCCCCGGTCTCGCCATCGCCGTGGTCAAGGACGGAGAGGTGGTCTTCTCCCGGGGCTACGGAGTCCGCGAGCTGGGAAAGCCCGCTCCCGTCGACGGCCACACGCTCTTCGCCATCGGGTCGACGACCAAAGCGATGACGGCGGCGTCGATCGGGATGCTCGTCGACGAGAAGAAACTTTCCTGGGACGACCCGGTGACGAAGTCCCTTCCCTGGTTTCAGCTTCGCGACCCGGTACTGACCCGCGAGCTCACCATTCGCGATCTCCTCACCCACCGTGCGGGACTTCCCAACGCCGACTTCCTCTGGTACGGCCAGAGCAATGTCGCGCACGACATCCTGTTTCGCATGCGATACCTGCCTTCAGAGACCTCACCGCGTACGCACTTCACGTATCAGAACGTCATGTACGCCGCGGCGGGAGCGGTCATCGCCCAGGTGAGCGGCATGCCCTGGGAAGACTTCGTCCGCACCCGGATCTTCGAGCCCCTTCACATGGACGGAACGATCCCGACCGCCGCTACGCTCGCGCGGCAGCCAAACGTCGCCTCCCCGCATTTTCGTTTGGACGGAAAGGTGCGCGTGATCGACAACGCGAGCGTGGACCCGATCGCTCCCGCGGGAGCGGTCTGGTCGAGCGTTTCGGACATGGCGAAGTGGATGCGCTTTCTCCTCGAGGGGAAGACTCCCGAGGGTAAGTCTCTGCTTGCCAGCGAGACGCTGGAGGAGCTCTTCCGTCCGGAGACGATGGTCGACGCCGACGAGTTCTATCCCACCCAGAAGCTCACCCATCCCCATTGGACGACGTACGGGTTCGGATGGTTCCAGGAGGACTACGACGGGCGTCGGGTGGACTTCCACACCGGGAGCATCGACGGCATGGTCGCGATCCACGGGCTCGTTCGCGACGAGCACCTCGGGGTCTACGTTCTCGCGAACCGAGATCACGCCGAGCTGCGCCACGCCCTGATGTACCGCGTCTTCGACCTCTACGGGAAAGGGACGGGGCGCGACTGGAACGCCGAGATTCTCGAGCTCTACCGGTCACTCGACAAGGAAGCGGACGAGAAGGAGGCCGCGATTGAAAAAGAGCGCGTCCCGAACACCCATCCCTCGCTCCCGCTCGAGCGCTATGCCGGCACCTATCGCGATCCCCTTGGGGGGACGGTCCAGGTCTCCGCGGGCGCCGGTGGATTGCGGCTCTCCTACGGGCCCGGGCTCGAAGGTACCCTCGAGCACTGGAACTACGATTTCTTCCGCGTCGCCTGGGACAAGACCTGGCGCGGCCACGCGTTCGCTTCCTTCGAGCTCGATCGGAAAGGTCGGGTGGAGACGCTCGTTCTCGAAGGGCTTCGATTCCGCGCCGACACGGCCGACGGCAACGAGAACTGAGCCCTCGCCTCGGGCAGCGGATGTCGCGCCGCCGGGGTTGTGCTAACCTTTTGAAAAATTCCGCCGGGGGGTATTCGTAGTGCTGAAGAAGATTCTCGTCGTCGTGGCCATCGTCCTGGCGGTTCTCGTCTTTCTCGTTGCCCGCGATTGGGACTCTCCCGAGCTCGGCCAGGCGCTCCTCGACAGGGTCGGGGAGGCGACGGGGGTGCACATGAAGGCCGAGGCGTTCCGGCTGAGCCTGCTCAAAGGCCTCGTCCTCGAAAAAGTGGATGGGAGCTCGGTTGGCGATGGGACGAAACTGGATTTCACGCTCGACCGTCTCGTTTTCGAGCATCGCCTTCTTCCGCTCCTCCAGGGCACGGTGGCCATCGATCGCATCGTCTTCGAGAAGCCGCAATTCGACCTGACCCAGTCCGCGGGTTCGGGTTCCAAGGCAGCGAGCGGCTCCAAGGAAGAGCCCGCCCCGGGGAAAACCAAAGGAGAAGGTGAGCCGGGCGCAGGCGAGGCCGGGGGCGGTCTCGCGCTCGACGTGCGTCAAATCTCCGTGCGGGACGGCTCGGTGGTGGTCAAGAACGAGAAGGCGGAGGAGAAGACTCGGGTCCAGGATCTCGACCTCGAGATGTCCAACGTGAAGTTCGATCCGAATCGAAAGTCTCTCGCCGCTCTCTCGGCGGAAGGCGAGCTCTCGATCCACGAGATGGAATTCGACGAGTTGAAGGTGAGCGATACCTCGGGGCGATTCGAGCTGAAGGACGCGCGTTTCGTCATCCCCGCGCTTTCGTTCTCCCTCCCCAATGGAAAGTTCGTAGCCGACACCGCGATCGATTTCAATCCCGTTCCCTTCACCTACAAGCTTTCCGCGAAGGGCGAGCCCATCGACGTGAATGGCATGGTGGGAGCGAAAAGCGCGGATGGATTCGGCCCCGCGACGGTTCAGCTCGATGCCCACGGCGCCGGTCCCGAGACGAAGAATCTTACAGCCAAAGGAGGCATGGAGCTCGCCGAAGGGAGCTTTCCCTACGCGTCGATGTTCAAACAGATCGACGACGCTCTCGGAAAAAAAGCCGTTGTCGGCTCGAAGTACAAGGCCACCAAGATGACCTTCCAGGTGGCGAATAATCAGGTCAGGCTCTCGCCGTTTCGATTCGAGAGCGACGATGCCCGGCTCGACGTCTCGGGCACGATGAGCCTCGCCGGACCCATCGACTTCGTCGCGTCCATCGCGACGCCTCGAGAGGGATTGAACGTCGAGGGCGTGGGTGGAAACGTGCTCGACGTCCTCGCCGACAGCGAGGGCTGGGTTCCCGTTCCCGTGGCCATCGGCGGCACGATGGAAGCTCCCAAGGTGATGCCCGACGTCAAGGCCCTTGCGGCTCAGGCGGGCCAGGGGGTCAAGCGGGAAGCGACCCAGAAGGCCATCGACGCCCTTGGCGGCCTGTTGAAGCCGAAGAAGAAGAAGTAAAATCGAGACGATATGAGCACGACACCGGCAGAACCGAAGACGAAGCGCAAGCCAGAGCACAAGCCAGAGCACAAGATTGACGTACTCGAGCACGGGATGGAGCGCGACGGCACCCCGAGCTCCACCAACCGCCGGCTTTTCATGCAGCTCGAGGTCTTCACCGACTGCCGCGACGCCGAGGCGATCGCGAAGAAAGTCGAAGCGAGCGGAATCGAGGCGGTGGTCTACCTCGACGTGAACGACCCTCGTGGCATCGGTCTGCTCACGATGGCCGAGGATCCCGCGGTCTTCGTCACCGACGTCCGCCCGCTGGTGAACGCGGAGCCGTTCGGCTCGCTGCGATTTCGACCCGAGCTCACGATGCTCGGGCGAACCTACGCCAGCGGCTACGAGCCCAACGTCGAAGACTGGCTCCTTTCACGTCCCCGCCGCAACGTACGCGACCGCGAGTGGCCCTGGGCGGTCTGGTACCCGCTCCGTCGCGTGGGCCCCTTCAACGCCCTTCCCGACGAGGAGCAGAAGAGCATCCTGCGCGAGCATGGAGGCATCGGCCGGCTCTATGGGGAGCAGGGCCTCGCTCACGACATCCGTCTCGCCTGCCACGGTCTCGACACCAACGACAACGAGTTCGTCATCGGGCTCGTGGGCAAGGACCTGCACCCGCTCTCGCATCTGGTGCAGAGAATGCGCCGAACGCGGCAGACCTCGGAGTTCATGGAGCGCATGGGCCCCTTCTTCGTCGGCCGCGCCCTCTGGCAATCGAAGCTCTGAGCCGAGCCTCATTTCTCCGGAGGCCGGAGCGCTCGGTCCAGGTCCTCGAGGATGTCGTCGGGATGCTCGGCTCCTATCGAGAGCCTCACCAGGTCCTCGGGAAACGCGCGGCCCTTCCGAACCGACTCGGGAATGCTGGCGTGGGACATCTCGGCGGGAAGGCTCACCGTGGAAGCCACCGAGCCGAAGCTCACCGTTGGCGAGAAGAGCTCCAGACGCGACACCACCGCCCGCGACCGTTCGAGAGAATCCCGTCTCGAAGGAGACCACCGACCCCGCTCCCCGCGCTTGACGAAAGTGGACCTCTCGCCCGGGATGTCCCGCCAGGCCGGGATAGTACACGCGCGTCACCCGGGGGTTGGCCTCGAGCCAGGCGGCGACGATGCCGGCCGTCTCCTGCTGTCGCTCCAGACGCAGCGGGAGCGTTTTCATTCCCCGCAGGAGAAGGAAGGCGTCGAAGGGCGCGAGTCCCGCGCCGCAGGCGTTCTGGTAGAAGGCGACGCGCCGGCCGAGATCCTCGTCGCGTGTCACCACCGAGCCCGCGGTGACGTCGGCGTGTCCCGAGAGAAACTTGGTGCCCGAGTGAACCACCAGATCCGCGCCCCAATCGAGCGGGTTCTGGAGGTAGGGGGACGAGAGAGAGTTGTCGACGGCGAGAAGGCCTCCAGCCGTGTGAACGGCGTCGGCGAGCGAGGCGAGATCCGTGACCCGCTGAAAGGGATTCGTCGGGGTCTCGACGAAGACCAGCCGCGGTCCCCGCTCGAGAGCCCGGACGAGCTCGTCCCGATCCCGCCCGGAGTCGGTGTCGACGAAAACGACGCGCACTCCCTGCCTCTCGACCACGCGGGTGAGGTAACGGTACGTGCCGCCGTACAGATCCATGGACGCGAGAACGACGTCCCCGGTCTCGGCCAGAGAGAAGACGGCGGCGATGGCGGCCATTCCGCTCGCGAAGGCCTGAGCCCATCGTCCGTGCTCGACGCGCGCGATCTGGCTCTCCAGCACGCTGCGGGTGGGATTTCCCGACCGGCTGTAGTCGAAATCGCCCGCACCCTCGACGCCGAGGCGGAAGGTCGCCGTCTGGTAGATGGGGGTGGCGCTGGGCGCATGGGAGTCACCCGGCGCCGGCTCGAATCGAATCCACTCCGTCTCGGATTTCAAGGCGCTCCTCCGAGGTGAATCGAAGCGAGAGCATTCGGAAAAGAAAAAGACATGGGAGTCTCCCGTACCGACGTCAGACGTTGTCGTTGGCGAAGCGAAGGCGGCCGCGCCGGGCGCCGCTTGCGCTCGTCGGATTCGGGAGTCGGCCTGTCGGAGGGCTACTTCACGATTCCGGGCGCAGCGTCGCCCGGCCAAGGCATGTACATGCTGCGCATTCGTGAAATAGTGGTAGAGGACACGAATCGATGGCTCCGACGCTCAACTTAGACGAGTCGAGACGCGCTGTCAAGAGTCCCGTAGACCTGTAGAAGACGAGGAGGGCGACGCCCGAGATGATTCTTCCCGCGCACGCGTACCTGGATCGGAACGGAATCGAGTACGAGTCGAGAACCTTTCCCGAGACGACGGAGAAAGGCGCTTCCAACGTCGCTCGGGCGCTCGGGTTTCGCGACCACCAGATGGTGAAGACGCTGATCTTCCAGACCGGTAAAAAGGAAGTCGTCCTGGTCATGATCGGGGGCGACCGCAGCGCCGTCTCCGCTCATCTGAAGAAGGCCGTCGGGGATCGCAACGTGCAGATGGCCCGGCCGGAACAGGTCAAGGAGACGACAGGATACGAGATCGGATCGGTTCCTCCATTCCATTGGCAGCCGGCAGGGTTTCGTTCGTTCCTCGACGAGGCGCTCATGCAAGAGCCGATGCTGGGTGTGGGGAGCGGGCGTCTGGGGAAACGAGATCCTGATCACCCCGCGAAATCTCGTCCGGGCCTCGGGTGCGATGGTGGTGAACCTCACGGATCGAGACCGGCCGCTCGTCCCCGAGGCAAGCTAAAATGGGCGCGTCATGAACTTCACCCTTGCCTTCGGCCTGCTCTACGTTCTCACGTTCGCCCCCGGGCAGGCCCCCGCTCCAGAAAAGCAGAGCGCGCGCGAAAGCTACTCCGTGTATCTCTGTCCCGTGCATCGCGATCAGCAGGCCACGGGGCCGGGACGCTGCCCCGTCTGTAATCGGGAGCTGGTGCTCCGGGTGCTCGTTGCGAGCTTCTCCTGTCCCATGCATCCTCAGATCGACGAAGTGCAGGAGGGGCGTTGCCCGATCTGCAAGATGAAACTGGTACCCACGACCCGCGAGATGCAGTGGTATTGTCCCGGCCGCCCCGACCTCGTCTCCAGCGCCGCGGGAGTTTGTCCCGACGGAACGGCGATGGCATCGAGAAGCATCCCCATGGCCCATGGCGACCACAATCCCAAGCACGGCGGGATCCTCTTCATGGCGCCGAACGGCTACAACCACCTCGAGGGGACTCTGGGAGACGACGGAACGTTTCGGCTCTACCTCTATAACAACTTCACCCGTCCCATCGACGCCAAGGGCTTCGCCGGGACCATCGACGACCGGCCACTGTCACCCGCCGAGGATGGAAGCTTTCTTTCCGCCGTCGTGCCGCGCGGCGAGAGCACGAAGGAGCCTCGGGACCTCGTCCTCGAGCTGCGCTTTCCCGGAGACGACGAGGACACCCGCTTTGACTTCGTCTTCGCGCACAAGACGGCGGAGGCATCCGCGAACGTACCGCCGTCGACCGCCGCTGTTCCCGTTTTCCGGATCCCCGATACCGCGGACGGGATCTACGCCGAGATTCTGCGCCGTAACGACCGCTTGCAGGAGCTGATCCGGAAAGGAAGCTGGCCGGACCTCTACATCCCCGCGCTCGAGGCCAAGATCTCGTCCTCGCTCTTTCCAAGACCGAAGGCGAGCGGGTCGCGATTCCCGCCAAGAAGCTCGTGCGGGCCGCATGGCTCCTCGACACGTACGGAGATCTGGGGAACCGTCTCCAGGTGGAATCGGCCTATCGGCTCTTCGACGAGGCCATCCGCCAGCTGGAAACCGCTTATGAACATCCGTAGCCTCGCGGCATCGTTGCTGTGTCTGTCTCTCGCACCGTCCGGGCTCGCTTCTGCCCACGAGGTGGCTACGTCCCGTTACAACTACCACGACGACGTGCGCCCGGTGTTCGTGGAGCATTGCGGGGGATGCCACCACCAGGGGGGATCGGCACCGATGTCCCTTCTCGAGTATCAGGAGGCCGTTCCCTGGGCGAACGCCATCAAGCTCCAGGTGCTGCAAGGGCGAATGCCGCCGTTTCTTCCCGATGATGAAAGCGGTCCCTTTCTTCATCGGCGCAGCCTCACCGCGGAAGAGATCGACGTCATCGTGGACTGGAGCGCGGGAGGGACTCCGGAAGGGGAGCCGCTCACGACCGCAGACGGTCCGCCGTCTTCCAAACCATCGTGGTCGGGAGGAAAACCCGATCTCGTGCTCCAGCCGGCCGAGGCCGTCGTTCTCGGCGAGGACGAGGCCGAGAAAACCGCCTGCGTCGTTCTGCCGACGGGCCTGGACGGGCCGCGGAAGCTTTCCCGATTCGAGGTCGCCCCCGGCAACGCCTCGATTCTCCGGCGCGCGACGCTCTTCGTCGGAGATTCCTGCGCTCGGGGAGAGCCCATTCTCTCCTGGCTTCCCGACCGCAAGACCGTGTCGTTTCCCGATGGGCTGGGCCGGGAGCTGCCGGCGTCGGCGACCGTCGCTCTCGAGCTTCGCTACAAGAAAGGCTGGGGCCAGGAAGGCAAGCGCGTCGCCGACAAGACCGCCGTGGGACTCTGGTTCTCGGAGGCCGCGGCTCGCGTGACCTCCACGCGCATCGAGCGCGAAACGACTCTCCGAGCGGCGTCGAGGTTGGTCGGGCTCTACCCTGACGTCTCTGCGACACAGGATGGGGCTGGCGATTCGGAGCCTCTTCGCGTCGAAGCGGTGCTTCCGGGCGGGAAGACCCGGATGCTGCTCTTAGTCCCGAGCCTCGACCCCGCCTGGGTCGAAGCGTATTTCTTTCGCAACCCGATCTCACTCCCACAGGGGACGGAGCTCCGGATTTCCCGCCCCTCGGTGTGGGCTGACTTCGCTCCGCTCGCTTCCAACGCGGGAAACGACGGGGAGAAAGAGAACTGACGCTCGCACCGGAGGTCGACCCGGCCCGACCCGGGGACGCCGAGGTGATCCTCGCGCTGATGGAGCAATTCTACCGAGGTGAGAGCTATCCCTTCGATCGCTCCCGCGCCCGGAACGCCCTCATCCCTCTCCTCGAAGATCCGGCCAAGGGGCTCGCGTTCGTCCTCCGTGAGGACGGGATCGCCGTCGGATACGCGGTGCTCACTCTCGGCTGGAGCCTCGAGTATCTCGGCCGGGATGCGTTCGTGGACGAGCTCTTCGTCATCCCTTCGCATCGTGGCCGAGGGCTCGCTTCTCGTGCCCTCGACGCGCTGGAGCGGGCTTGCCGCGAGCTCGACGTTCGCGCGCTCCACCTCGAAGTCGAGCGAGACAATCGCACGGCGCGCGGGCTCTACGAGAAGAGGGGATTTCGGGACAACAAGCGGCTGCTCTTGACCAAGAGATTTCCCCTGTGATCCAGAAGCATCGTGGATCGGAGCGTCAGGAAAACAAGACCCCCACAGCGGTTGTGGATGCCCGCCAACGGCGGCTGCGGGAGTATGACAATGCGTAAAACAAAGCAGGGACGACTCGAGAAAGCCGGATGGAAGGTAGGTAGCGCCCGGGAATTTCTTCAGTTCTCGGACGACGAGGTCGCATATGTGGAGCTGCGACTTCGTTTGGCCCATGCGTTGAGGAAGGGACGAAAGAGCCGACGACTGAGCCAAAGCGAGCTGGCAAGACGTATCAAGTCCAGTCATTCACGAGTGGCAAAGATGGAAGGCGGCGACCCATCCGTATCGCTCGATCTCCTCATCCGGTCGCTACTCGCACTCGGAATGTCCAACCGCGACCTTGCTCGGGCAATCACCGCGGCCCCACTGTAACCGGAGCGCGGCCGGTGTACGATCCGGCAGCGATGAATACTTGGGACGTCGCCGTGGTCGGCGCGGGCTGCTTCGGAGCCTGGACCGCGTTGAGCCTATGTCGAGAAGGGCTGAGCGTGCTCCTGGTAGACCGGTACGGACCCGCGAACGCTCGGGCGAGCTCAGCTGGCGAGTCGCGTATCATCCGCATGGGGTACGGTCCGGACGAGTTGTACACCCGGATGTCGCAGCGCTCGCTCGCCGCGTGGCAGCGCCTCGCCGAGAAAACCCGTGAGCTGCTATTTCACGAGACCGGTGTTTTGTGGCTCGGGCGGGCGGGCGATCGTTACACGCTCGATACGCTCTCCGTACTCGCGCGCGCGGGCATGACGCACGAGCGGCTTGACGCGGAGGAGATGCAAGCCCGCTACCCGCAGTTTTCGCTCGACGACCATATGTGGGGCATCTTCGAGCCGGGAAGCGGGGCGTTGATGGCGCGCCGGGCCGTGCAGGTGGTGGTGCGCGTGGCGGTTGAGGCTGGGGTGGAGTACCGCACCGCGGACATCGCGCCGCCTGTCTCACGTGGCCGTGTGCGCGCGCTCCGTGCGAGCGACAGCGAGGAGATTCGGGCCGGCACATTCGTATTCGCGTGCGGCGCCTGGTTGCGGAAGGTGTTCCCCGAGCTTCTTGGCAAGAGGATCTTTCCCACGCGGCAGGAGGAGCTCTTTTTCGGTCCGCCTTCGGGCCACGGTCGGTTCACCTCGGGACGGATGCCGACGTGGATCGATTTCGGAGCGGAAATGTACGGCATGCCCGACCTCGATGCGCATGGTGTAAAGATCTGCACCGATCGTGACGGTGAACCGATCGACCCCGACAGCGCCGAGCGACTCGTCTCCGCGGCGAGCGTCGAGCGCGTGCGCGCGTTCATCGTGCGGCGCTTCCCGGTACTCGCCACGGCACCTCTGGTGGATGCGCGGGTCTGTCAGTACGAGAACACGTCAAATAGCGACTTCCTGATCGACCGCCATCCGGACCACGACAACGTTTGGATCGTCGGCGGAGGATCAGGTCACGGCTTCAAGCACGGCCCCGCGGTGGGAGAGTACGTCGTCGCGCAGCTGCTGGGCAGCGGGATGCCGGAACCGCGGTTCGGGATCGCAACCAAGGGGATAGTGAAGAAGCGAGCAGTATTCTAAAGGGAGAGGGAGACTGACAAGAGATTCTAGTCTAGCCGCCCGACAGTTGGGCATTGGAGTGCCACGTGGCGGATGGTGTTCAGACCCCCGCCAACGATGCCGCCCTTGAAGTAGGCGTTCATGACGAGAACGCGGCCTACCAGTCCCAGGGCCAGGCCCGGAACCGCACCGACTACGATCATGAGAGCGATGAGGCGTGTCACATTGACCTTCGGTCGAGCCACCGGTGTTCTCTCTCCTGTGCCACGAAACTGATTGATGGTGAGCGTCATGTCACGACGAGTTCCTCGAAAGACGTTCCGACTTAGTGTCGTCCTCAGGAGGAATAAACCGAATAGCTAAGCTGCGGGCGGCTGCTGAGAGGAAAGTAAACGCCCGTTTTGCTGCTGAAAAGACGGTCGCGCCGACCGTCCGTTTCTGCGTGTGTTGAGCGGGTGGATGGGTGCAGCGGCTAGGAACAGGCATCTATATTGCCGAAGTGATCGAGCTGTCGTGTCCATCCCTCACGATCGCCGCTCCGGATCTTCGCCCACCACGTCGTTTCTGGTCGCTCCGTAATTTGAATTGCGCAATCGGCGGGTTCGTCAGAGTCATCGGTACACTCACTCTCTGTGTCCGGTAGCTGGTCATCATCAGTCCGACCACGAACCCAGAACCGCCAGTAACCCTCTCCCACGTAGTGGAGGATAAAGACTTGGTCCCCTGGTTTCACCTCCACCGGGTCTGAACCGCTGCCAATGGTTATCGTTCGGCGGACCACGGCGCGGCCAAGCTTCGTGGTGACGACGACGCCGGTAACTCCTTCTACCTTCTCCCGTGGTCGCAAACGAAACGCAACGGGGGCGTCATCTGTTCGGTCTGTGAGAACGTCGGTCTCGACCTCGACCGTCCACGTACGGTAAGTGCAGCATTCGAAGGGACAGGCGCCGGGGTCCTCGTAAGGAAGGGGAGGCTCCGCTGTGGAGAGTTCTTGGGTTGCAGACGGCGGCAGCATGGCGAGGAACAAAGCGAAGAGGAACCTCATTCCTGGTACTCCGATTTTCAGCTTGAGGCGTGTTGGGCAACTAGCCGCTAGCAGCCGTACTCAGTGCCGTACCCGAGCTCAACCCACCTCAATCGGTCATTCTGAAATCGTGCTGTCAGTCCGGAGCATCGCGACGCCACGGCGTTACCTCCGACCTTGCACTGCGCAAAGGCCGGATCGGTAGGCGTCAGGGTCTTCTCGCGGCAATACGTGTAGAAGACGTACTCCCCACGAACCTCGGTTGGTTGTCCCAGCACCGCCTTCATCTGATCCATAGACATGCCGAGATGGATGCCACTTTCGGTCCTGACTTCGTCAGGATGACGCGACGTCATCAGTAGGCAGCGCTCGGCGAACCCTATTGGACCCGCGATTAAGGTCATGCCGTCGATCTGTCCTCCGGACATTTCGGAGTTTGCCGACAAGACCATCGTCACAACCTCCTCCCCGTCTCGCGCAACGTAGCAGACCTTGTCTTCTGATGCGGCGGCATCCCCACTGTGCCATGGCAGAGCCATGCCAAGGACCCGTTGAGCGTCGTCGAAGGAATGCTCGCCGAGGCGGAACCCGAGAATGCGCCGGCTTGACGTCGGCAGGTCGCCCTCTTGCGACGTCTCGGTCCCATCAAGACAGGGTCCTCCTGACGTCACGATTCGCTCCTCGCAACCCGGCGCGATCGTTTCTGCCGCGATCAGCGGCGACGCAAACACCAACCAAACGGCAATCGCGGCCCCGAGTCTCTTCATGGTCGTTGCTCCAGTGGCCCGACGATGGAAAAGAATGAAACCAGGATGCCGGGCTCTCGACCCAGCGTTTGTGCAAACGAAAAGCTAGGCAGCCGGCGGCTACTTGAATCAAGGATACACTTTTTGCTGCTGAGCAGACGGTCGCGTCGACCGTCTGCTTGAGCGCGTTTTGTGTGGCGGCTGCGGTCCTTGCACGGGTGGGATTGGCCGACGTATCACGCTTAGTCGGCGACGCGCTTTAATATAGGCGACGATGAAGGGGCGCCCAGCGGAGTATGCGATGACTTCCCGACGTACAAGCCTTGAACGAGCTCAGCGCCGCAGGCGATTGCGGTCGACAAGTGGCGCTCGGAATCGCATCCCGGAACGACGAACCGTTTCCTTAGACTCTTGGTCATCTCTGCCATAGCCCGGAGCATCTGGTTGTCGACTGGATTGTCGCGTTGGAGATAGGAGGAATCGACCTTCACATAGTGCACCGGGACACGCGTCAAAATCGCAAGACTGGAATACCCCGTGCCAAACCCTGCAAGCGCAACCATGGATCCGAGCTGAAGGGTGGGTGTAAGAGCAGCCAAGAATCGAGGGTAATCCTGGATCACCTGGAATGGTACGATCTGGAACACGATCTGCTCCGGCCTCAACGAGACGTCGTTAGCACGGAGGCGATGCGACTTTCCGCTATCGAGCTCGGGAAGATGTTCACGAATACGCGGTAGTCGGGGTTTAGGGAGCACGCCTCAATCAGGGCTGTCCGGAGACATCGCCGGTCGAGTTCGGCAAGATCATTGGGTTGTGTTGCAGATG
Organism: uncultured Acidobacteriota bacterium; assembly: GCA_963815675.1. GTDB lineage: Bacteria > Acidobacteriota > Vicinamibacteria > Marinacidobacterales > SMYC01 > CAWFHP01. The sequence continues at coordinate 8,020 of CAWFHP010000007.1, read as the reverse complement.
CGTACAGTTCTCGAAAATGCTCGCCGTTTGGGCCGCGAGCGCGGGCCTCGAAACCGTGGGCCGCCCGTCCCGACCTCGTAGATAGGGAAGAATTCTGCCGTGAAATCGGATGGCATGGTGCAACCAGGTTCGACTGTAACATCAAAACGCGTAGGCTTGCGGTGCGCCGTCCACCGGGAGTGGAGAACGCGAAGCACTGGCCGGAGAATAAAATGGATGAGGGTCGACGGCAAATTACTCCCGAGTCCACACGACGACAAGCTAAGCAGCGGGCGCCTGCTGAGAGTGAAGTATAGATCGTTTTCTGTGAGCAGATGGTCCACCGACCGTCTGCTTCAGCGACCTGTTGGACGACCACAGAACGTCGAGAACCTTCCCGGAGAGAGGACTCGGAGGCAGCCGAGACGGTGCTCAGTGGTCAAGGAAGTAAAAGGAGGTGTCGACAACTCGGTCTGCGCCGTCGAAACAGACCTTCCAGCCGCTCTCGTCGTCGGACGCGTGATGATATCTGTACTCCAGAAAACAACGCTGGCCACGCATGTTGGCTCGATTATCCTGGACAGCATCCGGCGCACCCAACAGAGCGACTACTTCCTCGTTTGCCATTCCTGGTCGAATGCGTCCAGCCCGTTCATCAAGCTGATCCTGCTGCGGTAACTCGCAGTCTGGCAGGACTACGGTGGCGAGGACCAGGAGTGCGGCTGGACAACGCAGCTGATCGGCTCTCATTTGCGTGTTGGCCGTCGGCGCCCAAGGATCGTCCAACCGAATAGCGAAGCAGGCGGGCGGCTGCGGCGATCAAGCATACACCTTTTGCTGCTGAAGGGACGGTCGTGCCGACCGTCTGCTTCAGCGCGTGTTCGGCGTCCTGCGTCCTGGTTGACGTCGGCGTGATGCCTGGGTTCGGTCCGCCTGCTGTTGTCGCGACGGATGAATATCTTCGTAAAATTCCGCGACGCAATCTGCACAGATTCGAGCTTGCCGAACCTGGATCTGCGATACCCCGTGCTCGCCGGGCGCGCGGTGGCAGAACGAGCAACCCTGCTCGTCGCGCAGTCGCTTCATATACCGAGCGGCGGCTCGGGCGGTAACGTTTAGGTCGGTCCAGTGTGCACCCAATCCAGGATAGAACTCGTCGGCGATGCGTTTGGCCTTCGGTACAGAGGTAGCAGTCAAGCCATGAAGAATACGCCAACGCCTATCGCAGAACAGCAGTTCGAATCGGTTGCGGACTCGGTCTTGTGTGATCGCCAAGCGCGGCGCTCGCTTGACAAGGTCGTGGTCTGACCAGAATCGTCCGTCGTTAACGAAAGGAACGCTCCTTGGCACCAGAGCGTAGTGGAGCGTTGGCCCTGTGGCGGTTCCCTCGAAAGGACGGCTTGCTTGTGGATTCGTTCGCTTCTTCCCGCGGGCAGAATGCATCATTCCTTCCCAAGGCACGCCGAACGAAAAGCTAAACAGCGGGCGGCCCGCCAAAAGGAGTATAGATCGTTTTCTGTGAACAGACGGTCCACCGACCGTCTTTTTCAGCGCATGTTGGCCGGCTCGGCTGGGGAAGTAAACACCGGGAGGCGAGGGATGTCGCGCATGCGATCATTTCTTCCGCGCCCGCCCTGCCAAAGTACGGCTGGTGGTGCGTAGAATGACTTCAGGAGCGTACGTAGTGATCACGATGGAGCCGCCCAGGCGCGCGACCCAAGCAACGGTGCGTTCCGTGAGGCGGAGCTCGTGACTATGCGGTTCTAGCCCAGCCTCGATGCCGACATTGAAGTCCCGCTGCTTTGCGCTATCCCACAACCTCCTGGCTTCACTGGGAAGTCGCGAGACGAGGCGGCATAAACCTCGCGTCAGGGTGTCGGCCGATTGACCATAGCTTGAGAGTGAAAGGTGGGCTCCGAACATCCCTCTCTCTGGCCCCACGTAGTGCACGAACACCCTCTTGCCGAATGCCGCGATTAGTGGTTCAAGTCGCGCTCTAGAAAAGATGTCGAGATCGACATTCGCGAAATGCGTCGGGTCTGGGTTGCTGCCCTCGGCTTTGGTCATGTCCGGTCAACCGTAAAGCTAAGCAGCGGGCGGCTGCTGTGAGAGCAGTATACGCCCGTTTGCTGCTAGAAGGACGTCGGGCCGACCGTCTGCTTCAGCGATAGGTTAGGCCAGCCATCACAGCTCAGTGTCGCCGCCGCTCACCCGACGCCAACGCATCTTGGACGCTACCGCGCCAGGTCACTTCGAACTCCACTGGAGCCGACCGCGAGTCGATTCTCCTTTCCACAAAGGTTAGTCGAATCTCCATGACAGACTCGTGCATCCGCTCACGACTGATTCTCGTGCGAAGAAGCACATAATGCGCACCGCCCGGCGGAACACGGTCGAACGCACTCGGCGACTCGCACGGATCGTGCATCGCTCCGTCAACGCCCCATCCCGTTCGTGCACTGTGTTCCGACAATCCGTATGACGTGAGACGGCGGCAGACACGTCGTGTCGAAGAAGAGGTGTTCTGCAGACCGATCCGAAAATGCACCTCGTTTTCTCCCGCATCGGATTCATCGGCTACGGCATGGACCGATGATATTGCCCAAGCTGTGTCTTGTGAGGGAGCAACGTGAAGAGCGCCGGTCGGACTGGTGCTGCCGAGGAGCGCCAAAGCAATCCACCCAGGGCTCGTCAGGAGACGTGATCGCATATCCTGGCCCGTGGCAACTCTCCTTCGACATCGTCTTCGAGGTTGACGTCCTCGGGAATAGCGTTCATCGGGTCAGTCACCTCTCGCATGGCCTAACCGACAAGCTAAGCAGCGGGCGGCTGCTCGAATCAAGCATACACCTTTTGTTGCTGAAGGGACGGTCGCCAGCCGACCGTCTGCTTCAGCGGGCGGTTCGACGGCTCTAGCTCGGAGACGGAGGACTACATTCGGCGCTAGTGACTGGTCCAACCTGGGCGAGGCGCTTGTCGTTATCAAAACTCAGCGTAACTGTTTCCTGTCCGCACCCACCTTCAACGACGGCGTCAAAGGTCAAAACGGTCTCGGCACAGACAAGCAGCTCTGATTGTCGGGCGCGAACCGCATCGAGAAAGGGGCCCTGACGCTCAAAACCTTCCATGGTGAGCTTCTTGTCCACCGAAGACTCGAATCGTAGCAAAGCCTCCGGCGTGGACAGTGGTACCGTCAATCTGGGCGAGAAGCTCGCCTGCGTGGAGGATGAGTGCCACAGTGGGACCGTCACACGTGGTTGCCGAAGAGATGGAGGCGAATTGGTACGGGAGCCTCACATCATTCATGACGACGGTCACATCGTAGAGTGTCATTCCTTTGTGGAGCCTCTCGGCCGCGAGGTGGGATGCGCGATCGTTCTCTGGGCGACGTGCGTAGTGACGCGTGGACGAACAATCAATCAGGAAAACGCACAGGAACAAACTCAGAGATTGGTGTCTCATTGTCACGTCCGGCGAACGAGTCTGTAGAATAATCGATTTCAGAAGAAGTCCCGAGAGCTGCACTGAACCGCAGACGCGCGATCTACCGGAACGACTTCGAACGCGCTCAGAGTCATCGTGCCCGCGCCTTGATCTCGACTCATAAGGTTGTTCCTTTCCACGAATCCGATCCTAGGCGGTCGACCATCCATATCGATGGATTTTGACGATGTTGTGGATCATCGTCATCAGCCGCCACTGGCCGTTCACCTTTTCTTTGCCTCGCAGACTGAAGCGCTTGATTCCGATGGCCTCGGTGATGTGCCCGAAGACCGGTTCCACGATTCCCAAGCGATGCCCATAAATGAAACGACCCCGCGCGCTATCGATCTTTCGCCTCATCTCCTCGAGTGCCGTCGTCTTTCCTTCCCGAGTCGTGTTCAGGTGAATGTTGACTTGTCGCGATCGCACCTTCTGAGTACCCGACTGCAGACACTGAGCCCGGAGCGCACACGCATCGCAATCTGATTCGCGAGCTTTGAACTGCATGAATTCGGTGTTCCGGATCTTCGCTCGGGCACAACGCAACACCATCCATTTGCCTGCCGGGCATCGACAAGTACGCTCGTCCAGGTCGTAGTCGAAGTTTTCAACCCCAAAGCGACTCTTCGTCTCGACCCGCCCTTGGGGCCGGTGGCGCTTCGCGCTTCGGAAACGTTCATCTCGTGAGCGGTATCCTTTGTCCGCAATGTAGCCGTCGACTCTTTCTTCCTTCAGGTACTCTACGTTCTTCTTGCTATGGTAGCCGCTGTCGGCGAGCACTTTTCCGTGTTGCAGTGCGTTATTGGTCGCGCTTGCCGACTGCAGCGTGTCTCGGATTCCCTCGACCGCCGGCTTCAGCAGCTCGTGCTCGTTCGGCTTGCCGTGCGCCTCCGCGTGAACCACCACCTGATGTTTCCCATCCACAGCCGCCACGCCGATGTAGCCTTGAACCACCCCGTGGCTGGTCTTCATCTTCGCGCTGTCGTTGTCCGTAATATTGCTCTGGATTGGGTTTCCGCTCGACCCCAGCTTGTCCTCGTTCTCCTCGAGGAACTCCCGGATCTTCCGACTTGCTTTGCGAAGCGTCGATATCTGCCTCCGCTCCCTTTCGACTACATCGGCGTCCTCCTCTCTCCGATCCGATGCCCGGTGCTTGCTCAGGATCCGTCTCACCGCTCGGTCGATTTTCTTCCGCTTCTTCCGCAGGTCCGCCTTCGTCCCGCTCCATTCCTTCGACGCGTTCGACGGGAGCTTGCATCCGTCGATCGCAAACATCTCTCTCCCAATGAGGCCCAGCTCGTCGCAGATCAGAACCACCTGACGGAACAACGACGCGATCTCTTTCGAGCAGCTCGAGACGAAATCCGCGATCGTCGTGAAGTGCGGGTGACTATCCGCCGACATCGCCATGAACAGCACGTTCTGCTCGCACATCGCCGCCAGTTTTCGGCTGCTCGTGACTCCTCGCGAGTACCCCAGCAACACGATCTTCAGCAGGATCGCCGGGTCGTACGCGGGTCGGCCGACCTCGTCGTTCGCGTACCTCTCAGCAAAAACACTCAGATCGAGCTCGTGGTCAATCAGGTAGCTCAGCGAGTGTTCGAACGTGCCAGGTAGGATCTGCTTCTCAAACGAAACTGGAAGAAGCTTCGTCTGCCGGTAGTCGTAATCCTTGAATCGCGGCATCTCCCTCGCCTTCGAATCGAGTCGTACGATGCCGAAAGTCTAACCGGATTCCTCGCTCCCAAGACAGGTTTTTCTACAACCTCAACGAATAGCTAAGCAGCGGGCGGCCCGCTGAAGAAAGTATAGATCGTTTTCTGCGATCCGGCGGTCCGGCCGACCGTCTGCTTCAGCGATAGGTTAGATGCCGTTTGGACCATCGATAGGGGCTGGTTGAAGCAACTCTGTCCTGAGGGCCGCTTCAATCTGAGCGAACTCAGGATGCCAACCAAGGTCTTCGATCGAGACTTTGATTAGCCCATCGCGCTCGAAGTGGTCGAGAGAAAGGTGAAGGTCTTGCGCCCCGAATGTTGTGACATTGAACGTACCCCGAGGAGCCACTCTAGAAAGGTGATACCGGGTAGCCACTTTCTCTACACCCCCGCGAACGGACTCCAAGCTCTGCTGGCCTTGCCTAATGTTCACGGACACAAAGCGGCGCGTCCGCAAGACGCCGGGGAGCAAGCGCATTTCGTCTGCTATAGCTTGAGTAAGCTCGCGACGACCGTAATCCTGTACCGTAACTCCTACATTCGCGGAGTCGTAACGCTGAACATCAAGCGAGAAGTCGGACGTCGAGTACTCCGCCAGGCGACCAACCAGGTGCGGCTGCGGCGTTCGTTGAAGAAGATTGTACGTGGATGCAATGTCCGCAGCGCATTGCAGGATCCGGGCCTCGGTGTCGGAAGAGCCCTCGAAAGAGATCTCGACAATATACCGAGCGTTCTCTTTGGCATCATAACGATTACTCAGATCCATTGCGGCGGGATCCAACGCTTCGAGAAATGCCCCGGTCTTTCTATCCTGAGTAAACGCGAGCGTGAGTATGCGGCGCGGCACTTTCTTAGGGACTGCGGCTACCTGATCGGCGGCAGTGGAGTCGCTGTACTCGAAGAAGATTACCTGAAGGTCGGAAACCGTGCGCCAGGTCGAATACCAGCCGAGGTCACCTGCCACGAGGGTGTAGTTGCGTTTGAGCACCATTTCCTTCTTTGGATCGAGAATCGACAGGTGAACTATTTTTGGAGTGCGGTCCACGTAGGCTTTCCCACGTTCACCTTGTATGTTGACCCACAAACAGAATTCAGCGGATGCGACTGCCGCCCCCTCTGGAAAACAAGCGTTACCACCTACCCAGGTTGCGGGCCGGCATGAAATGGGAAGACAAGGTAGGATGCCGAGTAGTATCCAAATCCGAAAGTGGCGTGCCACGGCGAGTCTCCAAGGCATCTAACGATACACGTCAGCTGCGGACGCCCGCGATCGTATTAATCATTGAAGGCGTCCGACAGCTGCACGTGATGTTAGACGACGCGGACGGACCGCCAAGTTCGTATGCTCTCAAAGTAGCTGCCCAGCGCCACGAGAATCAAGTAGTCTCATCCTCCGCAGCGCAGTATCGATAGCTTGGCCGATAGTCCACCACTGGGCCAGCGAAAAAGCGAAAAACAAGAACGCTCGTATCCATGTGTCCGTAGGATAGTCTCCATAGCCGGTGAAACGATAGATCGCGATGACTGCTCCACCGAGGGTGGCAGTGACAAAGATGGACGGCAGATTCACTACCTCCAGCGCCTTTACCCAAGTCTCTTCGCCACCGTGAAACTCGTTCCAGGTGTATAGGGGACGTTCAGCAATAAACGTGTACGGGTCCCGACTAATGATGAAGAAATAGCCGGCTTCGCGACGTTCCCTTTCACGTTCAGCTAGAAAAGCAATGCGTGGCTCTCGAAGTGCGAGGAAGGCGATACACGCTGCAACGTGCAACGTGACCAGTATAAGAGGAAGCGTCTTCTTTGGCATGCAGCGTTCGTCTAACGTCGTGTTTGAGCGGCGAAGCCAGTCCCAGCACGGTTGCACAACTTGAACCAAAGGCGGTTCACGTTCATGATGCCGCTATAACTTCCCTAGATTGAGAGGGCTTCGGCCGCTCGAAACACTTGTTATACCCCGCTTCAGGCTGACGCTTTCCACGACATTGCGAGCTTTCGCTCCTTTTGCTGCGCAATCCCGCAGATACAGATTGATCAGAGTTTGGTAGGGAACCCCGGTCTCCTCGGAGAGCTTCTTGAAGTAATCAATCGTCACCTCGTCGAGCCGGATAGTGACTTGTTTCTTCAGACGTTTGGCGTACGGATTCCGCTTACCCTTCGAGAAATCGTACTCTCTCTTCATTTTCCCAGTCTCTCTCCATACTGTCGTTTCTCGCTTCGCGTTGCCTCACGCGCATTGATAATGCGAATCGTGTCGTCATCAGGAAGCGCGTGCGACACCACGAGAATTCGCAGGGACGAACTCAGGCCCATGAGTAGGAACCGCGGCTCCTCCTTGGAGTGCTCCGAGTCCTCAAGCAGGAGAGCGTTCTCATCCGAAAAGACGCTCTGCGCTTCTTCGAAGGTGACCCCGTGCTTGCGTTCGTTGGAACGAGCCTTCCTGGGATCCCACGAGAAGCCAAGGTCACCCATCTGAAAAGCATACTTACAATGTAATTATAGCGCAACGTGGGTTTCGCGCTTCAAGGGGTATAACGACCATTCTGTCGGTACATGTAAATTCTTACACCGGTATACCTAAAGGAATAAACCTAAATCAGTGTAACTGAAACTCGTCCGGCTCGCACCTGGCGCTCATCGGCCTGGTGAGGTCAAGGGCGAGTGCCACGTTGGCGTCGGGCTGCGGGTGATGCCGTTTTGTTCCTGCCCCGGCCCGGCCCTGCTAATGCGAGCTTCCGGGGGGCTCGACTCGTGGGCTAGCGTAAGTCTGGGTCGCTTCCCGGCACCGGGTCGAGGGGGCTGATGACGCCGCGGCCGCCTCGGTTCAGGACGTGCGTATAAAT
>CAWFHP010000006.1:0-514346 GCA_963815675.1 uncultured Acidobacteriota bacterium | reverse complement strand
AGATCTTTGTGCTCCCCATCCGTATCGCCCGTTCTCCTCGAGAATGTACTCGACGAGTTCGTCCGGAGTCTGATGAGGGCACGAGCGCGGTGCCCGGCTGCGGTCATGGAGACCACTGAGACCGCTTTCGACAGTGCAGCCACTTATAGCCGGTGATCCGGCTGATGCCGTAGCGCAGGCACAGCTCCGTCATCGTCCAGTGGCCACTCTTGAGGTCTTGAACAAAATGGTGTCGTTCGAGCATTGGATTGGTCTCCATCCAAGGCATAGTGCTTCCTCCGAGTCGAGCTCAGAGGGAGTTTAGCCGTGTGGCCGACACCTGTAAGCAATGTCCCAGGTTGTACCGTGACGCGGGCTAACTTCGGCTTGCAGCGGACGTGGCCACTGTTTTCGGTTAGCATTGCCACGAAATGACAGGTGTCGACTTCGGCCGATGGAGAGGTGGTGCCAGAAGTCTGGCCACGCGGCTGAAGCGGCGCGTTATGCGGTCTTCGATGCGCGAACCCAAGATCGGAGGTGAACACAATGTCGGAAGAAGCGAACAAGGCCCTCGTCTCGCGAATCGCAACCGACATATGGAACCGGGGCGACCTTGACATGACGAGCGAGGTGATGGCGGCCAACGCCCATTATCACGGCCCGCACATGCCAGATGGCATAGGCAACCGCGAGAACTGGAGGCAAGCTATCGCGATGTACCGGTCCGCCTTTCCGGATTCCCACGTGACGTTCGACGAGCTAATCAGCACAGGTGACACGGTTGTCGGGCGCTGGAGAGCAACGGCGACACACACCGGCCAGCTTCCGGGTGTGGCGGCAACCGGCAAGCGAATCGCCATCGGCGGTATCACGATCTATCGCCTCGCTGGTGGCAAGATCGTTGAGGCGTGGGAGCAACTCGACATGCTGGGCATGTGGCAGCAGCTGGGCGTGGTCTCTCTCCAGGTGCGCGAGTGATGCCGTCGACAACGCCGCATAACAAGCGAATGCAGCTGACGGCCTTTGGCGGCAGCTGATTCGCAAACCGTTCGACGGACGCGAGGGAGCTAGATCGGTGCTAACGGCAGCGGAACGAGAGGCGATCGCGGAACTGTGGTCTGAGAAGCTGGCCCAGGACGCCCGGGGTCTTCCGCAGTCGCAGCGGCATCGCAACCTGGAACCACCCTCTGCGGAGTTCGTGTGCGCTCTCGCGGCTGGCATCGGAGCAAGACGGTTGCTCGAGATCGGTGGCTCCAGTGGACTATCGACGATCGCCTTGGCCGCGGCCGCTCGCCAGACCGGAGGACGGCTGGTGTCAATCGAAATCGAACCAACGAGGCAGTCGCTTGCGACATCACGATTGGCGAGCTGGGGCTCGGCGGCTGGGTCGACTTCGTGCTAGCTGACGCCGGAGACGTTCTAGCGCGATACGATGCGCTCGAGTTCGTGTTGGTAGATTGCGAGAAGGATGATTAACCAGCGTTTCGTGGCGCAACTGCATCTTGCGGCTGGCGCGGTAGTCGTGGCAGACAACATCCTGTCGCATGGCTTAACGAGCTACGTTGAGTCCGTTCGGGCGTACGCGGGTGTCGAGTCGGTGACGCTGCCGATCGGCAAGGGGCTGGAGGTCAGCCGATTCAGAGACGGCGCGGCCTGACGGAGGTCGTAGAGCGGCGCCTTCGAACAAAGGGATGAAGCTGACGAGCGTTACGCCGATTAGCTGCCGGAGCGGACGGTACTTATCATGAATGCTGCTTGGTATGAACGGCAGGGACCTGCGTCCGATGTCCTGACTGTGGGCGAGTTGACAACACCTGAGCCCGGCCCAAGCGAGGTTCGCATCAGCGTTGCTGCCTCTGGTGTCAATCCGGGAGACGTGAAGAAGCGCGGGGACACGTTTGGAGTGGGAATGGCTTTTCCGCGTGTCATTCCTCATAGCGACGGGGCTGGTGTGATAGAGAAGGTAGGGGACCAGGTACCGCCTTCGCGTATAGGCGAGCGCGTGTGGTGCTTCGGCGCGCAGAGTTATCGGCCGTTCGGGACGGCGGCGGAGTACGTCGTGGTACCGGCTGAACAGGCCGTTCCACTCAAGGATGGTGTCTCATTCGAGCAGGGAGCATGCCTGGGCATTCCTGGTATCACGGCGCACCGCGCAGTAGATGTAGCGGGCTCCCTGCACGGGCGTGCAGTCCTTGTGCAAGGTGGAGCTGGCGCCGTCGGGCAGTGCGCCGCCGGCCTGGCCCGGCACGCAGGAGCACTGGTTATCGCAACGGTTCGCTCCGGGGGCGATGTGGAACTCTCAAGCCGAGCGGGCGCTCACCACGTAGTCGTTACAGATGGGCTCACTGCTGACGAAGTCGTCGAACGGATCCGCGCCCACGCACCCGACGGAGTCGACCACGTTGTCGAGGTTGCCTTCCATGCGAACATTGAGGTGGACGAGCGCTTATTGGGCCAAGGCGGTTCGATTGCCACGTACGCGACGGGAGACCCGACACCTGGGATCCCTTTCTGGCCACTCGTGTTCAAGAATGTTCGCCTGTTTTTCCTTGGGAGCGACGATTTTCCCGCCGTGGCCAAAGTAACCGCCGCACACGCCCTGAACGAGGCATTAGAGGCAGGGTGGCCAGGGTTCGAGGTTGAGGCGCGGTTTCCGCTGAAGTCGATCGCGGACGCTCACGAGGCGATCGAGAAGCGAACGGTGTCGGGCAGAGTGGTAGTGAACCTCTGATGTCTGTAGACGTTCCGTCATCGTACCGAAGTAGAGTCAATTTGAAATGACGGCATAACCATGAATTGGAGCGGACGGCGCCGAGGCTTCGGAAAGAGAGTGGATGCGTAGTGATCGTACAGTCTTCGTTGGCGCTCGCGCAGCGCCGCGGCTCAATTCAATGTTAAGCGAACTCCAGTGATAGCCGACGACCTATTGCATCGCGCGCGAGCCGCGATCGACGACAACGATCGAGAGACGGCCCTAGCTATCCTCGAGCTGGCCGCACAAACGGGCAATCCCGATGCGCAGTTCCTGCTCGGGACTCGATTCTTTCATGCTCTGGAACTGGTCCCCATGGAAGAGTCACTCGTTTGGCTTCGCCGCGCGTCCGACGCGGGGCATCCCGAAGCGACGTACGAGCTCGCACGTTTCCATCACTACGATGAGGATGGTATCGAGTATGGGACGCCAACGACGCAGCAAGCCGTCGATCTTTTGATCCGCGCAGCGGAACTAGGATATGTCGAGGCTCAACGAGACCTCGGCGCTTACTTCGCGACCGGTGAGTGGTTCGGCCCCAAGGATGAAGGGCAGGCGCGTCATTGGTATTCTCGAGCGGCCGAGCAAGGTCATGCCTCAGCTCAGTTCAACTTGGCAACCATGTACCTCAACGGCGAGGGAGGCGAGCAGAACATAGCTGAGGGAATCCGGTGGCTCACGGCATCGACCGAGCAGGACGATACGGACGCGCTAGGATATCTCGCCTACGTATACATGGAAGGAGCGTTCGGTGTCCCGGCTGATCAGACGAAGGCACGGGAGCTCGAGAACCGTAAGGAGCAAATCGCAACGTCGTCCGCATGCAAACATACAGGGAACAGCGACTTCTCGCACTAGGGGCTGCCTCCACAACGCTCTCCGCGTCCCGCTCTCGCATCGTCGCTTAACCTCGCGCTGAACCAGACCGTCGGTGGACCGCCTGCTGACAGAAACGATCCAATCAGGAGAATGAGATGAGTCGAAATATGTGCTTGGGTGCTTTGCTAAGTTTCCTCGTGCTACGCGCGCCCGGCGCTTCCGCGGCGCCGGGTGCCCCGGCCGGGCATCAATCGGGCGAGGAAACGGCAGTGCTCGCGGTGATGGACCGCTACATGGCCGCGATCTCCGCCAATGATCTCCAGACGATGGCGGCGATGCAGACGCCGGAAGGGATGACGTACCGGGCGCGCGCCACGGAAAGTGGCGACATGGAGGTCGTAGCGCACCCGAATTCCTATTGGGTCGATCCGTCCCACGACGACGGGCGCACGTATCGCGAGCGCTACTGGTCGCCGACGGTGTTGATTCGCGGCGGAATCGCGGTGGTGTGGGCGCCGTACGAGTTCAGGATCGACGGCAAGACGAGCCATTGTGGTGTCGACGTGTTCGACTTCGTCAAGGTGGATGGAGTCTGGCGCGTGTCGAACTCGATGTGGACGGTCGAGCCCAACGCATGCGCCGAGCTGAGGCCTGCGGACGCCTCGATGATGCGGCCCGCAAATTGACGGCATCTCCACCTGATCCAGCCCCGGAAGACTTGCCTTTCGCGGCAACCGCTCTTATTCTCGAAAGCCGGCCACGGGAAAGAGAGGCGCAAGGATGATCCGCTCGGCTCGTTTGACAATCGCTTTGAGTCTTCTGGCTTCCGGGGCCCAGGCCCAGACCGCGCGCGTCTGGCCCACTCACGACTGGAGCGTCGCCGCGTCGCCCGCGGACGAGGGGGTCGACGCGTCGGTTCTCGACGCGTTCGACCGGGAGCTCGCGTCGGGAGCGCACGGTTACGTCGACGGCATGCTCGTCATCCGCCACGGGCGCATCGTCTACGAGAAGTCCTACGATCACCGCCGCGACTACGATCGTCTCTTCGCGGCGATGAAGGATTCCAAACCCGGAATCTACAACTACTACGATCCCGCTTGGCATCCTTGGTACCAGAAAGGTCCGCTCCACACCATGCAATCGGTCTCCAAGAGCGTGACCTCGGCGCTCATCGGTATCGCCATCGGCGCGGACCGAATCCCCGGCGTGGGGGTGGAGATCCGTCCCTATTTCGTGGGCCTTCGCTTTCCCACGGACCACCGGTGGCGGAACGTGACCTTGCGGCATCTGCTCACGATGACGTCGGGCATCGAATGGGATGAGAGCACCGTCAGCTATACCGATCCGAAGAACAGCTGCGCGCGCATGGAGGGGAGTGACGATTGGGTCGCGTTCGTACTCGACCAGCCCATGGCCGCCGATCCGGGAACCACCTTCGTCTACAACAGCGGGGTCACCGAGCTTCTGGCGGAAATTCTTCTGAAGGCCACGGGAAAAGATCCCGACGCCTATGCCGCCGAGCACCTCTTTCGACCTCTGGGAATCGAGAGCTGGTACTGGAAGAAGACCCCCAAAGGGCTTTCCGATACCGAGGGCGGCCTCTATCTCACCGCGCGCGATCTCGCCAGGATCGGATACCTGTATCTCAACGACGGCGTCTGGGACGGCCAGCGGATCCTTCCCGAGGGGTGGGTCCAAGAGTCGACGGCGCCCGCGGTAAATCCATCGCGCGAGGAGTCCGGAGCTCGGTACGGTTACCAATGGTGGCTCACACCCTACGAGGGAGCCACCCGGTCCTATGCTCCAACCTGCCGCGGGTATGGAGGGCAGTACCTCTTCGTCGTTCCGGAGTACGACGTCATCGCCGTCTTCACCGGCTGGAACATCTATGACAAACGGCCGCTGGACCCGCAGATGGCGCTCGAGCGGGTGCTCGCTTCCGTGCGCGGACCCGTCAAAGCCTCTTCCGCTGCTCTTCCGCGACCGCGCTGATCCAGGGTGCAAGCTCGACGCTTTCGCTCGGTGACCCGCCCCGTTTCCGGACGGAGATCGAGCCGGAAGCGATCTCTCGATCGCCGATGACGACGAGATAGGGAACTTTCTCGCGCTCGCCGTCCCTCACCCGCGCGCCCAGCGGCTCACCTCGCGCGTCGACATCCACCCGAAGCTCCTCGCGCCGGAGGAGCTCCTCGACGTCTCTCGCTCGTTTCTGGTGCCGCTCGGCCACGGGAAGGACGCGGGCCTGGAGCGGAGCGAGCCAGAGGGGGAATGCGCCGGCATAGTGCTCGACGAGGATGGCGAAGAAGCGCTCGAGCGATCCGAAGATTGCCCGATGGACGACGAAGGGAACGTGCTCTCGACCATCCGGGCCCACGTACCCGAGGGTGAACCGCTCGGGCAGGTTGAAATCCACCTGGACCGTGGAGAGCTGCCAGGGACGGCCGAGGTCGTCCTCGACGTGGACGTCGATCTTGGGTCCGTAGAAAGCTCCGCCGCCGTCGTCGACTTCGTACGAGCGGCCCACCCTCTCGAGCGCCCGTGCCAGGGCGGCTTCCCCGGCGACCCAGCGGGCTTCGCTTCCCACGGATTTCTCGGGTCTCGTGCTCAGCGAGAACGCGAGACGCCGAAAGCGAAAGGCCTCGAGAAACTCCACGATGAACCGCAGAACTCCGGCAATCTCCTCTTCGAGCTCCCCTTCCTCATCGTTGCGGCAGAAGATGTGCGCGTCGTCCTGCGTGAACCCCCGCACACGCAACAGCCCGTTCAGGACACCGCTTCGCTCGTATCGATAGACCGTCCCGAGCTCGGCGAGGCGGAGGGGGAGCTCCCGATAGGAACGACGCCTCGACGCGAAGATCTGCATGTGAAACGGGCAGTTCATCGGTTTCACGTAATAGCGTTGCTCGTCGACCGTCATCGGCGCGTACATCGAGTCGCGATAGAAGTCGAGGTGGCCGCTCGTCTCCCAGAGCGTGCTCCGGCCGAGGTGAGGCGAGTACACGAGAATCGTATCCTCGAGCGAGGTGCTCCTTTCTCCAGTAGTCCTCGAGGCCGATACGGACGAGTGCCCCTTTGGGGTGCCACAGTGCGAGGCCGGGCCCGACCGCTTCCGCGAACGAGAACAGGTCGAGCTCGCGGCCGATTCTTCGATGATCGTCGAGGGAGAGCCCCGGCTCACGCTCGACGGAATGGTTCTCGGACATGATTTCCCTCCATTTGGTCGTGGATTGGGGAGGGCAACAAAAAAGGCGCCGGGAGGCGCCTACTTCTCGTGTGGTCGCCCGCCCTCTCGGGTTGCGGCCACGGCTCGCGGCTATCGAGGCATGGAACGAGCCGTGGCCCCGCTAGTGAGCCCGGTCGTCCACGTCCCTCGAAGCTTCATGTCGAATGGATTATAGCATGCCCGTCCGATGACTCGCGACGTCGAAGAACGGAATCCTCAAACGAAGCGCTCGCGGTCGGACCTCGAAGATCGCGGGGAGGGAGCGATGCACTTCGCCATCGACTTCCACCGGAATCGATTCTCCCGGACGGGTCGGGAAGGCTTCCAGCCGAGAGCACTGACCGTGCTCCACTTCCGCGAGCCCGAGGTGCGCCCCGACGTAGAGGAGCGGGGCATGACGAAGGAGCCGGGTGACTGGCATCTTCTTGACCACCACCACGTCGAGTCGTCCGTCCGTGACACTCGCCTCCGGGGCCATTTTCATCCCGCCGCCGAAGAAGCGTCCGTTGTGAAGAGAAACGGTGGTGACCCTCAGCCGGCGGCCCGGCTTTCCGTCGACGGAGATCGCGACTTCGGGGAAACCGTAGTCGAGCGCCGCCCGGACCGTTTCCGTCGCGTAGCTTCGGCGGTCCCGCCCGTTCATCCGCCGCGCGACTTCCGCCGAGAGCCCGAAGGATGCGGAATTGATGAAGGTCTTTTCTTCTCCGTCGGCGAAGACGACGCGGCCGACGTCGATCGCGACCGTCTTTCCACGCCTGCAGCGCCCGGGCAGCGTCCGCCGTCCTCGTGGGAAGAGCGAGCGAGCGAACGAGATCGGCTCCCGTTCCGTGGGGCAGGATCCCGAGCTCCACCGGCTTTCCCGATTCCAGAATTCCCCGCGCGGTCTCGGAGATGGTGCCATCGCCGCCGAACGTGAGGACGAGCGCTCGCCCTCGATCGGCTTCCTCGCGGGCGATGCGCACCGCATGGCCCGGGTGCTCGGTGAAGCGGCACTCGAACGCGCCGAAATGGGAACGGAGCGCGACCGCGGCCTTGGGCCAGTCCCGCGCCGCGTCTCCTCCACGAGAGGCAGGATTGACGATCACCAGCGGCATCGCCGCCGCGTTTGCAACCGGTGTGGAAGAGGTCACGAGCTCGATTCTAACCCGAACGGCAGGTAAAGCTTCCGGGGAGACGCGCCGTCCTCGGGCCCGGGTCGCACGCGGCGGAGCGGCAAGAAAATATGGTAAAGTGCATGGGCGTTTTGACACGTTCCACCAAAGGAGAACAGTTGGGCGTCAAGGAGAGCACTCTTCCGCAGCCACCGGGTTTGAGGGAGATCCTCCGTTCGATCGCCATCGCTCTTTCGAAGGCGGTGGCAGGTGTCTTCGGCTTCCTGCGAGACAGTATTGCCCGCGGCATCATCCGCGCGGGGATCCCGGTGAACGCGGTCACCTTGACCGGTCCCGTCGCCGTTTCCCTCGTGTTCATGCCGATGTTCCAGGGCGTTCAGTGGCTCGCGGGCGTGGTGCTCATCTGTGCCGGGGCTTTCGACATGCTCGATGGAGCCGTGGCACGGATCTCGAGACGCTCTACCGCGTTCGGCGGCTTCCTCGACTCGGTGACGGATCGATATACCGACTTCCTGATGCTGCTCGGCATCCTGATGTACCTGCTGCGGTACGTTCACGGGCCGGGGCGGACGCTCTACCTCGTGCTCTGGGGATTTTCGGCGACCGGGACGGCCACGACCTCTTATATCCGTGCCCGGGCGGAGAACGTCATTCCGGAGTGCAAAGTCGGATTCATGGAGCGGGCGGAGCGGACGGTTACGATCATCATCGGGCTGCTCGCGGGAAACGTCCACATCACCCTCTGGATACTCACCGTCTTCACCAACCTCATCAGCGTGCAGCGGATCCTCTACGCAAGGATGGCGATGAACGGTCGGGAACCGAAAGGGAAGTTCTGGCTCTGGCGCTACCCGCGCCTGACCGCTCCCCACTTCACGCTCTGCGCGAGCCTGATCCTGTTTCTGATCATCGGTCACCTCTTCATTCCGCGGCCCTGATCTCGCGGGAGCGGGAGAGGGCGGAAACGAAAACGCCGGAGCGCCTTATTGGCGACTCCGGCTCGTATCCCGATTCAGAGAAGAAAATCGATTTGCGGGGCTACTCGACGTAGCTGTATCCGCAGTTCTCGCAGGTCCAGGTTCGGCCCTGTTTGTACATGAGGGCGCCGCACTGCGGGCAAGCCCGGGTCTCTTCTTGCGGAGTGCTGTCCTCGGGCGGCTTGTCGTCTTTCTTCTGCTCCGGATCCGCGTCCTTTTTCGGTTCCTGCTCCTGCGCCCCGGCGGTGCGGGAGAGGACCGCGGCGCCGGCAACACCGGCGGCGGCGAGTCCAGCGGCTTTCAGAAAGTCTCGGCGTGTCAGATCGTCCTTCATGTCTGGTACTCCTCGATAGTCGGAGCCCGAGCCGACTGGGCGTGGGTCCTCGATAATAGCACTCTTAGTCTACCACCACCGCGTTTCTCATTTCTAGCCTCTCGGCCGACGGAAGGGAAAATGTACGCGGGAATCCCGCCTGGGTCCCGGAAGAGCTGCGTCCGGACGTGTCCGGTGGCGTACTCAGCGATCCCGCCGCTCATCAGATACGTGATGGTGGGAGCCAGGTCCCGCCGTTCGACGCGCTCCCGCACGACTCGTCCCCTCTCGAAATCGGGACCGAGGGCACTCGTCCAGACGCTGTGCGCGTGGTCGTCCCCGGGGCTGTGGCCGAGCTGTCCGTATCGGTCCACCTCCTCGTCGCGACCGCACTCGGGGCGGATGATGAGGGCGGTCGTCTCCTTCAGTTCTGGATCCGACTGAATCTCCGCCCATAGCCTCCCGATGAGCTCGTCGAGCGCTCCGAGATGCCGCAGGTAGGTCTCGAATCCGGTCTCGCCGCCCGCGCTGCCGAAATCGGAGTGGGCGTCATCGAGAGCCAGGAGCTGCACCGTGACCATCTTCGGCTTGAAGTCACGGAGGAATCTTCCCCGCGAGAACGATCGCCTGGGCGTCGCCGATCGGGAAGGGACGCTCGATGACGGGTCTCGTCGTCGAGGGGAGCTCGTACGACCGACTCGCGAGAACGTCCGCGATCCATTCTTCGATCCTCCCGCGCTCTCTCGCGCTGTGTCCGAGCCCTGGCTCGACGTTGAGAGCGTAGAGCTCGCGGGGAGAGCGTCTGCCACCGTTCGCGAAGAGCTTGGACATCGTGAGGCTCGTGGCGCCGTAGCGAATGCCATAGTCGGGATGATTGCTGAAATGTTTCACGTCCCAGGCCCACGCCCGGTAGTACGAAGCCCCCTGGAGCATCCAGAAGTCGGAGGCGCGAGCGCCGGTCTTTTTCCGAACGTACTCGTTCCAGGTGGGAAAGAGGGGACGTTGGGACGGCGCGTCGCGGCCGGTGAGGAGCTCGCTGTACATGTAACCGTGGAGGTTGACCGTCTCCCCGTAGTCCTCGACGAAGAGGGTTCCCTCCCCCGCCATCTTCGACTGGAAAGGGCACTGCGCCGGGTTGTCGATGACGTCGATGCGCCGGGCCCCGTTTCCGAGAAGGATGGTCACGAGATGCTTCGTCCGAAACCCCGGGCCTTCGGGAAAGGTCGTCGCACGCCCGGGAATCCACTCGCCGCTGCGTGGCCGGAGCAACGTACACGCCCCGAGTGCTCCCGCCCGCTTGAAGAAGTCGCGACGATTCATCCTGCTACAGTCTCTCCCGCGATCGTGGGCGACATCAAGGGCGCTCGCTTTCGTCCGTCCTCTGAAGCATCGCCGCGAGCTGCGAGCGGCGGACGACGCCGGTCTTCTCGAAGACTCTCTTGAGGTGATGTTTCACCGTTTCCGTCGCGATCTTCATCTCGGCCGCGATCTGCCGGTTGGTGAGGCCCAAAAGACAGTGGCAAACGACCTCGGCCTCGCGATCGGTGAGGCCGAAGGCCTGCTGGATCTGCGGGCGATTCGGACGAGCGAGCGACGATCCCCGGGGCTCCTCGAACAGGCAGAGAAGATGCGGCCGGGCGCTCATCAACCCTTCCGGCAGCACCGTTGCTCGTACGACGAAGTGTCGATCGTTCCGGTACACCCGCAGAGGCCCCGCCTGGGGCTCGGGCTCGCCGGCGGGTTGTTCCAGATATCGATCCCGAACCCGTTCCGCGAGCGCGCGAATCCCCGCGCATTCGCACGTTGTCAGCTCGTTGTTCACCGAACGCCTCGTCGAGCGCCGGGTTCGTGTAAACCCTCTCGAGCTTCCAGTTCAGCACCAGAACGCCCACGGGGAGAGCGCGGAAGGCCTGCTCGAGGTGCTGTCTCTCGCTCCCGGCGAGAAGAAGCGTGTGGAGCGCCCCTTCCACGGGGTTGTAGAGGAAATCCAGGATCTCGAGCTCGTCGGCCGAGAAGGCTTCGTGCTCCGGATCACGGTGCAGACCGAGGATACCGAGGCCTCCCTCGCTTCGTCCCTGCTCGGGGAGCCGGGCGATGAGAGTCGCCATGTGGTGGATCCGCCGGGGAGCGAGGAATTCGTTGTAAAAGGCCGTCGTCATGAATTGATCGTAGTCGACGTACTGGCACGTCTGTCCGACCCGGATGCGCTTGGGCACCATGAGGTGAATCGGCGACTCTTTGAAGAACCGGCCCTGATATTCGGGTACGAGGCCGCAATCGTACGTGTGCCAGAGGAAGAGGGGTTTCTGGCTCGCCTTGACGTCGGTAATGTAGAGATTCCCGCCCTGGCCGCCGACGAGATCGATGAGAGGGTTCAAGACCGCTTCGGCGAAGCTCGGGAAGCTCTCGAAGGAGAGGGGCGCGGAGGTCGCGCGAAGAACTTCCTTGAGACGCCGAACCTGCTCGAGCGTCAGCACCTTCTCCTCTCCTACTCAGTGTCAGGCGAGCGAGCGCAGGAGCTCGGCCGCCTCCTCCAGAACCGGAGTCGCTCCCCGCCTGCGGGACAGCTGTTCCAGGTCCCACTTGGCCACGGCATGCATGTCCACTCTCATCGGAGCGGAAACGCGCGCGAAGATTTCCCGGTAGTCTCGTTCCGCGGCTTCGACGTCTCCCGACGCGAGCCGGGTGATGGCGAGAAGCAATGCCTGGCGCGGCGATCGCGACGGATCCATCGATTGGGCCCGTTCGAACGCTTCGATGGCTTCGGGGTATCGCCCACCGAGATACAACGTATGGGCCAGGTTGTAGTGACCGAAAACGAAGCCGGGCTCGATCTCGAGCGACTTGCGAAACGCCCGCTCCGCCTCGTCGAGCCGGCCGCGATCCCGGCAGGTGACCCCCAGGTTGGAATGAAGAGCGTGGCTCGCAGGATCGAGGCTCACGGCTCGTTGGAGCGCCGCGGCGGCGCCTTCGAGATCCTGCAGCTCCCCGAGCGCCGCGCCCAGGTTTCCCCAGGCGGAGGCGTACTCGGGGAGAAGCTCCACCGTCCGCCGAAACGACGCGACGGCGCCTTTCAGATCATCGGTCTGGATTCGGGCTTTCCCCATTTCGTAGTGCGCGGAAGCGAGCGCGGGGTCGATATCGATGGCCCGGCCCAGAGCGGCGACCGCCTCCCGGGGGAGCCTTCTCTCGAGAAGGGAGCTGGCGAGAAAGAGATGACAGAGCGCGTCCTCCGGCGCCAGGAGAAGCGCTTCTTCGTAGGATCGACGGCGGCTCTCGGGGTCTCTGGATCCCAGGCCGCGGGCGAGATGCCGCGACCAGTCGTCTCTCGCCGTCGCCGTCGCCGTCGCCGTCGCCGTCTTCGTAGGGAGTAGAGGCCTCCGCCTCCCTTTCGGAATTCTTGTCGCCATCGACGCGGCGGATCTCGAAGCGGCTCGAGAGCCCACGCCGCGCCAGGACCTCCTTGCCGCGCCGCTCGAGCTCCGGCGCCGCCGCCGTCGCCAGAACGGTGAGAGGCTCCCCTTCGGACGCAAGCTGAGAGACCGCCGGCAGGAGATAGAGCGGCGACGCCGCGGAGAAAGAGCCGGACGCAAGCGTGTCGAAAAACGCCTCGTGCAGTCGGGGAAGGTAGAGGATGCGCTCTCCGCGCAGTCCTGGAGGATGGAGCCGATGCACGGCGAGGGGAAGCGGAAGCTCCGCCGGCGGGGAGACTATAGCAACGTCTCGTGCACGGCTTTCAGGAAGCGCCGAGCCGCTCGTTCGGCTGCCGCGTCGTCCTCACCGAGCCATAGTATCCACGGCCGCGCCGACTCGGAAAGGGGTGCGGCGATTCGTTCGTCCGGGGAAGCCTCGGCGTCGAGCTCGACGGCCGAAGCCTCGGCATCGAGCCGTTTCCAGGCCAGATTCATGGAGCTCCAACCCCTCGCCGGTATCTTAACTCATGGGACGGAGACCGCGGGCCGGTGAGCGCGGTGAGCAAGGAAGTCAGTCGGTTTTCCGATGAGCGCAATCGTTCAGGATCGTGCAGGAGCGGGTCGTATTGAAGATGCCGCACGTGCAGAAACGCGCCATGTAGGTCGAAGCTTCTTTCGGCGACCGGCGTCCTTCCTTGACCCAGTCGATCATCTTCTTCGCGAAGTTGAACGAGATCATGCCGTGGCCGCACATCGTGGCGAGAGACAGCGTCGCCCGGTCGGGAAGCTTGTCGAGAGCGCCGAAGAAACCGAGGGAGTACTCGACGCTGTGGCGGGTAATCCCCGCCTGGCTCGCGACCTCGTCGGCCCGATCGGTGAGCGCACTAATATTGATGGAGAGTCCGAGGTCCGCCGCCTTCACCTCTCTCAGAAAGCTCTCGAGGTCTTCCTTGTTGTCGAAGACCGCCGAGACGACCGTCGGTTGGTTCACACCGCGGACGAGGTCCTCGGGATCCCGCTCGTCTCTTCTGAACCAGTGGGCCAGTGGATTGAGGCGTTTCGACGGTCGATAGACCCCGCCCTTGGTGGCGTCCCCGAGATTGACGGGCCGGTGCTTGCGGGCGACGCGGAGAAACTCCTGAAATTTCTCGACCGATCCCTGATCGTTCACTCCCCGGGCCGCCATGGCGAAGACGATGAAATCGTTCTCGAGAGACTCGGGCAGGCCGTAGCGATGGAGAGTGTTCGTCATCAGCGCGAAGGAGCCGTGACCGCTTCCGCTCCGGCGCGGGCGGCATCGGAAGGCGCGGGACGACGCCCGAGCCCGAGGTTGGTCTTGCCTCTCCAGAAGGGGAATCCCTCGGCTCGCAGCACGTCCTCGAGGGCGCTCCTCCCATTGGCGTTGCAGCGGGTCGAGACCCCGATGGAGACGATGGTATCGAGCCGTTTCGAGACCGCGGTCACCGTCCGCAGGATCTCGGCAACCCGGTCGAGGCTCGTCTTGATCTCGACGATGGCAGAGAGAACGCGCTCGTCGAGGATGTCCTCACGAATCTTTCCCGTCGAGCGGTCGACCATGAGGTGGGTGACGGGATTGTTGGACTCGAACGTCACACCCAGCTTCGCCAGGGCCTCGGTCATGACGGAAATGTCCCGGAAACGGGCGGACACCGTGGGACGGCCGAACTCGACGGTGAAGCCCGCTTCGCCCTCCCCGACACGATGGGTAACGTCGTTGGTCTTGACCTCTTCCGTTCCCCGGCCGTGAATGCCCGTGCTCTCGTGGGGCACGAGCGGATCGCTGAACGCCCGGCGCACGATGCGAGGCCAGGAGAGCTCTTGCAGGCTCGATGGCGGCGGTGGGGCAGACGTCGGGCTCCGGGTCGAATCGTACCCGCGCCCAGCCCAGCACCTTTCGGAGGGTTCGCACGATTGTGGGGTTCAGATGCTCGGTGGAGAGCCCGCGGAAGCAGGTGAAGCACTCGACACAGCGGTCCTGATCGACCACGGCGCGGTGGATGCCGGGATCGATGTCGATCGCCCCCACCGGGCAGACGGGAATGCAGTTCCCGCATGCGACGCAGCGATCGGTCGAGATTTTCATGAATACGGAGTATACATGACTCGCTGGAGCATTGCCGCGGCCCGGCCGGGGCGTCCCTTGCGTCTCGTCGGCGGCTGCGTCAAAATCTGCCTCTTCATCTTCCGCACGTTGCGGGAGAAACGATTCTTCTCCAGGAGTGGCGATGGCGACGGAAAAGCGATTCGAAGTGAGCGCGCCCGAAGGTGGGCTCGCGGTCCTCTTGCCCGGACTCGGTGCCGTGAGCACCACGTTCATTGCCGGGGTCGAAGCGGTACGAAAGGGCCTGGGGAAGCCCATTGGCTCGCTGACCCAGATGGGGACCATCCGCCTCGGAAAACGCACGGAGAAACGAGCTCCGATGATCAAGGACTTCGTTCCCCTCGCGGAGCTCGCCGACCTCTCGTTTGCCGCCTGGGACATCTTCGAGGACGACGCTTACGAGTCGGCCCGGAACGCGGGAGTGCTGGAGCGCCATCTGTTGGACGAGCTCCGCCCCGACCTCGAAGCGGTCAAGCCGATGAAAGCCGTTTTCGACCAGAACTACGTGAAGAGGCTCAACGGTACCCACGTCAAGACGGGCAAGACGAAGATGGACCTCGCCGAGCAGCTCATGGAGGACATTCGCGAGGTCAAGCGAAAGACCGGGGCGAGCCGCGCGGTCATGGTCTGGTGCGCCTCCACGGAGACCTTCCTCGAGCGGACCCCCGTCCTCAAGGACCTGGACAGCTTCGAAAAGGGGCTCAAAGAGAGCTCTCCCGACATTTCTCCCAGCATGATCTACGCCTATGCCGCCCTCCAGTGCGGGGTCCCCTTCGCGAACGGCGCTCCCAACCTGACGGTGGATATTCCCGCCCTCACGCACCTCGCCTACGATCGGGGCATTCCTATCGGCGGGAAGGACTTCAAGACGGGGCAAACGCTCCTCAAAACGATTCTCGCGCCCGGTCTCAAGGCGCGGATGCTGGGGCTCTCGGGCTGGTTCTCCTCGAACATTCTGGGAAATCGGGACGGCGAGGTCCTCGACGATCCAGGCTCGTTCAAGACCAAAGAAGAGTCCAAGCTCTCCGTTCTGGAGTACATCCTACAGCCGGATCTCTACCCCGACCTCTACGGGAGCTTTTACCACAAGGTCCGCATCCACTATTACCCGCCTCGGGGAGACAACAAAGAGGGCTGGGACAACATCGACATCGTCGGATGGCTCGGATACCCGATGCAGATCAAGGTCGACTTCCTCTGTCGCGACTCGATCCTGGCCGCACCGCTCGTACTCGACCTGGCGCTGTTCTTCGACCTCGCGCAGCGGGCGGGGCTCAAGGGAATCCAGGAGTGGCTCTCGTTCTATTTCAAGAGCCCGATGACTCCGGAGGGTCTCTACCCCGAGCACGACGTGTTCATCCAGCTCACCAAGCTGAAGAACACGCTGCGCTATCTCATGGGCGAAGAGCAGATCACCCACCTCGGCGAGTACGTGCTCGAGCACGATCCGACGAGGCGCGCGGAGCTCGTTTCCGAATAAAACGCGGGCTCACGCTCGCGCTCTCGTCGTTCGGAAATCGGGGACAGGGATTGGCGCGTCGTTTCTGTGCTAATCTTGTACCCAGCAGCACAATAGAGCTCATGGCGACGAACCGTCTCAACCTCGCGTCGTGGGGTGTCGCTTCCGTCCTTGCCGCCACCACGATCACGATCCCGATCACAGCCGCGACTGCGCTCTGGGCACAGCCGAACCAACACGAGATTACCGTCGTCTCGGAGGGCAGCCTCGACACCATACCGTTGAGCGAGTTCTCGGGAGTCGAGATGCTTCCTCTGGAAGCTCTCGCCAAGCTCGCTTCGGCGACCGTGCGCCCCGCGTCCGAGCAGAGCGTGACGCTTTCCGCGAACGGCAAGCAGGCGCGCCTCACCGACGGCCGCAACTTCGTTTCGGTGGGCGGAAAGCTCGTTCTGCTCCAATCACCGGTGCGTCTCGTATCCGGGAATTGGTTCGTTCCCATGGATTTTCTCACCAAGGTGTTCCCCACGCTTTCGAGCGAGGCGGTCGCCTATCGAGAGTCCGAGCGAATGCTCCTGGTGGGCAACGCCTTTCCGACCCTCGAGGTCAAGACGACGCGCGACCCCACCTATACCCGGGTGGAAGTCAGCACGACCGGCCAGGCCCCGATCGAGATGTCCCGGGCGGACAACCAGATCCGCCTGTCGATCCACACGCCCTACTTGAGGACGGACTTCAAGGACGAGGAGATTCTCGACGAGGTGGTCCAGCGCATACGGCTTCAGCGCCACACGGGAGACTACGAGCTCATCGTCGATCTCGGGCCCCGATTCGGAACGTTGAAGGCCTTCGAGCGCGACTATCCGGAGCGCGGTGTCGTGCTCGATCTCCTACGGAGTCGGGTTCCCACGGCGGCGGGAGGCTCGCAACCGGGGAACGTCGAGACGATCCACGAGGATCTGCGTCCCATCGAGGAGCGCGAAACGGGCGCGACGCCGCCAACGCCAACGCCGGCGCCCGAAGGCGAGGCGGCGACGCCGGACAACGTGACCACCATCGAGCTTCCTTCCGACTTCGGCACGCCGACATCCGCGGCCGACATCATGGAGCATGCGCGCTCGGCCCCCGCCGAGCTTCGTGTCGTCTGCCTCGACCCGGGACACGGTGGAGCGGAGACGGGAGCCGAGGGCAAGGGAGGTCTCTTCGAGAAAGACGTCGCCCTCTCGATCGCGCGGAGGCTTCGTACGCTGCTGCAGGATCGTCTCGGTCTTCGCGTCGTTCTCACGCGAGACGGCGACCGCAACCTCGGGCTCGATGACCGCGCGGCGCTCGCGAACAGCAACAAGGCGGACCTCTTCATCAGCATTCACGCCGACGCGTCGCCGATCCGCGACGCACGAGGCTCCTCGGTCTACTTCCTCTCGTACTCCGGTTCGGAGTCCAGCGCCGGTCAGGTTTCGGCCGCCCACAATCAAACGTCGGCCACCCGGGGCTCCGGCGGAGACGGCGAGCTCGACTTCATCCTGTGGGACATGGCCCAGGCATCGCACCTGAGCCAATCCTCGAAGCTGGCGGAAATCTTCCAGCAGGAGCTGCTCGGCGCCACCGGTTCCGCGGAGAAGGTCGATCGCGGGATCAAGCAGAACACCTTTCGCGTTCTCAAGGGGGCCACGATGCCGGCGGTGCTCGTCGAAGTCGGCTTCATCTCGAACCCGCAGGAGGAAGAGCTTCTCGGCTCCGCTGCCTACCAGGACCGATTGGCCGAAGCACTCTACCGCGGCGTCCTGCGCTTCAAAGACGTGTACGAGTACGAGCCCAGCGCTGCGGATCGATCGTCCCAGGGTCGGAAGTGAGAACCCGGAGCGTCCTCGTCGCTGCGGGAATCGCGCTCGCGCTCATTGGAGTCGCGGTCTGGGGCACCATCTGGATCCTTCGGCAGCCGGTTCCCCAGACGAGTGAAGAGCTTTTTTCACCGTCCGAAGCAAACCAACGACAAACACCCGAGGGGACGGTTGCGACCGCGCAGACAACGGAAACGACGGGACCCGCAGAATCGACGGGAGACGCGATCGACTCGGATGCTCGTCGCATCCAGGTCACGCTCTACGTGGTCGGTCCTTCGGGCCGAGAGCTCGCCACCGAGACTCAGGAGATCCCCCTCGCCGCATCCGTTCAGGAACAGGCGAAAGCGGTGGTGGAGCTTCTCCTTCGACGCTCTTCCGCGATTCCCTCCGGGGTGACGCTTCGCGAGCTCTTCATCACCTCTCAGGGCATCGCGTACGTGGACCTCTCGCAAGAGCTGATCACGAATCACCCCGGGGGATCTTCAGCGGAAGAGCTCACCGTCTACAGTTTGACGCAGACCCTCGTCGCCAACTTTCCCGCGATCAAGACGGCGAAAATCCTCGTCGAGGGTCGTGAGATTCAGACCATCGCCGGCCACCTGGATCTCACCATTCCTTACGGCCGGGCACCGGATTACCTTCAGCCTCCTTCCGAACGAACCGAGATCAAGAATGAAACGAGTTGACGGCCGAAGCCGCGACGAGCCACGCCCCGTCACAATCACCCCGCACTTTCTGAGACATGCCGAGGGCTCGGCTCTCATCCAGGTAGGCGAGACCAAAGTGGTCTGTGCCGCCACCCTCGAGGAAAAAGTGCCGCCGTTCTTGAAAGGCGGCGGCTCGGGCTGGGTCACGGCGGAATACGGAATGCTTCCCCGCTCCTCCAAGGAACGGATCCCCAGGGAATCCACCCGCGGGCGGGTCTCCGGCCGGACCCAGGAGATCCAACGTCTCATCGGACGCTCGCTTCGTGCCGTCGTCGATCTGAAGAAGCTCGGGGAGCGTACGGTGTGGATCGACTGCGACGTGCTGCAGGCCGACGGGGGCACCCGCACCGCCTCCATTTCCGGGGCCTTCGTCGCGCTCGCGCTCGCGCTCCGGGCGGCCAAGACCGCGGGCATCATCGGGACCATCCCCATTCGCGATCACGTGGCGGCGACGAGCGTCGGCATCGTCCGCGACGAGCTGTTACTGGACTTGAACTATCAAGAGGACTCGAAGGCCGAGGTCGACATGAACGTCGTGATGACGGGCTCGGGAGATCTGGTCGAAGTCCAGGGAACGGCGGAATCCAACCCGTTCTCGCAACAATCGCTTCTCGAGATGCTGGAGCTCGCGACCGGCGGCATCGAGCAACTGATCGCGATACAGCGCGAGATCCTCGGCCCGCTCTCCGATTCACCGAAGCCTTGAAGCTTCTTCTCGCTACGACCAGTCGAGGAAAACTTCGCGAGCAACGAGTTGCTCTCGCCGGCCTCGGCGGCGTGGAGCTCGTCGGCCTCGATGAGTGGTCCCAACCTCTCGAGCCTCCCGCCGAGCCGGGTCCGACCTTCCGAGACAACGCTTCCGTGAAGGCCATCTACTACGAACGCGTCACCGGCCTTTCCGCGGTCGCCGAGGACGCCGGTCTCGTCGTCGACGCTCTAAAAGGTGCTCCCGGCGTCGAGTCGTCCCGATGGCTGGGCGCGGAGACTTCGTACGAGGTGAAGAACGCCCGGCTGCTCGAGCTTCTCGCGGGAGTACCCTGGGAAGAGAGGGCGGCCCGCTACGTGAGTGCCATCGCGCTCGCTGTTGGCGGCAGGATCCTCTTCGAGCATAGAGCCACCTGCGAAGGGATCATCGCCCTCGAGCCCGGAGGTGAAGGGGGCTTCGGATATGACCCCATCTTCTTCTATCCTCCCCTCGCCCGAAGGCTCGCCGAAATCGACCCCGACGCGAAGAACCGCGTCAGCCATCGGGGAAAGGCGATGAAGGCCCTCAGAGCCTATTTGGAAGAGACCGCGCGCCTTCGTTGACGCCTGCGCTCGAAGAACCCTATAATAGCTGGTTTCCACGGGGCGTGGCGCAGTCTGGTTAGCGCGCCTGCTTTGGGAGCAGGAAGTCGGAGGTTCGAATCCTCTCGCCCCGACCACGTACGGGGACTGGAAGGAAACAGAGCGAAAGCTCGTGCGCCAGTAGCTCAGGTGGATAGAGCGGCGGCCTTCTAAGCCGCATGTCGGGGGTTCGAGTCCTCCCTGGCGTACCAAATGGGATCTTGCGGTGGGTGTAGCTCAATGGTAGAGCACTGGACTGTGGCTCCAGTGGTTGTGGGTTCGAGCCCCATCACCCACCCCAGACGTCGCCTCCTTGTCTCCAGCTCCATGCTCCTTTATAGTTTGTTGGTTCGATCGCGCCCGTAGCTCAGTTGGATAGAGCGCCAGACTTCGAATCTGTAGGTCGTAGGTTCGAGCCCTACCGGGCGCGCCATTTTTGGTTTCGACCACAGCGATGACGAAAGACAGATGAACTCACCACTCATCACGGCGGTTCTGTGTGGCGCGGCGACTGCGGGGCTCACCGCGGCCATTTGCTTTCTCTACGGCGGCGGCGGCGTCGCCATCCCGGGGGCGGTGCCGATCCTCGCCGTCAACACCGGGCTCGTGGGCTTCGTCGCGGGCCTCATCGCGCGAAGTACCGGCAAGCCGTCCAAGAGCTGAAAGCCGGACGCCGGACGGGATAGGACCGGGAATCTCGAGCTCGGTCTCAGCCGTCGGCGACGAACCGCAGGATGTCGCTCTCGGTGACGAGTCCCACCACCGCTTCCCGCTCCACGACCGGCAGGCATCCGATACTGCCCGAAAGCATGGTGAGGGCGGCGTCTTTCACGTCTTCGTCGGGCGTAATCGTCACGACGTCGCGGCTCATGACTTCCTCGACTTTGACGGTGGCGAGGAAGTCCGTCTGTGCCTGGTGCGAAGGTCCGGAAGCGGTCGACAGCGCCGCGCGAAGGACGTCGCGTTCCGAGAGGATTCCCACGAGCCGTCCCTTCTCGACCACGGGAAAGTGCCGGTATCGCTTTTCGCGAATGAGAGCGTCGGCGCGCGACAAGGACTCCCCCGGCCGCAGGCTCTCGACCACCCGCGTCATGATCGCCGACACCTTCGTGCTCATCATCTCATTGTAAGATACGACGGCCTTTGCCGCCTCTCCTG
This sequence comes from uncultured Acidobacteriota bacterium, assembly GCA_963815675.1. Classification (GTDB taxonomy): domain Bacteria; phylum Acidobacteriota; class Vicinamibacteria; order Marinacidobacterales; family SMYC01; genus CAWFHP01. The sequence goes on along the minus strand of CAWFHP010000006.1, from coordinate 493,145 downwards.
CCGACCATATAATTCCCCTCGGCGCGCCGAAGTCGTCGCCGTCGAAGGAGGCCGGGGTGAAGGAAACGCAGAGCGTCCAGGGGATCCGCAAGGTCGGGTTCGTGGGATTGGGCATCATGGGAAAGCCCATGGCCCGAAATCTCCTCAAAGCCGGATTCGCCTTGAAGGTGGCGAGCCGGTCCCGGCCGCCGGTCGACGAGCTCGTTGCGGAGGGCGCCGAGCGCGCTGAGACTCCACGGGAATGTGCCGAGGGTCGCGACGGCGTCCTCACCATGCTTCCCGATTCTCCCGACTCGGAGGCGGTGATTCTCGGGCCGGGCGGCGTCCTGGAAGGAGCGGCGCGCGGTGCCGTCGTCATCGACATGAGCTCGATCGCTCCCGCGGTATCGCAGAAGATCGCCGCCGGCTGCGAAGCGAAAGGGGTGGAGTTTCTCGACGCGCCCGTGAGCGGCGGCGAGCCCGGCGCGATCGCGGGTCAGCTCGCCATCATGGTGGGCGGCAAGCGAGACGTTTTCGAGCGCGCTCGGCCCCTCTTCGAGCGTCTGGGAAAGAGCTTCGTCCTTTGCGGCGGCTACGGCGCGGGCAATACCGTGAAGCTCTGCAACCAGGTCATCGTCGCCGCGAATATCGAGGCGGTGGGCGAGGCTCTGGTGCTGGGAAAGAAGGCGGGCCTGGACCCGAACGTCGTATTCGAAGCCATCCGCGGCGGTCTCGCGGGCAGCAACGTCCTGAACGCCAAGGCGCCGATGATGATCGAAGGGAACTTCGCGCCCGGCTTCCGCATTCGACTCCACCGCAAGGATCTGGCGAATGCGCTTCTCACGGGAAAGGACCTCGGCGTACCCCTCCCGGTGACGGCGTTGATCCAGCAGATGGTCGAGGCGTTGGTGGTGAACGGCAAGGGCGATCGAGATCACTCCGCGCTCGCCAACTTCATCGAAGGCATGGCCGACACGACGATCAGCGGAAAGTAGGCAAATGTCGAACGGATACTCAGGGCGAGCGGAGCCCTCGGCCTGAGCGCGGCACGAAGCGCGGAGCGACGGGCCGCGGGGGTGGGGCCCCGCGGCACTGAGTAGACGCACGAGGTGAGCATTAATCAAAGGAGATGTCAATGGGAACCGACAAGAAGTACTCGGGCTACGAATCGTTTCGGTATCTTCGCGCCGGCCGGGACTACCGGCAGTTTACGCTCACCGCCCAGGTCGACCGCGTTCCCCCCTTCACGGTCAAGGTCACCGACGAGGAAGAAGAACGGGTTCAGCGGATCTTGCGGGAGAACGTGATCATCTCGCTTCACGATCACCTCGGGCTCTTCCCCGAGCCCATCACCGACACACCCGACTACGTCCGCGAGGGGCGCATGGCGACCGCCTTCGAAGGACTCGCCCGCTGTCACTGGGACTGTATCTTCGACAACATGATGGACGGGATCTGCCAGATCGAGTCGAAGCGCGGTTGGAAGTGGACGGAGGTGCTCCACGATCTCGGCATGCGGCTCTGCGATCTCGGTCATCAGGACTTCCTCATCCATGCGTTGACGGTGGACGACATCCTTCGCGCCCATCGGGAAGGCCGCATCGCATGGGTCGCGTCGGTGGAGGGTGCGGCACCCATCGAGAACGAGCTCGATCGAGTCGAGATCCTCTATGGGTTCGGCGTTCGAGCCATGGGCATCACGTACAGCGAATCCAATTCACTGGGCTCGGGGCTGAAGGAGACCCGAGACGGCGGACTCACCGCCTTCGGAAGCCGTGTCGTCGAGCGGATGAACCAGGTGGGAATGCTCATCGATTGCTCCCACTGCGGAGATCAGACGACCCTCGACGTCATCGAGAAGAGCCGGAAGCCCATCGTGCTGAGCCACATCGGTGCCCGTGCCCTCTGGAACACCAGCCGCATGGCGCCCGACGACGTCCTGAAAGCATGCGCCGACAAGGGCGGGATCATCGGGATCGAAGCGGCGCCTCATACCACATTGACGGCGGCGCACCCGAAGCACGACGTCGAGTCGTACATGGAGCACTTCGAGTACGTGAAGGGATTGGTGGGTATCGATCACGTCTCGTTCGGGCCCGACACTCTCTACGGCAATCACGTCGGGCTTCATCACGTCTACAAGTCGAGCCTTTCGATCCAGGAATCCCATCAAAGAGAGGCGAGCGGCGCGCCCGCCTTCGAAGAGGTCGAGTACGTAAAAGGAATCGAGAACCCGACGGAGGCGGCCGACAACATCGTTCGCTGGCTCGTAGCCCACCGATACTCCGACGCGGACATCGCCAAAGTCGTCGGGGGGAACTCTCTCCGGCTCTTGAAGGAAGTCTGGGAGTAGGAGTAGGAGTAGGAGTAGGAGTCGGGAGCATGATCCTCCTCGTGGCGCTCCTCGCCGCGCCCGGAGGACCGGCCATCCGGAGCGACGTTCTCGAAACGAGGCTCGAAGCTTCTCGCGGTCCCGGAGGCGCCGTCGACGCGCGGGTCGACATACGCCTTCTCATACACGCTCGCGGTGCGACGAGTCTTCCGTTCCGGGTGCTCGAGATACGCGAGACTCGGATCGAAAGTCTTTCCGCGTTCGAAGGCGAGCGCGCGCTCGCCATGCGGCTCGATCCCTCGCGTCGCCCTCTCCTTCGAGGAGAGATCGATCTCTCCGTCCTCTGCGGGTCTTCCGGAAACGGAGGCGTCGGACGCGTCGGAGGCGTCGGCGGAACGGGTCGTGAGCTTTCGTTACGTCGTGAATCAAAGCGACGATCGCGCCGTCACCGTCCCCACCGTCATCGTCGCGGATGGACAGGCGGCGGCGCGAGTAGGAGCCTTCTCGGGACGTCTCCTCCTCGGTGAGGGAGGCGATGGGGACGTCCTCGAAAGCTTTCCCTCGAACGGCGTGGGAGACGCGGATGGCAGGAGCTACCAGTGGCGTCTTCCCCTCGTTCCCGCGTTCGTGGCGGTGGGCGCACCGGATAGCGGGGACGCTTCGATCCTGGGTTCGTTGTCACGAGCCGGGTTCTCCTTCTGGGGGCTCTTCGCCGTCTGCGCGGCGGTCGCCGGTCTCTACTCGACGTGGATGATGCGCTGCGAGCGGCGGGCCCGGCCGTGAGCGTCCAGGCCGTCCTCTTCCTCCTCTACTTCGTCGTCGTTTTCGCCATCGGGTTCTATTGTCTGAAGCTGACTCGAAACGAGTCCGACTACTGGATCGCAGGGGGTAAGCTCGGCTGGCTACTCGGAGGAGCGACGCTCGCGGCGACTCACGCGAGCGCCGGCACCTTCATCGGAACCATCGGGGTCATCTATACCTCCGGCTGGTCCTTCGCCTGGATCGTCCTTTCCATTCCCGCCGCCTACTGGTTCATGGCGGCCGTGCTCGCTCCTCGCTTCACCCGAACGAAGGAATTCACCCTCCCCGCGTTCCTCGAGTCCCGCTACGACAGCGTCGTCGTGCGGCGCCTTTCCGCCGTCGTCATCCTCGTCGCCATCGTCGTCTACGTACAGGCGCAGATCGTTGCCGGCGGACTGATCGGAAACATCGTCTTCGGAATCCCAGCCGAATGGGCGATGGTAGCCTTCACCCTCGTTCTTCTCGCCTATACCGCGATCGGAGGCATGCTCGCCGTCGTCTACACGGACTTTCTCCAGCTCGTCATCATGGGCGCGGGAGTTCTGGCGGCGCTCCCTCTCGCCATCCGGCAGGTCGGCGGGATCGGCGCGCTGTTTCACTACGTCACCGTCGTAAAGCCCGAGACGTTCGGATGGGAGACCTTCCCTCCCGGAAGCCTGGTGACGATGGGGCTCGCCTTCACCCTGGGAACGGTCGCGACCCCGGAAAAGCTCGTCCGTCTCTACGCGATGCGGGACATGCGGACCGTTCGGCGCGGCATTCTCTTCGCCTTCGTCGCCGCGACCGGCCTGAACCTCGTCATCTTCGTGATCGCGCTCGCGAGCATCGTGCTCTTCCCCTCTCTTCCGACCGGAGACCTGGCGATGCCCATGGTCGCGCGCGCCGTTTTGCCCCCGGTCCTCGGGGCGCTGCTCCTCGCCGCCATCACGTCCGCCATCATGTCCACCGTCGACTCGTTGATGCTCGTCGCCGGCTCGGCACTGGCTCACGACCTGTTCGGGAGCATCCATCCAGCGGCGAGCGAAAAAGCCAAGCTCCGCGTGGGCCGCGTGGGCCTCCTCGTCGTCGGCGTGGTCCCGCTCCTTCTCGTCTTCAGCGGTGTGAGCAAGGGTGAACTGGTGCAGTTCATCGTTCTCCTTTACACCGCCCTCATGGCCTCGAGCTTCTTCGTTCCCGTCGTCGGCGGCGTCTACTGGTCACGTGCCACCGAGGCGGGAGCGCTCTCCGCCATGATCGGCGGTCTCGCCGCGTGTTTTCTCTGGAAGGGATGGGGCTCGAAAGCGCTCGATCCGGTGCTCCCCGGTCTCCTCGTCTCTGGAGCGCTCTTTTTCGTGGTGAGCCTTCTCACCAAGCCACCCCCGGAATCGGCCTTCGCTCCCTACCGGGGCGTCTAGAGCGAGCGCGCGAGCTCTGCTCGCCACGACTGGATCTTCAGAGAACCGTGAGAGCGAGCGCCGCCGCGAGCAGTAGGAGGACGACGGCAATGAGGTACGGCCACAGCCGGGAGACGTCTCGCTTGGAAACAGCGTCGTCGAGATCCGATACCAACTCGGCGGCCGTCTGGTAGCGGTCGAGCCGGTTGATCTCCAGGCAGCGAAAGATCACCTTTCTCAACGAAGACGGAACTCCTCGTCCCAGTGCCGCCGGTGAACGCTTCCGCCCCGTGAGCCGGAGAAAGATGCTGCGAAGGGAGCTCTCGGGGCGATAGGGAAGCTTTCCGGTCAGCATTTGATAGAAGACGACGCCGAATGACCAGATGTCGGAGCGTTTGTCGGCCCGGTCACCGCGCGCTTGCTCCGGCGACATGTAGGCGGGGGTTCCCATGATGCGGCCGAGCTCGGTCAAGGCCGTGCCGTCATCAGAAACGAGGCCGAGCTCGACCATCTGTCGGCGTGCCCGCTTCGCGAGACGGGCAAGCGCTCCCCGCGAGTCGAGACCGTCTGCCTGGAGTCCGTGGAGAATCCAGAGAAGGTCTCCCCTCGCGCTCTTCGGGATCCCTTCGAAGACTTTGTTGTCGCGGGCGAGACCAAAATCGGTGACGATCGGCCGCAGGCCGCGTTTGCCCGAAACGAGGACGATGTTATCCGGTTTGAGATCGCGGTGGACGACACCGGCGCGGTGGGCCGCCCGCATCGCCTCGACGATCTGTCGCGCGATAGGAACTGCACGGGCAACCGTCAGCGGACCCTCTCGCCGAAGCCGCAGGGCCAAACTCTCGCCGCCGAGGAGCTCCATCGTGAGGAACTTGATCCGCGCTTCGAAGTTACCGGAGTACACCGTGTGATGGAAGAGATCATAGGTTCGACAGACGTTAGGATGTCTGACCTTGCGCGCGAGCTCGCTCTCCCGCGTCAGGCGACGCTCGGCCTCTTCGTCATCCAGAATCGTCTGCCGGATGGTTTTGAGGGCGACGCTCTCGTTCTGCATGGTGTCGAATGCCTCGTACACTTCTCCCATCCCTCCTTCCGCCAGAAACCTCACGATGCGGAATCGTTCGGCGACGATCTGATCGGGGAGGAAGGTGCGGACCTCCGCAGCGGCGACCGCGATGGCGGGCGCGTCGAGAAAGCTACCGGCCTGTTCGTGGGACGCAAGGAGCGATGTGACCTCCCGCCTCAAATCTGAATCGTCGCCGCACCGATCCTCGAGAAAGGGCTCTCGCGCGTTGGGAGCGTGGACCAGGGCGGCACGAAAGACCTCTTGGACCTCCTGCCAGCGCTCAGGACTCATCACCTCGCGGTGGATTGCAGCTCGCGATAGAGCCAGGCTTTGACCACCGCCCACTGGCGCTTGACGGTCGCGGGAGACGAGCCCATGAGGGAAGCGGTCTCGTCGATGGTGAGACCCCCGAAATACCGAAGCTCCACTACCCGGCAGCCGGCGGGATTGAAGACTCCGAGCTTGGTAAGAGCCTCGTCTAGAGCGAGGATGTCGAGGTCCCGATCGTCAACCCGAATCCAGGAATACAGAGTGACCTGCCGGCGGTCCCCTCCCCGTTTCAGGGCACCCCGTTCGCGGGCATGGTCCACCAGCACGCGGCGCATGGTGTTGGCGGCGATGGCGATGAAGTGGGCTCGGTTCTGCCAAACGACGCCCTGCTGATCCGCGAGATAGAGGTACGCTTCGTTGACGAGCGCCGTAGGTTGGAGCGTGTGGTCTGGCCGCTCCGAGCGCAGGTAGCGGGCCGCGAGTCGCCGGAGCTCTCGGTAGACGAGGGGCATCACCTCGTCGAGTTCCTTCGGTGTTTCTTCTTTCGGCTCGAGCGTCACGACCCCACTCGCTCGGAGAAGCCTTGGGGAGGCCCTCCTATGTTGATACCACGATTACGACCAGTTTCCGCAATGAAATCTCACCGCGATACTTTTTTTGAGCCGATCGGCTTCGCGTTTCCGCATTAACGATCAAAGGCACAAGACGGCTGGCGAGAACGCCCTTCCATGGGCGCCGGGTGTCGTGTGTCTTTACAAAACCGGGGCGGGAGGATGACGAAGATGAGCGATGACACGAGCCGCACTTCCAAAGGACAGGATTTCATAGACTTCAGCCGATTCACCGCTCCCTGCCGGGAAGCGCTCTCGATCGCGCAGGCGCTCGCAGTGCGGCGGGGACACGGTACCGTTGAGGAGGATCACCTGCTTCTCGCCCTCTGCCAGCAGCAAAACGGTATCGTTTCTCGCGTGCTCGTGCGCCTGGGAAGCTCCGTCGCTTCGCTCGCGAGCTTTCTCGAGAGCCGGTTGGAAAAGATTCCGGCGCGGCCGAGCCCGGAGACCCGGATCGGTTCCGGAGTCCTCGACCTTTTCCAACGGGCCGCACGTGCTGCTGATGCCGAATCGTCGCGGTTCCTCGCTACGACTCACTTGTTCGTGGCCGTGCTCGAGAGCGACTGTCTTTGCGGCGAGCTGCTCCGCTCCCGCGGGATTAGCAGGAACCGAGTCCTTCTCGCGGACGTCGCTGAGAGGTCTGTGACTTCCCCGCTCGAGCGCCGGTGTCCGAACCTGAAGCGGTTCGGGCGCGACCTGACCGTGGACGCCGCCCGTGGACGTCTGGACCCGGTCATCGGTCGCGACCCGGAAGTCTCCCGCGTCATCCGAATTCTGCTGCGCCGCTCCAAGAACAATCCGATCCTGGTAGGCGAGCCTGGCGTTGGCAAGACGGCCGTTGCCGAGGCGGTTGCGGAGGCGCGCTTTCTTCCCGCAAGGACGACGTACCACTCCCGCGCCGCCGCCGCCAAGATTGTTCCCAGCAAGTATCCGAACTGGGCGGCGAAGGTCGGTCCGACGAGGGGGCCGGCCCCGGCAATGGCGGCGAAGTGGTCTCCGAAGAGGACCCAGCGATTGGTGGGGACGTAATCGCGTCCGTTTGGAAAGCCGCGCGGCGGGAGTCGCGCGTCGATTGTCGAGGCCGAAGATTCTTCGAGCGATGAAAAAGGCGTAGAAACGGTAACCGGCGTCTGCGCCTCTCGGTCAAGAGCCACAAAGAACGAGATTGTCTCGCCTCGCCGGAGTGCGATGGAGCCGAAGGCGAAGGCGAAGGCGAAGGCGAAGGCCCCGAGCAGAGCCACGGCGAGCCAGCCGATACCTGCGACAAGCCGGCGGATGGTCAATGGACTCTCTTCGAAAGCCGCGAGTCGGCACATCGGGCGCGGAAACCACTCAGATACTACAACTTGTCCGGAGTGGAAGCGAAAGAGACGTCCCCTTCAGGAGCGGGCCGCCGTGCGTGACCTACCGCGCCAGATTGTTATAGGACAATGTCCGGAGCTCTTTGGATGGCGCCGGGACCTGCTGGAGTCGGGGCTAGCGCGCGATCTGCCCGCGCGCCCATTCCTTCCAGTCCTGGGAAAGCTCCGGCACCGAGAGCAGTCGCTCGGCCTCGCCCCGGTCGCGGCTGAAGATGCGAAATACGTCGCCGACACTGACGCCGTGCCGCGGGGGCTCGAGTGCTCCGAGCGCGTCCTCTGCGGCGAGAGACCCTTCCTCGATGATGCGCAGGTAAGCGCCCGGGCGCTGCGCGTGGGTGAAGCGCTTGGGAAACGCCGGATCTTCCATCTTCATACCGAGCTTCCAGCAGGGCACCCTCGGCTGCGAGACTTCGAACGTACCGGTTCCCACTCGCAAGCGCTGTCCGATGAGAGCACGCGACCAGTCGATTCCCGATGTCGTCAAGTTCTCGCCGAACGTTCCCGGCTCGAGCGCGCGTCCAAGCTCGTCTTCCCAGAAGCGGATGTCTTCGAGGGCATAGGCGTAGACGGCTTTGTCGGGGCCTCCGTGGACGGTGCGATCGGCTTGATTGTCTCCCTCGAGGTTGACTCCCACAAACGCGACCGGCCCCGACACCGGTAATTTCCAGATCGAGCTCGTCACGTGCCTCCCGCGGTAGTCGACCGCACGGGGCGTGCCCACGTTCACCGAAACGATCCTGGGTTCTCGCATCGTTTATCCCGCCCAGTATAGACGTTCGAATATCGATTCCGGAGCGCCGGGCTAGTATGAGCCGATGGGCTACGAGGCGCTTCCGGGGCGACATCGTCGAGAAGGGCCTTCGCGACCTCCAAGGGAGCGAGGAGACCGAGGAAGCGCTTCTCGTCTCCATCGGCGCTTCCCGCCTGCGAGCCGCGGGTGTCGACGTGCCCGACAATACCTACCCGGACCCGGAGCGGCGCCTTTACGAGCTTCTCGCGGCCGAAGACGAGGACCCGGCTCACTCCCGCTATAACGCTCTCATTCGCCGTCTCGTCAGTTTCGAGGACGCGGCCGAATGAGTAGGCCTGTAGACGAGCCGCGGGTACGCGAGTTCATCCGGGCTCTCGGAGCCGAAGCCCAGGTCGAAACCCGTGTCTACTTCACCGGTGGCGTCACCGCGGTTCTCTTCGGCTGGCGCCCCAGCACCATCGGCCTCGACATCCAGATGGTTCCTGAAAATGACGTTCTCTATCGGGCCATCCCGCGCCTGAAAGAAGAGCTCGCGGTGAACGTCGAGCTCGCCTCGCCCGCGGACTTCATTCCCGAGCTCCCCGGATGGAGGGACCGCAGCAGGTTCATCGTCCGCGAGGGGAAAGTTTCCTTCTATCACTACGACTTCTATGCCCAGGCGCTCTCGAAGCTCCAGCGCGGCCATGCGAAGGATCTCGCCGATGTGAGGAAGATGGTGGAGGAGAGGTGGATTCGAGCCCGAACGAGCCCTTCGCCTCTTCGACGCGATCGAAGGCGAGCTCTATCGTTTTCCCGCCATCGATCCCGCGTCGTTTCGGCGGCGCGTCGAAGGGGAGCGGCGGCGGCGGTAGACGAGGAACGTCAAGTCGTCGGGTTTCGAAGGCGTCTCGCCCGTGCCGCCTTCCATCCGTTCGCCGGCCCGGCGGCCGAGCTCGCGGCATGCACGCGCGAGGGGGCCCTTCCGCACGCAGTCGACGATCTCCTCGGTGTGAAGATTGTCGGAAAGGCCGTCGCTTCCGATGACGATTGTGTCGCGCGGTCCGAGCGCGAGCGGCGAGCCCACCTCGATGTGCATGTCGGAGCTTCCGATCACGTTGCTCACGAAATGGCGCTCGACATGGTGCATCGCTCCTTCCGGGTCGAGTAGCCCCGACTCGATGCCGTATCCCACGGGTGAATGAGAGATTGTCTGCGCCTTGACTCTGCCTCGATTCCCGGTCACGAGAAAAAACGAATCGCCCACGTGATACGCGCGCACCGAGGAGCCGTTCACCTCCGCGACGGTCAGGGTCGTGCCGGCGCCGACACCGAGCGCGTGCACCTCGGCGTTCGCGCGGTCGAACCCGTCGAGGATGCCCGCCCGGATTTCTCGGGCGTCTCGTGAGGCGGCGAGGACCGCTTCGGAGAGACAGGCAACCGCGATGGACGACGCCTTGTCCCCCGCCGGCGCGCCGCCGAGGCCGTCCGCCACCGCGAGCACTGCCCCTTCATCTCCGGTGGAAACGAGGATCGCCGCATCCTCGTTGGGAGATCCTCCTGACGGGCTGCGCCGGGAATAGACCGCCACCTCGCCGTTGCCGACGAAGTATCGTGCGGAGTCGAGAAGCTCCTGCTCCACGAAGAGGCGGAATGCGCCGGAATCGAGCTCCTCGGGCTTCCCGGACTTCGCCCTCAATCCCATCGCAGCAGTTCCAGGTGCTGCATCAGCTGAGTCACGCTGGGAAAGCGCCGGAGAATCAGTGAGCGCTTGAGACCGCAGCAAATCTGTTTCACTTGTCGGGGCTGGCGCGTGTAGAAGCGCGCGCCCCCGAGTGCGTCATAGAAGATCCGGATGAGAAAAACGATGTCGTCCTGAAGTCCTTCTCGTTTGGGGGCGGATTCCCAGTGAAAGAAGTCCAGAATCTTGAGATCGAAGCGGAGGCCGTATCGCTCGACGATCACGTTTCCCGGATGGAGATCGCCGTGGTACTCGCGAAGGCGATGGATACACTCGACGCCCTTGACGAGTGCGTAGAGCAGGTGAACCGCCTGGAACGGATGGAGTCTTCCGCCCGGTTGCCGCGCGAGGAAGTCGTCGAGAAGCTCCCCCTCCACGTACTCCGAAACGAGCACCGTGATCGGCATTCTGCGGAGGAGAACGGTCTCCTCGGTGTGGTAGTGGATGACGATGGGACAGTCCCGGAGCTTGTGGAGCTTGCGGGCGTAGAATTTCGCCGCCTTGTTCCGGAGGTTGCGCTGGGGAAAGAAGAGCTTCGCGGCGCGCTCGATCCCCGTCCTCTTCTCCCGAATGCGGTACACCTCGCCTTCCCACCCGCCGCCGAGGCGGGAAACGATCTCGTACTTGCGCGCCAGGGTTCGCCCCGGCACGAGGTCGAACGATTCGATGTCTTTCACGACGGCGGTTCCTATTCTACCCCCGACTTGATATGTGTGAGCCGTTCCACTCCGTGATTTGACCCGATTCCGCGAGGTAAGACGGCTTTCCGTCTCGGTCCCGCGGGGGCGGATCCCTCGATAGGCCGAGGCCCGGGGAGTATGCTACACTCGGATTTTCAGTCGGATGAGAGCTTCGGCGCGCCCTGCTTTTACTCCACGTCGAGCGCGCGCGAACCGTCGCGGCAGGTATCAACCGGTTCTCGCTGGCCCTTGGTCGACTTTCGATCCCGTTACGCCCGTTACGCCCGTTACGCCCGTCCCCGTTACGATTGTTTGGAAGCGGCAGCGCGTGATCCCGCTCCTCAGCAGCCCGAAATCGAACCGCGTCCGAAACGACGCCCGGCTCCCATTTCTCCAGCCGCGTCGAGCTCACCCGGGCCGCTCGACGACATCTATCCGGACGAGACTCCTCGCCGAGGAAGGTAACGCCGGTGAGACCGATGAACGACAGTTGCGCGGGATGAAGGAGACACGTCGATGATTTTCGGAAAGATCTGGGCCGCTTTTCGCGCCCAGCTGAACCAGCTCGCCAACCTCTTTTGGGAAGCGGACCCCATCGCCCAGATGCAGTACGAGTACGACCTCGCCGTCGAACAGCTCAAGGAAGGGCGGCGCGGACTCGAGCAGTACCGCGGCCTGGTGGAGCGGGTCACCCGTCAAGTCGATACCAACCGCGAGCACGTCCAGAAGCTCGAGGCGGAGACGAAGGCCTACCTCAAAGCCGGCGATCGGCCGACGGCGGCGAAGTTCGCCCTGGAGCTCCAGAAGGCGCAAAAGGAGCTGGTGTCCAACGAAGAGCAGCTCAAGATGCACGAGATGGCGTACGAGAACAACCTGAAGAAGATCAAGCACGCCAATTCCAAGCTCGTCGACGTCAGGCAAAAGATACAGAAATATGACGCCGAGCTGAAGATGAGCTGCCGCCGAAGCCGAGATCGCGGCACTCGCCGAGAGCTTCGACATGAACGTCACGACCGATTTCGGTCAGCTCGAGACCGTCATCCAGGAGAAAATCGACAAGAACCGCGGCAAGACCCGGGTCGCCGTCGATCTCTCCGAGAAAGGGGTCGCCGAGATCCAGGCCGAGGAGAAAATGGAGCAGGCGCTGGCCGAGCAAGCGCTCACCGACTACGAGGTCGAGCTGGGTTTGAAGTCGCCCGAGACCACTCCGGTGGCCGAGTCCGCGAAGGAGCTCGGGCCGGCGCAGGTAACGAGCAAGACCAAGGAAGAGCAAACGAATTGATCGCGTCTGGACGCGAGTCCCCTTCGGAGGTTTGAAGATGTCGAGCGGAAAGCCAAAACCGTCCTTCTATCTCGCGGTGCTGGTCGTCATCCTGGGCCTGGTCGGCCTCGCGCTCTGGCGGTTCGGAGCCCTCGGAACCAGCGGTGAGGGCGGCGCCAAGATCAGCCAGCAGGACCTGCAAAACGCGGTGGGCGGCGCCGAGGCTCCCGACAGCGGGGGCATCACCACCGTCAAGGAGTACAACTACGTTCCGGCGGCGAAGCTCCCCGAGGTCTCGGGGATCTCCAACTACAAGCCCATGGCCGACCGCACCGTGCGCTTCGCCATCAACGTCTGGGCCGGTTGGAGCCCGATCATCTATGCCAACGATGGCTTCAAGCCGGGCAAGGCGTGGAAGACCCCGACCGGCAAGGACTTCAAAGTGGAGCTGGTTTTGATCGACGATCCGGTGGCCATGCGCGACGCCTATGCCGCCGGCAACGTCCATGTCGGATGGGCCACGCTGGACATGATCCCCCTGTTTCTCGAGGGGCTTGAGAAAGGACTCCCGGGTGATGCCGCGCGTGTTCCAGCAAATCGACTGGTCCAATGGCGGAGACGGGATCGTGGTGCGCGACAGCATCAAGACCATGTCCGACCTGCGCGGAAAAACTCTCGTGCTGGCGCAGAACTCGCCCTCGCATTTCTTCGCGCTGAACGCGCTCATCAACTCCGGTGTGCAGCCAGGGGAGGTGGATTTCAAGTTCACCCAGGACGCGTTCCAGGCAGCGGCCGCCTTCAACGCCGACAAGTCCATCGCTGGATGCGTGAGCTGGGCACCGGACATCTACAACCTGGAAAACATCAAAGGCAACCGCCTTCTCGTCACGACCGCAACGGCCAACAAGCTCATTGCCGACGTCTGGTTCGCCCGGGCCGACTTCGCCAAGGATAACCCCGACATCACCGAGGGCCTGGTGCGCGGCATCCTCGATGCCATGGTCGACTTGAAGCAGCAAGATGCCAAACAGAAAGCCGCCAAGCTCATGGCTGACGGCTATTCCATTCCGGAAACGGACGCGCTCGGCATGCTCGGGGACGCTCACTCCACCAACTACGCCGAGAACCGCGAGTTCTTCCTGAACCAGAACAACCCCACCAATTTCGAGCGTACCTGGAACACCGCGTACTTCCTGTACAAGAAGATCGGAGTGGTGAGCGACAAGACTCCTTTCGACCAGGTCATGGACTTCTCGGTCATCCAGAAGCTGGGAAACGAAGCGAAGTACGCCAATCAGCGCAACGAGTACGACGTTCAGTTCGCTCCCTCGCCCGCCGGCGCGATCGAGGCCGAAAGCAACGAGATCCTCACCAAGACCGTGGTCATCCATTTCTTCCCCAACTCGTGGGACTTGAACAAGAAGATCACGAAGAACGTGGACGGGAAGGATCGCGAGGAGCTCTACGATCCCAACGCCGACTTCGTCGTCGAAGAGGTCGGAAAGCTCGCCGGCCAATACGGGGCCGCGCGCATCGTCATCGAGGGCCATACCGACTCCTCCATGAAGGGGAGAACGCCGGATAACCTGGTGAAGGAGCTCTCGCGCAACCGAGCCAACTCGGTCAAAGAGGCCATCCTGCGGAAGTTCAAGACTCTCCAGCCAAACCAGTTCTCGACGTCGGGCATGGGTTGGGATCGTCCTGCCGATCCGCAGGATCCGTTGAATCAGGCGAAGAATCGCCGGGTGGAGATCAAGGTCTTTCCGGCGGAAGCCACGCCCACGGGCAACTGAACATGACCCAGGACGCTCGGCCCGGGCTTCTCGAGCTACGGGTCGTTCCCTCTCCCCTCGTGGCCCGGCTCCTGGGAGCGGGAACGGTCGCGATGCTCGTCGTCGTCTGGTGGGCCCTTACCCGGGGCCCGACGCCGGAGGCTCGTATCCTCTCGCCGGTAATCCTGCCGAGCCCGGGAGAAGTAGTGGGAAGCCTCGGATTGCTGGTGCGCGATCGGGGGCTCTTCGCCAGCATCGCCGCGACTCTACGCCGCGTCTTGATTGGATTCGGCCTCGCCGCCCTCGTGGGGGTGCCCCTCGGCATCATGGCCGGAGCCTGGAGGGTCGTCGACGCGGCGAGCGCGCCGATTTCGCTCTTCGGGCGGAACATCCCGGTGGCGGCCCTCATCCCGCTCACCATCGTCTGGTTCGGAATCGACGAGCTGCAGAAGGTCATGTTCCTGTTCATTGCCTGCGTGCCTTTCGTTTTTGCCGACACCGTGCGGGCCGTGGCCGGCGTCCATGAACGTTATGTGGAGACCGCCGAGACGCTCGGGGCGCGCCCCTCGCAGGTGGTGTGGAAGGTGCTGGTGGCGCTCGCGATGCCCGACATCTATGCGAGCCTGCGCTCGCTCTTCGGGATGGCCTTCGGCTACATCATGCTGGCCGAGCTGATCAACGCCAAGCATGGTCTCGGATACCTGTTGATGACGAGCCAGCGGCGTGGGCTTTCGGAGCACATCATTCTCATCCTGTTGATCATCGGCGCGCTCGCGTACGGAATCGATCGGGTGCTCCTGTGGTTCCAGAAGGGGTTGTTTCCTTATCGACAGGAGGAAGAGTGAGCGTGGCGGAGAAGGCGCCGTCCTCGCCCGCCGGGGCCGATCCGTCGGCGGAGCTCCGGGCGGTGGTCGAGTTCAGAAACGTGACCAAGCGTTTCGGCGATCCGCAGAACGGCTTCACTGCCATCCGGGACGTGACCTTCACCGTCAAGGATCGACCCGATCGCGGCGAGTTCGTCGCCATCCTCGGTCCATCCGGATGCGGCAAGTCGACGGTGCTGCGCCTCATCGCCGGGTTGAGGCCCCATCACCCGGCGAGCCAAGGGGAAGTGCTGGTGGACGGGAAGCCGGTCTCGGGACCGGGCTCGGATCGCGGCATGGTTTTTCAGGACTACACCTCGTTCGACAACCGCTCGGTTCTCGACAACGTGGCGTTCGGTCTCGAGTGCCGCGGGGTCGACGCCGAGGAGCGCTACACCCGCGCCCGGCAGTGGATCGGCAAGGTCGGCCTCGACGTGAAGCGCGATGCCGACAAGTTTCCCCATCAGCTCTCGGGTGGAATGAGGCAGCGGGTGGCGATCGCGCGGACCCTCATCCTCTCTCCCCGAATCATTCTCATGGACGAGCCCTTTGGTGCCCTCGACCCTCCGACCCGGCTCAACATGCAGGAGCTCCTCGTCGATCTGTGGAGAGAGAACGAGGCGACGGTCTTCTTCATTACCCACTCGATCGAGGAAGCGGTCTACCTCGGCGACCGCGTCTACATCTTCTCCTCGTCTCCAGGAACCATCTTGCGCGAGATGGAGATGCCACCCCCGGCCCTTCCACCGCGGGAAATGGAGCGCAAGCCCGACTTCCTCGAGCGGGTCTGGGAGATTCGGGATATCGTCGAGAAGCTCGAGTCTTCCACACGAGCCGGAGACGAGTAGCCGCAGCATGACCACGCCCGGGCTCGGCCTGCCGAAACGACCTCTGCGAGAGGGTGCCGGCCTGGGTGAGTATCTCAAGCAGGCCTTCTTCTTTCGCTGGAACCTTCTCCTCTTCATGGGAGCGAGCGCAGCGGCGATCCTCTCTCCCCTGCCGGGTGCGCTCCTGCCTCTGGTGGCGGCGGGGGAGCTCACCTACCTGGCCGGACTCGTCTCCATTCCCAGGTTTCGCGCGGCCATCGACGCCCGAGTGCACCAGGAAGCGAAGGGGCACGTCGTCTCCGGACCGCCGCCGCCGGCGATGCGCTCGGTGGCCGAGATCCTCGACAGCCTTCCGAACGACGCGCGGCAAGCGATTCGATCAGCTGCGTGCTCGCTGCGTCGAAATGCGGGCCATCGCCCATGGAGTACGCGGCGGCACGGGCGCGCAGGGAGCAACGGTGGGCGAGGAGATCCGCACGCCGGTACTCGACCGTCTTCTCTGGCTCTTCCTCCGTTTGCTGCGCTCGCAGGACGCGCTCGAGCGGTTTCTCCGGTCGACGAATGAGAAGGAAATGACCAACCGAGTCGAGGAGCTGAAGAAAAATCTCGCCGCTCAAACTCAAACTCAAACTCAGGGCCAGGGCCAGCGAGGGCCAGGGCGACGAACGGATGATTCGATCTCTTCAGGACAGCGTGGCGGTCAACGAGCTCAGGCTCGAGAACTACCGCAAAGCGAAGAAGAACGCCGAGTTCGTCGCCATCGAGCTCGATCGCATCGAGGGAAAGATCCAGGTTCTCACCGAGACGGCGGTGAACCGCCAGGACCCGGATTTCCTCAGCAGCCAGGTCGATTCCGTCGCCGAGAGCATGCGGCAGACGGAAAAAGCCATGGGCGAGCTTCAGCACATCACCGGCCTCTCTGACGAGCTGGAAGAGCCGCCGGCGATTCTCGACACCGACTGGAGAGGAGTACAGCGAAGTGAAGCCTGAGGCCGATCCCGAGCAGGGTGGTGCGCTTCCCGCCGAGCGCGAGACGCACCCATTGGGAACGCCGGCAGCGCTCCCCGCCTGGCTTCCCGGCTGGGCCCGTCGGATGGGCGAGCTCTACTTCTCGGGAACGACGTCGATGTTCATCCTGCATGGAAACGTGCAGGACTTCGTCCCGAGCGGTGAGGAGGCGGATGCCCGCTACGTCACTCTTTCCGAGTTTCTGGCGGAGCAGATCTTCGGTCGCTGGAATCTCGTGCTCCACTACGACCTCGCGCGCGGGCTGAGGGCGCTGTCCGGCCGCGACGGCGATCGGCTGAAGGACATGGTCGCCCTCGCCAACCGGAAGGTAGGAGACCTCTCGCAGCTGAAGAAGGACCCGGCCTCGGTGCTCTCCGCTCTCGACCGCGCCGTCTATCTCAACGTCATGGCGCCCGAAGACGCCCGATTGTCGATGGCGATCGTCATCGACCACGCCTCGTACATCGCGCCGGCGGGAGAGCCGGGTCAGCTTTCGCTATCCGCTTCCACCAATCTCGTCACCCTCCTCAACTGGGCGTCGAGCCCCCACGTGAAGCGGCTCAACATGGCCTTCGTTCTCGTGGAAGAGAAGCTCTCCTCCGTATCCGAGCGTCTCTCCGGGAGCCTGCACGTGGCCGCGATTGAGGTGCCTCTTCCCGAACAGGCGGAGAGGGAGCGCTTCATCCGCTTCACCGTGGGGAAGCGCGATCTCAAGCAGTTCTCCGATTTCGAGGTGCCGGAGCTCGCCAAGCTCACCGCCGGGATTTCACTCACTGACGTGAACGTCCTCATCCAATCCACCGTCGAAGGCGGCCGCAGACTCGACGAGAAGGTGTTTCGCGAGCTGAAGAAGCGCCTCATCGAGAGGCAGTGTCAAGGGCTTCTCGAGTTCATCGAGCCGCGGTGGACCCTGGACTTCGTGATCGGCCACGAGGGCGCCAAAGGCCGGCTCCGGGAAGACGCCGCTCTGCTCAAGCGGGGAGCGCTCGAGAGCCTGCCCATGGGGTACCTGGTCTGCGGACCGGTGGGGACGGGGAAGACCTTTCTCGCCCAGTGCGCTACCGGCGAGATTGGAATTCCCTGCGTCGTGCTCAAGAACTTCCGTTCCAAGTACGTGGGTGAGACCGAGGGGAACCTGGAGCGCGTGCTCTCGGTGCTCCGGGCGATGGGGCCGGTGGTGGTGGTGGTCGATGAGGCCGACGCGGCGCTCGGCAACCGCGATCAAGACGGCGACTCGGGTACGTCGAGCCGCGTCTTCGCGATGATCGCCGCTCAGATGGGAGACACGCGCTACCGCGGCCAGATCCTCTGGATGCTGCTCACCTGCAGGCCCGACCTCCTCCCGATCGACATCAAGCGTCAGGGGCGAGCGGAGGTACACATCCCGCTTTTTTATCCCACCGACGAGAACGAGATCCGATCGATGTTCGTGATTCTGGCGAAAAAGCTCGGCGCCGTGCTCTCGATCGAGGACGTTCCCGAGATCCCTCAGCGCGGGGAGCTCTCCGGCGCCGACATCGAGGGGATGGTTGGCCGCGCGCTCCGGCGTTCCCTGCTGGCGGGACAGTCCGCGATCACCCGTGAGACTCTCGCGGAAGTGATCAAGCAGTTCATGCCTTCGACGCAAGGTCTGGAGCGCGAGCTCCAGGAAGTCGCGGCGATTCTCGAGTGTACCGACCGCCAGTTCCTCACGACCGAGACGCTTGCCCGCGTCGAGAAACAGGGCGGACGGAGCAAATTGCAGGAGCGTCTCACGCTCCTCAAGCGGATGGTAGAGAGTCTGTAGCAGGGTGCTGAAAGAGTCACACGCACCCTGCGCGACCGGAGGAAGCACGGCCCGCCGCCGTCCGCAGCGAGCCTGCGAGCGGAGGACAGCGCGCGAACGAGGAGAGAGCGCGCACTGGCAGATGGGCCGACGACACTAGAAGCCGTGGGGGTGGAGCCCCACGGCACTAATGCAGTAGATGCCATTCAGGAAAAGGAGTCGCGATCATGGCGCGTGCGAGCTGGTTGAACGACAAATCCGATCTTCCCGCCATCGACGAGATGGTCCAGAAACTCGCCTCTTTCACCCAGGCGATGGCGGATGGTGTGGTGGAAAACCGGGAGCTGGAAGAACAGCAGTCTCGCCTGACGGCGGCGATGAAGGCGGTGGAGGGGCAGCTTTCCGACGAGCTCCACGACAAGGTCACCCGGGTCCTGGTGGAGATGACTGCTTTCAACATCATGCAGACCTTGCACGAGATTCAGGCGGCGCGCGCGAGACAGGCCTTCAACCGCTGAGCGGGCGGGCCGAGAGCTGGCTATGCCGCCGTATAGGCCGCTCCGCGCTCAAATATTGATGCTCTGCGGAATTCCCTGGCGCTCGAGGAACGGGTAGGGCGGGCGGACGCGGTTGCGTTGCTCGATGATTCGGCCGATCCGATCGAGCTCGTGTCGAAATTTCGCGAGAGGTCGCCGGAGCCGGGGATCGCAGAGCTCCTCTTCCCGATACATGCCGAGCGTCGTGTGGTGGACCGTTCCCAGCAGATAGAGAATCACGAGCTGGAGACGCGCGGAAGGAATCGGTGGAAGCAGATCGAGAAAGTCCTGCTCGTCGGCGTCCCTGGACGCGGGCGCCGGGGCGAAGCCCGCGAGCGGCATGTTGGGGACGTACGTCATGAGATCGAACTGAGGGAAGTTCAGTGCCGCGTGCTGAACGCTCGACGTGAAAACGAGGAGGGTGGCGGCATCGATGACCTCGTCCAGACCTCCGATGGAGTCACCCCGACCGAAACCGGTGACACGACCGCCGTCGGCAGCGACGAGCTCCCGATACCAGCCGGCGAGCTCGAAGTCGTCCCGCACATCCGCGTCCGATCGATAGTAGATCCCGAGATAGTCGCGTACCCAGGCGCGGATCGCGTTCCAGTAGAGGAGCGCGTCGTCGCGATAGGGGTAGCTCGGGAGAGCGCCGGGGTCGTCGACTCCGCGCGATCGAAGTGCTTTCGGCAGCATCGCTTCGTCGAAGGCGTAGGTTCGTATTCCTTCGACGGCGAGCCTCAAGGAGGCTTCCAGCGTTCCCGCGAGGAGCTCGTCCACGAATCCGCCGGGAGCCAGCAATTGTCTGTGGGCGAGCTCGTTGATGGCGAGCGTTCCCTCGAAGTGGGGTCGCAGGAGGAGTCGGAGAGGATGGTTCTCCGCGAGCTGACGCTCGGTGGCGATCACGAAGGGCTCGATGAACAAGTGCGTGCGACCGAGATGGCTGACGGCCTCGTGCAGGTTGGCGTCGGCGATCTGGACGAGGGTCTTGGCCATCGACCAGGCGTGACCGTCATCCTTCGTGAGAATCGGATTGTCGGGGCCCGGTTCCTGCTCGCACTGAATCGCAATCGGAACGAGCTCGCCCGTCCGTCGATCGACCGCGAACAGAGCGAGCGGGGCGGAGAGGAACTTGGGGGCTCCGCGGTAGAATCCTCTCTCGACGCCGTTGAGCTGGCCATAGTCGGCGAGATAGAGTCGACCTTCCTTGGCCGCGGCATCGAGCCGGTCGTGCCGTAGAACGGAGCGGTACATCGCTTCCGTGACCGGGAACCGGTCGTCGAGTCCGGCGACCTGTCGAATCACCAGTGGATTGGGCCCAGCCACGCGCTGAAGCGCAAAAACACGATCGTCCTGGAAAGTCTCGATGATTCCGGGCGGCTCGATGGTTCGAAACAGCGCCGCGTAGTCGTCCAGGCTCTGGGGGCGATCGCGATCGAGCCCCGTTCGAGCAGACGCCGATTGCCGTGCGACATCCAGTAGCCGGCCCGCGTCGAGCTCGGCGCCGCGCGAGAGTATCTCGGCGGCGCGACGCCAAGCGACCGCCCCCGTCATGCCGGGCCTGGTCGTGAAGTTTCGGACGAGGTCCCCCACGCGATCTCCCGCCTGGAGGAGCCACGGGAGCGAGAACGCGTCCGGGGGAGGCACCTTTTCCACCATGGGCAGCGAGGGAATTCGCTCGTAATCGTAGATATAGAGGCTGCGTGTCCTCTCGAGCTGCCGGAGACGGGAGCGAGGGTCGGGAGCTTCCTGAGGAAGCAGAGGTTCCCGGCACGACGACCCGGAACTGGCTCCTTGGGCCGAGCGTTTGCCGGACAGCGTCAACGCGAGGCCTCCGATGACGCTCGTACGCAAGAATCGGCGGCGGTCGGTCGGCGCAGTCATCTTCATGTCCCTTTCGAGAGGCTGTCGCGGAATCGACGCCGGCGCAGCCGTCGTGCCCCTTGCTCACGTTCCGCGCCGCCGCGGCGCGGCAGCATACCACGATCTTTCGGCGAAGAGCTCGCTTCATGGTTGGGATAAGGGGGGTTCAGCGGTCGGGGCATGGGTATTGAACAGCCGAATATTCGGATGTTATAATCAAGAAAAAAATTTGCAGGTTGGAGTTTGTCAATGGACAGTCGATCAGAACGTGAGCCTCGGCGTTCCAAGAAATCTGCACGGAAAACCCCGGCGCTGCCGTCGATAGAACAGCGGATCCGGAACGTCCGGATTGAGCTCGATGGGGATGTGGCCAGTTGGGTCCAGGAGCTCGAAGCCACCGGCGCTGCGCTGCGGCATGACAGCACGGGGCGCAAACAGGAGGCCATCGAGCAGGCGATCAGCCGACTGGAGCGTCTCGCGAATACCTTGCGCCTCGCTCCTGATGGGCTCGAGCAGTCCCTGCGTGGTCGCATTGTTCCCCTCGCCTCTACAGGAGCGCCATTCGAGGACGCCATTCGCGGCGGCAAGGTGACGGAGGAAGAGCTCGCAGTGGCCAACGCGGAGCTTCGCCGCCGAATCTTCGAACGTAACCGCGTCGAGAAGAAACGCCAGAAGGACGAACAGGGGCTGCGCGAGCTGCAGGCCCAGTTCGAGAGCGCATTCGCCAACGCGCCCATCGGCATGGCGCTCGTGGACTTGGAGGGCCGATGGCTGCAAGTGAACGATGCGCTCTGCCGGATCACCGGGCCACGGCGGGCAGGTGAAGGCAACGACGCTGCGATGCCATACCCATCCCGAAGACGTCGATCTCGACGAGGACGCTTGGCACGAGCTGCTCGACGGCGCGGATCCCCAGCTACCAGATCGAGAAGCGGTACCGCCATGCCATGAGGCCATTACTTCTGGGCGCTGGTGACCGTCTCGCTCGTCCGCGATGCCGAGGACAGATTCCTCTACGTCGTCTCCCAGGTCCAAGACATCTCCGAGCGGAAGGAGCTTGCGCGACGCCTCGAGTACCTGATCGACCACGATTTCCTGACCGGGCTCTTCAACCGGCGCCGTTTCGAGCAAGAGCTCTCCCGGGAGGCCGAGCGGGCCGCGCGCTACGGAGCTCCGGCCGCCGTGCTCGAGATCGACATGGACAATTTCAAGGATGTCAACGACACCTTCGGCCACAAGGCGGGCGATGACCTGCTCAAGGGCGTGGCGAGCGCCTCTGAGGCATCGCATGCGCCAGACGGACCTCCTGGCGCGACTAGGCGGAGACGAGTTCGCCGTGCTTCTTCCCGCAGACCGATGCCGACCAGGCCCAGGTCGTGGCCGACGGGACAGTCAAGGCCCTGAGCCAGCATGTCGCGGTGCTCGGGGATCGGTCGATCCGGATCACGGCCAGCGTGGGGCTCGCCATGTTCGACGGCCTCTCGGCGGTAGAGGTGCTGGCGTGCGCCGACCAGGCAATGTACGAGGCCAAGGAGGCCGGCCGAAACCGCTTCGCCTTGTACGCCCCCCGGGGAGCCGGGAGCGCGGTGTCCGCGCGGCAGGCCGAGGCGGAGCAGCTCCGCACGGCGCTCGAGGAGGATCGCTTCGTCCTCTACTGCCAGCCGATCCTCGACCTGCGGACGAACGAGGTACGACCAGTACGAGGTGCTGCTGCGCCTCCGGGACGACGAGGGCGGCGAGCCGCTCACGCCCAGCACCTTTCTCTACGTTGCCGAGCGCTTCGGGCTGATCCAGGCCATCGACGGCTGGGTCGCGCGCCAGGCGATCGACCTCATCGCCGAGCACGAGCGCGCCGGCCGCGCGACTGGCGCTCCATGTCAACCTCTCGGGCAAATCGATCGGCAATCCCGGTCGCCGGCGCTCACCGAAGGCGCGCTGGCGAGGCCGGGATCGATCCGTCGCGGCTCGTCTTCGAGCTGACGGAGACCGCGGCGATCGCGAACATCGAGGAGGCCAAGGACTTCGCCCACCGGCTGCACGCCTGCGGCTGCCGGCTAGCCCTCGACGACTTCGGCGCCGGCTTCGGCTCCTTCTACTACCTGAAGGACCTGCCCTTCGACTACCTCAAGATCGACGGCGACTTCATCCGCGGTCTCGTGGAGAGCCCCATGGACCAGCTCGTCGTCCAGGCCATCGTCGGCATCGCCCGCGGCATGAAGCAAGAAGACCATTGCGGAGTTCGTGACCGACGACGAGACCGTCCGCTTTGCTCCAGAAGGCCGGCGTCGACTTTGCGCAGGGCTATACGTCGGCCCGGCACGCCCCTTGCGCGATATCCTGCCGTTTGCGTAGGAGAGCGAAAGGCCCCCCAGGTCGATATCCGCGTCGTCAGCCGTTCTGCTCCGCCGTTCTCGACGACCGGAAACGATCGAGAGCGCGCTTCAGCTCCGGACGGACGGAGAGCACCAGGAGAGCCAACGCGAGTACCAGAGCGGGTGTCGAGCTCACCCCGTAGACCCCAACCGGGACCAGTACCAGGAGCGCCGCGGCCGCCGCGGTTGCCAGCTTCGTCTGAATCGAGTATCGCGCCTCTTTCGCACGCCAGAGTCTCAGCGTGACGAAGGCGAGGAAGATTCCCAGGAGGCTCACGATCTGACCGAAGGCGGCGCCGCCCCGAGACGTGTACGGAATCGAGACCGAGGCGTCGAGATCGCCGTGGTTGGCGTAGAGCATCTCGAACGCGAAGCGGCGGCCCGACGACGGCACGTCGATCCGGAACGGCTCGGCGACGTTGGCTGTCTGCGCGGCATCGGCGGCGGTCGCCATCTCGCGTGCCATCGCGTCTCTCGTAACCCGGCCGCCGTCGATGAGGAGGGTCATGTTCGTCGACGGCCTGCCGTAGTCGAATCCGTCGGGGACGTAGAGCTCCCAGTGAGACGTGGTCACCAGGAGGTCCGGTCTCGAGAGGCGAGCGCGCACCGTCCCCAGGGACGACATGGAGGAGACCCGCGTCGCGTAGACGAGCTCCACGGGAAAACCGTCGGTCGAGCTCACGATCTTGATGAGGTACGACCGCTTGGCGCCGTCCGACTCGTCGAGAGCCGGCTTTTCCGCCTTTCCCGCGACGAAGACGGACCAGATCTCCGAGTCCTCGGGAAGCCGCACCCGCAGGAATTGTTTTCGAGTATTGCGTACCTGAAACCGGGTCGTGGTGACGGCGAGGCCGTCCCGGGTGAAGAGCGTCCGGTGCTCCGCGCGGTCGATGACCGCTTCCTGCACCGCCACCAGGGGATGACGGGTCACGCCGAGCGTGAGTCGAGGCTCGGGATCCGCGCGCACGTAGCGGAACGCATGGAGGATGGGCTGCGACGTGCGCAGGACGAGCTGACGTGGAAGCTCGCGTACGTCCATGGGGGAGAGCTCCTCGACGCTCCGGGGCGCGACCTCGACGGCGCTCGAGGCCTCGATGGCGATTCTTCCCTGCTCCACGTCCGCCCCTCGGACCCGGACGGTGGTCGCGGGGACTTCGGACTCGTTCTCGTCCAGGAGGCGCTCGTAGCTGAGCTCGATGCGGAAGTCGCCTTCCATTTCCTGGGTGAACTCCACCTCCACGACCGGGCGGTCCCCGTCGACAACCCGGTGGGTACGGAGCGACGGCGCCACGAGATTGAGGAGGTTGGCACCCGCGGGAAGGAGAAGCTCGACGCGATCCACCCCTCCGGACTTCACGTGTACGTCGATGCTGGCGGAGGACTCGAGCGTGACTTCACCGATGCTCAGGAGAGAGTCGACCTCGGCATCGAATCGACCTGCGGCTCGCTCGGGAGCGGAGGCGGTGACGCTCATCGAAGGCGGTGCGTCGACGTACTTGAAGGTGTGCGCGATTGTCCGGTCGATGGTGTCCCGCACGAAGCCAGGGAGCTGATTCTCACCGACGCGCGTGGCGCCGCCATCCTCCGCGGGATTGAGAGCGCGGTCGCGGCTCGACACGAGAGCGACCATCCCTCGCTGGCGTCCCACACCGAGGGCACTCAAGAGCGGAAGGGCCTCGGTACCCGAAGAGCCGAGAGAACGATTGTACTCGACGACCAGGTTGAGCTCCGACGTGAGCTCACGATTGAGAAAGATGCGAAGAGCGCGCCGATTCCCCTCGGTCTCGACTCTCCAGTCGGCGACGGCACCCGCCTCGGAGCTCACCTGGTTCACCTCGACCGCGGGCGGAAGCTGAAGCTCGATGCGGTTCGTCCCGCCGTGCTGCACTTCGTAGACGACGTGCGCCCGCGCGTAGAGGACACCCTCTTCGGCTCGGATCACGTGGTAAATGGACGCGTTGGCCCGAAGCTCGTGGCGCGCCATTTCGGGAATCGCTTCGGACCAGGAAAGCGAGACCTTCTCGGTAAGCGGGACGTGAACGGTGGCTACGGTCGTGCCTCCCCGCAACCGCGTCGTGACGCTCGCCGAAGGCGCGGCGGAGACGTCCTTTTTTCCCGGAAGCACGAGCTCGACTTGCGATACCGGCACCTGGGGCACGAACAGATCGGTGCGAGGTGGTCCGTTCTCCTGAACGACCGGGGTCAGGAAGGAGATCGCGACGCGGTGTGAGCCCTGGCCGCGGACGAGTGTCGCGAAGCGGTCGCCTTCGACGAGGATGGGCGCCTCCTTGCCGTCGATGGCGAGGCTCACCAGCGTGACCGTCCTCGGCAGGAGCGCGAGGATCGCCGTCTCCTGGGTGAAGAGGTCGGCCTGGAGCTCGGCCCGCCAGAGGATCGAGCCGTCCGAGAGCTCGCCTCGGTAGAGAGCTCGCGCGATCGAGGGCAGTTTCCCCGAGGGAGCGTGCCAGGCGATCTGGACTCCGCTCGTGGACGGTATCGTCGCTTGAACGCTCGTCGCGGAGCCTGAAGCCGATGTGCGAACGCCGGCCGCGGGGATGACGGAGACGTCGAGCCCGGTTCCAGGAAGGGACGCCACGAGCTGAATCGACGAGGCCTCGGGCACAGGTACCGCGAGCACGTAGCCGTTTCCCGTGGAAGCGGCATCGACGTTGTAGGAGAGCGCCATGCTGTAGGAGCCTTTGACGTTGGTCCCCCACGAGAGCCCCTCGGCCGTGGGAACGAGCTGAACGGGATTTCCCTGGAGCAGCACGCGGGTGACCGGAGTTCCTGGTGCGAGCACCGGTATCAGCACCCACTCGTTCTCGAAGACCTCGATTCGAGAGGGTTACGCTCACCTCGGCGCTCGCCCTCGGCTCCGTCGTCGCGACCCGTACGTTCACGGACGCGCTCCCGAGAGCGAAGTTCACCGGGGCTGGGCGAGGCCTCGGGACGGGATTGCGCGATTGGTCCACGAGCTGGTTGTAGACGTCGAGTGGCAATCGAACCTGGCCCGGTGGGTCCTCTTGTGCGAAGCCCATGCCACTCGCCGCCAGCGTGGAGAGCGCGACCATGGTCGCGAGGACGAAATGAGTGCCTGTCCCTCTTTTTTTCATGTCGATACCTCTTTCAGGAAACGGGCTGCCAGAGCCTCATGAGGGAGGAGGCGTAGAGCAGGGAGTCGTAGAGATTCTGAATCGAGTTCGGTTGGACGGGTCGGGCGAGGAAATCGTGGTAGCGGTCGAGAAGTCCTATGTCCCTCTCGACGTCTCGATCGTGAGTCAGTGCCGGGACCGCGACGCTCAGCCCCGCCAGAAGACCCCGGGTGTTCTCGAGGCTCCTGCCGGCTTGCGCCACGTTCTTGTAGCGGAGCGCCTCCGAGGCGTCACCGAGCGCTTTCGAGACGCGGTAGTCGAGGTAGTCCTTCAGAACGCTCGTCTCGAGAGGACCAGCCGCTTCCTCCGAGCGGGGAAGCGCGAGGCTCGCTCGCGCGACGGTGTTCTCGAGCTGGACCAGGTCCTTGTAGCGCGCGGTGACTTCGGCGATGGGGCCGGGCCCGGGAGCGACGACGTCGAGAAGGATGCTGTGCGTGTCTCCGGCGTAGAAGGCGGGAATGACAATCTGGATCCCGTCCTCGTCCTTTCCCCGGTCGGCCTCGATACCGAGGTTGCGGGCGAGCCTGCGGTCGATCGACCGCTCCTCCGCTCGCGTCCGCTCCGTTTCGCGCACGTTCAAGGGAGCGGAGCCGAGAACGTCGACGAGGCGGACGCCTTCCGCGAGCTCGATGCGAAGCCGGATGGCGCGGGCCACGGTGCGGCTCGCCGCGGAGAGCTCCCGGTCCACGATGGAAGTCGCTTCTGCATCTTGCCGTTCCGCGAGCGCGTAGGCGCGGCCCTGCCCGGCGAGCGCCAGACGTTTCGCCTCGCTCGCGGCATCCTGGACACCGGCACCGAGGTCGACGGCGCTCAGCGTGACGCCCCCGATGGCTCCCTGGCTCGCGAGCCGGAGGCACTCCTCAATCTCTGCCGGGTGCGCTCGCCGCGAGACCACGAGCACCAGGCTCGTTCCGAGCGGCTGGGTAGGGTCGTCTTCCGCGAGAACGTTCTCGTAAGCAAGGGCGACCGCTTCGGTGAACGACGTCTCCGGAGGACCAGGCGTGCGCTCGTCGAGATCCCGGAGTGCCACAATTAGAGCGCCGCGTCGAAACGACTCGGGAGAGAGAATCTCGCCTCCACCGGGTCCGGTCGCGAGGAGACGGAAATTGTCGCCAGGCTCCCGCGCGCTTTCGAACGCCTCGAGGAGGGCACGGGTCGCCTTCGCGTCTTCGGGCGAGCTTCGTAAAGGAAGGTCGAGCACGATGGCGACGTTCATGGGAGGCCGCCGCCGCGACTCGCCGTCGGCGGCGCGAATTCCCACCTGCACCAGGAGCCGGCTCTTCCCGGTGATCCCGGCGCGATCGGCGTGGAGCGTGAGGGAGAGCGCCGACGTCGCGGATGGAATCGAGAGGAAGGGCGGCGGGTCTTGCGTCTCGATGCGGGAGCTCCGGAGCCTCGCTCCCGAGCCGGGCCGCGAGCCGCCGCAAAGTCGCGTCTCCGGGAATGTACGTGTTGGCCCAGTAGCCTCGCGCGTCGACGAAGGGCAGGCCTTCCACTCGGTCCCGTTCCTCGAGGAAGGAGCGCGCCGAGCCCAAATCCGGTGGCTTCGGTGGCTTCGGCGCTTCGGGAAGCCGAAACTCCGACGGAGACGTTGAACCTGCGGGGCGTGTCCGAATCCGAGGTTTCGTACTTCCACTGGCGGACCGCGTCCAGGGCGGCCTCGTCGAGGCCCGGGACCAATCGAACGACTCGTGCGCCGGTGACGTTCCCCTCGGGGTCGAGGGTGATTTCGAGCACCACCGTCCCCTGGACATGGGCAGATATCGCCTTTTCGGGATACACAGGCTCTTTCTGTGCGCGGCGCGCGGGAGTGTTCATGGAGGAAGCCTGTCCCTCCGCGAAGCTGCCAACGAAGCCCTTGAAGGCGAAACCATTTATCCGGTTTGCTTGCGTGGCCTCCTCGGTTTTCGCGAGCTTGTCTACGGACTCCGACGTCGCGTTGGGCGAAGGAGGGCTCAGGCTCAGCGGGCGCGTCCACGGAATCTTTCTTTCCGGCCGAAACGACGCCAGCGGCCGCACCGTTCTGGCGTTGCGCCCGATCGCGCTGAGCCTGCAGCGCCAGCAACCCCTGCTCCTTTTCGTCTTTCAGCTCGCTTCGGTCGTCCTGCCGGAGACGGACCTCCGCCTCGGGTCGTTTCGCGGCCGACGCCGCGATTTCGGGCTCGTGCAAAACCGCTCGCTGCTGAAAGAACTCCGCACGCCAGGACACGACCATCAACAGCAGCGACGCGGCGAGCCCGGCGGCCCAGAACTGCCATCGAACGGAGGGGAGTTTGCGGAGCTCGGGGCTTGCGAGGAGGCGGCTCACCGTCTCGTCGGAGACGTCTCTCTCTGCCGAGCGTTTGGAGCCCGGCCTCGAGAGCCGTGAGCTTCTCGACGAACCGCGCGCAGTCCTCGCAGGACGCGACGTGCTCCCGGATAGCTTCGTCCTCCGGTACGCGGCCGACGACGGCCAGCTCTTCTCGAACTCGTTCGCAGGTCTCTGGAATGTCGCTCATGATGCACTTCCCGTGCGCCGCTCGTAGCCATCGATCAACCGCAGACGCGCGCGCCGCAGGTGCGTCTTCACGGTATTGAGGGGCAGCTCGAGGATCGACGCGATGTCGCTCAGAGGCAGGTTCTCGACGGCGGCGAGAAGCAGGACCTCTCGTTGCGGAAGGGGAAGTCCCTGGATGGCGCGCTCGAGCCACGCGGTCGTTTCTCTCGCGGAGGCCACCGTCTCGCCGTCGGGAGCGTCGTCTCTCACGCTCTCCGAGGGCGGGCCGGCGAAGAGAGAGAACCGCTTCTGCTTTCGGAAGTAGCTTCGCACCGCGTTCGCGACCACGGTGAAAAGCCAGGGATGAAGGGGACGCGCCGCCTGGTAGCTCGACGCCCTCCGGTGGATGCGGACGAAGATCTCCTGAAAGAGGTCGTCGCGATTGGGATCGGGGACCCCGCAGTGGAACAGGTAGGAGAAGACGGGCCGCCGGTAGCGCTCGACGAGCTTTCGAAAGGCGTCCCCATCGCCGTTCCGGTGGGCCACGAGAAGCAAGCCGGCGTCCTCGGACACGTCTCGTTCCGGAACCGCGCTCGGCGTCGCTGACGTCATGCCGATCCTTTCCACGGGGGCGAGCCCTTTCATACCCCCTCATACCGGCGAAACGGGAGAAGGTTTCAGAAAATTCTAACGCCCGGGCAGTACAATCGGTGCCGGCATGACCGAGCTTGCCAGAAGCCACGTCCTCGTCACCGGCGCCGCGAGCGGTATCGGTCGGCGGATGGCCCTCGGCGTCGCCCGGCGAGGTGGAACGATCACGCTGTGGGATCTGAACCACACCGGTCTCGAGACCGTCGCGGCGGAGGTCGCGAGCCTTGGCTCACGTGCCGCGACCGCCGTCGTGGATGTCTCGGATCGAAAGGCTGTCGCCGAGGCCGCGCTCCGGGCTTCACCCGTCGACGTTCTCATTAATAACGCGGGCGTCGTCAGCGGAAAGAGCCTTCTCGAGATCCCCGACGAGACCATCGAAAAGAGCTTCGCGGTGAACGCCCTGTCGCTCTTCTGGACGACGCGGGCGTTTCTCCCGGGGATGATCGAGCGGCACCGGGGCCATATCGTCACCATCGCCTCCGCCGGGGGTCTCATCGGGGTGCCGCGGCTTTCCGATTACTGCGCGACGAAGTGGGCCGCGGTCGGATTCGACGAGTCCCTGCGCATGGAGCTCCGGAAGCTAGCCCCCTCGATCCGGACGACGGTCGTTTGCCCGTTCTACATCGCGACGGGGATGTTCGAGGGAGCGAGGAGCCGCTTTCCCCTCCTTCTTCCCATCCTGGACGAGACGACGGCGGCGGAGAGAATCCTCCGCGCCATCGAGTCCGACAAGCGAAAGCTGCTCATGCCCGCGATGGTTTCGACCATCGCCTGGATTCGACTGCTTCCCGTCTCCTGGTTCGACTCCATCGCCGAGCTCATGGGGATCAACGCCTCGATGGACGAATTCGTCGGGCGGCGAGAAACCGCGAACTTGTCCGGGCCCGGTTCCGTTAGTGAGGAGAAGAAGGAGGGCGACGCTCCGTGAACCTGGGAAACGATATGAAGCTCGTGTGGCGGAAAGTCGTCCGGACGCCCGGATTCAGCATCGTCGCGATCTTCACCCTCGCCCTCGGGATCGGGGCGAACACCGCGATCTTCAGCATCGTCCAGAGCGTTCTCCTGAAGCCTCTACCCTATCCCGAGCCCGAAAGGCTCTACGGCCTCTGGCACTCCGCGCCGGGCGTCGGATTTCCGCAAGTCCAGCAATCCGACACGACCTACACCGTCTACCACGACCTCGCGCAGTCCTTCGAAGGGGTCGGGCTGTCCGAGGGCCCCTACTCGATGAATTTGACCGGGGTGGGAGAGCCGGCCCAGGTCGACGTGGCCGAAGCCACGGCCTCGCTCTTTCCGACGCTCGCCGTTCGTCCTCTCCTCGGTCGTACCTTCGACGAGGCGGAGGACGATCCCGGCGCGCCCCAGGTCGCGATCCTCGGTTTTTCTTTCTGGCGGAGCCGTTTCGGCGGGGACCCTGGAATCGTCGGACGGACGATTCAGCTCAACGCAACTCCTTGGCAGGTCATCGGAGTGATGAAGGACGGATTCACCTACCCGGGTGAGACGACGGCGATCTGGATTCCCCACGTCATCGATCCGAAGGACCTGGGCAAGGTGAACTTCAGCCAGGAGGGGATCGGCCGACTGAAGCCCGGCGTATCGGCGGAATCGGCCACCGCGGAGCTCGACGGTCTCCTACACCGCATCCCCGACATCTATCCAGGCGAGTTCACCGCAGCGATCCTCGAGCACGCCCAGCTCCGCGCCTTCGTGACGCCGTTGATGAAGGACGTCGTGGGAGACGTGTCTCGCGTGCTCTGGATCCTTCTGGGAACGGTGAGCGTCGTTCTCCTCATCGCCTGCGCCAACGTCGCGAATCTGTTTCTCGTCCGCGCCGAGGGAAGGCAGCGCGAGCTCGGCCTCCGGGTCGCGCTGGGAGCGAGCCGTCGTGACCTGCTGCGGCACTTTCTCGCCGAGAGTCTCGTGCTCGCCACTCTCGCCGGAATTCTCGGCATCGGCATCGCCTTCGCCGCGCTCAAGGTGCTTCTCGCCATGAGCCCCGAGACCATTCCGCGCCTCCACGAGGTCGGCATCCACGCGCCGGTCGTCGCCTTCGCCGCCGCCATTTCACTTGTGGCGGGTCTCGTCTTCGGCCTCATTCCCGTCGCGCGGTATCGACGGCCGAATCTGGTACGTGCAATCCAGGAGGGTAGCCTCCGGGCTTCGAGCGGACGACAGACTCATCTCGTGCGCAGCGCGCTCGTCGTGACCCAGGTCGCCCTCGCCCTCGTTCTTCTCGTCGGTTCGGGCTTGATGGCGCGCTCGTTCTGGTCGCTCCGCAACGTGAACCCCGGCTGGACGGCCGGCAATCTCCTGACGGTGCGCCTGTCTCTTCCGCAGGCGAGCTATGCGACGCCGGACGATGCCGCGCGATTCTACGAGAAGCTGATGGACGAGCTTCGGGCCCTGCCGGGCGTTTCCCGGGTGGGGGCGATCCGCAATTTTCCCATGGGTGGCTCGGACTCCAACAACGGCATGGCCCTCGAAGATTTTCCCGTTCGAGAGGGCGAGCTCCCGCCCGTGGTCCGCACCAACTGGGCGGCGTCCGGCTACTTCGAGGCGATGGGGATTCCTCTCGAGGAGGGTCGGACGTTGGAGCGGCGCGACCACGAGGAGCGAACGGGCGCCGTCGTGATCAGCCGCGGACTCGCCGAGACGTTCTGGCCGGGAAAGAGCCCTCTCGGAAAACGCCTCACACCTGGCCTTCCCCGGAAAATCAACCACTGGTACACGATCGTAGGCGTCGTCGGCGACGTGCACGACGACGGCCTCGAAAAACCCGTGAGCCCGATGATCTATTATCCCGTCGTCGGATTCGGCGAAGACAACGACGATTGGGCCGTGCGCACCATGACCCTCTGTTTGCGGTCGACGGTCTCGCCGGGAAGTCTCTCGACGTCGGTGCGCGACACCGTTTGGTCGCTCGATCCGAATCTTCCTTTGATCAGCATCCGGACCGGAAACGAGCTCCTCTCTCGTTCGTTGGCGCGCACGAGCTATACGATGATGCTTCTCGCCATAGCGGCGGGGGTGGCGCTCTTTCTAGGGTCCATCGGGATCTACGGCGTGATCTCATATATCGTCGGGCAAAGGACGAGGGAGATCGGTGTGCGCATCGCCCTCGGCGCCGCGCGCTCGGATGTGAGCCGCATGGTGGTACGACAGGGTCTCGTCATGACGCTTCTGGGGGTCGCGATAGGCACCCTCGGCGCTCTCGCCGCGACGCGCCTGATGTCGGCGATCCTCTACGGAGTCGACAGCACGGACCCAGTGACGTTCGCGTCCGTCGGGCTCTTCCTCACCGCCGTCGCTACCCTCGCCACGTATCTGCCTGCTCGCCGCGCCGCGGCCATCGAGCCCATCCGCGCCCTCCGCTACGACTGACGGCAGCGAAACGCGGAATCAAGGCGGTGGAGGCTCGAGTTGGAGAATCGCTCAGGATTCGAACGCCAGCGCGTGCAGCAGAGCTCGGCGCACGGCTTTCATTGTGGGCTCGGGCACGGTGCCGACGAAACGGCGGAGCCCCGACTTCGGAATCGTGAAGAGATGATGGAGGTTGATGGCGGACCGCTCTTTGAGCCCACACTCCTGACCTACCACCACCTCGCTCGCGACTCCACGGATCGTTCGGGTCAGTGCTGCCACAGTGACGGTGTTCAGAACGGCAATCATCTCCGGACGAGTGAGTATGAGAACCGGTCGCTGTTTGTCCGGAGTCTTGAATCGGTACAGCCAGATCTCCGCACGCGTCAACGTTCGTCCCGATCCGGAGGCTCGTCACGCTCGCCAGGCTCGAGTGGGGCGTCCTCGAAGAGGTGAATCGTCTGCGCGGTGATCAGGTCGTCGAACTCGTCCGGTGTCACTGGGTGAGCCCGATAGGCCTCCCGCTCTTCGCGCACGAGGATGGCCTCCCGTTGCGCATCCAGCCATTTCCGTAGCGCCAACCGACAGACGTCGGACCGAGTGCGTTTCGATTCTCGCGCGATCCGGTCGACCGCCTTCAGTAGGGGTTCATCTACCGTGATGGATATGGTAATCACAATAGAATTCTACTGCGATTCTAATGCATACGCCAACCTCAGTCACGAAGACCGGTTCTTGTGGTCTCTTCCAACGCTTGACGTCGAATGGCCGTCTGGGCTAAAATTTGGCCGTGCAGTCAAATATTGAGTCGATCGGTCAGAAGAAGCCGAGCTTCATCGAGGAGGCGAGGCGCCGGCAGATCGTAGAGACCGCCATAGAAACCATCGCCGCGCACGGATATTCACAAGCCTCTCTCGCCGAAATTGCTAAGAAAGCCGGGATTAGTAAGGGAGTCATCTCCTATCACTTCGACGGGAAGGAGGAGCTCCTCGACGAGATCCTGCGGAGCCTGCTGCGCAAACCGGCGGAGTTCGTGAAGGAGCGAGTCGACTCCGCGGGGACGGCCCTCGAAAAGCTCGGGGCCTACGTCGCCGCCAACTTCGAGTTCATGAAGTCACACCGCGTCGGCTATGTCGCCCTCGTCGCGCTCTGGGGCCAGCGGTACGGCGCGGGTGACGAGAGCTCGTTGAACGCGGAGGCGTACGAGCCGTCGCGCCATTATCTCGCCCACATTCTCGAAGAAGGACGGAAGACTGGAGAGATGCGGCCGCTCCCGGTACGGACGACGGCGTCTCTCGTTCAAGCCGCCATCGACGGCGTCATGCTCCAATGGGTCTTCGACGAGGAGTCGATCGACCTCGACGTGGCCCGCGACGAAGTGACCGAGATGCTCACGCGGCACGTCGCTCCCGAAAGGAACGAAGGAGAACCCAAATGAGCCAGCAACCGAACGAGCCGGTCCTCGACACGTCGAAGATGTCGGAGGCGAAACGCGCTGCCTTCGAGCTCACCGAATCGTCCCGCGAGGGGTTCTGGGAGTATCCGACTTTCGCCGGCGCCCTGTTCATGGGTGACGTTCCCTTTCGTCTCGTCCATCCTTATCCCGAGCTCGCCTCCGACCAGGACGAGCGCGGGCGCCGGTTTCTCTCCGAGCTCGAACGATTCCTGCGCGAAGAGGTCGACCCCGACCGCATCGATCGCGAAGGCGAGATCCCGGAACGGGTCATCGAGGGATTGCGCGCTCTCGGAGCGTTCGGGATCAAGATCCCGCGCGAGTACGGCGGGCTCGGGCTCACCCAGCAGGTCTATACCCGTGCGGCGGTGCTTCTGGGGAGCTACTGCGGAAACCTTTCCGCTCTGCTCTCCGCTCACCAATCGATCGGAGTCCCTCAGCCGCTTCTCCTTTTCGGCACCGAGGAGCAGAAGAAGCGTTTCCTTCCAAGGGTCGCGGCGGGCGAGATCTCGGCTTTCGCCCTCACCGAGCGGGGAGTCGGCTCCGACCCGGCAAGGATGGAGACTACGGCCGAGCCGACCGAGGACGGGAAGTTCTACGTCATCAACGGTGAGAAGCTATGGTGCACCAACGGCACCCGTGCCGCCTTCATCGTCGTCATGGCCAAGACCCCGGCGAAACTGGTGAACGGGCGCAAGCGCGATCAAATCACGGCGTTCGTCGTCGATGCCGCGTCACCGGGCATCGAAGTCGTGCATCGATGCGAGTTCATGGGTCTGAAGGCGCTCTATAACGGCGTCCTTCGCTTCACCGACGTGAAAGTACCGAGGGAGAACATCATTGCCGGCGAAGGCAAGGGGCTCCGGGTCGCGCTCACCACGCTCAACACCGGCCGGATCACGCTCCCCGCCGTTTGCGTCGGGCTCGCGAAGCGCTCGCTCGAAATGGCGAAAGGGTGGGCCAACGAGCGCGAGCAGTGGGGTGCTCCCATCGGCAAGCACGCCGCCATCGCCGACAAGATCGCCCGCATCGCCTCGACGATTTTTGCGATCGAGTCCATGACCTACCTCACTTCCGCGCTCGTCGACCGCAAGAAGACGGACATCCGTGTCGAGGCGGCGATGACCAAGATGTTCGGGACCGAGGCCGCCTGGAACATCGTCGACGAAACGATGCAGATTCTCGGGGGCCGGGGGTACGAGACCGCGCAGTCCTCGAGGGCCCGCGGAGACAAGCCGTTCATGATCGAGCGCGCCATGCGCGACGCCCGCATCAACCGGATATTCGAGGGCTCGACGGAGATCATGCGCCTCTTCATCGCCCGCGAGGCCATGGACCCGCACCTGAAGGTCGCGGGGGCGGTGATGAACCCGAAGCTTCCCTTCGGCCGGCGCTTCGCTGCCGCGATGAAGGCGGGCCTGTTCTACCTCAGCTGGTATCCGCGAACCTTCGCTTCCCGCCATGGTTCCGACCGCCGGGATGGACCGCGCGCTCGCCTCTCACATGCGCTATGTCGGTCGCACCAGCAAGAAGCTCGCGCGGAAGATGTTCTACGCCATGGTGAAGTACGGACCCAAGCTCGAGCGGGAGCAGATGCTCCTCGCGCGATTCGTGGATGTCGGCACCGAGCTCTTCGCCCAGGCCGCCTCCGCCACCCGGGCGCAGGCGCTCATCGGGGAGGGAGTCGACCGTAAAGAAGTCCTCGCTCTCGTCGAGCACTTCTGCGCGAACTCCCGACTGCGGATCGAGGACGCCTTCCGGGGCGTCGGCCGCAACACCGACCGCATGGGCTATCGCCTCGCCCAGGGCGTCCTCGCCGACTCGTCGATGTTCCTCTTCGACGGGATCGTGCGGAAGCCCGTCGGCGAACAGGCGCCCGGGCCTGCATCAGAAGCGGGGGCGACGGAGAGCGATCGCAAGCCCGAGCTCGAAAAGGTCCACTCGATCTGACATCCGACAGTGGACTTGCGGCGAGGTGCGCCCTCGTACTATCCTTTGGGCTTCCGGAGAGACGTTTACGAGAGCGTTCTCGAAGGCATGCGCCTGTAGCTCAGCTGGATAGAGCGTCTGCCTCCGGAGCAGAAGGTCAGAGGTTCGAATCCTCTCAGGCGTACCAGCCACGTAAGCCATTACTGTGGGCCGCTAGCTCAATTGGCAGAGCAACGGACTCTTAATCCGTAGGTTGAAGGTTCGATTCCTTCGCGGCTCACCAACTTGTGAGAGATCCCCTTCCTCGGTCATTCCATAGATTCCGAGGACGGCGACAAGTTGATGCCATCGAAAGGCACCTTCGTCGGTTGCCGCGTCCAGGTCTATGAATCAGACTGATTCGTTCATGGAACCAGAAACGAACGGCTTGAGCTCGCACGAAAGGGACTTGCCTCGACGCGCAGGCCTTCTCGTGATGCTCGCGGTAGCATATTTCGTTGCCGGGAAGCTCGGTCTCGAGCTGGCGGTCGTCCACACCAGCGCAACACTCGTATGGGCGCCGACCGGGATCGCACTGGCGGCATGCCTGATTCTGGGAACGTGGGTATGGCCGGCTATTTTCGTTGCGGCGTTCGTGGTCAACGTAACCACCGCGGGGTCGGTGTGGACATCCTTGGCGATCGCGCTCGGCAACACGCTCGAGCCGGTGATGGCGACGTATCTTGTAAACCGGTTCGCCAATGGTTCGAGATCCTTCGAGGCGGTGCGCGACGTTGCCTGTTATACGGTATTCGCGGCCGGACTGAGTCCCGCCCTGGCCGCAACGATCGGCGTGACGACGCTCACGATCGGAGGCCTTGCCGAGTGGACGAGCTACGGCGAGATCTGGCTGACGTGGTGGGCCGGTGACGCGGGCGGCGCGCTCGTTATCGCGCCGGTCATCTTGTTGTGGATCTTTCCCCCGCCGATGCATTGGACGCGAGCGAAGATCCTGGAGGCCAGCGCGGTGAGTGTGACGATAGCCCTCGCAAGCATCGCGGTGTTTGGCGGGGTCCTTCCGCTCGGCGTGCGAAATTATCCCGTCGACTTCGTATGTGTGCCCTTCGTTGGATGGGCGGCGCTGCGTCTCAGTCCACGCGTGGCAGCAACGGGAATGTTGCTGGTCTCCGCAGTGGCGGTCTGGGGTACGGTGAACGGCTACGGGCCCTTTGCTGGCGAGTCGACCCCACTGAGCCTGTTACTGCTTCAGGCGTACATTGGTGTGACGGGGGTTGGCACGTTGCTCTTTGCGGCCACGGTGAGAGAGCGGCGGAAGTTGGTCCAGCGTCTGCACGACCTGTCGATGTCGGATCCGCTGACGGGGCTGGCGAACTACCGTCGACTGATGGACGTGCTCGAGCACGAAATGGAGCGATCTCAGCGCACCGAGCACCCGTTTGCGGTTTTGCTGTTCGACCTCGACGGGTTGAAGTCAGTGAATGACCGGTACGGCCATCTCGTCGGAAACCGCGCATTGTGCCGATTGGCCGACGCGCTAAGGGACACCTGCCGAGCGGTGGACACGGCCGCTCGATATGGCGGCGACGAGTTCGTGCTGGTGCTGCCGGAGTCCCACCGGCCTGCGGTGATGACCGTGATAGAACGAATCCGGCGACAGTTGGCCCAGGACTCAGAACATCCGCCGATCTCCGTGAGCGCCGGGTTTGCCGTCTACCCCGAAGATGGAGACACCATCGAAGCGTTGATCAGAAACGCAGACATCCGGCTCTACGAACTGAAGCCCGCTCCAAACGCCTAGGTCCTCTGTCGAACGGAGTACCAATCAGGGGTCCTACACCGACGAGCACCGGTGTTCGCGCTTTCGTTTGCAGTAAGTCGAGGGGATGTACGGTGACGTTTGGAAAGGCAGGAGGGAACCTCTGGACCGGGAGTTCGATGAATGGTAGGGAATCCCGGGAGACGAGTGACGTCGCGCAATTCAGCTCCGTTGAGGGCTTCGATCCCGTGAGAACCGAGCTTTCAGTTTTCCGCGACCCACTTGTCGAAGCGCGAGGCGTAGGTGTGAGCCAGATAAAGGGCGTTCTCGTCCGGGCATGCGATCTGGTGGACGGAGTCGATGGTCCCGGGCATGCGGCCCCGGCGGCCGAAGGCGCCCAGGATCTTGCCGGTGAGATCCATCTTGTACACCCGGCCCACGCTGCCAACGAACATCACCTGTGAGGGTCCGTTCGTGAGGCAGAGGCACCAGGGTGCGGTCGGCAGGTCCCAGACGGCCTTCCGATTGCCCTCGGTATCGAAGACCTGGATGCGGCTGTTGCCGCGGTCGGCGACGTACAGGATGTCGTCGTCGTCTATCACGAGACCGTGAGGGGTGTTGAATTCGCCGGGCCGGCTGCCCCGCTCGCCCCAGGACATGACGAAGTTCCCGTCTTTGTCGAACTTGGCAATCCGCGAGTTGCCGTATCCGTCCGCGACGAAACTACTGCCGTCCCTGCTCCAGGCGATGTCCGTCGGCTGATACAACGCGGACTTGGGGGGCGCGGCGTGCTCGTAGACGTGGGTCAGCCAGGTCCACGGCTCTGGATTCGTTCCCAGCGTTCCCATGGTGCGGCGATTGGAATCGAATCGGACGACATTGTTGTCGGCGGCATTCACGTACCAGAGAGTGCCCTGGGCATCGAAGCGCACGACATGGGCGCCATCGAACATCGTGGAGCCCTCGCCCCACGAGCGCACGAAGGTGCCGTCCGAGTTGAACTCCATCACCGGGCGATAGCCGCGATTCAGGGTGACGATCGTGCCATCGGGTCCAATGGCAATGCCGGTGGTGCGGCCGATGACCGAGCCCGGGGGATACTGAAGAAGTCTTGGACGAGACGAAATCGCAGTTGGGGAATCGACGCTTCTCCCCCGCCGCCCTCCTGCGCGAGGACCGCCAGGACCGCGCAGAGCGAAATCACCACGGCACTGCACGCTGACATCAGCGAGCTTCTCTTCGATTTCATCTCTCTTCCTCCCGTTCGTCTTTTGAGTCTTCCACTCTGCAGGCCAGGTGCGGAGTGAGAAGAATACTTACTGGAGCGAAGACGTCGTCTCTGGACGCGAGATCCGGAGGAGCTCGGCCGTGCCTTGCGGCGATTTCTCTTCTTCGTTCGTCAGCGCGTAGAGCGCTCCGTCCGGTCCGACCCGGAGCTCACGGATGCGCTGCGCCCGGTCCACGAGAAGGCGTTCTTCCGCGACGACTTTGTCACCGTTCATCACGAGCCGGCTTACGTGTTGTCCCGCCAGGGCGGTGACGAAGATATTGCCGCGCCACTCGGGAAACATGGTGCCCTCATAGAAGATGAGCCCCGACGGTGCGATCGACGGACGCCAGAAGTAGCGCGGCTGCTCCATGCCCTCCATGGCCGTGAGTCCTTTGCCGATCGGGTTTCCCGAGTACTCGGTGCCGTAGGAGATGACCTTCCATCCGTAGTTGGCGCCGGGACGGATTCGATTTAGCTCGTCACCGCCACGAGGACCGTGCTCCGTGATCCAGACCTCTCCGGTCTCGGGGTGGGTCGCCATCCCGGAGATATCCCGATGGCCGTAACTGTAAATCTCGGGCCGCACGTTGGATTTGCCATAAAAGGGATTATCCTCGGGGACCGAGCCGTCGCGTCGGATGCGCAGCAGTTTCCCGACGGTCGAGCGGAGATCCTGGGGATCTTCCTTTTCGCTGTCCCCCGCTCCCGATACCAGCAGCGTGCCGTCGGGGAGGAAGTGAAGCTCCTGACCGCCGAAACCGTCGACGATGACCTGCACGTCCTCGAGGCGGAGCTCCTCCCGAACGAGGCGCGCCCGCGCCACCCGCGCCACGTTCGGCCCGTCGGGAGAATTCGGCGGAGCCGTATACGAAAAATAGAGGAGCTGGTTGTGCGCGAAATCGGGGTCGAGGGCCAGGTCGAAGAGACCGGCCCAGCCCTTGTGGGAGATCTCGGGGAGGCCGCGGAGCGGTTCGCTGAGGCGACCCTTGGAATCGGCGATCCGCATGTCCCCCACGTACTCGTTGATCAGGCTCTCGCCGCTCGGAAGGAAAGCGAGCGCCCAGGGCTCGGTCAAGCTCGACACGATGGCCTCGACCCTGTAAGACGAACGTTCCGCTGCCGGAGCCCGCGTCTGACCGGCAAACGCGGGTTGCGCCGGGATCCGGTCTAGCTTCAGCGTCGGAAGCTCGTCTTCCTGCGCGTAGACGACCACGGAAAGCAGGATGGAGGCGATCACCAACAATACGTTGAATGCGGAAACGAACGGACGAGCTGTCTCCATTTCTCCCCCTTATCTGGGCGGAGATTCTACACGAGAACGTGCGGTGACTGATGACGCTCAGACCTCTGGTGGGGGAGGAGGTCTTACGGCGTCTTTCTCCCTCCTGATGACGACGTCCGACTGAACCCTCGTCCTGACGCTGGCCCGACCCCGGACGTCCGACGACTACACCCGTCCGAGGGCGCGACGTAGAGCCAGCATCGGTTCGGAAATGCCCACCCCCGTCAGAACGTCCGTCGGGTCAGACTGCGCGGGAAACTTGCCGCGGAACTTGTTCACCGCCAGATTGAACGCGCACTGGAAATCGGGCCCCCGGTGAGGGTCTTTGTTTCCCGGTATGTGACCGATGGACGTCGGTGCAAGATCTGATGCCCGTGCGCGAACTCCAACGCGCTCGCCAACTGTTCTCCATAGCGGAGGACCTCCACCATAAACGCGCACGCCGTGTGGCGTTCCTCAAAATCTAGGGCCAGGGGCATTCGAGGGCCACGTCACGGCCGAGCCTGCGGTCCCGCGCTCGATAGACAATCCCCATGCCACCGCGCGCGAGCTCCTGGATGATCTCGTAATGCCCGACCCAAGTCCCGGATTTGACGCTGTGGACTTGCTGCCGCTCGGTCCCCATTGGCCAACCGACCTTGGCGCCAAGGGCTGGCGAGTCGAAATTTCGATTCGATAACTCTTCGCCTGCCGCGTTTACCAACACGGTCGAACTCGCAAATCAAATCCGACAAGAGCTCCGCTCGGGGCGCTCGATCTCCCTGGAAATCACGCGGAGACGCCGTGTTGTTCGCGGCTACGTAGACATCGCCGGGTCTGCATCAGTCGTGCACCTTCTCCGTCGTTGCACCGACAACTGACAATCCTTACAGTGGACGCCCGTCGACGTCCTTTTCGAGGAGGAACGAGCATGAATCATCGCAGCGGCAGGCTGTGGGCGGCCGTCATTACCCTGGTGGTGACGGCCAACGTCATGGAGGCGGCCGAGACATACGAGGTGACGCTTCAGGTCGGCGTTCGAGCGAGGATGCGCGACGGTGTGTTCCTCCGTGCGGACATCTATCGGCCGAGCGTGGACGGCCGCTTTCCGGTACTTCTTCAGCGCACTCCGTACGACAAGCGCAACGAAGCTCCGTTCGCCATCGATGCGGCGGCGCACGGATTCGTCGCGATCGTCCAGGACGTCCGGGGACGCTATTCGTCCGAAGGAGAGTGGTACCCGTTCCGGCACGAATCCGACGACGGCTACGATACGGTCGAGTGGGCCGCGTCTCTTCCCGTACTCGAACGGGAAGGTGGGTATGTGGGGCGGCTCCTATGTGGGCGCCACCCAGATGCTTGCCGCCATCGCGCACCCGCCGCACCTGGCCGGCATTTGCCCGGTGGTGACCGCCAGCAACTATCACGACGGATGGACGTATCAGGGCGGCGCCTTCGAGCAATGGTTCAACCAGTCCTGGACGTCAGGGTTGGCTCAAGACACTTCTCAATCGAACGGTCGCGACGAAAACCGACGCCGTCGCGGGAGCGCCGGGACGCTTCCTCTCACCGAGCTATCCCGCTTTTCAATTTCTCCGCGCCCTCGGCCGCTCCCGTCTCCATCGACGAACTGGCCCCGTATTATCTCGATTGGCTCGCGCATCCCGACGACGACGACTATTGGAAACCGCTTTCCATCGAAGCGCACTACGAGAACATCACCGTGCCCGTGCTGTCGGTCGCGGCCTGGTACGACATTTTCCAGGGGGGATCGCTGCGGAACTACCTCGGAATCAAGGCGCATGGCGGTAGCGAAGAGGCCCGTCGCGGCCAGCACCTCCTCGTCATCGATCGGCGGACACGCCGGCGAACGGACGAAAGATCGGCGACGTCGACTTCGGAGCGGCCGCCGCCGAATTCGACGAGAACGACGTCACGCTGAAGTGGTACCAGTACCTGTTCCAGGGCGCGAAGAACGAGTTCGCCGGCAAGCCGGTGAAGATCTTCGTCATGGGCACCAACCAGTGGCGAGAGGAGGACGACTGGCCGCTGGCGCGCGCGGAGAGCACGAGATACTACCTGCATTCGGCGGGAGGCCAGGCGACCTCCGTCCGCGGCGACGGCAGTCTTTCCACGGTCGCACCGCGCTCCGGAACCGTTCGACCACTACCTGTACGACCCTTCGAATCCAGCGCCGACGATTGGTGGTCCCCTCTGCTGCGACGGGATACACCTCGCGCCGGGTCCGCGCGATCAGCGTCCGGTCGAGGCTCGCGACGACGTCCTGGTCTACACCGACGCCCCGTTTACCCGGACACCGAAGTCACCGGGACCGGTCCTCCTCGAGCTCTTCGCGAGTCCTCCGCGGTGGATACGGATTTCGACGCCAAACTGGTGGACGTCTGAGCCCGATGGCTTCGCGCGGAATCTGACGGAAGGCATCAGTTCGCGCCCGATACCGCGACTCGCAGGAGAAACCGGCGCTTTGAATCCCGGGCAGATCTACAAATTCGTCATCGAGCTGTGGTCCACGAGCAACGTCTTCCTGAAAGGGCATGTGTTGCGTCTGGAGGTCTCCAGCAGCAACTTCCCCCGCTTCGACCGCAACCTGAACACCGGGGCGGAACAGGCGACGGCGAAGAGATACGTGTCCGCCACCAACCGCGTCTATCACGACGCCGACCACCCATCTGCGCTGATCTTGCCGGTGGTGACGTCGCGATGATGGATAGATATTCAGACCATCCCGACCCTTGATCCGCAGGTTGGAGGTCAGATCCCTTCGCGTCTCACCATCCCGGACCGTCTCTCAGGGAGTGGTGAGCTTCACGGGGAGCTTTCCCGTCGCCTCGACCTCCCCTTTGAGAAGGCGCCCGAACGCGTCGGCGTAGACGAGCTGGTTCCCGTAGAAGCCTCCCTCGCCGTAGCCCACGACGAATGCCGACAGGTCCTTCGTCTCGACGGCGAGGTAGGGGTTGCCGTAGGAAAGGCCGATGGTTCTCACCTTGCCTCGGGCGAGAGAGCCAAGGAGCTCCTGGTCTCGTGCCGGAAGGACACCATGATCCTGATAGACGGTCCTCTGGTGGAAGAGTGAGACGAGGACGGTGTCGGCGCCGAGTGCCGCCGTGGTCGCGGCTCGGTAGCGCGCGGGATCGACCCCGGGGCCGAGCAGAAAGCTTTCGGAGACAGGGAGCATTTCGGTCAATCGAGCCGCGGCACGAGACGCGACGGGATCGTTGTCGTTCTTCTGCAGGGTGACGAGCACCATCTTCCCCAGCCGGTCCACGCTCGTGGGGAAGACGGAGTCGTTCTTCAACATCGTCAAGGACCGCTCCGCGACTTCGCGCACGAGATCGAGGTGGGCTTTCGTGCCCACGAGAGAGGCGATGCGCTCGGTGTCGACGAGCCGATTCTCGTGGAGACCGAGCCGTGCCTTCCAGTAGAGAATCTTTCGCACCGATGCGTCGATCCGGTCCGTCGAAATCTCCCCGGACTCGACGGCGGCGACGACGGCGTCGAGCATCCGGAGAGCGTTCGCGGGTTTGAGGAGCATGTCGTGTCCCGCCAGGATCGCGAGCACGCCGGCTCTCTCCGCGCCGAACCTCTTCGCGACTTTGGGATACCAGAGGTCGTCGGTGGTGAGGAGTCCCTGGAACCCGAGCCGACTCCGAAGCCATTCGGTGGCGAGCTTGGGCTCGACGCTCGCCGGGAGATCGGATCCCTCCGTCACTGCCGGGATCTCGATGTGCTCGGTCATGACGAAGGTGACGCCCGCTTCGATGGCCTTTCGGAACGCGAGGAAGTCCTCGGCTTCGATCCGAGCCGCGGGCTTGCGGTTCACGAGAAACTCGTCCTCGACGATGAGGTCGACGTCGCCCCGGCCGGGAAAATGCTTGGCGGTGGCGAGCATGCCGTTCTCCTGGTATCCGCGGATGTAGGCGCCCGCCATTCTCCCGAGAAGCTCGACGTCGCTCCCGAAGGAGCGCACGCTCAGCACGGGATTCTCCGGCCGCGTCTGGACGTCGACGACGGGCGAGTAGGTGAGATGGATCCCGATGGCACGGCCTTCGATGGCACCTGCCTTCCCCACTTCGTACGCCAGCCGCTCGTCGCCGATGGCGGAGAGAGCCATGTTCGCGGGAAACTCCGAAGCGCCCTGGAACTGCTGCCCGGGACCTCCCTCGAAGTCGGCGGAGAACAGAAGCGGTATCTTGGCGAGCTTCTGAAGACGGTTGAGAAGCTGCGCCGTCTCGTAGGGCGCGCCTCCGTACACCACGAACCCTCCGATACCGGCGTCGCGGGCGAGCCCGCTCCAGTACCGATAGTCCTCCGAATCTTCGGCGACGTAATCGCCGCGCATCTGCTCGGTAATCATCTGCGCGACCTTTTCGCGTAGAGTG
Source organism: uncultured Acidobacteriota bacterium (assembly GCA_963815675.1). Classification (GTDB taxonomy): domain Bacteria; phylum Acidobacteriota; class Vicinamibacteria; order Marinacidobacterales; family SMYC01; genus CAWFHP01. Next base: position 448,226 of record CAWFHP010000006.1, on the reverse strand, counting down.
AGCCGGGAGAGCGTCTCATCGGCCCACCGCGCGGCTTCGTCGGGGGTCTGCGCGAACCCGATGCCAGACGCGACGAGAAGCGCTGTCATCGAGGCAATCCATATCCAGGTCTTGATCATCGGGGGATTCTCCATAGGGCACGTCGCGAACGAACCCGCAAGGGTAACTCAAGGCGGCTGGGAATTGCTCGCGCAAAGCTCGGCGCGCTCGAGAAGCAGTTTCTTCTCGCGGGCGTTCCGCGTGAGCGCCGCGGCACGGACGAGCTCGTCCCGAGCCTCGTCGAAGCGGCCGAGCTTCAGGAGCAAGTCGCCGCGCACCGCCGGAAGGAGGTGATCGCTCTCGAGCGATCCTTCGGCAACCAAGGCATCGACGAGTGCCAGGCCGGCTGCGGGACCGAGCGCCATCCCCACGGCCACCGCCCGATTGAGCTCCACGATCGGAGAGGGCGCGACCCGCGCAAGGATCTCGTAGAGCTCCGCGATACGCGTCCAGTCCGTCTCTTCCGGGGTGAGAGCTCGCGCGTGACAGGCCGCGAGCGCCGCTCGAGCGCGATGACGAGCGCGTCCTGCGCCAGGTCCTCGGCGAGGCCCACGTCGCGCACGATCCGCGCGAGGCCGGCGATGAGCCTGGCAGACTCGATCCGGAAGACCGTTTCGATTGTGTGATGGATGTCGGTAGCCGTCACGGCAGCCGATCAAAGCATCGCCGCTCCCCCGGCGCAAGGTGGGGACCGCTCAGACGGCAGTGTCTATGACCGGCTCCGTTTGCGGGCTTCCATCTCCTCCCGCTGGCGTTCTTCCTGCTCCTGGAGCTCGGGCGTGAACCCCGGCCCCAGGTCCTCGGCCTCGAACACCGGGCGAATCTCCACCTCCGTCTCGTCGAAGGGAGCGCGCTTGAGCCATTCGATGGCCTCTTCCATCGACCTCACCTGCCACAACCAGAAGCCCGCGACGAGCTCCTTCGCCTCGGCAAAAGGCCCGTCGATGACCGTCCGCTTTTGCCCCGAGAACCGGACGCGGGCACCCTTGGAGCTCGGGTGAAGCCCCTCGGCCGCGAGCATGACTCCGGCTTTCACGAGCTCGTCGTTGAACTTGCCCATCTCGGTGAGGATTTTTTCGTCCGGGAGAGCTCCCGATTCGGAATCCTCGTTCGCTTTGACCAACACCAGGACTCGCATCTCTCGCATCTCCTTCCTGATTCGTTTGGGGCGACGACCGGACGCTTCGACTTCTACCGGCTCAGCCCGCCCTCTACTGGAGCGTCGAACGAGTTACGGCAAGATCGACGGTCCGCGTCTCTTTTTTTCGCACGACGCACCCGCTACACTCTCTTTCATGAGCGATGAGGAGGCAACGGCCCGCCCATTTCCAGAGAGCCAGTGCCACCGATGCGTTCACATCGAGCTCCTGACGACCAAACGGCATACGGCCTACATCCTGTGTGCGGAGCCGAGGATGCCGAGGTATCCTCCTCAGCCGATGGCGGAGTGTCCCGTTTTTCGAGAGGCCCAGCAGGGAAGAATGAGAGCGAGACGTGGGAAGCGGACGTGGGGTCTCGGCCCTTTCGCCGGGCTAGCTCTCACGGCCATCGCCTACGCCCAGCCGGCGGACGTCGTCTTCACCGGATCGATCGTGACTCTGAGCCCCTCTCGGCCGGCCGCGACGGCAATGGCGGTCTCCGATGGCCGTATCGTCGCCATCGGAGACGAGCAGGATGTGGCACGTTTCATCGGTCTCGACACCGTCCGGGTGGCGCTTCCCGGCGTAGCTGTACCCGGCCTCGCGGACGCTCACGTCCATCCCATGGGACTCGGGGAGCAGCTCGAGTGGCTCGACCTTCGCGGTCTCGACAAGAACGAGATTCTCGAGCGCGTCGCCGAGCTAGCGCGGACGACTCCCGAAGGCGAGTGGATCCGCGGCGAGGGCTGGGACCAGGGCTTCTGGCATCCACCCGAGTTTCCCACAGTGGCGGAGCTCGATGCCGTCACGAGCGATCACCCCGTCGTTCTCGACCGTATCGATGGACATTCGATCTGGGTCAACTCCCGTGCCCTCGCGATTGCCGGCATCGGGCGTCAGACACCGGACCCCGAGGGAGGAAAGATCCTGCGCGACGCGGCGGGTGCTCCGACCGGCATTCTCGTCGACCACGCCGTGGGTCTTCTGATGAAGGCCGTGCCCGAGCCGACTCCCGCCGAGTCCGAGCGCCGGCTCCGCGCCGCCTTGGAACAATACGTTCGGTGGGGATTGACGAGCGTCCACGACGCGGGAGCGGATCTCGAAACAATCCTCCTGTACAAGAAGCTCGTTGCCGAAGGCGCGCTCCCACTCCGCGTCTATGTCATGGCGCAGGGAACGGGAGAGACCGCGAAAGAGACCCTCGCGCGCGGGCCCGAGATCGATCTCGGCGCGGGACGGCTCACCATCCGGAGCTTCAAAGTGATACTCGACGGTGCCCTCGGCTCACGGGGCGCCGAGCTCTCCGAGCCCTACACCGACGCTCCCGGCGAGCGCGGTCTCGAAACGATGACCGACGAGATGTTTCGCCAGCTCGTCACGGCGGCGGCCGCGAAAGGATTTCAGGTGAACGCACATGCCATAGGCAGATCGCGCGGTGGGTCGGGCTCTCGACGTCTTCGAGGCCGCCGGGCCCGCGGCGCGCCGGCTGCGGTTCCGTGTGGAGCACGCCTCCGTCGTGAACCCTTCCGAATCGCGCCCGCTTCGCCCAGCTCGGAGTCATCGCGTCGATTCAGCCGGTGTTCGTGGGAGAGTACTCCCGGTGGGCCGACGAGCGGGTCGGTCCCTCGCGGGCGAGCTGGGTGCTCTCGACGAAGTCTCTCATCGACGCCGGGGCGAAGATGGCGCTCGGAACCGATTACCCCGCCTCGGACTCCGGAGATCCGCTCGAGACCCTGTTCTGCGCCGTCACTCGACGCGGCGCGGACGGGACGCCGGAAAACGGCTGGCACGTCGACGAGCGCATCGACACGCGAACCGCCCTCGAGGGAATGACTTCGGGCGCGGCCTTCGCGGCCTTCGAGGAAAAGGACCTAGGTGCCCTCGAGGTCGGCCGCTACGCCGATTTCACCGTGCTTTCGGCGGACCCGCTCGCGACCCCTCCCGCCGATCTCGGCCGGCTCGACGTGCGCATGACGGTCGTCGGCGGCGAAACGTCGTTTCGCCGCTGAAGAGGACTTGGCGTCGCCAGCCCTTCGCTACGTCAGCACGAGACGCATTTGTGATTGTTCTTGGCGCCGAGCTTTTCGAGGAGAGCGATCGTTTCGGGAAACGGCTGGACCCTCTGCACGGGACCGTTCGCCATATCCACCGTCGTCTGGCCCTCGCGGTTCACGAGGGTGACGTCGGCGCCTTTCGACACGAGATAAAGAATCATCTCGTTGTCGCCGCGGGCGGCGGCGTGGTGGAGGGCGGTATTGCCCTCGTGATCTCTCGCGTTGACGTCGGCGTGAAGATCCTCGACGAGGTACTGGACGGCGGGTAGCCAGCCGCCCGGGGCGTGCCGGTGGGAGTTGGCGGCGAAGCCTTCGCCGTAACCCACTCCCGCGGCCGCCTGGAGAGGGGTTACCGCTGGGCCTCCGACGGGAACCGGAGGAAGTCCGGAGACGTCCTTCAACTCTCTGCGATCGTCTCCCGTCTCGGGCCGTCCCGGCGGCTTGATGGTCGGAATGTTCGGGTCTGCTCCGTGGGCGACGAGAAGCTTCATGGCACCCACGTCGCCGGCGTAGGCGGCGCGCCAGAAGGGCGTCGCCCCGGATTCATCGACACCGGAGAGATCGAAGTTGTAGCCGCTGTACCAGAGCTTCTTTTTCAAGCGCAGGTTTGGGTCGGCACCCTTGTCGAGCAGTACCTTCATGTAATCCAGATACGAGAGCTGCTGCTGCAGATACGCCCGGGGCTGGGGATAGAGCGCCTTCGGCGCCCACTGCACGTTCACCGCCGCGTACAGCGGCGTCGCTCCCGCGTCGCTCGCGAGATTGGGGTCCGCGCCCCTGTCGAGGAGGAACCTGCCGAGATCGAAACGGCCGTTGATGGTGGCGATGAGAAGAGCGCTCGTATGATCGCCCGCCGTCACCTCGTTCACGTCGACGCCGTGGTCGAGAAGAGTTTTGACCGTCTCGAGGTTGCCCTGGCGCGCCGCGAGATGGAGCGCGGTCAGGCCGCCCGTCTCCCCGACGAGCTGGCCGTAGCTCAGCGGCTTGGGCCCGTCGGCTTTCTTCTTCTTGTCTTTCTTGTCGCCCTTGCCCATCCAGCCGAAGAGCTTGGAGAGGATGTTGCCGTTGGACGGCTTGGCCTTTGCCTCGGCATCCTTCGTTTCTCCGCTCGCCCGGCCCCCCCGACCCTGGGCTTTCACCCCGAGGCGCTTCTGGCGGGCTCTACGGCCTTCCGTCTGCTCTTTTTCGAGGGCGACCGCGTCCACGACGTTGGTCGCGAGCGCGGCGTCCGCCCCGCGCTCGATGAGGAGATCGACGACGGCCGTCCGATCGTACGCGGCGGCGAACATGAGCGCCGTCTCGCCCATCGCCGTCTCCTTCGCGTCCACCGCGGCACCGTGGTCGAGGATCGCGGTGACGGCCTCGGTACTGCCCGAAGCCGCCGCGAGCATCAACGGCGTCGCGCCGTTGGTCGTGACCGCGCTCGCATCCGCACCCGCGTCGAGGAGGGTCCGGACCGTCGCGGCGCTGCCAGCTTTTGCCGCGAGGAAAAGCGGAGTGTAGTTTCCGATCCGGGTCGAGGCCTTCACGTTGGCTCCGGCGTAGAGGAGCACCTTCGCCATCTCCACGTCGCCTCGGAGCGCGGCCCAGTGAAGGGCGCTCATCCCGTCTCCCTGAGAGCTGTTGACGTCGACCCCTTGCTCGAGAAGACCCTTTACCATCTCCTCGTCACCCGCCATCGCCGCGTCGGCGACGGGCGAGGTCGAGCCGAAGGGAACGTCACCGGGAGCTGCCGCCAGCAGTATCGTCAGGCTGACGGACGCGATCGCCGCCACGGACAAACGATGGGCTCTTCTCACCGGTCGCGACATAATCATGAGCTCTTCCCGTCAGATCGCCACTTCTCCCGTGCTGTCGCCGAAGCTCTCCATCTCCTCGAAGCCAAGGCGGCGCAGGAGCGTCAGGAACACGTTCGCCATGGGAGTTCCATCCGCCGTCTTGACGTGCTGGTTTCCCTGGAGCTGACCGTTCGCGTGTCCCGCGAGGAAGAGGGGACACCGCTTGTGGTTGTGCACGTTCGAATCGCCCATGGGGGAGCCGTAGATGACGAGGGTCTTCTCGAGCATATTGGAGTCCCCATCGGGAGTGTTCTGAAGCTTCTCCAGGAAGTAGGGCACCATGCCGACGTGATAGCGGTTGATCTTGGCGAAGTCGTTGATCATCTTTTCCTGCTCCCGGTGGTGCGAGGCAGGGTGGAAGCCGGTGTTGATGCCGCTGTCGGGATAAACGCGCCCCGAGCCGTCGCGCCCGAGCTTGAACGAGAACACTCGAGTCAGATCCGACGTGAAGGCCAGCGCCTGCAGATCGAACATCACCTTGACGTGCTCTTCGAACGAATCGGGAACGCCGATGGGCGCGTCGGGAAGCTCGCGCACGTCGCCCGAGGCGTTGCGCTCCTCGATCTTCTGGATCCGCCGCTCGACCTCCCGGACGTTGTCGAGGTAGTCGTCGAGCCGGCTCCGGTCGGCGGTGCCGAGATCCTTCTTGACCCGCGCCACTTCGCCGGTGATCCAGTCGAGGATGCTGCGGTCCGTCCGCCGCCGGGCCGCGCGCTCCTCCGCGGTACCACCGGAGCCGAAGAGCTGGTCGAAGACGACCCGGGGGTTCCGAATCATCGGCAGCGGCTGGGTCGGAGAGGCCCAGCTGATGGTGTCGGTGTAGATGCAGGAATAACCGTAGGTGCAGCCTCCCGCCTGGTCCACGTTCTCGATCGAGAGCTGCATCGAGGGGATGGGCGTTTCCTGGCCGAATTTCCTCGCGTACATCTGGTCGAGTGACGTGCCGGCGTGGACGTCCGACCCTTCGGTCTGCTTGGGGTGCTGCTGGGTGAGGAACACGGCGCTCGAGCGGAAGTGGTCGCCCCCGATCTCGGGGAGGGTGAAGGCCTCGGCGTTGCGTACGTCGGTGTTGCTGACGATGGTGACCTGCTCGCGCCAGGGCTCGAGCGGGCTCAAGCTACTCGGCGAGAGATTGAAGGAGCTTCCTTCGAGCGCGGGAGCCCACAGGTTCTTCTCGAGTCCGATCTTGGTGCTGCCGGCGCAACCGTGAACCATTTCGATGCACACCAGACGGGTGGGAACGGCCGTCGGCGCCGCCCACGCTCGGCGGGCCGGCACCATCGCTTCCAGGAACGGTAAGGCTACCGTGGCACCCATGCCGCGCAGGACCATACGGCGGGAAATGTGCTTGTTCGTGATGTACATCTCGAGATTCCTCCTCGATGCCTTCCGTTACGTTTCTACTGATCCTCGGTGCTCACGGGAGCGTCCGACGTCTTCATGCGAAATGCGGTGCTCTCGACGACTCCCTTGATGAAAGACGACATGCGGTAACCGTTCTGGGCCGCTCCTCGCGCGATCGCGCGGATCGTCGGCTGATCATAGTACTCGACCCGCCGGCCCAGGGCGTAGGTCATCAGGCTCTCGGTGAAAGCCCGGACGAAGGACTCCTTGTGATCCAGCAGCGCCTGCCGCAGGCTCGCGGGGCCGGTGAGCTTGGTTCCGTCGTAGAGCTCACCGGTCGCGTCGATGGGGACGCCGTTGTCCTTGATCCGCCACGCTCCGGTCACGTCGAAGTTCTCGAGCGCGAGCCCGAGGGGATCGATGACCCGATGACAGGAATTGCAAGCCGGATCGGCGCGGTGACGCTCCATCGCCTCGCGCACCGAGAGCACGTCGCCCCCCGCGGCGCCGGTGGTCGCCTCGAGCGCCGGGACGTTCGGCGGAGGCGGTGGAGGCGGTGAGCCCAGGAAGACCTCCATGATCGACTTGCCGCGCTGCACCGGAGAGGTCCGGTCCGCGACCGAGGTCAAGGTAAGGATGCTCCCCTGGCCGAGAAGCCCGCGCCGGTTCTCGTCGTCGAGATGGACGCGCCGGAACCGGGCGCCGGTGACGTTCGGAATCCCGTAGTGCACCGCGAGGCGCTCGTTGACGAAGGTGTAGTCGGCGGTGAGAAGATCCAGGACGCTCCGGTCTTCGTGGACTATCGAATCGAAGAAAAGCTCGGTCTCCCGCCGCATGGCCTCCGAGAGCGTTTCGTCCCAGAGAGGATAGAGGAGGGTATCAGGGTCGATCTTGTCGAGGTCCTGGAGCCGCATCCACTGTGCGGCGAATCTCGTGGAGAGGGCCTCCGAGCGAGGATCGGCGAGCATCCGTTCCACTTGCTGATCGAGGACGGCGGGGTTGTCGAGCGCGCCCTCGCCCGCTAGCTTCAAGAGCTCGTCATCGGGTCCGCTCGCCCAGAGAAAGAACGACAAGCGCGACGCGAGGTCGATGTCTTCGACGCGGTAGCTCTTTCCCGCGTCGGCGGTGGCCGGTGTCTCTTCCAGACGGAACACGAAGTAGGGGCTCGCGAGAATCGCCTGGAGGGCCGTTCGGATCCCGGCCTCGAACCCCCCCTCGTCGGCTCCCTGCTGGTAGAAGGACATGAGCCCCTCCATGTCCAGATCGCCGATGCGTCTTCGATAGGCCCTGGTCGCGAGCCGCGAAACGATCTCTTTCGCGCAAGGCCGTTCTTCCTCGGTCGACGTCGGACGGCAGGTGAAGATCTGGCGGCGGCTCACGGTCTCGGAAATACCGGTGACGTGATAGGGACCGTTGATGCTGAAAACGCGCAGGTGCGGCAGCATCGTGATTCCCGGGTCGGTTCCGATCTGGGTGTCGGCGAGAGTGTGCTCGATGGGCGCGATCAGATCGTCGACCGGCCCGGCGAACTTCTGGATGAATGCCGCGGTGACCCTCTGGGGGCCGGCCTTCACCGACACCGGCGCGGTCTCCATGTTCATCCCGTTCGGGTCCGATTCGTCCATGAGCGGGTCGATGTCGAGAAGCGCGACGCGCTCTCCGTTCACCGAAACCTCGAGCTGCTCTCCCTTTCTCGGCGCGCCGAAGAGCTGGCCGGTCGGGCTTCCGTGGAGCTGCACTTTGAAGATGTATTGGCCGTCGGCGGGGAAGTCGTGGATGACCGAAATCCCGCCGCGGGTGCCGAACGGTGCCCCGTCCACACGCTGGGTCTGGTTCGCCGTACGGGGGACTTTGTAGGTGGCTTCGGTCGGGCCGGCGTTGGCATCGCCCACCGCGAGACGGCTGATCTGGCTCGCCGCGCGCATGTAGCCTTCGAGAAGCGTCGCCGACATGGTCTGTACGTCGGCGATGTTGTCGAACCCGTGGCTCACGGTGTCGGGGGGAAGAAACGAGGTGACGTCCACGTCGATCGCCAGGAGATCCCGGATCGAGCGCTCGTACTCGGCGCGATTGAGGCGCTGGAACGTGCGCCCACCGGGGTTGGGACTCGCGGCCGCGACGGTGTCGATGCGATCTTCGAGCGAGCGCGCGAGATCGGCGACCTCACCGGGATCCGGCTGTGGCGCGAACGACGGAGGCATCATGCCCGCGCGCAGCTTCCGGATCATCTTTTCCGCCAGCGGGGCGTTTCCCTCCGGATGCTGCACGTCGAACGATTCGAGGCTCATGTTCCCCGCCTTCGAGTCGTCGTTGTGGCACATGATGCAGTAGTCCTCGACCACCGCGCTCGGCGATTCGGTCTCCGGACTCGGGGGCTGGATTCCGGGCTCGGTCTGCGCCGCGCTCGAGGCGCGCGCCCGATCGGTATCCACGGCCAGGCCGATGCAGAACAGCCCGAGGCCGAGCATCCCCACGGTGAGTCCCTTCATTCTACGATTGCCTCCGTAAGGCAGGAACCGCCGCATGTCGAACGCATTGTGTATCGACGGTGGGTCCCGCGGCTATCGGTCCCTCACTGGAAACGACGGTCTCGATCTCGATCGGCCGATATCGCCTTGGACGAGCGGGCCGCAGGAGCACTTCCCTCTAAACCCTGCATTATCAGGCCTTCCCGGTTACCCTTGTCAATCCCCCGAACGGGGGATTGGCCCGGATTGTGAGGGGGCACGACAACTCATTATTTTATACCGTTGAGCCCCCCGAAGGAAGAAGGCGGCCGTCGTCAGGCGAGCTGAGAAAAGAAGTCGTTCCCTTTGTCGTCGACGACGATGAAGGCGGGGAAGTTCTCGACGTCGATGCGCCAGATCGCCTCCATACCGAGCTCCTCGTACTCCACGACCTGGACCCGTTTGATCGACTCGAGCGCGAGCACCGCCGCCGGCCCGCCGATCGAGCCCAGGTAGAACCCGCCGTGCTTCTTGCAAGCCTGGGTCACCTGGAGCGAGCGGTTCCCTTTGGCGAGAGTCACGTAGCTGCCCCCGTGCTCCATGAAGAGGTCGACATACGAGTCCATGCGGCCCGCCGTCGTGGGTCCGAAGGAGCCCGAGGCGTAGCCTTCGGGGGTCTTGGCAGGCCCGGCGTAATAGATGATGTGATCCTTCAGGTACTGCGGGAGCCCCTCGCCTCTCTCCAGCCGCTCTTTCAGCTTCGCATGGGCGATGTCCCGGGCCACGATGATGGGTCCGCTCAGCGACAAGCGCGTCTTGATGGGGTAGCGCGACAACGTCTCGAGGATCTCGGCCATCGGTCGGTTCAGATCGATCGCCACTACCTCGCTCCCCAGATCCTTCGTTTGTACCTCGGGGAGAAAGCGCGCCGGGTTGGCGTCGAGCTTCTCGAGAAAGACACCGTCGCGGGTAATCTTCCCGAGCGCCTGGCGATCGGCGGAGCAGGAGACCCCGATTCCGATCGGAAGCGACGCGCCGTGGCGTGGGAGACGGATGACCCGGACGTCGTGACAGAAGTAGGTGCCGCCGAACTGAGCGCCGATGCCGAGCTTTCGCGAGCGCGCGAGGATCTCTTTCTCGAGCTCCACGTCCCGAAACGCCCGGCCGAGCTCGTTTCCCTCGCGAGGGATGGAATCGAGATAGCGGCAGCTCGCGAGCTTCACCGTTTTCATCGTGAGCTCCGCCGAAGTCCCGCCGATGACCACGGCGAGGTGATAGGGCGGGCAGGCGGCGGTGCCGAGGCTCTTCATCTTCTGCTCGACGAAGTCGAGAAGCGCGTCGGGGCTCAGGATCGCGCGGGTCTCTTGATAGAGGTAGCTCTTGTTGGCCGAACCGCCCCCTTTGGTGATGAAGAGGAAGTGGTACTCGTCCCCCTCGTCGGCATAGAGCTCGATCTGGGCCGGGAGGTTGGTCCGGGTGTTCTTCTCCTGGTACATGGAAAGAGGGGCCATCTGCGAGTAACGAAGGTTCGTCCTCGTGTACGTCTCGTAGATTCCTCGCGAGATCGCTTCTTCGTCGCTCCCTCGGGTCAGAACGTACTGGCCCTTGTGTCCGAGGACGATAGCGGTCCCGGTGTCCTGACAAGAAGGAAGGATCATGCCGGCGGAGATGTTGGCGTTCTTCAGCATCTGGAGCGCCACGAAACGATCGTTCTCGCTGGATTCGGGGTCGTCGAGGATCTTCCGCACCTGCTCGAGGTGCGACGTACGGAACAGATGGGAGATGTCGCGCACCGCCTCCGAAGCGAGGAGCGAAAGCGCCTCCGGCTCGACGACCAGTACTTTCTTTCCCGCGAGCGTCGCCTCGTCGATGTAGTTGGAGGTGAGCTTGCGATAGGGTGCTTCGTCCTCGCCGATCTCGAAAATCGGCTGGTACTGAAACTCGGTCATGGATGTCCCTTCTTTGTTCCCGAGGATAGCACAGCGGGTTTTTGGGGAATCGTCGCGAGGAGGAAGGTCGCCACCAGCGCGAGACTCGCCCCGAACAGGAAAGGCGCCCTCGGCCCGAAGCCGGGAAAATCGCCGAAGCCCTGCCAGAGGACGCCGGCGATGAGGCTCGCGGGAAGCGCTGCCGCACCGACCGCGGCGTGGTACAGCCCGTAGGCCGTCCCGAGTGTCTCCGAATCGGTGTCGAGGTCGGCGACGAACGCCCTGCCCGATCCCTCGGTCATTCCGTAGTACACCCCGTAGAGCGCGAAGAGTACCGTGACCTGCCAGGCCGTCTGGGCGAACGCGAAGCCGACATACAAGAGAACGTAGAAAATCCATCCGGCAGTAATGACGACTTTGCGGCCGAGCGAGTCGGAGAGCCGTCCCGCGGGGGCCGCGACGACGGTGTACACGAGATTGAATCCGAGGAGCATCCCGAGGATCCCGACGACGGAAAGGCCCCTCTCCTGGGCCCGCAGCACGAGAAACGCGTCGGAAGAGTTCCCGAGGGTGAAGACGATCATCGCGAGCAGAAAACGTCGAAACGAGGGGTCGATCCCACGAAGCGAGAGCCTGGGAAGAGACGCGGGCTTGCCCTCCCTCCCCCGACTCTCCACTTCTTTCGCGCCGACGGCGAGGACGGCGACCGCGGCGAAGGCGGGGACGAGGCTCGCGAGAACGAGAAGGCGAAAGGTACGGGGCTCGAGCGCGAGGGCGCCTCGTTGCACCGACCAGACGACGCCGGTGGCCACGAGGACCCCCACGAAAGCGCCCCCACTGTCGAAGGCGCGGTGGATGCCGAAGGCGAGACCCCGGTCGCGGGCGGAAACGCTCTCGGCGAGAAGAGCGTCCCGGGGCGCGCTCCGTACTCCTTTCCCCAGACGATCCGCCACGCGGACGCCCAGGACCGCCTCCCAGGACGACGCGACGTAGAGGAACGGCTTCGAGGCCGCGGAGATTCCATATCCGAGGACCGCGAGCCACTTCCGGGTTCCCGCGAAATCGGAGACGAAGCCCGAGACGATCTTGAGAAAGCTCGAGACGCTCTCCGCGACGCCCTCCACGATGCCGATGGCGCCGGTCCGTACGCCGAGGACGTTGGCGAGAAAGAGGGGAAGGAGATTGAAGATCATCTCGCTGGATACGTCGGTGAGAAAGCTCGTCGCCGACGCGACCCAGACGTTTCGATGGAGCTTGGTTCGCGTCGGGCTCAAGTCTCCTCGACGACGGGATTTTCCAGAGTCCCGATCCCGGAGATCTCCACTTCGACCCGGTCTCCCGCTTTCAGGAAGCGCGGCGGTTTGCGCTTCCAGCCCACACCTCCCGGAGTTCCGGTGCTGATCACGTCTCCGGGTCTGAGCTCGTAGACCGTCGAGAGATAGTGAATGAGGAGCTCGATCTCGAAGGTCATCGCCGAGATGCTCGTCCGCTGCATCTCTTCGCCGCTCACGCGGGTAACGAGCGTTTGCGCGTAAGGGTCGGAGAGCTCGTCGGAGGTCACGAGCCATGGTCCGAAGGCGCCGGTTCGATGGAAGTTCTTCCCCGGCCCGAACTGCGTCGTGTGGCGCTGCCAGTCCCGCACCGACCCGTCGTTGTAGCACGAGTAGCCGGCGACGTGGCGAAGCGCTTCGTTCTCGGGAATGTGCCGTCCGGGTTTTCCGATCACCACCGCGAGCTCGCCTTCGTAGTCGAGCTCTTCCGAGACGTTGGGTCGAACCATCGGCTGTCGATGTCCCACCTGGCTCGCGGCGATTCTCAAGAACAGAGTGGGGTACCTGGAAGGCTCCCGTCCGGTCTCCTGGCGGTGCTCGTCGTAGTTCACTCCGACGCACCAGATCGCCGGCGGGTCGGGGACGACGGGCAGGAGCTCCACGTCGTCGATCTCGTGGTCGGGGCGAGCGGTCGCCGCCTCTCGGGCCCGAGCGAGCGCCCGGTCTCCTTCTTCGAGAATGCCCCGTAGCGTGCGGGGGAGCTCGGGTGCGAGCTCGGAAAGGGCGACGAACCGCCGCTCATCGGTCATGACGCCGACGCCAGTCTTCGTCCCTGACCGGTAGGAAATCAACCTCATATCCTGTTTTTGCTCCTCCGACGAGAAAGATACTACAACGTCTCCGGTGAAACGGCGCGAGACGTTGGGGTTGCGCTAAGCTGGGTCGTTCTCATGGAAGAAATCGTCGTGATTGGAGCGGGGATCGCCGGTCTATCTCTCGCTCGCGAGCTCGAACGGGCTGGAAAACGCCCGGTGGTTCTCGAAAAATCCCTCGTCGTCGGCGGACGGGTCGCGACGAGGCGGGTGGAAGGACAGCCCGCCGACCACGGGGTGTTGTTCCTCGATGGCTCCGACCCGGGTTTTTCGGCATCCCCATCGCTGGCGTTATTCGCGGGTGAGCTCCGCGAACACGCTCTCGCAACCCCTCTGGATCTCCCTCGCCTCCGACGTGCACGTCGGCATAGCGGGTGAAAGCTTTCATCCTGGCGGCGTTGTCGAGGCGGCCTTCGTGTCGGGAAAGAGGCTCGCGGACATGATTCTCGGAGTAAACAGAGCATGAGCAAGATGGAAACCCTCGAGGACCTGGTGGTTCGAGACCGGAACCACGAGTGCGAGGGCGTGGGCCCCATGAAGGTCTGCGTCCGCGTCATGGGCGTGGCCGAGCTTCCCACCCGGTTCGGGAAATTTCGCATCGTGGCCTTCTGGAACAACCGCGACGAGAAAGAGCACGTGGCCATCGTCCGGGGCGACGTCATCGGAGCCGAGAACGTTCCCACCCGGCTCCACTCGGAGTGTCTGACCGGCGACGCCATCGGCTCGCTCCGATGCGACTGCCGCGATCAGCTCGAGTCGGCCCTGGTGAAGATCGGAGAGCTTCCCCGCGGACTCGTCCTCTACCTGCGCCAAGAAGGTCGCGGCATCGGCCTCATCAACAAGGTTCGCGCCTACGCGCTCCAGGATCAGGGTCTCGATACCGTGGAGGCCAATCTAGCGCTCGGGTTTCGCGACGACGAGCGGGACTACGCCATCGCCGCCCATATGATCGAAAGCCTGGGCATTCGATCGATCGAGCTCATGACCAACAACCCCAGGAAGATCGGGGCGCTGACTCGCCACGGGATTCAAGTGACGCGAAGACTTCCCCACGTGATCCCTCCCAACGGCTACAACCGCTTCTATCTGGAGACCAAGCGGGATCGCTCCGGACACTGGATCGACTTCGAAGGCAAGCCCCACCTGCAGGAGCAGAGCGAGCCCGTGGTGGTCGAAGGGATGCCGGAGTCTTCTTGAGCTGCCGCTACTGGAGCCCCTCGATCTGCCCGTTCACGTAGTCGATGTTCTCCGCGCGCGGCTTCCTCGGCAGGCCGGGCATGCGGAGGATGTCGCCCGTCAAAACCACGACGAAGCCCGCGCCGGCGTTGATCTCGAGGCCTCGCACCGTCACGTCGAAACCCGTGGGTCGGCCGAGGAGCTTGGGATCGTCGGAGAGGGAGTTCTGGGTCTTGGCGATGCAGATCGGAACGCCTCCGAAACCGAGCTTTTCCGCGTCGGCGATGTGCTTGTCCGCCTCCTTGGTGAAGGCGACGTCCCGCGCGCCATAAATTTTCTGCGCGACCTTTCGGACTTTCTCGCGGATGGGGTCGGTGAGCTCGTAGATCGGCTGGAAGGGCTTCGTGGGCTTCGAGGTCTCGGCGATTACCGCCTTCGCGAGCTCGAGGGCGCCTTCGCCTCCCTTCTGATGGTGATCGGAGATCGCGAATCGGACCCCGAGCGCCTCGCACTTCTTGCGGACTACCTCGATCTCCTCGTCGGTGTCGGCGCCGAAGCGGTTCAGAGCGACGACGGGCGGCTTTCCGAAGTGCTTCACGCTCTCGACGTGTTTTTCGAGGTTCGGGAGCCCGGCTTCGACCGCCGCGGCATCGGGCTCGGTGAGCTCGTCCTTTGCCCGTCCGCCGTGCATCTTCAGCGCGCGCACCGTGGCTACCAGCACCACCGCCGCGGGATCGAATCCCGCCTTGCGGCATTTGATGTCGAAGAACTTCTCGGCGCCGAGATCGCAGCCGAATCCCGCTTCGGTCACCGCCCAGTCGGCTAGGTGGAGCGCGGTTCTCGTGGCTAGAACGCTGTTGCAGCCATGGGCGATGTTGGCGAAGGGACCGCCGTGAATGAGCGCGGGCACTCCCTCGAGGGTCTGTACCAGGTTCGGCTTCATCGCGTCCGCGAGGAGAGCCACCATCGCTCCCGAGACGTTCAGCTTCGACGCCTCGACGGGCGCCTTGTCGTAGCTGAGCCCGATGAGGATACGGTCGAGCCGTTGTCTCAAATCGGTCTCGTTCTCCGAGAGGCAGAGAATGGCCATGACTTCCGATGCGGCGGTGATGTCAAATCCCGTCTCGCGGGGGACTCCCTGGAGGGGACCGCCGAGCCCGATGATGCAGTTCCGGAGCGAACGATCGTTCATGTCCAGGACCCGCTTCCAGAGCGTGCGGCGCGGATCGATACCGAGAGCGTTTCCGAAGTAGAGGTGGTTGTCGAGAGTGGCGGCGAGGAGGTTGTGCGCGGTGGTGATGGCGTGGAAGTCGCCGGTGAAGTGCAGGTTGATCCGGTCCATGGGATAGACCTGGCTGTAGCCGCCTCCGGTGGCCCCGCCCTTGATGCCCATGCAGGGCCCGAGCGAAGGCTCGCGAAGAGCGAGCGAGACCGACTCACCGAGCCTGGCGAGACCCTGCGCGAGCCCGATACTCGTCGTCGTTTTTCCCTCGCCGGCGGGAGTCGGGGTGATGGCGGAGACGAGGATGAGCTTCGCGTTCTCGTTGCGCTTCGGTCGCTCGAGGACGGTCGGCTCGATCTTGCCGATGTACTGCCCGTAGGGCTGGAAATCGTCGGATCCGAGCCCGAGCTTCGCGGCAATCTCGGCAATCGGCCGGGGGGTGATGGAACGGGAGATCTCGATATCACTCTTCATTATTTGTCTCACTTCGAAGCACGGCCCGATGTCTCTACCCAGGCGCGTACCTTCTCCTTGTATCGCATGATTAGGTCGCAGGTGACGCCTCCCGGCTTCCCGCTCTTGATGGGAAGCCCGTCGACGTCGACGATGGGAACGATCTGGCGGGCCGAGGCGGTGATGAACACCTCGTCGGCTCGAAGAAGCTCTTCCGGAGTGAATCCCCGCTCCTCGACGCGGTAGCCCGCCTCGCGGGCGACCTCGATCACGATCTCGCGGGTGATGCCTTCGAGAATCCCCGCGGAGAGAGGGGGAGTTCGGACGGTGCCCCCGATGACGATGAAGACGTTCGACATCGACCCTTCCGCCACCTCGCCCTCGGGATTTCGCATCAGCGCCTCGTAGGCGTTCTTCTGCTGCGCCTCGCGAAACGCCATCAAGTTGGTGAGGAGATTCGAGGACTTGATGCGCGGATCGAGTCCACCCTTCGTGGCGCGCATCGGTGAGACGAAGACCGCTCGTGCCCCGTCGCGGTAGAGACTCTCGGGATACTCGGGCAGAGGCCGAACCAGGATGACTACCGTCGGCTTCGAGGCCGAACCGGCACGATAGTCGACGGCGCCGATTCCCGCGGAGATCACGATCCGAATCGACGACTCCCGGTTTCCCGCGGCGACCAATGTCTCCGACAGACGCGCCTCGAGCACGTCGTCGCTCACGTCGAGATGGATCGAGAGCGCGTCCGCCGACTCCCGAAGGCGCTTCAAGTGCCGCTCGAGGAAGAACGGCCGGCCGCCGTAAGTCCGGATGGTCTCGTAGACGCTGGCTCCGAAGAGGAAGCCTTGATCGAGCGGGGAAAGGAGGCGATTGTTCTCGCCACCAAGCTCCCCGTCCACGTTGACCAGCGTCGTCATCTCTCGTTTGCCCGCACGCCTCGAAGGCGCAAAGACAAAAATTATCCCTCGAAGCGGGCCTTGGAGGAAAGCTCGAAGTTCCACCGGCGAAGACGTCGACGCGAAAGCGGTTCTTCGGTTAGCCTCGAGTATGGAATTCCGGCTCCGGGTCTATTTTCTCGCGGTCGCGCTCCCGGCGGCGCTCTGCGCTTGCCGCGGTGCCCCCGAGCCGGCCCGGCCCGTCGAAGGTCACCGCCAGGTCCTTTACCTCCATCTCGACGGTTTCCGCCCCGACGTGACCAGAGCGCTTCTCGACGGCGGACACATGCCTTATCTGGCGTATCTCCTTTCGAGAGGGAGGATTTCGTTCGAAGCGACGACGGTCGACAAGTCGGAGACCATGAAGGTGATCCAGTCCTATCTCACGTCCCGGCTCGACACCACGGTGGTCGGCTGGTGGCAATTCGACCGGAGCGATTTTCACTTCCGGAACTACTGGCTCGATCCGGCGGAAGTCTTGAACTACGCGCTCGGCCTCACGTTTCCTCGCGACCCGACGATCCAGGACTTCCTAGCCGCGCGAGGCGAGAATCTCGTTTCGGGGATGAGCCTCGCCCGCAGAGGAGTCCCCTTCGACAACTACGGTCGTGCGTATCTCGAGGGGGTCCAGGCGGTGGAGGCCCATACCTACCTCCGGCAGGCGGACGCGACCCTCCGGTCCTTCCTCGATATCCATCGCCGCATCGCGCTCGGGAACGAGCCCTCGCCGGCTCTCTCCACCATCGTGCTCGCCGCCGCCGACGAGTTCTCGCACGCCGAAGGGGTCGCCGCGGGGAAAGACGAGCCCGAGCACTGCTTCCGTCGTGAAGGCGAGCCCGACGATACCGTCTTTCGACTCCTCGAGGAGGACCCGAAGCGTCCAGGCGGTGGCGCCCTCGCCGCGCTCGAGTCCAGGTATTTCACGCGAGTCCGCCGAACGCCTCTCGGCGGGAGAGTGGAGGAGGTCTGTGTCGAGCTTCCCTATCTCGCCTCCGAAGACGGCGATCCACCGTCGAGGGCGCACCCGCACTACGTGCTCTCGATGCTCGTCCTCGATATCGAGCTCGGCTATCTCATCGAGACCTTCCGCGAGATCCGATTCGATCCCGACGGTACGAGACGGATCGAACGACCAGCGTCCGTCTGGGAATCGCGCGAGGAGCCGGGAGACTCTCTTTTCGACCGCACGCTCTTTCTCGTGTTCGGGGACCACGGCATGGTGGATACCCCGCTCGGCATGACGGGAGACGAGAGCTTCGTTCGAAAGCTCGACCGTGCGCTCGGGCTCGAGAGTGGTGAAGGAGCGTTGTCGATCGCGGAAGCCGCGGAGCTCGGGATCGACTATGAGCACCTCCCGGACCGACTGATCCACCCCGAGCTCCACCGGGAGTGGCAGTCGATCGAAGTCCGGCGTATGACGGAAGAGTCCGACCGTTGGGCCCGGAAATTTCTGAAGGATCTCCGGGAGCTGGCGCGGGACGACCTGCATCAGAATTACTGGTGGCTGTTCTTTCTGCGCTCGCTCCTCATCGACCCCAAGCTCGACGAAGCGATGGCTTCGATCTCGGACGAAGCCGCGGCGGTTCTGCGAGGGCTCTACCTGAGAAGCCTTCCCGAATATCGAGCTTCCGAGCGGAACGCGAATCGTGACTTCTTCGACCGGAAGGTTCGCCTCGTCTACGGCGGTGGCGCCCGGAACAATGCCGAGCTGTTTCTCCCCCACTGCGGCGAGAACGGGCACTGCTCGTGGGACCGCCGGCCGAGCTACGAGGAGATCGTCTCCTATCGGGGCGGGGAGACGAGCAAAACGACCCTTCTCGAGGCGCTTCGGGCGAACGAAGGGGTGGGGCTCCTCTTCGTTCGCAAGAACAACGATCTCTTTTCCGAAGGCGCGCCTTTGCCAACGGAGACCGAGATCGAGGTCCTGGACCGATCGGGAAATCGCGCCGCGATTACCGTTCGTTGCGACGCCGGTAAGGGAGAGCTCGTCTTCCACTATCGCACCGATCCGGACTCACCGAAGGATCCTCTCGGATACGAGCGTTGGGGCGCGGGCCTGGGCACAGACGGCACGTACCAGGAGTGGAACGATCGCACGCTCCACGAGGACGTCGTGAACGTCGTCGGAGGGATCGGCGGCTATCTCTACTCGACCAACCCCGCCATCGGCGACGTCCTCGCCCTGCACGCGACGGGATGGAACTTCGGAGAGAATCTGGGAGGCCACGGGGGAGTCCACCGCTACGAGAAGACGACGTTTCTCCTCGCGTCGGGCCCCGGTATCGAGCCGGGAGAGCTCTTCGCGGAGGGAAGCGCCGGGACCGGAACGCGCCATGCGCCGACGCTGCTCGATCTCACCCCCACGGCGCTCGAGTGGCTGGGATATTCGAGCGCGGATCTGGAGCGTTTCGCGCGCGACGGCTTTCCCGCCTATCTCGACGCCTGGGTCCGCTCCCAGCGCGGCGCGATTCTCTCGCACCTCGACGGGATGGACGCGCTCGAACGAGCGAAGGCGGAGCAGAATCTCGACGGTCTGTCTTTGAAGCCGCTACTTCCCGAGATCGACAGGCTCCTCGCATTCGTCGAGGCCGACCGGGAAGATACGTTGAAACGACTGGAACCGCACCGGCTCCAGGGGCACCCGCTGGAGCTTCGGTGAGGAAAGGGTAGAACGATGCGTTATCAATTTCTCGTCGACACCTACGAGACGGAAATCCTGAAGGTCCTCAGCGTCTGGTCGATGTTCGAGGATGAAGATCTGGGCGTCCGGCCCCACCGGGGCGACCGGCGGGGAAGAAGCGTCCTCGAGCAGATGGTGCACCAGTCGATGAGCGAGAACCTCTGGTTTCGCGACATGCTGGGGATCCCGGTCACGGAGAATCCCCTTCCGCCGGAAGAGACACGATGGGGGTTCATCGAAGCCTATGCACGCAACGCCGCGAGACGCCTCGAAGTACTCCGCGAGAAAGCCGATGCCTGGTGGGAGGAGATCGTGGGCTTCTTCGAGATCCGGCGCTCGCGGGCCTGGATCGTGACCCGTCGCATCGCGCATACCGCGCATCACCGCGGCCAGCAGACCGCCCTTCTCCGCATGCGGGGACGCGACCTGCACAGCACCTATGGCCCGACGGCGGACACCGGCGGGCTGATGCAGCACCAGGCTCCCGTGGTCTACGCCTACTCCGATGTCGCGACCCTTCTGGCCGAGGAAGCGTCCCGAAGGCGTAAGACACCGCTCCCCGGCGTCGGCGAGCACTCTCCAACCGAACGCCCCGATTCACCCTCGTGATCGGACGAGAAAGGAGCATAGCGATGATCGAGCGCGTGAGAAATCCGGGAAAGCCGAGCGGGCTCAAGAGGGCGTTGTTCCGGATGCCGCGCTTTCTTTACCACTGGAAGCTCGGCTTTCTGCTGGGGCGGAGGTTTCTGCTGCTGAAACACGTCGGCCGTAAGAGCGGTCTCCCACGCGAGGCCGTGGTCGAGGTCGCGGGCCGCGACGAAACGTCCGGTACCTATACCATCGCGTCAGGATTCGGCCCGAAGTCGGACTGGTATCGTAACCTCCTCGCTCATCCCGACGTCTCCATCTGCGTCGGAAACCGGTCGATTGCGGTGAGAGCGAAGGCGCTTTCACCCGAGGAGTCGGGAGAGGCGATGGTTCGCTACGGGAAGCACTACCCGCGGGCGGCGCAGGAGATCACCCGTCTCATGGGATTCCGCGCCGATGGAACCGAAGAGGACTATCGAAAGCTCGGGCGCGAGGAGATTCCTTTCGTCGTCCTCGAGCCCCGAGCGACGTCCTGAGGCACAAAGCAGAGCGGCTGTGGCCGTTTCGACAATCCTGCTTGTCGCGAGACTTCACCGGGCTCTTGGACGGAAGACGACCTCGAGCTTGGTCTCGGCGGCGGAGTTCACGAGACCCTCGCTCATGCGTACGCTCCAGCCGACCTCGTGCTCCGCTCGCTCATGCCATTGGCTATCGACTTTCAACGGTCCGTCCGGCGTCTCGAGCTCACCGCGGAGCGTAGCGGTGCCGTCCTCGAACGTGCCATCGAGCCGATAAATGACACGCCGCCGCGTGTCCAATCGGTACTCGACCCAGGTCTTCGTCGAAGGTTGGTAGGTTCGAACGTGAATCTCCTTGACCGCGTCGTCACTACCGGCTCCGATCTCGAGCAGATCCATCGCGCCGCAACCGCCGAGAATCGGTAACGATTCGAGGCTCACGGGGCGCTGCGAGCCCCCGAAGGTCGTCGTCCCCCACCACCGCCCCTCGAGAAAATCGAGCTGCCGGATCTCCGGGAAGTCGCAGCGGTCGCGGGCCTCGGAACGGATGTCTGGAAGCGGTGCCGCGGTCGTGCTCCTCCGGGTGAACTCCATGATCCACGTCGTTTTCCAGCTCAGGCCTTTGTCGGACGAAACTGCCGAATCCCAGCGGAGAGACTCGCGAGAGATGTCGGAGAAGGTATAACGGTTGCGGATTGGCCTGCCCTCCGCGTCGGCCGAGTCGAAGAAGAATTCTCCGCGGCGATGATGAAACGAGCCGTGGAGGAGGCCGAACCGCGGATGGTCGGGCGGTGGCCAAAGAAGCAGGAGGTCCCACTCGTGCGACAGCGGGTTGAACGCGCGCAAGCTGAACCCGAGCAGGTCGCCGAAGGTGAGCCGTCCGCGCCAGAGCTCGATAACGGCGCAGCGGTCCAAGACCGACTCGACGCGATCCGTCGCTTCTCCGGTGTCGAACCAGGCGGGATTGTCCGATCCCGGTTGGCGGTTCCGGTTGTGGACGTTCCAGTCGCCGACCCAGAAATCGAATTGCCGAGCATCGGTCTCGGAACAAGGAGTGTTGCTGGAGTGACTCACCGCGGCCGAAACGTCGATTCCCGAGGTCACGAGAACGGCGATTGAGAAGCCACCGAGCCGACTCGCCAGGCTCTTTCCCATAGTGCGCATTGTACCCGTTCGACCGAGCACCGGGTCCGCGGGGATGATGATGCCCGCTTGACCTCGCTCGAAGTCGTTTGGTCAGCGGTCGCGCAGCTTGTTGGAGATGCCGATGTCGTGCCCCAGGACTTTCCCCAGACCCTCGGCGTCCGCGTCTTCCACCGGCTCGTCCGCCTCGATCGAATCGGCTTCCATCACCGGCATCGCGCTCTCGGTGACGGGACCCATCCATCCGAACGTATGGAACGCCCAGGGGAGCTGACAGACCTCGAAGTCACTGAGCTCCGATCCCGCGCAGGCCTCGGCGATCGTCTTCGGTCCCCGGAGGTCGGAGAGAAGCTCGAGTATGGCAGGCGCGAGCTCGGCCGCGGCGACGACGTCGTCGATACCGTCCATCGTCTGGTAGACGGCGTCGAGAGAGCCGATGCCACCCGTCACGCGTCTCCAGCTCTGAACCTCGCGGACGCCGTCGAGGATGAGCTTGGCGGTGGGAATAGTGAACGTAAAATGGCTTCGATGACGGTGGTCTTTCCAGCGCCCGCTTCACCCACGAGAAGGAAGAAGTCTTCCTCGTTGGCGCGGGCGAACGCGAGGTGACCGCGCGCCTCCCCGAGCTCTCGACTCGCGTCTCGACTCGCGTAAGGAGGGAAGGCGAGAGGGGAGGGGCGGAAGGGATTCTCCGCGAGACGGAAATGATTGGCAAACATGCGCATCCTCGACCCCGGCGCGCAAGCGGATGGCGGCGCCACCCGCGCTCCAATCGGAGCGCTTGGCGATGTTCGACGAAGACGCGTCGCCGGGGCACTCGGGTGTTGTACTGAGTTTCGGCCAGGATCTCGACGGACCGGGCCCCAAGAACCGGTAAGCGGTGGCTCCCATGGGAGCGGCTCCGTTGCATTCCAGCGGCCCCCCTGGGAGAGGATCGGGGGTTCTCCCGATACCCGCTCGTGTCTCGATGGTCCAATCTCATCTCGTAGGTCGCACCGCTAACGGTTGGGAAATGGCGGAACGACTCCTGAGTGTGCGCCGTGGTCGAGCGCCCGCTGCGGAAAGCGCGAGTGAGTCGGGGGGCCACGGCGCCCGCTCAGAACCACCCCTGAGCCATTCAGACGTGAACACTGCGCTTCTGCGGGATCTGCCCAGGAGGAAGGGACGCGGGAGAACCTAGGAGCTTTCCTAATAGCCGCGCCCCTCGGGCGCTAGCCCGATCTCTCCGGCGCGTGGGTCGAATCGTGGCAAGCATCCAGGGAGAAGCGCGTCGGCCACATCACGCCGGGCCGCTTCTTTCCCTCAATGGGCATCGCTCGCTACCACGAGAGTCATGTCCCTACGCGTCAGGCTGCCGGCAGCGAAAACGGTGTAGCTCCGGCCCGCTTCGAAATCGTTCCCGGCAGTAGTAGCGACGGACTCATCGGTGCCTGCGCGGCGGGCTTCGATGTCATAGATTCCCGGCACCAGCTCGGCGACTTCACTGGTCTCCAGATAAGAGACGTTCTGAAACAGACGAGGACCGTTCACGATCGCGGCGTCGAGCGCGGCGGGGAAATCGGGTATCGCATTGACCATCGTCACGGCGGCGCCGCTCGACGCACTGGCGCGATTGTCCTCCAGCACGGCGATGTCGAACGAGGAAAGTCCGACGAGCGCGACCGTCGCCTCCTCGTCCGGCGCGAGGCTGAGCGTCGTCTCCATCAACGCCGACCTGCGGCTCCCGGCAGGAAAGAACTGCACGCGATACTCTCCTGGAACGAGCTCCACATAGTCGCTGACGCCGGGATAGGCGACGGTGACTGTCATTTCCGCCTGGCCGTTGATCACGACATCGACGCTGTGAGCGTCGAACGCGAGTTGCGCTGCGCGGAGCAAGCCAGTCCCCGCCGTTGAGGGGGGCGCCGTCGTCGTCGTGGTGGAAGATTCATCCGAAGTAGGCGTGTCGTTGCAGGAAGCCGCCAGCAAGATCAGAGCCATCGTGGCCAGGAAGAAACGTGATCGTCGAAAAACGATTCGTCGTCGCGTCATGGAAGGCACCTCTCCGAAGAACAAGAAACCTACGGCCGGCGCGAAACCGCTATCGTGGAAGCGTAACGGCGGAGACCGTCGGAGGCCATCCGGCTAACTTCGTAGAACGCCTCAGAGTGTGGGAGAAGGAACGTGACGGTAGTCACGGAGCCGCCGTTCCAGGACTCTACCGATTGGCAACCAGGTCGAAGCGGAAGCGAATGGGCGTCGGGACGGCCCCGTTCATGCGGAAAACGATTCGCCTCGGCTCGACCAGTAGGACCTCGCCCTCTTCCGAGACGATGCTTCCAGCAACGAAGTGCTCGGTTCGGGTGAAATCGAACGCCCAGGTTCCCGTGCTCGGAAAACGGGGCATCCAGGTCGCGACGACGTCGTTGCGTCCGGCGCTGCCCTGGAACGGGATCGAGACGGGGCCCGACGGTCCAAACGTACGTGTGGCGTTCGCGTCGATCGCCACCGTGCCGGTCACGTTGGAACCCGTGTCCGCCACGACGAACGAGCTTTCGAGAGCCGACTTCGAGAGCGAAGCGTCCGTGCGCTGCAGGAGAAATCGATAGACCTGCGTCAGACTATTCTGTCCTCCCGGCCCTCTGACGGTGAGAACGTTGGTTACCCGCGCGCCGATGCAGATCAACGGAGCGTAACTGTGTGTCACCACCGATCCGCTGTCGCTCACGGGTCCGTCGAGAGCACCACCGGTATCGAGCTGCCACTGGTAGTCGTCGATGGCCCCCGTCGAGCATGTGGCGTCCAGGCGGAGGCCACACAAGCCGACTTGAGTGACTCGGAAGCAGGCGACCGGTGGCGGAACCGCGCTCGTGGTGGTACTGGAGGCAGGCACTGATGATGTCGACGTCGACGAAGCGCTGCTCGAGGTCGTGGTGCTGGAGTCCGGAGAGATGGTGCTGGTGGGGGCGGAAGAAATGGAGGAGGTCGTCGACGATCCGATTGTGGTCGTCGGCGACGACGGAATCGAGCTCGTGCCCGTCGATGTGGCGGGCGGACTTCCACCTCCAGCGGCCGTCGACGACGTCGTGCTCGTGCTCGTGCTCGTCGTCGGGTCGCTTCCGCCAGTCGCCAGCACGACGGCCCCGCCGGCACCCGCCGCTGCGGCCGCGGCGACCACCACCGTTCCGGCACCGAGGCCTCCCCCAACGGAAGCCGCGGCTCCGGCCGCGGTGATCGTACCGACGATTCCGATGGCCTTGAACCCGGGCGGCAAGGCGCTCGCGGCGTTGGTGGTGGCGCCGACGACGATGCCGGGGTTCTTGCCTCCGAGGTATGCGGCGACTTTCTTTCGCTCCGAACAAGGCTCCCGAACCGGAGCGGTGAGCTCGGCTGTGCGAGTGCTGTCGAAAGCGTCATCGACGACCTCGATGTAGTAGCCGATCGCATGCGTCTCTTCGCTAGGCTGCGGCAGAACCCCGACGAAGCTGTTCTCGAGGGGTTTCATCTCGACGTAGTAGAAGTCGGAGTAGAGCAGGGACCGAAAATAGACCTTGACGCTCTTGATGTTCTCCGAAGGAGTGACCTGGGCGACGACGACGGCGAAATCGGATTGGGGTATGCAGCTCATCCCAGGCTGGTGGATAGCGAGCTCCTGTCGAGCTTCCGAGTCAGAAACTCCCCCCACGAGAGGCAGCAGGAGAAGGATTCCGATCAGGGACCGAGCTCCGAAATGATGTCGCACGCCAAGCGATTCGAATTGTCTGGGGAATCGAATTCAGGATACGCGGGAGTCTCGTACCCGTCAATGGGTACCGGAGAGAAAAAGAATCCTGGAGAACGGAGGACCCCGACGATGAATATCCGAGCCACCTCGCTCGAAGCCGTTGGGTCAGCTTTCGGGCAGGGTCTTCGAGATACCAAGACCGTGCCCCAGGACTTTCCCCAGGCCCTCGGCGTCCGCGTCTTCCACGGGGTCGTCCACCTCGACCGAGTCCGCTTCCATCACCGGCATCACGTTCTCGGTAACGGGACCCATCCATCCCAGCGTGTGGAAGGCCCAGAGAAGCTGGCAGACCTCGAAGTCGCTGAGCTCGGATCCCGAGCAGGCCTCGGCGATGGTCTTTGGCCCGCGCAGGTCGGAGAGAAGCTCCATTACGGGAGGCGCGAGCTCGGCCGCAGCGACGTCGTCGTCGATACCGTCCATCGTTTGATAGACGGCATCGAGAGAGCCGATGCCACCCGTCACCCGTCTCCAGCTCTGAACCTCGCGCACGCCGTCGAGGATGAGCTTGGCGGTGGGAATGCGGAGGGTAATCGTTTCCTTGTCGAGCTCCGCTTCCTCGAAGGCGTACTGTGCCTCGGGCCATCGGAAGAGACTCAGCACGATTGAGCGTACCTGACCGATGACTCCTTCCACCAGGTCTTTCGGGCTCAGGACGTGGTTCTCGACGAGAACGGTGCCGAATCGCTTCGTGGGAGAGACGAACCTGGTCAGCTCCATGAGGTGGTCGAACCGGACCTTCCTCATCTTGAGCAGATACGGGCCCAGTCGATCGTCGGCGGACGACGAGCGCGCGAAGATGATCCGGCCCTTCTGGACCACGATGGTTTTTTCCGCCTCGGCGGTCCTGAAGAGGAGGCGCCCGGTCTTGCCGGTGGCACAGACCGCGAGCAGAAGATCGGGAAACTCGAATCCTTGATTCCAGCAGTCGAACCGACCCTGAAGGGGAATCGGCGGTCTCGAAGACAAGGGGAGCGCCTCCCTGAAAAAGTTGTTTAGCTTTGAGTCAATTGTACGCGATCTCCGCCGCCGCAGGTACCCCCCCGTTGAGGGGGCTCAGCGAAGCCGGATGTAGATAGACAACGAGACCGCCATCGTCATGAAGAGCAAACCGGCGAGACCCCAGAGGCGAAGCCCGCGCGAAGGCCGGAGCGATTCGTCGTCGATGAGGCGGGTGACGCAGTAGTAGTTGAGTCCGTAGAGCACCGGCGCCACTCCCAGGCTCACCAGTCCGACGAGCTGAATCATGACCACCGGATTCGGAAGGATCCGGTTGGCGCCGATCGCGAAGACGAAGATGACCGCCATGAAGATCCAGTAGGCAGGGTTTCCCCTTCGCTTCAGAAACGAGGCGCCGGGAAAGAGGGTCTCGAGCAGCTTCGCGAACGTCCGCGGAAAGCCGTCCATCACCGAGTACGCGGTCGAGAACATCGCGGCGAAGGCGGCGAGCATGAACACGGGAAACATCCACGCTCCCAGGACCTCGGTATAGATCTTCGAAAGCGTCAGCGCGACCTCCACCCCGTCGGGAGTGAGTCCGCGCGGTTTGAGGAGGTTCGCCCCGAGCGAGATGAACACGGCGGCGAGCACCGCGGAGAGGATGTAGCCGACCCGCAGATTGAACAACCCGAGGCTCAGAAGCTCCCTCTTGTCCCGGGTGGTCTTTCGCCAAGTCTCCAGATGCTCGACCGCCCAGAGCGAGTGCCAGATGGCAACGTTGATTCCGGTCGGCATGAGACCGAGGATTGCGGCCACGAGGACCAGCGAGCCCGCGGGAATCGAGGGCACGAGGATCCGTGCGAGATCGGAAGGCCGCGGCGGCACGGCGCACAACGCGACGACGCTCACGACCGCGAGCACGAGCATCGCGAGCTTGCTGCCGAAGGCGAGGGCGGGGTATTTCCCGGTGCGATGCAGGAAGACGATGCACACCCCCAGGAGAACGACCCAGGTCGTGAGCGATCCGAAACCGAGGCTTCCGATGAGGATGGCCGCCGTCACCGAGAGCGTTCCCGCCAGGATGGTGAGGCCCTGCAGCACCGTCGTGGCGAGAAAGGTCCAGACCGCCCAGTTCTTCGGCCCCGGGACGCGCTGGAAGCCACCGATGAGCGAGACACCGTTCGCGATGGCGAATCGAGGCCCGAAGTCGAATGCCGGATACTTGAAAAAATGAGAGAAGAGTACGAGCCAGATGAGGTCATAACCGAAGCGGGCTCCGGCGACCGGGCTCAGGATGATATGGCTCGACCCGATGGCGGTCGCCGCCACGATGATGCCCGGGCCGAGCCCCCGGAGCGATTGGGAAAGCTTCACCCGCGATTCGAACCGTCAAACGTTTTCGAGGATTCCGAGCGCGGTCCGGGAGAAAATGTTCTCCTTCTCGGCGGCCGGAATGTGGAGCGCTTCGATTGACGAAACGGCACGGTCGATCGACCCCAGGAGGTGAGGGTAGTCGCTTCCCATCACCATGTGATCGGTTCCCACGAGGTCGCGCAGCATGTTGAGCGTATAGGGGCTGAAGGTGACGGTGTCGTAGTAGAGCTTCTTGAGATAGGTGCTGGGAAGCTCGTCGATGTTCTCCCGGCATTCGGCGAAATCGCGATAGCCGTTGTCGAGCCGCTCCATGAGCCAGGGGATTGCGCCGCCGGCGTGGCCCACGATCCACTTGATGTCGGGGAGATCGCGCAACATGCCCTCGTAGCACATCTGGGCCACCGCGAGGGTGGTGTCGCAGGGAAAGGCGACGATGGGGCCGAGAACGTACCGGCGAAAAGGCTCGGTGTTCGCCGGGAGCATGGGATGGAGGAAAATCGTCGTCTTCCGCCGGTTGGCCTCTTCGAAGAACGGCCGGTACTGCGGAGAGGTCAGAGAACGTCCCTGGATGTTGCTGACCAGGATGACGCCGTTCATGCGGAGCTCGCCAAGGGCTCGGTCGAGCTCCTTCAACGCCTCGTCGGGGGCGTCCATCGGGATCGAGGCGAATCCCTTGAACCGGGTCGGATACTTCGCCGCGAGCTCGGCGTAGGCATCGTTCACCATTCGGGCGATCGCGGGCTGATGCTCGGCCGTGGTGAAGAAGACATTGGGCGTAGAGAGCGAGAGCACCTCGACGTCGATTCCGACCCTATCCATCGCTTCCAGCCGCGCTTCGGGGTTGGTCATGGGCGGGGTGATGCCGAAAAAACGCGCGCCGCGAAGCTTGATGATGGTGCGACCCGTCGGGTCCTTGTCGAAACTGAACTCGGTGGAGAGCTCACGGATCTTGTCGAAGTAGCTTTCGGGGTAGTAGTGCGTATGGAGATCGAGCTTCATTCTTGTCCTCTCGGGGGCCAGGGACGCCTCCCCGTCGTGCGCTCTTCGAGAACCGCGCGCGGCCCCGACATCGATTCCAGGCAAGTCTAACCCCGATCGCGGCTGCCAGGTGGGTCCACGAAGATAAGGATCCTCTGGTGAGCCCCCACTCGCGGTATGGCCCTCAACTTCCGTGGACGAGGACCGGATCGGACCGGATCGTAAACGAGGAGCAATCCGCGCCGGCGCAGCTCACGCTGGACCCGCCCCCCGGGGTCGGTCAAGGGCTCTCGCCGTCCTCGGAGGCAACAGCGGGAATCGTTTCCACGGCGTCGGCGCTGATCGCCCGGCCCACCGTGAGAGCCTGGCGGAGATCGTCAGCGAGAGTTTGATAGGTCGCGTCCGGCTCGGCACCCATCGCGTCCAGGGTCTTGCTGAAAAAACACCGCGCGGCCGCGGCCGCGGCGACGTCGAAGATCTCCGGATCGGTGAGACCGCGCTCGCGCAGTCCCTGAACATCCTCCCGCGCGATCCCGTCGGCGTGGCGTGCCACTTTCTCGGCGAAAGCCATGATGGCCCGATCCACGTCATCGAGTGGCGACGTGTCGGAGCGCGCGATGTGAGTGAGCTCTTCCGTCGAGAAGAAGCGACTGCTCAAGACGGTTCCGTGAGCGAGCGAGCAGTACGAGCTCTTCAAGGCTCGAGCGGCGGCGAGGGTCACGAGCTCGAAGCGGCGCAGATCCATGTTGGACTTGATGCTCTTCTGGAGCGCCGCCCAGCCGTCCATGACGTCCGGTCTATGGCTGAAGACTTTGGCGTAGTTCGGCACGTAGCCGACGCGGGTCTGGTTCGCTCGATACATTCGCTGGACGTCACCCGTCGCCTGGTCGACGGGAACGGTGTCGATGAAAGCCACGATCGGACCTCCTTCCGTCAGCGAGCTTTGCGCTGGTCGAGGTGAAAGATACGAGCGAAAAACGCCGCCGACGCATCGTAGACGGTGACGACGTTCTGGTGCCGCATCCAATGGTGGGTATCGTCGGGTATGACGAGCTCTTCGAAGGGGACCCCCGCCGTCTCCAGCCGCCGCGTGAGATCGACGGTCTGGGAGAAGCGGACGTTGCGATCGTCGTCGCCATGGATCAGCAGCACCGGCGATTTCCACGTGTCGATCGACGCGACCGGCGAGGACCGGAACGCGACCTCCTCCGCCTCGTCGCGATCGCTCTTCTCGACACCGCTCGAAGCGGCCAGTGCCGCCTGAAAAGCCCTGCCCGAGCCCGACTCCGGCTTGGTGAAGTCGTGAACCCCGTGCATGTCGACTCCCGCGGCGAACAGATCGGAGTCGCGCGCGAGGGCGAGGGCGGTGAGATACCCGCCGTACGAGCCGCCATAGATCCCGATGCGCGACGGGTCCACCAGCGGAAAGGTGCGAAGGTACTCCGCCGCGGCCTTCACGTCGAGATACTCCGAAGCGCCGCGCGCTCCCGCCTCCGGCGGCTGGTGAAGCTCGTAGCCGTAGCCGATACCGAGCCGATAGTTGACCGAGAGAACGACGAACCCTCGAGACGCGAGAAACTGGTTGGACGCATAGGCGCGCGAGTAGTAATCCGAGGCGTGCCAGCCGAGAAGCATCTGCCGCGCCGGTCCGCCGTGAACGTAGACGATCGCGGGTCGCTTCTCGTTCGCTGCACCGCGCCCCTCGGCAAAGAAGAGCTGGGCGTGAACGGTGAGTCCATCGCTCGAACGGTACGTGACCTGCTTCGGGACGATCAGATCCGCCTCGGGAAACTTCGACGGGATTCGGTCTTCCGCGAGCCTTCTTCGCGCACCGCCGGAAAGCGGCTGGATCGCGGGGAGAGGCGGCCTCCTGGCATCGGCGGAGAGGAACGCCAGCGTATCGAGCCCGCCGGTCATCACCGGGGTCCATTCGAGACCGGTTCCCGGTGTCAGAACTTCGGGTGCCGCTCGGTCGACGGGGACCATCACGACGTGTCGGCGGTCGATGTCCTCGGGAGCATCGCCGATGTTCGCCGCGAACACGAGCCGGGTGCCGTCCGGGCTCGGACGAACCTGCTCCACCGTGTACCCACCCGGGGTCAGCAGGAGAGGTTCTCCTCCTCCTTCTTCGGAAAGCGAGTAGAGGTGCGCCCATCCATCCACATACGAAAGGAAAACGATCCTTCCCCGGGCCACCCAATGAAGGTTTGCTCCACCGTCAGACGCCGGAAAGGAGCCGCGGAGGGTTTCCGGTGCCTTCCAGAGGAGATGTCCTGTTCCCGTCGCTTCATCGGCGATCCACAGAGACCAGGGTGCGTGACGCGGGGCGAGGATGGGCTCGGGCGCCCCGCCCGCTCCCGGGCGGCGCACGAAAACGATCCGCCTCCCGTCCGGCGACCAGCGCGGCGACGAATCGCGCGACGTCGAAGCAGCGAGCCAACGGATGGGTGTCGTCGGGTCCCGGTATATGCCGACGAACGCGTGGTCGCCGCGGCTCGAAACGAATGCGATTCGCGATCCATCGGGCGACCAGACGACGCTGCCGCTCCGTCCATGCACCGCCACGATCCTCGTTGCGGGTCGCGATCCGTCGACGGGGACTTCCCAGAGCGTGCCGTCTTTCTGGAAGGCGACGCGATTGCCTCGAGGTGAGATTACGGGATCGTCGCCTTCTCCGAGTGGGCGGGGCTCGCCGCCGGAGAATGGAATCGACCAGATGAGAATCGGAGAGGGGATGGGGATCGCTTCGACATCGACGGGATGCGGGTCGTCGAAATTGGCGCCATGATCTCCGCCTCGAACGAAGACGAGCCACTCGCCGTTGGGCGAAAGCGACACACTCGTGAGCTCGAGTCCGTCGTCGCGGTCGTAGCTCGTCACCCGTCGCGGGGTGAAGGACGGGCCTTCGGCGACATAGAGATTTCGGTGCCCCTCCTCGTTGAACGCCCAGGCGATCCGGTTCGTTTGCGACGCCGAGACGAGCTCCGTCGGGAAGGGATAGCTCAGAATCCGCTCCAGGGTGAGCTCGGCCCGGACGGGTCGTGCTCCGGCGAGACCGAGACCGAGACCGAGCGCGAGCGAGAGAACGAGGCCGAATCGAGATTCGAGCCGTCATGGGCGAAGCTCCGTACAAGTCATGACGACTCTATCCGTTCCACCGCCCGACATTCAACTCGCTCGGTCTCGAGTGGTACTGTCAATTGCGTCAAAACCGGATCTTTTGCTGGTGCCAATTTCGCTCTAAACTTCAGGGCATGAGTGGTCAAGCATCGTTTCCCGTCACTCCCCGGTCCAAAATCCAGAGGCTTCCCAAGAGGGGGTCGTACGACCGGGACGTCGTCTACTCCATCCTCGACCAGGGGATCGTCTGTCACGTGGGCCTCGTGACCGAGGAGGGGCCCGTCGTGATCCCGACGGGATACGCGCGGCGCGGCGACGAGATCCTGCTGCACGGCTCCGCCCGCAGCCGACTGCTGAACCAGGCAGCGACCGGAGCGCCGATCTGCGTCACCGTCACGCTCGTCGACGGTCTCGTTCTCGCCCGCTCCACCTTTCACCACTCGATGAACTACCGTTCCGTCGTCCTGTTCGGAAAGTCCGAGCTCATCGACGACCCGGAGGAGAAGGCGAAAGCGCTCGAGGCGCTCGTCGAGCACCTCGTTCCGGGTCGGACGCGGGACGCGCGGGCAGCGGACGCGGGAGAGCTCGCGGCGACGATCGTCGTGCGGCTTCCCATCGAAGAGGCGTCGGCGAAGATCCGGACCGGGCCTCCCGTCGATGACGACCGGGACCTCTCGCTCGACATCTGGGCGGGCGTCGTCCCGTTCGTGCGACGGCCGGGCGAGCCCGTTCCCGACGAGCACACCAGGAACGAGACTCCCGTCCCGGACTACGTCGTTCGATACCCGGAGGGCCGGACGTGAGAGAGCTCGACTGCATCCGAAAGACCCCCGAGCTCATCTCGAGCCTCGTGTCGCTCGTGTCTCCCGAAGATCTCCTCTGGAAGCCGGCAGCCGATCGCTGGTCGATCGGAGAAGTGCTGACTCACCTCGTCGACGTCGAGAAGCTCAGTCTTGGCCTGCGTGCACGGCGCATCCTCGACGAGGAGCTCCCTGGATTCGTCGACTACGATCAGGCGGCACGGGATCGCGACGGGCACTATCGCTGCGACGACGGGCTCGCCGCGCTCGACGTCTTTCGCGAGACGCGGAGATTGTCCCTCGCTCACTTGGACTCCATCACTCCGTCGGAGATCGCCCGCGAGGGTCTGCACCCCGTGGTCGGGGAAGTGACACTTCATCAGATCTTGAGCTTGTGGGCGTTCCATGACCTCTCGCACCTCCGCCAGATCGCCGAGCTGGTGAAGGCACGCTCGTTCTGGGACGGAATCGGCTCGCTCCAGGTCTATTACAGCGTCCACCCTTGACGACGGTGCTGGTGCGCCTTCAGGACGGAGCGCCCCTCCACCTCCAGATCTACCGAGCCTTTCGAGAGGCAATTCTCTCGGGAGAGCTCGTTCCCGGGAAGTCGCCTTCCCTCGACGCGCAGCCAGGCGCTGACTCTCGGCGTATCCCGAAACGTCGTGCTCCAGGCTTACGGTCAGCTCGAGGCCGAGGGATACGTGGAGACGACGCCAGGCTCGGGCACGTATGTGGGCCATGAAATTCCCGATTTCACCTCCCCGGTGGGCTCGTTCGATCCCGCACTCGCCGTCCCGAGTGCTCCCGTCGTCCTCTCGCCTTTCGGTGAGAGAGCGTTGGCGGCCGCGATCACTCCCAGGCGGCAAGCCCTTCCCTACGATTTCGTCTACGGCTTCGCGCCGCCCGATGACAAAACGGTGAGCCAGTGGCAGCGCGCTCTCCGCAAAGCGGCGGAGCGGCTTCCCCTCGACTACGCTCCGCCGGAGGGAGACCCGGGATTGCGCGAAGCCATAGCGCGCTACCTCTATCGGAGCCGAGCGATCCGCGCGGACACGGAGCAGATCGTCATCACCAGCGGATCGCAGCAGGCACTGAGCTTGATCTCGAAAGTGCTCTTCGAGTCCGGGGATACGATTCTCGTGGAAGAGCCGTCGTATCAGGGTGCGCGACACATCTTTCGTGCCGACGGCCTACGGCTGGTGGCGCGTCCGGTGGGCGAGGAAGGGCTCGACGTCGCCGGCTTTTCGGGAGATGCGAGAGGCGTCTACGTCACTCCTTCCCATCAATTCCCGACGGGGGTCACCATGCCGCTCGCGCGACGGCTCAAGCTCCTCGCGTGGGCCGAGGACAGCAACGCCGTCATCCTCGAGGACGACTACGATAGCGAGTACCGATACGAGGGACGTCCCCTCGAGGCGATCCAGGGCCTCGACACCAAGGGCCGCGTGCTCTATATCGGAACGTTCTCCAAGGTCTTGTTCCCCGCGCTTCGAATCGGCTACCTCGCGCTCGCCCCGAACCTCGTGCCGGTGTTCACCCGGGCGAAGTGGCTCGCGGACCGGCAGGCCTCGAGCCTCGAGCAGAGAGCACTCGCGGAGCTCATCGCTTCGGGGGAGTTCGACCAGCACTTGCGGCGGGCTCGAGCCCGCAACCGCTCGCGGCGCGCGAAGCTTTTGGGGGAGCTTCGGAAACGATTCGGCGATCGAATCGAGATCTCGGGCGCGAACGCCGGGATCCATCTCCTCGCCTGGCTTTCCGGCTGGAGCGAGGAAGAGCTCGTAAGGTGCATCGAGCTCGCGCGCGGGCGCGGCGTCGGGCTCTACTCGATCGCACCCTACTACGAAGGGCCGGCGCCACGGGTCGGGCTCCTCTTCGGTTACGGAAATCTCGACGAGAAAGCGATCGAGGAAGGCATCCGCCGCGTGGAGGGTGTCTTCCGCGAGGTGAGAGAGTTCTAGCGAACCTTTTCCGAGCGCTTTCTCCACTCACGCTCGAATCGTTTCCGGCTCACGAAGGACTTCTGCGTTCCGACGGCGGTCGTCGATAGCGCCGCGTAGAGGTTTGCTCGCGAGACCGCCGCTTCGTCGGAGAGGCCCTCGGCGAGGAACACGGCGAAGCTTCCAATGAAGGCGTCGCCCGCGCCGGTGGAGTCCACCGACTTCACCGAGAACGCGGGAACGTGTACCACCCCCTCGCCGCTCGCGACGAGCGCTCCTCGGTCGCCGAGGGTCAGAACGACTCGACGAAATCCTTTCTCGACGAGCTCTTTCGCTCGTTCCGTCGCTTCCTCGAGGTTCGACACGGTCTTTCCGGTAAGCGCCTCCGCTTCCGTCTCGTTGGGGATTAGGTAGTCGACTCCCCGGATGGCCTCGAGATCCATGGGAGCGGCGGGGGCCGGGTTGAGAATCACCGGGATACGGTTCTTCGTCGCGAAGCGAATGGTGTGGTACACCGTCTCGAGAGGTATCTCCAGCTGGAGCACGATCCGGTCGGCGCGCTTCAGGAGCCGCGATGCTTTGTTCACCGCCTTCGGAGTCAGGGCGTCGTTCGCCCCTTTCACGACGATGATGCGGTTCTGCCCCTTCGCGTCGACGAAGATTGGAGCGACCCCGCTCGACTGACGTTTCACCGTCCGGACGTGGCGGGCGCCGACCCCGAGCTTGCGGAAGTTCCGGATCGTCGCGGGCCCGAAGAGATCGTCTCCCACGCGGGCCACCATGTGAGCTTTGGCTCCCGAGAGCGCCGCCGCCACCGCCTGATTGGCGCCCTTTCCTCCGAAGCCCAGGTCGAACCGAGCTCCGAAGATCGTCTCTCCCGGGCGGGGCAAAGTATCGGTGAAGGTGGTGAGGTCCACGTTGGCGCTTCCCACGACGGCGATCACAGCTTTCTTTTTGGCCATTTCGATTCCCTCGTCGGACGAAAGGAGGCCGAATGTAACATAGGGGCCCGGCAGCGGGAAAGCCGCCGATTGGAGCGACCCTGATGGAACGACGACCTGTCATTCTCGATTGCGACCCCGGTCAGGACGATGCCGTCGCGATTCTCCTGGCGCTCG
This sequence comes from uncultured Acidobacteriota bacterium, assembly GCA_963815675.1. Taxonomy (GTDB): domain Bacteria; phylum Acidobacteriota; class Vicinamibacteria; order Marinacidobacterales; family SMYC01; genus CAWFHP01. Next base: position 412,553 of record CAWFHP010000006.1, on the reverse strand, counting down.
GTTCTCCCGAGGAGATCGAGCTTCTCGGCATCACCGCGGTCGCGGGGAACGTCCCGCTCGCGAAGACGCAGAGAAACGCTCGACTGATGTGCGATCTCGCGGGGAAGACCGGAGTCCCGGTCTACGCGGGCTGTCCGCGCCCGCTGGTGCGCCCGCTGGTGACGGCGGAGTACGTTCACGGGCGCGAGGGGATCGACGGTGCCGAGATCAAGGAGCCGGAAACGCCTCTACGGAGCGAGCACGCCGTCGATTTCCTGGTGAATCGCCTGCTCGCCGCCCCCGATGGATCGATCACCATCGTCCCCACCGGCCCGCTGACGAACGTCGCCGCGGCGCTGGTGAAGGACCCACGCATCGTCCCCAAGATCCGGGAGATCGTTCTCATGGGAGGCGCGATGCGCGAGGGAGGAAACGTGACTCCCTCGGCGGAGTTCAACATCTACGTCGACCCTCACGCGGCGAAGGTCGTCTTCGAATGCGGGCGGCCTCTGGTAGTGATGGGGCTCGACGTCACCCATCAGGTTCTCACCACCCCGGAACGGACAGAGCGGATCGGGAGCCTCGGTAACCGCGTCGGAAGATCGGTGAAGGCGATGCTGCAGTACTTCAACCGCCACGACGTCGAAAAATACGGAACGGAGGGAGGACCGTTGCACGATCCCTGCACCGTGGCCTACCTCTTGAAGCCCGAGCTCTTCCGGGGAAAGCACGTCCGCATCGATGTCGAGACCGGCTCGGAGCTCACCCTGGGCGAGACCGCCGTCGACTTCTGGCACGTCACCGGCCGTGAGCCCAACGCAACCTGGATGTACCGGGTCGACGCCGACGGCTTCTTCGAGCTTCTGACCGAGCGGCTGTCCCGACTCCCCTAGCGCCCACCATGACCGGGAGCCGATCACCGCCTTCCGCTTCATGAAGATCGATGAGAATCGTGGGCGATTGCCCGTCAGTACAATCACAGGCCAGCTAAGGAGAGTTCGCAATGGGAGACAGGGGCCAGTTTCGGTTCGCTTACTTCACGCCCGAGTACGACGCGACCGTGGCGTTCTACCGCGATGATCTCGAGCTGACCGTGCTCGAATCCTGGGATCGCAGCACCGATGATCGCGGCACGCTCTTCGAGGCAGCGTCCGGAATCATCGAGGTGCTGTTACGGCCAAAGAGCCAGAGCCCATCCCATCTTTTTGACGAGAGACGTCCCCAGGGAGCGTTCATGGTCATCGAGGTGACGGATGTCGAGCAGGCGTACCGCAGGGCGGTGGCGAGGGGCCTGTCGATTCAGCAGGAGCTGGCGACCCAGCCCTGGGGGCATCGGAGCTTCTGTCTTCGGGAGCCGAACGGCCTCACACTCTACCTGTTCAGCGAGACTCGGAAGCCCGGAAATTCAGTGAGGTAGCAACGTGCTGTTCATGGTCATCGAGCGTTTCCGTACGGGTCAGGCACCGAATGTCTATCGACGGTTCCGCGAACGGGGACGGATGGCGTCGGACACCGTTCGCTACGTCGACAGCTGGGTCGACCTGGAGCTTCGGCTTTGCTTTCAGCTCATGGAGGCCGAAAGCGAGGAGCACTTGCGCGCTTGGACGATCCACTGGGAGGATCTCGCGGACTTCGAGATTGTCCCGGTTCGAACCTCGGCGGAGGCGGCGGCCGTGATCGCGCCGCAGTTATGACAGGCATATCGAGCGAGGCGGGCATCGATCGGACCGCATGAGGAGGCGTGGGGGGCAGGATGGGGCGAGTTGAGAACCGCATGAAAGACCTGTCGCTCGAACTGCCGCAGCCGAGCACGCCTGGCGCCAACTACATGCCGTTCGTGCGCTCCGGCAATCTCGTGTTCCTGACCGGGCAGCTTTCGCAATGGAACGGCGAGCGCCGGTTCGTCGGCAAGCTGGGAGAGAGCTTGGAGTCCTCGAGGGACAGCAGGCAGCCCGGCTCTGTGCTCTGAACCTCCTTGCACATCTCCGAGTCGCCCTCGGCGGCGATCTCGATCGGATTGTCCGCACGGTACGCCTGGCTGGCTACGTGAACTCGACTCCCGACTTCGTCGCGCAGTCACAGGTCATGAATGGCGCGTCGGACCTGTTCGTGTCGCTGCTCGGCGACGCTGGTCGCCATACTCGAATGACCGTTGGCGTCAGCGCCCTCCCCTACGATGTCGCCGTCGAGGTGGAAAGTGTGTTCGAGGTTCAGTAGGGGACGCTTCGTTTGGTCATCTTCTCGTAGCTCAGTTCCGCGCATCGCGGCTGCCGGCGCGGCCTTCAGCATGGCGGCTCGTCACGTCCGGATGCGGCTCTTTTCGCACAGCGAGGATCTCTACGCGCTGTCGCAATCGATCCCCTTGCCAGCCGCGAACGCTCGAATGAGCTCGACGAGAGCTGGCTCTTCAATCGCAACGAGGTCCTGACCTAGTCAGAACCGAGGCACGACGCCTCGTCCCTGGTAACTTTGCGACCCTACAATATCCGCGGCCTCTCATTCGTCTACAACTGTAGATGAAGGACGCGGCGAGCGTGGAGCCGATGGCACTCGAACAGGACCAGCGGATTTCCGAAGTGGTAGAGCGCGAGCAGTCCCGGCTCCGCAACTTCATCCGCCGTCGGGTTCCCGACCCGCGCGACGCCGAGGACGTTCTACAGGACGTCTTCTACGCGCTGGTGGAAGCGAACCGCCTGCTGATGCCGATCGAGCACGTCACTGGTTGGCTCTTTCGCGTGGCGCGCAATCGCATCACCGATCTCTTCCGCAAGAAGAGACCGGAAAGCTTCAGCGATACCGCCGTCGCCGACGACGACGATGCGCTGCTGCGGGTGGAAGACCTCCTACCTTCACCGGATGCGGGACCGGAGGCGCTCTACGCCCGCAACCTGCTGCTGGATCAACTCGAATGGGCGGTCGACGAGCTGCCGGAGGAGCAGCGCGAGGTGTTCCTTGCGCACGAGTTGGAAGGGCGCAGCTTCAAGGAGATTGCCGCCGAGACCGGCGTGAGTGTGAATACGCTTCTGTCTCGCAAACGCTATGCGGTGCGGCATCTGCGCGAGCGATTGCGGAGCGTCTACGACGAATTTACGAAAGCATGAGGGACGGAACATGACACGGAAATGGAAGAAACTGCTTTTCATCGCGCCCGCGGCGATTCTGGGAATACTGCTGTTCATCGTCATCGGCGGCGAAGTCGTGCTACTGCTGTGGAATTGGCTGGTGCCGTCGATCTTCGGTTGGCGCCAGATTACCTTCTGGGAGGCCATTGGACTTCTGGCGCTGTGCCGGATCCTCTTCGGCGGGTTTGGAAGCCACCGTTCCCGTCGCTCCAATATCCGTGGTCGGATCGCCGAGCGCTGGGGGCACATGACCCCCGAGGAACGGGAACGATTCCGGCAAGGCATGCGCGCGCGCTGTGGCTTCGGCCCATCCACCAGCGAGAGCAAGGAGCCATGAAGCGGTGCCGACGGACTATCGAGGGCCCGGGCTCGCCGAAGCCTCTGGCGAAGGCGGCTCGAGCATGCTGCGGACGTCGTCGGGCATCGCCCCGGTGAGCTCCCAGCGTAGAAGTGACGCGGGGACGAGCCCGGCGGCGTTGAAGGCGTCCATGAACTCCTTCAAGTCGAACTGGTCGCCGAGCTGTCGCTTTCGCTCGGCGAGGATCTTCTCGACCTCGATTTTCCCGATGACGTAGCTCGTTCCGTACGCGGGCTGCTGCAGATAGAGGTGCTGCTCGCCACGGACGAGGTTCCCGCTCAGGCTCAGCCACCCCCGCGGGGTGTTCGCCGAGGCGAACTCGGCCGCTTGCTCCAGCGTGAACTCGTTCGAGTGCATTCTGAGATCACCCAGGGCGCGGGCCGCCCTCTCGGCGAGGAGGATGTAGATGAGCTCCCGCGTCCGGGGGCGCCGATCGAACATCCCCGCCTGGAGCATCATCTCTTCCCATCCCGTGGCGTGGCCCTCGGTCCGAGTATTGAAGATGTTGTAGAGGAGCGCGACCTGCCGGATGGGGCTCTTGTTGGGCTCGTCGACCATGAACGCTTTGTCGAACCAGTGGTAGCCGTGGGTGCGCATGACCTCCGGGTCCCGGTAGTCGACCTCGGTGAAGAACTCCCTCGGACCGGGGTCGAACGCTCCCACTTTCGAGCCGGAGGGCGGGATCCAGATAGTCCTTGACGGTGAGGATGTCGTGGTCCTCGAGGAAGGCCATGTACTCCGTGACCGCCTCGTCGAAGCGCCGGTCGTGCTCTTCGGCGCTCGTGATCGGCTGCGGCTCCGGGAGACCCTCGTTGCGCTTCTCCTCGAGCGCGAGAAACGAGACCGCCCGAGCGAGCTCGCGCTCCATGATGACGACCTCGTCGTGCCACGTATAGGGCACCAACTGGACGTTCTTCAGATACCAGTCGTAGTTGTCGACTCCGATGCCCGACGGCCCGGTCTTCTCCGCCGCCTTCTGATTCGAGCCAGGCGGCGAAGGCGTCGGTCGCTTCCTTCGCTTTGTCGACGCTCGCCCGGAGTTCGGCTCGCTCGGGGGTGAGACGAGACGACAAATCCGCGAGCACCCCGCTCTGCTCGTGGATGCTCTTAGCGCCGTAGGTCCAGAGGTCCTTCTGGTTGCCCGACGAGGTTGGTCCGCGCTTGCTCGAGGAGGCCGGGTATGGCGGCGAGTGCCGGAGCGATGCGAGCCTCGACTTCCGCCGAGAGAGGAAAATCGTACTTCCAGAGCTCGACGGAGCCGTAGGCGAGCGGCCCTTCGCGCGCGGGCTGGTCGCTCTCGGACGAGAAGACGGTGACATAGAAGGCGGGATTGTTCGCCCAGGGCCGGAGCACCCGGTGATCGAAGTCGAGCCCGTTCATCTCGGCCCGCACGACGTAATAGTCCACCTGCTGGGGAATGGGCCATCCGCTCGGGTCGATGGCCGCGAGCCGGCCCTGATAGGAGGCGAGATCGTGGTGCTGGGTGGACATCGCGCTCGCGCTGTAATCGGGCACGCTGTCGACGAGCTTCGGCTTCTGGAAGTCGCGCCACTCCCCGAACAGCTTCGTAGAGATCTTCGTACCTTGTACTGGTGGTGGTGCTCATCGAGGATTTCTCAGCCCCGGTGCAGGCAGCGAGAAAGGTAAGCGCGATGGACCCTCCGAGCGAAGCAAACCGGGACTTCATGATTCGAGCTCCCTTTCTAGTGGGCTACTCGGCTGGCTTCGGCGGCGCCGCCGGTCCTCCGGTATCGACGGCAACCTTCCAGGCGCCGTCGACCTTCTTCCAGATGGTCACGTAGTGGCCGTCGATCGTCATCGGCTTGCCGTCGGCACCATCCACGTTCATCGTGTACTTCCCGACGGTGTATCCGAGATCTCCCGAGGTCGCGACTCCGGCGTCGGTTGCCTTCCACTCGATATGAAATCCGGGAAGGCTCGCCATTCCGTTCAACACTTCACGAATCGCGTCCTTGCCCTGAACCGCGGGATTGTCGGCCATTTGAAAACGAGCATCGTCGGCCATGGCGGCGAGAAAGGCGTCGACGGGGGACTGGCCGCCGTTGAAGGCGTCATTCCAGGCTTTATCGGCGTCTAGAAGCGCGGTCTTCTCCGCGGCCAGGTCGACCTTCGGTGCTGGCGGCGCGGCCGGCGCGCAGGCGCCGGACAAGATCAGACCGGCAGAGGTGAGCAGATATGCGAATCGCATGATTCCCTCCTTCCCTTTCGGCGAGTTCGCCGTCCGAAAACGCGGAGTGTGACGGAGCGGATCGTCGGTGTCAACCCGGCAAGAGCTGATCGAGCTCCTGGCGTCGCCGGAGAGCCGGCGGTAATCTGCGGCCATGGAGGCTCGCTCGATCGGCTTGCTCCTGATGGGGGCGGGAGTCGTTCTCGCGGTGGTGGGCCTGGTCGCCTACTGGGGCGGTCTTTCCTGGTTCGGGCGTCTGCCCGGGGACATCCGGTATCAGAGCGAGTCGACGCGGATCTTCATACCGATCACCTCGATGGTCCTGATCTCGCTCTTGCTCACCGTTCTAGTCAATCTGCTGCGCCGCCTCTTCTGAGCGACGTCAGAGCAAAGGGCTCAGCAGGTGAGCCGTCGCCTCGATGAGCTTCCGGGTCATCGGTCGGTTCCGCATCTTCTCGATGGTCATCTCCTCCGAGTCTTCCAGAAGCCGGTCGCCATAAGCCATCAGTTGAGACGCGAGCTCGGGATCGCTCACGAAGCAGCCGACCTCGAAGCTCAGCTGGAGGCTGCGGGTGTCGAGATTCGCCGAGCCCACCGACGTGAACCCCTCGTCGACGACGAGCGCCTTGCCGTGGACGACCGCTCCCCGGTACTCGTAGACGCGGACCCCCGACTCCAGAAGCGGACGGTAGAACGGACGCGACGCCAGCTTCACGATGGGAACGTCGGAATTACCCGGGAGGAGCACGCGCACGTCGATCCCGACGTCGGCGGCGACGCTGAGGGCTGTCCGCAACGCCTCGCTCGGAATGAAGTAAGGCGTGAGGATGAAGATTCGTCTGCGCGCGTGGCTGATGGCGTAGAAAAAGACGTTGTGGAGCCAATCCTCGGTGTCGGGACCGCTCGCGACCACCGCGGCACTGACGTCTCCCCGTGCGGGTGAGTCGGACGGTCCATCGACGTCTTCTCCGCTCGCGAAGTACCAATCGTCGAGAAAAACGTGGGCGAGCGCGTCGACCGTCGGGCCTTCCAGTCGCGTCATGATGTCGTGCCACTCGAATCGATACTCGTCGCCCACGTTCATGCCGCCGGTAAAGGCAACGCGATCATCGACGAGCAGGATCTTGCGATGATTGACGAAGTTCAGCCTCGGCGCCCTCAAGGGATAGAGGCGCGAGGGGAAAAAGGAGCTCGCCCGTCCGCCGGCGTCCAGAAGCGGCGGGGCGAGCTTCTCATGAAGTCGGGCGAGCCCCAGGAGTCGGTGAGGACGCGCACCTGCACTCCCTCGCGGGCTTTTTCGGTGAGAAGATCGCGCCAGCGCCTTCCGGTTGCGTCGTTCTTCCAGATGTAGAACAGAGCATGGATCGACTGTTTCGCCGAAGCGATGGCCTCTTCCATCGCTCCATAGGCCGCGGCACCGTCGAAGAGGAGCGATACGCGATTCCCCTCGCTCGGAAAGATGCAGGTGTCGAGCGCCCGCGCCGGCACCCGGAAATCCCACGTCGTTCCCGATTCCGACGGCGGCGCTCCGTGACGCTCGGCGAACTCCCGTGCCTTCTCGCGCCGGATGCGCGATTTTCGCGCGATCCGCGTTCGCCCGAGAAGCCACCACAGGACCACCCCGAGGCCCGGTACCGCGAACAGAGCGAGGATCCAGGCGATCGCCGAGCGCGGTCGTCCGCGTTTGGTGAGGAGCACCGAGGGAACGGTGAGAATCGCCGCGACCTCGATGACGAGAAAGGCCACGGCGATGCCATGCCCAATCAGCTCCAGCATGTTCGATCGCCGCCCGGGAGCTTCACGCGAAGTTTCTCGGGAGCATCATATCGAAGAGGGCGCCCTCCAGACACGGCGCTGGAGCGACCTCGACGTCGTTCTCCGTCCTCGGCGGCTAAAGAGAACGCCTGGTCGAACGGTTCCGGTATTTTTCTGCGAGCGCCAATACCCTCCAGGCCGCCCCGACCAGCCTGAATCCGCGCTTTCGACTCCCCGGAGCCTCTCGTTGTGAGCGGCTCCCGGCCTCGATCAGTCCTTTCCTTCGGGAGACACGTACTTGATCACCCGGACCGCTTCGAGCGTCACCAGGCCTTCGCTCACGAGCTCGTCCACAACGGGAAGAAACGATCGAATCCGATCTTCGGCGTCGACGATCTCGATCACGATGGGAAGATCGGTCGAGAGCGCCAGGAGCTTGGCCGCGTGCAGGAGTGAATGCCTTCCAAAGCCCATCGGGCCCTTGAGAACGGTGGCGCCGGCCAGGTGTGCTTCGCGGGCCCGCCGGACGATCGCTTCATAGAGAGGACGATCGCCGCCCGGCTCCCGGTCGCTCTCTCCGATGAAGATCCGCAAAAGGACGCCGTCTTCGGGAATCTTCATGGTTTTTACCTCCCAGGCGGTGCTCTCGCCTTTCGTCGCGACTACGTCGTAGCGTACCGCGCTGTCCTTCGGGGGGCTCGCGATGCCTGAAGCGCGGTAGAGGACGATGTGGGCGCGCTCGAGAGTGATCGTTGCCTCGGTGATAGCCGGCTCCACATGCTTCAGGAGCTTCTCGACGTGGCGCGGGACCGTCGACGACCTCCACAATCACCGGGACCTCTTGCGAGAGTTTCCAGGGGTTTTCCCGGACGATGGACCCGTCGGGACGAAGTCCCATGAAACCCTTGAGAACCGTCGCCCCCTGGAGGTCCTCCTTGCGCGCCGTCTCCACGATCCAGGTGTAGAGCGGCTCGCGACCGTGTCGGGCGAGGTTCGACAGGTGGAAGCGACAGAGGACCTGCTCGGCCTCGAGCTTCACGTTTCGACTCACGTTGTCAGAACCACGTTCTCGCCACCACGATGCCGAGGCGGACCGCCACCAGACCGGCGAACAGGCTCACGAAGATGTTGGTGAGCGCCGTCAACCAGATGCCGTCCTCGAACAGCGCGTGGGTCTCGAGCTCGAACGTAGAGAAGGTGGTGAACGCGCCGAGAAAACCGACTCCCAGAGCGAGGCGCAAGCTGTCCGAGCTCGCGAGGGCTTTCTGGGCGATCAGCGTCCCCAGAAACCCGAGCAGAAACGATCCGGTGACGTTCACGAGGAAGGTGCCCAGAGGGAAGCGCGCGCCGACGAGAGCGCCGCACCATTTCGCCGTCACGAAACGTGCGTTGGCTCCCAGAAACCCGCCGACGCCCACGAGAAGATACGGAAGCCAGCGACTCACGGACAGGGCCTCCGTGAGAGCCTCGGCGGCGCGCCGCGATGACGCGCCGTCTCCGGCAGGAATCGTCGCCTGGTTTGCCGGGTCATAGGGGCTCGACCTCCGCCGTGGATCGTCTTTCCAACCAAGTAGAGGTCATCAGCCCCCAAAGGGCGGTTGACGGCGAACCTCATCGCCGATGGGGCTCACTCTACGGCTCGTTCCCGCGCCTGTCAAGATTCCGAACCGACATGCGAACGCGACCGGGCCGCGTGGGATCAGCGAAGCAGGCGCGTCGCTTCTTCGAGCGGCATCGGCTTGCCGAAAAAGAATCCCTGGGCGAGCGTGAACCCGGCAGCGGTGCAGACCTGAGCCTCGGTCTCGGTCTCGATGCCCTCGGCGATCGGCTCCGCGGAGACCTCGCGGGCGGCCGCCATGAGCATCTGCAGAAGGCGCCGCTTCGACTGCGGGGCGCTCACGATGTCCTTCACCATGCTGATGTCGAACTTGAGATAGTGGGGCGGGACCTCGGCGAGCTGCAGAATCCGCTCGCCCAGTCCGAAGTCGTCGAGGGCGAGCCGCATATTCAAGGAGTCGAGCTCCCGCTTGAGCTCCGCGATCACCTGAGGCTCGGCGAGCGCGCCTTCGTGGATTTCGATGGCCAGCTCGAGCTCGGGACCGATGGCGCGGATCTCCCGGAGGGAGTCGATGAGGCCTGGCGTGTTGAGCTCCGAAGGATGGGTGTTGAGGAACAGCAACGGCAGTTTGATTCCGCTGGCGGCGGCGATCTCGGCGGCTCTCCGGCGGAAGAGCCGAGAGAGCTCGGCGCCGCGGTCCATGGTCTCGGCGATGCGAAACAGCTCGTTCGGGCCTACGGGAAGCTCCTCGTGGGCGCTGCGGCCCAGCACTTCATAGGCCCTGACCTTGCCGTGGGGAAGGGAGACCACTGGCTGGAAAACGACGTCGGTCAAGGACCGATCGAGAAGCTCGGCGAGCTGCCGCGTACCACCGACGAAGTGCTGAGGAAGCTCGAGCCGATCGAGCGCGAGAGTACCCCGCTCCATCGTGTAAGGGTCGGTAAGCACTTCCTTGTCGGTCTGGTGACCCAGGCGAAACTCGTGCTCCGCGAAGTGCAAAATGTCGCCTTCCCGGAGTAGAGCGCGCTCCACCCGCTTCCGGTTGACGAAACTTCCGTTGGTGCTGCCGAGGTCGCGCAGCATGAGATCCTCACCCTCTTGATAGATCTCCGCGTGGCGTTTGGACACCGAATTATAGGGGAGCGTCAGATCGAGTCCCTCGATCCGCCCGATCCGGAATGGAAGGTTGACGATGGAGAAGCGCTGGAGGCTCTTGCCGCCTTCCGTCAGGCTCTCCAGACACCACCGAGTGGTTCCGGGCTCGCGCGACCTTGTTTTGCTCATGGCTGTCGGCGTTATCGGCTTTCGTCCCGACCAAGCGGAAATCCCCGTCCAGGCTCTACCCCGGCACGCGGTGGGGATGACTCTTTGTTCGTGGACCCTATTAGTATGCAGGATGGAGGCCCCTCGAATCCAGCCCTGAACGAGGGCCCGATCCGGGTCTCGTTGCCGGGTGGGATGTCTGCCGCCGCGGGGCGGATTCGCCCGAAAAACGCCCGCCCGTCCTGCGTCACGGATTGCGTTCCATTTGGTTTTGTGAAAAACTCCAGCGGTTGTGCCGAAAGTGAGACTTTCGATGGCGCGGGCGACGACTTCAGGCCTTGCCTGACACCATCACCTGATCGAGCCCCTCGTCGAGACCTTACCCGCTCCTGGCTGGAATCAGGGTTAGAGGCACGTCCCTGAGTGGGCTTGGAAACGAAAGCGAACATCATGGCGGTTCATCGGTCGAGTAAGGGGCTCGACCTCCCCATCGCTGGCGATCCCGAGCCTCTCGTCGACTCCCGCAGACAGTCCACCCGCGTTGCCCTCCTCGGCGATGACTATCCGGGCCTTCGTCCCACGATGTTCGTCAAAGCGGGAGACGACGTCCGACGGGGTCAGGCCCTCTTCGAGGACAAGAAGACACCGGGAGTGCGCTATGCGTCTCCCGGTGCGGGCAAGGTGGTCGCGGTTCATCGCGGTGAGCGGCGCGGGTTCGAATCGATCGTCATCGAGCTTTCGCGCGAGGACCGCACGGGCCGCGCGGGCGCGGCGGATCAGGTGCGGCTCTCCTCGTTCACCGGAAAACACCCGTCGAGCCTTTCCAGGGACGAGGTCAAGGAGCTCCTGCTGGAATCGGGAGAGTGGACCGCGATCCGGGCTCGTCCTTTCGCCAAAGTCGCCGATCCCGCCCTGGCTCCCCACTCGGTCTTCGTGACCGCCATCGACACGAGCCCGCTGGCGGCTCCCGTCGACGCGGCTCTCGAGGGCTGGCACGGCGATTTCGAGAAGGGATTGCAAGCGGTGGCCAAGCTCACCGACGGTCCCGTTTTCGTCTGTACCGCGGAAGAGACGACCGTTCCCGTGCCACAGGCGGCGGCGTTCCGCCACGAGATCTTCCGCGGCCCTCATCCGGCAGGGACCGTTGGCTACCATATTCACGTGCTGGACCCGGTGGACCGGAACAAGACGGTTTTCTACCTCGGCTATCAGGACGTCGCCGCCATCGGTCATCTGTTCGCGACCGGCGAGCTTTCCTTCGAGCGGGTGATCTCGCTCGCGGGCCCGGTGGTGCGCTCTCCCCGACTGCTGCGAAGCCGCCGCGGCGCGTCCCTGGACGAGATTGTCGCCGACGAGCTCGAGCCCGGCGAGAACCGCGTCATTTCGGGCTCGGTGCTCTCGGGCAGGAAGGCGATGGGCGAGGTCGAGGGCTACCTCGGCCGATACCACCTTCAGATATCGGCGATCCGGGAGGATCGCAAGCGAGAGTTCCTGGGCTGGCTTACGCCGGGGGCGAGCAAGTTCTCGGTCAAGCCCGCATTCCTCTCGAGCCTCATTCCGGGCAGGAAGTTCCGGCTCACGACCTCGACCAACGGGTCGCCGCGCGCCATCGTACCGCTTGGCTCCTACGAGAAAGTGATGCCGATGGACCTTCTGCCTACGTTCCTCCTGCGCGCTCTCGTCATGAAGGACGAGGAGCGCGCCGAGGCGCTCGGATGTCTCGAGCTCGACGAGGAGGATCTGGCCCTCCTCAGCTTCGTCGATGTGGGTAAGACCGACTTCGGCTACTACCTGCGGGAAGTTCTGACCAAGATCGAAAAAGAAGGCTGATGCGCTTTATCCGATCGCTCCTCGACAAGCAGGCCCGGCTCTTTCGGAAGGGAAGCAAGCTCGAACGGCTCTACCCGCTCCACGAAGCTTCGGACACGTTCCTGTTCACTCCCGGCCACGTGACCGCCCGCGCTTCCCACGTGCGGGACGCGCTCGACCTCAAGCGGACCATGATGGTCGTGGTGATTGCGCTCTTCGGGACCATGTTCATGGCCTGCTACAACACCGGTTATCAGGCGAACCTCGCCATCTCGAAAGGGGCCTTGCCGCTCGCGAACTGGCAGACCGCGCTCATGAAGTCGCTTGCGCTCGGGTTCGATCCCGGAAACTTCCTTTCGGACTTCGTCCACGGCGGCCTCTACTACCTGCCCGTTCTCATCGTCACTTTCGCCGCCGGGGGGCTGTGGGAGGTGGTGTTCGCGGTGGTCCGGAGGCACGAGATCAACGAGGGGTTCTTCGTCACCGGTATGCTCTTTCCCCTCATCCTTCCTCCCACCATCCCTCTGTGGCAGGTCGCCCTCGGGATCTCTTTCGGGGTGGTGGTGGGGAAGGAGGTCTTCGGCGGGACCGGTTACAACATCCTGAACCCGGCGCTCGTCGCCCGAGCTTTCGTCTTCTTTGCCTATCCCGCTCAGATGTCGGGGGACAAGGTCTGGATCGCGGCGGCCACCGGAGCCGACGGAGTGAGCGGCGCCACCTGGCTCGCCGCCGCGGTGACGCAGGGAAAGGCGGCATTCGCATCCGGGGTCACATGGTGGGATGCATTCATCGGTCTAATTCCGGGCTCGATGGGCGAGACCTCCGCCCTCGCCTGTCTGGTGGGCGCGGTGATCCTGGTCGTGACCGGAATCGGCTCGGCGACGCTGATGCTGGCGGTCGCCGCGGGAACAGCGGCCATGGCAACGCTGTTCAACTACGTCGGATCGCCAACCAACCCTTTCTTCGATGTTCCTTTCTGGTGGCACTTCGTTCTCGGAGGCTGGGCGTTCGGAACGGTCTACATGGCGACCGAGCCGGTGACCGCCCCGGGCACCGAAGGCGGCCGGATCCTCTACGGTTTCCTGATCGGGGTCCTGGTGGTGTTGATTCGCGTCGTCAACCCCGCTTATCCCGAAGGGGTGATGCTCGCGATCCTTCTGATGAACGTTTTCGCGCCGCTCATCGATCATTTCGCCATCCGGGCGAACCTGAGGCGGCGCAAGGCGAGATACGCCGCCGGGGGCGTTTTGCAGGCGGAGCAGGAGACCCGGTAACATTCTGTAGGGCTTTCGAGCTCGGGAGGGGCGAGAAAGCGAAAGAGTCAGACGATGCAGAGAAGCGTGACGTATACCATGCTCTTCGCGACGACGGTCTGCCTCGTTTGCGCAGTCTTCGTCGCATCCTCTGCGGTCTCGCTCCGTTCCCGCCAGGATCGAAACGTCTATCTCGACAAGCAGAAGAACGTCCTCGTCGCGGCCGGGCTCGCCAAGGACAGCGAGGTTCTCACCGCCCAGGAGATCGAGAAGCGATTCCAACCGGTGACGTCGGTCGTGGTGGACCTCGAGAGCGGCAACGAGGTCTCGGACGTCGACCCCAAGACTTTCGACCAGCGAAAAGCCGTCGATGACCCCAAGCTCTCGCGCCCCGCTCCCCAGAACAAGGCCGGCATCACGCGGCTCCCGCTCGACGCTCTCGTTTACAAGATGGAGGAGAGTGGGAAGCTGAAGCTTTTGATCCTACCCATCGAGGGAAAGGGTCTCTGGTCGACGCTCTACGGGTTCATTGCGCTCGACTCCGACCTCGAGACCATCCGGGGCATCACGTTCTACGAGCACAAGGAGACTCCCGGCCTCGGTGGGGAAGTCGACAACCCGAAATGGAAAGCGCTCTGGGCGGGCCGCCGCGCGTTCGGGGACGACCTCGAGCCCAAGATCGCCGTTATTCATGGTAAGGCGGGCCCGCCCCAGCAAGATCCGTATGAAGTCGACGGCCTCTCGGGAGCGACGATGACGAGCCGAGGGGTCACGCACCTGGTGCAGTTCTGGCTCGGGGACGAAGGCTTCGGGCCCTATTTGAAGAAACTGCGGGCTTCGACCTCGGCCACGAGCACGACCGCGGCGAGTCTCGGGGCCTCTGGGGAAAGGAGCGATCACTGATGGCCAAATCGGTGACAGCGACACTCGTCGATCCGCTGTTCAACGAGAACCCTATCGCGCTGCAAATCCTCGGCATCTGCTCGGCGCTCGCGGTGACCACCAAGATGGATACCGCGGTGGTGATGAGCATCGCCGTGGTCGCCGTCCTCACCATCTCCAATTTCGCGATCAGCGTGATCCGGAACCACATCCCGACCAACATCCGCATCATCGTCCAGCTCACCATCATCGCGTCTTTGGTGATCGTGACCGATCAGATTCTCAAAGCCTACGTCTACGGGATCTCGAAGCAGCTCTCGGTATTCGTAGGGCTCATCATCACCAACTGCATCTTGATGGGTCGGGCGGAAGCCTACGCCATGCAGAACCCGCCGGTGATGAGCCTCGTGGATGGTCTCGGAAACGGCCTGGGATACACCCTCATTCTCTTGATGACCGCCAGCATCCGCGAGATCTTCGGAAGCGGCACGTTCTTCGGAGCTCCGGTGCTCAAAGTGGTAGCGGAGGGCGGCTGGTACACTCCCAACGGGCTCATGGTGCTCTCTCCCGGCGCGTTTTTCATCATCGGCTTCTTCATCTGGGCTCTCCGGACCTGGAAGCCGGAACAAGTCGAAGCGGAGTGAGGTCGAGATGCTCCAGCACTATTTGAACCTCGGGGTCAAGGCTGTGTTCATCGAGAACATGGCCCTCGCGTTCTTTCTGGGGATGTGCTCTTTCGTCGCGGTCTCGCGAAAAGTCGAGACCGCCATCGGTCTCGGAAGCGCGGTCATCTTCGTCATGACCGTCACCGTGCCCGCCAACAACCTCGTCTATACCTACCTTCTCAAGCCCGGGGCCCTCGCCTGGGTCAACCCGAATCTCGCGAGCCAGGATCTGTCTTTCCTCGGCTTTCTGACCTACATCGGCACCATCGCGGCGATGACGCAGATCGTGGAGATGGCGCTCGACCGCTTCGCTCCCGCGCTGTACAACGCCCTCGGGGTGTTCCTCCCGCTCATCGCGGTCAACTGCGCGATTCTCGGTGCCTCGCTCTTCATGGTCGAGCGCAACTATGACTTCGGCGAGAGCCTGGTCTTCGGTTTCGGCTCGGGTCTAGGATGGGCTCTCGCCATCGCCGCTCTCGCCGGAGTCCGAGAGCGTCTTCGCTACAGCAACGTCCCCGCCGGCCTCAAAGGGCTCGGCCTGACGTTCCTCCTCACGGGCCTCATGGCGATGGGCTTCATGGCCTTCGCGGGGATCCAACTTTAACTCCCATGACGACGGTAGCCCTGGGCGTCTTTCTCTTCGTTTTCGTGATCTTGACCCAGGTGGTCATCCTCATGCTGGCCCGCCAGAAGCTCGTGGCGACGGGGAACGTGACCATCACCATCAACGACGACCCGGATAAAGCCATCACCACGAGAGCCGGGGGCACTCTGCTGGGGACCCTCGCCTCAAACCGGATCTTCGTACCCTCTGCCTGCGGGGGAAAAGGCAGCTGCGGGGTCTGCACCGTGAAAGTCGTCGAAGGCGGCGGTGCGATGCTTCCCACCGAGACGAGCCACATCAACCGGGGAGAGGCCCGCGAAGGATTGCGGCTCTCCTGCCAGGTGAAGGTCAAACAGGACATGAAGATCGAGCTCCCTCCGGAGGTCTTCAACGTCCGCAAGTGGCTCTGCCGGGTGCGCTCCAATCGAAACGTCGCGACCTTCATCAAAGAGCTCGTGCTCGATCTTCCGGCCGGCGAGGACGTTCCCTTTCGCGCCGGAGGCTACATTCAGATCGAGCGGCCAGCGGGAACGGTCTACTACAAGGACATCGACGTCCCGGAGAAATACCGCGAGGACTGGGACCGCTTCGATCTCTGGCGCTACGTGTCGACGGTCGAGAAAGGCGAGGAAGTGGTCCGCGCCTATTCGATGGCGAGCTATCCCGAGGAAAAGGGCATCATCATGCTGAACGTGCGCGTCGCCTCACCGCCGCCGCGGATGCCCGACGTGCCTCCGGGAAAGATGTCCTCCTACATCTTCGCCTTGAAGCCGGGGGACGAGGTGACGATCTCGGGACCGTATGGCGAGTTCTTCGCCAAGGATACCGACGCCGAGATGCTCTACATCGGAGGCGGAGCGGGCATGGCGCCGATGCGCTCTCACATCTTCGACCTGTTCTACCGGGAGAAGACGAAGCGCAAAGTCTCGTTCTGGTACGGAGCGCGGAGCCTCCGAGAGGCATTCTATCAGGAAGACTTCGACAAGATCGCCGCGGAGCACGAGAACTTCGAGTGGCATCTCGCTCTGTCCGAGCCCCTTCCTGAGGACAACTGGACGGGAATGACCGGCTTCATCCACCAGGTCGTCTACGACCACTATCTGAAGGATCACCCCAACCCCGAGGACGTGGAGTACTACATCTGCGGACCTCCGCTCATGCTGAAAGCTTGTCTCGGTTTGCTCGATAGCCTCGGTGTCGAGCCCGAGAACATCGCCTTCGACGACTTCGGGTAGTCCGCCGCGACGGCGGTCATCGGAGCCGCCGTACCGTACCGATCGACCGAGAAACCATGCGAGCCTCGATCGCTCTCGTCTTGCTGGCCCTCTCCGCGGGCTGCGGGAGCCGTTCCCCTCCCGAGGGCGAGCGATTCGAAGGTCGCAGCATGGGAACGACCTACGAGGTCCGGCTCGGCGAGACGGTCTCGGAGAGCGAGCGCATCGGCGTGGCACAGGCGATCGAGATGGCTCTCGAGGACGTGAACGGGAAGATGTCCAATTACCTTCCCGATTCCGAAATCTCGCGCTTCAATCGGGCCGAAGCCGACGTCCCGATGCGGGTCTCGATCGAGACGTTCGACGTGGTACGGGAATCGGTACGGGTGAGCGAGGCGACGGGCGGCGCGTTCGACGTGACGGTGGCGCCCCTCGTCCGTCTCTGGGGATTCGGAGCGGGCGCCACCGTGCGGAACGCCCCACCGTCCCAGGACGAAATCTCCGCGGCTCGAGCTCGTGTGGGCTACATCGACATCGACCTCGACGACGACTCCGTCACGCTGACCAAGAAGATCCCCGGGCTCGAGTGCGACCTCTCGGGAATCGCCAAGGGGTACGCGGTCGATCGCGTCGCCCTTGCGCTGGAGGAGCGCGGTCACCAGGACTACATGGTGGAAGTCGGGGGCGAGGTTCGCACTCTCGGAAAGAATCCGTCGGGAGAGGCCTGGCGTATCGGGATCGAAAAGCCCGCCGTCCTCGTCACCGGCGAGCGCGAGCGCGAGCGCGAGATCGAAAGGGTGGTTCCCCTCAGCGGGCTTTCCATGGCCACGTCCGGCGACTATCGGAACTTCTACGAGCTCGAGGGGAAACGCTACTCCCACCTCATCGACCCGCGGACGGGACGGCCCGTGGACAACCGCCTCGCTTCGGTGAGCGTCATCGACGAGACCTGTATGCGGGCCGACGCGCTCGCCTCGGGGCTTCTCGTTCTCGGACCCGACGCGGGGTTCGGTCTCGCCGTCGAGAAAGATCTGACGGTCTTGTTCCTCGTTCGCAACGAGGATGGCACCATCGTCGAAAAGGCCACGCCCTCCTTCAAGGACCTCTTCGATCCGGAGACCCCTCCCGGCGGACTACAATAGAGGCATGACCTTGTTCCTTCTCGTCCTCGGCGTCATGGGCATGGTCATGGTCGCGATGGCGGTAGGCGTGATCCTCAAACGCCCGTGTCTACGGGGATCTTGCGGGGGGCCCGATATCCTCGGGCCGGACGGAGAATCCCTGACCTGCGCGACCTGCCCCAATCGCCGGGAAGCCTGAGCCCCGCTCACGTCGGCCAGCGGTAAAAGCCGGGAAGAAAGTGCATGCCGGTCGCTCGCGTCTGGAGTATGCTGATGCGCTCGAAACGAGCTGAGGTGGGCAGAACGAGGTGACCGACGAGCCTTTGATTTCCGATCCCTGGGATCGCGTCCACGACTATCTGGACGAGGACAGGCTCGACGACGCGCTCGCGGAAGCCGAGCGGTGGTGCGCGGAAGCCCCGAGCTCCGCCGAAGCGCGGGCTCTCGTGGGTATCGTGCGCGGCCAAAAGGGCGACTTCGACGGGGCGCTCGTCGCTCTCGGAGACGCATTGGCGCTCGACCCGGGGCTCGTGCCGGCGAAGCTCGAACGAGCGCGCATCCTCTTCGAGCAGGAACGGTTCGAGGACGTTCTCGATGCTCTCGAGGGCGAAGCGTCGGTCGAGGCTCTCTATCTCGTCACTTCGGCGCTCTTCGAGCTCGGAGAGCACGAGGAGGCGGAATCCGTGATTGCCGCCGCCATCGCCGTCGAGGAGCTTCCCGAGCTTCGCCAGCTCGAGGCGCTGCTACGGCTCGAGCGGGCCGATGCCGAAGGCGCGTTGGGCCTCGCCCTGCGGGCGGTCGAGCTCGACGCCGAGCTCGCCGAAGGACATCACGCCGTGGCGCTAGCCTACACGCAGCTGGGGAGAGTCGCAGACGCGGACGCCGCGTTCGCGCGAGCGGCGGAGCTGGCGCCGGAATCCTTCTTCCGTCCCCACCGGATTGCCCCCGACGAGTTCGACGAGGTCATCGACGAAGCCCTCAGCGAGCTTCCGGAAGAGTTCCAGGCGTATCTCGACAACGTCGAAATCGCTATCGAGGAGATTCCCGGCTCGGAGCTCGTCCGGGAGGGTACGGAATTCGATCTCCTCGGGATATACCAGGGCGGCACCATTCAGACCGTCGACTGGGGTCTTCCCGATCGGATCGTGCTCTATCAGCGCAACCTCGAGAACATCTCGGCCGATCGCGAGGCGCTGATCGAAGAGATCCGCGACACGATCTTCCACGAGATCGGCCACCACATGGGGATGGACGAAGAGGCGGTGCAAAGCGCCGAGTCGATGATCGAGGACGAGGACGAGCACGAGCACAAGACCGGAGACGGCGACGCGAATGAAGATTGAGGAGCGGCAACGCTCCGGTCCGTAGGCTTCTGAAGCCGCCCATCGCCTTTCCCGGCGGTAAATTCGTTACCGTCGAGCCGTTCCTGGCGAATGTCCTGTACACTTCGATGGGCAAATCCGCGCGTCGCCGAAACAGGGCAAGAGGCTGGAATGCCGTCCACCGGGCTATTACTCACTGAGCTCGCGATACGGGCTCCACGCGGACGGCCCGCTTCACGGCCCGAGGAGCCATCGGTCCCTGCACGAGACTCGCCGATTCCTGAAACGCCTGGTATCCTGAACAACCGACGGTCGAGGCCGGAATGCACCCCTCGGAGCTCCTCGATCCGGCACCATGTCGATGATCAACGAAACGGAAGAGTCGGGTGACGCCCAACTCGTCGCCGCGCTGAGTCAGGCTCTCGGGGACCGCTATCGGTTCGTGTCCCGGCTGGGCGCGGGCGCGTTCGGCGAGGTCTATTGTCTCCACGATTCGACGCTGGAGAGGGACGTTGCCGTGAAACGGGTGCGTCTGGACGCCTTCGCCGAGGCGGCGCAGCGCAACGAGCTCCGTGAGCGGACCATCCGTGAAGCGAAGGTCGCCGCCAAGCTCAAACACCCGTATATCGTGACCATCTACGACGTCGTCGACCGGCCCGACATGAGCTTCATCATCATGGAGTACATCGAAGGCCGCACGCTCGGCCAACTGCTGAAGGAGACCGGCCGGCAATCGCTGGAGGAGACGGTAAGGCTCCTCGGCCAGACCGCTTCGGCCCTCGACTTCGCTCATGAGAAAGGCGTCTTCCATCGGGACATCAAACCCGCGAATATCATGGTCGAGAGCGCGAGCGGGAATGTGAAGGTGATGGACTTCGGGATCGCGAAATCGGACTCCTTCACCGAGCTCACCGCCGCGGGAAGCGTCCTCGGGACTCCGAACTACATGTCTCCGGAACAAGCGCGCGGTGAGCCCAACATCGACAAACGGGCCGACCTGTTCTCGCTCGGCTGTGTCCTCTACGAGTGCGTCGTGGGACAGAAGGCGTTCGTGGGAAAGAACGTCATGGCGACGCTCATGAGCATCATGAACGACCGACCCCGGCCCTTCGACGCGGAAGCGCTAGGGCTCCACCCCGATGTCACTGAGATCATGAAGCGTGCCCTCGCCAAAGATCCGAGCAGAGCGCTTCGGAAGCGGCAGGGAGCTCATCGAGGCTTTTCGCGCCATCCCTCTGATTCGAGCAATCCACGGTCGTCATCGCTCCGCCGGAGCCCCCGGCACCGGCGCTGGTCGTCACCCGGCGGGCGCCGGGGAACACGTCCTCGTTCGACGCAAGAGTCCAAGGGAGCCTTGCCGATACCTCGGTGGCCGAGATCATCCGAGAGGTCTACCGCTCCCGCAACACAGGCATCCTGCATTTCGAACAGGACGGCGTCGCCAAGCGCATCTACTTCAAGACGGGAAACGTCGTGTTCGCGAACTCGGACCTCAACGACGACCGCCTGGGAGAGTTCCTGATCCGCACGGGGGAAATCGACCGCGCCGTTTTCGATCGCGCCACCGAGTCGATGCGAAAGAGCGGCCGGCGGTTCGGAGCCGTGCTCACCGAGCTCGGGGTCCTGAGTCCGGAGAAGGTGGCGACGCTCGTTCGTCGCCAGGTCGAGGAGATCATCTACTCCGTCTTCTGTTTCGAGAGCGGCGCCTACGGATTCGAGTTCCTGGAGCGCCCGGTGGAAGAAGACATCGTCGTCGATCTGTCCACCGCCGAGCTGATTCTCATCGGCGTCCGCCGCATCGGCTCGATCGATCAGATTCGAGGCGCGCTCGGGAGTCTCGATCGCGTTTTGCGGCACACCGAGAATCCACTCCTCTTGTATCAGAAGATGACCCTCACCACTTCCGAAGGCTACGTGCTTTCCCGCGTCGACGGGTCGACCTCGGTCTCCGAGATCGCCGCGATCTCTCCCATGGGCGAAGAAGAAACGCTGCGCTGCGTCTACGCTCTCGTGGCCGCGGGTGTCGTGGAGCTCACCGCCAAGTCTCCCATCACTTCCCGCCTCGACGCGCCGGGAATACAGAAGGACCACATTCCTCCTCCGGACTTACAGAGAGAGGTGGCTGCGGCTTCCGAGGCGGTTGACGCGGCCGCCGGGGCTCAGGAGAAGGGAGCGGGAGAGCCGAACGAGCAGGAAAGATTGGTCATCGACGACATCGTCGCGAAGCATGCCTCACTCGAGTCCTCCGACTACTACGAGATACTGGAGGTGAGTCCGGGGGCGTCGATCTCGACATCAAGAAGGGCTACTACGCGATGGCGCGGAAGTACCACCCGGACCGCCATCACCTGCCGCACATGCGAGAAGCTCAGGGCCTTCTCGAAGAGCTCTTCTCGAAAGTCACCGTCGCCTACCAGGAGTTGTCGGACCCCGCCGCCCGGCGGCGCTACGACGGTGCCCGCCAACAGAAGTCCCGCACCGAGGGCGAAGCCAAGCCCGCTTCGAGCGCGAGCCCGCCCGCGGACCAGCCCCACGGCGTGTCACAGGAAGTCGTCGCCGAGCGCCATTATCAGCGGGGTCTACAACACTTCGAGCGCACGGAGTACCACGACGCCATCCAGTGTCTGAGGGAATCGGTGCGGATCATGCCCGCGGAACCGAAATTCCACAAGCTTCTGGCTCGGGCCCTCTCCAAAAATCCGAAATGGCTGAAAGAGGCGGAAGAGCACTTCCTGCTCGCGTTGAAAGCCGACGAGTTCGACATCGAGTGCCTTCTCGGCCTTGCGGAAAACTACGCGGCGGTGAACCTCACGACCCGGGCAGCCCGGGTGTACGAGCGCATCCTTGCGTACGACCCGGGAAACGCCGTCGCCTACGAGAAACTGCATGGAAGCTCGAAGGGGAAAGCGAAGGGGAAAACGAAAAAGCCTTCCCGCTGAGCCTCATCGATCGACGCCGGGGAAGTGAGGCCAGCACCGCGAACGCTGTGGCTTGTGCCTCGTCATTATTGATCCGGCGGGGGGCGAACAGCCACGGGAAGCGAGAGCGACGACGAAACGAGGTTCAACGCCTGAGAGATGGCGCCGGGTTGACGCGGAGCACGACCACCTCAGGGCTGAATATAGAGTCGCGGTCGAAGACCAGGTATCGCGGCGCGGTGTCGTAGGGAAACGCCTCACGCAGTTGCTGCATCACCCACGCCGACGTCGGATGGAACGTGGCATTGAAGTGAACGATGTGACGGCGGCCGTGCACGATGACGAAGAAGCCGTACAGCAGCCGAAGCGACGCCGTCGGCACGGCGAACAGGTCGACGTCTTCGAGCTGTGGGGCGCGGGCGCTCTTTCTTCAGCACCGTCACTTGCTGCCTCAAAGCGAGGTTTTCGATCACGAGGTCGGCTCGGCGCCGACACGTCGCCCGCAACGCACGGGCGCCGAGAGAGACGAGGAAAATGAGTGCACGGAGCACGGCGGCGAAGTTTTGCCTTCTTACTCAGCCTCGTCGGGGACAGACTCGCGATAGGGCATGTCCCCGACGTATCGGTCCCACTCGTCTCGAGTCAGGCTCCGGGTCAGTCTTTTTCGAGCTTCTTCGAGGAGGTCCTCCGGTCTCCATGGCAAGACGCGCAGCTCGCGTGCGCCGTCGACCGGGGCGAGAAACGCCACGAGGCCTCCCTTCAGGCTGAAAGAGGCGGAAATGTACGGCCCCTCGTATCGCGCGATCTCCTGCCAGCCGGCAACATCCCAAACGCTCACGCCGGCTCGGATGATCGTGGACAGATAGGCACCTTCCTCGAGGTAGTTGAGGCGAACCGGTGATTCCTGTTCGGGAAGCGTAGTGAGGAGCTCGGCCTCGCGCGTGCGTGAAAAGTCCGTGATGTCGTACACGGTGACTTCGGCGTACGGCCTCCCGTCCCGCCAGTGCTCGCGGGCGGCTACCAGTTGTCCTCCGTCGGGACTGAATGCGACGGCCTGGTTTCCCCCTCCGATGTGAGCGAGTTGGCGTCCCCTCCTGGATTCGAAAAGGTAGAGACCGAGTTGGTCATAGGCGACGGCGAGGAACCGGCCATCCGGACTGAACGCGAGGTCGTTCACGGGTTCCGCGATCTGGACATGCGCCAGCGTTTTGCCGTCGTCCAGGCGCGAGATCACGACGTCATGGCCATAGTAAGGTCCGCCCGCCGATGCGACCGCCTTGCCGTCCGGCCGAATCGCGCCCACCGGGACGTCGCCGTGTTTCACCTCCGCGATCGAACGGCCGGTCGACGTGTCCCAGATCCGCGCGGTTCCCTTTCCAATATCTCGCGTCCCCAAAGCCACCAGACGCGAGCCATCGGGACTGAGGAGCATCTGCTGGACGCCCGTCTGCTTCACCTTCACGGATTCGTCCGGATCCCGTCGCCAGAGCCGCAAGCCGCCGTCCGATCTCGCGGCCAGGAGTGCTCCGTCGGAACTAAGCGCGACCCCCTCGCATTTGCCGGGCAGTTCCCCAATCGGCTCCCCCGTTGCGACGTCCAAGAGCTGGCAACGGCTGGGCCCGGCGACGGCAACGACACGTCCGTCCGCCGACAGTTTCACTTCGGAGGCCGCATCCTCCAGAGCGCGACGGAGGACTTCGAGTCCGAACGTCGCTTCCCAGACGCGCGCGGTAAGGTCGTCCGCGGCGGCGGCGAGTCGGGACCCGTCACCGCTGAAGGTGACGGCATTGACTTGGTCTTCGAAATGAAGGTGGGCGACGTCACCTCGTCGGCCACGCGCGTCACGAACACGTACCTCCGGGCCGGATCCGGCGACGGCGACGACCTCGCTGTCCGGCGAAAAGGTTACGTCGTTGATCAGCGAATGCTCGAAGCTGTCGACCCGTGAACCGCCTCTTTCCCATATCTGAACGGTGCTGCACAAAGGCCGCTCCAGCCCGACCCTCAATTGGGTCGATCCGATGCCGGCCGCGGTCACCAGGCGGCTACCGTCGGGGCTCCAACGAATCAGGCCGACGGGGGCGTCGTGGGGCAATGTCGTGGTGACGCGCCCATCGGAAAGGCGCACGATGCGCACCGCCTCATCATCGCCCAAGGCAAGATCGGTGCCGTCGTCGCTGAAGGCCATACAGTGGACGGCCGACGGGTGCTTCCGTGTCGCGAGAAGCCGTCCGTCGACGAGGCTCCACAACCGAATCGAGCCGTCATGAAAAGCAGCCGCCATGCGCTCGGCGCTCGCGCCTATCGCGAAGCTGCTAAGCTCCCGGCTCAGCGAGCTCGCCCCGGTCTGGAATCCTCCGAGAGAGACCTGTGTCGTCTCCTTGCCCGCAGGGACCTCCCAGACCCTGGCCTTCAGCTCACCGAGGCTGTTCGCGTCTTCCTCGGCGATCGAAATCAGGCGGGAGCCGTCCGGCGAGACCCGAATGAGCCACACCGGGCCCGGGTGGGAGAAGGATGTGATGCGACGGCCGGAAGGCACCGACCAGATGGTGGCTTGGCCGTCATCGCTCGCGGTGGCGAGGTTCTCGCCGTCGGGCGTGAAAGCTAGTGCCAGCACCCGGCCGCCGTGTGGGAGACGGACCAGCTCGCGTCCCGCATCGGTCTCCCAGACAAAGGCGGCAAAGGCCTCCGCCTGCCCGGACTCGCGCTCCTGTGCCAGCCGGCGTATCCCGTCGCTGTACTCGTCGACGTCTTCGAGCGAGGGACCGTCTGCGGAGCGGCTCCATTCCCGGTTCTGCTCCTGTTCGAGCGACATCCCTGCTGCCGTCGCCAGTCGCGTGCCGTCCGGACTGAGGCAAACTGCTCCGACACGAAACTCGTGCTGGAAACATGCCAGATAGCGTGGGAGAAGGGCCAGAGCCCGGCAGAGCACCGCCTGGGCGTCCGCGGATGTATGGAGCCGCAAAGCTTCGGCCGCTAGCAGTGCCGGGACGAGGCTCCGCCCGCCGGGCCGCGTGCGTAGGAGCTCGGCCTGGCTCGTCAAGGAACGTGCCGTGGAGACGCGTGCGCGCCGCTCGGCCTCCTCCCGGCCCCTCGACTCCTCTCGCTGACTCGCGCGGATGAATTCACTCTGGAGGTCGTTGGGAGGAGGCTCCTTGCCGCTTGCTCTCGACAGCCAGGCCACCGCGTCGGAAAGCTCTTCTCCCCTCAGGCACGCACTCGCGGGCCGGCCCCGCGAATCCCAATCGGTCGAGCGGCCCAGAAGACGCGTGTGATATCGGACCCAATCGAGGTCTCGCTGGACGGCTCCGAGAAGAGCCTCGATGGACTCTTCGAAATGGTCCGCTCTCGTGAAGGAGAGCCAATGAAGCGATTGAATGGGCTCGGGATAGCGATCGGGCCGCACGGCGTCAATGACTACTGGGACGATCCGTTTGGAGTGAGTGGCGGCATATTCGGCCTCACGACGACAGAAACGGGAGCGCGCCGAGTGCGTCGACACGACAGAGACCAAGACGTTTGCTCCGTCGATTTCGGCGCAGATCCGATCCCAGAAGTTTTCGCCGACAAAGAGCCCATCGACGTCCACCCACAGATCGAGGCTCCGTGATTTGAGCTCCTGCGCGAGCCGCTCGACGAAAGGCTGATCTTCCCTCGCGTAGGAAATGAAGACATCCGACACGGCACTCCTCGATCGCGTAACCTCACTCCGCGGTGAGTCTCACCCCTGCCGTGTTGAGCCGCGTGGGCTAGTGGAGACCGCGCGGGTACGCGAGGCGTCAAGCGGATGCTCGAATGATAGCTGCCACGGGTTCACCGGGAACGAGTACCACTTCTCGAGAACGGCTTCAAGGCAGGCTCGCGGTGGGAGGCGCCGGCTCCTCGTCAGGGGGGACACCGGAGCAGAGACGGCAAGAAGAGCACGCACCGCCCACCTGTCGCTCGTCAATATTAGTCTGGGACTGGGCCGCCGACTCGAGAGCGCTCGAGTGCCCAGCGGAAGGCGTAACCCGCGCGCGACGGAACCTAGGTGAGGGCGTACTCTCACTGAACCGCCGACTAACGCGTTGCGCCACTGCTTACTCAGGCAGCCTCGCGCCGTTCATACCGGTGGTGCAAACCACCGACTCGCGGCAGCGCCACGACCTTCGCGGTCGGTGACGCTCTCCGGGTGACCGGTCTTCTGTCTCGCGTGTCTTTGTCGAGTCCCAAGTGACGACGATCATCACGATCGACCGAGGAGTTTCTGTAGCACCAGTGCCGCGGGTAGGGCCCCGAGATAGCATGCTCCGCCGAGAGCGAGCGTCGTGTTGATTCCGAACGCCATGCTGGATATGACCGCACCACTTGCAGCAAGAACGCCGAACGCTCCGTTGATTCCCCAGAACCAGGGACCAGGCTTCGGATCGATCACGGTTGTCAGCCGCATGCCCAGGGGAAAACCGAATCCCATCAACAGACCCGCGGGAGCAATGCTCAAGATGCACACGACTGCTCTGACGCCGAGTTCCGCTCCTTCGTACAGTCCCAAGGTAGCCGGGAGCCACAAGGGAGCAGCGAGAACGTAGCCACCGGTCAGAACTCCCCATGCCCAGGTTCTGAGCTTCGTCCTGATTACGAGACGTTCAGACAGCAAGCTGCCCGCCCCCGTGGCCATGATGAGCGTGAAGAGAACGACCGTCAGAGAGTAGCTTGGGTGGCCGAGAAAAACGCTCATCAATTGCAGAAACGCGATTTCGATCATCATGAACCCGACACCAATGAAAGCGAAGTACACAGTTCCCGCGCATACAAGCCTCCGGCTGACATCGCGAACAGCGAAAGTCACCGGTGCCACAACAGTCGCCAAAACTCCCACGACGGAGACCAGAAACAACAAGAGAAGGGTCGCGGTTGCCATCAGGTTTCCTTGGACGACTCCGGGTACGAGTTGACCTCGAGTTAGCGAGAAGGCCATCCGGAGTACCTGGACCGGGCGGTTTAGTGGCAACTGATTGAAGAAGAACGGCCGATTGTCCGTTGGCGGCTCTAAATTGAGAGGAAGGTGGGACGTATACTGCAGAAGTTCCTCGAGGTCGCGTGCCTCGACGATACGCCGCAATACCTCCGACTTCACGGCGGCGCCGGGCGAAATCAATACATCATATCCGAGCCGACGGGCAGCGCCTTCCAGCGCCTCGAGATCAGAAGCGGAGAATGGCGCGTGAGAAAGAACAAGTGTTGCGACGCGACCTGTCGCAGCAAGATAGATATGGCGGCGCGGTTCGGCAACGCCCTGCTCCAACAGAGTCGCCGTCGCGAGGCTTACCAACCGGCCCGTTTCGTTGACCGCTCCCGGCGCATACCAACGACTAACGGTGAAAACCCCCGTCCGGCTCAATCGCCGCACAAAGACCCGCCACCCCTCTACAGTGTAGAGGCCGTTCTCAGTGAGTGAAAAGGCGCCAGCACCGGTCGCCGCCCAGGTATCAATCAGACTCATCTGAATGAGATCGAATTGTTGATCAGTCCGTGCAAACCAACTCCGAGCTTCGCCTTCTTCCAAGCAAACGCCGCCAAGCTTGTTTATGTTGGCGAAGTCTGCGTAGCCCGACTCGTCGCTGAGGAGCCGAATGAAAATTGGGTTAATCTCCACTCCTGTGATCTTCTGAAGCCCAAAAACCCACGCGGACAAAACGTCGCGCCCCCCTCCGACACCAATCACGGCACCAACTCGCTTGCCGGGCAGGTAGTATGCGAGATTGGTGATGTCGTATCTCAGGAAGTCTACGGACTGCCGATCTCCATCAAACCGATACATGACCGTTCCAGCCTCACCGTCGATGTTCATTCGGCGCTGTTCCACGGACCACGTGTCAAGAGCAGCGAGGGGAGACGGTCCGAACATCTCGGGCCTGTTTGAGTCGACGCGATATACACCTACTCGAGAGAAAGAATTCCATTTCTCGAAAAGCTTGGATTCACTCCGTTCGGTTTGTCCCTTGATCGCCACCGGCTCAAATCCGTGGCTGGTGAAACTATTGAAGAAGGCTACGGCCACCAGAACAACTAGAAGGCCCCCGCACCGAGCTCGGTGCAGGGAGCCACCTGTTGGCTCCGTGTCAAACATGACTGCCGCTAGCGCCACGGTCGCTGCAACCCACAGCATGGCTGACGGTCCATCCGTGGCGGTCAGTAGGAAAAGCGCCCCAAGGCATCCCGTGCCAGCGCCAAGCATGTCAGCTCCGTAGACTTGACCTATCGGAAAGGTGCTCTTCGTGAGCGCAATGCTGACGGCAACGCCGGAGAAGAAGAAGGGTATGGCTAGGCAAATGGCTAGTTCCACCCACGTTACGATAGCTGTCAGCGTCTGGAGGACTACTGGAGTCAGAGTCGTCTGAACAGCCAGGGACAGAGCTGTAGTAAGAGCGAACGCCGCGGTGGCCTTCGTCAGTTCCACCCCCATCGATTTTCCCGTAACGTTCTTTCGTCGGAGGAAGACCCACACGGCGCCAGCGGTCATCCCGAACATTGCGACGCTAATGACGAAGAAAGCGAGGTAGTACCAGGCCACCACGGAAAGGATTCGTGTTTCCACGAGCTCTAGCATCAGAGTCGATGACGTCAGGAGGAAAACACCCGTAAAGAACCGCCCCCTGGAGATCATCTTTTTACGGCCCTCCCTCTCCCCACACTGACGCATTCGACGCTTGCGCTTTGATCACAATTGATAACGATTTGGACCAGCGTGACAGTTTCGCTGCGTTGGTTCGGGATTCGTACCAGTGCGGCGCTCACTCGTTTTGGCAGGTCCTCTTACCCTTTAGGGCAACCGCTTCACTGAAAAAGCGAGCAGGTCGGCATCCTCGTAGAGGACTTCCAAGGAAGGCACCGGGCGCTCACCAACATTGATCTCGATCCACTCGGTCGGCGGAGCCGGATCTCCCACAAGGATAGAAGTCAACGACTTCGCCTCAGGAGTCGCTTGCACTGGTATTGCCCAGTACCCTTCTTGATCCTTTTCTAGCACAAGCACATCGACACCCATTTCGTGAAGTCGATGAGTCAACTCGGCTCCAGACAAATTCCTCAGCTTCTCGACAAGGCCCCTGCGATATTCGTATCGAGAGAGCGGATTCGCGAAATGAATATTTGGGGAAAGATACAGACTGACTCGAGCTATCGCTGGCAGGACCGCGCCCGCACGTGAGGCCGCGAGGACAACGGGTAATTCCCCTACCTCCTCGATTGCGGCAGCGAGTCTGAATAGCCCGTCGGGGACTTTTCGATCAGCAAGCATGAGATACCGATCGGTAAATTTGTTCCACAGCAGCGGATGGGGAAGAAGCAAGATCCCGACTAAACCCCATGCCCGCGGCGTCTTTAACCAACTTGGCAGAGCTGTCTTCGACGCAAAGCGTTCGAGGGCAACGCCACTGAGAAGAGCCAGAACGACGAAAATAAGGATGCTTGATTTCTCGGAAAGAAGGCTCGTCCTAAAGAGCGGAAAGAGCACCCAAGAAGAGGCATACCAGCCGTAGAGCGCGATCAGTAGAAACCCGAATAGCGCAAAGTTGCCTCGATTTTTCCTGAACGCGATCAAACTCCCCGTTCCGAGAAGAAACAACGAGCCACAATACCCAAGCCCAAGTGTCACTCGGCTGAGATCGAAAGACTCCCGGCTGGTCCAATACCACCCGAGATTCGCATCGTGCGCCGTTCGGAACAGCATTGAAACGTAAGGGAACCAGTAGAAAGACGAGCCGACCATTCCTATCAAACCTACAGCCACCAAGGCCGTAACCATCGCGTAACGGTGCGAAGACACCAACGCCACAGAAAGCATTGTCGCAGCCGTAACAACGGCCCATGGGTAGTACAACGTAACGAGAATTCCGAACGCTGCGCCGAGCGCCACGAGACGGCGGTAGGAGTATGGCGTTGAGCAGCTGGACAGACGAAGGAAGCTCACGGAGACGCCCACGCTCAAGAGCGCCCCAAACAATTCGTAAGGTTTGTGTATCGCCCAGAAAATGAACGTGGGACGAGGGTCGTCGAAAAGATAGCTGGCCCCGCCAGCACCCAGCACAACGAAGGCAAAGGTGACGAAGAAAGCGACTGCCTTATCTTCCCAGACGTGCAACCCGAGCGCGAAAACCAGCCACGGCAGGACAGCAAGGCTTAGCGCTGGAACCACAAAAGAAGCCTGCAGTGCCGTTAATCCCAGTCCGCGTGCGACACTACCTACCAGAAAGAACCACAATGGAGGATAGTGCGGTGGAACTGATGCGTCGTAGAAGTCAGAATAGCGGCCTTGAACAAAGTTGTTGACGTATCCGACAATAAATGACGAATCGCTGTAGAGACTTCCGTAAACGGCGCTCCCGTAGCCGCCCGGAATAGTGAGCATGTTCACCGAGTATGACGCGGCCAGAAGGAAAGAAAATGGCAGCACTGACCAGATGCTAAAGCGACGCTGAATCCACAGGCAGAGCGCTACATAAACGAGAAGGATGGCCACGGTCCCGGAGACGAGTATCAACTTGTACATTGACTATGAAGCAGCCCAGCGCCAATCGGCCGCCTACGGTCTCAAGCCTTGGCTTTGAATTCTCAGGATAGAAGATTGTCCGGGCGGAGTCTAGCCTAGTGGATGTAACGGCTGAACTTTTTGTGGTTTTGATACGGCGCGACGGATCGCTGTCGGTCCACTTCACGGGCTTTGGGTCTTCGTTGTAGCTGTGAATGTTAGCGAATGATTTGTCGGGTCAGGTCGTTGGTTGACGTGAACACGCCTCGATGGATCAGGTCGCGCTCGATTTTGGAGAACCAGAGTTCGACTTTGTTCGTAACTGTGGAGGATCGTTGGATCGCGCGGGGGCAGGGCGATGAAAACGGGGCGCCCGTGGGTTCTCGGGGCTGCTCATGCAATCTGCGCCTTCACGGTTCGCTGTGGATGGAGGGATTCCGACGCGCGCGAAAGGATCGGTCGTTGGAGCACCACGAGATCGACCGCTTCGAGCCAATCCTTGATCACCGACGATCGGGACGAAGACTCATTTGGGAACTTCGTGCACTCGACGCGGGCCAACCGATTCGAAGACCGAGAGTCGACCTTGAGCTAAACTGAGGCCGGGCTATCACTGGGCAGGAGCGACACCATGCAACGGCTAGCGTTTCCTTCTCTAGTTCTTGCTGCCTACACCCTGCTCTCGAGCTGCGACGACTCGACGACCACCGGCCCCTCGGACTCGAACACGAGCAGCCACAACGCCGGCCGGGACTGCATGGCCTGCCATGGACCCGGCGTCGGAGGCGAGGCCCCGACTTGGACCGTTGCCGGCACCGTCTATCGCGATGATGGCGCCACCGTCTACGTGGGCGCGAGGGTTCGTCTCACGACGGAGCCCGAAGGCGGCGGCAACGTGGTCGCCGAGCTCACGAGCGACGCCTCGGGAAACTTCTACACGAATCGGCAGGTGAGCTTCGGTGGGGGACTCTTCGCCGACGTCATCGGTACCGGCGCGAGGCGTTCGATGGGAGACGCGCTCACACGGGGCGCGTGTAACTCCTGCCACGACGTCTCGAACCGGCTTCGGGCGGAATGATCCGCGGGCGACATAGGCGGTCGCCGTGAGCAGCAGGATGAGCGTGAGCGGTGGGATCCAGGGTAGCGACACTCTTCACCTCGCGGCGGCATTGGTACAGGCCGAGGGGTCGACCCCGTAGATGCAGTAGATGAGCTCGGCTCAACGCTTGTTCTGAGCGCGTCGAGCAGCGGCGCGCTGGTCTGCGTCAGCGGTGCCTCTTGTCGAGCTCCTTCAAACCAATGCCTGGCACCTGTCGCACCCGGGACAAAGGGGTGGTCGCTCGGCGTTCGCGGGCTCGCGCTCGCCCTGCGCGATCGCGGTCCCGCTCGATTCCTGCCGGCAGCCTACCTCGGGCATCTCCTCCCCTTCGCCTACATCCGGAATTTCCCCTCGGGCGAGATGCCGCGGTTCGTCATGCCCGCGTTCTTCTTCCTCGTGCTTTCGATCCCGATTGCGGCGTCCGCGCTCGAGAAAACGATTCGAACGCGCGGACTCCGCGGAGCTCCACCGGCTCCGGCGGCGGGTCAGGCGACCGGACTCAGTGGATGAGAACCTGAAAACTTCCGCCGACGGCGACGCCGTTGTCGTCGTTGATGGAAAGTGCCACCGTCGCCAGCGCCTCGCTTCCCCCGCCGGGAAGGGTGTAGGAGACGTCGAAGCCTATCGAGGCCGTGCCATTCGCCTCGATGCGATTCGTGGTCGAGTCGACGTGGACCTGATATTCGACGGGATTGGCCGAGACCACGGTGATGCCGCCGGCGGCCTCTGCCACGGTGGTATTGACCGAGGCGATGGTCGCGCCCGTTCCCGCCGTCTCGTCGAGATCCAACGTGAACGAAGCCATCCGTTGGAAATCGGCATTCGTCGACGGCTGCGACGTTACCGTTTCCGGCTGGACGGTGACGTCGACGACGGCGACGGTGACGCTATCGCTCGTGGTCGAGGTGTCGTTGCATCCTGCTGCCAGTGTGAGGGGCGCGAGACAGACCGCCATTCGCGCGAGACGACCGATCCCGAGACCTGGTTTCCTTGTCACGCTCTTCTCCTTGAGTAGTGAATCGTTGCTGCCTATGAACGCACTGAAACGAGCTCCGTTTCGTCGACTCGACGTAGCCTACAAGTCGAGCCGGACGAAGTCGTCAGGTCCTCGAAAAGAAACGGAAAGAATTGTAAAAAGGTGAGCGCGAGGCGGCTACGAGGTCGACCGATCGGAGGCGGAATCGCTATGCACGGGTGGCGGCGAGACGGTCGAGCCACCAGTGGAGGGTGCCCTCGTCAGGGTGGACTCTCTGCGCGGGGAGATCTCCTCCGGACATCCCGAGAAGCCCGGGTGTACGAGCGCATCCTTGCGTACGACCCGGGAAACGCCGTCGCCTATGAGAAACTGCATGGAAGCTCGAAGGGGAAAGCGAAGGGGAAAACAAAAAAGCCTTCCCGCTGAGCCTCATCGATCGACGCCGGGGGAAGTGAGGGCCAGCACCGCGAACGCTGTGGCTGCGTCCGAGGCGAGGAGGCGGGTGAAGTCTTCCTCCTGGCTGCGATCCTTATTGGGAGAGAGGGTCTCCCATCGGCCATCGGGTTTCTGGTTGTGGACGAGCCAGGAGATGCCGCGGGAGATCGCAGGAGCCGAGCGGGGGTCGTCCAGCCCTTCGAGCACGAATGTGGCGAACGCGGTGGAGTAGCCGTCGCTCTCCTCCCGTGGAGCGGTTCCGTCCTTCGAGGGCCAGGGGCCGAGGTCCAGCAGTCGAAAGCCGCCGTCGGGCCGCTGGTGGGCGAGAACGTCGTCGACCAGCTTCCCACGCTCCTGCTCCGACAGCAGTCCGGGCCAGCGGCTCGCCGCCCAGAGAAGAGCGAGACGATTCTGTAGACTCAGGTCTCGGGAGAGCCCGTCGCGGAGAAACCCGCGGAGCTTTTCCTTTCCAGCGGCCGGAGCGGGGGCCTCGTCTTCCGCGGACATCGCCGCCACCGCCGCGAGCGACGCTCCCCAATAGTCGCTGCCGTCCGTTTCCCAGGGTCCGAGCCCGAAGTACAACCAGGACCACTCGCCGTTGTCGTTCTGCCGAGCCCACATCGTGTCGAGGGCGGTCCTCGCTTCACGCGTCAACGCGCGGTGTGCCGCTTTGTCCCGGAGCGTCAGAACCAGTGCGTTCATGACGGACTCGGTGTCGCGCGATTGCTCGGGCTTGTCCGGGCCACGTTTCTCGTCGTACCAGACGGCGACGTCGTCCCAATGGGTCACACGGGTCTCGACATCCGAGAACAGCTCTCGTGCCGCCTCAGGGAGCGACCCACCGAGCGAGGCTCGCGACAGCAAATAAGGCATAGCCGTATGGCAGGAGATACAGGCGGTTGGAAGCTTCTGGCGAGCCCGCGAGCGAGTCGTCCAGAGGGAGGCCCGCGCGTCCAGATAGGAAGCCGCGGCTTGCCGGTTCCAGGACTCCCCCGCCGAAGCGCCACGCGAGAGCAGCATCGCCGCGCCGAGCAAACAGATGCTCCAGAGTCGAACGTTATGTAACCGCGCTCGTTTCGCCATCGATCACCCCAATCGGCAACGCTAGCACGCCCTCCGGGAGAGGAACAAGCGAGAGGTCAGTTGGCCGCGAGGGATGGGGGTATGAGGAGCGGAAAGGGATCGATGGGCGTTCCAGACGAGCAATCGCGGTTCCCCGAAACGTCGTATACGGCGAAATGAAGGTGAGGAGCGTCCTCGCTCGCATTTCCCGTAGTGCCGACGAAGCCTACGATCTCGCCCCGGCCGACAAGCCTACCCTCCCGGAGCTCCCGCGGGTAGCGCGCGAGATGGCCGTAGTAGTAGCAGCGGTCGCGCTCGCGATCGAGGAGATAGAGCCCGATGCCACCGCGCTCGCTCCGGGAAAGGTGAAGGACGACTCCATCCTCGACCGCGATTACCGGAGTGCCCCAGGGTGCGGGAATGTCGATGGCTTCGTGACGGCGCCCTCCATCTCGTGGATCTCGAAAGCTATCGGAGAGATCGCCCTCGCTCGCTCCGCGGACGGGAACGAGAAGGCCCCGCGGCGGGTGTGCGGTGGAGACGAAAACGAGCATGAAGATGACGAGGGCGACGCAAAACAGCGCCACCCGCACCAGCAGAGGGCGGAGAACGTCGTCCTCCGGCTCTCTCGACCGTATGCGGACCATCGCACGTCCCCCCGAGAACGCTCGCTTCGTTTTGTCCGGTCCCCTCAGAATAGCACGGGCTCGGTCGAGCCTGGGCACCACGGGACGAATGCACGGCAGGGTGCCGAGAACGGCTGTTGCACCCTGCGCGAGGAGCCGTCAGCCGGAGCGCAGCGCGAAGCGCGGAGCGACGAGCCGCGGGGGTGGGGCCCCGCGTCACTGAAGAACGAGCGAGCACGGCCCGCATGGGCCGACGACACAAGAGGCCGTGAGGGTGGGGCCCCACGGCATTCATGCACGAAATGTCGTCTCGAGTTGCGCGTCGCGCGCTCGTCGGGAAATCATGCTCCGTGACTGTCACTCTCTGGGGCGGTGCTCTCGCCGCAGTCTCGGCGGCCGTCCTCGCCTGGGCGATCCACCGGTCGCTCTCCGCTGAAGAGAGACGGCGGTTCGCTTCTCCGGGAGTGCTCGTCGACGTCGGCGGAGGAAGACTTCACGTCCAAACCACCGGCGATGGCGCGCCGAGCGTGGTGCTCGACTCGGCGCTCGCGGGAACGTCTCTGAGCTGGGGAGAGGTTCAAACCCGGACGGCCGAGCTCACCCGCGTCGTGAGCACCGATTGGTTGGGCTTCGGCTGGAGCGACCCCACACGGGCACCAAGGAGGGTGGACGTGCTCGTCGAGGAGCTCCACCGCGCGCTGGAAGCCGCGAACATCGAGCCTCCCTACGTCCTCGTGGGTCATTCCTACGGGGGGTTCGTCGTTCGTCTCTTCGCTGCGATCTATCCCAGGGAGACCGCGGGCCTCGTTCTCGTCGACGCCCCTCACCCCCGGGAATGGATGACGCCGAGTCCCGCTCAGGCGCGGCGCATCGAGAGAGGCGTCCTTCTAGCCCGCGGTGGCGCCGTTCTCGCGCGCTTCGGTCTCACCCGTGTTCTCTTCCGGCTCGCGGGCCGCGGCCTCATCCTCGGCGCCTCGGCTCCCGGCGAGCAAGCGCGCATCGCGGAGCTTCTCGGCAAAGTGCCCGCTCCGCTCCGGGAGACGATCCGGAGCTTCTGGGTACGATCGGAGACGCTCACGGCTCTCGCGAGTCTCATCGAGAACGTACCCGCGAGCGCCGCTCTCGTCGACCGCTCGTCGGTCGATCTCGGGGCGCTTCCGTTGCGGGTCCTGACGGCGGCGAATCCATCATCGGAGCGCAGACGCGACCAGGACGAAGTGGCGAAGCTCAGCTCGCGCGGGCGCCACGTCGTTGCCGCGGCCAGCGGGCACTGGATTCCGCTCGACGAGCCCGAGCTCGTCGTGGAAGCGATCCGATCCGTTCTCGACGAGATCCGGAGCCGCGAGTCGCAGGACGAACGGGCATTCCCGAGCCTTTCTCAGGCGCCATCGGAGCGCGACGACGCGCCGGCGCGCCGGCCGAGGACGGGAATCAACAGGAGAAGCAGGAACCAGCGGGAATGATCCATGACCGCCTTCCCGTAGCGCGCCGCGCCCTGCTCGAAATAGGACCTGGCGGCCGGGTCGTTGGCGTGCTCGGCGAGAGCCAACCCTCCGACGGCGAACGCTCTCGCAATCGCCGCTCCGCCTATCGCGGCGTGAATGCCGAGTGCGAGTCCACCCATCGAGAGCCAGCCGATCGCGAGGCCCCCGAGAGCGAGGACGCCCACGGCGACACCCGCGATCCCGAGCCCGCCCAGGGCGAGGCCGCCGAGCGCGATCCCCTCCTACGGCGACTCCTCCGAAGGAGACGAGGCCGAGAGCGACGTCGCCGACGGCAATCCATCCGCAAGCGATCCCGCGTCGCCGGCGGCCGTCCTCGACGGTCACGGTCGCGACATCAACGAGGGGAAGCCCCAACAACTCGAATCTCGAGCGATATCGCATGAAAGTTGTCTCCGGGGAACGGTTCCTTCATTATCTCGAAGTCGAAGCGAACATGAAACCGAAGATCGCGGTCGTGACCGCGGGCCACCTCGCGACCTGTCCCCGGATGCTGAAGGCGGCGGACGCGCTCGTGGACGAGGGTTATCCCGTCGAGGTGATCTCGACGCGAAGCACGGACTGGGCCGCCGAGGGCGATCGCGATATCGAAAGGCGCCGAGCGGACCGGCCACGACATTGGCAGGCGAACGTCATCGACTATTCGAGAAAGAGCGGACGCGGAACCTACCTTCGAACGGGCGTCCGCCGGCGGGTCGCGCGCCTTCTGGCGGAGCGCGTCCCGAATCCCGGCTTCGGCCTCGCCGCCCGCGCCTTCGCCCGAGTGCACGACGAGATCATCGCCCGTGCGCTCGCGAGCGACGCCGACTTCTTCTACGGAGGGACGACGGGAGCCATCGCCGCGGTGTTCGAGGCAGCCACGCGATCGCGTCGACCCTATGCTCTCGATCTCGAGGATTTCTTCACCGGCGAGGCTCCTGAAGGATCGCTGGACCACAGGCTCGCCGAGCGCATCGAGCGAGAGATTCTGCCGGAAGCGCGTTTCCTGACCGCGTCGAACGAGGCGATCGCCGAAGCCTACCGCGTGAAGTACGGCGTCCGCCCCGTGACGGTGCACAATACCTTCACGCTTCCGGACGAACCGCCCGAGCTCGGTTCCCGCCGCGAGGGCCCACTTCGCCTCTACTGGTTCTCACAGACCATCGGTCCGGGACGCGGGCTCGAGGAGGCGGTCGTCGCCTGCGGTCTGGCGGGAGGAGCGTTCGAGCTCCATCTCCGAGGAGCGACGGCGCCCGGCTTCGAGGAGGAGCTCTTGTCTCTCGTTCGAGACCGTGCGCCTCGGCTCGCGCTCGCCCTTCGCCCTCCTGGCTCACCGGACGAGATGACGCGACTCTCCCGGGATTGCGACGCGGGACTCTCGCTCGAGCAACCGGTGA
The DNA here is from genome assembly GCA_963815675.1 of uncultured Acidobacteriota bacterium. Lineage (GTDB taxonomy): Bacteria > Acidobacteriota > Vicinamibacteria > Marinacidobacterales > SMYC01 > CAWFHP01. The sequence continues at coordinate 374,957 of CAWFHP010000006.1, read as the reverse complement.
GCGCCAACCGCCTTCTCTGCCTCACGAACAAGGCGCTCACCTATCTTCTCTCCGGGCTCGCGCTCGTCTTCACCGATACGCCCGGCCACCGCCTCCTCATCGAAGATCTCGATGGCGACGCGGTCGTCGTGCCTACCCGGGACAGCACCGCGCTCGCTTCGGGTCTCGACCGCCTCGCGCGAGACCGCGGCTTTCTCGACCGGTGCCGGCGCCGATTGTGGGAGGCGGCTCGTCGACGCTGGCACTGGGAGCATCCCGAGGAGCGCGGGCGTCTGGTCGCGCTCTTCGCGTCGATCTGAGCGAGGCCCCGACCCCGACCGCTCAGGCGTCAGCGGACGACGGCGAAGACGAAAGCGAAATATCCCGCGAAGAGAACGAGTCCCTCCCAACGGGAGACGCGGTGGCCGGTTCTGAGGAACACGACCATCGCCAGCGTGAAGAGAGCGAGCACGGGAAACTCGAACCGGAGAAGCGCGGCGTCGATGGGAAGGGGGTGAATGACCGCCGCGAGTCCGAGGGCACCGAGGATGTTGAAGAGGTTGCTCCCCACGATGTTGCCCACCACGAGATCCGCTTCCTTTCGCAAGGCGGCGATGAACGACGTCGCGAGCTCGGGAAGCGACGTCCCCAGGGCGACGAGGGTGACACCGATGACGAAATCCGAGAGTCCCATCGCGTGGGCGAGGCGAACGGCCGACAGAACGAGGAGGTGGGCGCCTCCGAGTAGCAGCGCGAGCCCGAAAACCGTCTGAAAGACGCTCGAGCCGATGGGACCGGTCTCGCGCTCTCGCGTTTCGTCGTTTCGAATCGAGGCCGCCTCGCGCCGCGACCATCGGAGCGCGAGCACGTTGAAGAGCACGAGGAGTCCGAGGAAGCAGAGACCCGCGGAACGACCGATTCCGAGGCGGAGCCCGAACAAGTAGAAGAGGGCGGTCGCCGCCACCATGAGGGGAACCTCCCGCCGTAGAACGGAGCGCGCGACGAGGACGGGCGCGAGAAGCGCCGTTCCTCCGAGAATGAGGCCGGTGTTGGCGAGGTTGCTCCCGAGGACGTTCCCCACCGCCACCTCGGCGTGGCCTTCGAACGAGGCGACGACGCTCGCCACGAGCTCCGGCGCGGAGGTTCCGTAGGCGACGACCGTCAATCCCACGGCGAGAGGGCTCACTCCGAAGTGGACCGCGAGACGCGACGAGCCTCGAACCAGTCCATCCGCGCCCAACGTCAGCGCCACGAGACCGACGAGCGCGAGGAGGCTCGCGGTGCCAACGCTCAAGCGGATTGTCCTCTCACGGTTCGAGATGATAGCAAATCGCACCGGAGCGACCTGCCGACGCTTCGGCGAAGGACGGGCTCGCCAATGGCGCGGCTATGGCGGAGCGGAAATCAGACTTGGATCGCGACTGGCGTCGGCTTCTTGGTGACGGCGCAGTTGCGGCAGATGGGCTCGCCGTCCGACCCGGGACGATCCCAGCTCCGCCGGCGATGGGCCTCGCGGAGGCGATTGAAGTTCTCGCTCATCCAGGCATCGCGGATCGACTGCGGCACGCCCGCTCCGTCTTTCGCGACCACCGAGCCTCCGTCGATCTCGAGGGTGAATCCCTGGCAGCAGGGCATCGTATGCCGCCCGTCCCACGTCACCACCATGCGCCGGAAAGGGTCGGGGCACTGGAACTCTTCCGCCGAGAGCTGCCGCCACTCCGCCGCTTTCCAGCGGTGCGATGCCCCCGCGGGGAAATAGCATTCGCTCACCGACATCCAGTCGACTCCCATCTCGCTCTTCCAGAAAGTCTCCATTCGTCCCGTGTCGACGTCGGCGGCATTCAGGAAGGTGCGCACGACCGAAGCCCGGATGCGACAGTCGGGAGCGCCCTTTCCCTCGGCCCGCGCTCGAACCGCGCTTTCGACGGAGTGAAGGAGCACGTCCCACTCTCCGCCGACGCGCTGACGGAGGTAGCTCTCGGGATTGCAGGCGTCGACCGAGAACATGAGGTCGGTGATCCCCGCCTCGACGAGATCGGCGAATAGCTCCGGATGAGTTCGGGCGCCGCCGTTTCCGTTGGTGTTCATCATGATGTCGGGAAAGCCGAGCTCGGCGGCGAGGCGGACGAAAGCGACGATCTCGGGGTGGAGCGACGGCTCGCCCCGGTAGTTGAGCTTGATCGAGCTCACTCCGATGTCGGCGCACTGGTGGAGCAGGCCGCGGTAGACCTTGGGGTCCATGTAGCCGCGGCGATAGGTGTGCTCGTCGAACCCGAGCTTTCGAATGTGCTCGTGGGTCCAGATCTGACAGAAGCCCTGCGGGTTTTCCTCCGAGCTGCCGCAGCGCAGATCGCACACCGCCACCGTCTCGAGATCGACGTGGACCGGGTGGTCGGAGGGATCGAGAGCCGAGCCGCGACGGTCCCATTCCCGGCGATAGGCCTCGTACCGGGTGCTCCGATCCGAGGGGATCGTCCCGAGAACGCGAAATGTGGGGTCCTGGCTCATCGAAGCGTCATTCTAACCCAGAGGCTGAATGAAACAACCGTCGCTCGCACCTCGTAAGGTATCGAGATGTCGCCGCGATTGATTAAACGATTGATAACATTGTCGAACGGTTGATTAATTTCTGCGACGAGGAGGCATCGACGACGATGTACAACGTGCTCTCCCATATCGAATCCGCCGAGCCACCCGTGCGGGACGAGCCCACGGCAATGGAACGCCTCATTCTCAAGCACGCCATGCGCAGCTTCGGCGAGAGAGGCTACGCAGCGACGACGCTGCGCTCGATCGCCGCCGACGCACGGGTAACCGCCCCCATGGTCAGCTATTACTTCAAGAGCAAGGAGGGTTTGTTCCAGCGCCTTGCGGAGATTGTGATGGCGAGCCTAGAGTCCGAGGTGAGGAGGGAGCTCGCCGGGGCGACGAGCTTCATCGACGCGATCGAGGCCATCGCACGAGCTCACGTCGAGCTCTCAGCGCGCTCCCCGTCGGCCGTCGAGTTCCTGTTCTGCTTGCTCTACGGCCCTCGAGAGGGCCGACCCTCGCCCGATATCGACGCCATGTACGAGGGCACCCGCGCCATGATCTCGGAAGTTTTCGAAACGGGAATCCGCTCGGGCGAGTTTCGGCCCCGGGCCGGCATGACGGTCGCCTTTCTGGCCGAGCAGCTCGGAACCCTCCTCCACGACCACGTGAGCCGTCGTTTCCGTATCCACCGCGCCCTCGCTCGCGGTCCCGCGGGCGAGGACGAGATCGACGCTCGTCGCGGTGCACGGTCTCTCGAGCTCACACTCCGGCACTTCTTTTACGGGTCCGGTGACGTTCCCGCGCTCGAGAAAACGTAGGTTCACTCGAAGTACCCACGAAGGATTCGACATGAATAGATCGATTCGGAAAGAGCTGCTTCGTTCTCGGCTTGGCCGCGTGGTGATGCCGGGCCTGTTGCTCGGTCTCGCTCTCGCTCTCGCTCTCGGTTTCGCCGGCGCGGACGCGTACGGCCAGTCGATTGCTACCTCGTCCTCGGCCGAGGCCGAGGCCGAGCTCGTGAGCTTCAACCTCAATGAGGCGGTCGAGGTTGCCCTCCACCTGAATCCCGAGGTTCTGGGAGAGCGGGAGCGGACGACGGAGCTCGGAGGACTCGTCCGTGAGGCGAAAGCCGAGGCGCTCCCTCAGGTCTCGGTCAACCTCCAGTGGCACCAGAACCGCGACCCGGGCCTCCGCAACAGCCCGTTTTTCTCCCGCATCATCGAAGGCGGAATCCGAGGGGCTCCCGCCGGAAGCACTCCAGGCATTCCACTTCGCGAACTACATCTGGAACTTCGTGGTCTCGCAACCGGTCTATACGTTCGGCCGCGTTTCGAACGCCCTCGAAGCGGCGCGCGAGGAGCAGAGCGGAGTCAACCTCGACATCCGGGAGGTCGAGAACCGGATTCTCATACGACGTGGTACGTGCCTGCTATGGGTATCTGCTCGCCGAGCAGAACCTCCACGTGCTCGAGACGGAGCGCGACTCGCGCCAGAGACAGCTCGAGCAGGTGGAGGACCGCTTCGAGCTCGAGGACGCGACCAGGCTCGACGTGCTCCGTTCCCGCGTGGCGCTCGCCAACTTGCAGCCAGAAGTGCTCGCCGCCGAGAACCAGCTCCAGGTGGCGCTCGCCTCGGTGAACAATACGCTCGGCCGGCCGGTCTCGGCACCGATTGAGATTCTGGCGAAGCTCGAGGTAGACGACCCGGCGCCGCAAGTGCTTCGTCCCGAGGCTCTCCTCGAGCTCGCGGGGCAGTACCGTCCCGAGCTCCGGCGCTTCGCCGTGGACCGGAAAGTGCTCGACGCGCGCATCGGAGTGACGGCCTCCGAGCTCAAGCCTCAGATTCGCGCCAACGCCTCGTTCGGGCTCAACACCTACGCGTTCTCGAACGTGAGCGACCTCGCGCTCCACACCTGGGCGTTGGGGTTCAGCGTCGACTGGAAGCTCTTCGATGGTTACCGCACGCGCTCGCAGAAGGACGTCCTTCGATTCTCAAATCACCCAGAAAGAGTTCGACGAGAGCAGCTTTCGCAACGAGCTCTCGGTCCAGCTCAAACAGGCGCACGGCACGTGGCTCCGGGCGCTCGAGGCGCTCGAGGTAACCTCGCTCGCGGTCAGCGAAGCGCGGGAAGCGGAACGGGTGTCGGAGGAGTCTCTCAAGTACGGGGCGGCCACGACGCTCGACGTTTTGCAGTCTACCCAGGCCCGCCGTCAATCCGAGCTCAATCAAATGACGGCCGCGCACGACGCGCTCGTCGCGCTCGCCGAGATGAAGTATCTCGTGGGGTTCCGGGCCGATGCGCCCCACTCGTTCATCGGGGCGCCAGGCGCCGTCTCCGACTCTCAAGGAAGTGAACCGTGACATCGACAGCAACTTCGAAATCGGCCAGGACCATCGCGGCAGCGCTCGCACTTCTGGGAGCGCTGGCCATCGGTTGGGGCGCTTGCACCAGCGAGCCCAAGACGGAACAAGAATCCCCCCGCCGATGTCGAAAGCTCGTCCGAGGCTCCACCGGTCAACGTATCGATCGAGAAGCTCGCGGCCACCTCCTTGAAAGACGAGCTAGAGCTCTCCGGACGCCTCGAGCCCTGGGTCGAGGTGGACGTGTCGACGGAGCTCGGTGGAACGGTCCAGGAGGTCGGATTCGAGAAGGGCCGCCGGGTCGAGCAAGGACAGGTGCTGGCGCGCATCGGGACGGATCTGCTGCAGGCCGCTCTCGAAGAGGCCGACGCGGAGCTCGTCGCCGCCGAGGCGAATTTCAACAAGACCAGGGAGCTTTTCGATCGGCAGGCCGTTCCGAGGCAGGATCTCGTCTCGGCGACGTCGACCTACAAGCGGGCCGAGGCCCGGCTCACCGCCGCCAGGCTCCGGGTGGATCGCTCGATCCTGAAAGCACCGGTCGCAGGCATCGCCGTGACCCGGGAGGTCGAGCCGGGTGAGGTGGTCAGCCCGGGCGCGCTCGTCACCGTCATCCATCAGGTTTCGAGGCTCAAGGCAGCGGCGGGCATTCCCGAGAACGACATCTCTTATTTCAAAGTCGGGGGGCAGGCCAAGCTCGAGATCGACGCCTACCCGGGGAGGGATTTCCAGGGACGCATCTATTTCCTCGGCTCGGCAGCCACGGAACAGAATCGGAGCTTCCCGGTGGAGATCGAGGTCGACAACCGATTGGGAGAGCTCCGACCGGGAATGATCGTCCGCGTCGCTCTCGTCCGGCGCGTCTTCGACGACGCCATCGTCGTCCCCCGCGACGCCGTCCTGGAGCGGGACCAGGGAAACGTCGCCTTCGTTCTCGAGGGAGAGCGGGCCCGGCAACGGGCGGTGACTACCGGGCCGAGCGAGTCGGGACGGATTGTCATTCTCGACGGCCTCGCTCCGGGCGAAGTGCTCATCGTGAGCGGGCATCGCAATCTGGTGGACGGGCAGCACGTCCGCCCGGTGAGCCAGGGCGCTTCGACCGAAGGAGAGGCCAAGTGAGCGTCACCGACTACAGCATTCGGCATCGACTGACGGTCTACGTCCTCATGGTGCTCATCGCGGTGGCGGGGATCACGTCCTATGTCTCGTTGCCGCGCGAATCGTTTCCCGAGGTCAAGATTCCGCTCATTTTCGTCTACACCCTCTATCCCGGCGTGAGCCCCGAGGACATGGAGACGCTCGTCACCCGTCCCATCGAGACCGAGCTCAAGGGGGTCACGGGAATCAAGGAGATCCGCTCGAGCAGTGCCGAGGGCCTGAGCTCCATCCAGGTGGAATTCAACCCCGAGGTCGATCTCGACACCGCGCTCCAGAAAGTGCGGGAGAAGGTGGACCTCGCGAAGCCCGATCTTCCCCCCGAGATCGAAGACCCGCGCATCCAGGACGTGGACGTCTCGCAGATTCCCATCCTGGTGGTGAGCCTCGCGGGTAAGGTGGGAGTCATCCGTCTCACCGACATCGCCGAGGACTTGAAGGATGACCTCGAGGCCATCACCGGCGTGAACCGGGTTCAGATCATCGGCGCCAAGAAGCGAGAAGTGCACGTCTATGTCGATCCGCGCAGGCTCAGCTTCTACGAGCTCTCGCTTTCCGACGTCATCTCCACCGTCATGCGGGAGAACTTGAACATTCCCGGCGGCGAGATCGACGTGGGGAAGCTGAAGTATCTCGTTCGGCTTCCGGCGCAGATCAAGGACCCCCACGAGATTGAGAACTTCGTCGTCAAAGTCCGAAAGGGAAAAGCGATCTACGTGCGCGACCTGGCGCGAGTGGAGTACGGGTTCGAGGAAGACGCGACCGTCTCCCGTGTGGATCGCCGCCCCTCGGTGACCCTGACCGTCGAAAAGCGCACGGGAGCGAATCTGATCGCGGTCGCCGACGCGGTGAAAGAGGAGCTCCGGCGCCAGGAAAAGCTCATGCCCGAAGGGACGGTGGTGAGCATCCTCGGAGATCAATCGAAGCAGATCAAGAGCATGGTCTCGGAGCTCGAGAACAACATTCTCGCCGGTCTCATCCTCGTGGTGGCGGTGCTCATGGCTTTCATGGGCTTCCGAAACTCCGTCTTCGTCGCCGCCGCCATTCCACTCTCGATGCTGATCTCGTTCGTGGTGGTCCAGGCCATGGGCTACACGTTGAACATGATCGTGCTCTTCAGCCTGATCCTCGTACTGGGGATGCTCGTCGACAACGCCATCGTGATCGTGGAGAACATCTATCGACATCAGGAGGAAGGCGAGGACGGGGTCACCGCCGCTTCGCGCGGCACCGCGGAAGTCGCGATACCGGTGATCTCCTCCACTCTCACCACCCTCTGCGCCTTCGCGCCGATGCTGATCTGGCCCGGGATCGTGGGAGATTTCATGTCCTACCTTCCGGTGACGCTCATCGTCGGCCTGACCGCGTCGCTGGTGGTGGCCCTCATCTTCAACCCCACACTCTGCGCGTACTTCATGACCCTCCCGCCGAAAAGAAGCGGTGACGATTCCGGACGGGAGTCCCGGGAAGGGAAATTCCTCGAGCGCTATCGGAAGCTCCTCTTTTACCTCCTCGCGCCCGCCCCTGACGAGGGAACCCGCGGCTGGTTTCTCCGCAACTGGGCGCTTCCGCTCGCGTTCGTGGTGCTCGCCGGTGCCGGAATGACCGTCGGTCTCTTCGCGATGCTCATCGAGACCGAGAACCCGGTCGTGTTCCAGATCGCGGGAGCGCTCGTCGGTCTCGCCGGAATCGCCTTCGTGCTCCAGGGTCTTCTCTGGCTCGTGTGGAGTCTGATTCGCCGCGTATTGCATTGGTCGGCCTATGTGACCGATCGCCGGGCGGGCACCATCTGGACCATGGGGGCGATTCTCGCAGTCACCCTCGTCGCGTACGGTTTTCTCGGAAAGGGCCTCGAGTTCTTCCCCGAGATCGAGCCCCAGCAGATCTTCGTGGACGTCGAGGCCCCGAGCGGGGCGACGCTCGCGACCTCCAACGCCATCGTGCGGCAGATCGAAGATCACACCGCCGACACGACGGATGCGCTGCACGTCGTCGCCAACGTCGGCTCCAAAGGCATCAGTATCCAGGGCGGTGACGCCATTGGGGGAGGTGGCGGTGCTTCGAACCAGAGCCGCATCTCGCTCGACTTGCGCGATCGCGAGGAGCGTACCCAGAACTCTTTCGCGACCCTGGCCCAGGTCCGAAAGGCGGTCTCGGATTTCGAGGGCGCCGAGATCAAAGTGGACAAACCGCAGGACGGTCCTCAGGTCGGCAAAGCGGTCACCATCCGGGTCTTCGGAGACGACTTCGAAACGCTGGCTCGGTTGAGTCAGGAGATACAGCGCCGGATCCGGACGGTGCCGGGACTGGTGAACCTCGACGACGATCTCCGATCGGGGAAAGCCGGAGCTGCGCCTCCACGTCGACCGGGTCGAAGCGATGCTTGCGGGATTGAGCACCCGCGACATCGCGGCCACCGTCCAGACCGCGGTGCGCGGCACCGAATCGTCCAAGTACCGGGTCGGGGAGGACGAGTACGACATCATCGTTCGCCTCGCGCCCGAGGCCCGGAGCTCACTCGATGATCTCGGCAACCTGACCGTGCCCGACGACGACGGCATTCCCGTTCCCCTGAGGACGCTCGTGCGGCTCGAGCCAGGCGTCGGCCCCGCCGCCATCCAGCGCGTCGACCTGAAGCGGGTCGTCACCGTGGACGGCGACGTCGTCCGGGCGGAAGGGCGGACGGAAGACTCGGTTCGCGCCGAGGTTGCGGCGCGCCTCCAGGCAATGGATTTCCCCGCCGGCTACCGATGGACTTTCGCGGGCTCCAATCAAGAGGAGAAGGAATCGCAGGCCTTTTTGCAGCGCGCGTTCGTGATCGCGATCCTCCTCATCGTGCTCGTGCTCGTCACTCAGTTCGACTCCCTGATCCTTCCCATCACCATCATGGTGTCGGTGGTCCTGTCGCTCATCGGGGTGTTCTGGGGGCTGATCGTGACCGCCACGCCATTCGGGATCATCATGACCGGGATCGGCGTGATCTCGCTCGCCGGTGTCGTGGTCAACAACGCCATCGTTCTCTGTGATTTCATCCAACAGGCGCGGGCGGGCGGCACTGCCAAGACCCAGGCGGTGATCGATGCCGGAGCCATTCGCCTCCGGCCCGTGCTCCTCACCGCCGTTACTACCGTCCTGGGCCTCATTCCGCTCACCATGGGGATCAACGTCGACTTCTTCGAGCGCACCATCACCTTCGGGGGAGAGTCGTCGCAGTGGTGGGGACCCATGGGAGTAGCGGTCATCTTCGGTTTGACGGTGGCTACCGTCCTTACCCTGGTGATCGTTCCCATCACCTATCACAGCCTCGACTCGCTCTCGACCGCGCTCAGCGTCCTTCCCGGTAGACTGCGCTCGCGCAAGAAGCGGGACCGGAGCGGCGACGCCCTTCCGGAGGCAACGGAGATCCAGGCGCGTGAGGCGGGCGAGATCGCGTCGTAGCCCCGGCCTGGGGGCCTCACCGTTAGCGTCGTCCTCGGCGAGATGCCCGGGGGTGAACCATCTCCACCGGCGGGCCGGGCGCTCGTCGAAGGGATCCCGCTCGTGTAAGCTGTGCCACGACGGAGGCTCGAATGTCCGGGGGCTCGGCGGCCGTTTTCCGCGGCTCGGTGCTAGCGGTCGCGATTGCAGCATTGGCGCCGACAGGCGGGTGCGGCAGGACCGCGCACGTGCGCCTCGTGAACGAGGGAGCCTCGGGGCCTCTCTACGAGTGCGACGCGGCGGGGTGCGACCCGTCGCAGACGGACGACCCGTCGCGCAAGAACCGGGGCGGGATGGACTTCTACGTGCTTCCCGACGGTTGCGTCGAGCTCCGGAGCGCCGTGCTGCGTCCGTCCGGACCCGGGGTCGACGTCGTCTGCGGGCCGCGAGGGAGCTCGGTGAGCTACCGCTGCGAGGCGGGAGTGTGCAACCGCCTCGACCCGACCGCCGGTGATGACGGGGCGAGAACCTGGCCGATCCAACTGCCGGCGGACTGCGGTGGGCGCATACACGAACTGATTGTGCTCGACGCGACCAAGGTCTCACCGAACGTCTACGTCGAGTGCGACGCGTCGAGCCGGCCTCTGGGGGAAATGTGACGATGCCGGACTTTCCGTACACGAGAGAGTCGTCGGTCGCACGATGGAGCAACTACCACGGAACGATTCGGGATTCGCAGCCATCCCGCTCGTCGTCGTTCCCGACATGCCGAGCGAGATCGATCCCAGCGCGCCGCCCAAGCTCTGGCGCTGCGGCGAAGCGCTCTCGTCGATCGTGGCGTACGCGATTCGAGAGCGGAAGACGCTTCGGGTGGCGGGCTCGCGGTGGTCGCTATCGAACGTGATTCCAGCCCGGGACGATCCTTCTCGACTCCGCCTATATGAACGAGATGTTGAAAGTCCCTTCCGCGTGGCTCACGTTCAGACGCGAAGGACCGCGCGGCGAAGGCTTCGTGCCCGTCTTCGCGCAGGGTGGACGACCATCCACAGCCTGAACAAGAGGCTCGGCGACTTCGGACTCGCGCTTCCCACGTCGGGCGCGAGTGACGGGGCCCGCATCGCTGGAGCGGTCGCGACCGGCACGCACGGCTCTGCGATGACTTCGGCGCGGTGCACGACGCGCTCCTCGCCGTCCACCTCGTAGTCGCGGGTGACAAGGCGCTCCTCGTCATGCCGAAGACAAAGCCCGCGATGACCTCCATCGTCGGCTACTGGCTCGAGGCGAACACGGGGATTCCGACGGAAACGATTTTCGACGACGACCTGTTCGCTGCGGCTCAGGTATCGCTGGGATTGTTCGGCGTCGTTCACGCCGTCGTGCTCGAGGCGGAGAAGCTCTATGGCCTCAGACGCCGGGTGACCCCCTTCGAGTTCCAGGACGCGAGGCTTTGGAAGGCGATCGAGACGCTCGACACGCTGCCGCTTCATCCCGACCGTCCGAAACGACCTTTCCATTTCGAGGTCGTCCTGAGCCCGTATCCGCCGTCGGGGACGGGTGCGTTCGTGGTGCTCATGTGGAAGGAGGACGCCAACCCGCCGCCGATCTCGCCGCCGCCCAGCGATCCGGAGCTCTCGTTCGAGCTCTTCGACTTCATCGGTGAGCTGAGCGGCGCCATCAGGAGCCCACGCGGCGGGGTGGCGATCCAGGGCCTCGTGAATCAACTCTTGCGCCAACGCTACCGTGCGCGCGACGACGATCCGCATTTCCCGGGCGAGATCTTCGGCACGACGACGCTCCCGCCCGGCAACGGGACCAGCACCGAGGTCGCCGTCGCGCACGAGTACACGCTCGCCATGTTGAGCGTAATCTACCGTTCTATCGACGCCGAGGCAGCGGAGGGCCGCCACCACCTCGGCGCCTTCGTGTCCGCTTCGTCCCGCGCGGCCGGGGCGCCCTGCTCGGAATGAGCCAGCGCCGCATGACCACGCATGTCGAGATGGGCAGCATCCACACCATCGACGCGATGAAGATCTTCGACCGGTGCTGGAAGGCGCTCGACCGGCGCAGATCCCGTTCACGTGCCATTGGGGCCAGCAGGGTGGCCACACTCCCGCGCGCATCCAGCGCTACTTCGGCAACAACGCGAAGAAATGGCGCAACGCCCGCAAAACCATTCTCACGAACGCGGCGCGTGAAGTGTTCGCATCGAAGATTCTCGCCTCCGCAGGGATTGGCTGACTGTCCCGAGGTCGGAGATGCCGCGAGGCAAGGTGGAGCCCGGGCCCGGAGCCGGTCCGTGCAGCTCACCCACACCCTGGAGCGCAGCCGCCTCGTCCCGCGTAAGGCTTCGGCGGGGCCTCCCTGCGAGACCCGAAGGACGAAGGCGGGGTATAATCAACCGCTTCGCCGTCGCCTCATGGAGGGGTGCAAGAGCGGCTTAATTGGCTAGCCCGGAAAGCTAGTGTACCGGCAACGGTACCGTGGGTTCGAATCCCACCCCCTCCGCCAACGAAGGTGGAGGAGTGACGAGCTCGGAGAAGGGGACAGGGAGATAGGAGGATCCGGGGAGAGCAGTACCGATTTCATTCCCTCTCATCCCTTTATCCCTTTGTCCTGCGTCGAGAAAAAATCATGTCCTGCGGTTCAGGTCCCGTGCGAATCGAGCCCACGAACCCCGTCAGGCCCGGAAGGGAGCAGCGGTAAGCGGATCCTCGGTTGTGCCGCGGTCACCTGAACCGCGGGGCTCCAAGATCGAAGAGAATATGCCCTACGAGGTGCTGGCACTCAAATACCGGCCGAAGGTCTTCGAGGATCTCGTGGGCCAGGAGGCGGTCACCCGAACGCTGACCCACGCCATCCAGCAGAACCGGATCGGGCACGCCTTTCTTTTTTCCGGAGTGCGCGGCGTGGGCAAGACCACGACCGCGCGCATCCTCGCCAAGGCTCTGAACTGCCAGAGCGGGCCTACGGTGAGACCTTGCGGGGAGTGCCCCGCCTGCAAGGAGATCGCGAGGGGGAGATCGCTCGACGTTCTCGAGATCGACGGCGCGAGCAACAACGGCGTCGCCGAAGTCCGGGACATCATCGAAGCGCTCGCGATACGCGCCGTCGAGAGATCGCTTCAAGATCTACATCATCGACGAAGTCCACATGCTCACGACGCCGGCGTTCAATGCTCTGCTCAAGACTCTCGAAGAGCCGCCGCCGAGCGTGAAGTTCATCTTCGCCACCACCGAGTACCACAAGATTCCCGATACCATTCTCTCCCGCTGCCAGGAGTTCGAGTTTCGCACCGTCTCCCCTCCCGAGATCGCGCAACAGCTCCGCCGCATCGCCGAGGCCGAGGGGATCGAGGTGAGCGATGCCGCTCTCGCCATCGTCGCGAGAGCGGCCGAAGGAAGCCTTCGCGACGGGATCTCCGCTCTCGATCAGGTCATCTCGGCCACCGGCACCGAGATCGACGAGAAAGCCGTCACCGAGACCCTCGGTCTCATCGAGCGCGATGTTCTCGCGCGCACCGCCCGCGCGATCGTGGAGCGGGATACCGAGGGAATCCTGCGGATCGTCGACGAGCTCGTGCGAGGAGGGCGGGACCTCCGCGCCTTCACTTCGGGCCTGATGCAGTATCTGCGGGACGTTCTCGTGAAGCGCGTCGCTCCCCAGGCGGAGGAGCTTCTCGAGGTCCCCGGCGAGACCGCCGACCTCGAGGCGCTCGCGCGGGAGCTCACCGAGGAGGATCTTCTTCGGAGCCTCGACGTCCTCACCGAGGCTGAGACCGGTCTTCGCACGTCTCCCGAGCCGCGGTTCCATCTGGAGACCGCGCTCCTCAAGATCTCCCAGCTCCGCCGCCTGGTGAGCTTCGAGGAGCTCCTCGCGCGTTTCGAGGCGCTCGCGTCGGGACAAACTCCCCCGGCTCCCCCGGCTCCCCCGGCGTCCAGCTCGGGATCCGGTCGGCCAGCGCCTTCGGCGCCGCGTCCGCGCGAACAACCACCGGCACCGCGGCGCCACGAGAGCTCCACGGAGCGCGACGTCGATCGCGGCAAGCACCAGGCCACGGCTTCCGAAGCGCCCGAGCCCGACGTCGAAGCGGCATCGAGCGAGGCGCAGGGCGAAACCAATGCGACGCTGGTGGAGCGGCTCGCCGAGCGGCTCAAGAAATCGAAGCCGATGCTGCACGCCATCGTGTCGCGCTACCATCGAGCGGAGGTCGAGGAGAACGGGTTGCGCTTGATCTTCCTGTCCTCGGAAAAGGTCCTCGCGGAGCGTCTCCTGCTGAAGGATCAAAAAGCCCTCGTGGAAGAACAGCTTTCGGAGCTGGCGGGACGGAGACTCGCGATCATCGTCGACGTCGTGAACGTCATGGACGGGGCCGTCCCGACGGGGTCCGTGGAGCCCGGAGTCGCAGCGACGAGCGTGCCCTCCCGGCCATCCGAGGCGGTCTCGGCTCCACCGCCCGAGGAGAAGGCGGGAGACGAACTGCGGGACCGGGCGCAGAAGGATCCGCTGGTCCAGAGGTTCGTCCAGACTTTCCAGGGCGAAGTCGAGGAGATACGCTCGCCGGGCGAGGGACCGACGGCGGGAGCCGAGCAGGAAAACCATTCGATGATTTCGGAGTAGGGAATGAAACTGAACCAGATGATGCAGCAGGCGCGAGCCATGCAGGAAAAGCTCAAGCGTCAACTCGAAGCGATACAGGTCGAGGCGACGGCAGGAGGCGGCATGGTGTCGGTGAAGATGAACGGCCACAAAACCGTCACCGAGGTCAAGATCGACCCCGAGGTCGTGGACAAGGACGACGTCGAAATGCTCCAGGATCTCGTCATCGCCGCGGTGAACGAGGCGGCGCGGAAAGTCGACGAGGCCGCGCAGAAAGAGCTCGGCGCTCTCGCCGGGGGGATCCCGGGGCTTTTCTGAGCGTCGACTCGTGAAGGATTATCCCGAGCCGGTATCGCGGCTCATCGCCGAGCTCAAGGAGCTGCCCGGAATCGGCGCGAAGTCCGCCCAGCGCATCGCCTTTCACATATTGAGAGCCAGCCTCGAGGATGCCCAGCACCTCGCCCGCGCGATACTGGACATGAAGGAGAGAATCGTCACTTGTTCGAGCTGCAACAACGTGACCGATCTCGATCCCTGCCTCTACTGCTCCAGCCCCGATCGCAACCCCAAAGTGGTCTGCGTCGTCGAGGAGCCTCCCAACGTGGTGGCGATCGAGAAGACCCACGAGTTTCGCGGGCGCTATCATGTGCTCATGGGGAGTCTGTCTCCTCTTCAGGGAATTGGCCCCGAAAAGCTGAAAATCAAGGGACTCCTCGACAAGCTCGCCAAGGGGGAAGTCGAGGAAGTGATCCTCGCCACAAACCCCAACATCGAGGGAGAAGCGACGGCGATCTATCTCGCGAAGCTCATCAAGCCTCTCGGGATACGCGTGACGCGGATCGCGATGGGGATTCCCGTGGGCTCGGAGCTCGACTATGCCGACGAGATCACGATGGGAAAGGCCCTCGAGGGCCGTCGAGAATACTGACCGAGACTCGAAGAGCACGGGCTTGGGCCTTGCCAATTCCTCTTCTTTTCGTTATACATAATAAGTAAAAGGCAAAGCCCACAGTCTTCATCCCTTTAGCACGTGCAGGTCTCGGACGGAGGAAATCAGAGTCATGGCTACCACTGACGTGGTGATGTATGACGAGGAGTTCAATCAGATCAAGACGATTCTGAGCAAGCTTCGTACCGACGCCAACGCGAAACTCGTCTTCCTCGTCGACAAGAACGGTCAGCAAATCGCGGCCCATGGGAACATCGACAATCTCGACACCACGTCGCTCGCTTCGCTCACCGCGGGCAACGTAGCCGCCACCGACGCGCTCGCCAAGCTCATCGGCGAGAAGGAATTCTCGGTCCTGTTCCACGAGGGGGAACGAGATAACATCCATATTTCCATCGTGGGCCTTCGGGTCATCCTCGTCGTGATCTTCGACGAGCGATCGTCACTGGGACTGGTGAGACTGAGAGTGAAGAAGGCGTCTCAAGACCTCAACGGTGTGTTCGACAGCATCATGCAAAAGGTGGAAGCGGAGAAGGCGTCGTCGGGCGCCAACTTCGAGTCTCCCTTCGCCGAGATCACCGATGAAGACATCGACAGCTTATTCAGCGAGTAGGGCCGGGCGATGACTTTCATCAATTACGCGTCGCGCGAGATCAACTGCAAAATCGTTTACTACGGTCCCGGTCTTTGCGGGAAGACGACGAACCTGCAGTTCATCTACGAGAAGACGAACCCCAACTCCAAGGGCAAGCTCATCTCGCTCGCGACCGAGACCGACCGCACGCTATTCTTCGACTTCCTGCCGCTCGAGCTCGGCAACGTCCGCGGATTCAAGACCCGCTTTCACCTCTATACCGTTCCCGGTCAGGTTTTCTACGACGCGTCGAGAAAGCTCATCCTGAAGGGGGTGGACGGAGTGATCTTCGTCGCCGACTCGCAGCGCGAGCGCATGGACGCGAACGTGGAGAGCCTCCGGAACCTGGAGCAGAACTTGAAAGTCCAGGGCTACGACATCCGGAGCATCCCCTACGTGCTCCAGCTCAACAAACGCGACCTCCCGAGCGCAGTTCCGGTCGACGAAATGAAGGCGAAGCTCTGTATCAACAACGAGCCCGTGCTCGAGGCGATCGCCGCCTCTGAGGAAGGCAGCGGGGTCTTCGACACCCTGAAAGCGGTGGCGAAGCTTGTGCTCCAGGATCTGACGAAATCGACGTAGCCCCGTCGTATCCGAGCCTTGCCCCCTCCGGGCGGCGTTGCTATAATCACTCTCTTCTGTTGCTCGCGTTCCCCGGTAGCTCAATGGTGGAGCGGCGGACTGTTAATCCGTAGGCTGTAGGTTCGAATCCTACCCGGGGAGCCAAAATCCCGCCCTTCAGAACGAGCCCTTCGAGAGCCACTCTACGCTTTGATCGCGAGGCCGTGGGTATGGGAGTTGTCGCGGAGCTCGAGGATTCCCACGTAGAGGTGCCCGAGAACCGCTCGCGCGGTCTGTTCTTCGGAGAGGGGACTCAGAGCGAAGACCGAACGAGTCGGCTCGGAGCCGGTGATCCGCGAAAGGATGAAGGCCTCATGGGGCTTCATCGTCACTCTCTCCATGAGAACCATGGAGTCCTTGGTGAGCGAAAGGTGGCGGTCGTCTTCGAGAAGCTTCTTGAGGTGTTCGTCGATCTGGGGGAGGCGGCGGGCGGCCTCCATGATGACGTCGAGGACCATGACCGCTTTTTTGATCACCTGGATGACGTCCTTGGTGTTGGAAAAGGCCATCCGCTTCGGCGGTTGGATGACGACTTTCGCCGCCACTTCCAGGATCTGCATGCGGACGAACTCTTCGACCTCGCATTCCTGGATGATGTGGAGGTCGCAGAGGACCTCTCCGAGCTTCTTGCCCTTGCGGGCGAACAGCGTCGCGTCCTTCAGATGCTGCTCGGTGATACACCCCTGGCGCACGAGGCACTCGCCCAGGCGCTCGCCATCGTCCGTCGAGCGGGCGGAGGTGATCCCGCCGTCCTTGAATACGAGGTGGCGGGTAACCTCTTTACCCTCACAAGTGAGGATTCCCGTGCGCCGTTCGCGGGCGAGCGTTCTCAGGGTCTTCAGAACTTGCTGGTTCACGGCCTCACAGCAACGATCCAATCGAGCTGCATCCGACGAGAGTCCACTACGGATCCTCCGGTAGGCAGAAGCCTCCCGGATCTCCAGGGGGGCTCCCGCACCTATGAGAGATGCAGGAACCGTACCATTCGAAGCGATACAGACCCCGAGGAACCTCTAGTGGGACGCGGCCCGAACCGGTCTTATTTGTTGAGATTGCGCTGATTTCGAGATGCCCGCGCGCGGTTCTCCGCACACTTCGTAGGCGAAACGACGCACGGGCATGGGAATCGCCCCCCGCCGCGGACTTACTTGGATGGAGTGGAGGCCACTGTCCGGATCGCTGACGAGTTCTCCCGGATCCAATCGGCGATGCTCTTCGCCAGCCGCCCGAAGTCGCGGCCTCCGGAGCCCGCAAGGGAGAACTCTTTGGAGAATTTCCCGACGCGCACCAGGGCCCAGATGCGCTCGGCCTTGTCGTCGCCGCGCCACAGGTAGCGCGCCGTCTCGCCTTCGGCGTCGAGCTCCACCGTCAACTCGCCCTGTCCGAGCAATTGGACGCTCACGTCGGCCGCCATTCGGTCGTAGGCCAGCTCGGTGACGGACTCGAGCTCGTTTCCCAGCTCGCGCCGGAAGTGATCGAGAAGCTCGTCCTTGAACCCGGAGTCGCTGTCGCGACTGAAGGCATAGACGCTCAGGCGGCTCGGCGGTTGCGCCGCGAGCGGTGCGCCCGGAATCGACGCGAGCGCCAGGAGTACGAGTACGAGTACGAGTACGCGACGGTTCATCAACGCTCGAACATGCGACTGACCCCGCCCAGGAGTGAGCCCTCGTCCTTGCCGCCTCGACCGGTCTGGGGCGCCGCCTGGTAGATCCGCCCGGCCAGCCGGCTGAAGGGAAGAGACTGCAGCCAGACTTTTCCAGGACCCGTGAGGCGGGCGAAGAAGAAGCCTTCACCCCCGAACACGACGGATTTGATCCCGCCCACGAGCTCGACGTCGTAGTCGATCGAAGGCTCGAGAGCGACGAGACAACCGGTGTCGACGCGGAGGTTCTCACCCGCGCCGAGCTCTTTCTCCACGATGGTGCCGCCGGCGTGGAGGAAGGCGAGGCCGTCGCCCTCGAGGCTCTGCATGATGAAACCTTCTCCGCCGAAGAGGCCGACCCCGATTCTCTTCTGGAAGGCGATGCTGATCGCGACACCCTTGGCGGCGCAGAGGAAAGCGTCCTTCTGGCAAATGAGCCTTCCTCCCATGCGGTACAAGTCAGCGGGGATGATCTTGCCGGGATACGGCGCCGCGAAAGCGACGTGCTGTTTCCCCGCGCCCCGGTTCACGAACTCCGTCATGAACAAGCTCTCCCCGGTCAGCACGCGTTTTCCCGCCCCGAGGAGCTTGTCCATGAAGCCCGAGCCACCTCTTCCGCTTCCGTCACCGAAAATGGTGGTCATCTGGATGCCGGAGGTCATGTACATCATCGCCCCGGCTTCGGCGACCGCGCCTTCACCCGGGTCGAGCTCCACCTCCAAGAACTGCATCTCGTTGCCAACGATGTCGTAGTCGACCTCGTGAGCCTGTCGTCCCGAAACGGCGGAGACGGGCGAGTCGAGGGAGGCGGGACTGACGGACGGCCCCGATGGCGAGCCGAGAGACGCCGCTCGCGGTGGTGCGGCCGCTCCGCCGGCGCCGCCGAGAATCGGCGATAGCTCGGCCACCTGCGCGGCCGCGGTCCAGGCCGACATCCCTTGTTTGAAGACGAGGGTCTTCAGGTTGTACTGACCCGATTGGAAACCGGCGCCGAGCGTATCCACGGTCATGGGACCGATGCTCTGTCCAGAGACGGCGACGTACCACTCCTTCGCCTCAGCCATTGCTTCTTGTCCCCCCGTTCTCACTAGAAAGGTTTCGCATTCGTCTCTTCGCACCCGCGGAGAGGGCGAAAAGTATATCAGAACCGCGCCTCCCCACTTGCCTCCCGCGCCACGCGAGCCTTACAGTGATCGCAGCCCATGGTCCGGACCGCAATCATCGCCCTTGCGGGCATTGTCGGAGTGCTCTCCGTCCTCTCCGTCTCGTTCGCGGAAGAGAGGCCGGCTCCCGTCATCGAGAGCATTCGTATCACCGTTCGCGACGTATTCGAGGACGAGACGGGAACTCCCGATGTCTGGCCCTACCGGCTCGCGAATCAGCTTCATCATGAGAGCGAAGAGGGCGTCATCCGTCGAGAACTGCTGTTTCACGAAGGCGATTCGCTCGACAAGGAGTCGATCGAGCAGACGGAGCGGAACTTGAGGGCCCTTCCATTTCTCCGCGACGCGCGGGTGCAGACCGTTCCCGGCGAGACCGACGGCGGGATTGGCGTGCGTGTAGTAGTCTCCGACAGCTGGAGCACCATTCCCGACGCGCGGATCGCCAAAGTCGGCAACGAATGGGTCTGGGGCCTCGGGCTCACCGAGCAGAACCTTCTCGGGAGAGGCAAAGAGCTCCGGGCGCTGCACGACGTGGACCTCGACCGAGAGGAGACCTTCCTCGCCTATCGGGACCCCAGGCTCGCGGGCACACGGACGTCCCTCGCCACTTCGTTCTCCTCCGCCTCCGACGGTCATTTCGCCTCGATTGGAGCCGGGAGGCCTTTCTACTCCATCGACACTCGCTGGGGCTTCGGAGCTCACGTCGAGGACTTCGACCGACTCGACCCGATCTATGCCGCCGGCGAAAGAGTCGAGGATCGGCGCCACCTGCGGCAGGGAGCCGACGCGGGTATCGCGCGCGCCGTGAGACGAACGGAGTCGAGCGCGATCCGCCTCCACGTCGGGTATCAGTTCTCGCAGGATGACGTCGATCTCGACCGCCGGCAGTTCGGCATTCTGCGCGTCGGCGTATCTACCGTTTCTCACCATTACCGTTCCGTCACCCACGTCAATCGATTCGAGCGCATCGAGGACATCAACCTCGGGGGAGAAGCGTCCGCCTTCTTCGGGGTGTCTGCCCCTTTTCTCGGCGGTGAACCGGGAAACCCCACCTTCGTATGGCTCACCGGGCGTCGGGGGCTCGCCTTGAACGCGAGCGGTTTTCTTCTGGGGACGGTGTCCTGGAATGCCCGCGATAGGCATGGCGGGCTCGAGAATTCCATCGCCCGATTTCGGGCGGATCTCGTTCAGAAAGTCTCTCCTCGCAAGGTCCTGCTCGCCAAGGCCGACTTCTTCTATGGAGCGAATCTCGATCCGGAAGTTCAGCTCCGCCTCGGCGCCGACAGCGGGTTACGAGGCTATCCGGTGCGCGAGTTCAACGGTGACCGGTCTTTGCTCTTGAGCGCGGAGGGGAGGTGGTTCATCGCGGACCAGGTCGCCCGGCTTGCCTCGCTCGGGCTCGCCGCGTTCTTCGATTCCGGCTTCGCCTGGCCCCAGGGAAGTCCTCTGGTCTTGAGAGACCTTCGCTCCGATGTCGGCGCGAGCCTTCTCGTCGGCGCGAACCGTGTCTCAGCCAACCGACCGGGGGTGCGTATCGATTTCGCCTACGCGCTGAATCCCATCGAGGGTCGAAGTCCCTGGCTTCTTTCCATCGGAACGCAGATAGGATTCTGAGGCCCGTTCTCGAGCAGAAGATGAAGGAGACGACGAGTGCGGCGCGGATCCTGGCGCGGCTGCGGCGCATCGCGCTCGCGCTTCCCGAGGCGTGCGAGACGGTGAGCTTCGGACACCCGACGTTTCGCACGGGGAAAAAGACGTTCGCCGTCTTCGAGAACTACCGAGGCGAAGACACGATCTGCTTCAAGGCAACTCGCGAGGACCAGACTCTGCTCGTTCTCGACCCGCGCTTTTTCGTCGCGCCCTACGTGGGGCAGCACGGTTGGACCTCGATGCGCGTTGGCGCTGGTCTCGATTGGCGTGAGGTGACGGAGCTGGTCGAGGAGAGCTACCGCCTCGTGGCCACCCGGAAACAAGTCGCTCGGCTCGACGAAATCGCTCCCGACCCGCCGGGAAGTAAAGTGAGAACGCGCACGAGGAAGAAGAAGTAGAAGTAGAGCTCGTCACCTTTGTCGGGCGAGGCCTGACTCGACGCAGACCGCCGCCAGCCGCAGAGGTACACTAGCCGCCATGTCGAACCGCTTCGCGGAGCTCAGGGCGAGCGCGCGGGCGATTTTCGAAGCCGGGCTCGCTGCCGCCGATCCGTACCGCATCCTGGAGGAAGGCTTCCGTATCCTGCCCGAAGAAGGGTTTCGATTTGGAGACGACCCTTACCTTCTTCCTCTCCCCGGCCCTTCCGGGAGAGTGCGTTTGTTAGGAGCCGGGAAAGCCGCGGGCTCTCTCGCCCGGGCCCTCGAGGAACGCCTCTCTCGAGGAGGTGTTCCGGTCTCCGGCCGGATTGTGGTGAAGCACGGGCACGCGGTGAAGCTCGAGCATGTCGTGGTGGAGGAGGGGGGGCACCCTCTTCCCGACGAGGCCGGCGCCGCCGCCACGAGACGACTTCTCACGGACCTGGCCGATGGTCGGAGAGAGGATCGCATCTTCTTTCTCCTGACCGGGGGAGCCTCGGCTCTGCTGGTCGCTCCCGCAGCGGGCATCTCGCTTGCGGACAAGATCGCGACGACGAACCTGCTGCTGCGAGCGGGCGCTACCATTCGCGAGCTGAACGCCGTGCGGAAACACCTTTCGGCGGTCAAGGGCGGCCGGCTCCTCGAGCGTATGGCGCCCGCCAAGGTCCTCGCCTTCGTCGTTTCCGACGTCATCGGGGACGACTTGTCTTCCATCGGCTCGGGCCCTGCGACTCCCGACCCGACGACGTTCGAGGATTGCCTCGACATCGTTTCCCGTTACCGCTTGGAAAAGAGACTTCCGGAGACGGTGCGAGAACGCCTCGAGGGAGGCGCGCGGGGTCTCGTGCCCGAGACGCCGAAACCGGAGAACGAGCTCTTCGCCCGCGTACACCACGTGATCCTCGCGAGCAATCGGATGTCGCTCTTCGAGGCTCGGAAAAAAGCGGGTGAGCTCGGCTTCGACGCGGAAGTCTTTCGTTGGGACATGGAGGGGGACGTGCACGACGTGGCGCGTCGGTTCGCGGCGGGGCTCGTCTCCCGTGCGGCTGGCCCGGGTCCTTTCGTCCTCCTCGCCGGAGGCGAGCTCACCCTTCGAGTGAAGGGAACGGGACGAGGGGGCCGAAACCAGGAGCTGGCCCTCGTCGTCGCTCGTGAGATTCGGGGTCACTCCGGCATCGGCGTGCTCGCGGCGGGAACGGACGGGACCGACGGCCCTACCGACGCCGCCGGGGCGTTTGCCGACTGGGAAACCTGGGAGCGAGCGCGGAAGGCGGGAATCGACCCCGAAGGTATCCTCGCCGACAACGATTCCTACCGGCTCTTCGACCGGCTCGGGGACCTCCTGCGCACGGGGCCCACGGGGACGAACGTGAACGACCTCATCATCGGTATCGGTGGCGTGCGTGGTGACTTCGCAGGGTCAGCGCGGAAGAAGCTGGGACAGCTGAAAGGCGGCTTCCTCCGCCCACTGCGAGCTCCGGTCTTTCTCGATATACCGGGACCACGCCTGGATGGCCGCAGGCTTCATCTCCAGCGCTTCGTAGAATTTTCCAAAATTGTAGAGGATTCGAAGATCTTCGGGCGCGGCGGCCTGCGCCTTCCGCAGGAAGGCGAGTCCTTTTTGCAGCAAGCTATAGGAATCCTTCGCGTCCTGCTGGGCTCTCTGGTAGTAAACGACCGCGAGGCCGTTCAATGCGTCGGCCGAAGCCGGATCGGTTGCCAGGACTTTCTGGAACAGGGATTCCGCCTCGTCGAGCCGATCATCGTCGAGGTCGAGGAGCGCGAGCGTGAGCACCGCCCCGGGAACGGGCGCGCGCGCCACCGCTTCGCGTAGATTGGAAATGAGCGCCTCTTCTTCCGGTGCTTCGGTGTCGAATCCACTGCGGGTGACCGAGGCGCGTTCGAGCTTCGTGATGTATCGGAGCGGAATCCGCCCCGTCGCCTCGCGGCTCTCCACGATCGCGTCCATCGTTTCCGAGGCGATGCGACGGCTCTCCGCGGGAAGCCAATAGCGGTGATAGGTCTCCCACGCTCCGGATCCCAGGGTCACCAGGATCAGGGCGGCGACGGCAACGGGTTTCCATTCCGTCGCGGCGTCCGGCTTGGGAGTCGATGAGGCGATGACGGGAGCGAGCGAGCGGGCCGTCTCGTTCGGATCCACGTCGCGCGTTCGCGCCAGAATGGCCTGCTCGTCGGCGCTGGCCGGACGCTCGGACCGCAGCACCATCGCGACGGTCTCGACGCAGTCGGCACATTGGTCGAGATGTTCCTCCACGGCGTGGTGTTGCTTTGGAGAAAGTTTCCGTTCGATGAAGTTATAGACGTCCTCCGGCCCGAGATGGTCGGAGGCGCTCTTTTTCGGCATTGGTAGTCTCCCGTCCTATCAGAGCCGAGAATTGGTGCAGTAGGCCGGACAACCGGACGAGACATCCCACCGATTCCGGCCGTCTATTCTGGCGTCTTCGGTTCTGTCGGCCACTCCCGTCCCTGGAATCGGTGTCGGCGGCGATTCCGGGGCCGGGGAATCAATCCTTGCCCTCAGTCTTGTAAGACGAAAACTCGGTCCCTCTACCTCCCTGGGCCCGCCAAGAGATTTTCTCGCAAAGCCTCCCGAATCCGGCGGATGCACTTCTCGATCCCGCTCGCCGAGAGCCCTATCGAAGGGAGCCGCGCGATTTCTCCCACCGTAAGCCCCTCGATGAAGTAGAGCCGGAAAATGAGCCGATCCCGCGGCGCTGTCGTGCTCTGGGGCGAGGCGTCGGCCACCGCCGCCACCATGCGCTCGCGAAGCTCCTGGGAAGCGAGGAACCTCTCCGGCCCGGGGCCGTCACTCATGAGGGCCTGTTCGTAAGATGGCCCATTCCCCTCTTCTTCAAGCTTCACCATGTTCTGAATCGAGGTGGAAGCTTTGGGAGTCTTCTGGGCGCGGAGACGTTTGAAGTGGTCCCGTACCAGATTGACCGCGATCGCGCTCAAGTAGGTATAGATGGAATGTTCGCTCTTGCCCCGAAAACGAGAGAGCGCCCGGCGCTCCGATTCGAGAAGCTTCACGAACACGTCCTGGGTGAGATCCACCACCGCCTCGTGAGGAGAGCCGGTATCGAGACCGGGGTTGCGCTGGGTCTCCGTTTGGAAGGAGCGCAGGACGGCGAGCCGAATCCGACTCTTGAACCGGGCGACGAACTCCGGCCAGGCGCCGTCCTGTGGGGCCGCGTCCACCAATCGTTCCACGAGGTCCCGATTAGAGAGGCGCTTTGAGTCCATCGAATCCAACCTGCGTTCGCTCCTGTAGAGAACCAGAAACCTCGACCCCGGAAGAGCGGGCCGGCCGGGTGGGGACCGTCGGAACATAATAATGCCCCGAGGCCTCCAGGGGAACCCCCCTGCCGTGTCCCCCCCGGGCCGCTCCCTTCAGGGTATACTGCGGCGATGGCTCACCGGACGACACTCGATCGCATTCGATCCACGACCGTCATCGCCATCCGGCGCGACGGTCGCACGGCGATCGCCGCCGATGGTCAGGTGACGCTCGGAGACACGGTGGTGAAGAACGGTGCGCGCAAGCTCCGGCGACTCGCCGATGGGAACGTCGTGGCGGGATTCGCCGGGAGCACCGCAGACGCTCAGGCGCTCTTCGGTAGGTTCGAAGCCAAGCTGCAAGAGTACCGGAGCAACCTGGAGCGGGCGGCGGTGGAGCTCGCCAAGGACTGGCGAACCGATCGAGCGCTGCGACGGCTCGACGCTCTTCTCGTCGTCGCCGACAAGGAGCACGTGCTTCTCCTCTCCGGAACCGGGGATTCTGATCGAGCCGGATGACGGGATTCTGGCGATCGGCTCCGGCGGACCCTACGCCCTGGCGGCGGCGCGGGCGCTGACGCAACATACGACTCTCTCCGCGGCCCAGATCGCGGAGGAGGCGCTGCGCATTGCCGCCAGCATTTGCGTTTATACCAACGATCGAATTCTACTGGAGGAGCTCTAAGAAGACGACGGCCCCTGCGGGAGGCCGAGCTCGACGTTCGAACATGGTCATCTACCTACCCGAGACCACCGAGAGTGAGCCTAACCTCGACCAGCTGACGCCGCGCCAGATTGTTCGCGAGCTGGACAAGTACGTCGTCGGCCAAAAAGACGCCAAGCGCGCGGTGGCAGTAGCGCTTCGCAACCGCATCCGCCGATTGAAGCTCCCGCCGGAGATGGCGGACGAGGTGGCCCCCAAGAACATCATCATGATTGGTCCGACGGGCGTCGGAAAGACCGAGATTGCCCGACGCCTGGCACGCCTTTCCAACTCGCCCTTCATGAAAGTGGAGGCATCCAAGTTCACCGAAGTGGGGTACGTCGGCCGCGACGTCGAGTCGATGGTTCGCGACTTGACCGAGATTGCCGTCGACATGGTGCGGGAGGAGAAGCTCTACGAGATTCAGGACAAGGCGGAAGAGAACGCCGAGGAGCGGCTGCTCGATCTGCTCCTTCCGCCCATTCGGCCGGTGAGCGCGCCCGACCCTTCGCCCGGCCCGCTCCCCCCGACTCCGACGGAGCCGGCTCAGGCGAGCGCGGCGGATTTCCGGGCGACCCGGGAGAAGCTTCGCAATCAGCTGCGCGAGGGCAAGCTCGACAACCGCAATGTCGAGATCGACGTCCGGGAGCGGAGCTTTCCCACCTTCGAGATCATTTCCGGCGGTGGCGTCGAAGAGATGGACATCAACCTCAAGGACATGATGCCGGGTCTGTTTGGAGGTCGAACGCGGAAGCGGGAAATGAAGGTGCCCGAGGCGCTCGAGTATCTCATCCAGGAAGAGGAGCAGAAGCTCGTCGACATGGATCAGGTCGGCCGCACCGCGGTGGAGCGCACCGAGCAGGCCGGGATCATCTTCATCGACGAGATGGACAAAGTAGCGGGACGCGAAGGGGGCCACGGTCCCGACGTCTCGCGGGAAGGCGTGCAGCGGGATCTCCTGCCCATCGTCGAGGGCACGTCGGTGAGCACCAAGTACGGAATGGTGCGCACCGATCACATCCTGTTCATCGCCGCGGGGGCGTTCCACGTCTCGAAACCTTCGGATCTCATCCCGGAGCTCCAGGGCCGTTTCCCCATCCGGGTCGAGCTCTCCTCGTTGACGCACGAAGATTTCGTACGCATCCTCCGCGAGCCGCGCAACGCCCTCTTGAAACAGTACCGGGCGCTTCTCGCCACCGAGGACGTCGAGCTGGAGTTCACCGATGACGCCGTGGAGACCGTCGCCTCCTACTCGATGATGGTAAACGAGAGGACCGAGAACATCGGAGCCAGAAGGCTGCACACCATCATGGAGAAAGTGCTCGACGAGCTCCTGTTCGAGTCTCCCGAGCTCACTCAGAAGAAGTGGGTCATCGACGGCGTCTACGTCAAGAAGATGCTGGACGAGATTGCCAAAGACGACGATATCTCGCGCTACATTCTTTGACGCATCCGTGCCATGGACCCCGCGGCTTGTCTCGGGCCGCGGCCAGGGACGCCGTAGTCCGTTGAGGCCCGGAGAAAGTATCCCCGCTTCCGTCGCCAGGTGGCCGCGAAGAACTCCGCTCCCGTTCGCGTTGTTCGTCATTTCCTTCGTCGGCGTCCTCGCCGCCTGCGGGAAGAGAGGTGACCCGCTTCCTCCTCTGAGACCCGTGCCCGACGCCGCCGAGCAGGTGTCGGTTGAGCAGATAGGTGACCAGCTTCGTCTCGAATGGAAAGCTCCAGCGCGCAACCGCGACGGCACGACCGAGAATCTCGATTTGCGCGAGGCCCGTGTGCTGAGGCGGGTCCTCGATTCTCGACGCCCTGGTGAAAGCCCAAACCCATCCCGCGCCCACTGAATCGGAACAAGAGTCGGAGAAGGAGTTGACGTCCGGGCAAACGCCCCCCGGAGTGGCGACGGAACGTCCCCCCGGTGAAGCGGCACCCGCGGCCGAGCCCGAACCGAGTCCGGAGCCGGCCCCGGTCGCACCGAGCGAAACGCCTTCACGAGAAGCGGAGGCCGCCACATCCAGCACGACCGAAACGGGCGAGCCGCCCACGCCGCAAGCCCCCCCGACTCCTCCGACCCCCCAGGTAACGTTCCCTCCGTTCGAGGGAGAGGCGGTCCTCGTTGCGACGTTGCCCTCCACCGAGCCCGGTGCTTCGGGGTTCTACGAGGAGCCCGTCGACCGGGAGTGGATTGGAAAGCGCGTCGAGTACGCCCTCGTCTACACGAATCGGAAGAAACGAGTGAGTCCCGTCTCGGCCAAAGTCCAGATCGACCCCGTGCCCGCGCTCGCTCCTCCGGGCGCTCCCACCGCGGAAGGCGGCGATGGGTTTGTGTCACTGTCCTGGACTCCACCGGCAACGGCAACGGGAACGGGAACGGAAACCGAAACCGAAACCGATATCGGGTACCTCGTCTTCCGGCGCCCGGGCACTCCGCCTCCGCCATCGGAAGCCGAGCACCCCGTCTCGCCCCTCGGTGAAGAGCCCGTTTCCGAGCCCGCGTTCGAAGACCATGCGATTGTTTTTGGAGTCCCCGTCTGCTACCGCGTTGCGACGGTTCTCCTGCCCCCACCGCCAGAGCACACCGAAGAAACGGAGACGGAGACGGAGACGGAAACCGAGACCGAGATAGAGACAGAGACAGAGACGGAGACGGAGACAGTCGAGAAAATGCCACCCGGTGACATCGTGCCGATCGTGCCTCCCATCGCGAAGCCTCCGAGAATCCAGAGCCTTCCCTCGGACGAAGTCTGTCTCACGCCCGAGGACCACTTCCCGCCTCCGGTGCCGACGGGACTGGTCGTGGTTCCATCCGGCGATGGGCTCCTGCTCACGTGGCGTGGAGTCGAAGCTCGAGATCTTCGCGGATACCGGGTCTACGGTGCCTCTTCCGCGTCGGGTCCGTTCCAGCTCCTGGGAGAGGTCGAGACGCCGACTTACACCGATCCGGATGCTCCCGTTGGCGAGGCGCGGTTCTACGCGGTGACCACGATCGACACCGCGCCCGGCACAAACGAGAGCAAACGGAGCGACGTCGCCTCCGCGACGAGGCCTCAGTGAGTCGGGGGCCCGGTGGTATAGTTGCGCCGCGCGGCGAGAGAGCCGGGGATGCAGTGAGCGAGCGCGCCGAGCACGTGCGCTCACACTAAGAAAGGACAGTCGCACCAATGAAAATTTTCCTCGATACCGCGAACGTGGACGAGATCCGGGAAGCGGCGACTCTGGCACTCGTGGATGGAGTGACAACCAATCCCAGTCTTCTCGCCAAGGAGAAGGCCCCTTACGTCGACGTACTCTCGGAAATCTGCTCCATCGTCGAAGGTCCGGTCTCGGCCGAAGTCGTGGCGACCGACGCTCCCGGCATGCTCCGGGAAGGTCGCGAGCTCTCGAAGATCGCCCCTAACATCGTGGTGAAGTGTCCCCTGATCGCCGAGGGGCTGAAAGCGGTGCGGGTGCTGAAGCAAGAGGGGATCCGTTCGAACGTGACCCTCTGCTTCTCGGCGCCCCAGGCGCTGTTCGCCGCGAAAGCGGGTGCGTATATCGTCAGCCCGTTCGTGGGACGGCTCGACGACATCGGCACCGACGGGATGACTCTCATCAAGGACATAAAGCAGATCTATCGAAACTATGCGTTCGATACCCAGATTCTGGTGGCGAGCATCCGCAATCCGCTCCACGTCATCCAGGCGGCTCTCATCGGAGCCGACATCGCGACCATGCCTGCCAAGGTCTACCAGTCGCTGCTCAAACATCCGCTCACCGACATCGGTCTCGAGCGTTTTCTCGAGGATTGGAAGAAAGCCCAGAACGTGGGAGCGACCGTCTGAACGATGTCCCGAGATCGCGTTTCCGAGCTCGAAGCGAGGATCCGTCGCGCTCTCGAGGCCGGCGGTCACGAACGGGTCGAGCGCCAGCACGCTTCGGGTAAGCTGACGGCGCGCGAGCGCGTCGAGGCACTGGTGGACGGCGGAAGCTTTGAAGAGCTGGGTCAGTTCGTCGTCCACCGCTCTCACGACTTCGGGATGGAGGCCAACCGTATTCCCGGAGACGGAGTGGTCACCGGCTACGGTCGTATCGACGGCCGCCTCGTCTACCTCTTCGCCCAGGACTTCACCATCTTCGGAGGGTCGCTCTCCGAAGCCTACGCGGAGAAGGTCGTCAAAGTGATGGACCTCGCCATGCGACAGGGCGCTCCCATCATCGGGCTGAACGACTCGGGCGGCGCAAGGATCCAGGAGGGGGTCGTGTCACTCGCGGGATACGCGGACATCTTTCTCCGCAACA
The DNA here is from genome assembly GCA_963815675.1 of uncultured Acidobacteriota bacterium. Lineage (GTDB taxonomy): Bacteria > Acidobacteriota > Vicinamibacteria > Marinacidobacterales > SMYC01 > CAWFHP01. The sequence continues at coordinate 345,570 of CAWFHP010000006.1, read as the reverse complement.
CCCTCGCCTCCGGCGTCGTTCCCCAGATCTCCGCGATCCTGGGACCCTGCGCGGGTGGCGCCGTCTATTCTCCCGCGATCACCGACTTCACCTTCATGGTGCGCGATTCCAGCTACATGTTCGTCACCGGCCCCGACGTGATCAAGACCGTTACCCACGAGCAAGTCACGATGGAAAAGCTCGGTGGCGCCATGACCCACAACGAGGTTTCGGGAAACGCGCACTTCCTAGCCGAGGACGACCGACATTGCCTCGCCCGTATCCGGGACCTCCTCTCATACCTCCCCAGCAACAACCTGGAAGAGCCTCCGGTACGGAAGACCTCCGACCGTTGGGATCGCGAAGAGAAGAACCTCGACGTTCTCGTACCCGAGGAGCCCGACCGTCCGTACGACATGAAAGAGCTGCATTCGCCACGTGGTGGACGACGGGATCTTTCTCGAGGTGCACGAGCACTTCGCGCAGAATTTCGTCGTGGGCTTCGCCCGGATGGACGGCCGTCCCGTCGGGATCGTGGCCAACCAGCCCGCGTTTCTCGCGGGAGTGCTCGACATCAACGCCTCGGTCAAAGGGGCCCGCTTCGTGCGTTTCTGCGACGCTTTCGGGATTCCCCTCGTGACCTTCGAGGACGTTCCCGGCTTTCTTCCCGGGACCGATCAGGAGTGGGGCGGAATCATTCGCCACGGCGCGAAACTGCTGTACGCCTTCGCCGAGGCGACCGTTCCCAAAGTGACGGTGATCACCCGCAAGGCCTACGGCGGTGCCTATTGCGTCATGGCTTCGAAGCACATTCGCACCGATTTGAACTACGCCTTCCCCACGGCCGAGATCGCGGTGATGGGGCCCGAGGGTGCCATCAACATCCTCCACAAGAGGGATCTAGCCAAGGCACCCGACCCCGAGGCGATGCGGAAGGAAAAAGTCGCCGAGTTTCGCGAGAAGCTCGCCAACCCGTATGCCGCCGCCGAGCGCGGTTACCTGGACGAGGTGATCGTTCCCCGAAAGACGCGCCCGAAGCTGATCACTGCGCTGCGTTCGCTGGTCAACAAGAGAGACCGCAATCCCCCCAAGAAGCACGGGAATATTCCGCTCTGATCGAGCCTTGGTATCCGTCATGTTCTCGAAGGTCCTCATCGCCAACCGAGGCGAGATCGCCTGTCGCATCATTCGCGCCTGCCGGGATCTTGGTGTGCGGACGGTCGCCGTCTATTCCGATGCCGACCGCGACGGCTTGCACGTCCGGCTTGCCGACGAGGCGCGCCCCATCGGTCCGGCGCCCTCTTCGTCCAGCTACCTTCGGATCGACAAGATTCTGGAGGCGGCCGCGGAGACCGACGCCGAGGCGGTCCATCCCGGCTACGGGTTCCTCTCCGAGAACGCAGACTTCGCCCGCGCCTGTCGTGACGCCGGCGTCGTCTTCATCGGCCCTCCCTCCGAAGCCGTTGCTCTCATGGGCGACAAGGCCCAGGCGAGAGCGACGGCGGTCCGGGCCGGAGTTCCCGTCGTTGCCGGCACGTTGCCCCTCTCGACTCCGGAGGCGGCCCTCGCGGAAGCGGAGCGCGGCGTCGGCTATCCCCTCCTCGTCAAGGCCACCGCGGGAGGGGGCGGAAAAGGCATGCGGCACGTCGAGAGCTCGGCCGAGCTTCCCGCCGCGTTCGAGCAAGCTCGATCGGAGGCCCTGTCGAGCTTTGGAAACCCCTCCGTCTATTTGGAGCGATACGTCGACCGGCCGCGTCACATCGAGTTTCAGATTGTCGGGGATTCTCACGGCGAGGTGGTGCATCTGTTCGAGCGAGAGTGCTCGATACAGAGGCGGCACCAGAAGCTCATCGAAGAGTCTCCCTCCCCCTTTCTCGGAGACGAGCTGCGGGCCCGGATGGGCGCCGCGGCGGTCTCCCTCGCCCGCGAGTCCGGCTACCAGAACGCCGGTACGGTGGAGTTTCTCGTCGCGCCCGACGGCAACTTCTACTTCCTCGAGATGAACGCACGGCTCCAGGTGGAGCATCCGGTCACGGAGCTCGTCACCGGTATCGACCTGGTGCGGCTGCAGCTCGCGATCGCTTCGGGATCTCCGCTCCCCTACGCTCAGAGCTCCGTCGTTCAGCGGGGATGGGCGATGGAGCTCCGGATTACCGCCGAGGATCCTTTCGACAACTTCGTTCCGTCGGCGGGCAAGCTCGAGATTTTCCGGCCCCCGGAAGGCCCGGGAATCCGACACGACAGCGGGGTCTTTCAGGGCCAGACCGTCACCTCCCATTACGACCCGCTGATTGCTAAACTGATTGTAAGCGGCGACGACCGCGCCCACTGCCTGGCTCGCGCGCGACGCGCGATTCGCGAGTACCGAGTGCAGGGAATCCGAACTACGCTGCCGTTTTTCGAGCGTATGCTGGAGGACCCGCGTTTCCTCGCGGGAGAAATGGACGTCGGCTTCGTCGACCGGCACTGGATGTCGGAGATGGCGTCGAAGGGCTCGCCACGGGAGAAGGAATTGTTCGCGGCCGCGCTCGCCGCGGCCGCCGCCGCGTCAGAAGAGGAGGAGCCGGCCGCCGCCTCTTCCGGGTCGTCGCCCTGGAAGCTCGTGGGCTTGCGAGAGCAGCTCGGCGGTGGATTGTAAGTCTCCGCGTCTGACGCCTGCCCGCGAGGGAGGATCCCTGGTTGAGCAAAGAAAAGAAGCTGAGAAGTCTCTCCGATGGGAACGTCCACTCCGTCCGGGTAGAGAAACTCGAAACGAGCTACAGAGTTTCGGCGTCCGAGCCCGAGCTACAGGCCACGGTCGCGCGGGCGTCGGATGAGGGTCCATGGTCGGTCCTTACCGATTGTGGGGACTCGTTCGAGGTGACGGTGGAGCGCCGCGATGGAGAGATCCACGCGGAGGTAGATAGCAGGCGCTTCGTGTTCTCGGCCGGTGACGCCGGCGCCGGCATCGGGCAGGATGTCACCCGCCCGGGACGCATCGAGGTCAAAGCGCCGATGCCGGGAAAGGTTGTGCGCCTCCTCGTCGCGGCGGGAGAACGGGTCGCCGCCGGGCAGCCGGTGCTCCTTTTCGAAGCGATGAAGATGCAGAACGAGATCCGGAGCCCCCAGGACGGAACCGTCACGACGATTGACGTTGAGACCGGCCAGGCCGTGGAGTCTCGGGAGCGGCTCTACGTCGTGGAACGATTATAGGTAAATCAACCTTGTCTAGGAGCAAGCGGCGGTGGCTCATCCGAGCGCTGGGATGGGCCATCGGAGGGTTCGCCTCGGTCGTCGCCGTGCTACTGCTCGCCCTTGCCGCGTACCTGCTTTTCACGGACTATCCGGAGAAGCTTCGTTCGACGCTCGAGAGCGAACTGGCGAATCTTGCGGGTGCCCCAGCCACAATTAGGGCTATCAGCCTAGACTTGCCTCACTACGCTTTCGCGCTGGAGGGCGTTTCCGTCGGGGTACCGGGCCATAGCGGGCCGGTGCTGGAGCTCGAGAGTGTCTGGGGCAGGCTCCGGCTCTCGGAGATCCTCAACCTCCGCCTTCATTGGAGCGAGCTCGTCGTAAGCGGGCTGACCTTGCACCTGTTCGAGAACGCGGACGAGGGCCTCACTCTTACGACCCGACGGGCCGAGTCCGGACCGCTGGCTCGCGTGGGAATGGCGGCGGACCACGTCTCCATCCAGAGAGCGGTCATCGTGATCGAGAACGAGAAGGTTCCGTGGGAGCTCGAAGCGTCGAACCTCTCCCTCGACCTGACCCGCGTCGGCGCCGAGATGTATCACGGCAAGCTCGCTTACGATGACGGACGGCTACGGATCAAGGACCACGAAGAGATCCGTGCCTCGGTCGAAGCCGACTTCGAGCTCGTCCCTCACGAGCTGCTCCTGAAGGAAGCCCGCGTACAATCCGACATCGGTCAGCTTCTTTCGACCGGCAAGCTCGCCTTCGCCGAAGGTGCGAGAGGCCGTTTCGACGTCACCGCCGAAGGTGAGGTCGGGCGCACGATCGAGTCCCTGTTCGGGCTTCGTGAGGCTGAAGGCCTCGTGAAGGGCACGGCTACCTTCCGCGGCAGCCTCGCCGTAGAACCTGGAAACAAGACGCTCGCGGGGACCCTGCTCCTGCCCCAGGGAAACGTGGCGGGAATTCCGCTCACCCACTGGAAGGCAGAAGTCTTTTGGGACCGATCGCTCCTGCAGGTGAGCTACGCTCAAGGCATGATCGCGGGAGGTGGCGCGCGGCTCCAGCTCCATCAGCCGCTGCCGGTACACGAGCACCTGGCGTCGCTCGACGTGGACTTCGAGAGGGTCTCGCTCGCCGGCATTCTCCGGGAGTCACGGGGACTCGCGAGCCCCGTCGACTCCCTACTCGGCGGAAGGGTCAGCCTGTCGTTCTCCGCCGTCGTCGCCGGCGAGCTCCAGGGCCAGTTCGAGATCGCGGGCCAGGCTCCGCCGAGCGAGAACGAGACGGCGCCGCCGGTGCCGCTCTCGGGTCACGCGAAGGGGACGGTGGGAGGAGCCGGCCTCGTTCTCGACGACGCGAATATCGAGACGCCCTTTCTCAGAGGCGCGCTCTCGGGCACGTACCCGCGGAAGGGACTCGCCCGTCTCGTCGTCGATTTCGAATCGAGCAGACTCGAGGACGTGGATCGACTCCAGCGCGACCTTCGTCGACTCTTCGTCGACTCACAGGACAAGGCGGCGCACCCGCTTCCCGATCTCCTGGGGATCGGGGGAAGAGGCGAAGCACGGGGCATCGTGACCGGAAAGCTACCCGACCTTTCTTTCGACGGAGAGCTCGCGGCCGATCGGTTGCGCATCGCCTCCATCGACCTCGGCGCGGTGCGCTCCAGGCTGTCGATCGCCGGGGAGCGCCTGGGGCTCGGCGATCTCGCGGCTCACATCGGTGACGGTGCTCTCGCCGGTCGCGCGGACATGTCGATCGAGGGATCACTTCGCGACCGCGACTTCGACCTCGATCTCACGTTGTCGCGGTGGCCGGTCGAAGAGCTTTCCCGAGTGCTCGGCGCTTCCGTTTCTCTGGACGGCTCGGCCTCGGGGCGCATCGTCGCACGTCGCTCTCGGGCCCGCCTCGACGGCGGTGCGAGTCTGGAGCTCGAGAACGGAAGCATCGCGGGCGTGGTGTTCGATCGGGGCGAAGCTCGGCTGGGCCTCGACGGAGCGACGATCCGGGTCGATCCCTTCACACTCGTTCGCGATGGCGCCTCCGCCAAGGGACGTCTCGAGATCAATCTCGAGAACCGACTGCTCGGCGGGTCGATCTCGACGCGGGAGCTCGAGCTCGGGTCGCTCGGTCTCGATGGTGCTCTTTCGGGCACCGTAGAGGGGCAGTTCGATCTTTCCGGGCGCATCGAGAGCCCGCAGGGAAGTCTCTCCGGTCGCGGACGGAACATTCGTCTCAAAGGCGTTGAGCTTGGCGAGGCCTTCGTCACGGGGAATCTCCACGGAGGCGACCTCGACGTCAGAATGAGCCTCGAGCGACACGCCGCGGAGATCGTGGTGGAGGGGTCGGTGCGATTGGCGGAGGATTATCCGGCGCGAGCACAGGTTCGCTGGCACGGTCTCGACACGGCGGCATGGATGGGTATCCCGTCCGAGGCGGCGGGCGGGCTCACCGCGCTCTCCGACGGGGTCGGTAACGTACGCTTTCCACTCAAGGCAGCTGATCTCCTCGCGGCGGCCCGAGGCGAAGGCGAGGTCAGCCAATTCGTCCTCGAAGGGGAAAACTATCGCATCGCCTCCGTCGCCCCCATTCGCGTCCACCTGGAAAACGCCCGCCTCGCGCTCGACGAGGCGGAGCTCGCCGAGGGAAGGAGCCGGCTCACGATTGGCGGGAGTATGGATCTCGCCTCCGATTCCCTCGACCTCAAAGCTGAGGGCGTCGTCAGCCTCGGGGTACTGCAGAGCCTCTATCCCGGACTTTCCGCCACCGGAGAGACGACGCTATCGGCGGCGGTTACCGGGAGCCGTGAGCGACCTTCTTTGATCGGCTATGCCGATCTACAGGAAGGCTCGGTGCGCCTCGAGGGGTTTCGGCAGGCGATCGGAGGTCTCACCGGACGACTGGTTTTCGACAACCGGACGGTTCGCGTTTCCGACCTCCATGGAGTGTTCGGCTCCGGACCCGTCGCGATCTCGGGTACCGTCGGTCTGGAGGGAATCCAACCGAGCACGTTCGACCTCACCGTTCGAGGCTCGGGCGTGCGCCTTCGATACCCCGAAGGTCTCGTGGCGACGCTGGAAGGGGATCTCTCTTTTCTCGGAAGCGCAAACGAGCGGATGGTGAGTGGAGCCCTGGTGCTCCGCGACGCCGTTTGGAGTCGGGAGTACGACCTCGTCTCGGGAATGCTCTCCGATCGCGAAGGCCTCGACCTCTTTCCGGACCTCACCGAAAGCGAGGCTCTCAAAGACGTACGCCTCGACGTCTCCATCCGTGCGCCCGAGAGCTTGAAGGTGCGCAACGGGCTCACGGTCCTCGAGGCGAGCGCCGACCTCGAGCTCCGGGGCACTCTCGGTCATCCCGTCCTGCTGGGGCAAGCCGAGGCGCAGCACGGCGAGATTTATTTTATGGGCCAGCGGTACAACATCACCCGGGGGAAAGTCGATTTCGTGGATCCGACGAAAGTCGAGCCTTTCGTGGACCTCACCGCCGAGACCCGCGTTCGCAGCTACAACGTTCAACTCAGACTCACCGGGACGCCGCAGCGGTTCTATCCCGAGCTCACCTCCGACCCGCCGCTTCGAACCGTCGACATCCTGCGGCTGCTCGCGGGCGCGAACGAGCGCGATATCCTAGTGGGGACCGAGGAGGAGGAGATCGCGGGAGTCGGTGTCGCGTCCCTGCTGACCGAACGTCTCAGTCAGGAAGTGGGAAAGCGTGCCGAGCGCCTCTTCGGTCTCGACCGCTTCAGCATCGACCCGTTTCTCATCGGCCAGTTCTCCGACCCGACGGCGCGGGTGAGCCTGGGAAAACAGAATCACCCGTCAGCTCAGCATCAACTACTCGACCAATCTCAACCAGACGACCGAGGCGATCATTCTCATCGAGTACACACCCGATGGACCGATGTCCTGGGTGCTCTCTCGCGACGAGGAGGGGCACGTGGGAATCGACGTCAGGTTTCGCAAAAGCTTCTGAGCTCCCTCATGACCCCCATCCTCCTCTTCGTGCTCGGTCTCGCGGGCGGCGCCGGGCCGGGCGCCACCGACTCCCCACGCGAGAGCGCCACCGCGAGCTATCTGGGTCGGCGCATCCACGAGGTGAAGATCGAGCTCGAGGGTGGAGAGGTGCCTGAAGCGAGCCGAGAGCTCATCGAGCTCTCGTCAGGCGACCCGTACCAGCCCGAAGCCGTGCGCCGTTCGATCAAACAGCTCTTCGCCCTCGGCGCGTTCAGCGACGTCAAGGTCGAGGCCTTTCCCATAGGTGACGACGAGGTCGACGTTCTCTTCCGCCTCTTTCCGCGGCCTCAAGTACAGGTCGTCGAGATTGCCGGTCTCGAAGATACCGACCCCCATCTCGCGAGCCTCCGCTCCCGCATGATCCAGGAGAGTCAACTTCACCCGGGAGATTCACTCGAGGTCGAAAACCTGGCGGAGGCGGCGAAGAACATCTCCGATCTGCTCCACGAAGAAGGCTACCTCTGGGCTCAGGTCGAGCCCGAGGCTTCGTTCCACTCGCCCAACGCCAGCGTGGTGTTCCACGTGGATGCGGGAGAGAGAGCTCGCGTGCGAACCGTCGCGATTGAGGGCGTCGCTCCTTACGTCGAGGCCGACATCCGACGGGAGCTCGACCTCGCCGAAGGCAGCCCTTATTCCCGCAAGGAGCTCGACAAGAAGATTGACGAGCTCGCGTCACGCTGGAAGGAGCTCGGTTTCTATGGCGCTACCGTTGGGGTCGACGAACGGACCTCCGGAGACCGACGAGTCGACGTTCGCATCACGCCGGAAGTGGGACCGCGGGTCCGGGTGGAAGTCAGCGGATGGGACTTCTCTCAGAAAGAGCTGGACAAGCTCGTTCCGCTCTTCGCCGAGACCAAGTTCACCGCCGATCTGGTGGAGGAGTCCCGGGCCAATCTCGAGGAGTACGTGAAGGGTCGCGGCTATCGCGACGCCTCGGTGACCGTGGATACCGAGTCCGATGAGGAAGGCCGCCACCTCACGCTCCACTTCCTCGTCGCTTCCGGCCCTAAAATCGAGATCCGCGCCATCGAGATTGAGGGGTTGCATTCGGTGCCCGAAGCCCAGGTGCGCGCCCTCCTCGTTACGCGCTCTCGCAGGCGGGTGAGCTCCGCGCCGTTTCGGCAGAAGGTCTGGGATGCCGACCTCGAGGAGGTGCGCACCTACCTGAAGCGACAGGGCTTTCATGCGGCGCGAGTCGACGGCCTCGAGCGCGCCGTTCCCGATGAGCCGGACCTGGTGACGCTAATCATCCGGGTGGACAAAGGCCCGCGGGCGACCGTGGGCTCGATCGGTATCGACGGCGCTACCGAGATCGATAGCACGAAAGTCCTGGAGGCGGCGCACATCGCTTCGGGGGCGCCCTTCGATACCTCGGAAGTGGTGGCCGCTCGCGAGAGGATCCTCACGCTCTACCGCAACGAGGGATTCCGTCAGGTGGAGGTCGAGGCGCGCACGTCGCTCGGCGAGGAGGGGACGAGGGCCGAGCTCACCTTCACCGTCCAGGAGGGAAGGCGCACCCGCGTCGACCGTGTGATCTTCTCCGGCCTCCGCGTCACCCGCGAGTCCGCCGTTCGGAAGCTGGTAACGCTTCGTCCAGGGGAGCCTCTATCCGCGCTCGCTACTCTCGAGACGCGGCAGAAGCTCATCGGCTCGGGACTCTTTCGAAGCGTCGACATCGAGCCCCTGCCGCCCGACCCCGTGACCCGCCGGAGCGACGTCCTCATTACGGTCGAAGAGGGACCCCGCACCACGTTCGCCTACGGCTTCGGCTACCAGGAGCAGCAGCTGGCCCGGGCCGAGTTCGAGGTCACGCGCCGAAACCTCTTCGGCCTGAACCGTACCCTGAGCATCTTCAGCCGGGCCGGCTTCCGTGGAGGGCGGTTCATCACCACCTATCGCCAGCCGCAGTTTCTCGGTACCGAGCTCCCGGTATTCGTGACCGCCTACGCCGAACAGGAGGATCGCACCAGCTTCGACTACAACCGGGTCGGTGTCGGTCTGCAGATCTCGAAGAGGGTGAGCCATGACCAGAATCTCCTCCTCCGTTACCGATTCGACCAGACGAGAGTGTTCCGACTGCAGGTGGACATCGACGAGATCGACCGGCGCTTCCGCAACACGCGAATTTCCGCGATCTCGCTCGCTTCGGTGACCGACCGCAGGGACGATCCTCTGAACCCGCGGAAGGGTCAGTTCCGGATTCTGGACGTGGAATGGTCGGCCAAAGCCCTGGGTACCGAGGTTCCGTACATCAAGGGGCTCGCCCAGCAGTTCTTCTACATCCGGCTGCCTCACCAGATGGTGGGCGCCATCGGTCTCCGCCTGGGCGTGGCACAGACCCTCCTCCCGGACGTGGACACCCTGATCCCCATCGCGGAGAGATTCTTCATCGGCGGCGCCACCACCCTCCGCGGGTTCGCTCTCGACGAAGCGAGCCCCAAACGGAAAATCCCACTGCCCAACGGCGATGTCATCGATGGGGAGCCGATCGGAGGAAACGTCCTTGCCCTCGTCAACTTCGAGCTCCGATTTCCCATCTTCCGGAACCTGCGAGGAGTCGTCTTTTCGGACAACGGCAACGTCTACCGCCGGCTCGAGGTCATCGAGCTTCTGAACTGGCGGTACAACATGGGATTCGGGTTTCGCTACGACACGCCTCTCGGTCCGCTTCGGGTCGACTACGGATTCAAGCTCGACCGTCGCACGGTGCTGTCGATCGACTGCCCCGATATGACCGTTCCCTGCGAGGAGTCGCGCGGACAATGGCACGTGAGTCTGGGTCATGCTTTCTAGAAGAACGCCTTGGATTGCCTTCACGCTCGCGTTGGCGCTCGGAGCTCATTCGGCTAGGGCGGAGCTGGTCGACCGGATCGTGGCCATTATCGACCGCGATGTCGTGACCCTCTCGGAAGCCCAGCAGGCGAGCGCGGTCGCGGCCTCTCGAACCGGCCGGAAGGTGGATCTCGTCGACGCGGTCGAGCGCCTCATCGAGTCCCGCCTGGTGGAGCGAGAGGTGGAGCGCTTCACCTCCGAGCCCATACCCCGGGAGCTCGTCGACCAGGCAGTCGCCGAAGTGCGGTCGGGCTTCGCCAGCGAGGAGGCGTTCCAGGCGATGCTCTCCTCCAACGGACTCTCGGTGCAAGAGCTTCGCTCCGAGCTCCGCCGCCAGCTCGAGGTGAACCGCTACCTGGAGCGGAGATTCCGCGGTCTAGTTTTTGTGAGCGACGAGCAGATCGAAACCTACTACCGGGACGAGCTCCGGAAAGAGACCGGGGGAAAGCCCCTTCCAGAGCTCTCCCAGGTGTCGGACCGAATCCGCCGAATCCTGGAAGAGCGTGGCTTCAACGCCCGCGTCGACGAATGGATTAAGGGACTCAAGGCTCGCTCGGTGATCCGCCGCTACGTCTGGTGACCGGTCGCGTCCCGGAGTGCTTCACGGATGTTCTCGAGCCCGAAGGTCGTGCCGAGCGGCAGGTCCGACAGAGTGAGCGCGATGCTCATCGCGAGGTCGGCCTGGTCGTAAGGAGGCGGTGTCCATACGTCGCCCCTTCTTTTCGCCTCGAGGACTCGACCGAGAAACTCGGCGTAGGCGCGGGCCTCGTCCGAGAGCTTGTAGTGGGACTCGACGTGCTCGCGGGCGAACCGACCCATGGCTTTGCGGATATCGGGTCGATCCGCGAGCAAGCGCAGCGTTCCAGCGATCTCCGCCACTTCGGGGGGGCCGAGGTCGATGCGCGCCACCGTCTGTTCGGGGAACTCGGCGAATGGACCGGTGTTGGAGACGAGCACGGGTTTTCCCATCCCCAGAGTGCGGATGAGCGTTCCCGAGAGCTCCCCGGTGGAAGGAAAGCGGAGGTTCACCACGACGTCCGCCGCCAGCATGTACAGATAGAAACGGTCCATGGGCTGGCGCCCGGTGAGCACCAGACGAAGATCCGAGCTCCTCCGCCGCGGCGCTCTCCCGCAGGGGGAACGAGCTCTGCACCTCACCCACGATCAGGAAGAGCGCATCCCGTCCGTCCGCAACGAACCGCCGGAAGCCCAGGAGAGCGCGGTCGAGCCTCTTTGCCCGTGTCGCGAGACCGAACGAGGCCACGAGAAAGGCGCTCTCGGGAAGTCCGAGAAGCCTCCGCGCCTCGGCGGGCGTCGATACCGGAAGCGGCGGAGGGGGAGCGTAATGGTGCGGCGCGCGCCCGATGAGCTTTCCCACCGGCATCGCCCCGAAACGCCGCTCGAGCCATTGCTGCATGTGACGCGTGAGCACGAGGACGCCGTAGCTTCTCTCGATCATGCGCTCGCAAAGCGGGAACTTGGAAGTGAGCAGCTCGCTTCCGAGCGCGGCGGCGATCTGCCGCCCGAGCGCGGCCCCGCGCTCGCCGTAGGCCCGTTTCATCTCCGAGAGATACAGAGCGGTATTTCCGCGCTCGACCGAAAGTCCGAGAAACAGGTGCTGGAGCACGAGGTCGTGGAGCACGACCACTCCGGGATAACGGAGCGCGGCATTGAGGGCATAGCGGTGATAGGAGCTGTTGCCGATCTGATAGAGGTTGAGGTCGAATCGCTCCCGCTCCGCCACTTCGTCGTAGTCGCGCGCGTGGTGCCAGGGGAACATCGCCTTGATGTCGGGGTTCGACGGCTCCTGCTCGGAGACGACGAGATGGATCTCGAGGCCTTCCTTCCTGAGGTGGGGGAGGAGCTCCTCGCTGTAGTCGGCGACGCCGGTACCGGAGGGAGACAGCGGGCTCCAGAAAGCGAGCTTCATCGTCTCTGTCTCGACCCTTTTATCGAAGGGGCTCCGTGAGAGCGTCGATCACCCGGTCCCAGCCGATATCGCTTACCCGGGGCCTCCCGGCGGCTCCCATGTCGCGCGCACGGCTCCGATCCGCGAACAGGCGGTTCACCGCCTCCGCCATCGAACGGGGATCGGGCTCGACGACGAAACCCGAAACTCCGTTCTCGATGAACTCCAGCGTTCCACCCGAGTCCTTGCAGGTCACGACGGGTTTTCCCGAAAGGAAGGCTTCGACGGTCACGTAGCCGTAATCCTCGTCGACCGGGGCATAGAGAACGGCGAACGCCCCGGAATAGAGATCGAGCAGATCCTCTTCGGGTATGAATCCCGCGAAGCGAATCCGGTCGGACAAACCGAGGCGCTCTACCTGGCGCTCGAGATTCTGGAGCTGGGGCCCGCGGCCCACGACGATGAGACGCGCGCCGGGGTCGACGTAGCGAAAGGCCTCCACCAGAAGGTCACAGCGCTTCAGCGTCTCCAGCCGGCCGGCGTAGAGCGCGTAGTCTCCGAACTCCCCCTGACGATACCGTCCGGCGTAGTGCGGCGGAGGATAGAGCGGCTCGGAGTCGATTCCGTTGAACCGCTCGAGCCGCGCCGACACGTTCTTCGAAATGGTGAAGATGCGGCGCGACTCCCGCAGCGTCTTTCCGTCCATGCGGACGATCGCCCGCCGGATTCTCCTGCTCCTCGGGATCGTCGGTGAAGCTGCAGTACGGCGTGCCGTACAGGTCGTAGACCTCGCGATGCTGGTGGAAGAGCCAGGTCACTTTCAACGGGTGCCGCACCAGATACGACGGGAACTTGGTGGGAATGACGAGATTGATGGGAACTCCGTTCGACTCGGTGACCTCGGCGAGGCGCCAGATGAGCGCCTGTTTCACGATCTCCCGCACCGGATACCACTTGAAGGGAATGTTCACCACGTCCACGAGGAACCCGCGCGACTTGAGAGTCTGGACGAGCTCGGAGACCAGGATCTCGGCGCCTCCGACGATGAACGGGGCCTGAACCGCGCAGACGCAGATGCTTCTGCGAGCCATCGAGAGCTACCGCTCGTTCCTGGCCAACGAGGCCAGGCGATCCGAGAGCCGCTGGAGCTCCTCGCGATTCTCCCGAAGCATCCCCTCGAGATAGAGATGGTTTTGTTCCGCGGACTCGAAGACGAACTCGATCCTCTCCACGAGGTCGTGCACGTGGCGGATCAGCTCTTCCTGGAGGATGAGGTGACGCTCGTCAATCTCCCCCATCCGCCGGCCGTGCAGGCCGAGCACTTCGTCGTAGTGGCGGCTCATCCGATCGAGCCGTTCGTCGAGGTAGCGCACCAGCTCGTTATCGAAGCGTACCTGGGCCGAATTCATGGCGATTTGCCGTTCCAGCGCGGGTCCGAGAGCGAACCGGATCAAGCGCTGTAACGGTGTCCGGAGCGGTGAGAACAATTTTCCGAGGACACCCGGCGGAGGGGCGGAGAACGCCGGCGATAGATCCCATAGAGCGTTGAGCTCCTCGCGCTCGGGGGAGGAGGGGGGAGGTTCCTCGTTGTTGGGCTCGCGCGGCGGGAGGTGAGCCGGACGCACGGAGCTCATCCCATGCGGAGCGAGGGCGGGCCTTTCTACCTGGTCTTGCCGCGCGCGTTCCCGCACCGCCCGGAGCTCCTCCACGACCTCGTCCGGCGATGCGTCTTCAGGATTCCGGGCACTCACGGGGCACCAGTTTCTAACGGTACCGATCCTACTGTCAATCCGCTGGGCTGGTAGCGACGGAACCCGAATAGCTTCCGGATCGTAGAACTACGAGGGACTTTACATATCATGACTAATATGGTAATAATTATTAGCTTTGATGGATGCCGCAAAAAGAGGACGCAGAGTGTAAACATTTGATGCGGTCGGAGCTGGCGCAAGTCCGGGTCACGTCGCTCGAATCAAGGCATTTGTTGGGTTTTAGGTCCCGCCCCATCTTGGCACGAATCGTGAAGAAGCGCTAAGGGGCGAGGATACGGAAAGGAACAAAAACGATGAGAGCACCGATGAATGACATCTCCGAGGACGAGCTGGAGCTCGACTTTAGCCAGCTTTCGGCGCCGCGGTCCGAGACCCCCGAGGGAGATGAGTCCACCGCGGAGCTCGATGTACTTGGCCAGTATCTCAAGGAGACGCACCGCTACCCGCTCTTGAACCGGGAGCAGGAGCAGAAGGTCTCTCGAGCGATGCGGCGGTCCGAGTCGGTCCTGAAGGAAAAGAAGACTGGATCGACCCGGAGAACCGCGCGCAAGGAGTTCGACGAGACCCGCGCCAAGATGATCGAGAGCAACCTGCGCCTCGTCGTCTCGATTGCCAAACGATACAAGAACATGGGAATGGAGCTGAGCGACCTGGTTCAGGAAGGCAATATCGGCCTGATGCAGGCGGTGGAGCGGTTCGACCCTCGCCGGAACCTGAAGTTCTCGACTTACGCGACCTGGTGGATTCGCCAGGCCATTACCCGCGCCCTGTCGCAGAAGTCTCGAACCATCAAGGTTCCGATCAACAAGCTCGAAATGGTCCGGGTGGCCACCCGAGCCAAGAACAAGCTCCAGGAGCGTGAGGGACGCGAGCCCAGCATGAAGGAGATTGCCAAGGCGGTGGGAGCCGCCGAGCACCAGGTGGAGACGGCAATGAAGTCGATCCCCCACCTCGAATCGCTCGACGCGCTCGCGGTCGAGGACGGCAGCCCCCGCTGGGAGCTCCAGTCCGACGAGCGCTCCCAGACGCCGTGGCAGGTGGTGCTGGATCGCGACATGCGCGAGAAGGTGAGAGCGGCTCTCGAGCTTCTCCCGCCACGCCAGCAGCTCATCGTTCGGATGCGCTTTGGCATCGGTTTCAACACCGAGTACAACCTGGAGGAGATCGGGAAAGTCCTGAATCTCACACGGGAACGGGTTCGCCAGCTCGAGGTCGAAGCGCTGAGACGGCTGCGGGCCGCGGGCAATCGCCGAGCACTGCACGACTTCATCTAAACGATATCGGGGCGCGGTCTAGACACCGGGACCGCGCCCCTTTTTTCTGCCCCGCTCTTAATTAGGTATATCTACCATGACTCTCCGATGGAGTATGCTGAACCGTCCATGCCGATTCGTACGCTGAAGCGAGACGTCTCGACCCGCGGGAATGGAGATATCCTCGACATCACCCGGGACGTGGCCGACGCCGTTCGGGAGGGGGGTCTCGAGGAAGGCCTGGCAACGGTTTTCGTCGCCGGGTCTACCGCGGGAGTGACTACCCTGGAGTTCGAGCCCGGGCTCGTCGAAGGCCTTACGGCGGCGTTCGAGAGGCTCTACCCCCGGGAGCTGGGCTATCGCCACCACGAGCGCTGGGGCGACGACAACGGGCACAGCCACGTCCGGGCGGCGATGCTCGGCCCCTCTCTGGCGGTTCCGGTGACGGGCGGGGAGCTCACCCTCGGCACCTGGCAACAAATCGTACTCGTAGACTTCGACACTCGTCCCCGCCAAAGGGAGTACGTCGTCCAGCTCACGAGCTGAGGAGTGAGACCCATGCAGATCGTCGACCCGCGTCTCGAGCGCTACGCCGAAGAGCATTCAGGGGCAGCGCCCGATCCCCTCGAGCGCCTGGAAAAGGAGACTCTCGAGCGGATGAAGTCGCCCCAGATGTTGTCGGGCCGGACGGAAGGGCAGTTCCTCGCGATCTTGTTGAGAATGCTCGGAGCCAGACGCGCCCTCGAAGTCGGTATGTTCACGGGCTACAGCGCTCTGATGATGGCGTCCGCCCTCCCCGATGACGGAGAGCTCATCACGATGGATGTGGACCCGCATGCCGAGGAGGTCGCCAGACGATATTTTGCGCAGAGTCCTCATGGCTCCAAGATCCGGATCCGCATTGGCCCGGCGCTCGACACCCTCGCCACGCTCGAAGGCCCTTTCGACTTTGCCTTCGTCGACGCCGACAAGCAGAACTACCCGCACTATTACGACCGCGTGATGGAGCTTCTCCGCCCGGGCGGACTCGTCGCCGTGGACAATGTGCTCTGGAGTGGCGAGGTCCTGGAGCCGAAGGACGAAGAGGCCAGAGCCATCCACGCTCTGAACGAGCGCGTGCACGCCGACCCGCGCGTGGACCACGTCCTGCTCACGATACGGGACGGTATTCTCCTGGCAAGGAAGCGCTAGAAGCGCTCGCCGCGACCTCGGTCAGTTGAGGCCCGGAGCCACCTGCTCTTCCGAGGACTCTTCTTCCTGGCCGCCTGGCCTCCGTCGGGGGTCGACGAGGCCGTAATCCTTGATTTTCTTGTCGAGTGTGGGGCGGGTGATACCCAGAATCTCGCTGGCGCGAGACTTGTTCCAGCGGGCGTGCTTCAAAACGTGGGAGATATAGCGGCGCTCCATCTCTTTCAGCGAGGTGAGCTCTTCCGTTACCAACCCCGCCGCGCCCATCGCGTCCGAGCTGAGAAGCGGGAGATGCTCAGGGAGAAGCACGTCTCCGTGGGCCAGGGTCACGGCACGGGTGAGGGCGTTCTCGAGCTCCCGCACGTTCCCTTTCCAGTCGTAATTCACCAGCATCTGCATCACCGTATCGGGTACTTTGCGCACCGTGGTATGGAGCTGGCGGTTGATCTTTTCCAGAAGATAGGCGACGAGATCGGAAATGTCGTCGCGCCGCTCGCGGAGCGGCGGGAGCTTGATCTCCACCACCTTCAGCCGGTAGTAGAGATCCTCCCGGAACTGTCCCCGTCGAACGAACTCTTCCAGGTTTCGATTGGTGGCCCCGATGATGCGCGCCTCGGTGCGCTGGGTTCGCTCTCCGCCCACGCGCGCGAACTCGCGGTTCTCCACGACGCGAAGCAGCTTCGACTGAAGGTTCGGCGAGATGTCACCGATCTCGTCGAGGAAGATCGTTCCCTTCTGCGCGATCTCGAACTTGCCGCGGCTGTCGCGCACCGCGCCGGTGAACGCGCCCCGGACGTGACCGAAGAGCTCGCTCTCGAGAACCCCCTCGGCGAGAGCGGTGCAGTTGACGGCGACGAAGGGCTCTTCACGATTGATCGAGTTGTAATGGATCGCGCGCGCCACGAGCTCTTTTCCCGTGCCCGACTCGCCGCGAATGAGCACCGTGGTCGTGCTCCGCGACAGCATCCCGATGGTCTTGAACACCTCCCTCATCTGCGGCGTCCGGCCCACGATGTTGTCGATCGACCACTCGTGGGATGCCTCGGTGACGAGGTAGTCGAGCTTGCTGTCCATTTCCTTCATTCGCTGCGCCTTGCGAATGCTCAGCAGAAGCTCGTCGTAGTCGATGGGCTTGCAAATGTACTCGAACGCCCCGAGCTTCATCGCTGTAACCGTCGTCTTCATATCGTCGAAGGCGGTGATCATGATGACGTAGGCGTTGGCGGCGATCGTCCGGATCTGCTTCAGCACCTCGATCCCGTCGATTACCGGCAGATGGATATCGAGAATGACCAGATCGGGCTCGAGCTCCTGGAACTTCTCTACTCCTTCCTTGCCGTCGGCGGCGAGGAATACGTCGAAGCCCTCTCCCGTCAAATGGCTCTTGAACGTCTGACGGATCAGCCGGTTGTCGTCGATGACCAGAATGGACTTCATGGCGTCAATGCCGTTTCCTTCGTTTCTGCCGCTTCCGTCACGCCGGAGTCGAGATCGGCGTAGGGCAGTCGAACGCAGATCCTGGTCCCGCGCCCGACCGCGCTATCGACTTCCACGACGCCGTGGTGCAGCTCCACCACTTTCTTGGCGTTGGTGAGGCCGAGCCCCGTTCCCAGGCTCTTGGTGGTAAAGAACGCGTCGAAAATGGAAGCGAGATCACCCGGGCCGATTCCGGCGCCGTCGTCCTCGATCTCGGCGACGGCGAAATCGCTCCCGTCTGCTCGCTCGACGCGTGTCGCAACCCGAATCGTTCCGCCGTGGCTCACCGCTTCGGTGGCGTTCAACAAGATGTTGAGAAAAGCCTGGCGAAGCTGATCCCCGTCGACGTCGATCGGCGGGATCTCCCCCCAGTCGGTCAGCACATGAATCTCTTTCTCATCCACCGGCTCTTCGACGAAGCGCAGCGCATCCTCCAGCAGACTCTCGATCTGGAACCTCGCTTTGGCGAGCTTGGGCGCCCGAGCGTAGCTCAGAATGTCCTTGACCAGTTTCTCCACCTGCTGGATGCCGCTCTCCGCGATCGAGATCTGTTCGCGCTCGACCTGGTTCAAGGCGGGATGATGGGAGATCTTCTGGATGTTGAGCTTTACCGCCGTCAGCGGGTTCCGGATCTCATGGGCGAGGGCGGTCGCCAGCCGCCCGATGGTCGCGAGCTTCTCCGCGTCCATGAGCTTTCGCGAGGCCTCTTCCAGCTTCCTGCGGTCGTCCAGGATCTCGGCGGTCATGCGATTGAAGTTCGAGGCCAGCTCTCCAATCTCGTCGCCCGGCGGGATATCGATCCGGTGGCTCAGATCGCCCCGCGCCACCCGAAGGGTGCCTTCGACGAGACTCTCCAGGGGACGACTGATGCGGTTGGCGAGGAACACCGAGCCCAGGGCGCCGAAGGTGAGCCCGAGAAATCCGAGACTGATGAGGCCGATGCGGATCCTTTGAATCTCCGCGTTCACCTTCGAGAGCGAAAGCCCCAGCTTCACCGCGCCCCAGAGCTGGTCCTCGACGAAGATGGGAGCAACCATGACGAGAACGTCCTGCATACGGCCGTCCTTGGTCTGGAAGCTCTGTTCCTCGCGCAACACCTTGTTGCGCTGGAGCCGTCCCATCTCGGCGCCCATTTCGAAGACCTCGGGCGGGAAGATCTCCCGTGCTTCCTCGTTGGCGGCGAGCGTTTTCGCTTTGCGGTTGAAGATGATGGCGAACAGCACGTCCTCGTCCTCGGCGGTGTTCTCCATGTTCTGCTGGAGAGCCACGAGGTCGTAGTACATGAGCCGATTCTCGGAGAGCTGTGCTACCGCTCGGGCCACCGCCACCCCGTGCTCTTCGGCGCGCGCTTTGAGAACCGCCGTCTGCTCTTTTTCGACGAAGAAGATGACGATACTCATCAGGAGAGTGATGAGCGCGGTCGAGCTCAAGATGAAGCGATCGCGAAGGCTGAGCGGTGCTGGACGCCACATGAGCCTAGAGGTCGACTTCCCGGGACGGTCCTTGCTCCGCGAACCAGACGTCCTTCATCTTCAGGTAGGGGGCGCCAAGCGGTGTCAGATAGAATCCTCGCACGTTGGGACGGAGAAGAAAATGCACCCGCCCGTAGTCAGTCGGAATGATGGGGGCATCCTCGAGGATGAGCTCTTCGATGTGGTGGTAGAGCTTGTTCCGCGCGGTGTAGCTCGTTTCCGACCAGACCTGGTCGAGCAGTCGATCCACTTCGGGGTTGGAGTAGCCGAACGCGTTCATATAACCCTTGGAGTGGAACAGGGGCCGGAGAAAGTTGTCCGGATCGGGAAAGTCGGCGTACCAGGTGTTGTCACGGATGACGGCGTGGCCTCGAAACGCCGGATCGTCCGGCTGGAGAATCCGGTTCACCTCCACGAGACGCACCTCGACTCCCACCTTGGAGAGGCAGGCGACGAGGCAGCCGTCGCGCGCCTTGGATGCGGGGTCTCGAGGATAGATGCCGCCCCGCATCACCGGAAGCTCCAGAGGCGGTAGCCCCTCGCCGCCCGGATATCCCGCCTGGGACAGGAGCGCCCGGGCCTTCTCCAGGTTCTGGCCGCTCTCCGATCCTTTGGGCACGAAGCCGGGAATCCCTGGGGGCACGACTCCCGTCGCGGCGGGACTTCCCTCGGTGATGCGATGCGCGTCGAGAAAGCTTCTCTTGTCGAGGGCGTAGTTGAGCGCGCGCCGTACGCGGGGATCGTCGTAGGGATGGACCTGATTCGGAAAATAGAGGTAGCGCAGCGCGAGCAGCCGCTCGGCCTCGACCGGCAGCCAATCGGCGTACTGGTCGACTTCGTTGGTGTCGACGCAATCCGCCACCTCGTGGAGTGGACGCGCCTCTCCCTCGTGGTCCTTCGAGTTCCAGAGGGCGCGAAAGACGATCGCGTCGAGGTAGGGTCTTCCTTCGAAGTACTGGAGGTTGGCCTCGAGTCGGATCCCCTGCCGCACGCCGTCGACCACCGGCACTCCCGGGTCTTCGTCCCGGTCGATCCAACGCGCGAATTGGAACGCTCCCGTCCCGATCGGAGCCTCGAAGAAGTCGTCGCCTTTCGCGAGAAGCTCCTGTTTGGGCAGGATCTTGGAGGAGTACATGCTCAGCACGGAAAGAGCGGGTACGAAGGGAGTCACGAACTGGATTTGGAGCGTGTGCTCGTCCAACGCCCGCAGACCTTCGACGTGCTTCGCGCGGCCCTCGTGGAACGCTTCCGCTCCCTCGATGCGGCTGAAGTAGTGGTAGTTGTGCTCGTTCAGACCCTTGGTCAAGAGACGCTCGAAACTGAAAACGCAGTCCTCGGCCGTGACCTTCCGTCCGTTGTGGAACCGCGCGTCCTCGCGAAGCTCGAAGGTATACGTCTTTCCGTCCGGCGAAATCTCCCAGAACTTGGCGATCGCGGGAACGACGTTCAGATGCTTGTCGAAGGCGGTGAGACCGTCGTAGAGCTGCTGAATGAGCATGACGTCCATGCTGAAGACGGCTTTGGCAGGATCGAGCGTATGGATCTGCTGGAGAAGGGGATAGCGGAAGACCCCGCCGGTAATCGGAATCGAGCCGACGTCCGCTCCCGCCTTGAGGCTCGCCCTGAGACCGTCTTGTTTCACCAACCGGGTCGCGAACGCCGTCAGCAGAAAGAGCATCAGGAGCGCGCCGGGAATGAAAAAGGCGCGTCTCCGGAAGGAGGCCGCTCGTTTCGGAATGCCCTCGTCGACCGGAGAGCGCTCCCTGGATTCCGTCATGATGTCTGTTCCACGGCGCCGTGAGGAACGGGGCAGAGAATCGGGTGGCGACCTGGACCCACTCGAAGCCCGCCGAATCGCCCGTGGGCTCCTGAGAGCTAGATTAGGTTAACGGCCTGGGCGACGCAAATCATCCGCGGAGAGGAACCTTCAGAACCGGAGCGTGCCCTCGGCGACTTCGACCGCCTTGCCCCCGACCCGGACTTCCACCAGTCCCGAGTCGTCGGCATCCACCTCGACATGGATGGTGCTGGGCCGTCCCATTTCGTAGCCCTGTTCGACGACGATGTGCGCCGTTGGGGCCGCTTCCACGACCCCTTGCTGGACGAGATAGGCCCCGAGGGCGCCGGAGGCGCTCCCGGTAGCGGGGTCCTCGCCGACGCCGAGCGTCGGAGCGAACATGCGGGCGTGGACCGTCGCCTCCGGTGTCGCGCACTCGCGGGTGAAGATCATGAAGCAATCCGTCCCCGTCTCCGCGAGGACGCGCCGCATCGCGGCCAGGTCGACCTGGATGCGACCAAACGGCGCGAGCGAGCGCGCGGGCACCATGAGCTGGGGGACAGCGGTCGAGACGAGCTGGGCGGGCAGGTCGTCGGGAAGAAGCTCGTCCGCGGGAAGCCCCACGGCCTTCCCGAGCAGGTCCCGATCACGATACTCGTCGAAAAAGCGCGGCTTCGACTGGGTCATGATCGCGTTTTCGACTCTACCCCCCCTGACGACGATGTCGACGGGAAGAACCCCCGCCTTGCATTCCTGAAAGATGCGGTTCGTCCCCTCTTCGAGCGGGAAGGCTCCCCGCTCGGCGAGGATGAAACAGGCGCCGACGACCGGATGTCCCGCGAGAGGAAGCTCCGCGGCCGGAGTGAAGATCCGCAGGCGGAACCGCGCCTTGGGGTCGGTCGCCGGGAGCACGAACGTCGTCTCCGAAAGGTTCATCTCGTTGGCGATCGACTGCATCTCCTCCGTCGTCAGCCCGTCAGCTTCGGGGAAGATCGCCAGGGGATTTCCGGCGAAAGCGCGGTCGGTAAAGACGTCGGCTTGAAGGAATCGGTATTCTCGCATCGAGCTGCTCCAGGACCTGTGCCGTTCATGACTGGCCCGCATGCTAGCTCACCATCGCGGCACCGCGGGCATGTCTCGTTACATTTCGCCGCCGCCCGCGGGTAGGACGACCACCTCGAGCTCCCTCGCAAGCACGTCCATCCGGATTGGGGTCGCCTGCAGCATCTCTCCATCCGCGAAGACTTCCGCGGGCTCGTCGGTCTCGATCTCGACGAAGCGCGTCTTGTGATACTCCACCCTCGGATGGGAGAGGTGACGGCCGGAAAAGACGGTAGGAAACATCCAGAGCAGGGTCGCCCGCGAAATCTCGCGAACGAGACAGAGATCGAGGCGACCGTCGTCGAGCTCGGCCGCGGGCGTGATCCGCATTCCCCCGCCGTAGCGGCTCGCGTTTCCCGTCGCCGCGAACGTCAACGGGCCCTCGAACGCGCCTCCCTCGAAACGCACGCGAGCGACGAGAGGCCGGTAGTCCAAGAGCGTCCGCAACACCGCGTAGGTATAAAGGAGGCTCCCGGAAAGGATCGGTGTCTCCTGCGCTCTTCGGGCGGCGCGGGCGTCGAATCCGGTTCCGGCGACACCCAGAAAGACTCCGGCTTCGCTTCTTCCGAGGTCGATATGGCGTCTCCCGGAACCGGTGAGCGCGCGAACGGCATCGGCTTCGTCGCATATCCCGATCTCGGCCGCGAAGTCGTTTCCGCGACCGAGGGGAAGAACGGCGAGGGCGGGGCGCTCTTCTTTCGGAGAGCGGACGAGACCGTTCACGGCGGCGCTGAGGGTGCCGTCGCCTCCGGAGACGAGGAGAACGTCATGGCTCGAGCGGCGAACGGATTCCGCGCGCGCGCGCATCCGCTCCGGCGAGGACGGGGTCTCCACGTCGACCGCCATTCCCTGGCTCCTCAGCGTCTCGACGAAGGCCTTCGCGCGCCGTCGCCGGGAGGCGGTGCCCGAACGGGCGTTCTGGAGAACGAGGACTCGCATGATGGAGCGCCCCGAGTCTAACCTCGTGACGCTCAGCGCCGAAATGGAAACGACGTGGCTCTCCATGCAGAGGAGAGCCACGTCGTGAGCAGAGCGGCTGAGGACGGCGCGGTCGCCCTCAGCATCGGGCTTGACTTCCGCCGGACCGCGCTTCAGCGCTTGCGACGGCGCACGAGGGCCAATCCAGCCAACGCACCGGCAATGAGCCCGAAGCTGCACGGTTCCGGCGTGAAGGCCTGGATCTCGGCCACCGACCAGACATTGTCGGTGACACCCGCGACGACGCCGGGTATGCCGAAGATACGGAGCCCGGTAGCCACGACCCGCGGGAGCGGCTGGATCTCCGCGTTGTCGAATGACGTTCGGCCGGGTCTCGAAACCGAAAGTCGGCGGCCCGCCAATCTGCCACCAGTCGTGGTAGATCCCCGAAGTGTCCCGATACTGCAGCTCGAAGGTGTCGTTGTTGTCGACCTGAGCGATCGCCCCGGCGAGGAGAAACGTCCCCATCAGGTCGATATCGATCGTCAAGCCAGGGGTAAAGCCCTCGTACCAGTACGGGCCATCCTGATAGCAGTCGAAACGGTCCCGGAAGACGCCATCCGTGATGGTCCCCAGGGCGGGCTGCGAGCCAGAAGTACCCGCGCCGCAGACATAGTCGAAGGTCGGAAGAGCGGCGAAGCAGTTACCGGCTTGTTGAGAGCCACGTTGGTAGCGAACAGGGTTGCTCCCTGCAGCAGGAGCATCATCGTGCACGCGAGTACTTTCATGGACCAATCCTCCGATTCTCTGGAACCTGGCGTCCTCGAATTGCAAGTTCCATGCCCCGTCGAGGCTCTCGACTTGCATCCCATGCAGGGAGTGGAGTTAAGCGGTGAACGGCATCGGCGTTCGGCCGTCTCTTGACGGGGAATACCGTAAGCGTGGTTCGACGCCCACATCAGCCTAGACTCGACAAGCAGGTGCATCGTTTCGAGTTAGCAAACTGTAAGAGTAGTCGACAAGTCCTCGGTTTTCGCGTCGGGTCCTCTCGGCGGCCCGACCTCCCGCGGTTCCGGTTGGAGCGTCGGGTGTCCAACCTTGCTATGCTCTCGGCCGAAGAAGACATGCTCGCCACCAGTGCCAGGGTTTCCGTCGGCCGTGCTCTCGCGGTCGTCGTCGTCTTGTCCTACCTCTGGTTTTGTCTCGCGTGGTTCGACCATGGGTTTCACGGATTCCTCGCCGAGGCGTCTCCGGCGATTCCCGGCGCCATCTTTCTTCTCGCCGTCGGCACGCTCCTCCTTCGCCACCGCCACCATTACCGGGTCGGCGCCGATGGCCGCATCGCGTTCCTCCTCGCGCTGGCCGGATTCGTCACGCGGCTTCCCTTCGTTGCCGAGAGCTACGGGCTGTTCAGCTCCGACGCCGGCGCTCAAGGGCTCATGGCGCTCCACGTCCTGTCGGGCAAGGACCACCCCATCTTTCTTTACAACTGGTCTTATGTCGGAAGCTTCAAAGCCGATCTCACCGCGCTCATCGCCTGGTTTACGGGCGAGCCGGTGGTGAGCTTCGCCATCGCCGCGGCTCTCGTCTACGCAGCCCTGACGGCGGCGGTCTATCTTCTCGGACGAACGGTTCTTTCCCGCGCCGAGTCCGTTGGCGCGGCGCTCTACGTCGTTTTCGCCCCGGGCTTTCTGACGGCGTGGGGCATGGGAAACGAGGGCAACTATCCCGACGTGCTCGCCTTCGGGACGCTGATGCTCTATTTCGGGAACCGCTGGTTGAAGGACGAGATCGACGGCGTTCGCGCGGGAATCTGGATGGGGGTGCTCGGGGGGGTCGCGTTCTGGATCCACATCCTCGCGACCTATTACCTGCTGGCGGCATTCGGCGTCCTTCTGCTCCATGACCTTCGGCATTTCGGGAAAAAGACGCTCGCCCGGCTCGGTGCCTTCTTCGGGGGCTTCGTCCTCGGTGATTTTCCCGGGATCCTGTGGAACGCGGGAAACGACTGGCTCAGCTTCCGGTGGTGGGCTCTCGACGCCGAGACGGGAAGCGACGGCGCATCACGAATTCATCGGACCGCGACCCAGCTTCGCGAGGTGTTCGGAACCTCGTTCGCCGTTCTCGCGGGTTTCTGGCCGAAGGAGAGCCCGCCCTCTCCGCACGCCGTGTTCCGGGTGCTGCTCCTTCTCTTGATCCCGGCCTCGTTCGTAACGTTCGCCTGGATCCATCGGCGCAAGGTCCTCGCCCTCTCCCGCGGAACGTTGACTCCCGAGGCGACGTTGCTCGGATTCGCGGTGCTGGTGGTCATGGTCTTCGCTCAGAGCAGCTTCGGTTGGATGACGCAGGAGCCGCGCTATCTTCTCTTTCTCTTCTCGGTCGTGCCTCTGTTCGTGGCAACGAGCCTCTTCGCTCTCGGCCGGCGGTTCTTCCCCGCGGCCCTCGTCCTCACCGCCCTGCTCCTGTTCGTGAGCTTGCGGGGATCCGTCCTCTATTTTCGCGAGGCGGCGGAGAGCGACGTCGTCAATCGTGACTTCGTCGCCCGCCTCGAGGCTCTGGGCATCCGCCACGTGCACTCCGACTACCACCTCTCCTACAAATACGTCTTCCTGAGTCACGAACGGATGATCTGGACGTCGGCCCTCGGACCCGCCGAGACGGAGTGGTACCTGCCGTTCCGGGAGGAAGTGAACGAGGCGAAGGATGTAGCCCTCGTTCCACGGAGCTTTCGGTTCGCCCGACGGATCGAAAAGCGGCTCGACGCTCGCGGAATCCGTTATCGGCGGGAGGACCTCCTCTACCCGGTGCTCTTCGACTTCAGCGAGCGGATCCGGCTGGAGGATCTGCGCTAGTGGGCTGGCTCGTGCCCCGGCCCTTGAAGATGGCGCGGATCTCCTCGAGTGGATAGAGCTTTCCCTCGTCGATCCCGTGACAGAACTCCTTGAGCTTGTTCCATTCTTCGGGAGATTCGAGGTTCTCACCCCAGAAAGGAAACGTGCGACACTGGCGGGGACGCTCGCGGTAGACGGTGCATCCTTCGTTCCAGAAGACACAGTCGCCGTTCGCCTTGAGCATCAGGATGGTCTCCCCGTTCTCGTCGCGGGTCACGAACTCGCGCCGAAACCGGCGCTCGCCGATCCCGAGAAAACGGGCGAGCCTCGCGATGCGGAACGGGGTCACGTAGACCACTCCCGGCTGGGCTCCGCGGCAACAGTTGTTGCACTGGTGGCAGGAGAAGCGAAGTCCCTCTCCGTACCAGACGTGTTTTCGCGGCGCTTCCACGAAGTGATTATAATCCCGCCTCCGTGCTCGATCGCGTAAAGGGTCTCGAAAGGCCCGGTCTCTACGTTGTCTTCCTGTCGGCGCTCTTCGGAGGCTCGTCGAAGCTCGACGAGTTCCTTCGCCTGTTTCTCCACCAGGACTCGGGGGAAGCTTTCCTCCCCGCCTTTTCGCGGAACTTCGATTTCTTCGGGCTCGCCCTCCGCATGTTCGGTATCGCGCTCGCCGGTATCGCGCTCGCCGTCGCAGGGGCGGCGGTGGCCGCGCGGGCCCGCCGGGTCCCCTTCGGCGAGGCCCTCTCCGCGCTCTCGAGCGCCTGGACGAGCCTTCTCGTTCCGACGGGTCTCACGGCGCTCGCGGTGGCCTCGCTCTTCGTCTCTCCGAGCTATCCCTACGGGCTCGGACTCGCGCTCAGCCTGGACCTCGAAGGGTCCTTCGCTTCTCTTCTGACCGCGGCTTTGTTCGGAGCGAGCGCCGTCAACGCCTTCGCCGCGATTCCGCGAGAGACCGAACCGACTCCGCTCCGCGACTCGTGGCTCCGTCGTTGGTCCGCGCCCGTCGTCACCGCACTCGCCCTCATCGCCTTCACCCTCGCGACACCCACGGAGTTCTACGAGCGTGGTGCCGGCCAGGGGAACATGTTCAAGTACTTGAGGATGACTTCCGCACTCGTGGGCTCGGGAAGCCTCGACATCGAAAAAGCCAACGCGAGCCCCGACGCCGATCTCGCGACGTTTCTATCCGAGCTTCCGCGCATCGCGCGCCGCTATGTCACCGAGACGGCGGTCCTCTTCACGAAGATCGCGGCGGCTGCCGGCGAGGGCCACTTCTACGTCGGCGAGATGACTGCGCATCCCGCGAACCGCTCGATGTTCCGGAGTGCCGATGGAGGCATCTACTACATCAATGCTCCCGGCCCCGGGATTCTGCTCGTTCCCGCCTACCTTCTCGACTCATTCTTGAATCGTACCTTCGGCTGGAACCGCCAGATCGTCGTCATCCTCTTCTGGCAGCTTCTCGGAGCGCTGCTCGTCTACGAGATCGCGATCTCGGGAAGAGAGACGGCGGCGCTCTCCGCCTCCACCTTCGTCGCGTTGGCCCTCGCGCTCATCGTGCCCATTCTCTTCTACACCTTTCAGATCTATCCCGAGCTTCCCGCGGCGCTCTTGCTCCTCTATGCGTTTCGGAAGCTGGTGGTCGACCCCTTTCCCTCCCCCCTCGGCGTCTTCGGCGGCGCCCTCGCGCTGTCGGCCCTTCCCTGGCTTCACCAGAAGTACTCAGTGGTCGCCTTCGTCCTCGCGCTCTATGCCGCTTCCCGATTCGTGCGCCGGGAGCGGAAGGCCATCCGTTTCGAGCCGGGAAAGCTCGCCCTGCTCGCCATGCCGCTCCTCCTCTCCGCCTTTTCCGTTTTCCTCTACAATTACGCGCTCACCGGTAGCCTCTCGCCTACCGCGACCTTCCACGCCGCCGGACGGTCGTCGTTCGAGCCGCTGTCCTTCCCCAAAGGTCTCCTGGGTCTGTTGTTCGATCGCGAGAATGGTCTCTTCGTGTTCGCTCCCTTCTATCTTCTCGGCCTCGTCGGTCTCCCCGCGTTCGCCCGCGAGAATCCGCGTCTGGTGAAGCCGTTCGCTCTCGTCATCGGCGCGTACCTGTTCGTGATCGCTTCGTTTCCCTATTGGCCCGGGGCCGTGAGCACGATGGGGCGTTACATCCTGAGCGTTCTCCCGCTGCTCGCTTTTCCTCTTTCGATGGTCATCGCGCGAGCGCGCAAAGACGGCGTTCTCGCCGGAGTCTCGGCCGTTGTCCTCGCCGCGAGCCTCGCGACGAGCTGGAGCTTCGTGAAAGACCTCGTCCCGAGCTATCAACCGACGCTTTTCTGGGACCGAGCTCTCTACTGCGACCCCGTCCAGTACTTCCCGAGCTTTCTGAGCGACGGCTTTCTGGGTAGCGGCCCCGCTCACTTCCCGAAGCTTCTCGCCGAGCTTCTCGTTGTCTTCCTCCTCGTCTATTGGCTCCGAGATCGAGTCGGAAGGGAGCGAGTCCATCTCGAGAACGGAGACGAACGGTACTCCCTCAGGGCGGCGCTCGCTGCGGGCGTTTTCCTCATCGGAATCCTCGCGCTCGCTGGCCTCCTCGAGCACTTTCCCGCAAACGCGTCGAAAGCCGGGAAGCCTCGATTTCGCAACACCGAGGTTCTCGACTCGGGACTTGCCGTTTCGGTCGAGGGCGAACATGGATTCGAGGGGGAGGGGGTCTGGGTTCCGGGTGGAGGCGAAACGCGTTTCCTCGTGCTCTCGCGGAAGTCCCTCCACGAGCTCGCCCTCGAGCTCCGGAACGGGCCCGAGGAGAATCGGGTCGAGATTGTCGAGAGGGGCGGAAACGCCACCACGCTGGAGCTTCCGCCCGGCGGCCCCCACCCGCGGGCGATTCTGGTGAGAAGACCGCTTCGCTTCGACGGACCGAGGGGAGAACGCTTTCTTTATGTCTTGACGATCCATTCCGAGGGAAGCTTCGTCCCCGCGGAGACCGGCGGCCCGAGCGCCGACCGGCGCGAGCTCGGAACCTACGTTAGAGTACGGTGATGTATGGCGGACGTGACGATCTACACCGATGGCGCCTGTGAAGGGAATCCCGGACCGGGTGGGTTCGCCGCGATCGTCGACATCGACGGCGAGAGACGGGAGCTCACCGGCGCCGAGCCGAAGACCACCAACAATCGGATGGAGCTCTCGGCGGTCATCGCCGGTCTGCGCGATCTCCCGGAGGCGTCGCGCGTACGGGTCGTCTCCGACTCTCAATATGTCGTCAACGGAATGACGCGCTGGATCCACGGCTGGCGCCGGAAAGGCTGGCGAAGCGCCTCGGGCTCTCCGGTGAAGAATCGCGACCTCTGGGAGGAGCTCGACGGACTCGCCCAGAAACACCGGGTGAGCTGGGAGTGGGTCCGCGGCCACAACGGTCATCCGGAGAACGAGCGCGCCGACGCGCTCGCGAGAGAAGCGATTCGGAGCAGGTTGCTGAGATAGTCATGCGCACCCTGCGCGAGCGGAGCGAGCCCGGCCCGCATGGGCCGACGACACAAGAAGCCGTGGGGGTGGGGCCCGCGGCACTAAATGCACGAAGCTCGAGTCTCAGCCCGCGGGGACTTTTTCCGACAGCGATTCCCACTCTCGATAGAGCTCCTGGAGCTTCTTTTCGAGGTCCTGGTTGGTCTTGACGATGCGGGCCGAGCCCTCGACGTCGTCGTAGAAGCCGGGAACCGACATGCGGCCGAGAAGGCTCTGGATAGCCACCTCGGTCTGGTGGATCTCGTCCTCGAGCTCGGAGACCCGCTCCTGGATGGCGCGAGCCTGGTTCTTGGAAAGGGTGGAGCTCTCCTTGGTGCGGGGCGCATCTTCTGCGGGCCTGGCCGCGGGCTTGGCGGGCTCCGGTACCGCCTCGCTGGCGGGTGGGGCGGGCGGCGCACCCTGAAGCTCTCGCTCCTTTGCCCGAAGATAGTCGGCGTAACCGCCCCAGTGCAGCTTTACCGTTCCCCCGCCTACCTCCGCTACCTTCGTCGTGAGCTCGTCGAGGAAGTACCGATCGTGGGAGACGAACACGATGGTGCCTTTGTAGGCGGCGAGCGCCTCGAGAAGAATGCTCTTCGAGTCCAGATCGAGGTGGTTGGTCGGCTCGTCGAGCAACAGGAGATTCGCCGGATGGAGCAGGAGCCGGGCAAGCGCGAGACGGCTCTTCTCGCCTCCTGAGAGGACCTTCGCCTTCTTGTCGACGTCGTCGCCGTGGAACAGGAAGGCGCCGAGAATGTTGCGTAGCTGCGGCACCATCCCGATGGGAGCTCCATCCGACATGTTCTCGAGAACCGTCTTGTTCTCGTCCAGATCGTAGCGCTCCTGGCTGAAATAGCCGACGGCGACTTTGTGTCCGAGCTTCACCGTTCCGCCGTCGGGCCGTTCCACCTCGGCGAGAAGGCGCATCAGCGTCGACTTCCCGACGCCGTTCGGACCGACGAGGGCGAGCCGCTCACCCCGTTCCATGACGAGGTCGGCTTTGTCGAACACCCGGGTCTTTCCGTAGCTCTTGTGCAGTGACGAGATCTCGATGACCACTCGTCCCGAACGCTCGGGCTCGGGCAGCCTCAGCCGCATCAGTTTCCGCTCGGGAGGAACTTCGATGACCTCGATCTTCTCGAGCATCTTGACCCGGCTCTGCACCTGTTTGGCCTTCGTCGCCTGGTAGCGGAAGCGATCGATGAAGCGTTTCATCTTCTCGATCTCTTCCTGCTGCCGGGAGGCCCGGGCGCGGAGCTCCGCGAGGCTCGCCGCGCGCACGTCGAGGTAGCGCGAGTAGTTGCCGGTGTAGTCGACGAGCTTCCGCGCGGTCGATCTCGGTGATGCGGGTGACGACCTGATCGAGAAAGTAACGGTCGTGCGAGACGAGGACGACCGCGTGAGGGTAGGCGCCGAGATAGGCCTCGAGCCAGTTGCGCGCCTCGAGATCGAGATGGTTCGTGGGCTCGTCGAGCAGGAGCAGGTTCGGCTGGATGAGGAGGAGCTTCGCGAGTGCGATGCGCATCTGCCACCCGCCGCTGAAGGTCTCGGTCTTCCGCTCGAGCTCGTCCGACGTGGAACCCGAGGCCGAGGAGAACCTCCTCCGAGCGCGACTCGATGGTGAATCCCCCGCGCCGGTCCCATTCGTCCCGACATTCGCCGTATCGCGCGATCACCCCGTCATGCTCGGGGCTCTCGGGATCGAGAGCCGACATCTTCTCTTCGAGCAAGGTCATCTCGCGGCCGAGCGCGAGTACGTCCGCGAACGCGGACATCGCCTCCTGTCGAAGCGTCTGACCGGCGTGCGTCATCCCGTCCTGCGGAAGGTAGCCGACCGTCGTGCCGCGGGGCATCGTAACCGAGCCCTGGTCGGGCGACTCCTGGCCGGTCATGAGGCGGAGGAGAGTGGTTTTTCCCGACCCGTTCGGTCCCACGAGGCCGATGCGGTCGCCGGTGGAGACGTTCCAGGTCACGTCGGAGAACAAGCTCCGCCCCTGGAATGATTTGCTGAGGTTTTGTAGCTGCAGCATTTGGGCAATAAAAAGCCCGGCTCTCGCGGGCCGGGACCGACCCCACTATAATAGCCTGATTCTTCGAGATTCGTGGAGCCCCATGAGACCGTTTGCGTTCTTGCTGTCGATTCTTCTTCTGAGCGCGCAGGCCCTCCCCGTGGACGAGGTCCGCCGGCACCAGAACCGTGGCGTAGCTCTCCTCGAGCAGTTCCGTTTCTCCGACGCCGCGGCGGAGTTCGAAGAGGTCGTGCGCCGCTCCCCCGACTCCTCCGCGGGCTATATCAACCTCGGCATCGCTCGTTTCAACGAGCGCGACTTCGACCGCGCGCGCGCCGCCCTGGAAAAAGCGCTCGCCCTCGCACCCGAGAGCGCGTACGTCCACTACAATCTCGGCCTCATCGACAAGCTCCAGGGAGAGACCGAGCAGGCGGTGACGGAGTTCGAGAAGGTGGCGGCGCTCGATCCCTCCGATTCGATGACCCACTATTACCTCGGGACGCTCTACGCGAACCTAGGCCGACTCGAGGACGCGGAAAAGAGCTTGAGGCTCACCATCGCTCTCCAACCGAACAACGAGTCGGCGCACTTCAGCCTGGGTAACATTCTCATCCGCCAGGGCCGGCGAGAGGAGGGTCAGAAAGAGCTCCTCGCTTTCAAAGAGCTCAAGGAGGCGTTTCCCGCCGAGGCCGCTTCCGCCGGATTGCAGTACACCGAGCTCGGGAGATACGCGGAGGCGGTGGAAGAGAAAGCGAGCCCTCTTCAGCCGATACCTGTCGCGGCGACGCCGCAGCCGGGCGAAGGCAGCGTGCGCTTCGTCGAGGTGAGCTCCGAAGCCGGTCTCTCTCTCCCCGCTCTCGACCCGCCGCCGGCGCTTCCCGCAAGCGTTCCCGCGTCGGAGTACGGGATGGACTTCATCGAGAAAAGAGTCCTCCCCCGGCTCGGAAGCGGTCTCGCACTCCGCGATCTCGACGGAGACGCTCGCCCCGATCTCCTCTTCGTTCGAGCGGGAGCTCCCGTCTTTTTTCGAAATCTCGGCGGACGGTTCGAGCGCGTCGAGTCGAGTGCGAGCGGCCTGCCGTCGTCAGGGCGCTTCATCGGCGTGGTAATCGGCGACGTCGACAACGACAAGGACGGAGACGTCTACCTCACGGGGCCGGGTCCGAACGCGCTGTACCTCAATGACGGGTCGGGCCACTTCACCCTTTCGCCCGACGAGACGGTCCGCGGAAACGACGTTTCGGTCTCGGCGACGTTCGCCGACGTCGACCACGATGGTGATCTCGACCTTTACGTGTGCAACTATGTCGATCCCCAAGCACCGTCGGGAAAGGACGTTCTCGAGCTTCCCCAGGATCTGCCCGGCGTCGAGAACCGGCTCTACCGGAACAACGCGAACGGGACCTTTACCGAGATTGGCGCCGAGTCCCGGACCGACGGTGGCAAGCGCCGGAGTCTCGGCGCGATCTTCTCCGACATCGACGACGACCGGGATATCGATTTCGTGGTGGTCAACGACGGCTCCCGCCCGCTCGTCTACTCCAACGATTGGGTCGGAACGTTCACCGAGAGCGCCGCCGCCTGGGGGCTCGAGACGGGAAGCCGCACCCGCGGAGTGGACTCCGCCGACTTCGATTGGGACGGGAGCTTCGATTTCTTCTTCACCGCCGTGGGCTCGCAGCTCAACGCGCTCATGCGAGGTCCGGCCGAGGACGGGTTCCGCTCGGACGTGATCTCGCCCGATCTTCTGAACGCCGGCGTCCCCGGTCCCCGCTTCGGCGCTTCGTTTCTCGATGCTGACAACGACGGCGATCTCGACCTGGTGCTCGTCGTGAACGACAGCCAGGCCCTCGCCTCTTACTACGAGAACACGACCGCCGGTTTTCGGCCCGCCGCGGCGCTGGAGACGAAGCTCCAGAGTCGAGGCCGCGCCCTTGCCGTGCTCGATTTCGACGGCGACGGCGATCTCGACGTAGTCGTGGGCACCGACCGGGACGAGCTAGCCCTCTTTCGAAACGAGGGCGGCAACCGTCTCGCCTGGCTCGACGTGACCGCGCGGGGGCTTCGCAGCAATCTCGATGGTCTCGGCGCCAAAGTGGAAGTGAAGGCGGGCGACTCCAGTATGCGGAGAGAAGTCCGCTCGTCGAGCGGTTATTTCTCCCAGAGCGACGTCACGCTCCACTTCGGTCTCGGGGAGAGCTCATCGGCCGACTACGTCCGCTTCTTGTGGCCCGGCGGCGTGAAGCAGATCGAGATGGACCTCCCGGCGCGGCGCACCGCCTCGATCGAAGAGCTGAACCGCAAAGGTACGTCCTGCCCCATCCTCTACGCCTGGGATGGGAAGAAGGTCCGCTTCGTCACCGACTTTCTCGGCGGGAGCGCCTTCGGGTATCTCCTCGCCCCCGGCCACTTCAATTATCCTGACACGAGCGAGACGGTGAAGATGGAGCCCTTTCCTCTCGTCGCCCACGACGGCCGGTACGACGTGCGCTTCGTGAACCAGCTCGAGGAAGTGCTCATTTACGACCGGGCGTCGCTGCTCGTCGTGGACCACCCTTCGGACGTCGAGGTGTTTCCCAACGAACGGCTCATGCCCGCGCCGCCCTTTCCCGAGCCGCGGCTCTATCCCGTCCGGAACGCGCGTCCCGCGGTGCGCGTCGTCGACGACCGTGAGAAGGACGTTACCGCTCTTCTGGCGAAAAAGGATCGCCGATACCCCGACGGGTTCGAAACGCTTCCTTTCAAAGGATACTCGGCGAAGCATTCCCTCACTCTCGATCTGGGCGAGCTGCAGAAAGACGCGCACTACGTTCTTCTTCTCTACGGCTGGGTGGACTATGCCGACTCGAGCTCGAACCTCGCCGCCTCCCAGGCCGGGGTCGCCCTCGTTCCTCCTTACCTCGAGGTCGGAGATGCCGGGGGACACTTCCAGGTGGCACTCCCGCAGATGGGCTTTCCCGCCGGGCTTCCCAAGACGATGCTGGTAGATCTGAAGGACCTGGTGTCTCCCGAGAAGAATCGGGTCCGCATCACGACCAGCATGTGCATCTACTGGGATGAGATCCGAGTGGCGCGTGTCGTGGATGAAGCGAAGCTCATCGTAAGGGAGCTGTCGCCCGCGAGCGCCGAGCTTCGTTTCCTGGGGTATCCCGCGCCCTTCGATCCCGATGGAAGGGCACCGTCTCTCTACACCTACGACCGCATTCTCCCCACCGAGCTCTGGGACACCCACGAGGGCTATTACACCCGCTACGGAGACGTGAAGCCTCTCGTGGAGTCGGTGGACGATAGATACGTCATCACCCACCACGGGGACGAGCTGCGCCTCACGTTCTCGGAATCGGATCTCGAGAAGCTGCCCGCGGGCTTTCAGCGGACATTTCTCGTCGTCGCCGACGGATTCGGCAAGGACATGGATTGGAGCTCCGCCTTTCCCGAGACGGTCGCGCCCCTTCCGTTCCACGGCATGACCTCCTTTCCCTACCTGCCGGGAGAGCGCTTCCCCGACGACGACGCCCATCGCCGCTACCAGAAGGAGTACAACACGCGCTACGTGGGGATGGACGAAGTGTCTTCCTTCGCCAAGGGGACGGTGAAGCGCAAGGCCGCCGCGCATCCTTGAGCGACGCCATGACCGCGTCTCTCATGGCTCGCGCGGGGAAAGCGCTTGTCCTCGTCGGTCTCGTCTCGTCGACGGCGTGGCTCGCTCCCGCCTGCCGTCGTGGAGAGAGCGAGGCGTCGCCCCCCGTCGAGCTTCTCGGAGTCACCTACATCGTCTTTTCGCCGGGCGGCGGTGAGCTCGATTCACCGGTCGCGCTCGGGGGTGAGTCCCGCCCCGGCCTCGTCGCTCCCGTGCCGGCGGAGTTTCGTTACCGCATCCGCATTCCTCAGCGAGCGAGTCTGACCTTCGCCATCGGAATCGCGGCCACGCCTTCGTTCACGAGCGAGGAGAGCCTGCCGGGCAACCGGATGCGGTTCACGGTGAAGGCGGGGGAAAAGAGGGTCGACGACGTCGTCTTCGACAAGGAGATTCACGTGAGCCGGCGCGACCGCTGGCTCCATCAGATTGTCGACCTTCGGCGTTATGCCGGGCGCGAGATCTGGCTCGCGTTCCAGACGTCGTTCCCCGGCTACGAGCCGGTGGCCGATGCGCCCTTGCTTCCGCTCGTCGGAGTCTTCGCCGATCCCGTCCTTCACGATGGTGGAGCCTACCGCAAGTCCAAGGGGATCGTCTTGATCTCGATCGACACTCTTCGACGCGATCACGTGAGTCTCTACGGCTACCCTCGCCGCACGACACCTGGTCTCGACGCGTTGGCGCGTGAATCGGTCGTGTTCGACGACGCCGTTTCGACCGCCTCCTGGACGCTTCCCGCTCACGCATCGCTGCTGACGTCGACCTATCCCGGAGTCCATGGCGCGGTGAACGCGAAGGTCGGCCTCTCCCCGGAATGGCCGAGGCTTCCCGGGATCCTGCGGGCGGAAGGATTCTTCACCCAGGCGATCGTCACCCATGTCTATCTGTCCCGAGCCTACGGATTCGGAGAGGGATTCGATCGCCACCACTACCTTCCCGACACTCGCGCCGAGGAAGTCACGAACGATGCCATTGGCTTTCTCGAGGAAAGGGGCGACCGTAATTTCTTTCTCTTCCTTCACTATTACGATCCCCACTGGCACTACGACCCGCCGCCTCCCTACGACAAGGCCTTCGATCCGTCGTATCGAGGCTCGGCCAACGGGATCTGGTGGAACTTCAAGGACCTGAATGCCGCGACGATCGACCCGAAAGATCTTCATCACATCGTGGCGCTCTACGACGGCGAGATCCTCTATACCGACCGCCAGCTGGAGCGACTCTTCCAGGAGATGAAGCGTCTCGGGGTCTATGATGACTCCCTCGTCGTCATCACCTCCGACCATGGCGAGGAGTTTCTCGACCACGGCATGTGGGAGCACCAGAAGACCCTCTATGAAGAGCAGCTCCGCATTCCCTTGATGATGAAGCTTCCAGGTGGTGCGAAGGGGCCGCGACGAGTCGAGGGCCAGGTGAGTCTCATCGACGTCGCTCCGACCATTCTCGATCTACAGGGCATCGCTTCACCCGCGACCTATCAGGGGCGCAGCCTTCTCTCCTCGATCGATCGCGGGAAGGCCGACGTCCGCGAGCAGGCCTGGGCGGAGACCGAGCACACTCTCGACGGTTCGCACAAGATCGCGGTGCGGAAGGGGAGGCAGGGGAAAAAGGCGATCTTCACGTTGAAGGGGAACGCCACCTCGATCGAGCTCTACGATCTCTCCCGTGACCAAAAGGAACAGACGAATCTGGATGAGCCCACCTCGAGGGATGGACTCGAGAAGGGCCTCGCCGCCTATCTCGCGGAGATCGCGCGCCAGCGCGTGAACAAGGGCAAGAGCCCGGATGTCATTCTAGACCGTCGGGATCTCGAGAGATTACGCTCCCTCGGCTACATCAAGTAGCCAGTTTTTTTCCTCCCGGAAGTTGCCAACTTTGATATTCTAGGATTCGACGACGGTGGCCGTGCCCGCGGGAACAGGGGAGCCGCCGGGTCTGGAAAAGGTCTTGAGCACCTTCGTAAGTTGGACGACATGGACGAAGAGAAATATCGCGTTCGCGCCGAGCTATATCGTCTCCTGTTGGACGATGAAGCCGGTGTCGCTTCGTCTCTCGTCCCGCGCATGCTTGCCGACCCCGATTCGCTGACCCCCGAAATCCGCTGGTGTCTCCTCTACCTCATCCGGGGGATCGGTTACCTCGCCGGGCGAAACCATCTCCTGGGCCATGGAGGCCTCCTCGATACCCTGGCGGAGGAGTTCGAGTACGCGCGGGCGCGGACCCGGCGCATCGACGGGCTCTGGTACTCGGTGGTTCGAGAAGAGCCTTCTCATTGGGTACAGCGCTACGAGTCCACCGATCAGCACTACTCTCTCGAAGAGCTCTCCTGGCTCAATCAGCAGCTCGGAAAGTTGTGGGAGACCGAGCGCCAGAGACTCGAGCTCGAAGAGCCCCCGCTTCCACCGTTGGTGCTGCGGCGGAGACTCCTGGCGGCCGAGGAGTCGGGCGAGTGGACCAAGCGTAACGTAACGCTGCCTTCCTGAGACCCCGCTCGCCCGCCGGCGATGCCGCCCGTTTCCGGGCTTGAAACTTTCGCCGCCTTCCAGCATCCTGGAGTCTCAGCTCCACAATCGATTCTAAGCTGGTGAACGCCATGAACCGTGCACCCGACTCCCCCTACCGCATCCCGACCCGTTCCGTCGAAGCCGAGATTGAGATCGAGGGCAGCCGGCGCGAGGAGGTGATTCTTTTTTCTCGCCACGACCGCCGCGAGCCACGAGGGAGCGGAGACGATGGACGAGGCGCTCAACCGCATCCGCCGGTTCGTACCCGTTCACTCGCGAGGTAGAGGGGAGCTCTTTCTCGTTCGGCGGGATGCGCTCGCGACGGTGAGCGTGGGACGTGACGAAGGGCCTGGTCTGCTCGATACCGTCGAAAGCGTGGCTAGCTCGATCGATTTCGTCCGCCTGGAGCTCCGTGGCGGCGAGGTCCTCGAGGGTGCGCTCGCGATCGTTCTGCCTCCGGAAAATCCCCGGCTCTCCGATTACTTCAATCTCGACCGCGTGGCGTTCGTTCCCCTTCTCGTGGGCGAGAGCGTCGTCTACGTAAACAAGGAATTCATCACCCTCGTACGTCTTTGACCCGACGCTTCAGCAAGGAGGATTCCGCGTGACGCGAATGGAGCCTCTTCTCGAGGCCCTGAACAAAACCGAAGCGGAAGAGATGCGGCTCGAGCCGGGAGAGCGGATTTATGTTCTCAAGGCAGACGGCAAGCGGATCTACATCGGAAGGGAAGCGGTGCAGCCGGGGACGCTCCTGCAGATGGCCTCGGAGTCGATGAGCCCTCTCGAGCTCTCCGGTCTCGGCTCGTCGCCCCGCCGAGTCGAGACCCAAACGGGATTCGGTCGCTTCGAAGTCGAGTTCACTCGCTCGAACGGGTCGATTCATATTTCCATCCGGCGAAAACCGTCTCCCCCGCGAGCGGCAGGAACCTCATCGTCCTCAATCTTGCCCGCTCCCGCCCCTCATCCGCAGAGTCCCGGGCCGACAATGAGTCCACGCCCTTCCGGCGCGGCGCCGCCCGTGGCGGGCGGCAAGGCAGCCGATCTCGACGAGCTTCTGCGCGTCATGGTGGAAGCCAACGCCTCCGATCTTCACTTGAGCGCCGACTCCGTTCCCGTGCTCCGGGTGCACGGCGAGATCCAGTTCCTGCGAGAGCGCGGCGTCTTCAGCTCCGAGCAGATTCGACGGCTGGTGTACGGCATCCTCGACGACGATGCCAAGAAAGTGTTCGAGGAAAAGCGTGACGCCGATTGCGCCTACGAGATTCCCGGGCTCTCCCGATTCCGGGTCAACGTGTTCGAGGATCGCAAAGGCGTGGGCACGGTGGTGCGAACCATTCCCGTCGAGATCCTGACGGCGGAGGAGCTCGGCCTGCCGAAAGCGACGCTCGACCTCTGCTATCTCACCAAAGGGCTGGTTCTCGTCACCGGTCCCACCGGTTCGGGGAAGTCGACGACGCTCGCGGCCCTCGTCGACCACATCAACAAGAATCGTTCCGACCACATCATCACCATCGAGGACCCCATCGAGTTCGTCCACGAGAACCAGAACTGCCTCGTCAACCAGAGGCAGGTGGGAAACAATACCCGCTCGTTCAAGGCCGCGCTCCGCGCCGCGCTCCGGGAAGATCCCGACATCGTGCTGGTAGGGGAGATGCGCGATCTGGAGACGGTCGCGATCGCCATCGAGACCGCGGAGACCGGCCACCTGGTGTTCGGAACGCTTCACACCACGACGGCGGTGGCGACGGTCGACCGGATCATCGACCAATTTCCCCCGGACCAGCAAGCGCAAATCCGGGTGATGCTCGCGGACTCGTTGAAGGGTGTTCTCGCCCAGGTGCTCTGCAAAAAGAAAGGCGGAGGAAGAGTAGCGGCCCTCGAGATCCTTCTCGCGACGTCGGCTCTCGCGAGCCTGATCCGCGAGGGGAAGACGTTTCAGATTCCGTCCATCATGCAGACTTCCAAGCGGATGGGGATGATCACGATGAACGACAGCCTCCTAGCCCTCGTCAAGCAGGGTCTGGTGGAGCCGAAAGAAGCGTGGATGAAGTCCGTCGACAAGACGAGTCTGCTGGGTCTGTTCAAGAGCAACGGCATCTCGACAGATTTCGCCGCGACTTAGGCATGTCGGCTGTCGCGCGCGGCCTCACGCCTTATAGACGGTTTTGCCGCCCACCACCGTACGGACGATCTGGATGTCCTTGATCTTCTCTTGATCCACGGTGTGGAGATCGTCCGCCAGGACGACGAAGTCCGCGAGCTTTCCCGGAGTAATGGATCCTTTGATCGCTTCTTCGAACGAGGCGTGGGCGCCGTTGAGCGTGTTGATCAACAGGGCCTCGTCCACGCTGACTCGCTGGTTGGCTCCCCAGGTCTCCCCGTTCCACCCTTTGCGGGTCACCATTCCCTGAATGCCCATGAGTGGGGCGAAGGGCCCGGGCTGAAGTCCGAGCCCGCGGCCGCGCGGATACCCGCATCGAGGAACGTGCGGAACGCCATGCATCGTTCCATGAGCTTTTCGCCGTAGAAGTAGAACTTGTCGGAATTGTAATACGCGTAAGAAGTGAACGGCGCGGGGACGGCTCCCGCCGCCTTCATCCGCCGAATCAGGTCGTCGTTGATCAGCGTGCAATGGGTGATCTTCGGGCGGGCGTCGACCACCGGGAACAGGCGCTGCGCCCGCTCGAACGCGGTGAGCACCATGTCGATCGCCACCTCGCCGTTCGCGTGGCAGTTGACCTGGATGCCAGCCCGATGCACGCGCTCGACCCATTCGTCGAGGTCCTGCTGCGTCGAGGTGATGTTGCCTTTGTACGGCGGATTGCTCTCGGGATACGGGGTGCTGAGCGCCATGGTGCGCTCCGAGAACGACCCGTCGACGGTGTGCTCCGAGGTAGCCCCGAAGCGGATCCACTCGTCGCCGAAGCCGGTACGGATGCCGCTCCCGATGAGCGACTCCAGAATGTCGCCGCTGGTCTCGAAGCTCACGCGATGCAGGAGGTCGCCACGCTCCCGCACCTGCTGCAGAGCGAACAGGTCGCCGCTCTCGTGGTGCACGCTCGTCAGGCCGTAGCGGACGAACTGCTTGGAGATGTAGGCCAGGCCATCGCGGTCGCGCGAAAGCTTCTCCTCCGCGGTGAACGTCGGCCGCT
This sequence comes from uncultured Acidobacteriota bacterium, assembly GCA_963815675.1. Classification (GTDB taxonomy): domain Bacteria; phylum Acidobacteriota; class Vicinamibacteria; order Marinacidobacterales; family SMYC01; genus CAWFHP01. Next base: position 305,078 of record CAWFHP010000006.1, on the reverse strand, counting down.
TGCCGACGTCGTTGAACACGCTCCGCGCCCGGTCGGTCACCCGGCCGTTGAGGTCGCCGTCCGCGTCGCGATCGAAGGTGCCCCCGGGCGGGTTCGGCGTGTTCCTGTCGACCCCCGCCATCGCGAACGCCTTGCTGTTGTAGAACGACGTGTGGCCCCCGCGATGACGAACCACGACCGGGTGCTCCGTCGACACCTGATCCAGATCGTGAACGTTGAGCGCGCGCCTGTCCTTCACCTTCGTGTCGTCGAAGAAGAATCCCTGCGACCCACGTGCCGGGCGGCGTCTTCTGGGCCTTCGCCCGGAGCTTGTCGACGATGCTCGCGATGGTCACGAACTCGACGTCGAACGGATTGCCGACGAGGACCTCGTAGAGCAGACGGTGCCGGGCGCGTGATTGTGGCAATCGGTGAACCCGGGCACGACGGTCATCTGCCCGGCATCGAACGTCTCGGTCCCCTTGCCGATGAGGCCCTTGATGTCTTCGGTCGTCCCCACGGCGACGAAGTGGCCGGCCTTGACCGCGAACGCCTCCGCCCGCGGCGCACGGGAATCGACGGTGTAGACCTTGGCGTTGAAGACCACGAGATCCGCATCCCGGGGATTCCGCAGCCGCTGCGGCGCCTTGTGCGGCGGCAGCGCGAATGCCCAGTAACGGGCCGCCGACCATTCCGGCGACGCCGGCTCCGGTCAAACCGATGAAATCTCTACGGCTGTGCTTCGTCATGGCTGTTATCCCCCAGGTTCATTCTCAACCGAGCGCCTCCCGGTCAGCGGGTGACATGGTTACATAGGGACCTTGGACTCGCAACGCTCTCGATCCCTCATGCCTGCGTCCGATCTCGTTGGCCTCACGGTTGGAAAATGTGCTATCCGTTAGTCCAGCAGAAAGGGTAGCCATGAATCTCATCCACCGAGCCGTCATCGCCGTCGCGGTCGTCGCCGCGCTCCTCGTTGCGTCGCCCACTCCGCTGCGAGCGCAGCGCCGGGCACCGCTCACACCGGAGCAAATGGAAGAGCGCCAGAAGCTCGAGGACGAGCTGCAAGACATCGCGGTCGTCGAGCGCAAGGTGATGGTTCCGATGCGGGACGGCGTCCACCTGGCGACCGACGTCTACCGCCCGCGAAACGCTCCAGGGAAACTCCCCATCATCTTCGTTCGGACTCCCTACAACTTCAACTTCTGGGACGTGCGCAACGGCGTTCCCGGAGACATGACTCAGGCGCTGACCGCGGTGAAGCACGGCTACGCCTATGTCGTCCAGAACGAGCGCGGTCACTTCTTTTCCGAAGGCAAGTACGACATCCTCGGGGCTCCGATAACCGATGGCTACGACGCCCTCTCCTGGATGCAGTCGCAGCCGTGGTCGAACGGCAAGGTCGGTACCACCGGCTGCTCGTCGACGGCGGAGTACCAGATGGCCATCGCCTCGATGGGCCATCCGGCCTACGCCGCGATGAACGTCCAGGGATTCGGAGCGGGGGTGGGCCGCGTCGGTCCCTATTACGAGCAGGGGAACTGGTACCGCGGCGGCGCCATCCAGATGCTCTTCATCGCCTGGCTCTACGGCGAGCAGAACCAGGTGCGGCCCATGTTTGCGCCGGACACCGGAAACGAGGACCTGGTCGCCGCCTCGCGGATGTTCGACCTGGCCCCCCAGATGCCGCCGGTGGATTGGAGCAAGGCTCTCGAGCATCTACCGGTTCAGGACATCCTGCAGGCGGTCCAGGGCCCGCGGGGAATTTTCGCCGACGCCATGCCGGTTTCGACCGGCGGCCGCATGATCCAGCGAACCCCGAACGATCCGGCCTGGTACAAAGGCGGTCTCTGGCACGACGACATGCCGCTCGACGTCCCCGGCCTCTGGTTCATGTCCTGGTACGACGTATCGATCGGCCCCAACCTGGCGATGTACAACCACGTGCGAAAACACGCTTCGCCGGCGGTCGCGAACGAGCAGTGGGCGGTCATCGCGCCGGTGGCTCACTGCTCCTACCTGCGCGCCACCGAGAACACCGTCGTGGGCGAGCGGAGCATGGGCGACGCACGCCTCGACTATCAGGAGATCATCTACGGATTCTTCGATCGCTTCTTGAAGGGCGAGCCGAGCCCGAGGCTCGACGCGCTGCCCAAAGTCACTTACTTCACTATGGGCTCGAACCATTGGCAGACGTCGGAGACCTGGCCGCCGGCGGGCGCGAAAGAGATGACGTTCTATCTTTCGAGTGAGGGACGAGCGAACTCCCTGTACGGGGACGGGAGGCTCGCGGCGACGGTGCCCGCGACCGACGCCCCCGATTCCTTTGTGTACGACCCGATGAACGCCGTGCCCTCTCACGGAGGCAACGTGTGCTGCACGGGAAACGCAGTTCAGGCGGGCTCGTTCGATCAGCGGCAGATGGAGGCCCGGCAGGACATCCTCGTCTACACTTCGGAGCCGTTTCCTCGGGGCACGGAAGTGAGCGGACCGATCGTACCGACGCTCTACGCCTCTTCGGACGCCAAGGACACTGATTTCACCGTCAAGATCCTGGACGTCTATCCGGACGGGAAAGCCTACAACCTGGACGAGTCGATCCAGAGGATGCGCTACCGGGACGGTTACGACAAGCCGCTCGTCTGGATGGAGAAGGACAAAGTCTACAAGGTGACCCTGCAGCCGCTCAACACGAGCAATTTCTTCGCCGCCGGCCACCGTTTGCGCATCGAGGTCTCGAGCAGCAACTTCCCCCGCTTCGATCGCAACCTGAACACCGGCGGCAACAACTACGACGAGTGGACTCCGGTCGTGGCGCGAAACGCCGTGCACCACTCCAGGGAATACCCGTCGAGCGTGACCATTACCGTGGTTCCGACGCCGGCGGAGACGTCGCAGCCTCAGCCGCAGCCTCAGCCGCAGCCGTAACCGGGGTAACGAAGGCTCGTTGCTCTCGAGAACGAAAAAGCCCGGCCGCCGTCGAACGGCAGCCGGGCGATGAGTCGAGGCGGTCTCGGTATCGCTTACTGTGCCTTCAAGGACTCGAGGAATTTCTTCACCTCTTCCGCCTGAGACCCGTTGGGCTCGAGCTCGAGGTACTTCTCGAAGTGTTTCTTCGCGGTCTCGGTATCGTCCTTCTGTGCGGCGAGACTACCGAGAATGTAATGAGCCTGCGCCGCCTGGGGCGCAGTGGGCTTCGCGGCGAGGAATTTCTCGAGGTGATCGCGCGCTTTCTGCTTCTCGGCCGCCGCGTCGGGAGAGCCCTCGGCCGTCCGGATCTCGATCGATCCGACCATGAAATTGGCATCGGGCGCGAAGGTATCGTCGGGCGCCGCCGCGAGGTATTTCTCGAGCCTGTCTTTCGCCTGCGGAAAATCCTGACGGTTGAAGTCGATTCGCCCCGCGTAGTACAGGGCTTTGGAGATCGAAGGGTCGAGCTGGATGACCTTGGAGAACGCCTGCTCCGCCTGATCCTCCCGGTTCTCTCGCATGAGGGCGACTCCGAGAAGGAACTGAACTTCCTTGTCGTTGGGCTTTGCGGAAGCCGCCTTCTGCAGTAGGGGAATGGCTTTCGCCGTGGAGTCGGCACGAGCGAAGCAAAGCCCGCCCTCTCGGTCGGCGTAGCCCACCATTTCCGCCGCCTTGGGGTCGCTTCCGACCTTCTTCAAGAAAGTGTCGAAATTGGCACCGCATTTGGCCCAGTTCTGCTTAGTCCGGTACGCCCATCCGAGGTAGTAGTTGCTCGCGAACAGGTCGGGGTTGGACGAAAGGGCCTTCTCGAAAGCGGGGATGGCGGCGTCGAAATCCTTCTTCTTCATGGCTTCCTGGCCTGCCAGGAAATCCTTGGCTCCCGGTGCGTCCTGCTGAGCGAAGGCGGCGCTAGCGACGACGGAAGCGACGGCCAAAGCTAGCCACTTGTTCATGAAACTCTCTCCTTTGGTCTTCGATTTTGGGGCGGCTTACCGGGCGACACAAATGCCCAAGCCCAAAAAACTACCACAACGGCAAACCGTCCGGCAACCAGCCCCTTCACGAACGTCGGCAAAAAACAGCTGGGCGAGGCGCCGGCAAAGCGGCGAGCACGGCTCGCTCCTATTCTAGCGCAAGAGCTTGCATCTCACCGACCCGCGGAGTTGCCCTTCATCGCCCGGCATCGTAGATTCGGACGGTCATGGGGAGCAATTCGAGCCCGGGAGCACGAGTGGCCGTGGTGGCGGGATGCCGTACGCCTTTCGCAAAGGCCGGAGGAGCGCTCGCGTCGGAGACCTCTCTCGATCTCGCCCGTACCGTCGTCGCCGAGCTCCTGCATCGAGCCGAGCTCCGCGGGAAGGACGTCGATCAGGTCGTCCTGGGGACGGTCGTTCCGAACGTCGATGCTCCCAACGTCGCTCGTGAGGCCGCGCTCGCCGCGGGGCTCCCGGCCACGACCGAGGCCTACACCGTTTCTCGCGCCTGCGCCTCCGCGAACCAGGCGATCGTGAGCGCGACGGAAGCGATTGCGTCCGGCCAGGCGACCACCGTTCTCGCCGGTGGGTGCGAATCGCTCTCGAACGTTCCGATTCTCGCTTCCAAGAGGCTCGCCCTCGCTCTCATCGCGGCGAGCAAGGCGAGAAGCTGGTCGAAGCGTCTCGCTGCATTCGGGGCCGTCAAGATCAAGGACCTCGTTCCGATTGTTCCCGCGATCGCGGAGTACTCGACCGGGCTCACCATGGGCCAGTCGGCGGAAAAAATGGCGCAGGAGAACGGGATCTCCCGGGAGGAGCAGGATCGGTTCGCGCTCCGGAGTCACCAACTCGCCGCCGCCGCCACCGACGACGGCCGTCTCACGAGCGAGATCGTTCGTTACTACCGCAAGTCTTCCTACGACCGGTCGCTCGCCGAGGACGACGGAATCCGGCGCGACACCGATCTCCCGTCGCTCGCCGCCCTCCGGCCGGCATTCGATCGAAGGTACGGAACGCTGACCGCCGGGAACTCCTCGCCCTTGACCGACGGCGCCGCCTGCCTTCTGCTCATGAGGGAAGACAAGGCGCGTGCCTGCGGATATCGTCCCCTGGGGTATGTCCGCTCCTATGCTTTCGTCGGGGTAGACCCATTCGATCAGCTGCTCATCGGACCGGCGCTCAGTACGCCCATCGCCCTCGAGCGAGCGGGGTTGACGCTCTCCGACATGACCCTCATCGATCTCCACGAGGCCTTCGCCGCTCAAGTGCTGTCGGTCCTCCTCGCCTTCGAGTCGGAGGAGTTCGCCCGGACGAAGCTCCATCGCCCCGCTCTCGGCGAGGTGGACCGGGACCGTCTCAACGTGATGGGAGGCTCGATCGCCATCGGTCATCCGTTCGGCGCCACCGGGGCACGCATCACCCTGAGCGTTCTCAACGAGCTCCGGCGCAGGGGTGGAGGCTTCGGTCTCATCGGTGTCTGTGCCGCGGGTGGGCTCGGCTGCAGCATGGTCGTCGAGAGCGAGTGATCGTCGTGGACCCGCTCGCGGAAACGACGCCGCTGAAAGGAGTCGTGATCCTCGACGCGAGCCGGTACGCTCCGGGTCCCTATTGCACCCTCGTCTGCGCCGCTCTCGGGGCCGAAGTCGTGAAGGTGGAGCATCCGGTGGGCGGCGACCCTCTTCGGGCCGTGGATCCGGAAGCCTTCGACCGTCTCAACGCGGGAAAGAGAAGCCTCGCGCTCGATCTGAAGGCTGCCGAGTGTCGCGATGCTCTCTCCCGGCTCGCCGCTCGCGCGGACGTCTTCGTCGACGGTTTCCGCCCCGGAGTCATGGCTCGTCTCGGGCTCGACTATGCGAGCCTTGCGCCGAAGGCGCCTTCTCTCATCTACGTTTCGATCACCGGCTATGGAGAGACGGGACCCTACCGCGATCGGGCGGGCCACGACGTCGGCTACATGGCCATGGCGGGCGCTCTCGGCGGCGCCGACTCTCCGTTGCCGCTCCAGGTGGCCGATTTCGCCGGCGGCGGGCTCTTCGCCGTCGTCGGCATTCTCGCGGCGCTTCTCGGAAGAAACCTGTCGGGTGCGGGCTGCCATCTCGACCTTTCGATGCAGCACGGTCTCGCCTCGCTCATGATGCTCGCGTCGGGCACGATTGGAGACCGACTCTCGGGGCACTATCCGAATTACGCTCTGTATCGAACGCGGGACGGGCGCCGACTCGCGGTCGGCGCGCTCGAGCACGGGTTCTGGTCGCGGTTCTGCGAGACCATCGGACGGGACGATCTCGTGGACCGCATGGGAGACCCCGAGGCGAGAGAGCTGGTGGCGGAGCGGATCGGAGAACGAGACCTCGCTCATTGGGCGGAGAGGTTCGCTGACGTCGACGCCTGCGTGGAACCGGTTCTGGACCCGATGGAAGCGCGCCACCATCCGCAGGCGATTCGACGCGGTTGCAACGAGGGGCGCTTTTCTCTCCCGTTTGGCTCGAACGGGGCTCGACCGCAGCCGGCGCCGAGTCTCGGCGAGCACACGGAAGAGCTCCTTACCTCCATCGGCTACTCGACCGAAGAAGTCGCGGCACTGAGACGCCGAGGCCTCTGTTAGAATCCACTCGTCCTCTCGGAGAAACCGCGACGTTGCTCAAGCCACGAAACTTGGCGCGCCTTCAGCACGTGGTTGCCGTTTTCATGCGGCACGGCTTCGACGACGTCCTCGAGGGGTTCGACATTCTCTCCTGGGTCGGGCTTCGCAAGCGTCGAGTGCGAAAGCCGGCGGAGCGACTTCACGGACGGGCGGAAAAGTTCCGCATCGCGCTCGAAGAGCTCGGCACGACCTATATCAAGCTCGGCCAGCTCCTCTCCACTCGCCCCGAATCTGTTGCCCCCCGCGGTGATCGAGGAGCTCTCCCGTCTCCAGGACCGCGTCGAGCCCAAGCCCTTTCCCGAGATCAAGGGGTTGATGGAAGCGGAGCTGGGGTCGCCGATAGAAGAAATCTTCGACCATTTCGAGACCGAACCGGTCGCTTCCGCCTCCATCGCCCAGGTCTACCGCGCGCGGCTCAAGCGGGGGATCTCTTCGCTCGAGGGCGAAGTCGCGGTGAAGGTGGTGAAGACCGGCGTTCCCGAGCTCGTCGAAGTGGACATGGAGATCCTGCGGGAAGTCGCCGAGCGCCTGTCCAAGTCCGCGCTCGGACGCCGTTACGATTTCAAGGGATTGGCGTCGCAGCTCGAAACGACGCTCACCGCCGAGATCGACCTCCGTCAGGAGGAGGCGAACGGTCGTCGCCTTCGGGACTCGCTGGCGCAGTTTTCCAGGCTCCGCATCCCCGCGTTCGCCGAGGAGCTTACCCGGCGCCGGGTGCTCGTTCTCGAATACGTCGAGGGAACGAAGCTCGCGGACTGGGATTCGGCGGAGCCAGAGCTCGCCGACCAGCTCTGGCAAGCCTACCTGAAACAGATCCTCGTCGACGGCGCCTTCCAGTGCGACCCGCACCCGGGGAACTTTCTCATCGATGCCGCGGGCAGGCTGGTGTTGCTCGACTACGGAATGATCGCGTACATCTCCCGCGAGAACCAGCTGAGGCTGATGGCGCTCCTCATCGCCCTGGTGGAGCGCGACGGGGATCGAGCGGCACGGGTTTGCCTCGAGATGGGAATTCCGGGACGCGATTTCAGCGAAGGACGTTTTCGCTCTGCGGTGGGCCTCCTCGTCGCCCGGTACGTCGGAGTCACGATGAAGGATCTGCCCTTCGGCATCATCGTGCGGGATCTGCTCGTAATGTGCGTGCGCCACGACATCCAGATCCCTCCCGAGCTGGCTCTTCTGGGGAAGACGCTTCTGAATCTCGAGCCCATGTGCCGGGGACTGGATCCGGATCTGGATCCGGTCCGAACGATGAAGAACGTCGCCGCACGGCTCGTCGAGGAACAGTTCCGACGAGACCTGAGCCTGGAGCGGCTCATGTCGCTCGTGCTCGAGATCCGGTCGTTCGTTTTCGAAGTCCCGCTGAGCGCACGGCGGATCGTGAACCAGATGGCGAACAACGAGATCCGGATCGGGATCGAGATCGAGAAGGCGGAGCAGATGCAGGTCGCGATTCGGGACGTCGCCAACCGCATCACCCTCGGCCTCATCACCGCGGCGCTCATCCTCGGCTCCGCCTTCCTCCTGAACTTGAAAGGCGGGGTCCAGGTCTTTGGGTACCCCTTGTTCTCTCTGCTGGGATTCCTGTTAGCGGCGGGACTCGGAATCTACGTGGTGGCGCAGATCCTCATGGGACGGCACTAGCACGGGAATTGCCTCCAGACACTTCCGTGGGATCTCTCCATCGCGTAGACTGCCAGCTCGGAGACGATGAGTCCTCTCGATCTGGATCGTTCGACACGCGAAGCGCTCTGGAGGCGCGTCGCCGCCGAGATCGAAGACTACCTCGAAGACCTCCCCAATCTCCGCGTCGCTCCGTCGGACGATCCCGAAGTTGCCCGCAGACTTCTCGCGGACGTGGACTTCGAGAGACCGCGGCCTCCCGAGGAGGCGCTCGCGCTCGCGATCGAGGGACTGCGCGGCCACCAGGTCCATAACGGCCATCCGCGCTACTTCGGCCTCTTCAACCCGGCGACGGCGGCGATGAGCGTTGCCGCCGACGCGCTCGTCGCCGCCTTCAACCCTCAGCTCGCCGCCTGGACCCACGCACCTTTCGCCTGTGAGGCGGAACAGCTCGTGATTCGCGGTCTCGGGGCGAAGTTCGGCTATCCACTCGATGGGATCGGCGGCTCGTTCACGTCGGGAGGGATGGAAGCGAACCACAGCTCTCTCGTTTGCGCCCTCGTCCGCCAGTTCCCCGGCTTCGACGAGCAAGGATTGCGAGGGCTTGCCGGCCAGCCCACCCTCTACGTTTCCTGCGAGAGCCATCATTCTTTCTTGAAGGCCGCGAGGCTCTGCGGGATCGGCTCGGCGGCGGTGCGAGAGGTCCCCGTGGATGAAACCTTCCGCATGGATCCCGAGGCCCTCGCCGCCGCGATACGACGGGACCGACGGGACGGCAAGGTGCCGTTCTTCGTCGCCGCGACGCTGGGAACGACCGGGGCCGGTCTTCTGGATCCAGTCGGCGCGATCGCGGACGTCGGGCACGAGGAGAAGCTCTGGGTGCACGCCGACGCCGCCTGGGGTGGTGCCATCGCCCTCGTGCCCGAGCTTCGTCGGCACCTCGAAGGGATCGAGCGAGCCGACTCGATTACCTTCGACGCTCACAAATGGCTCTCGGTGCCGATGGCGGCGGGGATGTTCCTGACCCGGCATCCATCGATTCTCGAAACGACGTTTGGCGTGGCAGCGGGCTATATGCCGCGCGCGGGAGAGGGCGTTCCCGTCGTCGAGCCCCATCGCTCGTCGATGCAGTGGACACGCCGTTTCATTGGGCTGAAGCTCTTTCTCACTCTTCTGGTCGCGGGATACGAGGGCTATGAGCGGACGATCCGCAACATGGTCCGTCTGGGGGAGGAGCTTCGAGAGCGCCTCGAAGCTGCGGGGTTCCGTGTCGTCAACCGTACTCCGCTGCCCGTCGTCTGTTTCCAGGATGCGCGAGACGAGGAAGGCGCCTCTCGAGCGTACCTGAAGGCTCTCGCGGATGCCGTCGTCGCGAGCGGCAAGGCCTGGGTCTCGACGACCGTTGTCGGCGCCCGGCATCCTGCGATTCGGGCCTGCGTCACGAGCTTCCGCACCGACGAGCCCGACCTCGACGCTCTGGTGGAATGTCTGTCATCCGCGCGAGCTCAGCGCGGGTAGATACGGCGCGGCCAGTCATCGCAGAGACGGGGAGGCGTCCGTTTGCCCTCCCCGTCTCCTGTCGATGAGTCTCGATTGCCGAACTACTGACCGCCGAGCTCGACTCGCGCCGACGCCGGTCCATGCTTCACCGGAGCCGATGCCCGCATGCTCGACCGTCCGCCGAGCTCCTTGCCGTCACGAGCGCGATCCCGGTGCATCGAGCTCAGTGAAACGTCCACTCCGAGCTCGAACCTGCTCGTGAGACTGTCGTAGAGAGCACCCACGCGATGGACGTACGCCTTGGTCTCGGCCGCCGTGTTGCTGGAGCCCGCCCGATAGTAACCGGCATTGAGTGGTCCGCCGTTGTACTCGGCGAGCACCATGTTCCGATCGTTGTAGGCCGAGAACAGGATGTCGAGGTAGAGCGCCGCGAGCTCGGTGTTCTTCTTGGGATCGTAGAGCATGTCGTCGGAATACTCCCAGTCGAGCGAGCGCGCCAGGAGCCGGCCGGTCGAGGGCCAAATCTGATACAGCCCCTTCGCGTCCGCATCGGAAGTCGCACGGTTGTCGAAGCCGCTCTCCACGATGCCGATCGATAGGAACATGAGCGGGTCCACCGAGGGATATTTGTCCGAAGCCTGCATAATGAGAGAGGCGTACTCGTAAGCCTCGTTCAGGCTCACTCGGGGATTGGTGCGCATGATCTCGTCGCGCATTCCGAGCAACAGCTGCTGGCGCTTTGAGTCGAAACTGATGCCGGCGTCGAGGTTCTGAATCTTCTGCTCGACGCGATGCATCGTGGTGCCCATCTCGTCGTTGAGCTCGGCGACGCGATGGAACGCATAAAAGGCCACGGCGACAGTGGTCAATAACAAAAGAGACAAGAAGAGAAGCGCCGTCGTCTGCCAGCCTGAGCCCTGACGCACGATGATTTGCTGTATCTCCGGACTCGTCGCGGCCGCAACTATCTCGGCCTTCGCGTCCGTTCGGGGGGCGCGACTCTCCGCTTCGTCCGATGACGAGTCGTCCTCCTCCGGTGCGCCTGCAATGTTCAACAACTTCTTGGAACTAGCCATTCCTGGAACCTCCAGTCAAAGAGGTGGTTTGGCACTCTATTTTCACCCCTCGGCGAAAATAACCACCTGAACAAAACCCGTCGGGCCGGTTGGGGCCTCTTTCCGGGGGTTGCTCGACGACGAAGCGCCGGGTGGCTGTTCCGGCTCTCCAAGGACGAGCAAGTAGAGCCCGTCCCGTCGAGATGCCGCCCCCCAAGCCGGCATCTCGACCCGGCAGGGATGGGGCACGGGGTGAGTCCCCATCCTGTCTAGCGCGCGGTGTCCACACAGTCAAGGTAAACCTCGTGACCACGATATTGTGTGGTCTGTCCAGAATCAAACCCTAGATGTTGGATTGCGCGGGAGTATAGCACTTCGACCCGGCTCCGTCCACGACAATTCATAAAGCCGCCGATCTGTAGGAACTTCCACCCATCTCGTACCGGATCGACGAAGTCACCCAACTTTCGGCAGGCGTTGTAGTTGACGAATCGTCTCAGCGGATCGTGGGAAAATACGCCCGTGCTGAAATGGTTCGCTCAGACCCCGCCACGGGCGACCCGCAATGCCTCGCCGATCCCCATCACCCATAGGAAGACGAGAAAGGCGGCGAGAATCAGCCTTCCCCAAGCTTTTCTTCGCTCCAGCCAGTGTAGGGCGAGAGCGACCCCAACCGCCACGGCGGGCAGGCTGAAATAGTGATGTTTCAGCAGGAAATTGAAGAACAAGTCGAGGACGCTGAAGAGCAACAGCACGGAGGCCCACGAATAGAGGAGGATCCGCCGCACCCGCGTGGCGGCGAGCGCGAGTCCCACGACTCCGACGAGTGGAACGAGCCAGCTTCCGAACGTGTAAGACAGTTTCTCGGGCGCGAGGCGAAGCCGCGGCCAGAGGTCGATCGTGCCTCCCGAGCCCGTCCTCGCGAGGAGCGCGGGAAGCGACTCTCGGAAAAAGGGGGTTAGCCAGTGTATGTAATAGAGGAGGAGGGCGAGTCCCCAGCACGCGAGAAGGAGAGTGGCCAGTCGAAGCGCGACGGCCCTCTCGGAACGGGAAAGCCAGAGCGCGGCCGCGACGAGGGTCACGGACCCGAAGAGAAGTGACCCTGTATACGACAGAAAACAAAGGGTTACAAGGCTGACTCCGATGAGCCACTCGCGCCTCCGCAAAAGCCCTTTCTCCTGGACTACGACGAAACCCAATCCCACGGCGGTCGCCCACGCGCCGAAAATCGTCATCAGGTGCCCGAGACCGAGAAGCTGGGAGCCCGTCGGCGCCCCGGCGGCGACGGCAGCCGCGTAGACACCCGTCCGACGCGTCCCGGCGGAGGTGGCCATCAGTGCGGCACTGAGCGTCAGGCCGAAGAGGAGGAGCGCTAGAAAGACCTTGGTGAGGATGTAGAACGTGGGGCGGGGAAACGCGGCGAATGGAGAGGCCACCGTTTGGTAGAAGCTAGGGTGGGGTACGACGGAATCGCCCCATTGCGGCTGGTGGCTCAACATGTTGTCGGGACCCGGAAGGTAGTAGAGCCAGAACTTCCCCTGCCAGAATCTCCTCGGCAATCGAGCTGTGGTAGGCGAAGTGCCCGCCTACGTAAAGGGGCGATGCGGTTGCGAGAAACCAGATGACGAGTCCGGTCGCAGCCAGGGCGAGCGCTCCCGGCGCGAGCTCGGGGACGAGCTCGCGTCCGGCGAGTGCACCGATGCATCCCCTCGCCGCGGACACGGCCCCGAGCGCTGCGGCGCCGGCCAGTAGAGCGCGGCCGAGCGACGGAGTCACGATCACCGGGTCGACATAGATTCCCGTGGCGACGAGGACAGCGAACACCGCCCCGCCGGCCGCCGAAGCGCGCGACGAGAGCCCCGCGGCGGAGAGGGACGCGGCCAGAAGCAGGCAGGATCCCACGAGAAGGACGAGGGCATACGCGGACGGAAAGCTCGTGCCGCGGTCCACCTGAACCGAGGCGATCTCGAGCGCTTGCTCTCTGCCGCGACCGAGGCCGGGGAACGTCAGGAGACGGCCGGAGCGCCACCCTCCCGCGGGATCGGCCAGATCCAATCGATAGGTTCCCCACTCGGGGCCCAAGTCGGCGGCGAGGTCTTCTTCGTCCGTGTGTGCGAGCACCCCGGTTACCCGAGCGCCTTCGACGGACGCACGAATCGACAGCGTCCATGGGCTTCCCCAACCGAAATCGCGTAGATCCAGAGTCGCGTCCGGCAGGGGCCGGCGGAAGGTCGTGCCGTCCGCGGCCCGGTCGTACCCGGTGAAACGCGATACGAGGGCGTCGGCCCGTCCCAATCCAAGGTCGATGGCGAAGCTCGGTCGGAGCGCGTAGGCGGCGAAGGTTGCGATGATGGCGAGAAGAGCGGCGGCGGCCGCCCATCGTGTGGCGAGCGCCGCGGCGCCACGCCGGAGCGAGCGGGCGGTACCGAAGAGGACGTCCTCGAAGAATCGGGCCGCGGAAGGAAAGAGCCAGGACGCGACGGCAAGGATCGTGAGTCCGAGTGCGAGCCCGGGAACGAAGAACGCTGTTTCGAGCCGGGAGAATCCGTATCCGAGAGCGAGCGCGACCGACAGACCGAAGACGCCGGGGAGCCGCACGCGTCCGGGAGGGAGGGAAACGAAGAGCAGGAGAACGAGGGCGAGAGCGGCAAGAAGCTGCCGGACGGGCGGGGTCGTGGGTCCGTGGAGCACGAGCCTCGCTTGATGGAGGCGAACGCCGAGCGCGCGATCGTCCCCGCCTCCGGGACTGAAGGTGTTGGAGCGGAGGTGGAGGGACAGCGTCGAGCTCCACAGACCTCGTGTCTCGGTATCGAAGGCGTAGGGCTGGATCCGGCGGGAAGGATCGGATCCGTAGTCCCGGCCGCGCGTCCGCTTCCACCACCAGGAGAGGTGGCTCGGCATCGCGAGGCCGGAAACCGGAAAGAAGCAGCTCGACTCGAGCCGAACGCGTCGCTCCTGGATTGGGGAACACGAGCTCGCTCCGTCCCCGCGACCACCGGTATGCCCCCTCGGCGTCGTAAAAGCCCCGGGCAACGAGGGAACCCGACCAGCTGCGTCCGAGCTCGACGTCCAGAGCGACGGGGACCTGGTAGGCGAGCGTCACCAGGGCGACGGTGATGGCGGCAATCGCGATCGCCACCTTCCACTCGCCTGTGGCCATCGACGCGACCCGGCGCGCCATAGGGTTAGTCGTGGGGAGCGAGCTTGGCCTTGGCGGAGCTCAGGAGGCGGAGCTTGACCCAGAGTCTCAGAAGGGCGAGAAACGTTCGCGGCACGTCGCTCGGGCGCACCGAGGATTTCCCTGCGGTACGAGGGTAGTGGCGGACGCCCTTCTGAACATATCGATAGCCGGCACGATGGAGCTGAACCACGATCTCGGTATCGATGAAGAAGTGGTCCTCCTCGAGACGGAGCGAGGTCAGCGCCTCGCGGCGGAAGAGCTTGAACGAGCAGTTCAAATCCCGCACCGACATGCCGAAGGCGAACGACGCGAGCGCGTTGTATCCGTTCGAAACGAGGAGCCGGAACGCGCCGTCCTGCCGGCCGACCCGATAGCCGAGGACGGCATCGGTTTGCTCCATCAGCGGAAGAAAACCGGAAAGCTCCGTCAAGTCGAACTGGTTGTCCGCGTCGGTGTAGAAGACCAGCCGGCCGCGCGCGGCGTCGAACCCGGAGCGCAAAGCGGTTCCGTAGCCGAGATTCGTTTCATGGGTGACGACGACGAGACGCCGGCCCATTTCTTTTTTCAGCCCTGCGAGAATTCCAGGCGTGGCGTCGCGGCTGCCGTCATCGACGGCGACGAGCTCGTAGTCCTCCACGAGAGGCGCAACGGCTTCCGCAGAGGAGCGCAGGGCGCGCTCGATGTTTCCTTCCTCGTTGAAAGCAGGAAGGACGATAGATAGTGCCGGATTGGTCGGACTCATCGTGACGGCGGTATCTTAGCAGGAACCGCTGTTTCGACGCCACGATACTGCACGCCAACGAGAACGGTAACGTGAGCGAGCTTCGCTCCCGCTACGAGCGGACGCAGCGGGTCCGCTACTTGCCGGAGCTCGACTTGTCCTTGTCCTTGTCCTTGCTCTTCTTGGAGGGTTTGTCGTCGGTGCTGGAGCTCTCGGAAGAGGACGATTTGGAAGGTTCCGGGCCCGAGCTCTTTCGGGCGTAGTCGGTTACGTACCAGCCCGTTCCTTTGAACTGAATCGCGGGCGAGGAGACGAGCCGCTCTACTTTGCCCTTGCACTTCTCGCACTTGGGGAACGACGTGTCGCTCACCTTTTGTACGATCTCGAAGCGGTGCCCGCACTTGGTGCATTCATATTCGTATATAGGCACGTTTCCTAGATTAAGCACAAACGGAGAACAGCGTCAAGAGCGGGTAAAGGCTCCGCCCCACCCGTCCCCCCGCCCGGAGGTCGATCGTGGTATATCACACCATCGAGATCGGGAAATTCGGGAGGACATGCCGGTGCGATTCAGGAACCCCGTTATTCTGTCAGCCGCGTTCTTCCTCGCGACGCTCGGTACGACACGGGTCTCGAAAGCGGAAGACGCGAAGATCTGGGTGGGCGACCATGCGAAGTACGAGCAGTGGTTGCGCGACGGGGAGATCGTCGAGGTGGAGGACGTCGGCCGGGGGGTCACGAAACCGAGAAAAGCGACCCTGAAAGAAGGCGTCGTCGTCTTCCATGCCGCCTACAAACCGATCAAAAGAGGACGCCACAGCGGGTATTGGGAAAGCTACCAGGCGGAGGTGGCGGCCTACGAGCTCGACAAGATACTCGGTCTCGATATGGTGCCTCCCACGGTAGTGCGGCGGGTGGAATCGGATCTGGGCTCGCTCCAGTTATGGGTGGAAGGTTGCAAGACGTACAAATCCGTCGAGGCGCAATCGCCCGGCTCTCCCGAGTTCAGCCATCAGGTCTCGAGGATGAAAGTCTTCGACAACCTCATCTTCAACGACGACCGCAATGCCGGGAACTTCCTCGTGGACTCGAGCTGGAACATCGTTCTCATCGATCACTCCCGTGCTTTTCTCGATCGCAAGGACCTGCTGAAGGGCGAATCGAAGCTTCCCGCGAGCTTCGATCGAAAGCTCGTCGAACGGCTCACGGCCCTTCGTTTCGAGGATCTGGAAGCCGCGATGAAGGATCTCCTGGACAAGGGCCAGATCGAGGCGCTGCTCGCGCGGCGTGACAAGCTCTTGAAACGGATGGACGATCTGGTGGCGAAGGAAGGCGAGGCGAGAGTCCTCTTCAACTGACGCGACTCCTCGACTTCACGACTTCACTCCACTAGCATCACCAGAGGGGAGGGGTCGAGGGGGGCGGCCTTCGGTGAAGCGTAGCCTGCTCGTAGCCATACGCGAGACGAACGAGCGTCGGCTCGGAGAATGCGTCTCCGAGAAACTGCAGACCCGCGGGGAGTGAGCCTCGTACGAAACCCATGGGAACGGTGATGGCGGGAAAGCCCGTGGGCGGTGAGAGTCTCTGACTGTTGTCTCCCGCGGGGGAGTTCAAATCTCCCAGGAGCCGCGGCGGGTTGCTCCACGTGGGGTACAAGAGCGCGTCAAGATGCTGGGAGGTGAGCAGAGCGTGCACCTCGTCTCGCATCTCCGCCGCTTTGTGAAGGGCATCGCGGCACTCTTCTTCCGGCATCCGCTCCACCGCTTCCGCGTCGGCGAGCCTCTTTTCGATCGACGGGTGAAACTTCCCCGACTCGAGGATCTCCTTCAGGCTCTTGACCGGCGCTGACGGGCCGAGTCCTCCCAAATACTCCTCGAGCTCGGCCTTGAACGGGTTGCACCAGAGGCTCTCCTTCGAATCCAGCGCCTGGATGTGTACGGGATCGACGATGGTGGCGCCATGATCGGCCAGATCGAGGAGCGCTCTTTCGAACAACGCCAGGATCTCGGGGTCGGCGGTATCGGTGTTGGAAAGCTGCCGCACGACACCGAGGCGAGCCCCTCGCAGGCCGTCGCGGCTCAGAGAGGGGAGATAGCTCCGGGGCCTGCGGTCTTTCCCCAGCTCGGTCACCGGGTCTGCCGGATCGTAGCCCGCGATGACATCGAGAACGGTGACGGCGTCGACGACCGTCCGCGCCATCGGGCCTCCCACGTCGCGGTAGAGATTCAGCGGTACGATGCCGTCGCGGCTCGTGAGGCCCATGGTGGCCCGGATCCCCACGAGAGCGGTGTGCGACGAAGGGCCGCGGATGGAGTTGCCGGTGTCGCTGCCGAGCCCTACCGCGCCGAAGCTCGCCGCCACCGCGGCTGCGGTGCCGCCGCTCGAGCCCGCGGGTACGCGGTTGGTGTCGTACGGGTTGCGGGTGTGGCCGGGAAGAATGGAGCTCAACGTCTCGTAGGGAGAGAAGGCGAACTCCGCCATGTTGGACTTGGCGAGGATGATCGCTCCGGCATCCCGTATCCGCTTCACGATGAAGGCGTCGTCGGACGGGATCGAGCCTGCGAGTGACAGAGAGCCCGCGGTCGTTGGGAGGTCGAAGGTGTCGAAGTTGTCCTTTACGATCATCGGGACGCATTGAAGTGGGCGGGTGATGCCGTCCTTCGCGAATTCCCGGTCGAGCTCGTCGGCACGCGCGAGGGCCTTGGGATTCACCCTCACGATGGCGTTCAGTGCCGGTCCCTTCTTGTCATACGCCTCGATTCGATCGAGATACTGCTGCGTCAGCTCGTGACAGTTGAAACGCCCCGCCTCGAGTCCCGAGTGGATGCCCGCGATGGTGAGCTCTTCGATCCGAAAGAGCTGGGCCCTTGCCGTTGCCGCGAAGCCCGCACACGAGAGCGCGGCGACCACGACACCAAAGCTTGTTCTCGTCTTCATGCGTTCCTTCCCCCGCCTCGATTATGCCCGAAAAGCGATTGACGGAGCCCCCCGTGCCGGTCTATAAAGTGGGTGTTCATCATGTTCGATCGTGCTCGTTCAGTCGACTCCCGCCAGTGGTGGTGGTGCAGCTGAACGGGCTCGCCTTCCTTCCGTTCTGATTCGAAGGAAGAGGCGACCCGATGGAGGTCGCCTCTTTTCGTTCGACGAGGCACCTCCGCGGGGAGGACGTAAGAGGCTTCGTTGAACGAGGGAATCATGGATTTCACCAGGCTTCGGGGTCGTTTTGTCGCCAGGACTAGAGTCGAGCGGCTGGGGGCGGACCGCTGTCGCCCGCCCCTCGACCTGTTCGCCGATCTCGTCCGGAGAACGAGCACGAACGGCGCCGTCTTGATGGAGAGCGCGGCGCAAGGGGAAAAGGCGGGGACGAGAAGCCTCGTCGTTCCCTCGGGAGTCGTTCGCCTCGAAGTGCGGGGCGGCCAGGCGATCTACCGGGCGCTCACCCCCGGAGCCCTTCCGTTGCTCGAGGCGCTCTCCGAGCTTCCCGGGGCTCGCCTCTCCGCCGGCGTCGTTCACGCCCCATTCCCGGGAGGAGCCCCGGATCCGTCGCTTACCGACGCCGAGCGGCTCGAGGCCTCGTCGGTGCTGGACTCCGTCCGCGTTCTCGCTGGCCTCGTCGTCGACGAGGCCCCCGCTCACCCCGCGCCCGGCGTCTACGGCGCTTTCTCCTACGAGCTCGTGGACCGCTGGGAGAGACTGCCGCCGCGGCCTCGCGACCCTTGGGACGAGCCCGACCTGAGTCTCGTTCTGGCGCTCGATACGATTCTCTACGACCATCTCGCAGGGGAAGTGCGAGTGGTGACCCGATTGGTCGGCCGCGCCGACGAACGAGCGGCGGATGCGCGCCACCGCGCATACCTCGACTTGCTCCGACATTCCGGGACCGGCGCGGCGACGGACGCGCGGGCGAGACCCATCGAGGAAGAGAAAGCGGCCGAGCCCGACGTCTCAGACGAGATCTTTCTCGCGTCGGTACGAAAGTTCCTCCACCACGTCGAGTGCGGCGACATCTTTCAGGGAGTCATCTCCCGGGGGCTCTCCATGACTAGCGAGGCGAGCCCCCTCGACGTCTATCGAGAGCTTCGGCGCGCGAATCCGTCGCCCTACATGTTCTACGTCGATCTGGGCGACGGTGTCGTTCTCGGCGCGTCTCCCGAGACCTGTCTCAAGCTCGAGGGTAGAGCCCTCGAGATTCGTCCCATCGCCGGCACCGCCCCTCGCGGCTTTCGCGAGGATGGGAGCATCGATCCCGAGCTCGACTCCCGGCTCGCCATTGGTCTCCTCCTCGATACCAAGGAGCAGGCGGAGCACGCGATGCTCGTCGATCTCGCGCGGAACGACGTCGCGCGCGTCGCCGTTCCGGGGACCCGCCGGCTCCGCGATCCCTTCACCATCGAAAAGTACAGCCACGTTCAGCACCTGGTGACGGGTGTCGTGGGTGAGCTCCGGCCCGGCCTCGACGCTCTTCACGCCTACCGCGCCGCGGCCAACATGGGCACGTTGACGGGTGCACCCAAGCTCCGGGCGATGGAGCTCATCCGTGAGACCGAGCCCGTCGCCCGCGGGTTCTACGGCGGCGCCGTGGGCTACCTCCTCGAGGACGGAACCTTCGACAGCTGCATCGTCATCCGGTCCCTCCGCTACGGACACGGGCGCTACGACACGCGCGCGGGTGCGGGAATCGTGGCGGACAGCGTTCCCGAGCGCGAGCTCGAAGAGACCCTTCACAAGTCGCGTGCCGCACGACGCGCCGTGGCTCTCGCGGAGGCGGCATCGTGACCGCGGGCGACGCTCGCCGCGGCCGCGTGCTCGTGCTCGACAACCGCGACAGCTTCGTCTTCAACCTCGTCGACGAGCTTCGGCCGAGAGGAGCCATCGTCGAGACGGTGAGAAGCGACCTCTCACTCGCGGCTCTCGAAAGCCGGCTCCGAGCCTGGGACCCGCACCTGGTAGTGCTCTCCCCCGGTCCCGGGCGACCCGAGAGTGGAGGCGTCATGGTCGAGTGGCTCCGGTGCGGACCAACGGTCCCGGTCCTCGGCGTCTGTCTCGGACACCAGGCGATGGCGGTCGCCGCCGGGGGAGAGGTGGGTCCCGCTCCACGGCCCGTGCACGGGCAGAAGTTCCGCATCGATTGCGTTGCCGGCGAGCCGCTCTTCGACGGTCTCGGCGGGAGCTTCGTGGCCGCCCGCTACCACAGCCTCACCGTAACCCGGGTCCCGGAGTCGATGCGCGTCGTGGCTACCGCGGTCGACTCCGGCGCGCGGCTCACGATGGCGATGCGGCACCGACGCCTCCCCTGGCTCGGTCTCCAGTTCCATCCGGAATCGATCTTGACGCCCCATGGACGGACGATTCTCTGGCGTATCTTCGACGAAGCCCGAAAGTGGCGCGTCGACCGAACGACACAAAAGGGAGAGACCATTCGATGATTCCTCGATTGATCGAAGCTCTTCTCGGCGGTGAGCCCGCCGATCCCAAAGCGCTCGAGGAAGCGCTGCACCGCATCATGATGGGGGAGGTGCCGGCTGCCCAGACGGCCGGACTCCTCGTCGCCCTCCGGGTGCGCGAGCCCGACGCGCGGACGCTCGCCGCCTGCGCCCGCGCCATGCGAGCCCATCGGATCGCCGTCCAAACCGAGGTTCGCCCCCTCGTCGACACCTGCGGGACCGGCGGCGATCGGACGGGAACTTTCAACATCTCGACCGCCGCAGCGCTCGTCGTCGCCGCCGCCGGGGGAGCGGTCGCGAAACACGGAAACCGGAGCGTCTCTTCGCAGGCGGGAAGCGCCGACGTTCTCGAGGCCTGCGGAGCGGCGTTGAGCCTCGGTCCCAAAGAGGCGTCGCGCGCGCTCGATGCTTCGGGATTCACGTTTCTCTTCGCGCCCGTCTTTCATCCGGCGATGGCGAATGTCGCGCCGGTAAGAAAAGCGCTCGGCGTTCGCACCCTCTTCAACCTCCTCGGGCCGCTCGCCAATCCCGCGCTCGCCCAGCGGCAGCTCCTCGGGGTCTACGATCCGGGGATGACGCGGGTGATGGCGGAAGCGCTTCTGGAGCTCGGTACGGAGAGCGCGCTCGTCATCCATTGCGAAGGACTCGACGAGATCGGTCTCCACGGTGTGACCCGGGGACACTTCGTGAACGAGGGCGAGCTCAACCCGTTCACTCTCGATCCGGCGGACCTCGGTCTTCCCCGTGCTCCTCTCGACGCGCTCGCCGGCGGCGATGCCGCGAAGAACGCGGAAATCCTGCGCGCCATCCTCGAAGGGGAGGAGCGGGGGCCTCGCGCCGACGTCGTCGCGCTCAACGCCGCCGCCGCCCTCGGGATCATGGGGCTGACCCGCGATCTCGCCGAGGGGCTCGACGTGGCGCGCGAAGTGCTCGGCAACGGCGGAGCGGCGCGGGTTCTCGCGCGCTACGTCGAGACCAGCCGGAGACTGGCGGTGGAGGAGGGTAAGCCCTGATGGGTTTGATCGAGGACCTCGTCGCGGGTGCTCGGGAGCGGGCCCGGACGCTTGCGAAGTCCGGATCCGAGCCCGGAAAGAGGTCGTCCGCCCCCTCGTTGCGTGAGGCGGTCCGGGGAAAGGACCGGCTCCACGTCATTGCGGAGTTCAAGACGAGGAGCCCCAGTCTCGGCGCCATCGCCGCGCGCGATCTGGAAGCGCAGGTGCGCCGCTACCAGGAGGCGGGAGCCGCCGCGGTCAGCGTCCTCACCGAACCGACCCGCTTCGGCGGCTCTTTTTCCGATCTCTCCCGCGCCGCCGCGGTCCTCGACGTTCCCGTTCTGATGAAAGACTTCGTCGTGGATCCTGCCCAGGTGCGCGAAGCCGCGCGCCTCGGGGCGAGCGCCGTGCTCCTCATCGTGCGCTGCCTCTCGAGGGCCGACCTCGACGAGCTCGTTTCCTCGTGCGAGCACTACGGTCTCACGCCGCTCGTGGAGTGTCACTCCGTTTCCGAGCTCGATCGGGCGTCGTCGTTCGACTCGTCCGTCATCGGCGTCAACAATCGGGATCTCGATACTCTGGAGATCGACCTCCGCCTAGCGCCCCGTCTTCTGGCAGAGATTCCACCCGAGCGGGTAGCGGTGGCCGAGAGCGGTTATCACGAGGCGGAGGACGTCGTCGCCGTGCGCGGTCTCGCCGACGCGGTTCTCGTCGGATCGGCGTTGATGAAGCATCCGGATCCGGCCTCGCTCATCGGCCGCATCAGCGTCATGAAGGACGACCGAGGATGAGCGGTCCGCTCGTCAAGATCTGCGGACTGAAGCGGGTCGAGGACGCGGAGCTCGCCGTTGCGCTCGGCGCGACCCACGTGGGGGTAGTGAGGACCCCGTCGTCTCCGCGGGTCGCGGGCGTCGAGGAGGCGAAAGCGATCTTCGACTCGGTCTCGTCGAAGGCGACCAGGGTGCTCGTTTTTCGTGACGTTTCCATCGACGAGGTCGCCCGCGACGGAGCGAAGAGCGGCGCCGACTGGATCCAAATCTATGATGCCCGCGACGCGGACGTCCAAAGGCTCGAGAGTGAGGGGTTTCGGGTGCTTCGCGTCTATCCGATGAGCGAGCGGTCGAGCGCGCTCCCCCGGTTCTCGACGCGCCCCACGGAAAACGAGCCCGCCCTTCTCGACGTGGGAGGGGGAGGCTCGGGCCGCACGTTCGATTGGGCCCTCCTTGGCGGAAGCGCACCGGCGTTCACCTTCATCGCCGGGGGAATCCGGCCGGAGAACGTCGAAGAGCTCCTCCGCCACCAACCCTACGGGATCGACCTCGCGAGCGGCGTCGAGACAGCGCCCGGGGTCAAGGACGAGGAAAGGCTCCGGATGCTCTTTCATCGCGTCGAGAGATTTCGAAAGGAGAGTCGAAGTTGACCACGGTCATCACGCCGCAGGTGGGCGCCTTCGGCGACTACGGGGGCCGGTTCGTTCCCGAGCTCCTCGTGCCCGCGCTCGACGAGCTCGAGCGCGCACGCAAGGAGATTGTTCCGAGCCGGGAGTTCCGCCGGGCTCTCGGGGAGCTCCTCGCCGACTGGGCGGGGCGGCCGACGCCGCTCGCGGCGGCGCCGTCTTTCTCCCGGATGGCGAAGCTCGAAGTCGTCTTCAAACGCGAGGATCTCCTGCACGGTGGTGCTCACAAGACGAACAACGTCTCCGGCCAGGCGCTTCTCGCGAAGTTCATGGGGAAAAAGAGAGTCATCGCCGAGACGGGCGCCGGCCAGCACGGAACGGCAACGGCGATGGCGGCGGCGCGCCTCGGGCTCGAGGCGGTGGTCTACATGGGCGAGAAGGACATGGAGCGCCAGGCGCCGAACGTGAAGCGGATGGAGCTCTCCGGAGCCACCGTCGTTCCGGTGAAGAGCGGATCGCGGACTCTGAAAGACGCCATCAACGAGGCGCTTCGGGACTGGACCCAGAACCTCGAGACGACCCACTATCTTCTCGGAACCGTTTGCGGACCGCATCCTTTCCCGCGTCTCGTGAGGGACTTCCAGTCGGTGATCGGAAAAGAGGCGAAGGCCCAGTGGCGCAGGCGATTCGGCGGAAGCCTCCCGTCCGCGGTCGTCGCCTGCGTCGGCGGCGGAAGCAACGCCATGGGAGTCTTTCACGCCTTCGTCGCTCACCCGGAGGTGCGCCTCTTCGGAGTCGAGCCGGGAGGTCGAGGTCTCGCGACCGGCCAACACGGCGCGACGCTCGTCGCCGGAACTCCTGGTCTTCTGCATGGAGCGCGCACCTACGTTCTCCAGGACGACGAAGGACAAATCCTCGAAGCGCACAGCGTGTCTGCGGGGCTCGATTATCCCGGGGTCGGTCCCGAGCACGCGTTTCTCCGGGACTCGGGACGGGCGCGCTACGTCGCCGTCACCGATGAAGAAGCGCTCGATGCCTTCGAACGACTCTCGGAGCTCGAGGGCATCATTCCCGCCTTCGAGCCCTCGCACGCCCTTGCCTTTCTCTTGAGAGCCGTTCGAGACAACGAGCTCGAAGAAGGCTCGAGAGTTCTGCTGAACCTCTGTGGCCGAGGCGACAAGGATCTCGATACGTACTTCCGGCATTTTGCCGGAGAGCGCCGAAGGGCGAGGGGTGGCGCTTGACCCCCCGCCAGCGGCTGAAGCGCCTCTTGCGCGAGGGGCCGAGCGTGAGCCCGTTTCTGGTCATCGGCGATCCGACCCCCGAGCTTTCCGTCGAGCTCGCGAAGGCGGCGGTCACCGCGGGTTCCGGCATGCTCGAGCTCGGCTTCCCCTACAGTGACCCCGTCGCCGACGGCCCCGCAATCCAGGCCGCCGACATGCGTGCGCTCGCGGGCGGAACCTCGACGACGAAAGCGATCGCGATTCTCGCGCGCATCCACGACGCCTGCCCCCGCACGCCGCTCAATCTTCTCGTTTACGGAAACCTCGTCCACGCCCGCGGATTCGGGCGTTTCGCGAGGGAAGTGGCGGAGGCGGGGGCCGCTTCGCTTCTCGTCCCCGACATTCCCCTGGAAGAGAGCCGGCCGCTGAGAAAGGCCTGCCGCTCAGCGGGTCTCGCGCACGTCGAGCTCGTCGGCCCCCTTACCTCGGGAGAGCGACTCGAGCGCATCGACCGGGTGGCCGACGGCTTCCTCTATCTCGTCGCGCACCAGGGAATCACCGGCGTCCGCTTGGGAGAGTTCGACTCGGTGGCATCGCTCGTCTCCCGAACCGCGGCCGCCGTCGAGAATCCTCTTTGCATCGGGTTCGGACTCTCGAAACGGGAGCAGATCGAGCGCGCGTTCGACGCCGGCGCGCGCATCGCCGTCGTGGGAAGCCACCTCGCGAACGTCATCGACGCCGCCTGGCGGGAACCCGGCGAGGACAGGGACTCGCGCGTCATGGCGAAATTCACCGATGCCGTAAGATCCCTCATGAGCTGAGAGCGCAGCTCGCGTGCCGGAGAGCGCGCGGTCGCGAAGAAAAGAGGACAAAGACACCATGCTCGTCATCATGCGAAAAGACAGCACTCCGGAAGAGTGTCGCGCCGTGGAAGAAGCGATTCGGCGGATGGGGTTTACACCTCTCCCCGTGCCCGGGGAGAGCCGGACCGCGATATGTGTGACGGGAAACCGCGGACCGGTGGAGCCGGCGTTGTTGAACCTGCTCCCGGGAGTGCTCGAGTGCATCCCGGTCACCAAGCCCTACAAGCTCGTGAGCCGGGAAGTGCATCCCGATGACACGGTGGTCGACGTTTCAGGCGTCAAGTTCGGGCTCGAGGAGACGATTCTGGTCGCCGGCCCTTGCAGCGTCGAGACCGAGGCGAGGACGACCGCGATCGCAAAACAGGTGAAGGAGGCGGGAGCCCACGTATTCCGCGCCGGCGCCTACAAGCCGCGCACGAGTCCGTACTCCTTCCAGGGGCTGGGCGAAGAGGGGCTCGTGACTCTTCAGAGGATCCGTGAAGAGGTCGGTATCCCGGTCGTGAGCGAAGTGCTGGATACCTCCCTCGCCGAAAAGGTCGCCGAGTACGTCGACATCCTGCAGGTGGGCGCGCGGAACATGCAGAACTTCTCGCTGCTGAAGAAGCTCGGCGAGCTCGGCCGCCCCGTGCTACTGAAGCGGGGCATCTCCGCCACTTTCGAGGAATGGCTGATGGCGGCGGAATATCTTCTGGCCGAAGGCAACCCGAAGGTCATCCTCTGCGAGAGGGGGGTTCGCACGTTCAACAACCATTCGCGCAACACTCTCGACTTGAACGTCGTGCCTCTGGCGAGGCGGATGACCCACCTTCCCGTCATCGTCGACCCGTCGCACGGAGTCGGGAAGCGGGAGCGGGTGCGGCCCCTGGCCCGCGCGGCGCTCGCCGCCGGAGCTCACGGCCTCATGATGGAGGTGCATACTCACCCCGATACCGCCTACTCCGACGCCCAGCAAACGGTCGACGTCGAGACGTTCCGGGGAATCGTGAGGGACGCCGCTCTGCTGCGACAGCTCGATCCCCTCTTCCCGCCGGCGAGAAGTTGACCGACGGGTCTCGGAAGAAACGCGAGCATGCCGAGACGCGGAGTCGAACGAAATACTACCTCTTGCAGCGTTTGAGCTTGGAGATGATCTCCAGGTTTCCGGGATCGATCTCGAGGGCCATGGCGAACAGAGGCTTGGCCCGCTTCTTGAGGTTCAACGCCACATAGAGGTCTCCGAGGCCGACGAGCGAGCCGAGATCGAACGGGTCGATCTTCATCGCCGTGCGGTAGTGAGCCTCTGCCTCCTTGCGCCACTTCGGGTTGTTCTGGAGAGCGTGCGCGAGAGTGCGGTGATGCTCCGCTCTCGAGGGGTCCAGGTCTACCACTTCCTCGAGAAGCTTCACCGCTTCGTGAAAATCACGATTGTCCAGAAATTTCTTCGCTTCCGCGAAGTAGCGGGCGGCGAGGGTCTCGGCCGTCGAGGGCGGTACCGTCGGCGGGCTCTCGATGGGTGCGGCGTTGGCTTCACCCCGCGGTGCCTCGACGCGAAGCGTCTGGTCGTAGCGCCTCCGGTGAACGGGGTCGCTCAGGGTCTCGTAGGCATCGGCGGCCTTGGCGAGAATCTCCTGGAGCATCCCGTGGAGCTCGCGAAGATGGGGCGCTCGGTGTCGATCGGGATGGTACTTCCTCACGACGGAGAGGTAGCCCTTGCGGATTTCCGCCTCCTTCGCGTTCCGGCGGACATCGAGGCAGTCGTAGACGGTCGCGCGGGATAGCGAAGCGTGCTTCGCGAGGATGTCGTCTCGCGTTTGCCTCTCGGCGACGGTGATGTCGCCGTCGTCTCTTTGGCTGTCCGCCCGGGGGCTAGTCGTTCTCGGAAGCACGACGGGAATTTCGTAGACCCGGCGCGAGGTCTTCGATGGTGTCAGATCGCGCCCCTTGGCGCCGAACTCCAGGAACCCTCCCGAGAGAAGAACGTAGAGGCAGCGAAGGGTGTCGTCTTCGGCCATGGGGGTGATGGACACGATGTCGGACATGGTGACTTGCCCGTCGACCCGTGAGAGAACGAAACCCTCGATCGGGGTCAGGCTCACCTGATGCGCGTGCACCCAGGGATCGCGCGAGAAGCTCACCACACGACCGAGATCGCCGAGAGTGCGGCGAATCGTCTCCCGGTCGGCGACTTCGCGGGTTCCTTCCAGTATGGTGGGGATGGTCGGGAGCTCGATCGCGAGGTCCTTGCTGACGGGATTGTCCTTCGGTCGAAAGCAATACTCGCCGATCTGCCACGAGAAGACGGGGCGAATCATTCCCCGCATCTGATCCGCCACCCCGGCCCGGACGTCCGCTTCCCGCAGATAACCCATCTGGATCAGCACCGCGCCGAGCTTCTGGCCGGTAGCGCGAAGCTTGTTCGATGCGGCGGCGAGCTGGGAGCGGGTGATTCGCCCCTCGCGAACGAGGAGCTCTCCCAAGCGATCCGAATGCTGGTTCGACCGTGCGAAGACGATCGAGCCGTGACCGAAATAGATGTGTTTGCTCGTGAGCTCCCGCGTCACCTGGAGCACGCCGCTCTCTTCGGAGCGAGCGAGCGAATGCAGAATGTCGGGAAGGTGATCACGTATCAAGCTTCCCTGCACGGCGGCACCTCCTGGGGTCTCGGCGCTGTGACCCTGGTCACAAGTTTAGGGAGTCGTCTGCGCGTTGCCTGTGAGGTGGGTTATGGGGTTTCGGCTTCGACGGATCGCGGGGAAAACCCCTCCGCGAGGGGACCCGCCTTCGCCCTTGCGCGGCGGCGCGGCGAGCCTAGCCCAGAGCGAAGCTCATTACGCCTTTCGCCGCGATCTCGGAACCGACGAAGGCTTCGACGGAGAGACTCCCGAAGCGCGAGCGGAGCTTCTTGACTCTCGCCTCCACGCGAATACGCGCTCCTACGGGTACCCGACGGAAGAATTCCGCTCCCTCGATGGATCGGAAGTAGATCGTTCGACCCTGTTTCTCCTCGGGGTGGAGCACGAGAATGGCGCCGACCTGAGCCATCGCCTCGGCGAGGAGGCTCTGGGGTAGGTAAAGACTGCCATTTTCCCGAGCGAGAAACAGCTCGTCTTCTTTCACGAGGAACTCTCCGACGATGTGATCGCCGGGCTCGATCTCCGTGATCTCGTCGACGAACAGAAAGGGCGCGCGATGGGGAAGGATCGCCTCGATCTGCTCTCGGCCGAGTAGGCTCACCGTTCGGTCCTCAGTGGGTTCGGGATTGGAAACGTGGCTCACACTATACCACGAGAACTGCCTCCATAGCCGGAGAAAGACTCATAACCATATTGTATTCAGCTGCTTAGTGAAACGGGCTAATGGTTGGACCCACTCTGGCCGATAAGAAGACGATCGCGATTTTCACTCCTCTGGTGCCTCGACTGATGGGAAGCGTTTTGAGATCTCACCCCCTGATTCGCGCCGCGCTGATCGGAGGTTTCGTCGCCGCGATCGCCTATGGCTCGTTTGAGCTTCTGGGCGGTCTCGCCGGATTCCTCGTGTCGGTGGCGGTCACCGCCGTTCTGGCGCTCCTGAATAACGTGCCTCCGGGGTCGAGCCGCTCGAGCTCGGGACCTTCGATGGAAGGCGAGTTCATCGGGAGGGTCAGCCACGAGATTCGAACGCCGCTGAACGGCATCCTGGGTCTCACGCAGGTCCTGCTGGGCAAAACGTCCAACGTGGAAGAGCGCGAGCTTCTGGAGATGATCCGGGCCTCGGGCGATTCTCTCCTTCGGATCATCAACGATCTCCTCGACTATTCGAAGCTCCAGGCGGGAAAAATCCGATTCGAGAGCGATGAGTTCCGGCTGCGGCGACTGCTGCGCCAGTCGGTGCGAACCCTGGCGCCCCAGGCTCACGTGAAGGGGCTCGAGCTCGCCTTCTGGGTGGCGCCCGAGGTTCCCGACGTCGTGACCGGCAATCCCCAGCGTCTGCGCCAGGTCCTGTCCAATCTCATCGTCAATGCCATCAAGTTCACCGACGAAGGAGGCGAGATTCTCGTGGAGGTGGCGATGGCCTCCTTGGGCCCGCAGGAGGACCGGGTGTGTTTCTCGGTGAAGGATACCGGAATCGGAGTCTCGCGGACGAGCATGGAGCGCATCTTCGGCGCTTTCATGCAAGGTGACAACGCTCCATCGGAGCATGGCGGTCTCGGTCTCGGCCTCGCCATTTCCTCCGAGCTGGTGGAGTGGATGGGCGGCTCTCTATCCGTCGAGAGCGAAGAGGGACGGGGAAGCACGTTCCGCTTCGACGTTTGTTTCGAAGCGGCCCGGACCGACGACGAGGACCGGGTACCACCGTCGATTCGCGGCACTCGGGCGCTGGTCGTCGACGACAGCCGGGTTCAGAGAGAAGTGATGGCGAAACAGCTCGTCGAGCTCGGCTGCGAGGTCGCCTCGGTGGCGAGTCACGACGAAGCGATCGACGCCGTCGAGAGGGCTCGCGAGAGCGGGAAGCCGTTCTCCGTCTTCTTTCTCGACTCCCAGATGCCGGGCGTGGATGCGTTCTCCGTGGCGCGCGAGATTGCGAAACGCTCGAAGATCCCGGGAGTGCTCATGGCGCTCGCTCACGAGCGCGTGAGTCCTGATGATTTGCGGGCGCATGGAATACAGGGACACCTCACCAAGCCCATCGCCCCCTCGCACCTGGTTCGTGCGATCGAAATCTTGAACCGCGGCTCGATGGTGGAAAGGCCGGAAGACATCCAGACTCAGAACATGGACCGCCTGATGCTCGCCGGGCTCAAAGTCCTGGTGGCCGAGGACCATCCGGTGAATCGAACGGTGGCGATTCGTGCGCTCGAGGCGAACGGATCCGAGGTGATTGCGGTTCCGAACGGACGAGAGGCGCTCGAGCGCTGGTCGAAGGAAGGATTCGACTTGCTGCTTCTCGACCTCGAGATGCCCGAGGTGGACGGGCTCACGGTAGTGCGTCGCATTCGTGAAAGGGAACGGGCGACCGGAGACCACGTTCCCGTCGTCGCTTTCACCGCTCACGCTGGCGACGATAATCGCGAGCGCTGCGTCCAGGCAGGGATGGACGGGTTCGTTACCAAGCCGTTCTCCGAGAGCGAGCTCGCCCAGGCGATTGGACGAGTCCTCCGTCGCCCGGGCCAGGACGTCGCGACGACGGCCGTGCCCCCGCCGACGGCGGACGAGATCTTCGACCGCGAGCAGGTGCTGAAACGCGCCAATGATGATCCCGCCCTTCTCGGAGAGCTGACCGATCTCTTCCTCCAGGAGACTCCGGGAACGCTACAGGGGCTCGAGCTGGCGCTCTCCGAAAGCGATTTCCGAAGCGTCGAGCGGCTGTCGCACCGGTTGAAGGGTGCTCTCTTGACTCTTTCGGCATCTCGGGCCGCGCGCGCAGCGCACGAGCTCGAGACGGTCGCGAGCCTTGGAGACGAGGACGCCTGTCAGCGTGCCCAGGACCGGCTAATAGAAGAGATCGCGAGGCTCGAGGCGGAGCTCAAAGCCGTCGGCGTGTCCTGACCGGAGTCGGGCTCAACGCTTTTCGATTACCCGTCTCGTCTCTCCCACCGATTGGTCCAGCTCCTGGCGAAGGAGATTGAAGTCCCAGCCCAGGCTCAACAGGCGGTATCCGGCGCCGAGCTTCGCATCGACGTCCTCCGGCGTGACGTCGGCGGCGAGGAAAACTCCCTTTTCCTTGCACATCTCTTCGAATCCGCCGCGTGTCGTCGTCGGAGAGGTGCACCGGCTCGATGGCGGCGACGCCAGCAACGGCCACGATCTCGCTCGCGTTCGCGACCCCCTTGGCGGATTCGATCATCGCCACGACGAAGAGCTCTCCCTTGGGATCGAGAGGCCAGGGCTCGCGACGTTCTCGAGGGACATTGATGCCGCCGAGTCCCGAGGTCTCTGCCCGCTTCACCGCGGTGATGGCGAGCGCGAGATCGTCGGCGCTCTCGACGAACGGCACCCAGATGCCCATCGCGGGGCCCACCTTGAGCGACTCCGCGATCTCATACCGGGGGTCCCAGCCCGCTCGATGCGCGATCTTGACGAGAACGGTGGGCGCATGGCGAGGCGCGCTTCGATACCGCTGGCTGAAATCGTCCACCGACAGGAGGAAGCTCCGGAGCGTGGGAAAATCGTAGACCTCGTGCTCGACGTCCGCCACGATGAAATCCACGTCGCTGGTGGCGAGGACTTTCGCGATCCGTGGTGCCCCGGTGGCACCGGTCCAGACCCCGATCGCGGGCTTTCCCGACTCGAGGATTGAGATCAGGCGATTGACCCGTTCCTCGGCGTCCGCGGCGAGCGCGACCGCGAGCGACATCGATAGCGACAAGATTCCCAAGCGAAAGCCAGTCTGCATGGTGAGCCTCCGGCGTCGCATTCTAGCGGATTCTCCCCCCTCCGGCTCGACCATCGGGCAGGCCGCCGTGCTAACGTAGCGGGGCCTCGACGACGGCCAGGTGGCACATGACCTCACGACGTTTTCCAGATAGCCCCGTCTTCTACCGGGACTTGACCAAGCTCTTCGCGACCGCGGTCCGCGGCGACGGGATCCATCTCTACGACGATTCCGGCAAGCGTTACCTCGACGCCTGCGGAGGAGCTCTGGTTGTGAACCTCGGCCACGGAAGAAAGGACCTCGCGCGGGCGATGGCGGATCAGGCCGAGCTCGTGGCCTACGTTCACGGCTCCCAGTTCACCACCGACGCCATCGAAAAGTGGGGACAGGCACTCGTTTCCCGGCTTCCCGAAGGGCTCACGAAGCTCTATCTCGTTCCCGGCGGCACCGAGGCGACGGAGACCGCGATCAAGCTCGCGCGGCAGTTCCAGATCGCTTCGGGCCGCGAGTCGAAGTACCGCACTCTTGCCTGCCAGCCGAGCTATCACGGAAACACTCTGGGCGCCCTCGCCGTCTCGGGACGCCCGGGCCTGCGGAAGCCCTACGAGCCGCTCCTCGCGAACGACGAGCACGCCCCGGCACCCTACTGTTATCGCTGTCCTCTGGGAAAGACGTATCCCGACTGTGGAGTCGCCTGTGCCGACGCCGTCTCCGAGCTCTTCGAGTCCGTTGGCCCCGAGACGGTCGCGGCCTTCGTCGTCGAGGCGGTCATGGGGGCCGCGGCAGGCGCCGCCGTTCCTCCACCGGAGTACTTACCCCGGGTGCGGGAGATTCGCGATCGGTTCGGTGTGCTCCTCGTCGTCGACGAGGTGCTCACCGGCTACGGACGAACGGGGAGCTTTCTTGCCGTCGAGCCCTCGGGCGTCGTCCCCGATCTGATCCTCCTGGGAAAGGGGATCACCTCGGGGGCGGTGCCGGGCGGGGCGGTCGCGGTGAAAGAGGTCGTCGCGCGAACCGTGAAGGAAAAGCTCGGAAGCTTCACCCACGGCTACACCTTCTCGCACCATCCGGTCGTCGCTGCCGTCGCCCTCGAGGTGCTCAGAATCCTCGACCGGGAAGAGCTCGTGGATAGAGTCGCTCGACTCGAGAAGCCGTTCTTCGCGGCGCTCCGTCGACTCGAGCGTTTCGACTTCGTCGGCGACATTCGTGGCCGGGGTCTTCTCGCCGGAATCGAGCTCGTTTCCGACAAGGAGACGAAGAAGGCCTTTCCCCGATCACGACGCTTCGTCGAGGAGGTCGTTTCTCGAGCGTTCGCGAAAGGACTCGTCGTGTATTCGGGAACGGGGATGGCCGACGGAGTCGATGGCGACGCCATCCTCCTCGCGCCGCCGTTCGTCATCGAGGAATCTCAGATCGAGGAAATCGTACGGATCCTCGAAGAGACTTTCTCGGAGTTGCAATAAGATCCGCTTTCAGGAGAAACGAACGTGAGCACAGTAACCACACCTTCCATCCGCACCAAGCTTCCCGGCCCCAAGGCCAAGGCCATCATCGACAAGGACGCGAGGTTCGTCTCGCAGCACTACAAGAGGGACTATCCCCTCGTCGTCGAAGAGGCGTCGGGCATGGTCGTGACCGATCCCGACGGAAACCGATTTCTCGACTTCGCCGCCGGCATCGCCGTCTGCGCCACCGGCCACTGCCATCCGCGGGTGGTCGCCGCGATCCGGGAGCAGGCGGGAAAGCTCATCCATATGTGTCCCACCGACTTCTACACCCGGCCGGTGGCGGAGCTCGCGGAGAAGCTCGCGAAGGTCGCTCCCGTCCGCGGAAATCCTCGGGTCTTCTTCACCAACTCGGGCGCGGAGGCCGTTGAATCCGCGATCAAGCTCGCACGACTCCGCACCAAGCGGCAGAAGATTGTCGCTTTCTTCGGCGCGTTTCACGGCCGCACCATGGGTGCCGCAACCCTGACCGCGAGCAAGGCCGTTCAGCGCCGCGGCTACGCCCCCTTTCTTCCCGAAGTGCACCACACCTACTACGCCCAATGTTATCGCTGCCCGGTGAACCGGGAGCCCTCGAGCTGCGACGTCGAGTGTCTCGAGCACCTGGAGACGACGCTCTTCAAGAGCATCGCGCCTCCCGAGGAGGTGGCGGCGATCATCGTTGAGCCGGTGCAGGGAGAGGGCGGCTACTTCGTTCCCAAGCCGGAGTTCCTCACGAGGCTCGCCGAGATCGCCCGCACTCATGGGATCCTGCTCATCGCCGACGAGGTCCAGGCGGGCATGGGCCGCACGGGAAAGCTGTTCGCCTCCGAGCATTTCGGTCTCACGCCGGACATCGTCGTTCTCGCGAAGGGAATCGCATCGGGAATGCCTCTCGCCGCCATCATCGCTGACGAAGAGTTGATGCAGTGGAATTCCGGAGGGCACGGAAGCACGTACGGAGGCAACGCCGTCGCTTGCGCCGCCGCCATCGCGACCCTGGATCTTCTGCAGGAGGGACTGGTGGCGAACGCCGCACGGGTCGGAGCGCATCTGCTCGAAAAGCTCCGCGAGCTCCCGTTTCGCCACGACGTGGTGGGGGATGTGCGTGGCCTCGGGCTGATGCTCGCCGTCGATCTGGTGAAAGACCGGGCCAGCCGCGCTCCCGCGAAGGACAAGGTCGATCCGGTGCTGAAGGCGGCGTTCGAGCGGGGACTCCTCCTGCTCGGTTGCGGGGAGAGCTCCATCCGACTCACCCCTCCCCTCGTCGTTACCGAGGAAGAGGCCGATGTCGCGGCCGCGATCCTCGATGAGGCCCTCGGGACTCTATGAAGGAGAAGCTCCTCCCGATGGCCGAGGCGATCGCGACGTTCGTCGCCGACGGCGACGTGGTGCTCGCCGAGGGATTCACCCATCTCATCCCCTTCGCCGCGGGCCACGAGATCATCCGGCAGCGAAAAAAGGACCTCACTCTCTGCCGTCTCACCCCCGACCTTCTCTATGACCAGATGGTGGCGGCGGGGGTGGCGAAGAAGCTGGTCTTCGGCTGGATGGGAAATCCTGGCGTCGGCTCGCTCCACGGCATCCGGCGCGCCGTCGAGAAGAACGAGCCCGCGGCGATCGAGCTCGAGGAGTATTCTCACTTCGGACTCCTCACCCGTATCAAAGCAGGGGCCTCGGGGCTTCCCTTCCTGCCGCTGCGCACCTACCACGGAACCGATCTTCCCAAGGTCAACGCGAACATCAAACCGGTTACCTGCCCCTTCACCGGCGAAGAGCTCTACGCCGTACCCGCTCTACGACCGGACGTCTCCATCCTCCACGCCCAGCGAGCCGACGCTTCCGGCAACACCCAGGTCTGGGGTCTTCTCGGTGTCCAGAAGGAAGCCGCTTTCGCGGCGAAGAAGCTCATCGTGGTGGTCGAGGAGCTGGTCGAGGAGGACCTCATCCGCTCCGACCCCAACCGGACGCTCGTTCCCGGTGTCATCGTGGACGCGATCGTCGTCGAGCCCTTCGGTGCGCACCCGAGCTTCGTCCAGGGCTACTACGATCGGGACAACGATTTCTACGTCGCCTGGGAGGAAACGAGTCGCACCGCCGAAGGCATGGCGTCCTACCTCGACCAATGGGTCTACGGAGTCTCGAGTCGGAGCGAGTACAACGAAAAGCTGGGTGACGAAGTGCAAGGGAAGCTTCGCCCCGAGCCCTCGATGTCGTCACCGGTAAACTACGGTCTCTATCGGTAGACATGATGAAACCCCCGAGTCGCTCCGAGCTCATGGCCTTCGCCGCGGCGCGCGAGATTGCCGACGGCGACGTGGTGTTCGTCGGCATCGGCCTTCCCAATCTCGCCGTAAACCTGGCACGGAGAACCCACGCCCCCGGCGTCCAGCTGGTTTACGAAGCCGGGGTCTACGGCGCCCGTCCCATCCGGCTCCCGCTCTCCATCGGCGATCCCTGCCTCGTGACCGGCTCGGTCCAGGTGATGCCCATGGCGGAGACGTTTCTCTATTTCCTCCAAGGCGGCCGGATCGACGTCGGGTTTCTCGGCGCCGCCCAGATCGATCGATTCGGAAACCTGAACACTACCGTCATCGGGCGCGACTATCGCCATCCGAAGGTACGGCTTCCCGGTTCGGGAGGAGCCGCTGAGATTTCCTGGCTCGCCCGCAAGACCGTCGTGCTACTTCCCCAAAAGCGCAACAAGTTTCCTGAAACGCTCGACTTCCGCACCAGTGTCGGCTATCTCGACGGCGGCGGCTCGCGCGAGGAGCTCGGTGCTCCCGGCGGTGGACCCGAGCGCGTCATCACCAATCTCGGCGTGTACGGCTTCGATCCCGACACCAAAGAGATGGTGCTCGAAGCGACCCACCCGGGAGTGACCCTCGACGAGATCCGCGCCGAAGTGTCGTGGCCTCTTCAGGTGAAAGAGCCTCTGGGAGAGACCGAGCTTCCCGATGACGCCGCGCTACGGCTCGTGCGCGAAGAGCTCGACCCCAAGGGGATCTACCTAGGAGGCGCATGAAGAAACGAGTCAACCTGCGGATTCCCGGGCCCACGCCCTGTCCCGACGAGATTCTTCAGGCGATGTCCCGGCCGATGATGAATTACCGCGGCCCGGAGATGAAGGTGCTCGTCGAGGAGCTTTATCAGAAGCTCCGCGCCTACCTCGACACCTCTCACGACATCTTTCTCCTCACGACCAGCGGCACCGGCGGGCTTGAAGCCGTCGTCGCGAATCTGTTGAGCCCGGGAGATCGCATAGTCGGCGTTTCCGCGGGCTCGTTCGGCGAACGATTCTGCGCTATCGCGGATACTTACGGCTGCGACGTCCAGCGTCTCACCGTCGAGTGGGGAAAGGCAGCCGATCCCGACGAGCTCCGGAAGACGTTGCGCTCCGACGAGAACGTCGCCGCGGTGCTGCTTACACAGAACGAGACGTCGACGGGAATCGCCCATCCACTGGAAGAGCTCTGCCGCGTCGTGCGAGAAGAGACGGAAGCGCTCCTTCTCGTCGACGCCATCTCGAGCCTCGGCGCCATGCCGCTTCCGATGGAGCGCTGGGGCGTGGACGCCGTGGTCACCGGCTCGCAGAAAGCCTGGGGCATTCCGCCGGGAATGGCGATTCTCTGTTTCGGCTCCCGCGCCGTGGGTGCCATCGAGCGGGCCCGAATGCCGCGGTTCTTCTTCGATCTGCGGCGCTATCGCAAGGCGAAAGAGACGGGGAATTTCCCTTTCACCCCGGCGATCTCGCTCGTCTTCGCGCTCGACGTCGCTCTCGATCGAATGCTTCGAGAGGGCGCCTCCGGAGTTCATGCCCGCCATCTGCGTGTCGCGGAGGTCGCGCGCGCCGGAGTGCGAGAGCTCGGGCTCCGGCTGTTCGCCGACGAGCGACACCTTTCTCCGACGGTCACGGCGGTTCGTGTTCCCGATGGTGTCGAGGAGCCGGCGCTGCTGGAGCTTCTCCGTACGAAGTACGGTGTCATCCTCGCACGCGGCCAGCAACGGCTCACGGGCGAGATCGTCCGCATCGGCCATTTGGGGTTCGTCGAAGAGGCGGAGGTCCAGGAGGCAGTGGACGCGCTCGGACGCGCGCTGAGCGAATTAGGCGCTTCCGTTTGATCCGGTCGGCTCTCGCGGCCGAGTGGAAGCCGATGATCCGCCTGGCCCTTCCCGTCGTCGTCGCCGAGCTCGGTTGGACGGCGATGGGAACGGTGGACACCATCATGGTGGGCCGTCTGAGCGCGGAGGCTATCGGCGCAGTGGCGCTGGGCTCGGCGGTGTTCATGGGGGTCACCATCTTCGGGATGGGGATCCTTCTCGGCCTCGACACCCTCATCTCCCAGGCCTACGGCCGCGACGATCTCGGGGACTGCGACCGCACTCTCGTTCACGGGATCTACCTGGCCGTCTTCCTCACCATCCCGCTCACCGCGCTGCTGTTCTGGCTGGTCGGCGTCCTCCCCCGGCTGGGGATTCAGCCCCGAGTACTGGAGCTCACCCTTCCCTACATCCGGCCCGTGAACTGGAGCCTGCTCCCGCTGCTTCTCTATTCCGCCTCGCGCCGATACCTTCAGGCGCTGGGACACGTCCACGCGGTGATGGTGGTGTTCATCGCCGCGAACGTCCTCAACGCCTTCGTGAACTGGACCCTCATCTTCGGAAGGCTCGGGCTTCCGGAGCTGGGGGTGCCGGGTGCCGGTTGGGCCACGTTCGTCTCGCGCATCTTCATGGCGAGCTGTCTCATCGGCTGCATCATCTATTACAATCGCCGCGGCCGGCGGAAGCTCTTCCGGGTACCGCTCGGAATCGAGATGGCGCGTCTCCGGCGGCTTCTCGACCTCGGGCTTCCCGCGGCCTTCCAAATCTCACTGGAGATGGGTCTTTTCAGCGTCGCGACCGCGCTCGCGGGAAGGTTCGACGCCGCATCGCTCGCCGCCCACCAGATCGCCATTAC
This sequence comes from uncultured Acidobacteriota bacterium, assembly GCA_963815675.1. GTDB lineage: Bacteria > Acidobacteriota > Vicinamibacteria > Marinacidobacterales > SMYC01 > CAWFHP01. The sequence continues at coordinate 267,739 of CAWFHP010000006.1, read as the reverse complement.
CGTGGCGGCGACCACCTTCATGGTTCCTCTGGGCATCTCCTCGGCGGCGGCGGTGCGCGTGGGTTATGCCGCCGGCCGTCGCGACCCGGCGGCGGTCGAGCGGTCGGGATGGATGGCGATCGTTCTCGGCGTCGGCTTCATGGCATCCGCCGCGGCGTGCCTGTTCTTGTTCCCGCGAGTCATCATCTCTTTGTTCACCACCGACGCGTCGGTGCTCGCGGTGGGCGTGTCGCTCCTCTTCGTCGCGGCATTCTTTCAGCTCTTCGACGGATTACAGGTGGTCACTATCGGGGTCCTTCGCGGTCTCGGCGACACCCGCACCCCGATGGTCGCCGCCCTCGTCGGCTACTGGATCCTGGGTCTTCCCGCGGGATACATTCTCGCCTTCCCTCTGGGGCTCGGGGTTCAGGGTCTTTGGATCGGGATGCTCGTGGGACTCTTCTCGGTGGGGGTCGGTCTCCTCGCGGTCTGGGTGCGCAGGCTCCGCCTAGGCCAGATTTGAGAAATCGCCGGTCCGACAGGTTTTGGAGAAAGAGCGCTCACCAGGTCTAGGCCCGGGAGCCGGTCCCGATACGGGCCACGATCTCCTCCAGCCGAGGGTCGCCTTGAAGGCCGTCGAGCATGTCCGTCCTGGAGTAAACGAGATAGGGATGCCGCTCCTTCACCGCTTCCCGGATCGCTCCGATCGCCTCATCCGCTTCGCCGAGAGCGGCGAGAATCCAGGCGCGAAAGATGGCAGGAATGTACTCTCCCGCGGCAGACCGCCGCTCGAGGGTGGCCAGGCACTCGCGCGCGGCCTCTTCGTGTCCGGTGTCGGCTTGGAGCTTCCCCGTGGCGCCGAGAAACAGAGCGTTGTCCATCTTGGCGAACCGGGCTCCTGCCTCGAGGGCCGCGGCGAGCTCGCCGATCTTGAACGCGGCCAGCGCGTACACGACCCAGCTCACCAGGAGACTCGGCTCGAGCTCCGCCGCCCTACGAGTCGCCGCGATCACCGCGTCGTAGTCGCGGCTGAACAGATGCGTCACGGCGTAGAGATAATGGGCGTCGGCGGAGTAGGGATCGAGAGACACGGACCGCTCCGCTTCCCGGGCAGCCTCTTCGTACCGTCCTTGCGCGGCCAGGAGGATGGCATAGTAGCTGTGGGCGTCGACGAGCGACGGATTGAGCTCGATCGCCTTTCGTAGCTCCTGCTCTCCCCGGGTCCAATTCCATTCGTAGTAGAGGTTGATGAAACCGAGGGCACGATGGGCCTCGGCGAGGGTCTCGTCGAGGGCGAGGGCCTTGTCGGCATATCCACGCGCGGCGCCGCGGGCGACGGTCGGGGGCACGAATCCATAGATCCCGAGGGCGCTGTGGGCATCCGCGAGTCCGGCGTAGGCAAGTGCGTAGCCGGGGTTGGCTTCGATGGCCTTCTCGAAGAAATCGAGCGCCTTGCCGGTCTCGCCGAGATGGCGCTTGTGCCAGTAATAGCGACCCTTGAGATACAGATGATAAGCGTGGGTGTTGGAGTGGCGCTGGCCCTGCTCGAGCGCTTCGCCGCCGGCGCGCGGAGCGAGATGGCCGATGAGCTCCTCGACGACGCGTGACGTGATGTCATCTTGAACCTGGAAGACGTCTCCCATCTCGCGGTCGTACCTTTCCGACCAGCGCTGGAACCCACTGGCGCAATCGACGAGCTGCACCGTCACCCGAAGACGACCGGGCGCCGCGCGCACGCTCCCCTGGAGGAGGGTCTTCACGCTGAGAGCGGCGCCGATTTGCCGGGCATCGTCGGAGCTCTCCTTGAAGCGAAACGAGGACGTCCGACAGGCGACACGGAGTCCGCCGACCTTCGTGAGGGCGTTGAGGATCTCCTCGGCCATACCCTCACAGAGGTAGTCGAGCTCCTTTCCCGCACTCATGTCCGCGAAGGGCAGAACCGCGATCGAGCGCGCCGACTCGTTCGGCTGCGCCACCCTCGTGCCCAGAGTCGACAGCTCCCGCGCGACTTCGGCGACGAGCTGGAAGCGCGATTCCCGGTCCTTTTCCAGACAGCGCTGGAGGACGGCGACGAGCGGGTCGGAGCTCTCCGCATCCAGGCCCCGCGGGCTCTCGTGGAGGATGGCGCTCACGACGTCGGCGGGGACGGACCGTCGAAAGCCTTGGTCCCGAACGCCATCTCGTAGAGCACCGCCCCGAGCGAGAAGATGTCGGAGCGGGCGTCGACGCGCCACCCTCTCGCTTGCTCGGGCGACATGTAGCGCACCGTTCCCACCACCGCGCCCGGGGCCGTCGATTCCCGAATCTCCGTCCTCGAATCTTCCGAGGGGTCGGGCTCCGGCTCGAGGTCGCGTTTCGCGAGCCCGAAGTCGAGGATCTTCACGAATCCGTCGTTGCCCACGACGACGTTGTCGGGCTTGAGAATCTCGATGCACGAGTCCGGCCTGATGCGCTCTCGCGAGACCATCACAGAGCTGCTCCGCGTAGGCGAGGAGCGTCTCTCTCGGTAGAGGCCCGGACGCCAGCACCGTCTTCAGAGTGACGCCCTCGACGAACTCCATGACGATGAAGGTAGTTCCCTCTTCGTGGCCGAACTCATAGACGTGAACGATGTTGGGATGACTCAACGCCGAAGCCGCCTGGGCCTCGAGCTCGAACCGACGCAGGCGATCCCGGTCTTGGGCCATTTCGGTAGGCAGGACCTTGATTGCAACGTCCCTCTTCAGACGAGGATCGCGCGCCCGGTAGACGACCCCCATTCCTCCCGACCCGATGGGAGCAACGATTTCGTAGTGGCCGAGACGGGTGCCGGAAGAAAGAGTCATGGCGACGGTTCGTACGGAGGCATTCCAACGACTTGCGGTCGCATCGGACGGGCATCCCCGAGAGCGACGGAATCGGCTCGACAGGCTCCAGCTGTACCGAGCCCATTATTCTAGGAGATGACGGGAAGAGGAATCAAGACGAAGAGTCTCCAGATGAAGTGGGGGAGAGGAGTCTCAGCGGGTTCCGGAATAGGCTTCGGCCTCGAGCTCGTGGAGCCTCGTGTCGTGATCGGGCCAGCCGGCGAGAAGCGCAGGAACGCCGGACGCGAAGACCAGCCAGTTGAAACGGGCCGGCCCCCAATGCCAGTCGCGGATCGCCGAGCCGCGCTCGGCCTGAAAGCTATGGACGAGCTCGTGTCCCCAGATGCGCTGGTCGTCGACGCGCGTCGAATCGATCCAGATGACGCCGGGCACGTAATAGCCGAGAAGTCGATCGGGAGGATTGTCGTTCTGGAACACGAGGCTTCCCGACAGTAGCGTTCGTCGGGGATCGAGGCGATAGGGACTTCCCGCCGTGAGGTAGTAGGCGGAGAAGGCGGCGTTGATGGCATCGATTTCTACGCTGGGCTTGCCATGCCACGCGAGGTGGACGAAAGCGAACGTCATCTCCCATTCGTCGAGGATCGACCGATCGAAAACGGGGAGACCGTCTACGGATCGCCTGGTTGTGAGATAGGACTTCTGCGCGAGAACTTTCCCCGCGAGCGCCCACTGGGGATGCCTTCCCGCGATGCAATATCCCGCGTGAGCGAGACCGCCGGCGAACGCGCCGTCCTTCAAGGATTGTTTCAGGGCGCGACCGACGGGCTCGTGGTGGATCAGTTTTCCCACGAAGCTCACCGCAACGTGGAAGCCCACTTGACCCGCGATGAGGCGCGGATCGTGCCATTGGGCTTCGGCGGCCCCGGTAAAGCTGAGCAAGAGCCCCGATGCCACGAGGATACGGACCAGGACCGGACGTTGACTCCCCATGACGTCCCCCGACGGCGATTGACAGCAAGTTCGCTGCCAACGAGTGGCGCGATGAGGTCGTCACCCGAACCTATTGCGTTTGCAGTTGATACGAGTGACGGACCTCTCTCTGATGATCGTTGCGCGCATAGGGAGAACCCCTCGATCCGGGTGTCAATTCTGCTCGATCCTGGAAGACGTTTCTCCGCACCTTGACCCATCGGTCGAGGATTGCTAGCGTTGTCTTCTTCGGTGCTTCCACCTTGAGAACCGACGGGTTTGGCTGGACAATCTCTATCCTGATCCTGAGCGCGCTCTTCTTCGCGCTCGTTTCGTGGAGGCTTTTCTTTCTTTCCTCCATGCCGCGGCCTCTCCCCGACGTGTATCTCGAGCTTCCGCCCGGCGAGGCTCCAGCCCTCGCGCCGCACCACCCCCTGCTCGCCTACGTGTCCCGCCACGGCGACGACTGGATGCTCCATCTACGCGAGCTCGAGGGTGGAGGCGTCACCCGAATTCGAGGGACGGAAGCCGCAGGCAGTCCGTTCTTCTCTTCCGATGGAGGGCTTCTGGCGTTCGTATCGTCGGGAACGATGAAAGCGCGCTCTCTCGGCGGGAAGAGGACGGTGCAGAGAGACATTGCCGTCGTGGGAGACGTTCGAGGAGCGAGTTGGGATGCAGCCGGGCAAATCGTTTTCGGCTCCGCCGGGGGAATCCGAGTCGTTTCGTCATCCGGCGGAAATCCCGAGACGCTCGTACGCCCAGAGGACGACGAGGGCGCTCGGCTCGGCTTTCCCCAGGCGATCGCCGGGACCGGATGGGTCATCTTCGACGCTCGCCGCGAGGAGGAGCGCCGCGTGGAAGCGGTCCGCGCCGGAACCGGTGATCGACACGAAGTCCTTGCCGATGCGTGTCTTCCTCACTACGTCGCGAACGGCTACCTCTTGTTCGTTCGCGGCGCCGCTGTCTGGGCGACTCGATTCGACGCCAGCTCGGCCAGAGCCTATGGGGAGCCCGTCCTGCTCGTTTCCGGCATCGAAGGAGGTGAGGATGCCTGGTACGACGTCTCTCCCGTCGGGACGCTCGCCTTCCGGCGGCCGCCGACGGGCCGCGCCGACCATCGGGTCGCGTTCGGTGTCGTGGGAAACTCCCTCACCGAGCTCCGCCGGCTCCTGCCCGATTGAGACTCGCCGCCTGATGCGAATCCTGACGGCGTCAGAGCGGTCGAGGAGCGCACGCGAAGGAATTATTTCCAGATCGAGGGTAAGATGATTTCGTGGCGGTCGTCGTAACGGGACGAACTCTGAGCCTCGAGGAGATCGAGGCGGTCTCTTTTCGACATGCCGAGGTCTCGCTCTCCCCCGATGCCCGGGAGCGCATCGTTGCGTCCCGAAAGGTGGTGGAAGACATCCTGCGCGAGGACCGGGTGGTGTACGGCATCAACACCGGGTTCGGCAATTTTCGAAACGTCGTCATCCCGCGCGAGGATCTGGAAGAGCTCCAGCTCAATCTCATTCGGAGCCACGCCGCCGGCGTAGGAGAACCGTTTCGCGAGCCGGTCGTCCGCTCGATTCTCCTTCTCCGAGTGAATGCCCTTGCGTCGGGCTACTCGGGCATCGATCCCGGAACGCTCGACGGACTCGTCGCGCTTCTGAACGCCGGAATCCATCCCGTCGTGCCGCAAAAAGGCTCGGTGGGAGCAAGCGGCGACCTCGCGCCTCTCGCCCACGTGGCGCTCACGCTCATCGGGGAAGGCGAAGCGTTCTACCAGGGGAAGAGACTTCCCGCCGCCGAAGCGCTGCGGCGAGCGGGACTCGTGCCGGTGTCGCTTCACCCCAAGGATGGTCTCGCTCTCATCAACGGGACTCAGGTCATTTCCGCCCTTCTCTCGCACGCCGTCATCGAGGCCCAACGCCTCGTCCGGAGCGCGGACGTCATCGGCGCGCTCACCCTCGACGCCCTCCTCGGAACCGACGTCGCCTTCGATCCCCGCATCCATGAGGCGCGGCCTCATCCCGGACAGGCCGCGTCGGCGCGAAACCTGAGGCGGCTCCTTGCGGGGAGCGCTCTCCGGAAATCCCACGAGACCTGCAACCGCGTCCAGGACAGTTATTCGCTTCGTTGCATGCCGCAGGTCCACGGCGCGGTGCGCGACGCTCTCGCTCATTCCCAGCGGGTGCTCGCGATCGAGATCAACAGCGCCACCGATAATCCGATGATCTTCATCGAGGGGAAGAGCGTTCTGTCGGGCGGAAACTTTCACGGACAGCCGGTGGCTCTCGCTTCCGACTTTCTCACCATAGCCCTCGCGGAGCTCGGCGCCATCAGCGAGCGCCGCATGGAGAGGATGGTGAACCCAGACCTCTCGGAGCTTCCCGCCTTTCTCGTGAAGGAAGGCGGACTCAACTCGGGGTTCATGATCCTCCAGGTAACCGCGGCCGCGCTCGCGTCGGAGAACAAGACCCTCTCACACCCCGCGAGCGTCGACTCCATTCCGACTTCGGCGAACCAGGAGGACCACGTGAGCATGGGAGTGACCGCCGCGAGGAAGACGGTAGAGGTGTCGTCGAATCTCGCGAACATTCTCGCCATCGAGCTTCTGGCGGCGGCGCAGGCGATCGAGTTCCGGCGGCCCTTGACGAGCTCTCCCGCGCTCGAGGCGGTTCATCGAGCGCTGCGCGAGAAAGTCGCCCCCTACGAGAACGACCGGGCGCATTATCCCGACATCATCGCGGCAAGAGAGCTCGTCTCTTCCGGCGAGATTCTGGAAGCCGCGCAAAGCGTTCTTGGCGAGATCGAATAGGAGGCCATCATGACCACCAAAGCATCCGCGCGCGAGGTACGAGCTCCGCGTGGGTCCCGGCTTTCCTGCAAGGGATGGCAGCAGGAAGCCGCCTATCGCATGATTCAGAACAATCTCGATCCCGAGGTCGCGGAGCGCCCCGAGGATCTCGTCGTCTACGGAGGAACGGGTAAAGCCGCTCGAAGCTGGAACGACTTCGAGCGCATCCTGGGAGCGCTCCGGAATCTCGAGGCCGACGAGACGCTCCTGGTGCAATCGGGTCGGCCGGTCGGGATCGCCCGGACGCATCCCGACGCGCCCCGCGTGCTCATCGCGAACTCTTTGCTCGTGCCTCACTGGGCGACGTGGGAAGAGTTTCGCCGGCTCGAGGCCATGGGCCTCACCATGTTCGGCCAGATGACGGCGGGAAGCTGGATCTACATCGGAACCCAGGGGATCCTCCAGGGCACCTACGAGACCTTTGGCGCTTGCGCTCGGGAGAGCTTTGGAGCGAGTCTCGAAGGCAAGCTCGTCGTCACCGCCGGGCTCGGAGGAATGGGTGGAGCGCAGCCGCTCGCGGTTACGATGAACGCGGGCGTGTGTCTCGCGGCGGAAGTCGATCCGAAGCGGGTCGAGCGACGACTCGAGACCGGCTACCTCGATCGGGCTACCTCCGATCTCGACGAGGCGCTCGACTGGTGCCGGGAAGCGACCCGCGAAGAAGAGCCCCTTTCCGTCGGGTTCCGAGGCAACGCCGCGGATCTCCTCGCCGAGCTCATCCAGAGAGACGTGGTGCCCGACGTCGTCACCGACCAGACGTCGGCCCACGACGAGCTCAACGGATACGTCCCGAACCGGATGAGCTACGAAGAGGCTCTCGCGCTGCGCCGCGCGAAGCCGGATCGCTATATCGAAGAGTCGATGCGCACCATGGCCGAGCACGTTCGCTCGATGCTGGAGCTCAAGCGAAGAGGGGCGGTCGCGTTCGACTACGGGAACAACATCCGGGGACAGGCTTTGAAAGCGGGGGTCGGAAACGCGCTCGACATCGTGGGGTTCGTCCCCGCTTACATCCGTCCGCTCTTCTGCGAGGGGGCGGGTCCTTTCCGTTGGGTGGCCCTCTCGGGAGATCCCGAGGACATCCGTCGCACGGACCGCGCCGTCCTCGAGACGTTTCCCGACAACCAGCATCTCGCGCGCTGGATCCGCCTCGCGGGAGAGAGGGTTCCCTTCCAGGGTCTGCCCGCTCGAATCTGCTGGCTCGGCTACGGCGAGCGTGCCAAGATGGGACTCGTCTTCAACGATCTCGTCTCGCGCGGCGAGGTCAAAGCTCCGATCGTCATCGGCCGGGACCACCTGGACTGCGGCTCCGTCGCCTCTCCCTACCGCGAGACGGAAGCGATGAAGGACGGTTCGGACGCCATCGCCGACTGGCCCATCTTGAACGCGCTCCTCAATACCGCCTGCGGCGCCACGTGGGTGAGCGTCCACCACGGTGGAGGTGTCGGCATCGGCTACTCGATTCACGCCGGTCAGGTCATCGTCGCCGACGGTACCGAGGCAGCAGCGCGCCGGCTCGAGCGGGTCCTGACCGCCGACCCGGCGACCGGCATCTTCCGCCACGTCGACGCCGGATACGAGCGCGCGGTCGAGGTGTCTCACGAGCGGGGCGTCCAGGTTCCCTGAGCGGACGGCTCGTCCAATGCTCGTCATCCGGAACATCGGGGAGCTCTTCCTTAGTGGGCTGGGTGGGCCGAGTGGACCCGGCGACGGCGGACGGTCGCTCGCCGACGCTTATCTCACCATCGCGAACGGTCGGATCCAGGATTTCGGCGCCGGCTCCGCCGCGCCCCGAGCGGACACCGTCATCGATGCAGAGGGGGGAGCGGTCGTATCCGGACTCATCGACTCCCACACGCATCTCGTCTTTTCCGGAAGCCGGGATGAGGAGTTCGTCTCCCGCGCTCAGGGCAAGAGCTATCTCGAGATCGCGAAGGCGGGTGGCGGCATTCTGCGCACGGTGCGCGCCGTCCGGGAGGCGAGCGTCGAGGAGCTCGTCGCCGAGGCGCTGCCACGGCTGCGCCGGATGCTGGCGAACGGCGTCACCACGGCGGAAGTGAAGAGCGGCTACGGGCTCACCGCCGCCGACGAGATCAAGATGCTGGAAGCGGTGCGCATGCTCGCGGAGATCCAGCCCGTCGAGCTCGTTCCCACCTATCTCGCGGCGCATACCGTCCCTCCGGAGTATCGTGACCGACGAGAGGCTTACGTCGATCTGGTGGTGAGTGACGAGCTCATGGGCCGCGTCGCGTCGGAGAAGCTCGCCGAGTTCTGTGACGTTTTCTGCGAAGCGTCGGCCTTCACCCTCGAGGAGTCCCGTCGCGTGCTCGAGCGGGGAAAGGAGCTCGGCCTCGTTCCCAAGATCCACGCCGACCAGCTGAGCCAGATGGGTGCGTCCCGGCTCGCCGCCGAATTGGGTTGCGTGACCGCCGAGCACCTCGAGCACATCGATGAGGGCGGCATCGAAGCGCTCCGCGACGCTTCCGTCATCGCCGGGCTCCTCCCCGGCTGTTCGTTCTATCTCGGCGTCGCCCCTGCGCCCGCGCGGAAGCTCATCGATGCGGGCCTGTCGGTCACGATCGCGACCGACTACAACCCCGGCTCGTCGATGGTCGAATCGCTCCCTCTCGTCCTGTCCATCGCCTGCACCCAGATGCGGATGACACCCCGTGAGGCGCTCACGGGAGCGACGGTGAACGCGGCGCGAGCGTTGAGGAGGCAGGACCGCATCGGCCGCATCGACGAAGGCATGGAGGCCGACCTCGTCGTTCTCGACGTTTCGAGCGTCAATCGCTGGCTCTCTCAAGTGGGGAGAAACTCCGTGCGGGTCGTTCTCAAGAAAGGCCGCGTGGTGTACGAGAGACCCGAGGCGTGACCCGATGAAGCCAGTCCCTATCTCTCAGATCGTCGAGGCCGACTTCACCTGGTTCGAGGGGGAGCTCGTTCCGAGGCTCCAGGTCGAGATTCTCGACGACGGGACCATCGGACTGCGTCGGAGCGTCGCTGGCAAAGCCGGGAACGGCCGTGCGGCTCGAGGGCCAGGCGCTCTTCCCGGGTATGGTGAACGCGCATTCCCACGCGTTTCAGCGCGGACTGCGTGGAAAGGCCGAGACCCGTACGGGCGCCACCGACACGTTCTGGAGCTGGCGGGAAGAGATGTACCGGCTCGTCGAGGCGCTCGACCCGGAGCGATTCCGGCGCTTAACGGTGCTCGCGTTTCGAGAGATGCTCGAAGCGGGGATCACCACGGTGGGCGAGTTCCACTACCTCCATCACCCGGCAGGAAGCCGTGGTTACGAGCTCGAATCAAGCCGTCGTCGAAGCGGCGCGGGAGACGGGGATTCGCCTCGTCCTTCTCGATGTCTGTTACATGACGGGAGACGTGGGAAAGCCTCTGGAGGGAGCACAGCGTCGGTTCCAATCCCGCTCGGTCGACGGGTACCTTGAAAGCACAGAGAAGCTCGAGGCCCTCCTCAATCGTCCCACCCAGTCCCTCGGGCTGGTGGCCCACAGCATCCGTGCCGTGCCACTCGAAGCCATCGTCGAGATCCATCGCGCCGCGCGTCCGCCGCGGCCTCGTGTTCCACATGCACCTCGAGGAGCAGGAGCGCGAGAATCGAGGCCGCGTTGGCGCAGTATGGAAAACGGCCGCTCGAGCTCGTCCTGGACGAGCTCGACGTCGGGCCCGAGCTCACCGCGGTGCATTGCACGCACTCGCGGGAGGGCGATCTCGACCGCCTGCTCGCTACGGGAGCGAACGTCTGCGTCTGTCCTCTCACCGAGGCCAACCTCGCGGACGGCATCCCGCCCGCGCGGCCTCGCCGGCCCCGGCGCGAATCTCTCTCTCGGAAGCGACTCCAACCTGAGAATCGACTTCCAGGAGGAGATGAGGCTTCTCGAGTACGGGCAGCGTCTACGCGCCGAGCGCCGCGGGATCTTCGCCTCCGACTCGGGCTCGATCGCCGCGCGCCTGTTCGAGATCGCGACCGAAGGAGGAGCCCGCTCGCTCGGCGTTCGGGCGGGCCGGATCGCAACCGGCTACGCCGCGGACTTTCTGAACCGTCGACCTCGGGTCCTCTTCTCTCGAAGGGACAGATCACGCCGAGCTGCTACCCGCGTTCGTTCTCGGCGCCGGTCGCGAGGCGATTCGCTCCGTCGCCGTCGGCGGAGTCTGGACGGCCGCTACGAGAAGCCCGGCTAGAACGCGTACTCGAACCCGAAGAGCGGAGTGATCTTGTCCCGGAGACCGTTGTTGTCGAGATTGAACAGCACGTTTACGTCGACGAGAAGGCTCTGCATGACGTTCAGCTTGAACCCCGCCGCACCGCTCAGGGCGTTGTAGTTCTCGGTACTGAAAGTAACCGTAGGAAAGATGGTCGTGCCCGTCGAGAGCGTGGAACTGGTCCTCGTGCAGCCTCGGCGCCTTGAGGAAGTAGTTTCCGATGATGTCGAGGACGAAAGTGAAGCGCTGGCTCACTCCGAAGTCGGCCCCGGCGACGTAGGTCACCTGGTCCGGGAGATCGGCCGACGTCCCGTTGGCAGGGTTGCCCGCGAGCACGCTCGACCCGTTCCACTGATAGCCCACGTTGACGTGCGGCGAGAACGCCTTCGCCGAGTGCGAGAGCACGACGAAGGGACGAATTCCGGCTGCGCCGACTCCCAGGAGGTTCTGCTCGTCGCCGGTGGGAATGCGTACGTCGAGTCCTAGCGCCATGCTTTGTGCGAGCCGACCCTTGAGCCGGAGGGTGAGATCGCCGATCCCGCTCGCGCTCCCGAACGCGGTAAAGACGCGCTCGGTCCCGACCGTGTCGTTCGCCTCGCGATAGAAGTGGGTCAGAGGGTCGGTGGTGCCGATGCGCTCAATGGTGGCGTCGGAGCGCACGGTCATGTCGGTCGAGACGACGGGGATGGCGAGCGAGAGGTCCATCCGGTCGGTGAGACCGTAGCTGATGAAGGCGGTGAACTGGTTGACCCGGGCATCGATGGAGTTCACCGTCGTGACGACGTCCTGCCGTCCGCCAAGGAGCTCGGCGCTGTCGTGAGTGAAAACCGCGGGGACGCTGTTGAGGTCGAGCCCTTCGATGGTGTCGAAGCTGAAATTCTGGAACGTGAACCCGAAGGTGAAGCGGCCGCCTCCGATGGTCTCGGCGCGCTCGGAAAGAATCGGACCGAAGCTCTGACTGGTGCGCTGGAAGACTCCCAGAGCGGAGTCGAACTGATAGGTGAAGCCCGACGCCGGCGACGGCAGGGGAACGGAAGCGATCTGGCTCGTGAGGGCGACGCCGAACTGGGTGAACTCCGCCTGAAAGGCGCTGTTGAAATGGGCGGAGTGCGTCTGCCCGTTGGGAAGAGTCGCCAGGCTGTCGACGATCGAGCCCTCCCGGCCCATAGAGCTGGGTGAAAATCGTCGCGAGCTTGTCGACGGGAACCGCCACGTCGAACGGATCCTGAGCCCAACTGCCGGTGGGGACCAAGAGGCAGAAGATCACGCTCGCCAGAGCCAGAGATCGCTTTCGCATGAGGGATACCTTTCTTCTATTCGTGGAATCTCGGAACGTTACTGACCGATTTGATCGATGACCCAGTTGCCCCCGAGCTTGGTGAGAAAGAATTGCTGCTGACGGCTGCGGCCGTTCTGAGAATGACCTCGAACGACGATGACGTCGCTCCGGGTGACGGTCGCGGTCGCCCGGTCTCCGTCTATGGCGATACTCTCCACGTTCATCTCGACGTGCTGCGAGTCGACGGCGCTGAAGGAGTCCGCGAGACGTTTTTCCTCGTCCGCCGTCAGGTTCGGCTTGACCTGACGGAAGAGGGCCACGTTCTTGCTCTCGAGCGATTTCACGTAGTTGCCGAGCACCTGTCGGATGGCCGCTTCTTCTTGAGCCTTGGTCGGTGCCGACGTGGTCACGGGAACGGACGTCGGCGGAGGCGGCGGTGGAGCCGTGGCTTCGGCGTGTCGGGACGCGTCCTCCGTGGCGCGCCGCGATTCGGCGTCGGCGAGCTCGCGCCGTGCGTTGTCGAGAAACGTCGTGGCGTTCTCGTACGAGTGGGCCGCGCCCTCGACGTCGCCTGCTTGCTTCAAACGGACCGCCATCTGCTCCTCGAAAATTGCCTTGGAGTAGGAAGGCTGCTGCGTCAGTGCCGCATCGGCTGGCTGGGCCCGCTTCTGACTCCAGACTCGCTCGACCTCCCGCAGCTTCGCCTCGAGGACCGCTTTCGCCTGGGAATCGGCGACGGCCTGGGCTTGCCTCTGCGCCAGGATCTGCTGCTGCGCCGTGCGTGACTGCTGATAGAGATTCTTGGCGTCGAGATACTTCTGCGCCGCGGTCGTGAACTCGCTACGGTTGAAAGAATCACTCGCCTGCTGTCGCTCCCGTTCCGCCTGGGCGTACTCCGGACGCTCCCCCGCGCCCGAGGCGGCCGTTCTTGCCGACTCCATGTCGGAGCGGGCCTTCTCTGCCTGGCTCTGGAAATGCTGATTGAGCTGGCCCGAGAGCTCGACACCCAGGGGGTGGTTGGGATCGAGGGCGAGGACTTTCGCGAGCGCGTCCGCCGCTTCGTTGTTGGCACCCCGCGCGAGAGCGGCGTGCGCTTCGGCGACGGCGGCGTCGATCTCGTCGAGCGCCTGCCGAGCCTGCTCGCGGACGCTCAACGCCGCGCTGTTCGACGGATCGCTCTTGAGAAGCTCTTCGGCCTGTGACAGCGCCCCGTTGTAGTCCCTTCGCTCGAGTGAGCTCTGCATCAGCTCGACCTGACTCGCGATCAGCGCCTCGCTCAGCTCCTGGACGTTCGGCTGCGCCGATCCGCCTCCGCGGGTCATGAAATAAACGCCCACCCCGGCACCCACGACGAGAAGCCCGGCGAGGGCGTAAAGGGCGAACGGGCGGCTCGGAGTCGCGGTCGCGCCCATCGACGTCAGGGCGACCTGGCTGCGCCTCAGGGTTCCACGGCTCGCCGATCCGAGAGTACTGGGGGCGGAGCGACCGGGTCCGCTTTTCTCTCCTCCAACCTGGGTCCCGCCGATCGGCACCGGGTCCGCCGCCGGCGTCACGATGGTCGCTTCCTCTCCGGTGGTCATGGTGGAGTCGGTGTCCCCGCTGCCCCTCATGATTTCTCGGCGTAGCGTGCGGAGATGATCGCGCAGGGCCTTGGCGTCGGCGAATCGACCGTCGGGCTCTTTCTCGAGAGCCCGGTCGACGAGCGCTACGAGCGGCGTCGGCAGCTGTGTGTACTGGCCGAGAGGCTCTCGATCCCCCTGCACGACTTTGAACATGGTGGCGTGGATGGAGTCGGCGCTGAACGGCTTCTTCCTCGTGAGAAGCTCGTAGAAAACTGCTCCCAGGGAAAAGATGTCGGAGCGGGGATTCGACTTTGAGCCCCTGGACCTGCTCCGGGGACATGTAGTTCGGCGTCCCCATGACCTGCCCGGTCTTGGTCATGTCCGACTTCGCTTCGTGGACGAGTCCGAAGTCCAGGATTTTCACCTGACCGTTCTTGCTCAAGTGGATGTTGGCGGGCTTCAGGTCGCGGTGGATGATGCCCTTCGAGTGAGCGAAGGAGAGGCCGTCGGCGATCTGCTCCATGATGCTGAGGATTTGGTCGACGGTGAGCGGAGCGCCGCTCTTGATGAGCTCCTTGAGGTCCTGGCCCTCGAGAAGCTCCATCACCATGTAGAGGTGGCCTTCTTCCTCGACGAAATCGAAGATGGTGACGATGTTGGGATGGTTGAGCTGCGCGGCGTTGCGGGCCTCACGCTTGAATCGCTCGATGAGATCCGCGTCGGTGCCAAGGGTCTCGGCGATGATCTTGAGCGCGACGTAGCGGTTGAGAACCGGGTCGTGGCCTTTGTAGACCTCACCCATGGCGCCCTTGCCGATCTTTCCGACGATGTTGTACTTGCCTAACTTATGGGGTTCGGTCGCCATGGGTCGACGCTTTCAGAGAAAGGAGTGCCCCTCCGCCCCTCCGAAGTGGGGTCTGAACCGTTAAAGTCCGCAGTCTATCACGGTTTACAAGACGTGGTCCAGCCGCATGGACCCGGGGGTACGGCGGGATTTCACATGGTGAGCAGGGCGGCGAAGGTCACGATGCTCTCGAAAAAGTGCCCCAACCTGAGGTTCTCGTTGGGGCTGTGCTGGTTGTTGTCGAAGTTGACCGTGGGGGCGGAGAGTGCGGGGAAGCCCAGCGTTCGGATGAACGGAGCGATGGGAACGGTGCCCCCGCTCGTTCGGAGGCGCACGGGCGGCCGACTGAACATCTCAGTGAGAGCGTCGACCACCGGGAGCGCTTTCGGGTCGTCGAGCGGAGTGCGGTAGGCGTTCGAGCCCGGCGTCCGGGTCACTTTCGCGATTCGTCCGTAGCTCGCCCGGGTAGCGTCGTCCGGGTCGGCCGCGACGACGTGGTATCCCTGCTTCTCGATGTGGGCCAGGACCTTTCGATAGGTCTCGTCCGCGTCGGTCTCGGAGACGAGGCGGATGTCGATGGCGGCGGTCGCCTCCGACGGTACGATGGTTCGGGCTTCGCTCCCGACCCAACCGCTCGCAAGGCCCCGCACGTTGAGCGATGGATACTGGATTGCCTCCTGGAGAGTCTTCCCCACGGCGTCGGGCCGCGAGAAACCGAAAAACTTCTTCAAGCCCTCGAGGTCGTCGGGCACCTGGTCCATGACCTCGCGGTCGGCGTCGGTGAGGGTGACGCCGTCGTAGAAACCTTCGATGAGAACCCGTCCGTCTCCGTCTTTCATCGATGCGAGAAGCCGAGCGAGCAGCATGGCGGGATTGGGGGCCCAGTTCCCGTAGTGTCCGCTGTGGAGGGGAAACTTGGGACCGTATACGGTGATCTCCAGGGTCGCGATTCCCCGCGCTCCGTAAACGACCGTCGGGCGACCCGACGGATGAAGGGGACCGTCGAGAACCAGCATCAAATCCGCGTCGAGCCTCTCGCGGTAGCGGTCGATGGCGGAGACGAGACTACCGGAGCCCGCCTCCTCCTCACCGTCGAGAACGACGCGCAGGTTCGACGTGAGCCTCGTTCCCGACGCGCCAAGGGCATCGAGGGCGGCAAAGAGCGCGACGATAGGCCCGGTATCGTCCGAGACCGAGCGCCCGTAGATGCGCCAGTCGGGCTCGAAGCCCTGCTGCGCATCGAAGTCGAGCTCACGCGCGCCATCTTCCATCTTGCCGCTGCGAAGAACGGGCACGAACGGATCCTTCTGCTTCCATTTCGAAGGATCGACCGGCTGGCCGTCGTAATGGGCATAAAGGAGCAGCGTGCGGGTGGCACCCGGTGTGGGGCGGTCGCCATAGACCAGCGGGTTTCCCGCGGTCTCGAGCAGCTCTGCCCGGAAGCCCCGGCGTTCCAGATGATCGCGGAGAAAGCTCGCTTTTCGGCGGATATCGTCCTTGTCCGAAGCGACCGAAGGGATGGAGACGGCGTCGAGGAGCTCCTTCAGAATCGGCTTCTGATGCGCCGCGACATAACTCTCGATGGAGCTTTTCAGCTCCTGAGCTTCGCTGCCGCCGGGACCGGCGGCGATTCCCACGAAGAGCCCGAGAGCGGTGGTAAACGTTCGTTTCATCATTTTCATTTGGGGCCTCCAGCGCCGTTCGGATGGGGATTGTAACAGCCGATAAGGTTGTTATTCTGGTCTTCCATGGCCCGAGCTTGTCCTTCCTGCGGAAGACCGAACGGCGACACAGCCGAGACCTGTCTGTACTGTGTGGCGCCGCTCCTCCCGGTCGCTCCCGTCGACTCCGCGGCTCCTGCACCCCGTCTCCCGGGCGCGCCCGCGGGTCCCGATCGCCACCTGTTGATTTTCGTTCCCGGCGACACGACCGGTGACGAGGTGGTGAGGGAGCTCGCTCGCGTCGCGTCGGTCTCCGCTTACGATGCACGCCTCGCCCTTTCTGCCCGGAGGCCTCGCCTGTTCCGTCGCCTGGAGAGCGAACGTGAAGCCCGCCGCTTGTCCGGCGAGCTGACGGAAGCGAGAGTCCCGCACTACGTCGTTCGGGAGATGTCCGTGCTCGGGCTTGCCGTCGCCAGGGCTTCGGGCGCCGAGCTCCTCGCCGATCGCGAGCTGAAATGGAGGCTCGAGGGTGTGGGTGCGGGGACAGCTTCGGCGCTCACGATGCCTTTCGCCGGGATCCTCCTCCTGGTGTCGGGCGAGATCACGCGCGAGCGCCATCACGAAAAACGCATGGCGTCGGTGAGGGGGACGACCCGACGTTTGACGTCGGGCATGCGGATTCATCTCTACGAGCGCGACGCCCGGCTCGCCGTCGAGATCGATCCCGAGAGCTTCGATTTCGCGATGCTCGGCCCGGAGCAGACCCCCTCGGCCCATTTGAACCTCCAGAGACTCGTTTCGCGCCTCAGAGCACTCGCTCCCGCGATGGAAGTCGACCGCGGTTTCGACCTCGAGCCGGTCGTCGTCACCCGCACGGGGGCCGGGGATGTGACCGACGCTCTCGCTCAGGGCGACCGGGGGCCCGACGGCGTGATCTACGACAACGCCGACGCGTTTCGCTTTTACGCGCGCTGGCGCTACCGCCTCGCGCGACACCTTTCGCGCGCCGCCACCAAGGAGTCTGGGTAAGAGTTACATCCGATGATAAAAGTTACGCGATCCAGAGAAGGGGTAACGAACGACCGCGTGTCAGGCCGAAACGGCGACCGTTCGTATCACCTTGATTCGCATCGGGTTGTTGGAAAGTCGTGAGAACGGGCGAGTCTGGCAGCGGTTTTGCTCTTGAGGAGAGTCGCGATGGGACGCTTTTGGGGGACGCTCAGCCTTCTCCACCTTCTGACGGTGGTGCCGGCCTTCTCACAGGTCGAGGCGAGGGCGGTTCCGGTTCACGATCGAGAGACCGGGAACGAAGATGTCCCGTTCCGCTTTACCACGGTCGTGAACACCGTTCATCTCACCGTTTCGGTGGTGGACAAGAAAGGCCGCCTCGTCTCCGATCTCGCGAAAGAGGACTTTCGCGTGCTCGAGGACAATCTGCATCAGAAGATTACGTATTTCTCCCGCGGCGACGACGCTCCCGTGGACGTGGTTCTCCTCGTGGACGCGAGCGGAAGCATGGAAGTAACGGAGAAGGCGGCGAACGCCCGCAACGCCGCCATTCAGCTCATTCATAGCCTGGGACCGGAAGACCGGGTCGCGGTCTATGCATTCGATCGCGAGCTCTACCGTCTGACCGACTTCACACGCAGCAAAGAACAGGCCATCGAGGCGCTCACCCGTCTCGAGCCCTTTGGTTCTACCGCGCTCTATGACGCCGTGGCCACGTTGTCGCAGGTCGTCGTACACGAGGGTTTCGGACGGCGCGCCATCGTGGTGACGACCGACGGCGTCGACACGTCGAGCGAGACCACGATGGAGGAGGCGGTCGCCAGGGCGAAGAGCGTCGACCTGCCGGTATACGCCATTCGCGTCATCTCTCCCGTGGACGATCCCGAGAGCGACCTGTTCCTCGGCGTCCACGGCGCCCACTTCCAGGGGAGCGAGGCGCTCCGCCGGTTCACCGCCGAGACGGGGGGCACGACGTTCGAGGGCAGCGAGTGGGGCCAGCTCGCCGCCGCCTCAAGACGAATCCGCGAGGAAGTGAAGACGCAATATCGAATTGGATATACCCCCGACAACCCGAGAAACGATAGCGGTTTCCGCAATATCGACGTCTCAACGCGCCGCAGGGGTGTCGAGGTTCGCACTCGCAGGGGCTACTACCCGACGAAGCGGAGCTCGGACTTGGAACCGCCGCCATCGATCCATAACGACCGGTCTATGTTCTAGGGAGGTCCGCTCATGTCAACGAGAACTGCATCCATCATCGTCATCACAACCGTGCCGCTCCTTGCCTTCGGCTGCGCCACCAAGAAGTACGTCAGCAAGGAAGTCGGCGCGGTCAATCAGAAAGTAGAGACGCTCAGCGAGTCCGTGGAGAAAAACCAGGAGCGCATCGGGCGCAACGAAGAGTCCATTCAGCGACAAGAAGGCGATATTCACAAGGTCGACGCGAAGGCGGACGAGGCGGGGCAGCTCGCCGCGTCGGCTCAAGACGAGGCCACCAAGGCTTACTCGGAAGCAGAGAAGGCCATCAAAGGCAAGCTCATATACGAAGTGACTCTTTCGAACGACAAGGTCAGCTTCGCGTTCAACGCCTCGGAGCTCACTCCCGACGCGCGCGCGATCATCGACGAGCTGGCCCAGAAGATCAAGGCGGACAACCGCGGGCTCTGGCTCGAGATCGAAGGCTATACCGACTCGGCCGGCGACCCCGCTTACAACAAGGCCCTCGGTCTCAAGCGGGCCGAGGCGGTCCGCGATTATCTCTTTCAGGCGCACGGAATCCCGCTCCATCGGATATCGGTCTACAGCTTCGGTGAGGAAAAACCCGTTGCTGACAATGACACCCGCGACGGCCGCGCGCGCAATCGACGGGTGGTGGTGAAGGTATTGGAATAAGTCGAACGCGTTTCGACGACACTCCCAGCTCGGTAACGGGCTAGTGGGAGCCCGGCAGACTCCTATTCCGGCGCGCGGGGGTCTGCCGGGTTTGTTTTTTTCCGGGCGCCCTGCCCTTACAATACGGGAATAGGTTCCCCACCACGCGGGTATTCACTTCGGGAGGACAGGCTTGGGTAGCCCGGCCTACGCCCAGAACCGGGAGAGCGCTGGCGAGGCCGATCGCGAGCTCGTATTGCGGGCTCGCGCCGGCGACCAGGACGCGTTTGCCCAAATCGTCCGGAGCTACCAGAGAAGGGTCTACGCGGTAGCGATGCGAATGACGCGGCGTCACGAGGTGGCGGACGACATCACCCAGGATACGTTCATCCGCGCCTATCGGAACCTGGCGCGATTCGAGCTCGGGAGACCTCTCCTGCCCTGGCTCCACCGCATCGCGGTGAACCTCGCCATCAATTACCTGAACGGCGCCGCCCGGAGAGAGCAGGCACTCTATACCGAAGACGATCCCGAGGGACCACGCGGCCGGGCGGGTTTCGAGACGGGCGCCATCGACAGCGACCCCCATCGGGCGCTCGAGTCGAAGGAGCTCGCCTTTGACCTGGAGCGCGCGGTCGCCACGCTCTCACCCGATCAGCAGGCCGTATTCGTGCTCAAGGTCCTCGAGGGCATGCGTTACGAGGAGATTCGCGGCGACGCTCGAGATTTCTCAGGGAACGGTGATGTCGCGGCTTTCGCGCGCGAGGGCCCGGCTGAAAGTGCTCCTGTCGGCGCCACCTCGTCACGGTGGAGCGAAGCGTCCGGGACGACCCGGAGGGGCCGACGCGGAAAGCAGGGCGGCGATGAGTCGAGACTGCAGCAGAGCCGAAGGACTCGTCGAGAAGCTCTTCGATGGCGAGGCGAGCTCCGCCGAGCGAAAGGAAGCGGAAGCTCACCTCGAGAACTGTGCCGCCTGTCGTTCTCATCTGGCTCATCTCGAATTTCTCGCTTCGATCGCGGAGAGGGCTCGGGACCGGACGCCGCCCGAGCCTCCCGAGGCCTACTGGGAGCACCTTACGCGGAGGATCCTGGGCCGGATCGAGGAGGAAGGTTCGCCATCACGAGGCTGGCTCCGGAAGCTCTTCCCGGGAGGACTCCGCTGGGCGGCCCCTGCCGTCGCCCTGTTCGCGTCGCTCATCGTGGTCGTCGCCGTGGGAACGCGGTTTCTTCGGGACAGTCCCGGGATGGAGATGAGTGAGCCCAACGCACGGACCGAGCCACGAGCGCCCGCCGAGGGTCTCCCGGCGTCACCCATGTCCCGGGAACGAGAGGAAGGGCAACCGTCCGCGCTCGCCGAATCACTATCCTCATCTCCATCGCCTTCCCCTTCCCCTTCCCGTTCCCCTTCCGCCGGGCCTTCCGTGAGCGCCCCGAACGCGAGATTCGGACAAGGCGCCTCCGATGGCCCGGGACGAAAAGCTCGCCACGAGTCCCGCCCAGAGCTCCGAGAACGCCGAGGTCCGAGACGCCGCGCTCGGTCGGATGAAGGACAAAGCCGCGAGCCCTTCGGGAGAGGCTCGACCGGCTGCCGCTCCCGCCGCCGAATCCCCGGCCGCGATCGCGAGCGCGTCGACTCGGCAAGGCGGCCAGTCTTCCCCGGCTCTCTCGGTCCGAGAGCGAAAGGAAGCAAATACTCCTGTCAGAGAACCGCAGGCCGACTCGATTGCGCTCTCCCAGGCCGAAAGCTTCGCCGAGGGCGACTGTTCGGCGCTTCGAGATGCGCTTTCGACCTGGCACCGAGAGGCGGACGAGAACGAGGGTGCGAACGAGACTCGGAAGCGCGACGTCCAGTACCAGCTCGCTCGATGCTCGCTCGATCGATACCGTCGACAGGGTGGAGAGGCCTTGCGAAAAGCAGCGATCGACGATGGAGATGCCTTTCTCGCGTCGGAGAAGGAAGGTCCTCGCGCGGAGGAGATTCGTGCCGACGTCGAGCGCCTACGCCCCAGCGAAAAAGAACACTGATTCCGGTTAGAGCCCGCTAGAGCGGAAGACCGGCAACGCCGAGCTCGAGCTGAAAGAGCGCGCTCGTTCCCGCGAGCACCAGCGCGCCCTTACCGTCGAAGGCCAGGCCCACCAGAGGAGGGGCGGCGACGATCTTCTCGGCCTCTCCCGCGGGGCTGATGCGGTAGACGCCGCTGTCGTTCGTGAGCCCTTCGGTTACGTAGAGATTCCCTTCGGCATCGAAAGCCATGCCTTGCGGCCGCCCGAAACCGTTCACGAACGAGCTCACCGCGCCGTCCTTGCTCACCCGGTATACCGGATCCACGGAAGCGAGGCTCGGCGCAGCCACGAAGAGGTCTCCTTCACGATCGAAGGCCAGGTGGTAGGCCGAGACCGAGGGCTCGATATGGCAGAAAGAACGCGGCTCGCCGTTGGGCTCGATGCGAAAGATCGTCCCTTGACGGTCGCCCACGTAGAGAATGCCGTCCCGATCGAAAGCGAGGCCGGTCGCGATTCCGAGCTCGTCCGCCACCAGCTCGAATTGCTGGCTCGCCGTCACGCGGTAAACCGCGCCGTCCTGTCGACTCGACACGTAGAGGGAGTCGTCGGGCCCCCAGGCGAGCCCGGTGGCGTTCACGATTTCGCTGACGTACGGCGTTGCCTCGCCGTCGGGCTCCACGCGGAAAACGGAGACCGGAACTTTCTCGCCCCGGCTTCCGCTGAAGGTCACATAGAGGTTTCCCTCACGATCGAAGGCGGGGCTGCAAACGGGCTGGACTTCTTCGGCGAGCGTCGTAGCGACGGAGATGCGGAAGGGCGCACTCTTTTCGCCTGCGACGTCGACCTGAACCTCGGGCATCGCGCCCGAGGGTACGACCGCCGATATATGGGTCGACGATACCCTCGTTACCTGCGCGCGGCGATCGCCGAAGAAGACACGATGCGCGTGCGCGCGCAATGGGTCGAATCCTTCGCCGAGGATGTGCATTCGGCCGCCGGGAACGGCATGCGGAGGGTCTACGCCTCGTACCCGAGGCTCTTTGGATGTCACGTCGTGGGTTCCGAAGTCTCCACTGCATCAGGTGCCGCGGGGCCCCACCCCCACGGCGTCTTGTGTCGTCGGCCCATGTATTCGCGCTTCGCGCTCACATCTGATTCCTTCGAAGCAGCCCGAATGCGGACGATTGGGCCGTGCTCGCTCCGCTCGCGCCGGGTGCGCCTGTGACTTTCCGGCACCCGGCTATGATAACACGGGCTTATTCGGTGAACTCGATGAGGCCCTGGTCCAGGAGTCGCTTGAAGATGATGAGGACTTCCTTCTCTCCCATGGGACAGATCTTGGTGATCGAGTCCACGTCCCACTCTCCGTTCACGCGAGAGAGAACGAAGCCCTCCTGGGGGTCGAGATCCAGCTTCGCGAGGTCGATGAGCGTGACCTTCAACCGCGGGACGCCGTCGAGCGGAACGCTCGCCACTTGCTCGAGGTCTTCGAGGATTCTCCGCACCTTGAGAACGAAGAGCCGGGCGTACTTGTTTTGCGCGTCGAGGCTGAGCGCGGTCTGAAACGCTTCCAGCGCCTCTTCGTACTGTCCGGAGTTGTAGAACCCGACCCCATCTCGCAGTGTTTCCCGGAGGGCGGTGACCTGGGCCTCGTAGTCGATCTCTTCGGGGGAGTCGCGAACCTTGATGAGCCTCCGCTCGTGGAGATCGAGGAGCCGGGAAGCGGCGTAGAACTCGACCGCGTGGAGCTCGAGAGAGATCTCGGCCAGGTTCTTTCCACGATCGACGAGCTCCAACAGACGGTGCTGTTCGTCGGAAAGCTTGCCAGTGACTTTGACCGCCCCGTGGTCGACGGCGAACGTCGTGAGCCGGGTGGGGAAGACCTCCCGGATTCGTTCCCACTCGTCGCTGCGGCGAGCCCCTTCCAGAATGACGCCGGTCAGATCGAGCGGAAGCGAGACCGGAATCTGCTCCGGAAGCCGATCGTCCTCGAACGTGAACTCGCCGTCCTTCCAGAGGAAACAATCGTAGATCGACTCCTCGGTCTTGAGTCTGAGGATGTCGTCGAGCACGTCCTCGGTAATGAGCTCCGATCCCACGAGCACCCGGCCGAGTTGCTGGTTAGAGCGATCCTGTTCGATGAGAGCCTTGAACAGCTCCTCCTCGGTAATGTGTCCCGATCGAATGAGGAACTGTCCCAGGGTCTCGCGCGGACTGGTGGACATGGAGGAGAAGAGCCGGCCGTTCTTGAAGAAGAGCTGTTTTTCGATGGGTCCGCGCTTCAACCGAAGAGTGCCGGTCTTGAGGTTGTTCCCGCACCACTGGAGCAGATCCCCGAGACCCATCGTGGTCAGGCTGCCGGTCAGACTCATGGTTCGACCCGGAGCTCGCCTGCGGTTCGGTTGCCTTCCTTCGCCGGCGAGAGACGAAGGGCGATCACCCCAGGAAGTCGCGCCAGCTCGTGGGCACCTCCGGCATGCCGTAGACGATGGCGTGCGGGGTGAGATAGGAAGGGCGATTCGGCGGCCGAATGAGCTTCAGTCCCGCCTGGTCGGGAGTCTTTCCGCCCTTCCTTCGGTTGCACTGGATGCAGCAGGTGACGATGTTCTGCCAGTCCTTCCGGCCGCCCTTCGAGGCGGGGATCACGTGGTCGAAGGTCAGCTCCGAAGCCGAGAATCGCTGCGCGCAGTACTGGCATTGATAGCGATCGCGAAGATAGATGTTCGCCCGCGAGAACGGAATCTGATGTACTCGACGAGTGATCCGTACGCGACGGAGAAGCCTCAGGACCGATGGAAGCTCCAGGGTCAACGACACGCCGCGAACCGTACGGTCGTAGGAAGCGATCACCTCGACCTTACCCTTCACCATCAGCACCACCGCCTTCTGCCAGGTGATGATCCTGAGCGGCTCGTAGCTGGTGTTGAGTAAAAGGCTACGCTCCATCGGGAAGCTCCTCGCTCGTCGCCGAAACGGCGGCAGCGCGGACCAAACTCCGCCAGCGGAGTGGACGCCGAAGCGCCCCCCGAATGCGCCCTCGAGCAGCTTCTTTAGTTGGGATGACCCTCCAGTGACGTCACGCGCACTCGTAAAGCCGTATTTTCGTATATGTTCCGCCAAAACCCCAATTCTTGTCAACCGCCCTTCGCCAACGACGAAGTATAGAGATTGTTATCGGTCCGACAGACCGCCGCACGGATCGCACCCGAACGAATCGACGGGCCCGGAGGGCGCCATCCTTGCCGCGCAGAGCCGAGGAGGCGCGCCCGCCCTGATTAGAGATACTGCCGATAGATCGGATTCGACATGCAGTAGCTCTGGATGGTCCGGGCGATGAGGCGGATATCGTCCATTTCCAGTCTGGAGAATCGAACTCCGAACCCCCGAGGCAGACCGTGCACGGGATGAGTCTTTTCCGCCTGGACCCAGGCGACGAGCCCGTGAACGGAAATCTCCTTGACGTTACCCGGTACCTGGAACCGGATGCGAAGCTCGTCGCCCGCGGCCGGGAGCTCGTCGGTGGCGATGTAGACTCCGCGAAGGGACAAGTCGAGGAGCATAGCGCCGCGCTCTCCGTTCCCGGTCACGACGGCGCAGCGGCGTACGAACGGAATCCGAAGGGTCGCGGGAGGACCCTTCTTTACGCGAGGGCGAGACGGTACTGGGGCGTCCGACATCTCTTTAGTGGTAGTGCTCATTTCCACCTGCGCCAAGGCTACGGCGGGCCGCCGAAGCTCTAGCCAAGGCTGGCCGCTCGCGCAGGACGCTCCCTGGATGTTTACGGCGACCTGTCATTTTCCTGAGCAAGAGTGGGGATTCCAGGGTAGCGTCCGGCGCGGCGGAATGTCAATCATGCTAGGATGGCGCCTCGCATCGAAGGCGCGTTTCCATGAGCGGCAGCGTCGATTCGTCACGCCTCGACTCCGGAGTGCTCGAGGAGATCGAAGTCTTCCTGCGCGAAGCGCGGGGAGCGCGAGCCCTCGCGGCACTCGGCCCCGACGCTACCTTGGAGAGAGACCTCGGTCTCGGAAGCCTGGAGCGAGTGGAGCTCCTTTCGCGACTCGAGAACCGCTTTCGAAGACGAGTCGCGGAACGGACGCTGGGTGAAGCGGAGACCCCGCGAGATCTGGTCCAGGCACTCCTCGCTTCGACCGAAGCCTGGGACGAAGGGGCACGAGAGCCGAGCCCTTCGCCACCGACGCGCCAACGGGTAACTCTGGAAGCCTCGACCCTCACCGAGGCTCTCGTCGTTCGCGCCACCGCCGGGCCCGACTCCCCGCACCTTTATCTGAAGGAGGACGACCGTCCGGAATCGGAGGTCACCTACGCCGCCCTCTACCGCGAAGCGCTCCTCGTCGCCGGCGGCCTCGCGGCGCTCGGGATCGAAGCTCGCGACCGGGTTGCGCTCATGCTGCCCACCGGACTCGACTTCTTCGCCGCTTTCATGGGGACGCTCCTCGTGAATGCGGTTCCCGTACCTCTTTACCCGCCATTCAGCCGAGCTCGCATCCAGGAGTATGCTCGCCGCCAGACGGGAATCCTGCGAAACGCCGGGGCGCGAGCCTTCGTGACGGTACGCGAGGGTCTCGCCGTCGGCTCGGTGCTCAAGAGCTCCGCCCCTTCACTCGAGCGAGTCGTCGACGTCGAGGAGCTCCGGCGGGAATCGCGCCCGTTCGAGCCCGCCTCTAGCCGCGCCGCCCCGAGCGATCCGGCACTGATCCAGTACACCTCGGGAAGCACGGGCGAGCCCAAGGGCGTCCTCCTCACCCACGAGAACCTGGTCGCGAACGTTCGCGCCATCGGCGCCGCGCTGCACGTCGGTCCTTCGGACGTGGGGGTGAGCTGGCTCCCGCTCTATCACGACATGGGCCTCATCGGCGCCTGGCTCACCCCGCTCTACTTCGGTTTTCCCGTCGCCATCCTCTCGCCCTCTCGCGTTTCTCACCCGGCCCCAGAGGTGGCTGTGGACCATCCACCGCAGGCGCGGCACGATCTCTCCCGCTCCCAACTTCGCCTATGAGCTCGCGGCGAGGAAGATTGACGCGACCGACGTGGAAGGCCTCGACTTGAGCTCGTGGCGCGCCGCTTTGAACGGCGCCGAGCCCATCGCACCGGGAACGCTCGAGCGCTTCCGCGAGAAGTTCGAGCCCTACGGATTTCGTCGCGACGAGCTTTCTTCCGGTCTATGGGCTCGCCGAGTCGTCGCTACTCCTCACGACACCGGAGCTCGGCACCGAGGTCCGCGTCGAGCGAGTCGACCGGGAAACGTTCGAGACGGAAGGGATCGCCCGGAAGGCGGAGGACGGCCGACTCGAGCCGCTTTTGTTCGTTTCCGTCGGCCGGGCCATACCGGGACACGACGTGCGCATCGTCGACGATGAAGGAAAGGATCTTCCCGAACGGCGCGAAGGCCGGCTCGTCTTTCGCGGGCCTTCGGTAATGAAGGGCTATTTCCGGAACGACGAGGCGACGAGCGCCATTCGAACGGCCGACGGGTTTTTCGACTCCGGGGACCGCGCCTTCGTCGCCGGAGGGGAGATCTTCGTCACGGGACGAGCGAAGGACCTCATCATCAAGGCGGGACGCAACCTGATCCCGCAGGAGATTGAGGCCGCCGCTTCCGAGGTCGAAGGAGTCCGGAAGGGATTGGTCGCGGCTTTCGGAGTCGAGGATCCCGCGCTCGGCACCGAGCGGCTCGTCGTCGTCGTGGAGTCGTCGCGGGAGGAACAACGGGAGAAGGCGCGCATCGAGGACGAGGTCCGGCGAACGGTAACCGACATCGTGGGAGCGCCGCCCGACGAGGTGATTGTCGCTCCTCCTCGCGTCGTGCCCAAGACGTCGAGCGGGAGAATTCCGCCGAAGCGCGTGCCGCGACGCCTACCTGCGCCGGGAGCTCGGGAAGGGCCCGAAGACGTCGCTCGCGGTCATGGCGCGTCTCGGGCTTCATTCCCTTCGCGGCTCGACCGTTCGGGGCGTCGCGAGCGCGGCTCACGTGCTCTACGGCGCCTACCTGGCGCCCCTCACCGCTCTGTTCGTTCTCATCGCGTGGATTCTCGCCGTTTTGGGCCTGCCGCGAGAGCCCTATCGCAGGCTGGTGCATCGTGCCGCGCGCCTCTACCTCGCCCTGGCCGGGATCCGATTCGAGGTGCGGGGCACGGAGAGGTTGGGGATCGCACCGAGCCGTTCGTCTTCGTGGCGAACCACGCGAGCTACCTCGACCCGATACCGATCCTCGCCGGCCTCGATTTCGACTACGCCTTCGTCGTGAAGAGCGAAGCCGCCCACTGGCCCTTCATCGGTCGCTTCATCGAGAAGCTCGGGCATATCCCGGTCGAGCGGACGAAGGCGGAGGAGAGTGCCGCGAGCACGGAGACGATGAAGGCGGTCCTCGCCCGGGGGCGTTCGCTGATCCTGTTTCCGGAAGGAACCTTCCACCGCGCGAGCGGCATCCGTCCGTTCAAGCTCGGCGCGTTCAAGCTCGCCTCCGATTCCGGCCGGCCGCTCGTGCCGCTGGCGCTCGTCGGCACGAGGAGGCTGTTGCGGGACGGTACCCTCGTTCCCCGGCGGGTACCGATCGCGGTCGAGATTGGCGAGCCGATCGAGGTGGAGCCATCGTTCCCCGCGATGCAGAAACGGAAGGATGAAGCAGCGGAGGCGCTTTCTCGTCTCGTAGGTGAGCCGAGGTTGGACCTGGTGTCGGCGGGGGTCCCGTCCTCGAGCCTCGCGAGACGGTGAGCCGCCGCTCGCCTCGGAATGGAGTATCCTTGAACCCTTTGGAGGTTCGAATCGCATGAGACCGATGTTCGCGACCATCGTTGGTGTTCTCGTCGCGACGCTCTTCTCGAGGGCTATCGCCGCCGCCCCCGCTCCCACGGTAGACGACGCCCGGGCGTTTCTGGCGCGCGCCGAATCCCAGCTCGCCGCCGTCTGGGAAGACGAGGCACGGGCGGGCTGGGTGCAGTCGACCTTCATTACCGACGACACGGAGATCCTCGCGGCCAAGGCGAGCGCCCGGGCGACGGAGCTCTCGGTGAAGCTGGCCCAGGAGTCGAAGAAGTTCGAAGGGCTCGCGCTTCCCGCGGAGATGAGCCGGAAGCTGCTTCTCTTGAAGCTCGCGCTCACGGTTCCCGCACCGAGCGATCCCGACAAGACGGCGGAGCTCTCGCGCATCGAGGCCGAGATGGAAGGCTCCTACGGCAAGGGGAAGTACTGCCCCGACCAGCCGACAGACGGCAAAGACTGCTGGGACCTTCCGAAGATGGAGCAGATGCTCGCCGAAAGCCGCGATCCCAAGGTCCTGCTCGATGTGTGGAAGGGCTGGCGGGAGACGATGGCACCTCTGAAGAAGGATTACACGCGGTACGTCGATCTCGGCAACGAAGGTGCCCGCGAGCTGG
Source organism: uncultured Acidobacteriota bacterium (assembly GCA_963815675.1). Lineage (GTDB taxonomy): Bacteria > Acidobacteriota > Vicinamibacteria > Marinacidobacterales > SMYC01 > CAWFHP01. Next base: position 239,296 of record CAWFHP010000006.1, on the reverse strand, counting down.
GCTTCTCCGACCTCGGCGCGATGTGGCGCTCCAAATACGACATGCCTCCCGACGACTTCGCTCGGGAGCTGGATCGGCTCTGGGAGCAGATGAAGCCGCTCTATGTCTCGCTTCACGCCTACGTGCGCCGCCGTCTCGTCGAGACCTATGGAAAAGACCTGGTTCCCCCCGACGGAGCGATCCCGGCGCATCTTCTCGGCAACATGTGGGCTCAGCAGTGGAACAACATTTATCCGCTCGTCGAGCCGGAGAACGCCGACCCCGGTTACGACCTGACCGAGCGGTTGAAGGCGAAGGGATACGATGCTCTCCGAGATGGTGCATACGGGAGAGAATTTCTTTCTCTCCCTCGGGCTCGCTCCGCTCCCGGAGTCGTTCTGGAAGCGGTCCTTGTTCACTCAACCCCGGGACCGCGACGTCGTCTGCCACGCGAGTGCCTGGTCCATTGACGGCAAGAACGACGTCCGCCTCAAGATGTGCATCAACGTCGACGCCGAGGACTTCGCGACCGTCCATCACGAGCTCGGCCACGACTTCTATCAACTGGCCTATAGCGATCAGTCGCCACTTTTTCGCGACAGCGCCAACGACGGATTCCACGAGGCCATCGGCGATACCATCGCCCTCTCGGTGACTCCTCACTACTTGAAGACCATCGGTCTCATCGACGAGGAGCCCGACCCTTCGAAAGACATCGGGCTCCTCCTGCAAATGGCGCTCGACAAGATCGCGTTTCTGCCTTTCGGGCTCCTCGTGGATCAGTGGAGATGGAAAGTGTTCTCGGGTGAAGTCACCCCCGAGCACTACAACGAGGCCTGGTGGGAGCTCCGGAAGAAGTATCAGGGCGTCGCCCCTCCGGTTCCGCGAAGCGAGAAGGATTTCGATCCCGGGGCAAAATACCACGTGGCCTCGAGCACTCCCTACGCGCGCTATTTCCTCGCTTCCGTTCTCCAGTTCCAGTTCCACCGCGCCCTCTGCCGGATCGCGGGGTATCAGGGCCCGCTGAACCGCTGCACCATCTACGACAACAAGGAAGCGGGAAAGAGACTCGAGGCCATGCTCCGGTTGGGGATGTCGCGGCCGTGGCCGGAAGCTCTCGAAGCACTCACCGGCGAGAAGGAAATGGACGCAACCGCTATCCTCGACTACTTCGCGCCGCTCCAGAAGTGGCTCGACCGGGAGAACGCCGGACATCCGGTCGGCTGGTGAGGACCGAGAACCGATTGCTCCAGAACCTTCTCACGGTCTTCCGCTACCGGGTGCTCATTCAGAGCCTCGTGGTGCGCGAGCTCAAAGCTCGCTACCGCGGCTCGGTGCTCGGGTTTCTCTGGTCGTTCATCAATCCGCTGCTCCAGCTCCTCATCTACTGGTTCGTCTTCACCTACATCATGCCCAACCGGGGTGTAGGGGATACGTCGCCCTACGCTTTGTTCCTCTTTACCGGAATCCTTCCCTGGACCTGGTTCAGCTCTTCCGTGCTCGAGTCCTCCGCGATCCTGATGACGAGCGGCAACCTCATCAAGAAGATCCTGTTCCCCGCGGAAGTGCTTCCCATCGTCGTGGTGCTCGCGAACCTCGTCCACTTCTTTCTCGGGTTTCCCATCCTGCTCGGGTTCCTCATTTATTACGGGAAGATACAGCCCACGATCGTCTTCTTCCCCGCCGTGGTGCTCCTCCAGCTCGTCTTCTCGCTCGGGGTGTGCTTTTTCATCTCGGCGCTCGCGGTGCACTTCCGGGACGTCTCCAACATCATCGCGAACGTCATGATGATCTGGTTCTTCGGCAGCCCCGTCATCTACTCCTATCTCTCGATCTCTCCTTCGATCCAGCGCTACTTGAACTACAACCCCATGACCCACATCCTCGTCGGCTATCAGCAGTCACTGTTCACCGGCTCGATGGGGCACTGGCCCTGGCTTCTGGTCATGGTGCCCGCCTCGGTCGTGACCTTTCTCGTGGGGTACACTTTCTTCGACCGCCTGAGGGAGACCTTCGCCGAGGAAGTCTGAGCCCGGAAACAACTCCTCCGGGTTCGTGTGCGATGAAGCACGTGCGATGTGAATTTTCTGTCAAGTAGACGTTTCTTCTTGACACCGCACGTCTCTTCGATTAGTGGAAGGACCGTACGTTTTCGATTCGGATCGAACGAGTGCCTGGTCGTGCGGGGGATGCAGCTCGTTGTATCAGTGAGGACGCCTCTTCGCGGCTGCGATCGCGGTGCATCCGCGAAAAGGTGCAGCGCGCGAAAAGGTGCCAGGGACTTGCGCGGACCGAACCATCCCCCGCGGGTCCCGGGTCGAGAATCGACACCAGGATAGGGGACGGATTGTTCGCGTTGCACGTGGAGTTCGTTACTTACGAGGGGACTGGGAACAGCACGAGTATTTTCTTCAGGTCTCACATAGATCGAGGAAACCCGAATCGGGACGTGGCTGGACTGTTCGAGCACGTATTCGTGGACGTTCTGGGCGGAGGACTCTTCCATCATCATGATGCGGGGCTACACCCACCATGAACCCGCGTGCGAGGGAGTAGACCGTGCGAAGAGGAAATACCATTCTTTCAGCGCACCTGCTCGCTGTATCCTGTCTCTTGACCCCGATGCCGGCGAGCGGGAAGCCAAAGGTGGATTGGAAGACGTATAGGCTCGCCGCCGAAAACGTTGGCCTGCGCGCGTTCGCGGTTCGCGCGTGCGCATTCACCCCGGATAGCCATTCCGTAGTGCTACTCTACTTTAACGACCACCTTCTCTCCGAGAAGCCCTGGAAAGACGTTTACACAACGCATCTGGGCGTGTGGGATTTCAAGACGGGAAAGGTCGAAGAAAAGCGGACATGGGAGTATGTATCAAACAATCAGGGAGACGACTTTCCGTTTCAACGGAGATACATGAAATACACCGCGGATGGCCGCTATCTGGTGATTCTCGATGCGGATGCCATCCGCGTGCTGGACGCAGAAACTTTCGTAGAAGTTAGGGACATCGCAGTCGCGACGCCCAAAGAAAGCCCACATGATTGGACGATCGTGCAGGACTTCGGGCCGGGCTTCTCGCTCACCCCGGACGGGGCGCGCGCTGCCGTGGCGTTTACCAGTTCCCACAGCCGAGCTGGCGGATTCGTCCGCGTCTACGATCTCGGAAGTGGGCAGATCGTGCGCGAATGGAGGCTTCGTGACGGGGTCGTGTACGTAACCGGGGTCGCTCTCTCGTCCGATGGGCAGAGGATCGCGGTTAGCTCGCCCCCGACTTGGCGGTCCTCCGCTCCCGAGACATTCATTCCTTCGGGCGGTGACAACGTCCGGGTCATGGACGTGAAGACCGGGGAGACGATCATAGAAGTGAACACGAAGTATGTCTCGGGCCCGGTGCTATTTGGACCAGACGATACCCTGCTGACAGCCTCGATCAATGACGATCGCAAGGGCTACTCGCTGGACACGGTCAAGATATGGGATGCGCGAACCGGCAAACTGCTTCGGGAAATTACGAACCCTCCTGCTGGGGTGCATTACCGCCTGGACCTTTCGGCGGATGGGAAGCTGCTCCTCGGCTACACGGGCACGGAGAAACCCCTTGAGAATTTCGTCTACATCGACTCGCAGCAGTTTCAAATCTGGGATTTTGCATCGGGAAAAGAGATCGCCGCCTCGCCGAAGTTTCCGCTGAGTAAACTCTTTCAAGCGCAGTTGCAGCTGAGCCCAGACCAGAAGTCCGTGGTGGTGTGGTGGGGGGTGAGCCTTCCTAATGTCCTTGTGTACGAAATTCCACAGCACTGACGCCCGGCTTTCGGCCGGCGGTGACGGACATCCAAGGCGGCGAGGCGGCGAGGCGGCGAGGCGCGAAAAGGTGCCGGGGACTTGCGCGAACCGGGACGGACTGGCGGTCCAGCAGCGTGCCTTCACCTGCTGAACGTCGTGCCTCGAATGTAGTCAGTTCACGGCCCCAAGCGCGGCAAGCGCGCGAAAGGGTGCCGAGCGCGGCAAGCGCGCGAAAGGTGCCAAGCGCGGCAAGCGCGCGAGGGTGCCAAGCGCGGCAAGCGCGCGAAAGGGTGCCAGGGACTTGCGCGAGCCGGGACTTGCGCGAGCCGAACGACTAAACGGGGTCGTGTCGGAGCATCATTCGGAAGCGGAACAACGTTCGTTGTCGGATGAGTCGTGAAGGAGTCTAGAAAACGACAACGGCGCTCAGAAACGTCATGCGAATAACGTCGGGGCGCACGTCGACCAACCCAAAGGTGCCGAGGTGCCGCGAAAAGGTGCCCGCGAAAAGGTGCCAGCGAAAAGGTGCCAGCGAAAAGGTGCCAGGGACTTGCGCAAAAACTTAGCCTCCGGTTGACCGGTTGGTTGATTGGTTCCGATTGCCAAGTGTAACGGCGATACGGGGTTGACCCCGATATGCCCACGGTGGGATAATCCCACCGTGGGCACATCGACTGTCGATTCGAAGAAGAGGGTCGTCCTCCCCGACGGCCGTCCCGGAGACGTCTTCGACATCCAGCAGCAGGCGGAGGGGCGGTTTTTGCTGGTCCGACTCGAGAAGCCCGAGCGGGGCGCCCGTCGCTTGAGCAAGGCGGCCTGCTTGGAAGCCATGCGCAAGGCGCCCCTTCGCATGACGATGACGTGGGAGTCGCTTCGGTCTCTGACGCGCGAGCCATGATCCTTCTCGACACGAACGTGTTGATCTACGCCTTCGACGAAGATTCGCCGCATGGCGAATGGGCACAAGAAACGATCGCCAACGCGGTGGCGGGGGACGGAGCGGCGATCGATGCTGTCAGCCTTGCCGAGATCTGCGTGGGGGACAGCGACCCTTCGACGGTGGCGGACCGAGTGCGAAGCTGGGGCGTCGAGATTCTCGACGTCCCGGCGGCAGCGGCCGAGGACTGTGCGCGGGCATTCCGTATTTATCGAGAGAGGCGCAAGACCGGGTCGGCGGGGCCTGCGCCCGTCATGCCGCTTCCCGACTTTTTCATCGGGGCGCACGCCAGGACGCTCGGCTTCGAGATCGCCACAGTGGATACAGGGCGTTTCGCCACCTATTTCCCATCGGTGATGCTAAAGACGCCTCCATGATCTCCCTATGATCCCGCCGATCCACGCCTGAGAGCCCGGGAGGGAGGAGAGGTGCCGCGGTTATGCAAGAACCGCAGGAAAGGTGGGCACCGGAGATCGCGTACCTTTCTCTGCCGCGACAGCCAGGCGAAAAGAGCGCCGAGAGCGAGCGTGTCGAGCCTGAGCCGGACGACAACGGGGGGTGTCGATGGAACCGTCAGACTCCTTGTCATGAGCGGGATGCGGGAGAATCCCAAAGCGACCGGTTCTCACTAACTGTACCATCCACTGGTATCTATTGGTATAGTGGATGTCGGGGAGGACATGGATGGCGAGGAATACGAGCATCGCACTGGGTGAGCACTTCGCGACATTTGTCGACGAACAGGTCGCCGAGGGTCGCTACGGCAACGCGAGTGAGGTCATCCGCGCCGGGCTCAGGCTCCTTGAAGAACGCGAGGCCAAGCTCAAGGCCCTGCGGCAGTCCATCGAAGAGGGCCTAGAAAGCGGCCCAGCCGAACCGTTCGACGTCGAGGCGTTTCTCGCGGAGAAGGCCCGCGAGTCGAAGCGTGTCTGAGTTCGCTCTCCGGCCCAAAGCGCACAGGGACCTCAACGACATCTGGGACTATTCAGTGGAAACATGGGGGTACGACCAGGCGGAAAAGTACCTGCGCGCGATGAACCGAACGTTCCAGATGCTCTCGGAAAAGCCCGATCTCGGACGTCTCTATGACGAAGTCCACAGGGGCATTCGGGTGTATCCATCGGGTCGACATCTCGTTTTCTACTTTGCAACTGACGATGGAATCGACGTCGTGCGCGTCCTGCACGAACGAATGGACGTTTCGTCGCATCTGTAATTTGGCGCAATTTGGCGCGGTCCGACAAGAGAGATGCGTCGGTCCGAGTCTAAGCGTGCATCGCGACGATGGGAAGAGGGACACATGAGGAATCGACCCTGAACGCACCTCGAGGTCAGACGATACCGCTCTCGTTGCCACGAAGCGGTGAGGACGTCCCATGCTCCTGGCGGACGAGAATATGAAGCCGATCCCGCCTCATTGTGCGAGACGAGACCACGTCGGTTTCGGAGTTCTACCCGAACGCGTCGACGTACGTGACGAACAAGACGGCCCGCCAAGTGTCGAACGTGGGGTCGGGACCGGAGGGACGCCGGGGACGCCGGGGACGCCGCAGGGACGCCGCAAGAGGTGCCGGGGACTTGCGCGAACCCCTGCGGGTGCCGCGAACCCCTGGCGGCGGGTGCCAGCGACTTCCCCCCCCGCGAAAAGGTGCCAGGGACTTGCGCGAAGACTTCGGCAGTGGGGGACCTGGGACTTGCGCGAAGACTTCGGCAGTGGGGGACCTGAAGGAGGTCTTCGAGAGGAAACACCCGAGGGAAAATGCAGTATCGAAGGAAGAAGTGATCTCCTAGAATCCGGACGGAAACGATGGCGAAGCGAAGGCGCGACTGGCCTCCATGGCGGGAGTGGGAACTCGGACTATGGGACCACGTGGAGGAGCGTATGGAAGATCGACCCTTTGCCGAGGTTGATCTCCGCCGTATGATGGAGGAGGCGAAGGGTTATAAGAAGGCTCGTCGCAGGGGTAGATGGATCATCGAAACGAATCACCGTGGTCAACGTTGGGACGTCATCGTCAAGCCGGACTACGACGCTGAGATCCTAGAAGTGGTTACTGCATATCCAGTTGAAAGAAAAAAGCAATGAGGAAGCCGTTTCTTAAAGTTACCTATCAAGAAGGGCAACCAGAGATCGCGTACCTTTCTCTGCCGCGACAGCCAGGCGACAAGAGCACCGAGAGCGAGCGTGTCGAGCCTGAGATGGTTCTCGACTTCAATGCCGACGGGAAGCTCATTGGTATCGAGATCCTCGACCCTCACGAGGTAACCCTCGAGGCCATCAACGACATCCTGCAAAAGCACGGATTCTCGCCACTCAGCGAGAAAGCACTCGCGCCCATCGTGGCCGCCTGAGTCCCGCTCCGAAGCACCAGCTCCTCTCCAAACTCGAAGATTGCGACGCTTTGACAAGAGTCCACTTCGTCTCCACCCTCCGCCAAGTCACTTCCAGCCTCACCTCTACGAGGAGGCAATGCTCTGGCGTGGAGGTCCGAGGGAAGACCGCACGCCATTCGGGCACCGGACGAGTCGGAGCTCGTCTATGACAGCTTGCTTCGGATAACATGAGCAGCATGACATGGTGCCCGCCTCGGTCGTGACCTTTCTCGTGGGGTACACTTTCTTCGACCGCCTGAGGGAGACCTTCGCCGAGGAAGTCTGAGCCCGGGGCGTCATCAGATATGGGAATCGCGATCCAGGTATCGGACCTGACCAAGGTCTACCAGCGCTACAGCCACCGGAGGCAGTTCCGCACGCTGAAGAGCGCACTTCTCGGCGGGAGCCTCCTCACCGACCTCCGGCCCGACGAGCGGTTCCTCGCGCTCGAGGACGTCACCTTCAACGTGCGCGAGGGGTCGACCTTCGCCGTCATCGGCCGCAACGGCTCGGGCAAGTCGACGCTTCTCAAGGTCATCGCCGGGATCGCGAAGCCCACTTCGGGCACGGTCAAGGTGAACGGGAGGATCTCCGCCCTCATCGAGCTCGGGGCGGGCTTCCATCCGGAGATCACCGGCCGGGAGAACGTCTTCATCAACGGCATCATGCTCGGTCTCACCAAACGGGAGATCGAGGACAAGTACGACGACATCGTCGCCTTCGCCGAGCTCGAGGAGTTCATCGAAGCTCCGGTGAAGACGTACTCGTCGGGCATGTACATGCGGCTCGGCTTCGCCGTCGCCATCCACGTGAATCCCGACGTGCTTCTCATCGACGAGGTGCTCGCGGTGGGAGACCAGGGGTTCGTCCACAAGTGTCTGGACAAGATCAGCGAGTTCCGGCGGCGGGGGAAAACCATCCTGCTCGTGACCCACAGTCTCGGTCTCGTGGAGAAGATGGCGGACGAGGCGCTTTGGATTGATCGCTCGAAGCTCCAGATGCGGGGCGATCCCAAGAAGGTGGTGGACGCCTACCTGGCGCAGGTCACCGAGCACGAGGAAGTCGCGCTCACCGAAGCCGAAGCGAAGGCGATCGAGGAGTTCCACAAGCGCAGGCCCGAGACCGAGCCCGATGAGCCCGAGAGCGAGATCGAGCCGGTTTCCGCTTTCGCGCGCGAGCGGGGCAGGTGGGGCTCGCGGGAGGTGGAGATCCAGGACGTGTCTCTCGTCGGCTCCGACGGGGAGACGAAGCACGTCCTCACCACGGGAGAGTCCGTGACCATCCGTCTCGGAATCTCCGCGACCGGGACCATTACCGATTTCGTCTTCGGCATCGCCATCTTCAACGCCGACGGTTTTTGCTGCTACGGCACCAACACCCAGCTCGAGGAGTTCACGCCGGTGAAGCTCTCGGGAGAGAGCGAAGTTCGCTTCGTCGTCCCCCAGCTCCAGCTCGTCGAGGGGACGTATTTCCTCGACGTCGCCGCCCACCAGAGGGACGGCTACCCCTTCGACTACCATCGGGCGCTCCATCAGTTTCGAGTCCAGTCCCGGGTGAAGGACGTGGGCGTCTATCGGCCGCGGCACCGCTGGGAGTTCGGCGCGAACATCACCATCACGCCTCCGAAGACGTCATGAGCCTCTCGAAGATTCGAAGTCGGGAGGAAATGGCAGCGGAGAGGAAAGAGCTCCGTGCGCGTGGCGAGATTCTGGTGTTCACCAACGGCTGTTTCGACGTCCTTCATCCCGGCCACGTACGGTACCTGAAAGAGGCTCGGCGTCTCGGCGATTGACTGCTGGTGGCGGTCAACTCCGACGCGATCGTCGCGCGACTCAAAGGATCGAGCCGTCCCCTCACTCCGCTCTCCGAGCGCATGGAGGTTCTCGCTGCCCTCGAGTGCGTCGATTACGTCGTCGCGTTCGAGGAGGAGACTCCCTTCGAGATTGTCGAGGCGATCGTCCCCGACGTTCTCGTCAAGGGCGGCGACTGGACGAAGGATTGTATCGTGGGCGGGGAGCGAGTGGAGAGAGAAGGTGGCCGGGTCCTCTCGCTTCCCTATGCGCCGGGGTTTTCGACCTCGGGCATCATCGAACGCATCGTTGCGAGGCTCGGCCAAGAGCGCCGCGGTGACCGAACGTAGGACTTCGCTCGGCCGCATCGTCGAGAGCTCCGAGCTGGCCGAGCTCCAGCGGCTCCACCCACCGGCGCGGGTTGCCGGGCTCATGGGACCGGCGCGCTCCCTCGTCGAAGCCGCGCTCTCCGCCTCGCGCCCAGGCCCGGTCGTCGTCGTCGTGCCCGACGAGAGGCGGCTATCCGCGGCCACGGCCGACCTCTCTTCGTTCCTGCGCGCTCTTGGAAGCGACCGGCCCGTCATGGCCTTTCCCGCGTTCGCCCTCGATCCCTATCGCGGCGTCTCCCCGCACCTCGACGTCACCGCCGCAAGGCTGCGGGCGCTCGTCTCCCTCCTCTCGAGAGAGGACGTCGTGGTGGTCGCGGGTGCCCCGGCACTCCTCTATCGCACGTCGAAGCCTGCGCTCCTCGCCGAGGCCATCGTCACCCTGCGGACGGGGGACAGGCTCGACCCGCTGGAGCTCGAGCGTCGGTTCGTGCTAAGCGGGTACCGTTACGAGGATCCCGTCACCACGCCTGGGGATTTCACCAGAAGGGGAGGGATTCTCGACGTCTTTCCCCCGGGAGCGGAGCGCCCCATCCGACTCGAGCTCCTCGGAGACGAGCTCGAGGAGATCCGTACCTTCGATCCGGAGAGCCAGCGAACGGTCCAGGTGCTGGAGCGAACCGCCATCCCCCCGGCGAGCGAGTGGCCGGTCACCGAAGAGCACATGGAATCGCTCGGAGGCGAGGATATCTTTCTTCGTCCCGGTCTCGGGTTCCTCCTCCCGCGACTCGCCGACTATCGCGCGAGCCTCTTCGACTACCTCGGACCCGACGGGCTTCTCGTGGTGGAGGAGGCGGCATCGATCGCGCGCGCGACCGAGGACGAATGGGAGCGTGTGCTGCAGAGCTTTCAGGAGGCGGACGAGAGCGAAGCCTCGCGCTACGCCGAGCCCGCCGCCCTCCTCATGGACCTCGGCGAGCTCGAGGCCGTCGTGGAGTCGCGCGCGGTGAGCCTTCGGGAAATGGGTGTCTCGGGTGAGGATAGTCACCACCTCTCCACCCAAATCCTTCCCTCGTACCGGGGCAGGGTCGCGGATTTTCTCGCCGAAGTGCGCCGGCGTCTCGACCGGGGAGAACGGGTGCGGGTCTTCGTATCGGGCGAAGGCATGGCGGAGCGATGCGTCGAGCTGTTCTCCGAGGCGGGAATCTCGGCGGGCCGGGTCCGGGAGGACGGCGCCGACCCGGCTCCAGGAGCGGTCGTGCTCGAGATGGGCGCCCTCTCCCAGAGCTTTCTCGTTCCTTCGCTCGGGCTCGCCGTCTTGACCGCGACCGACCTCTTCGCCGACCCGCCGCGTCCTTCTCCGCGCCGCAACGCGAAGCTCGGCAGGTTTCTTTCCGATTTCCGCGACCTGAAGATCGGCGACTACGTCGTACATACCGATCACGGAATCGGAGTCTTCGTCGGTCTCTCCAAGCTCGAGCCCGGCGAGAGCGCGACCGAGCTCGTCGTGCTCGAGTACCTCGGGGGCGACAAGCTCTACGTCCCGGTGGACCGGCTGGATCTCCTGGAAAAGTACTCGAGCTCCGAGAGCTCCAAGCCCCGTCTCGACAAGCTCGGCGGCACCGGCTGGGAGCGAGTCAAGACCCGGGTTCGCAAGTCGATGCGGGACATGGCGCAGGAGCTCCTGAACCTCTATGCCGCGAGGAAGTCGTCGCCCGGGCACGCTTTCGCCGCCGACAGTGCGTGGATGCGTGAGTTCGAGGGTCTCTTCGCCTTCGAGGAGACACCCGACCAGAGTCAGGCGATCGAGGACGTGAAGCGCGACATGGAAGCGCCTTTCCCCATGGACCGTCTCATCTGCGGCGACGTGGGGTACGGCAAGACCGAAGTCGCGATGCGGGCGGCCTTCAAGGCCGTCGCCGACGGCAAACAAGTCGCGCTGCTGGTTCCGACGACGGTGCTCGCCTCTCAGCACCTGAGCACCTTTCAGGAACGATTCGCGCCCTTTCCCGTCCGCATCGAGATGCTCTCCCGTTTCCGTACGCGGAAGGAGCAGACGGCGGTGGTCCGCGATCTCGCTGCGGGAAGGATCGACATCGTGATCGGAACGCACCGGCTGCTCTCGAAAGACGTCGCCTTCGCCGACCTCGGACTCCTCGTCGTCGATGAGGAGCAGCGTTTCGGCGTAGCCCACAAGGAACGACTCAAGAAGCTGCGGCATGGAGTCGACAGCTTCGCTCTCACCGCGACGCCCATTCCCCGGACGCTCCACATGTCGCTTTCCGGAATCCGCGATCTGTCGGTGATCGAGACCCCTCCGAAGGATCGGATGGCGATCCAGACCCACATCGCGCGGCTCGACGCGAAGCTTCTGGCGGAGGCGATCCGGTACGAGCTCGGCCGCGGGGGGCAGGTCTACTTCGTCCACAATCGCATAGGCTCGATCTATTCCATGGCGAGCTATCTCTCTCGATTGGTCCCCGAGGCGCGCATCGGCGTGGCTCACGGCCAGATGAAGGAGCACGAGCTCGAGCGGGTCATGCTCAGCTTCATTCGCCACGAGTTCGACGTTCTCGTCTCGACGACGATCATCGAGAACGGGCTCGACATCCCGATGGTGAACACTCTGGCGGTGAATCGGGCTGACCGGTTCGGTCTCTCGCAGCTCTATCAGCTCCGGGGAAGAGTCGGGCGGTCCAATCGTCGGGCGTTCGCCTATCTGCTCGTCCCGGAAGATACCCTACTCACCCCGATTGCCCGGCGCCGTCTCGCGGCGATCCGGGAGTTCTCGGAGCTCGGTGCCGGCTTTCGAATCGCCGCTCTCGACCTCGAGCTCCGAGGCGCCGGGAACCTCCTCGGCGGCGAGCAGCACGGTCACATCGAAGCGGTCGGGTTCGATCTTTATTGTCGTCTCCTGGAACAGACGGTGCGCGAGCTCGAGGTGGGAGAGGGCCCGCCTCCGGGCAGGGCGAGCCTCAACCTCCGCGTCGATCTACGAATCCCCGAGGAGTTCATTCCCGACATCAACCAGAGGATGTCGATCTACAAGCGTCTTTCGTCCGCGGCCGATCGGGAGTCGTTGGAGCGGCTGCTCGCCGAGACTCGCGACCGGTATGGTCCGCTGCCGGGAGCGGTGCTGCAGTTCTTCGAGTACGGACGGCTTCAGGTCGACGCCAACGAGCTGGGGCTTCTCGGAATCGACCGAGAGCGGGGTAAGCTCGCCTTCCGGCTGGGACCGGGGACAGCGATCTCCCCCGCGCAGCTGGTTCGGGCCGCGGGAGAGCTCGACTCGGCGGTAGTCGCGTCCGAGGGCGAGGAGGCCGTTCTGCGCGTTCCGCTGGCGCCGGGATCCGAGGCCCCCGAGGTCCTCTCCGCGGTCCGGGAAGTTTTGCTTCGATTGAAGCCCTACTCTAAGATGATCGAGGGACGCGGGCTCCCCGAAAAAGGCTGATCCATGCTCTCCAGGTACCTTTCCGCCGCTTGTGGTCTCTTTGCGGTGCTAGCGGCCTGTGCGTGCGAGACTCCCCGGACGGAGCAGGTGGTGCTGGAAGTGGGGGGCCGTCCGGTGAGCCTGGGAGAGTTCGACCGCTTCGTCCAGACCTCGGTGCAGCAGAAATCTCCGGTGTTGTCGTCCGAAGTCATGTCGGCACTCTTCGACGAGTTCATCGAAGAGCAGCTTCTTTTGAGAGCGGCGGATGACGCGGGCATCCAGGCGGACCCTCGAGCGGTGGCGAAACGGGTGGAGTCGCTCCAGCGGATGGATTCGGCGCCGCCCCGCCCTCCGAAGGAAGAGACACCAGCGCGGGCAAAGCAGCTTCCGAGAACGACGGCAAGGGAGAGGGCGGCGACGCGGCTCCCCGTTTTCGCAACGACCGCGCGGTCACGGCGGACAACGTGGATCGACAGATGCGAATCGAGCAAGTGATCGCGAGCGAGGCGCTCGCGGGAATCAAAGTGCCGGACGAAGAGATCGCCGCTTACTACGACGCTCACCGTGACGATTTCGTCAGGCCGGAAACAGTGGACGTTTCGCAGATCCTTGTCGACGACGAGACACTGGCGAACGAGCTCCGGAAGACGCTTCTCGCGAAGACGGCCACTTTCGAGGATCTCGCCCGCGAGCGATCGCAGGCGCCGGATGCCCCGAACGGAGGACACCTGGGTACGTTCGCGCCCGGCGAGCTTCCGCCGAGCTTCGAGGCCCAGGTCTTCGCACTGAAGCCGGGCACGCTCTCGGAGGTAGTGGCAACCGATTTCGGGTTTCACATCTTTCGGTTGAACGCCCGGACCGAACGCCGAGCAGCTCGGTCTCGACGATGTGCGCGAGGCCATCCGGGTGGACCTGTTGCGGGAGAAGAGCGACGAAGCGATGAAGCGTTACGTCGCCGAGCTGGAAAAACGATATCCAGTGAAGGTGCATCACGAGCATCTCACCTTCGCGGTAGCCGACCGCGATACGAATGCCAGCGGCTCGGGAGAGCATTCGGTACGAATGGAGAAGAGCAAATGAAGAAATGGCGATGGCAGATATGGGTGACTTCGTTCGTGGTTTCCGCCCTCGCCTCCGGCCTCGCCTCCGCGGAGGTCGTGGAGCGCATCGTGGCAAAGGTCAACGGCGAGATCATCACGCTGAGCGAGCTCGAGCTCGAGGTCCAGCAGACGATCGAGCGGCTCGGCCCGGCTCCCACGCCCGAGGAAGAGGTCAAGCGCAAGGCCGATCTCGAGAAGCAGATCCTCGACCGGATGATCGACAACAAGCTCGTGATGCAGGTCGCGGAAGAACGGGGTCTCAAGGTGCCGTCGCGTTTCTTCGACGAGTGGAAGAAAAATGTGATGGAACAGATGAAGATCACGACCGACGAGGATTTCGTCCGACAGGTAGAGCTTCAGGGAACCTCCGTCGGGGCGCTCAAGAAGCAGTTCGAGGAGGGCCTCTTGATGCAGGAGGTCCGACGCATGGAAGTCGACAGTAAAGTCTCGGTATCCGAGCCCGAGATCCAGGAGCGTTACCGGCAGCACATCAAGGACTACACCGAGCTGGCCAAGGTTCGGATCCGGGAGATCGTGGTGAAGTTCGACGCCACCAACGAGGTCGAGAAGGGCCAGAAGGTTCGCGAGATCCTCCAGGAAATCCAACAGGGAGCAGACTTCGCGGAAATGGCCCGGATGCACTCCGAGTCCTCGTCTCGCGACGCGGGGGGTGACCTCGGGTTCTTCAACAAGGGCGAGCTCACCGCGGTGCTCGATGCCGCCGCCTTTTCCCTCGCGCCAGGCCAGGTGAGCGACGTCATCCGCATGGACTCGGCGTTCTATATCGTCAAAGTCGAAGAGAGGACCGAGGAGAAGGTCAAGCCTCTCGAAGAAGTGCGGAGTGAAGTGGCGGACGCCATCTTCCAGGACAAGATGTCGGTCCAGCTCGATCGCTACGTCAAAGGGCTCCGGGAGCGTGCCATCGTCGAGGTCATGCTCTGAGGGTCGATACCTTTCTCAAGCAATCGCGTCTCGTGAAGCGTCGCTCGCTCGCCAAGGAGCTCTGCGAAGAGGGAGCGGTGCTGGTGAACGGCCTTCCGGCGCGCGCGGGCCGTGATCTCGCTCGCGGAGACGAGATCAGGCTGAACCTGCGGAGCCGGCTGGTGGCGGTCACGGTCTCGGAGCTTCCCGAGCGTCCGGTGCCGGCCTCGCGGGCCCACGAGCTCTATCGTTTGATTCGGGATGAAAGACGGGAAGAAATCGAAGAGACGTTTGATGGCGAACGACAGACGGACTGAGGCCGAGCTTCCCGCACTCGACATCGGTTCGCGGGTGCGGCTCACGACTCCGCTCGTCCTTGCTCCCCTCGCGGGCCATACCGACCGTGCGTTTCGCGGACTGGTGCGGGAGCTAGGAGGCGTAGGTCTGGTGGTGACCGAGATGGTGAGCTCCGAGGGGTTGACCCGTGGCAGCGAGTTCTCCCGCGAGATCGCGGCGGTGAGCCGGGAGGAGCGTCCCGTCGGGATCCAGGTCTTCGGCTGCGATCCCGAGCGCATGGCGGAAGCGGCCTCGATGGTCGAGGACATGGGTGCCGACCTCATCGACGTGAACATGGGCTGTCCCGTACCCAAGGTCACGCGCACCGGCTCGGGTGCGGCGCTGATGCGAGAGCCGGCCCGCGCCGGAGCGATCATCGAGAGCATGGTGAAGCGCACGAAGGTTCCGGTGACGGTGAAGATTCGCTCGGGATGGGACCAGACCACCATCAATGCCCCCGAGGTGGCCCGCGCGCTCGAGCAAGCGGGCGCCGCCGCCATCACCGTCCACCCCCGCTGCCGCAGCGAGCGACACCGCGGACAGGCGGCGTGGAAGGTCATCCGCGACGTGAAACGCGCGGTATCGATTCCCGTGATCGGAAACGGAGACGTGCGCTGTCCCGATTCCGCCCGCAGCATGATCGAGCTTACCGGCGTCGACGGCATCATGATCGGGCGTGGCGCTCTCCAGAACCCCTGGGTCTTCCGGCAGATCGCGAACGGCTTTGCCGGCGCGAGCCGACGCCCCGAAGACGAGCCGGACCTCGAGGAGTATCGGCGTTTGTTCGCTCGGTTCATCGAGCTCCTGCGCGAGTACCGGCCCGAGAGGCTCGTCCTCAACCGCGTAAAGGCCTTCATCGGCTGGGTAACCAAAGGCCTCGTGGGAGGGGCGAAGCTCCGGCAGGACGTCTACGCCGCCCACAGCGTCGACGAAGTGCTTGCCGTCTTCTCGCTCTACTTCGAGACCGCCCTTGACGGGAACAGGGGAGAGCTCGGCCCGGAGGCCGAACACCGGTCTCTCCTGACGCCTTCCGCATCGGATCCTTTCTAATGGGCTGTAACAGCTATTTCGCGCCAAAATCGCGGGCCCTGGCCCTTTTGCGCGCTGGCGGCGTTGCGATTCCTCGAAATATCCAGATATGTCGTCGTCCTCGCGCCTTGCCAGCACACAAAATGACCTCGCGATTTGCGCACCAAGAAGCTGTTACAGCCCACTGAACCCGGCGCTCTTGGCGCCGTCCTTGTCGCGCCTCCGCATTTGAAAATACAGGTCTTGACACCGGGACGATTCTCCGTTAGCTTGCGACGCCATCGAGTCGTCGGGGGCGTTTTGCTTGCCTCGTCCAAACGACGACGTTCGAGCTCGCCCGAACGGTTCCGGTTGTCGTTCCGGTACGGAGGAATGGGACATGAAAATCCAGATGACCGACAAGGAGGCTCTGCGGCTGGCCGAAAAACTCGCCGACGATGACAAGTTTCGCCGGGCTCTCGAGAAGGACCCTCAAAGGGTGCTCGCGCGCTTCCATATCGAGCTCGAAGCCGGAGACCTTCGCAAGGTCGTCCGTCTCCCGTCGAAAGCGAGAGTCAAGGCGGCGATCCGAGCCGCACAACGAGTCACGGCTCGTGAGGAGAAAGGGTTCTACGACATGCTCGGGTTCCTCTTCTCGATATTCCCGCCTGTGCGGCGACCGGCGGCGAAGACGCTTCGCAAGAAAAAGTAATCATTCAACCGGCCTCCGGCGTGGCTCACTCCGCGAGTCCAGCGAGAAGACCTTGAGCAAGATCTGCGAAAGCCACTCGTACGCCGAAGCCGCTATGTCTTCCTGCGTATCGAAGACAGCCGTCGACTGGATTTCGGCAAGCTCCTTCAGGGCCGGATTGGTGTGATGTCCCAGACGATTGTCTATGCGGACTCCGTTTTACAAGGCCGGGCATACGCCGTGACGAAAGACGAGCTGCGGATCCTTCGTCATGTCCCTTCCGATCGCTGGGTAATCCAGGACGCGATGGAACGTCGATTCGGTGTGCCTCGGACGCTGCTCGAGTCGATGGCCGAGAAAGGTCTCCTCGTGAGCATGTCCCGAAAGAAGACGCTCCAGACCCTTCGAAAGAGAGAGGAGACGCTCGCCGCCCAGGCCTGGAACCCTTACGCTGCCCTCTTTCATTTCGCCACCAAGTGGAAGGACGTGCGAACGATGGTTTCGTGGCCGGTGCGATCCGACGCGGTGCGCCGGGCCCGCGGCGTCGGGGATTCGGCGGTCGAGGAAATCACTTCCCGATTTGGTCCGCCGCCAGCGCCGTTTTACTCGGCGCCCGGTGCAAGGAAACGCATCCGTCTCGAAACCCGCGCCCGGGACGTCGAGGTGTACCGCCTCCTCCGCCAGCGCAAGACGTCCCGAAGCTTCGACGGGCGCCGCCCCGTTACGAAGCAACAGCTCGAGGCCGTCCTCGAGTGCAGCTTCGGATGTCATGGGTATCAAACGACGCCGGAGAAGCGTCTCGTCTGGCTGAAGAAGACGAGCCCGTCCGGAGGGGCACTCCATCCCACCGAGGTCTATCCTCTCATCATCAACGTTCGCGGAATCGACTCCGGTCTCTACCACTATCGCGTCCAGGATCACAGCCTCGAGCTCCTGGAGTCGCTGCCGACACCGCGTGCCCGGCAGCTCGCCTCGCAGTTCACCGCGGGACAGGATTATGCCCGCAGGGCGGGGGCGCTGTTCATCATGGCCAGCCGTTTCTATCGCAATTTCTGGAAGTACCGGCGGCACGCGAAATCGTACAAAGTGCTCCTGATGGATGCGGCGCATCTCAGCCAGACGTTTTATCTCGTCTGTGCCGAGCTGGGACTGGGCGCGTTCTTTACCGCGGCGGTAAACGGCGCCAATGCCGAGGAGCGGCTCGGGCTCGATCCCTACCAGCAGGGGGTGCTGGCGATTTGCGGCTGCGGTGTCGTGAAGGCGGGTGGGCCCACCCTCGACTTCGAGCCAATCCCCTACGTTCCCGGCCGAACGCGCATTTGACGCTCGGGATTCCAAAAGCGCTCACCGGATCCTGCCGCTGCGCCTCCTCGAGCTCGGGGAGGCGCGTGTCGGCGAAACGCCAATGGTCCAGGAAGGACCGATAGAGAGCTCGAGCCTCCTCCGGCTGACCGAGCTCCTCTTCCAGCTCCGCGGCACGAAGATGGGCGACCGCCCAATCGAGGAGCGACATCTCCCGGCCGCTCCACTCTCCGGAGCTTTCCGCGAAGGCCTGACCGCGGTGCTCGATCATCCAACGATACTCGGCGAGCGCCTCGTCGCATCTTGCCCTCTGCGCGATATGCCCTCGCCAGAGTCTCGTGAAGCTGGAAGAGATCGATGGTCGAGAGTGCCCGTTTCAGCTCTGCCACCGAGCGAGCGGGATCTCCACTCGCGAGCGCACCTTCCGCCGACAGCATCGACGCATAGGCCTTCCAGGGCATGAAGTCCAGCTCCGCCGCCCGTTGCTCGAGCACGCGGGTCGCGGCCTCCGTCCCTTGGGCTCCGAAGTTACGGAACCGAATCTTCGTGACCAGGCCCAGCCGGAGTCCCGTGGAGTAGTCCTTCTCGTCGGGAGCGCCCATTACGTCCACCAGGTACTCGATGTCCCGCTGCAGTCTTTCCCGCAGCCGGGCCTCTTCACCCTCGTGCTCCAGGCATGCGTCGAGGGCCACACGACTCGCGGCGGCCCGGGGAGGCGCGGACGAGCCGCTCGATCGTGTGAGGGCCTCTTCGTAGAGGCCCCGCGCCTCGGAGAGCTGACCGCGATCGAGATACAGAGCGGCTCGACGAGCTCGAGCCTCCATCACCGAAAAAGGGATGCTCAATCGCTCCGCCTCGTCGAGAACCTCGATGGCGTCGTCGTATCGCTTCATGGCGATGAGCACGTCGGCCAACCCGGAAGTGAGAGGGTTCGGGCTCCGCCGGCGGGCATCCCGGAAATACGCGAGCGCGGGCGAGAATCGTCCCATCGCGAGCTCCATGTAGCCCTGGGCCGATACCGAAACGAAGCTCCTCGGTGCGTCGGTCGCGGCCGCCGCCGCGAATCCATCCGCCGCTCGAACGAAGTCGTTCCGGTCCTGCCAATAGGCAACGGCGGCATTGTGATGACCCACGATGCTCGTCGGGTAGAGGCTTCGCATCATGGACCACATGCGCAGAGCCTCGGGCGGATCGTTCAGCCGCGCCTCCGACCCCTGTACGTAGAGCTTCTCGTACTCGGTCAGCCGGTCGACGTATTTCAAGGCCTCCCGCCAATGAGCCAGAGCACGTGCGCGGCTGGTTCCGGTGGTGTAGTAGACGAGTCCCGCCCTCGCGTGAGCCATGGCAAACTCCGGATCGAGCTCCACCGCTCTCTCGAAGAACTTGATCGCTTCGGCGTCGTCTGCGCGCGCCATCTCCTTCATCCCTTGCGAGAACGCGTAGAGGGCATCGAGGCTCCTCGATGTCACTCGCTCGAGCGGCTGGCTCGCGCTCGCGATGGTCGAAAGAGATTCCCCCAGCTCCGAGCGAATCGTCTCGGTCAATCCCTCGATGCCCCCGATGAGAGCCTCCCGTCCCGGCACCGTCTTCGTTTCGACGAGAACCGTCCGCTGCGTCGAGGGCTCGACGAGCTCGGCGCTCAGCTTGAAGCTCGGTCCGATCTGCACCACCTGTCCCATGAGGAGGCCGCGAACGCCTTCTCGCTGACAGACCTCGGCACCCAATTCCCGGGTGATCTTCTCACCGGGAGTGCGCCGCATTCGTATAAACGCCTGGGCGACGTCTGCTTGCGGAAGAACGTTCGCGTATCGTGACTGCTCGAGTCCGATGCGGAATGCGGCTCCCAGGGCGTCTCCCAGCTTCGGATCGTCGGTGAGATTCTCGAAGTCGGCGATCAATATCCAGTCCCGGCGCTGGAACGCCGAGCGAGACGAATCGTGAAGGGCAACAAACACCGCGAGGAGGAGCAAGAAGACGCCTGCCGCGAGGCCGACGGTCCGGGTGCGGTGCGACTTCAGGACGGGCGCCATCGCTCCACTCGTGAGGGAGCCGGTGAGGCTGCGGCGCGTGACGCGCTGGAGTGCCGTCTGGAGGTCGGCGGCGGATTGGAAGCGATCTTCGGGCCTCTTGGCGAGGCACGTGCTCACCACTCGTGAAAAACGACGGGGAATCTCCCTGCGGCTCTCGTGAAGCGGGCTGGGCTCGAGCGAGCGAACGGCGGCGAGAATCTCACTCTCGCTGTTCCCGCGGAACGGAAGCTCCCCCGTGACTGCCTCGTAGAGAACGATTCCCAGAGAGAAGATATCGCTGCGGGTATCCACGGTACGGCCCGAGGCCTGCTCGGGGGACATGTAGCTCGGTGTACCCACGATCACCCCGGACTTCGTGTGTCTGAGATAGTCACTTTGTGACGGCTCACGAATGGTCGGCTCATCCGCCCTTGGAGTCGATCCCTCGAGCGCTCCCAGGTCGTTCTCGCGCGTCGAATCGAGTCCCTTGGCGAGCCCGAAGTCCAGGACTTTCACTCTGCCGTCCGGCGAGATCATGATGTTCGACGCCTTGATGTCCCGATGAATGATGCCGGCTTCATGCGCAGCCGCGAGGGCATCGGCGACCTGGGCACCGAGCTTCACCGCGTCTTCGATCGCCAACCTTCCGGAGAGCGCGAGGACGCTCTTCAAGTCCCGTCCCTGCACCAGCTCCATGGCGATGAAGGCGATGTTGCTCTCTTCGTCGATCTCGTACACCGTGGCGACGTTCGGGTGGGACAGGGTGGAAGCGAGCTGGGCCTCGCGGAGGAATCGTTTGCGGGCGCTCTCGTTGTCGAAGAGGCCGCGGGAGAGCACTTTCAGGGCCACCCACCGTCCGAGTCGAACGTCGCGAGCGCGGAAGACGACACCCATGCCACCGGCTCCGATGAGCTCTCCCACCTCGAAATGTCCCAGCCGGCTTCCCGGCGGGAGCTCTAGACCGAGGTTTTCGACCATCGTCCTGGGGGAGCGCATTCCAGAATGGAAAGGTGGATTGGCGCTCGCGAAATTCTCCTCTTTCCGTTGGGAAGTGTCAAGACCGGCGCGAGCTCACTCCAGGATGCGAAGAGCGTTCTCTCCCAGAATCCTCCGAATCCGCGCTTCGGGAAAGCCCCGGCGGAGCATGAGCTCGGTGAGCTGCGGGAGTCCCGACACGTCGATCGGCGGCCGAACGTAGCCGTCGAAATCGGAACCGATCGCCGCCGTCTGTTCTCCCCCGACGTCGATGATGTGCTCGATGTGCGCCACCGCCTCTTCCAGGCTCGGCCTCGCGAGCGCCGGGGGAGCGAGCATCACCCCGATGACCCCGTTTTTTTCGGCCACCGCCCGGATCTGATCGTCGGAGAGGTTTCGCCACCGATCATGCACGGCGCGGACGCCGGAATGACTGACGAGGGGCGGATGCTCGGTGAGCGCGAGGGCTTCGAAGAACGTCTTCTCCGAGGCGTGAGCGAGGTCGAGGAGAATACCCGGCCGAGTTCATTTCGGCGACGAGCTCTCTTCCGAGCGCGGTGAGCCCGCGATTCGAGCCCGAGGAGCTTCCTCCAATCTCGTTTCCGCTCAGATGGACGAGACCGATGAAGAGGATCCCGCGACGCCGGAGCTCGTGAACGCGACGGAGGTCGCGCTCGAGCGCGTGAGCTCCTTCGATTCCGTGAAAGAACGACAGCTTCTTCTGCTGGTGGTTCCGGCGAATGGAAGCCGCATGGGTTGCGAGCGAGGCCTCTTCTCCGAAGGAGGCGACCTTCGCGAGCTGAGCCTCGAGCCGTTCCCAGGGTGAGAACCAGGCGCGCGACGGCCATCGATCGTGGAGCGCTTTGAGGCCGGCGACACCCAAAAAGCGAGTGGGTATCGTGAGCGCGACGGCGTCGAGCCCACCGCGGCGCATCCGGGGAAAATCCACGTGACCGCCTTCGCCTTCGCGAGTGAGGTCCCGAGGCCAGAGAAGCGAGTCGACGTGTAGATCGACGACGATCGAGTCTCGATGGAGCCGGGCGGCTCGCTCACCCACCTCGACTTCGGGAGAGGTCGGTGTAAACGCGGGCTCGAGACGGAAGGCGAAGAGAGGATCGCTACCCACCGCGGGTATGCATCTCGAGGTGCGGATCCTTCCGAAGCCCCTCGATTCCGAGGAGTGCCTCCCGCTCGGCGAGCTCGAGACGTCTCTCGGCGCCGCGATCGTCGCGGGCCTGCCAGCATGCCGCGACGCTGCGGGCGATGGCGTCGTCGTCGTCCGTTCCGCGAAGCTGAGCGCGGAGGTCGAGGCCCTTCTGGGCGTAGAGACAGGTGAAGAAGACACCGTCGGCAGTGAGGCGGCTTCGGTCGCAGGTCTGGCAGAAGGGCTCGGTGGTGGAGGCGATGATGCCGAAGGTATTTCCGTCCGGAAGGCGGTAGCGCTTCGCGGGCGCCCAGCTCTCCGGGTCGACGCGCTCGGGGGGAGCGCCGAAGCGCGCTTCGAGCGCCTCGAGCATCTCCCGTTTGGGGAAGACCTTCTTTCCCGACCAGCGCGTGGCGCCTCCCACGTCCATGTACTCGATGAACCGCACTTCCGCCTCGACGCTCTTGCCGAAGGCGAGGAGATCGAAGAGCTCGTCGTCGTTGGTGCCGCGGTGGATGACGGAATCGAATCTTGATCTCGGAGAAGCCCGCGCGCCTCGCGGCGTCGATCCCCGCGAGGACGTCCTCGAGTCCGTCGCGGCGCGCGATCTCCCGGAAGCGCTCGCGCTTCAGCGTATCGAGGCTCACCGTGACCCGGGAGAGTCCGGCGTCGCGGAGAGCTTTTGCGTAATCGGCGAGGAGAAGGCCGTTCGTCGTGAGCGCGATCTCCCGAAGGGCGGTGTTCGCCGCGAGCCGTTTGACCAGGTCGGGGAGATCCCGGCGCAGGAGGGGCTCTCCGCCGGTGAGCCGGACCTTGTCGATTCCGAGTCCGGTCAGAATCCCGACGAGCCGCGCGGTCTCCTCGAAACTGAGGAGGTCGCTCTTCGGAAGCCAGACGTACTCTTTCTCCGGCATGCAGTAGAGGCAGCGGAGGTTGCAGCGGTCGGTCACCGACACCCGGAGGCTCCGCAGCGGTCGGTTGCGACGATCGGTGACGGGAGACATCGAGCCAGTCTAAAGAGGCGCGGGGAGCGGATCAAGCGGCCCGGATTGACTTGAGTCGTCGTCCGGGCGTAACGTCCGAGCGGATAACAACAAGGAGATTTCGATGTTCGGAAGGTCTTTGCTTCTCGCTCTCGCTCTCACTCTCGCGCTCGCGCTCGGAGTCATCTCCTGCGCCCCGCCGCCCGCGAAGGAGTCGGCGACGCCGCGCGGGATCGTCATCACCAACGCGTCGATCCTCGACGGAACGGGAGCCGACGCCCGGAGCGCCAACGTCCGCATCGAGGGAGATTCCATCGTTGCCGTCGACGACTCTCCGCCGCCCGAGGACTATCAGGTGATCGACGCGTCGGGACTCACCCTCACTCCCGGCTTCATCGACCCCCACAGTCATGGAGACAGCGATTTGTTCACCCACCGGGATGCTCTCGCCGCCGTGAGCCAGGGGATCACGACCATCGTCGGCGGGCAGGACGGAGAGTCTCAGTATCCGCTCGCCGACTTCTTCCAGAAGCTCGAGTCCACTCCCGGCGCGGTCAACGTGGCCTCCTATGCCGGACACGGAACCCTCCGAAGCAAGGTGATGGGCGAGGATTTCAAGAGAGCCGCGACCGACGAAGAGGTCGAGAAGATGCGGCAGCTCCTCATCGAAGAGATGAAAGCCGGCGCCCTCGGTCTCGCCACCGGGCTCGAGTACGACCCCGGTATCTACTCCAAGACGTCGGAGGTAGTCACGCTCGCCCGCGAGGCCGCCTCGTGGGGAGGCAAATACATCAGTCACATCCGGAGCGAGGACCGTCACTTCTGGGAAGCCATCGACGAGATCCTCCAGATAGGCCGGGAAGCCCACATTCCCGTTCAGATCTCTCATACCAAGCTCGCGATGCAGAGCCTCTGGGGACAGGGGGACCGTCTCCTCAAGATGCTCGACGACGCCCGCCGCGACGGAGTCGACGTAAACGCCGACATCTATCCGTACACCTACTGGCAGTCGACGCTGACCGTGCTCTTTCCCGCGCGCGACTTCGAGGACCGTAAGGAGGCCGAGTTCGCCGTGACCGAGGTGACCACTCCCGAAGGAATGCTCATTCCCGTTTACAAGCCCGAGCCCTCCTACGCGGGAAAGACCCTCGCCGAGATCGCGAAAATCCGCGGCACCGACCCGGCGCAGACCCTCATGGATCTCATTCGCGAAGCCGAAGCGATGCGAAAATCGGGCGAGGAAGGCGTCGAGAGCGTCATCGCCACGAGCATGAACGAAGCGGATATCGAAAAGCTCATGAAGTGGGATCACATGAGCATCTCGACGGATGGCTCGCTCGACGGATCCCACCCGCGCGGCTTTGGGACCTATCCTCGCGTCCTCGGCCGCTACGTAAGGGAGAGAAACGTCGTTCCGCTTCCCGAGGCCATCCGGAAGATGACGTCGCTTCCTGCGGCCCAGATGGGTTTTTCCGACCGTGGCCGCATCGCGCCGGGATTCAAGGCGGACCTCGTCCTCTTCGATCCCGCGACCGTCATCGATCGCGCCACTCCCGAAGAGCCTCATGAGGTATCGAAGGGGATTGACCAGGTGTTCGTGAACGGAGTGCTGGTTTACGAAGACGGAAAGACCACGGGGGCCTTTCCCGGCCGCGCGCTGAAACGCGAGAAGTAAGCGAGGACCCAGGCGATGGAGAGACGAGACGTTCTCAGGATCCTGACGGCGACGCCGTTTCTCGGGCTCACCGGACGCCGGCGACTGTCGCCGCCGGCGGAAGCGGCCGGTGCAGGCGGACGAGTCGGCGAGCCATCGCTGGCGTGTGTTCGAGGAGCCGTTTCTCTCCGAGATCGCTTTTCCTCTCGGCGGCATCGGAACGGGAACGGTGTCGCTCGGTGGCCGAGGCGAGCTGAGAGACTGGGAGATCGCGAACAAGCCCGACAAGGGTCACAACTTGACGGATACCTTCTTCGCGCTCTGGTTTCGCCAGGAGGGCCACGAGCCCCGGACTCTGATCCTGGAGTCGGAAATCCAGCCTCCTTACCGCGGAGCGTTCGGAATTCCACGGGACGGACTTCCGGGTATGCCACGGTTCCGGACGGGCCGTTTCCTCGGCTCCTATCCATTCGCGCGGCTCGAGCTTTCCGACCCCCGGGTTCCCCTCACCGTCTCTCTCGAGTCTTTCAATCCCTTCATTCCTGGAAACGCCGTGGACTCGGGGCTCCCGGTGGCGATCTTGTACTGGCGGCTGCGCAACGACAGCGACGCGCGCGTGGAAGCGACGGTTCTCGCCTCGCTCGAGAACGCGTCGGCCTGGAAGATGCCCGGGAGGAGCGTCAATCAATTCCGCGAGGACGGACCGCTTCGCGGCATCGCGATGACGACGGGGAAGCTTCCACCCGAAGACCCGAATCGCGGCAGCCTCGCCCTCGCGACACTTCATCCCGATGTCACCTATACCGTCCGCTGGGACCGCGGAGGGTGGTTCGATTCCCAGAGCCTCTTCTGGGACGACTTCGCGCGCGACGGGCGGCTCGAGCCGGTAACGACATCCGATCCGAGTCCCGAAGACCGGAACGATACCGGTTCGGTCGGCGCCCTCTTCTCTCTCGCTCCTGGAGAAGAGAAAGTCGCGCCCTTCCTCATCGCCTGGCACTTTCCCAATCGGCAGAACTACTGGGTCGACGAGATCTTCGGATACGAGCCCAACGACAAGGGTCCTATCATCGGGAACTTCTACGCCAACCAGTTCGACGATGCCTGGGCGGTGGCTCGCTACACGGCGTCTGCGATTGAGAGGCTGGAGCGCGAGACCCGGCTCTTCCACGACGCGCTGTTCTCGACCACGGCGCCGCCGGAGGTGCTGGACGCCGTCTCGAGCCAGATGTCGATTCTCAGAACCAACACCTGCTTCCGAGCCAAGGACGGGAATTTCTACGCCTTCGAAGGCACCGCCGACGACATCGGGTGCTGTCCTCTGAACTGCACCCACGTGTGGAACTACGAGCAGGCTCTCGCGTTCCTCTTTCCCGCGCTCGAGCGCACGATGCGCAACGTGGACTTCGAGTCCAACACCGACGACAGGGGATTCATGGTGTTCCGCACCCGCGTGCCCCTGGGGACGCCGAAATGGGACTTCCCCCATGCCGCGGCCGACGGCCAGATGGGGTCTCTCGTCAAGCTCTATCGCGAATGGCAGATCTCGGGGGATCTCGACTGGCTGAAACGCCTTTGGCCGCGAGCGAAAAAGGCGCTCGAGTTCGCCTGGACTCAGTGGGACCCGGACAAAGACGGGGTCATGGAGGGGGTTCAGCACAACACGTATGACATCGAGTTCCGCGGTCCCAATCCGATGATGGGCGCCATCTACCTCACGGCGCTCGTTTGCGCCTCAGAGATGGCGACGGCAGTGGGGGACGCAGACGCATCGACCGTCTACTTCGAGCTGTACCGCCGCGGCAAGGAAGCGCTCGACCGGGAAACCTGGAACGGTGAGTTCTTCGTCCAGGCCTTCGAGCGCGCCCGCGAGGAAAAGTATCAAGTAGGAGCGGGTTGCCTGTCCGATCAGCTCCTCGGGCAGTGGATGGCGCACGTCGTGGGCAAGGGCTATGTGCTCCCGGAAGAGCACGTGCGCGACGCCATCGACGCCGTCTATCGCTACAACTTCAAGGAGACGCTCGCCGATCATTCGAATCCGCAACGGATTTTCGCCCTCGGGGACGAAGGAGGTCTGCTCCTGTGCACCTGGCCTCGAGGCAATCGCCCGCTTCTCCCCTTCGTTTACTCCGACGAGGTCTGGACGGGAATCGAGTATCAGGTGGCTGCCCACCTGATCTACGAGGGTCACGTCGACCAGGGCATACGGGTAGTGCGCGCGGTCCGCAACCGCTACGACGGAGAGCGCCGCAATCCCTGGAACGAAGTGGAGTGCGGGAACCACTACGCGAGGGCGCTGGCGAGCTGGTCTCTACTGCTCGCGCTTTCCGGGTTCCGGTACTCGGCGCCGGAGAAGGCGATGCGTTTCGATCCTCGGATGGACGAGGAGCGGGTGCGTGCGTTCTGGTCCGTGGGAGAGCGGGGATTCGGCGTCTACGAGCAGCAGCGGCGGCCTTCGTCGCTCGTCGCCACCATCCAGCATCTGCATGGCGAGGGAGTGGAGCTGGAGGAGGTGTCGTTGCCTGGAAAGACGCCGCGGAGCGTGCGCGCTCGGCTCGATGGGCGAGACGTCGCCGCCTCGCTCACGAATTCGGGCGTCGAGAGTCTGGTGCGGCTCGGCCAACCCGTCCGGCTCACGCCGGGTGTCGCGCTCGAGATCGAGCTCGCGGGTTGAAGCTCCTCGAAACGGGCGAGAACGGAAGAGGCGGGACGCTTGCGCGTCCCGCCTCGCGAATCCGGCGCTGCCGCTTCAGGAAGCGACGGCGATCAGGTTGTTCAGCTTGTCGGCCAGGGCTTTCTTGGGCGCCGCTCCCACGAGCTGATCGACGACCTTTCCGTCGCGGAAGAACAGAAGCGTCGGGATGGAACGGACGTTGTACTCCATCGCGATCGACTGCTCGTCGTCCACGTTGACCTTGGCTACTTTGGCCTTGCCCGCGAACTCCGTCGCCAGCTCCTCGACCGCGGGGGCGATCATCTTGCAAGGGCCGCACCATTCCGCCCAGAAATCCACGAGGACCGGAGTCTTCGACTCCAGCACCTCGGTCTTGAAATTCGTCTGCGTGGCCGTGATGTACTTCGCGTCACCCATTATCAGGGTCTCCTTTCCTGGTCGTTGATGGTTGGCTCCCCGGCGGGGGAGCGGGCTCGTCCAAAACCGAAAGCGTCACCTCGACGGAATCATGGAGCACATCGAGCTCGACGCAGCATTTCGAGAGAACTCGTAGTCCTTGGAAGCTGTTCGTGAGAAAGCGGGCGAGCGCCCGTGAAGCATACCGCCCGGAAATCTCTCCCGCGTTCTGAGCGCGGTGGATGGCTTGGTCGAACGCGTCCTCCACCCGGAGCAGGTTCGCTCGCACCCGCGCCGCGGTCTCCGGCTCGTCCTCGGCGAGAGCGACCGCGGTGTTGGTGATGAAACACCCTTTGCTGCCGCCATCGCAGGCGCACTCCGTCAACACTTTCAAGAACACTTCCCGGATCCCGTCCCGCGCCGAACGCTCCTGGAGAAGATCCGAGATCTCGCGGTAAAAGCGCTCCTCGTACCGCTCGAGCGCCTCCAGGAAGAGCTGATGTTTATCCCCGAAGGCAGCGTAGAGACTACCCCGCAGGATTCCCATGGAGTCGGTGAGGTCGGATACCGATGTCCCGTTGTACCCGTGCGCCCAGAACACCTCCACGGCACGGTCCAACGCCAAGTCGCGGTCGAACTCACGTGGCCTACCCATACTAATGTGAGTGTATTACTTTTTGACTGAT
Source organism: uncultured Acidobacteriota bacterium (assembly GCA_963815675.1). Lineage (GTDB taxonomy): Bacteria > Acidobacteriota > Vicinamibacteria > Marinacidobacterales > SMYC01 > CAWFHP01. Next base: position 210,802 of record CAWFHP010000006.1, on the reverse strand, counting down.
CAGTCAAGAATAAGAGAGTCAATAAAAAGTTGGCCAAAAATGAGTCAATAAGAAGCAATAAGAAGTGGCTGGCACCTCTGAACATAGTTGATTGAGTAGTTTAGAGCGGATGAAGGGTGGAGAGCACTTTGTGATTGCAACATCTGAACAATTGAATTATCATTCAATCGTGGGTACCGTTTCTCCGCACACGTGCCGGACGGATATCGAGGGGGGGATTCTCTCCGTCGAGCAGGCTCGGTTTCTGGCGGCGACCTTCCAGGTTCTGGGGGACCCGACGAGGGTCCGGATCGTCCATGCGCTCTCTCTCAGCGAGCTGTGCACTTCGGATCTGGCCGCGCTCGTGGGGATGAGCGAGTCGGCGGTCTCCCATCAGCTCCGCACCTTGCGGCAGCTCCACGTCGTGCGAAGCCGACGCGAGGGAAAGCTCGTCTACTACAGTCTCGACGACGACCACATTCGTCGTCTCTTCCAGCAGGGACTGGAGCATTCGCTCGAGACGGAGGATCCGTGACCGGAAGCGCATCGACGAGCCCCCCGGAGGTCGAGACCGAGGCCGGGTCCGGGTCCGGGTCCGCGACCAAGACGGCGCAAGGCGACTCCGCTCCCCCCCATCCCTCGAGCGGCCACGGCGGGCACGCCCACCGGCGGGCGGCTACGAGCCGCGCCATGGCAGGAGCGTTTTTCCTGACCTCCAGCTTCATGCTCGCCGAGCTCGTCGGTGGAATCCTCTCGAACAGCCTCTCTCTCGTCGCCGATGCAGGTCACATGATCTCGGACGCCGGCGCCCTCGGTCTCGGTCTGGTCGCCATGTGGATGGCCAGCCATCCTCATACCGAGCGCCGCACGTTCGGCTTCCATCGCGCGGAAATCCTCGCGGCTCTCGCGAACGGATCGCTTCTCATCGGAATCGCCGTCTTCGTCGTCTGGACCGCGCTCGTCCGCCTGCAGCGCCCACAGCACATCGAGAGCGGCCTGATGCTGTTGGTTGCGGTGGTCGGCCTCGTCGTGAATCTCCTCTCGATGAGGGTTCTCGGAAGCCACCGTCACGATAACCTCAACGTTCGCGGAGCGTTTCTTCACGTCGTGGGCGACGCTCTGGGCTCGGCGGGCGTCATCGTCGCCGGCGTCGTCATCCGCTACACCGGTTGGACCCCAATCGACTCGCTGGTGAGTCTCGTCATCGCCCTACTCATCCTCGTTTCGGGTTTTCGTCTCGTTCGGGAGACGGTCTCCGTTCTGCTCGAGAGCTCTCCCCGCGACCTGGACTCGGAGGCGCTCCGGCGCGATCTCACGGGGCTCCCCGGCGTGCGGGACGTGCACAATCTCCACGTCTGGACGGTCACGTCAGGGTTCGTCTCATTGAGCTGCCACTGCGAAGTGGCGTCGAGCTCCGTGGCTGACGACGTGCTTCGGCGGGCGACCACCCTCCTGCGCGAGCGGTACGGGATCCGTCACGTCACCATTCAGCCCGAGACTTCGCAGATTCACGAGGAGCTCGAGCATTGCTGTCTCGACCCGCACGAGTCCCGGCCGTTCCTCGGGCGCTTCCTGAACTAGACTCTCTGGTGACGAGACATTCATGAGAGTCCTCCTGGCCCTCTTTGCTCTGGCGACCATGTCGCCGGCTTCACCGGCCGCGAACCGCAAGGACATCCTTCACAAGAGCTTTCGTTCCAACGAGCTTCTCGTGGTCTACGGTGTGGACGATCCGGCAAACGAAGCGCGATTGAAGGCCACGTCGCAGCAGCTCGCACCCTGGCGCGCGAGATTCGGTCAGTCTCGCCTCGGCCGCCAACGTGGATCGCGAGGTCCTCACGCGGGGTGCCGTCGCTCTCGTGGGGACACCGGCTTCGAACCGCTGGATTGGCGAGATGGCCCGCGGGCTTCCGCTGCGGTTTCAGAAAGGCGGGTTCCTCTTCTCGGGAACGACCTACGACGCACCGGGCGACTCCGTCCAGCTCCTCTATCCCAACCCGCTTTGTCCCGACGAGCCCCTGTTCTTGATTGCGGGAAATTCCGATCTCGCGGTGCTCGACGCGCTCGGCAGGAGACGCCGCGACGATCTGCAGGTTCGGCGGAATGGAAAGACCATCCTTCTGGCCCGCTTCCGCGACGATTGGACACTCGACCTCGAGAACGTGGAAGAGCTCCCCTGGCCCCTCGCGCCGGAGCTCGTCACCCGGCATTTCGAGTATTTCCGCGCCGGCGCCGGCGTCCGTGCCGCGGAGCTCCAAGACTTCGCACACCGTAACGAAACGACGCGCGACCGGATCGAGGCATGGTTCGGGCACCTCGCGGACGGGCCGCCGACCGCCGTTTACGTCTATCCGACGCTGGAGCGCAAAGGCCTCGTGACCGAGAGCACCGAGCTGGCGCACGCCGAGGGCCGAACCGTTCACGTCGTCCTCGGTCTCGACCGCAGCCCCGAGAGACTCGTCGCGGAGAGGCTTCTCGACTCCGTCGTCCCCCGCGAGCTCCCGCCGGCCCTCGCCCGCGGTCTGGCCACGGTGCTCGTCGAGGGTGACGATGCGCTCGACGAGCGCGACCGCATAGCCCGCGGCCTCTTGGAAACCAGTGACCCGCCTCGGCTGGCCTCGCTCGACGGCGAGTCGCCCCTCGTCGTCGATGCGGTTTCAGCCTCGTTCGCGCGATTCCTTTTGGACGCGGGCGGTCCGAAGGCTTTCGGCGAGAAGCTCGAGCTCGCGCCTCTCGAAGCGCGATGGCTCGCGGCTCTCCGGAAGAAGTCCTTCTCCCCCGCGCCCTTTCCCGCCGTCCCGGCCTCGTTTCAGCGCGGGTTCACCTACTCCCAGGAAGGCTTCGACATTCACAACGGATACCTTTCTTCCGCCTCCAACCGCTCCCTCGCCAAGCTCGCGAGCCTCGGGGTCGACTCGGTCGCGGTCGTTCCGTACGCGTTCATGAGTGGACCTTCCGCCGGCGAGCTTTCGATGCCCGAGGGACCGGGCGCGGAGACCGACGAAGGCGTGATCCATGTAATCCGGGCGGCGAAGCAGAACGGGATGAGCGTTCTCCTCAAGCCACAAATCTGGGTGCGGCGAAGCTGGCCGGGAGAGATCGAGCCGGGAAGCCCCGCGGACGAGGCGCGTTTCTTTCACGAGTACGCCCGCTGGATGCGCCACTACGCGCTGATGGCGGAAGAGAACGGCGTTCCGATTCTGTCCATCGGATGCGAGCTCACGCGATTGACCCACGGGCGCCGGGCGCTCTGGGAGTCCCTCATCCGGGATTTGCGGACGGTTTATCGGGGCAAGCTCGTGTACTCCGCGAACTGGGGGGAAGAAGTCGATCGAGTGGACTTCTGGCCGCTTCTCGACTACATCGGCGTGGATTTCTACTACCCCTTGAGCGACGAACGGGCGCCGAGCGACGGCGAGCTTCGTCGGGGAATCGAGCGTGCCTTGGCGGAGCTCCGTTCTCTCTCCGCGCGCCAAGGAAAACCTGTCCTACTGACCGAGATCGGTTACACGAGCACGGCGACTCCCTGGAAGAGCCCGCACGAGAGTGATCGCAACCAGCCGTCCTCACCCGAGGCCCAGGCGCGGGTCTATGACGTCGCGTTCGCGGCCATCGCCGACGAGAGAACGTGGATCCGTGGCATGTACTGGTGGAAGTGGCCGAGCGACCTCGATCGCGGCGGCCCCGGTGACTCCGGCTTCACCCCCAACGGGAAGCCGGCGGAGGAGGTCGTGCGCCGCTGGTACAACGGTCGGCTACAATGAGCGTTTTCCGCGAAGGGAGGAATTCATGAAACCGTACGCTCTCGTTCTCTCGAGCTTCGCCTGGCTCGCTCTCTCCTGCTCAGGTGGATCGGATTACGCCTCGGACATGGCTCGCGAGCACAAAGACGATGCCCCGGTCGCGAACGGGGCATCGGAGGTCGCGCCCGCCGTCGAAGTCGAGAGCCGCATGGTCACCTACGCCACCGTCAACGGCGTCGAAGCCAAGGGCTACTTTGCTCAGCCCAAGGGTTCAAATGACTCGCTTCCCGGGATCATCGTCATCCACGAATGGTGGGGCTTGAACGACAACATCCGCTCGATGACCGACCAGCTCGCCGGTGAGGGCTATCGCGCGCTTGCCGTCGATCTCTACGACGGAAAGAGCGCCACGACGCCCGACGAGGCCCAGAGCCTCATGCGCGCCGCCATGGACAAGAGCGCCGAGCTCACCGAGAACCTGAAGCAGGCCTACGCCTACCTCAGCGATCGCGGTCAGCGGGTCGGCACCATCGGGTGGTGTTTCGGCGGCGGGTGGTCGCTCGCGACCGCGCTCGCCCTTCCGGACCAGATCGACGCCACCGTCATCTATTACGGTCGCCTCGTCACCGACGAGGCCGAGCTCCGGAAGCTCCAGATGCCGATCCTGGGGTTCTTTGGCGCCGAAGATAACAGCATCCCCGTCGACTCGGTACGGGCCTTCGAGAACACTCTTCACTCGCTCGGCAAAGACGCCACCATCACGATCTACGATGGGGCGGCTCACGCTTTCGCCAACCCCTCGGGCAAGGGCTACCGGCCCGAACCGGCGAAGGACGCCTGGGCGAAGACCCTCGCCTTTTTCGCCAAGAATTTGAAGAGCTGAGGGAGACGGCGGTGGCGGCGCTCCATCGACTCCCGCTGTGCGTCGCGCTTCTTTGGGGCATCACCGCGGTCGCGGAAGCGCAGATGAGTCCTCTTCGCTATCCACCCGTGCGGGGCGGACAGATCCGGATCGAGGGCTACCTCGTTCCTCAGGTGACGTCCTGGCCTTCGTATCCCTCCTGGTCTCCCGACGGACGCGAGCTCGCCTTCAGCATGGATGGACGTATCTGGAGGATTCCCGTCGAAGGGGGAATGGCAACCGAGGTCACGACCGGACCCGGTTACGACTTCGAGCCCGACTGGTCTCCGGACGGTGCGCGCCTCGTGTTCTCGAGAGATGTGGGTGGGAATCTGGACATCTGCGTCGTTTCACGCGACGGTGGCGAGGCCCGCCGTCTCACCGAAGACCCGGCGATCGAGATCCATCCGCGCTTCGACCGAAACGGGGGCGTCGTCTACTCCTCCGCGGTCGCGGGGAACTTCGATCTCTATCGAATCCCTCCCGGGGGCGGTGAGTCCAGACCCCTCTACGACTGGCCCTCGAACGAGATCCAGCCGGACCCCTCCCCCGCGGGCGACGAGATTGTCTTCGTCTCCTCCCGCTCGGGGCGGATCGGGGCCGGCGGAATCTTCGTGGGCGACCGAGAAATCCATTTCGAAGAGACGGCGTACCGGACCCGGCCCGCTTTCTCTCCCGACGGGAAAACGATCGCGTTCGTCTCCGATGCTGGCGGAAGCCGTGCGATCTGGCTCCTTCCCGCCGCGGGAGGGATTCCCCTTCCGCTCACCCGTGACGACGCCGTCGATGATTTCGCGCCCGCCTGGTCTCCCGATGGCGAGCAGATCGTGTACGTGACCAATCGCGGCGGAAAGGGCTCTCTCGAGATCCAACCCATCCACGGGGGAAGTCCACGGGGGGTGACGCTGCGCGACCGACGCTACCCTTCGTCGACCCCGATGGGGCGACTGGAAGTCTCGCTCTCTCACCCCGCGAGGGTCACCATCGTCGGCGCCGACGGACGCGACTACGCGCCTCCCGGCGTCTTCCGGCGCATCGACTCGTTCACCGAGCTCCACTACTTCCATGCGGCGGGAGGTTTCGCTCTGGACGTCCCGGCGGGTGAGACCCGGCTTCTCGTGGCGCGCGGACCCGAGTACGAGCCCGTCGAACGAACGGAGGAAGTGCAGGCGAACGGTACGCGCAAGGTCTCGATCGCTCTCGAGCGATTCGCCGACATGCCGTCGCGCGGCTATTACTCGGGCGACACCCACGTACACGATCTCCACGGCGGCGATCTCCGCCTCACACCCGAGGCTCTCGTCGCCCAGGCGGCCGCCGAGGACGTCCACGTGGTGAACGCCCTCATCCACGTCGACGGGACCAGGCTCATGGGCGATCTCTCCCGCTTCGTCCCGTCGGCGCATCCGGCTTCGACGCCCGACGTGCTTCTTCGCTACGGTCAGGAGTACCGGATGAGCTATGGACATCGTTCGGTACTCGGAGGGGAGCGCATCTTCTTTCCGCTCGTGAGCGCTCTTGCCGGGACGGCCCGCCCCTCACCCTTTCCGCCGCTCTTCGACTACTTGCGGAGACTGCGGAAAGAACAGCCCGACATCCTCGTCGGGGTGCCGCATCCTTATTTCGGATATCTCGCCCGGGGCGAGCTTCCCGACGGGGGTGCGCCCTCCGAGATACCCGCCGACGTCGCCCTCGGTCTCGTCGACTTCTTCGACGTGAACTGCATCTGGAGCGACGAGCGCGGCTCCGCCGCCATCTATGGGAAGCTTCTCGACGCCGGATTTCGGCTTCCGGCCACGGGAGGAAGCGACACCTTTTCGGACCTCTCCCGCGATCCACCTCTCGGAACCGGAAGGACCTACGTGAAGATCGAAGGAGACTTCAGCCTCCAGAGCTGGTATGCGGGGATTCGAGCGGGAAGAACCTTCTCGACCAACGGCCCTCTACTCGAGCTCGACGTCGATGGGCGCGGAATGGGCGAGGAGCTCCGCCTGGAAGAGGGCGCGGCGGTATCGGTCCAAGCGAAGGCACGCTCCGTCGTTCCCATGAGCAGGATGGTCGTTCTCCTGAACGGAAAGCCCTATGCGACGGTCGAGAGGAAGGACCGGGAGCTCGCCTGGTCGGGACAGGTCGCCGTTTCCGAGAGCAGCTGGATCGCCGTCGAGGCCGAGGGCGATTCTTCCCCCTTCGTGACCGATAGCTACCTCTTCGCGCATTCGACTCCCGTCTGGGTCACCGTCGGCGGAAAACCGGTTCTCGTCGAAGAGGACCGCGACTATCTGGAGCGGTACCTCGACCGTCTCATCGAGATCGCGCGCGCGGACACGAGCTGGAAAAACGAGGAGGAGCGAGAGGTCACACTCCGGGGATTCGGCGAAGCGAGGGATCGGTTGAGGAATCTTCGCGCTCGTTGAGGACCAGGCTCCGCTCAGCGTTCGAGCTCGTTTCCGCGAATCACCTTCCCCGGTAGCGCCCCGGTGTGCTTTCCGCCGTCGAGGACGAGCGTTCCGTTCACCACGAGCCAGTCGACGCCGACGGAGAGCTGCCGCGGCTCGTCGAAGGTCGCGCGATCGGAGATGGTTTCCGGATCGAAAACGGCGAGATCGGCCTTCTTTCCCACTGCGAGCGTGCCCCGGTCGGTGAGGCCGAGCTGGGAAGCGGCGAGCCCGGTCATCTTGTGAACCGCTTCCTCGAGCGTGAGCGTCTTTTTCTGCCGCACGTACTGGGCGAAGACCCGCGGGAAAGTTCCAAAAGAGCGGGGATGAGGCTGGCCTTCTCCGTCTTCGAGTGGCAGCGCCGCCCCGTCGCTTCCGATGCTCGTCCACGGAAGCTTCAGCGCGTACTCGAGGTCCTCTTCCCGAATCCCGAAAAAGATGCCGCTCGCCCTTCCTTCGGCCTTCTCCACGATCTCGAGGATGGCTTCGGCGGGGTCGACGCCCATCTCCTCGGCGATGGCCCCGATGGTCTTGCCCTGAAACTTCGCGTGGCCTTCGAACGGCGTTCTCGACAAGACCACGGTATCGGGCGTCGCACCGGGAATGCCCTTCGCCAGGTGCGCCTCGACTTCGGCCTTGATGCGCGCTCGGGTGGCCGGGTCGCGAAGGCGCGCCGCGAGCGCGGCCCCGCCGCCCTCGTGGCTCCAGTCGGGAAGGCGCATGTTCAACGTCGTCTGGCTCGCGAGATACGGGTAGACGTCGGCGAAGACGTCCACTCCTTCGGCGCGAGCCTTCTCGATGTGCTCTGCCGCTTCTCGAAGGGGCGAGGCTTCGTGAGGTGTCTCGCTCCGCACCGACGAGAACTTGAAGTGAAGGATGTGCACCGGGAGGCCCGCTTCGCGGCCGATCCGAATCGCCTCGTCCACGGCGGCAACGAGGTTGTCCGCCTCGTCGCGAAGGTGGCTCATGTAGAGGCCTCCATGAGCCGCCGCCACCTTCGAGAGCTCTATGAGCTCTTCCGTCGACGCGTAGCGGTTGGGAACGTAGATGAGACCGCTCGAGATTCCGATGGCGCCGTCTTCCATCGCCTGGGCCACGAGCAATTTCATCCGATCGAGCTCTTCCGCGGTCGCGGGCCGGTCGTCGTAGCCGACGACGGCCGCGCGGAGCGTTCCCGAGCCAACGGTGGAAAGCACGTTCACGCTCGTCCCCTGGCGCTCGAGCCGGCCGAAATATTCGGCGAAGGTGGACCAGTCGAGATCGACGCCCAAGGTCTTCAACCCGCGCTCCCGCTCGGCACGGATCGAATCGGGCACCGGGGCGGCGGAGCTGGATTCGCCCAGGAGCTCCGTCGTGACCCCCTGGGTCACTTTGGACAAGGCCCGCCCGTCGGCGAGGAGCAGGTCGTCGGAATGGGAGTGCATGTCGATGAAGCCGGGAGCGACCACATGGCCGGAGGCGTCGATGACCCGATCGGCGGTCGCGTCAGCGAGCTCGCCCATCGCGGCGATGGAGTCTCCGCGAATCCCGACGTCCGACTGGCGCTTCGGCGCACCCGTGCCATCGACGACGTCGCCGCCCCGGATGAGCAGATCGTAGTGCTCGCCCCGCGCGCAGGCGCCGAGCCCGACGAGCCCGAAGAAAACGAGTCGCCGCCACATCATTGGATTCCCTCCACTCTCGTTCCTGCTCTTCCCTCGACGATCTTCTCGAGGTCCGAAAGCGACCCGATCGCTGCCCGCCGGCCGGGCTTCGACGCGAAGCCGACCGACGCCGAAACCTTCGGGCCCATGCCTCCCGCGTCGAGCGCCGAGTCGGCGTACGTCCCCGGGAAGGAGTTCTCGTCAGAAGGGTCGCGTTCGGCTCACCCCAGTGCTCGTAGACACTCCGGAACGTCCGTCGCGAGGACGAGCATATCAGCGGAAAGCTGCTCGGCGAGAAGGGCGCTCGCGCGATCCTTGTCGATGACCGCCTCGACGCCCGTGAGCCGTCCTTCCTCCGAGATTGCCGTCGGGATTCCGCCTCCCCCCGGCGCAGATGACGAGGAATCCGGATTCGACGAGGCGGTGAATGGCACTTGCCGCCAACACGCGGCGGGGAAGAGGTGAGGGCACGACCCTCTGGTATCGAGTGCCTCGTGGGCGGTCGGGGGCCAGGATCCACCCGTGCTCCTTTTGCAGTCGCTCCGCCTCGGAGGCGTCATAGACCGGACCGATGGGCTTCGTCGGTTTCTCGAACGCGGATCCTTCCGGGTCGACCTCGACCATGGTCAGAACGGTCGCGATATCGCGCCCCGGAAGTACGTTCCGGAGCTCTTGCTCGAGAAGATAGCCGATCATCCCCTTCCGTTTCCGCGCCGAGGACGTCGAGAGGATAGGGAGCGACGCCGCGATACGACTCCGCCTGGAGGGCGAGAAGACCGACCTGGGGACCGTTCCCGTGAGAGACGACGAGCTCGTGCGCCCGGGCGAGGGGAGCGAGGGCTCGAGCGGCGACGCGCACGTTCGCCCTCTGGTTCTCCGCGGTGAGGGGCTCGCCTCGCCTCAAGAGCGCGTTTCCACCGAGAGCGACGACGATGCGCACAAGCCAGTGATACACTGAACGCCTTCGCGCGCAAAACCTCTCCTGGGAACGAACGAGAGTCGGAAGGATGACGATGATGCGAGTCGGATTCCTCGGTCTCGGAAGGATGGGCCGGTACGTCGCGCGGCACCTGCTCGACCGGTCGTTCCCGCTCACCGTACACGACCTTCGTCCGGAGTCCGCCTCCGAGCTTCTCGCGTCCGGCGCGCCTTTGGGCATCGAGCCCGCGCGAGCTCGCCGCCGGGAGCGACCTCGTCCTCACCTGTCTTCCCGGCCCCGATGCGTTCGAGGATGTGGTCCTCGGGAGAGAAGGCCTACGAAGCGGATTCGAGCGGGGCGCGGGCGCGGTTCTCGTCGACCTCACCACCAATCGCCCGCGGCTTCTCCTCGAGTCCCAGGAGACCCTGCTCGCGAGCGACGTCTCCGTCCTCGACGCTCCGATGAGCGGCGGCGTCTCCGGCGCCCGGGCTGGAACCCTCACCCTGCAGGTCGGAGGAGACATCGAAGCGCTCGCGAGAGCGCGGCCGGTGCTCGAGAGCTTCTCTTAGACGATTCTGCACCTCGGTCCCCTGGGAATGGGATTGACTCGCGAAGATTCCTCCATAACGCCGCCGTTTTCAGCGCGAACGTCGCGCTCGTCGAATGCCTGAGCCTGGGCATTCCGTGCGGGCGTCTCCGCGCGGTCAATCGTCGAGCTCTTCCAGAAAAGCGGGATCGGCCGCAATCACGATTTGCAGGTGAGCCTTCCAGAGACGCTGTTTCGAGGCGACTTCGAGCCCCGGTTCGCGCTCGAGACCGCGTACAAAGATCTCGGCCTCGCTCTCGAGATCGCCGAGGAGATGGGGGTCACGCTCGAGAGTGCCGTCCTCTGCCGGGAAGACATGGAGGCCGCCCTCGCCCGCGGTCTGGCCGGGAGCGACCACGCCGTCTCCTTGACGCTCATCGAAGAGCGCATCGGCGCCCGGATTCGCCTGGAAGACTAAAACCGATGAAGAAGACCAGTAATTAGGGACAGGCACTATTTTTTCCGCTTCGTCGTTCGCTCGCCGGCTGCCGCGCTCGCCCCCTGAATTTTGTCGTGGCCCCCGGCATACCCCTTTTCCGTGTAGAGAGTAGAGAGAGACCGCACACAGCCCTCTCTCGGAATGGGAGATTCCTGATGAATCGACAGCTGACCTCTTGGCTCGGTGTGCTCGCAGCTTTGCTCGTGGGCCCTTCCGTAAGAGAAGCGCGGGCCGGCCTGCGGCTCGCCAATCCCGCCATCACCCGTGCCAGCTACGACTCCACGCAAAATCTTCTCGTCGTCGACGGGAGCCTCTTCGGCACCGAGCCCCGGGTTCGACTCGGTGCCGCCGACGGCGAGCTCATCGAGCTGCACGTCCTCTCCGCGAGCGACAACCTCATCGAGGCGGAGCTCGACCGGCCCGACCCCGGTACGTACCGCCTCGAGGTCATCCGCACCGACCATCGGGGACGTCTCGACGTTCCCGTGCTCCGCACGGACTCCATCGACATCACCATCGGCGAAGTCGGCCCCCAGGGACCGCCGGGCCCTCCGGGGCCGCAGGGTGAGACCGGTCGCACCGGACCTCAGGGTCCGGCCGGTCCCGCGGGCGAACCGGGGCCTCCAGGAGGCCTCGACCCGCAAGTCCTTCTCAAGCTCCAATCGTTCGAGAACCTTGCCCAGGCCAATGTCTCCCTCCTTTCGAATCTCTTTCGGCCTGGAGTCAGTCTCTGGGCAAGAGCCTTCGGAATTCGAGAGGACATGGTCCCCAGGGGACTCGCCGATCGATAAGGGAGGCAACGTCCTTGGCGGCCGGATACGCGGTGTCGGTCGACTTCGGCGGCGGAACGCTCGCCCCGGAGCTCAGTTCGTGGCCAAGTTCTCCGGAAGGACGGCTCGACATCTGGGCGACAGTCGTTCCCTGTCAAGATGGCGGCACCGGTGTGCCGACGGACGGAAACGGAGATGTCCTTGTCGCGGCTGGGGCACTGATGGCACGCTCTTATATCGGCCAAGCTCTCTGGAGCTACCGGAAGTCCTCTGGTCGCACGGCTCGGAGGGAATATTTTCCCTCTCCGCGGCTCGCGGTCGACGGAGCCGGAGATTTCATCGTTTCGTCGCAGGTTTGTTGGGGTCCTGGATCTGGGAGGAGGGCCAGCTCACCAGCGCCGGCCACTCCAGGACATCTTCGTCGCCAAGCTCTCCGGAACGGATGGCTCACACATCTGGTCCAAGCGGTTCGGGGCCCATCTTCGCGAGGACGATACGAATTCACTGCGTCGCGCCTATCGCACTGACGGCGAACGGGGACGTCATCCTGGCACGCTCCGTTCGAGGACACGGTGGACTTCGGGGGTGGCCCGCTCACCAGCGCCGGTGGCGATGATGTCGTACGTCGCCAGGCTTTCCGGAGCCGACGGCTCTCCCGTCTGGGCGAAGCATTTCGGAACGAGCTGCGATGGAGCACCCGTTTGCTGACGGCATCGATTCCGAACGGGAACGTGACTCCTCACGGGCACTTCGGCACGCAGATTTCCTTCGGCGGGCCGACTCTCAGCTCGGCGGGAAACAGGCCGCAATGCTTTCTCGTGAAGCTCTCCGGAACCGACGGGAGCCACTTCTGGTCCGAAAGTCTCCTTGCGATAGCAATGACGGGTGCGTCTCGAAGCTTGCCGTCGATGCATCCGGAGACGCGCTTCTCGTCGGGTAGCTTCCGCGGGCGATTTCGGAGGAGGCGCGGTCTCCGGATTCTTCCTGGCCAAGTTCTCCGGAGGCTCCGGAGCCCATGAGTGGTCCAAGGGATTCGGTGGCAACCACAGCATGACCGTGCCACGAGTCCGAACTGGTCGCCGTTGACCAGCATGCGGGCGTCTTCGTGTGGGGCGGGTTCATATGGGACGCCCGACTTCGGGAGCGCGGGCTCGTTGTCGGGGTCACAGATTTTCCTGGCGGGTCTGTTCAACCCCCAGACTCCCTGACGCTGACGCTCGGTGGTCAGTTGAGGGGCTGGGCTCTTGCGCTCCGGGAATTCGCGCTGGTAGTGTCTCCCCATCCATCTCCGCGATGGGTGGGGAGACGCACCGTGTCGGGTCCCGGCGAGATAACCGAGCTCCTCCTTCAGTGGGGAAACGGGGACCCGTCTGCTGCCGACCGTCTCTTTCCGCTCGTTTATGAAGAACTGCGCCGCATCGCGCGCGGACAGCTCCGCCTTCGCCCTCCGAATCCCACTCTGGGCGCGACCGAGCTGGTGCACGAGACCTACCTCAAGCTCGTGGACCAGTCGCGCGTCGCCACTCGGGATCGGGGGCATTTCTTCGCCCTCGCCGCCAAGGCGATGCGCCACATCCTCGTCGATCGAGCTCGGCGGCGAACCGCGGCGAAACGGGGCGGAGACGACGCTCGGATCAGCCTCGCCGACGAGGATGGCGCCGAGGAGCCGCGCGCGCTCGAGATCCTGGAGATTCGACGAGGCCCTGCGTCGGCTGGAGCGAGTCGATTCCCGTCTCGTCCAGCTGGTCGAGCTCCGCTTCTTCGGTGGACTTTCGGTCGAGGAAACGGCGGACGCTCTCACCACGTCCCCGCGCACCGTCAAAAGGGACTGGCAGAAGGCCCGCGCCTTTCTTCATCGGGAGCTCGAAACGCGATGAGACCCTCGCCCGACCCCGACCGCTGGCGGCGCTTGTCGGCCATTCTCGACGAATCTTCTCGACGCGTCGGAAGGGGAGCGCTCGAAGCACCTCGAGCGGCTGAAACGGCAAAACCCGGATCTCGAAGAGGAAATCGAGTCCCTGCTCGAAGCGGCAGTGGCGAGGTGACGGGCCGCTCGATCGTCCGATTGCCGATTACCTTCCTCTCGCTGGCGACGAGCCCGATGACGGCGACCGCATCGAATCGGCCGGTCCCTATCATCTTCTTCGCGAAATCGGTCGGGGGGGGATGGGAGTCGTTTACCTCGCCGCCCGCGCCGATGGCGTTTTCGAGCAGAAGGTCGCGGTGAAGATTCTGAAGCGCGGTGTGGACACCGACGAGATCCTCGCCCGCTTCCGCCTCGAGCGCCAGATTCTCGCCCGACTGCAGCACCCGAACATCGCCCGCATCTTCGACGGGGGAGCGGTCGCCGACGGACGTCCCTTCTTCGCCATGGAGTACGTGGAGGGCGAGTCCATCACGTCCTGGTGCGACGCAAAGCGGGCGGGACTCCCGGAGCGTCTGAGGCTTTTCTTCGACGTCTGCGCGGCGGTACGACACGCCCACCGGAACCTGGTGGTTCACCGGGATCTCAAGCCTTCCAACATTCTCGTGACTTCATCGGGGGAGGTAAAGCTCCTCGACTTCGGAATCGCCAAGCTGCTCGACGAGGGCGGCGCGGCCTCCGGGCAATCGGTGACCCGCGTCGGCGCCAGGGCTCTGACGCCGCGCTACGCGGCGCCGGAGCAGATTCGTGGAGAGCCGGCTACGACGACGACCGACGTGTACGCGCTCGGCGGAATCCTCTTCGAGCTTCTCACCGGACGAGACCCTTACGGGCTTGCGGAATCGGAACGGCCGAGCCCCGACGAGCTGGAAGGAGCGGTGCTGGAACGGCCGGCGGAGCCTCCCTCTCGCGCCGTGACCCGCGGGCCCGCCGAGGAGTGCTCGCGTGTCGCCGCTTGCCGTGGGACTACCCCTGCACGACTCCACCGCCTGCTGCGCGGCGACCTCGACGCGATCCTATCGGTCGCTCTCCGAAAGGAGCCCGACGATCGCTATGCATCCGTCGACGAGCTCCAGAGAGACCTTGAGAATCATCTGGTCAGCCTCCCTGTCCGTGCAAGAGCGCCTAGTGCCGTCTATCGAACACGTCGCTTCGTCACTCGGCACCGCGCCGGGGTCGCGGCGGCGGCGCTCGTCGTCACCGCGCTCACCCTGGGACTCGTCGGGGTCTTCTGGCAGTGGCGCGCGCGAGCGGCGGAAGCAAGAAAGTTGACGGCGGTGAAGGAGTTTCTCGTCAATATCTTCGAGACCAGCGATCCGTCGGTCTCCCGCGGCCGGAGCGTCACGGCGCGGGAGCTTCTCGACCGCGGCGCCGGGCGAGTCCAGCGAGAGCTCGCGAGCGAGCCCGATCTACAGGCGGAAATGTCGGGAGTCATCGGCAATCTCTACCGTCGGATTGCCCTCCTGGACGAGGCGGAGCCTCTTCTACGAAGCTCGCTGGCGGCGCAAAAATCGCTCCATGGCGAGTCGAGTCTCCCCTACGCTGATGCGCTCTATCGTTGGGGGGTCTACCTCTGGGATCGGGGTCGCTATCAGGAGGCTCGGGGCGTGCTCGAGAACGCGATGTCCCTCATGCGCGGACTCCTGAGAAAAGACGACGCCCGGATCGCCGAGTGTGCCGGCTCGCTTGCCGAGGTGCTTTCCGACCTCGCGGCCTTCGGTGAAGCAGAAACCCTGTTTCGAGAGGCACTCGCGATCGACGAGCGCCGTTTCGGGCCCGAGGACGCCCGCGTGGGCCGTGACCAGGTCTCGGTGGGCACCGTCGTGTGGAAGCAAGGCCGAAACGAGGAGGCGGCAGCTCTGCTGCGCGGCGCCCTCGCCATTCAGGAGAAGACGCTGGGAAACGAGCATCCGGACACGATCACCACGAAGAAAATGCTCGCCAGCGCGCTCTCGGATCTCGGCGAGTACGGGGAAGCGGAGGAGTTGTTCTCCACGGCCATTGCCCGAGCCCGCGCCATCTGGCCTGACGGAAGCGCCGAGCTGGCCGACTGCCTCGGCGGGTTGGCCCTTCTTCTCGAACGAAAAGGCGACTTCAAAGGGGAGCTCCCCATATTGGTTGAGGCGGTAGAAATGAGGCGCCGCCTCGAGGGTGCCGCGCATCCCGACCTGGCGGTCTCGCTCAACAATCTCGCCGTCCTCTACTACCGCCTCGGCAACTATTCGGGCGCCGAAAAGAATTTTCGCGCGGCGCTCGACATCTGGCGGAGGGAGCTCGGAGACGAGCACCCGAACGTGGGCGCGGCGCTCAACAATCTCGGCATGGTGCTTCGAGAGCTGGGACGGTCCGAGGAAGCGGAGAGTCTGGTGCGACGGGGGCTCGAGGTCCGCCGCCAGGTTCGAGGCGACGTGCATGTGGAGGTGTCGCAAAGCCTTCGCAATCTCGGTCTTCTTCTCCTAGACCGTCGAGCCTTTGCCGAAGCGGAGAGCGCCTTCGAAGAAGCGATCTCGGTCGGCTCTCAGGTCTATCCCGCCGGCCATCCGCGAATGGCGGAACTGCTCGCCGCCCAGGGGCGGTTGTTTCTCGCCTGGAATCGGGCGTCGAGCGCGGAGTCCGTTCTCCGAAAGGCGCTCGAGATACGCTCGTCCAAGTTGGGCGCTGACCATCCGGCGACCGCCGAAGCCGAAGCGCTCCTCGGCATCGCCCTCGCCCGTGAAAAAAAAGAAGACGAGGCGCGTCCGCTCCTGGAGCATGCCCGCGCCTGGTTCCGGGCGCATCCTCCGAGCTCGAGAGACGGCCGAAGTACGCTCCAGATGATCGAGAATTCGCCGAAGACTCAATCGACGAGCGACCTCAGCCGCATCGAGCCGCGGCGGCTCGCGACCCGGCGGCTTCCGTCCTTCAGGACGACGATCGAATCGACGATCGTCGTGCGGCTCGATCGCGGCCAGCTGATCGACGTTGATGATGGATGACCGGTGGATTCTCAAGAATCGTTCGCCGTCGAGGCGCGACTCGAGCTCGTTCAAGCCGACGTTCAGGAGATAGCTTTCACCGCCGGCGACGACTTCGCTGTAGTCGTCGGCGGCGCGGATCTCCGTCACTTCCGCGAGGGCAACGGGGACGATTCGGTGACCCTTGCGAGCGAACAGTCGCTTCAGGGGCGTCCGACGGAGCGACTCCTGCGCGCGCGCCGAATCGCTCGCCATCGGAGCGGGCGCCTCGAGTCTCTGTCTCACCCGCGCGAGAGTCGCGTGAAACCGTTTGCGACCGAAGGGCTTCACCAGATAGTCGACGGCGCCAATCTCGAACGCCGCGACCGCGTAACGTTCGTAGGCAGTGGTGAAGACGACGGCGGGGCGGTGGGTAACTCGCTCCAGGACCTCGATTCCGGAGATTTCGGGAAGCTCCACGTCGAGAAAGACGAGGTCGGGCCTGACGGCGTCGATGCCGGCGACCGCGCTTCGACCGTCGTCCGCTTCTCCCACCGGCTCGAGCCAGTCCGTCTCGGCGACGAGACGGCGAAGGCTTTCTCGCGCGAGCGGCTCGTCCTCCACGAGGTAAACGGTGCGCTTCACGAGGAAGCCTCCGCCGCGTCGTCGTCATCGTTCATGGGTACGCGAAAGGAAACGCGGAATCGGGCTTCCGAGTCGGCCTCGATGCGCAAACGCGCGGTCTCTCCATAGACCGCGAGCAGGCGGTCGCGGAGAAGCGCGAGGCCGACGCCGCCATCGGTCGGGTCTCGCCGCTCGTCTCCCGCGGTGGACTCCGCGCTCTCGTTGGAGACGGAGACGAAGAGGCTCTCTCCTCTTCGTTCGGCCACCACGGTGAGCGCTCCGCCATCCGCTCGCGGGGCGATTCCGTGGCGCACCGCGTTCTCCACGAGCGATTGGATGCTGAACACGGGTACGCTCGACGCAAGAGCCTCGGGGGTGATGCGGGCGTCGAGACGGAGTCTTTCTCCCAGACGGAGCTTTTCCAGCGCGAGGTAGTTGGACGCGAACTCCCACTCCGCACGGAGCGAGACCTCCTCGCGGTCGTCTCTCTCGACGCGCAGGACGTAATGCAGGAGCTCGCCGAACTGCTCGAGTGCTTCTTCCGCGGCTTCGGGATCGCTTCTCACGAGCGCGAGAAGCGAGTGGAGCGTGTTGAAGAGAAAGTGGGGGTTGAGCCGGGCGCGGAGCGCGCGAAGCTCCGCCCGGGTCTGAAGCTCTTGCGCCCGCGCGGTGCGCGCTTCCTCTTCCCGAACCCGCTCCATGAGCTCCACGGTGTAGGCGGTGCTCGCGATGACAGCGTAGACGAGAGTCCCGAAAAAGATCTGCCAGGATAGCGTGCCTGCCTGGAAATAATAAGGACGGAAGAGCCCCTCGGTGAGCCAGCGGTGCAAGGCGAAGAGCGCGTTCATCGAGGCGGCGCAGACGACGCCGAACAGCAAAGCGCCCCCGACGTGGGCGGCGACGAAGCGGAAACGCCCGAGCGGAGCTCGAGGCCATGAGATACGACGACAGGCGGCGATGACGGCTAGCCCCGCGACCGATTCGGGAAGGACGGTCAGAAGCGCGGTGAGCGCCGCCGTCGGGACGCTCATCATGCCGGTGGAGAGATAGACGAGCATCTGGAGGCCCAAAAAAACGAGCCAGGCCGACGCGTAGAGCTTCCAGAAACGAACGCGGGAAGTTGCCATCGAGCCTGCCATCTTACTTCCGAGTCGCAACGCCGGCGAGCCGGGTCGGGAACGTCATTCGTCGTCTTTTTTTGGCGTCGTCGCCGCTTGCTCGCTCAGTCGTGATAGCTTTTCTCCCCAATCCAGGCGGCACGACCGCCGTGGAAACGAGGAATCGATGCGACGGATAGCGCTACGAGGGCGTCATGGTTTGATGGCCGGTGGGTTGCTGCTCATGGCCGCGAGCCTGGTCACGGCACAGCAAGGGGTCTCGGACGGCCAGTGGAAGCGCCACAATGGCGATGCCGGCGCGACCCGATATGCCAGCCTCGACCAGATCACGAGAGACAACGTCAAGAGTCTCCAGATCGCATGGCGGTGGAGGAGCGACAACTTCGGGCCCCGCCCCGAGTTCAAGAACGAGACCACGCCGCTGATGGTGAACGGGGTTCTGTATTTCACCGCGGGCTCCCGCCGCGATGTCGTCGCGATCGACGCCGGCACCGCCGAGGCCCTGTGGACCTACCGCTTCGACGAGGGTCCGCGAGGCGAGGCGGCGCCACGGAAGAACTCCGGCCGTGGGGTCGCCTACTGGACCGACGGCCAGGGCGACGAGCGCATCTTCGTCGTCAGCCCGGGACTCCACCTCATCGCCCTCGACGCGAAGACGGGACGGCCCGTCGGCGGCTTCGGTGAGAACGGCGTCGTCGACGTGAAGCTCGGTTTCGACCAGCCGGTCGAGCTCGACGCTACGAACCTCGGGTCGAGCTCGCCCGCGTTGGTCTTCGAGGACCTCGTCATCATCGGCCCGGCGATGGCCGCGTCGACCCATCCGCGCTCGAGGGTCGGCGTGCCGGCGCACGTCACGGCCTGGGACGCCCGAACGGGAAAGCGTCGTTGGATTTCCACACCGTCCCCAAGCCCGGCGAGCCCGGCCACGAGACCTGGGAGAACGGCTCGGCGGAATACACGGGAAACGCGGGCGTGTGGGCTCCGATGTCTCTCGATGAAACACTCGGATACGTCTACCTCCCGGTGGAGGTCGCGACGAGCGACTACTACGGCGGCCATCGGCTCGGCGACAACCTGTTCTCCTCCAGCCTCGTCTGCCTGAATGCGCGAACGGGCGAGCGCGTGTGGCACTTTCAGATCGTTCATCACGACATCTTCGAGTACGACAACCCGTCCGCGCCGATCCTCATGAACGTCACCGTCGACGGCCGGCCGGTGCGGGCGGTGGTGCAGCTCACCAAACAGGCCTTCGCCTTCACGTTCGACCGCGTCACCGGCGAGCCCGTCTGGCCCATCGAGGAGCGTCCCGTTCCCGCCTCGGATCTCCCCGGCGAGAGAACGTCGAAGACCCAGCCGTTTCCGACGCGGCCCCCGGCCTTCGATCTCCAGGGTGGGAGCGAAGACGATCTCGTCGACTTCACGCCCGCGATCCGGGAGGAAGCTTTGAAGATCGCGCGGGGCTATCGCCTCCGCCCCCTTTATACGCCTCCGTCGCTCGCGGACGCGGTGGACGGCACCCAGGGAACGATCGAGCTTCCCGGGACCGGCGGCGGCGCCTTGTGGGAGGGAGGTGCCGTGGACGTGGAGACGGGCGTCCTCTACGTCGGAACGACGACCGGGCCCACGTTGCTCGCGATGGGTCAGGACCCGGAGCACTCCGACGTCGCCTATGTCTCGATGGGAACGCATGTGCCGGGGCCTCAGGGCCTGCCGCTCTTCAAGCCACCTTATGGCCGCATCACCGCCCTCGACATGAATGCGGGGAGCGAGCTCTGGATGAAGCCCAACGGGCGGACGCCGCCATCGATCCGCAACCATCCCGCTCTCGCGGGCGTTCCGGTCCCGGACACGGGGAGCCAGTCGAGAGCGGTGCTGCTCGTGACCAGGACCCTGCTCTTCGCGGGCGAGGGCTGGCGCGGGCAGCCCTTCTTCCGTGCCTACGACAAGCGCACGGGAGACGTCGTCGCCGAGCTCGAGCTCCCCGCGGAGGTTACGGGTCTCCCGATGACCTACATGCACGGCGGCAAGCAGTACATCGTCTTCGCCGCGGGTGACGCCGCCACCGAGCATGCCGCCGAGCTGGTGGCGCTCGCCCTGCCCGACACGGCGCCGATTCGCCATTAGTTCGAAAGATTGACCGTCGCGAACCCTTTGTCGGGAATGTCGTCATTGGGGATGAAGGGCGAGCCGACGGTGGCGATGAGATGGAAGCGCCCGTCGGAATCGACGTTGCGGAGCGCGACCGAGAGCAGGAGAGAGCTCGACTGGCGGTCGATGGCTACCGAGAGTGCCTCCGAGCCGAGGCGGGTCAAATCGAACGCTTCCGCCCCTTTCGCATCGGTGATCCCCACCACTCCCTGATACTCCGATCCGGAGCGGGTGAGGTAGGCGGTGAGCAGCCGGTCGAAGTGAAACTCCTTGTTGAATCCCCACCAGGTGAGGCCGTCTTGCGGATCTCCATCGCCGTCGATGGCGACATTGACACCGAGCCAGTCGGAGGGGGGCTTCTCCATCAGATCGATTCGAATCCACAGTCGTCCGCCCTTCACCGCGTAGGAGAGATTCTTCGCGTCGGGAAGAGACGGAAATCGTCCGTCGGCGGATTCCTCCCGGGCGAGTGGTTTCCAGTCGAGATGCTCTCCTTCCGGAGGCTCGGAAAGCCGCGTCCTCCCGACCCGGGAGCCGGTCGCACTCGCTTCCCGCACGGGCGCCTCGGCTTTTCCCACGAGGTCGACGTCGTCGATCTCGAGCCAGAGATTGCCCGACGTTCCCGCCTTGGAGGTGAAGCCGATCCACCCTACGTCTCTCGGCGACCAGACGAGCGAGGGGTCGGCCGGCGGCTGGACCGATAGCTCGGAAAAGTCGATCTCGACGGAAGACCAGTCCGCGGTCGGTGTGAAGGCCTTCACGAAGTTGGCCGAGCTCGCCGGCGCGCCGCGACGAAAGCCCGCGAGGAAGGTCGCGCCCGATCCGCGAGCCCGGAACCGCAAGGCCCGGTAGCCCGTCAGGTCGACGACCAGGCCTTCCCGGTCGAGCGGGGCCCACGCTCCAGCGAAAGGAACGGCGAAACCGGGACGTACGGTACCCGAGAGACGAAGCGCCGCCGTCGATCCGGAAGCCCCGGGTCGAACCGGCTCGAGGTGCGCTTCGCTTCGCCCTCCGAGCTCGTCGTCGGCGATGACCATCCAGAGAAGTCCCGACTTGGTCTGGAAATCCCCGCTCTCGAAGTCAGAGACGCGGTAGCGATCCTCGGACTGCGCGAAGCCGGAAGCCGCATTCATCGCGAGGACGATCGCGGGACCCAGAAGCAACGATAACTGACGCATCATGGTTTCCTCCGTCGACCCATGGTAGGGAGGACGAGGGATGGGCGGAACGGGCGATCGGGCAATGGGCGAAGGCCTCGGTGAACGAGCCGCGGAGTCGTGCGAGCGGCGGCTCAGACCGAAGGTGGAGCGGCTCCGTAGACGAACTTCTCCATCTCTCCGTGGATGCGCCACACCGTCTCGGGCGACGGGCGCGGCGTCACTCTCGAGACCGCGAACGCGCTGAGAACGTTCGCCGCGAGCGCCCAGACGGCTCCGTGAACGCCGAGAGGATTCTCCCAGACGACCACGGTGAGGAAGAAGGTGAGGAGGCCAGAGGCGAGCCCCGCAAGGACGCCCGCCTTCGTGAGCATGCGTCTCGTGGGAAAGCAGACGTTCACCACCGCAGGGGCGAGCTGGAGGGCGCCGCCACCCGAGAGCGCGACGAGCACGACGAGAAACGCGAAGGTATGGACCGCGAGGAAATAACCGA
Source organism: uncultured Acidobacteriota bacterium (assembly GCA_963815675.1). Classification (GTDB taxonomy): domain Bacteria; phylum Acidobacteriota; class Vicinamibacteria; order Marinacidobacterales; family SMYC01; genus CAWFHP01. Next base: position 188,990 of record CAWFHP010000006.1, on the reverse strand, counting down.
CGACGAGGAGGGCGACGACGACGAGTCGTCCTACCCAGATCATGTGGGCCGCGCTCGCGTCTCTGCGAACGTACCGCTGATAGATGTCGCGAGTGAGCACCGTCATGTTGGCATGGAGAATGGAGTCGAGGGTCGACATTGCCGCCGCCGCCGCGCCCGCGAGGATGATCCCCGTGAGCCAGGCGGGGGCGTGCCGAAACAAAAGCTCGGGAAAGATCCGATCGGGAATCTCGATCCCGGGCATCGCCACGGCGCCTCCGAGCCCGACGAGCGCCGCGGGAATGTAGAGCGTCATCAGGTAAATCGGCGTGGTGGCACCGAGCCATTTCAGCGTCCGGTCGGAGACGGCGGTGTAGTAGCGGATCATGATCTGGGGCATGAACAGTACGCCCTGGAGGGAGACCATCATGCCGATCCACATTCCCGGCGTGAAGTAGCCCTTCGGTCCGGGGAGCGTGAGGAGATCGGGTCGTTCCTCCGCCACCCGGCGGAAGAGCTCGAGCGGTCCTCCGAAGAGCGTGTAGGCGAGGTAGAGAGCCCCGACCCAGATCGCGACGTACATCCAGATGCCCTGGACAACGTCGGTCCAATAGACGGCGCGCAGGCCCCCGGCGACCACGTAGAACGCGGCGACGCTCAGAAGGACGAGCGTTCCGAGCTCGAAAGAAATGGCGCCACCGGAGGCGACGGAGATGATGTAGCCGAGCCCCTGCGCTTGCGCCTGGATATAGAGGATGCTGAAGAGGACGGAGACGAACGCCACCGTCACGCGAACCGCTTCGCTCTCGTAGAAGTCGGCGAGCAGATCGGCGGGCGTGACGTAGCCGAATTTTTTTCCCAGAGCCCAGATGCGAGTCCCGAGCGTATAGCTCGCCGCCCCAACGAGTACGGTCCAGGTGCCCGCGTCCCAGAATCCGATACCGTGGGCGTAGAAGAACCCGCCCGAGCCGAGAAAGGCGAAGGCGGAATGGTAGGTCGCGACGACGGTGAGGTACAAAACGACGAAGCCCGCCTTCCTTCCATAAAGGAAGAAGTCCTCTACCTCGACCGACATCTTGCGGTTCGCCACGAGCCCGAGGACGAGGCTCAGCAGGAGGTAGAAGAAAAGGATCCCGGTGGCGACGACCGAGGTCTCCATGGCTTTTCTAGACGCCTCGGCGGAGCGCGAAGAGGAGGGTGCCGATGAGGGCGCAGTAGACGACGAGAAGATAGAAATAGAGGAAAGGCTGGCCGAGGAGGAAAGGGTGGATACGGTTCGCGAGATACAGGATGGGAGGCTCGGCGAGCAGGAACAAGAAGACGAAGAGCGAGACGATTCGTCGGCCGGTGCGCGTACGCGGAACGAAGTGATTCGGAAAGCGGGGATAGTCCATTGCGCGGCGGCATTCTATCGAATAGTGTCGAAGGCGGGAAAAGGTCGGGAAGGATTTGAGTCGAAGTAGAGACCGGCGGCGATTCGACGTCGTGGTCGTGGGCGCCGGCCCCGCGGGATTGAGCTCGGCACTCCGCCTCGCGCGGTTCGGATTTTCCGTCGCCCTCGTCGGCGAGGAAGCTCGCCGCGACTCCCTCCGGCAGCACGTGGGCGAGAGTCTCCCGTCGAGCATCCGCGTCATCTTCTCGACGCTGGGTCTCGAGCTTCCGGCGGATGCCGTCGTGAAACGCCCGCCGGAGCATCTCGTCTTCTGGGGCCCGATGCGCGGGGGGATACCCGGGACGGAGGTGCCGGAGGGAGAATCTTCGCTCCTCGTCTGGCGGGGTCCTTTCGATTGGTTTCTGCGGGAGGCCGCCACCGCTTCCGGCGTGGCGCTCTTTCCGGAGAGAGCGCGCTCGGTCCGGCGGACGGACGACGGTTGCACGGTAGTCACTTCAGATGGGGAGCGGCTCGAGGCGCCTCTCGTCGTCGACGCCTCGGGACGCTCGGGCGCGCTCGCCCGTTCGTTCCGCCGAAAAGAGACGCGCTTTCGCACCCTCGCGCTCACCGCTCATTTTCGTAGCGATGAAGCGTCGCCTCCCACCATCATCGAATCGTTCGAGGAGGGCTGGGTCTGGTCGCAGCCTCTCCAGAACGGACTGCGCGACGTCACCGCCATGGTCGATTTACCGGTGTCGACCTCGAAGTTAGATCGCACCGCGTTACACCGCCAGGCTCTCGCCTCCACCCCGAACGTCGCCGCACTCGTAGGCTCGGCCGAGCCCTCGGGCACGGTTCGAGGAATCGACGCCACGCCTTACGACGCGCACCGATTCGCCGGCCGGGACTTCTTCCTCGTGGGAGACGCGGCGTCGTTTCTCGATCCCCTCTCTTCCCACGGGATTCACAAGGCGATGGATGGAGCGCTCACCGCCGCGGTCGCGATCCGGACGATCCTCGCGAGGCCCGAGCGAGCGGACGACGCCGTCGATTTCTACGCCGGGCGGGAAAGCAGTATCTATCGCATGACCACCGAGCGTTTGAGAAACCTCTATGCCCAGGAAACGGATTTCGCCTCCCATCCCTTCTGGAACCGACGATCCGAGAGGAGCGGTCCCGTCGAACGGAAGACCTCGTCTTCGACTCCTCTCGAAGGCGAGGTCGAGCTCCGGCCGGCCCCCGAGGTTCGCTTGAGGGAGGCGCCGGTGCTCGAGAACGACTTCATCGAGCGGCGTGAAGTGCTCGAGGCCCCGGGCCAGGAGCGGCCGGTGCGGTTCCTCGGGCCCGTCTGCCTCCCGGACGTCTACCGCGACGTCCTCGCCACCGGGAGGAGGCTCGAAGCGGCGCGGCGCTCGCCATTCGGTCTCGACCGCGCCCTCACGGCGATCGACTGGCTCTTTCGGTCGGGCTACCTCGAGCGGGACCGAGATCCTCTGGAGAGCTAGACGAGCTATAGTGGAATCGTGACAGGTATCCAAGAAGAACCGTGGGAGCACCCCGACTGGTATGACCTGCACGACACGACGTGGACGGCGGGGCCCGAGCGCGAGCCAGAGCACTATCGTGAGCTGGTGATAGCGCTTCCGCCTCTGGGCTACGACGACCATCTGGTGGATATCGGTGCCGGAACCGGAAAGCTCGCCTGTGCCATCGGGCGTGCCTATCCGCGTCTCGGCCGGGTGAGTCTCGTCGAGCCCAACGAGCGAAAGCTCGAGCGGGCGGTGGAGCGAGTCAAAGAAGTGCTGCCGAGCGCGGAAGTTCGCGCCTTCCCCATCGCCGTGGGAATGGAGGGCGAGCTGCCCGATCTCGACGCCACCGTGGTGACCGCGGGGAGTGTCTTCATGCCCAAGATGGAGCTATGGAGCGGTTCGCTCGCTTCGGCTCTGGAATGGCTCGGGACCTCCTTCGCGGCGGTATCTCGACTCGTCCGCCGGGACGGAGTCGTCTTCGACCTCGAGACTCTCGCTCCGCCCTGGGTGCGAGGCAACCTCGACGGCCCCTCGCGGCGCCTGCAGATGTCGGAGCTGAGTGAAGAGCTCCTCCGAAAGTTCGCGTCGGTGGAATGCGCCTACCGATTTCGGGACCGAGTGATTCTGAAGGCCATTACGCCGCGATCGTAGTCTTGGCGTAATATCCTTGGACTCGGCGGGCAAGGCCAGTGCGGCCAGGGGTCCCGTCCGGTTGCCATGATCAGACGACGGGGTCTCTACGCGCGGGCGCTCGGATTCGCCATTCCGTACTGGAAGCGGCTCGGGCTCGTGCTCGGGGTCTCGATGCTGGGAACCCTGCTGGGGCTCGCCCAGCCTTACTTCCTCAAGATCCTGATCGACGACGCGTTCCTCGCGAGGAACTTCTCGCTTCTCGTCCGCCTCTCCGCGCTGTTTTTCGCCGTTTCCGTCGCGAGCATCCTGCTCAACAGCTTCTCTTCCTATCGCTATATCCAGGTCTCCACCGAGGCGCTCTTCGACTTGCGCCTCGAGGTCTTCCGCCACCTGCAGAAGCTCTCGCCCCGTTTTTACGCCGGGGTCCCCCTGGGAGACGTGCTCTCGCGGCTCAATAACGACGTTTCCGAAGTGCAGCGCATCGCTTCTGACACGTTTCTCTCGTTCCTCACCAACCTCGTGTTTCTCTGCGGTACCGTCGTCATTCTCCTCGTTCTGGAACCCCGACTGTTCCTGGTGAGCGTCTCGCTCGTCGCGCCCGCTCTTTGGATCTCGCGACATTTTCGGAACCGGGTCACGGAGATGAACCATCGGGTGCGGGAGCGGAGCGCGGACATCGGAAGCTTTCTCGTAGAAGCATTTCTCGGGATGAGGCAAACCGTTGCTTCCCGCCAGGAGGAGGGGGAAACGAATCGATTCCGGGAGAAGAACGACCGCTTCGTGCGAGCGCTGCTGGATCGCCAGATTACCAACTACCTCGCCTCCGGGATCCCCGGCGTTCTCCTTTCGATCTCGACCCTCGCCGTCTTTCTCCTCGGGGGTTACTGGGTTCTCGAGGGGCGGTTCACCATGGGAAGCTTCGTTGCCTACACCGCCTATCAGGCGAGGCTCCTCTCCCCCATCTCGGGTCTCATGGGTCTCTATCTCAGTCTCCAGGCCGCGCGCGCTTCGCTCGAGCGGGTCTTCGCTCTTCTCGACGAGAAGCCCGAAGTGGTGGAATCTCCGGAGCCGGTGGAGCTTCCCGCGCCTCGAGGGCGCATCGAGTTTCGCGGTGTCGGGCTTCGCCACGGTCGCGGGCAGGCGGTGCTCGAAGACGTCAGCTTCGAGATCGCGCCAGGGAGCGTCACGGCGCTCGCGGGACCGAGCGGTGTCGGAAAGTCGACCATCGCTGATTTGCTCCTGCGGCGCATCGATCCCGACGAGGGGGAAATCCGGCTGGACGGGGTCGAGCTTCGCAAATTGAAGCTCGCGGATCTCAGACGTCATGTCGCCGTCGTCGAGCAGGAGACGTTTCTCTGGAACGCGTCGGTCGAGGAGAACATCCGCTACGGTCGACCGGACGCGAGCTCGCGCGACGTGGAGCGCGTGGCGCGGCTGGCGGGAATCCACGACTTCGTTCTGTCTCTGCCACAGGGCTATCTCACCCGTGTCGGGGAAAGAGGGCTCCAGCTCTCCGCGGGCCAGCGGCAGAGGCTCGCCATCGCGAGAGCGCTCCTGCAGGACGCCACCGTTCTCATCCTCGACGAGGCCACGTCGGCTCTCGACGGCGAGACCGAGCGCGCCATCGCCGAGGCGCTCCTGCCGCTCTTCCGCAACCGGACGACGGTCGTCCTCTCCCACCGTTTGCCTCTGGTCGCGAGCGCCAACCATGTCGTCGTGCTCGACCGCGGCCGCGTCGTGCAGGAAGGGACGGTCTCGGTTCTATCGAGCCAGGAGGGGTTGTTCCGCCGCTTGTTCCCGGCCGAGGTCGCGGCGCCTTGAGTCGTCCCGTTCGCCCCGTACGGATTGGAGTCGCCGACAGTGGGATCAACCCGCGCGACCCTCAGGTAGGTGGTGTCGAAGGAGGAATCGGCCTTCGTTTCCGCGACGGGCGCATCGAGCACGACGAGTCCTGGGAGGACCTCCTGGGACATGGAACCGCCGTCGCCGCGACCATCAAGGGGCACGCACCCGAGGCCGCGCTCTATTCGATTCGCATCTTTCGCCGGCGGCTCGAGGCTCCGGTGGAGTCCCTTCTTCACGCCATCGATTGGGCGGCGAGCCAGAACCTGGACCTCCTGAACCTCAGTCTCGGCTGCACGAGCGAGGAGCGGAGAGCGGACTTTCTAGCGGCCTGCGCCGCGGCGGTCGCGACCGGTCTCTCGATTGTCGCCCCCGCCGAAACGGGGGAGATTCCGGGCGTCGTCTCGGTGGTCGCGGACCGAGCGCTGGAAAACGGTCAGATCCGCGCCGAGGGTGGAAGATTCCATGCCTCGCCCTGGGCTCGCCGTCGCGGCGAGCTTCCCAGGGAAAGGAACTTTCACGGCACGAGCTTCGCGGTCGCGAATCTGACTGGAATCTCGGCCCGGCTGATGGCCGAGGATGAGGGCATCGACGGGAAAGAGCTCCCCCGTGCGCTTCTCCGCGTTGCCACCGCGCTTCCGACTTGAAGAAACGAGGACGGCTCCTTATTCTGGCGATGGAGCGACGATGCCCCTTTGCCCCTCGGCCCGACTTCTTCGTGCCGCGATCTGCGCCGTGGCACTCTCGTCTTCGGCGGGAGCGGAGCTTCCCGCGCCCCGCCCGGCGGGACCGGCCCCAGGCGTGCTTCTCGTCGCCAAGCCTCAGATTCGAGAGCGGACCCTTCTGGCACAGCGTCGTGCTGATCCTTGCCCATGGAGAGGACGGGACACTCGGTGTCGTCATCAACCACGCGACCGATATTCCGCTCGTGAAGGCTCTCCCCAACCTGGACGCGCAGGATGCGGAAGGCTATGCCCTTCAGTTCGGAGGGCCGGTCGGCCTCGATGGGCTGCTGTATCTATTCTCGACCGACGAGGACCCACCGCCGGACACCAAGAAAGTGATGGCGAACGTCTACTTCGCGGGCGATGAGACGCTGCTCGAAGGCCTTCTCAAGAAGAAAGAGAGCCGGAGTCATTTGAAGCTCTACGTGGGGCACGCGGGGTGGCTTCCGGATCAGCTCGAGATGGAGGTCGCACGCGGTGACTGGGACCTGATGACCGCCGATGTCTTCACCTTGTTTCAGAGAGAGCCGCAAACGATCTGGCCCGCGCTCTCGAAAAACGCCACCGTCGTCGTCGAGAACCTGCCGTCCTTTCAGTTCGAGAGATTCCGGGGCGACGCCCGATCGAGCACGGCAGCGAGCTCCCGACCGGCGCTCGAAAAGGACGCTTTCCTCTCGCGCACGATCTGGCGGGCGCCGAGTTTTCTGCCGTATAGGCTCCTGTTGGCGCCTTCGTCGGGACGGAGCGTCGAGCCCTCCAGCGAGAGCCCGGCGAAAAGGCCGCGCGAGCGCGAATAGGTGAGGATCTCGGCGCGCATCGCCGCGTCCGTCGAAGCGCCGGCGGCACGGCCCTTCGGTCCCGCCGCGGCAGAGGCGTCGGCCCCCAGCTTCACCTTGCTCTTGATGAGGGAGTCGACTCCCCTCGCGTTCATCACCAGAAAGAGAAAGTCGGTAGCCTGGCCGCCGAGCTGGACGCCGATGTTCCCGCCTTCGAGGCGATACATCGCTGGTGGTCCCCAGGGGCCGTCGAAATCGTCTCCGCCGCGGCAGAGCATCGCCCCTTTGCCGTAGCTTCCACCGATCCCGAGAGCGAATTTCTTGACCGATGGAAGCACGATGATGCACTCCGCCTTGTCGAGCAGTTCCTGAGGGATGCCGTCGGGAATGTCGAGGATCTCCTTTACCACCGTCACGCTCTCGCGCAGCCGGTCCTCCTCCTTGCTCGCGCCTTCGAGGGCCGAGGCGAGAACCAGGACTGCGGTGAACGGGACGAATACGTGGAAACGGAAACTCATCGCGATCGCTCCTCCTATGTTTCGAAGTGGCTCGCGCGAGCAGTCGGCCGTCAGCCGACCCCGTCCGTTGCCGCGAGCGGCTCTTCTCCGAGCCTCGCGAGCTCTCCAATGACGTAGCCCATCACGCAAGCCGACCAGAACGTGGCCGGAAACACGCCGACGCAGAAAACCAGAAATCCGAACGGTACGATGAATCCGGCGAGCACGATGGCGAGCAGACCGAAGACATAGGTCGTGAGATGAGTGCGGATGAGAGCAACGTTGGCCAGGACGTCGAAGGCGGCGACAACCCGGTCGGTCCGAACGAAACGAGCGAGCGCCGCCGGAACGTAGATGAGGAGAAACACCGAGAGAGCCAACACGACGACGAATCCCGCCACGAGCGCCGGCACTCCCAGGAACATGAACTTTTCCGGGATGGCGCCGTCGGAGCGGCCGAGGAAGATACCCCCGATGAGAGCGAGCAGCATGATGAGACTCAACAACATGAGCGGCAGCTCGTGTGCCAGAGCGACCGCGAGGCCTCGCAGTCCGTCGAGAAAGATTTCCTGGAAGTCTTCCCACTCGGGCAATCCGGGCGTCTTGGCCTCGTAGACCCGCCGCGCGACACCGACGGCGTAGCCGACGACGAAGATCCATCCGATGAGGAAGGGCGTCAGAAACGCGAACAGCGATCCTACGGCGAGCTTCGGGATCCAGGCCGGGTCGTCGAAGAAAAAAGTGAAGGCGCGCGCGACGTCGAACGGCATCTGGGATGACAGAGTTTTCGTGTCGTTTCCCGGATCCGTCATCTCAATCACTTATAGCAATAAACCTCTTCGAGAGCAAAGGGATACGAGGATCGCCCTCGCACCATCCACCGTCGGTGGCCGCCTGCCTGTTGATCCGAGCGGGCCCGGGCTCTAAAGTTAGGAGTTTGGATCTGCCGAGGAGTCGCAAGACATGAGTAAATCGACCCAGAATCCCTTCGGTGCCCGATCGACTTTGCGTACGAGCGGAGAAACCGCCCAGGTCTTCGAGCTGGCGCGGCTGGAGAAAGCCGGGCTCCCTTCCATCGAGCGTCTCCCTTTCAGCATCAAAGTGCTCCTGGAGTCGGTTCTTCGGAACTGCGACGGTAAGATCGTGACCGAGGAAGACGTGGAGACGCTCGCTCGCTGGCGGGCGGACGAGCCCGGAGATCAGGAAGTTCCTTTCCAGCCCGCGCGGGTCATCCTGCAGGACTTCACCGGAGTACCGGCGGTGGTGGATCTCGCGGCGATGCGGTCGACCATGGAGAGGCTCGGCGGCGACCCCGCGCGCATCAACCCCGCCGTTCCCGTGGACCTGGTCATCGATCACTCGGTTCAGGTGGATGTCTTCGGGACCCCTCTCGCTCTCAAGCGGAACGCGGAGATCGAGTTCGAGCGGAATCGAGAGCGCTACGAGTTTCTACGCTGGGGCCAGAAGGCGTTCGATAATTTCCGCGTCGTTCCACCGGCGACCGGCATCGTGCATCAGGTGAACCTCGAGTATCTGGCGAAAGTCGTCATGCGACAGGAGAAGGATGGACAGGTGTTTCTCCTGCCGGATTCGCTCGTCGGCACCGATTCCCATACCACCATGATCAACGGGCTCGGGGTTCTCGGTTGGGGGGTGGGTGGAATCGAGGCCGAGGCGGCGATGCTCGGTCAGCCTTCCTACCTCATCATGCCTCAGGTGATAGGTTTCAAGCTCGTCGGAGGGCTGCGGGAGGGAGTGACGGCGACCGATTCTGGTGCTGACGGTGACCCAGATGCTTCGCAAGAAAGGCGTCGTCGAGAAGTTCGTCGAGTTCTACGGACAGGGGCTTTCGCAGATGTCGCTGCCCGACCGGGCCACGGTGGCGAACATGGCGCCGGAGTATGGAGCGACGATGGGTTTTTTCCCCGTGGACGAGGAGACGCTCCGATATCTGCGCCGGACGGGCAGGACCGAGGCCGAGATCGCGCGGGTGGATGCGTACACCAAGATGCAGGGGCTCTTCCGTACGTTCGAGACACCGGACCCGCAGTTCACCGATACCCTCGAGCTCGATCTCGAGACGGTGGAGCCTTCGCTCGCCGGACCGAAGCGGCCTCAGGATCGCGTCACGCTCTCCGCGATGAAGAGCTCTTTCCGCGATGGTCTCTCCGCTCCCACCAAGGACCGGGGCTTCGGTCTCTCCCAGGCCCAGCTCTCGAGGACTGCCACCGTCGGCTTCAACGGTGACAAGGAGAACCTGGGACATGGCGCCGTGGTCATCGCCGCCATCACTTCCTGTACCAACACCTCGAACCCGTCGGTGATGCTCGCCGCAGGACTCCTGGCGAAAAAGGCGGCGGAGCGCGGGCTGAAGGTTCCTCCTTACGTAAAGACATCGCTCGCCCCCGGCTCGAAGGTGGTCACCGAGTATCTACGCGAAGCGGGGGTGCTCGCCGCGCTCGCCGATCTCGGATTCCACCTCGTGGGCTACGGATGCACGACCTGCATCGGCAACAGCGGACCCCTTCCCGAGCCGGTAGCGAAGGCGATTACCGAAAGCGAGCTGGTGGCGGCGGCGGTGCTCTCGGGCAACCGCAACTTCGAGGGTCGGGTGCATCCTCTCGTTCGGGCGAACTACCTCGCTTCTCCTCCTCTCGTCGTGGCCTACGCCCTCGCGGGAACGGTGGACCTGGATCTGACGAGCGAGCCTCTGGGAAAGGACGTCGAAGGAAAACCGGTTTTCCTCCGCGAGATCTGGCCGAGCCAGAAAGAAGTTCACGAGTTGATGGACCGGGCGATCCGGCCCGAGATGTTCCTCAAGAGCTATGGGAACGTCTGGAATGGCAACGAGGAGTGGAACAAGATCCCCGTGTCGGGTGGAAAGCTCTATCCCTGGAATGGCTCCTCCACCTACATCCAGGAGCCACCGTTCTTCGATGATCTGACGCTCGACATTCCTTCCAGCTCCGCCGTGAAGGGAGCGCGGGTGCTCGCGCTCTTCGGGGACAGCGTCACCACCGACCACATTTCTCCCGCAGGCGACATCGCCGAGGACTCTCCCGCGGGTCGCTATCTCAAAGAGCATGGAGTCGAGAAGAAAGACTTCAACTCCTACGGCTCGCGCCGGGGAAACGATCGAATCATGTTGCGGGGGACGTTCGCCAACATCCGCATCAAGAACCAGCTCGTTCCCGGTGTCGAGGGGGGCGTCACCATCCACATACCGAGCGGCGAGCAGATGAGCATCTACGATGCCGCCATGCGGTACAAGGAAGAAGGCACTCCGCTTATCGTCATCGCCGGCAAGGAGTACGGGACCGGCTCCTCCCGCGACTGGGCAGCCAAGGGAACGCTCTTGATGGGTGTCCGCGCCGTACTCGCCGAGAGCTTCGAGCGCATCCACCGTTCCAATCTCGTGGGAATGGGTGTCCTGCCTCTCGAGTTCGAAGCGGGTCAGAACGCCGCGAGCCTGGGCATCACTGGCAAGGAGACCTTCGACATCGTCGGGCTCGAGGGAAATCTCGAGCCGAGAATGAAGTTAACGGCGAGGATGCATCGGGAAGACGGGTCTACGTCCGATTTTTCCGTGACCGCGCGCCTCGATTCTCCCGTGGAGTTCGAGTATTACCGCAACGGCGGAATTCTCCACACCGTTCTCCGAAGCCTCGCCGGCCAGAGCTAGAACGCTTCGGGCTCAATCGAACTCGAAGGGTCTCGGCGGGGGAGGGGTTCCGTCCTTCTCCGCTTTCTGAACCGCCTCTCGGAACTTCTTTTCCAGAAGCTCGTCCCGGTGCTCGTGCTCTCGAAAGGCCTGCGCGAAGACATCCTCCGCTTCCGATTTTCTCTTGCGATCGTCGGCGAGCGCCTCTTCGAACGTCTTCTTCGTGCCTTTGGGAGGGAGCTCGTGGGAGACGACGGCGCCGGTCTTGTGATCGATCAAGATCTTTGTCTGGCAGCAGGGGCAGACGATGTTGAAGTCTTTGGTCAGCATAGAGCGGCCTTTCTACGTACGCCTCCCTGATGATAGGCTACCGGCGACGCCCGTTCCAATCCCAGGGGAGATTTTTCGAAATGAGCCAGTACCAAGACGCGCAGCTGATCCTTCATTTTTACGAGCTTCGCCGCGAGCCGCGTCTCAGGGACGCCCGCGCTTTCATGGCGTCGCAGTTCAAGGCCAAGGACCTGGAGCAGCTGAACCACCTATGCCCTCCGGGCTCGGACGAGAACGCGTTCTTCCGCCAGGTGACGTCCTATTGGGACATGGTGTGCGCCATCGTGAAGCGCCATCTCGTGGACAAGGAGCTGTTCTTCGAGACCAACGGGGAGCTCACCATCGTGTGGGAGAAGGTTCGCCACCTCCTGCCCGGACTCCGGTTGACTTACGACAACCCGCAATTCCTCGCAAACCTGGAGCTCGTCGCCGGCGAACGGGAAGCGTACCTGGAGCAGAAAGTGCCCGGATACCTCGCCGCGCTTCGCCAGCGGCTCGGCCTGACGGAGTCCTAGCCGCCTCTACGGCACTTCGCCCGAGAGGATCCGGGTGAGAACGTCGGTGTCGATGTTGCCTCCGGACACGACGCAGACGATCTTCTTCGCCTCGATCCGGCCTGCGAGCGCGGCCGCGACGGCGCAGGCCCCAGCGCCCTCGGCCACGACTCGGTTGCGCTCGACGAGAAGGCGAATCGCGCTCGCGATGGCGCTGACGGACGCGGTATGGGAAGCCGTCAAGAGGTCCTTCGCGAAGGGCCACATCTTGGGAAGGAGCGTCGTGCTTCCGATCCCGTCGACGAACGACGCCTCGCGTGTCACCGTCTTCACGTCACCGGCGGCGAGTGAGGGAGTCAGGGGCGCGGCGGTCTCCACCTCGCAGGCGTGGATCTCCACGCGCGGGGCGAGCTGTCGGATCGCGCTTCCGATGCCGGTTGCGAGCCCTCCGCCTCCCCAGGGAATGAGGACGGCATCCACCTGGGGAAGGTCATCGAGGATCTCGAGGCCAATCGTTCCGTTTCCCGCCATGACCGGCTCGTCCTCGACGGGATGGAAGAAGCGCCCGGAAACGCCGTCGAATCGTCTTTCCGTCATCGTCTGCCACCAGCGCTCGAACGGCACCTGGATGAAACGTGCCCCGAGTCTCTCGATGGCGGCGAGCTTGGTCCTCGGAGCCCCATCGGGGACGATGATGGTGCAAGGCACTCCCGCGTCCCGCGCGGCCCAGGCGAGCCCCTGTGCCCAGTTTCCCGCGCTCGCGGTGAGTACGCCGGACGCGATCTCGGAGCGGGGCACGCCGTGGAACGCATTGACCGCGCCCCGAATCTTGAACGAAGCGATAGGCTGGAGATTCTCGAGCTTGAGATAAATTTCCGTCTTGGTCTCGGAATGGCCGAGGGGCACGAGCGGCGTGCGGAGCACCTTGCCGGCGATCACCCCACGCGCCGCTTCGATCTCGCGCAGCGGTATCACACTTCCATTCGTATCACGTTTGCCGGTCCGGGAACAGAAACGAACGGAAACGAGTACAATCTCCTCGTGCTGCTCGTTCTGGACGTGGGAAACACCAAGACCGCGATCGGGGTCTACGCCGACGAGAAATGGATCGCCGACTGGCGGATCACGACCCACCTCGACTACCTGGCGGACGAGTACTACGTTCTGCTCAAGTCCCTCCTCGAGGATGCCGGGCTTGCGTTCGACAAGCTCTCTGGCGCCGCCATCGCGAGCGTCGTTCCACCGTTGACGGCGACGTTCGAGGAGCTGGTGGTGCGAATCCTGGGAAAGCGGCCGGTGATGGTGGGACACGACGCTCAGACAGGCATCCAAATTCGCATCGACAATCCCCGAGAGGTGGGCGCGGACCGCATCGCCAACACCGCCGCGGTGCAAAAGCTCTACGGCGGTCCCGCCATCGTGATCGATCTCGGAACGGCGACGACGTTCGACGTAATCTCGGAGCTCGGCGAGTACCTGGGTGGCGCCATCGCTCCCGGCCTCGGGATCTCGGCCGACGCTCTCGTCCGGAGGACGGCGAAGCTCCCCAAAGTCGAGCTGACGTTTCCCGAGCGCGCCGTCGGCCGGAGCACGGTCGCCGCCATGCAGTCGGGGCTCGTGCTCGGCTACGTGGGTCTGGTGAAAGAGCTCGTCGGCCGGCTGAAAGAAGAGCTCGGGGGGGAGCCGAAGGTCATCGCCACCGGAGGCATGGCCGAAATCGTCGCCGCCTGGACCGAGGTCATCGACGTCGTGAGCCCCACCCTCACCCTCGACGGGATCCGCATCATCTACGAGCTCAACGCGAGCGCCGAATAGGCGAGCTCTCCCGGGAGGAGGAGCCCCGGCGCACTATCGAATCAGCTCGAACGCAGGCGCACTCTGGTGGTCGCCAGCTCAAGCCACTCTCGAGACTCTCGCGGTCGCTCTCTCGCCCCCCTTCTCCAATGTCTTTCGCGCGGAATGAAGGTTCCGGTAGGCATCCGAACCCTAAGGTCGGGTATTCTTCGAGACGGCGATGCGCCCGTCTGGAAATAACGGCCCGGAGTCCAAAGCCGACATCCTCACCGACCCGGTGGCTCAGCGGTCCGATCAGGCACTACCCGCCTACCTCGCTCCGATGATCGCCTTCGGTGTGATGACGGCGTTCGAGCGATGGGTCGTGCCCGAGTACTACCCCTGGATCTACCTGGCCAAGATCGCAGCCGTCGTCGCATGCTTCGCGGTGTGGCGTCATTGGCTGGCCGATCTGCGGGGGCTCGGCTCACCGGTCGTCGCGTCCGTGCTCGTCGGCTTGTTCGTGTTTGCGATGTGGGTCGGCCTCGAGGAGTACGTGCCGTATCCCCACATGGGGCTGCGCGTCGGCTTCGATCCCCAGCTTATCACCTCCGACACCGGACGAATCGCGTTTCTCCTGTTGAGATTCTTCGGCCTGGTCCTCGTCGTTCCACTGATGGAGGAGCTGTTCTGGCGATCCCTGGCTCTGCGCTACCTGACCGCGCCGAACTTCCTCTCGGTGCCGATCGGCCAATTCACCAGCCGCGCGTTTCTGATCATGGTCGCGGGCTTCGCGCTCACGCATCCTGAATGGCTGGCCGCCGCGCTCACGGCGGTGGTGTATGGCGCATGGGTGTGGAAGACCCGCAGTCTCTTCGGGGTCGTGATCTCCCACGCCACGACGAACGCGTTGCTGGGTGTCTACGTGCTGACGACCGGCCGGTGGTACTACTGGTAGAAGCGAACAAGAACGCCGATCCCGAACGGCACGGTCTCCAACCGCCTCGGCTCGGCGCGAACGACGCTACCGGATGAGCTCGAACACGGGTGCTTTGTCGATGACGCCCGCCGTGGCCGCGCGCGAGAATAGCTCCCGCAAGGCCTTCTCGCCGGACTCGCCCATGTCTTTCGTGAGATCCGAGACGTACATCTTCACGAAGCGGCGTCCGAGCTCGCGCTGGAGCCCCCGGCCGAACTCGAGGGCGTAGGTCAGGGCCTCGTCCTCGTTCTCGTAGGCCCAGTCGATGCTCGCTCGCATGGCGCGATTCACCTCTTCGGCGAGCTCGCGTCCGAGGTCGCGGCGCACGACGTCGAGCCCCAACGGGAGGGGAAGACCGGTCTCTTTCTGCCACGTCTCGCCGAAATCTTCTACCTTGTGAAACCCCTCGGCGGCGTACGTCAGCTGTCCTTCGTGGATGATCACTCCCGCGTCGGCCTCTCCCTTCGCGACGGTCTCGAAGATCTCGTCGAAGGGACGAATTACCGGCTCGAAAGGCGGGAGGAAGATTCGCGCGAGCAGCGCCGCGGTAGTTCTCTTCCCGGGAATCGCCACCCTCTTTCCCCGGAGGTCTTCCTTGTTCACCGCTTTGCGGGTGACGACCACCGGGCCATACCCTTCACCCATGCTCGCTCCCGTCGCCATGATCCAGTACTTGTCGGCGACGTCGAGGAAGGCGTGCGCGGAAATTGCCGTGACTTCGAGCTCGCCTTTCATCGCCCTCTGGTTGAGGGTCTCGATGTCGGCGAGCACGTGCTCGATCCGAAAATCTCGAATCCGCACCGCGCCCCGAGAGAGGGCGCAGAACATGAAAGCGTCATCGGGATCGGGACTATGCCCGATCTGCAATACCGGTCCGGTCATTACTGTCCTTTCATCGAAATGCCGTGGGGCAACTTTCGTCCAGGCCGCGGGGACCCCACCCCCGTGGTGGTCGCTACGCGCCACGCGCTCCGCGACGGCTGACGGCTTTCCCCACGGCGTCTGATGTCGTAGGGGGTCCATCCGGGGCAACGGTTCTCGTCAGGTAGACGCGCGGCACGTCGTATAGCATTGCTTTGGGGCTCGCCTTCAAGCTCGCGTGGATGAAACAAACGTGGGTGCACCAGCAACCGTCCCGCTCGATCGCCTCGAGCTCGTCGCGACGCTCGCGCGACTCCCAGAATAGGCTCCAATCGCAATCATAGTCGCGAAGATTTCCGAGCCGCTCTCTGAGCTCGCAGGCCCGGATGTCTCCGTTGGCGTCGACGACGGCGATGCTGCGGCCGGCGGTGCACGGCATGGGCCAACGATGGTGCCGTTCGAAGTTCGCCGCCTGGATCTCGTGATACAGACCGAGGACGCCGAGATACCCTGCCTTTCCCAGAAACCCTTTGCGCCGGCCGATCTTGTCGGCATAGTGCCGATGGAGCGGCTCCAGTCCGCGGTAGAGACGCTCGAGGTCGTTCTTGTGGACTTCGAGCAGAGCCGGATCCATGGGCGCGCCGCGGATGACCTGAAAGTAGTGTCCGTCGAGATCGTAGCGAGTCCGGATCATCTCGCCGAGGGGAAGCATCTCATCGACGTTCTCGCGGCACACGACGGAGTTCACGTGCATCCGAAGTCCAGACTCGCGCCGGCGAAGCTCCTGGAGCCGGTCCAGACTCTCGAGGGCGCGATCGAAGTTTCCGGGAACGCCGCGGATCCGGTCATGGGTCTCCCCGATGCCGTCGAGTGCCAGATTCAAGTTGATGCGGATCCCCGGTGAACGCTCGAAGATTCCCTCTACGGTCTGGAGAAGTTTCTCGGGGAGAACGCCGTTCGCCGGGTAGTTGATGGAGCGGACGCCGTTGTCCCGGTAGAAGAGCTCGATGATGTCGACGAGCTCCTCGCGCAGCGTCGGCTCGCCGCCCGATAGCCAGATCTCGTTGAACGCGGGCATCGTCGCGGAGAGCCGACGGATCTCGTCGAATCCGAGGTCGTCCGCTCGATTGAGCTCTTCCCAATAGAAGCAGGTCCGACACCGGGAGTTGCAGTGCGACGTCACGAAGAAGATGAGGGTATCCAGGCGGCGGGCGCTCACCGGGGAAGTATATCGCTTCGGGCGCGCCCCCGGCCGCGGCTCCTGAGTCTCGAGAGCTCGACGAGAAAGTCTCTGGGCAGAGCCGATTCGAGCGCGATCTGCCCGCCTCCAAGAGGGTGCTCGAAACCGAGGATGGCGGCATGGAGCAGCAGGCGGGAGCACCGAATCAGCTCGCCGCCGCGGGCGACGAAGTCGCGAATATAGACCTTCTCTCCCACGAGCGGGTGACCCTTCTCGGCGAGATGAATGCGGATTCTGGTGGGTCCGGCCGGTCTCGAGGCGGACTTCGACCAGAGTCGCCCGCTCGAGCTCTTCCCGGAGCCGCACCCAGGTGACGGCGAGCTTACTCTTGGCACCGGAATGCGCGCCTCGCACCGATCCCCGGAGCCCGTCTCCCCGGTCGGGAACGAGACGGCTCTCGATGCGGCAGTCCTCGACCTTCCCGTGCGCCACGGCGAGATACGCGCGGTCGACGGCGTGCAGTCGAAAGAGCTGCTGGAGCTCGCGCTCGGCGGCGCGAGTTCGGGCGTAGACGATGAGCCCGGAAGTCTCGCGGTCGATGCGGTGTACGACGTAGAGAGCTCGTGACTCGGGAGGGAGGCCCCGCCTCCGCCACTCGTCCCGCACGAGGTCCATGAGCGTCCCGCGCTCGCCTCGGGTGAAGGGAACGCTCGAGATTCCCGGAGGCTTGTCGACCACGACGAGGTGAAGGTCTTCGTAGACGAGGATCGCTCGCGGCCTCTCGCGACGAACCGTTTGCTCTCGCTGGACGACGGACTCACCCGTGCGAACCCTTCGTGTGGGATCGGTCACGATCTCACCGCCCACTTCCATCGTTCCCTTCTCGATGAGGTCGCGGGCGCGAGACCAGCTGAGGCCTTTCGTGTGCCGTCTCAGCAGAGCGGCGAGGGTGATGCCTTCCTCTTCGGGCTCGACGTGAAAGGTCTTGGATGCCATGGTCGTTGAAGGGTCATCCTAATGGCCGCGTCGAGATTGGGACAAGGATCGTTCGTATCCGGACGCTCCTCCGAAGGGGCACTGGTTCAGCGGCTTTTGCATCAACGACTTTACGGGAGCGGAGACTTGGCACGGGTTTCGCTTCATTCTGTGCTTTCCGAGGAGGGCTGATGACCGCGCTCATGCAGGACTTGCGTTTCGCGCTCCGGGGCTTCGCCAAGAGCCCCACGTTCACCGTCGTCGTGGTGCTCACTCTGGCTCTCGGCATCGGTGCCAATGTGGCCATCTTCTCCCTCATGGACCAGCTCCTCTTCCGGCCTCTTCCGGTCCCGAGCCCCGAGCGGCTCGTCGTTCTCGACGCACCGGGTCCGTTCTCCGGATCCACGCACAACCTGAGCGACGTCCTCACTCCGCTCTCTCACGAGATGTTTCAGGAGATCCGCGACCGCAACGAGGTTTTCTCGGGGGTGTTGGCCCATTACCCGGCAGAGATACATCTCACGGTAGGCGATGAGACCGAGGACGTCCATGGCGATCTCGTGTCGGGAACGTTCTTCGACGTGCTCGGCGTGAAACCGGCGGTGGGCCGGCTCTTCACTGCCCGGGACGACATCACCCCCGGAAGTCATCCCTTCGTCGTTCTCGGCTACTCCTACTGGTCGCGCCGCTTCGCCGGTCGTGCCGACGTCGTCGGGGAGACCGTGCTGGTGAACGGACATCCAATGACGGTCATCGGCGTTTCCCCGACGAGGCTTCTACGGGGTCGAGGTGGGGGATTCGGTCGACGTCTACGTGCCCCTCATGATGCAACCACAGGTCATTCCCACCTGGCGGCCGGTGCTGGGCAGGTGGGAAACACGGTGGCTCACGGTGATGGCCCGGATCCGCGAAGGACTCTCCCTCGACGAGGCGCGGGCGGGGGTGAACGTTTTGTATCGGCAGCTTCTCCGAACCGATGCCGCAAGGCTCAAAACGAAATCGGAGAATTTTCGAGAGCAGTTCGTGGAAAAACAGCTGGCCCTGCTTCCCGGGGGACGCGGCACGTCGGGCTTGCGCGATGCCTCGGGGACGCCACTCCTGGTGCTCATGGGGATGGTGGGCCTGGTGCTGGTTATCGCCTGCGCGAATGTGGCGAACCTTTTGCTGGCCCGGGCCACGACGCGGGGCAAGGAGCTCGCCCTCCGGATTGCCCTGGGTGCGAGTCGGCTCCGGCTCGTGCGCCAGCTGCTGGTGGAGAGTATGGTCCTCGCCGCCGCCGGAGGTGCTCTCGGGATCCTCCTCGCCACCTGGACCGGCGACCTCCTTCTCCGCGCGCTTCCCTTCGAGCGCGTGTCCCAGGTCTTCTCGGCGGATCCCGATCTACGAATCACGCTCTTTGCCGTCATCGTCTCTCTGCTCACCGGGCTCGCCTTCGGAATCGCACCTTGTCTCAAAGCGACTCGTCCCGACGTCGCCCCCGACGCTCAAGAACGAGGCCGCGACGATCTCGGTTCGGGCCGCGACGTCCCGCTTCCGGAAAGCTCTCGTGGTGGCGCAGGTTGCTCTGTCCCTTCTTCTCCTCATCGGAGCGGGGCTGTTTGTGAGGAGCCTCCTGAATCTCGTCGGCGTCGATCCCGGGTTCGAGCCCGATCGGGTCCTCGCTTTCGACGTCGACCCCTCGCTGAACGGATATGACCTCCCGCGACGCGCCGAGATCCTTCGTCGCATCCGGGACGAGCTGAAAGGCGAGCCCGAAGTGCGATCAGTCTCTCTGGCAGAAATCAGCCTCCTCACCGACAGCTCCAGCAGCAGCACCGTGAAGGTGGAGGGTTACGAATCGAAGGAAGGGGAGAACATGAACCCCAACTTCAACGGAGTCGCTCCCGACTTCTTCTCGACGATGGGAATGCCGCTCCTCTTCGGACGGGACCTTGCCGATACCGATGATGCCGAGGCTCCCAAAGTCGCGGTCGTGAACGAGAACTTCGTCCGGTACTTTTTCGGCGCAGGCGATCCGCTGGGGCGTCGCATCGGCTTCGTCTTCGCCGGGGATCTCGACGTCACCATCGTGGGTGTGGTGAAGGACGGCCAGTCGGTGAGCTTGCGAGACGAGCCGCGGCGCTTCGTCTATCTTCCATACGGCCAGGTGTCGGACATCGGCAGGGTGACCTTCTACGTCAAGGCCGACGTTGACCCTGAATCTCTGTCGAACAGAGTCCGAGAGGCGGTCGCACGTATCGATCCAACCCTTCCCGTGACGAACGTCAAGACGATGAAGGCTCAAATCCGGGAGTCGCTCTTCGTGGAGCGTCTGCTCGCGGCTCTCTCCGTCGCCTTCGGAGCCGTCGCAACCCTCCTTGCCGCGCTCGGGCTCTACGGCCTCATGAGCTACGCGGTCTCGATGCGCACGAGAGAGATTGGAATCCGCGTTGCACTGGGGGCGGAGCGACGAAAGCTCCTGATGCTGGTGCTGAAAGACGTCGGCCTCCTCGCGCTCGTCGGGGTGGCGTTGGGCCTGCCTTCAGGCTACGCCCTCGGACGTCTCGTCCAATCGCAGCTGTACGGCTTGAGCGCCGCCGACCCGTCGACGATCGCGGTGGCTACGGCGATCCTTCTCGTCGTCACCCTCGTCGCCGGCTATGTTCCGGCGTCGCGCGCGAGTCGAGTCGACCCCATCGTTGCCCTGCGCTACGAATAGCTACTGGAGCACGATCCGGGTCTCGGTTGGAGAGACCATCTCGTAGACTTTGCCGCGCCACGCGATCCGGCGAGTCCAGATCGCGCGAACTACTCCCGCCAGAGTGAGAAAGCTCGCGAGCGGCACCAGGAGCACGTAAGCCCAGTAGTACCGCGAGATGCTCCCGCGCCACCTTGGAGCGAGAGCCGCGATCGCGCGGGCCCGGATTCCCCCACTCCAGAAACCGAGAACGAGCACGATCCCGAAGAGCCACAGAATGCGAGAGCTCCCCGTGAGCGGTGCCGAAAGGAGAAACGCTCCGTACAGCACCTGCGTCACCGCCGCGACGCGGAACAGAGCGGGCCAGTAGACCCGGGTGATCGCGATCTGGCGCGCGCACCAGGAGACGGCTTCGCGAAACGAGAGATCTCCTCCCGAGCCTACCAGGGCATCGGGGACGAACTCGATGCGAAGTCCCGCACGGCGAACGGCATGGGTGAGCGCGTAGTCGTCGGAGAGAGCGCCCTCCCACGCCTCTCTCACCCCGATGGTCTCGAATACCTTTTGGCGAATGGCCATCGCCCCGCCCCAGGCGAAATTGTGGTCGTGCTCTCCCAGCAAAGTGAGCACCGAAGCGTTCCACACCGAGCGCAAGAGGTTCGGGAGCGTTCCCGGCTCGGGTAGATAGAAGCGGTAGCTCGAAGTGGCGCCCACGTTCTCCCCTCCGAGAGAAGAAACGAGGCTCGTGAGCCACGTGCGCTCGACGAGTCCGTCCGAGTCCCCGAAGACGAGGACCTCGGAGACAGGGGCGGCGTCGATGGCGGCGAGGAGGTTGTGGACCTTCTGGCCCCGATGGACTCCGCGCCCGGCCACGACGAGGCGTCCTTTGCCCGGGTGGCGGGCGAGGACCCGCTCGATGGCGCTGACGGCGCCGTCGGCCATCGATTCCACGACGAAGCGCGCCTGGAACGACGGGTAGTCCTGGCTCAAGAGCGACTCGAGGTTCCGCTCGAGACCTTCCTCGTCGCCGCAGCAGGGAACGATGAGCGTCACCGCGGGACCCTCTTCGCTTCCGGGCTCGAACGGCTGTCGGCGTCTGGCCCGAACGTAGGCGCGATATCGAAAACTCGCGCGGAGCGAGTAGATCGCGACGAGAAGGTTCACCGCTCCCAGTGCCGTGACGACGCGGATGAGCAGGCTCGCCAGATCGAGAGGCGGAAGCGTTGACATAGGTTGGTTTTAGAGGCTATATTCGAAATTCAGAAGCTGCCCAACCCGAGACGACTGACAGAACGGACGCTCCCCGATGGCCGTCGATTTCCGCGCCGGGAGTCAGGTCCCGGCGGGTCCCGGATGACCTGTAACGTATCGACATGAAATTGCGCGTCGTCGGCTGTTCCGGAGGTAGCGTCAAGGAACGTTACCTCTCCTGCTTTCTCCTGAATGACGAGATCGCGCTCGACGCCGGGGGGCTCACCGGACCGCTCACGCTGGAGGAGCAGCTTCGCGTCCGACACGTCATCGTGACCCACACCCACCTCGACCACAACTGTGGCCTGCCGTTTTTCGTCGAGAACGTTTTCGGAAAGCTAGACGTTCCCATCATCGCCTATGCCATTGCGCCCGTCGTCGAAAGTCTGAGAAATCACATGTTCAACGACGAGCTCTGGCCTGACTTTACCAAGCTTCCGTCGGAGAAGGAGCCCACCCTACGGTTTCACGAAATCGTGCCCGAGAAGCCGTTTCGGATCGGGACCCTCACCTTCACGGCGATCGCGGTCGAGCATCTCATTCCGACCGTGGGAATCCTGGTGGAGGACGATGGCGGCGCCATCCTCTATACCAGTGACACCGGCCCAACCGACCGGGTGTGGCAGGTGGCGTCCTCTCATCCGCGGCTCAAGAGCGTGATTACCGAGATCTCTTTCTCCAACGGCGACGACGCGCTCGCTCAGGCGAGCGGCCACATGACTCCGCGCATTCTGGCGTCCGAGCTGAAGAAGCTCACGCGGAAGGTTCCGGTTCTCGTGACCCATACCAAACCGGGGCACCTCGCACGGATCGAGAGCGAGCTCGACGCACTCGGCCTTGCGAATGTCGAGCTCATCGAGCAAGGCAAGACCTACCAGTTCTAGCTCCCGTCGCCCTGGTGAGAACGGATGCGGCGCCGGACGATAGGCCCCAAAAAAAAGGGGGGCCGGTGGCCCCCCGCCGATCGCT
This sequence comes from uncultured Acidobacteriota bacterium, assembly GCA_963815675.1. GTDB lineage: Bacteria > Acidobacteriota > Vicinamibacteria > Marinacidobacterales > SMYC01 > CAWFHP01. Next base: position 166,487 of record CAWFHP010000006.1, on the reverse strand, counting down.
TTCGCGACGGAGCTAGACTTTGCTCACCGCCTGGGCGATGTTGTCGAGCGCCATCTGGATGACTTTCCGCGAGGTCGCGATGTTCATCCGCATGTGGCCCGCGCCGCCGGTGCCGTAAGAGGAGCCGGGGTTCAGCTGAACCTTGGCATGGTCGACGAACCACTTCTCCATGACCATCTCCGGCGTAACCGGGTCTTTGGAAGTCTTGCTCTCCTCCATCGCCTTTGCCTTGGCCCCGACCCTGTCGATGACCTGGCTCACGTCCAGCCACGCCAGATAGGTTCCCTGGGCTTTCGTGTACTTCACGAGCGGGACCTTCTCTTTGAAGTAGGCCTCGACGAACTCGTGGTTGGCGTCGATGTAAGGGAGTAGCTGATCCAGCCAGTCCTCGCCTTCGGAGAGAGCGGCGTGGTTGGCCACGACGCCGAGGGTGTTGATGTCCCCTCGATGGTTGGCCTTCACCCTTTCGAGATAGTCGGGATTGGTCGAGAAGAACCACGCATTTTTCATCGCGGCGAGGCTGAAGGTCTTGCTCGCCGCCTTGAACGTCAGGCTGTTGTTGACGACGTCCTTGTCGGGAAGGCTCGCGAAGGGTGTGTACTTCTGCCCTTTGGTGACGAAATCGCAGTGAATCTCGTCCGCGAGAACCACCACGCGGTGCTGCAGACAGATCCGGCCGATCCTCAACAGGTCTTCCTGCGACCAGCAGTTCCCCGTCGGATTCTGCGGGTTGCACAGGATGAACACGTTGGTGTCGGGGCTGATGCGCGACTCGAAATCGTCGAAGTCGATCGAGTAGCGGCCGTTGATGAGCTTCATCGGGCTATCCTCCGGCAAGGTATGCGTGTGCCGGAGGTCGCTGTAGAAGCCGTTGTACGTCGGACTCGTGAGGAGAACCTTGCTGCCCGGAGGCGCAAACGTCCTGAGCGAGGCAATCAGTCCCGGATGGACGCCGGTCGCGAGCACGACCGTGTCGGGGTCGATCTCGAGGCCGTAGCGTCTCTTGTTCCAGGCGACGATCGCTTCGGTATAGGCACGGGGAGCGTGGAGGTACCCCCAGTTCTCGTGCTGGCATCGCTCCGCCAGGGCTTTCCCGATGCAGGGTGCAGCCCGGAAGTCCATGTCCGCGATGCCCATGCCCGCGACGATGTTTTCCTTGCCGAATTTCTCGATCTGCAGGTCCCATTTGATGCAGTCCGTGCCGATGCGACTGTAAGGAGTATCGAAATCGAACACGGCGTCTGCCGCCTTTTCGGTGGCGGCGCTGGCGGCCGCGGCCCGCAGTGAAGTACCCGTACCCACGGCGCCGACGAGTGCCGTCATACCGGCGTTCTTGAGGAACGCCCTGCGATTGAGCCCATGATTATGTGACATCACTCTACTCCCTCGATTGTGGTTTCCCGGTGCCACTGCCCGGAACGTGACAATCCTATACCCCTTCGGCGGTCGAGGTCGAACGGCAACCGGGGCCGGTGTCAGAACCGCCCCGGACGGCGCCAAAGATATACAATAATGCCTCGAGCATGAGATTCATCCGGGCGCTCGGCTACTCGTTCGAGGAAGCCTTCGTCGAGCTCTGGCGAAATCGGCTGGTGAACCTCGTCTCCGTCGCCACCATCGCCGTCTCGCTCTTCATCCTCGGGGTCTTTCTCTCGCTGTCGGCGAATCTGGACGCGCTCATGGCGGGTTGGGCGAGCCGAGTCCAGATCACGCTCTATCTCAACGAGCCGACGACGGACGCTGAGCGGGACCATATCCGCACCATTCTGGAAAAGAGCCCCGAAATAGACTCGTTCGATTTCGTTTCCAAAGACGCCGCCCTTTCCCGGTTCCGCTCGTATTTCCCCGAGCTCCAGAACCTTCCCGATCTACTGGAGAGCAATCCTCTTCCTCCCTCGTTCGAGGTCAGCGTCGCTTCCGACTACAGGGCGCCGGAGCAGGTCCGGGCGCTGGCGGCGCGATTGAATACCGTGGCGGGAGTGTCCGAGGTGGACTACGACCTGCTCTGGATCGAGCGGCTCTCCTCCATCATCGAGCTGGTGAGGATTCTCGGCCTCGCCATCGGCGCCGCGCTCGTGCTCGCGTCGGTCTTCACCATCTTCAACGTGATCAAGCTCACCGTCTACGGCAGACAGGACGAGATCGGCATCATGCGTCTCGTGGGAGCGACCCACGCCTATATCCGGGGGCCGTTCCTCGTCGAAGGGATTCTTCAGGGCGGGCTCGGCGGGCTCCTCGCCCTGTTCCTCCTCTACCTCTCGCACGAGCTCCTTCTGAAAGAGGCCTTGCGCTCCTTTCAGCTCCTTCCCGCCTCCGACTGGCTCCGCTTCGTTCCCCCGAGCGCGTGGCTTCTGATCGTCGCCGGCGGCATGGTGGTGGGACTCCTGGGGAGCCTGCTCTCCGTGCGGAAGTTTCTCGCGAGCCCGGTGTAGGCTCCGACCGCGCTCACCCCGCGTCGAGGAGCTCCTGGATTCGCGCTACCACCAGAATCGAGCGCCACCCGATTCTCCGCCCCTTCGGGAACGATGATGTCGGCATGTCGCCGGGAGGGCTCGGCATAGGCGAGGTGCATGGGGCGCACCGAATCCAGGTACTGTCGGCTCACCGATTCGACGCTCCTGCCCCGCTCGAGGATGTCGCGCCGGAACCGCCGTACCACCCGGACGTCGGCGTCGGCATCGATGTAGATCTTGATGTCGAGGAGATCGCGAACGCGAGGATCCGCGAGCACGAGGATGCCCTCGAGAAGGACGAGAGCTCTCGGCTCGAGCTCTTCATCGTGGGTCACGCGCGCGTGGGCGACGTAGTCGTACGCGAGCTTCGGCACTCGCTGTCCGCGCCTCAGCGCCGTGAGGTGCGACAAGAGAAGTTCGGTATCGTACGCGCTCGGGTGATCGTAGTTGACGCGGGCCCTCTCCTCGAAGGGCAGCCGGGACGGATCGTGATAATAAGAATCCTGCGAGAGGAGGAGCACTCGTTCGGGTCCGACCCGTTCGACGATCGCCCGGGCGAAAGTGGTCTTCCCCGAGCTCGTGCCACCGGCGAGTCCGATGACCGCGGCGACGTCGCTCATGACTCCACCACTCTGCCTCTTTCGAGAAGGATCACGCGTTTTCCCATGCGGGTTATGAGCTCCCGGTCGTGTGTCGCTACCAGAACCGTCGTTCCTCGGGCGTTGATCTCCTGGAACAGCGACATGATCTCATACGCAAGATCGGGGTCGAGATTTCCCGTCGGCTCGTCGGCGAGGAGTAGCACCGGCTCGTTGATGAGCGCTCGGGCGATGGCCACCCGCTGCTGCTCTCCGCCCGAAAGCTGCAGAGGGTAGCTGTTCATCTTGTGGTGGAGTCCCACCTGTTTGAGGATATGAAACGCGCGCCGCTTCCTCTCCGCGGTCGTGATCCCCATGACCCTCAGGACGAAAGCCACGTTCTCGAATACCGTCTTGCGCCGCAGGAGCTTGAAATCCTGGAACACCACGCCGATGTCTCTTCTGAGGTAGGGAATCTTGGCCTCGGGAATGGCCGATACGTTGCGGCCGTTCACCAGAATCTGGCCCGACGTCGGCACCTCCTCACGGAAGATGAGCTTGAGGAATGTCGTCTTTCCCGCCCCGCTCGGCCCGGTGAGGAAGACGAACTCGCCCTTGTCGATCTCGAGGGTGACGTCGGTCAGGGCAACGTTGTCGCGGCCGTACTGCTTCGATACGTGGAACGTCTGGATCAAGAAAGACTCAATCGCCGGAGAGAAGCTTCAAGAGCGTCTCTTTCGCGAGCTTCGGGTTCGCCTGGCCCTTGGAAGCCTTCATCACCTGCCCCACCAGATAGCCCAGCACTTTCTCCTCCCCGCTCCGGTATTGTTCGACCTGCGTCCGGTTCGAGGCAATGACCTGGCGCACGAGCCCGCTCACCGCCTCGGGATCCGATATCTGCACCAGTCCCTCGCGCTCGACGATGCTCTTCGCCTTTTCTCCCGAGGCGATCATCTTCTCGAAGACGTCTTTCGCCACCTTGCCGCTTACCGTTCCCGCGTCCACGAGCCGGATGAGCTCGCCGAGATCCTCGCCTCCGGCTCGGAGCGCCCCGGGGCTCTCGTTCGTCTCTTTGAGCTTGCGCAGCACTTCCGACATCACCCAGTTGGACGCCGCCTTGGGATTTCCCGACGTCGTCGCCGCCGCCTCGAAGTAGTCGGCGACGTCGCGCGAGCCCGTCAGTACCTCCGCGTCATAGGCGGGAAGCCCGAGCTCGCTCACGAACCGCTCCCGTCTCTCCGCGGGAAGCTCGGGAAGAGTCGTGCGAACCTCTTCGATGAAGACCGACGAGAGCTTCAGTGGTGGGAGGTCTGGGTCGGGAAAGTAGCGATAGTCGTGCGCCTCCTCCTTGCTCCTCATCGACACCGTTCGATCGGCGGCATCGTCGTAGAGCCGCGTCTCCTGGACCACGCGCTCTTCGCCCGCCTCGAGCAGAGCGATTTGCCGCTCGACCTCGTAGACGAGGGCCCGTTCCAGGAATCGAAAGGAGTTCAGATTCTTGATCTCGACTTTGGTGCCGAGCTCGCGAGCTCCCGCGCGGCGAACGGAGACGTTCCCGTCGAACCGAAAGTTGCCTTTCTCCATGTCGGCGTCGGAAACGCCGGTGTATTGAAGGATCTCCCGCAGCGCCTGGGCATAGGCGACCGCTTCGTCGGGACGCGAGAGCTCGGGCCTGCTCACGATCTCGATGAGGGGCACTCCGCTGCGGTTGAAATCGACCCCGCTCTTCGTGGAGGCGTCGGGGAATCCCTCGTGCAGGAGCTTTCCCGCATCCTCTTCCATGTGAATCCGCTCGATCCCGATGCGCTTTCGGCCGCCGTTTTGCTCGACGGCGATGTCGAGAAAGCCCTCCTCGGCGAGCGGTCGATCGTACTGGGAGATCTGATAACCCTTGGGAAGATCCGGATAGAAGTAGTTCTTGCGGGCAAAGATCGATCGCTCGCTCACCCGGCAGCCGACGGCGAGTCCCATGCGTGCCGCGAGCGCCACCGCGTGGCGGTTCAGGACCGGGAGCGCTCCGGGAAGCCCGAGGCACACGGGGCAGACGTGGGTATTGGGCGGGTCGCCGAAACCCACGGCACAGCCGCAGAATAGCTTCGTCCTCGTCAGAAGCTGCGCGTGGCACTCGAGCCCGATGACCGTTTCCCAGCCTGGGCTCATGCTCACGCTCACGCTCACGACCGCGCCGCTCCCGTGGTCTTCGCTTCCTGATAGAGCTCGTCGATGAGGTCCTTGTAGCGGGACTCGATGACCGATCGCTTCACCTTCATCGTGGGCGTGAGCTCACCCCTCTCGATGGTGAACTCCCTCGAGAGCAGAGCGATCCTCTTCACCCGCTCGGGCTGCGAGAACTCCTGGTTGATGGTCTCCACCTGCTCCATCATGAACTCGCGGACCCGCGCGTTCGCCACGAGGGTTTCGGGATTGTCCGTGGGAATAGACTGCGCCCGGCACCAGACTTTGAGCTTTTCGAAATCAGGGACGACGAGGGCGGCGGGAAAGCTGCGACGGTTTCCCACGACGACCACCTCGGCGATGAAGGCGTTGGTCTTGAGCCTGCCCTCGATCTCTTGCGGCGCGATGTTCTTCCCGCCGGCGGTAACGATGATGTCTTTCTTGCGATCGGTGATGGCGAGGTAGCCCTCGTCGTCGAGGACCCCGATGTCACCGGTATGGAAAAACCCGCGATCGTCCATCGCCGCCTGCGTCGCTTCCTCGTTCCGGTAGTAGCCCTTCATCACGTTCGGTCCCCGGGCGAGGATCTCGCCGTCGTCGGCGATCTCGACGTCGACGCCGGGGATCGGTCGTCCCACGGTGCCGAATCGGATGTGACCGGGCTCGTTGACCGAGATGACGGGGGAGGTCTCGGTGAGACCGTAGCCCTCGAGGATGGTGATGCCCGCGGCCCAGAAGAAGTCCGCGATCTCCTTGGAGAGGGGAGCGGCTCCGGAGACGAAGAAGCGGAGTCGTCCGCCCAGGCGCTGATAGAGCTTCTTGAAAACGAGCGCGGTCGCGATCTTGTACTTCAGCCCCAGTGCCGCCGGCGCCTTCTGGGAGCGCAGGCGATACTCGCCGTGGGCCCTTCCGACGTCGAAGGCCCAGGCGAAGATCTTCTGCTTCAGCGGGCTCCCCTGGGCGGCCGACTCTTTGACTTTGGCGTACATCTTCTCGTAGAAGCGGGGGACCATGGTCATGACCGTGGGCCGGATCTCGGCCAGGTTCTCGACGACGGCGTCGATGCTCGCGGCGACCGCGATCGAGACCCCCGCCGCCGGATATAGATAATGGGCCACCATGCGTTCGAATACATGGCAGTAGGGGAGCGCGGAGAGCGCGATGTCGCTGTCTCGGATGGGGAGGACCTGGAGCGACGCCTTCACGTTCGAGACGAGGTTTCGGTGCGTCAGCATCACTCCCTTGGGATCGCCGGTCGTTCCCGAGGTGTAGACGATGCTCGCGAGATCCGAGGGCTGGACTTCCGCGGCGAGTTTTTCCGCGCGATCGCCATGGGTCTCGGCATCGGCCTTGCCTTGCGATTCGACGGCTTCGAGCGTCGTCGCGTCAGGCGCCTGAGTCGGCTCGATGCTGATCACCTGCCCGAGGAAGTAGAGATCACTCCGGACCTCGTCGATCTTTGCCTTCTGAATCGCGTCCGAGACGATGACCGCCTTTGCCTGCGAGTCGGTGAGGATGTAGGCGATCTGCTGCGGGATGAGCGTGGAGTAAATCGGAACGTTGACCGCGCCCAGGATCTGGAGCGCGGCGTCGATGAGGAACCATTCGTATCGGTTCTCGGAAAGAAGGGCCACGCGGTCCCCGCGTCCCACACCGAGAGCGTTGAGCCCGAGGGCCAGGTGGCGCGCGCGCGCCAGCCACGTCTCGGACGAAATGGGATGCCAGACCCCGTTTTTCTTGTAGGAAAGCGCGTCGGGCTTCCGGTATCTCTCGACCGCGGCGGCCAGGAGCTGGTTCAGTGTCTCGAAATCCATGGTGCACCTCGGTTTGCGCGAAATGTTAGCACAGCGATCGGCGCATTGGGCCTTTGCGCCCTTTGGTTATAATCGCGGCAGGATGCTCACCCTCGACGCGTTCCTCGGCCTCGGCTCCAACGAGGATTCGCCGCAACGACAGCTGGAGAGCGCGCTGGACAATCTCGTCGAGCGCTCGGTCGCGGTCGTACGTCGTTCGAGCTTCTACCTGACGGAGCCGGTCGGCGGCCCACCGCAGCCCTGGTTCGTAAACGCGGTCGTGGGGGTTTCGTTCGGGGGAGCGCCGATGGAGCTTCTCCGCGTCTGCCAGTCGGTCGAGGAGCTCCACGGCAGGCGGAGGCTCGTTGCAAACGGCCCTCGGACGCTGGACATCGATCTGCTTCTGTTCGGCGGAACCATCCTGAAGAGCTCCGAGCTCACCGTCCCTCATCCGCGGCTCCACGAGCGCCGATTCGTTCTCGTTCCCATGGTCGAGATCGCTCCCACGGTGCGTCATCCGATCTTGGGCCTCACCATGAAAGAGCTACTCGCGCGCTTGCCGGAGGACGAAAAAGTGATCCCTCTAGTGGAGGACGGCCGCGGTCGGGTCTCCCCGACCGTGTAGCCAATCCGAGCGCATGCGGTTCCGTTACGTTGCGGTCGAAGGGCCTCCCGGGGTGGGAAAGACGAGCCTCGCGCGACGGCTGTCAGAGATGCTCGACGGAGGCACGGTGCTCGAGAGTGGTACCAACCCATTCCTGAAGGACTTTCACGCGGGCCAGCCGGGAGCGGCCTTTCAGGCTCAGCTCTTCTATCTCCTGAACCGGTACCGGGAGCTCTCGCAGCTCGCCCAGCGCGAGCTCTTCTCGCAGCTGAAGATCACGGACTTCATTCTCGCCAAGGACAAGATCCACGCGTATCTGCACCTCGACGACAGCGAGCTCGTGCTGTACGAGAAGATTTATCGAACTCTGGCGGCCGAGGTCCCGGCTCCCGAGCTCGTGATCTACCTTCAGGCGCCGGCCGAGACTCTCATCAAACGCCTGCGGCGAAGTCCGGGTCCGGTGCCGGACGATGCCGATTTGAGAGAGGTCGTTCGAGCCTACGACTATTTCTTTTTCCACTATTCCGCCACTCCGTTGCTCGTCGTCAGCTGTGCCGACGTCGATTTCTCGAGTCCCGAGACCAGCCTCGCCTACCTCGTCCAGGAAATCCGGCTGATGCCCGGCGGGACGAGGTACTACGTGCCATCCGCGGAGTGAGCTCCGTCCCGGGTTGCTCCCGCTCTCCCACCCGTGTTACGCTGAAAATAACTCTTACATCTTGGTAGATTGATTCCTCCCGCCCGCGGGTGGGTCTCGACCGTCATCGCTCTAGTAGGCTCTTCGAGTTCGAGTCGAAACGCTTCCATCGCAGAAACTGGAGGTTTCTCCCATGAGCAACGAAGCCGAGCCAAGACCCAAGATCACGAGGCCGCCGTTTCATAAACGGCAGTTCATCGTCGACCGACCGTTTCAACATCGTCTCATCGGCACCCTGATGACGATTTGGCTTGCGAACTCCCTGTTTTTCGCCATCGTGCTCACGTTCTTCTACCAGGGACATCTGCTGCACTTCTACGAGCTCGTGCCCCGTCCTGGCATGATGCCGCTTCTCTCGCCGGGGTCGGTCTTCGCCCTGGCCATCGGGTTCGTCTTTACCTTCGGGCTCGTGATCCTGGGCATCATCGCTCTTTACCTGAGCAACCAGATCGCCGGACCCCTTTGGCGCACGAAGAAGTGCCTCGATCGCGTAGGCCGCGGAGATTGGAATTTCACCCTCCAGTTCCGTCAAGGAGACTTCCTTCGAGACATCCCCGTCATCTTCAACACCATGCTGGATGGACTCAGGCAGCAGGCGGAAGCCGATCTCGAGGGTCTGAGGGCGATCGAGGCGGCGACGAACGATCCCGCCGAGCTGAAGCGGCTGATTCGCCTTCATCGAGAGCGGAAAAAAACGCAGATCGAGCTTGCGTCCAATGGAGAGTCTGCCCGGGCCACCGAGCCGGAGCCGGTCTCTCTGGCGGTGCATTAGTAACCGTTGGGGTTTTGACGTATGATCCGTTTCTTCCCTATTGCAATTCGAGGTTGTCGCCTGACTGATGAGCAAGCCGAAAAACGCCAATCCCCTCCGAGAGGGGAGCTATAGCGAGATCCTCGGGGTCGACCCGTCGGCCATCAAGGAGAAGATCCGCAGGGACGCCGAGCCCGGACAGGACCTCCTGACCTCGAGCGATTTGTTCGGCGATATCATCGACGATTTCCGAGCCAAGATTGCGGGCGAAGCCGCCTCCGCCACCTCGGCCACCCCCACGGCCGGTCCGCCGGATTTCGCCGGGGCGGACACAGACCCCTACCGGTCGCCGTCGCGCGGAGCGCAGGGCGCAGGCTACTCTCTTCTCGACGTCGCCTATTCGACCCTTCTCAAAGATTCCCGGCTTCACCGGGACGTCGAGCAGATCGAGAAGCTCGAAACCCCGGAATCAGCGCACTCGGATAGCTCGGAATATGGCCGCTACTCCCTGCTGGAAAGGATCGCAGCGGGAGGAATGGCGGAGGTCTTCCGCGCCAAACGCAGGGGGGTCGAGGGCTTCGAGAAAGTCGTTGCGGTCAAGCGCATTCATCACCACCTTTCGACCAACCAGGACTTCGTGGAGATGTTCATCGCCGAAGCCAAGATGGTGGCGTCGCTGTCTCACCCGAACATCGTGCAGATCTTCGACCTCGGCAAGATCGACGACAGCTATTACATCGCGATGGAGTTCGTCGAAGGCCGGGACCTGCGAACCATTCTCACCCGGGCGCGGAACCGGGGAACGCTTCTGGGGGTGGACCTCGCCGCCCTCATCGCCTCTCGGGTGGGAGCGGCGCTCGAGTATGCCCACCGGCAGCGGGACGCCGAGGGCCATGAGCTGCGGATTGTCCATCGGGACGTCAGTCCCCAGAACATTCTGATATCGAACGAGGGGGAGGTGAAGCTGGTGGACTTCGGGATCGCCAAAGCCGCCACCAAAGCCTCCCATACCGACAGCGGCTCGCTTCGCGGAAAGCTCCTTTACATGTCTCCCGAGCAGGCCTGGGGCCGTGCTCTCGACAAGCGCTCGGACCTGTTCTCTCTCGGCGCTGTGTTCTTCGAGATCCTGACCGGTCACCTCCTCTTCAGCGGAAGCTCGGAGATGAGTATCCTCGAACGGGTGCGGGAAGCCCGGTTCCTGCAGCCTTCGGCGCTGAATCCGGCCGTGCCGATAGAGCTCGAGGCGATCATCACCCGCTTGTTGAAAAAGGATCCCAACGAGCGCTATCAGGATGCCTCGGAAATGCTGAAAGACATGGATTCGTACCTGCGCCGCCGCCCGGCGGTAGGCTCCTCGGCGCTGGCCCAATTCGTCGCCAGGCTGTTCGAGCTCGAATACACCGACGGATTGATCATCGAAGGAGCCATTCTTGAGCTCGAAGCTACCCCAAGGGATGCAACTCACAACTGAGGAAGCCCAGATTTTCGAGCGGAGGCTCCAGCTTGCGCGCCAGCAGCTGGACGACGTCGACCAGGAGGTCGAGCGCGAGCTGAAGGAAGTCCGCGAGCGCATCGCCGCCCTCCAGGAAAAGCGGAAGGCGGCCCTCAAGGTCTACGACGCCGCCTGCACCATGCTCGGGATCGACAACGACCTCGTCCAGGAGAACGGATCCGGCCCGGAGCTCGAGTAGGGCGCCCTCCCTGCGGTCCCCGGGGTCCCGTCGAGTTGACCGGCCCCAAGCCCGCTGCTACGATCTTCCCACTCGCCATGAGCTGGTTCAAAAAGGAGAAGACCCCCCTCGCACCGGTTCGAAAGAGCCGCATGCCCGAGGGGCTCTGGACCAAGTGTCGGGAATGCTCGGAGATCCTCTACACGAAGGAGGTCGTCCGAAACCTGAGCGTCTGCCCCAAGTGCAACTACCACATGGGCTTGACCTCGAAGGAGCGGGCGCGTGTCCATCCTCGACGAGGGGCGATTCGAGGAGATCGAACGGGGGCTCCGCTCGAACGATCCGCTCCAGCTTCTCCGACACGAAACCCTACAGCGAGAGGCTCGCGAAGAGCCAGTACGCAACCGGCCTCGATGACGCCGTCCTCATCGTGCGCGGCCGATCGGCGGCATCCCCGTCGTCATGGCGGTCATGGAGTACGGGTTCATCGGAGGAAGCATGGGGGTCGTGGTGGGGGAGAAGATCACCAGGGCGGCCGAGCGTGCTCTCGAAGACCGTGTTCCCCTCATTATCGTTTCCCGCTCCGGAGGCGCCCGAATGCAAGAGGGCGCCATTTCCCTCATGCAGATGGCCAAGATCACGGCCGCCCTCGCCCGTCTCGACGAAGCCAGGGTTCCCTACATCTCGATCCTGACGGATCCCACGACGGGCGGCGTCACCGCGAGCTTCGCCATGTTGGGAGATTTGAATCTCGCCGAGCCCAAGGCGCTCATCGGCTTCGCCGGGCCGCGGGTCATCGAGCAGACGATTCGCCAGCCGCTACCCGCCGGGTTCCAGCGCTCCGAGTACCTGCTCGATCACGGCATGCTGGACATGATCGTCGAGCGGGGTGGCATGAGGGATACGCTCGGGAAAATCCTGCGCTTCTTCACCGCAGCCCGCGCATGGGGACGGGATCTCGGTCCGAACGGAGGTCGTCGCCGTCCCCGCTCCAGCTGCCGCTCCCTCTCCGGCCGCCGAGGCCAGCCAGGCCGCGGAAAAGCCGCTCACTTGACCTCCCGGTTCTCCACCACCTCAGGCCGTCGATGAACTACCCCGAAGCCCTGGCCTATCTCAAGGGTCGCGAGAAGTACGGGATCAAGTTCGGTCTCGAGAACATCGGACGACTCACCGAGGCGCTCGGACGCCCCGAGCGCCGGTATCCTTCGAATCCTCGTCGCGGGAACCAACGGAAAGGGCTCGACCGTGGCCCTCGTCGACTCCATCCTGCGGGCCTCCGGCTACCGCACGGGACGCTACACCTCTCCCCACCTTCGCTTTCTCGAAGAGCGAATCCACGTCGACGGACGGCCCATTTCGACCGAGGAGCTCGCCTCGGCGGTCTCGCGCGTCGCCGAAGCCGCCGAGCGGCTCTGGAGCCACGACCCCGATACCTCGGCGCCCACCTTCTTCGAGGCGGTAACGGCCGCGGCCTTCCTCGTGTTCGCGGAAAGGCAAGTCGATGTCGCCGTTCTCGAAGTCGGGATGGGAGGGAGGTACGACGCTACCAATATCGCCCCCGCCGATGTTTCGGTCATCGCTCCCATCGGGTTCGAGCACGAGCGGTTTCTCGGGAGCACCATCTCAGCCATCGCTTCCGAGAAGGCCGCGATCATCAAGGAAGAGCGTCCGGTCGTCGTGGGACGCCTCCTCCCGGACGCGCTCGAGGTCGTGCGCCGCGAGGCAGCGGCGCGTCGCGCGAAGCTCGTCGAAGCGCTCGAAGGAATCTTCCTCGACGCCGAGCCCAAGGATGGAGGGTACGGAGGGTACCGTGTCCGGCTGAAGACGCCCGAGCGTGACTACGGTACGTTGGAGCTTCCCCTCGCCGGCGACCACCAGCTCGATAACCTCGTCCTCGCAGTCCGAGCCGTGGAGGAGTTCTCCGCGGAGATCCCCGTCGACGCCGTGGGTCGAGGTGTCGCCGCGACGCTCTGGCGGGGTCGCCTCCAACGGATCGAGGGACGGCCGCCGCTTCTTCTCGACGCCGCCCACAACGTGATGGCGACCGATGCCCTTGCCCGCTATCTCGAGGCCCGACCCCATACCCATCGCGTTCTCCTCTTCGGGGTCATGAAGGACAAGCGGGTCCGGGAGATGCTCGACCGGCTCCTCCCCCTCACGAGCTATTTCATCGCGACCCGGCCCGAGATGTCGCGGGCGCGGGGTCCCGAGCAGCTCGCGCGCTGGGCCACCGAGCGAGGCGTTCCCGCCGAGTCCTATCGCTCCGCCGCGAAGGCCCTCTCACGCGCGCGCGAGGTCGCTGGACCCGACGGCGAAGTGGTCGTCGCGGGCTCGATCTTCCTCCTCGGAGAGATCCTGGGCGTCCTCGATCGCGAGAAGCCCGAGCCCGCCGCCGTCACCGTCGAGGCGGCCGCCGGCACCGGCACCGGCACAGGCACCGGCACAGGTTCTACCGCTCGCTGAGGCGGAGACATCCAAGGCCGCGCGGAGGCTTCCCCGATCCAATTTCGTCTGTACGCACTGAGGAGTAACTCAGTGCACGTACCTCAGCATCAGCATCAGAACCGTAGCTTCGAGGCGAGATCAGGAAAGCCCCGCCTGCTCGATCGAGTCCGCCAGGCGATCCGGGCCCGCCACTACAGCCGCAGCACCGAGAAAGCCTATGTCTCGTGGATTCGAAGATTCATCGTGTTCCACGGCAAGAAGCACCCCGCCGAGATGGGTGAACGCGAGGTCGCGCAGTTTCTCACGAGCCTCGCGACGCGAAGACGCGTCAGCGCCTCGACGCAGAACCAGGCCCTGGCCGCCATTCTCTTTCTCTACCACGACGTGCTCGACCAGAAGCTCGAGCTCATTCAAGGTGTGGTTCGCGCGAAGGAGCGTATTCGCCTGCCGGTGGTGCTCACGAGACGCGAGGTGGCGGCCGTTCTCGGCCGACTCCGCGGCACCGGCACCGTCTGGCTCATGGCATCGTTGATGTACGGATCCGGCCTCAGGCTCATGGAATGCTGCCGCCTTCGCGTCAAAGACGTCGACCTCTCCCGCAGAGAGATCACAGTCCGAGACGGCAAAGGACAGAAAGATCGCGTGACCGTCATCCCAGAAAGACTGGTCCGCCCTCTCGAGGAACACCTGCGCCGCATGCGACTGCAGCACGCGGAAGACATACGGAGGGGCGCGGGCTACGTCGAGCTCCCCTACGCTCTCGCGCGAAAGTACCCCAACGCCGCCCGCGATTGGCCGTGGCAATGGGTCTACCCAGCCACGCGAACCTACGTTGATCCCGACACCCGGCGCCGACGCCGTCACCACCTCCACCAGTCGGTCGTCCAGCGAGCGTTCAAGGAGGCCGTTCGCTCCGCCAAACTTTCCAAACCTGCTACCTGCCACACGCTGCGCAGCGCCTTCGCCACCCACCTGCTGGAACGCGGCTACGACATCCGAACCATCCAGGAGCTGCTTGGCCACAAGGACGTGAGCACCACGATGATCTATGGGCAGCAAGTTGTTATGTGCAGTGACGTGGGGAAGCTCCTTGCGGACGAGACCTTAGCGTTGGATCACTACACATAAAGTTTCATGATCGCCCTCCCGGCGGCCATCGTGGTCGCCTCTTCCGAGGAGGTCGGTCATGGACTCATCCGCGCAACGAACCGCGTCCAACCTGCCGCTTGATCGGCTGGTTGCACACGCACTGGGCGAGCTGGAGAAGCTTCGCTACAGCAGACGATCGCTGAGGCGTTACCGCACGGTGTGGGAACATCTCGTGAGATACGCTCGCGAGATGAATCTGGGAGACGAGTATTCCGAGCACCTCGCGACGCGCTTTGTGGACGCACACCGGCTCCAGGACGATGAGCATTCCACGGCGAGCGAGGAGTGGCGTCGGCACGTCGCATTCCTCGTCAAGGTGCTGGGAGACTTGGCACGAGACGGATGCGTCGAGCGCGCTCGCGTCGACACCTCGAGACTTCAGGTTCCAGCACTCATGAAGAAGCCGCTGTGTGATTACGAGCAGTACTGTCGCGAGCGACGCCATCTTCGAGCGTCCACCCTGCACGGGCGGATGAGAACGGTCGCGAAATTCCTGGATGACCTCGGGTCAAGGAACGTCACGACCCTGGATCAGTTACAGCCCGCCGACATCGCGGCGTTCGTCGCCTCGCGCCGTGGTCTGTGTTCCCGGTCGATGTCGCGGACCGTTTCCGACATACGCTGCTTTCTGCGGTTCCTTCTGCTGCGCGGGATCCTGCAGTGGGATCTCAGCCAAGTACTGCCGACGGTCCGGGTTCCGCGCGATGGCGCGATCCCTTCGGTGTGGGACCTGGGACTGGTTGAGAGGCTTCTGCACGTGGTCGACCGCAGCTCTCCCAGAGGCAAGCGCGACTACGCCATCCTCCTGCTCGCATCTCGCCTGGGATTGCGATTGGGCGATATCCGAACGCTCAGGCTCGACGAGCTCAAATGGGACACGGCCGCAATCGAGATCACGCAATCGAAGACTGGCGCGCCGCTGTGTTTACCCATGACGGAGGAAGTCAGCGACGCGCTGATCGACTACCTGAAGTCGGGCCGTCCCCAAACGGCCCATCGCGAACTGTTCCTCAGAGCCCAGCAGCCTTTCACGCCGTTGGCCGCCGACGGTCATTTCTATCAGATCGTCAAGTACTGGCGCCGCCCGTACCCGATCGAGCAGGCGAGGCTTTCCCGCGGGACGCTCTCGTGCCACGTCCATGTATTTTCTAGACGAAATCGTGAGGCGAAGTCCTCTTGGGCGAGGAGGATCTCATCGGGCTTTGCGTCGCGACACGGATGGGTGAAGATAGAAGCTGTTTCGAGGTGTGGGGGTAAAGGAATGATGGGTTCGATCGAGAGCCTGGTCGAGAGCGTCGACGCGCTCGTGCATGGAAACGCGCGCGACGAGGAGCTCGTCCGCCTCGTCGCCCAGGCTCTACGACCTCTCGTCACCACCCGGGGTTGGCTCGACGAGAGCGTGAGCCTGCCCGCTCCCGGAAAACCCTATTCGCAGTACCTTCTCCACCTGGCGCCCGATTCCAGCTGGTCGGTCGTTTCTTTCGTCTGGCCGGCGGGCTCGTCGACTCCGGTTCACGATCACGGCTGCTGGGGCGTCGTCGGTGTGTACCAGGGCGAAGAGACCGAGACCGGTTTCGGACTGATGGATGGGGATCGCACGGAGGGGCGGGTTACGCTCGAGCGCGGTGCGACGAGAGTGATGCGCCCGGGTGACGTGACGACGATTCTGCCACCCGACGACGTCCACCAGGTCTCGAACGAGGGTACGGGCGCGGCCATCTCCATCCACGTCTACGGGAGCGATATCGGGCTCCAGCGGCGGCACAGCTTCGATCCCGTTACCGGAAGAGTGACGCCTTTCGTATCGGGCTACGACCGTCCACGAGTGCTTTGAGGCCGAGCGCTCAGGTCACGCCGCAGGAGTAATCCATGTCGAAGGAGATGGTGACGTCGGCGGTCTTTCCTTCCTCGGCATCGCGCCCCTTCAGACCCTTCCCCACGATGGTGCCGATCATGCGACGCGCTCCCGAGGCGGCGTCGTGCCGGGTGATGGTCATCGTTCCCGGTCCCTTGAAGTCGTGGGACGTCATGTCCTCCTCGAGGAACGTGACCCATACGAAGTCGAGGCGGAACTCTCCCGTAGCTCCGGTCCCGACGGCTTTTTTCGACATGATGGCCGCCTCCACCCAATCGTAGCCGTCCACCGGAAGCTCGAAGCTGAAGTTCGCGAACGTGTCGGGATTGCAGAGACCCCGAACGCCGGTCGTCCCGTCCCCTTTCTTTCCGGTGAACTCCCCCTCCACGCCACCTCCGTGGATGGAAAGGGCCAGCGAGCGTACGACGTCCGCTTTGACTCCCATCGGCGGACCGAAGGGGCCGAGCTGCGATTCGGTCTCGGACGCGGTCGCACTCCCGGTGCCGCTTGCGGTTGCGGCCTCGCCGTTGCCGCTCGACTTGTCTCCGCCGCACGAGATGGCCGTTCCGAGCAGCACAACGGTTAGAAGATGCACTTTCCGCAGCATCGAATCACCTCCTCCTCCGGCGCTCCGCTTATCGTACCCGCTCTCCTCTTCGAGAGCCATCTCGGCTAGAATCGCGGAGCAAAGCGAAAAGGATCTCTCGAGGAAGCCATGATGACGACGAATCGACTCGCTTCGACATTCCTCCTCGCGGTGGGAATCTCTTCGATTCTCCCGGTGACGGTTTCCGCCGCCGAGCCCACCCCCAATCCCGCGCTTCTCGTGCTCAACAAGGAAGACGCGACGATGGTCATCGTCGACCCCGCTTCCGGGCAGATCGTGGCCCGGGTCCCGACCGGTGAGGCGCCCCACGAGCTCGCGGTCTCTACCGACGCACGGCTGGCCTTCGCGAGCAACTACGGCGCGGAGAAGCCGGGAAGCTCGATCTCGGTCATCGACTTGACCACGCAGCAGGAGCTGCGGCGCGTCGACGTCGGTCCGCTCCTCCGACCCCACGGTCTCTCGTTCGCCGGGGGAAAGCTCTACTTCACCGCCGAGGTGAACCGACTCGTGGCCCGGTACGACCCCGCCGCGAACAAAATCGACTGGCTCCTCGGGACGGGGCAGAGCGCGACGCACATGGTTCTCGTCACCGCCGACGGCTCGAGGATGTTCACCGCCAATATCGGGTCGGACAGCATCAGCGTCATCGAGCGCGGGGATCGGCCGAACGCGTGGAACGAGACGGTGATCCCGGTGGGAAAGGGGCCCGAGGGACTGGACCTCTCCCCGGACGGGCGCGAGCTCTGGGCGGCGCACTCGCGCGACGGAGGCGTCTCCATCATCGATGTGGAGTCGAAGAAAGTCGCGCTGACGCTGGAGCTCGGGACCAAGCGATCGAATCGCCTCAAGTTCACTCCCGACGGCCGGCTCGCGCTCATCACCAATCTCGACGCTGGAGAGCTCGTCGTGGTGGACGCCCGCGCGCGGAGGGAAACAAAGCGGGTCCGGTTGGGGACGAGCCCCGAGGGCATCCTCATCGTGCCCGACGGATCGAGGGCTTACATCGCCGTGACCGGGGACAATTTCGTCGCCAGCTTCGATCTGAAGCGTCTCGAGGTGACGGGGCGCGTCGAGCCTGGCCGCGGCCCCGACGGTATGGCCTGGCTGCAGAAGTAGGGGGGCGGCGCGCGGAGTCTAGGATTCGGATCTTCTCGATGGGAACGATGCTGCGGGAGCGCCAATAGAGATAAACGGGGACTCCGAGAGCCAGTAGCGCCGTTCCGATGAGCGACTCCACGGGACGCTCGAAGAGCGTATTCGCCACGAGCATGGCCGAGGAAAGAATGAACACCACCGGTACGATGGGGTAGCCCCAGGTCCGGTACGGCCTGGGGTGGTTGGGGCGCGTCTTGCGAAAGACGAAGACGGCGATGCCGGTGAGGGTGTGGAACACGACCGCGGCGAACACGACGTAGGTGTAGAGCTGGTCGTACGTGCCCGAGAAGGTGAGAATGATGCCCCAGATGCCCTGGACGACGAGGCAGGCAGAGGGCGTTCGGTGCTTGGGGTGGATCCGGGCCAGGATCGGGAAGAAAGAGCCATCCTCGGCCATCGGCAAATAGATGCGCGCGGCATAGAGAATCGTCGAGGAGATGCAGCCGAAAATGGAGACCAGCACGGCGGCGGTGATGACGCGACCTCCCAGATCGCCGAAGAGGGTCGTCGCCGCGGTCTCACCGATCCGTCCGGTCGCCGCCATCTCCTCGACCGAAAGAGTCCGTACGTAAACGAGGTTGGTCACGGTGTAGAGGATCGTGATCGCGAGGGTCCCTCCGATGATCCCGAGGGGCAGATCTTTCGCAGGCTTCCGCATTTCCCCCGCCATGTTCGTGACGGCGTACCAGCCGTCGTAGCTCCACAGCGCGGCGACCATCGCGACTCCGAACGCGGCGAGCAGAGCCCCCGAGCCGCCCGAAGGGAGAGAAGAGAACAGAGAGGCTTCGACTCTCGCCGGCATCAAGAGCCCGATCCCGGCCAGACCCACGAGGGAGCCGACCTTCGCCAGGGTCACGATGTTCTGGAGCCAGGTGCCCTCCTTGAGGCCGACGTAGTTCACCGCGGTCAGCACGGCGATCGCGATCGCGCCCGCGAGCTGTCCTCCCGTGGGTGCCCAGGTCAAACTTCCGAACGGCATCGAGAAGAGAACGTGTTGCGTCGAGAAGAAGGGAAGGTAGTAGCCCAGGTACTCGCCGAAGCCGACGGCGAGGGTCGCGATACCCCCCGTCTGGATGACGAGCAGCGCCGCCCAACCGAAGAGGAATCCCCAGAACGGACCATAGGCCTCTTTGAGGAAATGATACTGGCCACCGGCGCGGGGAAACATGCCCCCGAGCTCCGCGTAGGTGAGGGCTCCGGTGAGGGTCAAAACACCCCCGGTTACCCATACGAGAAGAATCAACCCGGGGTGGGGCAGCGACCGCGCGATATCGCCGGTCGTGATGAAGACGCCGCTTCCGAGAACCGAGCCGATGGTGATGAGGACCGCATCGAAGACACCGAGCCCGCGGACGAGCGATTGTGTCTCTCCCGGTGCGGGCGCGCGGGTAGAGCTCAACCGACTCTCTGGAGGAAGGGCACGATGGAGGCCGTCACCGGAAGAGTATATGGCAGACCGAGGCCCTGGCGACCTACGGCGGTAGTCGGAAGTCCTGGTTGCTGAACCAGGACGACCCCTCCGGACGCTTCACGACGTTGAACCCGAAGTTGGTCGCCTGGTGGCAAGAATTGCACGCCGCCGTGGAGATCGTCGAACGACTTCTCGAACCCGGGGGTGTCCTTGGCCCCTACCGCCTGCCTCAGGGATTGCATCGGCTGGCTCATGATCTTCGGCACCAGCTCGGAAAGGGGCAACGGCGAGTCTTTGTGGGTGGGGTGGTACTTGACGACGTCGTCGAAGCCCTCCTGGAGCTCGTCGAGCTCGTAGTCCGCCAGGTTCCAGTTCCCCGCCTCGCCCGCGAGCCAGAGCTTCGCGTGTCGCATCTGGTTGAGGGTCATGATCTCGCCGAGACCGGGACCTGGAGGGGTCGAGCAAGCGCCCGCTCCGAGAGTGACGGTGGCGACGATCCAGATCCCGAGTTGCCTCAGATCGTGTTTGGTTACATACATCGCATCCTCTCACGATTTCACCATCCTCCCAAAACACGACTTCCGAGCTCGCCGGTTGCCCGCGATCCCGCCATCGGCTATCGTGCCTCCTTGCGGGTGACGGTCCCCGTGCGAGCCCAGCGATCGAAGGAGCAAACGATGATCTTCCGCAGTCCGTTTCCCGACGTCGAGATTCCCGACGTGCCGCTGACGACGTTCGTTCTCGAGAGCGCTGCGCGGCTCGGATCCAAGCCCGCCCTCGTCGACGGACCGAGCGGCCGCTCGATGAGCTTTTCCGAGCTCGAGGAGGGGACTCGACACCTGGCGCGCGGGCTTCACGACCGCGGCTTTCGCAAAGGGGATGTCTTCGCCACCTTCTGCCCGAACTCTCCCGAGTATGCCGTCGCTTTCCACGGAGTCGCACGCTCGGGCGGCGTGAATACCACGGTGAACCCGCTCTATACCGCCGACGAGCTCGCCCGACAGCTCCGCGACTCGAAAGCGAAGCTTCTGCTGACCGTGCCGTCCTGTGTCGACAAAGCCCGCGAAGCCTGCCGGGAGTCCGGCGTCGAGGAGATTCTCGTGCTCGGCGAAGCGGAAGGAGCGACGCCTTTCGCCGCACTCCTCGACAACGCGGGGGATCCTCCGCCCGTCGAGATCGACCCCGCGAACGACCTCGTCGCACTCCCCTACTCGAGCGGGACCACCGGGCTCCAGAAGGGTGTGATGCTGACCCATCGAAACCTGGTCGCGAATCTGCTCCAGACCGAGGCCGCCTTCAAGAGCGGGATCGACGACGGTGACGTCGCTATCGGCATTCTTCCGTTTTTTCACATCTACGGCATGACCGTCGTCATGAACCTCACCATCTGGCGCGGGGCGACGGTGGTTGTCATGCCCCGCTTCGACCTCGAGGGCTTCCTCGGTCTGATCCAGAGCTATCGAATCACCATCGCCAACCTCGTACCCCCGATCGTGCTCGCTTTATCGAAGCATCCCGCGGTGGACGACTTCGACCTGTCCTCGCTGCGTTGGATCATGTCTGGGGCCGCGCCGCTCGGTAAGGAGCTCGCCGAGACCTGCGCTCGCAGGCTTGGCTGCACCGTCTTCCAGGGATACGGCCTCACCGAGGTGAGCCCCGTCAGCCACTGCAATCCGACGGGCGATGGGAACCGGCCCGGCTCGGTTGGCCCCCCGATTCCCAACACCGAGTGCAAGATCGTCGACCCGGCTTCGGGCGAGGAGCTCGGCGCCAATGCCGCAGGGGAGATTCGGATCCGCGGCCCTCAGGTGATGACCGGCTACTTGAACAACCCGGGAGCAACGGCCGCCTCCATCGATGCCGAAGGGTTCTTTCACTCGGGCGACATCGGCTATGCGGACGAGGAGGGCTACTTTCACATCGTCGACCGCCTCAAAGAGCTCATCAAGTACAAGGGGATGCAGGTCGCTCCCGCCGAGCTCGAGGCCCTGCTCCTGACGCATCCTTCGATTGCCGATGCCGCCGTCATCCCCAAGCCCGACGAAGAGGCCGGGCGAGATCCCGAAGGCATACGTAGTGGCGCGGGGCGAGCTCACTCCCGAGGCGATCATGCGCTTCGTCGCCGAGCGTGTCGCTCCGCACAAGAAGATCCGCGCCGTCGAGCTCGTGGCGAAGATCCCGAAGTCGCGCATCGGGTAAAATCCTCCGCCGGGTGCTCATCGAGCAAGAGCGCGAGCGTGCGCGTGCGCGTGCGCGTTCCGGCCCCACGGGCCACTGATCGATTTTCCGATTTTCCGATTTTCAGGAAAGAATGGCCTGGCTCAGGAACTCTTTCTTGATGTAGGTGATGGTGTCGTAGATCGTCTCGTAGGGATCGCGGGCAACGAAGCCGAGCTCGCGCTCCGCCTTCGAGCAGTCGAGCCACCAGAACCGCTGCCCCATCTCGACGCTGACCGGGTCTACGGGAGGCGCGAGATCCCACTGGCGGTACACGGCATCGACGGCTTTTCCCGCGAAGGAGTAGAGCTTTTCGGGTAGCCGGAGGCGCGGGCCCTTGACTCCTCCCATCCGGGCGAGCTTTTCGAAGAACGTCTGGAAGCTCCAGTTGGGACCCCCGAGGAGGTATCGCTCGCCCGACCCGCCGCGCTCCATCGCGGTCTCGAGCGCGGCGGCGGCGTCGCGAGCGTCGACGAAGCTCACTCCGCCGGGAGGCACGACCGGGATCTCGGAGGCGAGGAGCTTCATCACATCCTCGGTGGACGAGAGCTTCTTGTCGCCGGGCCCGAGGAGAAGGCTGGGGTTCAGGATCACGACATCGGGACCGCCCTGACACTCCCGTCGGGCCGCCTCTTCCTGGTACAGCTTGCTGGTGTAGTAAGGCCACTTCCCGATGAGAGCAAGGGGAGGAGGAAAGGTCTCGTCGGGAGTCCGCGTGCCATCCTCGGTGACCGCGATGGTGCCGCTCGTGGAGGCGACGACGATGCGCTCGACTCCCGCCTTCTTCGCGGCGCGGCAGAGGCTCGTCGTTCCCTGCACGTGGACCCGGTAGAGCTCCGGCCCGTCCTCGCGGTGGCGCGAGACCTTGCCCGCGAGGTGAAAGACGGACGCCGCGCCGGCGAGCGCCGTCGTGAGAGCGGTCTCGTCGAGTATCGAGCCCTGGACGACCTCCACCCCGCGCGCTTCGAGATCCGGTACCGGCGAGCGGGAGAGGACTCGGAGCTGAGCGGCGTCCGACGAGAGGAGCCTCTCCACGAGATGAGTGCCGAGAAAGCCGGTGGCACCCGTTACCAGTGTCTTCTTCTTCACGTCTTCTTCACGATGAGCTCGTCTCCGGCGCGCTCTTTGCCGCGCCCCCGGGAGGGCGTCTTCTTCTCCTTCGTGTCGGCGAGATACGGTGCCCGCTCGGCCGCGATCATGCTCTCGAGATCGATGGGCGTTCCGTCGCGAAGGCGGGTCACGACCCCTTGCACGAGCGCCGTAACGGCCCTCTCGGCGTCGGAGCGTGGAAGTCCTTCGGCCGCGCGGGAGAGCATCTCGTGGGGAAGAAAGGGCCCGATTACGGCGCTGACGTCGCGCGACTGCGGATACCATTCGCCCGGGGGAAGGGCATCGTGGGTCGACAAGTAAAGGGGCAGAACGCCGACCCGCGCCCGCAGCACCAGATGGCCGAGACCGCGCTGGAACGGCTGGATGCCTCCGCTCCGCGACCTCGTCCCTTCGGGGAAGATGAGCACGTTGTAGCCCTGCTCGAGCAGATGGAACGCCCACTCGAGCGACTTTCGCAGCGAGCCCTTCCTCTCCATCGGCACGAGGTTGGTGAAGTTCTCGAAGAAGGTCCGCTTTACTTTGTTGTCGAAGAAATAGTCCGCCGCCGCGAGCGCTACGAGCTTTTTCCCGGAGTCTCCGAGGGCCATTTTGACGAGACCCATGTCGAGGTGGGAGGCGTGGTTGGCGACGACGAGGAAGTGGACGTGCGAGGGTATGTTCGACTGGCCTTTGAACTCGGGCCGCAGCACGTCGTGATAGAACCAGCGCTGCACGGCGGACAGGCCGACGCGTCCCGCCTGTTGAAGGAGCGTGGGGAGCTCAATCTTCTCCTTCTCGGCCTCCTTCGTGACGCGGGCTTTGTCGCGCTCCCGCGGGGGCCGCCGCCTCAGCGTCTCGCCGAGCTCACGGATCTCGGTGAGCGACATCAGCGCATCGGGAGTGAGACTCTCGCCCGTCTTCGACTCGATCGCCGCCGCGAGCTCGTTGTACATCAGGCTGTCGAAGCCGAGCTCGTCGAGACTGGTATCGAGACGCACGGCGCTCCGCGGCTTTTCCGCCACCCGGGCCACGACGTCCAGCAGCCACTCCTTGTCGGAATCGGTCGGTGGTGCCGGCTCCTTCGATTCCAGCAGACGCTTTTCCTGAAGCCAGGAGACGACCTCCTTGCGCTTCACCTTGCGGGTCGCGGTGCGCGGGAGCTCCTCCCCGCGAATCTTGTAGGCCTTGACCCGCTTGTAGAGAGGCAGTCTGGAAGAAACGTCCTGAATGTGCTCTTCGATCCTCCGCTCGACGTCTTCTGACGGATTCTCGTCTTCGGGTACGAAGACCGCGGCAACGCGCTCGCCGGTGCCGTCGGGAAGACCCACGACGACGAGCTCCTTGACCAGCCCGGGCGCGGCGTAGAGCTCTTCGACCTCGTCGGGATAAACGTTCTTGCCGTTGGAATCGACGATGATCTCTTTCGACCGGCCGACGATATAGAGGTTTCCTTCCTCGTCCAGCCGTCCCAGGTCGCCGGTGTGGAGCCATCCGTCGCGGAGCGCTTCTTCGCTGGCCTTCTCGTTTCCGAAATAGCCGGTCATGATGCTCGGACCGCGGGCGAGGACCTCGCCCACGCCCTTTCGATCGGGCTCGTGAATCCGGATCTCGACTCCGGGCAGCGGCTGACCCACGCTTCCCGGGACCACTCCCCCTTCGGGCCGGGTCACGGTGAGCACGGGCGATGCCTCGGTGAGTCCATATCCCTCGTTGAGATTGAACCCGAGCCCCCGGAGCGTCTTGAGAGTCGACTCGCTCAAGGCGGAGCCGCCGCTGATGAGGTAGCGGATCCTCCCCCCGAAGGCCAGGTGAATGGGGAGGAAGAGGAGCGGCCCGAAGTTGAACGGGGTCTCGTCCCGGAGCAGATAGTTCGCGTCGATGAGCGCTTCGACCATCCCCTCGATCTTCGGAGATCGATCCTGGAAACGGCCGAGAATTCGTCTCTTCAGGAGGTCCCAGAAGGCGGGAACACCGACGATGCAGGTGACTTGTCCTCGACGGAGGGCACGGTTCACGTTGTCCCCGTTGACCTCCTCGAGGTAGATGATTTGAGCACCTCGCGAAAGAGGCAGAAGGAATCCGGTCGTGAACTCGAACGAGTGATGGAGCGGAAGAACGCTCAACATCCCGTCATCTTCGGTGATGTCGTAGACGGAGAGAAGCTTCGCGAGAAGGCTCACGAAGTTCTTGTGCGTGAGCATCACGCCCTTGGGGTTTCCCGTGGTCCCCGAGGTGAAGATGATCGACGCCGTGCTCTGAGGAGCGACGGTCTCGGGAAGCGACGCGATGCGCTTCTGCTCCGTGGCCTCGGGGGTCAGGCGAAAGACGTCCTCGAACGAGAACACGTCGACGCCGAGCTGCTTCGCGAGGAGCTTCGCCTGGAGGTCCCTGTGCTTTTCGAGAAGCGCGGGGCTCATCAGCAGCGCGCGGGCCTGACCGAGTCCGAGCAGGCGTACCACGTCGTCGGTCGTGGCTTCCTTCTCCAGGGGGATCACGGTGGCGCCGGTGCGGATGATGCCGAAGTAGGCCATCCCCCACTCGGGAGAGTTCTCCGCGAGAAGTCCAACGCGCTCGCCTGGCTTGATCGGTCTTTCTTTCAAACCCCTCAGGAAGGCGGCGGCGCGGAGAGCGCATTCGCGAAGTTCGCCGTAGGTATAGCGCTCTTCCCGGCCGTCCCGTTCGATGCGCATCGCGACCCGGCCCGCGTGGTTCTTGGTGCAGGCGTCGAACAGCTCGATGAGATTGCGATAGGTATAGATCCGCCGCGACTTGGTTTTTTCCGCCTCGTCGAGCTTGGGAAAGACCCACTTCTGGAGCCCGGGAAGGTGTACCTCCAGCCAGTAGTGGTACCAGTCGATCTTCTCCGGCTCGAAGAAGAGCAGCCTCTTGTCTCCCTGGTCGAGACGAGCGAACAGCGCCCGGGTGTTGTCGGCGCGAAAGACATAGTTGTTGTCGACGATAAAGGGGCGGAAGGTGTTGTAGTGCTCTTCGCCCTCGCGGGTGAAGGCTTCGAACCGCTCGATGGCTGAAGTCGCCTGAGCGACCATCGGCGCGAGCGGACCGACCTGGCGCGCGGTGACCTTGCCGAGCACCTGCGAGAGCTTCTTCGTCGCCTTGTGGAGAAGAGGGAGCGAGTACTTCTCGAATGCCTCTGGCTTGACGGCCTGGGCCTCCATGCGCGAGGCGAGCTCGTTGAGGAACCGATTGCCCGACGTCTTGTCGTGGAAGTGCTTGCGCTTGAACAGGCCGAGGAGGTCGACGAGCCTTCCGAGCCGGGAAGGATTGCTGTCACCGGACGAGACCTGGAACACGAGCTCGGGCTCGCCGACGATGGTCTCCGCCGCCACCGCGAGAACGGCGGAGGCGACCATGTCCACGGGGATCACGTCGAGGATGACGTCGGTCGCGACGGGGAACAGGTTCTGGCCCCGCATCGCCATCCGCACCAGTGGCGCCGTCGTGGTGAAGCCCTCGTTCCAGCCGGGGAAGGGAAACTCGATGGCACTCTCCACGATCGCGGGACGCACGATCGTACGGATGACGTCCTTCTCCGCCGCTACCAGCTGCTCGCCCAGACTCTTGGTATAGGTGTAAATGTTCGGCCATCCCCAGTCCTGCGCCTTGCGGATGCCGAGCTCCGTGAGCCTCGAGCGGATCCAGTTCTTTCGCTCCCGGGCGATGGCGAGGCTCATGGCTTTCTCGTCGCCGGGATCTCGTCCCTCCTCGAGAAAGCGCTTCCGCGCGAGCTCGCGAAAACGGTCGGCGAGCGACTTGTCCAGGGACTCGTCTCTGACCCGTGCGGCGAGCCTCTCGCAGTCGTCGATCTCCCTTTTCGACGCTGAACTCGGACGCCTCGACCCCTTTGCGAGGGAAGTATCCGAGGAGGGGCTCGTTCTCCCAGATTTCGCCCGAGCGGTTTCCCGCGACGAAGCAGGTGCTGACGTGCACCAGCGCGGGTCTTCGCATGCGCTTGGCGAAAGCGATGGTATTCAGCGTTCCCGTCACGTTCGTCTTGAGCGCGGCTTCGAGAGGCGGGTTGAAGGTGACCCGCCCGGAGCTGTTCACAAGGACGTCGATGTCTCCCGCCACCCTTGCCGCCGTCTCCTCCGAGAGGCCGAGGTTCTCGTGAGTAATGTCGCCCCCGACGACCACGACCTTCTCGCGGAGCAGCCGTTCGAGCCCGTCTCCGTAGCGCTCCCGGAGCGGATTCGAGCGCCGGTGAGGGAACGACCGACTCCCAGAAGCGGCTCTCGCTCTCGGCCTCGGTCGAGGCTCGCACCATG
This sequence comes from uncultured Acidobacteriota bacterium, assembly GCA_963815675.1. Taxonomy (GTDB): domain Bacteria; phylum Acidobacteriota; class Vicinamibacteria; order Marinacidobacterales; family SMYC01; genus CAWFHP01. Next base: position 139,555 of record CAWFHP010000006.1, on the reverse strand, counting down.
AGGTAGATGCGCCCGATGCCAGGAAAGCGGTCGAGCAGCATCGCGAGACAGACCTTTCCCAGAAACCCGGTGCCGCCGAGCAGGAAGACCCGACGCCCTTCGAAGGCCTTCCTGAAGATTCGATCGCGCTCACGTGTCTATTCCACCTGAGGGATGAGGATGGGAGGAAGGTGCAGCATCGTCACCTCGGCGGAGCGGCCGAGATGGCTACGGGCATTGGCGATGGCTTCCGCCAGCGAGTCCGCCCGGTCCCAGCCCATGAGCTCGGGGACGTGCTGGTTCTCCGCCCCCGCGGCGATGATCTTGCTCACGTGGCGCCGCCCGTTCTCTCCCCAGTACCACATGAAGAACGGATGGGCGCCGTGATAGGCGTTGCCCCGGCGGTACATCTCGATGTAGCTCGGATTCTTCGCGAACTCTTCCTCGTATTTCTCCCGGAGAGTAAATGCGTCGTTGGTCTCGGGAAGCAGCCGGTGGAAGAACTCGATGTAGCTCGGGTGGAACTCGGCGTCGAAGTCGTCGTAGCAGGGGTGACAGAGAATGAGCACTCCCCCTTTTCGCACCAGGGGCTTGTCCCGATAAAGGTTGAAGAAGTAGCCGGGCCCCATGACTTGCACCAGCAGCGGGTTCAGGATCGAGTTCACGTTGTACGGCGAGATGAAAGGAACCCCGACGACGAGAATGTCGCACTGGCCTTTCACTTTGACCGCGTATTGCTCGAAGGAGCGCTCGAGGGTCTTCTCGTGAACCGGCTCCGTCCGCCCGGCGTAACAGGCGATGAGCTCGTAGGCCGCGGGGATGCTGTGGAAGAACGCGCGCTTCGCCGCCCGCGGAAGCTTCGAGAGCGTCCAGCGGGTGCTGCGCAGCTTGATCCGGTCGAGCTCGGTGAAGTCGTCCTCGTTCTTTCCGAAAAAATCGAGCTGGTCTTGGTACATCCGATTGTTGAGCACGGTCTCGATGTGAAAGACGTTCATGTGCTCGTCGACGAGAGCTCCCATACGCTCGCACTTGTGGTTGAGCGCGGAGCGCTTCGGGTCCATGTAGCCGTCGGAGTCGATGATGGTCTGTGGCTCGTGGTGATAGCGCAGGCTCTCGTAGTCGCACAACCCGACGGTGACCGATTTGTGCCCGCCGTCCATGGGCACGAGGTTGATGTTGACATAGATGACGAGGTCGCTTTCACAGGCCCGCCGATTGATCCGGAGGTGCTCGCCGTGCCGCGTCGTGCCCAGGCTGACGAGCCCGTCTTCCTCCTCAGCGTCGTGGCAATAGTAGCGGTCGGGATAGAAGGCCTTGTGAATCTCGGCGCCCACCATCCGCCGCATCTCCTTCTCCGTCAACTTCCGGTGGAGCGAGTTCGCGACGATGATGTGGATGTCGTCGATGCCATAGTCCGACAGGAGCTCGAGCACCACTTCGAGCGCGATTTGCCTGACCTCCGGCGTCCTCATCGGAGGAAGCGGCAGGCTGATGTCGTCGACGGCGATGGTCACCTTCATTCCCGGCCGGAGCTGGGCATGCAAGGGGTCGCAGCCCAGGGGATGGTTGATCGCGTGCCGGATGGCGCCCCGCGGGTTGGCAAGGCCTTGAATCGGCGGCTTGGGATAAATGACCCGGGTGCCGACCGGCAGGTCCTCTTCCCAGAAGTCCTCCCCGAAGTGGATGACGCGGGGTGCGGAATCGTTGTCGATGAAGACGGTCCCAGGATTGAGCTTACGGCGAAGAACAGGCATGATGAATTTCGAATCCCTCTTTTTTCGTTTCCTATTTCAAGCGCACGATGGGCCAGTCGTGTCGTAGAGCGGTGCTCCGGAGCCTCAGATCGGGGTTCGTCGCCGTCGGATGGCCCACCACGGAAAGCATGGGGAGATCGCTCATGCTGTCCGCATAGGCATAGCAGTCGTTCAGCGAGAGGCCTTCGGACTCGGAGTACCGGCGAATCCAGGACGCTTTGGAAGCACTCGCCATCACCGGCGGTTTGAGACGGCCCGTGGCCCGGCCGTCGACGAACTCCAGCCGGTTCGCGACGAACTCCGTGATTCCGAGGTGCCGGAGTAGCGGCCGGATGGTGATATCGAGAGCCCCGGTGACCACCACCTGCCGGAGCCCGATGGTTCGGGACTTGTTCAGAAGCTCCAGGGTGCCGGGATAGATCGCGGGACGGATGACTTCTTCGAAGAGATCCTCGGCGAGGAAGCGGAGCCGGTCCTCGGATTGGCCGCGGTACCATTTGAAGAAGATGTCGTTGAAGACCTTTCGGCTGTAAACGTCAGCGGCGGCGAAAACGGGAATACCCATCACCGTGGCCGCCGTTCGGCCGAGGCTCCTCAGGATTCCCTGGTCGTTGCGGGCGTAAAAGGCAAACGTATGCACCAGGTTCGTCGACACCAGGGTGCCGTCGAGGTCGTAGAACGCTGCCGCCGCCAAAGTCTATCCTTTCTCCCTTCAAGGAGTTAGTCGTGAAACCCTACATATTACGCGGGGACGATGCCTGGTTCAACTTCCGGGGTCGCGCCGGTTTGACCCGAAAGCGACCCCGACGTAGGATGTGAGATTGCTGCGCCGAGCCCGGCGGTCGGAGAATAGCGTCTCATGAAGGTCACGAAGCCTACCCGTCCCACGAAGCCCGCTCATCGAAGAGCCACGATCACGTCAGTCGGAAGATTCCTCCCCGAGCGCGTCCTGGACAACCACGCCCTCGAGCAGATGGTCGATACCTCCGACGATTGGATTGTCGGGCGCACCGGGATTCACGAGCGGCGCATCGCCGAAAAGGGTACGGGGGCCTCGGAGCTCGCCGCGGCTGCGGCGCAGGAAGCGCTCGACCGGCGAGGCATCGGAGCCGACGACATCGACCTCATCATCGTCGGGACCATCACCCCCGACATGATGTTCCCATCGACCGCCTGCCTCGTCCAGGACAAGCTCGGGGCCCGAAGGGCGTGGGGTTTCGATCTCTCGGCAGCCTGCTGCGGGTTTCTCTACTCGCTGACGGTGGGTGCCCAGTTCATCGAGGCCGGCACCCACGAGCGGGTCCTGATCGTCGGCGTCGACGTGATGAGCAGCATCATCAACTACAAGGACCGCGCCACCTGCGTCATTTTCGGGGACGGGGCCGGTGCCATCCTCCTCGAGCCCGCGAAAGAAGGCGAAGAAGGCCTCATCGGGTTCATCCATCGAATCGAGGGCAATGGCGGTCAGTATCTCCTCATGCCCGCCGGAGGGAGCCGGTTGCCCGCTTCCCACGAGACCGTGGACCGGGAGCAGCACTTCGTGCACCAGGACGGGCGTCAGGTGTTCAAGTATGCCGTTCGACGCACCTTCGAGATGACGACGAGCCTTCTCGAGCAGCACGGTTTCACCTCGGCGGACGTTTCCCTCTTGATCGCACACCAGGCGAACATCCGCATCCTCGACGCCGCCGGGCAAAAGCTCGGATTGCCCGAGCACAAGGTGGTGAAGAACATCGATCGACTGGGCAATACCACCGCGGCCACCATACCCCTCGCTCTCTACGACGCCCTGGAAGCGGGGCGGCTGGCGCCGGGCGATCTCATTCTCTTCAGCTCCGTGGGGGCCGGCTTCACCGCGGGAGCGTCGCTCTTGAGATGGAGCGGACTCCGGACCGAAGGCGCTCCTTGAGCCCCGGATGCCGGTGAGCAACCCCGGTCGCGAGAATCGCCTCATCGGAGAGACGAGCCCGTACCTCGTCCAGCATGCCCATAACCCCGTGGACTGGTATCCCTGGGGGGAAGAAGCGCTGGCCGAGGCGAAAGCCAAGGACAAGCCCATCCTCCTCTCGATTGGTTATTCCGCATGCCATTGGTGCCACGTCATGGAGCGAGAGTCCTTCGAGGACGAGTCGGTCGCCGCCCTCATGAACGAAGGTTTCGTCTCGATCAAGGTCGACCGCGAGGAACGTCCCGACATCGACGAAATCTACATGAACGCCGTCCAGATGATGACCGGCTCCGGCGGGTGGCCGCTCACCGTCTTTCTCACGCCCGAGTTGGAGCCGTTCTATGGCGGGACCTATTTTCCGCCCGAAGACCGCTGGGGCCGCCCTGGGTTCAAGACGCTGCTGACGGAGATTTCCCGGGTGTTTCGCGAAGATCGTGCTCGGGTGGCGGAGAGCGCCCGCGCGCTGACCGACAAGCTCCAGAGTCTGTCGCACACGCCGACGAGCCAGGAGGTGTTGAGCCGTTCGCTCATCACCTCGGCGGCGCGCGACCTGGCGTTACGTTTCGATTCCGGCGACGGAGGGTTCTCGGCCGCGCCCAAGTTTCCGCCCTCAGGCGCCGTATCCCTCCTTCTCCGCTATCACGCCGCGAGCCGGGACCCCGATGCCCTCGAGATGGTGGCGCTCACCCTGGACAAGATGGCTGCCGGCGGGATGTACGACCACCTCGGCGGCGGCTTCCATCGGTACTCGACCGATTCCCATTGGCTCGTGCCCCACTTCGAGAAGATGCTCTACGACAACGCTCTTCTCGTGCGAGCGTATCTCGAGGCCTATCAGCTCACGAAGAAGCCGGATTACGCCGCCGTCGCGCGGGAGACGCTCGACTGGGTGCTGCGGGAAATGCAGGGCGAGGACGGCGGCTACTACAGCACCCAGGACGCGGACAGCGAAGGGGTCGAAGGCAAGTTCTACGTGTGGTCGCGGGAAGAGGTGGAAGCGCGGCTCGGCGACGAGGCGGACGCGTTCTGCCGCGTGTACGACGTCACCGAGGGCGGCAATTGGGAAGGGGCGAACATCCTCAACCGGCCCGACGGGTTCCTCTCCTCCGATCCGGCGCTCGAGGCGGCGCTCCGCGACGCGAGGTCGGTGCTCCTCGCCGCGCGGGACGAACGCGTGCATCCCGGACTCGACGACAAGGTTCTCACCAGCTGGAACGGGCTCATGATCATCGCCATGGCGCGCGGGTTCCGCGTGCTCGGCGACGGGAAGTACCTGGACTCCGCGCGTAGAGCCGCGCTTTTCCTGGAAGAGCGCCTGGTGAAGGACGGACGCCTTCTCGCCACCTACCGCGCGGGTCGGGCGAAGCTGAAGGGCTACCTGGACGACTACGCGTTTCTGCTCGGCGGTACTCTCGAGCTCTTCGAGAGCGACTTCGACCCACATTGGCTCGATTCCGCGCGCTCGCTTGCCACGGGGCTGAAACAGCTCTTCACTGACGAGGGGGTCGGTGGGTTCTTCTTTACCGGCTCCGATCACGAGCCCCTGATCGCGCGCAGCAAGACCGGATACGACGGGGCCATTCCTTCGGGAAACGCGATGGCCGCGACGTATCTGCTGAAGCTCTCGGAGTACACCGGCTCGCGCGAAGAGGAATCGCTCGCCGCCGGAACGCTGCGGGCGTTTCACGCGCAAATGGAGCGATCACCGAGCGCGTTCGTTCAGATGCTCGCGGCGCTCGATTTCTATCTTTCGCCCCGGCGGGAGCTCGTGATCGTAGGGGCTTCGAGCGCGGAGCGGACCCGCTCCGCGCTGACTCGTCTGAGAGCTGAGTTCGCCCCCAACCTCGCCCTCGTGCGCTTCGACCCATCCCTGGCGAACGCACGACAACTGCAGGCGAGCGTCCCGATGCTGGAGGGGAAGATCCCGGGCTCGGACACGCAAACGCCTCTTTTCTATGTATGCGAGGACTACACCTGCGAGTCGCCGACCGGCGATATCGACGCCGTCGTCGCGGCCCTCGACCCGAGGCGGTGAACGGGGTGACGCGAGCAGAGCCTTCGGGGCCACGTGGTAAGATGGTTTTACCATGAAGAAAGTGCCTGCTTGTCTCGCGATCGCGGCGGCACTCGCTGTGGGGGCCGGCGCGTTCTCTGTTTTTGGCACTCGCGGTGTTCGTGCCGCCGGTGGTGAAGAGCCGACGTTGAAGCTCAGGGCGCCGCATATGACGTTCATGCGACCTCGGATGCCGAACGAGCCCCAGCGGCCCGAGGTGACGGTGCGGGTCTCGGCCGAGCTCAAGGGCCTGGACAAAGTGGCGCCCGAGGACCTCGAGAAGTACTACTGCCTCGAGGTGGTCTGGGAGTGGGACGACGACACCACGTCGGAGTACGGACCCGACTGCGATCCGTACAAAGAGGGCGCGGACATCGAGACCCACTTCAGTGGAACCCATCAGTACCGCTTCCCCGGAGCGTACAACGTCTTCTTGCGCCTGGAGCGGAACGGAAAGGTCATCCTATCCGGGAACACCCGGGTGGAGATCCGCAGCTAGAGCTTCGGGCCGTTTCCGCCGCCCGTGTGGCAGTGGATCAGTAGCTCCGTTACCGCTCCTCGTCCCGACCCCTTGGAGTTGATGGGGCGCGACACCTCCACCTCTTCCAGCACGGGTCTCGGGTCGAGTCCCTGATAGAGCTCCTTCACGAAGACGGAGTTGCTGTTGGAGAGAATGACGGCAGCGCGCCTTGCGGCTGCCCGACCGAACGCCTGCGCCAGACGTTCTGCTCTTCGGCCCCGAACCCGTCTCTGGTGTAGCTCGTGAAGGCACTCGTCTCCGAGAGCGGATGGTAGGGAGGGTCCAGGTAGACGAGATTGGTCTCGCCGCATTCGTCGAGCACCGCCTCGAAGTCCGAGAGCCGGATGTCGACTCCTTCGAGCACGCTCGAGACGGCGAGCAGGTTCTCCCGGTCGACGATCCTGGGCCGGTCATACCGCCCGAATGGTACGTTGAACTCTCCGCGCCGGTTGACGCGATAGAGCCCGTTGTAGCACGTGCGGTTGAGATAGATGAAGCGGGCGGCGAGCTCGGCGGCGTCGCGAGGCTTTCGAGCCCGGACCGCGTAGTAGTGCTCCTGGGAATGGAGCTCCGCGTGGGTCTCTAGCTTGGCGATGACTCGTTCCACGGCATCGCGCAGAGTACGGTAGGCGTTGATGAGGTCGTCGTTGGAGTCGGCGATGAGGCATTTCACCCGCGGGAAGCTCCGCCGGATCCAGAAGAACATCGCGCCCGCTCCCACGAAGGGCTCGACATAGCGGTCCGAAGGTCCACCCTTGGGCCAATTCCCGGGAAAGTGCCGCGCGATCTCGGCGACGAGGGAGCTCTTACCTCCCGCCCATTTCACGAAGGGATGGGGATCGGGCGGGGAAAGCTCGACCTGGCGCGGATAGCCATCCCCCATCTTCACCAAGGGGGATTGTAGCACCCAGCTAGGGGCCGCTTCGCTTCTGGGCCTTCTGTGCCGCGTCCAGCCGTGCCTGCGCTCGCTCGAACGCCTGCCGCGCGCGATCGATGTCGTAGGCGGCGCCGAACTGTATCATTCTCTCCTCGGCTCGCTGCTTCGCGGACTCGGCACGCGTGAGGTCGATGTCTTCCGCGAGCTCCGCGGTCTCCACCAGCACCGTGACCTTGAAGGGGAGCACTTCCGTGAACCCCCAATGGACGGCCACGTAGTGGTTCGCTTTGCCGGTGCGGAAGCGGAGCTCTCCCGCGCGGAGCTGGCTCATGAACGGACGGTGCCCCGGGAGCACGCCGAAGTAACCCTCGACTCCCGGTGCTTCCACCTCGTCGACGGACTCGCGAACGACGACTCCCGCGGGAGTCACGATCTCGAGCTCGAGCTTCGACGTATCCATGGTCGTCTCAGGCCGCCGCCATCTTCTCGGCGTTCTTTTCCACCTCGTCGATTCCGCCAGCCATGTAGAAGGCTTGCTCGGGGACGTGGTCCAGCTCGCCCTCCACGATGCGTTTGAACCCTTTGACCGTGTCCTCGAGAGTGACGTAGCGGCCCGGCCGGCCGGTGAACTGTTCGGCGACGTGGAAGGGCTGGGAGAAGAAGCGCTGGATTTTCCGCGCGCGGGCCACGGTGACCTTGTCATCCTCGGAGAGCTCGTCGATGCCGAGGATCGCGATGATGTCCTGGAGATCCTTGTAGCGCTGCAGGATCTCCTTCACCGACCGCGCTACGCCATAGTGCTCCTCTCCTATGATGCGCGCATCGAGAATGCGGGACGACGAGGCAAGTGGATCCACCGCGGGATAGATGCCGAGCTCGGCGATCTGCCGCGAGAGGTTGGTGGTGGCGTCCAGGTGAGAGAACGTGGTCGCGACGCCAGGATCGGTGTAGTCGTCCGCGGGAACGTAGATGGCCTGAATGGAGGTGATCGACCCTTTGTCGGTCGAGGTGATGCGCTCCTCCATGATGCCCATCTCGGAGGCGAGGGTCGGCTGGTAGCCCACGGCCGAGGGCATGCGCCCGAGGAGAGCCGAGACCTCCATTCCCGCGAGGGTGTACCGGTAGATGTTGTCGATGAAGAGCAGCACGTCCTGCCCCTCTTCGTCGCGGAAGTACTCGGCGACCGTGAGCCCGGTGAGCGCGACCCTGAGCCGGACGCCGGGGGGCTCGTTCATCTGCCCGTAGATGAGCGCGGCCTTCTCGATGACGCCCGACTCCTTCATCTCGAGCCAGAGGTCGTTTCCCTCGCGGGTACGCTCGCCCACGCCGGCGAAGACCGAGTAGCCTCCATGCTGGGTGGCGATGTTGTGAATGAGCTCCATGATGATGACGGTCTTGCCCACGCCGGCGCCGCCAAAGAGGCCTACCTTGCCGCCCCTCACGTAGGGCTCGAGGAGGTCGACCACCTTGATTCCGGTCTCGAACATCTCGAGCTTGGTGCTCTGGCTGGTGAAACTGGGGGACGGCCGGTGGATGGGGTAGCGTTTCTCGGTCTTGATCTCCCCCTTCTTGTCCACCGGCTCACCGAGAACGTTCATCACCCGGCCCAGGGTCTCGCGGCCCACGGGAACGGTGATCGGCTGTCCGGTATCGACCGCTTTCATTCCTCGCACCAGGCCGTCGGTAGGCTGCATCGCCACCGCGCGTACCCGGTTCTCTCCCAGGTGCTGCTGGACTTCCACCGTGAGCTCGATTTTCTGGGTCGAGAGCTCACTCTCGTCGACGATGCGTACCGCGTTGAAGATGGCGGGGAGCTGTCCGGTAGAGAACTCCACGTCCACGACGTTCCCAATTACCTGGACCACGCGGCCCACGTTGGTGTGTTTCCAAATGGTCATGTTCCTATCGTCTCCTACTCGCCTCGAGGCCAGATGGTCTCTTCGACCTACTGAATCGCGTCGGCTCCCGAAACGACCTCGAGAATTTCCTTGGTAATGCTCGCTTGACGAGCCTTGTTCATGGTGAGCGTCAACTGCTCGATGAGGTCGGTGGCGTTGTTGGTCGCGTTCTCCATCGCCGTCATGCGGGCCGCGTGCTCGGCCGCGGCGGACTCGAGGAGGGCGTGCCAGAGTTGATACTCGACATGCCGCGGCAGGACCGCGTCGTAGATCGCCGCCGGACCCGGCTCGTAGATGTAGTCCAGCTCTTCCTCGGGGCGCTCGAAGTGGAGCTTCTCGAGAGGCAGAAGCCGCTCCATCACGACGTCCTGCTGCATCACGTTCTTGAACTCGTTATAGATGAGATACACGGCATCGACACGGTCGACTGAGGCGGGATTGTCGATGGAGTACCGCTCGATGAGTGGCCGGGCGATTGCGGCGGCGGTGTCGTAGGTGAGCGTCCGGAAGACGTCGACGAACTCCTTGCCGATGTGAAATTGGCGGCGCCGGAAATAGTCGCGGGCCTTCTTTCCCACGACCTGGATCGACACGTCGTCGGATTGGACCCGTTTGAGGAAGCTCTCGGCCTGCTTGACGATGTTGGCGTTGAACGATCCGCAGAGCCCCTTGTCGGCGGTGATGATGATGACCTCGACGCGCTTCGGCTCGCGGACCCGCAGCAAGGGATGGGCCTCGGGATTGGCTCGGGTGGCGAGACTGTTCAGCACTTCGAGCATCTTCCTGGCGAAGGGACGGGCGGAGAGAATCGCGTCCTGCGACCGCCGGAGCTTCGCCGCCGAGACCATCTTCATTGCCTTGGTGATCTGCTGCGTATTCTTGACGCTGCGTGTGCGGGTTCTCAGGTCGCGGAGACTGGGCATCGGTACCTCCGGAGGCGGTTCAGGCCGCGGTCTCCTGCGTCTCCTTCTGGAACTTCGCCTGGAATTCGTCCAGCGCGATCTTGAGCTTGCCCTCGATCTCCTGGTCGAGGACCTTTTTCTCCCGAATGGCGGAGAGCACCCCGGGATGGCGGTCGTCGAGGTAGCGGTAGAGCTCGGCCTCGAAGCGCCGGCAATCCGACACCGGGAGCTTGTCGAGATACTTGTTGTTCGCGGCGTAAATGATGGCTACCTGCTTTTCCACGGGCAGCGGCTGGTACTGATCCTGCTTGAGGATCTCTACGAGCCGCTCGCCCTTGGCGAGCTGGGCCTGGGTGGCTTTATCGAGGTCGGATCCGAACTGCGCGAACGCGGCCATCTCTCGATACTGGGCGAGGTCGAGCCGCATCGTTCCCGCGACCTGGCGCATCGCCTTGATCTGAGCCGACCCTCCGACCCGGCTCACGGAGTTGCCCACATTGATCGCGGGACGGATTCCAGCATTGAAGAGATCTCCCTCGAGGTAGATCTGACCGTCGGTAATGGAGATGACGTTCGTCGGCACATAGGCGGAAAGATCTCCCGCCTGGGTCTCGATGAAGGGAAAGGCGGTGAGCGAGCCGCCGCCGTTGTCGTCCGAGAGCTTCGCCGCCCTCTCGAGGAGCCGGGAATGGAGGTAGAAGACGTCGCCAGGGAAGGCCTCCCGGCCCGGAGGCCGCCGGAGGAGGAGCGAGATCTCGCGATAGGCGGCGGCGTGCTTCGACAGATCGTCGTAGATGCAGAGGGCGTGACCTTTGTTATAGAGGAAGTGCTCCGCCATGGCGCAGCCGGAATAAGGCGCGATGTACTGGAGCGGCGAAGGTTCGGCCGCGCTCGCGTTGACCACGATGGTGTGATCGAGGGCGCCGTTGTCCTCGAGCGTCTTCACGACCTGGGCCACGGTCGAAAGTTTCTGACCGATGGCGACGTAGACGCAGACGACGCCCGTGCCCTTCTGGTTGATGATGGCGTCGACCGCGATGGCGGTTTTTCCCGTCTGCCGGTCTCCGATGATGAGCTCTCGCTGGCCACGGCCGATGGGGATCATGGCGTCGATCGCCTTGACCCCGGTCTGGAGCGGCTCCTTCACCGGCTGGCGGTCGACGATGCCGGGGGCGATGCGCTCGACGGGATTGAACGTCTTGGTGTGAATCGGCCCTTTTCCGTCGATGGGGCGGCCGAGGGCGTCCACGACCCGGCCCACCAGCTCTTCGCCCGCGGGGACCTGCAGGATCCTGCGGGTCCTCTTGGTCTGGTCGCCTTCCTTGATGAACGTGGTGTTGCCGAAGAGCACCAGGCCCACGGATTCTTCTTCGAGATTCAGCGCCAGGCCGAAGACTTCGTTCGGGAGCTCGACGAGCTCTCCGTACATGACGCCCTCGAGCCCGTGCACCCGGGCGATGCCGTCTCCAACGGAGACGACGGTGCCGATCTCGGCGACGTCCACGTCGGCTTCGTAGTCGCCGATTTGCTCTTTCAGGATCTTCGTAATCTCGTCCGGCCTGATGTCCATCAGTGTTTCTCTTCCTCGAGAGGTCCCTCGCTATCCCCGTTCGTGGGGATCGCGGGCGATGTTCGATCGTTTTCCCTGGGTCAGAGACCCGCTAAGGTTTTTTCTTTGAAGCGGCGGAGCTGCGTCGTGACGCTCGCGTCGAAGATCCGGTTGCCGATGCGAACGACCAGTCCACCCACGAGGCCCGGGTCGACCTGGTAGCCGAGCTCCATGGTCCTGCCCAGGGCCTCGCCGAGGCTCTTCGCGAGACGCTTGCGCTGTTCCGCGTCGAGATCATGAGCCGATACCACTTCGCCCGACTGGATCTGTTTGTGCTCCAGCGTCAAACGTCGGAACGCCGCCGATACCTCCTCGATGAGCGGCATCCGTTCGTTCGTCGTGAGCAAGCGGAGAAGGTTGCCGGTAAGCGGACTCAGTTTCGACGGGCCCAGGATCTCGTCGAGGATCTCGACGCGCTTCGGTGCGGCGATCGTGGGAGACGAGAGGACCGTCGCGAGCCTGGTTTCTTTCCGCATGAGCTCGGCGACCTCGGAGAGCTCTTTTCCGATCCGGTCGAGATCGGCTTTCTTGTCCAGGGCGACAGCCAGGAGCGCGCGGGCGTAACGCTCCGCGACGACCCCGGAGCCGGCGGCGGACTTCACGGGTTGCTCTCTCCGTTCTCCCGACGCCCCTGGGTCCCCAGAATCTGAATGCTGCGGTCGATGAGCTTCTTCTGGTCGGCTTCGGTCATGGAGGATTCGAGCTTCTTGTGCGCGAGGTCGACCGCGAGCTCGGTTGCGCGCGCCAGGAGTTGCCGGCGACCCGCTTCCACTTCCGCGGCGACCTCCTTCCTTGCGAGCTCGCGGACTCGAGCCGCTTCCTGCTCCGCCGCCTGCACAATCCGATCGCGCTCCGCCTCGGCAGAACGTCGTGCTTCTTCTTTGGCCTTGGCGACTTCGCCTTCGAGGCCGCCCAGGAGCTCCTCGGCACGCCTGCGCTCGACCTCGGCCTTCTCCTGTTTGGACTTCGCGTCCCTCAGCTGCTCGCGGATCTGGTCTGTCTTCGCATTCACGTAGCCCGCGATCGGTTTCCTCAGGACGAGAACCAGGACCGCGGCGAGGACGGCGAAGTTCACGATGCGGGCGATGTCTCCGGCGCCGTGTCCCCCTTCCGCCTCTTTCTCCGCTTCCACCGTTTGCGCCGCGAGCAGAGGCGCGGCGAGGGCGATCACGAAGAACAGAGAGAGCAGGGAAAAGCGGAGTCGTTTCATGCGACGTCCCGACCTAGAATACGACTCGCGAGCGAAGCGGCGAGGGCGTCGGCCTCGCTTTCGAGCTCGCGGACCGCTCGCTCGCTTTCGTCCCGCAGCCGCTTCTTCGCTTCGGTGGTCTGTCGATTCGCTTCGTCGCGGTGTCGCTCGATCTCGGCCCGTGCCTTGCTCTGAGCGGCGGCCCGGGTCTGGTCCAGCAGGCCGTATCCTTCGTTGCGGGCAGCGCCGACCGCCGTGCTCACGCGGCTCGCCGCCTCCGAAATCGTCCGCTGAGCATCGCCCCAGGCGTTCTCGGCCTGGTCGAGGCGCTCCTGGCGGGACTCCATCGCTTGCGCCAGAGGCTCGAACAAGAGGCTCTTCAAGGCCAGAACGAGCGCAAAGACGAGCACCATGATGATGAGGGCGGTGGCGTCGACAGATATCAAAATCGGTTCTCGAGGCGCGGATTTGCCCGCACAAAGCTTTTAACTATATCACGCAGCGGGAAGAACCGTCAACGCGAGGCATCGATCGGGTCGCGGCCGGAGCCTGGTGGCGGCGGGCGCGCCCTCGGTGGACGATGAGCACGGGACTCAGCGCGTCATTCTGACGTGGCAAATCTTTTCACATTGTCTATAGGACCTATGGGGGCCTTCTCGCGGGAGCTCGCCGCGGCGCTCGGCGCGCCTTGCATCGTGCAGCTGCCCTCGAACAGAGCCCCCTCCTCGACGACGAGGACGCGGGTGTCGAGATTGCACTGGCATCGCGCGCTCTCGTGGAGCTCGACCCGCTCCTTCGCACGGACGTTTCCCCGGAGACGCCCGCTCACCGAAATGTTCACGACGTCGATGTCCGCGTTGACGTCCGCTGTCTCGCCCACGATGAGGAGGCGGCCGTCCCGGATGGCTCCCTCGAACTTGCCGTCGATCCGCAACGTTTCCTGGAACGAAACTTCCCCGTGGAAATCGGTCCCGACATCGAGAAACCCGGATAGCTCCCCGCTCGATTCCATCTTTCGTTTCACTGTTCTCGATCCCCTTTCTCAATTCCCGGACGCGCGTCGTTTCATGATTCTTGCGTGCGAGGCCTCGCCGCGCGCGCCCCTCGCAGAACGGTCTCGTAGATGCGTTGGAGCTCCTCCTCCGAGTGAAACTCAATCTCCAACCGCCCTCTCTTTCCCTGGCGCCGAATGTGAACTCGTGTCCCCAGCGAGCGTTCCAGCTGGCCTTCCGCGTCCCGGGTGTTGGGATCGGAGGCTCGCGCTTTCGGCACTTTTGGCCCTCGGCTCGTCGCCTTCACCCTTCGCTCGACGTCGCGAACGCTGAGTCCTTTTTCGACGATTTGGCGCGCGATCCCAAGCTGAGCTTCTGGCTCGGAGAGCGTGAGAAGGGCCCGAGCATGACCCGCGGAGAGCTTCTGCTCGGCGATGAGCCCTGCGGATCTCGCGCGGCAGACGGAGCAGCCGAAGCTGGTTCGCGACCGTGGAGCGGTCCTTGCCAACCCGTTGCGCCACCTGCTCCTGCGAATAACCGAGCTCCGTAACGAGACGCCGATACGCGGCGGCCTCTTCGATCGGGTTCAGCTCCTCCCGCTGGATGTTCTCGACGAGCGCGATCTCGAGGAGCTCGGCGTCGTTGGCATCCCGGACCACTACGGGCACCTTCGCAAGGCCTGCCTGTTTCGCGGCGCGCCACCGTCGCTCCCCGGCTATGATTTGAAACCGCGCGCCGACCCGCCGCACGACGAGCGGCTGGACAACCCCCTGCTCTTTCATCGACTGCGCGAGCTCGGCGAGCTTGTCGGCGTCGATATGCTGCCGCGGCTGATTCGGGTTGGGGTCGATTCGTTCCGGGCTCAGCTCGAGCATCGCGTCCCCGTCTCCTCGGGAGACGGTACCTGGCGCTTGAATCGGCACCTCGGGGAGGAGGGCCGCGAGACCCTTACCGAGAACTTTGCGCTTCATGCCCGAGAATCTCCTTGGTCAAGGATAGATAAGCCTCCGCGCCCTTCGAACGGACGTCATAGAGGAGAATCGGTTTCCCGAATGAGGGCGCCTCCGCGAGACGGACGTTTCTCGGAATGATGGCCCGGTAGACCATCCCGGGAAAGTTTTGACGGACGTCCTCCATCACCTGGTTCGTAAGGTTGGTGCGCTCGTCCACCATCGTGAAGACAATCCCCTCGATCTCGAGCTTGGGATTGAAGCTCGCCCGAACCCGGTTCACCGTCGACATCAGCTCGCTGACTCCCGCGAGAGCGAAAAACTCGCATTGCAGCGGGATCAAGACCGAATCGGCGGCCACGAGCGCGTTCACCGTCAGGAGTCCGAGAGACGGCGGGCAGTCGATGAAAATGTAGTCGAACGCGGGCGCCACGGGCTCGAGGAACTCTCGCAGCCGGAACTCCCTTCGGGGCTGGTCGACGAGCTCGATCTCGGCTCCCGTCAGGTTTCGCTCCGAGGGAAGGACTTTCAAGCTCACGAGCTCCGTATCCTGGATGAGCTCTTCCGCGGAAGCCCCTTCAACGAGACCTCGGTAAATCGTCCCCGTAGCGTCACTGGCATCGATGCCCAGCCCGCTCGTGAGGTTCGCCTGAGGGTCCATATCCACGACGAGCGCGCGCATCTCGGCGGCGGCTACGGATGAGCCCACATTGATAGTGGTCGTCGTCTTTCCAACTCCCCCCTTCTGGTTGGCGATCGCAACGATGCGGGTCATGGATGCATTCCGGTGCTCGGTGTTTTTGAAGGGCCCGAGCATAGCACAGCGCCCTGTGTTTCACGTGAAACACTCTATCGCTGCGCGCTACCCTCGTCCTTCTCGAGAATGAGAATGGATCCCCTTGCGCCTGGCAGGAGCCGCAGAGGACCTTCCACTGGCACCAACGAGAACGCCTCCAGCCCCAGTGAAACCGCCTCCAAGCGCTCTTCCCCGCTGAACCAGAGAACCCGCCCTTCGGGCCGGAGCCAACACGAGGACCGCTCGAGCAGCGCCCTCGACATCCGGACTCCCCGCACGGTAATGGCGTCGACGAGTGCCACCTCTTCGATCGCCTCGAACCGCTCCGCGATGACCCGCACCGACGCGAGTCCCAGTGCTCGCGCGGCCTCCTCCAGAAACAAGCACTTCTTGCGACGAGACTCGACGAGCGTCCAATGCCAGTCCGGGCGCACGATCGCCAGGGGCAATGCGGGGCTGCCGCCTCCCGAGCCCAGGTCCAGGGCCTCCATGGACGCACGTCCCGACGGAAGAAACCGCGCCGCCGCGATCGCCTCCGCGAAATAGCGTTGTACGCGCTCCTCGCGCGAACGAAACCCCACGAGGCCCACGCGTTTCGACCATCGCTCGACCCATTGGTCCAGCGTCTCGAGGCGCTCGAGCTGCCCGTCGGTCAACGACGGGGCATCGGCAGCGTCGCCGAAGAGCGTTCGTCAGCTCCTCCCGGAAAGTCACGAGATCGACGTCAGGCTGCTCCGGGCGGCTATCAAGACGGGATGATGACGACGCGCTTCATCACGCCGTTCCCGTTGCTCTCCGTCGTGACCCCCTCGGTCTCCGCTACCGCGAGATGAACGATCCGGCGCTCGTAGGGGTTCATCAATCCGAGCTCCTCCGGCTTTCCGCTGAGACGCACCCTTTCCGACACCCGATACGCGATCTCTTTCAGCTCCGCTTCCTTCCGCGTCCGGTACCCATCGCAATCCACGACGATCCGATGCTTCGTCCCTTCGCGCCCGAAAATCCGGTTCAAGAGGTACTGGAAGACCTCCAGCACTTCGGCCCGATCGCAGAGAAGTGTGTCGCGGTCTTCTCCCGACAAATCCACGCGAATCGTGTCTTCGTCGGCGGCCACCTGTACGCCAAGGTCCCAGCTGAGATGGTCGATCATCTTCTCCACGAAGTCCGCGATCTCCTCCGCGGGTGGCTTTTGCTCTTCCATCAGCGTCGTGTCTCCTTCGTCGTTCGAATCCACATTTTTCCGCTACTTCTTGCTCTTTCGCTTCTTCCCCGTCTCCGAGCTCTCTTCCTCCTGTCTCTGGAGGAGTCGGTTCGTCATCACCTGCTGTCCGACAGACACGAGGTTGTTGGAGAACCAGTAGAGCACCAGGCCCGACGGCGCCCAAGCCAGGATGAAGGTGAACATGACGGGCATGAACTGCATGATCTTGGCTTGCACCGGGTCCGCTGTCGTTTGCGGCGTCATGCGCTGGATCGCCAGCTGAGTCACTCCCATCAGAATGGGCAGGACGAAGTAGGGATCGTACTTCGAAAGATCGTGGATCCAGAAGATGAAGGGAGCCTGCCGAAGCTCGATCGACGCCATTAGCAAACGGTAGAACGCGAAAAAGAACGGAATCATCAGGATCATCGGCAAACATCCCGACACCGGCGAGACGTTGTGCTCCTTGTAGAGATTCATGATCTCCTGATTCATGTGCTGGTAGCGCGGGTCGGTCGGCTTGACCTTCTTGTACCGCTCCTTGATGCGTTGGATCTGAGGGCCGAGCTTCTGCATCTTTCGCATCGAGACGAAGCTGTAGTGCTTCAAGGGCAGAAGGGCCAGGTTGATGACGAGCGTCAGAAGGATGATGGCCCACCCGTAGTTTCCGACGACTTCGTAGAGCCACATCAGTCCCGCTCGCAAGAGAAGCGCCGGGTAGCGCATCCAGCTTCCGAACTCGATGATCCGAGAGAGTCCCGGCCCCAGACCCTCGAGAAGCTCGAGCTTTTTCGGTCCGAGAAACATGTGGAACGACGCCGGCTCCCGAGGCGCGTCGAGCGCCGCGATGATCACGTCCTGCTGCTTCTTCGACTCGGAGGGCTTCGCGTCCGCAGGAACCTCCGCAGGAACGGACACCTTCTCGAGTCGCGAGCCGTAGAGACCCTTTCCCTTCGGAAGCATGAGCGCCGCGAAGTAATGCGACGCCACGCCCGTTGCTTCGATATCGATCGCGGACGAGGCTTCCTCGACGTCTTTCGCGGCGAAGAGCTTCACTTCGCCCCTCGAAACGACGACGCCCTTCTCCACCCCTACGTAGCGGCTCGCCGCCACCTCCGCTCCGAGCCCCGGCCCAAAAAGGACTTCTTTCCCAATCTCCTGGCCGCGATCCCGAACCGAAACGTCGAGGTCGAACCCATACCCGGCACCTCCGAACTGGAAGCGCTTCGTGACCTCGAGCCCCTTGCCGTCTGCGAACGTCAACGTTAAAGCCGTTGTCGCCTCACCGGAGACCGAAAGCTTGTCGCCGTTCTCCCCTTTCTCCACGACGAACAACGCCTTTCGCAGCTCTTCCGTCTGCGCGGCGCTCTCGAGCAGGATATCGAGCGGATAGCTCCCCACATGCTCGGCTGCCCGCCGATCCACGAGCTCGTACGGCTTGCCTTCGTCGTCCAGATAATCGCGGAGCGTGGCGCTCACGAGGCGCCCCCGCGGTTCGAGATCTCCAGGTGGTACCGATCGGTCTCGACGGCCACCGTCTCCTCCGCGTCCGCCCTCTGCGCGGGCGCTGTGGCCGCGGACTCCCCTTCGCCGATCTTGCTGCCAACCGCCTCGTTAGGCGCGGGGGATTCCGGAGACTCCGCCTGCTCGTCTGGCGACGCAGCGGCAGTGGCCTTCGTCTCGTCCTCCGCCGCCCCCGGTTTTCGACCCGCCTCGATATCCCCTGCCGCCGCCGGGGCGGCCTCCGGCGGGGGAAACAAACGGGGCCACTGGGTGATGATCAAGAACGCGACGGCGAAGAACAGCAACAGACGCTTTTCCATCAGACTCTCTCGCTCCCGAGTTCGAGCTTACCCCTTTACGGTACCGGGTCGACTCCACCGGGATGAAACGGATGACACCTCAAAATCCTCCTGATGGCGAGCCAAGTCCCTCGCACCGCACCGTACTTGCGGACAGCCTCGTCAGCGTACCGCGAACAGGAAGGATAGTAGCGACAAGCGCCACGAAACAGCAGGCCCAAGCTAAGCTGATACACGCGGATCCCCGAAGTCAGGACCCTGCCCAGGATCTCCTTATCCAGGAGCTCCAGAAATCTTCTCAAACCACCGCCCCAATCCCCGGACGTACGCCGCCTCCACGTCCCGGAAGGCCGCCTTGACCAGCGGACCCCGGGCGACGAGCACGACGTCGGCTGAAACTTCTCGCCGCGGCAAATTCCGCCGATACGCTTCCCGGAGAAGTCTCTTCGCGCGGTTTCGTTGCACCGCACCTCCCACCCTCCGGCTCGCGACAACAGCCATGCGGAGCTTTCCATCTCTCGTCGCGAGGGCGAAAGCAACGAACAGCGGATTCACCAGTCTGCGCCCCTCGCGATATGTAAGCTCGAAGTCTCGCTTGCGACGAAGAACCTCGACCAGCGACCCTTGCCCCACAATCGCCAGCGTCACACGCTGACGCGATGCCGGCCCTTGCGGCGACGCCGTGCCAGAACGGCGCGGCCGCCTTTCGAACGCATGCGAATGCGAAACCCGTGCGTCTTGCTCCGCCGACGCCGATTTGGCTGGAACGTTCTCTTCATGAAATCCACACTCCCGAGAAAAAACCCCCGCTTCGCGATCCTCCGCGAGCCAGAACGCAAGCGGAACGCCTTCGAAGCGAAACCCGTTATCCTAACTTCCCAGCGGATCGCTGTCAACCGCAACCCGTCCGTTCCGATCTTTCTCCCCGCACTCCCGAGAGGCAGTATCCCCCTGAATGCGTCCCAATTTTCTCTTGTCGCCCCCCACCCCATATGCTAGATTACGCCCCTCGTCCGGTCGACAAAGACGACTTCTTTCCAGCGGGGTGGGGTCCCTCGTATGGCGAATTATCCACATTTGTTGATAACTCTGTGGAAATCGCGCCGAACTCGCCTCTCCGCCTCCAACGGTCGAAATGGATAGTTTACTTATAACTCTAATTTATCAGTCTCTTAAGCTATGAACCTTTGGGAAGAGATTCTCCAGAAGATCGAAACCAAGGTTAATCGCCACAGCTTCAACACCTGGTTCCGCCCGACCCGCCTCCTCGACGAAGACAACGAGAGCTTGAACGTCCTCGTTCCGAACGCGCACTTCCGCGATTGGTTGAACAAGCATTACTCGAGTGTCATCCTCGAGTCGCTCGACGAGATCCATCGCCCCGAGATCGCGATTCGCTTCCAGACCGAGCCCCCTGAGCTCCCCCCGACTCCGCCCCGCGGCGCGTCCCAGCCGCCGTCCACCGAGACCCTTCCCGCCGCGGAGGTGGTGAGCGTTCCAGTGCTCAACCCGAAGTACCGCTTCGATACGTACGTCGTCGGCACCAGCAACCAGTTCGCGCACGCCGCCGCCCGCGCGGTCGCGGAGTCTCCTTCGCGCGCCTACAATCCTCTGTTCATCTACGGCGGCGTCGGCCTCGGCAAGACCCATCTCCTGCATGCCATCGGCCATCAGATCCTCGACCAGTATCCGTCGGTCAAGATGGTCTACATCTCGGCCGAGAAATTCATGAACGAGCTCATCAACGCGATTCGCTACGACCGCATCATCGAGTTCCGCAACAAGCATCGCTCCTTCGACGTCCTCCTCGTCGACGACATCCAGTTCATTGCCGGCAAGGAGCGCACTCAGGAAGAGTTCTTTCATACTTTCAACGCCCTCTACGACGCCCAGAAGCAGATCGTGCTCAGCAGCGACGCGCTTCCACGCCAGATACCGACGCTCGAAGAGCGCCTGCGCTCCCGCTTCGAATGGGGTCTCACCGCCGATATCCAGGCCCCCGACCTCGAGACTAAAATCGCCATCCTGCGAAAGAAGGCCGACGCCGAAGGAATCGTGCTTCCCGACAACGTCGCCATATTCATCGCATCCCGTATCAAATCCAACATCCGCGAGCTCGAAGGCTCTCTCATTCGACTGATCGCATACTCCTCACTCACGGGACGCTCGATCGACCTTCCTCTGACTCAGGAAGTGCTTCGCGACCTCCTCCCGAGCGACGAAAAGGCTCTGAATCTCGACTCCATACAAAAGTTCATCGCCGATCATTTCCGCCTCAAGGTTTCCGACCTCAAGGCGCGCAACAACGCCAAGTCCGTCGCCTTGCCCCGGCAGATTGCGATGTATCTCTCCAAATCGCTCACGAGAGCGAGTCTTCCCGACATTGGCAAAGCCTTCGGCGGAAAGCACCATTCCACTGTCATCCACTCCGTGCGCAAAATCGACTCCATGCGCCGCTCAGACCCCGACTTCGACCGCCTCATCCAGGGCCTCTCGGACTCGCTGCGGTGACGGAACTCTTTTGCACAATCGACGCCTCTCATCCCTGTGGACGGACCTGTGCGCGCCTGTGCCTGGGCCAATCGACCCGTTTTTTCGACGGCCGTCACATCCCCCGCCCTACACTCCATCCACAGTGAACAATGGTTCTAAGTAATTCAGCTTAAATGGGTTATAAACGCTTTGATTTTTATTAACAGAGGATTCTTGCTATAATTAATGTTTAGGGAATCCTCACTATCTAGGAAGAATAAGAATTAGGGAACGAACCAATGGAGTTCACCGCCAACAGAGAAGACCTGGTTCGCGAGCTCGGACTGATCCAGGGTATCGTCGAGCGAAAGAACACGATTCCCATTCTTGCCAACGTCCTCATCGAGGCGGACGACCGCGGCATCGAGTTCGCTGCCACCGATCTCGACGTTGGGTTTCGGTGTCGCCTCGCCGCGGAGGTCGACAAGCCCGGTGCGTTGACGCTTTCGGCTAAGAAACTCTACGAGATCGTCCGAGCGGTCACCGATTCCAGCGTCCAGCTGAAGGAGCTCGAGAACAGTTGGGCCTCCATCACGTCAGGCGGCGCGTACTTCAAAATGGTCGGTCTCGGAAAGTCCGAGTTTCCCTCTCTCGCTCAACCCCCGGCCTCGGGCTTCATACCGATCGAGGGACGCATACTGGGCGAGCTCATCCACAAAACGAGCTTCGCCATCACCGCGGACGATAGCCGCTACTTCCTCAACGGGGCGCGGCTCGAGCTCACCGACAAGGACCTGCGCATGGTGGCGACCGACGGACATCGTCTCGCTTTCATTTCCATCAAGCGTCCGGCAGATTCATCCGGAAACAGCAACGTCATCGTACCGAAGAAGACTCTTCTCGAGCTGATGAAGATTCTGGGCGACGGCGAGGGCACGGTGGATTTCGCCAAGGGCGAGAATCACCTATTCTTCCGCATCGGGGAAAGGCTCCTCGTGTCGAAGCGAGTCGACGATCAGTTCCCCGCGTACGACAAAGTCCTCCCCCAGGAGAACGACAAGCACGTCACCTGCGGGACGGAAGAGCTTGCGGGTGCCATCCGCCGCGTCTCCCTTCTCGCGAACGAGCGCTCTCGAGCGGTCAAGTTCGGTATCGAGCCGGGTCATCTCGAGGTCTCCTCGCAGAATCCCGAGCTCGGCGAGGCGCGAGAGTCCATCGAGGCCAGATACCAGGGAGCCGCCCTTCAGGTAGGCTTCAACGGTCAATACCTCCTCGATTTCCTGAATGTCGTTACTACGCCCGAAGTCGCTTTCGAGCTGAAAGACGACTCCTCGCAGGGGCTTCTCCGGCCTGCCGGCGACAACGACGAGCGGGACTACCGCTACGTCGTGATGCCCATGAGGCTCTGACGCCCCGCCGAGACGTCCGCCTCCGCGGCTCACAAGGACCAGCTCGGCTCCGAAAAAACACATGACAGAACCACAGAACGAAGAGCGAGACAGCAACCCGACCGACTACACCGCCGAGAAGATCCGCGTCCTCGAGGGTCTCGAGGGCGTTCGGATGCGTCCGGCGATGTATATCGGGTCCACCGGTCTCGCCGGGCTGAATCACCTCGTCTACGAAGTCGTCGACAACAGCGTCGACGAAGCCATTGGCGGGCACTGTACCCGCGTCGACGTAACCCTCCACGTGGACAACAGCGTCACCGTTGCCGATAACGGGCGGGGTATCCCCGTCGATATCGAGAGGAAAACGGGAAAGCCGGCCGCCGAGGTCGTGATGACGCAGCTGCACGCGGGGGGCAAGTTCGACAACCGCAGCTACAAATTCTCCGCGGGACTCCACGGCGTGGGAGTGTCCGTCGTCAACGCCCTCTCGGAGAAGCTCGAGCTGGAGATCCGACGCGACGGGAAGGTTTACCGTCAGCTATACGAGCGCGGCAAGACCGCCACGCCGCTCGAAGCCGTCGGGAGCACCGATAAGACCGGAACGACGATTACCTTTCGTCCCGATCCCACCATCTTCGAGACCCTCGAGTTCAGTTACGACAGCCTGTCTCAACGCTTCCGCGAGCTCGCGTTCCTCAACCGCGGCGTCACCATCACGCTCAATGACGAGCGCGAGGGGAAAGACAAGGAGTTCCACTTCGAGGGAGGCATCGTCTCCTTCGTCGAGTACCTGAGCAAGAACCGCAATCCTCTGCATCCCAAGGCGGTTTACTTCCAGGGCGCCGACGGCGGCATGGAATGCGACATCGCCATGCAGTGGACCGATGGCTATCAGGAGGCCATCTTCTCCTTCGCCAATTCGGTCAACACCCACGAGGGCGGGACCCACCTCTCCGGCTTCCGCGCCGCGCTCACCCGCACGATCAACCACTACGCCACCGAGAACAACCTCACCAAAGTTCTCCAGGGCGGCATCGAGGGCGAGGACATCCGTGAGGGGCTCACCGCGGTCGTCAGCATCAAGATCCCCTCGCCGCAATTCGAAGGCCAGACGAAGACCAAGCTCGGAAACAACGACGCCAAGGGTTTCGTCGAGGCTTTGGTCAACCAGGGCTTCTCCCGATTCCTCGAAGAGAACCCCAACGAGGCACGCCGCATCGTCAACAAGGTCGTCGACGCCGCGAAAGCTCGCGAGGCCGCCAGAAAGGCACGCGACCTGGCCCGTCGCAAGGGGGCGCTGGAAGCGACCTCGCTTCCGGGCAAGCTCGCCGATTGTCAGGAGAGGGACCCTGCCCTCTCCGAGCTCTACATCGTGGAGGGGGAGTCCGCCGGGGGCTCGGCAAAGCAGGGTCGCGATCGTCACTATCAAGCCATTCTTCCCCTCAAGGGAAAGATCCTGAACGTGGAGAAGGCGCGCCTCGACAAGATGCTCGAGAACGAGGAGATCAAGGTCATAATCGCCGCGCTCGGGACCGGGATCGAGGAGGACTTCGACATCGCGAAGCTCCGCTACCATCGCATCATCATCATGACCGACGCCGACGTCGATGGCTCGCACATCCGCACGCTGCTGCTCACGTTCTTTTTTCGCAAGATGCCGCAGATCATCGGTGGGGGCTTTCTCTATATCGCGCAGCCACCCCTGTACAAGGTCAAGAAGGGCAAGAAGGAGACGTACTTCAAGGACGATCGCGAGCTCGACCGCCATCTTCTTCTCCGCGCCGTCGAGAACCGCACCGTGCGCATTCCCGCGCTCGACAAGGAGTATGCGGGGGAGGAGCTCGCGAACCGGCTCGAGCGCATGGTGACCTTCCGCAAGCATCTCGACCGGCTCGCCAAGCGCGGCTATTCCACCGCCATCCTCAACGAGTTTCTCCGCGTGGGCGCGGACGAGAGCATGCTGGCCAACAAGGAGTGGCTCGAGGAAGCCCTCGCTCCGTTCCGCGAGCTCGGCCTCGAAGCGACGGTGATGCCCGACGAGGAGCACCAGCTTTTCCGAATCGTTCCCGGACAAAACACCAACGGTACCCGCTGGGTCAAGCCCATCGGGCGGGAGTTCCTCGCGGCCCCCGAGTACCGCGCGCTTCTCGAGCTCTATCACGAGGTGGAGCCCTTCGAAAATCCGCCGATCGTGGTGAGCGAGGGCAAAGCGGTCGAGGGGGAGACCAGCGAGTCTCAAGTCGAGCGTCGGGAGCTCACGAGCAAGGAAGAGCTCGTGGACTATCTCCTCGCCGCAGGCAAGAAAGGACTACAAATCCAACGCTACAAGGGTCTCGGAGAGATGAATCCGTCGCAGCTCTGGGAGACGACCATGGACCCGGAGACCCGGGTCATGCTGCGCGTCACCGTCGACGACGAGGTCGATGCCGACGAGATCTTCACCGTCTTGATGGGAGACGCGGTCGAGCCCAGACGAAACTTCATCGAAGAGAACGCCCTCGAAGTCGTCAACCTCGATATCTAGCGCGGCCTCCTCGGGCCCGGTCCCGACGCACGAACACGCGCTCCGTCGAACCTCGACACGCGAGCTCACGGCCGAACGAGCCACGCCCTGGAGCCAGCTCCGCGGGCTCGTGGAGCCGAGGTAAGGAGTAGAGAACATGGCCACCGCGGCAGACCGCAACCGCTTGCCGGTCAACATCGAAGACGAGATGAAGCGGTCCTACATGGACTACGCCATGTCGGTCATCATCGGCCGCGCGCTCCCCGACGTCCGCGACGGACTGAAGCCCGTGCATCGGCGGGTCCTCTACGCGATGTTCCGCGAAGGGCTTCTCTCCAACCGAGCCTACTCGAAATGCGCCGGTATCGTCGGGGAGGTACTCAAGAAGTACCACCCGCACGGCGATGCCGCCGTCTACGACACCCTCGTCCGGATGGCCCAGGACTTCAATCTGAGGATGCCGCTCATCGACGGCCAGGGGAACTTCGGGTCGGTGGACGGCGACCCGCCCGCCGCGTATCGATACACCGAAGCTCGCCTCACCGCTCTGGCCGAGAGCATGATGCGGGACCTCGACAAGGACACCGTCGATTTCGTCGCCAACTTCGACGGAAACACGACCGAGCCCCTCGTGCTCCCTACGGCGTTCCCCAATCTCCTCGTCAATGGCGCCACGGGTATCGCCGTCGGCATGGCGACCAACATTCCTCCTCACAACCTGCGGGAAGTCGTCGACGGCATCCTCCACGTGCTCGATTCCAGTGACGCGTCGGACAGCGAGCTTACCGAGGCTCTCCTGGGAATCATCAGAGGGCCCGATTTTCCCACGGCCGCTTTCGTCCACGGCCGCCGCGGGATCGAAGAGGCCTACCGCACCGGCCGTGGGGGAATCCAGCTGCGCGCTCGCGCCACCATCGAGGACATGGGAAAAGAGCGCGAAGCCATCGTGATCACGGAGATTCCCTATCAAGTGAACAAGGCCAAGCTCGTCGCCAAGATCGGAGAGCTGGCTCGCGACAAGAAGATCGACGGCATCGCCGACGTGCGCGACGAGTCCGACCGCTCCGGAATGCGCATCGTCGTCGACCTGAAGCGGGGAGAGGTCGCGCAGGTCGTCCTCAACAATCTCTACAAACACACCACCCTGCAGACGGGCTTCGGGATCATTCTCCTCGCCATCGTCGACAACCGTCCGAAGGTTCTTTCTCTTCTCGAGATACTGCGGTTGTTCATCGACTTCCGCCGCGACGTCGTTCGGCGGCGGACGGCGTTCGAGCTTCGAAAAGCCGAGGAGCGCGCCCATATTCTCGAAGGGTTCGTCATCGCGCTCGACCACCTCGACGAGGTCATCGCTCTCATCCGAGGCTCCGACTCGCCCGCGGCCGCCAAAGAAGCCCTGGTGCGAACGTACTCCTTCAGCGAGATTCAGGCGCAGGCCATCCTGGATCTCCAGCTCCACCGTCTCACCAGCATGGAGCGGGAAAAGATCGTCACCGAGCACGAGGAGATCAAGAAGCGGATCGCCGAGCTCAAGGCGATCCTCGCGAGCGACGAGAAGATCGACAACATCGTCCGCGAGGAGCTCGAGGAGGTCAAGGAAAAATACGGCGACGACCGCCGCACCGAGATCATCGCCAAGACGCAGGAGATCAGCATCGAGGACATGATCGCCGAGGAGGACATGGTGATCACCGTCTCTCACTCGGGTTACATCAAACGGAGTCCCGTCAGCGTCTACCGCAAGCAGAAGCGCGGTGGCAAGGGGCGCATCGGCATGACGACGCGCGAGGAGGACTTCGTCGATCGTCTGTTCATCGCGTCGACCCACAGCTACATCCTGATTTTCACCGACCGCGGCATCGTCCATTGGTTGAAGGTTCACGAGATCCCGAACGTGGGGGCCGCCGGCAAGGGGAAGGCGATCGTCAATCTCGTTGCCATGAACCCCGCGGAAAAGCTCGCCTCGGTCTGCGCGGTGAAGGAGTTCCCCGAGGATCGCTACCTTCTCATGGCGACGCGCAACGGAGTCGTGAAGAAGACTCCGCTCTCGGCGTTCGGAAACCCGATGTCGCGCGGCATCATTGCCATCGGTATCGACGAGCAGGACGAGCTCATCGCCGCCGCCGTCACCGAGCCCGGCAGCGAGGCGGTGCTCGCCTCCCGTCAAGGGAAAGCCATCCGCTTCACCGAGACCGACGTGAGGCCGATGGGTCGCACCGCCCGGGGTGTCAAGGGAATCAAGCTCGCCGCCGGCGACGCGGTGGTCAGCATGGCGGTCGTGGAGCCCGACGGCACGCTTCTCACCGTCACCGACAAGGGGTATGGAAAACGAAGCCGCATCGGGGACTACCGTCTCCAGAGCCGGGGCGGCATGGGCATCATCAACGTGCGCGCCACCGAGCGGAACGGCCACGTCGTCGCCGTCCCCTTCGTTCGAGACGAGGACGAAGTGATGGTGATTACCGCCCAGGGAATGATCATGCGGCTTCGGGTGAAAGACTTCGGCGTCCTGAGTCGGGCCACGCAGGGCGTACGTCTCATCCAGCTCGAAGAGGGCGACCACGTCGTCGCCGTCGCCAAACTGGCTGAAAAGGACGAGGAGGAAGGCAAGTAGCCACTCCTCGTCGCCCGGAGACGAAGCGGGATGGGCTCGCATCCGCGCCTCTTCCGTATTAGACTGGATTCAAGATCGGGGGGGCGAGACGAAAGACGGCCCCCGACCCGCGCCGGAGAAAGGGCGTTCTTTCGGCGGCCTAGTCCAAGTGACCGATCGGTTGATGAATCCGATGGAAAAGTTCGTTTCATCGAAGGTCTCGGGATCGCGCAGGGGAGACACCCCTGTGCGCGTGTTCGCAATGGCCGTGACGCTCGTGGCTCTGGCAACAATGGCGCTGTCTCTCGGGTGTCGCAGCGAGACCGAGCGACTCTTTTCGCAGGCGACCCGCGCGATCGAGAACGACGATACCCAACGGGCCACCCGGCTGTTTCGAGAGATCACCATCTCCTATCCGCAGAGCCCGGAGGCGGCGAGAGCGTTGTATCAGCTCGCCGAAATCTACCTTCTTCGCATTCGTGACGTCGGAGCCGCGCACGCGAGCCTGCTGAAGATCCTGGACGACTACCCGGAAAGTCCAGTCGCCGTTTCCGCGCACCGTCTCCTCGCCCGACTCTACGAAGAGGAGCTGGGAGCGCCGGAGAGGGCGGTTCCGCACTATCGGGTCGTGCTGGCTTCGAACCCGGAAGCGAGCGTCGAGCGAGAGACCCTGCTCGCCCTGGGCGACTGTCTGTATCAGTTGGATCAGATCGACGAAGCGGCGGGGGCTTACCGCAAGGCCCTCGCCCTCCCCTACGACCCGACTTCGGACAGCGCTTATGTCCGCCTCGCGTCCCTGTCCCGTCTCACGGGAAAGGCGGAAGAGGCACTTCGCCTGTTCGAGGATCTCGCCTCCAGAACGAGTGACCCGACGACGCGGTACGAAGCCTACGTGGGTGAGGCGGAAATCCTGCTGGAGTCGGAGCGCTTCTCGGAGGCGGGCGAGAAGCTACGCGATGCCGAGCAAGTCTCTCCAGGCTCCCCTCAAATCGACGAGCTCGAGGCGCGCCTCGAGGCCGCCCAGATCCAGCACCGCCCCGTGGACGACGGGACCGAGGCCATCGCGGAGATGCAGAAGAGAATTCCATGGGGCGCGGGCCGAAGGGCGCGGAGGCACGAGCCCTGACGGGCGGGGGGCGCCAGCCGCAATGAGCCGAAGGCGCTCGCCGTAATGAGAAAACTGGGCCGCTCCGGCGCGCCCCTGTATCGCCGCGGTCGCGACAGTCTCTGGGTTCGGCACCACCTTCTTCCCCTCTCTTTCGCCGCCCTGGGCACTCTCGCGGGCCCCTCCTGCCGGAGTACGGAGCAGGAGCTCGCCGAGCGCTTCATGGAAGCTTCTGCCCGGGGAGAGAGCCAGACCGTCGCCCTCCTCTCCATGGTCGCCTTTCCCGAGGACGTTCGATCCTGGCGGGTGCTCGGAATCACGAGACCCACACGCGAGCCCTATCGCGTTCCCGCACTCCGCCAGAGAGTGGCCGAAGCCGAAGAAAAGCGGGACGAGCAATTCAAAGCGTTCGGGGAGTTCCGAAACCGGAACTACGACGACCTCGCTAAAATCCAGAGGGTGCTGCGCGACGATCCGGAGGCGCGGTTCACCGGTCATCTCGAGGAGCTCCAAAGAGAGTGGGAGGCGTTTCGAGAAGAACGGCGCAGCGTCGTCGGAAGTCTGCATGACGCGCAGCGCGACCTGGAACGGGAGGTTCGCCAGGTCACGAAATCGATCCAGCGGGAATCGACCCCGGAGTACCTGACCGGCGAGACCCTGCAGGAGCAGGCGCGGGTAAGGGTTACGACGAGCGGCGGGGCGGACCGTCTCTATGTCCTCGTGCTCACCCGCTACGAGCTCCAGAACCAGTTCGGCGCCGTCGTCCCGACGCGATGGATCATCACCGACATCACTCCCGAGGCGCTCTGATCCTCGTCAACGCAGCACCTCGAGCCCCGCGTACTGCTCGAGGAGTCGCTTCCGGCCCGCTTTGTTGAAGATCACCGTGAGCTTCCGGTCCCGGCCCGAGCCCGACGCGTCTACCACTCGGCCCTCGCCGAAGATCTTGTGCGAGACGACGACCCCCGGCCGGATCGCGGCGCGCCCTCTCGAAGATGTTGCGGTCGACACCGCCGAGGTCGACGAGCCTTCGGCTGACACGGTCATCAGGACCTCGGCGGGAATCTCGGAGAGGAATCGAGACGGAGCGCGAGAGCTCACCTGGTACGAAGCGCGGCGCGCTCGTGCGTAGGACAGAAAAAGACGCCTCCGAGCACGGGTCAAGGCCACGTAGAACAGGCGGCGCTCTTCCTCCAGCGCGCGTTTGTCCCCGCTCGCGCGGACATGAGGAAACAGCCCCTCCTCGAGACCGGGAAGGAAGACGGCGTCGAACTCCAGACCTTTCGCGGCGTGGATCGTCATCAACAGACAGGGAAGAGGAGTCTCGATGGAATCGGCGTCGGTGAGAAGGCTCACCGCGTCGAGAAAGCCGGAAAGAGAGGGGGCCCGCTCCCGCTGCTCATACTCAACCGCGGAGGAGGCGAGCTGGTCGAGGTTTTCCTTGCGCTCTCGTGCCGCGGATTCTCCCTCGGCGTCGATGGCGGCGAGCAATCCCGATTTCTCGAGAACCATTCGGATCGCCGCCGCCGGCGCTTCTCCGGGTAGGTGCGGCGAGGTGCCCTCCACCATTTCCACGAAGCTTCCGAGGCCGAGCCGGGCACGGCCCGAAAGCTCATCCCCGCCGAGAAGGTCGAGGGTCGCATCCCAGAGCGAAACGCCGCGTTCCACCGCGCGATGCTCGATGAGGGCGAGGGTCGCGGGTCCCACTCCGCGCGGCGGGACGTTGACCACCCGAAGAAAGCTCGCGTCGTCGCTACGGTTGAGGAGGAGCCTCAGATAGGCGAGAGCGTCCCGGATCTCCCGGCGCTCATAGAACCGTAGCCCTCCGACGACCTGGTGGGGAATGTTCTTTCGCACCAGCTCCTCTTCCAGGACGCGGGTTTGCGCGTGCGTGCGGAGCAGCACCGCCACCTTGAGCGCATCCGATTCGCGCCTGAGCCCGGCGATCGTCTCGGCTACCTGGACCGCCTCCTCCCGTTCGTCCTCCGCCTCCCGCAAGAGGAGTCGCTCGCCTTCCTCGAGGCTGGCGACGAGATTCTTCCCCTTCCGCTCCTGGTTGTTGCGGATGACCCCGCCGGCGGCCCGCAGGATGGCGCCCGTCGAGCGATAGTTCCGCTCGAGCTTCACCACCCTGGCCCCGGCGAAGTCGCGCTCGAAGTCCAGGATGTTCCTGAGGTCCGCGCCGCGGAAGTTGTAAATCGACTGATCCTCGTCCCCGACGACGAAGACCTTACCGTGCGGTGCGAGCAGGCGCAGGAGTCGGTACTGGATTCGGTTCGTGTCCTGGTACTCGTCGACCAGCACGTGCTGGAACCGCCGGGCGGCGAAGCTCTGGGCTCGCTCCGAGCACTCCAGAAGCTCGACTCCCCGCAGCAGCAGATCGTCGAAGTCCACGGCTCCTCTGGACTCGAGCTCACCCTGATACCGCTCGGCGACCGAGCTGACCGCGCGGCGGAACGCCTCCGGGCCCCCGAGCAGCCCCATCGACCCGGCGGCGAACGCCTGGTTCTTCGACGCCGAGACCGCCGCCGCCACCCGGGAGAGAGGAAACTCGCGCTCCACGAGGTTCAGCTCGCGGCAAACACGGCGCAGGACCGCTCGGCGATCGTCTTCTCCGTACACGGTGAAGCCCCGCGCGAGGCCGACGTCCTCTCCAAAGCGCCGGAGAAGCCTCAGCGAGAGAGCGTGAAACGTATGGACCGCGGGATCGGAAGAATCTTTGGTGAGGAGCTCACGGACGCGGCGGCGCATCTCTTGTGCCGCCTTGTTGGTGAAGGTGACGGCGAGAATGGTGTCGGGCTCGACGGCGCGTCCCGCGATCAGGTAGGCGATGCGGTAGACGATGACCCTCGTTTTCCCCGAGCCGGCGCCCGCAAGAACGAGAGTGGGTCCTTCGGGGGCGGTCACCGCCTCGAGCTGCTTCTCGTTCAGCTCCTCGAGGAACGCGAGCTCCATCCCGAGAGTCTACCGCGGGCTCGAGCTCGAGCCGCTCACTCGACCGTAACCGACTTCGCGAGGTTCCGCGGTTGGTCGACGTCACAGCCACGCAGCACCGCGATGTGGTACGCAAGAAGCTGGAGAGGTACCACCGCCACGAGAGGAGAGACCGCGTTCGGGTGGCGGGGCAACTTGAGAACCCGATCGCGCTCGGGGTCCAGGATCCGCTCCAGTCGGGTGTCGCCCTCGGTCGCGACCGCGAGGATGCGCGCGCCGCGGGCCTTCGCTTCCTGGATGTTGCTCGCCATCTTGTCGAACAAAGGGTTGGCGAGCGCGAGAGCGACCACCGGCATCGTCTCGTCGATGAGCGCGATCGGTCCGTGCTTCATCTCTCCCGCAGGATAACCTTCGGCATGGATATAGGAGAGCTCCTTCAACTTCAGAGCGCCCTCGAGGGCGATGGGATAGAGCGGCCCTCGTCCGAGAAAGAGAAAGTTACTCGCCTGATAGAACTCCCGTGCCATGGTCTCGATCGTCGGCGCAAGCTCGAGAGCCTGCTCCATGTAGTGCGGGGCGCGCGCGAGGTCCGAAAGCCGCTCCCGAGACTCGTCGGCGGAAAGCCGTGAGCGCTGTCCCGCGAGGTAGAGCGCGAGCAGGTAGAGCGCCACCACCTGCGACGAGAACGTCTTCGTCGCCGCCACCCCGATCTCGGGCCCGGCGTGGGTCTCGATGGTCTGATCGCAGAGACGGGTGACCATGGAGCCCTTGACGTTGGTTATGGCGAGAGTCTTCGCCCGGGACTCTTTCGCCGCCTTCATCGCCGCCAGCGTATCCGCGGTCTCGCCTGACTGGGTGATCCCGACGACGAGATCGTTCGGCCCGAGAATCGGATTCCGATAGCGAAACTCCGACGCCACGTCGACTTCGACCGGAAGGCGCGCGAGCTCTTCGATGAAGAACTTTCCTACCTGGGCGGCGAGCCAGCTCGTGCCGCAGGCGACGACCGCGATCCGATTCGCCCGCTCGATGAATCCCGCGTCCAGAGAGATCTCGTTCAGATGCACCTCGCCGCTATCGAGCGAGTAGCGGCCCAGAAGGGTGTCGCGAACCGCTCGCGGCTGCTCGAAGATCTCCTTGAGCATGAAATGCTTGAAGCCCTGCTTCTCCACCTGGACCGGGTCCCAGGTGATCCGCTGGACCTCGCGGGCGAGAGGATTTCCGGCCCCGTCCAGTATCCGGACGCCTCCACGCTCGACGACCGCGATGTCTCCGTCGTCGAGGAAGACAGCGTTTCGCGTATGGGCGAGAAACGCGGGAACGTCCGAAGCGATGAAAGATTCCCCGTCTCCCAGGCCGACGACGAGAGGCGGGCCGTTCCGGGCACCCACGAGGAGATCCGGAGCGGAGGCGGAGAGGGCCACGAAGGCGAAGACGCCTTCGAGCTCCTCGAGCGTGCGCCGCACCGCTGCCACCAGATCGCCATTTTCGCCCGCGAAGTGCTTTTCGATGGTGTGGGCGATGATCTCCGTGTCCGTCTCGGTGACGAAGCGGTGGCCCTCTTCCTGGAGCTTCGCCTTGAGGTCGAGATAATTCTCGACGATGCCGTTGTGGACCACCACGATGTTGCCGGTGCAGTCGCGGTGCGGATGCGCGTTCTCCTCGTTCGGCCGTCCGTGCGTCGCCCATCGGGTATGTCCGAGACCATAGGAGCCGTTCATCGTCCGCGGGTCGACCTGTCGCGCGAGGTTCTCGAGCTTTCCCTCGGAACGTAGAACTTTCAACTTGCCCTCGTGAACGACCGCGATTCCCGCCGAGTCGTAACCGCGGTACTCGAGCGAGCGAAGTCCGGCGAGAAGCATCTCCGTCGTCGAGCGCTCACCGACGTAGCCGATGATGCCGCACATATTCAGGTCCTCTTCTTCCTGGGGGATGGTTTCTTCTTTGGGGATCGCTTCTTCCCGGCAGCCCGCTTCACCGCCCAGCCCGGCTTCACGATCTGTCGGCTCCGAGCGAGGGCGAGGGCGCGTGGGGGCACGTCTGCCACGATGCAGGAGCCGGCCGCGACGTAGGCGCCTCTTCCGACTTTGACCGGCGCCACGAGCTGTACGTCGCTTCCGATGAAGGCGCCGTCGCCGACGATGGTACGGTGCTTGTGGACGCCGTCGTAGTTGCAGGTGATGGTGCCCGCGCCCACGTTCGATCCCTTCCCGATCGTCGCGTCGCCGAGATAGGAAAGGTGAGGCGCCTTGGCTCCGGCGCCGAGCGTCGTATTCTTGAGCTCCACGAAGTTGCCTACCTTCGCGCCCGTTCCCACGTCGGAGTGGGGACGCAGATGGGCAAAGGGTCCGATTTGCGCGTTCCGCCCGACGCGGCTCTCCCGGATGAAGCAATGATCGAGCACGACGGTCCCGGCGCCGAGAGAGGAGCGGACCACGTGGGTAAAGCTTCCGATGACGACGTCGCGCCCGATGACGGTCTCACCCTCCAGGATCACCCAGGGGTGGATCCGGGCTCCGGCTCCTACCGAGACTTCGGGATCGACGTGGAGGGTCGCGGGGTCGGCGATGAGGACACCCCGGCGCAAGAGCTCATCGATCTTCTTTTTCCTCAAGATGTCCCCGGCGCGCGCCCACGACTCCGGTCCGTCGACGAGGAGAAGCTCCTCCTCCCGTTTCGGGGGTATGACGGTGGGCGCGAGAAGCCGGATGGCGGCTTCGAGTCGACGCTCTCGCTCGCCGAGTCCCGAGAGTGCCCGGGTCCAATCGGAGCCGCGCGCCGCGACGACCGGCCGACGATGTCCCGGATAGGAAAGCGCCTGAGGTCGAGCGAGATCGCGTTTCAAGAGGCGTCTCAGCTCGGCTCCCGTCAAACAGGCGAGCTCGGCCGGGACGACGAGCAGATTGTCCCGGTCGCGGCGGCGCGACAGCTCCGAGACGCTCACCACGTCGAGGGAATCCGGGGCATCTTCGCGGGAATGTCGGAGCCAGAGAAGGCCATCCGCTCCGAGCCCGCGTGTCGCGGCAAGCGTTCGCTGCCATACCGGCAAACCGAGAAGCTCCCTTGTCGCGAAACCGCTCCGGCCCGGCCACAAGACGACGGTCAGTTTCATGGCACCCGGCCGAGCCCCGGCGCGACCCGCGAGCGATGGAAGAGCCTCTGGAGCGCGCGCGCCGTCTTGACGCCGTCGTGACGAACGACGGGCCCGGGCTGAAGGAGCGATTCGAGCAAAAGCGCGCAGGGAAGCTCCCCCGGATCTCCGAGAGCGACGGGCTCGGCGCCCTCCTCTCGATACCGCGCGAGCGCCTCCTTCGCTATCGGGTCCCGGTTCGCGAGGACATAGGAGAGACTCAAGCCGGGGCAGTGATCGAGCAGGGCCCGGATGTGGTCCGCGAGATCGTACCCCGTGGTCTCGCCCGGCTGCGTCATCGCGTTCGCGAGGAACACCGCCGTCGCGTCGCTCTCGGCGAGAGCTTCCGACACACCGGGAACGAGGAGGTTGGGAATGAGGCTGGTGTAGAGCGAGCCCGGTCCGATGAGGATCAGATCGGCGTTTCGCAAGGCATCGAGAGCCTCTTCGGGAGGAGGGCTCCCCGGTGGGTCCAGCACCACCCGCCGGATTCTCGTGTCGGACCGGCTGATGTTGGTCTCGCCCCGAACCCGACGTCCGTCCTCGAGCTCAGCCATGAGAGACACGCTCTCGGTCGTCGAAGGGAAGATTCGACCGCGTACCGCCAGTACGTGGCTCGCCGCCCGTACCGCTTCGTAGAAGTCCCCGGTAACGGCGGTGAGCGCGGTCAGAAAGAGATTGCCGAAGTTGTGCCCGCCGAGGTCACCGCCGCCGCTGAAGCGATACTGAAACAGGGACGACAGGAGAGACTCGTCTTCGGAGAGGGCGACGAGACAGTTACGAATGTCACCCGGCGCAAGCATTTGAAACTCGTCGCGGAGGCGGCCGGAGCTCCCGCCATCGTCCATCACCGTGACCATCGCCGCGAGGTCGGCGAAGTACACGCTGTCGCTCTTGACTCCGGCGTCGAGCGCCGGCGGATCGACGAAGTGCTTCAGCCCTCCGAGGAGGGCAGAAAGCCCCGTCCCGCCGCCGACCGCGAAGACGCGGAGTCCGTAGATCACGAACCGACGCTACCTATCCGGCTTGCGTGAGGAGAGCCGTAATCTCGCTCCGGTTCTTCACCGGCGCGAAATCGTCGTCGGTCTGGGCGTGGAATCGGCTCGTGGGGTCGGCCGCGATCGCCAGCTTCAAATGTCGGGCGCTATCGGCCGCCTCGCCCGCTCTGCCGTAAGCGGCGGCGAGACAGTACTCGATGTGGGGGTTCGACGGCTCCGCTTCGAGCGCCTTACCGAGGACCTTGATCGCCTGGGCGGTATCGCCCTCGTTGAGCAGCATCACTCCCTGGGTAACCATCTCCTCGGTGCTCTTGGGCCTCTTCTGGGGAGCGAGCTTCCGCTCACAAACGGCGATGTAGGTGTGCAGCCGATCCATCAGGTCGCTCTCGTCGGGGAAGGACTGAAGTACCGACTCGAACTGCTCTTTCGCCTTGTCGAACTCGCCCTTGTACAGGGTCTTGACAGCCCGCTCGAAGGCATCGACGGCCTTCTGATAGGTCTCCATCTCGCCCGCTCCGCGCCCCCCGTGCTTGCCTTTGGCACCTGGTTTGGAGCGCGTCTTTTTCTGTGGCATGAGAAACAACCTCCTGGTTTCGGCGGCAGAAGCCTCCCGGACCCGCGATTCGAAGGGGTTGGGTAAGGATACCTGCCTTGGTTGGGAAATCGAAATTATATGACCGCCGGCGTCGGCGGTCAACAAGAGCACTGCTCGCGGAAAAGGTTATAGAACCACGTCTTTTTCGTCAGTCCCGGCTCGGAACGAACCATCGGCGCCATCCGTGCCGTCCGTCGATGTCGAGCCGCGCCATCACCCTGCGTTCGAGAAGCCTCTGGGGCGGAACGCCTTCCTCGCGCGAGCTGGACAGGAGCGCCTCGGTCCGCTCGCCGATCTCTCCGAGCGCCACCTCGCTCGCTCGCTCCCCGGTCAAGAGGAATCGGGTCCCCTGGATGAGAGCTCCCGCATTCACGAGAAAATCGGGAGCGTATACGACTTCGCGCGAAAAGAGCTCGTCTCCGGCTTCGGGCGAGGCCAGAACGTTGTTGGCCGAGCCCGCCACGACCTGGGCCCGAAGACGCCGTGCGCCGGCCACATCGAGGACGCCCCCGATCGCGCAGGGCGCGAACAGATTGCAGTCGACGTCCAATACGGCGTCCGCCGCGACTTCCCGGAAGCGAACGTGCCGCGCGAGCTCTTCGAGGGCGGCGTGATGGGGGTCGCTGACGAGGAGCTCGGCGCCCGCTTCCGCGAGAAGCCGCGCGAGCCAGCTTCCCACGCCCCCGGCTCCCTGGAGCATGACGCGCACCCCCTGCCAGCCCTTCCCGTTGCCGCGAGTCGTGCCGGTCGCGAAGGCCAGCGCGGCGCGTGCGCCCGCCTCGACGCCCACAGCAGTCGCCCGGTTCAGATCGGAGACTCCCGCCTCCGACTCATCGACCATGAAGCGGGTCTCGCGCCGGACGAGAGCGCCGTCCCGAACGGGAACGCCGACGTCGCGACCCGCGAGAAACCGGCCGCCCAGCATCTCGATCGCCCGCCCGACCGCCGGGAGCGCTTCTCCTCGCACGAAGTCGGGGGATTCCATGAGAACGATCTTTCCGCCTCCAACGGGGAGGTCGGCGGCAGCGGCCTTGAAGCTCATCGCCCGAGCGAGCCGGAAGCCGTCGGAGAGGGCCGCGTCCTCGCTCTCGTAGGGATAGACGCGGATTCCGCCTGTGGCCGGTCCACGCGACGTATCGTGGATCACCATGAACCCACGGAGACCGCAGCTCGGATCGTTCAGCGCGATCACCTGCTCGAATCCACCGTCCGAGCGCATGCGCGCGATGAGTCCTGAGCTCACGTCGATTCCGCCTTTCTGACCAGCTCATTGTAAGACCTCCCGGGACGAGAGCCCATACTCCTTCGCGAGAATCTCGGCGGCAGCGCGAGCGGGAGAGTCTCGGCGACGGCCCCTCCGGAGGAAGCAAGCCTACTGGTTCCGCATCTCTGATGCTGCCACGGACAGCTCGACAGAAAAAGGAGTCGCATCCTCGGAGCACTAGTGGGCTGTAACAGCTATTTCGCGCCAAAATCCCGGGCCCTTTTGCGCGCTGGCGGCGTTGCGATTCCTCGAAATATCCAGATATGTCGTCGTCATCGCGCCTTGCCAGCGCACAAAATGACCTCGCGATTTGCGCACCCAAATAGCTGCTACAGCCCACTAGGCATCCGTCTTGCTTTCCTGTCCACGCCTGTTACCATCGATGTAGGGCTTCATGAAGAACAAAGATCGTTCCAAATTGACAAAGATCACGGTGCCCTCTGGAGATTCAACCGGACACCAGTCGATCTCGAGCGTGCCCAACCCGTCCGGCCTCCCATGGATGATCTGAGCAACGAGGTGGAAAAAGCTCTGGTCGGGGGCGAGGAGATGTACCGCTCGCTATTGGAGAACATGCTCCGAGGCTTTGCATACTGCCGCATGCATTTCGACGCCGGGAGGCCGAGCAACTTCACCTACGTCTTCGTAAACCGCGCATTCGAGGAGCTCACCGGGTTGCGCAACGTCGTCGGCAAACGAGTCACGGACGTAATCCCCGGCATAAGCAGAGTCCAATCCGGAGCTCTTCGAGATCTACGGTCGCGTAGCCTCGAGCGGCAATCCGGAGAAATTTGAAACCTATGTCGAGCCGTTGGGCATCTGGTTCTCCGTCGCGGTCTACTCGCCTGAACGAGAGTGCTTTGTCGCTGTATTCGACAACGTCACCGAACGAAAGCGAGCGGACGAGGTCAATGCCGAGCGGGCCCGTCTGGCCGAGCTCAGCTCGGCCATAGGTGTGGCGCTCGCCAGCGCGCCATCCCTGCGCGACGCCCTGCAGCGGTGTACCGAGGCCATCGTCGAGCACCTGGATGCCGCTTTTGCCAGGATCTGGACGTTGGATTCCGAACAGAGCGTTCTCCAGTTGCAAGCAAGCGCCGGCATGTACACTCGCATCGATGGAACTCACGCCCGGGTGAGGGTCGGGGACAAGAAAATCGGGTCGATTGCGGCCGAGCGGAAACCGCATTTCACGAACTCGGTCGTCGGGGATCCCCGGTTCTCCGAGCAGGAGTGGGCCCGGCGCGAAGGCATGGTCGCGTTCGCGGGTTTTCCGTTGCTGGTGGGTAGTGATCTGGTGGGAGTCGTCGCCGTGTTCGCGCGGCATCCGCTAGACGAGCGCATACTGCAGGTTCTGCGCTCCATCGCCGACGTCGTCGCGGTCGGAATCCGGCGTGGTCAGGCAGAGCTCGATCTGCGCGTGAGCGCGGCGCATCTATCTTCGATCTATAGCACCGTGGCCGACGTGATTTTCGAGCTCGCCGTAGAAGGCGGTAGCACGTACCGGTTCGTTTCCGTGAATCCCGCGTTTGTTCGAGCCACCGGGATCGGTCAGGAACAGGTAGTGGGCAAGACGGTGCAGGAAGTCATCCCTGAGCCGTCTCTGTCGCTGGCGCTGTCCAAGTATGAGGAGGCAATCCGGCTGCGGACGACCGTCCAATGGGAAGAGACGTCGCAATACCCTTCCGGCCAGAGGGTCGGCGAGGTCAGCGTCGCCCCGGTGTTCGACGACCGAGGAGAGTGCACCCATCTTATCGGATCGGTGCACGACTTAACCGGGAGGAAGGGGGCCGAAGATGCTCTTCGTGAGAGCGCCATCCGGTTTCGTCAATTGGCCGAGAACATCAAGGAAGTCTTCTTCGTGATGGACGTGCAATACCGGGAGACGTTGTACATCAGCCCTGCCTACGAGGATGTCTGGGGCGTGAGCTGCCAGAGCCTTTATGACCGGCCCTCGTCGTTCCTCGATCCCCTGCCTGAAGAAGACCGAACCCGTTTGGCCGAGTACATTTCTCGGATCCAACAGGGAGAGAGCCCGGGACCTATCGAATTCCGCATCATCCATTCCGACGGGCAGGTGCGCTGGGTGCGCGCCGACGCTGTCGCCGTCCGAGACTCGAGAGGCGAGGTCTATCGCATCGCCGGCACCGCACTCGATATCACCGAGAGCCACAAGCTCGAGGAGCAATTCCGCCAGGCCCAGAAAATGGAGGCGGTAGGGCGCTTGGCCGGCGGGGTAGCGCACGATTTCAACAACGTTCTCACGGTGATCAGCGGCTACGCGGACATGGCCGGAGAGAGCCTGAAACCGGATGACCCCCTTCGCCAGGATATCGATGAGATTCGCGAAGCCGCAGGCCGGGCTGCCGCACTCACCCGTCAACTTCTGGCGTTCAGCCGCCAACAGGTGCTGAACCCCCGTGTGCTGGATCCCAACGATCTCGTCGCCGGCATCGAGAAGATGCTGCGGCGATTGGTGGGCGAAGACGTGGATGTCGTGGCATCGCTCACGGCGGGCATCGGCCGTATCCGGGCGGATGCTGGACAGATCGAACAGGTGCTGGTCAACCTCGCCGTCAATGCCCGCGACGCCATGCCGGATGGCGGGAAGTTGACCATCGAAAGCTCAGCCGTAACGATCTCTGACGACCAGACCCGTGAGGGCGGCACCGTGCCGGCGGGCGAATACGTGCTCATCGCCGTCACCGACAACGGGACCGGCATGGACGCGGCCACCAAGGCCAGGATCTTTGAGCCGTTCTTCACCACCAAGTCCGTGGGCAAAGGTACGGGACTAGGGTTGTCGACGGTCTTCGGCGTCGTCAGGCAGAGCGACGGGTTCATTTGGGTATACAGCGAACCAGGGCACGGGACGACGTTCAAAATCTACCTGCCGCGGATTGAGTCCCCCGTCGAGGCCGCGCAACCGGCTCCCCGGTATGGAGCGCAGCTCGATGGCACCGAAACGGTCCTGGTCGTCGAGGATGAGGACGCCGTGCGCTCGTTGGCCCGGGCCACCCTCACGAGACGCGGCTACCGCGTCGTTACGGCCGCTAATGGTGGCGAGGCGCTTCTCGTTTGCGAACAACACAAGGACCGTATCGATCTCATGGTCACCGATGTCATCATGCCCGGCTTGAATGGCCGCGACCTGGCCCGACGGCTGGCCCCGCTGCGACCGGACATGAGGGTGCTCTTCGTTTCCGGGTACGCCGACCAGGCGGTGGTCCGCCACGGCGAACTGGAACCGGGCATCGCGTACCTGGAGAAACCATTTGCGCCTCTGGCCCTGGCCCAGAAGGTCAGAGACGTGCTGGACGCCACTTGATGAACACGCGGTGAGCAGCTCGAGGCGCCCCTCGGAGCGCATGCGCGCGATGAGGCCTGAGCTCACGTCGATTCCGCCTTTCTGACCAGCTCGTTGTAGACATCCCGGGAGGAGAGCCCGTGCTCCTGCGCGAGGACCTTCGCGGCCGCACGCGCGGAGAGCCCCCCGTCGCGCAGCTCGCGGAATCGCGACGAGAGCGTCGCCAGCGCAGGGGCTGGGCGCTCCCTCGGTTCCTCCACGACGGACTTTCCGCCGACGACGAGGGTCAGCTCTCCTTTGAACGTTCGATTCCGCGCCCAGGCGGAGAGCTCATTCAGCGTACCCCCATGATGCTCCTCGTGCAGCTTGGTCATTTCGCGCAGCACCATCGCCGGTCTTTCACCCAGGGTGGCGGCGAGCTCCGCGAGGAGCCGCCGGACGCGGGTTCCCGCCTCGAACAGAACGAGCGTATGGTCGAGCCGAGCGAGCTCGTCGATCGCCCTGTCTCGCGCGCGTCCCTTGGGAGGGAGGAAGCCCACGAACGTGAAGCGCGAGGTCGGGAGGCCCGAGACGGCCAGAGCCGCGAGGACGGCGCTCGGACCGGGGATCGCGCGAACTTCGATGCCGGCGTCACGTGCGGCGCGAACGAGACGGTACCCGGGGTCGGAGACGAGCGGCGTCCCCGCGTCCGAGACGAGCGCGACGTCGTCACCCGCGGCGAGTCTCGCGAGGAGCTCTCCCGCCCTTTCCGCCTCGTTGTGCTCGTGATAGCTCGAAAGCGTCGCTCGAATCCCGAAACGATGAAGGAGCTTTCCCGTAACCCGGGTGTCCTCGCAGGCAACGACGCGGACCCGTTTCAGCGTCTCCCGGGCGCGCTCGCTCAGATCGCCCAGGTTTCCGATGGGCGTCGAGACCACGAACAGTGTCCCGGGCATGGGTGCTTATCGTATACTTGGGGCTTCCAGGCGGCCATCGGGTGTGCCGATAGCGGTCGAGTAGAGCCGCCGCGCAACGCGTCAGAACGAGGACACCTTGCCCCAAGAGGACCAACGTCACCGTCTCGGAAAGCCCATCGAGCTCTCCGTCATATTCCCCGCCTACAACGACGCGGGAACGATTCCCAGCATGGTGATTGGCGCGCGGCTCGCTGCGCGTCGCCTCGCGGACGAGTACGAGATCATCGTCGTGAACGACGGAAGCCGCGATCATACAGCCGACGTGCTCGCCGAGCTCGAATCGGTCTTCCCGGAGCTCCGGGTCATCCACCACCCGGTCAACCGAGGCTACGGAGGTGCGCTCCGCAGCGGCTTTCAGGCCGCCACCAAGGAGCTCATCTTCTACACCGACGGAGACGCCCAGTACGATCCGCGGGAGCTGGAACGGCTGTTCGCCGTATGGGAGGAGTCGAGCGACTTCGTCAACGGCTCCAAGATTGGCCGGTCCGATCCCCTCCACCGCGCCATCATCGGACGCGTCTACCACTGGTTCGTTCGCTTCAGCTTCGGTCTTCGGCTCTCCGACGTCGACTGCGACTTCCGTCTGTTCCGGCGGAGCATCTTCGACAAAGTCGAGCTCACGAAGAACAGCGGGGTCATCTGCGTCGAGCTGATGAAGAAAGTGCAGGACAACGGCTTCCGAATTCAGGAAGTCCCGGTCCACCACTTTCACCGCGTTTACGGCCGGAGTCAGTTCTTCAACTTTCGCCGGGTGGCGAAAACACTCCTCGACCTCGGCCACCTCTGGGTGGACCTCGTCGTCAAGAAGGTTCACCTGAACCGGCCGCCCGCATCATCCGAGGCTGCCGACGCGAAGCGAGCGCCCGCGCCCGCGCCCGCGGTCGCGTCGCGTGAAGTCGACGCCGTGTCGAGCGGAGCCTCCCGAGACCGTGAGCACATCGCGCCCTGAAGCCGGCATCCGCCCGTAGGTCGACCCATGGATGAGAGCCGTCGCGATCTCCTCCACGAGAGCTACGAGGGGAAGAAGGTTCTCATCACCGGAGGGCTGGGATTCATCGGGAGCAACCTCGCGCGGACTCTCGTCCCTCTCGGCGCCGAAGTGCTTCTCGTCGACTCGCTCCTCCCCGACTACGGCGGAAACCTCTTCAACATCGACGGCATCGAGTCACAGGTGCGGGTCAACATCGCCGACGTCCGCGACGCGAACGCCATGCGGTACCTCGTGGGAGGGCAGGACTATCTCTTCAACCTCGCGGGGCAGGTGAGTCACATCGACAGCATGGAAGATCCGATGACGGATCTCGAGATCAACTGCCGGAGCCAGTTGTCGATCCTCGAGGCCTGTCGGCGGGTGAATCCAGATATCGAGATCGTCTACGCCAGCACCCGCCAGATCTACGGACGGCCGGTGAAGCTGCCCGCCGACGAGGATCACCCCGTTCGGCCCACCGACGTGAACGGGATCAACAAGGTCGGCGGCGAGATGTACCATCAGATCTACGGCGAGGTGCACGGGCTCCACACGACCTGTCTGCGCCTCACCAACACCTACGGGCCCCGTCAGCTGATGAAGCACAACCGGCAGGGTTTTGCCGGCTGGTTCATCCGACGGGTCGTTCTGGGTGAGGAGATCCTCCTGTTCGGCGATGGAGAACAGAAGCGGGACTTCAACTACGTCGACGACGCCGTCGACGCCCTTCTCCTCGCGGGAGCGAGCCCGAGGGCCCACCGAAAGGTCTTCAATCTCGGCGCGAAGCCGCCGACGTCGCTGAGGCAGTTCGTCGAGCTTCTCTACGAGGTCGCGGGAGAAAAGCCGAATTACCGGCTCATCCCCTTCCCCGAGGAGCGCCGCCGCATCGACATCGGCGACTTCTACACGGATTACAGCCGGATCCAACGGGAGCTCGGATGGGAGCCGCGGGTGAGCCTTCGGGAAGGCCTCTCCCGCACGGTCGACTTCTATCGACGGAACATGGGGCATTATGTCCCCTGAAGTGTCGGCGAGCAGGAACAACGTCCCGTTCAATGATTCTCGGACTCTCGGGCTCCCCCGTGGAGAACGACGTGCGCGCCGCGCTCGAGAGGGTCGTCGCATCGGGCTGGTACATCCTCGGCCCCGAGGTCGAGAGCTTTGAAAGGGAGCTCGCCCTCGGTTTTGATTGCGGAAACGCCGTCGCGGTTGGGAATGGGACCGACGCCATTACCCTCGCACTCCTCGCGCTCGGGATTGGCCCGGGAGACGAAGTCGTCACGACGCCGCTCACTGCGGCCTTCACCGCTCTCGCGGTGAGCCGGCTCGGTGCGACTCCGGTCTTCGCCGACGTCGAGCCCGACACCCTCACGCTCTCCGCCGAGAGCGTCGAGCGCCACATCACTCCGAGGACCCGCGCGATCCTCCCGGTGCACCTCTATGGAAACGCCTGCGACCTGGGGAAGCTCCAGGCTCTCTCTCATGAGCGCGGGCTTCCGATGGTGGAGGACGCCTGCCAGGCCCACGGCGGACGGTACCAGGGACAGACTCTCGGGAGCTTCGCGGAAGCAGGCACCTTCAGCTTCTATCCGACGAAGAACCTGGGTGCTCTCGGCGACGGCGGCATGGTCGTGACGCGGGACGACGAGCTCGCGGCGCGACTGAGACGCCTACGAAACGGCGGGCAGTCGACGCGATACGTACACGAGGACGTCGGCTTCAACAGCCGCCTCGACGAGATACAGGCCGCCGTTCTCAGAGCGAAGCTTTCGCACCTCGAGCGGGAGAACGAGAGGCGGCGAGAGCTCGCGCGGCTCTACGAAGAGCTTCTATCGGATACGCCGGTACGTCAGGTGGCCGTTCGAGAGGGATTCCTCTCCGCGCGCCATCTCTTCGTGATTCGGGGGTCGAACCGTGACCAGCTCGCGGAGCACTTGAGGAACCGGGGCATCCAGACGCTCATCCACTACCCCATTCCCACGCACCTCCAGCCGGCGTACCGCCATCTCCCGCAGAAGCGGGGGAGCTGTCCCGAGGCCGAAAAGGCGGCGGGGGAGATCCTTTCGCTCCCTCTCTATCCGAGGCTTTCGGTGGAGGACGTGCGGCGCGTCGTAGACGCGGTCCGGGACTTCTATCGCAGCTGACGTTCGGTACCGCCGCGCGTCGGAGTCGAAGTCGAAGTCGAAGTCGAAGTCGAGCTTGAGGGAGA
Source organism: uncultured Acidobacteriota bacterium (assembly GCA_963815675.1). Lineage (GTDB taxonomy): Bacteria > Acidobacteriota > Vicinamibacteria > Marinacidobacterales > SMYC01 > CAWFHP01. The sequence continues at coordinate 94,661 of CAWFHP010000006.1, read as the reverse complement.
GACGTGAAGAGGGTAGGGCTGGATCTGCGCCTCGCGAGCTCCTATCGAGGTGGCATCGCCGAGTACGCGCGGATCGCCTTCACGCGCGGCAGATAACGAGGATCCTGCGACCCACCGGGGCGTCTGCTCATCGCGGACGAGGTGAGGTCTCGAGTGCGCCCTGTCGGTCAGTGGATGTAGCCCAGAGTACGAAGCTCGTCGCGGGCGGCAGGGTCGAGTCCTTCGAGGGCTTTTTCCTCCTCGCCGGACGTGTCGCTGTCTCGCGCGGGGTCGCCCGCGATCCAGGCGTCGAGGAGGGGGCTCAGCCGCAGCGCCTGTCCCGGGAGCTCATGGAACAGGTCGTGCTTCTCGTGGGGATCGTCCACGAGATTGTAGAGCTCCTGGATGTCGCCGCCGGGGTGCGGGATGCGGATGAGCTTCCAGCGATCGCTTCGGACCATGCGCCATTTCCCGCGGTTTCCGGGAAAGTAGATGCGCTCCTGTTCGGGAAACTGGGAACGATAGGGGGCGCTCTCCGCGAGGGCGTCGAGGAAGGGGAGGCTCCCGCCCCGGAGAAGGGGAGCGAGGCTCACACCCTCGGCGTCGAGAAAACCCTCGACTCCGGCGAGGTCGAGAAGCGTCGGTCCTAGATCCATCAGGCGGACCTGCTGGTCGATGACCGTCCCCGGCTTCACGCCCAGGAGCGGGGGTGCTCGAATCACGAGGGGAACGCGCAGCACCTCGTCATAGAGGTTGAAGTCGTGGGTGAAATACAGACCATGCTCGCCGAAGCTCTCTCCATGGTCACCCGTTACCGCCACGATCGTCGAGTCCTGAAGCCCGAGCTCGGCGAGAGACTTGAGCACCCGCCCCACGTTGTCGTCGGTGTAGAGAATCGCGCCATCGTAGAGATCCACGAGCTGGGAGACTTCCTTCTTGGAGTAGATGCCCTTGTTGAAAAAGATGGCCCCCCGGGAGCGGCGCCAGAAGGCAAAATCGAGCAGGACGCGGTTTTCGGGATAGTACGGGAGCACGAGATTGTAGTAGGGACCGCCGGCAAGATCGGCGTAAGGTGTGGGCTCGTAGTCGTCTCGATCGCGGTCGGCCTCGACCATTGAGCGGAGATGTTTCACCTGGGGCTCGTCTCGGGTCTCGTCGTCGTAGAGGACGGCATAGGGATAGCTCGGCGTGTAGGGGAGGTGGGGATCGAGGAAGTGGAGCCAGAGAAAGAACGGCCGACTCCGATCGCGCTTCTCGAGCCAATCGACGGCGGCGAGAGAGAGGCTTCTCGCGTCGAGACCGGCGGGAAACTTGTTGTTGTCGTACTCCTCGAATCCCTGGTCCAGACCCGACTTGTTGCGGAGCCAGGTGTGGCGGGTCATGGCCGCGGTCTCGTAGCCCGCCTTTTCGAAACGCTCCGCCAGCGTCTCCTTGTCGGCGGCGAGGACGGCGGGGTGGTTCCGGACCCCGTGTCGAGGAGGGGTGAGGCCGGTCATGATCGTCGAGATGGAGGGAAGGGTGAAGGGAGCCTGGGCGACGACGGTGCGAAACGAGGCGCCCTCGCGCGCGAGCCGGTCGAGGTTGGGCGTCGTGTTGCGGGCGTATCCGTTCATGCCCACGTGGTCGGCGCGAAGCGTCTCGATGGTGATGAGAACAACGTTCGGCTTCGGCGGTGGAGGGGCTTCCGGCTCGCGCCCGCAACCGGTAAACCCCGCGGCGATGGCGATGAAGACGAGGCCGATGGAGGCGCGGCGCAACGTCTTCGTTAGCGTCGAGTCCCCCGGGCCCCGGGAGCGGGAACCGGCTGCGAGGCGAGCATTTCGTCCCGCGGCGCACGGGACGAGTCGACCTCTCCGTCCTTGAGGGTGACGATGACCCGGTCTCCCTTCTTGATCTTGCCGCTGATGAGCTGGTGGGCGAGCGAGTTCTCGATTTGCGACTCCACCGCCCGCCTCAGAGGGCGCGCTCCGTACACGGGATCGTAGCCGTCGTTCGCGAGCTTGTCCTTGACCGCCTCGGTGACGTGGATGGCGAGGTTCTGCTCCGCGAGCCGCTGGCTCAAATCGGCGAGGACGATGTCCACGATCTGCCGGATGTGCTCCTTCTCGAGCTGGTGGAACACGATGAGATCGTCGATACGGTTGAGAAGCTCGGGCTTGAAGACCTTCTTCACCGCCCGCATCACCCGATCCTTGATCTCCTCGTACTTGCGGGAGGAGACGGGGGTGGCGAAGCCGATGCTCCCGTACTCGCGGGTGATGTCCTCGCTGCCGATGTTGGAGGTGGCGATGATGATGGTGTTCACGAAGCTCACCGTGCGGCCCTGGGCGTCGGTGAGCCGCCCGTCCTCCAGGATCTGGAGCATCATGTGGTAGACGTCGGGATGGGCTTTCTCGATCTCGTCGAGCAGGATCACGCTGTAGGGGTTGCGGCGAACCTTCTCCGTGAGCTGGCCGCCCTCGCCGTAGCCGATGTAGCCGGGGGGTGAGCCAATCATCTTGGAGACCGAGTGCCGCTCCATGTACTCGCTCATGTCGAGCCGGATGAGTCGCTCCTCGTCGTCGAGAAGGAACTGGGCGAGAGCCTTGGCGAGCTCGGTCTTGCCCACGCCCGTCGGCCCGAGGAAGATGAACGAGCCGATGGGACGCTTCCTGCCCTTGAGTCCGGCGCGGTTCCTCCGGATGGCGTCGGAAACGGCCCGCACCGCGTTCTCCTGACCGACGATGCGGCGGTGGATGTTCTCCTCCATCCGCGAAAGCTTCTGCGCCTCCGACTCCAGCATGCGGGTGACGGGGATGCCGGCCCAGCCCTGGACGACGCGGGCGATGTCCTCGCTACCGACGGTGGAGTCCTCGGGACGGCGGGTCTCCCGCCATTCGTGCATCATCGTCTTGAGGTCGGTCTCGAGCCGCATGATGTTCTGCTGGCAGAGCGCGGCGCGCTCGAAGTCCTGCGACTGGTAGGCTTCGCGCTGCTGGGCCACGAGCTTTTCGCGGTCGCGCTTGGCCCTTCGGATCTCGGGCGGCGCGTAAACGAGCTCGAGGTGCTTGCGTGCTCCCGCCTCGTCGAGCAGATCCAGGGCCTTGTCGGGCAGGAATCGATCGGCGATGTAGCGCTCGGAGAGCTTCGCGGCGGAATCCAGCGCGTCGTCGCCGAAATTGACGTTGTGATGGAGCTCGTAGTTGCGCTGCACCCCCTTCAGGATCCGGAGGGTCTCCTGTACCGAAGGCTCTTTCACCAGGATGCTCTGGAAGCGCCGCTCGAGAGCCTTGTCCTTTTCGATGTGCTTCTTGTACTCCTCGAGGGTGGAGGCGCCGATGCAGCGAAGCTGGCCGCGGGCGAGAGCCCCCTTCAGCATGTTCGAGGCGTCGAGACCGCCTTCGACGTTGCCCGCGCCCACGACCGTATGGAGATCGTCGATGAAGAGGATCACCTGACCGCCGGCGGCGAGAACCTCCTCCTTGATGGTCTTGAGGCGTTCCTCGAACTCGCCCCGGAACTTCGAGCCCGAGACGATCTCGCTCATCTCGAGCAGGAGCACCCGCTTGTTCATCAGCGTGTCGGGAACTTCGGCGGTCGCGATCCGCATCGCGAGGCCTTCCACGATGACCGTCTTGCCGACGCCCGGCTCGCCGATGAGCACCGGATTGTTCTTCTTACGACGGAGCAGAATCTGGATGACGCGGCGGATCTCCTCCTCTCGGCCGACGACGGGATCGAGGAGTCCATTGCGGGCCATCTCCGTCAAGTCGGTGGTGTACTTCTGGAGGGTCTCGAACTTCGTATCGCCACGCTTGTCGTCGACGGTGCGGTTTCCGCGCTGTCGCAAATACGAATCCTTGGTGCGCTCGTAGCGGAAGCCCAGATCCCGGAGGATGCGCGCGGAGAGCCCCGCGGGCATCCCGGTGCAGCGCGAGGAGCATCGCGCCCACGCCGACGAAACGATCGCCCATCTGGTCGGCTTCTTCCTTCGCCATCCGCAGGACTTCCGCGGTCTGGGGAGAGACGAGGATCTGCAGCGAGCCCTCGCGACGGAGCTTGAGCTTGTTCCGCTGCGCCGCCATGATGAGATCGACGATTGATTTCTTCGTCTGCCCGGAAGCGAGTCCCAGATCCTCGATGAGGCGGAGGGTCTCGGAGCCGTCCTGCTCCAGGAGCCCGAGAAGGATGAACTCGGGCGTCAGCTCGTTCTGGCGGAGGTTGACCAGCTCCATCGAGCCGATGTTCACCGCCTCGATGACCCGCTCGGTGCAATGCCGGAAGAGAACGTTATTCATGCCGTTCCGCGGGGCGTTTTGGGGTAGGCGCTCCTCGAGTGAAGAATAACACATGGGGACATGGGGATCGGCTCGGAAGAGGGGTGCTATAATCCTCCGTCTCCACCGTGAGAGTTCTCACTATCACGTCTTCCTACCCGAAATTCCCCGGGGATACGACCGCGCCGTTCATCGAGTCCATCACCCGGGAGCTCGCCGCTCGAGGCCACGAGCTCACGGTACTGCTCCCGGCCCGTCACGACCTTCAGCCGGCGCCTCTGCCGGGGGTGCGGTTCCGGCCTTATCGCTATGCGCCGTGGGCCGGCCTCCAGGTGTTCGGCTATGCTCAAGCCCTTCGGGCGGACGTGGCCCTTCGGGGCACGACGCTTCTCGTGACACCGCTCGCGATCCTCTCCGGAATCTCCGCGATCCTCGGGGAGGCGCGCCGCGGCGGCTACGACGTCGTTCACGCGCACTGGGTGGTCCCGAGCGGTGCCATGGCCGCGCTCGCTCTCCGCGGCCGCTCCGGCCACGACGTTCCCCTCGTGGTGAGTCTCCACGGATCCGATGTCTTTCTCTCGGAGAAGAATCGGATCGCGCGGCGTGGCGCAGAGAGCGCGTTCCGCCGGGCGGCGGCGGTCACCGCCTGCAGCCGGGACCTGGCCGAGAGAAGTCTTCCCCTGGGCGCCCGTTCGACTCCCGAAGTCATCCCCTACGGAGTCGACCTGGACCTGTTTCGGCCGGACCCGGTGAGGGCGGCACGGCTCCGCGGGGAGCTCGGACTCGCCTCCGATTGAGGCGTGGTCTTCGCCGTAGGCCGTCTCGTTCGCAAGAAGGGATTCGACGTCCTCGTGGATGCGGTAGCGGAGCTCTCTCAACGGGGCGGGAAACCCGTGCTCGTCATCGCGGGCAAAGGAGACCTGGAGGAAGAGCTCGCCGGTCGCGCGCGCGACAAAGGGATCGAGGCGCAGCTGAAGCTCGTGGGGAATGTCGAGCGTGGCGCCCTCCCGGCGTATTTTTCGATGGCCGACGTCGTCGCCGTCCCGTCCGTCCAGGACTCCTCCGGAAACGTGGACGGGCTTCCCAACGTACTGCTCGAGGCGATGGCGGCGGAGAAGGCGATCGTGGCGACTGAGGTCGCGGGGATTCCGGACGCTCTCACTTCCGGCAGGGAGGGACTCCTCGTTCCCGAGAAAGACGTGACGGGACTGGCGAACGGTATCGAAGAGCTTCTGCGCTCGGAGGCACTCCGGGCATCGCTGGGCGAGCGGGCGCGCAAGCGCGCGCGGGAGGAATTCAGTTGGGAACGCGCGGGAGAGCGATTTGAATCTGTTCTTCGCGCCGTCGCGGGCGCTCGCGGCGCATAGGCGCGAGCACGGCGGCGGGCATCGGATTCGACGATCCTCGAGAAAGGCTGCTGCTTCGGGCCGTCGATCCCCTCGTGCGAGCGGCGTCGATCGTCCTGGGCCTCCGGCCGCGGGCAGGCCTTCCCGACCCGCGGAAGGTCGCGAGCGTCCTCGCGCTCCGGCTCGATTGGCTCGGCGATCTGCTGACCACTCTTCCCGCGCTCGCCGCTCTGCGGGAAGCCCTTCCCGAGGCGCGGATTCGAGCTCGCGGTGGGAACCTGGAACGAGCCCATCGCCCGCCGGCTCCCCTTCGTCGACGCTGTCCGTATCGTCGATACCCCCTGGGCGGCATGGGGAGCGAAAGCCGGTCTCGGGCGAGCGCTCGGCGGACTCGGTGGCGAGCCCGTCGACCTGGCCATCGACTTTCAGGGCGACGTGCGCGTGCTCCTGCTTCTCGCTTTCGCGCGCGCGAAGCTTCGCGCGGGCTACGGCGAGACGGGAGGAAGCTATCTCCTCACCCACGCCGCTCGATGGGACGAGACGAAGAGCTGGTACTGGCAGAACCTGGAGCTCGTCCGCAGGTTGTTCCCGAACTCCGGTAAGAGCTGGAGCGATCCCGCGGCACCGGTCCGGCCCTACAACTTCGTGACCGAGGACGATAGGCGGGAAGCCGCGCGCTTGTTGGAGCAAAACGGGCTCGCGAACGCGAAGCGGCCGCTCATCGGCGTCCAGCCGAGCGCCGGTCGCCCCATCAAGGAGTGGGGAGACGAGAAGTTCCGCGCCCTCATCGAACGGCTTTCCGGGCGGGGAACGCTCGTCGTCACCGGCTCGAGCTCCGACCAGGCGCGGGTGGAGCGCGTCGTGGGCGCGAGCGACGCCCGGATGCTCCTCGGCGCCCCGCTCGCCACCTTCGCCGCCGTCGTCGAGAGCCTCGACCTCTTCGTGAGCGGAGATACGGGGCCGATGCATCTCTCCCATGCCGTCGGAACCCCCAACGTCGCGATCTTCGGGCCGTCGGACCCCGTGCGCTACGGGCCCGACGATGCCCTTGGCCTTCGCCGGGTCGTTCGCCATCAGCTGTATTGCTCTCCCTGCAACATGATCCGGCGGCCGCCGCGGGAGTGCGCTCGCGCCGAGGCGCCGCAGTGCATCTCCGAGATCAGCGTCGACGAGGTCCTCGTCGCCATCGACCGGTCGCTCGCGGAGCGAAGCCCTTAGCCCTCTAGCGCCTGTCGAAAAAGCGCTTGATCTCGTCGATCTCCTCTTTGTGGAAAAAGCCGAGCCCCCAGAGAGCGAGCGGAAAGACGAGAGCGGCGCCCACCTTGATGGGGACCGCCGAATGCCAGTCGACGGGAGCGAGCGTGGAAACCCCGTACGCGATTCGAAGCGGCGAGCACGACGCGCCCGAATCGAGACCATTCGAAGGGGATGGGATACTCCCGGTTCCCCAAGTACGCGCCCATCCCCGCCATCAGGGCATAGCCCGCGACCGTCGACCACGCGGCGCCGATGGTCCCGATTCTCGGGATCCACAGGATGTTGAGAACGACATTCAAGGTGGCCGCGGAGACCGTGAGGATCGGGAAATACTGGCTCTTCTTGCTGATTCCGATACCGATCGACGTGAGGGCGAAGATCCCCTGCATTACATACGCGAGCACGACGATAGGGATGACTCGATACGCCTCGTGGAACTCCTTCTTCTTAACCATGAACCAGAGAAGCTCACGACCGAAAATGGCGTTCAAGAGGCCGAAGCCGAAGAGGGTTGCGAAGGCATATGTGGCGATCCGGGCGATGAGCTTCGGCGCGTCCGGCTTTCGAAGCTGGCCGTAGACGAATGGAGCCCAGGCGAGCTCGAAGGCGGAGAGGAAAAATTTGACCCCGGTGCCCATCGTATAACCGATGTTGTAGATGCCGCTCTCGGCGAGCGTGGAGAAGACCTGGATGAGCTTTCGATCGGAGAGGTTCAGAATCTGATGCGCGAGTCCGTGGGGCACCTTGGGAAGCCCGAACGCCGCGGCTTGCCATAGCATCGGCCACGAAAATCCCCGCGCGAGGTTTCGGACGAGCGTGGGAAAGAGAGCGGCGGCGAAGAAAAACGACGACACCAGGTCCGCAACGAGAACGCCCGTCACGCCGAAGCCGCTCACGATGAGGGCGAGCTTGAGACCGATGTTGAGGAAGCTCCGGAAGAGGGTCATCGTTGTGAACGCTCTCGGCTGACCCTGGATGCGGAACAGGTTCATCGGCACGAACGCGAACGTGTTGACGAGGGTGTCCGCCGCGACGAGCACGATCCACGTTCGAACCGACGACAACGAGACGTCGCCTCCGAGCATGAATCGACCCAAGGGAGCGGAGAACGTCGCGCATGCCGTGAAAAGGCCGATGCTCACGACGAACGACGAGGCGAAGAGCGTCGTGGCCAGGATCTTCGGTCCCTCTCCCCGGTGAGCTCGTAGTAGATGCGGAAAAATCCAGAATCGAGCCCCAGTCGAAAGAAGATTTTCGTGATGACCCCGAACAATTGCAGGATCCCGAACGCTCCGTAATCCGCCGGAGAGAGATAGGACGTGAAGATTCGCAGTAGGGAGAAGTTGACGACGTAAGGGGCGACGTCCGCGATACCGTAAATCGCCGAGTGCTGCGCGAGCTGTTTCAGCTCACTTCGAATCACGGACGCATCCTATCCAATGTCGGACCCCCTCGGGATTCCATTTGCCCTCCGTGCCATTCGTTGATACGCTTCGTGTGCCACCCTCCTCTTCTTACCCCTGAGGAAGTCCCACTCGGGCGCCGGGCCCCAACACCCGGCGGTGGCTTGCCCCCGCGAGAAGAGTACGTAAGTCATTTGTTTTCTGTCAATTGGCGACTCTTGGGAAAGGGCGTTCCGGGGCTACGCCGGACGGCACTCGTGATCGGCTATCCTACTGTAATAGCTAGGCTTATGGGTCGGCATCGGCCCGCCCACGGCCTGCGAGTGGCGGCCGGAGATACCTGGCGTCGGAGCCGCGAGGAAACCGCGTCGATCGAAGGCGCGCATGGCGCGATTGTATAATTTCTCCCTTGCATCGAGAGATCTCCCCCGAGTCTTCCCTGGTCGTCGTCGCTGACGCTCGTCTTCGCGCGTCCGATGCCGACGCAATCCGATCGCTTGTTTCCGCGGGAGCCACGGTCGTCGCCTGGGAGCACGCGCCCATCGTGCAGGATTGGTTTCGAAGTCCCGAAATCTCCTCCGCGCTTCGTGGGCTCGAGATACCGAACGTCACCATCGCGGAGGCGCTCGGGCCGAGGGCCGATTTCGAGATGGACGAAGCGGTCATCGCGTGGATGAAGGAGCTCGGAAGGAAGCCTCTCGGCCCGCGGAAGGATAGCGCTTCGTTCCGGAGACGCTTTCGGCTCGGTCCTCTCGTTCTCTGGTGGTGGGCGGAAATCTATCTCTACCACGAGACACCCCTGAGGCTTTGGGTCCGAGACATCGAAGCGCTTGCCCGAATCGTCGACGATCGGAGTCCGGAGCGAATCGTCCTCGTGAGCCCGGTACGCGGGCTCGAATCGGCGGCGCGGAGCCTCGTTGCGAAGGTCGAGGTTCGAGGGCGGACGCGTCATGGCCCTCCCTACTGGGGGCGGACGAGCCTCCTCCACGCGAGCGACCTCGTCAAGATGCTCGGGTCCGGCCTCAAATCTCTCGCTCGCGAACGACCCCGACCCTCGGCGGGAACACCGCGAGCGCTCTTTCTCACCCATGCGTCGATGTGGCGCACGAAACGGAATCCGGACTCCGGCGAAGAGGAGCCCACCGAGATGTACTTCAATCGGATCCTCCCGGAGGTCGCGAAGCGCGCCGGCACCAGCGTGGTCGCGTTCGGCCCGCCGGTGCCGTTTCGAAAACGAAGGCTGGGTCTCCGTCTCCAGGACCTCCTCGAGATTGGCACCGACGAGCTTCCGTACCGTTCCGTCCGGAGCTATTTCTCCTTCCGGCTCAGCCTGGATCTCGCAAGAGACTTTCTCCGCTGCTGGACTCTCTTCGCCGAGCTCCGCCGTGAGGAGGGCTTCGCCGAGGCGCTCTCCCATCGTGGGGTCGCGTTCGGTCCCGAAGCGGGCGCTTGTTTTCGCGACACGTTCCTCCGGCAGTTCCCCTGGGCGATCCGCACGTACCGGGAAGTCGAGGCCGTTCTCGACGTGGAGAAGCCGGACGTGCTCGTGCTCTATGCCGAGTCGAGCGGCCTCGGCCGCGCCGCCATCGCCGCCACCCGGTCGCGCGGAGCATCGTCGGTCGCGGTGCAGCACGGGATCATGTATCCGCAGTATTACTCGCACGAGCACGCACCCGACGAGATCGCCGACGGAGCGCCGATTCCGACCCGGACGGCGGTTTTCGGGGAGCTCGCGAAAGAGCTTCTGATCGAGCGCGGGAGCTATCCGAGGGATCGCATCGTCGTCACCGGCAGTCCGAAGTTCGACGCGCTGGTGCAGGCGGCCGAGGGGTTCCATCCCGCGGCCACGCGAAAGAGCGCCGGGATTCCGGACGGCGCGCGCTTGCTCGTCCTCGCGACGCGCTGGTCGGCCGTGGGTCCGGTGTTCGCTGACCTGGTGCAGGCGGTGGAACATCTGAAGGGCGTCTTCCTCCTCGTCAAGCCCCACCAGGCCGAGTCCACGACGCCCTACGAGGAAGTCGTGAACCGCCTCGCTCCCGAGCGAACGCGAATCCTGCCCGGGTCCACGAATCTGCTCGAGCTCCTCTTTGCGTCGGATGGATTGATAACGGTAGACTCGTTCGCCTCTTCGGAAGCGCTCGTTCTGGGACGTCGAGTTCTGGTCGTGAACCTTCCTTCGAACCTCGCTCCCCTGGTCGAACGGGGAGTGGCGCTCGGCGTCCACCGGGGAGAGCCGATCGAGCCGGTGCTGCAGCGACTTCTGAACGACCCGGAGGCCGCCCGAGCGCTCGAGGAGAGACGCAAAGAGTACATCCAGGAGTTCGCCTACGGCGCCGACGGGCGCTCCACCGAGCGGATCGTAAACTGCATCCTCGAAGCGACGAGACGCGGGGCAGAATGACGACATGAGAACCATCGAGATGGGCGGGAAGAACGTGGGTGAGGGCGCACCTGCTTTCATCCTGGCGGAGGTGGCCTCGGCCCACCAGGGTGAGGCGATTCAGGCGCTCGCGCTCGCGAAAAACGCCAGGGAGGCGGGCGCCGACGGAGTGAAGTTCCAGCTCTTTCGCGCCGCCGAGCTCATCGCGCCCAACGATCCCCGCGCGTCCACGTTCCAGCAGATCGAGTTGTCCCTCGAGGACTGGGACCAGGTCCTCGGGGAGACCCGGGCGCTCGGGATCGCAATCTTCTTAGAGGTGTTCGATCGAGAGTGCCTGTCGCTGGCGGAGAAACACGACGTCGCCGCCTACAAGATCCACTCGACCGACATCGAGAACCCGGAGTTCATCCGGGCCGTGGCCGCGACAGGTCGTCCCCTGCTCCTTTCCAGCGGTGGATCCGGCCTGGGCGCGATCGAGGCCGCGATCGAGGTGGCGAGGAGGGAGGGAAACGAGGCCCTCATGGTCCTTCACGGAGTGCAGAACTTTCCCACTCGAAGCGAGGACTCCAACCTCCGCTTTCTCGAGACGCTCAAGCAGCTTTTCGACCGTCCCGTGGGCTTTCTCGATCACGTCGACGGCGGATCGAAGACGGCCCTCGTCCTTCCCGCGCTCGCCGTCGCCTTCGGAGCCGATCTCATCGAGAAGCACATGACGCTCGACCGCAAGGCGAAGGGTTTCGACTACGAGTCGGCGCTCGAGAAGGACTCGTTTGTCTCGATGGTCGGCCTCATCCGAGAAGCGGAAAAAGCGTTCGGGAGCGCTCGGCTTCCCGCAGGCGCGAGCGCCGAGCGCTACCATCGTCTCATGCGCCGCGCGGTTCTGAGCCGGGTCGAGCTCCGGAAAGGCGAGCCGGTCGCGAAAGAGCAGCTCGCCTTCCTGCGGAGCGAAACGGGACTCGCTCCCTACGAGGCCTCGCGGATCCTCGGACGGAAGCCCCGGCGCGACATCCCCCCGTATGAGCCTCTGACGGAGGACCTCTTTGAATGAAATCTGGCAGGACGGCCGGGTCCTCATCGTGGTCTCGGCGAGGATGCGATCGTCGCGGTGTCCGGGAAAGGCAGTGGCGCCTCTCGCCGGAAGACCGCTTCTCACCCACCTGCTCGAGCGCGTCTCCTCTCTCGGGGGTCCGGAGCGCGTCGTCCTCGCGACGTCCGTCAACCCCGACAACGACGAGCTCGTCGAGCTCGCCCGAGAGTCTGGAGTAGCGGCGTTCCGCGGCGACGAAGACGACGTCCTCGGTCGCTACCTCGAGGTGGCGCGGAAATGGAACGCGTCCCACGTCGTTCGGGTCACCGGAGACAACCCCCTGACCGACCTCCCTCTGATCGAGAGCCTCGCCGCCCGTCAGCTGGCAGAGGAGGGCGACTATACGTACGTGCCGGGAGACGCTCTGCTGATGGGGATCCTTTCGGAAGTGATCTCGCGGCGGGCGCTGGAGGTGAGTCATCGCGACGGCGGCGACCGCCACCGGTCGGAGCTCGTGACCCTCTATATCAAGGAGAACCCGGAGAGGTTTCGTATCCTCCCGGGAGAGCTCTCACCCGAGCTCTATCGTCCGGACTACCGGCTCACGGTGGACGAGCCGGACGACGTCGTGCTGATGCAGCGTATCTTCGCTAAACTCTACCGACCGGGGAGGATCCTCCAGACGGTCGAGGCCATTCGGCTGCTCGACGAGAGTCCGGAGCTTCCCCGCATCAACGCCCACGTCCGTCACAGCGCCGCGAACATCCGGTCGGTAGCGCTCGACGACGACGTGGATGCGAAGGAAGGCAATCTGAGCGAGCCATGAAGGAAATCGATTTTGGCGGCCGACTCATCGGCGAGGGCCATCCCGCGTTCGTGATCGCCGAAGCGGGAGTGAACCACAACGGAGATCTGGAGCTCGGCCGGGCGCTCATCCGCGAAGCCCGGAAGGCGGGCGCCGACGCCATCAAGTTCCAGAGCTACAAGGCGGGGAAAATCTCGACTCGTAACGCGCCCCGATACTGGGTCGAGGCCGACGACCCCGACGGCAGCCAGTACGATACCTTCGCGAAGCTCGACTCCTTCGGCCCCGAGGAGCATGCGGAGCTCTTTCGCTATGCGCGGGAGCAAGGAATCCTCTGCTTCTCCGCGCCGTTCGACGACGAAGCGGTGGACATGCTCGAGGAGCTCGGTGCTCCCGCATTCAAGATCGCCTCCGCCGACCTCACCGATCACCCCCTCCTCGAGAAGGTCGCGACCAAGGGAAAACCGGTCATTCTCTCCACCGGTCTCGCCACCCTCGCGGAGATCGGCGAGGCGCTCGAGGTTCTCCACGAGAAGGGGAACGACCAGGTGATCCTGCTTCACTGTACGCTCCAGTATCCCTGCGACGCCGAGAACGCGAACCTGAGAATGATGCTCCACATGAAGGCCGCTTTCCCGGGCGTTCCCGTGGGCCTTTCGGACCACACGCTCGGAATCGCCGTTCCTCAGGCCGCAGTGGCGCTCGGAGCTGTGGCGATCGAAAAACACTACACGGTGGACAAGACGCTCCCGGGGAGCCCCGACCATCATCTCTCCGTCGATCCCGGGGATCTGAAGCAGATGGTCGACGGGATCCGGACCATCGAGAAGGCGATGGGGCGTTACGAGAAAGGACCGGTTCCCGCGGAGTCCGCCGCCTACAAGTACGCCCGCCGGAGCATCGTCTCGGCGAGCAAGATCGCGCGAGGGACGGAGATCAGCAGGAGTATGCTCACGTTCAAGCGGCCGGGGACCGGCATCTACCCGAAGTACGTGGGAGTGGTCGTGGGCCGCACCGCCAGAGTCGACATCCCCGAGGACACCGTCCTCGAGTGGAGCATGATCTGAGCGCGTCTCGGAAACCATGAAGGACACCGCGAGCGTCATCTTCATCGTCCCCGCCCGGGGCGGAGACGACCAGGTGCCCTACTTGAACATCAAAAAGCTGGGCGCTCTTCCTCTTCTCGCGCACACTCTCTACGAGGCGAAAAAGAGCCGATACGTCGACCGGCTCGTCGTGTCGACCGACGACGAGCAGGTGAAGCAAGTCGCCACCGAGTACGGCGCGGAAGTGCCTTTTCTGCGGCCCGCGGAGCTCGCGGGCGACGTCGCCGAGAATCAACGCCGTCATCCGTCACGCCGTCGACTTCGTCGAAAAGGCCTCGGGGACCCGCTTCGATATCGTCGTGATCCTCCAGGCCACGTCTCCTTTCCGCACCGCGCGCCAGATCGACGAAGCCATCGATAGCCTCGTTGCGAACGACCTCGATTCGGTGATCTCCCTCAAGGAGCTCCGGTCGCTGACCTGGCGGATGCGTGGGGGTAAGCTCGAGCCGACGTTCGCGCGCGCCGGCCGCCGCGAGGACCTCGAGCCTCTCTACCAGGAGGACGGCGCCATTCGGGTGATGCGCCGCGCCATTCTCGACTCCGGCGAGCGGCTGGGAACGAAAGTCGGCCACGTCCTCATGGACAAGATGTCGGCGCTCACCGTGCACGACATCTACGATTTCTGGCTCGCGGAAAGGCTCGTCCACCTTCCCCGAGTCCTGTTCCGGGTCGATGGCGGAGGGGCGATGGGCATGGGGCACGTCATCCGGAGCCTCGCCGCCGCTGAGGCCCTGTCCCAGGTCTCGCCCACCGCCGACATCTGTTTTCTCATGCGCGCCGACCTTCCCGAAGGCGTGCAGCAGGTTTCTCGCGCTGGCCGGCAAGTGCGTGTGCTCGCCGGGAAAGAGACGAGCGCTCTCGCCGCCATCCGCGACTACGCGCCCAATGTCGTCGTGAACGATTTGCCGTTTCTCGACGACTTCTATCTCCGCTCGCTCGCGAGCCTCGGCGCTTCCACCATCAACTTTGTCGATTCCCTCGCCGACATCAAGAAACCAGAGAACATGGCGGCCACCATCATCGCCGTGCTATCGGAGGAACAGGTGGAGCTCGACGACTACCACGCGGGACCCGCTTACGCCATCCTTCGCGAGTCCTTCCAGAGCCGCGCCGCTTCCCTCGGGGAACATTCCGACAGCGGCAAGAAGCTCGTCGTGTCCTTCGGCGGGAGCGACCCTCAGAAGCTCACGCTCAAAGCCCTTTCGGCGCTCGAGCCTCTGGTCTCCTCCCTCGACCTAACGGTGAACGTCGTTCTCGGACCCGCTTTCGGCTTCGGGCCCGAGCTTTCCGAGCTCACCCGTCGCCTCGCCTATCAGCCTCGAATCTCGAGAAATGTGGAGCACATGGCGGACCTCCTCTTCGAGGCCGACCTCGTGCTCTGCTCCGGAGGCATGACCGTCTTCGAGATCGCCGCCCTCGGGAGGCCCGGCATCGTGCTGTGTCAGAACGCCAAAGAGGAGCGGCGGATGCAGACGTTCTCCCAGTACGGCTCGATCGTTCACCTCGGCCTCGGACCGGACGTCCCTGACGCTCGCCTGCGGGACGCGGTTCGCGATCTCGTTGACGGATCGCGAGAAACGGCGAAAGATGAGCGAGGCGGGAACCCGCGTGGTGGACGCCCGCGGCGCCTCCCGGGTCGCCAAGGTCATGGAGCTCGCGAGCGGGCGCGGTCCCGCGAACGGAGGTCGGAGAGAATGAAGGTTCTCATCACGGGTGGCGCGGGCTTCGTCGGCTCGCACCTCGCCGAAGCGCTCCTCGCTCGCGGCGACGAGGTGCACGTTCTCGACGATCTCTCGACCGGAAGCATCGAGAACATCGAGCACCTGAAGAGCAACAAGGGGTTTCGCTACACCATCGACACGGTCATGAACGAGCCCGTGACCGCGGAGCACGTGGATCGCGTGGACGTGGTGGTCCACCTCGCCGCCGCGGTAGGCGTCCGTCTCATCGTGGAGAGTCCGGTTCATACCATCGAGACCAACGTCCACGGGACCGAGACCATCCTGAAGCTCGCCAACAAGAAGAAGAAGCGCGTGGTCATCGCTTCGACCTCCGAGGTCTACGGGAAGAGCGCCGAGTTCCCGTTCCGGGAGGACGCCGATCTGGTGATGGGGCCGACGACCAAGGGCCGCTGGAGCTACGCCTGCTCGAAAGCGATCGACGAGTTTCTCGCTCTCGCCTATTACAAAGAGAAGAAGCTCCCGGTGGTGGTGGTGCGCCTCTTCAACACCGTGGGACCGCGCCAGACGGGCCGATACGGAATGGTGATCCCGAACTTCGTCCGGCAGGCCCTCGCCGGACAGCCCATCACCGTGCACGGTGACGGCACGCAGAGGCGGTGCTTCACCGACGTCTCCGACGTCGTGCGGGCGCTGACGGCACTTCTCGCGCATCCGGAAGCGGCGGGTCAGGTGTTCAATATCGGCTCCCAGCAGGAAATCTCGATCCTCGACCTCGCGAGGAAAGTGAAGGCGATGACGGCGAGCCCTTCGGAGATCGTCTTCATCCCCTATGAGAAAGCGTACGAGGAAGGCTTCGAGGACATGCCGCGCCGGATTCCCGACCTCGCCAAGATCCGCGAGCTCATCGGGTACGAGCCCCAGGTGAGTCTCGACCGAATCCTCGAGCGCGTCATCGAGCATCTCCGAACGAGCTGATGCGAGCGGACCGTCTGTCGCTCGCCGCCATTCTGGTTCTCGCGGCGGCGCTCAGGCTCTACGGTGTCGGTCACGACCTTCCCTTCGTCTACAATCCCGACGAAGCGAACATCATGGCGCGGGCGCTCTCCGTGGCGCGGGGCCTCGACCCTCAGTACTACCTCTATCCCAGCTTCTTCTTCTATTTCCTCTTCGCCGTGATGGGTGGGCTCTTCGTCGCCGGCCGTCTCCTCGGTCGATACGAGAGCCTCGGCGCGTTCGAGGCGCGGTTCTTCCAGGATCCAACGGATTTCTACCTCGCCGGCCGAGTGGTCAACGTGCTCCTCGCCCTCGGAACCATCGTCGTTGTGGAAAGGCTCGCCTCCAAGCACTTCGGGAAGCTCGCGGGTCGAGCCGCCGCCTTTTTCATGGCGGTGGCGTACTTCCACGTTCGCGACTCGCACTATCTGAAACACGACGTGCCGGCGACGTTTCTCGTCGCTCTCTCGCTCTGGGCCATCGATCGAGCGATGGAGAAGAAAGACCTTCCCAGCACCCTCGCCGCCGGGGTTATCCTCGGCGTCTCCTTCGCGACCCACTACTACTTCGATCTTTCTCGCTCCCGCCTTCGTTCTCTGTCATCTCGCGTATCGAGGCTGGCGGGACCTCTCCAAAGTCGTCATCGCCGGGGCCGCCGCCGCGGGCACGTTCTTTCTTCTCTCCCCCTTCGTGCTCCTGCACTTCTCGACGGCGCTCGAGCACATACGAGCGAATCGGCAAGTCGTCATGGACCGGAGCCTGTCCGCGTCCGCGGGCTCGGGTCTCTTTCCGAGCCTCGGCCTCTACGTCCGCTTTCTTCTCGAACAGGGCCTGGGAGCTCCGCTCATGGCTCTCGTCGTCGTGGGATTCGTTCTCATGGCTCGCCGTGGGAGGCGCGAAGCTCGCCCTCTGGGCTTCGTTTCCGCTTCTCTTCTTCCCGTTCATCACGTACACCTTTTTCGCGGGCCGTTATTTGAATCCGATTCTCCCCGCGCTTGCCGCCGCGGCGGGCCTGGCGGTGAGCGCGGTCGCGAAGCGCTTCGGGACGAAGGCCGCCATCGCGGTCGCGCTCGTCGCTTCCATCCAGCCGCTCTACTACGTGGTCCAGGTCAATCGGCTCTTCGCGCGGGAGGACACTCGTACCCTGGCGCGCGGTTGGATCCTCGAGCACCTCCTTCCGGGCACCACGCTCGCGCTCCAGTCCTATTCCGTTCCCGTCCCCCAGTCCGCGGAAAGCTTCCGGGAAGGACTCGAGACCCGAGGCGCGCTCGCGGAGCTCGACCAGCGCGGCAAGTACGCCAATCTCCTCGAGGTCGCGGCGGGCGAGGCAAAGGCCTATCGACTCGTTTTCCTCGGAAACGGAGACGAGCTCAACCGGATCTATGTCGGGTACGCCGAGCTCGCCCGCGGCCTCGCGCCGCTCCGGAGCCGGGGAGTGAGCGTCGTCGTTCTGCGATATCCGCCGCTTCCTCCGCCACCGGAGGTCGAGGCGGTCTTCGAGCGTGTCGGACTCGAAGGGACGCTCCTGACCCGGATCACGCCCTTCGCCTTCGCTTCGCCACCAGGCGCGTCCGGCGCTCCTTACCTCGACAACGAAGACTGGCCGCCGCGCTCGAGCCTCACCTACAAAGGACCTCTCGTCGAGATATGGTCTCTCGAAGGGCGCTAGTAGCCGGGGCGATCGCGGCGGCGGCGGCCATCGCCGGGACCGCGGCCGTCTACCTCCGCGTCATCGACGTCGACATCGACTTCGAGAGAGGGTACGAAGGCGCCTTTGTCGAAGGCTTTCATCCCCGGGAACGAGCAGGAGGCAAGTACTTTCGATGGACCGACGGCGCGTCATCCGTCGTGCTTCGCCACCTGCCGGCGAAGGGGACGATCGGGGTCATTGCCCGGATCAAGACGCTCCGCCCGGCGGGGACGCCCCTTCCCGAGCTCGCCTTCACCGCCAACGGAGTCACGGTCTACCGCACTCCCGCTCTCCCCGGCCTCGTGAGCTACCGCTTCGAGTTTCCGTCCACTTCGTCGCGGCTCGAGCTCGGCATCGAGTCGGATACGTTCACCGCCGGAGGGAGACCCCTCGGAGTGCAGGTGCTCGAAGTCGCGTTGACGCTTCCGAGCGAACGACCCGCGTGGGTCGCTCCCTCGTTGACGATGGGAGCGGCAGCCCTTCTGCTCTTCGCCGCCGGGCTCGTCTCCGGACTCGCACCCCTCGTCTCGGGAGCGGCGGCTTTGGTGCTCTCGCTCGGCTTCGTCTACCTCTCGAGCTTCCAGGCGGTGCGATTTACGTCATACCCCACGGACGTCCTCCTGCTGGCGGCGGCGACTCTCCTGGTGGCCATGTCCCTTCGAGCGCTCTTCCGTCGCTTCGGATGGCTCCATACGAGCGAGCGCGCGGTCGCGAGCGGAGTGCTCGCGCTCCTCCTCCTCGTCAAGCTCGCCGCGGTCTCCTATCCCTTGATGCTGAGCTCCGATACCGACTTCCAGGCCAATCGGATGAGCGAGCTCCTACGGGGAAACTTCTACCCGACGTCCGTGACCCAGCACGAGCCGCCCTTCCGCATCCCGTATCCCGTCGCGCTCTACGTCGTCGCCGCGCCTCTCGCAAAGCTCGGAGTGGACCGGGTGGCCGCTATCGAGACGGTCACGGCCGTCGCCGATGTCCTCGTCTCGGGGTTGCTCCTCTTTCTCGCCTGGCGTTTCCTGGACGACTTTCGCGCCGGGCTCATTGCCGCCGTCCTCTATCAGCTCGTGCCGATGAACGCGCTCTCCTTCTCCGCCGGCAACTCGACGAACCTCTTCGCGGTCTCGATGCTGGCGCTCGCGTTTACCTTCATCGTGGTCTCGGCTGCGACGGGCGACCGGAGAGCCATCGTCGCCTCCGGCTTTGCCACCGTTCTCGCCCTCACCGCACACTTCGGAATGCTCCTCGAAGGCGTGGCTCTGTTTCCCCTCTGGCTCGTCCTCTTCTGGATCGGGCCCACCCCCGTTCGAGACGAGCGCTGGCGGCTGACTCTCGCCATCGGTGCGGCCTTCCTCGCTGCGGGTCTCTATTATCTCGGCTACCTCCACCTCGTCACCAGCCAGTGGGGGAGGGCTCTTTCAGGTACGGGGGGCGGCGTCGAATCCGGTGCGGGGACTATCCCTCGCCCTCGCGGGAGAACAGCTCGGCTATGTTTTTCTCGCCACGGCGTTTCTCGGAAGTCTTTCCTTCGTGCGTCGTCCTCTCGGAGGTCCGTTTTTCGCGGCGTCGTTCGGCTGGCTCCTCGTGACCGTCGTCTTCTTCGGGCTCGAGCTCGTCACGCCGATCGAGATCGCTACTGGCTTCAGGGGCTCCCGCTCCTGGCGCTCTTGTCGGGCGCCTATCTCTCGCGCGCTTTCGAGAGGGGCCTCGCGGGCAAGACCGCCGCCATCGGGGCGATGCTCTACATCGGGCTGACGGGTATCCGCACCCTCTACGACGTGATTCTGTTCCGCTATCACTGAGGTGCGCTCGATGTACGAGCAACGCCGCCAGCCTCTTAGGACCCGGCGGAGATGCTGATCGTGCACGGGCTCGACTCGGGCCGTGCCGGGCTCTCGACAGCATTGTCGCCCCTCGCCCTTTCGCGAACGGTCAGAAATTAGTCTATACTGCCAACAGACTGGACGGTTGTACCCCGCTACTGTCGGATGAGCAGTGACGATTGGGTTCGTGGTGTCCATACCTACACCAACACACAATCATCTCCTGGCGGCCTTGCCCGCTGACTCCCGGGAGCGCTTGTTCCCGTGCCTCGAACTGGTGGCGATGCCCCTTGGCCAGGTTCTGTACGAATCCGGCGACATGTTGCGCCACGTATACTTTCCCACCGATGCCATCGTCTCGCTGCTGTACGTGATGGAGGATGGTTCGTCTGCGGAGATCTCGGTGGTCGGCAACGAGGGCCTCATCGGTGTTGCGCTGTTGCTGGGCGGCGAGAGTACCCCGAGCCGGGCGCTCGTTCAAAGTGCCGGTAGCGCCTACAGGCTCTTGGCGCAGCGAGTCAAGGAAGAGTTCAATCGCCACGGCGAGGTGCATCAGTTGTTGTTGCGTTACACCCAATCGCTGCTGACGCAAATGGCCCAGACGGCGGTTTGCAACCGGCACCATTCGATTGACCAGCAACTGTGCCGCTGGCTACTGCTGTCACTGGATCGACTGCCGAGCAACCAATTAGACATGACCCAGGAACTGATTGCCAACATGCTCGGTGTGCGCCGTGAGGGCGTCACCGAAGCCGCCGGCAAGTTGCAGAAACTCGGCGTGATCAAGTACCACCGCGGCCACGTCACGGTACTGGATCGGCCCGCACTCGAGCAATTGTGTTGCGAGTGTTACGCGGTCGTCAAGGCAGAAACCGATCGCCTGCTGCACTACGCTCCCTCGCACCGATCTCATTGACAAGACGGCCAACGGGAGGGTGCACTGCGGGATATACGCGTCGCGGCGCACCCGCTCGAACCGCGAGACGGGCATCGGGTGCAGTTGACCTCGCCCTCTGGGAGGAGGCCAAGATGGAACTGGCAGCGAATACACAATGCAACTATCACAACTCAATCAGTAGAAAGATTTCCCGCGGTGAGTAATGCGGCGAACTCCTCGGCGGGCACGGCCTTGCTGAAGAGAAAGCCTTGTCCCTCGCTGCAGCGATTGGTTTCAAGGAATCTACGGTGTCGCGGAGTTTCAACGCCCTCGGCCACGACGCGAAGTCTGAGGCTCATGCCCACTGCAATCACCGCGGTGACGATGGCCTCGCCGGTGCCGCAATCGATGTCCTGTACGAACGACTGATCGATCTTGAGCGTGCTGATCGGTAGAAGCCGCAGGCGGCTCAGACTGGAATAGCCGGTGCCAAAGTCATCTATAGCGATCTGCACACCAAGGTCCTTGATCGCGTGCAATTTCGTGATCATCGTTTCCGTGTCCCGTATGAGCACGCTCTCGGTCAATTCCAATTCGAGGCGTCGCGGATCCAGGCCGGTGTCGTCAAGAATGGCCCGAACACCATCGAGAAACCCCTTGTCATGGAACTCGAGCGCCGATACGTTGACCGAGATTCGTCCAAGTTCGAGTCCGGTTCGCAGCCATGCCGCGGCCTGGCGGCAGGCTTCGCCCAGCACCCACTTGCCGATCGGCAGAATCAGGCCGCACGCTTCGGCGATCCTCACGAACTCCTTCGGAAAAACGAGCCGGCGATCGGATCGTTGCCAGCGCACCAGCGCCTCAGCCCCGACAATAGCGCCGGTCGCGAGGTTCACCCTGGGCTGGTAATGCAACACAAACTCGTCCTGTTCGAGTGCGTGGCGCAACGCCGTCTTCAACCGTTTGCCGATTCACCGCGCGGGCACTCATATCCGGAACAAAACGCTGGTAGCTATTGCCCCCGCTTCGCTTGGCGTGATACATCGCCGTGTCAGCGTATTCGATCATCGTGTCCGCATCCTTACAGTCGTCAGGGAACACGGCGATACCAACGCTGAGGGTCGCGTGGAGGTGGTGGCCATCGATGACATGTGGCTCGGCCATCGCCTCGCTCAACTTTTGGGCGATAGCGGCAGCGTCCTGCGCTTGTGTGACTTCGCTCAGCAACACCGCGAACTCGTCGCCCCCCTGGCGGCTGACGGTATCTGACGCGCGAACGCACACTTGCAGTCGCCTTGCCACCGACTGCAGCAACTGGTCTCCGACCACATGCCCGAGCGAATCATTGATTTGTTTGAAATGGTCGAGGTCGATGAACATCAGAGCGACCTTCTCACCATGACGCTCGGCGAGCGCGATCGCCTGCTCCAGGCGGGCCATCAGCACGAAGCGGTTCGATAGCCCCGTGAGAAAGTCGTGCTCGGCAATATGAGCCAGACGAACGGCGGCCTGATCGGCGGTTTCTGCCAGCGTATGTGCGCGAACCGCCGCGATGACGAGGCGTTCATTGGCGTCACGCAATTGCTCCGCGACGCTCACGTCGGATCGTGCCCTCCGGCGCTTCGTCGCCTCTTCCAGTTCTCGCAACGCCGTCTCGCGACGCTTGACGGCTTCTTCGGACAGGCGCACGGCCTCTTCGCGGCCCAGAACGGCCTGTTCGCTGGCAACGACCGCGGCCTCGCGCTCGGCGAAGGCCTTCTCCGCTGGCTTGTTCCCTACACCGGGTGTGGCTGTCGCGGTTCATGATACGCCGTCTAGTCCGTCGCTTTCGGTTCCGGTCCCGGTTCGTCTTCCTGTGATTTGCGCGGCGCCAGTCCGGTGGGGGATTCCCGTGATCAAGCCATTCGTAATCCGTGCGCCGCGGGTGGATGACCACGACGCCGTCGTCGGTAATGACGTATTCGCGGATGTCCTTGCTGTGATTGCCGCCGCGCATTTTGATCACGACCATCACCTTGCGCAGCTGACCATCGATCTCAACATAACGCAGTCGAATAATGTCATCGGTGAGAAACGAAATCGCGTAGTGACTGAATTGAAACGAGTTAAAGTTGTCTTCCACTTCGACCGTACTGAGAATCGTGATCCCGGCCCCGGTCAACGCTCCGATCATGCGGTACAGCGATTCGCGAAAGTCGGCGCGAAATCCGGGTGCCAGCGCCATCTCAAAACCGACCAGCGAGTCGATTACCAGCCGTTTTGCGCCGACGCGCTTGATGGCATCGAGGATCTCCTGCATCGTTTCATCTACCGAGAGATCAAGTGGGCGAAGATAGAGAACTTCGAGTGTCCTTTCTGCTTCTCCCTTTTTCAAATTCAGACCGAAGTTTCCCGCGCGATGCGTGTAGCCATCCGGGCGTTCTTCGAAGATGGCCATGATTCCCGGCTCCCCACGGCGCAGTCCCTCGGCAATGAATTGCGTCGCCAGGGCCGATTTGCCTGTTCCTGAAGGCCCGGCCACCAGCACGCTGTCGCCTTCGAGAATACCCCCGCCCAGCATCTTGTCCAACTCCGCAATGCCGATGGAAAGTCGTCTGCGTTTCCGATGCGGCACATTGCTGGCGTCCAATCCCAGCGTGCGCGAAAACGCTTGCAAGCCGCGGCTGTTGATACCCACCGTATGCAAGCCCGGCACCGATGACTGACCGCGAATTTTGATGATCTGCAATTTCCGCACCACGGAATTACGCTCCGTCTCCTGCGACAGCCAGAAGATGCCGTCCACCATGGTAAACAGCGGATTGTCACGGAACTCATCCGGCAGCATATTCACCGACCAGAAACGTCGTGGCTTCCCAGCCGGTCAGAAACTGCGCGAGGCGGTGGATGAACCGAACCAGATCTTTTTCGCCCGCGTCGCGCACCAGGGTACGAAAGGAATCAATCACCACCACGCCCGCGTTGGCGTCGGTGACCTGCTTGATGATTTCGTCAAGTACTGCGTTCAAATCGGTAGTCAGTAACGTGTCGGACAAATTGACGAAGCGCACGGCCCCGCCGATCTTGGAAACGTCAAAGTACTCAAATTGCTGCTGGTAGCGCAGCATCTTCATGACGGGTTCGCCAAGGACGGTGAAATAGAGTGCAGGCCGCTCCGATGTGCCATTGGCAAAAGCGAATTGATGCGCCATCGTGGTTTTGCCGCAACCCGGGGTACCGCCGATGATGTTGAAAGACAATCGCGGCAAACCGCCGTACAGGACTTCGTCGAGGCCGGACACACCGGTCGTAACTTTCTCGATGGTGACTTTGGCCTTCTTACTTCCCGCTGTTTGCGGCAACGCGATTGTTTCGCTCACCCCGGATGTGTCGTCTTCGTGTCTCTTTGTCATTGAGCACCTTCGATGGAGAATTCCGTTTCGCTGACCTGCAGTTCCGGCCACACCCGGCGCGCAACGCCAAACGTCAAGGCGATGCCGATGAAGTTCACCAGCAGCTCGAGCAACACGCCCAGCAGAACAGAGCCGCCCTCGATAGCGCTTTCCGGTTCAACTTTCCGTTCCAACTCGTCCGACACGTCGAAAGTTCCATCCGGATTCACATGCACATCGCGCAGCCACGAAACTTCTGGCGTGGCGAGCACGAGCGAACGCATCAGCAGCACCCGACATCCTTCGTGTCCCACCAGGTTCTCGAGTTGCGGACGCAGCTTCTGGCAAACCAGCAGTGCTTTCTGTGGCGACATGGCGACGGAGGAATCTTCCCCGCTTTCGTGCACGACAACGCGAGTGGCGTACTGGCGAACCGACACCGCGACCTTGTTCATGGGCAACGTCGGATAAACGCGTCATGCAACGTCAGCGTACTCCCAGGAAAACAGTTAGCGGGATGATCAATGATAGCCGTGAAACGCGAAACGCTCCGTTCGATAGCGTACATAACGCGCCGGTCGCATCTCGCCTCCTGGTCCTGTACGCCGACGGGAAACCGTCATGTCGCGGGCAGAATTCAGTTTCGTAATAGGGCGCCGTTGTTCGTAGCCGAAATGGTTTTCCTGTCATGGCGGAGAGCCATTGCGGAAACGATGGTGAGGGCAAGGCAAACGGGCTCGTTCGGCGGGAGGCTCAATCGAGATCTGTTTGGGGGGAACTCGAGTGCGGGAGTTGCGGTCCAAGTGCTCGATGATCTTCCGGATGGTGTTGGGCTCGGTGATGAAGGCCAGGATGCGAAACTTCCCCCCCGCAGGGACCGAGAAGGGGGTCGGGTTCGAAAACTCTTCGAATCAAATTTGCCCATCGTTTCCTGAGAGCGGCACGTTGCTTGGAGTCGGGGACGGAATCGCCGGTCTCGGAAGGGTATTGTCTGGGAGAAGCTTTTGGCGAGCGCAAGTCGGTGGTCTCGGCTGCATTGAACTTCACGCAGGCGTCCTACAGGACTTCCTCCGCGTCGCTCGCGCTGCCGAGCATGCGATAGGCCATCGACCCCGGCGATGACGAGATTCGGTCTCAGCCTTCGACGGTCCTCGGAGAACGCCCGAATGGCTCCATCCGTCGCAATCAAGAGCGGAAGGACATCGAACCGCTCCGAGCTCGCGTCGTAAACCAGCTCAGCGCCGGGACCTACGATGTCCACGACGTCTCTCTGGACGCTCGCCTCCATCCACGGCCTCCCATCCACGAGCGATTCGCTCGAAGCCTCGAGGCGAGGAGCTCCTTTGTCGTTCGCCGCGGCATGGATTTTGCGTCGCCGCATTCTAGCTATGCATTCGATCGGCGGACAAAAAGCTGCCCGGGGGTCCCGCCGCGCTCGTTCCTGCGCTGCAGTAAGATGAGATGCTCGTGAAACACCGCGCTACGGGGCAATTTGGTACGCAGCTCAAGTCGCTCCGGGAGGCTGCCGGCTTCACCCAGGAGGAGCTCGCGACAATCGCCGGCCTCTCGGTCCACGCCGTGAGTGCGCTCGAGCGCGGGCGGCGACGGCGGCCCCATGTCGAGACGGTGCGCGCTTTGTCGGCGGCTCTCGAGCTGACGGGTCCCACCCGTGACGCGTTTCTTTGGAGCGCGCGCGGATCGGCCCACGACGCGGCGGCGGATGAGCTGAGCGGCGGCTCGCTGCCCCTTCCTCCGACGGTCCTTCTCGGCCGCGAAGCTGACGTGGAGGCGCTGTCACACTGGCTCGCCGATCCCACTGCGCGCCTCATCACGCTCGTCGGACCGGGGGGAGTGGGGAAGACACGTCTCGCACTGGAGCTCGCGCGGGGGATCGTTACGGAGGGCACAACCCGCGTGGTGTTCGTAGCGTTGGCGGCCATTCGAGATCCTTCATTCGTCGCTTCAGCGATCGCGGAAGCCCTCGGACTCGCGGACGCTACTCCGGTCGACATGCCGACGCGCGCGCGTGTTGCTACGGGGGATCGTCCCACTCTGTTGGTGCTCGACAACTTCGAGCACGTGCTGGGCGCGGCGCCACTGGTTGCGGAGCTCCTGATATCCGTGGCAGCACTCCGTGTTCTAACGACTGGCCGGGCGCCGCTGCGTCTGCGGGGCGAGCGGGAGTACCCCGTCGGACCGCTGCCGCTGGAGGTTGGCGCGGATGACACGTCACCCGCCGACTTGGCCCGGTCCCCCGCGGTACGGCTGTTCGTGGAGCGGATTCGGGACGCACAGCCGGAGTTTCGACTCACGTCCGCGAACGGCGCGACGGTGACCGCAATCTGCCGACGGCTCGACGCACTGCCACTCGCTCTCGAGCTGGCGGCTCCGTGGATCAAAGTCCTGACCGTCGAGGATTTGCTCCGGCGACTCGAGCGCGATGCCCTGCTCCCGGCCGTCGGTCCACGTGATCTCCCCGAGCGTCAACAGACGATGAACGCGACGATCGCATGGAGTTATCAGCTCCTCGACTCGGACGAGCAGCGCGCGTTCCGTCGCTTCGGCGTGCTCCCGTGTCTCTTTCCGATCGATGCGGCCAGGGAGGTCCTGGCCGGTTGCGGGGCTACCACCGGGAACGAGGAAGCGCTCCGGGCCGCCGCCGCTCTGATCGACAAGAGTCTTCTCCTGCGGGTCGAAAGTTCGGGGTTGGCGACACGTCCCCTGTACCAGATGCTCGAGACCGTGCGGGCGTACGCTGGTCTGGAGCTCGAAGCGGCGAGGGAGCGGGACGAAGCGATGGAGGGACTCGTGCGCTATTGCGCCCGAGAAGCCTCCGGAGCCGCGGACGGACTGGTTGGGCCCTCGCAGGCTGAGTGGCTGGATCGCGTGCGGAAGGATCTCGAGAGCTACCGCACAGCACTCGCGTGGCTCATCGAGCACGACCGTCCCGCGGAAGCGTCCCACATCGCGTGGGGACTGTGGGTCTCTTGGCTCGTTCGCGGTCGTGCCGTCGAAGGCCTCCAGTGGTATGAACAGATTCTGAGCTGCCCCTCCCTTCCGCCCGTTGCAGAGGCGAAGGCGCTCGTTGGAGCGGCTATGATGTGCTACCCGCGAGGAGAGCTGGAGCGGGCGCGAGCTAGCCTCGGCCGGGCGCTGGCGCTCTCTGTCGGCGCCGACGCCGTGGACGTGATCGTGCAGGCTGAGAATGTCCTCGGCCACGTCGAACGCGCTCTCGGCGATGCGAGCGCGGCCAGCGACCGCTTCTCGTCGAGCCTCGACGGGTTCCGCAAGCTGGGGATTCCGTGGGGCACGGGCAATGCGCTCATCGGCATGGCGGGGATCGCCCTTGCCAACGGCGACGCAGAGCTCGCGGAACGTCGACTCGATGAAGCGACATCGGTGCTCCGCCAAGCCGGTCCGTGGTTCCTGAATCAGCCGTTGTATCTTCGTGCCATCCTGGCGGTGCGGAGCGGGAAACCCGATGCGGCGATTGCGTGGGTGCGTGAAAGCCTCGTCTGCAGCCGTGAGCTTCACGATTCATTCGCGTTCGTCTATGGGCTCGTTCCACTCGCCGCCGCGGCGGCTCTCGGCGGAAACGACGCCTGGGCGGCGCGAATTCTGGGAGCTCGGGACGCGGTTACCGAGCGCATCGGGGTCACGGTTGTCGACAACTCGGCGCAAGAACTTCGTGAACGAACACGGCGAGAGGCGGCGTCGCGCCTCGGCCCCGACCGCTGGACCCGGGCCTATACGGCAGGGCGCGGTGCCTCCATCGGTTCGCTGCTCCAGGACATCGACAACGCGCTCGGTTAGGCTGCTCGTGCCTCCCGGGCGGAGTTGACGAGCGCTTCGATGGCGGAGCCGAGAAGAGTCGAAAGCTCGGCCTCCTCGCCAATCCCGCCCAGGTCCAGCTGTTTCCCCTGAAGAGGAATGGTCACCGACGCTTCGAGGATCACGCGGGCCGACATCACCGTCAACGTCTCCAAAAGCGAGCTCCAGGCGTGGGTGGCACGCGCCGACGCGTTGATCAGGGCAACCGGCTTGCCGACCAGCTCGCCGCTGCCAACCACCCAGTCCAGCGCATTCTTCAAGACCCCAGGCACTCCATGAGCGTACTCCGGACTCGAAATCAGAACGGCGTCGCAGGCCCGCAGGGAGTCTCGAAACCGCGTCACCGCGTCCGGTGGATTTTCCTTGTCGAGATCGGGGTTGAAGGGTGGAAGCTCCGCGAGTCCGAGAAATATCGACATCTCGGTGGTGTCCGGAACCAGCCGGGACGCAGCTCGAACGAGAGCGCTGTTCGACGATGCCCTCCGGAGGCTCCCGGAAATCGCCAGGACGCGGATGGTTCTCTTATCGTTCGTGAGAACGAGACCAGGTGCGCTTCTCATCATTTTCCCTCGCGTGAAGATTGACGAACGGCTCGAGACCGACCGGCTCCAGCCCGTCCGGTGAATCTGGGGCCGACGGTCCGTCAGGGGCTCCGGGGTTCGAGGGCGCGGAATACACCGTGGGTTCGCCGAGACTGCCCTTGGGAGGCAGGTGCCGAAGGTAGATCACGATCTGCCACATCTCGTCGTCAGTGAGCGTGCCCTTTGACGCGGGCATCCCTGAAGGAAAGATGCCGTTCTCGATAATAGATTTCAGCTGAGCGTCGGTGTATTCCTGGACCTCGGGTGAGTCGAGGCTGGGCACCGGGGGAGCCATTTGTTCGGCAAAGGGGACGCCAGAATTCTGTCCATCCAGCCCATGACATACCACGCAGTAATACGAGAACGCCTCTTGACCGGCGCGGAGCGACCCCTCGGTGTCGGGAACGGGATTCGTTCCGCGTCCCCGAACGGTGAGCTTGCGCTTCACCAAGTAGGCAGTCCGGGTCTCCAAGGAACCCGGCTTATGGCCGGTGGCCTGGCAACCAGCAAAGACAACGGTCAGAGCTGTGGTCAACCCGAGCGCGAAGAACGATTGCCGACGGTCCAACATCGGTTCACTCGGTCACTACGATGGTCATTTTCATCGCAGCGTGATGGACTCCACAGAAGTGGTGGCAAATGACGGTGAAGGTGCCCGTGACCTCTGGCGTAAGAGTGACCTCCGTGAGCTTTTCCGGCTCGACCAGCTCGTCGATCTTCAACGCCCGGTGAAAAAAACCGTGAACGACGTCTTCACTGGTCAGGCGCAGCTTCACCGTCTCACCTTTCTCGAGGATTATCTGGTTGGGTGAGAACTCGAAGCGCCGAGCTGTTACGTCGATGGTGCGGACCTCCGGATCGGTGCGTGCCGGGCTCTGAGACGCTGCGAACGGAATACCCACGGATGACAGCATGAGAATTGCAGAAAGGAGTGGAACCATCTTCGAGGTCATATTTGTAAAGGCCTGAGGATTTGTTGAACCCCATTGATTTCTTGGAACTCGCGAAGCGACAGGTGAACGTCATCCTCCAGAGTCAAAGAGCGGGCGTCCGGTACCTGGGCCTCGCTTTCACGGATCAGTCGTCCGCCGAGGTTCGCGAAGGGATGCCCCTTGTCGAATGGTATGGGTTTTTTCTCGGCGGTCCGCTCGGGGTCGGGAAACGCGAAGATGAGCGAACGGGATGCCAGGTGGCGCGCGGCGCCGTGGCGGTAGTCGTGCTCGCGGTGGATATGCCCGTAGAGCACCGTCACGTTCTGGAAGCTCGCGAGAGCGTTCATCGCCTCGTCGCCATCGGAAGTAAACCACTCCCATTCCGGTTTGAGATCGAACAGGGGGCGATGGGTGAAGACGACGATAGGAGTCGTCTTTGCAAAACGGGAGAGGTCCCGCTTCAACCAGGCGAGTTGTTCGGGACCGATTTCGGGCTTCGACCGGGAAACATTGTCGAGCGCGATGAAGTGCACACCCGCATGGTCGAAGGAATAGTAAGTCTCTCCCAGAAACTCACGGTACAACGAACCTCCGTCCGAGCCGGCGTCGTGCTCTCCGGGAACGTGCTTTATTTTTGCGACATTCAGACGGCGAGAAATGTCCAGGAACCGTTTCATCCTCTGGGCGTGGACGTCCTTGTCCTCGGCGTCGTGGGTCAGGTCGCCGGTGAAGAGAACGAGATCGGGTTGCTGCGGCAGACCGTTCACCAGGTCCACCGCACGCTCGAACGCTTGCGTGCCCAAAGGATCGGGAGGCCCGCTGAAGCCTACGTGAGCATCGCTCAGCTGGACGAAGGAGAAGGGCCGTGGCCGTTCACCGTTCATCTCGCCGAGCGCGGCCATGATCTCGGCCGCGGCAGGCGAAGTCGCAGCGGGTAGAGAGTGGTAGAGAACCCCGACGCCAATCGGTGCAGCGGCGAGGGTCAGGAACGATCGACGATCCATTTTGAGTGTCATAAAGTCTCCCTGTTTCAAGCGTTGCGCGTGGAAAAAAAGGCTCTCAGTTCTCGCCAATCATTCGTGATGAGAAGACGACGGCCGCGCCCGACGGCTGAAAACTCCCGATCCAGACGACGCCGTCCTCGTTCATGTCGAACGGATTGCCCACGTCGTTGCTGGTCACAAGCCTGGTCAGCACCTTCCCACCGATGAGCTCTCCCGTTCGCACGACGAGCTGTAGATCCTTGTCCGAGGTGCCGACCCAGATACCCACGTTGTTGGAAAAGTCCACCCCGCCCTCACCCACGGCCAAACTTGCAATGAAGGCGACGCGGCCGTTGTTTCCGAGCTTGATGTCGTCGAACGACTCGAACATTCCGGTCGTTCCTGGCGCAACCGTCCCGGCAAGCGCCACGGCCGTCGTTCGCTCACCGTTGCCGCGAAAGATGCCTTCGCTGCTCGTGCCGCCCGTCAATCCTGCGCGGAAGGCGACCTCGCCTCTGTCATTGAGCCTGTGAGATGAGAACGGTCTACGGGAACCGTAGTTGCCGCCTTTCGGAGCCGCTTGTCCCACGATCGCGATCGCGACCGCGTTCGTCCCGTCGCCGACGAATAGACCGCTGCGACTCGCGTCCTCCGTCAAGAGACCAACCGCGGCGATCTGGCCCTGCGCGTTGATCACCGGATGGCCAAAGTCCGTGAATGTCCCTCCCCCGGGAGCCATTTGATTGGCGACGAATACGGGTATCAGGTTCCCGCCGTCACCTCTGAAAATGCCAAAGTTGGCCGCTCCCCCGGTCATTTCGGCCCCGAAGGCCACCTCTCCGCGATTGTTGATGACAGGAACGAAGAGGGCCGTGAAACTGCCTCCCGTTGGTGGGTCGATGTCATTGCGGGCGATGGCCACGGTCTCCGTCCCATCGGTGCGAAAGATTCCCTGGGTGGCGGTCGAGTCGCTCACCAGCGCCAGGTAGGCGATCGCCCCGCCGTCGTTCGCGACGTAGGTCGACGCGTCCGGCGACACCGTTCCGCCGCCGGGCGCCAGGTCGCCGCTCTGTACGAGGCGAAGGAACTCCCTCCTGTTACTCGTGAAAATGCTGTTTCCGTTGGCATCGAATACGACGTTGCCATTGCGCGTGATGAACGGGCTCATCACGAGCCCGAAATTCCCGGCAGCCGGCTCGGGATTGCCCCCGAGGGCAATTGCGGTGGTCGTCCCGCCGCGTCCGACGAACACGCCCGTGTGGCTAGGTCCACCGAGAAACGCATCGAAGACGACCTCAGGCCGTGTGCTCAACCTGGCGTTCAAGAAGAAGATGTAGTTTCCACCGGAGGGAGCTGCAGCGCCCGAGGCGGCGACGACGGTATGGCGCATCTTCACGCCGGAGGCCAACGTCACCTGCCCGAAGGGCAGAACCGTGAGTGCTGGCGCGAGTAGAATCGAATACAAGACAGACTTCTTCATAGCCTTTCTCCTTGCCTTGAACGTCTCACGCGGGCCTTTCCCTTTCGTGAAACGTTCGTCGGGGTCGCTCGGAGCTCCCTCACACTACTTGACCTCCGGGTGCCCGGAAATATTCCGGGGAAAATCGGTCCGTCTTCTCGCGCGACTGTCCGCATGCAAGAAGACCCGAGACGATCCCGTCGTCTCGCCTACGTTGGCGTTCGCGCAAAAGCGAAGCCGGTTCGTATCGACCACGATGCGACGTCCGAGCATCGAGATGGCTCCGCGTCGGCGAAACTCGGAAAGAGTCAAGCTCACGATTTCGCGGCTCGCGCCGATGAGGCTCCCGAGATCCCGCTGGCTGATTGGGATGTCGAGCAGGCGTGCAGGCACCCCACCCGCCGACGTCTCGAGCGGCGGGACGGCCTTGCCGAAACGCTCCGCCAGATTGAGGAGCAAGAGCGCCAGTCGGGTTGGCGCTCGAAAGAACACGTGGGCTCCGAGGCGCCGCTCGAGGCGGTTCCGTCTGTATGCCAGGAGGCGCGCCAAGGCGATCGCGAGCGCGGGACGTTCCCTCCATGCCCGCTCTACCGAGAAGCGACGGATGGTCTCGATCTCGACGGACTCGAGCGCTTCGGCGAAAGAGGGCTCGCACTCCTCGGCGAGGAACATCTCACCGAACACGTCGCCCGGGTCGAGAAGATCCAGGACCATGTCTTGTCCCTTCTCCGACAGCCACATCAGCTTCATTCGACCGCTCAACAGGAAGTGCAGCCCGGCACTCGGACCACCGTGAAGCGAGATCGTGCTCCCCTTGGTCAACGTCGTGCGCCTTGCCCGCACACCCATCTGGTCCAGAATCGCTCGGATCTCATCCGAAAACGACGGCGCCTCGCACGCGAGCGCGGGCAGCCGCTCACCCGCACTACCAACGCCCGCGTTTCGGCGCTTGGTGTCCTGTATGACTGACGCCGGAAGAGCGTCGTAGCTGCAGTGGTGTCTCACCATGAACGCAGCTCCGGCGCGTCACCTACGAGCCGTCTAGTAATTTCGTCATTCATGAAGCTCTCCGAGAATTTGCTGAAGTCCAGAATCGAGTGTCGGATAAAGGAAACGGAACCCGATCCCGCGAAGTCGAATGTTGGAGAAGACCGCGTCGGCTTGAATGAAGTCGGCCAGACGGGGGCCGAGCGCGAAGCGGGCAAACTGCCATTGGAATCCGCCACACGCGCAAGGAGCGGTTCGCGAGTCTGGCGAAGTTCCGAGCGAATTCGCTGATCCGGATGGGTTCATCGTTCACGACGAAATAGCGGCCGCCCAGTTTGCCTCGGTCGGCGAGATGTACCAGGGCGCGTGCACAGTCCTGAACGTGAACCGTAGCGACCCAGGGCCCAGTCTTCCCAAACTGGAGCACAGGGCCGGATGAGCTCGGTGCCGATGAACTCTCCTGCTCCGGTAACGAAAACGCTCGCTGGCGCATCGCTTTTCATGTGGCTAGTTTGGAGTGCAGACACGCGGCGAACCACGGACAACCCCCGCACAGAGCTCGTACGGCACCCGTACCGGCGCTGCGGTAAGATGAAAGTCGCCGTCGAATGAGCGGCGCGCGTTTGGAAACGGGATCGGAGTAACCTCGTCGCCGATCGCGTTGTGACGAGCGCGGCGACCGCTGCGGAGACCTACATGCGATTTGCCAAGATCGTCTTCATCGGCGCAGGCGTTTGGGGCATCGTGGTGCTGACGCCGCTCTTCTGGCTTCTCGACGTTACGGGACGCCGTTACGGCGCGCCCACGGAATATGCCCAATTCTTCTATGGCTTTCTGCTCGTGGCGCTGGCGTGGCAGATCGCCTTTCTCGTCATCGGCTCGAACCCGGCGCGATTCCGGCCGCTCATGATCCCGTCGGTGATAGAAAAGCTCGGCTATGTTTCGAGCCTCGTGGTGCTATATGGTCAGGGACGCATCTCGGGGACAGACGCACAAGCCGCCGTGCCGGACTTGGTGCTGGGCGTCCTGTTCATCGTAGCGTTTGCGAAGACTCGAGGCATCGACCCTTCGCCGTAGCTGGACTGGTCAGGAATCCGACAATCGATCTCCTCAAGCGGCGGTCGCCTTCCTCAGCGCAGATCCTTCGGTCCGCTCTCGACGAGGTATCCTCTTGGTCATGCAGGTGTGTTTCAGCTCCTGGTCCAGCGCGCGGCGGAAGGCCCGGCGCGCGCGCGATAGGCTGGACATGACGGTTCCCACGGGAATGCCTACCACCGCCGCGAGTTCTTGGTACGTCAGACCGGCCAGCTCGCGAAGCCCGAACAGCTGACGATAGCGGCGGGGCAGCTGGTTCATCGCCCGCTCGATCAGCGCGAGGTCATCGGCATGGATCAGCAACGTTTCCGGATCGGCCGCCGGTTGAGCATTGCTGTGTTGCTCTTCATCGAACGGGTCGGTGGTAGTTTTACAGCCGTGCTCCCACCAGGCATAACAGGTGTTACGCACAATTCTGAGGAACCAGGCGCGCGCATTTCCACCGGTAAATGTCCGAAAGTAACGGAGGGCCCTGAGCGCCGCCTCTTGAACGACGTCTTCGGCGTCTTGCTCGTTGTTCGTCAGCCAGCGCGCGAGCCGCTGGGCGGCCCGGAGGTGGGGAAGTACCACCTCGTCAAAGCTGGCACATTCTGTCACCAACATGGTTGGCGTTGGTTCGCTCTTCATGGGGCCAGTGTCCGGTGCGTGCTGGGGGGACCACGGACAAATCCCGCACAGGACCCGTACAGCGTCCATACCCGCATTGCGGTGACGCGAAATTTTCACGCTGGGACGAGGGTCGAGCCCGACGCAAGTGTGCCCACAGATGGGTTTTGTTGCCGGTCTCGCTTCCAGCATCGGGGGGCCGTAAGGTCACCATGGAAACGTACGCCTGAATGTGAGCCGCCGGGCCTTCGCCTGCAACGATCTCGATTCCACCCCGATCATCGCTGCACCACCACGGGCTGGGACCGGCGGCCGGCTGAATGCCGAATGTCGCGGTCCAGTGGTTCGCGATGAGTAAGATTTCCGAGATGGGCGCGTCTACGCGAACCGCGTCCACGGTCGACTCGCCCAGCGTGCCTCAGCGGGTGTCGCGCCTGGTCGACGGCCACCATCGCTGGGCCGCGGCGGTGGGGCCTATCTCGAGCCTGGAATATTCGAGGCCTACTAGAGGTTGGAAAGAATGAGTGGGCGCTCCTGTCGAGCGCTAGCCTCGTTTTTGGAAGGAGAGTCCGATGTCTTCATCGCGTCTCGCTGTTGCTTCGATGATTCTGCATGCTCGCGGTCGCATGCGGAGACTCGCCATCTCCCACTGCGCCGACGCCGGCGCCGGACGGTTCGTCATCGTCGGTGACGATTCCCATGGGTGCAGAGTTCCTGGGAAATCGAGCTTTCGCTCCCGACGATCTCACGGTCGCGGTGGGCACGATCGTCGAATGGACGAACACCGATTCCATTTCGCACACGTCGACGTCAGACGCGGCCGGCTGGAACTCCGGAATCATCGCGCCAGGTGGACGGTTTTCTTTTCGTTCCAGACCGCTGGAACGTTCCACTACCACTGCGCGATCCACCCGGGAATGGTGGGTGACGTCGTCGTGCGCTAACAGAATGGAACGAGGAGATCGCGGCATCATCGCGGCCGGGTCCCCACGGGCTTGCAGCCGAAAAGAACGCGTCAGCAAACAATGGGTGAGCTCATCGAGGTGAAAGAGGGCGAGTGAGCGCTCACAGAACCTGGTGCCAGCGGCCCGAGTGGATACACCCGTTCTCTTCGCCCTGAGGTGCCTCTAGCCGGGAAGGTCCTCCAGATGTCAAGAAGGGAGACATCGGAGGGCGGGCGAGCCACTCGGCCGCTGAGCTCGGCGGCCGTGAAACGAAAGCCACGTGACCGGAATCTCTACTTATGTGAAAGGCAGGTTGAAATGCGCTTGATTCGCGGGTTGTACGAGGTAGCGATCCGTGTGAAGGACCTCACCCGATCCGAAGCGTTCTACCGCGATATTCTCGGATTGGAAGTGGGTCTGAGGGACGAGCGCCGCCGATGGTTGTTCCTGAGGGCCGGCGGTCACGGGATGGTGGTGCTTCAGGAAGACAAGGGCGATTGGCCGAAGCAGCACTTCGCCTTCATGGTCGATGGGGTCGACATAGAAACGGGTACCAGGGAGCTGAAGCGTCGAGGCGTAGCCGTCGAGGGACCCGTGCGCCATGAATGGATTCCGGCGACGTCGATCTACTTTTCCGATCCCGACGGTCACGATTTGGAGCTCTGTGCTCCGGTCGAAAACGCATGACAAGAGCATGACACCGGTACCCGGTGAGAAGAGAGATCATGACCATGAGTCGAGGTCTGGAAGCAGTGGTGGTGACGACCACGCGGGTGAACCGCGTGGTCGGCGCGAAGGGCGAGCTGGTTCTCGATTGGTACCGAGTCGAGGATCTGGCCCCCGCGCGACCTTCGAGGAAGTCGTCCACCTTCTGTGGCACGGCCGACTTCCGAGCGTCCGAGCTCGACCGCTTGCACCGTGACCTCGCCGGGAGGCGGGCGCCCCCGCGCCCCGACGCTCGCGCTCCTTCGCGAGGCCGCTCGGGACGAAGCCCCCGCGATGGACGCGTTGCGGATGGTGGCTGCATCGCTCAGCCTCGGGGGCGAGGATGTGGGCCGCCGGCGGGGCTCCTCGGCGCTTTCCCAACAATCCTGGGCTCGTACTGGCGACTGCGTGCCCCCGCCGATTCCCGCCTGTCCGAGGAGGGACGATTGCGAAACAAGGGATGGTCTCGAACTCGACTGCCTGCAGCGCTTCGGCAAACGTGGGCTCCGGCCCAAGCTCATCGAGGACGCCGCGATTTCGACCGCGCTGCACGCGAGGCGCGAGGGTTTTAGGCGCGCGCGCGGCTTCTCGAGACGCTGTCGATGTCCTTCATCAACGAGTCGATTGAGCTCACACGCCCTGCCGCATACGCCCGGCTCCAGCGATCCGGACCGAGCCGTGCACGCGCCTCCCGTTCCGCCTGTTCTCTCAGGTCCTGCACCGATTTGTCGACAACCGTGACACCTGTGCGTGCGGTGACGGCGTCGCGGGCACCCAGGATCTGCGCCGCCCATGCATCGTCGCCCTTGAGTACCGCCGCGGCGGCAAGAGGGACGAGCGCGTACACGAACGCGAACTTGTCATGGAGCTCCCGTATGCGCGTGAGGCTTTCCCGCACCAACGCGATTGCCTCATCGGGCCTTCCGCGCCGCACCGCCAGGATCCCGCGAACATAGAGCGCCCAGGTCAGGAACCACGGACCGGCCTGTCGAAGCACCGCCGTGGCCTGATCGAGCAGGCGCTCCGCCGGACCGGCGTCCCCGGTCGCGAGGGCGATGGCCGCCATTGCGCTCAGCGCGTTCCCGGTGCCCGACGGGATTGCCAGCGCCTGGAACCCTTCGAGACTGTGGGCAAATCGATCGCGGGCCGCGTTCAAGTTGCCAAGGGCATGTTCGACGTGCCCGGACAAATAGTGAGCCTGCGCGACCACCTCCATGTCTCTGGCATCGTGACCCAGCGCGAGGGCACGGTTGAGCCCGGTGCGGGCGCGCTCGAGCTCTCCTTGCGTGTACCACATCGTGGACGCTCCGACGAGCGCTCTCAACTCGGCAGCTGGAGGAAGAGACGGCAGCTTGAGAATCTGTTCATACCACTGAAGGCCTTCTGCAGCATGCCCCCGGATCAGCCAAAAGTACTTCAGCTCCCACGCGATGTCGGATGCTTCGGTAGAGCGGCCGCGCTCGATGAGCCACGTCAGGGCGCTGCGGTAGTTCTCGAGATCTTCACGAACTCGATCCAACCATTCGACCTGTGCGGGTCCGACGAGCCCCGTCGCGGCGAGCGAGGCTTCACCGGTGCAATAGCCCGCGAGTCCCTCCCGCGCCTCGTCGCGCTCGCCTGCCGCGGTGAGCTCCAGGGCCGCGTACGCGCGCACGGTTTCGAGCATCTGGTACAGCGGACGAGCCGCCACCGACGTTTCGGCTCGTTGAAGAAGGCTCTTGTCGATCAAGCTGGCTATAGTGCGTAGCGCTTCGTCGCTCCTGGCCGTGGAATCCTCGCGACCGGCAAGGACCGCCGCGGCAGCCTCGATGGGGAAACGACCCGGCAGTGCACCGAGAGAGCGGAACAGGCGCTGCTCGTTCGAGCCCAGCAGTTGATAGCTCCAGGCGACCGTCGCGTTCATCGTCTGTTGGCGTTCGGGGAGATCGCGAGGGCCGACGGGCGAAAGCAGGACGTCGTGCGTGAGTCGGCGGAGCAGTTCGTCAGCCGTCAGCACCTTGATCCACGGCGCCGCAAGCTCGAGGGCAAGCGGCAGGGCATCGAGACGTCGACAAATCTCCGCGACCGTGGGTCCGTTGGCGACCGTGAGATTAAAGTCGGGTCGTACGTCCCGAACCCGTTCCATGAACAGCCGCACCGCAGGAATGCGTGCCAGATCGGCAGGCGACATCGAACGTGCATCCGAGCTCACCGCCAAGGCGAGGGGTCCGACGGCATACTCCCGTTCCCCCCGCAGGCGAAGAGGGGCGCGGCTGGTGGCCAGCAGTCGGAGCGGTGCCACCGAAGTCAGCAACTCCGCGACCATGGGTGCCGCGTCCAATACCTGCTCGAAATTGTCGAGTACCAGCAACGTGGGGCGATCCTCGCATACGACCCGTGCGCGCTTGGGCAGTTCGAGGGCCGTCACATCCGACAGTCCCAGAGCCTCGGCGATCGCGGACGCGACGAACTCAGGATTCCGAGCTGCGGCCAAGGGTACGAACCCCACACGGGTTGCGCCCTCCGCGGCGAGCGCACGCGCGATCTCGAGCGCCAGACGGGTCTTCCCGACTCCCCCCGGCCCGGTGAGCGTGATGAGGCGTGCCGCAGGGTCGGCAAGCCATTGTTCGAGTGCCGTCAGGTCCGCATCGCGGCCGACAAGAGCCGTAAGACCCAGAGGCAGCGGGACGGCACTAAGTTCATCGACCGCTGCGTCGTGCGCGGGTGCCCGCGCGCTCCCGAAGAGCGCGACGCGGGCTGCACCCGTCAGGTCGAGCGCCGCAGACAGCGCGCGAACCGTCTCGAAATGAGGCCGCCTTCGTTCCCCGCGCTCGAGAGCGCTCACGGCATGGACCGAAAGGCCTGAAATCGTCGCGAGCTCTTCCTGAGTAAAGCCCGCAGCCTCACGGAGCGCCTTGAGCTGCGCGCCAAAGGACCCAGAAGCGCCGGATTTCATCGCCCTATCATCTTACTCCAGCGCCTGTAAGGGCGTCGTGACCCGACTCGTCGTTCCGATGCTGCAGGACGAAGTGGATTGGCTCGGCGTCGACAGCTCGTCGAGGCCGAAGAGATCGCGGAGCTTGGACGGGGAAGACCGGCCCTGATCCTCGGGCACACTGAGCCCGAGGATGCAGAGAGGATCGTCGCCGGGAGTTTTCGTCAGGCGCTGTTTCATCGAGATCTGCCGGAGGCGCTCTCCCGAGCGGCGTCCAGGCTCGGGAAACCCGCCCTCGATCACCTGAAAGTCGAGACGGGTTTGAACTGTCTCGGGATTCCGCCTGCCGAGGTGCTCGACTGGGCCGACTGGCTCGCGGGGACTCGGTGGGTTGACGCTCGAAGGAATCTATACTCACTTCGCCTCCCACCTCGGCGACTTTCGTCGTGAGCTCGTCGAGGAAGTACCGGTCGTGGGAAACGAACACGATCGGGCCTTTGTAGGCGGCGAGAGCCTCGAGAAGGATGCTCTTCGAGTCCAGATCGAGGTGATTGGTCGGCTTGTCGAGCAGCAGGAGGTTTGCCGGATGGAGGAGGAGGGGAAACCTGCACCCGATCCCCACGATCGCGACAGACACGCGTCGCGGACGATCGTTCATGGAGCCGAGGGCCGCCTCCCGGCCTCGGGCAGGAGGCGGCCGACAGTGTCAATAGACGATGGTCCCGCCGGGCAATACTTCCGTCAGGTCGATGACGAAGCGCCCGGTACTGTAATCGAAACGCGTGATCGAATGCGAAACGAACGAGCCTGTTGCGTTTTCGAAGCGACCGGTTCCGCCGACGATCTCGGCGATCGCGAATGTCTCGACGCCGTCGCCGGGATTCACGAAGTCGAGACGATAGGTCTCGCCGCCCGTGATCGCAGCCAAGACTTTGTCGCCGTTTGCCGCCGTCAGCACCACATCGCCGGTCGCGACCACGGCGGTTCCGCATCGGCCGGTGAACGGGTCGAAGTGGAAGACATAAGGGTAGTCTTGAGAGCCCAATACTGGTGCCACCGGCCCTCCGGCAGGTCCGACTGGAACGAACTGGGTCTTGTTGGGGTCCAGCAGGTGGCCAATGTCCCACGCGGCCGTAACCCTGATTCCGGACAACCCGAGGTGGGTGAAGTTGCCTTCGCCGCTGCTCGCGCCTCCAGCGATTTTGCCACCGCCACAAGCGAGCTCCGGAGTGTTCTCGACTGCCCAATCTACGCGCATGTCGCTGCGGCTCAGTTTCAGTGGTCTCGCAACCGCTTTACTGTGCGTCGACCACGCGATTGCCGGTTTGGACGGCGCCGACCCCTCGAACGCCCCGGTTTCGGATGGAGTGATAGCGAGCGAAAGCATAGCGAAGACAAAAAACAAGGATTTCATCCTGACACCCCCCCCATGTTGTCGTTCAATAATTTGTCTACAATTTAGTGTGCGGCGGAGCGTACAACTGCCGCTTCTGCCCGTCAAGCGGCGAGTAGGTCCCGGTTGCCGGGAGGGTCATCGGACGAAACTCCACTCGACAGAGCGGCGATCGTGAAACGGGATTCCCTGATCCCGGACTGGCACCCATCTCGTAATCTCCGAGTGTTGCCCCCGATTGCAGACTCATTCCCGCGAAAACGTTTTACGCTTGTAGGCGGTCGACGTTCATGGTGTCCCTCGAAGGTCTCCGTCGCAGACGAGTGCGGAGCGGTCGTTGACAGTTCATGCCTTGAGAGCTCCCTCCAGCTCGCGAGCGGTTTCCACGAACGTTCGGGCCTGTAGCTCACCGGATGATCCAGCTTCATGCGGCGCAGGAGAACGACGAACCTTGGGCTCTCCCTCACGCAGTCGACGAGCGGATGGGTGAGGTGGAAGACGAGCGCGGCCGACCTCGTTTCGAAGGTCTCCTCGAGAAGTTGCATGACCTCGTCAGCGTTGCCGAGCCCCGAGTGGACGACGAGCTTCCAGGGGGCGACGTCGCTTTTCCGCTTTTCATGGGACTCGAGCTCCGCCAGGCACTTCCTTGCCTCTTCCCCGTGAAAGAATAGGAGAAATCAAACGTGTTGGGCAAGCAGGCTCGTTGGGCGGGAGGCCCTTGCGGGAGAACAGCTCGGCCACCGCGTTTCTCGGGAGTCTTTCCTTCGTGCGTCGTCCTCTCGGAGGTCCGTTTTTCGCGGCGTCGTTCGGATGGCTCCTCGTGACTGTCGTCTTCTTCGGGCTCGAGCTCGTCACGCCGATCGAGATAAGCTCCCGGGCGATTACCTCCTCAGAGGCTCAGGGGCAGTCCGTGTTCACGAGCGTGAATTCGTACGTGCAGTTCGCCGGCCCGCTGACGCTGCTGACGACGACGACATAGTCTGTGTCCCCGGGCACCTCGAAGCGGAATGATCCCGGAGCGCTCAAACCAATATCTCCGAGAAAGCCGCTCGCTCGATTGGCCGGGTCATAGCCCCTGAGGTACGCCGATGCGTGGGCCTTTCCCGTGCCCGAGCCCGTCCAGCAAGGACTCGCTCCGGTATCGGGTCGGAAATTGACATTAAAACAGGCGGCACGCGAGCCTTCGTTGTGAAACGTATGGACGCTGTAGACCTGGGTGATGGAGCCGAAATCGCCGGGATAGGTCTTGCTCGGACAGGAGCTGGCAGTTCCGTCTCGATAGATTCTCCCCGTCTGTGTCGGCCCGGGCACGGAGAGGGAACCGGCAAACCCCGCCGAGGGCGCCGGGACGCATTCTTCGAGGGAACCCGGCCCCAGCGAGATGCGTCTCACCGTCGCGCAATTTCCCGTCAGCCCGTCGACGATGAAGTTCACCCGGACCTGCCTTTCGGTCTGTCCGCTCACGGCGTAGACGTGCTCGAGGACCCCCGAGAGATCGAAGCGGTTGGGGTCGTTTCTCTGGATTTCTCCCTCCCCGAGGTCGACGATCTGCGCCGGTAGAGACTCGTCCGCCTCGTCCCAGAAGATCTCGAGCTTCTTTCGTCCCGGCGGAGCACCGACGTAGTAGTAGAAGAGGCCAGCGAAATTGTCGTGCACGTAACCCGGATCTGAAAAACGCACGTGGTGCTCTTGAAGATTCGTGCAGTTGAACTCCTCATCCGCCGAGGAGTGGGTGGCCGACGCGGAGAGCGAGAAAGCCGGGGCACTCGACGCAGGAATCCTGCCGTAGGTGTCGAAATCCAGACCAGTGGAACTGGGCTCGGTGCCCGCCACGGGGGATCCGACGTCCCGCGAGCAGGCCGGCAGAATCAGGCCGCAGCAAACCAACCAGAGGTATCCAAGTCTTGGAAACACAGATCTCTCCAGGATTGTGGAAATGATATCCCTATGTGGATGTGATGCATCAATTATGAAGGCCGAAACGAATTCTCACAACAAAAAAAGAATAGGAAAAATCAAACGTGTTTGGCAAACAGAGGGAGGCAGTAGGGAGGCCTTTCTT
Organism: uncultured Acidobacteriota bacterium; assembly: GCA_963815675.1. Lineage (GTDB taxonomy): Bacteria > Acidobacteriota > Vicinamibacteria > Marinacidobacterales > SMYC01 > CAWFHP01. The sequence continues at coordinate 52,180 of CAWFHP010000006.1, read as the reverse complement.
TGGCGGGATGACGGTGGGTGTGTCGTTGAGCGAGCGAGGTCTGCCGGAAGAGTCAGTGAAGAGGTGCGGGCGGCGAATCGTCTGGGCATCGCCGCGAACGTCGGTGAACACCGCCCTGGCGCTCAAATAGTACGTTCGATCCCGGAAGCCGCGGCGGAAATCGAAACCGCCGGTGTACGCGCCCGATGGAGCATCGAAACGTCCGCCGTCTCGCGATCCCGGTTCGTGACGGTGAACATCGCACCCACGATGGTATTTCCTTCGTCGAAGTCCTTCCGAAGACGGCAGGAAGTGATCGCGCCATCGACCAATGTCCGTCTTCACACCGGCGCTGTTGACGGTTTCGGAATGAACTCGACTTCGGCTAAACTCCTGGCGCGATGTTTTGGGTTCGCGCGTTCGGCGCTCACGCCTTGCGCCAGCGGCTCTCGTCCAGGCCTCCGGTTGGGCCTTCACCCTGGGGATCGTCGTATTTTCCGGACGCGTCTACCTTTTGAGCGCCACACCGGTGTCTGCTCGGCGCGATCACACCCATCGGGGGACTGGGTTTCCCGGCGGGATGGCTGCGCTGTTTAGTCGGACCTTTACGGCTAATGCCTGTCTCCAGGCCAGGCACACGGAGGGAGACAGAGGCCGGGATTACGCTGAACGATTGGAATGTCGGCATTCGGGCACGATGAGTCTCGACCACTTGCGGGCCAGGTCATGAGCTCCGCTCGGTCCCGGACAATGGCACGGTCGTTCCACATCTTTTTCTGCGTCCTCCTCCTGAGCTCGTGCAAGAGCGAGATCTCGCTCGTCGATCGCATGCCATCGGCTGAAACGATCGTAAAGGACAGGCCGGCGGGAGCGAGTGACGCCGAGACCTGGACCCGACGGATAACACTAGGCGGAGTCTCGAAGCGCGCCATCATCCCGCCGTTTCCGGCAGCGCTCTCGTTCACCCTCGACCTTCCCGCGAACGCGGAGATTCGACTCTCGGCGGCGATGCTGACCGAGCGTCGCGTCCCGCGCGCCCATATCGCGTTTCGACTCGACCTTTCGGCCGATGGTCGGACGGTCCGAGATCTACCGGAAGGACCTCCGCGCCGGCGACGAAAACTCCTGGAACGAGGTGCGTGCCGACCTCGGAGCCTGGGGAGGAAAATCGGTGAAGCTGACCCTTCGCGCCGAGCCAAGCTGGGGGAAGCGCCGAGTGCCGTGGGAGGACCGCGTTGGCACGGCCTGGGGCGACCCCAGGATTGAGGTGCGGCCAACGACAGCGCGGGGCCCGCACGAACGCCCGTCCTTCATCGTTCTTGTCGTCGATACGTTGCGTGCAGACTATTTGGGGGCCTATGGCTTCAAGGGCGAGATATCTCCGAATCTGGATCGGCTGGCCGCGGAGTCGATCGTTTTCGAGGACTGTTTTTCGAATGCCCCCTGGACGAAGCCATCCGTCGCTACACTGTTGACGTCCCTGTACCCCGCAGTCCACGGGGTAACCCGCATGGGGACGACCGGCTGGTCGGGGGACACGAGGCCGTTGGAGGTTTTGCCCCAGGAGGCGGAAACTCTCGCGGAGGCATTTCGCGAGGCCGGATACGCGACGGCCGCCTTCGTGGCGAATCCCTATCTGTCTCCGCGCTACGGCTTCTCTCAAGGGTTCGATGTCTTCGAGCACGAGGACGAAACCGACGTGTTGCTCGGAGCGGCTCGGCGCTGGATCGATGCGACGACTGCAGCCAAGGGAACGGCTCCCTTCCTTCTCTACTTGCACGTCATGGACGTGCACGGGCCCTACCATGCGCCCCGGCGAGACTTCGATGCCGTGCTCGGCGCGATCAAGGTGCACGAGAAGAACGAAACGAGAAAACTGACCGAAGAAGAGTACCAGAACATCCCCGCCTATCTACGGGATACCGACTGGGCCACGGAAGACGAGCGTTACCGACTCGACTCTTGGAGGGCCAAGTATGGCGCGGGCGTCCATGCTCTCGATCGGCGCGTCGCCCCTTTTCTGCAGTACCTCCGCACGAGCGGCATTCTCGATCGGGCGTACTTCGTCCTCACCTCGGATCATGGCGAAGAGCTCATGGAGCACGGCGGCTGGAACCACGGCGACAACCTCTATGACCAGCAGCTTCACGTACCGCTCCTGATACGGAAGCCTTTCGCCGAAGACGCCGGCCGCCGCGTCGCGTCGCTCACGAGTCTCATCGACCTGATGCCCACGCTCTTGACGCTAGGCGGCGCAGAGGTTCCACCGGAGGTGATGGGGCACGATCTGGCCGGGCTCCTCCAAGGCGAGCCGATCCAGGAGACAGATGAGATTTTCGCCGGAGCGGTGAACGAGAACCCGACAATGTTTGCCGTCCGATCCCGGACGAACAAGCTGATATGGAGCCACGACGGGGGCATGTAGAGCTCTACGACCTCGTCACGGATCCGGGAGAACACCACGACTCGAGCACCCCAGACTCAGCTATTTTGACGAGACTGAGGCGTCGTCTGAGTGAGCATTTGGCCGAGAGCGCGGCTCGCGGCCCCCTGTCGACCACGACCCTGCCCATGCAAGAGGAGCTTCGCGAGCGTTTGAGAACGCTGGGATACATCCACTGATCGACGAGCACTGTCGTGGGTGCTCCACGAGACAGCATTGCTCGCCTCACCCTGATTTCTCTCGCGCGCCACGCCTGAGACGCTGGCACGGCAAAGCTCGCGGGGTGATAGCGCGGGAGCCCGCATCGGCTTTCAGGATTTGGACGCGGGGTATTCATCCGACAAACGGGGATACGGTGAATCGAAGCGAGCGCTTCGTCCAGACTCGGGGAGCCGAGCCCTATTGTGGAAACGATGGTGAGGGCAAGGCAAACGGGCTCGCTCGGCGGGAGGCTTAGTCGAGATCTGGTTGGGGGGGATTTCGAGGGCGGGAGTTGCGGTCCAAGTGCTCGATGATCTTCCGGATGGTGTTGGGCTCGGTGATGAAGACCAGGATGCGGAACTTCCCCCCGCAGGGACAGAGAAGGGGGTCGGGTTTGAAAACTCTTCGAATCAAATTCGCCCATTGTTTCCTGAGAGCCGCACGTTGCTTGGAGTCGGTGACGGGGTCGCCGGTCTCGGAGGGATTTTGTCTGGGAGAAGCGTTTTCGAGCTCGAGGCCTTGTTTTTTCCGCAGCGCCCTCGCTCTGGAGGAGTAGGCTCCAAAGTAGTGCGGTCCATGTTTTCGAGGCTCTGGGATTTGGGATTTGTCGTGAGAGCCGCACCGGGCTCTGAAGTTCGGGGGTGGGATACGGACCCCGGCGATGCAGGCCGGGCTCGCAGCGCGGCGCCTCACGCTCAGGGAGGTCTTCATATCCTGACCTGCCCTCCCGATGACATCCGCGACATGAATGTCGACCCCACGACGGTCGGCGGCGAAATCGTCTCCCGCCTCTAGACAAAAAAAGGGAGCGCCCGGAGGCGCTCCCTTCACGAGACCGAACGAGAGAACGTCCCGCTCTAGAAGTTGACCCTCACCCCAAAGCGGAAGATGCGGGGCGAGAGGAAGTTGAAAACGTTGCCGTAGTTTGCGCCGCTCGCCACGTTCATATCCGTGACGGTGTTGGCGTTGAGGAGGTTGAATATGTGCACCTCGGGTGAGATGCGCGCCCCCCCGGATCCGATGTTGAAATCCTTGGAGACTTGAAGATCGACGGTGGCCACGCTTGGAAGCCTTTCCGCGCCCACCGGCTCCGCGAGAATGGTGACCGTCCCCTGGTTGAGCCCTCCCACGGTGAAGGTCCGGGCGATGGGCTGTCCCGACTGGGCCCTCAGCACGCCCGAGAGCCGAAGCCCGTAGGGCGCGTGGTAGGAGCCGATGAACTTGAACTGGTGCTTCCGGTCGTAGAACGACTTCCCCTGAGCGTTGACCAGCTGGTTGGGATTGGTAAAGAAGTTGTTCGCCACGTCTCCTTCACCGGAGCTGCCGCGGGTGATGGTATCGGTGTCGTTGTAGGAGTAGGAGATCAGACCCGTCCAGCGGTCTTGGAACCGTTTGGTCAGAATCACCTCGAAGCCGTTGAAGTTCGAAAAGTAGTCGATCGTCTTTCCGGTGAGCGGGTCCACGACCGACGGGTTGGTGAGCTCGAACTGGTTCTGGCCCACGAGCGCCGCGGACTGGTTGAAAACCGTCACCTGACCGCCGTCGTCGCCCGTTCCCGCCACGCCGTCCGGACCGGGGTCGGTCACGTTGACGGGCGAGAAAGAGGAGAAGGGATTCGCGAGGTCGACGGCGTCGTTCAGCAGGCGCCCGCGACGGTTGGAGTAGGTGAAGGAGAGCGACGTGTCCTTCGAGATCTCCGTCTCCACGCCGATGGTGAACTCGTCGGTGTAGGGATGCTCGAAGTTGGGGTCGATGGTGTTCCCCGACGCCACCTGGGAGCCGAGCTGACGGCCCTGCTCGCCCTGCTGGAACTGGCCGTCACCGTTCGAGTCGTCCCAGGTCCAGGTGTCGAAGAGGCTCCCGTTCTTGTTCGCGTAGTTGGGAAATCCGGTGGTGAACTGGTTGTAGTAGCGGTCCCAGCTCACCTTGAGCGCCGTGCCTTCGCGGAGGCTGTAAACGAGACCCAGCCGGGGAGCGACACTCGCCACGTCCAGAAGACCCGTCACCTTGGGGAACGACCGCTCGGGTACGAACGACCCCGCGGGGCTGTTCTGCTCCGGAAGGTAGCCGGTGTAGCGGTCGAAGCGGACTCCGAGCTTCAGCGTGAGCTTGCTCCCCATCGTCACGACGTCGTCGATGTAGAACGAGAGCTGATCCACCGCCTGGGCGTCGTTGAACGGCGTGTTGCGGAAGTACACCTGATCGGAGACGCCGTTGCGGAAGATGAGGAAGACGTCGTCGATCGCCGTGTTCTTGTTCGCAATGGGGCTGTGATCGTATTCGAACCCGATTCCGAACTCGTGGTTTCCCCCGAGCCACTGCTCTTTGAAGTAGTTGAGGTCCGACTTGTAGGCGAAGCGTTTGCGAAGCCGCTCGGTGTCGAAGTCCCGAGCGTTCGAGAAGAGGTTCAGCCCGACGTCCTGGGCGGCCTGGAGCGTGGCGTCCGGCTGCTGGAACGTGGGAAAGAAGACCCGCAGGTGCGAAAAGCGCGTATCGAGCAGGGCGTTGTCGCTCAGGGTCGAGGTCCAATCTGCCTGGATGATGTCGAACGTGTCGTCCTCGACCCAGGTCGCTAGAGGCTCCCGATTGGCGGCGGCGCCGCGATGCGGCTTGTAGTAGGCCATGTGGTGCCACTCGCCGCCCACCCGGTTCTTGGCGTTGAGCTGGGTCGTGTTCTTGACGAGGAACTGCCACATGTCGGTGTTCTCGGTGATGCAGGTCGACGGCTGGTTAGGGTCGCAGCCCGCGGGAAAGCCGGGCACGAAACGGTGCACGCGCTCGTTCCGATAGGAGCCGAAAAACGTCGACTTGTCGGAGACGATGGGGCCTCCGAACTGGACGTTGGCGTCGGACAGGTAGTCGAAGGCGGCGGATGTGGCGCCTCGAGCGCGAAGCGCGTCGTCCAGATTATCGCTCTGCGTACCGTTGGATTGGTAGAAGAAGGAGCCGCCTCCGGCGAAATGGCTGCCGCCGGTCTTGGTCACCATGTTGAGGTAGACGCCGGCGGCGTTCACCTTGGCCGGGTGGCTTCCGGTCTCGACCTGGACCTCCTCGAAGCTATCGTAATCGTAGTAGTAGCCGGAGGCGCCGAGGGCGGCGGGACAGGTCACGTTCACGCCGTTGAGATAGTAGCTGTTCTGCTGCCACGACGTCCCGCGGGCGGAATAGAGAGCCTGGAGCCCCGTCTCGCTGCCGCCGACATCGAGGCGGTTGGTCGAGACACCCGGCGCCTGGTTCTCGAGAAGCGACCAGACGTCCCGGGCGCTCGGGACCTCTTGGAGGAGCTGGCTGTCGAAGCTCGCCCCGATGACGGTGCTCTTGGTGTCGACCATCGGCGACTCACCGACGACGGTCACGACTTCCTCGACGGTGGAGAGCTCGAGGGTCACGTTGATCGCGGTGTTGGCGCCGATGTCGACGCGAACGCCCTCGTTCAGCTGCGTTTTGAATCCGGAGAGCTCGAAGCGAATGCTGTAGAGCCCGGGAGGAAGTGCGAGGAACCGGTAGATTCCTACCTCGTTGCTGGTGGTCACCTGAGCGGTCACCAGGGTGGGACCCGAGAGAGTTACGCTCACTCCCGGAAGGACCTGTCCGGTGGCGTCCCGCATGGTGCCATCGATGCTACCAGTGCGGGTCTGCGCCCCCGCGGACGCCGCTATCAGAACGGCGCCCAACAGCGTGAACCAGGTGCTCCGAAACGAAATCATCGGATTGTGTCCTCCAGATAGATTGATCATGGATATCCAATGGCCTAAGGAGTCTGAACGCGGTTGAAAGAAATACTGTCGAAGTCGGACGCAAACTCCATGCCCGCGTCTCGCGGGGGGTCTCATTCCACAAGTGATTGATTCAACGGAGGTTGCAAAATGGACGCTGGCGCCCGGAACCCGATTTTCGTCCAACATCAGTGGATCGAGATACGAATGGTTGAATCGCGCCCGTCGCTTTGACACTCGCTCTCGCGGATGCTAACAATCCGAATCATGCCGATTCGGGCGCTCCTGCTGCTCGCCCTGTTGTCGCAGTCGGTCGAAGAGCGGTATCGAAGCGCCGCCGAGCTTTATCAGCAGGGCCGGCTCCCGGAAGCCGCGGCGATCCTCGAGAGCGTCGTCGCCTCCAATCCGTCGTATGCTCCCGCACGCTTCCAGCTCGGTGCCGTCTACCTCGGCGAGGGACGCCGGGAGGAAGCCCGCGCGCTCTTCGATCAGGTGCTCGCGCAGTTCCCCGATCGCGCCGACGTCGTCTATCGGGTCGCGGCCGCATACTTCGTCGGCGGTGAGCCCGAGCTCGCGCGGCCTCTTCTCGACCGGGCCTTGACGCTCGACCCCACGAGCACGGACGCGATGCTGACGCTCGCTCAGATCGAGGGCCGGGCAAAGCACTACCAACGGGCCTTGAGCCTGCTCGACCGCGTGACCGAGCTCGCACCTACCCAACCGGCGCCGTACTTCTATCGGGGCGCCATCCTCGACCTTCGGGGCCAGACCGGAGACGCCATCGCCGCTCTCGAGAAGGGGGCCGCGATCTCGCCCCGCGATCCCCGGTTTCACCGGCTCCTCGGCGCGCTTTACCTGAAGGTCGAACGCTGGCCGGAAGCGACGCGATCACTGGAGCGGGCGGTGGCGCTCGGAGCGTCGGGCGCCGACGTCTTCTTCGACCTGGGCCGGGCCCACCTCGGCCAGCAGCAGCTCGGCTCCGCCCAGGCGGCGTTCCGGAAATCTCTCCAGCTCGATCCCGAGGGCGCCGAGCCGCTTCTCCAGCTCGGCTACATCGCCTGGCTCCAGTCGAGCTACGACGAGGCGGTCTCGCTCCTCGAGCGGGCGATCGCGAAGGCCCCCGACCTCATGAGGGCCTACCACTTTCTCGGCCTCATCGCGCTCCGCGAGCAGGACTTCGATCGCGCGGAGAAATGGTTCGGTGAAGCGCTCGCCCGCGACCCGGATTTCGCCGAGGCCCACTTCAACCTGGGTAAGATCTATCTCCGGAAAGGAAGCCTCGAGCGGGCGGTCTGGAGCTCGAGCGTGCCGTTGCTCTCGCGCCCGACTACAAAGAGGCCTACTATCAGCTCGGCTTCGCGTACCGCCGTATGGGAAAGAGCGAGCTCGCTGCCCGCGCCCTCGCCCGGTTCGAGGAGCTGTCGAAGAAAGAGGATACGAAACCATGAAGCTTTGCCGCTCTTTTGCCGCTGTCGTTCTCGCGTTCGCGTTCGCGTTCGCGCTCGCGCTCGTACTCGGCTCCGCCTCGACGTCCTCCGCCGCCCTCAGGGAAGGACGAGATCGTGGCCACGTTCTCCATCGTCGCCCACGATCCCGAGACCGGAGCGTTCGGCTGCGCCGTCCAGTCGCGCTACTTCGCCGTCGGCGCCGTCGTCCCCTGGGCCGAGGCCGACGTGGGCGTGATCGCGACCCAGGCGAACGTGAACGTCGGCTATGGACCTCGGGGAATGGAGCTCCTGCGCCAGGGACTCTCGGCGAAAGAGGTCCTGAAAAAGCTCCAGGACGAGGATACATTTCCCGGAAAGGACGGCCGTCAGGTCGCCATCATCGACCGCAACGGAGGGATCGCCGCCTATACCGGACCTGCGGCCAACGCCTGGGCGGGAGACAAACAGGGAGCGAACTACTCGGTCCAGGGAAACATCCTCACCGGTCCCGAGGTCGTCGATCAGATGGCTTCGGCCTTCGAGAAGACGAAGGGAACGCTCGCCGAACGGCTGGTGGCGGCGCTCGAAGCGGGGCAGGGGCCGGAGGCGACAGCCGGGGACGCCAGTCCGCGGCGCTCCTCGTCGTCCAGAAAGGCGCGGGGCGCAACATCAACAACGACGTCGCCGTGCGCCTGCATGTGGATGACAACCCCGAGCCGATTCAGGAGCTCCGGCGCCTCCTGAACATCCAGCTCGCCCTGGGAGCGATTTCGACGAGCCGCCAGAACGCCCGCGAGGGAAAGAGCGCGGAGGCGATCGCCGACGCAGAGCGGGCGACGAAGCTCTGGCCCAAGTCGCCCGACGCCTATTTAAACCTGGGGCTGCTCCGCTACGACGCCGGCGACAAGGACCGCGCGCTCGCAGCCCTCCTCGAGGCAAAGGCGCTCAACCCCAAGTTCCGCGGCCAGCTCGAGGGGACGCTCAAGTTCACGGGGCATTCTCCTCTGGACGAGGCGTTCTTGAAGAAGCTCTTTCCGGAATCGCGATAGAGCCCTGGAGGCTCGATGCATTATCTCGCCGTCCCGCTCCTGGCCGCGCTCGCGCTCGGCTTCGTCCCGCAGAACCAGGACGCGGAGCCGACGCGAGCTCTCGAAGAGGGAGAAGCGCTGCTTCGGGCCGGAAAGCTCGACGAGGCCGAGGCCCGGTTCGGTGAAGCCGTCCGCCTCGCCCCCGATCGGCCGCGGGCGCAGTACTACCTCGGAGTCGTGCGGCTGCGGCTCGGCCGGACGGCGGATGCCGTCGGCCCGCTCGAGACAGCACGGCGGCTCTCACCGCGGGCCAATCCCGCTGTGCTCTACGAGCTCGGCACCGCCTACTTGAAGCTCGAACGATACGAGGAGGCCGCCGCCGTTCTCGAGCTCGCATCTTCCGCCGTTCCCGCCGACACGGGCTTCCGACTGCAGCTCGGCTACGCCTTCTACAAGCTCCTCGCGGGAGAAAAAGCGGAGGCCGAGTTCGAGGCGGTGCTCTCCAAAGAGCCCCGAAATCCCCTGGCACGCTTCTATCTCGGGCTGACCCAGGCCGCACTCGGGCGACTCTCCGAGGCCGAAGCCTCGTTCCGCCTCGCGCTCGAGACCCAGCCGGATCTCACCGACGCCAGGCTCGCTCTCGCCCGCACCCTCTCCCAGTCCGATCGTGACGAGGAGGCTCGCGCCGAGCTCGACGAAGTACTGACGGCGAGCCCCGAGGGCGGCGAGGCGGCGCTCGCGGCCCACAACGAGCTCGGCCTGATCTCGCTCCGCGCCGCGGATCTCGACGGCGCCCGCCGTCACTTCGAGGCGGTGGTCCGAGGGACGCGCCGACGATCGCCAGGCGACCTACAACCTCTGGCTCATCTACTCGAGGCTCGGCATGACGGCGGAGGCGAACGACATGAAGGCCCGCTTCGAAGCGGCGAAATCCACCGAGACCGAGCTCCGATCGCTGGCGCGAACGTCGGCTTCCCCGCCGAAGAAGCCTCGATGATCGCCGCCCTCAAGGCGCTCGCCTTCGGGCTCGTGCTCGCGCTTTCGTCCCCTTCGGCATTGTCCTCGGGCACACGGTCTCCGCTCACGTTCGTGGACGTCACCCGGAAAGCCGGCATCTCCTTTCATCATCAGCAGGGCGCGAGCGGACGGCGCTACATGGTCGAGATCGCGGGAGGAGGAGTGCTCGTCTTCGACTACGACGGCGACGGAGCCCCGGACCTCTACTTCGTCAACGGCGCTCCCCTTCCGGGCGACCCCGAGCCGCCGCGACCGAGCGCCCTCTACCGCAACGTCGGCGGCGGACGGTTCGTCAACGTGACCCGCGAGGCCGGCCTCGAAGGACACGGCTACGGCATGGGAGGCTCCGCCGCCGACATCGACGACGACGGCAACGTCGATCTGCTGGTGACGGCATTCGGCGCCAATCATTTCTACCGCAACCGGGGAGACGGGACGTTCGTCGACGAGACGGCGGCGGCCGGACTCGGCGACGAGCGCTGGGCGACGAGCGCGGCGTTCTTCGACGCCGACGCCGATGGATTCGTCGACCTCTACGTCGCCGACTATCTCGACTTCACCCTCGAAACCCAGAAGGTCTGCGTGAGCCCGACCAAGGGCATTGTCTCCTACTGCCATCCGCAGGAGTATCCCGGCATGGTGGATCGGTTCTACGGGAACCGCGGCGACGGGACGTTCACGGATCGAACCGAGGAATCGGGAATCGCGGTCTCCGCCGGGGGCAAGGGACTGGGCGTCACCGCCGCGGACTATGACGACGACGGCGACGTCGACGTCTACGTCGCCAACGATACCACCGCGAACTTCCTCTTCCAGAACGACGGCCACGGCCGGTTTCGCGAGGTCGCGCTCGAGTCGGGAGTCGCGTTCAACGAGGAGGGGCTGCCGGAGGCGGGCATGGGCACGGACTGGGGAGACTTCGATCGCGACGGCCGACTCGATCTGGTGGTGACGAACTTCGACTTCGAGACCAACACTCTGTACCGCAATCTCGGGGGCGGTTTCTTCTTCGACGCCACCACCGCGGCGGGCCTGGGAGATCGGAGCCTCACCGAGCTCGCCTTCGGCTGCGACCTGGCTGACTTCGACAACGACGGATGGCTCGACTGGATCGTCACCAACGGCCACATTCTCGACAACATCGCCGAGATCCAGCCGAACCTCTCCTTCGCCGAGCCCGGCCAGTTCTTCTGGAACCGCGGCGGCAAGTTCGAGGACCTTTCGCTCCGACGTGGGTGAGGCCCTCGCCCGGCCGCGCGTCGGGCGAGGCCTCGCCACTCTCGATTTCGACTTCGACCTGGATCTCGACGTCGTGCTCTCGTCGAACGGCGGCGACGCCGAGCTCCTGCAAAACGACGGCGGCGAACGGTCCCCTGCCGTCTCGCTCGCGCTCGTGGGGGTCTCCTCGAACCGGGACGGCATCGGCGCGCGGCTCACGGGGACGCTGGGAGGCCGGCCCTTCGTCGGGGAGCTCCGCACGGGATCGAGCTACCTCTCGCAGAACGAGCTCCGGTTCCACCTCGGCCTCGGCGCCGACGACGCCGCGGAAGGATTCCGCATTCGCTGGCCTTCGGGCCGGGTCGAAGCTCTTCCGTCGCTTCGAGCCGGCCGGCTGTACGTGGTGAAAGAGGGAGTGGGCATCGTCGCCGAGGTCTCACCGTGAGCCGGGCCGTCATCCTCCTCGTCTCCGCCGGCGCGGCGTTCGTCGCCCCGGCCCTTCCGGCGGGCCCGTCCGCGCCGGACGCGCCGATCCGCTTCGAAGAGCGGGCCGAGCTCGCGGGCATCCGCACCGTCAACATGTTCGGCGGTGTCGACTCCAAGCGCTACATCCTCGAGACGACGGGCACCGGCGCCGCGCTCTTCGACTACGACGGCGACGGGGACCTCGATCTCTTCCTGGTGAACGGCACCCGCTTCGACTACGGCGAGCTCCAGAGTCCTTCGAACGCGCTCTATCGAAACGACGGAACGGGCAACTTCGTGAACGTCACCCGGGAGGCGGGGCTCGAGGCCTGGGGCTGGGGACAGGGGGCGTCGGTCGCCGACTTCGACGACGACGGCGACCTCGACCTGCTCGTCACCTACTACGGCCCGAACCGCTTCTACCGCAACGACGGCGACGGGACGTTCACCGAGATCGGAAAAGACGTCGGGCTCGACGACCCCGCCTGGGGAACGAGCGCCGCGTGGGCCGACTTCGACGGCGACGGCATCGACGACCTCTTCGTCGCCAACTACGTCGAGTTCGACCGCGGGCGGACGCCCGGTCCCGGCGAGGCGCCGAACTGCTTCTTCATGGGTATTCCCGTCATGTGTGGGCCCAAAGGGCTTCCACCGGCGTCGAGCCTCCTCTATCGAGGCGGGGCGGACGGCCGCTTCCAGAACGTGACCGGAAAGATCGGCATCGGCGCGGAACGTGCCTACGGGCTCGGCGCCGTCTGGGGTGATCTGGACAACGACGGCGATCCCGATCTCTATGTCGCCAACGACCAGACACCGAACAACCTGTTCCGGAACGACGGCGGCCGGTTCACCGATATCGCTCTCGAGGCGGGAGTGGCCTACAACGAGGACGGACGGGCGCAGGCGGGAATGGGCGTCGACTTCGGTGACTACAACAATGACGGCTGGCTCGACATCCATGTCACCAACTTCTCCCACGACTACAACACGCTCTACCGGAACACGGGACAGGGCTACTTCGTCGACGAGAGCTTCGCCGCGGGCATCGGGCGGGAGACGTTTCTCTATCTCGGTTGGGGCACGGGCTTCGAGGATTTCGACCGGGACGGCTACGTCGATCTCTTCGCCGCCAACGGCCACGTCTACCCGGAGGTGGACACGTACGACAACGACAGCGACTACGCTCAGCCGAGCTTCGTGTTCCGGAACCGGGGCGACGGAACGTTCGAATCACCCCTCCGGCTCACCGGCGCGTCCGGACCCCGGGTCGGCCGTGGCGCTGCGTTCGGCGACGTCGACGACGACGGCGACGTCGACGTGCTCGTGACGAACATGAACGCCGAGCCCTCGCTGTTCCTCAACGAGACGGAGAACGGCGCCCACTGGGTGGGGCTCGAGCTCGTCGGAACGCGGAGCGGACGCGACGCGCTCGGGGCCCGGGTCACGATCGAAGCCGGCGGTCTCCGGCAGATGCGCGAGGTCCGGAGCGGCGGAAGCTATCTCTCCGCGAGCGACCCGCGCCTGCTCTTCGGGCTCGGGGCGGCCGCGAAACTGGACCGCGTCGAGCTCCGATGGCCCTCGGGCGCGGTCGAGGTCCTCACCGACGTCCCTCTCGACCGGTACTCGACCTGGATCGAGCCCCGGTCTCCCTCTCCCTCAGCGCGGTAGGACGATTTTCCGCACCACCTGGCCGTCGTTCTCCCAGGGCGTCGCTTTGTAGCGCGAGGCCTCCTCTTCGGTCGGCTGGAGGCCTTTCGTGTCGCGAGCGCGGGAGACGAGGCGGTGCGGTCCCGGGCTCGCCCCTTCCCAGTCCAGTTGAAACGAGGTCCAGCCATGGGGCGACGTCCTCGGCTCGAGCTTCGCCCGCCGGAACGGGCCGTCGTCGACCCGCACCTCGACGCCCTCGAGGGGCGAGCCGTCGTTCCACACGAACCCGTGGATCCGATACCGGTCTTTCCGCCCTTCCTGCGCCCGGGTCACGCGGGTCACGATTGACTTCAGGCGCTGGCGGCCGACGGAGCTCGCGCGGTGCTCGACGCGTCCGTTCTCGCGATCGCTCGGCACGCCCCGAAGGGTGACGTAGTCCTTCGCCATGAACCAGCCCATGAACCGATGATCGAGGACCTCGATCCGATCGAGCCATTTGACCTGGGCAACGCCGTACCAGCCGGGCACGACGAGCCGAAGCGGAGCGCCGTGCTCGGCCGGTAGCGGCTCGCCGTTCAACTCGTAGGCGAGCAGGACGTCTTGCGCGAGCGCGTCGTCGACGTCGAGGCTACGGGCGAACCGCGACGGGTAGCTCTGGCCGCGCAGCCGCTCCTCCGCCGCGTCCGCGCCCTCGAACACGACGTCGCGCGCGGTCGAGCGGACGCCGAGCGGCTCGAGGAGAGAGCGAAGCGCGACACCTCCCCAGACGGCATTGCCCACGAGGCCGTGCATGCCCACCCGGCCGTTGCCCGCGCACTCGAAGGCGACTTCGATCTCGCGCTTGGGAAGCGAGCGGAGCTCGGCGAGATCCAGTTCCCGGTCGGTCGCGAGCTCGCCCCCGATGCGAAGCCGGTAGCGCGCGGGATCGAGGCGAGGGACCGCGCCGTGCTGGAGCACGAAGAAATCGGCGCTCGAGACCGTTAGGCCGGAGATCGCCGCAAGGTCGGTGAATCGGACTCCCCCGGATCCGGGAGGACGAACTGCTGCGTCGGCATCCGCCCAGGGCAGAACCTCCTCGTCTTGCCGGGGACCGACGGCGAGCCCGCCGACGAAAGGAAGCGCGACGAGCCGCCTCATCGCTTCGCGCCGGTCGATTCGGGAGCTCACCGATCGACGCACCTCACCGCAGACAGGCCAGAAGACGCTGCTGCCCCTCGGTCCACCGCCCGGAGCCGTCGCCGAGCTGGATCAGCATGCGTCGCTCGTCAAACATCCTCTTCGTCGTCCGGAACGTCTTGTGGTTGGACTGACGCCCGGAATGGTCCCAGCGCTCGCCCAGGCTCTCGTCGTCGTACCGATAGACGCCGGTGTCACCGTAAAAGAGTCGGTTCGACCACACGTCCATGCCGAGGGCGGTGAACAGCCGCGCCCCGGTTCTCTGGGTGGACTCCATCTCCAGGATTCCGGGAATCACGATCCGCTTTCGCGTGCGATCGGGGCTCACGTCGTAGGTAATGGGTACGCTGCGGATCGCGCGATAGACCTGGGGCGCTCCCGGAACCATGCTGGAGTAGAGGTCGAGAATCGCGCGGCGCATCTCTTCGCTCGCCGACTCGTCGAAATAGAGCGCCGTCCAGGTCTCGGGCCCGAGACTCACCCAGGTCAGATTCGAGAGGTCGACGTCGCCGTAATGGCCCCGGAAGAGGTGCTGCGCCGTCGTGGCGTGGCAGGGCGGGTGGGACGGTGGAGCGTTCGAGCGGCAGGGGCAGGGCGTGGTGCAGGGACAGGCGGTCACCGCTTCGCCCTCGACCTCCCAGTCCCGGTACGAGGCCGAAGACGCCCCGGGAGCGGGAGGACGAAGGAACATCCCGTTGCCGCCGACGAACGAGCCCGCCGCCGGCGGGACGGGCTTCCGCAACACGAAGAGCACGGTCTCGGAGAACCGGACCGAGACGGGATGGCCACCCACGATTGTCGGTCGATAGCGCCACTGGCGGGCGGCGGCGACGGCGGCGTCGAGGACGACGGGAGCGCCTCGGAGCGGCCGCACCGAGGAAACGTTCCCTTCCCGATCCACGGTGAGCTCGAGGATGACGATCGACTGGACGTTCGAGGATTGAGCTTCCGGCGGATAGACGGGTGCGACGAAGAACCTGCGCTCCGGCTTCGCAACGTCCCCCCCCACGAGAACGGGCTCCTCCCGGGGAAGCCACGCGCCCACGAAGACGGCGGCGGAGAACGCGAGAGCGAACGCACGCATGGGAGGATGTTAGCTCAAGCGCCCGGTGCCGGGCGCGCCGATCAACCTCGAAGTCAAACCCACGATGTCGATTGCTGCGGCGAGGAGTGCACACCGAGTCGCTGTCGTGAGCTTCTGAGATGACGCACGTCGCCCGAAAGCTGGAATTCTACGGAGTGGCTGTCGAATCGTTTCCGAGCTGCTTTGCCAGGTAGGTGAACTCGACCGCCCGCGCTCGTGCTCGCAGACGCCAGTCGCCCGGGTGCGGCCCGCCCGCGAGCTCCCAGTAGTGGCCGCCCTGCTCGTCCTCGAAGTAGTACGCTTCGTGGCCGAGGGCTTCCAGCTTCGCCGCGAAGCGGCGGGCGTGGCCGGGCAGCACGCGATCGTCCCACGTCGAAGTGATGACGAGAGGGACGGGATAGCGGACGTCGCGCCGCAATTGCTGATAGGGAGAATAGCTGGCGAGGAAATCCCGCATCTCGGGGTCGTCGGGTCGGCCGTACTCGGCGGTCCAGCTCGCCCCGGGAGGCAAGAGGGTGTATCGCAGCAAATCGGTGAGGGGGCCGCCCACAACGACGGCGCCGAGCTTTTCGGGCGCCTGCTCCATCACCACGGCCACCATGAGACCGCCGTTACTTCGCCCCATGATGCCCGTGTGAGCGGGCGAGGTATAGCCCCGCCGCTGCAGATCGTCGATCACAGCGATCATGTCGTCATAGGGCTGTTGGCGATGCTGCAGCATCGCTCCCTGATGCCAGGCCGGACCAAGCTCCCCGCCGCCGCGCAGGTAGGCGTGGACATAAACGCCACCGCGCTCCAGCCAGAGCTTTCCGAACAGCGGCTCGTAGCGCGGCGTGAGCGGGACGTCGTAGCCGCCGTAGCCGTAGACCAGTGTGGGGTGGCGACCGTCGAGCTCGATCCCCTTTCGCGCGATCACGGTGTAATGGATCGGGGTCCCGTCGCGACTCACCGTCTCCAGGATCTGCGCCTCGAGACCGCTCGCATCGAACTGGGCGGGGCCCTCGGCAATCAGCTTGCGCGTGTCCGGCTCGGGACCAACGAGCCACAGGCGTGGGGGCTCGAGCGGACCCTCGGTCGAAAGCAGCACCGATCCCGGCGTGGGGCCCGGGGCACGCAACGTCGCGTAGGCCGCGCCGCCGAGATCGAGCGGCTCGGCGGCGAAACCTTCGTCCGTGCGAGTCAAGCTCAGCACGCGGCTGCGAAAACCCTTGAGGAGCCCCACGTACAATCGATCGCCGGAAGAGACGACCTCCCGCACGGCTTCATCGGGAGCGGGCTCGTAGACCAGGCGAGCGTCTTCGATCGCCCCGTCCTCTACGAGCGCGTTTCTCGAGATCGCAACCAGAGCCCCTGAAGAGAAAGTTCCTGCTCCGTCGGGCGCCCAATCCTCGTTGAGACGGAACAGCAGAGCATCTCCGTAAGAGCCGTGCGGGATTGCCCGGCTCGGCAAAGCGAGCCGAGTGCGCGTCCCGTCGGGCGCGATGAGCCAGTGCTCGTGCACGAAGAAATCCACTGAGCTGACAGCGACGAGACTGCCGGGGCCGGCGGCGCCGATCAGCATGGCGGACACCGAGGGTCTCTCGGTCTCCACTTCGAAAACGAGCTTGGCGTCTTTCAGAGGCGTGCCCCGTCGCCAACGCCGCAGGCTGCGCGGGTAGCCCGCCTCGGTCAAAGTGCCCGGACCCCAGTCGGTGGCGACGAGCAACGTGTCGTCGTCCTCCCACCAGACACTCGACTTGAACTCGGGTATCGTGAACCCCCCCTCGACGAACTCGCCCCGCTCCACGTCGAACTCACGCACTACGCTGGCATCCATGCTCCGGCGCGAGAGTGAGACGAGGCAACGGGAGCTTTCGGGCAGGCGGCATCTCGTGCCGGCCAGCAACCAGGCCTGCCCGTCGCTTTCCGACAGCGCGTCTAGGTCGATGAGCGTCTGCCATACGGGCTTTCCGGAAAGGTAGGCGTCGATCGGAGACCGCCGCCACACTCCGTACGGATGCTCGCGGTCTTGCCAGTAGTTGTAAACGTGGTCGCCCATAGGGGAGGCGAGGGCGAGGCGTTCGGGGTCGGTGAGGATCGCAGCCGCCTCCGCTTCGTAGCGCGCGAAGCGCGGGTCGGCTCCGAGTGCCGCCAGGGTCCGCTCGCTGTGCTCCGCCGCCCAGGTGAGCGCTCGCTCTCCCGCGCTTTGTTCGAGCCACAGCGCCTCATCGGGCGTTCGCTCCGAGCAGGCGACACCGAACGCGAGAGCCACCCCCGCCACCAGGGGGAGCGCAGCGCACGCCCGACCCCCTGCGCGGAGAGCGAGGCAGAGCAAAGCTCGAGAGCTCTGCTCTCGGTCGCGCGGAGCGACCTGCGCTCGTTGGGGGCTCGCCGGTCCCCCGGTGGCTGCGAGGGCATGCTGAGACGTGCCTGGGAGGGACATCGCGGCAATTCTACTCCAGCCGAAAGAACTTGGCTACGAGTCAGAGTAAAGAATAGGAAAAATCAAACGTGTTGGGCAAGCAGAAGGAGGCATGAGGGAGCCGTTTCATTGGCGGGATGACGGTGGGTGTGTCGTTGAGCGAGCGAGGTCTGCCGGAATAGTTGGAGTTGCGGTCCAAGTGCTCGATGATCTTCCGGAACGTGTTGGGCTCCGGAAGGAGGATTTGCTCACGAGCACGCGGCTTCCGTGCTGCGCCACCGGCGGTAGGCAAGCGCGACCGCCAGCAATCCGGCCCCCAGGAGACCGAAGAGCCCGGGCTCGGGCACCGACGCTTGAACAAAGGGATTCAGATAGATGTCATTGGCCTGAGACGCCGGAACCGCAACGGAGCTGCCGTCCGCCGAGACGAACCCCAACAGTGTCGGACCGCTGGGCGCGCCAACCACGAGCCACATCAACCAATCGCCGTCGAACGCACCGACGACGTACCCATCGGTGCAGCAGGGGGTCCAATGCATGTAGGAGGAGATCCGATTCAATCCCGATACGTCCGTTACCGTGACAGTCCCCGTGTCGCTTGGATCGTCCACGAATTTCACGGCTACCGTGTCTCCCGAAAGATACCAGTTCAACTCCCAGGATCCGCCAGAGCCGTCATTCGGACTGTCGTGCACGACGAAAAGGGCGAGGCCATCGGACGCATCGACGAAGAATACGCGTGTCGTGTCCGGGACGGTGCTCGAACCGCCATGGACGTCGCCGTTGTAACTGGCGGCATTAGGAGCGCCGCAGGCGTAGAACTCTTCGGCCGTCAACGTGGTCTCGAATGGATCGATGAAACCGAAATTGGCGTTCTGGTCTATCGAGACGAGGATAGGAGCCGCGCTCGCGGGCGCGAAGACGCCGAGGGTGAGGATCGAGCTTCTGACAAAAAAATGAAGCTCGTCCATTGCACGGGCTCGTGAAGAAGTTTCATACGGCTCACTCGCTGAACTCAGCGACGGTTACCGTTCCGCCGGAGCGCGGAAACTGGCGATCGCCGGCATTCAGGCGCATTTTGGACGCAACGCTCGTGCCAACGTCTCCTAATTATTTTATTTGAATGAGTTGCGGGTCTGCGCTGGGCCGGCAAGAGCCCTTGCGCATGTTAAAGAATTCCGACTCTCCTGGAGGCGGGGCTCATCCGATTCGGCAACCCGCGCTCCCTATCTTCCCGCCAACCGGGGTGGCGCCGTCTCCCTCTCGCGTTCGGCTGTCGCAAGCCAATCTGTAAGAAAATCAGACGTCAACCGGTGTCGTCGTGCTCAGGTCCGCGGGTCGAACGGGGCGTCTCGAGCTTGTCGCGCGGTGCCCGTGAGCCTCGACAAGCTCCAAAGCTCCGCCCACCACCACCCCGCCCTTCGACCGCGTGGAACGATTCGATTCCGGCCTCATCTGCGGCGACCCCGTGATGGGATTGCGCTTGCGGTCCAGAGCTCCCGGACGCCGTTTTCGCGAGAGGACGCTCCGTGAATGACGAAGCTACGTCGCAGCAACTGAATGAGACGACCTCCGTGGCCACTCGAGTCGGCACTTCGACGGTGCTGACTCGGTCCTCCCGGCCGCAGGAACGTCGGATTTCCTTACGTTGGGGTCGAGATCCGAGAACGTACTCGTTTTCAGTCTGTTATGGACATATTCATTTAGCGGCTCGAGGTCGAGTGTCGGGTTTCCTGCTAGTCTCCGCTGGAACGGACGACGAAACTCCTCTTCAAAGTCCTGATAACAGTAAACTTCTCTGTCTGGAATGTATCTTGCGTTCAGTATGGTGTTTACAAGTTGGAGGGCGACTGAATGCGTGCAGGAGGATTCACACCGATCCTCCTTCTGGGTGTGCTTGCGTCGACGCCGGCATGGGCCGTGCCCACGTTGTCCATCGATCTCGATACGGGCTCGCCCGGGATCCAATCGACGAGAACCACCGCCGTCGGTGACTCCATCGACATCGCGGTCGTGCTCACCGGTGATGGAGTCACCGTATTCGATACGACGATATTCGACCTGGCCTTCAATTCCGGCTCGGCAGTGATCGCGCTCGCTCCCGGCGGAGCACCCACCGCGGGGGAGCTCGCGGATCAAGCTCCCTTGCTCGCGCTCGACGCGTTCGGAGGGATACCGATTGCCTCGGGCAGTCCTCTAATCCCGCATGACCCTCTGGCGACGAACAGCCTCGGTGGGATCGGCATGCAAAGCTTGGGACTAGTGTTTCCACTCGTGGGAAGCGGCGTGGACACCAGAGTCGCCCTGATGACGTTCGACGCGTTCGCCGCCGGCCCCACAGCGCTCGATCTCGGCACGGTGACATCCCCGGATTTCGTCCTCGCGCTGAACGGCGTGGGGCTTCAGGTCGAGCTCCAAAGCGCGTCGCTGATCGTACGCAGCGGCGCGGCTCCGGAGCCCGGCACGTTGTTGATCGCGCTCGCCGCCGCGCTCGCTTGCGTTCGGCGGCGGCATCTCGTTCGATAGACCCGATGGGGTGAGCGAACCGGTTCCCCGCATCTAGCTTCCGCCTCCCACCGATCGGCCGTCGCGACTCCCGTCTTTGGCCGTCGCTTCGCCCACGGAGCGGCAATCCCGATTCTCCGGAGGGACGTCACGATGGGCACTCCGAAATGGTTCGACCACACGAAGTCGTACGCTGCGCTCCTGCTCTTTCTCGTTCCCGGCCTCGCCTGGGCGCAGAATCTGGATCCGGACGTCAACGGCGACGGGATCGTCAACATCCTCGATGTCTCGGTTCTCAGCAGCTGTTACGGGAAGGACCTCTCCTCGACCCCAGAGTGTCTCTGCGCCGACGTCGACGTAGACGGTGACGTCGACTTCGACGACATCCGGCAAGTGACGTCGGCCTACGGTCAGTCGGGCTTTCCCATCGAGCCCGACGCCTGCAAGCCACCCGAGACGAACACACCGCCCGTGGCCGACGGCGGCGCCGACCAGATGGTGTTCGTAGGTGACACCGTCAACCTGGACGGAAGCGGCTCGTTCGACGACGATGGCGACCCCCTGACCTTCCAGTGGTCGCTGGTCACGGTGCCGTCCGGCAGCGTGGCTTCCGTCTCCGACTCGACGGCGGTCGTGACGTCGTTCGACGTCAATCTGCCGGGCACGTACGTCGTGGAGCTCGTCGTCAACGACGGCACCGAGGACAGTGCGCCCGACACGGTCGTCATCACGACCCAGAACTCTCCACCGATTGCCGATGCCGGTCCCGACCAAACACCCTTGGTCGGGGACAGGGTGCAGCTCGACGGAACGGGCTCGACGGATGCCGACGGCGACCCCCTCACCTTTGGCTGGTCGTTCGTCTCGATGCCTCCCGGAAGCGCCGCCAGCTTGTCCGACCCGACCTCCCCAATGCCGACGTTCGTCGTCGACTCTTCCGGAGATTACGTCGTCGAGCTCGTGGTGAACGATGGATTCGCCGACAGCGCTCCCAATCAGGTGAAGATTTCCACCCGAAACTCCCGGCCGGCGGCGATTGCCGGACCCGACGGGACGGCGCGCGTCGGCGATACCGTCGCGCTCGACGGGACGGGCTCGAGCGACGTCGACGGGGATCCGCTGACGTTCCAGTGGATGTTCACCGGTCAGCCTGCCGGTAGCGCCGCGTTTCTTTCCGATTCGACTTCGGCCACGCCCACGTTCGAGATCGATCTCCCCGGCACCTACGTCGTCGAGCTCGTGGTGAACGACGGGACCGAGGACAGCGGCCCGGATTCGGTCGACCATCACCACCGAGAACTCTCCGCCGGTGGCCGACGCCGGTCCGGACCAAACGGCGCTCGTGGGCGACACGGTGGCCCTCGATGGAACCGGCTCCACCGACGTGGACGGCGACCCGCTCACGTTCTCGTGGTCGCTGTCGTC
This sequence comes from uncultured Acidobacteriota bacterium, assembly GCA_963815675.1. GTDB lineage: Bacteria > Acidobacteriota > Vicinamibacteria > Marinacidobacterales > SMYC01 > CAWFHP01. The sequence continues at coordinate 30,448 of CAWFHP010000006.1, read as the reverse complement.
GATCCCGCCTGGGAGCTCCGCCTCCCTTTCCAATCCGACGGCGGTCATGCCGACCTTCGTCATCGACGAGTTCGGAGTGTACGTCGCTCAGCTCATCGTCGACGACGGCACGGTCGCAAGCCTCCCCGACACCGTGACCATCACTACCGAGAACTCGCCGCCGGTAGCCGACGCGGGTCCGGACCAGACTGTGTTCGTGGGCGATACCGTGCAGCTCGACGGCTCCGGCTCGAGTGACGTGGACGGCGACCCACTCACCTTTTCCTGGTCGCTTTCGTCGATACCGGCCGGGAGTACCGCGACCCCTTCCGACCCGACGGCTGTCAATCCGACCTTCGACATCGACCTCCCGGGAACCTATGTCGCTCAGCTCATCGTGAACGACGGCACGGTCGCGAGCGCTCCCGACACGGTGGTGGCTACGACCACCAACTCGCCTCCGGTGGCCGACGCCGGGGCCGACCAGAACGTTTTCCTCGGAGACACCGTGCAGCTCGACGGAAGCGGCTCGTCGGACGCCGACCTGGATCCGCTGACGTTCACCTGGTCGCTGACGGTCATTCCTCTCGGAAGCGCGGCGAGCCTGTCCGATTCGACGTCGGCGACGCCGAGCTTCGTGGCCGACGTACAAGGCTTGTACGTCGCTCAGCTCATCGTGAACGATGGATCGGCCGATAGCGCTCCCGACACGCTCACCATCGACGCGGCGGCGCTTCCCAGCCTCTCCATCGACGACGTCGACGTCTCCGAGGGCGCAGCGGGGGAGATGACGGACGCCGTGTTCCAGGTGACGCTTTCCGCGCCCATCGACCGCACGGTCGAGGTCGACTTCGACACCACGGACGGAACCGCCGTGGCGTCGTCCGATTACGTCGAGAATACGGGCACGCTCCAGATCGCGGCTAACGACACGATGGGTACGATCACGGTGGTCGTGCTCGGAAACGACGACGCCGATGGCGATCGGAACTTCTTCGTGAACTTGACCGCCCCGGTCAACACCACGCTCGGCGACTCTCAGGCGGTGGGGACGATCCTGGACGACGACGTCGCCGGACCCACGATCACCATTTCGCCCGACCCGCTCGCCCTTCTGAGCTTCGCCAGCGGCACGATGACGGTAACCTTGAGCGAGGCCGCCGGAGTGGGCGGACAAGTTGTCGATCTGCTCAGCAGTAACACCGCGGTCGTCACCGTGCCAGCCAACGTGAGCATCGCCGAGGGGCTCACCAGCACCACGTTCGAGGCTACGGCGGGAAGCGAGGCAGGAAGCGCTCTCGTGACGGGCACCGCCAGCGGGTTTACCGAAGGTACGGCGACGGTCGATGTCGCCAACCGGACGATGAGCATTGCAATCCTCAATCCGCTCGTGGGAGCGGGTCGCGATACGCCGGCCCGGCTCACGCTCGACCAGCCCGCTCCCGCGGCGGGGTTGACCATCAACCTCTCGACCGCCGACCCCGGTATCGCGACCGTCCCTGCGAGCCTCTCGGTCGCCGGGGGGGACTCCGAGGCTTCTTTTGCCATCACCGGCGTGGCGGCAGGGCCCACCTCGGTCACCGCCTCCGCGGCGGGCTTCGATTCCGCGACCGAATCCTTCGTGGTCACCAACAACCTGTTGAACCTCCCCACCACCTTGAACGTTCCGCTCGGAAGAGAGGTCGGGCTTCCGGTCGCGATCGTCCCGAACCCGGCGCCCTCGGGAGGGTTACTCGTGACCCTCACCTCGAGCAATCCCGGCGCCGTCGAGCTCGTCACACCGACGGTGACGATTCCCGCGGGACAACTTGCCATCAACGCCACCGTGCGGGGCATTTCCGTGGGAACGGCGTCGGTCACCGCGACCGCGACCGGATTCGCGAGCGACGTCTCCCAGGTCTCGACGACGGCGGCCCTCGACATCCTGGAGGAAACGTCAGCTTCAGCGAATCCTTCCCCGTGGGCATCACCGTTCGCTTGACGAGCGCCGGGGATGCGGTGGCGGCGCCAGCACCCATTGCCGTCACGTTCACTCCCGACGATCCGACCTGTCTCGCCGTCACCTCTCCGGTGACGATCCCGACAGGATTGGTGACGGTGGACGCCGATCTCCTCCTATGGCGGGTCGGCGACGCTGCCCTGTACGACGACCCTCACGGCGACCGCGCCGGGCATCGACTCCGATTCCATCCAGGTCACGGTCCAGCCATCCCCCGGGATCACGATGAGCGGGTTGCCGGTGACGGTGGGGGCGGGACTTCAGAGCTTCTGCTGTGGGGCGCGGCTCGAGGCGTCGAACCACGGAGGGGTGACCCTTCGCGTGGAGAGCGACGATCCGAGCCGGGTGCTGGTGGCGCCGAATACGTCGACGGCCGGCGCGGCGTTTTTCGAGGTGTTCGTTCCCAACGGGAGCACCAACGTGAGCTATGTGGTGCAGGGCATCGCCGGGACCACGGGAACGGCGACGGTGACGGTGACGGCGTCGGGCTTCACGGCGGGCTCGGGGACGGTGACGGTGGCTCAGCCGGCGGCGGAGATCATCTTCCTCCTGTCGAGTATCGACAGCCTGAATGCGCGGAATCCGTTCCAGGTCCGCGTGGGATTGCCGACCCCGTCGAACAGCTCGCTCCAGACTGTTCAGGCGGCTCGGGTGGGCGGAGGCCCGCTGACGGCGACGGTGATGAACAGCGAGCCGACGGTAGGCGAGCTTCAGGCGGCCGTCGCGACGGGCCAGACGGTGTCGCTCACCATCGCCGAGGGGCAGTCGGCGTCGCCGGGTAGCGTGGCGTCGGGAGGCATTGCCTTCGGTCCGCTCACCACCGGCACGACGACGGTGAACGCTACCATCCCCGGATTCATCGCCACCGACGCTGCCACGAGGAACGTGACGGTGACCGCGCCCGGGATCACGATGAGCGGGTTGCCGGCGACGGTGGGGGCGGGACTTCAAAGCTTCTGCTGTGGGGCGCGGCTCGACGCGTCGAACCACGGAGGGGTGACTCTTCGGGTGGAGAGCGACGATCCGAGCCGGGTGCTGGTGGCGCCGAACACGTCCACGGCGGGCACGGCATTTTTCGAGGTGTTCCTTCCCAACGGGAGCACCAACGTGAGCTATGTGGTCCAGGGCATCGCCGGGACGACGGGGACGGCGACGGTGACGGTGACGGCGTCAGGCTTCACGGCCGGCACGGGGACGGTGACGGTGGCTCAGCCGGCGATGGAGATCATCAACCTCTTGTCGAGTATCGACAGCCTGGATCCACCGGACCCGTTCCAGGTCCGGGTGGGACTGCCGACTCCGTCGAACAGCGCGGTCCAGATTGTGCAGGCGGCTCGGGTGGGCGGAGGCCCGCTGACGGCGACGGTGATGAACAGCGAGCCGACGGTAGGCGAGCTTCAGACCCTCGTCGCGACGGGTCAGATGGGGACGGTCACCCTGTCTGAGGGGCAGTCGTCATCGCCGGGTAGCGTAGCGTCGGGAGGTATCGCCTTTGCTCCGCTCACCACCGGCACGACGACGGTGAACGCTACCATCCCCGGATTCATCGCCACCGACGCTGCCACGAGGAACGTGACGGTGACGGCGCCGGGATCACGATGAGCGGGTTGCCGGTGAGGGTGGGGGCGGGACTTCAGAGCTTCTGCTGTGGGGCGCGGCTCGACGCGTCGAACCACGGAGGAGTGACCCTTCGGGTGGAGAGCGACGATCCGAGCCGGGTGCTGGTGTCGCCGAACACGTCCACGGCGGGCACGGCATTTATCGAGGTGTTCCTTCCCAACGGGAGCACCAACGTGAGCTATGTGGTCCAGGGCATCGCCGGGACGACGGGGACGGCGACGGTGACGGTGACGGCGCCGGGCTTCACGGCGAGCTCGGGGACGGTGACGGTGGCTCAGCCGGCGATGGAGATCATCACCCTCGCGCCGAGTATCGACAGTTTGGATCCGCCGGATCCGTTCCAGGTCCGGGTGGGACTGCCGACTCCGTCGAACAGCTCGCTCCAGACTGTACAGGCGGCTCGGGTGGGCGGGGTCCGCTGACGGCGACGGTGATGAACAGCGAGCCGACGGTAGGCGAGCTTCAGACGGGCGTCGGGACCGGTCAAATGGGGACGGTCACCCTCGCTGAGGGGCAGTCGTCATCGCCGGGTAGCGTGGCGTCGGGAGGCATTGCCTTTGCTCCGCTCACCACGGGCATGACGACGGTGAGCGCCACGATCCCCGGATTCCTCGCGACCGACGCCGCATCCAGAACGGTCGAGGTTACGTTCCCGAGCATCGCCGTCAGCGGCCTGCCGGTTACCGTTGGTTCCGGGCTCCAATCATTCTGCTGCGGGGTTAGGCTTTCCGCGTCCGCGCACGGCGGTGTCACCGTGCGCATCGAGAGCAGCGATCCTTCCACGGCTCTCGTCGCTCCCGACCAAACGACCGCGGGAACGGCCTTCATCGAGGTCTTCGTCCCCGACGGGAGCACGAACTTGAGCTTCGTCGTTCAGGGCGTTGCCGGAGCTACCGGTACGGTGACGGTCGACGCGACCGCCAATGGGTTCATCGCCGGGAGCGGCGCCGTGACTGTCGTTCCGGCGGCACTCGATATCATCAATCTCGCGGCGAACACTTCCGCCGGGGCTGCCGACGATCCTTTCCAGATCCGTGTGGGAGTTCCCAACGCGACGAACACCTCTCTTCTGACGGTACAGTCCGTTCGCATCGGCGGCGGATCGCTCACGGCAACGATCGTGAACGGCGACGGCGCGGTGGCGGAGCTCGTCACCACCGCGGCGACTGGCCAGATGGTGACGGTTTCGATCACCGAGGGGCAGTCCGCGTCTCCAAACAATGTGGCGACGGGGGGTGTCGCCTTCCGACCCGTCGCGCCGGGAACGACGACGGTATCGGCGACGATACCTGGTGTAATCTCGACGGACAATGCCACGAGGGATGTGACGGTGAACCCCTAGCTCGACCTCCTCGAGACGACCGTCCTCTGTCCCTCGCGCTTGCCCACACAACTACCGCTGCGGAGCCCCGACGGGGACGAGGCGGCGGCGCGCGTTTACACCGACCCCCACGTTGACATCAACGCCGCCTTGTCGCTCGAGAGCTTGTGCGAGAGGTTCGACGTCGCCTCGGACGAGGTCGCCGTCACCGGCGATTGGGCGTTTCAGCGCGGTGAGCTCCGCCAAATGGTGACCCCAAGGGCGGCGGAGAGTCCCGGGCCTCACGCGCCGCTACGTCGAAGTGTTGAAGCGGCAACCCGGCGGAGGCTGGCACGTCCAATTGGGAATGGACGGCCCGCTGGCGGAGACACCGTGAACGAAACCGCTCTCGTGGAAGCAGCGCAGAACGGCGACCGGCGCGCTCTGAACGAGCTCGTCCGCCGCCACCAGGCATGGGTCCACAACGTCGCGCTGCGCATGGTGTGGAATCCCGAGGACTATCTTCTTATGAACTCGCCATTGACGGTGCCCGGGCGCACCTGGTCGGCCGACACCTGCACGAGGATCTCCTCCGGCAACGCAAGCCGGAAGGTACTTCTTTTCGTTCGTCGGAATATCGAAGACGTTCAGCTCCATCACACCGTCGTCGAAGTCGAGTCTCGTGTAGAACGTTGCGGTGCCGTCGACGCTGGGGTCATCAACGGCGATGAATCCAGCCTTGCCGATGGAGCGGTTGCGACCCGTTGTCGTCTCGAAATCGTAGGTCATCCCTTCGTCCACGCAGCGGAGCTGGTCCGGTTCGGGGCTTTGATTGCGACGTCCATAGCGGGCGACGAAATGAGCCGTGTCGCCGGCGAAGTACACATACTGCACACGGAGCAACGGCTGGAGGCCGGCATCGGCTGTCTCGCGATTCAGGTAAGTGTTGAAATGGCCGGATTCAGAATCGTAGACCACCACCGAGTTGAAGCGACGCTGCGCCTCACCGGGGAAGCACTGGTTCACATAAGGAAAGGCAACAACCCAGCGCGAGATCGTTGGAGAGCGCGTAGCGGATCGGCGTCGTCGTTGAGCCGTCTGCACGCTCGAAGCTCAGCAGCTCGATGGCCGTATCGATGAAACGGCCGTAACCCGGATCGCGCGACAGGTCACGCACGACGTCGTCGTTCGTGAGCTCGTGAATCCGGTCGACCACCAGCATGTGCGAACCATCCGCCGTCACGACGAAGCAGGGAAGGCTACGCCGGCATCCGACACCGCCGTCTTCCCGCACCGGCCAGCTCCCGACCCGGCTTTCAGGCGTGAACTGCACGGGGAGCTCGCCCGATCCGAGGCGATCGTCGTCCTCCAGGGTCGTTCGGTTTCTGTCGGATTCGGCCAACGCCAGCTTCCGGAACTCAGTGAGCGGAACGGTTGGGGCCGACTCTGCAGATCGAAACGGCTCGCCGGGCAAATGCCAGCGGAGCTCGTAGACCTGCTTGTCGAGCTCCTCGCTGTCTCCGCAACCGTGGGAAAAACACGGCCATCGGGTCCAACTGCGGATCGTTCTGATCTGGTAGCGTGTTGCGAACGCGCCGTTGGCCTCTTCGAGTCGGGTGGAGCGGAGCTGGTGGGTGATATCGGTCTCGACGTCTCGCTGGCAAGCCGCGAGGGCGGAGCAGACGGCGAGAGCGATGAGCACGCGGGCGAGATGGCATTGCAGCGTCAGCATCGCATAACTGCAGGGAGAACGGACGATACCGAATGCGAACGGCTACTCTCTATCACTCGAAACACTCCCCGATCGCCGACGCGGTTTGGGGTGGGTTCGAGCGCAGGATTGCGGTGCGCCGGCACGCCATTGAAATATCGGCTTATCGGCCAGGATATCACCAAGTCGTCTCTCTACCAGGTCTCAGGGTCTCATTCCCGTCGCGAAAGGCAAGTTTGGCCTGGGTGGACGAGCTAGTCAGAGAGAGTCGGGGGCATGGGGAGGGACGCGAGGCGCTCGCGTGGGGCACTGGTACGCGGTCGAGAAGCTTGTGCCGGCGTTGTGCGGGGCTCGAAGGCACAGTTCAATCGATGCAATGAGCTCGGCGCTTGCAAGCGCTCGAGCTAGGAAGGCCCGGCTACCGGGAGGGCTGCGGAGGAGCTCGAGCGGGGGATTGTGGTTTTTGGAGATGATCGAGAATCTTGGTAATGACCTTGGGCTCTGTGATGAAAGGCAGGATTCTGGCCGTTCCTGCAACCAGGAGGAAGCCAGCTCGTCTCGACGGGCGGCGGGCGGAATCCCAAATGGAGAAAGCAAGATGGGAAAGAGCTCTCTATCTCTCCCCCGAGCGAACCATCCGGTTCGTTCGGTGCAATCGGACGTGACCACGTTTCGGACGAGTGTTCCTCGGAGACTAATTCGACGAGCCCGTTCCCGAGCTCTACTACGCCGTTTCCCGGGACGGCCAGCGGTTCCTGATCGACACTGCCGACCCCGAAGCCTCCGCGCCCATCCAGATCGTCGTGAATTGGAAGCCAGAGCGAAAGTGACGGGTAATGACGTCCCGCTGCCAAGTCGGGTCAGATCTTTCTTTTTGTCGGCCTTAGTTCCGGGTGATCCGAACCTCGTAGCGAACCGTCTCCTGACCAGGTCCGATGTTGTCGATGCGTAAGGTGTATGGACCCGGTGGCAGGTTCCTGAAATCTTCCTCCATGGGCTCCATCCAGTCATTGTGTGCAACACCCACTAACGTCCCGCACTCGCCCGTCGAATCGCAGTGACCTTCGGTAAGCACCCAGCCGATCCGGTTGAGTGGTGATATTCAATCCACGATGAGGTACAGGTGCCCGGCGAAAGTCGTGGTGAACGGTACGAACCGGCGGAAGTCGGCCGGGGTAACGCCGTCACCCGGGGAGGGCGCCAGGCCCGTCTCACCCTCCACGATGACGATGCTTCCCGCAGGCGGAGGCTTGGTTGGGGAAACCTGCACGGCCGGGGACTGTGCCTCCCTCTCCGCGCCGGCGCTGAATCGAAGCGTGGCGCTGAGCCGAGTGGTTCCAGGCGACAGCCCCGTGACCCAGGCGTGGAGAAGAATTTCGTCCGCCAGAACGGAGGCGACTTGGCCGTCGGCCACACGCCATTCGGCGGTGAGTTGGTCTCGGCACTCGGACGCGATGGGCGGCCAGAAATAGACTTCCTGGCTCTGACCCACGGTGATATCAATATCGTCGACCGGTGTCGTGAAGTCGAGCGGAGCGGCAGATTTGATACTCAAGCTGGGTTCGGACGCGAGCGTTGCACAGTCGTCGAGTGCCGGAAAGACGATCGGATCGTCACCACCACCACAAGCCAATAGGAAGGCGAGAACGATCAAACACCCGGCCCAACAGCTTTTCACCATGAAGGTCCCAGCTCGCGAAAGGATTAGCGACTCCAGACTAACACCTCGAGATGCGCCTGTCGGGGAAGCTGCTTGATCATGACGCTCCGGCGAAAGGTTCGCCGTAAAGCAATACCGATGGAAGTCCAGAATTCTGATCGCTTGCTCCGAGGGGCCTGTTTCCTGTAGCAAGGTTAGCGCATCATGATACTGGATAACCTCCGACCAGCATGGTGCTGGCGTGCGGTGGCTGGCCTCGCTGCTCAATTGGGGCGCTCAGACCGCCTTCGGTGCGAGTGGCGGTCTGATCATGCGGTCGTCGAACGAGTTGAGCTTGCCGGTCGCCGACGTAGCGCGCCGTAACAATTCACTGAGCAACTCGTTTGCATGGAATCGTTCCGAATCGGATACGATCTCCAGCGTGTCGTGCTGGTAGTGATCCCAGAAGCTTTCGGCGTCGGTCGCGATGCGTTGATTCCGAGGGTCGGTGGACTCCACCATCGGTACGAATGGAGTTCTTCCTTCAGGGACCTCGACAAAGGAAACGTGGAGAAAAGTTGTCTTGGTTCTCTTTTTAGGATCGCGATTCGAGGCGCCGGGGGTGGTGTGCTAGCCTTCCGTTGATGGACGTTCTGCTGGCATTGCTCGCGGCCTTCGGCGTCGGCTTCACCGGGTTCCTGTCCTATCGGCTCGCAAAGAATGTGCCCATCCCGTGCTTCGTGTTCACCGAAGATTCCTGCCAGCGGTTTCGCTCCAGCCGGTACGTGCGCTTCCTCGGGATCCCGAACCCTTATCTCGGCCTGCCTGGTTTCGCCGTCCTCTTCGTGATGGTCGTCGCGCATGGGCTGGGCGCAATTCCGTTCTGGCCCATCGCGCTCGTCGTGGGAGTCTTCGGTGATCTTCTCCCTCTACCTACTCTACGCCCAGGCGTTTGTGGTGAAGGGATGGTGCAACTGGCCCGTCACGATGATCGTGACCAGCTTCGGGATGGGGCTCGCGGTCGCGTGGACATACCTTTCCTGACCCGCTTTACGTAGTCGACCTCATCCGATATCACTAAGCCATGTCGGAAGTGGAAGTCGTTCTCGAAAATCTTCTCGTACTCCTGACGCTCGCCGCGCTCGTCGCCATCCTCGTCAAGCGCATCCATATCCCCTACACCACCGGGCTCGTGCTCGTGGGGGTGGCGGTCAGCTTCCTTCCTCTCGACCTGACCCTCCACCTCTCGAAGGATCTGGTGCTGCCTCGTCGTACTTCCCCCGCTCCTCTTCCAGGGAGCACTGCACATGAACCTCGACGATCTCCGGAAGGACGTCGTCCCCATCGCCGCTCTCGCATTACCCGGCCTCGTCGCCGCGACCTTCCTCGTGGGCATGATGCTCCACTACCTCCTCGCCATGCCCTGGCTCAAGGGATTGCTCTTCGGGGCGATGGTGGCCGCGACCGATCCCATCTCCGTCCTTGCCATCTTCCGTGAAGTGGGGGCGCCGAAGAGGTTGAGGACGCTGATGGAAGGCGAGAGCCTCTTCAACGATGGAACGAGCGTCGTGCTGTTCACGGCTCTTTTCGCCATTCTCTACGAGGGCGCCGAGCCGAGCGGCGCCGGGGTGGCGCTCTCCTTCCTCAAGGTCTGCCTCGGCGGTGCGCTCGTTGGTCTCATCTTCGGGCTCCTCTGCTACCGGTTGATGAAGAGCCTGGACGATCATCTCCTCGAGGTGATGTTGACCGTCGTTCTCGTTTTCGGGAGCTTTCTCGTCGCAGACGTGCTCCACTTCTCGGGCGTCATCGCCGTGGTCGTCGCCGGGCTCATCACCGGGAACTACGGGAAGCTCTTCTCGATGTCGAAGAAGACGAGCGAGACCATCGACATTTTCTGGGAAGTCGTCGACTTCCTCATCAACGCCATCCTCTTTCTTCTCATCGGCTTCGAGATGAAGGCGTACGCCCACGACATCCACCAGTACTTCTTCTCCGGCGCGCTCGTCGTCGCAATCGTGCTCGCCTCCCGGGCGCTGACCGTCTACCCCGTGTACTACCTGATGAGGGGGCGGCGGCAGGCGTTTCCCTTCGGCTGGGCCCACATCATGGTCTGGGGAGGGCTCCGCGGGTCAATCCCCATCGCCCTCGTCCTCGGGCTTCCGAGAGACGTTCCTTTTCGCGCCGAGTTCCTCGTCTTCACCTCCATTGTCGTCTTCTTCTCGCTCGTCGTACAGTCCATGACGATGAAGCGCTTCGTGCGAGCGTTCCAGTAGAGCCGCCTCGCTCGCTTTACAAATCTTTACCTTGCGGAAACGTCTGAGACGCGCGCCGTCCCGTAATCCTCATCGAAAGGCAAAACCGCAAAGGAGAAACGCCATGAGTGAAAGCGAGTCCAAAGACAACGTCGCTCCCGAGAGCCACCGCCGGGTCACCCGCCATGGATTCTGGCTCGGAATCCTTCTCGGGGGGCTGGTGGGAGCCGTGGCCGGAGGAGCTCTCGTGTCCACGGCGGGAGTCTCGGCCGCCTCCATCGCCACCGCCCGAGGCTTCCACGGTCGCTTCGGCGAACGCTTCGCCGAGCACCCGGAGAGAGCGAAGGAGCACGTCGAGTTCGCGACCGACTGGGTTCTTTCCCGCGTCGACGCCACCGACGAACAGAAAGCGCAGGCGAGGCAGATCGCGGACCGGACCATTGACGCGCTCGTTCCGCTCGCGCAAGAGCACCGCGCGAACCGGGAGACTCTGAAGACGGAGCTCGCGAAGGTCGAGATCGACTCGGCGGCCGTCGAACGGATTCGGCAATCGGAGGTGGGACTCGTCGATAACGCTTCGAAGGAGCTCACGACCGCGCTCACCGAGCTCGCTCAGACGCTCACCCCCGAGCAAAGGAACCAGCTCCTCGAGCACGCGAAGCGATTTCAGCACTGAGCTTCGATTGGAGCACAGCGTGGGAGCGCGGGGTCGCCCCGAGGGGCGCCTCCGCGCTACCCTTTTGGAATGACCTACCCAACGGCCGATTCGGCCGATTCGAGGGCACGGTAGGACCGGGACGTTGGGGCTCTCCTGGATCGAGATCGACGCCGGTCGCCTGCGGCACAATCTTCGGGTGTTCCGCCGTCTCTCGGGGCACGCGCAGTTGATGGCCGTGGTCAAGGCGAACGCCTACGGCCACGGGGCCCGGCTCGTGGCTCCGATGCTCCGAGACGAAGTGGAGTGGCTCGGCGTCGACAGCCTCATCGAGGCGGAGGAGATCGCGGAGTGTCGACCTGGGAAGACCGGTCCTGATCCTCGGGCACACCGAGCCCGGGGCGGCGGAGAGGATCGTCGCCGGGAGTTTTCGTCAGGCGCTCTTTCGTCGAAATCTCGCGGAGGCGCTCTCCCGAGCGGCGTCCAGGCACGCGAAGCCCGCCCTCGTGCATTTGAAAGTCGAGACGGGATTGAACCGTCTCGGGATTCCGCCTTCCGAGGTCGTCGAATGGGCCGACTGGCTCTCGGGGCTCGGCGGGGTGATGCTGGAAGGAATCTACACTCACTTCGCCGACGTCGAAGATCCCGACTCCAGGTTTTTCCGCACGCAGTTGGGAAGGCTGATCGGAGCGGTCGAAGCGCTCCGGCAGTCGGGCCATCGAAGCCTCATCGTTCACGCCTCGCCCACGGCAGGAACGCTCCTGCACGCGCCTTCCGAGCTCACGCTCTCCCGCGTCGGCATCGGACTCTACGGAATCTGGCCCTCGGACGCCACGCGTCGGGCAGTGGAGTCGCGGGACCCTGCCGTCGACGTCGACCTGCGCCCCGTTCTCTCCTGGAAGAGCCGCCTCGCCCAGGTGAAGTCGGTCCCGCCGGGAGGCACCGTCGGCTATGACCTGACGTACCGCGCTCCCTCCGAACGTCGAATCGGCGTCGTTCCCGTCGGGTACTACGACGGCTTCGACCGCAAGCTCTCGAGCCGGGGACAGGTGCTCGTCGGTGGCCGCCGGGTGCCGGTCATAGGGCGCGTCGCGATGAACATGTTCATGGTGGACGTAACCGAAGGAGGCGCGCGCGACGGCGACGAGGTCGTTCTGATCGGAGAGCAGGGAGAAGAGGCGGTGACCGCGGACGACGTCGCCTCCTGGAGCGACACCATCGCCTACGAAGTCGTGTCGCGGCTGAACCCGAGACTACCCCGGCGCCTCGTCGATGCCGAGGCGGGCGAGCGTCTCGACGAAGGCGACGTCGGCGGGCGCCCAATGGAGCGAGTGTAGCCTCTCGCGCTCGACCCAGAGGAGCTCGGCGCAATCGATGGGCTTCGGCTCGGGTCCCCCTTCGACGAGCGAACAGGCGTAGAACAACAGCAGCACGCTCTTTTCCGGATACCGGTGGAACACGACGTCGAGGATGCGACCGGGACGGACCGAGACCCCGAGCTCTTCCGCGAGCTCTCGAACGAGACACTCCTCGGGCGATTCGCCCGGCTCTAGCTTTCCCCGGGAAACTCCCAATGGCCTTCGAGGTGCGTGCCTTTCTTCCGTCGGGCGGCGAGAATCTTCCCCTTCCGCTCCAGCACGCCTGCCGCGACGATTACGGTGTCCCTGGCCATCGAATCCGCTAGAATGCGGTAGGATTCTTCATTGCTCTTCAAACGTCAAACGTCAGGCTCCGTTCTCTGTCCTTCCTGCGGGAATCTCGTCGGCGTAAACGACGAGCAGTGTTTCCACTGCGGCCGCAGGAATCCCGGCCTCTTCGGGTTCGGCGCCGCCATTCGAGCACTCGGCCGCGACCTGGGATTCGCCAACCTGGTCATCGCCGGCTGTGTCGTCCTCTATATCGGCACGCTCCTCGTAGATCCGAGCGGAATCCATTCGAGCGGGTTGCTGAATTTGATGAGTCCCAGCCAGGCGGCCATCATTCTCTTCGGAGCGAGCGGCCAGTATCCCGTGTTTCAGCTAGGCCGCTGGTGGACGCTACTGAGCGCGGGCTGGCTCCACGGCGGCATCCTGCACATCGGGTTCAACATGATGATTCTCCGCAGCTTTGCACCCAGCACCGCGGAGATCTACGGCGCGGGTCGGATGATCATCATCTACACCGTCGCTTCCGTCACGGGGTTCTTCTTCAGCAGCGGTATGAACCAGATCCTGCCTTGGGTACCGTTCGGCCGACTCTTCGCCCTTGCGGGTCTCGGAGGCGGGCAGCTGACGCTGGGAGCGTCCGCCGCTATTTTCGGGCTCATCGGCGCGCTGCTGTACTACGGAAACAGAACCGGGAGTCGCGCGTTGCGCCAGCAAATGATCGGCTACGCCGTCGCTTTCGCGGTCTTCGGGCTGGTCGTGCCGGGAGTCGACAACCAGGCGCACCTGGGTGGCTTCGTCGGTGGCTATCTGACGGCGCGCTTCCTGGATCCGCTCGACTCCGGAGCGGGGAGATCACCTTCTCGCCGCGCTCGTCTGCCTCGTCCTGACCGCGGTCTCCGTCGTCGCGTCGGTGGTGACGGGTCTGCCGCTGCTGCGGGGCTAATCCCAGCTCTTTCTTCCCTCGTGGGCGCCCTTGCCGGTGAGGCCGAGGTCCATCAAGACCGCGATCACGACCACCACGAGGTAAACCCCGGTGACGGTGCCGTTGGTATTCACCGCCCACGCGTACGCGAGCGTCGTCAGGGGCATGAACAGGAAGCCGAGAAAGGGCCAGAAGTTCGTCTCGTACGCTCGGCCCAGGTAGTTGCTGAACAGGAAGACGAGGAACACGACGAGCCTGGGAAAAAGAAGTGCGAGACAACCGGCGAGACAGCCCATCGAACGAGGAGACTACGTTATCGCGTGTTCCCGTTCAAGTGACGCTCGCGCGCCGGTTGGCACGTTCCCGGGGATTGGGTCACAATGAGTGCCGCGATGCCCGAAAAGCGCCTCACTCGATCCCGAAGCGACAAGATGCTCCTCGGGGTCTGCGGGGGCATCGCCAAGTGGCTCGGATGGGACCCGACGCTCGTACGCGTTGCCTACGTCTTGATCTCCGTCTGTTCCGCCGCGTTTCCCGGGATCTTCGTTTACTTGATCCTTGGGATCGTGATGCCGCCCGGCGACGACTGACCCATCCCTCACGTCTCACCGGGCGCTCCGGCCGTGCTACGATCCTTCTCTTCTAACCATGTCTCAGACCGCCTATCCGGAAACCCGTTCCAAGGAGTCGATCGAGATCCACCGGCGCTCGAATTCCGAGCGAGAGGCGCTCGAGTCCATGTACCAGGACGTGTTCGGAGAAGAGGCGGCCGTCCGCAACCGCGCCCGGTGGCGCTGGCAGTACGAGGAGAACCCGTATTGTCCTCCCGAGGGGCCGGAGATTCTGGGTCGCCAGGGAGACCGGAGACGACGGCCTCGTCCTGGGCCAGTATGCGACGATGCCGGTGCGCCTTCTGGTGAAGGGCCGGCTCCTCCGTGCTTCCTGGGGGATGGACGTGATGGTCCGGCCGAACCTGCAGCGCAAAGGGGTCGGCTCGCGCCTCTTCCTCTTCTGGGACAAGAACGTGGAAGCCTCGCTCGGCCTCGGGCTCTCGCTGCAGTCGTACACCCTCTTCAGGAAGCTCCAGTGGGAAGACGTGGGACCCGTCCCCTGCTACTCCAAGGTTCTCAACCTCCGGGCTCTCCTCGCACGGCGTTTCGGCTCAGGGCTCGCCGCCCTTCTCGCTCCGGTTCTGGGAGCGGCGCTTTCGGTCGCCTTTCCCTGGCGGCGAACGAGAGCGAAGGGCGTCGTCGTCACTCCGCTCGAGGGGGAGTTCGGACTCGACTACGACGCGCTCTGGGAGAAGGCCTCGCCCGGGTACGATTTCGTCGCCGAGCGGAAGGCGCGTTATCTGGAGTGGAAATACCATTGCCCGCCCCACGTGAGCTACGACATCTTCGAAGCCCGGCGGGGAGGGGAGCTCACCGGGTACGTCGTCCTTCGCATCGCCGTCCGAAACGGAGTGCGACTCGCCCTCCTCGTCGATCTCTTCGCTCATCCCGACGACAAGGAGAGCCTCGGGGCGCTGCTCGACCACGCCCTCGAGTGGGCCCGCGGGAGCGCCGCCGCGCGGATGCAGGCGTTCACCTTCGATCGGCGCATCGCGGCGCGGCTTTCGAGCAAAGGGTTCTTCCTGATCGGAAGCCCGATGCAGTTCTGCCTGCGCATCCACAGCGACCACGTCGGCGAAGACTTCTTCCGGGATACGTCCCGGTGGCACGTGACCTTCGGCGACTCCGACCAGGATCGAGAGCCGTGACCCGCGGTGCTATGAACGTCGAGATGAAGACCCGCATCCTCCTCGGGGTGGATACCGAGGCCGACGACCAGTGGAGCGCTCCGGCACGCGAGACGCTCACCGTCCGAAACGCTCGCGAGCTCCCACGGCTCCAGGAGCTATGCGATCGGTACGCGGTGCGTCCCACCTACCTCGTCACCTACGAGATGGCGGTCGACGAGGGATCCCGTCGGGTGCTCCGCGAGCTCGCCTCGACGAAACGGTGCGAGATCGCGACCCATCACCACCCCTGGTCCACGCCGCCTCTCGTCGACGGCCACCTCTATCCCTCGAACCTGACCCCGGCGCACTTTCGCGAGCAGCTCCGGATCCTGACCGATGCCGTTTCCGCCATTACCGGCGAGTCTCCAGTCTCGTACCGCGCCGGTCGGAACGGGTTCACCGGATGGCAGGTGCCGATTCTCCAGGAGATGGGATATCGCGTGGACTCGAGCGTCGATCCTTTCTTCAACGAGAAGCGGAAAGGCGGCCCTTCCTTCGCGGGAGCGCCGCTCGTCCCCTACTTCGTGAGCCCGGAGGACCCACGGCGAGCCGGGCCGAGTCAGCTTCTCGAGATTCCCGTCACGAGCGCCCTCGATCGAAAATGGCCCTCCTGGCTCGAGACGGCTTACGCCGACGTCTCCTCCGCCTACCATTTCCGTCGCGCCCTTCGCCTGCTCAAGATCGCGCGGCCCATCTGGCTCCGGCCCTCGTATTCCAACCCCGAGGACATGAAGCGTCTCGCCCGTCGGGTCCTCGACGACGGCGCCGATCACGGCGCCCCGGCGAACATCATCTTCCACTCGAGCGAGCTTCTCGCCGGCGGGAGCCCCTACAACGCGACCGAGAACGACGTCGAGCGCTTCTACCGCGACCTCGAGTCTCTTCTCGCCTTTCTCACCGGAGAGGGAGCGAGAGGCGCGA
Organism: uncultured Acidobacteriota bacterium; assembly: GCA_963815675.1. GTDB lineage: Bacteria > Acidobacteriota > Vicinamibacteria > Marinacidobacterales > SMYC01 > CAWFHP01. The sequence continues at coordinate 14,024 of CAWFHP010000006.1, read as the reverse complement.
CGTTCTCGGAGTTTCGCGAGCAATTTGTCCAGGTCGTCCAGGAGAGCGAGGGAGGAGACTCCTGATCGTCTGCATGGTGACGCCGCACCTCCCGCCGGACCAGGCGGCGAACGCGCTCCTGCCACAACTCCTCCGCGAGGGGCTGGTGGGCGCGGGACACGAAGTGCGACTCATGGCGTTCGAGCCCCGTGAGGGGCGGCCGCGACAGGAGGGAGTGCGGTACATCCGCCGTCCCCGAAATGGTCTCGCCCGCACGCTTCGTCTGAGCCAGCTCGAGACGGGCCTCTCGGTCTGGCGCGAGACCCGGAGCCTGTTCGAGAACGCCGACGTCATCCACGTCCACAGCAATACCTTCATGAACCAGGCGGCAGCCTTCTCCGCTCATCGTCGCTCGCTTCCGTTCGTCCTCACTCACTACGGAACGGAGATCTGGCATTACCGCAAGCGGCCGCTCGACGCCTTCCGCTGGATGAACGAGCACGCCTTCGAAGTGACCTACTACAGCCGGCTTCTCATGGAGCGCTCGCTCGAGCTCGGCATCGCGCCCCGGAGGCGCGTCGTCGTCTACCCCCCCGTCGACCGGCGTTTTCGCCCGCCGAGTCCGAGTGAGAAGAAACAAGCGCGTGCATCGGTCGGGCTCGCGCTCGGGCTCGGGCTCGGGCTCGACGAAGGGCCCGTGCTCCTCAACGTAAAGCGCCTCCATCCTCTAGCGGGCCAGAGATTCGCCGTGGAAGCGATGCCGGAGATCCTCACGCGCCATCCCGGGGCGAAGCTTCTCATCGCCGGAGAGGGTGAGGCGCGGCCGGAGCTCGAGGAGCGCATCGAGACCTTGAAGCTCGGACGAGCGGTGCGGCTTCTCGGACTCGTCGACAACCGCGAGCTTCCATGCTACTACCACGCCGCCGATCTGTTCGTGCTTCCGTCGCGGCTCGAGGCGTTTCCCACCGTCGCCGCGGAAGCCCTCGCTTCGGGCCTGCGCGTCGTTTCCGCCGACCATCCGGGAGGGCTCGAGCTCGAAGAGCTCTTTCCCGAGGACGTCGACCTCGTTCCGAGAGAACAGGCGGCTCCTCTCGCGCGGGCCGTCGGCGCGGCACTCGAACGGGGAGGCTCTTCTTCCCCGAAGACCCGCGAGCGCATCGAAAGGGAGTTTCGTCCCGAAGCCGCCGTCAGAACCTATCTCGACATCTACAAAAGGGCCATCGCGGGAGACTCCGTTGCGGCGCATTGACGAGGAGGCGATCCGCCGGCAGGGAGAGAATCCGGTTCCGCTCCGAATACCACTACGCGCTTTTCGAGTACTATCGCAGCGCGAAGATCCTCAAACGGCTCGAGTGGGAGGGAATCGAGGTTCGGGGGAAGATCCTGGACGCGGGCTGCGGCTCAGGGGGCATCGCCGTCTCCTTCGCCGAAGAAGGCGAGCTCGCGGTAGGGCTCGACATCAAGAACAAGTTCGGGAACGCCGGGAGGAAGCTCGCATCCGAGCAGGGCACCGAGAACGCCGCCTTCGTCCAGGGGGACGGAACCCGCCTGCCTTTCGAGAGCGAGAGCTTCGACCTCGTCCTCTCGCACTCCGTCATCGAGCATGTCGACTCCGCCGAGCGCTACCTCGAAGAGTGCCACCGCGTCCTTCGACCGGGAGGAGTTCTCTTCCTGCAGACGCCTCCGCACTTGAGCTTTGCCGGCTCCCACCTCTCGCGGCTCCGCGTTCCGATCCCGATTCACCTCCTTCTTCCGCGCAGATGGGCGTTCCGGCTCAATTTTTACATCGCGCGCAAGCGTCCCGGATGGCTCAGGGAGCCCCGGGAGTCCAACACCTTCAAGCTCATGGCGGAGCGGGGCGAGACGAAGGAGGACGATCTCATCCAGAAAGTGACGGTTCGAGCCGTTCATCGATGGCTCGAAGGCGCGGGATTCGAGGTTCTCCGCGAAGAGCGCCACGTGAGCGGCTTTTTCACCCGGAACGTCCCCTCGTTTCTGCGGCGGTTTCTCGAGGAGAACGGATTCACCCAGAACATCATTATTAGTAACCTCGAGTTTCTTCTGAGGAAGTCGAAGTCGTAGCCGTGCCTCTTTTCCGTGACCGAACCGAGATCCTGCTCGCGGCGGCGCTCCTCGCCTCGCTCGTCCTGGTGACCCCGCGGATCGGGGAATCGGACGCGATCGAGTACTTCTCCTATCTCCCCTCCCTCGTGCTCGACGGAGACCTCGATTTCACCAATCAGTACACTCGGTTCTACCTCGAGGACCCCGTCGGGCGAGCGGGGTTCAAGGAGACCTTTCTCGATCGGTCGACGGCAACGGGCTTGAAGCTGAACTTCGGTCCGATCGGCTCGGCGGTCCTCTGGGCTCCCTTCTACCTCGCGACCCACGCGATCGTGAGAGGAGACGGGATGTCCCAGCCCTACCGCACCGCCGTGACCTTTGCCTCGGCACTCTACGGGATCGTGGGGCTCTTCCTCTGTTATCGCCTCGCGCGCCGATACGAGGCGCCGTTACCCTCTCTGGCCGCCGTCGTCGCGCTCTGGTGGGCGACTCCGGTCGCCTATTACCTCTACATCGCTCCGGGCATGAGTCATGCCTGCTCGCTGTTTGCCGTCGCGCTCTTTTTCACCGCGGGATTCTGGGCGTGGAGAGACGCAGTCGGCCGCTGGGTCGTCTGGGGGGCTTGCTGCGGCCTGATGGCGCTCGTCCGCGAGCAGGACCTATTCTTCTCGGTGGCGGCCCTCGTGGCCGCACTATCCCCTCGTCTCCAGGCAAGCATCGCCGGTCGTGTGAAGCGTCTATTCGCGTTCGGGGTCGCCGCGCTCGCGGTTTTCTCTCCGCAGCTCGTCGTCTACCAGATCCTCAACGGGAGACCGCTCCCGTCTCCTCACGTCGAAGCCAAGATGAACTGGGTGTCCCCCCACTTCTTCCAGGTGCTGTTCTCCCCCGAGCACGGGCTCTTCTTCTGGAGCCCGATTCTCCTCCTGTTCCTTGCCTTCGGCCTCGTTTTCCTGAAACGCGAGAGAGAAGCGGGGCTCGCGCTGCTTCTGGGTTTTCTCTCTCAGGTCTACATCTCGGGCGCCGTCGACTCCTGGACGCAGGCGGGGGCCTTCGGCTCGCGGCGATTCGTGGGCGCGACCGCGATTTTCGCCGTCTGGGGTGCGGTCGCTTTTGCCGCTCTCGCGCCCCGGGTCAGACGGTTCGGGGTCGCCACGCTCGTGGTCGTCTTCGTTCTCTGGAACGTCTCGCTCATGATGCAGTTCGGTCTCGGGATCATGAACCGCGACCGACTCGAATGGGATCAGATCGCCCGCAATCAGATCGAAGAAGTGCCGTCGAAGTTCCTCCAGGTGCTCGAACGTTATCTCGTCGCTCGTGACGAGCTGGAGGGTTCGAAATGATCTCCGAATTCCTCCGCGGCATCGCGCGCTGTCCCGCCTGCCTCGCGAGCGGAGACGGCTCGACGCCGACGCTCGAAGCCGAGCCCGACAACGCCGGTCTTCGTTGCTCGAAGTGTGCAAGGCGCTACCCCGCTCTCGAAGACGGGAGCTACCTCGATCTTAGGCCGCCCCCGGAGACGTTCTCCGACCTCACCGAGTACGCGGAAGAAGAGTTCCACCACCGCGAAGGCCCGCTCCGCCCGCTCTTTCTCTCCGCGCGCGTGAAAATGGACGTCATGACGAGCCTCTTGAGGCCGAGGCCGGAGGACCGCGTCCTCGACATCGGCTGCGGAAACGGGCGCTTCGTCTTTTTCGAGAGGCCACGGTGCGGAAATCTCGTGGGGATCGACGCCGGCGCGCACTTCGCCCCCGAGCCCCGCGCGTCCGTCGACCTCGCGCGAGGAGACATTCGGATCCTTCCTTTCGCCGACGGTTCGTTCGACAAAGCTTATTCCCTCGACGTTCTCGAGCATCTCACCGAGGACGGGGTCGTCCGAATGCTGTCCGAGGCGAGACGGGTGTTGAAGCCCGGTGGGCGCCTGTTCCTCTACTCTCACGTCATGATGAGCTCGCGACTCGCCTCGTTCCAGCGCGGGGTGAACCGGTTCGTGCACTGGCTCGACACGCGAGGACTGGTCGACAACGAGCCGGAGCGCCAGCGCAAGTCCGATCACCGGAACGCTCTCCGGAGCTACGAGCAGCTCGACGCGGTGCTCGCGAAGACGGGTTTCGAGATCGAGACCATCCGGTATTACAACGTCGTGTTCAAAGCCGTCATCGAGGATCTCATGCTTCCCCTCATCGAGCACAACGTCTACTCGAGGCGTCAGGGTAAGAAGCAGGGTGCGCCCAAGGGATCCGACTCTCACTCCAACGAGCACTCTCACGCTTCGACGAAGCCCGACGTGGGCCAATGGGCGCACGCGCCCTTGACCGCCGCTTCCTATCTCATGAAGCTCGACGTTCTCCTCTTCGGCCGGGTCCGAACGGGACCGTTCTTCCTGCTGCTGCGCGCGGTGTAGTTCCGTGAAGATCCTCTACGTCGCGACCGACCAGAGGGTCCCGGGGAAAACCGGAGGCTCGGTGCACGTGGAGGAAGTCGCGGGAGGCCTCGCCGCCCGCGGCCACGAGGTGCACGTGCTGGCGCTCGCCGGTAACGGGGCGACCTCCCGCCCCTTCCAGCTTCATCGCGCGCGGCTCCCGTTCCAGCATCGTTTGTTTCGGTGGACGGCGAAGAATCAGGCGGGCGATCTCCTGGATCGCGGCGGCTTCGACGCCCTCATGGAGCGTTACTACAACTTCGGCGGAGAAGGAATCCGGGCCGCCCACGAGCGCGGGGTTCCCTCTCTTCTCGAGGTCAACTCACCTCTGAAGGACCACCCGGGCTCTCTCAAGAGCGTCGTCGATCGCGGCCTTATCGTTCGTCCCATGAAGCGTCTCCGGGACGAGCAGTGCCGCCAGGCGAGCGCCCTGGTGACGCCTCTCGTCACCATCGTTCCCGAGGGCGTTCCGCGCGACAAAGTTCATCGAGTCAACTGGGGCGCGAATGTCGAGCGTTTCCGGCCAGACGTTTCTCCGAAGAAGCTCTCGATTCCCGAAGGGGCGCGCGTCGTCGTCTTCTCGGGGAGCTTTCGTCCCTGGCACGGAGCGGACCTCCTGATCGACTCCGCCCCCAGGGTGCTCTCCCGCGACCCCGACGCCTTCTTCCTGCTCATCGGGAGCGGACCGTCCTGGGCGGCCGCGAGGTCACGGGTACGGAAGCTCGGAATCGAGGAGCGGTGCCTCCTCACCGGAGCGGTACCCTACGACGAGATGCCGTCGTACCTGAAGAACGCGCGCATCGGGGTCGCCCCCTACCAGCCGTCCCGTCTCGGGCAGATGAAGCTCGGCTTCTACTGGTCGCCGCTCAAGATTTTCGAGTACATGGCGATGGCGCTTCCCGTCGTGACCCTCGACGTGCTCCCCCTCGCCGAGATTCGTCCGGCCGGGCGAAGAAGGCCTCCTCGTCCCGGAACGCGATGCCGGCGCGCTCGCCGAGGCGATACTCCAGCTCCTCGCGGACGAGCCGGGGGCGCGCACGATGGGAGAAGCGGGCCGCGCCCGCGTCGTCGCCGGTTACAGCTGGCAGCGTCATTGCGAGCAGCTCGAGACCATTCTCAAAGGCCTCGTTCGAGAATCATGAACGTCCTCGTGACGACCGACGTGTTTCCACCGGGCGCGGGAGGGAGCGGACGCTCGACGGCGACGCTGGCGTCGGCCCTCGCCCGCCGCGGGCATCGCGTCCGCGTCGTCGTCTCGCGCCGGCAACCTCTCGGGCAGAACGAGTGGGACGACGTCGAGGTCGCGGAGGTCGTCACTCCGGAATCGCGATTCGGAAACGCGCGGGAGCGGGAAGAAGCGTTCGCCACGGGTATGAAGTCCGCCGCCGGTGAACGAGACTGGGACCTGGTGCACGCGCAGCACTGGCTCTCGGCACTCGCGACAAAGCGGGCGTTTCCCCGCCTCCCGCTCGTCGTCACCGTGCGCGACTACTGGCCCGTCTGTATCTGGTCGACGAAAATGTCGGGGCGCGACGTCTGTCCCGGCTGCAGCTTTACCCGCCGTATGGCCTGCGTGGGAAAACGGCGTCCCTGGCTCTGGCCCGTTTCTCCTCTTCTTCCTCCACTCGTCGGCCGGGAGCTCGAAAGACGCCGGAAGGTGCTCCGATCGGCGAAAGCCGTCGTTGCCGTGAGCCGCTTCGTCGCGACGAGCCTTGCACTCGACGGAGTCGACGTCCACGTCGTTCCCAACATCATCGAAACGTCGCCGGAGATGCCTCGGCCGGACGACGTGCCGGAGAAATACGTCCTCTTCGTGGGAAAGCTCGAGCCGGGAAAAGCGCCGGACCGTCTCCTTCCGATCCTGGAGGCGGCGGGCTGCGAGCTTCCGCTCGTCGTCGCCGGTACGGGAAGCCTGGAGCGGGAGCTTCGCGCGCGCGCGGAAGGGCGCTTCGACGTGAGGTTCCTGGGCTGGGTCGACGAAAGTCGGACGCTCGCTCTCATCCGGCACGCGGCGGCGCTCCTGTTTCCTTCGCGGTGGCAGGAGCCGCTCTCCCGCGTCCTCCTCGATGCGCTCTCGCTCGGTGCCGTGATCGTCGCCGAGCCGACGGGGGGCACCGAGGAAATCGTCGTCGACGGAAAGACGGGCCTCCTCGGAAGAAACGTGGAAGAGATGGCCCGCGCGCTCGCGCGTGTTCTCGACGATGAAGCGCTCGCGAGCAAGCTCCGGTTGGGAGCCCGGGAGCGTGCGCGGTCCGTCTTCTCGGAAGAGGCCGTCGTTCCACGAATCGAATCTCTCTACCGCGGAGTCGCGGCAACGTGAGAGTCGCGCTCGTGTCGAGAGCTGTCTTTCCTATCCACGGCTACGGGGGTCTGGAACGACACGTGGCGGCGCTCGAAAAGTACCTTCGGCGCGAGGGAGTGGATGTCGTTCTCTTCACCAGCCCGCCGGAGCCCGCGCGGGAAGAAACGCGCGAAGGGACGTCGTTCGTTCCCTACCGTGTCGTTCCGTGGCCGAAGAGGAAAGGGTTCGTCGTACTGGACCGGGATACCAACTACCTCGCGTGGAGCATGCGCGCGGCCCGGCGTCTGCTCGAGGAAGGTCCCTTCGATGTCGTGCAGGCCGACGGCGGCGGAGGCTTCGGCTACGCCGTTCTCGCCGGGCGCGAGAGGCCGCCTCTCATCCTTCATCCCCACGGCATGGAGGAGTTCAAAGCTCCGAGCTGGAAGCGAGCCCTCTATCTTCCGCTTCGATCGGCGACGCGTTTCGCCGCGCGCAAGGCTGCCCGGGTCCTCGCCCCGGACCGTTCCATGAAGGAAGACGTGCGGCACACCCTCGACGTCTCCGAGGAGAAGATCGTCGTCGTCCCGAACGCCATCGATCTCGACGCGATTGACGGCGTGGACGGCGACGTTCCCCGAGCGGACCTCGCGCGGCTCGCCATTCCACCGGGAGCGCGCGTGTTTCTATCGGTGGGGAGGCTCGAGTCGAACAAGGGCTTCACCACCCTCGTTCGCGCTCTCGGCCGGGTGTGGAGCCAACTTCCTCCGAGCGTCGTCTGGGTGCTCGTGGGCGAAGGTCCCGAGAGAAGGAAGATCGAAGAGGAGATCGAGCGCGCGGGTCTCGGAGGCCGGGCGCGTCTCGCCGGTGGCGTGAGCGACGGAGAGCTCCACGCTCTCTACGAGCGGTCAGAGCTCTTCGTCCACCCGACGCTCTACGAGGGAAGCTCCATGGTCACGCTCGAAGCGATGGCCCATCGAAAGCCCGTCGTCGCCACTCGCGTCGGCGGTATCCCCGACAAGGTCGTACCGGGACAAAGCGGTCTCCTCGTCCCTCCCGCCGAGGTCGAAGCGCTCGCCGCGGCAATCGTGGAGGCGTCGAGCGCTACCGACCGCCTCGCCGCGTGGGGCCGCGAAGGTCGCCGCATCGTGGAAACGCAATTCTCATGGGCTCGACGAATCCAGGATCTTATCCGCCTGTACGAGCAAGTAGCCCGGGAGTGAGCCTGGAAATGATGGTCGGGAAATCAGGGACAACCCATTTCCGAGCCTTCACGCTCGTGGCGATTCTGATCGCGCTGTCGCTCTTCGCCGGTTGCCGGGAAGCGATGATGGCGCCGGAGGAGTGCGGGCCGTTTCCTCCCTGGCATTCCTCGGACTACGTCCTTCCTTACCCCGTGGGAACGTCCTACGTCGTGCATCAGGGCAACTGTTCGGGAGAAGGGCACTCGGGGTTCTGGAAATACGGCTACGACTTCGAGATGGACACCGGCACGACCGTCACCGCGGCTCGTGCGGGCCACGTTCTCCATTCGGTGGGAGACGCCTTCGACGGCGACCGCACCCGCACCAACCTCGTCACCGTCCAGCACGAGGACGGCACGGTGGCCGTCTACTCCCACCTGACCCACGAGGGAGCGCTGGTGACCGTTGGAGAGGACGTCGTCGCGGGCGAGCGGATCGCGCGGAGCGGCGATACGGGAAACACGGGCGGCTTCCCTCACCTTCACTTCTCGTTGCACCCCTGCGGCGATCTGCCCGGCCTCCCCGCGGAAGGGTCATGTCCTTCCATCCCGGTCACATTCCGGAACACGTCGCCGAACCCCGACGGCTTGCAGGTCCGGCAGAGCTACCCCACCGAGCCTTTCGACTAGCGCTCGCGTCCCGCGGTCGGACGAATCAGGAGCCGGCGGGACCGTCGAGAGAACGGAGCATCGCCTCCACGAAGTGGCGGCCCGCGGGGTCGCCGCCCGCGTGGAGCGCCCGCTCGAGGGCGACGCGGGCCTCGTCTTTCCGGCCGAGACGCTGGAGGATTTGTCCCAGGAGTTTTTGTCCCTCGAAAGAATCGTCGACCTCGACCGCCCGCTGGGCGTTGCGAAGCGCGGCGTCCAGGTGCCCCGAAGTGAAGTAGGAGGCGGCGAGCTCGATCCGGACCGAGGACTCGGAGGCAACGTCGGTGAGCGCGGTCACGACGTCGGGAGGATGCCGCCGCATCGCTTCGAGAATCTCTTCGACGTGATCGGTATAGAGCGAGCGCGGAGCTCGGAGCTCGAGTCGCATGTCGTCGTCGGTGTTGATGGGAGCGCCGGTGGAGAACAGCTCCGCCCCCTTCGCGTCGAGGCTCATGCTCACCAGGACGTCGGACGGGTATTTCATGCCCGCGCGCGCGAGGCTCTCCGCCACTTCTTTGTTCCGGTAGAGCTCGGCGAGGCGGTCCATCGAGAGCCGTATGGGATGCCGCGAGCCGAGGAGGATGAGATCCCGGTCCTTGAACGCGATCGTATGCGGGAACACGTGACGGAAGGTGGCGATGAGTGAGCGCGTGGACTCTTCCGACATGCCGTAGAGATGGAACCACTGGCAGACGACACCGTCGTCCTTCAGCCGCTTCGCCGCGATCCTCGAAAAACTCGAGGGTGAAGAGGTTCGCGACGCCCGTGAGCCACGGATTCGAGGGCTCGGACACGATGAGGTCGTAGGATCCTTCGCCGCGACGGAGCTCGTTTCGCGCGTCGCCCATGACGAGGTGGACCCGGGCGTCGTCGAGCGGTTTTCCGTTGTCGGGCTCGAAGAAGCGCGAGGCGTCGATGACCGCAGGCTCGATCTCGAACGCGTCCACCCACTCCACCGGGTGCTTCAGAACCGCGCCGACCGTCATGCCACTGCCCCAGCCGACCACCGCAACCTTCCGGGCATCGGTGGCGAGGAAGGGAAGGTGGCCGAGCAGGAGCTGGGTCGCGACGTCGCCCGGTCCGTTCGAGGCATCGGTCTTGCCGTTGATCTTCAACAGGCGAAACCGGTCGATCTGCTGGACGGCGACGGTGGCGGTGGGCCCGTCGCGATAAAAGAGAAGCTGGTGGCTCGACATGATCTCGCGGAGCTGCGCGAGATCGTAACGGGAGTATGCCCGCGCCCCGCTGTAGATGCCGAAGCTTTTCAGCGTTCGTGCCCCGCTCGGGTCGAGGGAGAGGATGAGCAGGATGAGAGTGCCGGCGGTCGCGCCGGTCGCGATCGAGAACCTGGGTGCCCGTGAGAGCGCCCAGAGCGCGACGGCGAGGACGGTGACGGCGGCGGCGCGGATAGTGAACTCGATGCCGAGGCTCGCGAGAAGCAGAACCGAGGCACCGAGCGCCCCCAGGGCTGAGCCCGCGAGGTTTCCGGCATAGAGGCGCGCCACCTGAGCGCCGATGTCGGACGAGCGCGGAAGCGCGTCCACCGCGAGTGGGATCGTCGCTCCGAGCGCCATGGTGCAGGGCAGCACGAGCACGGCGGCGATCAGGAACTGGGCGAAGAACAGCGTGTTCTCTTTCCCCTCGAACGACGTATACAGGTTCAGAAAGAGGAAGGGGAGGCTCCGCGCGACGAGCAGACTCGCGAAGGCGAAGCCCGAGGAGCCGATGAGCACCCAGGCGAGTCGGAGAAACGTACGCTCCGGTCGAGAGTGTCGGAGGACACGCGCGGCGAGGGCCGATCCCACCGCGATCCCGAAGAGAAACGTCGAGAGCATGATGGAAACGCCGTAGACCGAGGAGCCATAGACCATCGATAACGTGCGTCCCCACGCGACTTCGTAGACCATGGCGCTCGCACCGGAGAGCGCGACGGCCGCGACGAGGAGTACGGGAACCGTCGCTGGAGCTGCGGAGGAAGGTTGAGACGACTGCTCGGCGGCCGGCGGAGCGGCGAGCCACCTGCGGCCCGCGAGTAGCGACATGCAGACGAAGAGATCGAAGCATGCTCCGACCCAGAGGGTCGAGCCCAGGCCTACGGTGGGAAAGAACCAGAAGACGGAGAGGAGCGGTCCGAGCACCGCGCCCGCGGTGTTGGCGGCGTAGAGCTGTCCGATCCCTACCGACGCGGGCTCGTCGTCTCTACGGATGGCGCGGACGAGAACGGGGAGCGAAGCTCCCATCGCGACCGTCGCGGGCAGCAGCGCCGCGAGAGCGGCGACGAACTGGAGCTCGACGCTCGCGACTCCCGAGATGGCGTCCAGTAGGCTCGGCGAGGCGAGTGCGTAAAGCGAGACGAAACCTTCGAGGAAGGCGAAGGTCGAGACGGGATCGAAGCGCGCGACTCGCCGGGAGCCCGCGAGCGCGCTTCCGAGCGCCATTCCGCCCATGAACGCGGCGAGTACGACCCCGACGGCGGTCGCCGTCGTCCCGAGGGACAGCAACAGGAGTCGGGTCCAGACGAGCTCGAAAACGAGAGCGGCGAGACCACTGAGGAAAAACGCAGCGAGGAGGAGGATACGCCTCGGCGACACGTCGAATCATAGACGGAGAAGGGGTCTGGGAGCAACGAGATATCGGGCGTATCAACGAAGACGAAGACGGGCGGCCACGAATCGGAGCCGCCCGCTCAGTGCGTGCGAAATGAAGGAGTCCGTAGAAACAGTTTAGCCGTTGCCGTCGCGTCGCCGGTAGAGACCCAGAGCCGCCAGGCCGCATCCCAGAAGCACCAGCGTGCCCGGCTCGGGGACCAGTTGATGGGTGGTCCGGCCGGGAATGTTGGTCTCGGTCAAGGACGTCCCGTATTGAAAGCTGACCTTGGAGATGTCGTCATTGCTCAGACCCATGACGCCGGTCAGAATGAAGACCACCTGGTTCCGAATCAACGGATCGTTGGCCAATCCCCCGTTCGGAAGAAAGCTCGGATCGTTGGAAATGATGCCGAAGTTGATGCCGTCGACGGAGTTCGGGCTGTCCAGATCCGACCCGGGGAAATTCCCGGATGGCCCACCTATATATCCGGAGCTCGCGATGCCCCGGTCCGCGCCACCGGGGAACGAACCGGTGTCGTACCGGAATTCTCCACCGACATTCGTGGTGCCGGCGTCGCACGGCCCGATATCGCACATGTTGGCCTGTACGAGCGAGCCTGCTGTGATCGACGCGGAAACGGTGGTCAGGCTGGGGTTTCCAGTCAGATCAAAAAACACGCCCGTCAGCGTGCTTCCCGGCACGTCCTTATTGGAGGTCGTGTTGTCGCTCGCAGCCGTGTTGATGAGGGTCACACTCAGCGTATTCCCGACGATGTCGAAAATCGCCTGGGCGGACAGGTCCGCCCCGTCCGGTCCGGTGCCCGATCCCGAGAATGAAATCGGTGTTGCGAGCGCGGGAGCCGAGATCATCCCGACCACGGCGAGACTCAAACACGCAGTTTTCCAGTTGTGGTTCAAGTGGACAACTCCTTCGAGTGATGTAGGAGCAAAGGTCATACCAATTTTGTAACTGTTGATTTCAGGATTGTTATAACCGCGCACTGCCAGAGTCGAGGCGCGCACATGTAAGGAAATTCGACAGGGGTGTGGAAGAACTCCAATCGTGTCAATGAAATAGAACCCGGAGCGGCGTTGTCGGGAAAGCTGACGACCGTCACTTCCCGCGCTCCGGTTCTTCGGCCTTGCGTCCGGTCCGAGCCCGGCTTATGCTCCCCGCCTCGATCGGAGAGAACGTCATGAAGCGGTGGATTCTAGACAACTTTCTGCTCCTCGTTGGCGCCGTCCTCGTGGGCTGCGGCGGCAAACCGGAGCTCGACCTCGTGATCCGCGGAGGAGATATTCTGGATGGCACGGGCTCTCCCGCACTCCGCGCCGATATCGGGATCCGCGGCGACCGCGTCGTCGCGATAGGGGATCTCTCGGGCCGGAGCGCGGGTCGGACGCTCGATGCCGCCGGCCGCATCGTCGCCCCCGGCTTCATCGACGCGCAGGGGCAGTCCGGGGTCACCCTCCTAGTCGATGGTAGAGGCGAGAGTCACATCCGCCAGGGGATCACGACGGAGATCATCGGCGAAGGATCGACGCCGGCGCTCTGGACGAAGGAGACCGCGGATCCGGAGACCGTCGCCCGTTACCAGCTCGATGTCGATTGGACGAGCTTCGGGGGCTACCTCCGCGCTCTCGAGTCGCGAGGAACCTCGATCAACGTCGGATCGCTCGTTCCCGCGACGATGGTGCGACGAGCGGTCGTGGGCGACGACGACCGCGATCCCACGCCCGAAGAGCTCTCGCGGATGGAAGCGATCGTGGACCACGCGATGACGGAAGGCGCCTTCGGACTTTCGAGCGCCCTGATCTATCCCCCCGGCGCCTATGCCAAAACGGAAGAGCTCGTCGCTCTCGCGAAAGTCGCGGCGCGTCACGGCGGCATCTATATCTCCCATGTTCGTGGCGAGAGCTTCCGTGTGAAAGAAGCGATCGGCGAAGCCATCGCGATCGGAGACGAGGCCGGTCTTCCGGTCGTGATCTATCACTTGAAGGTCGCGGCCAAGCCGTACTGGGGCACGATGGGAGAGATCGGTGATCTCGTCGAGCTCGCGCGCGCCAAAGGCGCGAAGGTTTCCGCTTGCCAGTATCCTTACACCGCGGGGGGCACGAGCTTGATCGCGTGTCTTCCCGCGTGGGCCCAGGACGGAGGCCGGGAAAAGGCAATGGAGCGCCTGAAGGACCCGGCGATGCGCGCGAAGATCCGTCACGAGGTGGAGACCACCATCGACGGTTGGGAGAACCTCATCGCGGGCAGCGGATTCGAAGGCATCCAGCTCGCGTCGCTTCCCCCCGAGATGGACTCGTCGCTTCTGGGAAAGCGAATCACCGAGATCGCCGCCGAGCGCGGTGAAGATCCCTGGGATACGTTCTTCTGGCTCCTGACGGAAAGCGGAGGCCGGATCGGCGCGCTCTACCACATGATGAGCGAGGACGATGTCCGCACCGCGATGAAGTTCCCCTGGGTGAGTGTGGGAACGGACTCGGCGGCTCTCGCCCCCGAGGGAGAGCTCGGGCGCGGCCAGCCGCATCCGCGAACCTACGGGACCTTTCCACGCATCCTCGGTCACTATGTTCGGGACGAGAAGGTCCTCGCGCTTCCCGAGGCGGTGCGCAAGATGACGAGCCTCGCAGCGGATCAATTCGGAATCCAGGAACGGGGGCGCTTGAAGGAAGGCTACTTCGCCGACCTCGTCGTCTTCGACCCCGAGACGGTCATCGATCGGGCCACCTACGCGGACCCGAAGCAGTTCTCGACGGGAATCGAGACGGTGATCGTGAACGGGGTCGTGACCGTGG
>CAWFHP010000005.1:0-310430 GCA_963815675.1 uncultured Acidobacteriota bacterium | reverse complement strand
CGCGACAATCCGTTCGACGGTCTCCTGCTGAAGGGGCCCTCGCTGCTCCATCAACTCCGCCTCGTCCTGGGCGCGATGGAGGGCAGCCGGAGCTTCAAAGCCGCGGGGGCCAGGGCCGGGAAAAAACTGGCCTCGACGCTGACGGAGGTCGAGCGGCTGCGAACGCTGGCGGTGCGAGACGACCTGACATCCCTGTACAACCTCCGATTCTTCAACCGGTCGCTCGAGACTGAGCATCAGAGGGCTACCCGCTTCGGACGGAGCTATGCCCTCATCTTCCTGGATCTCGACGGGCTCAGGGAGGTGAACAGCCGCGGCGGTCACATGGCCGGAGCCCAGGTCCTGGTGCAGGTGGGCGATTTTCTCGTGAGCCGCATTCGCCGCATCGACCTGCCGGCGCGGATCGGGGGCGACGAGTTCGTCATCATCTGCCCTGAGACCCAGAAGGCCGCGGTGCATCTCATGGCCGAGCGGCTCCGACACGGGATTCAGAAGCTGCAGAACGCCCAGGGAAAACCGCTCGGCATCACCGTCAGCATCGGCATCGCCTGCTTTCCCGAGGACGGCGATCTCCCCGAGGAGGTGTTGCAGCGGGCCGATCGGGCGCTGTACGAGGCGAAGGCACTCGGAAAAAACCGGGTTTGCTGTTGGGGCGAGTTCGCCGCGGGATCGGACGACAAGAGCTTTCTGGGGTCGGTCTACGGAACCATGCCCGGGAACGCGGGCAAGGTGCGAGTCCGGACGAAGAAGTCCAAGTCCCTCGCGCCTTTCGGAAAACGATAGCGGCTGGCGACATCGACAGCGACAGAGACGGGGACGGGTTGGGCGTTGGACCGCGCCGCGGTGCCCGAGTAAGCTAGCAGCCACCATGGCCGAAGTGACCCGCCATATCGGTCTGTCCCTGGGCGCGGACCTCTGCTGGCCGATCTGCTACGAAGAGATCCTGCGAAGGTGGAATCCGGCCATCCCGGTGGGGAACGACGTCGTCCGGTTCGACGTGAAGCGCGTCACCATCGAGCCCTACGATCTCAAGAAGCCCTGTCCCTACGACATCGTGCTCGATCGCCTCACCCACTGGTATCACGTGAGCCGCGAGTGGATCAAGAAGGCGATCCTCATGGATGAGCTCTACGTGCTGAACAATCCCTGGTCCATCCAGTCCATGGAAAAGCAGACGACCTACTGCGCCATGATGCATCTCGGCTTTCCCATCCCGGACACCTGGATGATGCCGCCGAAGGAGTACGAATCCCTGCCGGATTTGCAGCCCATGCTCGAGCGCTACGCCGAGCTATTCGACATGGGAGACGTGGGCCGGAAGGTCGGCTATCCGTTCTTCATGAAACCGTATGACGGCGGCGCGTGGGTCGGGGTGAGCCGTATCGGAAACGAGCAGGAGCTCAAAGACGCGTACGACAAGAGCGGAACGCGGATCATGCATCTACAGAAGTCGATCGAGCCCTTCGATCTCTTCGTGCGCTGCCTCGGGGTGGGACCGCAGATTCGTTTCATTCGCTACGCGCCCGATGCCCCTCTCCACGAGCGGTATCAGCTCGATCGCGACTTCCTGTCGCCCGACGAGCAGAGTCTCCTTCGCGACATGACCCTGACCATCAACGCCTTCTTCGGTTGGGACTTCAACTCCTGCGAGGTCATTCGGAAGGAGGGAGTGCACTATCCCATCGATTTCGCCAACGCCTGTCCCGATTCGCAGGTGACCTCGCTCCACTACCACTTCCCCTGGCTGGTCATCGCCAAGCTTCGATGGTCGCTCTTCTGCGCCGCGACCCGGCGCCCGATGAACAAGACCCTCGATTGGGAGCCCTACTACCGGGTGCGGGAAAAGAACCAGCCGTTTCGCGAAGCGCTCACCGAGTACGCCGCCATCGCGCGAAAGCGATTCGACGAGGAGCGGTTCGACGAGTTCTGCCACCGCCACTTGCGCGAGCTCGACGAAGTCTCATGGGAGTTCTTCGGGACGGAGACCGCGAAGCAGGCGGTGCGGCTGAAAGTCGAGGCGCTTTTCCCGCAGCACGAGCACGAGCAGTTCACCGAGCACTTCTGGGAGCGAATCCAGATGTGGCGCCACGACGAGGAACAGCGAGCGGGAAAGAATTAGGGACAGGCACTAATTTCTCTCCGCTCCAGTCCGGGCGGAAAATTAGTGCCTGTCCCTAATTTATAGTTCTTCGGTTTCTCTTCCTTGCGGACCGTGGGGTACTTGATTCCGAGCTGCTCGAGGTAGTTGTCGTACTTCGTCTCGTCGTAGTAGTACTTCTTCATCTGCTCGCGGAACGAATCCATCTTTTCTTTGTTGAGATAAATCGCCGGCGGGTCGTTGTCGGTGATGAAGGGCTCGTACTTCTCGTCCTTGGTCTGCTCTTTGAAGTAGTCCCAGGCCTGCTTCACCAGATCAGGATTCAGGAACAGGTCGAGCGCCGTCATCGCCATGACCTTGGCACCAGCGCTCGCTCCCTTGTGCGCGATCGGGGTCGCCATCGAGACCCCGTTCGCCCAGTTGTGGCCGGGCCCACCGGGAATGTTCGAGGGAAAACGGAGCGTGACCGTCGGGACGACCCAGGAGATGTCGCCGATATCGTCCGAGCCTCCGCCGAGCCGCGGCTCTTTGGCGGGCCCTTCGAGCTCACCGAGCTTGGTCTTGAGGCCTTCTTCCTTGACGCCCAGCTCGTGCTGCAGAGCCTTGGCGAGCGTCTGATCGGCCTCGCTCCACTGAGGCAGTCCCACCTTCTCGATGTTCTTCCACATCGTCTCTGCGACGACCTTGTTGAAGTGTCGGGGATAAGCTTGTCCCAGGATCTTCCAGTCCACGGTGGTGTCGGTCATCTCCGCGGCGGCCTTCGCGGTCTTGTTGCCGATGTCGAAGAGCTTCTTCATGTTCTCGCAATCGAGCTCTCGAAAGTAGTACCAGACGGCAGCTTCGGAGGGTACGACGTTCGGCTGGTCGCCGCCGTTGGTGATGACGTAGTGGGTCCGCTGAGACAGCCTGAGGTGCTCGCGACGAAAGTTCATCGCCGTGTCCATGAGCTCCACCGCGTCGAGAGCGCTCTTTCCTCTCCAGGGGGCACCCGCCGCATGCGCTGACTCCCCGTGGAAGCTGTACTCGACCGAGATCAGACCGTTACCACTACCGGTGCCCCAGCTCGTGGTGAGGTCGTTTCCGACGTGGGTGAAGAGACAAATGTCCACGTCTTTGAAGTAGCCGGCGCGGATGTACCAGGCCTTGGAGCCGACGAGCTCCTCCGCGACTCCAGGCCAGAGCTTCAGCGTTCCCGGAATCTTCTCCCGCTCCATGATCCGTTTCAGCACGAGGGCCGCGGTGATGTTCACCGCCTGACCGGAGTTGTGGCCCTCGCCGTGACCGGGAGCGCCCGCGATGATGGGATCGTGGTAAGCGACACCCGGCTTCTGCGACGCCTTGGGGATTCCGTCGATGTCGCTTCCGAACGCGATCACCGGCTTTCCCAATCCCCACGTCGCCATCCACGCGGTGGGGATGCCCGCGATTGCCTTCTTCGACGGAGAACCCGTTCTCGCGCAGCAGATCGGTCAGGTAGCGTGAGGTCTCGAACTCCTGGAACCCCAACTCACCGAAGCTGAATATCTTGTCCACCATGACCTGGGTCAGCTTCGCCATCTCGCCGACCTGTTGTTCCGCGGCATTCTTTATCTCGTCCGATTTCTCGCTCGCCGAGGCAATCGGTGAGACCACTCCCCAGACCGCGGTGATTGCTACTGCGACCAATGCTCGAGCTTTCATTGCGTCCTCCTGAGTTCAGCCCGCTCCGAGGGGCTTATTCTATGACAGCGGAGCCAGCGCTCGCCGCAAGGCGGAGGACGTTCCCGAGGCCGAGCGAAGCCCAGGGGGCTCCATCGGCGGAGATGGAGACGAGACGTTCGAAGAGGTCCGGGTTCGCGGCGAGTGCGGCGAGCACCCGGGCGCGCAGGCGGGGATAGCTGGAAAGAAGGAGGACGGTCTCGGCCATCACTCGATAGCGGCGCGCGGCGCGGCGGTGCGCCTCGACGTAAGGGTCCAGATCCCCACTGGCGAGCGACGAGGCGAGCGAATGCGCACATTCGAAGGCGAGAGCGACACCGTCACCGGTGATGGCGTCGACGTAACCCGACGCGTCACCCACGAGCGCGATCCGCCCGGAGACGATTCTCGCGACGCGGCGGCGGAGAGGTCCGGCGCCCTGGAGCACCGATGTCATCGCGCTTCCGCGAAGCCGGTCGTAAAGCCTCGGAAACCGGGAGAGCATGTCTTCCCACGACGGCGCCTTGTCACGCCACAGGAAACGCGATCGCCACTTCTTCCGCTCCGACCGGCGTCGCATAGGCCTCACCTCCCTCGGACCAGTGCACTTCGACGAAAGACGACCACGGACGGACGTGATAGCGGCAGCGATATCCGTATCGTCGAGGCCGGAGGTTTTCACCCGGAAGAAGCGAGCGCGAGAAGCGGGCGCGGATTGCACTATGGAGGCCGTCGGCGGCGACCACCCAACGGCCGTCGAAGACCCTCGCCCCGACGGTCACGCGCGCGTGGTCGACACCGCTCTCGACGGAGTCGACCCGGGTCGACTCCACGATCTCGACGCCGAGCCCGCGAGCCCGCTCGGCCATCGCTCGGGAGAGAACCGTGCGACGAATGCCGTAGCCGAGGCCTTCCTGGAATCGAGCTTCGGCGACCGACGTTCGGTCCAGGTAGCGAATCCCTTGAAACGGAACGCTTTCCTCGATGCGCAGCCCCATCTCGGAGAGGAGCAGAGCTCCGCGCGGCATGAGTCCCTCCCCGCAGGGCTTGTCCACGGGAAACCGGCGGCGCTCGAAAAGCGTGACGGTGAGGCCCGCGAGAGCCGCGAAGATGGCGGTCGCGAGACCCGCCGGCCCGCCTCCCACGACGAGAAGGTCGCGGGCTGGGGCGCTCGGAGCGAAGCTCATGCCCCAAAGCTAGCTCAGCGGGCTCCCGGTCGGAGTTCGAAACTTCACATCGTCTCGCGCCCGGGCGGGGGCGTGGGCGTTGGGCGTGGGCGTGGCAGCGGACGTCATTCGAACCGGGGGAGTTGCGTACCGGAGTACGGCTCGGGTAGGCTTTTCGGGATTCGCGATTCGTGATTCGCGATTCGCGGAAGTGCGGGCGATTCCGAGCCGGAAGACAGAAAAAAGGACGGCCCCTCCGGGCGTTCCGTCTCTCTTCCTCCCGGAGGGCACCGCCCTTTCGTCGTAACGCCCTGGAATTAGTGCGTAATTCCGTTAAGAGTCCAGGGCCAGCTCAGTGCAAGGTGTGCCGGGGGCAGTTGGCGTCGCTCCCAGTTGCAAACCCCCCGGCACGTTCACTGGAATAGGGAAGGCAGCGTGGGTGCCGACACGCTGCCTCTCCCGATTTCCTGTGATCCTTGTCTCTTCATCTCGGTGTACCGCTATCCCCCCAGCTCCGACCTGTTTCACTCTGAACTCAGTTCGTTCCAGAGCGGAACAGCTTTCACCAGATCGGAAGAGTTCCGAGCTGATATTCCGTGATATTGCAACCCTCGTGCCAGGCGAATGGTTCACGAGAATGTTGCCCGACCCGAAGATTCGTACTAGCATCGATATCAGGAGGCACTACAGTCCTGTCCAGACGGAGCTACGGTCCACTCCTCGGTCTCGTCGTGATTTTGTGCGCTTGTTCTTCGAACACCGGGACACAGCTTCCCAACGCCGATTTTTTCGTTTCTCCCGGACAGCAGTTCGGCTTGCAGATCGGGCAGACGGGAGGGGTCGTCACCAACACGGCAATCGTGCTGGTACGCTTCGACGGCGTTGGCGCCGACAGCCGATGCCCGGTCGACGCCGAGTGCATCACCGCCGGCTTTGCGACGTGCCAGATCACGGTGCAGACGGCGCTGAGCATCGAGGCGGTCACGCTCGACGTGCCTCCAAGCGGCACGGCGGAGCAGATCGTCGATGAAGTCACCGTGCAGGCAATCGGGCTCCGCCCGATGGCCCAGTCGGGCGTGTCCATCGACCCGCTGAGCTATGTGATTGGACTCACCGTGCTCGAGACGGGGTCGATTCTCCCGTCCCAGTAGCTCATCGAGCTCGGCACGGTCTCGTCCCGATCGTGGCTTTCGGGCGGCTCCAGCGGATCCACGAGACCGCCCCGGCACGCGGTCCGAAGGAAAGCGTGCGGCGGAAGGGTTTCGCCGAGGATGGCCTCGACCAGCTCCGCCGGACGAAGAGAGGCCACTCCGCTTTCTTCCCGCACCCGTAGCGCGAGTACGGGCTCTTCGGGCTCCACCTGCCAGAAAGAAGCGTGCTCACCCGCCGTCGCCAGCTCGACGTTCATGACCACCTGCTTGGCATCGATGGTGCGAGCCTTGTTCTTTCGATAGACCTGGACGGGAAGGCTGTCCAGAGAACGAAAGCGCGCCAACGCCTCCGAGATGCGGTCGTGACCGAGCCCGCAAAGTCCGCCGATGAAGACGTGAATGTCGACGGCATCGATTCGTTTGGCGAGTGCGGGCTCATGGCTCGAGAGCCGTCTCGCGCCGAACAGAGTGAGGCCCGGCTCGCTCGCGCGTCGAATCCGCGCCGCGAGCTCGACCGCGTCGAGCTCGATGGTGAGCGCGATGTCCGCGTACTCGGCGACCGACTGCATGCCGAGGCCGAGCGCCGGGCCGAAGCTCACGAGCGGCCGCGGCGAGAAACCCTCGGTATAAAAGAGCGGGAGTCGGGCTCGGCGCAATACCCGAGCGAGAACCCGGATGAAATCGAGATGCCCGCGAAGGCGCATCGGTCCCGTCTTTCCGAATTTCAGACGATAGCGAACCTTTTCGCCCTGCGAGAAATCGTGAGGTGCCAGGCCCTTGTCGACGCGTTCGTGGGCGCGCTCGCGAACGGTGGGCACGTCGGACGGAACGGGCCTCGTCTCCGCTCCCATCCGTTCGAGGAACACGAGCCGTTCTTCGCGCATCGCGGTCAAATCGCAGGCGACGCCGCAGTGGTAGCAAACGAGCTTTCTCTCGTCGGCGCGCGCGTCCTCCAGATTGGTGTGATGAACTTTGGCGTGGACCGGTTTTCCGCAGGGAGGAGAAAAGCGACCCGCGAGCGTGCGCTTGTACTCCCGGGCGAGAAAGCCGTCCTCGAGGCCGACGTCGATGTGATCCCACGGCAGCTCCCCGTCAATGGGGAGGGTCCGGAGATAGTCGTCACGACGGGTCCCTTCCTCGCGCTCCCATTCGTCGAGCGCCTCGCACCAGATGTCCCAGGCGAGATGCTCGTCCCATCCGTCGAATCGAGCTCCCTTGCGCCAGGCGCGCTCGACGAGGCTCGCGGTACGGATGTCGCCCCGCGCGATGATCCCTTCGAGGTGGCTCACGCGTTGATCGTGGATCCGTAGCGTGAATCCCCGCGCCTTCGCCTCCCGGCGGAGGATCCCCTGCTTGCGATCGATCTCCTCCATCGAGTCCTGCGCGCACCATTGAAAGGGCGTGTGGGGCTTCGGCACGTGGCTCGAGACCGATACCGTCACCGCGACTTTCCGTTTGTGGTACTGGCGGCCGATATCGACGGCCTGACCTCCCATCTCGGCGATGCCGAGAACGTCCTCGTTGTCCTCCGTGGGAAGGCCGATCATGAAGTAGAGCTTGATCCGGCTCCAGCCGCGGGAGAATACCCGGTGACAGGTGGTGAAGATGTCTTCTTCCGTGATGTTCTTGTTGACGACGTCCCGCATCCTCTGCGTCCCCGCCTCGGGAGCGAACGTGAGACCGGTCGCTTTCACCGTCGCGATGTCGTCGAGGAGGTCCTCGTCGAGGCCATAGGCGCGAAGGCTCGAGATTCCGAGCGCTACTTTCTGGGGCCTCAGGCGCTCCATCACGCGTTTCACGAGAGGAGAGATGCAGGAGTAGTCGGCGGTCGACAGCGAGGTCAGCGAAGCCTCGTCGTATCCGCCCTTTTCGATCGCCGACATCAGAACGTCCACCACCGATTCCGGGTCGCGCTCCCGCACCGGCCGGTAGATCATTCCCGCCTGACAGAAGCGGCAGCCTTCGGTACAGCCGCGCGCGATCTCGATCGCCATGCGATCGAAGATCGCTTCCGCGACGGGAATGGGAGAGTCGTCGGGATAGGGGTAGAGGTTGATGTCGGCCACGTGCGCGCGTCGGACGCGCTCGGGAACGCCCTCGTATCTGGGACCCTTTACCGTGACGAGCCCGGAGCGCTCCGAACGCCCGCGCTCGTAGAGGGCGGGGCAATACAGACCGCCCTCACGAGCGAGCTCCGCGAGGATGCCGGTACGATCGAGAGCTCCATCGTCGTCTTTCGCCTGCCGTTTCAGCTCGGCATAGTGTCGCATGAGCCGGGGAAGCCGCTCCTCGCCATCTCCGATGAGGAACGCGTCGATGAAGGGCGCCATCGGCTCGGGCTGGGTCGCGACCGGTCCACCGGCGATGACGAGCGGGTCGTCGAGCGAGCGGTCGGCCCCGTGCAACGGGATCCCGCCGAGATCGAGCATGGTGAGGATGTTGGTGAACGTGAGCTCGTACTGAAGCGAGAACCCGACGATGTCGAACTCGGAGAGAGGGCGATGGCTCTCGAGGCTCAGGAGCGGAAGGCCCCGCTCGCGGAGCTTCCGCTCCATGTCGAACCAGGGACAGAAGGCACGCTCGAGACAGAGGTCCTCTTGTTTGTTGACGATGGAGTAGAGGATCTTCGTACCCTGATGGCTCATGCCGATGTCGTAGACGTCGGGAAAGGCGAGCACCATCCTGGCTTCGAGCCCCGACCAGTCTTTCACCACCGAGAAGCGCTCGCCTCCCATGTAGCGGGAGGGCTTCTCCACTTCGTGGATAAAATCGGCGTAAGGGTGGCTTCGCAAGCTCATTTCGTTTTTCCTGCAAACCGGGAGCCCCCCAATGTAGCATCCCGGTCGCGAGTTTGGCCAACGAGCGCGCGAGCGGTCAGTAGGTCCGCCGATGCGGCAACCGGTTCCAGTACTCCAGAAGCTCCCGGCATTCCGCGCCCAGAAACCCGGGGACGCTTCGAACGTCGCTTCCTCCGAGACGGATCAGTCGCCGGTTCGAGATCGAGAGCTCGTTGAAGCCGAGCGCGCGTACGTCTCGAACCGAGGTGCCGAAATAGATGCACCGGATTCGAGCCCAGTGGATCGCGGCGAAGCACATCACGCAGGGCTCGGTGGTCGAGAAGACCTCGGCCTTGGGAAAGTGGTGCGTGCCGAGCTTTCTGGCGGCACGGGATATCGCGCACATCTCCGCGTGCCGTGACGGGTCACCTGTCTTCAAGACCTCGTTGTGGCCCCGCGCCACCACGTCGCCACCGCTGACGATGACGGCGCCAAAAGGCCCCCCGTCGTTTCGCGCGAGCCCACGATAGGCCTCTTCGAGGGCGAGCTCCATGAACCGGCGCTTGCGATCGAGCTTCATGGGTAGAGTGTATAGAACCGGACCGTCGTTTTGTCGCCTTTTCCGCTGGGTCTCGCTGAAACAACCACCGCTCCGCTCCAAGCGACGATCCCCCAGGACTCTCTCCCGGTAGCGCCCGCCTCCGCCGGTCGAAGCGCCGTCCCCCGTTCCAGATCGACGAGCAGGGGCGCCTGGCTCCAATGGCTCAAGACGAGGCGTCCACCTTCGAGCGCAGGGGTCTCGCTTTCACTCCCATAGAAGTCGCCGGACAAAGACCCGAGTGGTCGGAAGCTCATGGACGAGGGGTCGAGCGACCAGAATCCCCGTCCGCTCGCCGTCGCTCGCGGCGCAGAAGAACCGCGTTTCGGCCGGCGGGCCGGGTACGCAAACGGGTGCGAACGCAGTCGCACCAACGCTCCGAGGAGCCTCGCTCGAGCGGCTCAGGCGTAGCTCCTCCACCGGCGTCGAGCGAGCGCTCAGGAAGAGCCCGTAAAGAAGAGACGAAGCACGATTCCATTCGGCCGGCTGCCACATCGCATAGGACGTTCCCAGAGCCCAACCCTCCCGGTTGACGCTCACGAGCGACCCGATCACCCCCTCGAGAGGATAATGACGCTCTTCGGACTCATCGGAGTCGAGCTCGCCCTGCAGGACGACGAGCTCGTCTCCCTCCCACGCCTCTCCCACGACGCGCCAGCCTCGCGCCACGCTCGTCCAGAGACGCGGGCCCGTGAGAAGCGGCATCTCGTGAACGACGTTGCTGGAACCGGAACCGGAAGCGGGATCCGCAAGGACGACGATCTTCAGCACCATCTGCCCCTCCTGTTGCTCGAGAACGGCGAGCCGGTCCTCGTCGATGAAATCGACGGCGAGGGCATGGACGGAGCGCAGCGACTCGTCGTCGCCGGAGACGAGAAACTCGGTCGTGCCGGAGGACCGGTATCGATCTTCTCCGGGAGGAACCGTCGCTACCGCGAACCTCGTTCCCCGGGGGGAAAGCCGGAGCTGCGAGACCGGGGCGCCCACGTCGACGTCGCGAGCTCTCCGAGCCACGGCATCCCGCACCGGGAGAGGCGGGCCCATCGTGCCGAAGCAATCGCCCCCCATCCGCTCCCGAAACCCGAGAGAGCCGACGAAGACGACTCCGCTCGCGAGAGCGAAGAGCGCTACGGACCCGAGACGCTCTTTCGCTCTCGGCCATGTTGCGAGTGCGGCGGCGGCGGCGGTGAGGCACGCCACCGGGGTCACACTCCCGCGCGCCCAGAGGTGCAGGTGCATCCAGGGTAGCGCGGACAACGGTGCGAGCGCGGCTCCGAGCGAGCTCACGACCGCGAGGCACAGGGGGAGGCCGACGGCGAGGCGAAGATCGCCCGGAGTCTGCTCCAATCCCCGGCGGCGCGACGTTCTCCACGAGTGGACGAGACAGGCGACGCCCGCGCCCGCGGCGACGACGAGAGACCACCAGGGAAGATACATCGATCATGGGAGCCGGCCGCAGCAGGTGCCAGCAGACCGTGGCGAGCGCCGCGACGCCGAGTGCGGCGAGCGTCGCCTGGATGGGACGCGCGAGCGCGAGGGCGCCGAAAGCGACGAGGCTCCAGGACATCGAAGGGAGCAAGCCCACGACGACGAGTAGGAGACTCCAGAGCGTTACCAGGGGACTCCGTCGCCTGTTGGCAGAGTGGCCGAGCCGTCCGTCCACACGGTCGAGAAGCGCGTCGAGCCGCTCGATGTCGCCCACTGCTATCGGAACGCGAACGGTTCGTGTGCGGGAGTCGGTGAACACGAGCCGGCGCCCGCGAAAGGTTCCCGAGAGGTACAGCTCGCGTAGCTCACCGTAGGGGATCGACCGCCGCTCCTCCGAGCGGGCGACGACGTCACGAGCCGTCCGCCGGCACGCCGCGCAGCCAATGCAGCTTCGTTTCGTCGAGAAGAACGGCGGTGCCGGACGAGTCCGCCGCCAGGAAGAGCCCCTCCACGGGCGCCGAGCTGTCCGGCGAAGAGGCGGGGTCCGGGCTCGGGCTCGCCGCGCGGATGGCCTGGATGCGGCGGGCGAGCGATGGATGCGAGGAGCGCCGCTCCTGGACGTCGCTCCAACGCCGAGCAACCCGGGTGAGAGCGTGAAGCTTCGTGAGCGCGCTCACCAACGCCTCGGGGTCGCCGCAGAGCTCGACGGCGCGGCGGTCGCTCTCCGCCTCGTGGGCGCGATGCTGGCGCGCTCTCACCATCAGAGCGAACAAGAGCGCCAGAGGCCAGAGCGATCGGAATTGCGCCGTCCATCTGGCGTAAGGGCCACCCCAGATGGCGAGGGGAGCCATCGCGAGGAGCGCGGTCACGGCGAGTCCGAGACCGAGCTTCCTGCGCGTGAAGTGCTCGAGGTGGGCGAGTTCGTGGGCGAAGATCGCCGTCGTTTCGGAAGGTGTGAGCGCGTCGAGGAGACCGCGGGTGAACAGGACCGCCGAGCCCCGAAGCGAGGGAAGAGCGAAGGCGTTGATCCAGCTTCCGCCCGACGCTTCGGCCTCGAACAGAGCGGGCGCTTGGCACTTCGCACCCGAAACGACGCGAGCGAAACCACGCGGCAGATCGACCGAGTCGAGAGGGCGCGCTCCGACGAGACGGCGAAACAACGACGATCCGAACAAGGCCCAGAGGAGCGCGGCCGCGCCGGCAACGGCGCCGACGAGCAGGCTCCGTTCTCCCGCGACCGCCATCGCCGAGGGAATCGAAGCGATGAGCAGGAGGCTCCCCACATTGCCGAGCCAGAAGCGGAGCTTGTGGGACAGGTAGGCGACGAGGCTCCAGCTCTCGTCGAAGATCTTCTCCGCAGAGCAAACTTGCCGGCGACGACGGAGACGAAGACGAGCAGGCCGAACGCGATCGGGTCGGCGCGCAGGACGAGTACTCGCAATCCCGATGACGATGCCGGCGACGGTGCCCACGTCTCGGGAATAGGCGCTCAAAAGGTCGGGCAGCAAAGGGTCGTCGAGCCACCGATACACCTTCCGAGAAGAGACGAGGGCATACGCCGCGGGCAAGGCTCCGAGCAGGAGAATCGCTGAGGCTTTCCACATCTCGCGAATCGAAAAGGATCGATTTTGACGGCTGTTTCTTTCATTCTACGATACCCGGGTCCTTCCGCGGGCCACTGGACCGCGGCGCGGTTGTGCGCTACGAATACCCAGGAAAGGAGAGTTTCCCGTGACCCGACATCTCTATTTGCCGCTGGCGTTCGTTGCCCTCGTGGGGTTTGGTTTCCCGAAGAGCTCGATCGCGGTCCAAGACGACGAGCAACAGATTCGCTCGTTGACCGACAAGTTCTGCAGGGCGATGGAAGCGGGCGATCTGTCCATCATCGATCAGATCTTCGATCTCTCGCCCGAAAACGTCTTTTACGACATCAACGAAGGACCTCTCACTCCCGAGCGACTGAAGCGGGTCTGGACGGCGGCGACGACGAACTACGAGATCAAGCGATTCGTC
Organism: uncultured Acidobacteriota bacterium; assembly: GCA_963815675.1. Classification (GTDB taxonomy): domain Bacteria; phylum Acidobacteriota; class Vicinamibacteria; order Marinacidobacterales; family SMYC01; genus CAWFHP01. The sequence goes on along the minus strand of CAWFHP010000005.1, from coordinate 297,522 downwards.
TTCACCGACATGCGGGTCGTGGTGGAGGGAGATCGAGCCCTACAAACGGGAAGCTGGGAACAGACTCAGGCGGCGAAGACCGGACAATCCCGCGACATCGTCGGTAGGGCCACCATCCTGTGGAAGAAGACCCCGTCGGGGTGGAAGGTATATCACTACCACGCGTCGATCACGCCGCCGCGGCAGAGACCAAACTCCTCGCGTTAGCCTCTTTCCGACAATTTCGGATCGGGGTTCGTCCCCGACGAAACGAGCGTGCGGTATCGCGGATCGCCTCTCAGAGGCTCGAAGTCGGGGTCCACGGCGAGAAAGAAGAGTGGAGAGGTGCGCTCGCGCGTGGAGCGTTCGAGCTCGGCGAGGTCCCGGTCGTTCTCGCCGAGTGCCGTCAGGCCCCGTGCCAGGAGATCGCCAGGCACGTAGCGTGCTCGTGACAACTCTTCCAGCTTGCGGACATGCTCCCGGGCCTCGGCCTCACGGCCCTCGTGGGCGAGCAAGTCCCGCTACGGACGCTGCGATTGACGGTGAGCGACAACAGCGGCGGCATCACGGAAGAAGATCTGAAGCGCATCTTCGAGCCGTTCCTCACGACGAAAGCGCGGGGAACGAGGCTCGGGCTGGCCTTCACGCGGGAGCTCGTCCGGCTGAACGGTGGGACGATCACCGTCGAGACGCTTCCCGGCCGAGGAACGACGATCCGCGTCGAGCTTCCCATCGGGGATATCCGCCCCCGCGACAGCGTGCCGAAGACGTAGACAAACGACCCCACTCCCGAGCGATTCCCTTCCGATTCGGGGGAAACGAGCTTCATACCCAACGGGCCAGGGGGCGGGGGGAATCGGCTGCGCCTGGCTGGCAACCCTATCTGTGTCAATATTTTGCGTTGACTTTACCGCTCCCGCGCTCTACTCTGGGCTCGAGACGCCCCGAAGTTGTTCATTGGTTTCTCAGGGCGGTGCACTCGTCGCGGCTTTCTCGCAATCACCGGTTATCGTCATTCGTAGGCGCGAGCGCACCGCCCACTTCCTTCCATTTTTCCATCTCGTTTTCTTGACTCGAAGCGCGCCGGCACAGATACTGACCCGTCAGTCATTTTCCTGACTCGCAGGTCATATGCAAACGGAAGCTCAGAGCCGGACGCGTCGAGACGTCATCACCGAGTTCCGCCACTCCCAGATCCTCGAGGCGGCCCGCCACGTGTTCGCCCGCCGAGGCTTCGCCGAAGCTTCGATGGATGAGATCGCGCAGTCGGCCGGCGTCGCGAAAGGAACTCTCTACCTCTACTACCGATCGAAGCAGGACCTGTACCGCGCGTCGCTTCGCGAGGGGTTGTTCGCGCTCTGCAGCGAGCTCGAGCGCGAAGTGGACCTGGCTCCGACCCTCGAGCAGGTGGTCGAGACGTACGTCTCCACCAAAGTCACCTACTTCGAGCAGCACCTCGACTTTTTCCGCCTCTATCTCGCCGAGTTCGGAAACGCACTGACGGGCGGCGCGTGCCAGGATTTTCGCGATCTCTGCTTCCAACAGATCGATCTGCTGGAGCGCGCGATCGTGAGAACGGCGAAAGGTCAGCCCCTGGACAGCGCTCCTCGAGCGGCCGCATCAGCTCTTTTCGATTTGACTCGGGGCGTCGTCTATCGCCGTCTTCTCGGTTGGAACGATTCACCCGCCGAAGACGACGTACGTCAGGTCGTCGAGTTCGCGCTTCGGGCGCTGAGAGTGCCATGAGAAACCATCGTGTCGTTTGGACGGCTTCGATCCTGTTCGCCTTCGTCTCCCGAGGAGGCGTCGAAGCCGCGCAGCAGCATCTCCAGGGCGGGGTTCCCGAGGGCACCCCCACGGGCGGGGTGCTCGATCTGTCGCTCAGCGACGCCGTCGAGCGCGGACTGCAGCGCAACCTGGGACTCATTCTCTCCCTCGAGGCGGTGAGCGAGGCGTCGGGAACGCGCACCGTCGAGAAGGCCGATCTGCTTCCCCAGCTTCGCGCCCGGGTCTCTATCATCAACCAGAAGGTCAACCTGGACGCCTTCGGCTTCACCGGTTTCCCCGGAGTCCCGCAGGTCATCGGACCGTTCAACGTCTTCGACGCCCGCGCCTACGCGACCCAGACCCTGCTCGACTTCGAGGCCCGCGCGAGCGCGCGGGCATCGGAGAGAACGCTCGAAGCCCGCGAGAATGATTTGAAGAGTACCCGGGACGACGTCGTCCTCGCCTGCGCGAGCCTGTACCTTCGGGTGCTCGCCGCCCAGAGCCTCATCGAGGCGACGAACGCCCAGCTCGAGACGGCGAAGGCGCTTCACGAGCTCGCACAACATCGTAAAGAGTCGGGCCTCGCTCCGGGAATCGACGTCTTGCGCGCGCAGTTCCAGGTGCAGTCCGAACGGCAACGGGTCATCGTTTCCGAGAACGCCGCCAAGAAGTTGAAGCTCGCCCTCGCCCGGGCCATCGGACTCCCCGTCGGGCAGGAGTTTCGCCTCACCGACGAGATGCCTTTCGCTCCCCCACCGATCATCAGCCTCGAAGACGCCATCGCCACCGCATACGAGAACCGCGCGGACCTGAAAGCCTCGGAGTCGCGGGTGAGCGCCGCCGAGCAAGACGAGCAGGCGGCACGGGGAGAAGGATTGCCCTCGCTCGGCGTGGCGGGAGATTTCGGCGCCATCGGGCAGACCGTCACGGGCTCGAGAGCGACGTACAGCGTTTCCGCGGGAGTCAACGTGCCCCTGTTCGAGGGTGGCCGCGTTCGAGGCAAAGTGGCGGAAGCCCAGGCGAAGCTTCGCCAGCAGCAGGCGATTCGAGATGACCTGAAGGCCGGGGTCGACTACGAGGTGCGCGCCACGTACGGTGACGTCGAAGCGGCCCGGGAGCGGGTCGAGGTCTCCGACGCCGGGCTCGAGCTCGCTCGCGAGCAGCTCGAACAGGCGAAGGACCGATTTCAGGCCGGGGTTGCCGGAAACATCGACGTGGTCCAGGCGCAGGAATCTGTCGCCCGGGCGACGGAGTCTCGCATCCAGAGCCTCTACGCTTTTAACGCGGCGAAGGCCGAGCTCGCGCGCGCGCTCGGTACCGCCGAGAGCGCCTTCGTGACTTTTCTGAGAGGATCGAATCCATGAGTACCCCCGTCGCGGATCGTCCCGCGAGCTCCACCGGATCACCTGCGTCTTCGCCTCCGACGGAGCCACCACAACCTCCGAGACCGGAGGGCCGGCGTCTCCGTCTCGCGATCGCGCTCGCCGCCCTCGTCGCACTGGCGGTGGCGGGAGGCATCTGGTGGCACTATTCGGGAATCGAAACGACGGACAACGCACAGGTGGACGGGCACGTGAGTCCCGTCGCGGCGCGCGTCGGGGGCACGGTGGCGGAGGTACTCGTGGACGCCAACGAGTACGTCGAAGCGGGCGCGGTTCTCGTCCGTCTCGATCGCAGTGATTACGAGGTGGCGCTCCAGCGCGCCGAAGCGGACGTCGCCGAGAGCGAAGCGACGATTCGGGCCGTCGAGACGGGCGTGCCCGTGGTGTCCGCGACTTCGCGCTCGGAGCAGACCGCCGCCGAGAGCGAGATCGCCGCGGCCGAGGCTCGTCTGGCGTCCGCGCGAGCCCGCCAGCGTGAAGCGGAGGCTCGGGACGCGAAAGCTCGACAAGATCTCGAGCGACTCGAGCCCCTCGTCGCGAAGGACGAGATCTCGAGGCAGGAGTACGACGCGACCGTCACCGCGGCGGATACCGCTCGCGCCAACCGCGACTCCACCGACGCGGAGGTTTCCGAGGCGGAGAAGGCGGTGGAAGCCGCTCGCGCCCGGCTCGAAGCGGCGCGCACTGGACCGCAGCAGGTCACGATCCAGAAGGCGCGGGCCGATTCGGAAAGAGCCAAGCTGGAGCGCGCCAAAGCGGCGCTCTCGGCCGCGCGTCTCGCCCTCGGCTACACCGAGATCAAAGCGCCCGTCGCGGGGGTCGTGAGCCGCAAAGGTGTCGAAGTGGGCCAGGTCGTGCAGCCCGGCCAGCCTCTGCTCGCTCTCGTGCGTCTCGACGACATCTGGATCGTCGCCAACTTCAAAGAGAATCAGCTCGAGAACATTCGTCCCGGGCAGTCGGTGTCGATTTCCGTCGACGCCTACGGGGGACGCAAGTATCGCGGAAAGGTCGAGAGCGTGGCCGCGGCCACCGGCTCTCGGTTCAGCCTGCTTCCGGCGGAGAACGCGACCGGCAACTACGTCAAGGTCGTGCAGAGGATTCCGGTGAGGATCGTTCTCGAGGCGGGACAGGACCCGGAGCACCTTCTCCGTCCCGGTATGTCGGTCGAGCCGACCGTATACGTGCGGCCGGAGTCGGGGTCGCGTCAAGAGTGACGACCGCTTTCTCGGCCATGGACTCTCCATCCATTCCCGAAGTCAACCCCTGGATCGTCGCCGTCGCGGTGATGACGGCGACCTTCATGGAGGTGCTCGACACCACCGTCGTCAACGTCTCGCTTCCACACATCGCCGGAAGCCTCTCCGCGACCATCGACGAGTCGACCTGGGCGCTCACGTCGTATCTCGTCGCCAACGCGATCATTCTTCCGATGACGGGATGGCTCGCGAATCAGTTCGGACGCAAACGCCTGCTGATGTTCTCGATAGGCGGGTTCACCGTCGCGTCGTTCTTCTGCGGTCTCGCGCCGACGCTCTCGATGCTCATCGTCTTCCGCGTGATCCAGGGGATGACCGGAGGCGCGCTGCAGCCGATCTCGCAGGCGGTGCTGCTCGAAGCCTTTCCCCCCGAGCAACGCGGGCGCGCGATGGGATTCTGGGGCCTCGGCATCGTCGTCGCGCCCATTCTCGGTCCCGTGCTGGGAGGGTGGCTCACCGACAGCTACAGCTGGCGCTTCATCTTCTACATCAACATTCCCGTGGGCATCCTGTCGCTCGTCATGGCCCACCTGTTTATCTTCGATCCTTCGTACATCGGACGTCGTTCGACCCGGATCGACTACTGGGGAATCGGCTTTCTCGCGCTGGGCGTCGGTGCTCTCCAGATTCTTCTCGACAAGGGACAGGAAGACGACTGGTTCGAGTCTCACTTCATGGTCACGCTCGCGATCGTCTCCGCCGTCGCGCCTCCTTGCCTTCATCGTGCGCGAGCTCCTCGTCGAGCATCCCATCGTCGACCTCCGCGCCTTTACCGAGCGCACCTACGCCGCGGGGGTGATGCTCATGACCGTTCTCGGCTTCGTCCTATACGGCTCGCTCGTACTGCTTCCGATCCTGCTTCAAACGCTCCTGGGCTATCCGTCGCTTCAGGCGGGAATCGCGCTCGCGCCCCGTGGGATGGGCTCGTTCCTCGCGATGGGTGTCGTCGGCCGGATGCTCGAGTGGTTCGACGCCAGAAAGCTCCTCGCCTCCGGCGTCCTCGTCGGCGCCTTCACCCTCTATTGGTTCGGCTCACTGAACCTCGAGACCGGCTACTGGGACATCTTCTGGCCCCAGTTCATCCAGGGGATCGGTCTCGGTCTTCTCTTCGTCCCGCTCACGACGATTACCATGGATCGCGTGCCGCGGGAGAAGATGGGAAACGCCACCAGCATCTTCAACCTGATGCGCAACATCGGGGGGTCGATGGGAATCGCGGCCTCGACGACGTTTCTCGCCCGTCGAGGCCAGCTCCACGTCCACTCCCTCGGCGCCCACATCGACCCGTACAACGTGGGGGTGCAGTCGACGCTCGAGTCGCTGAAGGCGTACTTCATGAGCCGCGGATCCGATCTCTTCACCGCCACCGAGCAGGCCCAGGCCGCCATCGCGGGGATGGTCCGCCGTCAGGCGACGATGGTCGCGTTCACCGACGTGTTCCGGCTCCTCGCCCTTCTGTTCATCGTCATGCTCCCCTTGATTCTGATCATGAAGAGTCCCGCGGGCCGGCGAAAGTCCGCCGGGCTCTCGCACTGAGAGCTCGGTCTCGACCGGGCGGCGCCGAAAGTAGTGCCTGTCCCTGGTTTCCGATCTCGTGCCGTTCGTGGTGTTCGAGAATCCGGGCGAGAAGGTGATATCTTCTCGGTGTTCGGCGATTCTCGCCCTTCCCCATCGGAGGTTCCATGACTCGCTTGCTGACCGTTTCGATTCTCTTCCTTGCCGCGCCCATCTTCGCTCAGTCGTCGCCGCCGGAGATTCCATTCCGCTCCGTCGCGGACTTTCTCAAGCTCCCCGATGATCTCTACCTCGGGGAGGCCACCGGAGTCGCGGTCAACTCCAAGGGTCACGTCTTCGTCTTTTCTCGAGGCAACACCACCGGTCCCGCATACGGCGCCGCGGCGGCGCAGCTGCTGGAGTTCGACAACACCGGCAAGTTCCTTCGCGAGATCGGACACAACCTCTATGCGTGGTCGTTCGCGCATACCGTGAGGGTCGATGCCGAGGACAATATCTGGGCCGCGGACAAAGGCTCGGACATGGTCATCAAGTTCAACCCCGCCGGACGCGTGGTGATGGTCTTCGGGCGCAAGCAGGAGGCTTCCGACGAGGGGACCGAGCCGCTGAAGCATCCCAAGCCACCTCTTCCCCCCGTCGACGGCAACTTCCGTCAGGTGACCGACATGACCTGGGACCCGGCGGGCAACACATACATCAGCGACGGCTACATCAACTCCCGCGTCGCCAAAGTCGACAAGAACGGCAACTGGCTCATGTCCTTCGGGGAGCCCGGGAGCGGCCCCGGACAGCTGAACACTCCGCACAGCATCGCCGCGGACGCGCAGGGCAACATCTACGTGGCCGACCGCGGCAATCGACGCATCCAGGTCTTCGACGGCGACGGCAAGCTTCTCCGCCAGATCACGATTGACGTTCCCGTTCCGCCGGACGCACGGCCGGCGATCGGCAACAAGCCCGGACCGAACGTCACCGGAACGATGGCTCCCGGAGCTCCCTGGGCGGTCTGCATCACACCGGGCCCCAATCAGGTGCTCTTCGCCTCGGATGCCTATCCCGGCCGCGTCTACAAGCTCTCACTCGACGGAAAAGTCCTCGGCTACCTCGGCGAGTCGGGAAAACAGCTGAAACAGTTCGGATGGGTCCACGAGATCGCCTGCCCGTCGGAGAACGAGATCTACGTGGCGGAGCTGCTGAACTGGAGGGTGCAGAAACTGATCCTGGAGCCGACTCACTGAGAGTCGATTCCCGAACGATACAATCCTCTTCTCATCCATGACGTTTTGGAAAAAACCGTTCGAGCTTCTGGTTCTCGGGGTCCTCGCGCTGTCCCCACAGATGGCGCGCGCACAAAGGGCGGCACCTGCCATCGCGGAGATGCGGGTCGACCTCTGGCCGGAGTACGACCGGCCCTCGACGCTCGTCATGTACCGCTTCCGGCTGAATTCCGGAGCGGATCCTCTCGGTGCCGGTGAGCATCCCGATGCCCGCTTCCGTCGGCGAGCCCCATGCGGTCGCCTGGCGCAATCCCCAGAATTCTCTCTTCGTCGCGGACTTCACCCGCCGCGTCGAAGGGGATCGCGCCATGGTGAGCGCGCAACTGGGAAGCCCCGAAGGACAGCTCGAGTTCTATTCGAACCTCACCTTCGACGGCCGCAAGAGGACGTTGCGCTTCCAGTGGCCCGGGGGCGTCGAGGTCGGTTCTCTCTCGTTCCAGGTGCAGCAGCCGAGCGGAGCCTCGGAGCTTCACATTACGCCCGCGCCGGCTCGTCAGTGGGTTGGTGAGGACGGCTTCACGTATGCGCGGGTCGATCTCGGCCGCCAGCCTCCCTCGTCGACCCCGGCGATCGAGGTCACCTACGAGCGAGACACCAACGCGCTTTCCGCGCCGGAAAAGCCGCCCAGCCCTCCCGTCGAGATACCGCGTCCAACGAGCCAGCCGGCTGCGAGCGGTTCGGCGCCGGTGGCGCCTGCGGCTTCCTCGATTCCCGCTTCGTGGCTCTACGCCCTCGGTGGTTTGCTGATGGGAGCCGGGGCGTCGTGGCTCCTGTGGTCATCGCGCGTCACTCCGAAATCCGTCGCGGCGGCGCCGCGGGACGAGAAGCGAAAGAAAAAGCAGCCTAAGGTGATCTACTGCCATCAATGCGGCCACCAGGAAGACCCAGGCGCAACGTTCTGCACGGAGTGCGGTACCCGCCTACTGACGCCTTCGCATTGAGGCACCACCTGACGATCAAGTCGACAGGACTAGCCCAGTGAAGCGTTTCCCAGCTTCGCCGTGATCCGATCGCGGATCCAGGCCGCGTCCCACCACTCGAGGGGAGTGACCGGCAGGCCGTGGATCATGAGGGTGAAGTGCAAATGGTCGCCGCCCGCGAGGCCCGTGTGCCCCGTGTGCCCGATGACCTCTCCTTTCTGGATCTCCTGACCTTCCGCGACGGCGATTGCCGACAGATGGCTGTAGAGACTCATCAGCCCGAACCCGTGGTCCACGACGACGGTGTTGCCGTAGATACCGAAGTAGCGCGCCATCACCACGACGCCGTGGTTCGCGGCGGGAACCGCGGCCGAGCTCACCGAGGCGAGGTCGAAGCCGAGGTGATCCTGATGGTCCACCTCACGGCCTTCGAAGAGGTAGGTGCGATGATCCGCGAAGGTAGACATGACCTTGCTGTTCGGAAGCTGCAGGAATGCTCCCTTCCAGAGAAACGCCGCCCGCGAGCGCTCGCCGAGATCGCGCAGACTTCGAGAGTTCTCGATGCGCAGATCGCCATTGATGGCGAGATAATTCGCGAGAAGGTCTCCCTTGTCGGGGATCTCCGTCGTATGAGAGAGGATCTCGGGTACGACCTTTTGCATGAACTCAACCGAGAGCTGAATGGTATCGGTGTGGAGCGGGTCGGGAAAGAACCGGTCGAGGAAATCGACGGCGGTACGGTTCCCGAGAGGGTCCTCGGCGACGAGACGGATCCGAGAACGATCGTCGAGATCGTAGGGAACGCCGTAGAGCGCGAAGTGGTCCAGCCCATCGCTCCCCGGAAGCGGCTGCCCGGGGAAGAACCAGTCACCCGCCTGAACTCCGTCCCTCTCTCCCTCTTCGCGGGAGCCCTCGCTCAACCGGTAGACCACGACGCCACTGCCTCCCTGACGCACGTAGTTCTGAGTCGAGGTCAGACTCACCGGCGGCGGTTGGAAACGCACGGGCAGGTTCTCGCTGGCAACGGTGGTCCGTGGTCCTCGAAGAGCGGCGCCGGTTCCGAGCGCTTCGACCCGTATCGAGATCTCTCCCTTCGCGAGCCCCGGGAACGTCTCGCCGTTCACCTCCACCGGAACCTCGGTCTCGACCTCGCCCCTCCGCCAGAACGCCCAGGGAGGAGGCGAGCTCGCGTGGTGCTCGGCGAGGAGAACGGTCTGATCGTCTTGGATGGCGGAGACCCGTATGGAGGTAATGCCGCGCTCGGGCTCGCGGACGTGCGCCGTCACGGTCGTTCCCGGCCGGCCGACTCCGGGGCGGCTCGACGAAATCTCGACGAGCGGCGCGGCTCCGGGCCGCAACAAAAGAAGATACAAAGCTACGAAGACGAGCGCGAGGACCAAGTAGCGAAAGGATTTGCTCATGACCCTGGGATTGTAACGCGCCCGCTCAGAGCAGGGCTTGTTCGCCGGCGAAAAGACGTGCCGCTTCGCGTCGCCGAATCTTCCCGCTCGACGTCCGCGGAAGCGCCCCGGGATCGAGAAGAACGAGCCGGTCGGGCACGACACCGCAGCGCTCCGCGACGCGGGCGCGCAGTGCGGGGACGAGCTCCGCCTCGGTCGGCTCCGGTCCTCGCTCCACCAGAATCGCGAGCCCCTCCCCTTCGCGGGTGAGAATGCCGACGGCGGCCGAGCCTCCGGGACGAGTACCGGGAACGCCCTCCACCGCCTGCTCGATGTGCTCGGGGGCATAGTTGCGGCCTCGAAGGATGATGAGGTCCTTGGTACGGCCGCAAAGGTAGAGCTCGCCTCCGAGCAGGAAGCCGCGATCGCCGGTATCGAGAAAGCCGTCGTGGACGAGGTCCTCGCCTTCTTCGCGGTCGAGGTAGCCTTTCGCGACCGAGGGCCCCTGGATGAGCACCCTGCCGATCTTCGCCTCTTCGAGCGAATTCCCGTCCTCGTCCGCGATTCGGAGCTCGACCCCGGGAAGCGGGCTGCCACAGCTGGTGAGAGGCAGTCCGTCGGGTCCGTCGGGCGCAGTCCGCGCCCGCGCCTCCTCCACCAGCGCGGCCCGCTCGAAGCTCCGCCATACGAAGGGCGAGCGCGGGTCGGAGAAGGTCACGGCGAGGGAAGCTTCCGCGAGCCCATAAACGGGCGTGAGCGCCTCCCGCCTCAACCCGCAGCCCCGAAACCGCTGGTAGAAACGTTCGAGGGTCTCCGGGGTGACCGCTTCCGCGCCGTCGAGAGCGAGAAGCCAGCACGAGAGATTCGAGGGACTCGAGCTCTTCGTCGCGGATGCGATCGCACGCGAAGGCATAGGCGAAATGGGGCGCGGCGCTGATAGTCGCCCGGAATCGGGAGATCGCTTCGAGCCAGCGTGAAGGCCTCGCGACAAACTCCTCGGGTCTCATGAGGGTGAGCGGCCCGGGACGGACGAGAGCGGTCAGAAGAGACCCTACGAGCCCCATGTCGTGATAGAGCGGAAGCCACGAGACACCGCCGTGCTGGTAGCCGTCCTCGGGCGGGTAAGCGGTGAAGATGACGTCGAGGATCGCGCGGACGTTCGCGAGGATCTGCCGGTTGGTGAGACCGATGGCCTTGGGCGCGCCCGTCGTTCCAGAGGATAGCTGAACGAGCGCGAGCGCGTCCGGACCCTGGTCGACCCAGAGCGGAGGCGAGCTTCGAAGCTCGTCCACCTTGACCGCCCCGTGCTCCTCGAATCGTGCGTATTGCGAGCCATCGGCCACGACGAGACGCAAGCGCGCCGCGCGAACGGTCGAAGCGATCGTGGCCGCCACCTCGCGGCGAGAGCCGAATCGCGGAGGAAGCGGAAGCGAGAGCGGCAACGCACCCGACGCGAGGATTCCGAAGAAAGCATCGTAAAAATCGGGGCTGGTCGAGATTGCGACTCCCACGCGGTCGTTCGCCCCGATGCCGAGCGCGGCGAGACCTCCGGCGACGGCCGCCGCGCGCTCCTGGATATCGCGATAGGAGACGTACTGTTCCCGGCCGCGGTCGAGAAAGCGCACGCCCTCTCCCATCGCCGCGGCGCGCTCGAGCGAGCCCAGGAGGGTCTCGGCCTGCCTCGCGACGCTCATGACGCTCCGAGCCGGTGCGCGACGATATCCACGATGTCCGAAACGGTCTCGATACCGCTCTCGTCGCCGTCGTCGAAACGGACGCGGAAGTGATTCTCGATCTCGACGACGAGCGTCAACTGTTGCAGCGAATCGAGCTCGAGATCGCGAAAGAGATGGGTGGACTCGGTGACGTCCCGAATCGAAAGATGCTCGGCGAACACCCGGGCGATCCCTTCCAGAATCGAAGCCCGGTCCATAGCCATCACGCTCACCGAAGACCGGCTACGCCGGAGAGAAGATGCTCCCGTTCACCGAGATCGTCCTCGTAGCGGGAATGCGCGGCGAGCGCCCGCTCCTCGCAGCGAATGCGGACGGCGAGCATCCAGGCGTCCAGCAGGCTGAATGCGACGGCCGTGAGCCATGCGGTATGGACCAGGGGAATGGCGAACCCTTCGAGCACCACCGCAAGATAGTTCGGGTGTTTCATGAAACGATAGGGTCCGGTCGTGACCGGAGGCATTCCCGGAACGACGATGACCCGAACGTTCCAGCGCGGCCCGAGCGCCCGCATGGACCAGTAGCGCAGCGCCTGAGCGAAGAGCACCACCGCCAGCATCGGCAGGGCGAGCCACCAGAAGAACGGCCGCTTCAGCAGGATCACTTCCGCCGCGGCGGCGAGAAAGAACCCGGCATGCAGGAGCTTCATGTAGACGAAGTGATCGTTACCGTACTCGACGCCTCCGTGGGCGAGCGCCCATCGGGTGTGGCGTCGGCTCACCCGAAGCTCGAGCAGCCTGTCCCCGGCGATGAGCGCAAGAAAAAGAAGATAGAGCCCTACCATTGGAGCAGAACGAGCTCCGAGCAGAAGCCGGGACCGAGCGCCATGAGCAATCCGTAGGTTCCGGGCTCGGGAGATTTCGAATCGAGGGTGTCGCGAAGCACCATCAGCACCGATGCCGAGGACAGATTGCCCACGCGCTTCAAACTGTCCCAGGTGAGAGCGAGGGCATCGTCGGGAAGCTCGAGCACGCTCTGGAACGCCTGGAGGATTTTCGGCCCGCCGGGGTGACAGACGAAGATGCCGACGTCGGGAATGCGGAGCCCGCGCGAGGCGAGAAACTCGTCCACGTCGGCGCGGATCTCGCGCTCGACCAGATCGGGAATCTCCCCCGAGAGGACGATGGAGAACCCGTCCTTGGTGATGTCCCACCCCATCACACGCTCGGTGTCGCGATAGAAGATGGACCGCGTCGCCACCACGCGAGGTCCCGGGCCCGGCCGCTCGGAGCCCACCAGCGTCACCGCCGCCGCGCCATCGCCGAAAAGCCCGGTCGCGATGATGTTGGGGATCGAGAGATCGCGGCGCTGAAGAGTCAGACTGCAGAGCTCGACCGAGAGAAGCAGCGCCGTCTGGCCGGGATAGGCCCGCAGGTAGTCGGAGGCGCGGGTGATGCCCGCCGCCCCCGCGACGCACCCCAGCCCGAAAATCGGGGTCCTCTTGATGTCCCGCCGAAGTCCGAGCCGGTTCGCGATGCGGGCATCGACCGAGGGGGTGGACACACCGGTGGTGCTGACGAAGAAGATGTGGTTCAGGTCCTCGACCGCGACCCCGGCGCGCTCGAGCGAGTCCTCGATGGCACGCGCCCCGACTTCGACGGCGGTGCGGATGAAAGCGTCGTTGGCATCGGTGAACGAATCCAGCGTTTCGTACTCCTCGAGGGTGAGGGCGAGATGACGCCCGTCCACGAGAACGTTCTGGTGGAGCTGGTCGAGGCGGTCGAGATTGAAGTGTCGTTTCGCCCAGTGTTTTTTCAGCGCTTCCGAGAGAGCGGACTGGGAATAGTAGTTTTTGGGAAAGGCTCGTCCCACGCTCGCGATACGCATCTAACGTCAGATTCCTTTTCCGAGAGCTTCTTCGGTGAAGCTCTCGTCGGACAGTCCGTGGTTTACCCGCACGCCGCTCATCGTGAGGATGGTGCGATGGTTCTCAGTAGCACTTCGAACCTCGATGCGTTGCGCGAGGAGAACGCCACCTCCAACGTCCTTCACGTCGGTGAGGTGCGCTTCTTTGATTGGCCGTCCCGCTTCGTCGAAGAAGATGGCCTTGACGTTCACGAAGTCCTTCTTACGGATCCATCCCCGCAGCTTGCCATACTCGATGCGATGTTTGGGGATTCCTTCGAGAACGTAGCAGGGCTCGCCGTCGAGCGTTTCCTCTCCGACGAGACGGTGCAGAAGGTCGTCCAGATGGGCGCCTCCGGCGAGGTCGGCATAGGTCACGTCGGATCCGAGAAAGGAGTCTTCCTGGCTCTTGCCCGCGATCTCCCGCGTGAGACCGAGGTCGGGAAAGTAGGCCCACTGGCGGTTCCTCTTTCCCCTCTCGGCCACGACGAGGAACTCGGTTCCCGCCATGGACTCCGGCTCCCGGAGGAGAATCCGGGCGCGATACCCCGCGCCCTCCCGCTTCAGACGGAGCTCGAAGACCCGCGTCTTGGTGTCTTTCTCCGAGACGATGTCCATATGGACGAGGGTCTCGAGGTCCTGGATCTTCGCGTCGTTCTCCTTGACGCGGGCGACGATCGCTCCCGCTGAGATCTGGGCCGCGAGCAGCAGGCCGACGACCGGGCCCATCATACGGCCTCCCCCGAGCGATAGAGACGAGAGCCCACCACGAGGTAGACGAGGCCGAAGCCGACGAGAGCGCCGACCGCCGGCAGGATCTCGACGAGCTCCCGCTGCCTGAGCATGAGGTCGTTGAAGGCCCCCATCGCCCAGGCGGTGGGAAAGACGTGGGCAAACTTCTGGAGCCACAGCGGCTCTATGGTGATCGGCCACCAGCAGCCGCCGATCGCCGCCATCGCGACCACCGCGATCGTCCCCATGGGAAGAACGGCGTCCCGGCTGGGCGCGATCGAGGCGGCGAGCAGCCCGAACGCGGCGGAGGAGAACGTGATTCCGACGATCACGAGCCCGAGGGCGGGAAGAGACGGCCCGAAAGAAATGCCGAATGCCCACCGTCCGAAAAGGAAGAGAAGCACCATCTGCGCCATCCCCATGAGGAAGCGGGATAGCATCTTTCCAATGAGGAGTGCGGCCGGTGGCACCGGACTCGAACCCAACCGGTAGAGCGTCCCCCACTCTCTCTCGTCGAGAAGACCGAGTCCGACGCCGAAGAGCATGCCGAGGAGGAGAAAGGTCACGCTGAAACCCGGTACGTTCTGGTCGAACGTGTTGTAATCGGTAGACCCACCGAAGACGCTCACCTCTTCGAGATTTACCGTCTTTTTCGCGAGTCGCTCGGCGAGCGCCACCGAATCGGAGGAGACGGTCTCGAAGTCGACGTCGCCCGCGTAGGTGAGCACCTGCACGACGGCGATCCGCGCCGTAACGCGTGCGATGATGAGAAGGGCGCGCGCGCGCTCTACCGCGGCCCGAATCTTCAGGACCTCCAGATACTTCACCGGGTCGACCCATAGCTGAAGCTCGACCGGCTCGGCGGAGCGCAGTCCATCGGTAAAACCCTCGGGGATCACGAGCGCTGCTCCTGCCCGCGGCGTATTGGCAACGAGATCCCGCGCCTCGTCCGTCCCGACGAGCACGACATCGACTTCGGGAGAATCCCGAAGCGCGTCGAGGAGCTTCTTCGCCGCCTCGCCGCCATCGAGATCCGAGACGGGGAGGAGGTACCGGGTGTCGCGATACAGCGTGGACAAAGAGAACCCGGCGGCCGATATGACGACGACAGGGGCGAGAAAGAGGAGCAGGAGCGCGAGACGATCCCTCATCAGGATTCGCAGATCCTTTCCCACCAGCGCAAGCAGTGCTTTGGCCATTCTTCCTGTTCCCGGGCCCGAGCGGCCAACCGGCCGAGTGCGGGGAGTATACCAGACGGCTCCCGTTGCCATATTTAAGGAGTGATAAAACTTGACAAAAAAGTCATGTTTTCTCAAAATAAGGGGCGGGCAAGGGAAAAACTGAATGAAGATCACGGCCCAAGAAGAATACGGCCTGCGCTGCCTCCTCCAGCTCGCGCGCCGGCACGGGGCGGAAACCCCCGTCACCGTTCGCGAAATCGCCCTGAGCGAAGGTATCTCCACCGCATACGCGGAGAAGCTCCTGCACCGGCTGACGAAGGCGGGTCTCGTGGAATCGGTCCGCGGTATCCGGGGAGGCTTCCGTTTGAAGAGCGGCCCCAAAGACGTGACGGTTGGAGACGCGGTACGGGCGCTCGGGAGCTTCCTCACTCACGCCGCGATTTGCCAGCGTTACACGGGCGAGGAAAGCCGCTGCGTCCACAACAACGACTGCGGACTGCGTCCCGTCTGGAGCACCGTGAACTACCACATGCAGAGGCTGCTCGATAACCTGCCGCTCGCCGTCCTCCTTCAAGGCGAGCGCGAGGCCCGGCAGCAAATCATGGACGTGGTCCCTTTGCCCGCCGAGTCAACCAAAGGAATCCAGAAACGAACAGGCGGTGTCGTATGAGCACGAGATTCGAGTTCCAGTACGTCGCTCCCATCACCTACGGTTTCGACGAAGCGTCCTTCGCGTTCGAGGAAACGGAAAGCGAAGAGGAGGTCGCGGTCGACCCCCGCGAGACCATCGAGACATCCGACGGAGTCTCCCAGAACGACCTGGGCTATTTCATGAACCTAGCGGCGCGCTACGATCTCCTCGATGCCGAGGACGAGCGCTCCCTGGGAACACGACTGTGGCTCGGGAGAGCTCGACTGCTTCGTATATTGAGGCTGGCGGCACCGGCTTCCGCAGGGAGATGTTCCTTCGAGCCGAGGCTTGGCTCGCGACCCGTGAGCGCCTCGAGTCGGCGGCGCCTCGCACGGGTGGAAAAGCTCTCGCGGGACGTGGTCGAGATCAAAGGCTATCGCCCGCCCGCGGGAAGTCGCCTCTCGCTCGCCGGCCTTCGCCGCGCCCGGCCGCGCCTGGCCAGAACCCTCGCCGAGATCGACGAGGCACGAGCGTGCCTCGTCGAGCACAACCTTCGTCTCGTCGTCTGGGTGGCGAAGAAATTTCGCGGGCGGGGGTTCGATTTCATCGACCTCATTCAGGAAGGGAATCTCGGCCTGATGCGCGCCGCCGATCGGTACGACCCCCGGGTGGGCGCTCGCTTTTCCACGTTCGCCACGCATTGGATCCAGCAAGGGATCCGCCGGGCTCTCGCCGAGAAGGCCCGTGCCATTCGGATCCCCGTCAATCGCATCCCGGAAGTTCGACAGACACTTTTTCTCCGTGGAAGCCTGTCGGAAAAGCTCGGACGCCAACCTCGGCCGGCCGAGATCGCGGCGGAGATGTCCCTTCCGCCTTCCAAGGTCGAAGAGCTCCTGTCCGCCATCGGCCGCATGGACTCCATCGACGCTCCCATCCCGATGACCGAGAAGACGCTGGGCGATACGCTCGAGGACAAGTCGGCGACTCCTCTCGAAGCGGCGATGGTGGAAGAGACCCGGCGCACGGTGAAGGCGGTCCTCGACGAGCTGCCCCGCCGCCAGCGCATCATCTTGTCGATGCGACACGGAATCGACTACCCGCATGAATGTACTCTCGACGAGATCGGCGACGCGCTCGGCCTCTCGCGGGAGCGAATCCGGCAGGTCGAGAAGACGGCTGTCGCCACGGTGAGAGACCGGATGCGGAAGCACCGCGGCGAGCTCGCGCGACCGGTGTGAGAACGCGCGGTTGCTTCAGTCCCGGAGAGCTTTTCCCGTCAGATGGAGGAAGGCGTCGCCGAGATTGGGCCGATGCATGCGGAGCTCCTCGACCACGCTTCCCTCGGAGGCGATGAGCCCGAGCAGCTCGGGCAGGAGCTTCTCGGCGCCCGCGCCCAGAATGCGATAGCTCGTGGGCTCGCAAACCCAGGCGCCTAGATCCGCGAGCTTCTTTTGCAGGTCGGGTCCCGGGACGCTCGACATAAAGACCTCGACCGTCGGCTCCTTGCCGGTAAACGCACAGAGCTCTTTGACGCTGCCTTCCGCGACGATCCGGCCTTCGTCCATGATCGCGAGCCGGTCGCAGAGCCGTTCCGCCTCTTCGAGATAATGCGTGGTGAGGAGAAGCGCGAGACCGTTCGCGGCGAGATCCCGCATCGCGTCGTAGATCCTCTCGCGCGATTGCGGATCCACTCCGACGGTGGGCTCGTCCAGCAGCAAGAGAGCGGGCTCGTGGACGAGGGCGCAGGCGAGATTGAGCCGACGCTTCATTCCTCCGGAGAAAACCGAGATCGCCTCGTCGCATCTTCCCGCGAGACCGGCGAGCTCCAGCAGCGTGTCGATCCGCGACGTCAGCACTCCTCTCGACAGACCATAGATCTTGCCGAAGAACGCGAGGTTCTCCTTCGCGGTGAGTGCGGGATACAGAGCGATCGACTGCGGCACGAGCCCGAGATTCCGAAGGGAGCGCCGGCCGCGAGCCGTGTCCTCCCCCGACACGCGAATGGTTCCACCGCCCCGAGGCACAACCCCTGCAATCATCCCGATGGTGGTCGTCTTGCCCGCGCCGTTAGGACCGAGAAGCCCGAATATCTCACCGGGAGAGACATGGAAGGACAGCGATCGAACCGCCTCGCGGTCGCCGAAGCGCTTCGAAAGATGGGAGACCTCGAGGACAGGTGTCATAGCGGTCAGCCCAACTTCGAGAGCTAGAGAAGCCGCTTCACCGCGTCGGTCACGGCGCGCGCCGTGATTCCGAGCTTCTCGAAGTTCACTTCCCCGGGAGCCGAGGCTCCGAACCGATCGATGCCGATTCGATCGACCGGCCTCGCCGACGTAGCGGCTCCAGCCGAAGGTGACCCCCGCCTCGATCGATACCCGCGCCTTCACCGAGGATGGAAGAACGGACTCCTTGTACTCGGCGCCCTCCTCATCGAAGATCTCGAAGCAGGGCAGGGAGACGACACGGCATCGAATTCCGTCCTCGGCGAGCGTTTCCTGCGCCGCGAGAGCGATCTCCACTTCCGAGCCGGTGGCGATGACGATGGCGTCCGGCCTTCCATCGGGAGGGTCGGAGACGACGTAACCGCCTCGTCTCAGCCCCGCCGCATCTCCCCGACCGGTGCGGTCGATGGTTGCGACCTTCTGCCGGGTGAGCACGAGGGCCGTCGGGCCTTGTGTCCGCTCCATCGCCCATCGCCAGGCTTCGGCGGTCTCCGCGGCGTCGGCGGGCCGGATGACATGAAGGTTGGGGACGGTGCGGAGCGACATCAAGTGCTCCACCGGTTGATGGGTCGGCCCGTCCTCTCCCAGACCGATCGAGTCGTGGGTCCAGACGTAGGTCACGGGGAGCTTGCTGAGCGCGGCGAGCCGTACCGGCGGCCTCATGTAATCGGAGAAGCAGAAGAAGGTCGCGCAAAAGCCCCGCACTCCGCCGTGATAGGCCATTCCGTTGAGAATGCCGCCCATCGCGTGCTCGCGTACTCCGAAGTGGAGGTTCCGCCCGGAGCCGGTCTGACCGTCGAACGAGCCCATCCCCTCGAGCGTCGTCTTGGTCGAGGAGGAGAGATTGGCGTCGCCTCCGATGAGCTCGGGTACGCGGGCGGCGATGGCGTTCAGCACCTTGCCCGAGGCTTCGCGGGTCGCGTGCTTCTCTCCCGGAGCGAACCGCGGGAGGTCGCCGTCCCAGCCCGCTGGAAGCTCACCACGAAATCGCCGCTCCAACTCGGAGGCGAGCTCCGGAGCGGCTTTCGCGAAGGCGGCGAACCGCTCCTTCCATTGCGCCTCGAGCTTCTCGCCCTCAGTTACCGCCTTTCGGAAGTGGGCGAGCGCTTCGTCCGGCACGTAGAACTCCCGCTCCGGGTCCCACCCGAGCGCTTTCTTGGTGAGCGCGACTTCTTCCGGCCCGAGAGGTGAACCGTGGGCCGACGCCGTTCCCGCCTTGTGGGGCGAGCCGAAACCGATCGTGGTGCGGACGATGATGAGCGATGGACGGCCGGTCTCGGCCTTCGCCCGCCGGATCGCTTCGTCGATCCCCTCGAGATCGTGGTCCCCGTCCTCGACCCGCTGCACGTGCCAGCCGTAGGCCTCGAAGCGCTTGCCCACGTCCTCGGTGCTGAACGTGAGCGACGTGGGCCCATCCAGAGTGACGTGGTTCGAATCGTAGAGATAGATGAGCTTACCCAGTCGAAGGTGTCCCGCCATCGAGGCCGCTTCGGCCGAGATCCCCTCCATGAGGTCCCCGTCGGAGACGAGCGCATACGTCGTGTGGTTCACGACCTCGAGACCGGGCGCACGAAACCGGTCGGCGAGCGCGCGCTCGGCGATGGCCATGCCGACGGCGTTCGCGGTCCCCTGCCCGAGGGGCCCGGTCGTCGCTTCGACTCCCGGAGTCAAGCGGTACTCGGGATGACCCGGCGTCCGACTGTCCCACTGCCGGAAGCTCTCGAGGTCTTCCATCGTGACGTCGTACCCGGTCAGATGGAGAAGGGCGTACAACAACATCGAGCCATGGCCGGCGGACAGGACGAAGCGGTCCCGATCGGGCCAGGCCGGGTTCCTGGGATTGTGGTGGAGATGGTTTCGCCACAGAACGTAAGCCATCGGAGCGGCCCCCAAAGGCAGTCCGGGATGACCGGAATTGGCTTTTTGTACGGCGTCGATGGCCAGGGTACGGATGGTATTGACGCAAAGCTCGTCGAGCGACACTGCAGTTGTCATGCTCTCGAATCTCCTAGGAATACCGAACGGTCAGACCCCGGAAGAGAATCGGAGGATAGCAAGAGGCGGGCACCCGGCACAACAAAGCGCTCCGGGACGACGTGAATTCGTTTCGACCGAGTGAACTAATTCACAGCACGCCGCCGCTTCTTCACGTAGCTTCGACAGGACGGAGGACGTCTGCCGGGGGCAGCATGAGGACTTGGTCCCGAAGCGAAGAGGAAGCGAGATCGCGGAGGACGCCCGTCGTAGCCTCGTCTCGTCGGAGCCGATTCAGCGCGAGCGAGCATTCCGACCTCCTGAGCGGTCTCGCGGAAGACGACGCCGCGCTCATCGAGCAGTCGAGCACGAGCCAGCGGATTGCGAAGCGGCGCACGCTGTTCCCCGAGGGCGCGCGGGTGGTGTTTCTCTATGTCGTGCGCAGCGGAAGCTTCAAGCTCGTTCGTCATTCGGAGGAGGGCAAAGAGCTGATTGTCGCCCTCGTGGGCAAAGGCGGCTTGCTCGGAGCTCTCGGCCGTGCGTCGGAATCGACGGCGCTGGCCCGCGCTCTCGAAGACTCCGTGGTGACGGCGGTTCCGACAAGTGCCGTCGAGAGCGCGATGGAGCGCTGCCCCGATCTCTCCCGGCGAGTTCTGAGCTGCCTCGAGGAGCGACTTCGTTCCGCCGAAATCCAGTCGGCTCGCCTCGCCTTCGATAGCGTCGCCCACCGTCTCGCTGGCGTCCTCGTCGAGATCACCGATCGCGAGGAGGGTCGCCTCACCTTCCCCCTGAACCAGACCGAGATCGCGAACCTCATCGGAAGCAGCCGGGAGACCGTATGTTCCCTGCTCAATCAGTTCCGTCGCGACGGGCTGGTGGAGATTCCCCGGGGCCGACTCCATGTGGTCGACCGCGAAGGGCTCGAGACGGTACGATAGTCTTCCACGCGCCTCATTCTGTAGGGTTTCGCCCACGGCGATCGATAAGTTCTTGTAAAGTCGACTCACGGGCCTGCCGATACCACGAGATGGAGTGTTCCCCCTTGATCCGAGAATCGTCTTCGCCCCGTGAAAAAATTCTCTACGTAGACGACGAGAGGGTCGCCCGCGAAGCTTTCGCCAGCGCCGCGCATGAGCTCGGCTATCGCGTCGACACCGCCAACGGCGGCGGCGAGGCCTTGACCAAAGCGAGTCAGAACCGCTACGCCGTCATCGCCACCGATCTCCGGATGCCGACGCTCAACGGGCTGTCCCTCATTCAGCTGCTCCGCCCCAAGTGGCCGCAGACGAGCTACCTGATCGTCACCGGAGCGAGCCACCTCGATCTCCCCGCGCAACACAACGGTTCGCCTCTCGTGGACGCGGTCGTCTCCAAACCATGGAAGCTCGACGACCTCTCGCGCATCCTCACCACCGCCATCGAACGGTACCGCGATCGGAGGGGAGAGAGCGACGAGGCCTCTGCCGAGGATCTACCCATACTTTTCATCGCCGACAACTCGGCCGGAGCCGAGAACATCCGGCGCGCCCTCGGAGACTCTTTTCCGGGAGCGCCGGTGTCGATCGAGCCGAGCCTCGATCGGGCGCTGGAGTCTCTCGTGGAGACGTCATTTCGGGTGGTGCTCCTCGACCTCGAGCTCGTCGAAGGAGGCGGCCTCGGTGCCATCCACCGGCTCCGTCGAGCGCAAGCCGACTTGCCCATCGTGGCTCTTGGAGCTCTGGAAGACGAGTCCATCCGCGAGAGGGCCCTCGGGGCCGGTGCTCAGGACTACCTGGCCAAGCCCGCGATCAACGACTACGTTCTTCGCCAATCTCTCCGCTATGCGCTCGATCGAAAGCGGACCGAGGAAAAGCTCCTCTTTCTCAGCCAGCGCGATCCGGTGAGCGGCCTCTTCAACCGCTCCGTGTTCCGGGAACGGCTCACGCAAGCGATCGAAAGGGCGGGAACGGAGAGCAAGCTCGCGGTGCTCCTGCTCGACGTCGACCGATTCAAGCAGGTAAACGATTCCCTCAGTCATGCCATTGGCGATCGTCTCCTCGGGCTCATCGCGGGCCGGCTCTCCGAGAACATGGGCGAGAAGGACCTCGTCGCGCGCCTGGGGGGGGACGAGTTCGCGGTTCTGCTCGAAGGGATCTCGGGGGAGGACGACGCGGTCGCCACCGCCCAGCGTCTGCTCGAGGCGTTCGCGCCACCCGCACGATTGAACGAGTACGAGATTGTCGTGACCGCGAGCATCGGCATCGTCGTCTATCCCGACCGTGCCGGAAGCGTGGACGAGCTTCTCCAGCGCGCCGACAAGGCGATGTACCGGGCGAAGCAGAACGGGCGGGACGGCTATCAGGTCTACAGCGAGGAGAACGAGGAGTCGCACTCGGGTGTCCTCGAGAGGCTTCGGTTCGAGAGCGGAATCCGCCATGCGCTCGAGCAGAACGAGTACGTCGTCTACTACCAGCCGCAGCTGACCATGGACCGGACGCGCCTCCTCGCCGTCGAGGCGCTGGTGCGCTGGAAACATCCGAAGGTAGGTCTCGTGTCGCCCTCGAGGTTCATCCCTTTTCTCGAGTCGACCGGGCTCATCAAGGGCGTCGGCGCCTGGGTGCTGGAGACCGCCTGTGAGGAAGTCCGGATGTGGCAGGAGCAAGGCTTCTCCGACCTCCGGGTCAGCGTCAACCTCTCGGCCCGGCAGTTCGAGGGTACCGATCTCGTCTCATCCGTGGAAAGCGTTCTGAAGGAGACGTCGCTTCCGGCTTCGATGCTCGAGCTCGAGATCACGGAGAGTCTCTTGATGCGCGATATCGACCGAACTCGTGCCATCTTGAAAGAGCTGAAGTCACTCGGGGTCCGCATCGCCATCGACGACTTCGGGACCGGCCATTCCTCTCTCGCCTATCTCACAAAGTTTCCTTTCGACTGCCTCAAGATCAATCGGTCGTTCGTGCGCGACATCGAGACCGACGCCGACCACCGCGCCGTCGCTCAGGCGATCATCAGCCTCGGCCACAGTCTGCGTCTCGACGTCGTAGCCGAAGGGGTCGAGACGGAGCCTCAGCTCGAGCTACTCACTGGTTGCGACGGTTTTCAGGGATTCCTGGTGTCGCGGCCCCAGGCCGGAATCGACACCCTCGAGCTGCTGGAGCGTTATCGCTCGGCTCCTTCCGGTTCGTCCGGCTGATTCGTCCCACCCGCGCTGCGGCGAAAGAGCATCCGGTTCCCGCTGGGAAAATGGATGGTCATGGTCTCGGCGCCGAGATCGACGCGGCAGGGCTCGGTCTCGGCCTCCCCCGGCTTCTTCACCGACATCTTCAAAGGCGTCGAGCCTCCAGATAGATAATAGAGGTGAGTAAAGACGAGCCGGTCCCCCGAAAAGGTGTAGGTCCCTCCCTCCCCCGAGCCTCGCTGGGGCTCGCCACCGGCGGCGATCTCGAAAAAGAGAACCGTCCAGTCCCGCTCGCTGAAGAAGATGAGGCCGGCAACCGGCTGCTCGGTTCCGTCTTTCAATGTGTAGAGCTCAGGGTGCCAGGACCCGAGCATCGTTGGCTGCTGGAGCGAAGTCTCGGGCGCGGTGGGCGACGACGAGAACGGAAGCGAGAGCGCGGCGGCGAGAACGAACGACAGCATGGTTCACCTCTTGGGTCTCGATCCTTGCATCTCTCGGGCCGCTCCCGCTACTCTTTTGCCGACGGAGCGCGACCATGACCACGAGCGACGCACGAGACATCAGAAGTGCTCTGATCGGCGAAGTGAGACGCCATCTTCTGGAAGAGTCCTGGCCCCGGCTTCAAAAGGCGGTGGCGATGTTGGACGAGGAAGAGCTCTGGCATCGCGTGAACGAGCAGACGAACAGCGTGGGGAACCTTCTTCTCCACCTGAACGGGAACGTTCGCCAGTGGATCGTGTCCGGTCTCGGCGGCGAGGCGGACGAGCGCGCTCGGGCACGGGAGTTCTCGGAGCGCGGGCCCATCCCCGCCGCCGAGCTCATGTCGCGGCTCGAGGCGACGTTGAAAGACGCCGGCACCGTGCTCGATGGACTCGACCCCGAGTCCCTTCTCGAGCCGAAGCGGAATCCAGGGCGAGGACGTCGACGAGCTCCGGGCGCTCCTCCACGTCATGGAGCATTTCTCCTATCACGTGGGACAGGTGACCCACATGGTCAAGTCTATGGAGAACGTCGACCTCGGCTACTACGCGGGAAGAGATCTCGACCGCCACAACGCGCCCTCCCGGCGCTGACGCTCGCCTAGTGGGCTGTAACAGCTATTTGGTGCGCAAATCCAGAGGTCATTTTGTGTGCCGGCAAGGCGCGATGACGACGACATATCCGGATATTTCGAGGAATCGCAACGCCGCCAGTGCCCAAAAGGGCCCGCGATTTTGGCGTGGAATAGCTGTTACAGCCCACTAGCTCCCGGCTTCGAATCCCGTGAGGACGTTGACCGCGTTCACGCCGAGGGCGTCGACGGCATAGCCTCCCTCGAACACGAAGAGCGTGGGAAGGCCGAGGGTCGCGATGCGGTGGCCGACCTCGAGGTAGTCCTCGCTCGAAAGGAGAAAGTGGGAGATCGGGTCGCCGCGAAAGGTGTCGAGCCCGAGCGAGACGACGAGAGCGTCCGGGGCGAAGCTCTCGACCTTCTTCGCCGCGTCCGCGAGGGCTTCGAGCCACCGCTCGACGCCCGTTCCCCAGGGAAGCGGATAGTTTTGGTTGAAGCCCTCCCCCGCGCCTTTCCCCGTCTCGTCGGCGTAGCCCAGGTAATAAGGGAACTCCTGCCGCGGGTCACCGTGGACCGAGAGGAACAGGACGTCTCGTCGATCATAGAAGATGGTCTGCGTCCCGTTGCCGTGGTGATAGTCGATATCGAGGATCGCGACACGCTCGGCGCCCTCATCGAGAAGATGCTGGGTCGCGATCGCGGCATTGTTCAAAAAGCAGTATCCCCCGTACAGATCCCTGGCGGCGTGATGTCCCGGCGGCCGGGCGAGCGCGAAGGCCGCGCGCTCTCCCCGGGAGACGAGAGAGCCAGCCGTGAGGGCACAGTCGGCGGCGGCGGTCGCCGCGCGCCACGTTCCGGCGGTGATCGGCGTCGCCGCGTCGAGGCAGTAGAAGCCGAGCTTGCCGTCGATCGCGTCCGGCACCTTCTGCCGCATCGTCCTCACCGCCCAGCTCATCGGGAGGGCGTCGCGATCGCCGTGAGCGGCAGTCCATTGCGCCCAGGCCGTCTCGAGGAACGCCACGAAATCGGGATCGTGGACGCTCGTTAGCGCCTGCCGGCTGAAGTGGCGCGGGGGAACGACGGCACCGAGTCCGACTTGCCGGATCCGATCGAGCACGATCTGCGCTCTCTCGGGTTTTTCGAAGCACGGGACGAGCTCGGCACCGATGAGCTCCGCCCGTCCCGCCTGCAGAGCGTGGTCTTCGCTGTAGATGGTCTTCATCGCATCCGCATTGTACGCCGCGCTCCACTCTTGGCCCTTGCCAGCGGAACTCGCTTTGGGTATATACCTGGACATGAATACCAACCAATCTGACCAGGGAACAAAATTCTTACGCTTTCATTGGATTTGGATGGTGTTGTGTGCCGTCCTGGGTCTGTCGATCCAATGCGGCGGCCCGGCAGCTCAAAAGGAAACGGCCAAGCCGGAAAGCGCCAAGCCGGAGACCAGCACCGCGCCGAACGCGAATGTCTGCGGCCTCCTCACCGCGGCCGAGATCGAGCAGGTGTTGGGAAGCGCTCCCGGGGAGCCACGAGCGGGTACCGACGGTCTCGGCGATTGCACGTGGCCGGCGGCGGATGGGTCCTCGACCGTCCTGACGCTGAAGCTTTCCACTACCGACCTGGGCTCGTACGACGCTTTCGTCCGCAGCTACCAGACGGAGTTCGGCGGCGAGGAGCCGTCGCCCGAGTACTACCATCGAATCCAGGATCTCGGGACCTGGGCGATGTACGTCGTAGACGACGGAGCGGTTCGGATCTACAAAGGGGATCGCCGCCTCGAGGTCGCGCCCGTGCCCGCGGACGAGGCGAAAGCGGTGGCATTGGGACGAATGGCGGCCGCCCGGCTCCAGTAACGACATCACGTCAGCAAACCTTCGGCGGTTTGATTCCGTCCAAGCTTTGTTCGAGACTGGGATAGGGACGTCCCGGAAGCGCACAGGCTCGCTTGCGTCCGAGGTGATGAAGGCTCGGAACTATCTTATTCATGGACATATACGGGATGGCCCACTTTTACGGAACAAATGGCACGTCATTTGCGCATATGTAAGGGGCGAGTGAGCGAAAAGGGGCCAGGGAGACTCGACCACTAGCCCAGGAGGAAGCCATTGGACGTCAAGAGGGAAGGCGTCACCCGCAAGAAACGGATTCGAGCCGCGATCATTGCCGGTTCGGTCCTCGCGGGGATCGCCGCGATCAGTTTCGGATTGTCACGACTCGAGCCGGCGGCGCCGTCGGTCAACCGGGCCACGGTGTGGATGGACTCGGTAAAGCGCGGCGAGATGGTCCGCCAGGTCCGCGGCCCGGGGACGCTCGTCGTCCTTCCCGAAGCGATCCGCTGGGTCGCGGCTCGAACCCGCGGCCGCGTCGAGGAGCGGGTCCTTCTCCCTGGCGTCGAAGTCGAGCCGGATACGATCATCCTCCGGCTCAGCAACCCCGAGCTCGAGCAGGAGCTTCGGGATTCGGAATTTCAGCTCCGCGGCCAGGAAGCGGAGCTCGCCGACCTCAAGGTCCGCCTCGAGAGCCAGCTTCTGAACCAGCAAGCGGTGGCGGGTGGAGTGGCCTCCGAGTTCAGGCAAGCCAAGCTCCAGGCCGATGCCGACGAGAAGCTCCACGCGGAAAGGCTCATCGGCGATTCTCATCCTCAAGCGTTCTAAAGTGCGGGCCGAAGAGCTGGCCACGCGCAACGAGCTCGAGCAGCAGCGGCTCGAAATCGCGGCGGAATCGGTCGAAGCACAGCTCCAGGCAAAGCGGGCGACGGTGGAGCAATTCAGCGCCCTCTATCAGCTGCGGAAAAGCCAGAAAGAAGCCCTCGTCGTGCGCGCGGGAATCGAAGGCGTCCTGCAAGAGCTCGCGGTGGAGGTCGGCCAGGAAGTTACGCCGGGGGCGAACCTTGCCCGGGTCGCTCAGCCCGACAAGCTGAAAGCCCAGCTGCGGATCGCCGAGACCCAGGCGAAAGACATCGAGGTCGACCAGAAGGCGGTCATCGATACCCGCAACGGTCTCATCGATGGAAAGGTGATGCGCATCGACCCCGCGGTCCGCGAAGGGACGGTTACCGTCGACGTGCGCCTCGTGGGCGATCTGCCGAAGGGCGCGCGGCCCGACTTGAGCGTGGACGGCACCATCGAGCTCGAGCGGCTCCCCGACGTACTCTACGTGGGCCGTCCCGCCTACGGACAGGCAGAGAGCACCATCGGTCTCTTCAAGCTCATGCCCGATGGCACGACCGCCGTTCGGACGCAGGTGAAGCTGGGTCGCAGCTCGGTCAACACCATCGAGGTCATGGCTGGGCTCGTCAAAGGAGACCAGGTCATCCTCTCGGACACATCAGCGTGGGACGCATACGACCGAATTCGCTTGAATTGATTTCGATCCCAGTCTCGCATTCATTCGAATCAATGTAAGGACAAGGAAGGGAAACGACATGGCTGAATCGACCGCGCTCATTCACCTCGAAGGGGTGACCAAGGTTTTCTATACCGATGAAGTGGAGACCCACGCCCTCGCGGGAATCCATCTCGACCTGAAGAAGGGCGAGTACGTCTCGATTTCGGGTCCGTCGGGTTGCGGCAAGTCGACCCTATTGTCGATTCTGGGACTCCTCGACACACCGACCGACGGCACGTACATCCTGAACGGCCAATCGGTCGCGAACCTGAATCTGTCGCAGCGCGCCCGGATTCGGAACCGCGAAGTCGGGTTCATCTTCCAGGCATTCAACTTGATCGGTGACCTCACCGTTTACGAGAACGTCGAGCTGCCGCTCACCTACCGCGGCATGCCGTCCGCCGAGCGTAAGAAGCGGGTGAACGATGCCCTCGAGAAGGTGGGGATGGCTCACCGCACCAAGCACTTTCCCTCACAGCTGTCCGGCGGCCAGCAGCAGAGAGTCGCGGTGGCGCGCGCCGTCGTGGGCGAGCCCTCGATCCTCCTCGCCGACGAGCCCACCGGGAACCTCGACTCGACGAACGGCGAAGCGGTCATGGATCTCCTTCGCGAGCTTCACGGCGCCGGCGCCACCATCTGCATGGTGACCCACGATCCCCGCTATGCGCAGTACGCCGAGAGGACGATCTCGCTCTTCGACGGGCGCATCGTGGAAGAAAAAGTCGAAGTCGCCTAGCTCGGTCACGCGCGGGGTGCCGAAAATCATCGGTACCCTGCGTGATCACCTTCCATCCGCAGCGGGCCCGCGCGGACGATGGCGCGTGAACGAGGAGCCTCGTTCCGGCGCTCCGCGCGAGCCGCGTCGACCCGCTCTCGACGCTCCTCTCCGAGGCGTTCACGACAAGCTCTCTCGGGAATCGCCGATCGGCATTACGACGATGCCGCCCATCGCCATATAATCCCACTGTGGGATCCAATCCACGATCCACGATGGAGGTTCGATGAAGAGCCTGGTTCTGGTCAAGTACGTTCCCGACAGCAACTCCGTATTCCGCGTCAATGCCGCGGGAACGTGGGTGGACGAGAGCAATCTCTCGTTCACCGTGAACGATTACGATCGCTATGCCCTCGAAGAGCTCTTGAAGCTCAAGGACGGGGGCAAGGTCACGGAAGTGGTGGCCCTCACCGTCGGCCCGGCGGAAGCGGCCTCGGCGCTCCGGACCTGCCTCGCGACCGGGGCGGATCGCGCCATCCATGTAAAGGACGACGCTCTCGCCGGATGCGATCCCTTCGGTCTCGCCCGGGTCATCCACGCCGCGATCCAGTCCGAAGGATTCGCGCTCGTGCTCGCCGGGCTTCAGGCGGACGACGACAACTACACACAGGTAGGTGGACTTCTCGCCGGCCTCCTCGACTGGCCCTGCGCCTCGGCGGCCGGCAATTTCTCGTTTCCGGACGACGCGACGCTGCGGGTCGAGCGTGAGCTCGAGAACAACGAGGTCCAGGTGGTGGACCTGACTCTTCCGGCGGTGATCACCGTCCAGACGGGCATCAATACCCCGCGATACGCGAGCTTGAAGGGAATCATGGCGGCCAAGAAGAAGCCGGTCGCGACGCTCGGCCTGAGCGAGCTCGGCCTGAATCCGGAAGAGGTGGGCGGCGCGGGAGCTCGATTGAAGACGCTCAGCCTCGAGCCGCCCCCGAAAGGAAAAGGCGCGGAAATCCTCACCGGTTCTCCCGACGAGATCGCGAAGGCTCTCG
This sequence comes from uncultured Acidobacteriota bacterium, assembly GCA_963815675.1. Classification (GTDB taxonomy): domain Bacteria; phylum Acidobacteriota; class Vicinamibacteria; order Marinacidobacterales; family SMYC01; genus CAWFHP01. Next base: position 268,349 of record CAWFHP010000005.1, on the reverse strand, counting down.
TGGGTCGTATCCGCGAGAAAACGGGGGTGTTGTGATGGCCAAGGTCATCGTCGTCGCGGAGCACGATGGAAAAACCGTCCGGGAGATATCCCACGAGCTGCTGGGAATGGCTCACCGCATCGCGGGCGATTCGGGTGAGGTGAAGGCGGTCCTGCTCGGAGACGGAATCTCCGCGCTCGCCGAGAAGCTCGCCTCTCGCGGGGCGAAAGAAGCGATCTATGTCGAGGGCGCGGCGGTCGCCCACTACAGCTCGGACGGATATCGGAAGGCCATCGAGCCGGTTCTCCGCGACGAGTCCCCCGACCTCGTCCTGTTCGGTCACACGCCCAACGGCTGGGACCTCGCGCCCCTGGTCGCGGCGCGCTTCGGTGTTCCCGTCGCGACCGGCTGCTCCCGGGTCGAGCTCGAGGACGGCGGCGGTCGCTTCACGCGAAAAGCGTTCAACGGCAAGTTCGTCCACCAGGTCCGGATCACGGGCTCGAAGCCGATGATGGCGACGGTGGACAAGGGCGCGGCTCTGCCCTTCGAGGGGACGACGGCTGGAACCATGCGAAGCGTCGCCGCCGCCGTCGAAGAGAAAGACCTGCGCTGTCGCTTCGTTGCGATCAAGAAGGGAGAATCGGGAGGGGTCGACTTGACCCAGGCCTCGATCATCGTCTCCGCGGGCCGGGGCGTCGGCGCTCCGGAGAAAGTCGAAGTGGTGCGTGAGCTCGCCGAGGCCCTCGGGGGCCAGGTGGGTGCGTCACGCGCCGTCACCGATGCGGGCTGGCTCTCCCACGAGCATCAGATTGGAAGCAGCGGCGTTTCGGTGAGCCCCAAGCTCTATATCGCCTGCGGGATCTCCGGCGCCATTCAGCACGTCGTGGGGATGAAGAGCTCGGGCTATATCATCGCCGTAAACAAGGATGGCGACGCTCCCATCTTCGGAGTCGCCGACGTCGGAGTCGTCGGCGATCTCTTCGAAATCGTGCCGGCTCTCACCAAGGCGGTGAAAGAAGCGAAGGGCTGACGCCTGACGCTTGACGCTCACCCTTTCCTTCCGGAGCTCGGCGTCGACTCCGGGTCATCGTCGGCATCGACGCGGAAGTCCGGATCCATCGCGCGGGCCTGCTCGTACGTCCGCTCCGCTCGCTGGGTGAGACCCTCTTTCTCGTAGAGCTTTCCGAGTGCGACGAGATACCTCGGCTCCCAGGGTTTAAGTTTCTGTGCGATCTTCAGGTTCTGTTCTGCGTCCTTGCGCCAGCGAGGATTCTCCGCCAGTGCTTTTCCCAGCAGGTAAAACCGATCGGGATCGTTCTCGTCGTCGAGCTCGATAGAGGCGCGGCAGAGCTCGATGGTCTTCCAGTAGTCCTGATCCCGGTACGCTTGCTTGGCCTGTTGGAAAAGGAGCTTGGCCTCTTCGCGATTCCTGGGACGATCCCACTGCTCGGGCTCGAGCGAGCTCGTAGAGATCGATTCCCAGCTCTCCCTCGACTCCTGATATTGCCCCTCACGCTCGACGAGTCGGTCGTAGACGTTCGCCGAATTGGCGGACGCGAGAGTCGCGAGCGCCTCCTCGACCCGCGACTGCACGAAGGAGAGCTTCTCCTGAAAATCCGGGTCCTGAAGATGGTGGTATTTTTCGGAATCGAAACGCGTCTTGACGCCGAGATACGCCCGCTCGATCTCCGCGTAGGCGGAACCGCGGTCGAGTCCGAGAATCTGCCAGTGGTTCTGGCACTGCATGTCGTTGAAGACCGAGATCACTTCGAGCTCCAACGGGTCGATCGGGACCGATGGTTTTGCAGACTCGAGATCGGGCGCGGGCTCGGGATCGGACGCCGACGTCGGCGCCGGCGCCGGAGAGCGCTTCTCCCGTAGTGCGACGATTCCCGACTGATGGAGAGCCACCAGCACCCGCACCTTCTCGTCCATGTTGAGGGGGGAGAGAGAGAGAATTTCCGCGACGGTGTTGTTCCCGTCGACGAGATCGAGAATGCAGGCCTCGTCGAAAGACAGGTTCATTCCGGGAGCAAGAGCGATGGCATCGTCGGTCTGGCCGAGCACGTAGTCGTCGATGAGGACGTTCTCTCGATAGAGACCGAGGTCGGTCAGGTGACGCGATGCCTCGAGAAAGACGTCACCGATGGATACCGGCGCGAGCGTCACCGCTTCCACCGGCATGTCCTCGGCGAACACCAATCGTTCCGCGCTCGACGTCAGCATCGCGCTCGCGATGGCGATGATCTGGAGCCGCACGTAGGTCTCGATCTCGCCACCCTGCAGATAGCCGAGCTCGAGCAGAATCTGTCCCAGCTTCAGACCCGATCGAATGAAGCCCGTCGCTTCCTCGAGCTGGGTGCGGGAGATCCGTCCCCCACGGACCATGATCTCGCCGAGGCGCTCGCCCGGGAGATTCGGACTTCGCCCCCACGAGATGGCCCGCCTCGAAAAAGACCAGGCGCTTCACGTCGGCGGTCTCGCAGATGAGCCCGCCGTTTTTCGCGTCTTCGAACGCGCTTCTCATCGCACGGGCAGCCCGGGTGTTGAAAGCGATTTCTGACGGGCCCGAAAATGCCTGGACGGAGTCCGTCGAGGTGGGCAGACTTCCTCCGCTTGTCGCCATTTCGATCCCTCACAAGAAGCAAGGAGCGGGCCAGCCTCGGGTCGAGAACGGGGGCACACAAGCGATTGGACGCCAATGACTTATATAGCGCGCTCGACCCGAGCCGCGGATCCAGCGTAGAGGTTTCCCCACGGGGAGTGTCGGAGAAAAGGCCTATAATGGCGGCCGCCATGAAGCGAGCCATCCGCAGTCTCGTCCTTCTCTCTCTTGCTTTCCTTTTCTCGACGCCCGTCTTCTCCCAGACCGGGGTCGACCTCATGGACGTCGACATCATGTTCGTCGGCGCGCATCCCGACGACGACACCGGGGTCCTCGCCACATTCGCGCGCTACATCCTCGACGAGGGCTTCCGGGGCACGGCGGTTACCGCCACGGGAGGCGAAGGTGGCGGCAACGCCATCGGTCCCGAGGCGGGACGCTCCCTCGGTCTCATCCGCAAGGAGGAGGAACGGCGCGCGCTCGCGATTGTCGGTGTCGACTCCCCTTCGTTTCTCGGCTTGTCCGACTTCTACTTCACCCTGTCCGCCGAGGAGACCGAACGCAAGTGGGGCAAGTCCTTCGTTTGCGACGTCGTCCGCCTGGTGCGGCTCGAGCGTCCCGAGGTCATCGTCACCATGTGGCCCGGCCCGGGAACACACGGCCAGCACCAGATGGCGGCGCGCGCCGCCACGATAGCGTTCGAGAAAGCCTCCGATCCCGACTTCTGTCCCGAGCTCGCGACCGGCGAGTTCCTTCGTCCCTATCGACCGCTCAAGCTCTACTACGCGGGCCAGAACGGACCGACGACGGTCACGATCCAGACCGACGACTACTCCCGGTCGCGCTACCGGCCTTACGCTGACATCAAAGCGCTGGCGACGTCGATGTATCGCTCGCAGGGTTTCGATCGAGGTGCCAAGTTCCCGGTGGAGAAGCCGAATCCCGAACGGTTCCTGTTGGTGCGCTCGCGGGTTCCGGTGTCCCAACCGGAGACGAGCCTCCTCGAAGGGGCCCTCCTTGCCGCCGGGGGCTCGCCCGCGGGTATCGGGCTCGCGGTCGAGCCCGAGTCCTTTACCGCGCGCTTCGGTTTGCCGTTGCCGGTGAAGGTGACGTTCGACAACGAAACGGGCGCACCCATCGAGAAGCTGGAGATCGCGCTCGAGCCGCCCGAAGGTTGGAGCCTCGAGGGGCCCGGCGGCTCCACTGTCGAAACAGTCGACCCGGGAGCGGCGAAGGAATCGACGTTTCGCATCGTACCTTCCGCGGGAGTCGCCGTCGATCGAAACCAGAAGCTCACCGTGTCCTATCGAGCGACCACGGCGGGCCACCCGATCGAAGGCGCGAACTTCACCTGGGTTCAGGCTTCGGCGCCGGTCTCGGCGCGTTTCGTTCCTCTCTACGACGTCGCCGGATATCGCGAGTTCGCCCATGAGACGCGAACGGAATGGGTCATCGAGAACCTCCCCACCCGCGTTCCCCTGGTCATCGGACGGCAGAATACGTTCGAGCTCGATGTCTCGAACGCCTCCGATCGCGAGAGCCGCGGGAAGCTCGATCTCGAGCTGCCGCCGGGACTGTCCGTCGAAGGATTCGACGAATTTCGACGCTCCCGCTCGGGGCGACGTTCGAGCGCCCATCCGGGTCGCGGTGAGCGAAGCGGTTCTTCCCGAGGGGCGCCATTCCGCGAAAGTTCCCCTGACGGTGAAGACGACCGTCGACGGCCTCACGAGCGAGGACCACGCCGACGTGTACGCGCTGCCCTCCCTCGGAATCTCCCGCGTACGGGTCCCCCCGGTAATCGACGGTGATCTCAGCGACATGGAAGGCTTTGCCCGGGGCGAGATATCGCCCGAAGATCTCTGGTGGCGGCGCAAACCGGAGAGCGCCGCCGACTCGAGCGCGGTGTTCTATCTCGCCTACGATGCTTCCAATCTCTACGCGGGTGTGCGGGTGCGAGACGACGTCGTCGTATGCAACATCGCTCCCGACGACGTTCGCGCGCAGCTCCGATCCGATGCGGTCGGGATCACCGTCGACCCATCGGGAGCGAGCCGCGACACATCGACGGTGATACAAGCGGCCGCCTTTCCCTGCACCACCGATGGCTTCGGTGCCCGCGGTTTTCGCGACGCCGACGCCAACCAGGGCGTCATGGAGGAGACGGCGCCGGGAATGGAAGTGCAGTCGCGGAGGACCGAGGACGGCTACACACTCGAGTTCAAGATTCCCTGGTCGGTGATGCCCAAAGTGCCGCGAGCGGGCGACGAGATCGGGCTGAACGTCATCGTCTATGACGGCGACGACAAAGACGCCCGCGTGGGCGCCAATATCAGCGAGAGCGGGATCGGATGGGCCGCCTTCCCCTGGGGAGGCAAACAGGCACTTCCCTACCTGTGGCCCCGGGTCCTTTTGAAACCGTAGCGCGCGTTCATGCGGTACACTGATTTCGTGCTACGAAATGCGCGTCTCTCCCTATTTCTCGCGCCGTTTCTCGTCGCGGGGTGCGGAGGGGGGACGACGCTTCCGACGGGACCGTCGCCCGTCGCCTCCGCCGTCGAATTTCACTACGAAGTTTCGGGAGCGCCGGCGGGGGCGCTCGCGCTGGACTGTGTCGGCCGGGTTCACCTCCATCCCAGCTGGTGGGGCTTTGCCCAGGTCAACATGGCGGACGTCGGTTCCGCCACCTGGGCCATTCTTTTCGAGAGCGTTCCCGTCGGACGTCACACCGTGCGCGTCGAAGTGCCACCGGAATGTGGTACCGGCGAGGTGTCGGCGAACGGAACGATGCTCACCGATCGCGTCCCATCGAAACGAGGCGTCGAGCTCGGATTCACGGTGCACGCCGACGGCAGTGTTACCCCCTGAGCCCGCGACCGTCTCGGTCGTCCTTCCCACCTGGAATCGCCGCGAGCTCGTCGCGCGAGCCTTGACGTCAGTTCTCGCCCAGAGCCGCGCGCCTGACGAAGTCATCGTCGTGGATGACGGCTCGACCGACGGTACCGCCGAGGCGCTCCGGAAAGACTTTCCCGGAGTCGTCGTCCTCTCCCAGGAGAACCGCGGCGTGAGCGCCGCCCGCAACCGGGGGATTGAGGAGGCGAAGGGAGAGTGGGTAGCACTCCTGGATTCGGACGACGAGTGGCTTCCACGGAAGCTCGAAACGCAGCTCGGCGCTCTCTCCGCGAGTCCCGGCGCGCTCCTCTGCCACACCGACGAGATTCGGATTCGTCGTGGACGGCGGGTGAACCCCATGGCGAAGCACGACAAGGCGGGCGGGCTCATCTTCGAGCGATGCCTCGCTCTTTGCGCGATCTCTCCGTCGTCGGCGCTCCTCAACCGCCGCCTCTTCGACGCCGTAGGCCTGTTCGACGAAAGCCTTCCCGCGTGCGAAGACTACGATCTGTGGCTGCGAGTGACGTCCCGCTATCCCGTCGTTTATGTCGACGAGCCGCTTCTGGTGAAAACGGGAGGCCATTCCGATCAGCTCTCGAGGCGATACTGGGGGATGGATCGGTTTCGCATTCGCGCCATCGAGAAGATACTCGAGTCGGGCCTTCTGTCGGAGAGCCAGCGGATGGCGGCGGAGGCGATGCTGGCGCGCAAAATCGGGATTTACGCGAAGGGGGCGAGAAAGCGCGGACGCGAGGACGAGGCCCGCCGTTACGAATCGAAGCTCGGCTCCGCGCGCGCTCACGCCCGAACATGATCTGCTTCGTCGTCGCCCTCCCCGCGGAAGCCGGGCCGCTCGTGCGCCATTACCGGCTCGAGCCCTCCGAGGACGCCTTTCTCTGGTACCGGAGGGACGACGTCGCGCTCGTGGTCTCGGGTGTGGGGAAGGCCGCGGCGGCCGCCGCCACCGCCTATCTCCACGCGAGGACGGGTGAGTGCCCGTTCGGCGTCTGGCTCAACGTCGGGATCGCGGGACACCGTTCCCGGCCTCCGGGCGAGCTCGTCATCGCGCATACCGTGAGCGACGCCGCGACCGGCAGACGCTGGTACCCGGTGCGCCTCGGAGGCCCTCGGATTGACCCCCTCGAGGTCAGGACCGTCGACCGTGCCGAGACATCGTTCGATCGAGACGTCGCTTACGAGATGGAAGCTTCCGGTGTCTTCGCCACGGCGCTACGCTGGTCGACGGCGGAGCTCGTGCACGCGCTGAAGATCGTGAGCGACAACCGCCAGACCGGGCTCGACGGAGTGACGGGGTCGGCAGTCGGAGGCTGGATTGAGACCCACCTCGGCGTTTTGACGGCGATGGCGGACCAGGGCCGCGAGCTGTCTTCCGAGCTCGCGCCTTCGCGCACGGCCCGGGTCGAAACGCTCGTCGACGCCTACCGGCAGCGCTGGCATTTCACCACCAGCGAAACGCGACGGCTTCGACGTTTCCTCTTTCGCTGGGAGGCCCTCGAGCCCGATGGCGATCATGGACCCTCGGCATCGGCGCTCGAGCGCGTGGATTGGGGACCCGACGCTCTTCGGCTCCTCGAGAGCCGACTGAGAACCATCGGAGCGGAGCGTCCCCTTTGACGCCCCTGGAGTGGCTCATCGCCGGAGTCATCGTGTTCGCCGGCGCGGTGCTGCAAGGCGCCGTCGGGTTCGGCCTCGGAATGCTGGCGGCACCCCTTCTCGTTCTCCTCGATCCGCTGCTCGTTCCCGGACCGCTTCTGAGCACGGCGCTCGGTCTCACCATTTTGATCGCGGTGCGCGAGCGCCGGACCATCGACTTCCGCGGTGTCGGCTGGGCCCTGGTCGGTCGCGTGCCCGGGGCGGTGGCGGGAGCGCTGGTCGTGGCCGCGGTGCCACCGCGACAGACGCATCTCGTGGTGGGCGTGATGGTCTTCATCGCCGTGGGCATCGTCGCCTCGGGAGCGCGGGTGCCGAGAACGCGGCCCGCGCTCGTGGGAGCTGGAACCCTCTCCGGCTTCATGGCGACCACGGCGTCGATTGGCGGACCGGCGATGGCGGTCCTCTACCAGGACTCCAGCGGCCGTCGCATTCGCGGGACACTCTCTGGATTTTTCCTCGTGGGCCTCCTGGTCTCGCTCTCGGCGCTCGCCTTCGTGGGCCGATTCGGCGTTCCGGAGATGAAAGCTTCCCTCTTTCTTTGTCCCGGCGCTCTCGCCGGCTTCCTCGTCTCGGGGCGCGTCGCCCGCGCTCTCGATGGCGGCCATACGCGAACGGCCGTCCTCGTGGTTTCCACCCTCGCGGGTCTTTCGGTTCTCGTCGAGGCATTCCTGTCGGGGTCATGATCGAGACCATCTACGTGGAAGAGGACCTCGCGGAACACCCGCGCGTCGAGGCGCTCCGCCGGAAGTATCCGAAAGCGGTCGCCGTTCCCATCGAGCGCTACGGCGAGGTCTTCAACCGGAACCAGCAGAGCTTCCGACTTCAGAAACGGAAGCCCTCTCTCATCCTTGCCCGGAAGCTCGGGAGCTACGTGATGCCCGCGCCCTACGGCATCGGGGGTGAGCTGAATTTCTATTTCTCCCACGTGCTCAACTGTCTCTATGACTGCCGGTACTGCTTCCTCCAGGGCATGTACCGCTCGGCGCACTATGTCCTCTTCGTGAACTACGAGGACTTCCAGCTTTCGATCCTGCAAACGGCTGAGTCGCACCGGGGCGAGGAGATCTATTTCTTCTCGGGATACGACGGCGACAGCCTGGTGCTCGAGCCCATCACCGGTTTTCTGGACTCGTTCCTTCCGTTCTTCGCCGACCACCCCCGTCTCGTGCTCGAGATTCGTACCAAGAGCATCGCCATCTCGCCCCTCGTCGACCGCGATGCCTTACCCAATTGCATCGTCGCCTTCAGCTTCACTCCCGAGCCGGTCTCGGAAGTGCTCGAGCACGGAGTGCCACCCGTCGAATCACGGATCGCGGCCGCGGCGAAGCTCGCCGAGCGCGGTTGGCGGATCGGGCTTCGATTCGACCCTCTCGTCCTGGCACCCGGCTACCGCGAGCTCTACCCCGATCTGTTCCGGCGCGTCTTCGCGTCGCTTCCGGTCGAGGCCGTGCATTCGGTAGGCTTCGGAGCGTTCCGTCTGCCGCGTGATTTCTTCCATCGCATGGCGCGAGCCTATCCCGAGGAGCGGCTCTTCGCCGGCGATCTGGAAGAACGAGAAGGGATTGTCTCGTATGCCGCAGCGGTCGAAGCGGAGCTGCGGGACCTGTGCCGGCGCGAGCTCCTTCGATACATCCCCGGCGACCGCCTGTTCTCCTACTGACATCTGTCCGATTCCGAGACAACGAACTGTCTGGAATCGTACAGTTCTTTTACAGCTTCGATACTCGGAGCGGCTTTATTTCAACGACTTAGCCGCGTTCGACGCTGGCATGGGATCTGCAATCCGGCGGGCAGGTCGAGTTTATGAAATTCCGGAAAGCGGTCTTGTTCGCCACGATGGTGGCTCTTCCCGCGATGGCGATGGCCGATTCTCGTCCGTCCCCTTTGCCCCGGAGAGGTGCAGACGATTCCGCTCGGCGCGAGTGTCATGGTCGACCTGATGCTCGGCCCTCTCGTGCACCACGGCGTATTGCTGCTGCTGGCGGGGTCTTTCGCGATGGTGGGACTTCCGTGGACGATCGCCGGGCTCGCCATGTTCGTCGTCGAGCTCCCCCGCCGCTTCAAGTCCCGCTAGCTCGCTCAGCCCGGTCCGATCATTTTTTCCGGTCGAACCCAGGCATCGAACTCCTCCTCGGTCACTTCACCGAGAGCGAGCGCGGCCTCGCGGAGGCTCGTCCCAGCCTCGTGTGCCTTTTTCGCGATCCTCGCCGCCCGGTCGTAGCCGATATGAGGCGCGAGCGCTGTCACCAGCATGAGAGACTCCTCGAGGTGCTTCGCGATGCGCTCGCGGTTGACCTCGAGTCCCGATACCGCCTTCTCACGGAAACTGCGGGAGCCGTCGGCGAGGAGGCGAGCGCTCTGGAGAAACGAGTCTATGATCAGGGGTCGGAATACGTTGAGCTCGAAGTTTCCTGACGCGCCTCCGAAGTTCACCGACACGTCGTTTCCGAAGACCCGGGCGCAGGCCATGGTGAGAGCCTCGGCCTGGGTCGGGTTCACTTTCCCCGGCATGATCGAGCTTCCCGGCTCGTTCGCGGGGAGCACGAGCTCTCCCAGCCCGGCACGAGGTCCGGAGGCGAGCCAGCGGATGTCGTTCGCGATTTTCATCAGCGACGCCGCGACGGTCTTGAGTGCGCCGTGGGCGTTCACGAGAGCGTCGCTCGCGGCGAGCGCCTCGAACTTGTTCGGCGCGGAAACGAAGGGATGACCGGTCATCTCCCGAAGCCTCGCGGCGACGAGCGGACCGAACTCCGGTCGAGTGTTGAGACCGGTTCCCACCGCGGTGCCCCCGATGGCGAGCTCGCTCAAGTGCGGGAGAGCGTCCTCGATGTGGCCGATGCCGTGCTCGAGCTGCGATTGATAGCCCGAAAGCTCCTGGCCGAGGGTGAGCGGCGTAGCGTCCTGAAGATGCGTCCTGCCAATCTTGATGATGTCGGCAAAGGCCTCGGACTTCGACTGGAAGGCGTCGTGGAGGGCGCCCAGAGCGGGAAGGAGATTGTCGCGTAGGGCGATGACCGCCGCCACGTGCATCGCTGTCGGAAACACGTCGTTCGAGGACTGCCCGCGGTTTACGTCGTCGTTGGGGTGGACGAGCCTCTGCTCGCCGCGGCCCCCTCCCAGGATTTCGCTCGCGCGGTTCGCGAGCACCTCGTTGACGTTCATGTTCGTCTGGGTACCGCTTCCCGTCTGCCAGACGAGAAGCGGGAATTCGTGGGGATGGTTTCCCGCGAGCACTTCGTCCGCGGCTTCGACGATAGCCGATGCTTTCCGCGCTTCCTTGGCATCGAAGGTCCCGAGCTCTCGATTCACCTCGGCCGCCGCCTTCTTTACCAGAACGAGGGCGTGGATGAGCGCGTCGGGCATCCGTTCGATGGAGATGCGGAAGTTCCGACGAGAGCGCTCGGTCTGAGCTCCCCACAGGCGTTCGGAGGGCACCTCGATGGGACCGAGGGTGTCGCGCTCGATTCGCGTCTCGCGATCGGACTCAGGGCCGCGTTTGGACATGCTTCAACCGGGGAAAGAGGTTCTCGCTCCAGTAAGGGGAGCGCACGATCTCGACGAGCTTCATGCGATAGCTCTTCGATTCCATCGCGACGAGAGCTCGATCGGAGTCGACTCCGCGCCAGTAGGTCTCCTCACGCTCGCCTCGCCGCGACAGGATCGACGGAAAGTCTCCGTCGTATGCGAGACGGATGCGCTCCGCGTCGCGCACCCCATCTTCGGCCGAGATCGGCTCGCGACCCTCGAGCGTCGCGCTGACGCCAACCGTCGCACCGCTCTCGAGAAGAATCGAGAAGTGCTTCGGATTCGCCGACCGGAAGTCGATTGCCCGCACCAGCAGCGGAACGAGCTCCGCCGGATAAGCGCCCTCGGGCGCGTCGAAGCTCGCCTCGGCGTTGCCGTAGTCGTCGCTCCGCATCAGGTACTCCGCCTTTCCGTCGGGAGTAAACGAAAGCTCGCGATACTGGTTCGAGCACCAGTCGTAGCTCGTGAACGACGACTTGAGAGGCGCGAGGTCGGCCTGGGAGGCGTTGACGACGTAGGCGTATTTGTACTGGTAGGAATTGCTGCTCTCGAACTCGTAGAACGCCGACCACTTGAATGCGGAGATCGCGTTCGCCCCCGAGCCGGCACGCGCCTTCGATTGGCGGACGCGGTCGAAATCGTGCTTCACCAGGTACGTGCCCATGAGGAAGCTACGCCGGTCGGGTTTTCCATGAACGTCGAAGTCGCGCTCGACTCGATAGAACGCGACCTCGGCGTTTCCGTCGTTCCAAAGGGCCTGACCGAGATAATCGGCGTCGGTGAGAGACGCCGAATCCGCTCGCTCCCGCGCGAGAGCGGGAGCGGCCAGACAAATCGCGGCGAGGAGCCAACTGGTCTTGTCCATGACCCCAATATAGTGGATTCGGTCGCACTCGGGGTAACGGCAAACGCGGTAGACTTTCGGGGGAGGTGACGCCGATGATGTCGATGACGTCGACGAGAAAGTGGTCCTGGCCGCTCGTGACCCTCGCCGCCTTCGGTTGCGCTGGCGCTTGCGCTTGCGCTCCCCGGGAGAGCGAGCCGACGGGCTCCGCATCCGCATCCGCATCCGCGTCCGGCAGCGTCGCGGCGGAGAACGTTCCCTACGCCCCGAGCGTCACTCCCGCCGATCTCGGAATCGCGGGCTACGCCAAGGTGCTCTGCTCCGCCGTCTTCGTGTCGGGGCGCGACGTCGAACAGGCGAAGTCCGTCAGCGGCTATTTCATGGTGCCCGAGGACGATTTCAAAGACATCACCGACATCTCGGTGGACCACGACCGGAAGGCGGTGCGCGTCACCCTTCGAAGCATGGTGACCCGCGAAGCGCGATACTTCGGCGATCAGGGCTGCGTCATCATCCCCGAAGGCGAAGACGGCGTGTTCTTCGAGCCGACCCCCGTCGTCTCCGCGCTCCCCGACGCCTCGACCGAGGAGTGGCCGATGGGCGACGTGCTTCCCGCCGACCTCCCCGACGGAGTCGACAAGGTGAAGCTCGACTCCGCCGTCGACATCGCGTTCCGGAATCCTCGAAGCCTCACCGCTGCTTTCGTCGTTCTGTACAAAGGACAGATCGTGGCCGAGCGCTACGCTCAGGGAGCGCACAAAGACATGCAGCTCGAGAGCTGGTCCATGGGTAAGAGCATCACCGCCACGCTGGTGGGGATCCTCATCAAGGAAGGAGCGCTCTCCCTCGACGAGCCCGCCCCGGTTCCCGCGTGGCAGGGCGACTCCGACCCGAGAAAGGCGATCACCGTCCGGAACCTCATGAACATGTCGAGCGGCCTCCGCTTCACCGCGCCCCGCGATCCCGACTACAGCGAGGACAAGGGCTATCCCGATCACATGTTCATCTACACCGGTGCGGTGGACGCTTTCGAGTTCTCCTATTCCAAGCCGCTTCAGTTCCCGCCGGGGACGGTTGGACGCTATCGCAACTGCGATCCTCTCACCCTCGGCTACCTGGTGAAGAAGATCGTCACCGACCGTGGGGAGAACTACTTCACCTTTCCCCAGAGAGCGCTCTTCGACAAGATCGGCATCCGCAAGCAGGTACTCGAGCCCGATCCCTACGGGAACTTTCTCCTGACCGGCTACGACTACGGCACCGGGCGGAACTGGGCCCGGCTCGGACTCCTCTATCTCCGAGACGGAGTGTGGCAGAAAGAGAGGATCCTACCCGAGGGATTCGTGAAGTTCGTTTCGACGCTCGCTCCCGCCTGGAAGGAGCCGGTCTACGGGGGCCTGTTCTGGATCAACGGCAACGGCGAGTACGCGCTGCCCAAGGAGGCCTACTTCATGGCGGGCGCCGGCGGGCAGCGGGTGTTCATCGTGCCGTCCCACGATCTCGTCATCGTGCGCATGGGCCACTTCCGCGGGGATACCGCCGACATGCGGCGGGAGCTGAACGAAGCGCTCCAGGGGATCCTGGAGGCGGTCGCGCCCGCCGGCTCCTGAATCATGGCGTACCGGGCCCCGAAGGGACCGGCTCGATTCGAGCAGGAGATCAAGAAGAGCCGCTTCATCGGTATCGCGATTCCGACGACGACGATTTCCGAAGTGTCCGCCGCGCTCGAGACCGTCGCGGACGAGTTCCCCGGCGCCACCCACGTCGCCTGGGCCTATGTTCTGGGAAACCCCGACGACGGGCCGACGATGCGATCCGACGATGCCGGCGAGCCCGCGGGAACGGCGGGAAAGCCAATCCTGAACGTGCTCCAGCACCGGCGAGCGGGCGACCTCGTGGTCGCGGTCGTCCGCTACTTCGGAGGCGTGAAGCTCGGAGCGGGCGGCCTGGTGAGGGCATACTCGTCGACGGCGAGCGGCGTGATCGACGCCCTCGAGCTCCACACGGTAACGCCTCGGGCGGAGCTTCGCCTGCGGGTCGACTACGCCGACGAGCAGTCGGCGCGGAGACTCTTCGCCGAGCGAGGGGTCGAGATCCTTTCGGTCGCGTTCGGCGATGCCGTCGTCCTCACCGTACGGGCTCCCGCGGACGAAATCGAGTCTCTTGCCACGGACCTCGTGGAGCGCACCCGTGGACGGGCCGGGGTCGCAGGGGCGGAGGATGCGATATAGTTCCCCTTCGGCCCGAGGTCGATTGAGGATCCTCTCCAGAATGACCACCGGAGCGCGACCGCGCTATCTCTACTGTTGGTTCGATACCGAGTACACGACGCTCGAGCTCGAGCGTGCGAAGCTCCTCGACGTCGCCCTCGTCGTCACCGACGACGAGCTCCGGCCGGTACGAGGGACCTCGAAGGACGTCCCTCCGGAGCTCCTGCGCCAGGACGGTTTTTCCTCCTGCGTCAAGGCTCCCTCGATGGAAGAAATCTCGGACCACGTGAAGCAGAACTACCAGCCGCTTCTCGCGCGCTGCGAACGAGAAGGACGAAGTGCCGACGAGATCGACCGTTATCTCGCGAGCTACATGGACTCCTTTCCCGAATGCCGGGCCGAGTCGATCATCGAACGGCCGGTTCTCGCGGGAAACAGCATTTACGCCGACTACTTCCTCGCGCGAAAGTACCTTCCTTCCTTCCTCTCGCGCTTGAACTACCGTCTGTTCGACGTGACCACCTTCAAGCTGGAATGGCACTTCCATTACCGCGAAAAGAAGTTCCAGAAGCTCGGAACCCCCGAGACGATCGAGAAGTATTACCAGGGCCGGGATCCCGTGGTGGGAGACAAGCACGACGCCTACTACGACGTCCAGGCTTCCATCGCCGAGCTCGCTTTCTACCGGTCTCACCTGTCGAAACAGTGAGAGGCGAATCATGTCCCTCGACATTCTGCTCGATTCCCCCGGGGAAGGCTCCATTCCCATTCGACCGCTCCGCAAGGAGGACGCTCTCCGCTGGCTCGCCCAGGCTCCCCCGCCGGTACGACGATGGGTGGAGACGACGCGATTCGAGTTCGACGCGGGCAAGCACCGTTTCGTCCCCGGTACCGATGGAGAGCTCGGCGAAGTGCTCCTCGGTCTCGGCGAGCCCGCGAGCCCCTGGGACTGGGCGTCGCTTCCGGGAGAGCTTCCCCTGGGGAACTATCACGTCGCGGGAACGCTGGCGACGAATGATGCGGATGCGGCGGCGCTCGGCTTCGCCCTCGGGACCTATCGTTTCGATCGGCTTCGCACCTCGCGGGAAAAAGAGCTCTCCCGGCTCGCCTGGCCGGACGCGACCGACCGCAAACGAGTCGCCGCCTCCACACGAGCGACGTTCCTCGTCCGCGATCTGATCAACAGCCCCGCCTCCGACATGGGGCCGGCTGAGCTCACCCGAGCAGCGGAGGAGCTCGCTTCCGATCATCAGGGCAGCTTCCGGGTCATCGTGGGCGAGTCGCTCCTCGAAGAGAACTTCCCCGCCGTTCACGCGGTGGGAAGAGCGGCGGCACCGGACCGCGCGCCCCGCCTCATCGACATCGCCTGGGGCGATCCCGCCCTTCCCAAGGTCACTCTCGTCGGCAAGGGCGTCTGTTTCGACAGCGGAGGCCTGGACCTGAAGCCTGCCTCCTACATGAAGCTGATGAAAAAAGACATGGGAGGCGCCGCCCACGTGCTCGGCCTCGCGAGCATGATCCTCGAAGCCGAGATTCCCGGTTCGTCTTCGAGTTCTCGTTCCCGCCGTCGAGAACAGCGTTTCGGGCTCGGCGCTGCGGCCCCTCGACGTCGTTCGGACTCGCAAAGGCACGACGATTGAGATTGGAAATACCGACGCCGAAGGAAGAGTCGATCCTCGCCGATGCCCTGGCGGAAGCATCGAGCGAGAACCCGGCGCTTCTCGTGGACTTCGCGACCCTCACCGGCGCCGCCCGCATCGCCCTCGGGGCGGAGCTGCCCGCGCTCTTCTCGAACGACGACGAGGTCGCTCGCCTGCTCATCGAGAAGGGCGAGAGTGAGTCCGATCCCCTCTGGAGAATGCCTCTCTTCAAGCCCTATCGGAAGCTCATCGAAAGCAAGGTCGCCGACATCAACAACTCGACCGACTCCCCTCTCGCGGGAGCCATCACCGCGGCGCTGTTTCTCCAGGAGTTCGTGTCGGCGGGCATACCCTGGACCCACATCGACCTGATGGCCTGGAACACGAGCGCCCGGCCGGGGCGTCCCGAGGGGGGCGAGGCAATGGGCATGCGCGCGGCCTTCGCATTCATCGAAGAGCGCTTCTCGAGATAGCTACCTGTCCACCGGGGACGCTCACACGTACAGAATCTTCTTCAGCGTATCGAGCGTGACCTTCTTGCCGCTCACGACGAGAACGACGGTCTTGCCCCGGTAATGGGTCCGTTTCTGGAGAAACGAAGCCACCGACAGAGCGGCGGCGCCTTCGATGAGCATCGCGTGCTTTTCGATCGCGAGCTTCATCGCGGCGGCGATCTCCTCTTCGCTCACGAGCACCATCTCGTCCACGTCGCGCTGGCACAGGGGGAAGGTGATCGCCTCGGGATCGATGCCACCGGCCGTTCCGTCGGCGAGGGTCGGCTCCGACTCGAGCTCGAGAATGTGCCCTGCTCGCAACGACTCGTACATCACCCGGGATTTTTCCGGCTGACATCCGATGACCCGAACCGAAGGCCGCCGCGATTTGAGGTAGCCCGCGATGCCCGAGACGAGCCCGCCGCCTCCCACGGGAACGACGACGACATCGAAGCTCTCGAGCTGGCGCTCGAGCTCGACCGCTATCGTCCCCTGGCCGCCGATGACCTTCGGGTCGCTGTAGGGCGAGATATAGAGGAGCCCTTCCGCGGCCGCCGTCCTCTTGGCCTCGAGCTCTCCTTCCACCGAATCTTCCCCCACGAAGCGGAGCTCGGCCCCGTAGGGCTCGAGAGCATCGACCTTGGCGCGCGAGACCGACCGGGGCAGGTAGATGATCGCCTTTCCTCCGAGCTCGGAGAGGGTGTAGGCGACGGCGGCGGCGTGATTTCCCGACGAGGCCGTCACCACCGGCCGCTCACGCTCCTCCGCCGTGAGGGAGAGAACTTTGTTCATCGCCCCGCGGAGCTTGAAAGATCCCGTGATTTGCTGGTTCTCGAGCTTGAGATAGACGTCTGCGGCGGTGAGAGCGCTCAAGTAGGGGGATGGCTCGAGCGGGGTCTCCCGGACGAACGCCCGGATCCTTTCTTCGGCCTCGAGGACCTCGCTCCGGATCTGCTCTTCGTTCATCGGGATCATCGTCGACTCGCTCCCAGCGGATTGTAGCAGGCCGCCCGCCCGCCCGGCCGACGTCCGACTCCCGCGAAGTGTACAATGAAGGCTCATTTTCGTCGGCTGACTACAGGAGGAACGATCCAGTGACCAACTCCGTTTTTCATGTTCCGAAACCGCAGAACGAGCCCGTTTGCAGCTACGCGCCGGGGTCGAAGGAGCGCAAGACGCTCCGGGCTGCTCTCGACGACATGCTCTCGAAAGAGATCGAGATTCCCATCATCGTGGGTGGCAAGGAGATCCGCACCGGCGATCTGGGCGAGTGCCGCTGTCCGCACGACCACGGGCACAGGCTCGGCCGCTTCCACAAGGCGACCGCCGACATCGTGGGCAAGGCGGAAAAGGCCGCTGCCGAGGCCTGGAAGGAATGGTCGGTTACGGATTGGCGGGCACGCGCCGCCGTCTTCCTGAAGATGGCGGATTCTCTCGACCAAGTACCGAGTGCTTCTCAACGCCTCGACGATGCTCGGCCAGTCGAAGACCCCGCATCAGGCGGAGATTGACGCCGCGGCGGAGCTGGTCGATTTCTATCGCTACAACACGTACTACATGGAGCAGATTCTATTCGCAGCAGCCCGAGTCGGGACCGGGGATGTGGAACTACGTCGAGTATCGGGCGCTCGAAGGATTCGTCTTCGCGGTAACCCCGTTCAACTTCACCTCCATCGGAGGAAACCTTCCCACGAGCCCCGCTCTGATGGGGAACACCGTCCTTTGGAAACCGGCATCGACCGCCGTTTATTCCGGCTACTATCTGATGCAGCTCTTCAAGGAAGCGGGATTTCCCGATGGCGTCATCAACTTCATTCCCGGCTCGGGAGGCAAGGTGGGCGGCCCGGTGATGGAGCTGGAGACGCTCGCCGGGATCCACTTCACGGGCTCGACCGAGGTCTTCCAGGGCATGTGGACGACGGTCGGGAAGAACATCAAGAAATACAAGGTCTATCCCCGCATCGTCGGCGAGACCGGCGGAAAGAACTACGTCTTCGTGCACCCATCCGCCGACATCGATGCCGTTGTCGCCAACACTCTGCGAGGCGCGTTCGAGTATCAAGGGCAGAAATGCTCCGCCGCGTCCCGGGCCTACATCCCCGAAAGCCGGTGGCACGAGTTCAAGGACCGTTGGCTCGCCGAGGTCAAGACCATCAAGCTCGGTGACGTGACCGATTTCTCCGTTTTCATGGGAGCGGTCATCGACCAGGCCGCGTTCGAGAGCATCACCGCCTACATCGAGTACGCGAAGGAATCTCCCGATGCCGAGATTCTGACGGGAGGCAAGTACGATTCTTCCAAGGGCTACTTCATCGAGCCCACCACGGTGGTGACGACCGATCCGAAGTTCAAGTTGATGGAAGAAGAGATCTTCGGGCCGGTGCTCACGATTTACGTGTATCCCGACAAGAAGTTCGAGGAAACGCTCGAGATCTGCAACCGGACCTCTCCCTACGCCCTCACCGGCGCCATCTTCTCCCAGGACCGATACGTCATCGAGAAGGCCTATGCCGCGCTTCGCCAGACGGCGGGGAATTTCTACATCAACGACAAGCCCACGGGCGCCGTCGTCGGCCAGCAACCGTTCGGGGGAAGCCGGGCCTCGGGCACCAACGACAAGGCGGGATTGGCAGGGAACCTCGTTCGCTGGGCGAGCATGCGGACGGTGAAGGAGACGTTCGTCCCCGCCACCGACTATCGATATCCCTACATGGACAAAGAATAGTTTCTCGGGCGGGGCCCTGGTTCGACCGGGGCCTCGCCAGGCTCGTAATCTTTTGCGGCGTTGCCCTTCGCCGAGCACCCGAGCAGAGAGATCAGGCGTAGGCAATCTCGAGAAGACGTGAGTTCAACTTTCGCATCTCCGTCGCCCCCGAATCCATGAAGGTATTCACGAACACGATCGCGCCCACTCCGTCCTCCCGGTTGAGATCGATTCGGGTATTCACCCCGGGGTCGGCTCCGCCGTGGCTCCAGAAAGTCCGGCCTTTCACCTCTCGTTGGTACCAGGAGAGGCCCCAGATCTTCTCGGAGTAAACCCGCAGCATCGTGTCCACCGTTGGCTCCCGCAAGACCGCTCCGCCCCCGGCGAGGTACGCCAACAAGTAGCGGGAGAGCTCAAGGACGCTCGTGCGCAGGAACCCATCGGGATAGTTCGGATGGCTGTAAAAACAGTTGGCGATGTACCCATCCGTCGCGATCTTCGCTCCCGTCGGGCCGCTCTCCCCGATGGCACCCTGGGCTTCGCCACCCCACGTGGGACCGCGGGCTTCACCGTTCTCGACCCACGTATAGGGTATGGCGTGTTGGGCCAGGTCGATGTCGGCGAGGTGCCATGACGTCTCGGTCATGTCGAGCGGCATGAAGATCCGCTTGCGACAATGATCGGAAAAAGGAACACCGGCCATGACCTCGACGAGGTGGCCAAGGAGACCGAACGCGACGTTGTTATAGCTGTAGCGTTCCCCCGGTCTCCAAACGTGGAAGTTCTCTTTCGCGTCGTAGAAAGGGCCGCCGGGCGTGAAGTAACCCTCGATCCAGTCTCCGAGGGAAAGCTCCGGATCTCCGCAAGCGTAGTGGCGGGAGTACGTGGTGCCGTCGTCGATGGACGAGGTGTGGGTCAACAGCTGACGAAAGGTGATGGGATCGTCGGGGTGAGTGGGATTCCTCACGCGGAACGGCAGGTAGCCGTCCACGTCGTCGTCGAGCTGGAATTTGCGTTCTTGCCACATCTGCATCAACGCGGTCGCGGTGAACGTTTTCGAGATGGAGGCGATGTTCTGGACCGTGTCGATGGTCATCGGCACTTTCTTCTCCAAATCCGCGAGTCCGTACCCCTTGGACCACAGGAGCTTCCCATCCTTCACCACAAGTCCCGCAAGGCCGGGAATGTGCAGGGTCGCCATTCGCTCTTCGAAGAACGCGTCGAGATCGTCCCCCCCGCTTGCCGGCTGCCCGATCCCGAGTGCCAGTCCCGCGGCCAAGCTTGCCGACGCTTCCAGAAAATCTCTTCGTTTCATCGTCATGGTGCCGGCCTCCGCCGGAAGAATACGCCCGATTCAGTAGCCTCTCTCGGGATCCACGCGGTTTCGGAGCTCCCCCCCCGCGCGCCAGCGCTCCAGGTTGTCGCAGAAAAGATCGGCCACCTTCCCCTGCCATCCCCGGACGTCGCCGGTATGGGGGGTCACGACGAGATTCTCCAGACCCCAGAGCTCGCTTTCGGGCGGGATCGGCTCGTTGGCGAAGACGTCGCACACTGCGCCTCCGAGCGGACCCTCCTTCAAGGCCCTCACCAGCGCGGCCTCGTCGACGATGCCACCGCGGGAAACGTTGATCAGGACCGCACCCGGCTTCATCGACTGGAGCACCTCTCCCCCCACCAGGCCGTGGGTCCGTGGAGTGAGGGGAAGGCTCACCGCGATGAAGTCGGCGGACGCTGCCACTTCGCAGAGGCTCTCGACGCCGTGAACTTCGTCGACACTGTCCGGTCGAATCTTTGGTCGCGCCTTCACGCCGACCACGCGCATTCCCAGGTTTCGGGCTTTGTCGGCGGCGAGAGTCCCGACGCTTCCCAGCCCCAGAATGGCGAGGGTTCGACCTCGCGAGGGCACGAGCTCGTGAGGCTCCCAGATCCGATCTCGCTGCTGGCGGAAAAATCGAGGGAAGCGCAAATTCCACATCAACACCGCGCAGATCACGTAGTCCGCGAGGACTTCGTCATGAACGCCCGACGCCGAAGTCACGGTGACGCGCGGATCGATGGGCAGGAGGTGATCGACGCCGGCCGAAGCCGTCTGGATCCATCGGATGGAAGGGCAGGAGAAGAGCTCTCTTCGCGGAAAGGGTCCGCCAATCTCGCTCGCGAGAACGACCGACGGAGGCGACGTCCGAAGCGCGGAGAGCAGGTCGCCATGGCGCGCGCATTCGACGAGAGTGGTATCGGGATTTCTCAGACGGATGGGTCCCGCAAAAACGCCAGGCTCGCGCGCGAGGATGAGAATCGTTTCACGTTCGAATCCCGTTGCGGTCATAGGGTGCGCATGCCGAGTGAAAAAACCTGTAGTAGCATAGATCAGGGCCCCCGCGCGGCGCAGCGCGGGCGAAAAAGCATTCGCCCGATTTGCGACAACGAGCAAATCGCAGCGATTGGATTACAAACGGAGGGATGCACGTGAGATCCTCATGGTTCATCGCGCTTGTCGCGTTGGTCGCCACATCATCTTTTGCGAAGGAGAAGGCCTCAACGGCAGTACTACGACTTCCCCAAGGGCAGACCATGTGGGGAATCGGTGGAAACATGGGTTTCCCTACCGGCGATCGTTCCCAGGCGTTTGGAGCTGCGATCGTCGGCTTCGAACGGGTGGCGACCGACCCGGGAGGGCCGGGCTGGCTGAGAGGACAGCTGGGATTCAGCGTCGAGCTCGTCCCGATGTTCCTCATCTCGGAGGGCCAGACCGCTTACGGAACGGGTTTCAATCTACTGGGTCACCACTACCTCGCCGCGGGACGAACGTTCCGGCCGTTCATCACGCTCGGAGCGGGGCTGGTCGTCTCCAAGCAAAAGATCCCGGAACAAGTTTCCAACGTGAACTTCACGCCGCAGATCGGATTCGGCTACCTGTTCGTGGACAGACAGGCCAACGTCTATTCCGTCGAGGTCCGCTTCCACCACCTCTCGAACGGTGGCCTCGTCAGTCCCAACCCGGGGATCAACTCCGCCCTCGTCCAGTTCGGCGTCCGCTTCCACGCCGCGGTCCCGCTCGAAGACGATGCACCGACGCTTCATTAGCCCTGCACGGCGCGAAGTGATTCTTCAGGTCACGAGCTGGCGTTTTTGAAACTCGGGTCGCCGCCAGGAAGCCGACTCCAGGATGCGTTTCAGTTTTTCGACCGCGTCCCAGACGTCTACATAACGGAGGTAGAGAGGGGTCAGTCCGAACCGAAGGATGTCCGGCGCCCGGAAATCGCCGATGACTCCGTCGGCGATGAGGGCCCGCATGACGGGATAACCCTCCGGGTGACGTAGAGAGACCTGGCTTCCGCGCTTTTCGGAATCGAGCGGGCATACCGGCTCCAGATCGAAGCCGGAGCAGCGCTCCTCGATAAGGCGCAGGAACAGCTCGCCGAGCCGTCGCGACTTTTCGCGAACCTTCGCCATGTCGGCGCGGGAGTGCATCTCCACGCCGACCTCGAGAGCCGCCATCGCGAGAATCGACGGAGTCCCGCAGAGGTGTCGATCGATGCCGGCGGCGGGACGATAGTCGGTGTCGAACGCGAAGGGTGATTCGTGCCCCATCCAACCGGATAGAGGCGGTCGGATGGAGGGAAGATGCAAACGGGCGGAGTAGAGGAACGCGGGAGCGCCGGGACCACCGTTCAGGTACTTGTAGCCGCAGCCCACGGCGAAGTCGACCTGGTCGCGATCCAGATGAAGGGGCACGGCGCCGGCGCTGTGGCTCAGGTCCCAGACCACGAGGGCGCCTCGGTCGTGACAGAAGCGGGTGAGGGCGCCCATGTCGTGCATCGCTCCCGTGCGGAAGTCCACGTGGGTCAAAGTCACCACCGCGACTCGTTCCCGCATCCGGTCGATGGAATCGAGCAGCTCCGAGCGGGGCACCATCTTCAGCTCGTGCCTGCCCACAAGCTCGGCTAGGCCCTGAGCGATGTAGAGATCGGTCGGAAAGTTCTCGCGCTCCGAGAGGATCAGCGGACGGTCCGAAACGAGACCGAAAGCGGCACCAAGGGCTTTGAAGAGATTGACCGAGGTGGAGTCGGCGGCCACGACCTGTCCCGGTCCCGCTCCCAGAAGCGGAGCGATGGCCTCTCCGATGCGGCGCGGATAGTGGATCCAGTCGTGGTCGTTCCAGCTCTTGATGAGGTCTCGTCCCCATTCCGCTTCCACGATCTCTTTCAGACGCCCCGGCGTTCTCTTGGGAAGGGGCCCGAGAGAGTTTCCATCGAGGTAGATCGTCCCCTGGGGAAGGCTGAACTCGTCGCGGAACGAGCGAAGGGGATCCTCCGCGTCCCGGCCGATGACGTCATCGCGGGTCAGCGCGGCCATCAGATTGACGTGCGTACCGACCAGAGCTCGGGGAAGAACTTCAGCTCGAGGGCCTTCTTCAAGTAGGAGACGCCCGACGTTCCGCCCGTTCCCCTCTTGTGGCCGATGATCCGCTCGACGGTCTTCATGTGGCTGAAGCGCCACTCCTGAAACTTCTGCTCGAGGTCGACGAGTTTTTCCGCGAGCTCGTAGAGATCCCAGTAGGTCACGACGTCGCGATAGATCTCGACCCAGGCCGCCTCCACCCGGGTGTCGGCACCGTAGGGCTCCGCCCAGTCCCGCTCCACGTGATCGGCGGGGATATCGAACCCCCGGCGAGAGAGCATGCGAAGGGTCTCGTCCCACAGACTGGGACGGTGGAGCGCCTCGCGGAGCTTCTCGTAGATCACCGGATCGGCGCGATGCACCTCGATGAGGTCCCGGGTCTTGTTTCCGAGGAGGAACTCCAGCGTTCGGTACTGATAGGACTGGAACCCCGAGCTCCTCCCCAGGTAGTCGCGAAACGACGCGTAGTCGAACGGCGTCATGGTGGCGAGGACCTCCCATGACTTGATGAGCTGGCCCTGGATTCGTCCAACCCGGGCGAGCATCTTGAAAGCGGGGTCGAGATCGTTTTGCTGGATCTGCCGAACGACCGCGTTCAGCTCGTGGAGGGAGAGCTTCATCCACAGCTCGGTGACCTGGTGAATGACGACGAAGAGCATCTCGTCGTGGTGGCCCGAAACGGGGTTCTGGGCACTCAGGAGCTTGTCCAGCCCGAGATAGCTTCCATAGCTCATCCCACCCTCGAGATCCCAGTGGATCTCCTCTCCGGTGAGATCGACGGCGCCCGACTTCAGATCTTTCATCCAAGCCTCTCGTCTTGCATCGTAAACGTCGGTCCCGAGCGCCGCAAGTGGACTCATCCCTCACCGGGAGTCGGACAGTGCGTCCCGCGAGTAGTTCAGGGAGAGCTCTCGTTCGAGCTTTCGAGCCCGATCCGACGCGCTCGAGTGATCGGCGAAAAAGAACCCGAGAACCCCGTTGGTGTCTCCGTACTTGTTCGCGAACTTGCGCCACAGCTCCGGCGCTTTGGAGACGTCGAAGCCCCCTTCATAGGCATAGCGCAAGCCGACCCGGTCAGCCTGGTCTTCCTGTGTGCGGCTGTATCGGTTCTCCCAAGCCGTGGCGGCGAGCATCGCTCCGAGCGCCGCGGCCTGGCGTTTGGTCCGCCCCTCGACCGCCCCGTCGATGACGCCGAGCCCGCTCTCCACCAGGAGACCGACGAAGAAGCTCTTTTTGAACGCACGTCGTGAGTGCTCGTGGGTGGCATGCGCGAGCTCATGCCCGAGAACGACGGCCACCTCGTCGTCGTCGAGCTCCTGGAGAAGCCCGCGAAACACGAAGAGGGACCCGTTCGGCCCCGCCATGGCGTTCCACTCCTCGTTGTCCACGACGTAGACCCGATAGTGCTCGGGATCGACGTAGGGAGGAAGTAGACGGCGGGCAATCCGATCGACGCGCTCGACCTCCGCCCCTGACTCGACGAGCCTTCCCAGCCGGGTATTCGGGTCGTCGGGGTTCTCGACGACGTACCCCAGGCGGCGCCACGTCTGCTCCAGCTCGTCGAAGCTCCGGGTGACGTCGCTCTCGAGCCACGCGATCCCGTTGGGCTTGGCCTCGACGCTCCCGGCGAGAACGCTCCCGTCCCCGGCACGGATTCCCTCGACCTTGACCTCGTAGCCGAGCGGAATCGATTCGAATCGCCTCGCGTCACCGTGCCCCCGGAATTTCATGTCGGCGGCGGGATGGACCCTTTCGCCGTCGACGACGAGAGACCCTTCGTGCCACCACTCGGCATAGCCCTCGAGCTCGACCTTCTCGGGCCCGTCCTTCTTCCCGGCCTGGAGCGTTCGAGCGCTCGAGAACAAAACCGAGAACGAGAACGCGAGAACCGTGAGGAGAGAGATGTTCCGTGTCATCGCACCCTCCTTTGGGTTTTGGGATTTCTGACGATCGACGATGCAATCGAAGTGCCAGCATGATGTCCCAAGACGGTTCAACCGCTTGCGGGTGGAATGCGACCATGGACTGTCCCCTCTCGAGGGCATTCCTGGATCTCGCGACGTCCAGACGGTACAGTAAGCCCCCGAAGGAGGAGCCGGGATCATGCGACTCGCAGCAAGTTTCGTTCTGTCGTCGTTCGTGGCCGCGTTCGCGACCGCGGAAGAGCCCGTCGACTACGGGATCATCAACCGCATCCGCGACGAGGGATTCCACCATTCGCAGGTGATGGAGACGGCCCGAGCGCTCACCGAGGAGATCGGTCCGCGACTGACCGGCTCGCCGCAGATGAAACGCGCCAACGATTGGACCCGCGACCGGCTCGCGGAGTGGGGCCTCGTGAACGCGCACCTCGAGTCGTACGATCACGGCCGCGGGTGGTCCTTCACGCGTGCGTCGGTTTCGATGGTTGCGCCTCTCGCTTCCCCCCTGCTGGCGCTTCCCAAGGCCTGGACGCCGGGAACAAACGGCCCGATCCGAGGCGAGGCGATGCGGGTCCAGATCGACTCTCAGGAGGACTTCGCGAAGTACAAGGGAAAGCTCGCCGGCAAGATCCTTTTCGTCGACAAACCACGCGAGGTCGTCGAGCCCAAGGGATTGTCTTTCGTTCGACAAAACGAGGAAGACCTGCGGGAGCTTTCGCAATACACGTTTGCCGGAGACGGCCGGAGCGAAGAGTTCCGCGCTCGGTTCCTGAAGCGATATCGTCTGCGAAAACAGCTCGCGGAGTTCCTGGTGGCGGAGAAGGCCGCCGCCGTCGTCGAGATCAGCTCGCGCGACGACGGGCTCATCAACGTCACCGGAACCAGCGCCTGGAATCCGTCCGAGGAGCCGGGCGTTCCCGGTCTGGTGATGGCGTCGGAGCACTACAACCGGGTGTCGCGCATGCTCGATGCGGGAACACCGGTCGAGCTCGAGATCGATGTCGACGCCCGTTTCTACGATGACGACCACAAAGCGTACAACACCGTGGCGGAGATTCCGGGAAGCGACCTCTCCTCGGAGCTCGTTATGCTCGGAGCGCACCTCGACTCCTGGCACGCCGCGTCGGGGGCGACGGATAACGGCGCCGGGAGCTCGGTGGCGCTGGAGGTCGTGCGGATTTTGAAGGCGATCGGAGCGCGACCGCGTCGCACCATCCGTATTGCCCTTTGGAGCGGAGAGGAGCAGGGCCTGCGCGGATCCCGCGCGTATGTAGCGCAGCACTTCGCGTCTCGTCCGGAGCCCACGGACCCCGAGCAAAAAGATTTGCCCTCCTTCTTGAGAAAGGAGACGGGGCCGCTCACGCTGACCCCGGAGCACGCGAAGCTCTCCGCCTACTTCAACCTCGACAACGGCAGCGGGCGGATTCGTGGAATCTATTGCCAGGAGAACGCGGCGGTGGCCCCGATCTTCGAATCGTGGCTCTCGCCCTTCCGCGACCTGGGAGCGGACACGGTGAGTCCCCGCAACACCGGGGGCACCGACCACCTCTCGTTCGATGCCGTGGGCCTCCCCGGGTTCCAGTTCATCCAGGACGGCCTGGACTATGGAACGAAGACCCATCACACGAACATCGACGTCTACGATCACCTGAGGAAGGACGACCTCATGCAGGCCTCGGTCATCATGGCGTCGTTCGTCTACCATGCCGCGATGCGCGACGAGAAACTGCCGCGCAAGCCGCTGCCCCAGCCGGGCAAGGACGAGAAGGAGGCCGAGCCCACGCACTCACCCCAACCGATGCTTTCGAATTGAATCGCTCCTGTGGTGAGAGCCCAACGACCGAGGTAGTCGCTTCTCCTGCGCTCGCTCGAAACTAGCTGAGCGCGCGAGACAAGCTCATACGCCCCGATTGGCAAGGGGGTTGCATGCACGGGAGTACCTCGCCGTCCGGCTTCGGCACCTCGTCGCTCACCCTTCGACTCCGGCCGGGAGGCTCGGCCCTCAACTGCTCAGGAGGATTGGAATGAGAAAAGTTGCCTTGCTCTTGACGGCGAGCCTGCTCGCCAGTGTGGGTATCTTGGCCGCGACCAGCGTGAGACACCCGAAATACGAGCTCGGAAAGATGGCCTCGGCGCGGTCCCTCTCCGAGCAAGCCACCTTCTCCAGACTCGGAATCGTGAACCCCAACAACGTGACGGTCGTCGAGGCCGGATGGTCGGCGGACGATTTGGGAGGCCTGCTCCAGGCCCGCAACTTCAATGGAGCCACCATCGTCGAGATCGGGTCGGACTCGTTCGGCGAGGGTGTCGTAACCATACAGGACATCAACCAGAATCCTCGTGCCATCGCGTGGGTCAATGGAAACAACACCGGGGAGTTCACGGTGTTCAACTCGGGAGGCAATCCGACGTACTCGATGAAGGGGGACCAGGGCTTCGTTTCCTGGGGCGGAGATATCGCCGAGCACTTCGATGCATCCGTCGAAAGCGTACCGCCGGGGACGGTGGTCGTGCTCGACCCGGCGAAGCCGGGAGCGGTAGTGCCCTCGAGCAGCGCGTACGACCGGCTCGTCGCTGGAGTGGTGTCGGGCGCGAACTCGTACAACCCGGGCGTGACACTGGGCGTGAATCGAGAGTCTCGAGAGCGCGTTCCCGTGACCCTCACCGGGACGGTCTACGTCCGCGCGACGAACGAGAACGGCGTGATCGAGGTCGGCGACCTGCTCGTTACCTCGTCCGTTCCCGGCACGGCGATGAAATCGACCGACTACCAGGCAGCGCAAGGCGCCGTCCTGGGAAAGGCGATGGAGAAGCTCGGCGGCGACACCGGCCTCATCAAGATTCTCGTCACTTTGCAGTAGCCCGCGAGGCCGCGCTGGAGGCGTCTCCGGCGCGGCCCTCGGTTCTTTCCTTCCCATTGACCCCGCCGCTGCACTCCCCTAGAATTCCCCGCCGCGCTCGGTAGAGGAAGAAAGGACTCCGCCTCCAGCATGTCCAGCTTCGCGGGTGAGCTTCTCGGGACTGCCCTCCTCGTCCTTCTCGGGGACGGCGTGGTCGCGAACGTGGTCCTCAAGGGAACGAAGGGCGAGTCCTCGGGCTGGATCGTCATCACCCTCGGCTGGGGCATGGCGGTCTTCGTCGCCGTCGCGGTGGTGGCGCCTTCGAGCGGAGGACACATCAATCCCGCCGTCACCCTCGCGCTCGCACTCTCCGGGAGCTTTCCCTGGTCGCTGGTACCGGTCTACTGGGCGGCCCAGATGCTGGGAGCGGCGCTCGGTGCCTCGCTCGTCTTCCTCGTGTATCGGGCGCACTTCGCCGTGACCGAAGACAAAGACGCGAAGCTCGCCGTATTTTGTACCGTTCCCGCCATCCGCTCCGCCGCCGACAATTTCGTTTCCGAGCTCGTGGGAACGTTCGTTCTCGTGCTCGTGGTGTTGAAGATGGCCGGACCCGACATCGGCCTCGGCGCCCTCGACGCACTTCCCGTCGGATTTCTCGTGCTCGCCATCGGCCTCTCGCTCGGGGGGACGACGGGCTACGCGATCAACCCCGCCCGCGATCTCGGACCGCGTCTCGTCCACGCTCTGCTTCCCATCCCCGGCAAGCGGGACAGCGACTGGGCCTACGCGTGGATTCCCGTCGCGGGCCCGATGGCGGGAGCGCTTCTCGCCGCTCTCGTTCACCATCTCCTCTAGCTCGACGCGGTTCGCCCGCGGGCGGCGATCGGACGCGAGGAGCTCGAGCGAAGCTTCACGCATTACCGTGAGCTACGAGCACGCGTTCGGACGCTAGTGGGCTCTACGCGTGCCCGAGTGTTTTGATCTCCTCGACGGCCCGGTAGGCCTGATTGATGGCGCCATCGAGATAGGCTTCGCCGCCCGCGTCGGAGTTGGCGATCGCGAGCCGGCCGAACGGTTTCCGTCCGACGATACAGGGCTTGTTGGTCTCGTTCCAGTCGGGCTCGCCGAGATAGGCGTACTCGTAAGCGTAGCCATGGGGCCAGCGGTTCACGGTGATCGCCTCGACGTCGCGGGCGACGTCGAAGCCCCCGGCTCCGAGGATCCGGTCGAGCTGGTCCCGAATGATTCTCTCGAAGTCCTCGAAGCTCGTGGTGAGCTGCTCGTAACGCCCCGCCTTGAACTGCTCTTGCGGAGCCAATCCCGGCGTGGCCGAGGAGCGTGCGAGATGGAGCACGATGGGCTCCTCCGGCGAGCGCGGACAACGATAGTCCCCGAGGCTCACGGGGAAATCGAGCCCGACGCCCGCGAAGTAGCTCCCCGGACAAGAAACGCCGCTCACGCCCAGCTTCTGGAAAGATTTCCAGTCGCGGATCTGGACGCTGGTGTAGATCAACGGGACTTTGACGGCGTAAGCGAGAGCGTCCTTCTGCGTCTGGGGAAGCTCGGGGCAGAGGTAGGGGATGACCGAGTTCCAGCAGGCGAGAACGGCATAGCGCCCGCGCACTCGTTTGGCAACGCCTCCCCGGACGTAGGTGACCTCGACGTCTTCCGCCCCCCGGGGGTCGCCCCGATGCCGTACCCCGACGACGGTGCTGTTGAGGCGAATGCGCACCGGTGAAGCGTCTTCGTCGAGGCGAGCGTAATCGAATCTCGCGGTAACGGCGTCCTCCATCGTGCTTCCTTTCGCGACCCCGGGCACGAGCGAGCGCACGAGAAGGCGAGGAATGGCGGCGTTGCCATCGGGGAAGTGAAAGATGTAGGGGTCGTCCTTGGCTCCCGGCTTGACCTCTCCTCCCATCCTCCCCGAGGGAGATCGCTCGAGCCCCAGGCCCTCGAACCCGGGAAACTCGAGACGAAAGCACCGGATTGCGGCGACGCCGTCGATGCCGATGCCGAACAGCCCGCTCGTCCGCCGCTGGAAATACGTCAGCACCATCGGGTCGACCCGGACGTGGTCCTTCAAATAGTCGCGGTAGCTGATCCGGGTCAGTCGCTCCAGCTTTTCGCTCGCGGAGAGTCCAGCCATATAGTCCGTGGTCGCGTCCTCGTGGAGGCGCACCAGATCTCGTTGCGCCGTTTCCGGAAGCGGCGTCAGAGGAGCGAAGTCCTTCCACGCGAGGTTCCCCCTCCGTACCAGCCGATCGACCCCGAAGGTCTCCTTGTCGAAGAACTCTCCCCGGCCGAGCCCGAGACCGCGATAGAGCTCTCCATCGAAGGCGGTGAAGAATTTCTGGAGGTCGACGCCCAGCTCTCGAATGAGACCGATCGCCGCCGGGCTGAATCCCGAAGGCGTGTCGATGGACTGACTCCCGCCGTATCCAATGAGGAGATGCCCTCGACTCACGAACTCGTTTCTCTTCGCGTGCCCTCCGAAGTCGTCATGGTTGTCGAGTACGAGAATGCGGGCGTCCCGTCCGAAGGACTTTCGGAAGAAATAGGCGGCGGCGAGTCCGCTGATGCCTCCCCCCACGACGACGAGATCGTAGAGCTCGCCCGTCTCCGCTTCGGGACCGAGATCGCCCCATGTCTTCCCGTCGCGCATTTCGTGGGCCACTTCCCAGGAACCGTCGTGGCTTCCCCGGAGACCGGTGAGCGCCGGCGGGTAGTACCCGGGACGTTTCTCGAGCGCCGTCTCCTGCGCACGGCCAGAGGCGCGCGCCGTCCCCTTGGAAAAAAGCGAGCCGGCGACGGCGACGCTGACGCCGTCGAGGAAATCACGCCGGGTGATGGGACGCCCCATCCCGAGCTCACGATCGCGAGACTTCATAGGTGCTCCTCTCATGCTGCATTAATGCCGTGGGGCCCCACCCCCACGGCTTCTTGTGTCGTCGGGCCATTCTTTAGTGCGCGCTCTCTCCTCGTTCGCGCACCGTCCTCCGCTCGCAGGCTCGCTGCGGACGGCGGCGGGCCGTGCTCGCTCCGCTCGCGCAGGGTGTGGCATTACTTCGTCAGCACCCTGCTCGCGGTTATCCTATCCTAGATGGGCGCCTCGCAGCCGGTTGAGACCCTCCTTCCGCGGCCATAGAATCCCAGACCCGATGCATCGACGAATGACCTTGCGCCTCGGCCTCATGATGTTCCTCGAGTTCTTCATCTGGGGAGCCTGGTACGTCACCGTGGGAAACTACATGACGACCATCGGGCTCACCGACGTCATCTATTGGGCCTACACCGTTAGCCCCGTCGCCGCGGTGGTATCGCCGTTCTTTCTGGGGATGGTCGCCGACCGTTTCTTCGCCACCGAGAAGGTCCTGGCGGTGCTCCATCTGCTCGGAGGAGCGGCCATGCTCGCGGCGCCTCTCGTCTCCCATTCGGCGGGCACTTTCATCCTGATGCTCCTTCTGCACGTGCTCTTCTACATGCCGACCCTCGGCCTCACCAACTCGCTCGCTTTCCACAACATCACCGACCAGGAGAACCAGTTTCCCGTCATCCGGGTGTTCGGTACCGTCGGCTGGATCGCCGCCAACGTCCTCGTGAGCGCCGTGCTGGGAGCCGATGCCACTCCCATCCCGCTCTACACCGCCGGTGTCGCGGCCATCGTGATGAGTCTCTACAGCCTCACGCTGCCTTCGACTCCTCCGCCCGCGCGCGGAACGAAGCCGACGGTCCGCGCCATCCTCGGCCTCGACGCCCTCGCCCGGCTCTCGTCGAAGCCGTTTCACGTATTCATTCTGAGCTCGCTCCTCATCTGCATCCCCCTTTCGGCCTATTACGCCTATGCGCCGGTCTTCGTGAGCTCCGCCGGGATCGCGAGCCCTGCCTTCAAAATGTCGTTCGGACAAATGTCGGAAGCGCTGTTCATGCTCGCGATGCCGTTGTTCTTCCTGCGTCTCGGAGTCAAGTGGATGCTGGTGATGGGAATGGGAGCCTGGGCGCTCCGTTATCTCCTCTTCGGTCTTGCCGCTTCCGGAGGAAATTTCTGGCTCATCCTCCTCGGGATCGCCCTACACGGCATCTGCTACGACTTCTTCTTCGTCACCGGACAGATCTACGTGGACAAGAAATCCTCCGACGACATCCGCGGTCAGGCGCAGGGCTTCTTCGTGCTCGTGACGTACGGCGTGGGAATGCTCCTCGGAGCTCAGGTCTCCGGCTTCGTCTTCAACGCTACCGTACCCGACCCGACCGTCCTCGAAGCCTGGCAGCGGTTCTGGTTGCTCCCGGCGGGCTTTTCCGTCCTCGTCCTCGTCTTCTTCGTCGTCAGCTTTCGTGAACGGGACGCTCCGAGCCCGTGAGCCGCACCCCGAGCCCTCGAGCCCTCTTCGTCGTTCTCGCCGCCCTGTCTCTCCTCGCCGCCCTCGACGCCGGTCTCTTCCGCATCGGCTGGGCGGTTCCTCTCTTGCAGGTCGATCTTCCCCTCGCCCACGGCCCTCTCATGGTCTCGGGCTTTCTGGGAACTCTCATAGGCCTCGAAAAAGCGGTCGCCTTTGGAAAACGATGGGCCTATCTCGGCCCCGCCGCTTCGGGAGTGGGCGGTGTCGGAATCGCGCTCGCGACCGACGCCGTCGCGCCGAGAGTGCTCGTTCTCGCCGGGAGCGGCGTGCTCGTCGCCGTTCTGACCTCCTTTTACCGGAGAACCCGGACGAGGGCCGACGCCTGTATCCTCGCCGGTGCGGCACTCTGGTTCGCGGGTAACGCTCTCTGGCTTTCCCGCTGGCCGGTGTTCGCAGTAGTCCCGGCCTGGATTGGATTCCTCCTCCTCACCATCGCGGGCGAGCGGCTCGAGCTCAACCGGTTGATGAGCCCGTCGAAGGCGAGCCGCGTCGCGTTCCTCGTTGCGGTCCTCGCCGCCCTCACCGGAATCGCGCTCGCGGCCTATGGATTCTCCCGGGGCGGAGAGATCACCTTCGGAGAGAACGGTACGCTCTTCGCCTCACCTCTTTATACCTTGGGAATCCGCGTGCTGGGAGCTTCTCTTCTGGCGCTCGGAGCCTGGCTTCTGGCGAACGACATGGCGAGGGTCACGGTCAGGAGAGCCGGCCTCCCGCGCTTCATGGCCTCGGCCCTGCTCCTCGGCTACGCCTGGCTCGTCGTCGCCGGAGCCCTATCTCTGATCTCGGCGGGATACGTGGCGGGCGAGCTCTACGACGGAATGCTCCACACCTTCTTCCTCGGATTCACCTTTTCCATGATCTTCGCCCACGGACCCGTCATCTTCCCCGCCATTCTCGATCGCCCGATCGAATTTCGCCCCGCGCTCTATGCGCCTCTCGCTCTTCTCCACCTCGGTCTCGCGTTGCGATTCGCCGGTGATCTGACCGAGAACTGGAGCCTGCGGCCGGTCGGAGGGCTCCTGAATGCGGCCGCGATTCTCCTCTTTCTCGCAACGATGGCAGCCTCGCTACGAAGCGGACAGCGCCAGAGTTGAAGCGTCCGCGACGGGAACGCTCGTGGTCGAGAACGAGCGTCCCCGTCGGACGATTCCATACCCCGAGCCGAACTTTGCTCGGATGGCTTCTGCGCAAGAACACTTCAGCCCGGTTGCGTCCTGCGGAGAACTCGTCTCGCTAGTACACGATATCTAATGCGTGCACGACCACGCTCTCCGCTAGATGGGGAATCTCTTTGTGTCCAAACTTCGGGAATACGTATCGTGAAATGTGGGAATTTCTCAGGTCATAGCTTGCAAACGGTGAACTGACGTCATCACCAAAATGGAGCTTGAAGTCGAACAAGGGGCTGGAGCTCGCCGCGCCGATGGAGCCGTAGGGGAAGTCGAGTGCGTCTTGGAGAAAGTTCTGAAACGCGACATCGGGATGCTGCGCAACCAGACTTGCGCTGCACTGAAAGGTCAGACGGTTTCCAACAGTGAGAACCCGGACACCAAAATCATCTGTGTAAACGAACGGTAGTAGCTGCCAATCGATGGGCGAACATCCACGAAAAGCGTACAACACAACTTGATTACCGTATTCGTCCATCGCCGCGATCTCAATGTCCACGGGTGGGGAACCGGCGGAAGAAGACCACCAATCGTGGGCGTCAGCAGATTCATCCAGCGAATCCAGCGTGATCTGTACCGGCGGTAAAGGCGCCGACTCATCTGTGGGTACGACGAAATCGCTTATGTCTATCCTCCTAACCTTGTTTGCAAAATCACTCAGAGAGCCAATCGTCACTACGAATGAATTAGAAGGAATTTCTCCAGACGGAGACCCCGGATCACCCATCCCCATTTCACGACTTAGCATCACGTGTCCAGAAGGGGGGTCTCCGAGCCCATGACTCTTGCCCCGATCAATAGTCGGAAGATAAGCATTGGTCCAGCGAGAGCTTCCAGGTGCGTCGCTTTCGTCCCAATTCGTCGAAGCCCCCGTATAGTTGACATCATAATCTGGCGGAACGATGGCAAGACCAGGGTCGACACAAGCCCAGGCAAAACCGCTCCACTGCAGTAGTTGACCGGGTAGGCAGAAAACGTCCAACGCGCCACCGGGAGGGCCTTGGGGTCCCGCCGGTCCCTCGACACCCTGAATGCCCTGAGGTCCCTCCGGACCGATCGCGCCGGGCTCTCCCTGCGGACCCTGGGAGCCGGCCGGTCCTGTTTCACCCTGCGGGCCCTGGGGCCCCGCGGGACTCTCGGGCCTGGGGGTCAGCTTCAGGTCGGCCAGCTACTTCTGGAGCGCCGCGATGGCGGTCTCGAGCGCCGCGATCCGGGACGCCCTGTCGTTGTTGCTGTGACGAAGGTCATCGATATCGGCCTGGTGCTTGTTGATGGTGCCCTTCGATGCCTCGATTTCCGTGTCGTGGTACGACGTCTTCGATTTCAGCTGCTCCACCTCTTCGGCAGTCTGCGCCTGCGCGGTGCCATTGGGCGCGGGCCCGCTGGCCACGAGGATGAGAACGGACAGAAGAATTTGTGGATACATTCCTTTCACGACAGTCCTCACTCCCGCGACTCTCGAATTTCGCTGAACGGGGGTTAGGAAGCGACGACGAAACCCCCTTTCCCTTCCTTCCTCTGACGAGACAACGACGACGACGAAGCCGAGGCGTTTCATAGACCCTCCTATTCCGGCGCGTCTCTACCCGGCGGGGCCGAGCGTGCAGCAGAAGCGCGCGCATCCTATTGGGACAGGCGCAAAAACGGCATCCCGCGGATCATTTCTTTGGAGGGGTGAGCTTCCCGCGCCGCGAAGCCCGCCCTCCCACAGGGGGCGGACGACGGCACCGTAAAGGGGCCCGACCGCAACCTCCCAGCCTTTGCCGGAAATACGGCGAAAGCGGCCGGAGAACGATCGCGGTCGGAGGCGATGTCGCGGCAGGCGAAGAGCAGGCTCTCGATATAGTATGGAATCTGAGGCTCGAACCACGGGTCCTTTATCCATGATCGTTCTCAAGTTCGGAGGCACGTCCCTCGCGAGCCCACAGCGAATCGCTGCAGTCGTCGATATCGTTCGCACCAAGCGCGAGACATCTGAGATCGCGGTCGTGGTCTCGGCCATGGCAGGGGTGACCGACGCCCTCGGCGACGCCGCCAGCCTTGCCGCCCGGGGGCGCGCGGAGTATCGGGAGACCATCGAGTCGCTCCGCGAGCGGCACCGAGAGGTGATCGACGAGCTCGCCGAGCCGAGCGAGCGTCCCGCGTTGAAACAACGGCTCGCGCGGCGCCTCGACGAGCTCTCCGATCTGCTGCACGGCGTCTCGCTCGTCCGCGAGTGCTCCCCTCGCATTCTCGACCAGGTCTCGAGCTACGGTGAGCGCCTCTCCGCCGACGTCGTCGCCGCGGCGTTGCGAAACGAGGGCACGGACGCCGAGTACGCCGATGCCCGGCAGTTCGTCGTCACCGACAAGAGCTTCGGCTCCGCTCGGGTCGACACCGAGGCCACCGAACGCAAGATTCGGCACTACTTCGGATCTCACGAGCTGATGCAGGTGGTGACCGGTTTTCTGGCAGCCACGACCGACGGCGAGACGACCACCCTCGGACGGGGTGGCTCCGACTACACCGCCGCGCTCGTTGGCGCGGCGCTCGCGGCCGAGCGCATCGAGATCTGGACGGACGTGAACGGGGTGATGAGTGCCGACCCCAGGCTCGTCGAGGGGGCGTTCTCCCTCCCCGAGCTGAGCTACGAAGAGCTGATGGAGCTCTCCCATTTCGGCGCCAAGGTGGTGTATCCGCCGACGATCCATCCCGCCCGGGCTCGAAAGATTCCCATCCTCATCAAGAACACCCTGGACCCGGCGTTCGACGGCACCCGCATCGCCGAGACGGCAGCGCCCAGCCACTGGCCGGTTCGGGGCATTGCCTCGATTGAGAACATCGCGCTTCTCCGGCTCGAGGGCGACGGCATGCTGGGAGTGCCAGGAACAGCGCGGCGGTTGTTCGAAGCTCTCTCGAGGGCCGAGATCAACGTCATTCTGATTACCCAGGCGTCGAGCGAGCACTCGATTTGCTTCGCCGTCGCCCCCAAGGATGTGAGCGAGGCGCGTGGACGCGTCTCCGACGAGTTCACCCTCGATCGCAGAGCGGGACTCATCAACGATCTCGTGGTCGAGCTCGATCAATCCATCGTCGCCGCCGTGGGCGAAGAGATGCGCCAGCGACCCGGTATCGCGGGGCGGGTCTTCGACGTCCTGGGCTCCGCGGGGATCAACGTTCGGGCCATCGCCCAGGGCTCGTCGGAGCTCAACATATCCCTCGTCGTCGCCGGCGCGGACGAAAAGGCGGCACTCAACGCCATCCACGAGACGCTGCTGGGCGAGGCCAGGCGCACCGCGCGCCTCGTCGTCGCCGGCCTCGGAGGCGTAGGCCGCGAGCTCCTCTCCCAGATCACGAACCAGTCGGAGCCTCTACGCACCACCCGTGGGCTCGACCTGCGGCTCGTGGGCGTTGCGACGAGCGGGCGCATGGAGCTCGACCCGGAAGGGCTCGACGCGGCGCGCGGGAGAGATCTCATCGTCAATAGCCGCCCCACGGACCTCGATAGCCTCGCGTCTTTCCTCGAAGCGTTGCCGGGGCCGAGAGTCTTCGTGGACGCGACCGCGAGCACCGAGGTGCCTGAAATCTACGGGCGCCTGTTGGCGCACGACGTTGCCGTCGTGACCGCGAACAAGATTCCCCTGGCGGGTCCGATGGCGCAATTCGATCGGCTTCAGCGTGGCGGCCGGCTCTACTATGAGACCACGGCGGGCGCGGGACTCCCGGTGGTGCGGACGGTAAAGAGCCTGATTGACACCGGCATCGAATCGAGCGTATCGAAGGTGTCTTCTCCGGCACCCTGAGCTACTTGTTTTATCGTCTGAGACAGGGCGTCTCGTTCGAGACGGCGCTCGAGGAGGCTCGCGACAGGGGCTATACCGAGCCCGACCCCCGGGTAGATTTGAGCGGAGCCGACGTAGCGAGAAAGCTCCTCATCCTGGCGCGCACTGCGGGGACCGCGCTCGAGCCCGAGGACGTCGACGTCGAGTCGCTCGTCGGTCTGACCGCGACAATCGAGCGCAAGCACCGCGAGGCAAGCGCCAGCGGTCGCACCCTCTGCTACCTGGCGCGATTCGACATGAAGTCCGGCCGGGTCGGACTCGAGGCCGTAGCGTCCTCACACCCCGCCGCCGCCCTCGAAGGAACCGACAATCTGTTCGTGCTCACCACCGCCCGGTACAAGACCTCGCCCCTCGTCGTCAGGGGAAGTGGCGCGGGTCCCGCGGTCACCGCCGCCGGTGTTTTCGCCGATATACTGCAAGCATGTGCGGAGTCCCGGTGAAAAAGACACCCGTGGCCATCCTGGGCGCCACGGGAACGGTCGGACAACGATTTCTGACGCTTCTCGAAGACCATCCCTGGTTCGAGTTGGTGGCGGTCACCGCCTCCGAACGCTCCGCGGGAAAGCGCTACGGCGATGTCACGCGCTGGATGCAGTCGACTCCCCTGCCCGAACGCTTCGCGAGAATGGAGCTCCTGCCGACGGAGCCGCTCCGCGACTGCCGGCTCGTTTTCTCGGCGCTCGACGCGCGCGTCGCCGGCGCCGCCGAGACCGCCTTCGCCGGTGCCCGGCATTTCGTCGTCTCGAACGCGAAGTCGCACCGATTGGACCCTGACGTCCCTCTGGTGGTTCCCGAAGTGAATGCCGGAGCTCTCGAGCTCGCGAGGCGCTCGCCTCACGCTCCTGGCGCCATCGTTACCAATCCCAACTGCTCCACGATCGGACTCGTCCTCGCCCTCAAGCCGCTCGCGGACGCGTTCGGCATCAGCAGAGTTTCGGTCGTCACCCTGCAGGCGATTTCCGGAGCGGGACTTCCCGGGGTGGCCAGCTACGAGATCGCGGACAACGTCGTGCCCTACATCCCCGACGAAGAAGAGAAGATGCAGGCCGAGACCCGAAAAATCCTCGACGACGACCAATTGATCCTGAGCGCCCAATGCAATCGAGTGCCGGTTTTGGACGGCCACCTGCAGTGCGTTTCGGTGACGCTCCGCCGGAAAGCGAGCGAGGCCGAGATTCGAGACGCCTGGGAGCGTTTCGAGGCCGAGCCACAGAAGCTCCAGCTGCCGACGGCACCGAAACGCCCGGTGCATTATCTGGAAGGGAGCGCGGCACCCCAGCCGCGCCTTCATCGCGACCTCGACAAGGGCATGGCGGCCTCCGTCGGAAGACTCCGTCCCTGTCCGCTGTTCGACTACAAGTTCGTCACCTTGTCCCACAACACGGTGAGAGGCGCGGCCGGAGGTGCGCTCCTTCTAGCCGAGCTCGCCGTGGCGCAGGGTCTTCTCGAAACCACCTTTTCGTGACCTCGAGACTCGCTTCGACCGTTTGGGGCTGCCGGTGGATGCCCCGGTGGAATGGCCCAGGTTGTCGACAGCCTCAACGAGATCATTGGAGCCTGCCAGGTGCAACTACCGAGCGGACAGTGCCAGATTTGACGTGTCCGTGACGGCAACGCCGTTTTCTAGAACGAGCGTTCTCGTCGAAAGGGCGGAAAGCCGGTCTCCGGGAAGAATGAAGCCGGTGAGGTTCAATGGATCGGCCGCGCCGATCTCCACCGGCTCGACTCCGCGCGAAGCTTCGTTCCGCCTCAGGACGCGGACGAGCTCCACCGCCTCGGGAAGTGCGAACTGCTCTCCCAGAAAACCCGAAACGAAACGTCCGCCCCGGATCTCCCCGCGCGCCTCGAGCTTCCGATAAACGAGCAGGAGGTCGCGCCACGGTGGAGCGAGCGTCTCCCTCGCCATCAGATCCCGGAAGACGATGCCCCAGCGGGAAAGGAGTTGTCTCGCGTAGATCTCGGTAGTTGCCTCGGGGCTCGACAACGCCGCGCCCATGAGCGACCAGCGGCCTCCGGCACGGCGATTGCGGTCCCCGCTCATCACCGCGCGCAGCGCGTCGAACCCGTCCGCCGTCGCCTGTCCCGACGCGACCAGCTCCCGAAGCGCGAGCTCGACTTCGCGCTCCGATCGATCGGAGGCACGCAGGATCTCGGCAAAAAAAGACGCTCCTCGCTCCCGAAGGACGTCGAGCACGCGCCCGCCGTTCTCCGACAGAGGAGCCGGCGTGTCGCTCTCCTTGCGGAGAGACAGCAGCCAGTCGAGGCTTCCGCGGAGAAACACGCCGATGGGTACGCTGCGGCTCGTTCTCCCCACGCCCGGGGGCGGGGAGAGCCTTCCCCAGGCCACCTCGCCGGAGAAGCAGAGTCGATCGAGAGACTCGGGACGGTAATCGGAGAGGCGAGAGGGAAAGAGGTGGCGCTCCCATGAGGCCGCCGGCGCCTCGTATCCCTGGAGCTGCCCGATGATCCGCGAGAGTCCCTCGATACCGTGGAGGCGGCTCTCGGGAGCGACGTGCTGCCATCGGGAGAGGAAGCGCACGAAAACCGCGGTAGAAACGGGAGCGATCTCGCGCCGCAGCGCGCCGAGCGTCAATCGGTGAATGCGCGCGAGAAGACGACGCTGGCACCACTCGAGCTCGCCTGACGGGCTCGCGGTGAAATGGCCGCGAAGAACCTGCCCTTCGGCTTCCAGTCGGTGAAGAGCGGACTCCACGAGATACATCGGAAGGGCGAGCGTCTCCGATAGCGCGCTCGCGGCGCGGGGACCCGTCGAATCCAACCATCCGCGAACGATGGCGACCGCCGCCTCCTCGGCGCTCTCGGGGGCTGGACCGGGAACGGAAGCGAGCTCGCTCTCGAGCGTTCCGCCGGCATAGGCGCGGGTTGCCACCCCGATCCGCTCAGCGGCGACCCAGAACCGTGAGGTGCCTGCCCCGAAGCACGCCGCCCGGCGCTCCCGCCGCAGCGCTTCGAACCATTCCTCCCATTCGGGTGTCACCGGCAGCACGACGAGCGTCGAGAGCGCGTCGTGGAGCTCGTCGGCGTTTCGCACGACCGGCCAGGACTGCTCTTCGACGAGTCGTATCGCTTCCGGATCGAGCCGCCCCAGCTCGGAGACGAGCTCGCCGTCGCCGAAGGTGCGGCGCATCTGGACGGCACGCGCCCTTCTCTCTTCGAGCGGAGCGTCGTCGAGAAACGCATAGGGGTTGGCGTTTACGATCTCGTGAGAAAAAGGCGAGGGTGCGACGCTCTCCTTCACCACCGCCCGGATCGCGCCCGACTCCAGGCCCTCGAGGACCGACCGCAGGCCTTCGAGGTCCATCGCCTCGTGCAGGCAGTCGCCGATGGTCTCCTTCACCAGCGGGTGGTCCGGGATCCGGATCTCGCCCGTCAGGTTCTCGGCGCAGGCGGCCTGGTCGGGAAAGACGGCGGCGAGGAGATCGTCGGCCCGCATGCGCTGGATGGGAGGCGGCACTCTCTTTCCCCCCTGAAATCGAGGTATCGCGAGCGCGCGTCCGAGATTCCAACGCCAGCGCGCCGCGAACATCGGAGCGGCGAGAAGCGCCTGGGTGAGCAGGTGCTCCACCGTCCCCCTTTTGACGAACGCGGATACGATCTCGAGCGGAAAGGCATGCTGCTCGCTCAAGGAGATGATGATTCCGTTGTCGGTCGCCGCGGCCTGCAGCTCGAGGTTGAACGAGCGGCAGAAGCGTTTTCGAAGCGCGAGACCCCAGGCCGCGATTGATGCGCGAGCCGAAGGGAGAGTGAATGACGAGCTGCATGCCTCCCGACTCGTCGAAAAAGCGCTCGACGACGACGGTCGAGAACGAGGGAAGGGCGCCGAGCGCTCTCGTCCCCTCGTCGACGTAGCGGACGAGCTGCTCCGCGCCGCGGCGGCATAGCCCGGCGCTCTCCGACATCGAGCGCACCGCGCGCTCGCGATCCAGCTCCTGAAGCGCGTTCGCGCGCTCCCGCAGCTCGGCGACCTCTCTCGAAAGCTCGATGGTTCGCCCCGGCGCCTCTCCCCGCCAGAACGGCACCGTCGGCGCCGCGCCTTTGGCGTCCTCGACCCGCACCCGACCCGACTCCACGCGGCGGATGCGCCAGGACTGCGTCCCGAGAAGGAAAACGTCCCCCGCCATGCTCTCTACCGCGAAGTCCTCGTCCAGGGTCCCGA
The DNA here is from genome assembly GCA_963815675.1 of uncultured Acidobacteriota bacterium. Taxonomy (GTDB): domain Bacteria; phylum Acidobacteriota; class Vicinamibacteria; order Marinacidobacterales; family SMYC01; genus CAWFHP01. Next base: position 227,058 of record CAWFHP010000005.1, on the reverse strand, counting down.
CGATCTTTTCCTCCGGCTCGGCGATGACGTAATAGCTCGCGTTGTCGGGGATGGCACCGCCGGAGGTGATGGCGGTGAGACGGGCGTTGCGCCGGCCGCGGAGCCTGCCGTTCACCCGGTCGCGGTGGAGGTAGGCGCTCGTACGGCCGCGCGAGGTCGCGATGCCCTCGGAGAGCATGGTGACCACCGACTCGAAGTCCTGACGAGCGAGATTCCGGAAGGGATAAGCGCGCCGGATCGTCTCGAAGAGCTCGTCCTCGGCCCAATCGTCGGTCGAAGAAGCGCCCACGATCTGCTGCGCCAATATGTCGAGCGGAGCCTCGGGAATCTCGAGGGCGTCGAGCTCGCCTTTGCGAATGGCGCCGACCAGAGCGGCGCACTCCACCAGCTCGTCGCGGGTGGTGGCGAAGAGAATTCCCCTGGGCATCGCTCCCAGGAAATGTCCCGAACGACCCACCCGCTGGAGAGTGACCGCGATCGAGCGCGGCGTTCCGATCTGGCAGACGAGGTCGATGGTGCCGACGTCGATCCCGAGCTCGAGCGACGCCGTCGCCACCACCGCGCGGATCACGCCCCGCTTGAGCTCGTCCTCGGCGCGGAGCCGGAGCGCGCGTGAGAGGCTTCCGTGGTGGGCCAGCACGGCCTTGTCTCCCAGACGCTCCTCGAGATGATGAGCGACGCGCTCCGCGAGTCTGCGGGTATTGACGAAGACGAGCGTGGTTCGATGGGAGCGGATGAGCTCCGCGAGACGATCGTAGATCTCGCCCCACATCTCGTTGGTCGCGACCGCGGAGAGCTCATCGCCCGGCACTTCCACCGAGAGCTCCATATCGCGTCGATGGCCGACCTGGACGATGGCGGCATCGGGGCTCAGAAAACGGGCGACCTCCGCAACCGGCTTCACCGTGGCCGAAAGGCCGATACGCTGCGGCTTCGGCCGTCCACTCTCGAGGACGAGACGATCGAGCCACTCGAGAGAGACGGCGAGATGCGCGCCACGTTTGTCGTCGGCAAGAGCGTGGATCTCGTCGACGATCACCGTTTCCACCGACCTCAAGAGCTCACGGCTCTTGGCCGCGGTGAGGAAGATGAAAAGAGACTCCGGGGTGGTCACGAGGATATGGGGCGGCGTCCGGAGCATCCGCTGCCGCTCGGACGCCGGCGTATCTCCGGTGCGGACGGCGGTTCGGATGGGAGCGAGGGCGAACCGTCCCTCGACCGCCCGCGCCCGGACCGCGTCGAGCGGGTCCTCGAGGTTCTTGCGGATGTCGTTCGAAAGCGCCCGGAGCGGGGAAACGTAGAGCGCTTTCACCTCTTCCGGAAGCGCCCCGCGGCTCGCGAGCTTGAGCAGCCCGTCGATGGCGAGAGAGAAGGCGGCGAGAGTCTTCCCCGACCCCGTGGGAGCGGAGATCAGAACGTCTCCGCCGGAACGAATGATTGGCCAGCCGCGCCGTTGAGGCTCGGTGGCCTGCGCGAATCGCGCCTCGAACCAATCGGACAGAAGGGGATGGAAGCCGTCGAGCACGGGCCCATTGTAGCCAACGTCGGTCCACGCGGGAACCGAGCGTCTCCGATCGTCGCCGGCGGCGTGTCGATCGCTCAGAACGTGAGAAGCGTAGCGAGAAGAACGAGAAGAGAAACGACTGTTTTCATTTTTCTTCCGAGGGCCGCTGGAGACCGAACTTCTGCATGCGGTACATGAGCGTATTCCTCGTGACGCCGAGGAACTTTGCCGCCCGGGTCTGGTTCCACCTGCTCCGCTCGAGAGCCTCGCGGATGAGCTCCTTTTCCACCCGCTCGAGCTCGATTCCCTCCGGCGGAATCTGGAGCACGATGTCTCCTACGGGAACAGCACCGTTGCGAATGGAGTCCGGCAGGTCTTCTTCGCTGATCGTCCCGCCCGAGTGGAGCGCGGCGAGCCGCTCCATGAGATTCTCGAGCTCGCGAATGTTGCCAGGCCACGGGTATCTCTCGAGCGCCTGGTGCGCCGCCCGCTCCAGCTCGAGCTCCTTGCCGAACTTCCTCGCGTACTTGTCGAGGAAGAAGTTGGCGAGGAGAGGAATGTCGGACGATCGCTGTCGCAGAGGCGGGAGCTCGATCGGGATCACCGAGAGCCGATAATAGAGATCTTCGCGGAAGGCGCTCTTTCTCACGAGGGCGGCGAGATCGCGATGGGTGGCGGCGATGATCCGCGTGTCGATCCGGATCGGCCTCGGCTCGCCCACCTTCTCGATCTCCTTTTCTTGAAGGAGACGAAGGAGCTTCACCTGGGTGGCGGGCTCCAGATCCCCGACCTCGTCGAGGAAGAGCGTGCCGCGCGCCGCGGCCTCGACCCTGCCCTTCTGGTTCGTCACCGCCCCCGTGAACGCGCCACGCCGATGACCGAAGAGCTCGGATTCGAGCAGCCCGGTAGGGATCGCGCCGCAGTTGACGGGAACGAAAGGGGCCGACCGCCTCGGCCCATTGAAGTGAATCGCCTTGGCCAGGAGCTCCTTCCCCGTTCCGCTCTCGCCAAGAAGGAGAACGGTCGAATCCACCTGGGATGCCTGCGCCGCGGTACGGAGCACCGGCCTCATCGCGGCCGCGCTTCCAATCATGTTGTCGAACTCTAGACGCTCCGAGACCACTTGCCGGAGACGCCGGTTCTCCCGCACCAGCTCCTTCACCTCGAGGGCCCGCTTCAGGACCAGCTTCAACTGCTCGCGATGAATCGGCTTCACGATGTAGTCGAAGGCTCCTTCTCGCATCGCGGAGACGGCATCGTCGATGGCGGCGTGGGCGGTCACGACGAGGACGGGGACCTCGGGCGCGATCGCCCGGAGCTCGCGAAGCAGCTCGAGCCCCGAGACCTCGGGCATGAGGACGTCGGTAATCACTGCGGAGAAATCGCCACCGTCGAAGAGCTCTCGGGCCTCCCTGCCGTTGGCGGCGAGGGTGGGCTCGTACCCCTCCTCCTTCAACGTGAAGTCGACGACGCGGCGGAAGCTCGGGTCGTCGTCGACGACGAGAATGTTCTCCTTCACCCGCGTCCGCCTTCGATGGGGAGACAAACGACGAACGAGAGGCCTCCTTCGACCCGGTCTTCGATGCGAATGTCGCCGCCGTGTCCGCGAACGAGGTTGTAGGCGATGGGAAGCCCGAGTCCGGTGCCCCGCGCCTTGGTGGTGAAGAAGGGATCGAATACGTGGCTCCGGTCGGCGGCGGGAATCCCGGGCCCTTCGTCGGAGATCGTGACTTCGAGGGCGCCGTTTTGCCGGCGGGCGTCGATTCCCAGCCGGCCTCCCGCGGGCATGGCCTGGATGCCGTTGAGCACGATATTGAGGAAGGTCTGCTGGAGCTGTCCCGCGTCGGCGGAGATCTCGGGAAGCTCATCGCCGCATTCGACGGCGATCGCGACCCCGGCGCGCTCGGCCTCGCTCGAACAGACGATGCGAATCGACTCGAGCACGTCTTCGATGCGGCAGGGCTGCCGGTCGGGACGGGGCGGGCGGGCGAACTGAAGAAACTCCGTGAGCACGGCGTTCAGCCGGTCGAGCTCCTTTTTGAAGATGTCGAGAAACTCCCTCTTCTCGTGGCCTACGGGAAAATCGTCCGCGACGATCTCGAGCGAGCCTTTCATCGACGCGAGGGGATTCTTGATCTCGTGCGCCAGTCCTGCGGAGAGCTGACCCAGTGCCGAGAGCCGATCGGCGCGGCGGAGCTGCTCGAAGCTCTCCTGCAGTCGCTGGTAGGCTTCGGCGAGCTCCTCGGCGGTTCGTTCCAGCTCATCCCGCTGCCGCTTCTCGTGCTCGGCGAGAGTTCCGACGACCAGGGCTACCGCCTGGAACATGAGGAGCTCGGCGAATTGCGCCTGGCGATACGCGACGCGGTCGTGCCAGTCGGTAACGATATGAGGGAGATAGCTCGCCGCCGAGACGAGCGCGACGACGAGCGCTCCCCGGACCCCGAACCAGTAGGCTCCCGCAAGGATCGGCAGGTAATAGAGTCGTTGATAGACATTGTGGAGAAAGCTCGCCTCGATGGGAGTCACGTAATGCGCGACGGTAATGAGAAGGATCGCCGTCCCCAGAATCGCGAGCCGAGCCTTGGTGGAGCTCATCTCGTCGAGCTTAGCGCAGCTGTACGAAATGCAGCAATCGCGCGAGGTCGAGCCGAAACGATACGGTGCTCAATGGTTTGGCGACTCTCTCCATGCGCTGGAATTCGGACGCCGGAGGTGGGTTGGTCCGATTGAAAACAATCCGGGACTTGACGGTATACTGTGCCACGAGGAGGGAACGTGTGAAGACGCTCGTCGCGATGGTGGCCGCGGTCGCCGCGCTGGGGCTCACCGGCACCTACGTCTACGACCACATCCGTCCCGAGCCGCTCTGCCAGGCTTGTCACCGCGCCATCCACGACGAGACCCTCTATCGAGTCCACATGAAGGATGGAAGCGTCGAGCACATTTGCTGTCCTCGCTGCGGCCTGCGTTTCCAGGAGGGCCGGACCGACGTCGCGAGCGCCGACGTGGCCGACTTCGTGACCCAGGAGAGAGTCGACGCCGACAAAGCGTTCTACGTCGAAGACAGCTCGGTCGTGATGTGCCGCCACGACGGCCGCCTCAAGGAGGATTGTTCGGGCGCCCAGTACGAGCTCACCTGGGATCGCTGCCTTCCGAGCCTCGTGGCGTTCTCGAGCCGTGGGTCCGCCGAAGCCTTTCGCACCGAAAAAGGCGGCGTGATCAAGACCTACGCCGATCTGAAGCAGGAACCGTATTGAAGAGCCTTCTTGTATTCCTGCTCCTCGCGACGACGGCGGCCGCCGATACCGCAGAGCAGCTCGACGCCATCGCGAGCGCCGCCTATCCGCCGAACGAGCCGGGAGCTTCCGTCCTCGTGACGAAGGACGGAGCGGTGCTCCTCCGGAAGGCCTATGGCCTCGCCGATGTCGAGCTCCAGGTTCCCATAGCACCGGAGATGGTCTTTCGCATCGGCTCGGTGACCAAGCAGTTCACCGCCGCCGCCGTTCTCTTGCTCGAGCAGGAAGGGAAGCTCTCCATCGGAGACGACATCCGGAAGTACCTTCCCGACTACCCCACCGAGGGCCACACCATCACCATCGAGCACCTCCTCACCCACACGTCGGGAATCCGCAGTTATACCGACATCTCGAGCTTCTCCGACCGGATGCGCGAGGACATGACGGTGGGCGAGATCATCGATCTCTTCAAGGACGAGCCTCTCGCCTTCGAGCCCGGAGACAAGTTCGCCTACAACAACTCGGGCTACATTCTCCTCGGCGCCATCATCGAGAAAGTGACGGGCAAATCCTACGAGGCGTTTCTGCGCGAGCGGATCTTCGATCCGCTGGGGATGGAACATACCTCGTACGGCGAGCGTTCGAAGATCGTTCCCGACCGGGCGCGAGGTTACGACGGCCGCAACGGCAGGTTCGGCAACGCCGCCTATCTCAGCATGACCCTTCCCTTCTCGGCGGGTGCGCTTCTGTCGACGGTTGACGATCTCGGCAAGTGGGACCAGGCGCTCTACTCGAACCGTCTTCTGAGCCCGGACTCGCTCGACAAGTGGTGGAAACCGTTCCGGCTGTGCAAGCGGGAAATCGACCGGGTATGGATACGGCTGGGGGATCTATTCCTACCAGGGTCATCCCGTCGTGGGCCACGGCGGCGGCATCAACGGCTTCCTCTGTCAGGTCCTGCGCTTGCCCGCCGACCGGGTCTACGTCGCCGTTCTCACGAACCGTAACGAGGAAAAATCCGATCCGGGAATCGTCGCGCGAAAGCTCGCCGCCGCCGCGATCGGAATGCCCATCGCCGAGCCCAAAGCCGTGACGCTTCCGCCCGCGGCGCTCGCGAGCTACCAGGGTCTCTACCGCATCGATGACAAGGCTCGATATCTCGTGGATGTCGACGCCGGCAGCGGCGAGCTTCACCTGCGCCGCTTCGGAGACGAGCATCCGGAGGGTGGACGTACCCGGAACCCGGGACCCAACGAGCGGCTCAATCGCGTCACGAGCGTTCTCCGGCCGAGCACGGGGTCGACGTTCGTCATCGCGGATACGATGACGACGGCGCGGTTCGAGAAGGGCGCCTCGGGTCGGGTCGATGCTCTCGTCGTCGGGGACTGGGGGCGCGAGGAGCGCGCGGAGAGAACGGACGAGCGCTATGACGATCGTTCGAGAGCTCTCGCCGCGGTCCAGACGCTGTTCGACGGAATGGCGCGGGGCGACACCGAAGCCATGCGCTCGGTGCTCGATCCGGAGGCGCGCCTGGTTCAGACGTCGTTCCGGGACGGCCGCCCGGTCAGCCGCAGCTCCACGGTGAAAGACTTCGTTGCCCGGATCGCCCAACACGTGGGAGCGCCGCTTCTCGAGAAGACGGGAACGCCTCGAGTGGAGATGGCCGACGCTCTGACGAGCGTCTGGGTGCCCTATACCTTCTTGCTCGGGACCGAGCTCAGCCACTGCGGCGAGGACGCGTTCCAACTGGCCCGCACCGACATCGGCTGGCCGGGGTACCGTATCATCGCCATCGCCGACACCCACCGCACCGAAGGCTGCGCCGCCACTCCCCCCTAGTGGGCTGTAACAGCTATTTGGTGCGCGAATCGCGAGGTCGTCATCCGAACCGAAAGAAACGACTATTCCGAAGGATAGCCGACGGACGGCGGCGCGTCACGGCTGGCTCGCCGGGCTCCTGCACTTCGTCGCCTCTCGGTCGCTTCCGTTTCCAGCGGCTTCGCCGTCTTCGGAGCGGAAGGTCGACGTTCGTTTGCGCGACATTGCACGCTGACAGTTGAGGAGCTGAAGCGCGCGGGTTAAGCTGCGAGCGCGATGGCCAGCACCACGAAACGATATCGCTATTCGATCTGTGACGTCTTCACCGACGTCCGCTTCGGCGGCAATCCGCTCGCGGTTCTGCCCGAGGCCGAGGGCATGACGGACGGCCAGATGCAACAGATCGCGAGGGAGTTCAACTTCTCCGAGAGCACGTTCGTGTTTCCCTCGGTCGAGCACACCCGCAGGGTCCGGATCTTCACGCCGACGAGGGAGGTCCCCTTCGCGGGACATCCCAACGTGGGGACAGCGTTCGTGCTGGCGGCGTCGGGGGTATTCGGCGAGATCCACGAGCCGGTCACGGTGACTTTCGAGGAGACGGCGGGTCTCGTACCGATGACCATTCGGCGCAACGACACCGGCTCTCTCTCCTGCGAGCTGAGCGCTCCCCAGAGCCTTTCCCTCGGCAAGACGGTTTCGGCGGAGTCTCTCGCCGCCGCGGTCTCGCTCTCGCCGGACGACGTCGTGATGACGACCCACCCACCTCGAGAGGCATCGGTGGGCCTGCCGTTCCTGTTCGCGGAGCTCAGAGATCGCGCTGCACTGGCGCGCGCCCGTGCCAACGCCGGCGCACTCGAGGCGCTCGTCACCCAAGGGGTCACACCCGATGTTCATCTGTACGTCCACAGCGGCGACGGTTTCGACATTCGAGCAAGGATGTTCGCGCCCATGGATGGGGTGCCGGAAGACCCGGCCACCGGCAGTGCCAACTGCGCCCTGGTCGCACTCTTGACTCACTACAAAGACGAGGCCGCCGGTCATTTCCATTGGCGCATCGCCCAGGGTGTAGAGATGAGGCGACCGAGCGTTCTCGAGGCGCGGACCGAAAAGAAGGGCGGCCAGGTCGTCTCGACCTGGATTGGTGGAACGAGCGTACTGGTCGGAGAAGGCCTCATCTACCTCGACTAGCGAGATGAGCGACCCTTCTCTCGTCTGGAGCCGCGACGTCTTCGACGTTCTCCGGCTCGAGAACGTGCGGCAGGTCGCGTACGTTCCCGACGCCGCTCTCGCCTCGCTGATCGAGCTCTGCCGGTCCGAGGAGACGATGGTCTCCGTTTCCTTGACGAACGAGGAAGAAGGGATTGGCCTCGCGGCGGGGGCCTGGCTCGGGGGAGATCGCACCGTCGTCCTCATGCAGTCGAGCGGTATCGGAAAATGCGTCAACAGTCTCGCGATGGTCGAGGAGTGCCGGTTTCCCTTGCTCGCTCTCGTGTCGATGCGGGGGGAGTGGGGAGAGATGAATCCCTGGCAGGTTCCCATGGCCCGGGCGACGGAGCCCGTGCTCGAGGAAATGGGAGTGCACGTGCTCCGGGTGACGGAACCGGAGCGGGCGGGAGCGACGGTCGCCGCCGGGGCTCGTATGGCGTTCGAGAGCCACCGCGCCGTCGCCGTTCTCCTCTCTCAAGAAATGCTCGGCGCGAAGACTTTCGTTGCGAGCGGAGCGAGCGGTGCCTGACGTCTTGTCGCGGAGAGACGTCGTCGCGGAGCTTCTCCGCGATCGCGGGGATCTACTCGTCGTCGCCGGCCTGGGAGGCCCCTCGTGGGACTGCGCCGCCTCGGGAGACGACCCGCGGAGCTTCTACCTCTGGGGCGCGATGGGGCTCGCGACTTCCGTAGGACTCGGCCTCGCCCTCGCGCAACCGTCTCGCCGGGTGCTGGTGGTTACCGCCGATGGAGAGATGCTGATGGACCTCGGCAGCCTCACGACCATCGCCGTCCATGGCCCGAAAAACCTCTCCATCGTCGTTCTCGACAACGAACGTTACGGTGAAACGGGAGGGCAGGAGACGCACACCGCTCGTGGAGTCGACCTCGCCGGCATGGCGCGCGCCGCGGGCATCCTGGAGGCTCGGACGATTCGGAAGGCGGGCGAGCTCTCCCCGCTGCGGACGGCGATCCACGATGGAGAAGGGCCCTTCTTCGCCGACGTCAAAGTCTCCGCGTCGAGAGCGCCGATGGCCCTTCCGCCTCGGAGCGGGAGCTTCCTCCACCACCGGTTCCGGGAGGCGGTGAGCGCTATCCGCTCGTAGAGCCGACTGTCGTTTCCTCGTCGTAACGGTCGCGATACGGTCGACTCTCGTGCGATGCGGACCCCAGGGAGTTGAGCGCGTACTGCAGATGACCGCCGCTTCGACACCCCTGATGAAGTATGGGCTCACTTCGTACCGCCCGCCTTTCGCAGCATCGCCGCGATATCGGTGTGCCCGCGCTCCTCGGCGGCCTTGAGCGCCGTCCATCCGTTCGAAGCGCGCGCGTTCACGTCCGCGCCCCTGGCCATCAGAATCCTCACGAGCTCCGCATCTCCGTAACGCGCAGCCTCGAGGAGCGCGGTATTGCCGCTCTTTGCGGCCAGGTTGGGGTCCGCGCCCGCTTCGAGAAGAAGGGAGGCCGAAGAAGCTCGACCCCGAGTCGATACGAGGAGGAGGGCGGTCCGGCCCCGGCTATCCCGACCGTCAAGCTGGGCTCCCTCCCGGATGAGCAACTTCATCGTTGCCTCGTGCTCCGACGTCGCCGCGGCGATGAGGGGGGTCTCTCCATCGGTGTCGCGACCGTTCACGTTCGCTCCCTGACGCAGGAGATCGCGGACGCGATTGTCGTCTCCGGCACGGGCGGCGGCGATGAGCTGGAGCTCGAGCTCGGTCGTGTCCGCGGGGACCATGCGCGCTCCCGCGCGATCGGCGTCCGAGCCCGACGAGGACGATCCTTCTCCCGTCACCCGCTCGATGACGCGCGACGCCTGTTCCTCCCCCTCGTCCACGATGCGATTCATGGTCTCGGGAAAGAAGAAGAACAGGGCGAACAGGACGACGAGGACGACGATGACGATGCGCAGCATGCGAAACCTCCCGCGCGCGACCCGGAAAACCCGGCGCAGTCTTCCTGGCGTCTTCTTGGCCCTATTATGCGGTGGTACCCGCCATTCCCGTCAACACCGCTCGAGAGCCGCAAGTACGGCCAGGTATCGGTGGCGCCGCGGGAGAGTTGCAATACTCGATCCACCGCCAGAAATCCTGCGCGCTCAGGGTGCGAACGTTGGCGGCGAGGTAGGGCTCCGCCCCGACGAGCTTGCAGAAGCGGGCAAACGCGACCGTCCCGAATCGATTGGGCTCATGAACCGAAGGTCCCGTCCGCAACGCGCCCTTCGGCCACCCGCGCGTCGACCCAGAAGTTCGTACGCCGCGGCCGGAGCTCCACCGGCCCCGTCCCGTCCCGCCAGTCGTACTGGTTGGCGAAGCAGCCGCCCGGCCAGCGGATCACGGAGGGGCCGATGCGGCGGAGACGCTCGACCAGCTCCTTCCGTACCCCGCCTACGTTGGGAACGGTGGCGCGAGCGGTCGTCTGCCCGCGGCCGGCGCGGCCGCCGCGACGCTCCGCAGGAACTTCCGACGGCCCGGTCTCACGAGCACGAGTGCGTCGTCAACGGGACTCTCCCGAGAGCTCGAACGTCTGGAACGAGGCGGGCACGTGAAAGCTGTCGCTTCCCGTTGGGGAGAAGGCCGCGAAGATCGCGCCGTCGTCCGGGTGCTCTTTTCCCTGAGGCCTTTCGATCCGGTAGACGTTGAAGCGCCACCGGTCTCCGGGCTTCGGAGGCAGGGAAATGTGCGCCGCGGAGGGCAGGCGCCGGAAGCCCGACCACGGAAGCCGCAGGAGCCCCGTCCACCCCCCCTCTCGCGGGACGACACGGCTTTCGAGCCCCTCGAGGTCGAAGGAAAGGTCCATCTTCTTGTCGGGTGAGCCGCGAACCATGCGGACGTCGCACACGACGTTCGCGGGGCTGAGCTCTACCTCCGCGTAGTTCGTCCCCGACCCGTCGAGGTCGAGGAAGATCTCGACCACCTCCTCGTCCCAGAGCGGATCATCCCTCCGGGTCATCGTGTGCCAGGGCTCTGGATCGGAGACGTCGAAACGGAGGAATAGAGCGTCCTCGCTCCAGAGGGCGCGGAATTGCGTTCGATAGCCGTCGGGGCCGTAGTCGAGGCGAACGGCCTCGCGCCACTCGTCGTCGCTCCCTTCGAGAAGGGATCGAGCGGTGGCCGTCGTGGGCTCGACTCGATAGACTCCTTCCGCCAGCAGGGCCATCATCACCAACCACAAGGCGTTCATGGATTGCCTCCTCGATCGACAACGACGGCGGCGAACAACTTCCTCAGACGCGATCGCATCGCCTCTTCGTCCCCGTCACCCATCCGGCGCGCGATAGCTTCGATCCCCACGAGAAGGAGCCAGGTGAGAAGGGGCAAGGAGAAAACTCCGCACCTCCGACATCACCGTGCGCAAGCGCCGCTCGACTTCGGCGGGCGGAATCCCGAACCTCCCAATGAAGCTCGGTGGATGGCCGCCTCAGCCACATGAGAGCGCCTACCGCATCGTCACCATCGGAAGCTCGATGAAGCTCTCGAGCTTCCGGTCGCCGGGAGCGTGGTAGACGCGCTCGGTGGCCTTGCGATAGTCCTCGGGCCTGGCGTCGAAGATACTCGGCACGAACGTCTGCGGATTGCGGTCGTAAAGGGGAAACCAGCTCGACTGGATCTGGACCATGATCCGGTGACCGGGCAGGAAGACGTGGTTCGCCGTCGGCAACGCCCAGCGGTAGAGCAAGGGGGTGTCGGGAGTGATGGCCTTCGGGGTCTCGAAGCTCTCACGGTAACGGCCGCGGAAAATATCCGCCGAGATCATGAGCTGATAACCTCCCATGTTCGGCTCGGCCGCGACCTCGTCGGGATAGAGGTCGATGACCTTGACCACCCAGTCGGAATCGGTGCCGCTCGTCGAGGCGACGAGATTCACCATCGGTTGACCACTGATCTTCACCGGAGCTTTCAAGACCTCCGAAACGAACGCGAGAACGTCGGGGCGGCCCGAGGCTTCCCGCTGGTCGTCCACCAGCCATCGGCTCCAGGAGCTGGCGTCGATGGGGCGGGCGCGATAGGGCACCGGCTTCGAAGGATCGGATACGTACTCGTCGAAGGACCGATCGCCGGTCGCAGGCGGGTCGAAGCTCGTTCTCATGCCCGCCCTCAGATAGAGCGGCGTGGGCTTGACCTCGCATCCCTCGGAGCAGCCCGCGGGCCACGAAGGCAACCGCAGCCACCGGTTCGTCCCGGTCTCGAATGCCGAGACCGGCGCGACGTCCATCGCGGGCGCGTCGTCCTTGAGATAGTGATCGAGGAACGGGCGCAGAATCTTCTCGCGGAAGTACTTCGCCGTGTCGCTTCCGAATTTCACCGCGCCGAGGGCACTTCCCTCGCGGATCTCCTGGCCGTGATGCCAGGGACCGAGCACGAGGAAGACCTTGTCGTTTCCCGTGTCCTTCGGCTCGATCGCCTTGTAAACGGCGATGGCGCCGTAGATGTCTTCCTGATCCCATAGACTATCGACGAGCATCACCGGTATTTTCAGGGGATGGGCGGCGAGAATCTTGTCGACCGCCTGGTCCTGCCAGAAGGCATCGTAGCTCGGATGCTCCGTTATCTTTTGCCAGAAACCGAGCTGCCCCATACCGCGGCGGCGCGCGAGCTCTCCTGCCGAGCCCGCCTCCATGTACATGTCGTACTCGTCGAAGTGGCTCGTCCACCATTTGATGTCGTTCGCGCGGCTCGCTTCCTGGTCGTAGACGTAGCTAAGGCTGAATTGGCGAAACGCACCGTTGTGGAACCAGTCGTCGCCCATCCAGCCGTCGACCATCGGGTTCATCGGCACCGAGACCTTGAGTGCCGGATGCGGATCGACGAGCGGCATCAGAGGCAGGAACCCGTCATAGGAAATTCCCAGGATGCCCACCTTTCCATTGGTCTCGGGAATGTTCTTCACCAGCCAGTCGACGGTGTCATAGGTGTCGGTGGCGTGGTCGACGTCCGTCGGGTTCTGGGGGCCGCGCAACGGACGGTTCATCACGTAGTCGCCCTCCGAGCCGTATTTTCCGCGCACGTCCTGGACCACCCGGATGTAGCCTCCTTCGACGATTACGTCGGTGGCGTTGTCATAGCCTTCGAGGATCGGTCCGAGGTGAGAGCTCTCGGCGTGGCTCGTGAGCGCGGTGGCATTGTAAGGCGTTCTCGTCAGGAGAATCGGCGCATTCTTCGCGCCCTTGGGCACGAGAATGACGGTATGTAGCCTTACTCCATCGCGCATCGGAATCATCACGTCGCGCCGCTCGTAGTCGAAGCCGTAGTTCGTCGGCTCGAAATGGGCCGGCGTCTCACTGGGCAACGCCTGAACCGACGGTGGAGCCGTCTGCGCGGCCCCGGCTCTGGGGAAGTAGCACGCAGCGCCAAAGGCCGCCGCGACGAAACTCCACCTGGGGAAGATCCTGATCGTGGTCGTCATTCCTGTAGTCCTCATGGGCATGCGAGTCTAGTCCCCGTTCGGGCGGCATTCAACCGCAGGCCGCCCTCGGGTGGCGGTTTTCTCCGGGTCTTGCGTAGTCGTTTGGTGACAGGCAATTGCGAAACGAAACCCAGTCAAGGAGAAAAAGACAATGTCACAGCAAGCTACCGAGACCAAGAAAGTTCGCATGCCGATGAACGGTGTCGATACCCCAACTCTGTTCGCGACCATCGACGCCGTCAACGGCCAGCGGGAGTTGGCGAAGTTCAAGTTCCGGGCTTCGAATCGCTGGATCAGCGGCACTCACAGCCGCGGGCGTATCGATGGCTTCTTCGGCGCCGGCACCGAGCACAAGCACGTGTCGGACTTCCAGTTCGACACCGACCACCCCACGGTGCTCGTCGGGAAAGACCAGGGTCCCCTTCCCGTCGAGTTCCTTCTCCACGGGCTTCTCTCCTGCATCACCGCGGGCATCGGTAACATCGCAGCCGCCCGGGGAGTTAAGCTCACCGAGGTCGAGTCCTCGATCGAGGGTGATATCGACATCCAGGGAATCCTCGGTCTTTCGAAAGACGTCCGGAACGGCTTCCAGCAGCTCCGGGTCAACTTCAGGATCAAGGGAGACGCTCCCGCCGCCAAGCTCCGCGAGATCGTCGAGCAGTCGCGCGCCCGCTCGGCCGCCTACGACGTTCTCGCCAACGGAGTCCCCATCGAGCTCAGCGTCGACGCGGGGTAATACCGGAACCTTCCGCGGGTGCCGACTTCGTCGGCACCCGCGAAAAGGAAGGAAGGTCTGACATGGCGACCGTTGCCAGATTTCGACCGCACTACGACGCCGTGGTCGTGGGAGCCCGTGTCGCCGGCGCTTCGACCGCGATGCTGCTGGCGAGAAAGGGCCTTCGCGTGCTCGGCATCGAGCAGGGAAGCTACGGGAGTGACACCCTCTCGACACTCGCCCTCATGCGGACCGGGGTCTTTCAGCTCGATCGGTGGGGCGTGCTCCCCGCTATCGAGGATTCCGGCGCGCCGGCTATCCGGACGACGTCGTTCCACTATGGGGACGAGACCGTCGCCATCCGCATCAAGCCCCGAAACGGCATCGGCGCTCTATATGCCCCCCGGCGCTCGGTGCTCGACGCTCTACTCGTCGACGCCGCGCTCGAGAGCGGTGCCGAGATCGCGCATGGAGTCCGGCTGGTCGATTTGATCCGGGGGGACGACGGCCGGGTGCGGGGGGCGGTAATCGAGCACCCCGAGAGCGGTCGCGCCAGGGTCGGTGCCGACGTCGTCATCGGCGCCGACGGCGTCCGATTCGAGCGTAGCCCGCCTCGTGGGCGCAGCGCCTTACGTGACCGGACGCGGCGCCGGCGGCGTCGTCTACGGATTCTTCAAAGGTCTCGACACCGATGGATTTCACTGGCACTACTCTCCGGGTGTGGGCGCCGGGGTCATCCCGACTCACCGCGGAGAGACGCTGGTCTTCGTCTCCATGCCGCGAGAGCTGTTTCACGACGAGATCCGGTTCGACATGGAGTCTGGGTTCCGCCGGCTTCTCACCGTCTGCTCTTCCGAGCTGGCGGACAGGGTGGGGCGCGCTCGACGGCAGGGACCATTCCGTGGCTTTCCCGGAATTCCCGGCTATCTGCGGCAGAGCGTCGGACCGGGCTGGGCCCTCGTGGGCGATGCGGGTTATTTCAAGGACCCGATCACCGCGCACGGGATTTCCGATTCTCTGCGCGATGCCGAGCTTCTCGCGCGCGCCGTCGCTCGTGGAACCGAGTCGGCACTCGCCGAGTACCCCGAGACGCGCGACGAGCTGTCTCTCGCTCTCTTCCAGATTTCCGACGAGATCGCTTCGTATCAGTGGGACCTCACCGAGCTCAAATCCATGCACTTGAGGCTGAGCGAGGAGATGAACCGTGAAGTCCAGTTTCTGGTGGAGCTCGCGGAGCGGGACGTCGAAGCCCGGATGCGCGAAACGGCTTGAGCTCAGGAAGGAGGCTCCGGAATCCCGATCGGCACTCGGTCCCGTTCGCGCTCGCGGACGAGGACGTAGGTCCCGCTTCCGATGACGATGGCGATGCCGAGCCAGGTCCAACGGTCGGGAAAGTCGCCGAAAACGACGTAGCCGATGACGGTGGCCATCACGATCTCCCCGTATCCGAGCGGGGCGAGAACCGATGCCGGCGCGCGCTCGAAGGCGAGAATGATGAGGTAATGACCGCAGGCGGCGGCGAGCCCGATGCCGGCCATGTAGGGAAGGTCGGCCATCGCCGGCTGGACCCAGTACAAGGGTGCCGCGGCGCTGAGAACGAAGACTCCGAAGACGGCAGTATACGCGAGGGTGACGAGCGGAGGCGCCGTCCCCGAGAGCTTCCGGGTGGCGAGAAAGTACAGCGAGTAGGCGCAACCCGCGAGAAGCGCCAGCACCGAGCCCCAGTCCATCGCGATGAGTCCCGGCCTCAGGATCACGAGGATTCCGATGAAGCCAACGACGACGACCGGCCATCGAGAGAGATCGGCTCTCTCCCCAAGGACGAACGGGGACAGGACCGAGACGATGAGCGGATAGCAGAACAGGAGCGCCAGGGCGGTTGCGAGGGGAATGCGGGCGATGGCCGCGAAAAAGAGCGCGGTCGCCACAACCAGGAAGGCCCCGCGAGCGATCTGGAGCGCCGGCTGGCGCGGCCAGAGCTCGCGTCGCTCGAACTTCACGAGAACGACGGGAACGAGTGCCAGGAAATGAAAAAAGAATCGGCACCAGGTCAGCTGCCACGCGGGGTAGCGAGGGCTCAAGTACTTGGCGAATCCATCCATCAGTGGGACGACCTGGGTCGCCGCAATCATGAGAAGGATTCCGGAGGTCGGCGAGCTTCGTATCGGGGCGCTCATTCGCCGGGCACGACGTTTCGAGCCGCTATGCTCGTATCAGGCATGGACGGGCACGCTCTTGTTCCGCTACCGCACGCTAAGCGGTCCGCCTCACGACCCACGTGGTCATCGCGCGCCGATTCTGGACCACCGTCGTCTTGAGCGGATCGACGAGCTCGCCGCCGACAGATTCCGTTCTCTCCATCAGCATCGCCTCGTCAACGAGATAGCGTTCCGTCCCGTCGGGCAGGAGGAAGCGACGGCCCTCGATCGACCGAACCCGGTCTTCCAATCCGATGGTGGAGGCGAGACGGCAGAAAAAGAGCCCGCCGGGTTTCACCGAGCGGAAGGAGCCTCGCAGCATTTTCCAGAACTCGTCGTCGTCGCGGGCGAAGTGCAAGACCGCCGAGGAGATGACGAGATCGGCGAACGCCTCGTCGAAGGTCGATGCCTCGAGCGGCTCCACCCGGAAGTTGGCCTCCGGGAGATCGGGCGCGAGCTCGCGGGCTACGCGGCGCACTTCCGCGATCGCCGCCGGATCACGATCGGATCCGAACACTTCGTAGCCCGCGCGCATCAGATAGACGAGGTTCCGACCGCCGCCGCAGCCGGCGTCGAGGATTCTCGCCTCAGGCGGCACTCTGCCCGCGGAGAAGCTGATCGAAGAGATAGATGTCGATGGACCCGAAGGTGGAGGCGAGGTCGCTCATGGACGCGACACTACCATGATCTCCCCGATCCGAATCCGGGGTCTTCCGGGCATCGTTTTCGTACCGTCCCCGGGGTACTATGTTCGGACGTCTTTCCTGGAGGTTTCGATGAAGTCATTCGGTTCTTGTCGAGGAGGGTCGCTCCTTGCCGTCCTCGCCGTTCTGACGACGGCGGGATGGGCGCTCGCGCAACCGACTCCGTCCGTCGACCCCAGCTATCTCGATTCGTTGAAGTACCGCAGCATCGGCCCCTACCGAGGCGGCCGCGCGACCGCCGTCGCCGGCGTCCCCCAGCAGACGCATACCTTCTATATGGGCTCCACCGGAGGTGGAGTGTGGCGGACGGACGATGCCGGTGAGACGTGGCGGAACCTGACCGACGGACAGTTGACGAGCGGCTCCATCGGCGCCATTGCCGTCGCGCCCTCGGATCCCAACGTCATCTACGTGGGCACGGGCTCCGCCTGTCCCCGCGGGAACGTCTCCGCCGGCGACGGCGTCTACAAGTCCACCGACGCGGGGAAGACCTGGGCCCACATCGGCCTTCCCGAAGCCGGGCAGATCGGAAAGATCCGCGTCCATCCCGCGAACTCCGATTCTCGTCTATGTCGCCGTGCTCGGTCACATCTTCGGGCCCAACCCCGACCGCGGCGTCTACCGTTCGAAAGACGGCGGCAAGACCTGGGAGAAAGTCCTCTTCGTCAGTGACAAGACGGGCGCCGTCGACCTCTCCATGGACGTCAAGAACCCGCGCATCCTCTACGCGGGCATGTGGCGGGCGGAGCGAAAGCCCTTCACCATGATCAGCGGCGACCCGGAAGAAGGCGGCCTCTACAAGTCGACGGACGGAGGCGACAGCTGGACGGAGCTGAGCGAGGGGCTTCCCAAGGGATCGACGGGCAGGATCGGAGTCTCCGTCTCGCCCGCGAACCCCGACCGCGTCTTCGCTCTCATCGAGGCGGAGGGAACGGAAGGCGGGCTCTACCGCTCGGATGACGCGGGAAAGAGCTTCCGCCAGATCAACAAAGACCGGAATTTCCTGCAACGCGCCTGGTACTACACCCACGTCTTCGCCGATCCCATCGATCCCAACACCGTCTATATCCTCAACGTGATGTTCCACCGATCGGTCGACGGGGGAAAGACCTTCGAGATGGTCATGGTCCCTCACGGCGACACCCACGACCTCTGGATCAATCCCCACGACAACCAGACGATGGTCTACAGCGACGACGGCGGCGCCGCCGTGAGCCTCACCGGCGGACGGAGCTGGTCGCCCCAGTCGAACCAGCCCACCGCGGAGTTCTACCGGGTCACCACCGATCACCGGTTCCCCTACTGGGTCTATGGCGCCCAGCAGGACAACACCACCGTTCGCATCGCGAGCCGCACGACGGGGTTCGGCATCTCCATCAAGGACTGGCAAACGGTGGGCGGATGCGAGAGCGGCCATATCGCTGTCGACCCGCGCGATCCCGACGCCAACATCGTCTACGCCGGCTGCTACGGCGGCTCGATCACCCGCTACGACGCCAAGACGGGACAGCTCCGCGAGATCACCACCGCCCCTCAGCTCGCCCTCGGCACCGCGGCGGAAGACCTCGACTACCGGTTCCAGTGGAACGCCCCCATCCGGATCTCCATGCACGACCCCTCCGTCCTGTATCACACTTCGAACTACGTCCACCGTTCGACGGACGAGGGTCAGACCTGGACCATCGTGAGCCCCGATCTCACCCGCGCCAACGCCGAGATGCTCCAGGCGGCCGGAGGGCCGATTACCCACGACCAGACGGGCGTCGAGGTCTTCGCCACCATCTTCGTGTTCGAAGAATCCCCTCTAGCGGCCGGCGAGCTCTGGGCGGGAACCGACGACGGCCGGGTTCACCTGACACGCGACAACGGCAAGACGTGGACCGAGATCACCCCTCCCGGCATTCCCGAGTTCGCCACCGTGAACGCCATCGACATCTCCCGCCACCAGGCGGGAAAGGCGATCGTCACCGTCTACAACTATCGATTCGACGATTTCACCCCTTACGCCTTCGAGACCACCGACTACGGCAAGACCTGGAGGAGAATCGCCGATGGGAAGAACGGAATCCCGCCGAACCACTTCTTGAGGGTGGTGCGGGAAGACCCGGACCGCCCCGGACTTCTCTACGGGGGCACGGAGTACGGCATGTACGTCTCCTTCGACAACGGCAAGAGCTGGCAGTCGTTCCAGCTCAACCTGCCGGTGACGCCGGTAACCGATCTCCAGATCAAGGACAAGGACCTCGTCGTTGCGACCCAGGGACGCGCGTTCTGGATTCTCGACGACCTGACGCCGCTCCATCAGATGACCGCCGACGTCACCAAGGCGCAGTATCACCTGTTCCAGCCGCGCGACGCGTTCCGGGTGCGCGGCGGCGGATTCGACATTCCCACCGGCGCCATGGGCCAGAACCCGCCGAGCGGAGTCGTCATCCACTACGCGCTCTCGGCCGACCTTCCCACCGACCAGGAAATGAAGCTCGAGGTCCTGGACGCCTCGGGTGAGGTGGTCCGGACTTTCTCGAGCAAGACTCCGGAGACGCGGGCGAACAATCCCTTCGCCGAGATCTTCGCCGCCGCCTTCGGAGGAGGGCCGCGAACTCCGCCGGTCAAGAAAGGCTCGAACCGCTGGGTCTGGGATTCGGGGTATCCCGACGGACGAACGGCACCGAACACCATCATGTGGGGAGCCATCCAGGGTCCGCCCGCTCCTCCCGGCAAGTACCAGGCACGGATGACGGTCGGCGACTGGACCGCCACCCAGTCGTTCGAAGTGAAGAAGGACCCTCGTATCTCCGCGACCCAGGCCGACCTCGAGGAGCAGTTCCACCTCGCGATCCAGATTCGGGATCTCTTCTCCGAGTCGCATGACGCTCTGAAAAAAGTCCGCAGCGTCAGGCAACAGGTCGAAGAGCTCGTCGCCCGGCTGAAAGAGGCGAAGCAGGCGGATGGCATCGACGGGCCCGCGAAGGCCGTGACCGACAAGCTCACCGCCGTCGAGGAGAAGATCTATCAGACCAAGAACCAGGGATTCCAGGACCCGCTGAATTTCCAGCCGATGCTCGACAACCGGATCGCGAACCTGTACGGCATCGTCTTGAGCACCGACGCCAAACCGACCGCCGTCTCCTACGAGCACTTCGAGAAGTTGAAGACCGAGCTGGCCGGAGTGCAGCAGGAGCTCCAGGGCGTTCTCGCGACGGAGCTTGCCGCGTTCAACCAAGCGGTGGCGAGCAAGAGCGTGCCACCGGTGATCGTTCCCAGTTATTGAGAATTCGATTTGGCAAATCGCCGGAGGTTGGGCATACTATTTCTCGATCCTACAGCGGATGAGGCGCCAGCGTGTGCCGTGGCGGGGGCTCTCTGGTGCGAGACCGGAGAGGGATTTCACGCCATCAACGGGTTGCTGAGAAAACGATTGTATCCATGAACAGGAGCAGAAACGGAATGAAACTGGACAAGAAGCGTATTGTTCTCACGACGCTGCTGGCTCTCGGTCTTACCGGAGCGGCGTTCGCGCAGCAGGCTCGCATCGACACCTACCAGAAGGCACTCCAGGGCAAAATGAGCGCCATGGTGTCTTCGGGTCAGACCGCCAAGATCAACATGAACGACTCCCCCGACGGAAAGGGCCTCGACGTCGAGATCCGGCTCAGCATGGGCATCACCGAGTTCGAGTCGTTCGCACCCATCGCCGCCTGCGAAGCGGCGGCACTTCCCCACAAGTTCGACGTGGTCAACATCTACTTGAGGCAGGAGGCGACGGGGCGCGTGGGCCGCATCGCGTTCCACGACGCCGAGCCCATCGCCGCCAAGTACAACGCCGGCGATCGGGCCGGCGCGACCGCGGACATGAAGAGCCACATCATCTGGCACTGACCCGACCTCGTTCGGCGACGCGGCGGCGGAGAGAGAGCTCCGCCGCCGGCCTCGTCCCTCCCTCGCGATACCCCGGAAGTCGGGCGCGGACCCATGACTCGTCATCCGAGCCCTATTTCGTCAGCTCATCGACGATCCAGCCCGCGCCATGGACGTCGCGGGCGACGAACAGGGCGAAGCGGATGTCGGTGCCGATGGCGCGCCCGTTGGTCTCGTTGTAGCTCCAGTCGCTCACCATCGACGCCTCGTTTCCATCGAAGACGAGACCGATGATGCGCAGGTTCCGGTCGAGAATCGAGCTCCCGGAGTTTCCCCCGGTGATGTCGTTGGTGGTCACGAAGTCGACGGGCATACTCGCGTATTTTTTTTTGAACGCCTCGTCACCGGTCGATGCGCGCCACCGCACCAGGGCTTTGGGCAGCGCGTAGTCCCCCTCGTTTCCCCGCTCGTTCGCGAGCTCGAAGAGCCCTCCGAATCGCGTCGCGTACGCAATCTTCTTGCCGCTCGCGTCGGTCACGCCCTTCACCTGACCATAGGTGGCTCGAAGGGTGAAGTTAGCGTCGTAGTAGAGGCGCTCTTTCTTCCATGCCGACATCGCGCGGGCGAACTTCGCCCGGTTCAGGAAGAGCTTTTCGTTGAGGACCCGGGTGCGCTTGCGCGCGGCCTCGAGCGTCGTCTCGAGGGCACGGGCGAAGGCGATCGCCGAGTCGCTCGATTGGGAAAGGGTCTCACCCGACGCCTCGATGAGAACTTTGCGCTCGTCGAGATCCTGAACCTTCGACCCCTCGACGACGGCATGGGCGAGCTTCATCGGATCCCGGCCGACGTCGTTCGCGAGCTTCTCCACCGCCGGAATCCGCTCGCTCTCTGGAAGGGCCAGCGCCAGCTCGAATCCGCGGGCGAGAAACTCCTCGTCGAGGTCGAGAATGATGGGATCGTCGTCGAGGAGCGCCCGACGAACGTTCGGCCAGTTGCGCTCCTGGAACTGCGGCTCGCGATCGGCATCGGCGGTTTTCGCGCGGGCGAGGGCGAACTCGTAGAGACCCGAGGAATAACCGACGATGGAGGATTGCTGGAGCCACTGGATGGCTTTGTCGAGATCGTCGAAGGCCTGCACGTCGTCCCGATAGACGCGCGCCTGCGCATCGAGGACGTCTCCGTATTCGGCCTTCGAAGCGGGGTTGCCGTCGAGAAACTTCGTGAACTCCCGTTCCCGTTCTCTGCGCTGGTCGACGACGTCGTTCGCTTTCAAGGCGGCGAGGACGTCGCTCTCATATTTCAGGCTGTTCGCGAGGCCGAAGATCCGGGTCTTCAGCAGCAGGTCGTAGGCGGGCTTCATCGCGGCATATTCCCTGAGCAGCGCGAGCTGGGAATCGAGGTCGTGGATGATCTCGGGCATGCCGCGGCTCACGTTGTACTCGGCGGAGAAGCTCATTCGGTAGCGGTTGGTGTTTCCCGGAAACCCGGCGATGAAGGTGAAGTCGCCTTCCTTCACGCCGTCGAGACTCACCTTCAAGTAATGGTCCGGCTTCACCGGCACGTTTTCGGGAGCGTAGTCCCGGTGCTTTCCGTCGGGCGCCACGTACGCTCTCAAGATGGAGATGTCGGAGACGTAGCGGGGAAAACGGAAGTTCATCTCGTCGCCCCCGAAGTAGCCGAGAGCCGCCTCGGGAGCGTAGACGAGGCGGACGTCCTTGAACTGCTCGTAGACGATGAGGAGGGTCAGGGCGCCGCTGTTGAAGTCGACGACGTCGCAGGTGAAATCGTCGCCTTTCTCCTGCTGGCAGCTCCGCTCCAGATCGGAACGAACCCGCGAGCGCGCTTCCTGGATTTGCTCCGCGCTCATGCCCTGGGTGACGGCGCCGTCGAGAAGAGCGGTCACGTCTTTTGCCTCGCGCTCCACCTGGACGAGGAATCGCTTGCAGGAAAGCTCCTCGGCGATCGCGGGTGCGGTGAAACCATTGGCGACATAGTTCTCGGAGTCCTCGGCGAGGGTCGAGGTCCGGATGCAATCGAGCGCCACGTGGTGGTTCGTGAGGATGAGTCCGTTCGGCGAAGCGAAGGTCCCGGTTCCGCCGCTGCCGCCCGCGAGGATCCGGACCGCCGACGAACGGATGTTCTGAAGCTCGGGCTCGGAGATCGAAACTCCGTATCGCTCGCCGATCGAGCCGGTCGGGAGGCGATCGAGCCGCCACATGCCCTCGTCGGCAAAGCTCGGCCGGACGAGCAGAAACAGCGAGAACAAACACGCGATCTTCGTCATCCGAGAATTGTATGGCAGCCCGCAGAGCATCGCAGCCTTGAATAGTTAGTTGACATTGACAACTATATGACGTACTTTGTCAACTATAATGGCGGGTGAGGGCGAAGGCAGACTTCCGCAGCGGGTCGAAGCGGTCCGGCGCTTCAACCGCTTCTATACCAAGCAGATCGGGGCCCTGCAGGAAGGCCTGTTGAAGAGTCCCTTTTCGCTAACCGAGGCGCGCGTCCTCTACGAGCTTGCGCAGCACGAAGAAGTGACCGCCCGCGCCCTCAGCGACGAGCTCGGGCTCGACCGCGGCTACCTCAGCCGCATCCTGCGCGGGTTCCGGCACAAAGGACTCGTCGAGCGGAGGCCGTCCGAGACCGACGGCCGGAAGAGCATGCTGCGATTGACGGACTCCGGCCAGGACGTCTTCGCCAAGCTCAACAACGATTCCCGCGTCGAAGTCGAAACCATGTTGACGAAGCTCTCCGAAGCGGAGCAGCTCCGTCTCGTCGACTCCATGCGCCGCGTCGAAGACCTCCTCGGCGCCTCACCCGAACCCAGGGTGCCCTACATCCTCCGTCCTCACCAGCCGGGAGACATGGGCTGGGTGGTTCATCGTCACGGCGTCCTCTACGCGCAGGAGTACGGGTGGGACGAACGGTTCGAGGCCCTGGTCGCGGATATCGCCGCCAAGTTCATCCAGGAGCTCGACCCCGCGCATGAGCGTTGCTGGATCGCGGAGAAGGACGGCGAGAACGTCGGCTCGGTGTTTCTGGTGAAGAAATCGGACACGGTGGCGAAGCTTCGTCTCCTCATCGTCGAGCCCCGCGCACGCGGTCTCGGAATCGGAAAGAGGCTCGTCCAGGAGTGCCTGCGGTTCGCCCGCCGCGTCGGCTACCGCAAGGTCACCCTCTGGACCAACGACGTGCTCCATGCGGCCCGGCACATCTACGAACAGGAAGGATTTCACCTCGTCGAGCGAAAGCCGCACGCGATCTTCGGCGTGCCTCTCGTCGGCGAGACCTGGGAGAAGGACTTAGGAGGAAAATGACGGCGCCGCTCGATCTCACCTCCTTCGTCGAGTTGCTCGAGAAGCCAACGCTTCCTATCGAGACGAGCTTCTGCCCATCGTTTCTCCGATTGACCCCTTCGGAGGTCGCAGACTTTCGCCGGCTCTGCCGCGAGTGCGGCCTCGTGATTGTCGACACCCTCGACCGCCAGATTCTCGATCTCGCCGCCGTCCGGCTTCCAGGGGCGGGTGCTCCCGAGAGGAGCCGGTTCGCGAAGGAGTCCGTCGACCGCGCCGGCAGCGCCGCCGCCTTCGGTACCTGGGTGCACTTCCCCTGGGAGGCGAAGGTGGTTCACATCCTCGACCGGGACGACTACTTCGACGTCATCACCAATCGAAATCAGGACAAGCTGACCCGTGAGGAGCAGGCACGGCTCCGGGCGAAGCGCGTGGGCGCGATGGGATTGTCCGTGGGAGGCGAGGCGGCGGTCGCGGTGGCTCAGGAGCACCTCTGCGGAGAGATTCGGCTCGCGGACTTCGACCGGCTCGATCTGTCCAACCTGAACCGGCTCGGCGCCGGTTGCGACGAGATCGGACTGAACAAAGCGCTGATCGTGGCTCGCCGGATCGCGAAGATCGATCCCTACCTCGAGGTCGAAGTCTACGAAGAGGGTGTGACCGACTCCAACGTCGATACCTTCCTGGAAGGACTCGACCTGCTCCTCGAGGAGTGTGACGATCTCGCGATGAAGTGGATGGTGCGGAAACGAGCGCGCGAGCGAAACCTGAATCTCGTGTTCGCCGCCGACGAGAGAGGATTCTTGAGCGTCGAGCCCTACGGGCAAGCCCCGGCTCTGGACCTGTTCCACGGACGGATCTCCGAAGCCCAACCGCCGAGAGACAGCTTTCCCACCCCCCTCGCCTTTCTGAAAGTACTCACCGAGTGGATGGGCGGCTGGGAGCGTGTCTCCGAGCGTTCGAGGGGATCGCTCGAGCGCGTGGGCTCGACACTCTGCGGCTATCCGCAGCTCGCGAGCGAGGCGCGCTTCGCGGCGGGACAGGTGGGACACGTCGCCCGCCGGCTTCTTCTCGGGGAAAAAATCGCCCCGTTCTTCGGTAACGTCGACCTCGACGAGCTCGTGCCGCGGATCGATTAGCTCATTCCGCCCGCAGTGCCGCGAGCGGGTCGAGACGCGACGCTCTCCACGCCGGGGCGAGGGTGGCGACGACGCTCACTGCCCACACGACCAGGGTCACGGAGATGTAGGTCGGCGCGTCGGTCGGATCGAATCCCGAACAGGAGGCTCGAGAGCAGCCTCGAACCGAGAAGCGCCCCGACGCACCCGAGCGCGCCCCCCCAAAGCGCGAGCAAGAGCCCTTCCCGCATCACGCTCCCGAGGACCATCGCCCGGGAAGCACCGAGCGCCATGCGCAACCCGACTTCCTTACTGCGCTGCGCTACCGAGTAAGAGAGCACGCCGTAGATGCCGACGGCGGTGAGGAGGAGAGCGACGAGTCCGAAAGCAGCGACGAGATTCCTCGAGAGCTTGCGGACAGCGAGAGTATCAGCCACGAGCGATTCGAGCCCCCGCACCGACTGGACGGCGAGGTCGGGAGCCACGCCCGCCACCGCGCGCCGTACGCGAGGAACGATTGCCGTCGCGTCCACATTCGTCGCAAGAACGAAGTCCAGATGCCGCCACGAGCTCTGCGTCCAGGGGAAATAAATCTGGAAGCGGCCGGGCTCGTCGAGGCTCTCGTACCGTACGTGCCCCACGACTCCCACAATCTCGCGAAGATCTCGCGCCTCGGACCCACCTCCGAAGTCGATGCGTTTGCCCACGGCGCCCCCGGGCCAGAAACGCTTCTCCGTCCACTCGTCCACGAGCACGACGCCCCGCGACTCCGCGGTATCGTCGTCGGTGAAGTCGCGCCCGCTCGAAAGCGGAATTCCGATCGACTGGAGGTAACCGGGACTCACGCTATCGAGGTCCGCTCCCGGGATCGATTCACCGGCAGCGAGAGCGTAACCCTCGGGTCGAAAGGTCGCCGTCCACTTCCTCCCGCCCAACGGAAGACGATCGGCAACCGCCGCGGCGCGAACTTCGGGAAGACTCCGGAGCCTCCCAAGAGATCTCGCACCACCGTCAGGCGCTCGCTCCTCTCGGGGTCGATCGAATCGAGGGAAATCGACGCCGAAGCTCACACGCCCCTCGGAAGCGAACCCGGGCTCCCGAGAGGAGAGCCGCTGGAAGCTCCGAACCAGGAGCCCGCCCGCGACGAGCAGCACGAGGGCGAGCGCCACCTCGCTCACGACGAGACCGTTTCGAAGTCGGCGCACTCGTCGGCTCGCCGTCGATTGAAGATTTGTCCCGGCCGCGCCCGCGCTCGCGTCCGTTGCCTGCCATGCGGGTGCGAGACCGCAGAGGATACCCATTACGAGCGACACCAGGACGGTGAAAACGAGAGCTCGCGCGTCGAACGCGACGCGGTCGAGCCCGGCGAGTCCTTCGGGAGCGAGCCGGGGCAGGCTCCGCACCAGGCCATAGGCCAAGGCGAGACCGGCGGCGGCACCGGCGGCCGAAAGGACGAGGCTCTCGACCACGAGCTGGGATGCGATCCGGCCTCGGGTGGCGCCGAGAGACGCCCGGACTCTGAGCTCCACGGCGCGGGCGCTCGCGCTCGCGAGCAGGAGGTGAGAGACGTTGGCGCCCGCGAGGAGGAGCACGACGACGACCGCGGCCGCGAGCACCGCCAGCGCGGGACGGCTGTCGCCGGCAAGATACTCGCGGAGCGGCACCACGGACGCTCCCCAACCGTTTCGGAGGAGGAACCGACGCCGCTCGGGAACGCGCTCGACGACCCGCGCGGCGATGGACTCCATTTCTCGATCGAGCTCGGAGGAGGAAACGCCGTGCCGGGCGCGGGCCACGATCGTGAGGTACTCGTTTCCCCGATAGGCGTCGGCGAGCTGCCCAGGGCTGAACACGAGCGGCATCCAGACATCCGTGCCTCGTGGGAAATCGAACCCCTCCGGCAGGACACCGACAATGGCGTACGCCTCTCCATCGAGCCGGACAGTCGTTCCGACGACCGACTCCTCGCCGCCGAAAGCGCCTCGCCACAGGCGATAGCTCAGAAGCGCGATACGCTCCGGCGAGCCGGCGACTTCGTCGGGAAAGACGGCCGCGCCGAAACGGGGCGCCACCCCGAAGACGTCGAAGAACCGCGACGTGACTCGACTCGTCTCGACCCGGCGCGCCTCGCCTCTTTCCGAAAGGCTCATGGGCGTCGAATCGATCGCCGCCACGGCCTCAGCGAGGCGGCTTTCCCGCCGACGGTCGAGAAAGTCGGGAGGAGACGACTCGGTGCGGTTGCTTCCGTAGAGGTTCCACACCGTCGCGATCCGATCAGGCTCGGAATAAGGAAGAGGACGAAACAGCACCGCGTCGACGAGCGCGAAGACGGCGGCGTTGGCGGCGATGGCGAGGGCGAGGGTCGCCACCGCGGCGAAGGCCATGGCGGGACGGTGGCGGAGCACGCGCAGCGCGGCCCCGAGATCCAGGCGGAGGGGATCCATCATAGAGCGTCCTCTTGGTGCTGCGCTCCGACGGCGCCTCGTCACGTTGCGACGCTCGTGGAGCCTCTCGAGAAACGCGCTTTCGACGACGTCGCCGAACGCGACGGCGACAGCGCGGGCCGCGGCCAGGCGGCCCCTGCGTCTCGCCTCGACGAGGCTTTCGGCGAAGAACTCCACGAGCTCCTCACCGAAGGCTTCACGAAAGTGCGGTGGATACAAAACGAGGAGACGGCGGTACAGGACCTCCGGCAAGCGGGCAAGACTCACGTACGACCTTCACCGAGCAGTTTCCGAACGCTCGAGAGCCGGAGAAGTCCGCGCATGCGCCGGGCTTCCGCCGCGGCCGCTCGCCGTCCCTCGGGCGTCAGCCGGTAGTAGACTCGTCGTTCGTCGACCCCTTCCGACGACGCTCGCCGGCCCGATCGTACCAGCAGCCCCGAGTCGAGGAGACGAGCGATGGACCGGTACAAGTTGCCGGCGTCGACCGAAACGCCCCCCTCGGTGAGCTCTTCGATGTCGCGCCGGATCCCGTAACCGTGTCGATCCCCTTCGGCCAACGCCAGCAGGATGAGAAAATCGAGAGGTTTGATCGGCCCCCGTGTGTCGTTCGACATAGAGTCGTAGATACTATATGCAAAACGACTCTAGTTGTCGAGTGATCCTCAAAGGGCAAGCTCGACCTGGACGGGCAGGTGGTCGGAGCCCCCGTCGGGGCCAGGTCGACAGCTGAGGACACGCAGATCGGGAGTGTGCCAGACGTAGTCGATTCGAACGAGAGGAGGCAGTGGAAGTCCGAGGTAGCGCCCGAACACCGGGAAGGTAAACCCGAAACCTCTCCCCGCCTTCTGGAACGCATCCTCGAGCCCGTGCCGCCGCACGCGCCGGTGCAACAGGCTGAACGGGGTTTTGTTGAAGTCTCCGACGAGCAACGATGGCGCGTAATTCGTCGCTCGCTGCGCGAGAGCGTCGACCTCACCGGCTGCCGGGCCGAGGATGTAGAAAAGGGCATGTTCGAGAGGTACGTGGGCGACGATCACCTGAAGCCTCCGTCCGGAAACGTCGACCCGGGCCCGAAGATGAGGCCGTCCGCACCCGAATAGCAATGCCTCGTGCTCGACGACCGGATACCTGCTCAGGAGCGCTTTCCCGGCGACACCTTCCCCCTGGATCACTCGATGGGGATACGCGTCTCCGAGCTCTCGTTCCAGCGAGGCTCCCTGAAGAGCGGAGACTTCCTGGAGCGCGACGAGATCGCAGTCGGCGGCACGTAGCATCGGGACCAGCGCTCCGGGGTCGCCGCAGCCATTGCCGACGTTGCACGTCAGGAATCGGACTGTAGCTACTCTTTCATTCACAACGTTGTTGTAGTTGCCTTCTAAACGCCATGCACGTCCCGCCGGATCGCGCCTCCAAATCTCACCGTTTCCCGTGCAAATTCGTTATGCTAGATGCACTGTCCATCGTGTTCCAGTTCCAAAAAAAGACAATCGTATCGTGTTCCGAGGAGGGAGCCGTATGTTACAGCTTTTGGCGTTTCAGGAGTCTACCGGTGGCGGAGGCGCTTCCGGCGCGATTGCCGCCGCGTTCGGGCTGATTTACCTCGCCGTCATCGTTCTGGTAGTCGCCAGCCTTTGGATGATCTTCACCAAGGCGGGCCAGCCGGGCTGGGCTGCCATTATCCCGATCTACAACCTCGTCGTCCTGCTCCAGATCGTGGGCCGGCCGATCTGGTGGATCGTGCTCATGCTGATCCCCTTCGTCGGCATCGTCATCGCCATCCTCGTCATGATCGACCTCGCCAAGTCGTTCGGAAAAGGGGCCGGGTTCGGAATCGGGCTCGTGTTTCTGTCGTTCATCTTCGCACCAATGCTGGCGTTCGGAGACGCCAGATATCAGGGACCTTCCGCGTCATAGCCTCTTGTCCGCGGCGGCGTTTTCTTAGAAACGTCGCCGCGGCGCTCCTCCGATTGCGGACCGCTTGAGCGGCCCGAGCCGAGTCTCGTGGCCGATGCCTCACCTCAGCACGCGAAAGACGCTGCTGAAATCATCCGTCCATGCGAAGTCAGCCGGGTCGTAGTCGACGTCGGCGCGCCAGGGACTCAGGTGCCGCGCGAGCTCCGGGCTCGCGATGAACGACGCATTTCTCGTTACCAGCACCCAATTACTGACGAAGAGATGATTCGCTTCGTCGGCATCGCTTTCGAATCGGAAGAGCCACGGCGGCCATGGACTCGGCATGCGACCGCACCACGGGGCGAAGGTCGAAGTGGAGGTTGGAGACGTGCACCGCTAGAATCCCGTCTGGAGCGAGGTGCGCGTCATAGAGCGCGAAGGCCTCTCGCGTCAAAAGATGCATCGGGATGGCGTCTCCGGTGAAAGCGTCGAGGACGAGAAGGTCGAACCGGTTGGGTCCGCTCTCGCGGAGCTCCCGCGCGAGCGACAGCCGCGCATCGCCGGTGACGATCGATACATCCGCCGGTGAGTCTTCGAGATAGGTGAAATAACTCCGCGCGACCTCGATCACCTGAGGGTTCAACTCGTAGAACCGCAGCCAATCCGACGGACGGCCGTACGCCGCGAGGCTGCCGGTTCCGAGACCGATGACGCCGATGCGCCGTCCCCCCGGCCCGCTCGAGGGACGGGAGAGATAGGAGAAAGCGAGCCCGACGCCGGTCTCGGGCCCGTAATAGAGGATGGGCTCGCGCCGGTGGGCAGGATCGAGAAGCTGAGCTCCGTGGGCCACGGGACCGTTCCACAGGTCGCGCTCGGTGAGCCCGGAGCCGAGGTCTCGGTCGTACACTCGGAGAACGCCGAAAAAGCTCCGCCGGCTCGCGATCGCTCCTTCACTTCCCGATCGGACGTAGCTCCCGAGAGCGACGGCGAGCGCGAGCCCGCCGAGAAACCACGCGACCCCGCGCCCGACGTTCTCCTCCTCGCTGGTGAAGACGATGGACCCGCCAACGACGAGATAGACGATTCCCAGAGACAGTGGATACTCCCAGTATCCAGAGAAGATCGCGGGCGCGACGAGTGCCACGAAGGCCCCGCCGAGAGCACCGCCGGTCGCGACGTAGAGGTAGAAACCAGTCAAGGCGTCGGTCGGGGGCCGCAGCCGGTGGAGCTCGCCGTGACACAGGAGGGCGCCGGAGAATAGACTCACCGAGTACGCGACGAGCTGCACTCCGAGAGCCGGCTCCCGGCCCGACGTCAGCATGAGGAGGATTCCGCCCAGACTTGCTAGAAAAAGCAGTCCCCAGAACCATCTCACGTACCACCGTTCCCGCTCGAACGCGACGACGAAAGACGCGAGATAGAGGCTCAACGGAAGCACCCAGAGAAACGGGATCGCGGCCACGTTTCGCGTGATCTGGTTGGAGGTAGCCATGAACAGCATGGACCCGGCCGCGGCGAGCGCGAGCCAGAGCGCGGGGAGCAGGAGAGACCGGCGGCCATCCCGCGGAGCTTGATGAGATTGATGATGCCGCGACGTCCACGCTGAAGCGGGCCGAGCGCGCAGAACGGATACCGCCGAGAACGCCGCGAACACCGCGAAGCCTCCCGACCAGATCCAGCGCTGGGTCTCCAGGCTCGAGAACGGCTCGAGAACAAAGGGGTAGCACCACAGCCCCAGGAGCGAGCCGAGGTTCGAGAGCGCGAAGAGGCGATAGACTCCTCTTTCCTCCCGTTCTCCCATCGAAGCTGAGGCGAGGCCCTGCAGAAGAGGGCTCGTCGCGGAGAGCACGACGAACGGAAAGGCGAGGCTCGAGCCCAGCATCCAGAGAATGAAGAACGTCGGATCGCTCGACGGCGCTCCGGGCGGATTCGCGGGCCCGATGGGAAGAAAGGCGAGCGCGAGGAGCACGAGGCCCACGTGGATGAACCTTCTCCGGGGGTGACTCCGCCCCATCCAGGAAACGAGTCCATGCGCGTAGAGATATCCCACCAGGAGCGACGTCTGGAAGAAGACGAGTGCCACCACCCACACCATCGAGCTTCCGCCAAACCAGGGAAGAAGCCGCCGCGCGGTCAAAGGCTCGAGCAGAAACAGCAGAAACGCGCCGAGAAAAATCGAGATTGCCGGAGCCGTCATCGGCGGGATAAGATAGACGCCTTTGGAGGTACGTCATGAAGTCGGTTCTCGTCGCCTTGCTCGCTCTCGGCGTCTCGCCGTCGGCCTCGATCGTCGTCGCCGCCGATCACGCAGTCTCGATGGGGCATCACCACGTGAACACTGGGAATCTGGCGGCGAGCCAGCATTTCTGGGAGCTCATCGGGGCGAGACCGGTCAAGTTCGGAAAGAGCGAGGTAATGAAGCTTCCCGATCTCCTCGTCTTCTTTCGCGAGCAGGAACCCACCGGAGGGACGAAGGGAACGACGGTGAACCACATCGGGATCCGGCTTCGGGACGTTGCCGCCAAAGTGGACGAGCTCCGCAAGGCGGGTGTTCCCATCGTGACCCAACAAGAGATGCCGGGTGCCAAGGAGGACGTCTACTTCAACGAACCTCAGCAAACCCACCTCGCCTACGTGATGTCGCCGAACGGGACCAAGGTCGAGCTGTTCGAGGATCCCTCTGCCCCGCTTCCGGCCGCGAACCATCATATCCACTTCGCCGCGCCCGACGTCGCCGCGATGAAGGCATGGTATGTCGATACCTTCGGGGCCGAGCCGGGAACGCGCGGGGGCATGGAGGCGGCGCAGCTGCCGGGCGTGAACCTCACCTTTTCCCCCGCCGCGGGCGAGGTCACCGGAACCAAGGGACGCGCCATCGACCACATCGGCTTCGAGGTCAAGGGCCTGAAAGCGTTTTGCGAGGAGCTGGAGAAGAAGGGCATCAAGCTCGATCGCGCCTATTCGGAGCCTCCCGACCTCGGAATCGCACTCGCGTTTCTCACCGACCCCTGGGGAACCTACATCGAGTTGACGGAGGGTCTCGATAAACTGTGAGGACGCTGCTACGAAAATGGGGAGCTCGAGCTCACAAGACTGCCTCAACGGGGAAGGAACGCAAAGACGCAAGGGCGCAGAGACGCAAAGAAATTCCAACGCTCGACGGGACAAGCGACGAGCCCGCGGAGTCGTCCGGAAAGTGTGAGAGACGCGAACGGGAGCAAGGGCGCGGAGCCGTCTCCCTTGGCGCCTTTGCTTGCTTGGCGCCTCTGCGTTCTTCCCCTGCATTTCACGGTTTTCGGGCGAGGCCGTAGGACTCAGGTCCGACTGTCCCCATTTGCCCCACGGCTCCCGTTCTCTATAATGATTAATAAGAGGATTTCGATTTCGATTTCGACTTCCCATCCACGAGGCGAATGAGCTCCATGGGCAAGAAGAGCCGCAAGAAAAAGACAACCGAGCCGGAACGAGAATCCACCACTCCCGCCACCGGAGGGGGCGCGGCACGATGGGTGGCCATCGGCCTTCTAGTTCTCGGAACCGGGTTCTTCGTCTATGCGAGCATGCATTCCGGCTCCTCCTCGAACGGTGTTTCGACCACGGCGAGCGCCGCCACCGACGCTCTCGCGAAGCCGCAGGACCCGGGACAGACCAAGCGGTTTCGCTATTTCGAGAATCCGGAAGAGGCGCAACCTCTCCCGGTTACCCTGTCCCCGAGCCAGTTCAAGAACCAGGGCATCGCCAACACCTATCAGATCGCGAAAGAGATCCCCGAGGTCCTCGCGCAGCAGCCGTGCCTCTGCGGCTGCGACACTTCCTTTGAAGACCATCGGAGCCTCCTCGACTGCTACCACGATCAACATGCGTCGACCTGCACGATCTGCATGAAGGAAGCGATCCTCGCCGAAAAGATGACGAAAGAAGGCCATTCGGCGGGAGAGATTCGGGACGCCATTCTGCGTCACGACTTCGTCGAGATGCAGATCGGAAACTGACCCGGGCCGGAACCCGCCGTCGGGGCTCAGAGATTGCCGGAGCAGCGGTTCTCGTCGAGAATCCGGAGGAGCCAATCGAGTTCCATTTCCATGTTGCTCAGGAGGATCTCCGCCTGCGAGAAGTCCTTCCCCCGTGCCGCGACGATCATCTGCGCGGCGAGATCCTCCAGCCCCTCGGCGCCGATTCGGCGGACCGACTCACGCAGCTCGACGGCCAGGCTCTCGAGCCGCTCCTGACTCTCCTGCTTCCAGGCCGAGCCCATCTCCTCGAGGACGAAGGGAACGTTCTTCTGGAAGGCGAAAAGGAGATTCCGGAGACGGGTCTCGTCGCCGTCGAGCCGGGCGAGGGCGAGAGAGCGGTTGAAGACTTCCAAGAAGGCGTTTTCTCCGGTCGCAACGTCGATTATATCAAAGCGTCGGGAACGCACCCGAGCGCACCCAGTCCGAGACCGTCTGCGCTACCTCGTCCAAACGGTCGGTGAACAGATGATCGCTGTCGGGAACGATGACCAGCCTCTTGGGCTCGGGACAGGAAGCGGCGAAGCGCTCGATCGCCCTCGCGTCGCCGAACTCGTCGTTGTCGGCCTGGACGAAGAGAACGGGCCTCCCTGCCGGGCTCTCCGGGTCGAGGTCCTCGAAGACGCCGACGGGAAGCCCCATGAGCAGAAGCGCTCGAACCCGTTCGTCCTTCGCGCCCGCCCGGAGCGCGGTCGCGGCACCGAACGAGAACCCGCCGAGCAAGAGCGGGATTCGAGGAAGCTCTCGAGCGAGGAAGTCCACCGCGGCGCGAGCGTCTGCCCGCTCGCCTCGCCCTTCGTCGTACACTCCCTCACTCCGGCCGACGCCGCGGAACTGGAAACGAAGCACGGCGAAGCCCTCTTCGCGCAGAGCTCGGGCGACGCGAAACAGGAGCCGGAAGTGCATCGTTCCACCTTTGAGAGGATGCGCGTGACAGAGGACGGCGGAAGCACGGGGAAGTCCATGGGGTGCCATGAGATCCGCCTCGAGTCGGCCGGCCGGACCCGCGATATCCAGAGCTTTCATGAGACGGTCTAGAATACCGCGACTGTGACTCATCGGGAGCGGCACAGGCAGGCTGCTTCCAAAGGAGGTATCGCATGGACCTCGCCGTTCATTTCTTGAAGACCGCGGTATCGGAGCTCGAGCGGCTGAAGCGGCTCGCGGAAAAGGCGATGGCGCAGATTCCGTCCGAATCCGCTTTTCACGCGGCACTCGATCGCGAATCGAACTCGATCGCCGTTCTGATCCAGCACCTCAGCGGGAACATGGTCTCACGGTGGACCGACTTTCTCACGACCGACGGCGAAAAGCCCGAGCGCCATCGCGATCGGGAGTTCGAGAACGCTCCCTCGCTGACGAGGGCCGACCTCACGGAGATCTGGGAGCGTGGATGGGGTCGCGCAATCGAGACCCTCCGTTCCCTGACGCCGGAGGACCTCCCGAAGTCGGTACGCATCCGAGGCGAAGAGCACTCCGTACCTGAAGCGATCCAGCGGCAAGTCATCCATACCGCGTACCACGTGGGGCAGATCGTCCTTCTCGCGAAGCACGTCGCGTCCGCGTCCGAGTCCTGGACCAGCCTCACCATCCCGCGGGGCGAGTCGGAGAAGGCCTCGGGGAGTTACAAGCAGAGGTAGAACTCGTATAATTCCTCGCATGCGGAACCGCCTTCTCGCGGGCGCCGGTGCGCTCGTGCTCGCGCTCGCCTCCGGTTGCGCCGGCCGGAGGGCGCCCGCGGCCCCTGGCCCTCCGCCCTCTGGAATCGAAGAAGGCCTCGCTTCCTGGTACGGGGTCGACGAGGCGGGCCGGGCGACGGCGAGCGGCGAGATCATGGACCCCGAGCGCTTCACCGCGGCTCACCGTAGCCTGCCGTTCGGGTCACTCGTCCGCGTGACCAATCTCCAGACGGGAAAGGAGGTCGACGTCATCGTCAATGATCGTGGACCTCACGTCTCCGGCCGCATCATCGATCTCTCGTTCGCCGCCGCGAGAAAGCTCGACCTCGTGAACCGTGGCGTCACACCGGTGCGCCTCCGGGTCATCGGGCTCGAAGGGCCGCTCGCCGAAAGACGGTGGCGGGTCCAGGTGGGCTCGTTCGCCGAGCCCGGACGGGCGAAGGAGACAGCGACGCTGCTGCAGGCCGAGGGCTATTCGCCGGTCTTCGTCTCCTCATTTCAGGACGGTGCCCAGATCTTCTATCGCGTCTGGGTTGGAGAGTATCGAGAACGAGACGGGGCCGAGAGACTCGCACGCGAGCTCACACGAGACGGACACACCGGGTTCGCGGTGCTCGGCGCCGTCTCCGCCTACTAGCGCCTTCTCGTCACCGGGCCAACCGAGCGGCGGCGACACCACTCCGAGACCGAGCATTCCCCGCAGCGAGGACCGACGGGCCTGCACACCAATTGCCCGTGGGCGACGAGGAGAACGTTGACCCGGCGGCGCCAGCGAATAGGCACGAGAGGCGTGAGAATCGATTCCGTCTTCTCGGGGGTCGAAGTTCGGACCCAATCCATCCGATTCGAGATGCGATGCACGTGCGTGTCGACGGCGATATACGGCTTTCCGAAACAGTTCGCGAGCACCAGGTTGGCGCATTTGGGTCCGATCCCGGGAAGCTCCACGAGCTCCTCGCGGGTACGCGGAACACCGCCTCGCGCGAGGATCTCCCGGGCGAGGGCGCGCAAGCTCCTGGCCTTGTGCCGATAGAACCCCGCTCCGTACAGAATTCTCTCGAGCTTCGGAAGAGAAAGCTTCGCGAGCTCCTCCGGCGTGCGGGCCCATCGAAACAGCTCGGCACAGATGCGGGTCGTCTGCTGGTCTCGAACTCTCTGACTCACGAGACAGGAAACGAGCTCGAGAAAAGGCGAGGGGTCGCTCTCGCTCGGCCCCTGATACACGGGCGCCGAGCGGTAGCGTCCCCTCATCGTCTCGCGCGAGAGACGGCGGAGAACGGCGACCACCCTCTCGTCGCGTCTCACCGGACGGAACGTTTCAACCCTGGACCGATGGAATACGCAGGACCTGCCCGGGATAGATCTTGTCCGGGTCTTTGAGCATCGGCTTGTTCGCTTCGAAGATCATCGGGTACTTCATCGCGTCGCCGTACTGCGCTTTCGCGATCTTGGAAAGCGAATCTCCCTTGACGACGGTGTAGTACTTCGCCTCGGGCTCTTTCTTCGTGACCTCGAGGCGGTCGTCCACTTTGGAGATGCCATCGGTGTTGCCCACCGCGAGGACGATCTTCTCCCGGTCGGCCTGCGAGGCGACTTTTCCCTGAACGGTCGCCTGATCACCGCTCACGTCGACCTTGAGCATATCCACCGAGAGCCCCATTTGACGAACGTGGTTCTCGAGCTTGGCTGAGCGTTCCTGGTCGGATTCTCCTTTGGCCCCAAAGAGCTTTTCTCCAGCTCCCATGACGAAATCGATGAGTCCCACGATATTCCTCTCTTCCTCGCTCGCACTCTTCCACTAGAAGCTGACGACGAGCGCAACATTGAACAACGTATCGAGCTTCCTGGCTTGCACCGGAACGAAGATACCGGTCGGGGT
This sequence comes from uncultured Acidobacteriota bacterium, assembly GCA_963815675.1. Classification (GTDB taxonomy): domain Bacteria; phylum Acidobacteriota; class Vicinamibacteria; order Marinacidobacterales; family SMYC01; genus CAWFHP01. Next base: position 190,100 of record CAWFHP010000005.1, on the reverse strand, counting down.
GCCCGCCGTGAGAAGCTCGGCTTCGATGAAGGCAGGATCGTTGTCGAACAGGAGCTTCAGGCCCACCTTGACGGCGAGGTGCGACGTCATCGAGACCGCAACCGCCGTCAGGCTGTCCAGTCGGAAGTCGTTGGTGTAGTCGAGATTCTCGTCGGCAATGGTGAGGTTGCTGACGGTGGTGGAGCCGGTGAGCTTCCGCATGAAATCGGTGGAGAGTCTCAACCCGGCGTAGGTCACCTTCTCGCTGACCGTCGGCTCCTCGTGAGTGACCGAGATACCGTAGTCGGTGCGCCACCGCGTGTCCTCGCGCTCGTACCAGATGTTGCCGACGCCCGTCGCGGCCGTAACCCGGTTCCGCATTCCGGCGAATTCGTTCCGGTCCCAGCCGCCGCTCCCGTAGAAGAACAGCCGGGAGGACACCTGACGATCGTATTTGCCGCGAGCCACGTAGTTCTCCGCCGTCAGAGCCCACTCCCGGGTTTCGACGATATCGAAGTCGTCCGGCGAGCTCCCTACCGGAGTATGGGTAAGCGTGGTGGTGCTGGTGCGAAGGCCGGCCGCCTCGATGTTCAGCTCGGCGTTGGACCAGATCCGGGAAAGCAGGTTGTGGAAGCCGAACGTGCTCGTCTCCGAGTTGCCTCCGGCGACGACGAGAGCGAGCTCCGCTGAGTCCTTCCAACCGAGCTTCTTCTCCTCTCCTGCTTCCTTCTCTTGTGCCCACGAAGACCCGGCGATGCCGACGGTGACCAGGGTAATGCAAGCGAGGGGAAGCGTTCGTTTCCTCCTCGCAGAGGTCCCTATTCTCAATGAATACACCCCTCTGATTAACGACCGCGCACTGACTTTAGAGAAACGATCCCATTTCCAGTGGCGATCGGCGCGGCGGCAGTCGAGTCCAGAAGATTCCCCCGAGCTCCACCGCCACAGATTAATCACGCCCGCGCCACAAGCGCAAGAGGTGGACTCGTTGACAGAAGGCGCGAGAAGCTCTAGGTTCTTCGAGAGGTTTGACATGAGACGCGTCGTTTTCGCCATCGCCATCTTCTTGACGCTCGTTGGGGTATCGTTCCCTGCCCAGAAAGCCGCCTCTTCCCGGTTCGAGATCATCGTCCCGCGCTCCGTCGAAGCCGCCCCGCTCGACGGCCGCATCCTTCTCCTGTTCTCGACGAAGGAGGGTGAGGAGCCGCGCTTTCATGTAGTGAGCCGCACCGATCCCGAGCCTTTCTTCGGCATCGACGTGGAGGGTCTCGAGCCCGATACCGCTGCGGTCATCGACGACGGCGTTCTCGGTTTTCCCATTTCGAGCCTTCGCGACCTCCCGCCGGGCGAATACAACGTTCAGGCGGTCCTGAACCGCTACACGACGTTTCATCGAGCGGATGGCAAGGTCGTCAAGCTTCACATGGATCACTGGGAGGGGCAGCAGTGGGAACGCTCCCCCGGCAACCTGTACAGCATCCCCCGGAAGATTCGGGTCGATCCGGCGAAGCCGGCCACGTTCGGATCGATCTCACCGAGACCATTCCCGAGATCGTGCCTCCCGAGAATACCGAATGGGTGCGCTACGTAAGGATGAAGAGCGACCGCGTGAGCCGATTCTGGGGGCACGAAATGGACGTAGGGGCCGTGGTGCTCCTGCCACCGGGGTTCGACAATCATCCCGACGCGCGCTATCCCGTCGCTTACCTGCAGGACCACTTCTCCCCCACTCTGCGTTTTTTCCGCGAAGAGCCGCCCGAGCCGGACGCGACGGGCAGGCGCAAGGACGCCGAGGAGGGCGCGTACCGGTTCTACCAGGACTGGACGTCGGGAAAGCTTCCCAAGATGCTCGTCGTCCTGCTCCAGGATCCCAACCCCTACTACGACGACGCGTACGCGGTGAACTCGGAGAACGTCGGGCCGTACGGGGACAGCATGACGGAAGAGCTCATTCCCCACGTGGAAGAGACGTACCGGGCGCTCGGCCAAGGCTGGGCGAGGACGACCTTTGGAGGATCGACGGGCGGTTGGCGCGCGCTCGCGGCCCAGGTGTTCCATCCCGACTTCTTCAATGGAACGTGGGCCTTTTGCCCGGACCCGGTGGACTTCCGCTACTTCCAGCTGGTGAATATCTATGAGGACCAGAACGCCTATTACCCCGGCTCGGCAAAGCGGTTCAAGACCGATCCCGTCCGACCGTGGATGAGAACGGTGGACGATCAGGTCCTCATGAGCGAGAAGGAGGCGAGCCTCCTCGAGCTGGTTCTGGGCGATCGGGGCCGGTCGGGCGATCAAATGGACATCTTTCAGGCCGTCTACGGGCCATCAGGCGCCGACGGATATCCGCGCCTGCTCTATGACAAGCGGACCGGTGTCATCGACAAGGACGTGGCCGCTTATTGGAAAGACCACTACGACCTGCGAAACATCCTCGCGCGCGACTGGACGACGCTCGGGCCCAAGCTCGCCGGCAAGATCCGGGTCTACATGGGCGACGCCGACACGTACTACCTGGACGAGGCGACCCGTCTGCTGGAGCAGTTTCTGGAGACCACCCGGAACCCCTATTACGCGGGGACATTCGTCTGGGGTGAGAGACAGCCCCACTGTTTCACCGGCGCCCCGCCGGGAACGAGCTTCGTCTCCAGGTACCTTCCGGAGATGGCGGACCACATCACCCGTACGGCGCCACCGGGGGCCGACGTCTCGAGTTGGAAGTACTGAGGGCCGATCGACACCGTCTCCGACGACTCGGAGCCCGCTCAGCTCACCGGGACGACGTTACCGAGGAGCACGCGGCCGGGTAGCTCCTCGGTACGCTCACCCCCTTCGTAGACGACGCGACCATTCACCATCACCAACTCGAAACCGTCGGCATACTGGTGGGGATCGGCGAAGGTGGCTCGATCCGCGACCCGCAGCGGGTCGAGAACGACGACGTCGGCGAGATATCCCTCGGCCAGTCTTCCCCTCTCCGCGAGTCCGAAACGATCCGCGGGCAAGCCCGTCATCTTCCGGACTGCCTCCTCGAGCGGCATGATCTTCATCTCGCGGACGTACTTTCCCAACACCCGGGCGAACGTGCCGTAGGAGCGAGGGTGGGGGCTTCCTCGCCGGAGCTCTCCATAGTCGGCGAGAGCCGAACCGTCCGAAGCCGGCATGCATTTCGGATGAGCGAGAATACGAGCGGTCGTGTCCTCGCTCATTCCGAAGCCGAGCATCCCGACCTGATTTTTTTCTTCGACGAGCAGATCGCGGACGAACAGATACGGGTCCTCCACGTTCCGCTCTGTCACGATCTCGGCGACGGTCTTCCCCTGTAGAGGCTCGTTCTTTTCGAGCTCGACCGAGGAGATCATCACCTGCTCCCACGAGCCTAGAAGCGCGACCTTGTCTTCCACGGCACTACGAATCCTGGGCCAGTCGTCCACGCTCTGGAGTCTCTGGAGGAAGGCGTCCGTTCCTCCTTCGCGGCTCCAGAGCGGCATCAAATTCGAGAGGTTGGTGCTGTACGCGACGTAGGGATAGCGGTCGAAGGTAACCGAGACGCCACGGGCTTCGGCCGCGTCCATCGCGGCGAAGATCGCGTCCGCCTTGTCCCAGTTCCGTTTTCCCTGGCACTTCAGGTGAGAGACGTGAAGGCCGATGGAAGCGCCCTCGGCGATGGCAATCGCCTCTTTCACCGCCTCCACCACGCGGTCGTCCTCGTTTCGCATGTGTGTGGCGTAGAGCCCGCGGGTTCCGCGCATGACCTTGCAGACCTCGATGATCTCCGACTCCGACGCGAACCCGCCGGGAGTGTACTCGAGCCCGCTCGAGATGCCGATCGCTCCCTTGCTTCAAAGCACTCGCCGCGAGCTCCCGCATCCTCTCGATCTCGTGCTCGTCGGCGGCTCGGTCCGACATCGCCATCACCAGACCACGAAGCGTTCCCTGTCCGACGAAAGAGCCGACGTTCAGGGCAACCCCTTGCTCACGAAGACGGGCGAGAGCCTCGGAAAAACCATCGGGCGGATAAGAGTCTCCGTCCATTCCCAGGAGCTCGGTCGTCACTCCCTGCCGAATCTTGCTCTCGGCCTTGGGATTGATCAGGAGCTCGTCCTCGCTGTGGGCGTGGACGTCGATGAAGCCGGGGCTCACGACGAGACCGTCGACGTCGAGACTCCTCGCGGCACTCGCTCCTGCGAGCTCGCCGACCGCTCCAATCCGGTCGCCCCGGATTCCTACGTCGGCGCGACGCGGGGGTGAGCCGGTCCCGTCGATGACCCGCCCGCCGCGGAGAACGAGAATCGAAGTCCCGCCCCTGGGCACGGAGCGAGAGCCCCCTCGTGCCGAGAGCCATCGCCGCGGCACCGGCCCGTCTGAGAAAGATCCTGCGGTTCATCATGATTCGGGAGATTAACCCGGACGGCTCGGCCAGGGCAATCTGATATTGAATTTCACTTTCAGAGGTGCTATTCTTCTCTTGGGACGAGCGACGTGATTGTTTGTCACTGCCATCACATAACCGACCGCGACATCCGTAACCTCGTTGCCGAGGGTGCCTCTTCTACCCGCGATTTGGAGTTGGGCTGCTCCGCCGGGCTCGACTGCGGCGGGTGCCGCCTCGTCGTGGAAGAGCTGCTGCGCGCCGAGCGGGAAAGAAGCGAGGCCGTCCCCGCATCCGAGCTCGTGCCGGCGTTCTGATCCTGCGCTCTCACCTCCTTCTTCTTTCTCCCCCGAAGCGATACTATGGGGGCCTCGAACGCCCGAGAGGAGTGGACATGAAAGGCGATTCCAAGATCGTCGAGGCTCTGAACGAGATCTTGACCTCGGAGCTCACCGCCATCAATCAGTACTTCGTTCATTCCAAAATGTGCGAGAACTGGGGCTACAAGAGGCTCGCGGCGAAAAAGCGCGAGGAGTCTATGGAGGAGATGAAGCACGCCGACCGGATCATCGACCGGATACTCTTCCTCGAAGGTGTCCCCAACATGCAGCGTTTGAACCCGGTTCGCGTCGGAGAAGAGCCGATCGAACAGCACCAGCTCGACCTCGAGCTCGAGATCGAAGCGGCGAAACGCCTGAACGATGCCGTCGCTCTCTGCCGTGACAAGGCCGACAACGGCACCCGTGAGATGCTCGAGGTCGTTCTGAAGGATGAAGAGGAGAGCATCGACTGGCTCGAGAGCCAGCTCCATCTGGTGAAAGAGGTCGGAAGAGAACGCTACCTCGCGGAGCAAATGCACGAATAGGCCGGAGGCCACCCATGACGCTCGCGATCGACATGCACGTTCACCTGCCGACGGTGAGCTTTCTCGACCGGGCGATCAAACCCTATCGGGAGCCGGCTGAAAAGTTCTTCCACCGCAGCGTCCCTCTTACCGACATGAAGGACGTCGCCGCCCTGTACCAGAAGCTCGATATCGTCGGTGTGCTTCTCGCGTGGGACGCGGAGACCGCGACCGGCCTTCCCCCTCTCACCAACGACGAGGTAGCCCGGATCGTCGAGGAGCACCCCGACCGTTTCATCGGCTTCGGAAGCGTCGACCCTTGGAAGGGAAAGCGCGCCATCGAGGAGATCGAGCGCGCCGTCGTGAAGCTGGGGCTCAAAGGAGCGAAGTTCCACCCCGGAATCCAGGCGTTCTACCCCAACGACCCGCGTTTTCACGATCTATTCGCGAAGATCACCGAGCTCGGTGTCCCCACGCTGTTCCATACCGGGACCAACGGTCTCGGCGCCGGGGTCAAAGGTGGCTTGGGGGTGCGACTCGACTACACGCGTCCCATCTACCTCGACCACCTTGCCGCCGATTTTCCCGACCTCACCATCATTGGCGCCCACCCCGCCTGGCCGTGGCACGAAGAAATGCTCGCCATCGTGGGACACAAGGCGAATGTCTTCATGGACCTCTCGGGATGGTCCCCGAAGTACATCCCGGAAGTGGTGATGAACGAAGCGAGAAAGCGGCTCTCGGATCGGATTCTCTTCGGGAGCGACTATCCATTCATTCTCCCCGATCGCTGGCTGGCCGATTTCGATTCGCTCGACGGCTTCACGCCCGAAGTGCGGAAGAAAATACTCCACGACAACGCCGCCCGAATCCTCGGACTGGATTTCTAGCTTTTCGGGAGTTGCCCGGCCGTCGAGCCGCTCGGCTACAATGGGCTCCGAATGAAAGTACGGACGTTGGTTCTGCTCGCGCTCGTCGCCGGTGGCGCACCCGCCGGCTTGCTGGCGCAGTCGAGCCACGAGGACCCGCAGCTCGAGCTGAGCGTGCGAGAAGCGATTGCCGGCAGTGGAGTGGATGTCGCCGCCGTCGTCGTCGAAGCTCACGACGGCGTGGTCACATTGAATGGGACGGTGAAGGACGCTCGCGACAAGCTGAAGGTCATCCAGGCGACTTTCGGCGTTACCAAGGTCAAGGAAGTCGAAAGCAAGCTCGGCGTGAAGCGCGGCGTAACGCCGGACCTCGAAGAGGCCATCTGGTCGGAGCTGATGAAAGACGGCCTCGACGCTGCCGTGTCCGAAGTGATCGTGGACAACGGAGTCGCCTCCCTCAAGGGTGATGCGGCGGACGCGGCCACGCGGGATCGTGTGATCGCGATTGCCAAGAGTGTCCCCGGGATCCGGTCGGTGGACGACGAGATCACCGTGAGCGCCGTGTCCTCCGGCGGCGCCGGAACGACACCCGCCCAGGGCACCCCCGAGCCCATGTCGCCTGCCCCGACGCGCCCGAAGGTTTCCTCGGAGCCCGCTCCCGGGCCGACCGTCGACCAAGGCGAACCGCCGGAACCAATCACTCAGCCCGCTCCCGCTCCCGAGCCTGAGCCCGCCCCCGAGCCTGAGCCCGCTCCCGAGCCTGAACCGACTCCCGCGGAGCCCACGCCCGCGCCTGAGCCGAAGCCAGAGCCACCCATCGTTCAGCCGAGCTCGATTCCGACGCCAGGGCCACCGTCACCGTCACCATCACCATCATCATCGGCAAGCCTTCCCCGTCAGATCGCGCAGCAGGTCGCCCACACCATCGTGAGTTATCCGGGCTACACCGTCTTCGACAACATCGAGTTCGGTCTCGACGGAAAGGACGTCGTCTTGAGAGGCACGGTCACCGCTCCTTCGAAAAAGAAGGACCTCGAGGAGCGGGTCAAAGCGATCTCCGGCATCGGCGAGCTCCAGAGCGACATCCGCATCCTTCCGGAGTCGAAAGCCGACGACCAGCTGCGCGAAAGGCTGTTTCGTCGCATCTACGAGGATCCCCTGTTCGCCGAGCATGCCAAGGAGCCCAACCCTCCGGTACATATCATCGTGGAGCAAGGGTGGGTGACGCTCACCGGATTCGTCGACGAGCTGGTTCAGAAGATGTCCGCCGAAGCCCTGGTTCGAAACGTCTTCGAGGTGGTCGGGGTCCGAAACCGCATCCGCGTACGTGATCCGATGGCACCGCGTCGCTAGCCCGAAGCAAACCCCTTCTGATGGCCACGTCCGAGAAGTCGTCGCTCATCCGATTCGAGAATGCTCTGAACCTCCTTCTTCTCGCGATTCCGGTAGCGTTCTTCCTCCACTACCGGGAAGCGAACGAGGTCGCGGTCTTCGTCCTCTCCTGCCTTTCCATCGTGCCTCTCGCCGGACTCATGGGAAAGGCGACCGAGCAGCTGGCGGAGCACATCGGAGAAGGCGCGGGAGGACTCCTCAACGCGACCTTCGGAAACGCCGCTGAGCTCATCATCGCGCTCATGGCGCTTCGTGCCGGTCTTCAGGGCGTGGTGAAGGCCTCCATCACCGGGTCCATCATCGGCAACATCCTCCTCGTGCTCGGTCTTGCCATCCTGGGAGGCGGCCTCCGGCACCATACCCTTCGTTTCAACGCCGTCGCCTCCGGCGTGGCGACCACCCTGCTCATGCTGGCCGCGACCGGGCTCGTCGTTCCGACCTTCTACTACAGCATGGGTGGAGATCGCGGCGATCGGCTGTCGCTCGAAATCGCCGGCGTTCTCTTCGTGACCTATCTCCTCTATCTCGTCTTTTCGCTGCGCACGCACAGAGATCTGTACCGGGGTGAAAGCGACGCCGGAAACGAAGGACAGCACGGCGGCTGGAGCCGAAACCGGGCGCTCACCGTGCTCCTGATCTCGACCGTCTTCGTAGCCCTCATCAGCGAGCTCCTCGTCGGCAGTCTGGAGCATGCGGCGGCAACGCTCGGCATGACCGAAGTCTTCGTCGGCGTCATCCTCGTCGCGATCATCGGCAACGCTGCCGAGCACTCGACCGCGGTCCTCGTCGCTCTCAAGAACAAGATGGACCTCGCGATGAACGTCGCCGTCGGGTCGAGCCTCCAGGTCGCGCTCTTCGTCGCCCCCCTCCTCGTCTTCGCGAGCTACGCCGTCGGCCGTCCGATGGATCTCCATTTTTCGGGCTTGGAGGTTCTGGCCGTGGTGATCTCGGTTTTCGCCGTCCGCTTCATCGCTGCCGACGGCGAAACGAATTGGATGGAGGGGGTTCAGCTCGTCGCCGTCTACGTCATCCTCGCGATGGCGTTCTACTTCCTTCCGGGCTGAGCTCCTTCGCTCACGGTTCCTCTTCGACGGTGACCAGGAGCACCTGATGCTCGGCCTCTCCCGTTCGCCGGACACCGGAGGTCCCGGCAGAGATCTCGTCCGACTCTCGCGACGTGTCCGCCACCACCACCGTCTCTCCGAGGGATAGCGTGATCGACGTCGCCGCATCGGTAAAGCGCAACGCTCCTTTTTCCCCGGCTTCCCCGCGAAAGCGTGGAGCTCGAGCTGCACGCGTCCGTCACCGAGGACGGTAGCGGTCGCCTCAAAACCAGTATCGACAGCGGCGAGCGCACCCACTCCCCAATACGAAGCGAAGAGCACGGGGAAGGCTCTTCCGGTGAGAATGGTTCCAGTACCGCCTTCGAGGAGTTGCAGCACCGAGCGCGAGGTGGTGCGCCCGGCCTTCGTGCCGCCCTGAAGCGCGGCCCGGAGCGCATTTCCGGACAGCAGCAGGTTACCGAGGCGGACTGGACCGAGAGCGGCCTGCCACGCCACCGCCACCCCCAGGGAATCCAGATCCGTTGCCTCCCGGATCTCGCTCGTGATACGCAGTCGCCGCAGGGAACGATCGAGCTGTTCCAGCATCGCGAGAACACGCTCGACGGCGTCAGGAGCACCGTTGAGGACGAGCGTCGCCGTTCGGGAGTCGATGGTCACCTGACCCTGATCTCCCAGCGCATTCTGCGCGACGGCCAGAAGCTCGCCGGCCGGCCGGTGCTGCACCCGATACAGACGAAGCGACTGGCCGAGAGAGGAGTCCGCGAGAGCCAGAAGCGTCAGCGTCATTGCGATCGCGAGCACGGCTCCGCTTCGGACCCTCCTCATACGTTCTCGCGGCATTGAATCAGTGGTCCCGGCTCGCACCTTTCCGGTAGAACTCCGCCACCGCTCGGCCCACGCGCGCCACTGCGTCGTTGAGCTCGCTCGAGCTTCCACGGTGGTGGCCGGTGAAGACGACGACCACGACCGGCTCCTCGCCGATCCACAGAATTCCCGCGTCGTTTCCAACCCAGGGCTCTCCGTCTCCGGTCTTGTGGGCAATGCGAACTCCCTCCGGAAGGAGCTTCGGCAGCCGATGGTTCACCTGTTGGCGCTCGAGGATCGAGATCATGAGATCGCTCGCCTCGGGCGAGACCAGCTCCCTTCGCGCGATGAGAGAGAAGAGCTTTCCCATCTCTCTCGCGGTGCTCCGCCCGAAGAACAAAGGCGTGTCTTCGATGACCCGGCGGAAGGCCTCGTTCACCCGTGCGCTCGGATAGCGGTCGAAGGGAAAGCGAATCGTCTCGTCTCCGGTCGCGTCGGCGTAGTCCTTGTCGAGCGCCGAGAGCCACTCCCGGTCCCAGTCGAGGTCCGAGAATCGAATTTCGGTTCGGGCAAGGCCGAGCTCCTTCATGAACGCGGTGACGGCGTCGCGCCCGACGAGATTCGGCGAGCACGTCGGTCGCGGAGTTGTCGCTGATGATGATCATCAAGTTCAGCAGATCCTTCACCGTGGGCTGGAGTCCGGGATCGAGGGCGTACAGGACTCCAGAGGGGATGCGGGCGGCGCCCTTCTGGATCCGGATGCGTTTATCGAGCGAGAGCTCTCCCGCCTTCACCCGTCGAAGGACTTCCGCCATGATCGGAACCTTGATCACGCTGAACGTCTCGTAGAGCGAGTCGGCGTCGATCGCGGTGACCTCTCCCCGCGACAGGTTCTCGACGTAAATCGCCATCCTCCCGTCGAAGGTGTCTCGAATCGCTCTGAGCTTTCCCTCGAGGGAGTCGGAGGGGACGGCGAACGACTCGAGATCCGTGGACACCGAGTCGAGAAGCTTCCCGTTGTCCGAGAGTGCGGAGCTCACGCGCCGAGCCTGGTCGCGCGCCCGATCCCAATCCTTCTGCTCCAGAGCCTCGGTGATTCCCGGAAGCACCATCGCCGCGTAGGTGTACTTGGGAGCGTAGAGGAGGTGCTTGAACCAGGGCCTTCCCGGAATGCCCGCGGGGTCCCGCCAGTTCCCTTCGACCTTCATGAGCTTCTCGTTGACTCTCGCCGCGAGCGCGGGCTCGATGTCGCCGGAGGCGAGCGCGCGGTCGTCTCGCGCGAAAAGTCTCCGTCCCGCCGCGTGAAAGGCTTTCGTGTTCCGAAGGAGCTCCGTCCAATCGACGTGCCCGTCCGGGTCTTCATTGACCACTTCTCGAACGAAGTCCCGGATCGCCGCCCCGTACCGATCGAAGTCGTACGGAAGGATCTCCGCGTTCGCGAGCCGGAGGGCGATCGTCCCCCATAGCCGCGACATGGCCTGGTGGTAGCGGAATCCGGGATCACCGATGTGACTCACCCAGAAGTGGTCGTCGTACATCGAGTGGTAAACCCCGTAGGGCCCGTCGAAGGTCATGTCCACGACCGGCCGGCCAAGGTAGTTGAGGAAAACCGTGTGGTCCGTCCCGCTCCCGATCCGGGTGCGCACCAGGGCTTCGTCGAGGAGCAATCCTTCCGCAAGCCCTGCCGAGGGACGCCGGGTGCGCCACCTCTCGTAGAGGCTTCCACCCTTCGGGTCCTCGATCGCCTTCGTCGCCTCGACGAACATCGGCGCGAGCGAGCCCACGGCCGCGACGGACAAATCCGAGCCTGAGCTCGAGGAGTCGACGTTGAGATACGCGACGGCCTTCTTCTCGAGAATCCTTCGCGAAATCCTCGCCCCATTCCGTCGAGCCGGTGAGGGTGACTTCTTCGCCGTCCCAGCTGCAGAAAACGAGGGTTCTCCTGGGCCGGATTCCACGAGCTTTGAGCTCGCCGAACGCCTTCGTCATCTCCATCATCGATGCCGTGCCGCTCGACGGGTCGACGCCTCCGAAGACCCACGCGTCGTGGTGGTTTCCGAGAACGATCCAGTCGTCGGGAAGCTCTTCTCCCCGGATCCGCCCCTCGATGACGTAGTTGGGGCGGATGGACGTATCCATGTCGATCTTCAGGTGAAGACGCACGTCCTCTCCCCCCAGGCGATAGTCGATGGGAAGCCCGCCTTGCCAGGTTTCGGGAGCCCGCGGCCCGCCGAGCTTCTCGAGGATCGGTTGCATGTCCCGGTAGGACATCGCGAGCGCCATGATCTTCGGGACGGAGACCGCCTCTTCGACCGGGATGCGGTGGGCGCCCTCCGTCGAGGCCCAGCCCGGGGTGAGGGGATCTCCGGGAACGATGTAGTCGTACGCGATGCCGCCGCGCTGCAGATGGCTCGGCGGGCCCCAGGGTCCATCGGGATAGACGTCCCCCTGCACGAAGCCGTCTTCCGCCGGGTCGGAGTAGACGATCATCGCCGCGGCACCCTCGCGCTGCGCCGTCAAGGCCTTGAAGCCGCGATAGCTGTAGGGGTTCGAATAGCGGACGACGACGATCTTTCCCCGAGGATCGATCCCCTGCTGGCGCAGCAGATCGTAGTCCGCGGGATTCCCGCTGTTGGCGTATACGACGGGTGCGGTGACTTCTCCCGAGGCCGAGAACGAGATCCACGCTCCGCTCACCGCGGGGTTCGCGGTGTCGGGGTCTTCCGCGTACGGGTCCTCCCGCAGGCTCGGAACGTAGTGAGAGGGCGCAACCATCTCCGCCTGAATCGTTCGCGGGTTCGACGAGAGCACGTCGTAGCGATGGATGACGACGTTCTCGAGCCCCTGCTTGCGCCAGGTGTCGGCGATGTAGCGCGCGATCTCCTCGGTGCGCGGCGACGTCGCGGGATGCGGCTCCGATGTGAAATATCGGTGCCACTCGCGAATCGCCTCGGCATCAGGAATCGCCACGTAGGATTTCTCGATCTCCTGCTGCTTCTTCGTCCCCTCGGCGGTAAATCCCCGGAGCCTCTCCTGTGCGGCGAGATTGAGGGCGAGAGCGAGAGTGCAAAGCAAAAAACCGATAAAGCTCGTTGTCTTGTTCATTCTTTCCTCGGAAGCATGATGGAGAGCGCGCGGTCGCGCACGCTGATTCTCACGGGTGTGTAGCCTGCCGGTTCTCCGTCGACTTGCACCCGAACCTTTCCCTTGAAGACGACGACGTGGAGCTGCGCCTCGTCGAGCCTCGCCGCGGGAGTGATGAAGTACCTCGGGCCGAAGCGGCGCAGTTTCCCCGCGATGAGCCCGGTCACGGCGATCTCGCGGCCCGAGGCTCGAACGGTGAGTGGCGTCATCGGATAGCTCGCGAGCATCTTAAACCCGTCGAGCCAGAAAGCGAGAGCTCCGAGCGCGTCTTTGAAGCCCGCCTTCAAACGATACACCACTTCGGCGTCGATACCCACTCCCGCCATGAGAAGAAACGGACGTTCTCCCGCCATTCCCACCGGGATACGCGTGGGGTCACCTTCCCGTCAGGACTCGGATCGACCCCTCGAAACCAGTCTCAGATTGCAACTACCGCCGATGTAGTCATCGTGCTCGACTGGTTCGTGGAGGTGAAGCGCCTCGTTCCGACGCAGAACTAGCCGTGATCACGCGCTCTTGGTTCGCCACCACGAGATCGACGTCGCGATCGAGAGCATGCAGAAGGTTCAGCCGCTGGTCGAGCGACTTGCGGTAGTTCGTTTGGTCGACAAGACGGTAAAACGGAGTCGACGATGTGCCCAGCCGGTGAATGTTTTCTCGCTCGGAGAGGCCGCTCGGCTCGAGTCGCTTCCGCGCTTCGATCGTGAGCTTGTAGAGCATTCGTCAGGTTCGCGTTTCCGTCGTACTCGTAGTCCGTCTCCCGACCGTTCGCGTCCCTCTCCTGGAGCTTCACGATGTCCGTCGACGACCACACCATCGTCGTCACCACGCTTCCCGGCTCGGTAATCGTCAGAGGCGAGCCGTCCGCGTTCAGGACGTACTCCGTCTCCTCGCTCCGTCCGTGCCCGTCATCGTCGTCCGCAGCTCCCCCGTCGACGAGAAATCCGTCGCGTCGTACAAAAACGCCGTCGCGCTCTTCTCCGGCGCTCCCGCCCCCTCGTCGGACCTCCTTCACGAACTCGTGCTTTCCCTGCGCCCACTCGTCTCCCTGCTCGCCCGGGAACAACGCTCCGTCCGGGAAGTACACGTACTCCGTACGGTGAAGGTTCGGGTCCACGTACGCCGTCAGGTTGTGGCGGTCCACCACCTGCTCCGTCGAGTACTCGTACTGTTCCACCCGCGTCCCCCGCGTCACCCCCACGAGGTTCGCGTACTCGTCGTACGCGTACAGGATCTCGAGACCCAGAGGGCCCGTCACCCGATGGATCCGGGGCTCGCCCAGGACGCTCGTGTACTCGAAGGTGAGCGAGCGGCCTACCAGAGGAATCGGAAAGAGGCCGATCATGCCCCCCGCGCGCTCACGGCGAGGGAGCTCTTCTGGGAGGTATCGACCCCGGGAAGGAGAACGTGTGAGGCTGGGGCTAGGCGGCCAGGAGAGGTTTCAGCGTCGCTTCCTTGATGGGTTCCATACCGTACTCCTGGAGGACCTTGTTGATGTCGTCCAGGGTCACGAGTCGTGGCGAAGTCAGCTCGACGCCGATGAGCTTTCCTTCTTTATTAATGTCGAGGATCATCCCCGGTTCGACCCGACGGCACTTCTCGCGCGTTTCGTCGGGCTTGCGGGGAAGATGAAGGTAGGCCGCAAAAGGGCTGCCGTCGTCTCGGTAGGTCACTCTCAAATAAATCTGCTTCATCTCAGTTCACGTCGTACGCCGTGACCACCACGAGCAGCTTTTTCTCGGGCGTGGGTTCCACGATGACTTCCCATGGCTTCCCGTTAAACTGTGTTTCAATCCGCCACCGTCCTTCTTCGATATCGGGGTGGAAGTCCGTCGCAAGCTCTATCATACGCCGGAGATCGAATTCCGTAAATTCGCGCACAGGCATGTAGTCGTACGTATGGTCGGTGATTTCGAGTTCCCACTCCCACCACTCCGTCCAGACCTTTCTTTTCTTTGCCATGCCTGACCGGATTCTAAGGGATTCTGCCGTCGACTGAACCCCACAACGCAGCAAGTGGCTATGAATCCAGACGATACCCTCGTCCGATACTCGCGACTCCGGCTCGTTCCCACCGTCGCTCTGCGGGCCCTGCTCAAGGCACAGGAGCTTCTGGGACTTTCCCTGGGAATCGCCTTCCTCGAGTTTCGGGAAAACCAAGGCCGTCTTGGCCGATGCTTTGTCGATGACCGGCTCGACGGCATCGATGCCGCGGACGCTGACGCTTGTGCTCGACTTCTCCGGGAGCGTTGGAAGAAGGTTCCCGAGCGCCGCCGGCCCCACTACTCCCCCGCGGCCCGCTTCGAGATCCTCGCTCTCTCAACGTCGAAACGGATCGTCTGCCGAGTTCACCGCCCGCCGCTTCGCTCTCTCCCCCAATACCATCTACAACTGGGTCTCCCGGGTCGATCACGATACCCAAACGGTGGGCTCTCTCATTGCTCCGACCCCTCCCGTTCGTCGCTTCGCCGGGTCCGTTCGGGCTCTCGTTCGCTCCCTCGACCGCCTCGGTTTCGGCGGAAGCGACAAGCTCGCCCAGGTTCTAGCTCGAGCCGGGTACCACCTCTCCGCTCGCTCCGTGGCGCGGATTCGAAAGGATGTCGTCTTCGAGCCCGAGATCCCGCCGAGCGTTCCTTCCTCCGGAAGGGCTCTCCGGGCCACGCACCGAACCACATCTTCATGGCGGATGTCACCGAATCCCTGGCCGATTCCGGCTCTTCGGCTTCCACCTCGCTCTCGTCCTCGACGTCTTCTCGAGAATGCCCTCGCCTGGAGGCTCTTCTACCTCAAGCCCACGGCTCGACCGATGGCGCGACTGCCCCAATCCGCGGTGCACCGATTCGGAAAGCCCCGGTACTTCGTTTCCGATCACGGGACGACTCACCGGTGCCGTCTTTCGCCGCTACCTCAGGACCATCGGCGTCCAACACCGATTCCGGGCCGTCGGCCGACCCGGCTCCATCGCCCTCATCGAAAGGTTCTGGCGCACCTTGAAGGACGGTCTGCGCGCTCGCTACTCAGCGCCGCCTCTCGTTCTCGCCCAGCTCGAGGGCCGCGTCCGCCTGGAGGCTCCCCTATGACTCCCACTTCCGGCCCCATCAGGCTCTCGACGGTGCCACTCCTGCCGAAATCTATTTCGGGAGTGAAACCACAGCATCTCGACGTCGCTGATCCTCCGCGGGCCCTCGCCGGGCATGGCCCTGCCTCGCTTCCCCTCCGCCTCGCTTTTCTCGACGAGGAGCGGCGCATCCCGATTCTCATACGACAAGCTTGATAGATCGCCACCCTTTCCTCAGCGGATCCGATACTCAGCGTCTCCCCTCGTATCGCCATTACGAGTTATTCTAATGTCGCCGGATTGGCAACCATCGGTTCAGATTCGGCCTCAAACTCCCATTGCCGGGATATCATTCGCCCATCGGCGGTTCCCGCCCCTCCTCGGTCATCAGCGGACTTTCCACCCTCGACGGCGCATAACACCGGCGGGCCTTGGCTCGATGAGCACTGCGCCGCATCCGTTCGAGCTCGAGCCGAACGGAGCTGAAGCTAGCCCATTCCGAGCCTCCGATCGGTATACTTACCCTCGCTATGCCCGCGAGATCCGGATTCGACAGCACCGAGTCCGACCTCGGCCTCGACGCGCGCATCACGAGGCGTGATTTCCTCGATGCGAGCCTGCTCGGCGCCGGAAGCGCGCTGCTCCGACGGCCGCCGCCCCTCGCCGCCTCGTACCTGCCCGCGGTGAATCCTGACTGGGAAGGCTATGGAGGCGTCGGCGACTACTCGCGCTCGCATGGCAACACCTGGGAAGCGCTCACCGTCGCTCATGCTCTCCGTGACGGCAAGCTGGCCAACGCCACGAGCCGCGCCACGGATACCGGAGAGCGCTACGACCTCATCGTCGTCGGGGGCGGCATTGCGGGTCTCGCCGCCGCCCTCTTCTTCCAGAAAGTCCGTGGCGGCCGTTGCCTGGTGCTCGACAATCATCCGATGGTGGGAGGCGAGGCCAAGCGCAACGAGTTCGAAGTGGAGGGCGTCCGTCTCATCGGGCCGCAAGGCTCCAATGCCTTCGGCACGGGGCGGCGCACGGGCTGGCTCGGCGAGTTCTGGAACGATCTCGGACTTCCTTCGGGTCCCGATGCGTTCGAATATCAGGCCTGGGAGCCAGGGGTCGCGCCGCTCGAAATTCCTCGCGAGCACTACGAGTTCCAGCTCTGGAACGACGAGTTCGCGAGCCACGGTTTCTACTTCGCCGAGCCCGACGGAACGCTCCGGCTGGTGCGCGACGCGTTCGGGGCGGGACTCGAGAAGACCCCCTGGTCTCGGGAACTTCGCAAGGACTTCCTGCGCTGGCGCACCGACCCGAAGGTCTACGACGGACCCGATCTATTACGGTGGCTCGATACCATGACCTACGAGGATCTCCTCGTCCGGGAGCTCAAGCTCGATCCGGCAGTGGCCCGTTACGCGGATCCCATCCTCGCGGGCTCCGCCGGCGGCCTCGGAAGCGACGTCATCTCCGCGTTCTGCGCATTGCAGCTCAGTCTTCCCGGCACCGGCAACGGACGGACGACGAGCTCCCACAAATTGACCAGTGCGGGGCTAACGGCGTTCCCGGGCGGAAACGACGGGATCATGCGACACGCGCTCAAGAAGTTGTCGCCCAATGCCATCGCGGGCGAGGGCTTCGCCGGCATTCTCAACGGAGCTGTCCGGTTCGAAGAGCTGGATCGTGAAGTCAATGCCACGCGCATCCGTCTTTCGGCCACGGCCCTCCGGGTGGCGAACCAGGCCGACGGCACGGTGGAGGTGATCTTCGCCAAAGAGGGTGGGCTGTACCGTGCGATTGCCCGCGGGGTTGTGATGGCGGCGGGCGGCTGGGCGTCCCCATACGTAGTGGCCGACCTCGACCCGGAGTACCGCGAAGCGCTCAAGGAGTTCGTCCGAGCGCCGATGTTGGTGGTGAACGTGGCGCTCCGGCGCTGGCGCGCGCTCTACGACCTGGGCATCACCGCGGCGAGCTACCGCGACCGGTTCGGATTCTGCTGCAACCTGCGGCAGTCCATGGTGGTGGGCGACTATCGCCCGCCGCTCCATCCGGACAAGCCCACGATCCTTACGTTCTATGTGCCGTTCCAGCGTCCGGGGGCGTCCCTCCGCACGCAGGCCACCTCGGCGAGGGTCGAGCTCCTGGACACGAGCTACCGGGAGTACGAGCTCAAGATCCGGGAACAGCTCATGCGCCTGTTCGCGCGGGGCGGATTCGACGCGCGCCGGGACGTCGCCGGCATCATTCTCAACCGCTGGGGCCACGCCTATGTTTGTCCCGCCCCGGGCTTCTACTTCGGCCGCAACGGCAAGCCCGCGGCGCCGGAGGTTCTTCGTCGCCCCGCGGGACGTGTGGCGTTTGCCAACGCCGACCTCCATGGCCAGCAGAGCTGGGCGAACGCCACCGCCGAGGGAAGGCGCGCCGTGGAGCGCCTCTTCGGGTGAGCTTGCGGATTAAGGACAGGAACAATCAGGGTCGTCGAGCAAAGCCGGGTGGAGGGTTGGCGACCGCGAAGGACGAAGTACCGGATGGTATTTCTTCGGAGGAGTGGGGGTGAAGACGGCGTCGATGTCTCCCGCGAGCAAGAGGTCGATCAGCGACTTTCCTTGCGGCGCAAACTCCGCGTGAGGTTGGAGGGGCGCTACCGATTCGACCTTCCTTCAATTTCGGCGACACCGTAGACCCCGTGAACACCCGCGCCGCCTCTGGCCGTGCCAAACCGGCCGCCGCAACGCCCCCTGCCGTTTCCCAACGTCGAGACACAAAAGGCCGAGCTCCTCTTCCGGCACAAGATTCTCCGGCTTCTCCGAGACCGAGAGCTCATTTCACAAGAACGTATCGACCTGCTCCTTTCATGGAGGAAGCAGATTCATCCGTTCCGCTCGCTCCCGGTCCGTTCCGCTCGCTCCCGAGAAAATAGATCTGCCTATCCGTTCGAGCATCTCTTGCAGCGTGTGAGGGAGATCGGCTATGCGTCCGAGTCTTTTCACGTGATGAGCAGCTTCCGCACCCCTTCGTCAAATCGCGCCATCGGAAACGTTGCCTATTCCAGACACGTATGGGGTGATGCGGCCCATATCTTCATCGACGCCGACGAGGATGGCGTCATGGACGATTTGAACCGCGATGGCGCATAGATCTGCGCGACGCGCAAATCCTCTATGACATCACCGACAGCGATGAGCGCGACCACGCGCCGCATTTCACCGGCGGGCTCGGAAAATACAGAGCGAACGCCGCTCACGGACCGTTCGTGCACGTCGATGCCCGCGGAACATCGGCGCGCTCGTAAGACGTTTGTACATTCTTCCAGCGGTACAAAAAGAACTCTCTCTTTCGGCGCCCGAGCGGATGCTCGCGGCGGGGTTCGCCGAAGCCTCCGTCGGCGGAAACGAAGCACGACTCGCGCCAGCCCGCCTCAGGGATCGTCTTTGGTCGTCCAGGGGCCGCCCAGGATCTCGATATGGAATCGTCCGTAGGCGCCCGCGAAGCCCGACCGGGTGGCATGGGCCTTGCAGTGATGTTTCGTCATGGGCGAGCTGGCGGAGGAGAACATCGGAGAACCGGGCATAGGGAAGAACACGAGAGTTTGGCTCAGCGTGGGAGCGGCGGTCTGCGCCGGCGTCTTCGCGGCTTTCGTCTGGATGAACGCGACGCGAGAGCCGGTGGACGTAGCCCCGACGCTCGAGCAGAGAAGCATGAGCGCTGCGCTTTCGGTTCTCGCGGGTGAGCACGAAGACGACGCCCCTGACACGGCCCGTTTCTATCGCGAGCGCGGCTTCGAGCCGTGCTGGATGACAGCCACCGGGCTCAACTCAGCGGGGGTCCAGCTGATGCGACGCCTCACCCTCGACGACGGCAGCACGACTCGCTCCGAGCTCGTCCGCACTGCCAGACTCGCCTCCGTCGACTTTGGCCGCGACCGGGTGAACGGCGCTCTCAGCGCCATCGCTTATCTCGAGTGGAGTCTTTCCGAGGGACTGCGCCGCCTCGCCCTCGACCTGGCGCACGGCCGGCTCAATCCGTCGAAAGTGCAGGCGGGCTGGTTTCATCGAGACGAGCCCCTGGACGTGAAGGCATTTCTCGAGGACGCGGTGAAGCGAGGGCCGGCTGTCGTCATCGAAGAGCTTCGAGCCTCGCACGAAGAACGGACGGGTCTCGAAGCGGCCCGCGTGCTGTACGAGTCAATCGACCGCGCGGGGGGGTGGCAGCCGGTCCCGTCTACCGACGAGCCTCTCGAGCGAGGAGCTCGCTCGCCCGAAGTGATCGCGTTGAAGGCGCGGCTTCTCGTGACGGGCGATCTGGGCGGCAAACGGGATGCCGGCGGTGCCGCCGAAACCGATCAGGAGCTCTTCGACGATGCGGTCGAACGAGCGGTCCAGACGTTTCAAACCCGTCACGGCCTCGTCCCGGACGGTCGCGTGGGCAAGGACACGCTCGCGGCGATGAACGTTCCGATCGCGGTTCGCCTGCGACAGATTCGTGTGAATCTCGAGAGGCGCCGCTGGCTCCCCCGAAGCTTCGGAAGCGAGTACGTGTGGGTGAACGTTCCCGAGTACCGACTCTATGCGTTCCGCGACCACAGGCTCGTGCTCCGCACGAACGTCGTCGTGGGACAGCCTAAGATGCAGACTCCTCTGTTCTCGGAGACGCTCCGCTACATCGTCTTCAACCCGTACTGGAACGTTCCAGAATCCATCGCGATGGACGAGCTCTGGCCGAAGCAGCGACTCGACCCGAGCTACCTCCCGAGCCGCGGATACGAGGTCGTGGGTACCGATTCGGTCCCGCTACCGGTCGATGCTTTGACCCCGGAGGCGTTAGCCGCGGGAGACGTTCGGATCCGCAGGCTCCCCGGGTCTCACAACGATCTCGGGCAGGTTAAATTCATGCTGCCGAATCCGTACAACGTCTATCTTCACGATACACCGGCCCGTGGGGCTTTCTCGAGACCCGAGCGCGCGCTCAGCCACGGATGCGTGCGACTCGAGCGGCCGATGGACTTCGCGTCTTATCTGCTGCAGACGCGAATGGCGTCGCGTGAGGTGGCCGAGGCCCGCCGCTCCGCCGAGCCCCAACAGTTCGACCTCGACCACGTGATCCCGGTCTATTTCGTCTACTTCACGGCCTACGTGGACAACGGCGTGGTGAACTTTCGCGATGACGTCTACGGACTCGACGACGCTTTGTGGCTCGCGCTCGAGCGACACGAAGGTCCCGCCTTGCCCACGTGGACCGCCAGGCTGGAGCGGCCATGATGTCGGCCGAGGATCTTCCGTCGCGTCCGGACGCGTCGCTCCTTTCGCGCGGCAGCGGCAAGCTAGCTTGGGCCATCGCCCTCGTGGTCGTATCGGCTGGAATCGCGGGAGGCATCTTCTTCGCGCGAAGCTCGGAGACGTACCTGCGGCACCGCATCGCGTTCGAGCTCCAGAAGGTCACCGGGATGAAAGCCCGTGTGGGGGCTTTGAGCTTGTCCGCCGACCGTGGAACGCTCGAGAACATTCGGCTCACGGGCGACGGGCGGGAGATCCGCATCCGGACCCTCGAGGTCGATACGGATTTGAAGTTGCTCATCGCGGGCCATACCGCCTGCGTCGACCACGCGGTTATCGACCGCATCGACATCGTCCTCCACGAGGGGATCGCTCACGCAACGACAACGACCGAAGTGAGCCCCGCAAGCGCGCGGCCGAGCCCGAGAACGACGGTGGAAAAGCTGATGTCGACGGTGGACGGCGCCACGAACGGCTTGCGGCGGTTCCTCGCGCCGGAAGGTCGCGTAGATGTTGGGGAGATCGTCGTGCTCGTGGCATCGGAAGGCGCCCCACCCATACAGGCCCTTCACGCCCGGGCTGCCAGCATCTCGCGTCACGAGGACGATTTCGTGGCGAGCGCGGTCGCCGCGCTCGGTGACGGCACCGCGGGCAGGCTCGCGGGCTCCCTCCGTTTCGGAGCGACGGCAACGGCACCGAAGGGTCGCATCGATATCGAGGACGCACGACTGAGCGCCCTCTTCGACTTCCTGCCGGAACTTCCCTGGTATCGCCCAGATCGAACACGGATTGGCGGAACCGTCGAGCTCGAGCTTCCGGAGGAGACTTCCTCCGCCGTGCGTCTCGTCGCAAACATCACCGTCACGAACGCGGCCTTCTACGCACCTTACATCGCGGAGACGCCGGTCGTGCTCGACCTCGCGCTGTCGGGAAAAGCGTCGTGGAGCGACCATATGGTTTCGGTCGACTCGGGCGTCGTCCGCCTCGGCCGCGGAAGCTTCGGGGTGTCCGGCCGTTTGTCCTGGGGCGACGCCTTTCGCCTCGACGTCAAAGCGCGCATGCCGCGTCAGGACTGTAACGATGCCATGAGCATCGTGCCCGATGCGGTGCTCGGAGAGCTCTCCCGGTTCGAATGGAGCGGCGAGATCGGAGCGGAGGCCCGCCTCCGGGTCGATTCTTCCGATCCCGATTCGACTCTGGTGGAGGTCCACCTGGACAACCTATGCAGGTTCGAGCGCATCCCAAGCGTCGCAGACACGTCACGATTCGAAAGAGTCTTCGTGCACGAAGTCACCGACGACACGGGGCGAGCGTTCGCCTTCGAGACCGGTCCCGGCTCGACCGACTGGGTGTCCATCTCGGAAGTGAGCCCGTTTCTCGTTCACTCGGTGCTGGCTCATGAAGACGCCACATTTTTCGATCACGCTGGGTTCTCTACCTTCGCGATCGAGTCCGCCCTCAAGAGAAACGTCGAGGAGGGCCGGATGGCCTTCGGCGCGAGCACGATCTCGATGCAGCTCGCGAAGAACCTCTTCCTGACGCGCGACAAGACGCTCGCTCGCAAGGCCAAGGAAGTCTTTCTGACCTGGTGGCTGGAGTCGAGCCTGTCGAAGACCGAGATTCTCGAGCTGTACTTGAACGTGATCGAGTACGGTCCAGGGATATACGGGCTCAGGCGCGCCTCCAGAACCTATTTCGATCGCGATCCTGCCGACCTCACGCCGGGTGAGTCGTCGTTTCTGGCGTCCCTGCTTCCCGCGCCGCGAGCCTATTTCCGGCAGTTCACCCGAGGGAAGCTCTCCGCGGGAGCGAAACAACAGATGACATTTCTCTTGCGGCACATGCGTGCCCGCAATCGTATCGACGACCAGGCTCTTCGATACGGCCTCGACGAGGTGGACCGGATCGATGGCGCCGGCGCCTTCTTCGGAGGCGCGACGTCCCTTTCGGCAAACGTGGGCTCCGCCGCCCTCCTGCCGTTCACCGCTTCCACGCCGTTCTCCAGAGAGAGCAGGCTGTCGTGGAGTCGCTCGGAATCCGAGCACGATTGAGCGACCTGAACTCGCCCGCTATCTCCGTCTCCCCGCGCCGACACATGGGAGTGGCTCAGGGAAAGCCTCCCCGAATCTAGACTCCGTGCTCGATCGGGCACTCGACGAGCGTCGGGTAGGATCGGGATCGTCTCAGGGGGCGAGCACGGGTTGAGCCCAGAGTCGTCCCGCGCCCTGAGGCATCTACACGCCGCCCGTCTACGATTCTTCCGGGGGCTGGTTCCGCACCGCCCGAGTTTCGCAAAGCGCCGCATGTTTGAGCGTGAGCTAGGACGCCTTTCGGATCGCCTCGACGAGTTCGGTCTTCTTCATCTGGTTACGCCCCTCGATGTGCCGCTCGCGGGCGCGGTTTCGAAGCTCCTCGACGCTTCGATCTTCGAAACGGGTATTCGGATTCCCCGTTCCCGACGTCGCCTTGCTCTTCGTCTTTCCATCCAGCCGTCGCTGCTTGTTGACGGTGCGCGCGGCGATCTCCTCCGCCCGCTCCTCGCTTCGCCCTCGCTCGAGGGCGCTCTCTTTGATGTGCTCGTATTGACGTTCGTCCTTCTTCGTGCAGCTTCTCGGCACGTGGCACCTCCTTTATGTCACAGAGTGAAAGCAAGAACTGCCTGATATGTATTGAGACCTCAAGCCCAAGCTCGATCGTGTTTACTGCATCCGACCTCCCGCACTCATCTGGTCAGGGCACGAGCAGCTTCAAACGACGGTGAATCAACCTGATATCCGCGTGTTGGTTAACGCCTGACATGCTTTCGTCGTGGAGCTGCCTCTGTCTATCATCGAGTGTGCTCCCCAAGGGGGAGTCTCCTAGAGCCCTCGTCGACGGCCTGCGCCCGACGCGGCTACCCGGGCGAGACCATCTCGTCGAGGTCGACGTTCCCGAAAAACGGCGGCAGCTCGTCACCGAGGAGAAGACGCCGGGAAACGTGAGCAAGCTGACCGGCGGCGAAGCGAGCCTCGCCCGCGAGCTGGGGATAGCCACAGAGAGTCGAGCCGACCCGTTCGAGGAACGACCGCGAGCGCTCGGAAACGGACTCCCAACCGCCCATCCACTCGGTGAGCACTTTCAGGAAGGCGAGAGGATTGGGGAAGGATTCTTTCGGTGGTTGGGGAGCGGGGATACGCCCGTGAAACACGGCGAGCTCCGGGACGTGGGCGTAGGGCTCGACGCTCAGAATCCTCGCTCATCGGCGGGCGAACACGACGTTGATCGCGCGCTCGCGCGCCCGCTCTCTCACCTTCCACTTCATCGCGATCGCGTCACACTCCTCGAGGAGGAGGTCGAGCCCATCGAGGAAGCGGTCGACTCTCGATTCGGTCACGCCCTCCTCGTAGACCTCGACCTTTAGGTAGGGGTCGATCTTCGAGATTCGGCGGGCCACGATCAGGGCCTTGTTGAGACCGAGATCGTCGCAACCCGCGCCGAGCCGGTTGAGGTTCGACAGATTCGAGCCCGTCGAAATCCGCGAGACGGATCTCCCCGCAGAGATGCTCCTGAGCCACCACCATCGCCGCCTCGCCTCCCACCGGGAGGCCCATGGCCCCGACACGCTTCGTCCGGAGCCGAAGTTGCTCCTCGCGGGTCAACTTGTCCTGGTTTCGGTTGGTAATGACGTCGAAATAGTCGTCGCGATTGAGGAGGTGGACGAGCTTCCCCTCCCAGGCCGCTGTCCTGCGGTATCTCGATTGCGGGCTCTTCGAATCGGGCTTCGCCCGGGCCATTTGCCCGAACGGTCGTTTCGAGTTCCTGGTCGCTTTCTCCTGCAAGGGGCGCGGACTCTGCCCTTCGTGCGGGGCCAAGCGCAGCCGCAATCTTTTCCTCACTGCTCCACGAGAGGATTCTCGCCGACGTCCCCCACGCCCAATGGGTGTTTTCGATACCCAAGATGCTCCGCCCTCTACTTTCTCTTCCATCGAGAGCTCCTCGGAGAGCTCTCGCGCATCGCTTACGAGACCGTCCGCGAGATGATGGCCGCCGCCCTCGACGAGCCTGATGCCCGCCCTGGGATGGTCGCCGTCATTCAGACTTTCGGCTCTTCGCTGAAGTGGAATCTTCATATCCACGCCATCGTCACGCGCGGCGTCCTCCTCGGAGCACGGTTCCTGGCAACCCCTTCCCTACGTCGACACCCACAAGGCCGAGCTCCTCTTCCGGGACAAGATTCTCCGACTTCTACGAGACCGAGGGCTCCTTTCCCAGGAGCGCATCGACCTCCTCCTTTCTCTCAGCGTCCACAATCGCACCACCGTCTACCCCGCCGATACCCAAGGGCTCCACAAGCTCGCGTGCTACCTGATGCGCTCGCCCGTGAACCTCTCTCGGCTTCGCTACCATCCGGACTCCCAGCTCGTCCTCTACCAGCCCAAAGCCGGACACGATGTCGACGAGGAGGCAAGACTGACCCGCTCGAGTTTTTGCGGTGGGCAGCCCTTCGAAGGTGCCCTGCAACATCTGATTCCTTCGAAGGAGCCCGAGTGCGGACGATTCTCGCCAGGGTGCTCATCCACGTCCCAGAGCCCAACAAGCATCTCGTCCATTTCTACCGCGCCTACGCCAATCGGGTTCGCTCCAGGTACCGGAAACAAGACACCGCTGCATCCGACGAAACGGAGGCAACGCCTTCCAGACCCGCTGTCAACAAGCGCTGGGCCGAGCTCATCTACCGCATCTACGAGGTCGACCCTTTGACCTGTCCCCGATGCGATTCCTCGATGAAGCTCCTCGCCTTCATCACCGAGCCCGCCGTCATCCCCAAGATCCTCGACCATCTCGATACCAAAGCACGGGAGCGACGACCACCAGCGCAGTTCGCCAGTAACGTCAACTGAGCGCTTCCTCTCGATGCCACGCTGGCTGTCTGCCTGCGCAACCATCCCCGCCACGAAAGCCTTCTTCACGAGTCAACGAGCCTTGGTCCTCTCACACCTAACTCACGTGGCTCCCCCGTGAATTCGCAGCTCTCGATCCATTGGGCCTCCGTTAACCCCTCGGCCCTGCTTAGAACCGCCTATCCGTTTCAGGGCGAGGGCAAGAGTGCAAAGCCAGAACCCAATGAAGCCTCGTTGTCTTGTTCATTCTTTCCTCGGAAGCATGATGGAGAGCGCGCGGTCGCGCACGCCGATTCGGACGGGTGCGTAGCCTGCCGGTTCTCCGTCGATTTGCACTCGAACTCTTTCCACCGCCGACACGTCGACGGCATCGGTCTTGAAGTGCTCGACATCCGCGAAGCCGAGATGTCTGCCGGTCAAGACGCCCACGAGGTAGCGGAGGTAGTCGCGCCGGTTTCGTCCTTTGAAGACGACGACATGGAGCTTCGCCTCGTCGAGCCTCGCCGCCGGAGTGATGAAGTACCTCGGGCCGAAGCGGCGCAGTTTTCCCGCGATGAGCCCGGTCGCGGCGATCTCGCGGCCCGAGGCTCGAACGGTGAGTGGCGTCATCGGATAGCTCGCGAGCATCCGAAAGCCGTCGAGCCAGAAAGCGAGAGCTCCGAGCGCGTCTTTGAAGCCCGCCTTCAAACGATACACCACTTCGGCGTCGATACCCACTCCCGCCATGAGAAGAAACGGACGTTCTCCCGCCATTCCCACGGGGATCCGCGTGGGCTCACCCTCCGTCAGAACCCGGATCGATTCCTCGAGGGTGCGGGGAATGCCGACTTCACGCGCGAAGACGTTCACCGTCCCACCAGGAACGATCCCGAGAACGGTCTCGGTGCCCACCAGCCCGGCGGCGACCTCGTTGAGCGTTCCATCCCCTCCCCAGCTCAACACCCGTTGAAATCCCTCACGGCTCACCCGCCCCGCGATTGCCGTCGCGTGGCCGGGCGCCGTCGTGGGGAAGACCTCGACTTTCATGCCTGCATCGCTGAGGCAGGACAGAGCGCGATCGAGGAGAGCCTCCTTGGGACGTCCTCGCCCCGACTTCGGGTTGTAAATGAGGGCGGTTTCGACCTTCGACATCAAGCGGGCGCCACCGTCACCTCGATCTCGTCCCGAAGCTCACCCCAACCCTCGACCGCCGCCTCCACCCGCACGAGCCAGACAATCTTTCCTTCCATCGACCGGAAGGAGTAGGGCGCGCTTGCGGGAAGCGGGAAGGCGACGCGGTAGCTCTTGCGAAGAGAGGGCGCCAGCTCGAGCCCTTCGTCGACCGCCTTCGTATCGGAGTGAAGAACCTCGACCTGTCGTCCCGTGCTCGTCTGCTTCTGCCGCACCGCGCGAAGCTCGGCCGACAGCCGGGTGAGCTTCGCCTCCCGGCGTGCTTCCAGGACCAGCTCGATGTCGATCGACTGGCCGGGCGCGACCTGATCCTGAGTCAACCCCAGATCGAGAACACGAAAAGGATGGCGCTCCAGACGATAGACGAGGCCGAGGGTGGAGCGAAGAAGGTTCAACCCGACGGGAATCCAGACCAGGACGAGAACCCAGGTGGAAACGCGCCCCTGATAGAATCGGGTGACGTGAAAGGCGACGAGGGCGACGAGGGTCGCGAGGAAGAGCGACATCCACGAGCGGCGTTTCCCCTGGGCGACGAGGGAGGTCCAGACCATTCCCGGCGATCCTATCCTCAGCCTCTGGACGACCGCTACCACGGAGATTCATGAATCGAAGGGGTGGCTCAGGGCAACGGCTGGACTTTCTAGCCGTCGGTCACGTGACCGTCGATCGGGTTGAGGGTGTCCTGCGCCTGGGCGGCGCCGCCGCCTACGCCTCTCTAACCGCGGCGCGGCTCGGGCTCAGCTCGGGCGCGGTCACTTCGGTGGGGGCGGACTTCCCATTCTGGAACGATCTTTCGGAGGTCGAAGTCCACTACACCGAAGCTCCCACCACCACGACTTTCGAGAACGTCTACGAGAGTGGAGAACGGCGGCAGCGCGTCCTGGGGGCGGCCTTGCCTCTGACCGAGCTCACCCTCGCACCCATGCGGGAGCGCCTGGCGGAGGACGCCGCCGTGCTCTATTGCCCCGTGGCGCACGAGCTTCGATGTCCTCTCGTTCCCCTGACACCCTCGGGGTTGTCGGCGACGGCACCCCAGGGCCTGTTTCGATCGTGGGATGCCGAAGGGTGCGTGAGGCCCGCGGACTGGCCGGACGCCTTGGCGAGTCTTTCCCCTGTGGACGTCGTGTCGATGAGCGAGAAGGATCATGCCGCTCCGGAAGAGCTCGCGGACGAGTTCGGTGGCCGGGCGTTCGCGATCACGAAAGGAGCACACGGGGCTCGCCTCTACTCCCGGGGCGACGTCTACGATCTCCCCGCGTTTCCCGCAAAGGAAGTGGACCCGACAGGCGCCGGCGACGTGTTCGCGGCAGCGCTGGTCGTCGCCCTCCGGGAGGGGCGCCCGGTGGTGGAAGCGACGCTCTTCGCCTGCTGTGCCGCCTCGTTCGCCGTTGAAGCGCCGGGCATCGCCGGAATTCCTCATCGTTCTGACGTCGTGCGGCGGCTCGAGGAATCGCGGCGATGAAGGACCCGGCTCTTCTTTCTTTTTGCGAGCGCGTGGAGGCCGAGTTTTTTCGTCTCAAAGGACGCCGGGGCACGCTTTCCCCTTCAGACTTCGCCCGGGTGAGCGCCTGGCATCGGGACGGCGTTCCCGTCGAGGCTGCCCTGGAAGGAATCCTCGACGCGTTCCAGGCGCAGTCCGGCGGACGCGAGCGCGGCGTCGAGGAGGTCAACAGCCTTTCGTTCTGTGAAAGCTTCGTCGAGAAGGCCGTCGCCCGCCGGCGGGGCAGGTAGAGGGCTCGAGGCCGCAGCCCAGGAGCGCCGAGCGCCGGTCGGGTCCGCGACTAAAGGCTCTTGATGAGACCATTGAAGGAAACGCCTGTCGATCCTTTGGTCGCCGTACAGATGTCCGTGTCCCTTT
The DNA here is from genome assembly GCA_963815675.1 of uncultured Acidobacteriota bacterium. Classification (GTDB taxonomy): domain Bacteria; phylum Acidobacteriota; class Vicinamibacteria; order Marinacidobacterales; family SMYC01; genus CAWFHP01. Next base: position 161,405 of record CAWFHP010000005.1, on the reverse strand, counting down.
ACAGGTTGGTTTCATCCGCCGCGGCTCAATCGAACCGCGACTGGAGGAACATCGGTGACGAAAGAGTCGGGCCCGACTAGGCTGCCACCGATGTCGCGGGACCGTACCGGCAATGTGTTCAACGTGCCGCCCACAGTTTTGAAGATGCTCCGTGTTTTGCTGCCCGTTTTCATTTTCCTCTCCGCTGCCGGCCTGGCCCTCAGTTTGTGGGTGCACACCAGCGCGATCTTCCATCTCACGACTCCAATTGGTGGGTATGCTTGGGCTCTTCACTTCGGCCTCTTCCTGGTGTGCCCTCCAGCAGCGGGAGCAGCTATGCTGGCAGCGGTCGCAACCCGTGGAGGCAAGCCAACCGAGCTCTGGAAGGCTGCTCGCCGGGGGTGTCCGTTATGGATGCGGCTCATGGAGTCCGGATTCTTCGTCTACGCGTTCGTCAACTTCTTCCTCTTCTTGAACGCGAGCCACCATCGAATGGAATCCGGCGCTGCGCCGATCGCGGTTTTTCGTGGGTTCTCCGGACATTGGATGGCGTTTTACTGTTTCGCGCTTTGTGAGTACTACGGGGCGTGGAGACTTCAGGGCCGGAAACGCGACAGGCGCCAGATGAGCCCCAACGGGATCTCCCCTTCTTCCGAAACGGCCGAGCGTGGTCATCGCAGATTTGATCAGACGGGATCACTGGACACCTGACTTGAGCGCGTTCCCCGGGCGCGGAGTAGCCCGCTCGGGAGGCGCGTAGGGTAGACTTCTCGTTCATGAGCCTCGGTCGAATCCTGAGTCCTGCGGAGGAGAAGCTTCTCGCCGAGGAGCGCCGCGGTCTCTCCGATCTCAGGCTCGCTCTCGAGCGGCTCGCGATCGAGGCCAAGGACGCCGCCTCGTTCGACGCCTCTATCCGTCAGCTCGACGAGCTCTTCCTCCTCGTCGTGGCGGGAGAGTTCAACGCCGGAAAGAGCGCGTTCATCAATGCCCTGCTCGGGAAATCCATACTCGAGGAAGGCGTCACACCCACCACCCAGCGCATCACCCTCGTCCGGCACGGCGAGAGCGAGTCGCGCGAGCGGCGGAGCGACGCCCTGGAGATCGTTTCGGCTCCCGTCCCGGTTCTCGAGAACGTCGAGATCGTCGATACGCCGGGAACGAACGCCATCGCCCGGGAGCACGAGACGCTCACCCGCGACTTCATTCCACGCTCGGATCTGGTTCTCTTCGTGACCTCGGCCGACCGGCCGTTCACCGAGAGCGAGCGGCTCCTTCCTCGAGACGATCCGTTCCTGGGGCAAGAAGATCGTCTTCGTGGTCAACAAGGTCGATATCTTCGACCGCGAGGAGGAGGTGGGCCAGGTGGAGAGCTTCGTTCGCGACAACGCGGAGAAGCTGCTGGGCGCTGCCCCCGAAGTGTTCTCGGTCTCGTCGCGCCGCGCCCTTCGAGCGAAGACGGCGAACGACGCCGACCTCCTCGAAAAGAGCCGCTTTCCGCCTCTCGAGCGCTACGTCGTATCCGTCCTCGACGACCGCGAGCGGGTGCGTCTGAAGCTCCTGAATCCTCTGGGCGTGGGACTCTCCCTGGGCTCGAAGTACGCCGCGATCGTCACGGCGGAGCTCGACCTGCTCAAGGCCGACCTCGGCATGCTGGACGAGATCGAACGACAGCTCGCCGTCTACCGGGAGGACCAGGCGCGAAATTTCGGTTACCGGCTCGCGGATATCGACAACGCTCTCCTAGACTTCGAGAGCCGCGGCGCGGTGTTCTTCGAGGAGACGTTGAGGCTCGGCCGGGTGTTCGACCTCGTGAACAAATCGAAGGTGAAGGCGGAGTTCGAGAAGAAAGTCGTCGGCGATCTTCCGCAGGTGGTGGAGAAGCGGGTGGAAGGGGTCATCGACTGGATGGTCGATAGCGAGCTCCGTCAGTGGAAATCGGTGAGGGAGCACGTCGACCGCCGCCGCTCCGCCCGCGAGGAGCGCATGGTGGGAAAGCTCCCGGCGAGCTTCGAGCAGGACCGCAAACGGCTGCTGGAGACGGTGGGGGTCGCGTCGCGCAAAGCGATCGAAGGCTACGACCGGGAGCACGAGTCGAGCCGCCTCGCCGACTCCGTGCAAGCCGCCGTTGCCTCGGCGGCGCTCATCGAGGTCGGCGCCGTCGGGCTCGGTGCTCTCGTGACGTTGATCGCCACGACGACCGCAGCCGACGTGACTGGAGTTCTCGCCGCGAGCGCTCTTTCCCTCGTCGGTCTCCTGGTGCTACCCGCGAAGAAGCGCCGGGCGAAGTCGGAGCTCAACCACAAGGTAGCCGACGTGCGCGAGCGGCTCATGAGCTCCCTCCGGCAGCAGTTCGAAAAAGAGACCGAGGCGAGCGTAGGCCGCATCGAGGAAGCGATGGCGCCCTACACCCGCTTCGTACGTTCCGAGCGCACCCGCCTGACCGAGGCCCGCGGATTTCTCGAAAGCTCCGCATCCGAGCTCTCCCGACTGAGATCCGAAGTCGAAGCCCTCTGAACCACCGACCTTTGCTGGGCCCTGCGTTGTGCCGCGACGAAGGGGCGGCGTTACGCGAAATACGAGGGGTCGACGCGCTCGATTGCGTCCACGTCGTCGAAATCGTGGTCGGTGGAGAGAATACGCCGGATCCCCTTTTCCTCCATGGTCGCAATGTGCACGGCATCTCTCGGCGAAAGACGGGGGGAAGCGAGCAGGAGCTGCAGAGCACGAGACGTGTGCTTCTCCTCGACTCCGAGCACTTCGTCGCAGAGGCGTGTCGCGGCATCGTAGACGACGCTCGCGATTTCAGGCCTACGAATCGAGAAGTAACGGTAGAGGATCTCCTGCAGAACCTCCGAGTCGGTGACGAAGCTCACGCGCCTCGCGACGGCGTTCGCGAGCGACGCTCGGCAAACGTCTCGGAGCGGGTGAGGGCCGCCCGCCGCGCACATCAGAACACTGGTATCGAGAAAGTAGACGTCAGCGTTTCTTTCCGTCTTTTTCTTCGCGCTTCGTTTTGCGGGCACCGTACTCCCGTTTCCAGTCGGAATACTCCTCGGGCACCTGAGTAGGCTCGAGCGCGAAGAGCGCGTCCAAAGCCGCTTTCTTGGCGCGCTCCGCCTCCGGACCCAGAGTGTATTTTTCGATGGACTCTCTGACGATGGCTGCGAGCTTTCTTCCCTCTCGTTCCGCCTTGCTCTCGAGCTCCTTGTACTGATCCTCATCGAGGGTAACCTGAATCTTTCGCGTCTTCACCATCGTACGCAGGGTAACTCGATTTGACACAAGTGTCAAATACTTTGTGTCAAACAGACTCGACTCATCGAGAGCCCTGGGTTGGCCCGCCTTCGTCCCAGTGGCCGTACTGTCGATACCAGCTCTCCATGTAGAGGACCGTGCGCATGAAGTTCGAGGGCTTCGACGACGTCCCATGGTACTCGCCCTCGAAGCGGAGAAGCTTCGTCGGCACACCCCGCATCTTGAGGGCGGCGTAGTACTCCTCCGTCTGGGCCATGGGAGTTCTCATGTCGAGGACCCCCGTCATGAGGAGTGTCGGCGTCGTCACGTTTCCCACGTACATCAGGGACGATTGCTTCAGCCACGCTTCGGGCTTTTCCCAGAAGGGAGCGTCGAAGAAGTTGTATGTAAAGAGCGGAATATCGGTATGCCCGGCGAAGCTCATCCAGTCGATGACGGGGCACCGCACCGCCGCGGCGGCGAAGCGCGTCGTGTGCCCGATGACCCAGCTCGAGAGAACGCCGCCGCCGCTGCAGCCGCCGACGAACAGGTTCCGCGGATCGATGCTGCCGCGGCCTATCGCGGCGTCGACCCCCGCCATCAGGTCGTCGTAGTCGACGCTCGGGTAAGCACGTTCGATGGCGTTACCGAACGCCGAGCCGAAACCGGTGCTTCCACGAGGATTGGTGTAGAGCACGATGAACCCGTCGGCGGCGAACGACTGGAACATGAAATTGAAGCCGACGTTGTACATGCCGTGAGGACCGCCGTGGATCTCCAGAATCATGGGATAGTGCTTCCCGGGGTCGAACCCCGGGGGCTTGACGAGCCATCCGGACACCTTGGTGCCGTCATGGGAAGCGTACGGGAGCTCCTCGACTTCACCGAGCTCGACGCCCGCGAGCAGGTCGTCGTTGACATGAGTGAGCTCCGTCGTTTCCCCGGACTTCGTGTCCACCCGAACGACGTCCGGAGGAGCGTGAAAGCTCGTGCGAACGCCCGCCCCGACACCCGTTCGGGCGACGCTCGCGAAAGAGAGCATCTGGGTCTCGTGCGTCACCGCTCGGACTCCGCCGGACAAAGCGGCGTAGCGGAGGTTCGACGTGCCCGCGTCGTCGGCGGTGAAGAACACCCCGTTCCCGTCGGAAGCCCAGTGGAGATTTTCCGTGTCGCGATCGAGAATCTCCCGAGAGTTTCTTCTGCCCTGCACCGTCGAGACCGATCACATAGAGCTCGGACGCGTGGTAGCTCGCCTTCGAGTGCGAGTAACCGGTGAAAGCGACGAGCCGCCCGTCGGGAGAAACGGCGGGGCTCGTCCAGGTCCCAGGCTCGGAGCTGAGCTTGCGCTTCGCGCCGGTCGCGACGTCGACCGCGTATAGATCCGAGTCGCGATACCGCATGTCGGCATCGGGCGCGTCGAGCCCGTCGACGACGATGGTCTTGCCGTCGGGCGTCCAGTCCCAGCCCACGTCTCCCTTGAGGCCGTCGAAGCGGGCCCCCACCGACCATTCGCCCGACGTGAGCGCTCGCGGCGTTCCCCCGTCCGCGGGAACGAGGAAGAGGTGGACGTATCCAGGCTCGGTATAACCCACGCGGTCCTGACGGTAATGCAGCCGGTCCACGATCATCGGAGCCTTGGTCCAGCTGGCGCCATCCGGCGGCGTGGGCATGTCGATCTTCCACTCCGCGGGATGGGGGACGAACATCGAGAACCCGATCTGCTTCCCGTCCGGAGACCACTTCACATCCGCGGGCGCCTCGTCGACTCGGGTCACTTGAGACGTCGCGCCTTCCGCGTCCATCCACCGGACGAAGATTCGCGGTCCCTTGGGCTCGCCCTCCGCGATATAGGCGATACGGTCTCCGTCGGGAGACCATACGGCTTTCGAGCCCTTGGTCAGGAAGCGGTTGCGCGACCCGTCGGCATCCACGATCCAGAGCGCGGTCTCGAACCGGTCCTGGAGCTTGTCGACCCACCGCCGGGTGTAGACGACGGACGTTCCGTCGGGTGAGATTTGCGGGTCGGACACAGACTCGTAATCCAGGTACTGTTCGACGGTCAGGTGCCTCGCCCCGGGTGGCTGCTCGGCGAGGAGCGCGCGCTGCCCCAGGAACAGGAAGAGCGCGGTGGACGCGATCGCGAGGGTACGGGTCATCGGACCTCCTTTGCCCGGGAAGACTCCACGAGCGGGCATAGTCTACGACAGACCGTCGGCACTCCGGGACTGTTCCCATCTCGCCGATGGCTCTCTATAATAAAGATACTCGAAACAAACGTTTCCACGTCCTGTCGATGCGATGGGGAGCTTTCTCCTCCCTCGTCGAATCGTGAGATCTGCCATGCCAGCTACGCTTTCCGCTTCGCATCGGGCCTCGCCCCGCGCGTGGCGCCGTGTTCTCGTCGGCGTCCTGCTTCTGGGAGTGCCCTCCGGAGCGATGGCCCTCGATCCCGCGAAAGCGATCACGCAATACATGCAGGACGTCTGGCGGACGCGCGACGGGCTACCGCAGAACACCGTGACCTCGATCGCCCAGACTCCCGACGGATACCTGTGGCTGGGAACGCGGGAAGGCCTCGTCCGCTTCGACGGCACTCGCTTCACCGTGTTCGACACCCGAACGAATCCCGAGCTCGGGCGCAACTGGGTACTCTCGCTCCTCGTCGATCGTGACGGAAGAAGCCTCTGGATCGGAACGTCGGGCGGCGGACTCGTACGTCTGACGGGAGGGCGGTTCACCCGTTTCTCCACGACCGACGGCCTTCCGAGCGACCAGGTTTCCGTTCTCTTCGAGGATTGGCGAGGACGCCTCTGGGTGGGTACGGACGGAGGCGGACTCGCGAGGTACGAGAACGGCCGATTCGAGGTCGTTCGCTCCCGCGATGCGCTCGGCACGAGCATTCGCGCCCTCGTCGAAGGCGAGAAGGGTCTCTGGATTGGAACGGAGGCAGGGCTCTCCCAACTGCACCCCGATGGAACGTTGACGTCGTTCACTCCCGACGAAGGACTCTCGCGCCGGAGCGTGCGCTCGCTTCTCCGGGATCAGCAGGGAGTGCTGTGGGTCGGGACCGATTTGGGGCTCGATCGGCTGAAGGACGGCCGCTTCACCGTCTTCACCCGGAAGGACGGGCTGTCGCACGACGTCATCCTCTCGCTCGTCGAGGACCGCGACGGGAATCTCTGGATCGGAACGGACGGTGGCGGGCTCGACCGCCGTCAGGACGGCCGCTTTACGTCCTTCACCACACGCGATGGACTGTCGAACGACACCGTGTACGCGCTCCACGAGGACCGCGAGGGGAGTCTCTGGATCGGGACGAATCTCGGCGGGCTCAACCGGCTGAAAGACGGCCGCTTTACTCCCTTCACGACGAAAGAGGGGCTTTCCAACGACTACATCCGCGCGATCTACCAGGATCGCGAAGGCACGGTGTGGATCGGTACCGAGGGCGGGGGAATCAACCGGCTGCGGGACGGCCGCTTCACCGCCTTCACCACCCGGGAGGGCCTTTCGAACGACATCGTTTTTTCGATCCTCGAGGATCACTCTGGGAGCCTGTGGATCGGAACCGACAGCGGACTCACCCGCTTCAAGAACGGCCGATTCGACGTCTTCACCGCCGACATGGGGATGTCGAACGACTGCGTCCTCGCGTTGTACGAGGATCACAAGGGAAGCCTCTGGATTGGGACCTACGCCGGCGGGCTCAACCGGCTCCAGGATGGCCGTTTCACCGCCTTCACCACCAAAGAGGGTCTCTGAACGATACCGTCAACGTCATCTACGAAGATCACGCGGGAAACCTCTGGATCGGAACGAGGGGCGGTGGGCTCGACCTCTTCCGGGACGGCCGCTTCACCGCGTTCACGACCAAAGACGGCCTCTCGGACGATCTCGTCTTCGCCCTCCACGAGGACGCCGAGGGGAGCCTCTGGATTGGGACCTATGGAGGAGGGTTGAACCGGCTGAAAGACGGGCGCTTCACCGCGATCACCCAGGAGCAAGGCCTGCCGGACAACGTCATTCATCGCATCGTCGAGGACGGTCTGGGCGACGTCTGGATGAGCTCGAACAAAGGCATCTACCGGGTATCGAAACGCGAGCTCGACGAGGTCGCCGACGGCACCCGGGAGCGGCTCGACCCCGTCGTCTACGGCACCGCCGACGGTATGAAGAACGCCGAGTGCAACGGAGGTGCGGACGCGGGGGTGATGACGGCGGACGGAAGGATTCGGTTCCCCACCATCGAAGGCGCGATTCGTATCGATCCAGAGCACATTCCCTCGAATCCTCTCCGGCCCCCGGTCGCGATTGAAGAGGTGCTCGTCGACGACCGTCCGATTGACGTCGGGATCTCCGATTCGTCTTCGACTCCTCCCGCGACGAAGACGCTCGAGGTCCATTACACGGCGCTCAGCTTGCTCGAGCCCGACGCGGTGCGATTCCGATACCGGCTCGAGGGATTCGAGGAGGACTGGGTGGAGGCGCGCGGCCGGCGGGTCGCGTACTACTCGAAGCTTCCGCCGGGGAGCTACCGATTCCGGGTCGTCGCCTCCAACGGCGACGGCGTCTGGAACGAGGAAGGGGCGGCGCTCGGAGTAACGGTGGCACCTCGATTTCACGAGACGATTCGGTTTCGAAGCCTCGTCGGTCTCGTCTTCGTGCTCTCGGGACCTCTGTTCCACCGATTCCGGATACGGCGCCTCACCCGCCAGAAATCCGAGCTGGAGCGGCTCGTCGCCGAGAGGACGGCGGAGGTCGAGGCCGCGAACGAACGTCTCGGGCAGCTGGCTCGGGAGGACGGATTGACCGGCGTTCTCAATCGGCGGGCCTTCGACGCGGCGCTCGACGAGGAGTTCCGGCGGGCGAGCCGCCTGCATACGCCGCTCGCCCTCATGCTTCTCGACATCGATTTCTTCAAGGACTACAACGACCGGAACGGACACCAGGCGGGAGACGCTTGCCTCCGGGCGGTGGCGCAGGCCGTGGCCGGCACTCACAGACGGGCCGGCGAGCACGTGGCGCGCTACGGCGGCGAGGAGTTCGCCGTCGTGCTTCCCGGTGCCTCGCGCGACGGAATCGCCGAAATGGCGGAGAAGGTCCGCCGATTGGTGTTCGACCTCGCGATCGCGCATCCGGGGCTCCGCCGTCGCCCCCTTCGTCACCGTGAGCGTGGGAGTCGCCTGCGCCGCGCCCGACCTGCACCTTCTCTCCTCGGACCTCGTGGCCGCCGCCGACCGCGCGCTCTATCTCGCCAAGCAGCAGGGCCGCAACCGCGTCGAGATCGGTTCCGAGACGCTCGGCTCGTTCTCCGACGAGCTTCCGGAAAAGGTCGAGAGCGAGACGCCGCGCTGAGCCGCGCTGAAGATCGCCATCGCGATGCATCGCTTTCCCGAGGATGCTGACGGCTCGGGTTTCTGAGTTAGAATCCTCCCCGGCGTCGAGGGCCTGACAGCGCGAGAACGACCTCTGACGTCTTCGGACGGGAGCCACTTTCATGCAACGTTTCCGCATCGCTCAACTCGTGACGTTCCTCGGTCTGGCCGCAACCCTGTCGGCCCAGGACATCCCCACGCTCCCTTCTCTCCGGGAGCAGGCCAAGATCGCCAGGATTGGCTCCGCGATTGCCTCGAGACCGTGCTTCCCCGACTCATGCGCGAGAACCACGTCGACATGTGGATCGTGCAGACGAGCGAGTACAACGAGGATCCCGTCTTCCGTGCCGCTCGTTTCCCCCACTCGCTTCTTCGCGCGGAGGCGATCGATCTTCGTCTTCTACGATTGGGGACCGGAGGCGGGCGTCGAGAGAATTACCATCGGCGGCGGCACGGAAGGCGGCCTCTACACCGCCGCGAAGGACCCCGAGAACCCCGAGCGTGAGGTCTACCTCGACGTCCAGTGGCGAGCGCTTCGTCACGTCGTCGAGGAGCGCCGGCCCGAGACCATCGCCGTCGACGTATCGCAGACCTTCGCTTTCTCCGACGGGCTCGCCTCGGGCGAGCGCGAGCTTCTCGAGCGGGCGCTCGGGCCCAAGTGGACGTCTCGCTTCGTCCCGGCCGAGCTCCTCCCGCTCGACTACCTCGCGATCCGCGTGCCGTCGATGATGCCCCATTATGTCGAGATGATGAAGATCGTCCACGACCTCATCGCCACGGCGTTCTCGAACGAGGTCATCACTCCCGGCGTCACCACCAACACCGACGTCGTCTGGTGGCTCCGGCAGCAGGTGCACGACCGGGCCATGGGCTCCTGGTTCCAGCCCTCGGTCGAAGTTCAGCGGAAGGGTGAGAAGCTCGAGGAGGACGACGTCGTCATCCAGAGGGGCGACGTGCTCCACACCGATTTCGGCATCTTCGCCATGGGGCTCGCCACCGACACCCAGCACATGGGCTACGTCCTGCGTGAGGGCGAGACCGACGTAGCCCGAGGGGCTGAAGCGAGCCCTCCGAAACGCCAACCGACTCCAGGACATCGTCATGACGAGGATGAAACCGGGGTTGACCGGAAACGAAGTGCTCGCCGAATCCCTCGCCGAGATGAATCGCGAGGGGATCTCGGGACGCATCTACAACCATCCGATTGGGGACTTCGGGCACGGTCCCGGCGCGATCATCGGGCTCTGGGATCGCCAGGAAGGCGTCCCCGGCCGCGGCGACGTGCGCCTCATCCCCGACATGTGGCACTCCATCGAGCTCAACGCGGTGACGAAGGTCCCGGAGTGGGACGGCCAGGAGGTGCGCATCGCTCTCGAGGAGGACGCCGCCATGACCTCCGAGGGCAAGATGAAGTGGATCCTGAATTCGGCAGGAAGAATTCCACATCGTTCGCTGACGGCACGCGCCGCGTCGCCGGGATCCTGCCCGGGACCGGTATGTTTTGACTTCACTACCCATCCTGCGTTCGGGCCGAACTATGGTAGACCCGCGTGACCGATACTTGTCTTCGACGGGTGCTGGGGCGACGCAAAGTCGCGGGCGGTCAGTGCAACCGCCTGACGATCCTGGAGCGCCACCGTGACACCGACGCTCGTGTTGACCTGCGAGCATGCCGGCAACCGCGTTCCCCGCGAGTACGCGAGGCTGTTCGCCGGCGCCAAGGACGTGCTCGCGTCACACCAGGGCCGGGATCCCGGAGCCGTGCGCCTCGCGCGACTTCTGGCGCGGCGGCTCGAGCGACCGCTGCTGGTGAACGAGTGGAGCCGTCTGCTTGTCGAACCGAACCGCGCGCCGACCAACCGAAACGTCTGGTCGCGCTTCACCAGGGGACTTCCGCGCGCGGAGCGGGAGCAGATCCTCGACCGCTACTGGTGGCCGCATCGGCGGCAGGTCGAGGCCGCGGTCTCCGGCGCGATCGAGCAAGGCCGACCCGTCGTGCATGTTGCCGTACACAGCTTTACGCCCGTATTGAACGGAGAGAAACGAAACGCCGACGTGTCGATCCTGTTCGACAGCACGCGCCACCGTGAGGCAAAGTTCGCCCGGCGATGGGGCACGCTGCTGCGCCAGCAGGCGCCAGGATGGCGACTGCGCTACAACTACCCCTACCGCGGCAGCACCGATGGGCTTCCCACTTGGCTGCGCCGCCGATATCCGATGGCGCGCTACATCGGCTTCGAGCTCGAGGTGAACCAGGCGGTCGCGACCACGCGTCGCTGGCGCGAGCTCGGAGAGGCGCTCGCGACGAGTCTCGGGGCGACGCTGGGCATGTCGTAGCCAACGACGATACCCTCATCGCTTAGAATCCCCCACCGGCTTCAGGAACTTATGCGCCCGATCTTGAGGCGAGCGCGTCGACGCCGTGAAGCTCCAGCAACGCCAACGCGAAAGTGACCCCAATCCAATTCAATTCAATTGGTCCTCCTAGGGAAAGTTCATGCCAGGTCGAACGTTCATCCGCTTCGGCCAGTTTGTGCGGTGAGGCGCACCACCGGTCCTCGTTTGTTTGACAGATTCCACCGTCCCGAGCTACGCTCCCATAGACTGTCTATGGGAGACGTGAGCCGTACCGACCTCCTGCCGGGAACGCTGGAAATGCTCATCCTCCGCTCGCTCGAGAGGAGCGGCGGGCCGATGCACGGCCACGGGATAGCACTGTTCATCCTGAGCGCCTCACGCGACGTGCTGAAGGTCGAGGAAGGCTCTCTCTACCCCGCGCTCCAGCGGCTGGCGCTCAAGGGCTGGGTCAAGGCCGAGTGGGGCCAATCGGAGAACAACCGGAGAGCCCGGTACTACCGGCTCACGCGGTCGGGCCGAAAAGCGCTCCAGCGAGAAACGGCCGATTTCGAACGGGTCATGGAGGCGATCCATCGCCTCATACGTCCAGCGGAAGGAGAGCCGCGATGAGCCTGTCGGAGCTGTGGCGACGATTCCTCTACTACGTCAACAAAAGCAGATTCGACCGCGAGCTCGAGGAGGAGATGCGTCTCCACGTCGCGTTGAAGGTCGAAGAGAAGCTCGCCTCGGGCGACACACCGGATGAGGCGCGGCGGACGGCGGAGCGTGAGTTCGGGAGCCGGATGCGGCTCCTCGAGACCAGCCGGGACACCTTCCGGTTCGTCACCATCGAGGGCTTCCTCCTCGACTTGCGGCAGGCGGCCCGGGCGCTCCGGAACCGGCCGGCCCTCGCCTTCGTCGGCGTCCTTTCGCTCGGTCTCGGAATCGGAGCGACGACCGCTGTTTTCACGCTCTTGAACACGGCTCTGCTCCGTCCTCTTCCCGTCGCCGCGCCCGAGCGGCTCGTGTCCCTCTCGAAAGGCGCTCATCAGCGCATGTTCCCGATGTTCTCCTACCCGAACTACGAAGACTTCCGCGACCGGACGGAGGTCTTCGACGGTCTCATCGCGTACCGTTTCGCGCCCCTGAGCCTCGCGCACGACGGCCTCGCCGAGAGAACGTGGGGCTACCTCGTCTCGGGGAACTACTTCGAGGTACTGGGTGTCGAGCCCGCACTCGGCCGGACCCTCTCCCGCGAGGACGATGGCGAACCGGGAGAGCATCCGGTCGCGGTCCTGAGCTACCGGGCGTGGCAGGGCCGGTTCGGAGGCAAGGCCGACGTCGTCGGCAAGAACGTCGTACTCAACGGTCGAACCTATGCCGTCGTCGGAGTTGCCGCTCGCGCCTTCGACGGAACGGAGGTAATCGCCTCCCCCGATATCTTTCTTCCGATGGCGATGCAGGCCGCGATTGACCGTGGCAAGAGTTACCTCGACGATCGCGAGGCGGATATCGTCTTCGTCCAGGGCCGGCTCGCCGATGGCGTTGGCCTCGACGAAGCCCGCGCTTCGCTCGCGGCCGTCGCTCAGGGACTGCGGCAGGAGTTTCCCAGCATCAACGAGAACCTCGAAGTATCGCTCACGCCCGCCGGGTTGATGGCGGGAAACATCCGCACCGGTGTTCTGGGGTTCACCGCCCTCCTCATGGGTGTCGCCGGGCTCGCGCTCCTTCTGACCTCGACCAACGTCGCCAACCTCCTCCTTGCGCGGGCCATCGAGAAGCGTCACGAGATCGGAACTGAGCTTCGCCCTGGGAGCGGGAAGGGTGAGGGTGGTGACGAGGCTCCTCGCCGAGAGCCTCCTCCTGTCTCTGGGTGGAGGACTCCTGGGGGTCCTGCTCGCGTTCATTCTCGTCAGGGCCTCGGCGGCGTGGCAGCCACCAATCGACGTCCCGATCTCCTTCGCCCTCCATCTCGACTATCGTGTTCTCGCCTTCGCGCTCCTCGTTTCGGTCGCCGCGGGGCTCGTCTCTGGCATTCTGCCGGCGCTGAAGGTATCGAAGACGCAACCGATGTCCGCGCTCAGGGGCGACTCCCCGAGAGACCGCCGCTCGGCTCGGAGCGGCCTCGTCGTCTTGCAGGTGGCGGTCTCACTCGTGCTCCTCGTCGGATGCGGTCTCATGGCGCGCGGGCTCGAGAGAGCGCGCCGGATCGAGCTCGGCTTCGATCCCGAAAATGCCGTCGAGGTGTCGTTCGACCTCGGGCTCCAAGGTTATGACGCGGACCGCGGGCTCGAGCTCGAAACCGAGCTCCTCTCGACGGTTCGAACGCTTCCCGGAGTCCGCGCGGCCGGGCTCGCCGACTCCGTTCCCGTCGACCTCCACTTCGGCCGTGCGCGGGTGTTCGTCGAGGGAGCACCGGTGCCCGAGCGCCGAACGAGCGCCCCCATCGCGTTGTTCAGCCGCGCGAGCCCCGGGTATCTCCGAGCGATACGGACGCGCCTCGTGAAAGGGCGTGATTTCAGCGACCGCGACGACCGGGATTCGACCGCGGTCGCGCTCGTGAACGAGGCCTTCGCCCGCCGTTTCTGGCGGGGCGCGGATCCCGTCGGGAAACGGTTCTCGGTGGGAGGAGCGGATGAGCCGATGGTCGAAGTCGTGGGAGTCGTTCAGGATGGCAAGTACGCCGGCCTCGTTGAGGCGCCCCAGCCGTTCTTTTGTCTTCCCATTCGGCAGTCTTATTCCGGAATGGTGACGCTCGTCGTTCGAGGAGCCGACGGACAAACGCTGATCCCGTCGATCCGGGCGGAGCTACGGTCTCTCGATCCCGCGCTCCCCATCCAGGCGGCGAGGCCGCTCGCGCGACGGATGGAGCTTCCGCTACTGCCCGCACGGATTGCGGCCTCTCTCCTCGGAGGATTCGCGGTACTCGCGCTCGTCCTCGCGGCCTTCGGGATTTACGGCATCATGACCCAGGTCATGGCGCAGCGGCGACGGGAAATGGGGATTCGCATCGCCCTCGGTGCCCGTCGCCTGGACATCATCGAGCTCGCGATGAAAGTCGGAATGATCCCGACGCTCATCGGAATCGTGGGCGGACTCGGCGTGGCCTATCTCTCGACGCGGTTCCTGGGCGCGCTCCTGTTTGGCGTGAGCCCGACGGATCCCGCCACCTTCGCCGCTACCATCTCTCTGCTCGCGGTGGTCGCGGCCGCGTCCTGCTTCTTTCCCGCCTGGAGGGCGTCCCGCGCCTCACCAAAGCTCCAGTGAATCCTCGACCGCCACCCGCGTGATAGGCTTCCGGGTTACCGGGAGGACCCATGAACAAATTGCTGGTCGCGCTCTTCCTCGTCTCGCTGCAGGCAGGAGCACAGGCGCAAGACGTCGTTCGTTACCAGGCAACGCTCGACAACGTGAAATACGTCTACGGACCGGCCGAGCCGGCGGCGCGGCTTCGTTCGGGGGACGTTCTCGAAGCCAACACGCTGGACGCTTTCGGAAACGCGATCCGCAAACCGGGAGATGGCATGAGTCTGGTGAAGGGAGACAACCCCCTAACCGGCCCCTTTTACGTCGAAGGCGCCGAGCCCGGTGACGGCCTCGCGGTGACGATTCTCGAGCTGAAGGTCGACGGTCCCCAGGGTGTCGGCGGTCTCGCTCCCGGGTTCGGAGCGCTCAACAAGACCAACTACACGCCGATGCTGAACCCGGACCTGCCGGAGAAGATCTGGTTCTACGCCATCGACAACGACGCCAATCAGGCGACGTTTCGCGCCAACGACTCCGACTTCTCGGTGAAGATCCCGATGAAACCTTTCCTCGGCTGCATCGGCGTCGCCCCTGCCGGCGGGGAATCGCGCATGTCGATCACCCCCGGCGAGTGGGGCGGCAACATGGACGCCTCGGAAGCGAGCGCGGGCAACACGGTGACGTTCCCGGTCAACGTTCCCGGTGGTCTGCTGTACTTCGGCGACGGCCACGCCGCGCAGGGCGACGGCGAAGTGGCGGGCACGGGAATCGAAGTGCCGCTCTCGGTGCGCCTTCGCGTCGAGGTGGTCAAAGGCGCGAACCTCACCTGGCCACGGTTCGAGAACGACCGGTCCCTGATGACGGTCGGAGCCTACCGTCCGCTCGATGATTCGCTCCGCATCGCCTTCAACCAGCTCGTCGGGTGGATCCACCGGGACTACGGGTTATCCGAGATGGACGCGTACGAGCTGCTCTCCAAAGTGGCCCGGATTCATCTGACCGAGATGGTGGATCCGAACTACGTCGTCGTCGCCATCATCGACAAGGCGTTCCTGCCTTCGCAAAAGTAGCGAACGAGACGGGTTTGGCGGAGTTCGGGATGGACGACGGATTCGGACTCTCTGCTGAGCTCCGATTCCAACGATTGATTCGCCTTCGCTCTGAGATTCCCGCTCCGTAAAGAATCCTGTTGACGACGCCGACACACTACTGATAGTCATTGATCACTGCGACCGTCGCGAAATCAAGGACCGCCGGGATCCCCCCTCCGTCGAGCGTCTGAAATCGGGTGCGGTGAAGGAGGT
The DNA here is from genome assembly GCA_963815675.1 of uncultured Acidobacteriota bacterium. Classification (GTDB taxonomy): domain Bacteria; phylum Acidobacteriota; class Vicinamibacteria; order Marinacidobacterales; family SMYC01; genus CAWFHP01. Next base: position 145,930 of record CAWFHP010000005.1, on the reverse strand, counting down.
CACATGTCGACTTGGGTGCAGCGTACTGGTCTTTTCGCATCAGTCTGCCTCGTTTTCACCTTTCCTGTCGCGGGGTCGGACCTGACGCTTCCCTCCGGAGGCCGGGTCACCGTGGAGCTCATTACTTCCGATGCCGCATACCGGAATACACTCGCCATCGCCTCTCCCGCGGTCGGCATAGCCATCACGGGCTGCAAGCTCGAGCCCTCGGACGGTTTGACCGGAGTTCCGGTCCTGAGTGAGAAGCTCTCCCAGCACGGGTGCCGGGTGGAGCTCGACTCCGATCCCGGTACTGCGGGCATCCAGGCCTTCGCCGCCAACACTCTGCTCAGTTTCAACTTCTGCGCTCAGACCGACGATGACACACAGTGCGAATACGTGTGGTCGAGCAACCCGGGCTCGAACAGTGACAACCAAGACCACGTAATGACGACGACCATTGCCCCGGGAGTCTTTCGTCTGGCGTGGGAAGATACGGACAATCTCGGCGACAACGATTTCAACGATCTCATCGCCGTCGTGCGGGTGACGAACGACACCGACGGCGACGGGCTCTGGGACGACTGGGAGCAGGCGGGCGTCGATACCAACGGGGACGGCGTCGTCGATTTCGACCTTCCCGGCCAGGGCGCCGATTCGATGCACAAGGACATCTTCGTCGAGATCGACTGGATGGATTGCACCATCACCGGAAGCGACTGCGCCGCCGGCGATACCCACAACCATCAGCCGAAGGCCGCCGCCATCGCCGCCGTGGTGCAGGCGTTCGCCGATGCCCCCGTCACGAACCCCGATGGCGCCGACGGAATATCTCTTCACGTGGACGTGAGCAACTCCATTCGCCATCAGAATTTTCTGCGGATCCCCAACGCCTGCTTCACCGGGACCGCGGGCACGGAGTTCGACGCGGTCAAGGCCGATCCTGCGAACTTCGGCCCCGACAACCCCCGGCGATTCGCCTATCACTACAACCTCTGGACCCACCGGCAGACCTCGGGAGATTGCGGAAGCTCGGGCTGCGCCGAGCTCCCGGGAAACGACTTCCAGGTCTCTCTCGGCGCATGGAACCTCGGCTCGGGCGATTTGGACGGCGACGGTCTCGCCGACGCCATGGTCGGAACTATCATGCAGCAGGCGGGAACGTTCATGCACGAGTTCGGCCACAACCTCCGGCTCCAGCACGGCGGAGGAGACTGGACGAACTTCAAGCCGAACTATCTGAGCGTGATGAACTATGCCTTCCAGGTAGGGGGGCTCCCGCCCAACGACCCCGACGGCGCCGGGCCGCTGACAGCCCGGATTGACTACTCGACCGCGCTTCTTCCCACGCTGGTCGAGACGAACCTCGATGAGACCCTAGGCATCTCGGACGGAACCGACAACACGACCTTCAGCTGTCCGGGCGGCGCCGGAGCGGCGGGCGCGGGAAACGGTCCCATCGACTGGAATTGCGACGCCGACGGAGGCGTGGACCTCGCGGTCTCGAGCGACATCAACGGCGATGCCCTCGTACCCTGCGTCACCGGTGGCTCCAATGGCGCTCTCGATACGGCACCTGCGGGTGACGACGTCATCGTATCGGGTCAGATTCGTGAGGGTGCGAACCGCCAGTGCAATACGACCGCTGCGGGCGATGACATCCAGTTTCGACCGCTGGGGCCGCTCGCCGGCTTCTTCGACTGGACGAACATCAAATATGACTTCCAGAACTCGACCGACTTCGAGGATGGTTTCCACACTCTTCAGAGCGAGAAGCTGAGCGAGCTGAGCTTCGACGTCTACCTCCAGACGGTCGCGCCCGATCCCGGGATCGCGCTCGAGGCGTTTCCCGATCCCGTCCTCACTGGATCGAACCTCACCTACGTGTTGCGATTGACGAACCACCGACCCACGGCGGCGACGAACGTCGTTCTCGCCGACGCGCTTCCCCCGGAGACCAGCTTCGTCTCCTGCTCCTCCGACGCCGGTGGAGTCTGCGGAGGCTCTGGAACCGCGCAGATGGTGAGCTTCCCGACCCTCGCCGGCGGAGATACCGCGACGGTGACCCTCGTTGCCGAGGTCAGCTGCCCGGTGCCCGACGGGACGGAGATTTCGAGCTCGGCGACGGTGTCCGCCGACACCCCCGACTCCAACCCGTCGAACAACGGGGCGACGGTGTCGGTCGTGGCTTCCAACCCTCCGCCGGTGATCGGACCCGTCTCCGTCGATCGGACGGTGCTCTGGCCGCCGAATCATGAGATGGTGGACGTCGCCGTCGACTACACCGTCACCGACAACTGCGGTCCGGTGGCCTGCTCGCTCGCGGTGTCGAGCAACGAGCCGCTGAACGGTCAGGGAGACGGGAACACGTCGACCGACTGGACGGTGATCGACGCGCACCACCTGCGCGTGCGCGCCGAGCGAGCGGGGAAGGGCAACGGCCGAATCTACGGCATCGGCATCACCTGTACGGATAGCAGCAACGCCTCTTCGGCCGCGCACGCTACCGTTACCGTTCCCAAGAGCCAGGGACACTAAGCGATCCTCCGCCGTCCGGGTGCCCTCGTCCGCGAGGGCGCCCGGATGACTGGCCCGGTGAAGCGGACGGACCCGCTCCGAGACCGCCTTCACATGCCGGGAGGATCGAACCGTCCGTCCGCTGCCGTCCATCCTCCGTCGACGAAGAGAACGGTGCCGGTCACATAGCTGGCCGCATCCGAGATGAGGAAGACGGTAGGGCCCGCGAGCTCCTCCGCCCTCGCCCAGCGTTTCAGGACGTTCTTGTCCGCGTAGGCTCGGTACCAGCTCTCGTCCGCTTTGATCGGCGCGGTCAGAGGCGTTTCGACGACGCCGGGAGCGACGGCGTTGACGCGGACCCCGGCGGGGCCGAGCTCCGCCGCGAGCGCCCGCACGAGCTGCACGATTCCCGCCTTGGTCATCGCGTACACGGATTGACCGGGCTCCACCACCTGCGAGCGAATGGACGACAAAGCCACGATGCTGCCATGGCCTTGCGCTCCGAGAATTTCTCCCGCGACCTGGAGAACGTGAAAGGTCCCTTTGAGATTCACGTTCACGACCTTGTCGAACTCCTCATCGGTGTAGGAGAGGAGCGGCTTGCGGAAGTTGATCCCGGGAGTGGTCACGACGGCATCGAGCCTCCCTTCGGCTTCACGAATCGTCTCGAGGCGGCTCCTTACCTGGGCCAGGTCTCTCACGTCGACGCTCGCCGCCTCCGCCCGAGCTCCTCCCGCTGCGGCGCTGTCCGCGACGCGACGAGCGGCCTTCTCGTCGAGATCGAGGCAAAGTGTCGTCGCCCCTTCGCGCGCGCATCCGAGCGCGATGGCCTCGCCGATCCCCGAGCCGGCGCCGACTACCGCGACGACTCGTCCGTCAATGTCGAACATGGATTTGCGGGTCAATGTTTTTCTCCCTTCGATTCGAGGTCTTGCACCGACGGGAACCCCGGGAGCCCTTTCGCCGCGCGCACGGCCCGCAACACCGCCTGCGCGGTCGCGTCCGCGGCGAGCGCTCCCACCGAGAGCAGATTGACGTCGCCCTCGAGAGAGCCCGTCGCCAGAACGAAGATCGTGTCCCCGTCCGCGGGAGTATGAGCGGGATAGATGGTCCGGGCGAGGCCGTCCTGCGCCATCTGAGCTACCTTGGTCGCCTGAGCCTGGGTGAGACGGGCGTTGGTCGCGACGACCCCGATGGTGGTGTTGCCGCCCCGACGCGGGCGGCTGAACATGCCCGCGCGCAGCATCTTTCGTGCGTCGAGGAAGCCGCCGTCGGCGCTTCGCGCCCCCGCCACGATCTGACCGTTATCGGGATCGATGATATCGCCGACGGCGTTGACCGCGATGAGGGCGGAAACGACGAGACCTCCGTCGACCTTCAGATCGACGGTCCCGACACCGCCCTTCATCGCCATGCCCGGACCGCCGAGCTTTCCCACGGTAGCGCCGGCGCCCGCCCCGACGCTTCCCTCCTCAATCGCCCCCGAGCTCGCCGCCGAAGCCGCTTTGTATCCACAGTCCGCACCGGGACGGACTCCGGCCTTCGCGCTCAACCCGAGGTCGAAGAGGATCGCCGCTGGCACGATCGGCACCTTCGCGACCCCGACGTCGAACCCGACGCCCTTCTCCTCGAGGTAGCGCATGACCCCGCTGGCGACGTCGAGCCCGAAAGCGCTTCCGCCCGAGAGCACGATCGCGTGGGCTTCCTGGACCATGTTCACCGGGTTCAGGAGATCGGTCTCCCTCGTGCCCGGAGCGCCGCCGCGCACGTCCACCGCCGCGACCGCTCCGTCTCCCGCGAGGATCACGGTGCAGCCCGTCGGGGCCTCCGAAAGCGTGTAATGCCCGACCCGGATCCCTTCGACGGCGGTCAAGCCCGTCTGTGCGACGGCGGCTGCCGCGAAGCCGCCGAAAAGGATTGCGACGAGAACCGCGACCGGTCGATTCATATTGCTCGCTCCTGTTCTATCGTGTCAGTCGGCAGGCGGAGTGGTGTTGACCCAGATGAGAACGGCCTCGTCCGAGCTCGAGGGGTTGGTCCAGCGGTGTCCATGAGAGCTCTGGAACGAGAGGGTGTCGCCAGGCTGGAGTACGTAGCGATCCACTTCATCCAACCACAGCTCTAGCAATCCTTCCAGGACGTAGACGAACTCTTCGCCGTCGTGGAAGTAGGTGCCTTCGCTTCCGGCGCCGGGAGCGACGCGGAACAGCATGGACTTGAGGCTGCTGGTGCTCGTCGCGAGGAACTCGACCCGCACACCAGGCTGGGGGTGGTAGACGCGGCGCTCCTTCGGATGCACGACGCGTTTCACCGCCTTTTCGTGGTCGAACAGTTCGTGAACGTTGACCCGCAGCACTCCCGCGAGCCGGTGGATCGTCGCCACCGATGGGTTCGCCCTGGACCGCTCGACCGCGCTCAGAAAACCCGTCGAGATCCTGGCCTGCGATGCGACTTCGTGAAGCTTCAGACCGCGGGTCAGGCGAAGCTGCCGAAGCTTGCTGCCCAGGCGCGGCTCTATCGTCGTCGGGACCTGCGCCGAGTCTTCTCCGAGAAAATGGTGGATCGCCGCGATGTTGAGGTGCTTTGTCTTGCGCAGGTACTGAATCCTCTTCAAGCGCTCGAGCGTCTTCGCCCCGTAGAGCCGATACTTCCCGTCGGTTCGGGCGGGGCGCACGAGCCCGGCGTTCTCCCAGAGGCGGAGGGTCGAGGCGCTCAATCCGAGGATCCGTGCCGTCTGGCCGATGGTGAGGTATTGGGGCGGCCTCCCCGGTGCGAGACGCCGTGGTCCGCTCACTCGTGTCTTGGATAGAGGAGGCATCGATCGCGACGAATACTACCAAACTTCTACAAAGTTTGACAACCTTACACCGCTGTGATAGCAAACCCACTTACAGGAGGGAGTCATGAGTCGTCGCACGATATTCCTCGTTCTTCCGATCGCCCTGTTCATCCTCTTCATCGCCAAACCGCGTGATACGCAGGCGCAGACCACGGGCACCATCTTCGGCGTCGTCCGTGACGCGAGCGGCGCGGTGTTGCCCGGTGCGACCGTAGTCGCCACCAGCCCCGCGTTGCAGCGGGAGAACCTTACCGCCACCACCAACGACGTCGGAGCCTATCGACTCTCGCTCCTGCCCGCGGGGTTGTATGCGGTCCGCGTCGAGCTTTCGGGTTTCAACTCAGCGCTTCACAACGATGTCGAGGTTGCGGTCAATCAGGAGGTCGCGCTCGACGTGACGCTCCAGGTCGCCGCCGTGTCCGAGACGGTTCAGGTCAGCGCGGCGAGTCCGCTCGTCGAGACCACCCGCGCGGACGTCTCCTCCCGGGTCTCGACCCAAGCAATCGACTCGCTCCCTCTCAACGGAAGGAACTTCGAGGACCTGATTACGCTGGTGCCGGGGACCAAGTCGCTTCCCCAGGGAGGCCAGGGTGAAGAGGTGTCGAATCTTCGGCGAGCGCGGCTCGTCGGTCTCCTACATCGTGGACGGCGCCGACAACAACGATCCGCTCGTCGGCGGGGCTTTCCAGCGCTACACCCAGGACTCGATTCAGGAGTTCGAGGTCATCACCACAGGGTACGAGGCGGAGTTCGGCCGCGCCCAGGGCGGCGTCGTCAACATCATCACCCGATCGGGCACCAACGATTACTCTGGCAGCGCTTTCGGCTTCTTCCGCGACGATGCCCTCGACTCATCGAACGTCCCCGACCAGGAAGTCCCCAAGCTCCAGCGAGAGCAGTGGGGAGGGACGTTCGGGGGGCCCATCAAGTCCGACAAGGCCTTCTTCTTCGGCTCGTTCGAGGTTCTCGACGAGACCCGGGGAGTGAACATCGACCGATCGCAGAATCGCGGACTTCGTCCAGCAGGGTCTGGCGACTCCTTCCGGTACGGAGGATTTCTCGAATCGGTCCCACGACCGACGGGTTTACGGGGCTGTTCAAGGCGGACTGGAACATGAACCCCTCGAACCGTTTCACCTTCGCGGTGAACCGCACCTCGGATAACGTCGCGGGCGAGATCAGCTCCCCCGTCGCGGGAACGATCGCGCTCCCGAGCGCGCAGAGGACCGAGCTCCGGAACTCCACGAGCTTTACCGCGCGCGAGAGCTGGACCATCAACGACTCCTCCTTCCTCGAGACCAACCTCCGCTACATCGACGGCCGCAGTGGAAACAATCTCGGACGCGACGAGCGCCTCGAGCCGGTGCTCCTTCTCCTCCGGAGCGGCTTTCTGCAGACGGGCTCTCCCTTCGGTGGGAAGTTCGAGCGGGACATCGGCGAGCTCGCGGTGAACCAGGCATACAGTCTGTTCAAAGACCAGGGCAAGGGCGCTCATCAGTTCAAGCTCGGTTGGGATTGGGGTCGAACCAACCTGACGGGATTCAACGAGGTCACGAACGACGTCGAGTACTCCGCCGCTTTTCTCGCTCCGAACGCGAGCGCCGTCATGGCCGACCTCTTCCAGCGATACGGGTTCGAGCAGTCGGCGGCGCGGTTCTTCACCCTCTCCGCAAATCCCGACGGAAGCCTGAACCTCGATATGAAGAACAACGGAATCGGGGCTTACTTCCAGGACGAGTGGCGGCCGCGCGCCGACCTCACCCTCAACCTGGGAGTCCGATACGACTGGTCGAGCCTGTTCGGGGCGGACAAGAACAACATCGCGCCGCGCCTCGGGTTCGCCTGGGACATCGGCGCCCAGCACGAGACCATCATCAAGGCGAATTTCGGCATCTTCTACGACCGGAACGTTCTCAGCGCCGCAGCCACCGTTCCCGAGCTCGGCGGGATCTTCACCCGTTCCGCTTTCGACGTGGCGCTTCCCCGTCTCGGCGTGGACTACACCGATTCGCTCATCGACCTCGTAATCACGTCCGGATTCCCCATCGGCGGCGGCGCGAGATCGCCCGCGGAGAATCCCAACTACCGGACGTTCGCCGACGATCTGCGTGCCAACCCGCTGGCACTCTACGATCTTCTGGGCATCTCCGTCTCCGATCCTTCGCTTCCTCCCGTCGTCACCGCCGACAACATCCAACAGCTATCGGGCCTCACTCCCGACCAGGCGGTCGCGAAGCTCGAATCGAGCTATCCCGGGACCGACTGGGAGTTCTTCGACGTCGCCGGTGGCTCGATCGTGGGTGACAAAGTCCTCTCTTTCTTCCCCCGAGGCCCGCTCGCCCAGAGTCGAGACGTATCGCAGTACTCGGACGCGAAGACCCCCTGGACGCGCGCCTTCAGCGTGGGGGTCGACCGCCAGCTCACGCGCGATCTGAGCGTTTCCGTCTCCTACGTTCATCGACGAAGCCGCGATCTTCTCACCCGCCGGATTACCAATCTCTACAACGCCGCCCCCGGAGATCCCAACTTCGGCCAGACCACCGACGGCGGGCCTCGAATCAGCCAGGTAACCTACGATGGCCGCATCGATTACGACGGCATCGTTATCGGGATTCGCAAGCGCTTCAGCGACCGGTTCATGTTGGGCGTTTCCTACACCGGCTCGCGGGCCCGGGACAATCTGCTCACCGGGGCCCCGGGCTCCGGCTTCAGCGACAACAACGATCCGGAAAAAGACTACGGCCCCTCGAACCTCTCCGCTCCTCACATCTTCGTGACCAACGGCTCGATCACCGTTCCGGGCGACGTCGTCGTGAGCGGCATCTTGAACTGGCATAGCGGTCCGGCGTTCAACCCCCGCGGGATCACGGACCAGGACGGTGACGGCCTCGTCGATCAAAGGGACGTGAGCGTCCCGCGCAACCATTTCCGCACCGACCCGGTCTTCAACATCGACCTGCGGGTGGAGAAGGTCTTCCGGGTGGGGAACGAGCACTCCATCGGAATCCTTGTGGAGGCGTTCAACCTCACGAACCAGGCCAACGTCCTCAACGTAAACTCGGTCTCGGGACCGGATTTCGGAGTCCCCGCGGCTTTCTTGCCCGGACGCGAGATCCAGATCGGCGTTCGCTATCTCTTCGGTCGCTGAGCCGTGGACCGGGTCGAAGCCGTACGCCGGGAGGTAGAGAAAGCTCGAGACGAGCTCGTCGACTTCACCGCCGAGCTCGTGCGCGTTCCGAGCGTGAATCCGCCGGGCGACCTCTATCGAGAGGCCGCGGAAACACTGGGACGCCGACTCGTGCGATGCGATTTCGACGTGGACTACGTCGTCGCCGACGGGCGTCCCGAGCACAGCGCCGCTCACCCCAGGGTCAACGTCGTGGGCTCCCTCCGCGGAGGCGGGGACCCTCGCCCTCTCGTCCATCTGAACGGTCACCTCGACGTCGTTCCCGCAGGCAACGGGTGGACGGTCGATCCCTTCGCGGGAATCATCCGCGATGGCCGCATCTACGGCCGGGGCACGGCGGACATGAAGGCCGGGATCGCCGCCGCCCTCTATGCCGTCGAGTGTATTCGCCGCGCCGGCGTCGAGCTTCGCGGAAGCGTCGAGCTGAGCGGCACGGTCGACGAGGAGAGCGGCGGCTACGCCGGCGTCGCCTGGCTCTGCGAGACGGGACGGATCGGAAAGGATCGCACCGACTTCGTCATCATTCCCGAGCCTCTCGGAGTGGACCGGATCTGCGTCGGTCACCGGGGCGTCTATTGGTTCGAGGTCACGGCCCACGGGCGCGTCGCGCACGGCAGCATGCCGTTTCTCGGAGTGAGCGCCATCGAGCGCATGGGCCTGTTTCTCGAGGCCATACGAACGGAGCTCATACCTTCGCTCGCGGCGCGTGAGACGAGCATGCCGGTGGTCCCCAGAGGGGCGCGCCAGGCGACGATCAACGTGAACTCGATCCTCGGCGGTCAGGCTGGCCAGGATCCCCAGACTCCGTGCGTCGCCGATCGCTGCTCGGCGGTGCTCGACCGACGCTTCCTGCTCGAGGAAGGGTTCGACAGCGCCCGGGACGAGATCGCCTCGCTCCTGAAACGGCTGGAAAAAGGCAAGGAAGGGACTTTCGCGGTGCGGGAGCTCATGGTCGTCCACCCGGTGCAGACTCCCGAGAGCTCACCTCTCATCGCGTCCCTCAAAAAGACGATACCGGCGGTCGTCGGTCGAGAGGCGGAGATCATCGCAAGCCCCGGCACCTACGATCACAAGCACGTGACCCGCATCGGAGGCGTCGAGCATTGCGTGGCTTACGGGCCGGGGATTCTGGAGCTCGCCCACCAGACCGACGAGTACTGCGAGATCGACGACCTGGTGAAGTCGACGGAGGTCATTGCCCTGACCCTCCTCGATCTCGCGGGGTGATGGGGCCGGATCAATCCACGCCGCGGCGGGCGGCAACGAGCACCTGCTCGATGAAGCGAGGGTCGACGTTGAGGCTCTCGCAGAGCCAGACGAGGCAGTTGACCTCCGCCTGGTCGACGGAGCCGTCGGCGTAGGCGATGACGATCATGTCGCGCAGGAGCTGGAGCTTCTGCACTCCCGTCAGCAACGCCACCAGATCCTTCGCGAGGGCGGCCACTTCCTCCCGCACTTCGCCCACCGGGCGACTGAACACCTGCTGGACCTCCGCGGGAGACACTTGCGCCCCGAGGACGGAGGCCAGGGCGTTGATCTCGGAGCGCTCGATGACCCCGTTCGCCGCCGCCACCACATAGCCCGCCGTCAACAGGTAACGGCGCGCTTTGGCTCCCGCGTCTCCCGAGTCCTGGAGGTAGGTCGGCTCCATCATCTTCATGAGCTCCGACACCTCGTTCTCCACCTGTTCGGCGCCGAGCTCCCCGCCGTCTTTCCCGATGAGCTGGTGGTACGGCTTTCCCCGGGTGAAGACCTCGAGGGCCTTCAGCCTCATGGGGTTGAAGGGGTGAGTGCTGAACCAGTCCTGCGGGTCCGCTTCCTGCGCCAGGACTTCCGACCTCAAGTCTTCTAGTTGCGCGAGGTAATCCTTGACGTTGAACTGGAACGCCGACGTGGTGATCCCCGACGAGAGCTTGAAGAAGGTATTCGCCGCCACGTCGAAATCGCGGCAGCAGATCATTGCCACCCGGTCGGCGGTGATCTCGGCGTTACGGATCCAGGCGTACATCTTCATCGCGTGGAGCGGCGAGAGTCGGCCACCGTGGTTCTGGAGCACGTAATCGACGGGAAAGCGCGTATGCTCGAACAGATAGTGCCCGATCTCGTGTCCGATGACGAACGCTAGCTCCTGGTGGGAGAACTTCTCCAACAGCGCGCTCGTGAGGACGAGGAGCACCTTGTCCTTCACCGGCGGGTAACAAGCGGCGTTGAACCGGCTGTCCTGATTGACGTAGATCTCGATCTGCGCTTTGAGTTGCAGCGTTCTCGCGCAATCGTCGGTCACTTGATAGAGACCGGCCATCATTCCACGGGTGATCTTGAGCGCCTTGGTGAGAAGCTCCTTACGTGCGTTGTACGGCTTGAGATCCGAGAGCAGCTGATTGACGGTGGAGGAGAATTCGGCGTCGGCGAGCAGCTCCGCGAGCGCCTTCCGGTCCCCGCGATAGACGATCCGGTTCATGTCGATCCCGGCGAGCGTGGTGTCATAGAGCGACTCGTCGCGCTGTTCGCTCTCACCCGAGAGGTTGTCCAGCTGCCCGCGATAGCTGTGCTGGATCGATTCCACCAACTGAGAAAGCCTCTGCCGGAGACGGCTCGCTTCCTCCTGAGTACGGGCGGTATTCGCCCGCTGCTCGAACTGCTGGGTGACCCGGGAGATCTTGCTTCGGAGCTCCTCTCCCAGGGCGACGAGGTTCGTCGCACGCCATTCAATGGCGGCTTCGGTCATGGCGCCTCCAGATTGTAAATGCGGGTATGAAACGATTATGCCTGCGGGATCCCGGGATCGCCAGCGCTATATTGCGGTCGCGGGAGGTGAGCGAAGACCGCGCCCGAGTCAGCTCCGGAACAAACCCGCGATCTTGTCGATGAGCTCCGCCGCCCGGAACGGCTTCTGGATGAAGGCCTCCACGTCGCTGCGGGCGAAGCGCTCCCTGGCGTCGCGCTCGGTGTAGCCGCTGGTGAGAAGAACCGGAACCGTGCTCGCTAGAGCGCGAATCTGCTGGACGGTCTGCTCCCCGTCCATGCGAGGCATGGACACGTCGACGACGACACAGACGATGTCTGCCGTTCGTTCTCTAAAACGCACCACGCCTTCGAATCCGTCGCGCGCCGTGACTACCTGGTAGCCGGCCGACTGCAGGGCCGCGGTCGCGACGTCGCGCACCGATTCCTCGTCGTCGATAACCAGAACCGTTCCACTCCCCCGAGCACGCGCCGAAGCGACGGGACGCGATCGCTCGGGACTCGGCGACCTCCCCGCGGGGAAGAACACGGTGAACTTCGTGCCGCGCCCCGGTGCGGACTCCACCCGTATCGTCCCGCGATGGCCGCGCACGATTCCCTGTACCGCGGCGAGGCCGAGACCGCGACCGGTGAACTTGGTGGTGAAGAACGGGTCGAAGATACGCAAACGAGTCTCCTCGTCCATTCCTGCGCCGTTGTCGGAAACCTCCAGAAAGACCCAGGAAGAATGTCCCGGGCATTCGCCCGCATCGAGGTCGAGGCCGGGAGCTTCCCGCGCGAGCCCGGTGACGAGGCGAATGACACCCTCGTTCCCCTCGAGGGCATCCGAGGCATTGGTGATGAGGTTCATCACCACCTGCTCGAATCTGCGTTCGATCGCCCTCGATCTCCGGAAGCTCGGAGTCGAGGTCGAGCTCGAGTTTCGCCTTCTTCGAGACCGAGGACTGCACGAGGGGGACGATCTCCTGGATGAGCGAATCGAGCGCGAACGAGCCGATGAGAAAGCTCCCCTTCCCCGCGTAGGCGAGCATCTGGTTGGTCAGTTTCGCCGCGCGCTCCGCCGCCCGTTCGACGCGGCCTAGACTCACCGCGAGGTCGGAATCGATCGGAAGCTTCATCAGGGCGAGGCTCACGTTGCCCAGGATCCCCGTGAGCAGGTTGTTGAAATCGTGTGCGATTCCTCCCGCGAGGACCCCGAGGCTTTCGAGCTTCTGCGCATGCTGCACCTGAGCTTCCAGGCGGCGCCTCTCCTCTTCCGCGCGTTTTCGATCGCTGATGTCGACGAACATCACCACCGCTCCGTCGACCTTGCCGCCCGGCCCCGCCAGCGGGATCGCGGTAAAGATACCCCACGCGACGGCATCGCCGCGCTTGGCGCCGAAGACCCGCGGCGGCTGCTCGATACCGCTGGCGAGGCACTTCACCAGCGGGTCCTCTGCTCGCGGATAGACGCTTCCGTCCTCGGCAATCATCGTCCTCTCGGGGAGGCTCTCCACGTATCGCTCGGTGGCATCGTCGTACTCGAGACCGAGAAAACGCTGCGCCTGCTCGTTGGCGAACGGGATGCCTCCGTCCGCGTCCACCTGGACGACTCCCCCGGGCATGGACTCGATGATGCGCTGGTTGAGCCGCTCGCTCGCCAGGAGCTCCTGCTCGGCCGTCTTGCGTTCCAGCTCTCCCGCGGCACGGGTGGCGAAGATGCGAAGGACCGATTCGGCGAGCCGCACGTTCGGGATCTCGCGGCGGTAGAGGACGTTGATGATGCCGAGCGCCCGGTCCTGCGAATCGTAGAGCGGCGCGCCCACGTAGCCCACGACACCGGTCGCCACCAATACTCGAATCCTGCGGAAAGAGCTCCTGCACTCCCGACGCATAGCTGCAAAGACGCTTTCCCACGACGTTCTCGCAGGGAGAGCCGGCGAGATCGTAGACGATGTTCTTCGCGGGCTTGCCGTCGGCAAAGCGGGCGATGGTCCGGATGCGTGCCGGCTCGGCGCCATCCCGTTCGAGCTCGCCGATCAGGACGAAATCGGCCTCGAGAATCTCCGCGAGGCGAGAGACGAGGTGGCGAAAGAATTTCTGTCCGGTCGCGGCCGAAACACCTCTGGCGATGCTGAGAATGCTCTCCTCCAGCACCTTCTGGTCGGTGACGTCGTGACCGCAGGCGATGAGCCCGATGCTCCCACCGCTCGAGTCGAGCATTCGATCCAGGTTCCAGGAGAGAAAACGAACCTGGGTGTGACCCCGAAGGATGGGATACACGAAGCCCCTCGTGGGAACTCCCCCCAACGCCTTCGCGGCATCCGATCGGCAAATCTCGTGGTGCGACTCGGGGACGAAGGTCTCGAGAAATCGCTTGCCCAGCGCTTGCTCGCGAACGACGCCGAGCACCCGTTCCGCTTCGCGATTGAGCTCGAGGATCTCTCCACCGGGAGAGATCAACAGGATGACATCTCCCGCCGTTTCCACTACCGAGCGAAATCGCTCCTCGCTCTGCCGGAGTCTCTCCGCGGTCAGGCGCCTCTCGGTGACGTCGCGCACGATAACCAGAACGCCGGTCGCACCCGACGGTACGAACCGCGATTCGAAGTAGCGCGGCTCGCCGTCCACCGGGAGGTCGTACTCCAGACTCTGCTCGATCCCGGTCGCGACTGCCTCCGCACACTTCGACGCGGCTTCTTCACCAAACGTGGGAAAGACCTCGCGCAGATTCCTCCCGAGAAACTCCTGCACCGGCAGGTACGGAGCGAATCCGCGCGCGGGAAGAAAGTCGTGGAAGTTACCGTATCGGTCGAGCCGGAACACGAGATTGGGGATGACGTCGAGAAGGGCTCTCACGAGATCCCCGTCGCGACGGATCTCCTCGCCCAGCCGAGCGCCTCCGTTGGGCCCGGTCTTTCCCGACGGTTCGGCGGCGCTCAACCTCGCCTCTCCGGCGGTCTGCGGGTGGAGGCGCCCGCTCCTCGTTCGAACGCATGGGCGAGGCGTAGCAAATCCAGCTCCCTTCGATAGCGGCCCACGATCTGGAGACCGACGGGAAGCCCGTTCTCGGAGAAACCGGCGGGAACGGAAATTGCGGGAAGGCTCACCAGGGTGATGAACGAGCAGCACTTCATCCAGTCCACATAGGTCTCGAGCGCCACGCCTTCGATCTCCCGAATCCATTCGACGTCGAGCGGAAAAGGCAGCACCTGACAGGCGGGAAGAACGAGGAACTCGTGGCTCTCCATGAATGCGCGCGTCCGTTGGTAGAGCTCGCCGCGTTTCGCTTCGGCGCGGGCAACGTCGAGGGCGGAGAGTTCCAGCCCCTTTTCGATGTTCCAGACAACCGTGTCTTTCATCAGCGCCCGGTGCTTCTCGAGCTCCGCCGCGTGGGCGGAAGCGAATCCGGCGGCGCGAAGCGTCTGGAAGACCTCGGCCGCGCCGCCGAAATCAGGATGCGCCTCTTCGACTTCGCATCCGATATCGGTCAAGACTCCGAGCGACCGCTCGAGCACCTCGATGACCTCACGCTCCACGGGAAAGCTTCCCAGATTCGGACTCCATGCGACGCGAACGCCGCGGAAGCTCCGCTCGAGATCTTGCCCATAGACGCTTCCGGGCTCGGAGATCGAGAGCGGATCCCTCGGATCGGGTCCAGCCATGACCGAGAGCAGCAGCGCGACATCGGAGACGCTCCGCGCCATCGGCCCCAGAACCGACAGGGAGCCAAAGGGGTCGAGCACGGGAAATCGGGGTACTCGCCCGGGAGACGGGCGGAGGCCGACGACGTTACAGAAGCTGGCGGGATTTCGGAGCGAGCCCCCGAGGTCGCTTCCGTCGGCAAGGGCCACCATGCCGGTCGCGAGAGCCACGGCGGCGCCGCCGCTGCTTCCCCCGCACGTTCTGCCCGTGTCGTAGGGGTTGCTCGTTCGCCCGAACAGGGCGTTGAACGTCTGCGAGCCCGCGCCGAACTCGGGTGTATTCGTCTTTCCCACGAGGACCGCGCCGGCCGCGATGAGCCGATCGACGAACAGCGCGTTTCGATCGGGAACGAAGTCCCGAAAGATGGGAGAGCCGAAGGTGGTGCGAATCCCGGCCGTCAGCTCCAGGTCCTTTACCGCGACGGGAATTCCGTGAAGCGGCCCGAGCGCCTCGCCTCCGGCACGAGTCTCGTCGAGCGCTCGCGCCCGGCGCCGGGCCAGCTCGGCGACGACGGTGCAAAGGGCATTGAGCTCGGAGTTGAGCCGCTCGACCCTGTCGAGATGAGCGTCGAGCACCTCGACTGCCGAGAGCTCTCCTTTCTGGAGGAGCCGTGCCAGTGCACCGGCCTCGAGGAAGCAAAGCTCCGGGGATGACATGGGCGCTAATGCATTCGTCCCGTGCGGATCCACTCGCCGAACGTTCCGAGACTTCTCAGCACGCGGACTACGCTAGCGTCGGCTCCGGCCCGCGTCAACTGCGCTTTTGAATCGACATCGCGCTTTCGTCTAATCTAACCAGAGATGCGAATCGGAACGCTTCTGGCCGCTGTTCTCCTCAATGGGCTCTTCGGGCTTGCGACCGCGGGGCTCCAGGGCACGGGCGACGAGCCCGCGGAACAGGCGGAAGAGCTGAAGGTGCTCCAGGAGCGAGCCGAGAAGATCCTGAGTCAGAACCAGGAGAACGAGATCACCACCTTCGAAGCGCGCCGGCGGGTCCAGCTCCTGCTGAAGGACCTCGAAAAGTGGTCCAAGAAGCACCAGGTCGAGCTCGAGCGCCGCACCCGCACCTTCAGCTCTCCCGCGGTCGGGTCGAACGAGATCTTGACCGCCGATCGTTGTTCCTTGTTTTACGAGGAAAAACTGAAACGACTCTGTCCTCTCGACTTCTCCCGTTCCGAAGTCTGGGGCGCGAGCGTCGTCTTTTGTCGATATCTCTGCGCCCCGGACGCGGCGGCGGAAGAACGTGAGGAGGCCCCCTCTTCATGGCCGACACCGGCCTTCACGTCGTCCTGGTAGCGCCCGAGATCCACTGGAACACCGGAAACACCGGACGAACCTGTCTCGCCGCGGGCGCGACGCTTCACCTCGTCCAGCCGCTCGGCTTCTCCCTCGACGCGAGAGAGGTGCGACGAGCCGGTCTCGACTACTGGCCCCGGGTCGAGCTGCGCGTGTGGAGGAGCTGGGCTGAGCTCGAGGCCTCGCTCTTCGAGCTGGGTGAGCCCTACTTCTTCTCGCCCGAGGCGGATCGTACTCTCTGGGAAACGACCTACGCCGAGCGCTCGGTGCTCATCTTCGGCTGCGAGACCAAGGGACTGCCCGGCTCGATCCGGAATGCCTACCGTGAACGTCTCGTCTCCCTCCCGATGGAAGATCCCGGAATCCGTTCGCTCAACCTCTCCACGACTGTCGGAATCGCGCTCTACGAAGTTCTGCGCCAGCGCCGCCACGCGCGAAAGACTGTGCTAGCATCGCGAGATGGGCGGGACCTCCGGGAAGAACGGTGAGCACGCCGTGAAACCGGCGAAGGCCAAAGACGACGAGGAGAAGCTTCCACACTATCTCGCGCCGAGCTCGAACATCGCAGTCGAGAGAGAGTACACGCCCGACGATCTCGTGGGGTGGCGGTTCGAGGACAAGCTGGGAAACGCGGGAGCGCCGCCATTCACGCGAGGGAACCACCCTTCCGGCTATCGCGGCCGCCTGTGGACGATGCGGCAGTATGCGGGATACGCCACTGCCTCGGAGTCGAACCGGCGCTACCGGTACCTGCTCGAGCAGGGCCAGAGCGGTCTCTCCGTCGCCTTCGATCTTCCGACCCAGATCGGATACGACTCCGATCACCCGATGGCTCGTGGCGAGGTGGGCAGGGTTGGAGTCGCCATCGATTCCATCGATGACATGGAGTCGCTCTTCGACGAGATCCCGCTCGATCGGGTCTCGACTTCGATGACCATCAATGCCACCGCCTCCATCCTCCTCGCTCTCTATGTCGCCGCCGCGAGACGACGTGGCATCGACGAAGAGAAGCTCTCGGGAACGGTGCAGAACGACATCTTGAAGGAGTACGTTGCTCGGGGCACCTACATCTATCCGCCCGGCCCTTCGATGCGCCTCGCCACCGACGTGATTGCCTACTGTCAGGACGAGCTGCCGCGGTTCAACCCCATCAGCATCAGCGGCTACCATATCCGTGAGGCGGGCGCGACGGCGGCCCAGGAGCTGGCCTTTACGCTCGCCAACGGAATCGCTTACGTCGAGTCCGCGGTTGCGGCGGGGCTCGACGTCGACGACTTCGGCCAGAGGCTCTCGTTCTTCTTCAACTCCCATCGCAACTTCCTCGAAGAAGTGGCGAAGTTTCGCGCCGCGCGCCGCATGTGGGGACGGATCCTGAAAGCTCGATTCGGATCGAAGAATCCCCGTGCCCAGATGCTCCGCTTCCATACCCAGACCGCCGGGTCAACTCTCACCGCACAGCAACCCGAGACCAACGTGGTGCGGACGACCCTCCAGGCGCTCGCCGCCGTCTTTGGAGGAACGCAATCGCTTCACTGCAATGCCCTCGACGAGGCACTCGGACTGCCCAGCGAAGAGACGGCGGAGCTCGCGCTCCGGACGCAGCAAGTACTCGCCTACGAGAGCGGCGTCGCCGCCACCGTCGATCCTTTCGGCGGCTCCTACGCAGTGGAGTCGCTCACGGACGCGCTCGAAGAGGAAGCGGAGCGGATTATCGCGGAGATCGACCGGCGCGGGGGCGCGCTTCGCGCCATCGAAGCAGGCTGGCCCCAGGGCGAGATCCGGGAGGCGGCCTATCGATTCCAGAAAAACGTGGAGTCGAAGGAGACGCTCGTCGTGGGCGTGAATGCCTTCGAGAAGAACGAGCCCGTCTCGGTGGACGTATTTTCGATCGATCCGGAGGTGGAGCGAGCTCAGGTGGAGCGCCTGCGCGCATTTCGGTCACGGAGGGAGGAGAGCGCCGCGCAACGTGCGCTCACGGAAGTCGAGCGCTCCGCGAAAGGCGGCGCGAATTTGATGCTCCCCATTCTCGCAGCCGTCGAGGTCCATGCCACCCTCGGTGAAATCGCGGATCGGATGCGAAGAGTTTTCGGAGAGCACCGGCCGCGCTGACTCGTCGAAGACATGAGTGACGGCACCCCCCTTCTCGACATCCAGGCCCTGACGACGCGGCTCGAGACCGACACCGGGCCGATTCGCCCGGTAAGCCAGGTCACGCTTCACCTCGATGCCGGCGAGACGCTGGCCGTCGTGGGCGAATCCGGTTCGGGCAAGTCGATGCTCGCCTTCTCCATCGTGAGGCTTCTGCCTCCCTCGGGACGAATCGAGGCGGGCGCGATTCTCTGGAAAGGCAAGGATCTCTGCCGGATGACGCACGAAGAGCTCAGACGAATCCGCGGCAAGGAGATCGCCCTCGTCTTCCAGGAGTCGGGCGCGGCGCTCAATCCCGTGCGAACCATCGGCGACCAGCTGGCCGAGCCCCTTCGTACTCACCTCTCCCTCTCGAGGCGGCAGGCGCGCGAGCGAGCGGTCGAGCTCCTCGCGGAGGTACGGATCCAGGATCCCGCTCAAAGGGTGAAAGACTACCCGCACCAGCTGAGCGGAGGCATGAAGCAGCGGGTGCTCATCGCCATGGCCATCGCCTGCGATCCCGAGCTCGTGATCGCGGACGAGCCCACGACCGCCCTGGACGCCACCCTCCAGGCCCGCATTCTCGAGCTTCTCGCGGGTCTCAAGGAACGTCGGAATCTCTCGATGCTCCTCATTACCCACGACCTCGCTCTCGTGAGGGAGAACGCCGAATCGGGTCGCGGTCATGTATGCCGGTCGCATCGTCGAGGAAGGGGCCTCGTCCACCATCCTCGAAGATCCGCGGCACCCCTACACCAGGGGGCTCTGGCAGTCGCTTCCCAAGCCGAGAGGCGACGCTCCCGGCAAATCGAAGCTCGCGGCGATGGCGGGCATGGTTCCACATCTCGCGGCACTTCCTCCCGGGTGTGCTTTCGAGCCCCGCTGTCCCGATTGCTTCGAGCCCTGCTCGCGCGAGGTTCCGTCGCTGCAGCCCGTCCAGGGGAGGCGGGGGCCCGGCGACCCCACCAGAGCGCCTGTTATCACGACGAGGCGGTACTGGAGGCGATGACGGCGAAGACATGACCGAACGTCCGGAGCGACATCAATCGGCACCGCCGCGCGCACTGGTCGAGGTGCGCGACCTCACCAAGCTCTTCCCGGTGCGGCGCGGTCTGCTCAAGGCACATGTCGGCGACGTCCGCGCCGTGGACGGGGTCAGCCTCGACATCTTTCGAGGCGAGACCCTCGCGCTCGTGGGAGAGTCGGGATCGGGAAAGAGCACGCTCGGGCGACTGATTCTGAGACTTCTGGAGCCGAGCTCGGGGGCCATCCGCTTCGACGGAGTCGACCTGCTCGACCTCGCGCGGGAGCCGCTTCGCAAGATGCGCCGCCGGATGCAGATCATTTTTCAGGACCCTTTCAGCTCGCTCAATCCGATGATGACGGTACGCTCGATCGTGCGGGAACCTCTCACCATTCACAAGATGGGGACGAGACGGCAACGCGACGAGCGAACGATGGAGCTTCTGCGGCTGGTGGGCTTGAAGCCGGAGCTCGCCCGTCGCTATCCCCACGAGCTTTCCGGGGGCGAGCGCCAGCGTGTCGGTATTGCACGTGCGATCGCCCTCGATCCCGAGTTCCTGGTGGCGGACGAACCGGTGACCGCCCTCGACGTGTCGGTGCAGGCGCAGATCCTGAATCTTCTTCTGGAGCTCCAGGAAAAGCTCACCCTCACCTATCTTTTCATCGCGCACGATCTCCGCGTCGTGGAGCATGTGAGCGACCGGGTAGCGGTGATGAATCACGGGAAGATCGTCGAGCTCCAGAACCGGGTCGACCTCTTCCGTTCGCCGCAGAACGAGCTCACCCGTGAGCTCCTCGCTTCGATACCCTGTTGACCGCGCTCGGAACCAACTCCGGGGCACCGTTCCCATCAGCCGGACTTTCGAAACGCTGCGAACGGAGTTAAACTCCCGCGTCATGCAGTTCGACCTCTTCGACGCCGGGAGGAACACGATCCTGGGCGTCGAGAGCTACGAGGAGTTCGCGGCGAAGCTCCGGGAGAGCGGCTGCACCAAGTGCGCTCTCCACCAGGGTCGCACCAACATCGTCGTCGATCGAGGCAATCCGCGAGCCTTCATCATGACCATCGGCGAGGGTCCAGGGGAGAACGAGGACAAGGAGGGCCGAGCGTTCGTCGGCCGGGCGGGCCAGCTCTTCGACAAGGTCATGAGCTCCGTCGGAATCGACACCAACCGCGACATGCTCATCGTCAACGTGGTGAAGTGTCGTCCTCCGGAGAACCGGAATCCCAGGGCCGAGGAAGCGGCCGAGTGCATTCCGTATCTCAAGCGTCAGATCGAGCTCGTCCGGCCGCGAGTTGTGCTGCTGCTGGGAGCCACGGCGCTGAAGCACATCGACAAGTCGAAGACGAGCTTCCAGATGTCGGAGGAGGCGGGAAAGTTCTTCGCGTTACCCGACTATCCGGGAATCCAGTTCATGGTTCTCTACCATCCGGCGGCGCTGCTCTACAACGCCAAGCTCAAGCCCGCGATGTGGGAGCACGTGAAGAGTCTGAGGCGCTATCTCGAACGGAACGGACTGTTCAAGAAGGCCCGTGCGGGCTGAGCGGTCAAGGCCAGCTGGCCAGACGGACTTTCGTTTCGAGGATCTTTCCGTTGCGTCGGAAGGTAGCCGTCACGATCTCACCGGGGCGGCGCTCCTGGAGGGCAACCGTCGCCCGTTCCCGGTTTCCTATCGCCTTCCCGTCGATGGATAGCAGAATGTCGCCGGCCTCGAGGCCGGCCGCCGCCGCGGGCCCTCCTTCGGCTACGTACGCGAATCGGACGCCGTCGCCCTCGAAGCTCGTGTCCAGCCCTACGCCGAAGTAAGCGCTCTGCTTCCGGGCGCGGCCCGGCGCGGACGGCCCGTCGGACCTGCCGCCGTTCGCGACGATGACCAGGCGATCCTGCGCCGTCAACAGGTAATCCGACAGGTCGAATCCGACCCTCAGCACTCTCTCCATCCCCTCGAAGTTGATGAATTGAGCGTCGTCGGTGGGCTTGTGATAGTCGCCATGGAGACCGGTGAAAAAGAAGAGCGCCGGCACGCCGGCTCGGACGAAGGGAGTGTGGTCGCTCGCCTCTTCCGCGGTAAAGCGGCTGGAAAAGGACAGCCCTTCGCTCTGGAGCTCGCGCTCCACGACCGACGTGAGCTGAGGGAGCCGCTCGATGCCGCCGATGTAGATCCGATCGTGGCGAAGACGCCCGATCATGTCCAGGTTCACCATCGCCACCGCTTTTTCCAGCGGAAGGGTGGCGTTCGCGGTGTAGTAGTAGGAGCCTTTCAGGCCGAGCTCCTCGCCCGCGAAGGCGGC
Organism: uncultured Acidobacteriota bacterium; assembly: GCA_963815675.1. GTDB lineage: Bacteria > Acidobacteriota > Vicinamibacteria > Marinacidobacterales > SMYC01 > CAWFHP01. The sequence continues at coordinate 124,241 of CAWFHP010000005.1, read as the reverse complement.
GAAGAGAATGCCGCGGGGGCGATTCCCCAAGTGAGAGAAGAGCCGAGCGAGCTCGAGAAGCCCCGCTACCCCCGAGGCGTTGTCATCCGCGCCGTTGTGGATGAGACCCCGCCCTCTCTGATTGCGGCTTCCTTTTTCTCCCATGCCCAGATGGTCGTAGTGAGCCCCGATGATGACGTGCTCGTCCGCATCCGCGAGGTTCCCGGGCTGGCCGTCGCGGTTGGGCGGTAGATAGCCGAGCACGTTCTTCACCGTGACGGCGTTGCGGCGGACGTCGACGGTGAGGGCGACCTCGACTCCCTCGAGAGGAAACGACCGTGGCTTGAGATTCTCGAGTATGTCCGTCTGCAGCTCATCGAGCGTCCGCCCGCTGCCGCGAAGCATTTCTTCCGCCGAGCGCCGTTTCAGGTGCACCGCGGGTATCGAGACTTCCGTCGAGCCCACGTCGGATCCGAAGCGAACGAGCACGTCGTCACCGTGACGGAGTGGCCCGTTGACGAGGAGGAGACCACGGGCACCATGGCTCGCGGCATTTTCGACCTTTCGCAGGAAGGTCGCGTGCCAGCCATGCTCGCCGAAAGGCTCGGGCGCATAGCGCAACACGAGTACGAGCTTGCCCCGCACGTCGACCGACGCGTAATCGTCATAGTCGTGCTCGGGAGCGGTGACGCCGTAGCCGACGAAGACGACCGGGGCCTCGATCTCGCCGGAGGAGCTGAAAGAGAAAGGCTCGAAATCAGCGGGGTACGAAAGGACGCTCGAGCCCGTCTCGGTGGTGAGAACGGCCTTGGTGTGACGGCCGATTCTCCTGTCCGGTCATGACCCGGAAGCTCTGAAAGTAAGTTCCCGCGTCGCCAGCGGGAAGCAGCTCGAACGCGAGGTATCTCGCCGCGATGTAGCTAGCCGCCTCCTCGAGACCGTGCGTGCCGTTTCCGCGACCCCGGAGCTCGTCGGAGGCGAGATAGCGAACGTCCGACTCGAGGGCCTTTCGCGCGATTTGTGGCTCGGAAGGTGTCTCCGCCGCGTACGCGACGACCGCGACCAGAATGGTCAGGCCGGTTATCGAAGCAATTCCGAGAGCTCGTCGTATGACAGTGATGAATCCCAAGACTACTCCCCAGCCGGCCGTCGACGCCTTTGGCCGGCCAAGCGAGAAGACGTTCCAGCTCCCCGGGACTCAGTATAGGACGCGTGGCTTCAAGTTCCAAGACGACGCAAGCGCCGTTCGCCGCTAGACCTCGTCGAAGAGCGGGAGGGGCCTGGGCTCGAGCTCGAGGAGAACCTTCCAACCCCAGCTGCGCCGCGTCTCGTCCGGCAGTCGCCGGTAGCGGGCGTGGAATCGTCTCAGGAAGTCGGCGGTAGCGGCATTCACGTATCCGCCGCCCCGTATGGGCCCGAACTCGTCCTGATAGCGGGCGGCGATTGTCGCGAAGAGCGAGTCTCTCGCGTCCTTGGCGATGATTGAGGCCGCGGCCACCGCGACGTGAAACCGCTCGCCGAAGTCCCGGGCCTCGAGATGCGGGTAGACCTGGCGGAGCAATCCGAAGACCTTGGCGCCATCGGCGACGATGCGTTTCACCACGGGACACCGGCCGATGATCTCGGCCGCGGCGCGCCGTTCGAGCTCGTTGAGGCGACCCTCGTGGGTGAAGCGGTCGACTTCCTCGTGACCGAAGACTTCGATCTGAACGTCGGCGGCGAGTCGACGGATGTGGCCGGCGAGCTCTCGCCTCTTTGCCCGTGCCTCCTCGCCGACGCCGAAGGCTTTCGAATCGACGACCCCGCGCCGAGTCAACGCCGACGCCGCCTGGGCCTTCAGCGCCACTCCGGCGACGACCATGGGGCCCAGCACCGGTCCGCGGCCCGCTTCATCGATGCCCAGAATCACGTGCCTATCGTTTCCCAACGCTCGCCCGGTTGCAACGGCGAGCCCGACCACGGAATCGAGCATCCTCGAAGAGAGGAGAACCGAGTCGCGCATGAGCCAGGAGGAAGCGAGAGGCGAAGGCCCCACAACGTGGTGGTGGCCGCGCTCTTCCGGTGGCTCTACCGCCGGAGTCGAGGCCGGGTGAGGACCGGTCTCAGTGCTTCTCGTTGACGTTCACGACCACTTCCAGCTCGCCGTTGTCGGTCGATGCCATCACGGTCAGGCTGCGCTTCTCGTCGGCGGAAGCCGCAACGAGGACTCCACCTTCGTTCGTCGCCGTTCGGCTATGGACGGTGAGCCCTGCCCCCTCGAGCTCCTTCTGGTAGTAGTCCAGGACTTCGTCGACCTTCTTTTCGGTCTCGAAGTGAAATGCCTGGGCGCGCCCATCGCTCGTCTCCGATGTGAAGCTTCCCTGAGGAGTGGCGCCGGGCAGCATCGGAACCCAGTCGGGAAGATTCTTGACGTCGCCTCCCGCCTGGAACGTCGCGTTGCCGTCCTCGCTTCGGATGGTCATTTGACCCGCATCGTCTCCGTTCTGCTTGACCTCGATCTCGGCGGTCTTGCCCTCCGAGGTGAACGTGACTTTTCCGTTCTTGATGTCGTCGTATCCGACGATGAGCTCCTTGCCACTCTTGGTATCGCGGAACGTCACCTCCCGGGCATCCTTGTCGGCCTTCACGAACTCGATATCCGGACTCGCGGCAGCGAGGATCTTCGCGGTGGTGGCGACGGGATCCTCCTCCATGTCGCTCGCTACCTGCTTGACCTTGTGCGCCACGAAGATCCCGCCGACGGTAACGACCAGTCCGCCAAACATCATCAGGCCGAGGCAACCGATGGCCACCCACGCCAGCGGGGGGAGGCCTTTCTTCTTCTCGCTCGGAATTTCCGGGGCGTTCGCCATGACAACCATCCTTGCTGCTCCCTCTCGTCACGACGTAGTCGTCGTCCGTTCGATTGTGGAGTGGGAGCTCCAAGGATGGTAACACGTCCCAGCCCGGCGGGCACGCCCGGCCGTTTCCCGGGAAGGCCGCGGCGACCGAGCCGGGCCTGACCGGTGGGTACGAGACGGGGTACTATTCCGGTCTGGAGGGCTCGTTCATGATCGTCGAATCGGTGAAATACATGCTGATGGCCCAGAACATGGATCGCGCGATTCGTTTCTATCGGGACGTCGTCGGCCTGGAGGTCAAGTTCGAGTCTCCCGAGTGGACCGAGCTCACCTTCGGAGACGCGATCGTGGCCCTCCATGGGGGTGGCACCGGAGCGTACCAAAAGACGGGGCTTTCTCTTCAAGTCAAGAACATCGCCAGCGCCTGCAAGGAGATCGAGGCCGGGGGCGGCAAGGTGGCATCTCCTCCCATGGCTCGTCCGGGAGAGCCGATCAAGCTCGCGGAAGTGTTGGATACCGAGGGGAACGCGTTCTCACTGTCGGAATATATCGGTTGACGGTTGACGGTTGACGGTTGCTGGTTGACGGTTGCTGGAACGCTCTGGCGAGAGGTATCTAGTAAGACTGAGGAGGCCCAAGTGACGAGTTTTGGCTGCAACCTGCCCGCTTTGTCCATCGCCTTCACCCTTCTCACGACATTCGCCGGCGGCTGTCACCGGGAGGAAGCGGACCCCGCGGAAGACCAGATCAAGAACCGGGGCGAGAACAAAGAGAACTGGTGGGACGCACTTCCCCGTCCCGCCTGGAGCGCGTTTCGCAAGGTCTCTGAGCCCCAGGGCTGGTTCGAGGTCTACGAGATCCGCCCCGGCATCTTCGCGATCTACGAGCCGGGACAGTTCGAGGAGGTGATCTCCTATCTCGTGGTGGGAAAGGAGCGGGCGCTGCTGTTCGACACCGGGCTCGGTATCGGCGACATCCGGGCCGTGGTCGGAGAGCTCACCTCGCTCGAGCCCATCGTGGTCAACTCCCACACTCACTACGATCACGTCGGCGGGAATCACCAGTTCCGAAACATCTACGGGACGGACACCGGATTCACCAAGGAGAGCGCCGGGGGGCGCTCCCACGAGGAGGTGTCCGAGTTCGTGGGGGAAGGATGGATCTGGAAACCGACCCCCGCGCAGTTCTCGAACGATTCTTACCGCGGTGAGCCCTTCGAGATCACCAGGACCCTTCACGAAGGCGACGTCATCGACCTGGGCGGGCGAAGGCTCGAAGTCTTGCTCACCCCGGGCCACGCCCCCGACTCGCTGTGTCTGCTCGATCGAGACAACCGGCTCTTGTTCACCGGGGACACGTTTTACCCCGCCGTCCTCTACGCCCACCTTCCGGGAAGCGACCTCGAGACCTACCGGAAGACGGCGGAGCGTCTCGCCGAGCTCGTCCCGAGCGTCGATTTTCTGATTCCCTCCCACAACGAGCCCCTCGTTCCCGCCGAGGCTCTCGTTCGCATGCGCGATGCGTTCGACTCCATCGAACGATCGGAAGCCGACTTCGTGCTCACCGACGGCGCCCGGGAATACCGTTTCGACGGCTTCTCGATTCTGACGCCGGACCCCCTTCCCTGACATGAGCGCGCTACTCCTCGCTGCACTCCTGGCGCAGTCCGCCGCCACCCGATTCGAGATCACCGTTCCCACGGAGGTGCACCTCTCGGCGGACGCTCCCGTCAATCCCGTCAATCCCGCATCCGTCATCCCGTCAATCCCGTCAATCCCGTCAATCCCGTCAATCCCGTCAATCCCGTCAATGCCCATAAGGGGCAGGGTCTACGTGATGATCTCGAGGACGAACGAGACGGAGCCGCGGCTTCAAATCAGCCAGACGGGCGGCACTCCGTTGTTCGGCCGTGACGTCGATTCGCTGCCCCCGGGCGGGACCGCCGTCATCGACGAGACCGATCTCGGCTCGCCCGTATCCTCGCTCACCGAGATTCCGCCGGGCGATTATTACGTCCAGGCTTTCGTGAACGTCTACAGCGAGTTCCACCGTGCCGACGGTCACGTCGTCTGGATGCACGACGACCAGTGGGAGGGCCAGAAGTGGAACATCTCCCCGGGAAACATCGCGAGCGCCGTCCAACGCGTGCACCTCGATCCGGCACGCGGCTATACCGTCCGGCTCGTGGCGGATCAGGTAATCCCGCCGATCCAGATCCCTCCCGACACGAAATGGGTAAAACGGTTTCGATTCCAGAGCCCGCGGCTCACGAAGTTCTGGGGGCGGCCCATCTACCTGGGGGCGACGGTGCTATTGCCGCGAGACTACGAGACCCAGACGATCTCCTACCCCGTGGTTTATCAACAAGGACATTTCTCGCTCGAAGCACCCCTTCGGTTCAAAGAGGGAGACGACGTCTATCGGGAGTGGATCCGGGACGACTTCCCGAGGATGCTCGTCGTGACCTTCCAGCACCCCACGCCGTACTTCGACGACTCCTACGCGGTGAACTCGGCGAACGTCGGCCCTTACGGAGACGCCATTCTCGAGGAGCTGATTCCGGAGGTGGAGAAACGGTTTCGCGTCATCCGCGAGCCCTGGGCGCGTGCGCTCACCGGAGGCTCCACTGGAGGCTGGGAAGCCCTGGCGCTCCAGCTGTTCCATCCCGACTTCTTCGGGGGCACCTGGGCCTACTGTCCCGACCCCGTTACCTTTTCGGCCTACGAAGGCATCGACGTCTACAAAGACGAGAACGCCTTCTATAAGGACTACGGCTGGTACCGCGTGCCGACGTCGAACATCCGCGACATCTACGGACAGGTGCGGCTGACGGCGGAGCAGAAGAATCACTTCGAGCTCGTCTGCGGTACCAACGGTCGTTCCGGCTATCAGATGGACATCTGGGCCGCGGTCTACGGACCGGTGGGCGAGGACGGGTACTACAAGCCTTTGTTCGACAAGCTCACCGGCGTCATCAACAAGGAGGTCGCGCAGTATTGGAAGGAGAACTACGACCTTCTTCATTACATGCAGAAGAACTGGTCGAGCCTCGGGCCCCAGATCGAAGGCAAGCTCCACATCTACGCCGGCGACATGGACACGTTTTATCTGGACAAAGGTGTCGTGTTGATGCAGGAATGGATGAAGGCGACCGAAAACCCTCACTACGAGGCGTTCTTCCTGTACGGCGATCGCAAGCCCCATTGCTGGATCGGACCGGTGACGCTCGCCGAAAGGCACCGGGAGATCGCTCAGTACATGATGAGCCGAATGCCCGAGGGAACGACGACCCCTTGGTGGACGTACTGAAGTGAGCGAGGAATTCACAGACCGAGATCGTCGAGCGTTGCCTTCTCGTACTCTCCATCCTCGCCCGGATAGCGCAGCTTGCTTTCATACCTTCCGGTCGCGTGAGCGAGAGACCAGATGAGGCTCTCGCCCGCCGGCAGGACATCGACCGTCTGTCGGTGTACCGGGTCGGCGTAGGCTTCGTCCGCGTCGACGATCTCCCATCCTTCGCGCCCGAGCATCTCGATCAGATCGGCGAGAAAGAGCGAGTTGAGCAGGTTGTAATGGAGGAGGAGCGTGTGGCCGACGCTCCGACCCAGAACCTCGACGCTCAACCCGTCATAGAACCGCGCGCGGTCGAGGATGTGCGCGAGGTACGGCTCCCGATAGCGATCGACGGAAAACCCGGGATTCTTTTCGAGCTTCTGCCGCAGTCTCTGGTCGTAGTACCAGTCGGAAGCATCGATGGTAACGTCGCCGTTCCGGTAGCCCGACCGGTCCAGATACCGGCGCACGGCGTCCCGGACGTCCCGCGTGTCGCCCTCTTTCAACTGGGGGAAGCGAAACCAGCGCCGGAACGTCCGGTAGTTCTGGATGAGCGGCTCGTTCCGGCCGATGTCCCGGATGAACGCGTCCGGTCCCACGCGATAGAGGGGAGCGTGCTCGTAGGTATGGTTGCCGATGAGGTGTCCGGCCTCGCTCCAGGTTTCGAGTATTCTTCTTCCCTCGTCGTTGTCGACGAATCGCCCCACGACGAAGAGGGCCGCCTTTTTCTTCCCCAGCGCATCGAGTATGCGCGGGAGAACGGATGGGGAAAAAGCCGGGGGAACCGCCGCCCAATTCACGTCGTCCATCGTAATGGCCAGGCGCCGCGATGGACGAGCCGGGGCCAACGCGGGAACAAGGGCGAGAGCGAGGAACGACCGGCGCGACATCGAGACCATCGGCTCTCTCATGACGTATGACTATGGATATCTCCGCCGACCTTTTGACCGTCCCCTTCCGTTTCGGCACGGCGTGCCTCGAGCTCGAAGGGATTTCAATCGTAACCGTAGCGGAGTTGAAACCATAGATATCGTGCGAGGAAGCGGACTCGGCCGTGGCGTTTCCACTGCTCCACGTGGACTTGCTCGTGGCGAAGCACGTATTTGTCGAGGTAGCTCTCGCGGGTGAGAACGTGCGCGGACAGGGTAATGGCGATATACCTCCGGGGCAGGAACAGCCGAGCGAGCCGAGAGCGGTAGTGGACTTGCACCTCTATCTCCCGTTCGAGGTCGAGCGAGCTCTCCTTCGAAGTCCCATTTTAACGATTCCGGAGTTAGACTTTCAGGGTAAAGGAGCTTTCATGCAATCATCGCGGCTCATGTCCGGCGTGCTCGCGCCCGTCGTGACTCCTTTTCGACAAGACCTCACCCCCGACAGGGATCGATTCCTGCGCCACTGCCGGTGGCTCCTGAGCCAGAACTGCGGCCTCGCGGCGTTCGGAACCAACAGTGAAGCGAACTCTCTCTCCGTCGACGAGCGTGTGCAGCTTCTCGACTCGCTCCTCGAAGCCGGCCTCGACCCAAAGCGGATGATGCCCGGCACCGGCTGCTGCGCATTGACCGACACGGTGCGGCTCACGTCTCACGCCGTGGCCCAGGGGGTCGGCGGCGTGCTCATGCTTCCGCCTTTCTACTACAAGGGAGTGAGCGACGAGGGGCTCTACCGCAGCTTCGCCGAGGTCATCGACCGCGTGGGCGACGATCGCCTGCGCATCTACCTCTACCACTTTCCGCAGATGTCGGCCGTGCCTATCAGCATCGGACTCGTCGGACGCCTGCGGGAAGCGTTTCCCGGCGTCGTCGTTGGCATGAAGGACAGCTCCGGCGACCGCGAGCATCTCGAGGCGGTGCTGCGGGCGTTCCCCGGGTTCGGGATGTTCGCGGGAAACGAGACCTTGCTGCTCGCGAACCTGCGCGCGGGAGGAGTGGGCTGCATTTCGGCGACGTCCAACGTCAACCCCTCCGCGATCGATCGTCTGTTCCAGAAGTGGCAGGAAGAAGACGCGGACGCGATGCAGGCATCCTTGAACGACGTCCGTCTCGCGGTGCAGCAATTCCCCCTCGTTCCTGCGCTCAAAAAGATCATTTCCCACTACGCCCGCGATCCCGAATGGAACCGACTACGGCCACCGTTGGTAGAGCTCGGGGAGACGGATGGGAAGAAGATGATTGCCGCGCTCGAGAAGCACGGCTTCGAAATGCCTGGCGTAGTCGGCTGAGAGACGGAGCGAAGAGAGCTCGGCTTCGCTCAGCGACTCTCAGACGTTGGCATCCGCTCCCGGGCCGTCGCGCGAGCGTGCCGGAGCTCATACCAGCCCGGCTCGATCCCCGGTTCAGGGGTCAAGATGAATCTCGGTCTGAAACGTCGGAGAAGGTCTTGCCAGCAGGAATCCTTGAGCATAATCGATTCCGAGCTCGCGGACGGTGCCGAGCTCCTTCCGTGTTTCCACACCTTCGGCTACGAGCTTTGCTCCGATCTTCTTGGCCATGCCGCAAAAGGCTTGAACGATGTCACGCTTGATGGTGCTGGAATCGATTCCCCGAACCAGATGAATGTCGAGCTTGACGTAATCCGGCTCGAGGTGTACGAGCTTCTCCACCCCGGAATAGCCGACTCCCATATCGTCGATTGCGCTGAGGAAGCCCATGTCGGAAAAATATCGCTTCTCATCGAGGTAGGCGGTGTAGTCTTCGATCGCGACCGTCTCGGTCACCTCGAGCACGATTCGTTCGGGCACCAGGCCGCTTCCGTCGAGCAGGTCGAGCAGATACTTGCCGCGGAAATGAGGGTCCCGAATGGAAAAAGGCAGCGTGTTGAGGAAGAGCTTCATCGGTGATTCGAGGCCTCCGCTCTCCAGAACCGCTTTGCGGCGGCACAGCTGGTCGATCTCGAACAGAAGGTCCGCCTTCGAAGCCGTCTCGAAAAGCGCGAGTGGACTTTCCAGATCGGTACCGCGGGGACCGCGGGCGAGCGCCTCGAAACCGTGGACCTCTCCCGATTTGAGATCCACGATCGGCTGGAAGAGCGTCCGGACGTTCTCCGTCATGATGATGTGTTGAATTTTGTGCTTGTCGCGCGCCTCGCGATACTCGCGCTCGAGGCGAACGATGTTCCGCGCCTCCTCCACTCCCCTTTGAATTAGCCACTCGTGAGGCAGGAGAGGGTTGTGAAGGACAAAAGAGAACCCCACGTCCACCCGTCCCCCCGCGCTGGAAATCGAAAGAGTGGATAGACGCTGGGATAGCGCGGAGCGAATTCGTTCCGCGATGATAGAGAGAGACTCCGGAGAGGGTAGCTCCGGCCGCGCTCGAGGCGCGAGATACAGGAGAAAGGCCTCCCCTGCCTTCTCGCTCAAACTCACCAGGTCCTCGTGGCGGAGCTCATTACCCCGTAGCCGCGCGAATTCCTGTCCCATGAGGTCCATCAATCTGATGTAGGTCTGGCTTCCTCGACGCCGAGCGATCTTGCCGACCTCGGAAACGTCCACGAGCACCACCGATAGATAGCCGTTCTCGTCCAGAAGTCGGCCCAACTGTGGCAAGAGGTCGTGATGCGAAGGCAGATCCACGGCGCTCCTGGGCGCCGCCATGTCGATAGGGCGGGGCGGCAGCCCGTCGCGCCGATCATTCGTCGTCGTTCCCAAGATCCCGTCTCCCCTGCCGAGAGAGTAGTGCCTCGCTAGAGGCGCGCTCGTTGCCGCCGCGGGGCTTTTCTCATGCAGAAATCCTTTATGAACAGTATCCAGGAAAATCGAGGACTTGCCAAGCGGCCTGTTTGCCGCGGTCTCGAGCGATATCGTGTCGAAGGCTCGCTCCCGACATTCCCTGAGAAATTCGATCGTCCAGCACCGTTCGCACCTTGCGAGCCAGAAGATCCGGAGTGAAGGGCTTCTGGATCAGCTGCACGCCAGGCTCGAGAACGCCATGGTGGACGATCGATCACGAGGTAGCCGTATTGGCGCAGCGAGCGCAAAGTATCCAATTGCGACTGACGACTTGAAATCCTTCCCGAAGCTGATCGAGGAGGCTTCCGAACCGCTCCGCGTCCTTCGTGCGCCTTCCTGTTCGCAGCTCAATCCTATGACGCGACGTCTCGGCGAAAGAAACATCCTTCTATCTCGACGCCAGGAGTAGACGGCGGCCGTGCTGGGAGGTGGCGAGAGGCCCTGGTAGGGCGGTCTCGTTTATTGAGGTGTCATCTGGGGCTGTCTCAACCGCGGCGACTGGCGGCGCGCGGCGGAAGCGGCCTTCCGGCGCGCTCACGAGCTCGGGTGGGAGCCGCCGCCGGGCTCGGCGCTCTTGCTGCTCGCCCGAGGACGGGTCGACGCGGCGGTGCGAAGCCTCGAAAGAACGGATCCCGACGCAGCGGAGCTCGAGCTTTCGGCGGCGGAGGCGGTGTATCGCAAAGTCGGGGCTTCGCCGCGTCTCGATCGTCGTCGAGAAATCCGCAACGCCATTGACGTCTGAAGGCCATCATCCCGACGGCCACGACACGCATCCTGGGAAGAGCGATGTCTCCGGTCGGTGTCGATGCGCGGCTCCCGTTACCTCGCCGTCGAGATGGTGGCGAGGACCCGGCCGATCATCTCGTTCATGTATGCGTCCGAGCCACCGGGGCTGGGACCGAGCCGCACCACGACGACATCGCGCGACGGGATGATGACGGTGTTCTGTCCCATGTGCCCCGACGCCCAGTAAGCGTCTTCCGGAACCTCGGGCATGGCTCCGCCGCGGTTCAGCCAGAACAGTCCGCCGTACTGCTTGTCGTGAGCGCCGGGCGCGGATGTGCTCACGAGCGTGGTCCAGCCCTCGGGAAGAATTCTCTCCCCCTCCCAGACTCCGTCCCAAAGATGCAGTAATCCGAATCGGGTCCAATCCATGGCGCTTCCGTAGTCGTAGCCCGTCATGATGAAATCGCCATAAGGATCGGTCTCGAGAACGTAATCCCGAGCGCCGATGCGGTCGAACAACGCCCGGTAAGGAAAGCTGAGATAGTCCTCGCCCTGGGCCTCGACCGTTTGCCGCACGATACGTCCGAGAGTCAGCGGATCGGAGTTGCGATAGCGGAACTCCGTTCCGGGCGGAATCTCCGAGGGCTGGTCGATGGCATGCTCGAACACGTTCAACGCGTCGAAATAGACGCGCATGTGCTCGTTCTCCTTGCGGAAGGACCCTTCCCCCACGAGGCCGTCGTTGACGAAGTCGAGTCCGCTCGACATGTTGAGCAGATCGCGGATGCGGATGGCGTTGCGCGGATCGCCTTCCCCGTGCCACTCGGGAACGGGCGCGGGCCCGTCCACCTGCAGCAGCCCGCGGCCGACGAGAATCCCTACCAGGGCGGCGGTGATGCTCTTTCCCTGCGACCAGCCGATTTGCGGCGTATGCGCGGTAAATCCGGGAGCGTAGCGCTCGCCCACGATCTTTCCCTTGTAGGTGACGACGAGAGCCCGGGTGTTCTGGGGCTGGGCCATCGCCCAGTCGAGCGCCGAGTCGAGCTTCCCGGCGTCGACCTCGGGAAAAGTGCCATGGGAGTCGCGGTCTCCCGTGGGCCAGGCGACGCCCGAAGGCTCCTCGGGCAAGCGCGGGACCTCGACGGGATGGAAGAACACGTCGGTCTTGCCGGGCGGGAGGATCACGCATCCCTGATCGCCGAAGTATCGAGCGCTTCGCGGCTCGATGCCGGGGGCGCTCACGGTGACGGTTTTGGATGCCTCGTCAATCCGGTAGACGAAGTCCGGTTGCCAGAAGAAGTCGGGAAAGGGCGCGATGTCTTCCGCAACGATCCGCTCCGGCGGACGCTGGTAGTCGCGGCCGACGACGTAGGTCCCCGAGCAGATGTGATGCGCACCCATTGCCGCGGCGTACTGCCGCGCTTCGACGGCGCCATCGGCGGCGCGAGATTCGTCGAGCCCCTGTGAGCAGGAGGCGAGCCACAAGCTCGCCACGACACCGCCGGAGAATCGAAGCCTCGACATCGTGACACCTCCTTTTTCAAGGAGATTCTACCCGCTGGTCCGTCGAGAGAGGCAGTAAAGTGTTCGTCAATCGGCGCAGCCCGCGGAAGCGAGCACTGCCGTTATCGGAGCCGAATCGCCGGATCTCCGAGCAAGTTGTAGACGAGGGGAACGAGATTTCCCGCTCCAGTTTCCCTATGGGCGGCGAAAGCACGCGCGATGGCGTCACCCAACGTGGGAGCGCCGTCGTGGAATATCGCCCCGAAAAACCCCGTGCCGAGCCTCCAGGCCTCGAGGTCGAGAGAAAGTCCCGACGGCGCCCATACCGCCGTGGCTCCCCCGCCCGGCTCGATCACGAGGGCCTCTCCGAGAGATGTGTATCCGGCGAGCTCGAACCGATTGATGCTGCATGAGAATCCCGCGACGATGCCCGCGTCGTCACGGTTTCCCAGATTCGGCACGTCGCTCGTATGGAGAAGAACTTCATCCGCGAGTCGGTCGAGGCCCCCATGTCCGACGTAGCTGAAAAGACTGGTTCCGCTCGAAAGCGAGCTCAAGACCGACGCCCGCGCTTCGGAAGCGGTCCTGTCTCCCAAATAGATTTTCTCTACGGTCGTCGACGAAGGCAAAGCACTCGCCATCGACTCGGCCTCGCGGGCGAAGATATCGTTGCCGTTATCGTCGTCCGCGACCATCAATACCGGTTCGGACTCGACCGACATCCCCAGAGCCTCCATCCGCGAGACCTTGTCGACGTAGGCGTCCATTTCTGCTGCCGACATGGCCGGGATTCGGCCGACGATCATCTCGGGCCAGCCGTCACCGTCCACGTCGCCAAACCGGTTGTCCGAAGCGTAGAGACCGTTCGAAGTCGCCGCCAGGAGAGGTGGAAACAGATTTCCGGGGAGACCAAGACGGCCTTTGTAGTCGAGATCCCCAGCGCCGACGAGGACGACGAACCGGGGAGCGCGGGCCCATCGCGCGTACGCGTAGGCGAGGAAATCGCGAACCGCATGGGGAGTCGAGATTCCGTAAGCGAACTCGTCCCAGACATCTTCCAGACGCACCACCGTCGCTTGATAGCCGTCCTGGCTCCGGAGATCGGCCAAACGCTGCGCCCCCGCCTCCATGGCAGCGGGAGCGATGACGAGGTAGTCGAACGCGTTTTTCGGGGAGCGCAGACTGGTGGTCTCGCTCGCTCGTGTTCCGACGGGAGACCGTACTCCGGACGGCGTCACCGCGGCGTAGGTCCCATCGGGCGAAGCGGCAAAAGAGACGGAATAGCCGTCATTCGTCTCGTCGGTTTTCACGGGCACGAGCATCGGACGCCTGGGATCGGTGACGTCCAGAACCGTCACGTTGCCGTCATCGAAACCGCTCACGCGGAGCGTCTCGGCGCCGTCGGAGTGAAACACGAACGATGGACCCGAAGCACGGTAGGTCCTGGGATATCGAATATCGATCGAGTCGACGTAGAAGATGCTGAACGGCGCCCCGCTCGAAAGCGTGCCCTCTATCTCGATGACGTTGTCTCCAGGTCGAAGGAGCGAGCTCACGACGGGAAGATCGAGCCGGTAAGCGCGAATCCCGCCCCATCGCCCCTCGCCAATTCGAGTGCCGTTGAGACTGACTTCGACGTGGTGGTCCTGGCGGAGTCCCGCGCCGGTATCGGTGGCGCTGTAGAGCTGGACGGAAAGGACGGCCTCGGTGGACACCGCGGCGAGCTCCGCGAGGCTCACGGTGAAACGCGAGCGTCCCCAGACCGGATGGCCCGCAGAGATATAGGTCCAGTACCAGTAGTCGGATTCCGGATCGTTTGACACGAGCGTCGCAGGGAACAGGTCCTCTTCCGCGTGCACGTCATCGAAGAACCAGCTATTGGACGGGGCGCCGGGCCGTGGCTCTCTTCCGGGCGCGGTCTCCATCTGGGGACCCGGTCGGGACTCGAGCCAATAGACATTCTCGTTGCTGTAGATGCTGTCGAGAGCCTCACCCCAGAACAGCAGTCCGCTCCCGTCGCTCGACCTCGTCCAGGCAACGCTGCGCCCGCGGTTGCTCAATCGAATCCTTCCCGTCGAGAGCCAGCGGCGGATCGTCGCTTCGGGCTTTCCGAGACCGGCCGCGATCTCGGCTGTCGACAACGAGTAGAGACCGCGTTCGCGTACGTCAATCGCGAGGCTCGTCGCTCTGCCCGTACCAAGCCGGCGGTGCAAAGCATTCTTGTCCGGGACCGCGCGAGACAATCGTTCGAGCTCGGAGCCCGCTACTGAGTAAGGAAACGCCTCTTCACGCGCACCTCTCGAACGCGGCACTCGAGAGGTGCCCGTTTCGTCGACGCGAACTTCGTAAGGTCCATGGAATCGACGGGCAGTCGCCGATACTCCGGACTCGACCTCGAGGAGGGCATAGGTCAGCCGATCTCCCCGCGCCCCGAAGTCGACCACGCGATAGAGCCCGCCCTGAGGAGCATCGAGAAGAGCGGGAACGAGCTCTTTGGTAACCGGCACGTATTGTCCGGCGCGACTGTCGAATCGATAGAGGTAGAACCCGACGGTGCCGTCCTGAGAGCTCGTTTCCCACTCCGTGACCACACGGCCGGCCTCCCGAAATGCCCGAAACGACGAGATCAAAGCGCGGGTGGCGATGATCTGGCAGGTCGAGCTCGAAACGAAGGTCCAGTCACTCGGCTTGTTGGTGTCGAAGCCGTTCACCAAACGCGACATCGACTGGCCGAGCGTCACCGAGGTCGCGTTCTTGAACGAGTCGTCCTGCCAGATCGAGCGGAGCACGGCGGGTGAATCGTCGCTATAGAAGTCAAGAGACGGAGAGAGGGTCGAGCTCCAGCCGACGTAGTCCTGCACGACGCCGGAGGAGTCGAAAAGAGAAATCTGATCCGCGGGATCGGCGCTACCGGGGTCGGCAAATTGATCCGAAGGGAACGTCGTTCCCGCCTGAGTGAACAGATAGTAGGTCGAGCCCAGAAAGAAGTCGTTGGGCGGGTTGGCGTTCCATAGAGACAGATAAATCAGCTGGCCGGGCTGCAGGACGATGTCGGCGCCCCCGAGCTGCGGGACGGTGTAGTTGAAGCCGTCCTCGTCGGTGATGCTGTACCCGGTAGCGGTGACGGGCGTACTGGAAGCGTTGTAGAGCTGGACCGCCTCGGTCTGACAGGAGCTCGCGGAAGTGTCGGGGTAGAACAAAACGTCGTTGATGAGAAGAGACGGCGCGTTGTACTTGGCGACGTCCACCTTCACGTCGTTCGTTGCGTCGGTGTCGCCGTCACTGCAATCGGTGTAGCTCACGGTGAGGTCGTCATCGTGATTCGCCTCGAGCACACCGTCGTCCGCAGCGATCGTTCCGTCGCTCGTCGCGGTCATCAGCGGGGTTGCGCTGAATGCGATTCCCGTGCGGGACGCGGTGAGCGTCGTCGTCAGCGTGATTTGTGTCTCGCTGTCGACGCTCGAAACGGTGTAGGTACCGAGATCGGGCCCGGTCGCGACAGCGAAGCTGTCACCCGCCGCCACTCCGTCGGTCAGAAAGGTCGACGAGGCCGATGTGATCACCGCCGATCCCGCTGTCGTAACGAGATCGGATCGGCGGTTCATATAGATACCGGATCCGGGAAACGTCTCATAGAGAGTGACGGTCTCGGAGTCACCGGCGGGAGTCGTCACCGTCACTTGAAGCTCCGCGACACCGCCGACCACGACGGTACAGGCGTTCGAATCGGTCACCTTGAGCCAGACGGGCACGTCGGCCCCATAGAGGTTTACGTCCTGGGTGCCCGCCCCGTTGGTGAACTGCACCCGCCCACCTCCGTTGGTATGGAAGAGAGAGGCATGAGTCGATTCGGAGTGAGAGGAGCCGCCGCAGTTGTAGTCGTAGGTCGCGGTGACGACGCCGGTATCGATGTCTTCCCAGAGATTGTCGTTCGGAGTCACGGTGCCGTCGTCGATTTTCGTCTGGAGGCCGGTGGTGTTGCGAAACTCGCCGGTATCCGCGCCCGTCTCGGTGAGGGTCAATGTCTGGGTGTCGTTTCCAGTGAGGACGACGGAGATGGTCTGGATCGTCGCAGGATTCGTGTTCGCTTCGCGGTGGAAGACGGTCACGTAGATTTGATCGCTGGTCGCGGGGTCCGCCGTCAGCAGGAAGCTGGTCGCGGTGAGTCCCGTAGCCCGGGTGAACGAGATGAAGGCCTGGCAGGGGCCGAGAATCGCGGCCTGATCGGTGACGGTGATGAAGTTCGGGTTCGTAAAGGAGACGAAGATGTCGTCTCCCGAGAAAACCTGGAGCGTTCCGTCGTTGTCGCTTCCGCCAGCGGAGGAGGTCAAGAGCGGATCGGCCGCTCGAGTGCAAAAAGAAAGCACCGTTCCGTTCGCGGGAGCGTTCTGGAAGAGGGTAAAGGAGATCCCTCCCGTGGTCGACGTGTAGGGGACGCCGTGAGACGCGCGAGTCGGCTGGGATCCGGAGACGCTGCCGGTGACGGTCCAGTTGTCGTTGCCGGCGTCGTAGGTCAGCGTCCAATCCTCGTCGACGGTAGTCGAAGAGGTGTGCAAACCGGTGAGCCAGACCGTCGGCGGAGACGGCGCGGGGTTGGGGTTGGTAATCACCGGACCGCAAGCCCCTCCGTTGTTGGTGAAGATACCGCTCGACGGACCCGTTTCGCAGAGGGTAACCGACTCGTCGTCGCCGGTGGTCGGATTCGTCACCGTTGCGTTGATGCACTCGATGGTGTCGGGATCGATATTCGAAGCAGGGTCGGTCAAATAGACGTAGACGCTCTCGCCGATCGAGTAAAAGCTCACCGGGTTGAGGTTCACGTCGGTAAATTCGATATTGGGAAATCCACTCGGGGTGACGATGTCACCGAAAGTGATGGGATCTGAGAGAGTGAGGAAATTCAGGTCCTGCATGAAATCCTTCTGCAGCGGATCCTGATTCGACGCACCAGTCGAGAACACGAAAGCTACCGGTGAATCGGGGTAGAGGACCTGGTTTCCCGCGAGGTCGTTGAACGCCGTCATGGGGATCTGCATCTCGATCCAGTAGTCCCCGGTGCCGTCGTTCACCGCGATCACGCGAGTGTGGGAAAGGCCGGGAGAGCCGCCGGTGCAGGCCGCGTTGCCGTCCGGAGAGTTGTATGCGGTGAAGAGATCGACGCGGGCCGCGTTCGGATCGGGGATGTCCTGACGGTTGGCGTTGTCGTAGAGGATTTGAAGCCGGTCTTCTCTCGGGCCCGAGTTGAAAGACCCGTCCAGGTCGACCCAGTATTCCTTGTAACCGTCGCCGTCCACGTCCAACAAGACGTTCCAATGCTTGCTGTCGAAGGCGGCGCCGGTACTCGGATCTCCCTGCACTCGCATCCGGAACAGGATGTAGTCGTCCTCCATCGTGGCGGGATCGTTGGGGTCGTACACGGTGCCGCCGTTGTAATAGCCGAAGAACGAGGTTGGCTCCGGGCCAGGAAAGGATCCGGGAGAGCCCGAGGCCAGATCGGTCCACGAGGGGGTAACCGCCGCGGAGCCGTGAGAGCTGTCCGCGGAGGTCTCTTCGTCGGCGATGACCTGTCCCTGGTAGGTATACTCGGCGATGAAACCGGGATTGTTGAAGTTGTTCCAGTCCGTCGCGCAGCTGGTCAGCGCGGCTCGGACCGGAGTGGCTGCCATGAGACTCACCAGCGCAGCGAGCTCGAA
The DNA here is from genome assembly GCA_963815675.1 of uncultured Acidobacteriota bacterium. Lineage (GTDB taxonomy): Bacteria > Acidobacteriota > Vicinamibacteria > Marinacidobacterales > SMYC01 > CAWFHP01. The sequence goes on along the minus strand of CAWFHP010000005.1, from coordinate 106,443 downwards.
AACGACACTACCTCTCGTCGTCATTAGGAATCCACCTGGAGGGCACTCGCATTTTTCGTCACGGTGCCGTAGGTGAATCCCAACGAAACCGACCAACGAAAGAGGCGCCGCCACACGACCTAGCAAGAATGTTGCCAGCGTGCGGTGGGGCCGGCGAGAGCTTTGGGTGGTATCGGGGGTGACGGTGACTCCGCGCCCTCAGTCGCGCTCGTTCGTCGCGGGTGGATTCCGGCCGCGCAGTCTCGAGAACTTTCCGAGTACTTCGGGGCGGTGATGGCGAGGCGCTCTCGTCCGGCCATCACCGTCCCTATGCGGACTCGTTCGTTGAACTGTTCGCTAGGAGCGGGCGTACATGGCTACGGTATCGATCCCGCTGCCGTCACGACGTCTTCCTGATTGATCGAGGTCGGCTCGAACTCGAACCCGTAGAACCAGACGACGTCCTGCTTGTTGTTCGTGTCGGTCCAGAAAGCGTGGTAGCTATCGTCCGAGCCGACCGCCAGATCGGTGTAGTCGCCAATAAAGCCGCCGCCGAATCCATTGCGGGTATTGATCGGATTGCCGGTGACCTTCGCGACGTTGCCCGAGCCCAGATTGGTCACGTGGTAGTCGAGTCGGGCGTTGTGAATGTAGCCATCCAACGTCAGACAGTTGATGCGACCGGCTGCGCCCGCATCGGGGGTCGCGCAGGTCTGCCACGGCGACACCGTGCCCGCCGAATAGGCCGACATGTAGACCGTGCCCGACGGCGAAGCCGCCACTCCGGGCCAGAACGTATCTACCCGGCGCGCGGCGGGAGCCGCCAGGCCATCGGGCGCAGGATACCCGACGGCGACGCGATCGCTGCCGTTGATCGTCGACAAAATCGGCGCGGGCGCGCTCCAGGTCGCTCCCCCATCGGACGATTTGCTGTATACGGCAGCGGAGTGGCAGTTGTTGTATACGGCCGACGGACCGACCCAGAAGTAGGCGCAGGCCGTCGTTCCGCCATAGGTCGAGTCGTCGTTCGGAACCTCACCGGACCACGCGAGATAGATATCTCCGTTGGGTGCAGCCGCGCCGGCTGGAAAGCTGTTCACCCGGAACGCCGTGCTCGCGGGGGGGATGATGTCGGCCACCGTGGCTACCGCCAGCGGCTTGCTGAAGCTCGCGCCCCCGTCGGTCGACTTGACGATGTAGGTGCTGTTCAGGCTGGCGAGGCGGGTGGACCCTTCGTAGACGACGTAGACGGTGCCGTCGTAGCCGACGATCGGGCGCGAACCTTGGGCGTAGTGCGCGCTGCCCGAGATGTTCACCGGATGACTGAAGGTATTTCCGCCGTCGGTAGAATAAGCGAAGAAGATGGGCGATTGCTTGTAGGCTCCGTTGATCGGAGTTTTTTTGCCTGTCAAGTGCCCGTCGGGCTCATCTGGTACAGTTTCCAATGAGGAGGTAACTGGAGTTGGATGATTTCACCCGGTCGTGTCTGCTGTTGTTCGTGCTGCTGAATCCTTTCACCATGAGTGTCTACCTCCGCGATCTGGTGAAGAACCTCGACACCGCGACCCTCGCACAACAGCTGGCGCGCGCCGGCGTCATCAGCTTCCTCGTGTTCGCGACCTTCGCGGTCGCGGGCGACCCGATCTTCCAGAACGTCCTCCAGGTCCGTTTCTCTTCGTTCCAGATCTTCGGAGGGGTCACCTTCCTGATTATTGGAATCCGCCTGATCGCGGGAAGCGGTCCGCCCGTCGAGGGTCTCCGGCCGGATACCGATCAGCTGTCGGGCTCCATCGCGATGCCGTTCATCGTGGGACCGGGTACCATCAGCGCCAGCGTGATCGCGGGGGCCAGGCTGCCTCCTTCGCTCGCTATCGCCGCGATCTTCATCGCTCTCGCCTCCGCTCTCGCGGCGATCCTGGTCGTGAAGATGCTTCACGACGCGGTACGCAAACGGGACGAGCGTCTCATCCAGCGCTATACCGAAGTGGCGGGACGCGCGACGGCGCTGTTCACGGGGTCGTTCGCCATCGAGATGATCCTCTCCGGCCTCAAGAGCTGGCTCGACACCTTCTGACGAGGGCCGTCAGCGCCGTTGCCCCGACGTGCTCCCGTTTCCCTTAGCTGGAAGGCGGCGTCGGTGCGGGCACGGGACGGAGCCACCGGCGCTGTCTCCGCGTAGGCTCTCTTCCCGGTCGCTCCCACTCGCTCTTACCGCCGGCGATGACCCGCAGCGGCGTCCAACCGGCGGCCGAAGAGGTCGCGCATTCGTTACAAAAGTCCTGCCACTTATCCGTGGGACGATGGCAAAAACGGCATGAACCGAACATGGAATGACTCCGTGAATGAATAAACGGCCGAGCAGGAAGGCGGTTGGAGCCCCCCGTTCCCAACCGGCGCGAGCTTAACTCGAATCGGAAGTCCGATTCAAACGGCTTCAAGCGCGCGGGGTGGCGGAGCCCCGGCGCCCTATCCATAATGCGTCCATGCGACGCCGGCTGCGATTCGGCCTCACGATCTCCATCCTCGGCGCTGGTCACCTCGCTGGAGCCCAGCCCCTTCTTTATGACGTCCGGGTCGAGGAAGCGCGCCGAAGGATGGCTTCGGGAGACACGGTACCTTACAGTCTCTTTGTTCCCGTTGCTCGAGCGAGCTTGTCCCCGCCGCCCTGGCCGGCCGTGGTTCTGACCCACGGGTTCGCCCGCGACCGCCGGTTCCACGCGGAGAACGCGCTCCATATGGCGGAGCGCGGCATCATCGTTTTGACCCCGAACCTGGTGGGCGGTCTCGGGAGTCGGCGCGGGCGCGTGAGGAACATCGAGAACACCGGAGACCACGTCCGCTGGCTCATCGCGCGCAGCGCGACGCCGGGGAACGCGTTGAGCGGGCTCGTCGATCCCGTACGTATCGGGCTCGCCGGCCATAGCGCGGGCGGAGCAGTGTCGTTCGAAGCGGCGCTTCGCCTCTCGAAATCCGCAACTCCCGCCGAGGCACTGCTCCTCCTGGACGGTGTTCCCTGGTCTCGTACAACGGCGCGCGCCTCCGAACTTCCGCCCATGGATTTCGCGAGCCTCCGGTCCGAGCCCTCGGCGTGCAACGCCTTCGCAAGCATCCTCGGACTGCAGGACCGTCTCCGGTTTCCCGCCGACGACGCGCGTATTCTCGGTGGGACCCACTGCGATCCCGAAAATCCGACCGACGCGCTCTGCAAGCTGGCCTGCGGAGGGGCAAGCGCCGTTGCCCAGTCACGATACCAGCGATTGATGTACCTGTTCTTCCACGATGCTCTGCGGGCTCCTCTTCCCGAAAGCCAGTCCTTTCGGGAAGCCCTGGAAGAGCTCGTCTTATCGGGAGCGATCGAGGTCGACTCGTTCGGGCCACCGGTGTCGGTTCGTCTCTTCGTCAATGGAAGTCACTGCAACGGTATCGTCGATACAGAAGGTCCCACTGCGTGTCACCGTCGACGCGTTCGCCCGACCGACGGGCCGTCTTGCAAACTGGTATTTCGGGCGGCTCGTGTCCGGCCGGCTGCTTTGGGCGACCCCGGGCGGGTGGAGCGCTACGCCGGCCCCCATTCTTCGGCTCGAGCCCGTTCCGCTCGACGATATCGCCTTGGCGGATACCGACCTGTCTTCAGGGACGTCGGTGACTTTCTTCCTCGTCCTGGCAGACGCGGCCGAGGGTCTATCCCACGTCCTGGCCTACGACATCGTGACAGCCCGCACACCCGCGGCGCGGTAACGACCCGGACTCGACACCGTTGCCGCACCGGGCAGGACGGGAAATCTCGCCGGATTATCGCTCGGCGTGCAGATGCGCCTCGACGAACCAGAGCATCTTGTCGACTCCTCGGGAGACTTCGGTGAAAAGATTGGTGGTGTCGGCATCTCCCGCTTCAGCGGCGACGTCGATCGCCTCCCGAATCGTCTTGCCGAACGCCGCGAGCGAATCGGACAGCGCCTCGACGTGCGCTCTTCCATCCGCGATCTTGGTGCTGTAGGCGGGAAGACGTGTCTTCTTGGAGACCGCTTCGAGGGTGCCGTCGGCGAGGCCTCCGAGCATGACGACGCGCTCGGCGATGAGGTCGGCCCACTCGTCGACCTCGTCACGGACCTTGTCGAAGAGCTCGTGGAGCGCGATGAACGAGGGTCCTTTCACGTTCCAGTGAGCCTGCTTCGCCTGGAGGGCGAGATGAATACCGTCGGCGAGGTTCGCGTTCAACAGATTGGCCATCTTTTCGCGAGTACCGGTCGGGAGGTCGTTCTTGGTCGGATATTTTACGGACATTTCGATCTCCTTTGCATGAATGACGTTTTTCGGTTTCTGATCCAATCGAATGTTCATCGGGCGCGCTTCCGCCCCCGCAAACCACTTGGTACTCGGTCACGTCGAGCCCCTTCAGCCGATCGACGTTCGAGACCTCGATCGCTTCCCAGGGAATGTCGGTAATCGCTCCGGTGTCTTCGTCGATGAAATGATGATGCGCCTCGACATTCGGATCGAATACGACTCGCCCCTCGGTGAGAACGAACGGTCGCAGCAGTCCTTTCTCGACGAACAGATTCAAGGTGTTGTAAATCGTCCCCCGCGACACCATCGGGAATCGTTCCCGCACGCGTGACAGGACGGCGTCAGCCGACGGGTGATCCTGGGTATGGAGCACATAGCTCGCGACCGCCAGCCGATGCGCGGAAGGTGCGATCCCGTGCTTCCGAAGCGCTGCGACGTCTTGCTGCTGTTTCACCGTGTTATACTATATCTAATTTTAGACAGTGTCAAATCAAAGAGATAGGCAAAGGAAGTCCGTCCATGTTGCCTTTAGGAGAGGAGCTCTATCGCATCGCTCCCTACAACATCTTCCTCGTGAAGTTCAGCTACCGGTTCGCGCTCTGAAACAGGATTCGAGCCGAGCGACGAGCGCGCCGAGAACCTCGCCGCATTCCGCCCTGACCTTCAGGGCGATCTCGCCGTCGGCGCGAGTGGCGCCGAGGTTCACCGCGGCCACCGGAATCCCCCGCTCGCGGGCACGTTTCACGAAGCGATATCCCGACCAGATCATGAGCGAAGAGCCCGCGACGAGCAGGAAATCCGCCTCGTCGAGACGCCCCATCGCATCGGAGACGCGCTCTTTCGGGACCGATTCGCCGAAAAACACGACGTCGGGCTTCAACACCCCCGAGCATACGAGACAGACGGGAACGCGAAACGAGTCGTAGTCGGCACCTTCGAGATCGGCATCGCCGTCGGGGGCCTCGCCGACGGCGTTCGCGCGAAACCCGGAGTTGGTCTCCCGGAGGCGCTTCTGGTGCTCCTCTCGAGACAGGACGTCGCCGCAGGAAAGACAGCGCACCCGATCGATCCGCCCGTGGAGATCGACGACTCTCGAAGCTCCAGCCCTTTGATGCAGGCGGTCGACGTTCTGAGTAATGAGGTGATGGACGCGTCCGGCGCGCTCGAGATCGGCGAGCGCTCGATGGGCGGAGTTGGGTCGCGCGTCGCGCACGAGCGCCCATCCCGCCATGGCGCGGGCCCAATAGCGCTTCCGGGCCCTCTCGCTCCCGATGAACTCCTGAAAGCGCATCGGCGGGCTGCGCTTCCACTCTCCATGACGGTCACGGTAGTCGGGGATGCCGGATTCGGTGCTCACTCCCGCCCCGGTGAGAACGACGAGACGCCGCGATCCGCCGACGAGCGCGGCGAGCCGCTCGACGTCTTCCGAGGGAGCTCTCGGGATTGGGATCGGGATCGGGACCGACATCGCGTTTGCCTCCGTGTTTCGGAATCGTCGATCCAAATTGTACCCCGGGACCCGGGAGCGGGATGACTCTCGACTCGACGATGCCGCACTGGAAGGCGCCGGCATCGGCGCGATCACGAAAGCTCATTCCCGGACGGCCACGATCTCGAACGAGAGGCCGAGCTCTCCCTTCGTCCGAACCGATCCCCCAACGGCCGAGATCTGTGGGACGCCCCACTTGTCGCTCTCGAGATCCACCTTACCCCGGGCGGTGAGACGGTCTTCAGAGGGCGTGAGCGTCAGAGGGATCGTCATGGGCTTCGTCACGCCTCGCAGCGACAGTGTGCCGGTCACCTTCAGTTCGAAGCTCGGACCGTCAACGCGCTCCACTTCGACCTTCGTGGACTCGAATCGGATCTGCGGGTTCTCCGGGAGAGCGAGGGCCTTGGATTCCATCTCGCCCTGAATCTGGGCGCGGTCCTCCTCGCTCACCTCGTCGTCGGCGACCGTCAGAGACGCCGCATCGACGTTCAGGAGGAAACGGGACGATTCCGGGGCCGCGGCGTCCCAGGCGACTTCCCCGGTGAATCGCTTCACCACGATGAGGTGATCGTGCCCGAACACTTTGAAGAGTCCCGCGCGACCGACGGCGACGTTGAAATGGCTCTCTTCCGCCTTCACCCGGTAAGTCGTGTCGTGGGGCTCGGCCGCGACGACGACCGCGACCGCGAGCCAGGAAAGCCCAAAGACGACCGCCAGCTTGTTTGACCGTTGCATGGGTGCCTCCAACTCTCACCCATAGTAGCCACGGTGCCTCCCTCCATGTGTGAAGCGGTTCGCAGTCTCGAGGCTCCGGCGGTCAATCGCCTTTCTGATAGGTGCCTACGAGCTCCGCGCCCGCGAGGATGTGACCCTCCATCACCCTCAGAAGCTCGGATCGCGTGAGCGAAGCGTTCTCTTCCAGGATTCGAATCCAACGCATAGAGCCGGTGGAAATACCGGTGTCTGCCGACGGGAGGGCAAGGCCCACGGTACCCGGTGCGCTTCCAGTCGTTTCGACCCTGCGCGGTACCGGTGGGGAGGTCCCCGGGCGGAACCGCCTCTTCGAGCCCACGGCACTCCGGAGGCAAGTTGTAGAGCACCCAATGGGTCCAGGTGAGCTTGGGCGCTTCAGGGTCCGGGGCATCGGGGTCGTCCACGATGAGCGCGAAGCTCCTCGTCCGCGCGGGCGGGGAATCGCTCCACGCGAGCGGAGGAGAGACGTCCTCACCTTCACAGGTATAGCGGCGCGGAATCCTGCCCATCGGCTCGAAGGCGGCGGAAAACAACCGGAGCGGCATTTTTGTGATCCTCCTCATACGTGGCCGGCACACCCGACGTACAATGAGCGTCTTGCGCCGGAGAGGATGAAGTGGTACCTCTATGGTCGAGTTTGTCCCGATGCAGGCCTCCCCTCGACGTGTCGATTTTACCGAAGGCTATCACGTCCGTCTGCGTGCCGCGTTGAACCGCGGCGACGGTCGGCTCATGACCCTTTCCCAGGGCGGGGCCTACGTCGCCACCCCGGTGACTCTCCTGCCGCAAGCACAGCTCTCGCTCGCCATCGAGATCCCGGAGCTGGCGCGCACCGTCGAAGTGGAGGCGGTGGTCGCGTGGGAGAACCGCGGACCCCAGCGCCCCTCGACGAGCCAACCGGACGGCTACGGAATTCGATTCATCCGTGTCCCCTCCGCTTCCGCCGAGGCGATCTACTGGCTCTTACGCCGGCAGGACGGGCTGGACCATGCCCAGGATCCCGAAAAGACCCGGGCGCTCACGTCACGGGAAATTCGCGAGGCGATGGAGCGCGCCCAGCGACAGTTCGGGAGCGCGGCCACGAGCGTGCTCGAACCGGTGAACCTCTTCGAAGAGCCCGAAGGACCGCCTTATCGTTTGTCGCCTTCGGTCCTCTTCGCTCGCGTTCCGCGCGTGCCGGGGGTATTCGTGCTCGCCTATGACCGCACGCTCGATGCCCGCGTCGAACGGGCCGACGAGGATTCTGCGAAGGTCCCTGTCCGAGTGCGTCGGCGACTACGCCTTCTTTCATTTCGAGGTTATCCCCGGCAAACGGGCACGCTTCGAGCGCGAGTGTGAGCTCTATCATCGCTTGGGGGGCGACCGCGGTCAGCTCGACAACCCCGAGCACCCGCTGCCTCCGCCTTCCTACGACGGGATCCAGCTCAAGTGCCCCGTCTGCGTGAAGGGAAATTAGCGGCTAGCCGCTAACCTGTCACCGCTCCTTCCGAGGCGGACGCAACGAGTCGCGCGTACTTCGCGAGGACGCCCCGTTTGTATCGGGACTCTCGCGGCGCCCAAGAGGCGCGCCGCGATTCCAGATCGGCCTCGACGTCCATCTTCCGGGACTCGACGTCGAGGACAATGGTGTCTCCATCCCGCACGAGACCGATGGGTCCTCCCTCGGCCGCCTCGGGCGCGACGTGTCCGACCATGAAGCCGTGCGTCGCCCCGCTGAATCGACCGTCGGTAACGAGAACCACCGAGTCTCCCAGACCACGGCCGATGATGGCGCTCGTGACCCCGAGCATCTCCCGCATGCCGGGCCCGCCCTTCGGGCCCTCATAGCGAATGATGACGACGTCTCCCGCCTGGACCTTCCCCTCCTGGACGGCGGCGAACGCTTCCTCTTCCCCATCGAAAACCCGCGCCGGTCCTCGATGATGCGTGCGGTCGTGTCCCGCGAGCTTCACCACCGCCCCGTCGGGCGCGAGGCTACCGCGCAGGATCGCGATGCCTCCCCGCGGCTTGATCGGAGAGTCGAGCTTTCGGATGACTTCCTGACCCTCGGTCTCGGTCGCGCTCGCGGCTTCCTCGAAAAGCGTCTTTCCGCTCACCGTGGGAGCGTCGGTCAGATATCCTCCGTCCAGCAGCCTCTTCACCAGAAGCCGAAGGCCGCCGGCGCGATCCACGTCGGGAGCGGTGAAGCGACCACCGGGCTTCAAGTCGGCGAGAACGGGGGTCCTCGCCGAGATCCGATCGAAGTCGTCGATCGAGAGGTCCACCTCGGCCTCGCGGGCAATGGCGAGGAGGTGGAGGACGGCGTTCGTCGAGCCCGCCGTCGCCGCGACCGACGCGATCGCGTTCTCCAGGGCGGTCCGGGTGAGGATCTTCCGGGCCGTCGTTCCTCGTTGCCAAAGATCCATGACCATCGCTCCGGTGCGATAGGCGGCCTCGCTCTTCCTCGGGTCGGTGGCGGGGATGTCGTTGACGCCCATCGGCGAGATCCCGAGTAGAGTCGTCGCCGTGGACATTGTGTTGGCGGTGAACTGCCCGCCGCAAGCTCCGGCGCCGGGACAGGCGACGTTCTCGAGCGATCGGAGGTCTTTCTCGCTCATGATGCCCGCGGCGCAGGCACCCACCGCCTCGAAGACGTCCTGGATCGTGACGTCCTTCCCCTGGAAGTGCCCTGGCAGAATGGACCCTCCGTACATCATCAAGGAAGGCAGGTCGAGACGCGCCAGTGCCATGACCGTCCCGGGAATGGTCTTGTCGCACCCCGAGAATCGCGACGACGGCGTCGAGCAGATGCCCGAGCACGACGAGCTCGATGGAATCGGCGACGATCTCCCGGGAGACGAGCGAGGCTTTCATCCCCTCGGAGCCCATGGCGATTCCGTCGGAGATGGTGATGGTGTTGAACTCGAGGGGCGTCCCGCCGGCGTTCCGGATTCCCTCTTTGACCTTCACCGCGAGGTCGCGGAGGTGAACGTTACAGGGGGTGAGCTCGGTCCAGGTGTTCGCGACCCCCACCAGGGGCCGCTCGAGATCGGCATCGGTGAGGCCCATCGCCTTGAACATGGCCCGCGCCGGAGCCCTCGAGATTCCTTTCTTGATAGCATCGCTTCGCATCGTGGTTTCCTCTTCGTAGAAGCTCGCCGTGCTTGCGGTCGAGCGCGTCTCATGCTTGTATCACATCGACAGCAGGGTGCTGAAGAGTGATCCGGCGCCCTGCGGGAGGAGCCTTCAGCTGGAGCGCCGCGCGAAGCGCGGAGCGACGAGCCGCGGGGGGTGGGGCCCTGCCGCACTGAAGAACGAGCGAGCACGGCCTGCCGCCGTCCGCAACGAGCTTGCGAGCGGAGGACAGCGCGCGAACGAAGAGAGAACGCGCACGGATCGATGGGCCGACGACACATGAAGCCGTGGGGTGAGGCCCCACGGCACTATTGCACAAGAGGTCGGCTAAACATGCGCTTCCTCGTTTTCGGCGCCGGCGCCGTCGGAAGTCTCGTCGCGGCGCGCCTCGCCCAGCACCACTCCGTGAGCCTCGTCGCCAGGGACGAGCACGTCCGGGCGATTCGGGAGCGAGGGCTACTCGTGACCGGCCGAACGGAGATTCACGCTCGGAACATCGAAGCGGCGGCGTCCGTGGCCGAGCTCCGTGGACCGCATCCCGACGTCGTCCTCGTCACCGTCAAGTCCTACCAGACGCTCACCGCCCGGGAGGCTCTCGAGCCGTTCTGGTCACGATCTCTCTTCGTTTCGCTCCAGAACGGTCTCGGGAACGAGGAGACGTTGGCTGAACGATGCTCGCGAGTTCTCGGAGCTGTCATCAATCAAGGCGCGATCTTCGTCGAGCCGGGGAAGGTGTTCCACGCGGGTGAGGACGAGACCTGGATCGGACCATTCTCGGGAACGACCGCGAACGACTCGGAAACGATTGCCCGGAGCCTCGATGAAAGCGGCATCCGGGCGCGGGCGGTCTCGGGCGCGGAGCTGCGCGAGGCCATCTGGAAGAAGGTCGTGCTGAACGCCGCGGTGAACCCGCTCACCGCCCTTCTCGGAAAAAAGACGGGAGAGCTCCTGGAGAACGTGGCGATCGATTCCGCCATCCGGGCCATCGTCGAGGAGTCGGTCGCGATCGCCCGGGCCTCGGGGATCGCGCTCGAAGAGGGGCCCATCCTCGCGTGGATTCGTAGGGTGGCCGAGGCCACGCGGGAGAACAAGTCGAGCATGCTCCAGGATGTGGAGCGCGGCCGGCCCACCGAGATCGACTCCATGAACGGCGCCCTCGTCGAGCGCGCACGGGCCCTCGGTATTCCCTCGCCGCGGAACGAGCTTCTCACGCTCCTCGTCCGTTCGCTCACCGCCCCCGCCCGCTGATATATTTCCGGCTCGAGCGTCCCGCTCGGAAACGGGGTCTTCATGAAGAGAGTACTTCTTTCATCCACGATTCTATCGGTCGTTGCCCTCGGGGCGCTTTCGCTTCTCGTCGGCAGAGTCTCGGCAGAGACGTTTACCCTCGAGCAGATCCTGAGCGCCCCGTTTCCCTCCGAGCTCGTCGCCGCGCCGAACGCCGGTAAGATCGCCTGGACCCAGGACGCCGATGGCCGGCACAGCCTGTGGGCCGCCGCGGCCCCGGACTACCGCGCCCGCCAGATCGCTGGCTTCGACGAAGACGACGGCCAGGAGATAACCGGGCTGGTCTTCGGCTCGGGCGCGAGCTACGTCGCCTTCGTCCGGGGAGGCGATCCCAATCGCAACGGCGAGATCCCCAATCCGGTGAGCGATCCCAAGGGTGAGGACCAGTCGGTCTGGATCGCGCGCGCCGACGGAAGCGAGAACGCGAAAAAGCTGGCCGAAGGCGTGGACCCCGCGTTCTCACCCGACGGGAAGACGCTGGCGCTCGTCGACAACAAGAACGCTCAAATCTGGACCGTCCCCACCGCCGGCGCCGGGGAGCCGAAACCTCTCGCTCGAACGCGAGGGCGGGCGGGATCGCTCCGCTGGTCGCCGGACGGTACCTACCTCGCGTTCGTCAGCCGAAGGGGAGACCACGGCTTCATCGGCGTCTACTCGTTCGCGAAAAAGACCCTCCGCTACCTCGACCCCGGGCTCGGCCACGACACCGAGCCGGTCTGGTCCCCGGACGGAAAGCGGATCGCGTTCATCCGCCAACCGAACGAGCGTAACCGGCTTCCGTTCTTTCCTCGAAGGAGCGCCCTTCCCTGGTCGATTCGAATCGCCGACGTCGAGACCGGGACGGGTCGCCTCGTGTGGGAGGCGGACGAAGGCACGGGAAGCGCCTTCCACGAGATTGTCGCCGCCAACCAGCTGCTCTGGGCGAAAGGCGATCACATCGTCTTTCCCTGGGAACGGGAGGGCTTCGTTCATCTATATTCCGTGCCGGCGTCGGGAGGAGAGGCGACCCTTCTCACCCCCGGCCAGTTCGAAGTCGAGCACGTCACGCTCACCGCGGACGGCGCCGACGTCTTCTACTCTTCGAACCAGAACGACACCGATCGGCGGCACCTGTGGCAGGTCTCGGCTTCGGGGGGCACTCCGCGAGCGGTGACGTCGGGAGGCGGCCTCGAGTGGTCGCCCGTCGCCGCGGGGGACGGATCCGCCGTCGCCTATCTCGCTTCCGACGCGCGGCTTCCGGCCCATCCGATGATCCGGGTCGGCTCCGAGCCGGCGCGAGCGCTCGCTCCCGCGACGGTCCCCACCGATTTTCCTTCCGACCTCGTAGTCCCCGAGCCCGTAGTCTTCTCCGCCGCCGACGGCATGAAAATCCACGGACAGCTGTTCGTTCCCAAAGACGCGAGAAGCGGCGATCGGCGCCCGGCGATCGTGTTCTTCCACGGCGGCTCGCGGCGGCAGATGCTTCTCGGGTGGCACTACATGTACTACTACCACAACGCCTACGCGATGAATCAGTACCTCGCGAGCCGCGGCTACGTCGTGCTGTCGGTGAACTACCGGAGCGGCATCGGCTACGGTATGGAATTTCGCGAAGCGCTCGACTATGGTGCCCGGGGGGCGAGCGAGTACCGGGATGTCGTGGGCGCCGGGCTCTACCTCAGGAGCCGCAACGACGTCGACCCCGCCCGCATCGCGCTCTGGGGCGGCTCGTACGGAGGCTACCTCACCGCGATGGGCCTTTCCCGCGCGTCGGATCCTCTTCGCCGCGGGTGTCGACATCCACGGAGTCCACGACTGGAACGTCGTCATCAAAAACTTCGTCCCCGCGTACGAGGCGGAGAAACGAGCCGACGTCGCGCGCCTCGCGTTCGAGTCCTCGCCGATGGCGTCGGTCGACGGCTGGCGCTCGCCCGTGCTCCTCATCCATGGCGATGACGACCGTAACGTCCCCTTCAGCGAGTCGGTGGATCTCGCCGAGGCGCTCTCCCGCCGGGGCGTGCCGTTCGAGGAGCTCGTGTTCCCCGATGAGGTCCACGACTTCCTTCTCCATCGAAACTGGCTCGCGGCGTACCATGCGGCCTCCGACTTTTTCGACAAGAAGCTCCGCCCGACCCCCAACTCGACCTCGAATGCCCCCGGAGGATCCCGATGAAGCACTTGCGAATGCTGCTCGTTCTCCTGCTCGTCTCTACCCCGCTCTATGCCGCCGAGCGCATGAACGTCGCCGGGCTCCGCGAGCCCGTGGAGATTCTGACCGATCGCTGGGGTGTCGCGCACATCTACGCGAAGAACGAGCACGACCTCTTCTTCGCGCAGGGCTACACCGCCGCGAAGGATCGCCTCTTCCAGTTCGAGATGTGGCGGCGGCAGGCGACGGGAACGGTGGCGGAGATCCTGGGGCGGCGCGAGCTCGCCCGCGACATCGGGGCCAGGCTCCACATGTTCCGAAAGGACATGAAGCAGGAGCTCTCCCACTACCATCCGCGGGGCGAGCAGATTGTGGGGGCCTTCGTCGACGGGGTCAATAGCTTCATCGCCGAGACGGAAAAAGATCCCTCGCTTCTTCCCATCGAGTTCCGTCTCCTGGGCATCAAGCCGGGACGATGGACTCCCGTGATCGTCATCTCACGCCATCAGGGGCTCCTGTCGAACGTAACCGAGGAGCTACGCAACGGAATGGCGGTCGCCGCGATCGGCGCCGACAAAGTGAAAGAGCTCGAATGGTTCCGGCCGGACGATCCCGTGCTCGCGCTCGATCCGTCGATTGACGGCTCGCTCCTCAAAGAGGACATCCTCGGTGTCTATCGTGCCTTTCGGGGGCCGATCCAGTTCCGGCCGGAGGATGTCGTCGCCCGGTATCGAAACGACGAGGCAAACTACCGGCGTCTCGCCGCGGACGTTCGGGTGACGCTTCCCACCGGCGACGGCAGCGACGCCATTGGGAGCAACAACTGGACGGTCGGCGGACGCTTCACCCAGTCCGGATACCCTCTGGTCGCCAACGATCCGCATCGGGTTCTCTCTGCCCCCTCACTTCGCTACTTCGTGCATCTGGTGGCGCCGGGCTGGAACGTCATTGGCGGCGGAGAGCCGGTTCTTCCGGGTGTCTCCATCGGGCACAACGAGTACGGCGCCTGGGGATTGACGGTCTTCGGTCAGGACAACGAAAATCTCTACGTCTACGACACCAACCCGAACAATCCGAACCAGTACCGCTACCTCGGCGGCTGGGAGGACATGCGCATCATCCGCGAGAGCATTCCCATCAAGGGAGAGTCTCCGAGAACATCGAGCTCAAATACACCCGGCACGGCCCGGTCCTCTATGAGGATCGCGAGCATCACAAGGCCTACGCCCTGCGCGCCGCCTGGATGGAGATAGGCAACGCTCCCTATCTCGCGAGCCTGCGCATGGACCAGGCGAAGAGCTGGGAGGAGTTCCGCGCCGCCTGCGCCTACAGCCGCATCCCCGCGGAGAACATGGTCTGGGGCGACGTCGACAAGAACATCGGCTATCAGGCGGTGGGCATCTCGCCCATCCGACCCAACTGGAGCGGCCTCGTTCCCGTTCCCGGTGACGGAAGATACGAGTGGGACGGGTTTCTTCCGATCGAGGCACTTCCTCACGTCGAAAATCCGCCGCGAGGCTATTGGGCGACCGCCAACAACCTCATGGTTCCCGACGACTATCCCTACCCGACGGCGCTCCATTGGGAGTGGGGCGACGAGATGCGCGGACTCCGCGAGAACGAGCTTCTCGCGACCGGGCGCCGGTTCACCATCGTGGACATGATGCAGTTCCAGCACGACGAGCTCTCGATTCCCGCGAGAAACATCGTGCCGCTTCTCCGTCATCTCGAGCTCTCCGATGCGCGATCCCGGGACGCGCTCGGAAAGCTCCTGAACTGGGACTTCGTTCTCGACAAGGAGTCGATCGCCGCCGCCATTTACGTCAGCTTCGAGAGACGCCTCCTCGACAACATCGCCGCCCGTCTCGTCCCGGAGAAGGCGCGGGAGCTCGTGGGCCGGCTCAACAAGAAACGGGTGATCGACTGGCTCGTCGCGCCCGATGGACGCTTCGGAGACCAACCTCTCGCGGGACGCGACGAGATCCTGAGAACGAGCCTCGATGAAGCGGTGGCCAATCTCACCAAGAGGCTCGGCGCCGACATGAGCCTTTGGCAGTACGGCCAATCGCGTTCAAGCACGTCCTCGTCCATCACCTGCTCAGTCCCGCCGTTTCCCCCGAGACACGGGAAAAGCTCGACGTCGGACCTGCCCCTCGCGGCGGGTACGATTCGACGCTCAACGCGACGGGAGCGGGAGACAATCAGACTTCGGGCGCCACCTTCCGGGTCGTTCTGGACACGTCCCATTGGGACAACTCCGTCGCCACCAACTCCCCGGGCCAATCGGGAAATCCCGACAACCCGCACTACCGCGACCTCTTCTCCCTCTGGGTCAATCATCAATATTTTCCGATATTTTTTTCGCGGGAGAAGATCGAGACGGTGACCGAGAGCGACCTGACCCTCTCGCCCGCGGGCGCGACCGACCACCAATAGCACTCAGATTGGAGAGAGAGCCTGCGACAACGACCACCGAAAGCGAAGGAGATCCCGGAGCGGCTCGAAAAGCACGGGAACGTTCGTCACGATCCGTTCTTCTGGCTGAACCGACGCGACGATCCCGAAGTCCTCGCCCACCTCGAGGCCGAGAACGCCTACACCGAGGAGGTGATGGCGCACACCCGGGAGCTCCAGGAGACCATCGTCCGGGAGATCACGGACCGCATCGACCCCGACGAGAGCTCGGTCCCCTACTCCCGGGACGGCTACTACCATTACCACCGCTTCGAAGCGGGCAAGGAATATCCCGTCCATTGCCGGCGGAAACAACGCCTCGACGCCTCCGAGGAAGTCCTCATCGACGGAAACCTCCTCGCCGAAGGACACGATTTTTTCTCCCTGCGACTCGGCGGAACGAGCCCCGATCAGAGGGTCCTGGCCTACGCCGTGGACACGAGAGGCCGGCGAATCTATTCGGTGTACTTCAAGGACCTGGAGAGAGGCGAGCTCCTCGACGACGTCCTCGAGGAGGTGACGGGAAACGTCGCCTGGGCCAGCGACAATCGCACGATCTTCTACACCCGCCAGCACCCTGAGACCCTCCGGTCGTATCAGGTCTTCCGCCATCGACTCGGCACCGACCCGAAAGAGGACGTTCTGATCTACGAGGAGCGGGACGAAACGTTTTACGTCCGTGTCGCCCGTACCAAGTCGAGGAGATTCGTCCTCATCGTCTCCGCCCACGCGCTCACCACCGAGTACCGGTTCGTCGAAGCCGATCGTCCCGGGGACCCATTCGTGTTGCTGCAGCCGAGGGAAAAGGGACACGAGTACAGGGCACACCACGAGGACGAGCACTTTTTCATCCTCACCAACCGGGAGGCGAAGAACTTTCGTCTGGTGAAGGCACCCGTGTCGGCGCCGGCGGCCGAGAATTGGGAAGAAATCGTGCCCCACCGCGAGGACGTCTTCCTCGAGGATCTGGAAGTGTTCCGCGACTTCCTCGTCCTCGTCGAGAGACGCTCCGGGCTCAGGAGACTCCGCGTCATTCCGCGCAACGGCTCGCCGGAGCACGACGTCGCTTTCGACGAGCCCGCCTACTACATCGAGCTCGGCGAGAACTTCGAGGTCGAGCAGAAGCGTCCTCCGATTCACCTATAGCTCGCTCACCACCCCGACCACCACCTACGACTACGACATGCGACGCCCGGGAAAGCCGCCTCGCTCAAGCGGGAGCGAGGTGATGCGGCGGCTTCGATCCCGCGGACTACGTCACCGAGCGCCTGCTGGCGTTCGGCCGCGGGACGGCGCCTGCGTTCCCGTCTCGCTCGTCCACCGCCGGGTTCCCGAAGCGACGGCAGCCGCCGCTCGCCCTCTACGGCTACGGCGTCTATGGCATCATCCATGAGCCGACGTTCCTCCTCGGCGCGCTTGAGCCTCCTCGACCGCGGGTTCGTCTTCGCCATCGCCCACGTCCGGGGCAGCGCAGATCCTCGGCCGGGCCTGGTACGAGGACGGCCGGCTGCTGCAGAAGAAGAACACTTTCACCGACTTCATCGACGCCGGCGGACTACCTGGTCGCGGAGGGATACGCCGATCCGGAGCGCCTGTTCGCCCTGGGCGGCAGCGCGGGCGGCCTGCTGATGGGCGCCGTGATCAACCTGCGCCCGGACCTGTTCCACGGCGTGGTCGCCCACGTGCCCTTCGTCGACATCGTCACCACGATGCTCGACGGCTCGATTCCCCTCACCACGGGCGAGTACGACGAATGGGGCAACCCGCAACGAGCGAGCAGTACTACGAGTACATGCTGCTCGTACTCGCCCTACGACAACGTCGAGGCGAAGGCCTACCCGGACCTGCTGGTGACGCCGGGCCTCCACGACTCGCAGGTGCAGTACTGGGAGCCGGCGAAGTGGGTGGCGAAGCTGCGGGCGACTGAAGACCGACGACAACCGGCTCCTGCTGAAGACCAACATGGAGGCCGGCCACGGCGGCGCCGTCGGGACGCTACCGGCGTTACCGCGAGACGGCGCTGACCTACGCGTTCCTTCTCCACCTCGCGAGCAACTAGCTAGTGGCTCATGAGGCGGAAGGCCTCACCCGAAACCCATGAAAATGCAGGGGAAGAACGCAAAGCCGCCAAGCAAGCATAGGTACCAAGGGAGACGCCTCTGCGCCTTTGCTCCCGTGCGCGTCTCTCACGCTTCCGTACCACTCCGGAGGCTCGTCGCCGGTCCCGTCGAGCCCAGGAATTTCTTTGCGTCTCTGCGCCTTGGCGTCTTTGCGTTCCTTCCCCCTCGAGGCGGTCTCGCGAGCTCTAGCTCCGCAACTTTCCTAGCCGGCGCCAATTTTCTACTATTGCGGCGATGCACCCCGCGTTAGTCGAAACGAGCCACCGCCCCTGGCCGCTTCCCCGCAGGCCGTGGGCTCTCGCCATGAGCTGGCACGACCTCGCCTTCCTTCACTGGCCGGTGAGCCCGAACGCTCTGCGCGCCCTCCTTCCTCCCGCCCTGACTCTAGATATGTTCGATGGCGTCGCCTGGCTCGGCGTCGTCCCCTTCTGGATGAGCGGGGTGCGACCCCGGTGGACGCCACCCCTCCCGGGGCTCGCGACGTTCGCCGAGCTGAACGTGAGAACCTACGTCGTCGCCGGGGACAAACCGGGGGTCTGGTTCTTCAGCCTCGACGCCGCGAGCCGCATCGCCGTGCGAGGCGCGCGGGCGCTCTTTCACCTTCCCTACTTCGACGCTCGCATGTCCGTTTCGCGAGAGGGTGGGGCGACGCGCTATCGCTCCGAGCGTTCTCACCGCGGCGCTCCCGAAGCGGTCTTCGCCGGCCGCTATCGAGGTCTCGGTCCGGCGCGCGGCGATTCTCTCGAGCGCTGGCTCACGGAGCGGTACTGCCTCTACGCCGCGAACCGGGAAGGGCGTCTTTTCCGGGGCGAGATTCACCACCGGTCGTGGCCTCTGCACGAAGGGGAAGCGGAGATCGAGCACCTGGACGTGACGCGGCTGCTCGGAATGGAGCTTTCCGGCCCTCCTCCGCTCGTTCATTTCTCGGAGCGGCTCGACGTCATCGCCTGGCTCCTCGCTCCCGTCGAAGCGTTCACCGAGGCAAGAGAGGGACAGCCGGTCTCGGCCTCGGCTACGAGCACCGTGTGATGGCGGAGGGCACGGAAAGACGGATGCGCAACCGAGCTGTCATCGTCCTCGTCCTCGTCCTCGTCGTCGCGACTCTCGTCCCCGACATCGCCGCGGCGGGGACGCCGCGAATCCTGCTCGTCGGTGACAGCTGGGCCGCCCGGGCCTGGCGCACGCGCGCGTTTCGCACCGCGCTCGAGAACAAGGGGCTCGCGCAGTTCGAGGAAAAGGGAGACGTTACCGCCATCGGTGGAACGACTTCGGCGGATTGGGCGAGCCCGCCGTTTCTCGAACGGATTTCGGAGGAGCTCGAGAACTACCCCACCCTCGATATCGTCCACCTGTCGATCGGAGGCAACGACTTCCTGCAGGCGGGAGTCACCAGTCCCATCGAGGCACTCCCCATCCTCTTGCGTATCCTTCGCAACGTCCGAACCGTGGTAGCGCAGATTCACGCCGTCCGTCCCGAAGCGCGGATCGCCTACGCCACGTACGATTATGTCGTCGCTGGCGATGGTTTCGCCTTGGAGCTCGGGGCGCTCGCGACGGCCATTCGTTTTCAAGCGCGAACCGATCCGAGCTATTTTCTGCTGGACGACCTCGGGGTGCTCCATCACGACTTCGGCTACCCGGGAGCATTCGGCCCCGGTGAGACCGCTCTTCCCGGTGGCTATCCGCGATACCGACCGCTGCTCGGTGGCGACCCCCATTTTCCCGGGTCGCCCGACCTGTTCGACGATCCCATCCATCCGAACGAGACCGCTCTCGTCGCGCTCGCCGAGCACGCCATCGACGAATTCTACGGCGAATGGCTGGCCCCAACGGTCGCGATCGACGTTCGTCCCCGGACCGAGCTCAACCTTGTCGATCCCGACGAGCGCGGCCTCCTGCCGGTGGCGATTCTCGGGTCCGTCGACTTGGACGTGTCCGACGTGGATGTGACGACCCTCGCATTCGGTCCCGAGGGTGCGCGGCCGCTTCTCGGACGCGCGCTCGTTCGCGACGTCAATCGCGACGGGCTCGACGACCTGCTCGCTTTCTACCCGGTCTCGAGGACCGGAATCGCGCGAGGAGACACCGAGGCCTGCGCCTCGTTTCGCAATATCCAGGGCGTGCGCTTCACCGGCTGCGACTCCATCTGGACCGAGGTCGACGGGGCTCGCCCTCAGCCGGCATCCAGCCGATAGAGATAGCCGGCCGGGCCGGCATCGATGAGGACGGCGCCCGCGGCTCCGAGTCGACTCTTCAGCTCCGGCCGTAGCTCCACCGGACAGAAGAGGAGGACGCGCCGATACCGTGGCCCGAATCTGGCGAGGACCGACGAAAGGACTCGTGTATTGACTCTCTTGTGCGAGAGATTGTAGCCGTCGCGCTTCGCGAAATAGAGAAAGACCGGATTCCAGTCGCGTCGATCGGCCGTGTCCAGGACATAGACGACGAAGTCGTCCGCCGACGTCCTCTCCCGTATCCAATCGCCGTTTCTCTGGATCCAGTCGGTGGGAGTGGAAGCGGCCTCTCGAAAACCCGTCATCCCTTCATAGAGGCTCAGACCGAGAATGGCGGGGACGAGGAGCGCCGAGGCTCTCCCGAGCCGCGGCGAGCGAGACCGCAACCAGTTGGAGCCGTCCGCGAGACTCTGAAGCCCGTAGGCGGCGCAGAAGGCGAGGGGGAGCTCCATCGGAAGCTGGTAGTAGTCGTGCCAGGTGTAGCGCGAAAAGAAAATGAGCAGCGCCACGACGGCGCCGCCGACGAGTCCCAGGTACAGGCTCTTGAACGCGCTCCGGGACCGTAGCGCGTACAGGACGAGCCCTCCGATCGCCAGCACCCAGGTGACGGAATTGAGCATCTCCTGCTGCTCCACCCGCAGGATTCGCTTCCAGCTCCTCGGGTCGAGCCGGTCCTCGAGAGGGCCGAAGTAAGCGGTGGACTCGCTCGAGCTCAAGAACCCCGCGATGTCGTTCACCCGGTTGGAGAAGAGCTTGAACAGGACGACGGACGCGCAAATGGCCGCACCGAACGCGACGATGTCCCGCTCGAAAAAGAATCGAGGGCCCTTCTTCACCACTCCCAACAGCAGGATGGCGCAGAAGGCGGGAAGGTACACCGGGTTCTTGATGAGAGTCGCGAGCACTCCCGCGCCGGTCATCAGCCAGAACCAGCCCCGCGCCGACGACGAGGCATTGTAGCGGACGAAGGCGTACATCGAGGCGATTGACAAGGGAATCGCTAGAACGTCGACCAGGGGCGTCCCGAAATAGAAGAGGCAGAGGGGAGAGAGCGCAAACAGAAACACCACCATCGTCGACATCCCGGGAGGAACCCCGGTCGAGGCCAGAAGTCGGTCGATGAGAAAGAACGTCGCGGCGAAACAGAGGAGGCTCAAGAGACGCGACAGGAGCAAAGGGTCGCCGCCGAACACTTTCACGACCGACGCGATGAGGAGCTCGTAAGCGGGAAAGTCGAAGAGCGAGTAGGGAACGTCGTAGTTATAGGTCTCCGGGTGAAGCGACAGCCCGTCCTCGAGATACTTCTCGATGTTCGCCATCACGTGGGCCTGGCGGAAATAGAAATGCCCGCGAACCGGGTTTCCGAGAAGGGTCGACATTGGAACGAGCGCCACCAGGAAAATGGCGCTCTCCAGGGCGATAGCTCGGGAACGGCTCACGGGTATGACGCCGGTCTCGCGACGAAGCAGAGCATCACAGAATCGTCCGACTCGCAAAGGAATCCGCGACCGCGAACGCGGAGAATCCGACGAGGCCCGACAGGATGAGGGCGAGCGGGTAGGTTTTTACCAGGTTCTCGACAACCAGCGCGGGCAAAGGAGTGGCTCCATCGCGCCCCATCATACCAGCGGGTCCCGTCTCAGCAGAGGGGCCGGCTTCTTCTTTCATGGCGAAAGCTTCCAGATGGATACGACCGGCCCGGGCCGCGCTACCCCCTCGAAATGAGCATACGGCAGGTAAAACGCATCCACGGCGTCGTAAACCCCGATGAAACGGCCGGCCACGAAGGGGTCGAAACGGCGGAGGAGCACGGCGGTTTCGAGCCTGCGGGACAGGCTCTCGTCCACCCGGGAAAAACGCTCGAGCGCCGGGTGCTGGTGAGTCACGAGGATGTCGAAACCGTTGCGCTCGGCATCGCGTACCGCACCAACGCGCGAGCCAACCCACCGCACGGGAAATTCCGGCGGAAGGCTGAGCGCACCATAGCCGGAGCAGATTCTGTATTCTCGTTCCCGGTGTCACGTGGGCCTCGATCCATTTCCTCGCGAGGCTACGGGTGTCGCTTCGAGAAAGCAGGCGGTCGAACGCGACCGATGACCACAGGTTCGGAAGAGCTCCCGCGGCGAGGAGCGCGAGCCACAGCCACCGGCGGACGGGTAGCCGATCGAGAAAGCCGGCGGCGGCGACGACGAGCGGCGGCACGACGGGAAGTGCATAGCGCGCGAAAGCGGTCGGGGTCATCATCGCGGCGGCGAGAAACGGAAGGCTCCAGGCGATGAGGATCGTGCCTCGCAGCATTCGCCGCGAGCCCCATGGCGCCGAGCCCGAGGAGGGGAATCCCGATTCCATAGCCGAGCGAGAACGTGATCGGATACCAAGGGTTCCAGGCGGTCAACGCTCCCCCGCCCCAGGTCTCGCGAAAGAGCTGCGCGAGGCTGGTGCGGGCGCCCTCCGGATCGAGGAAGAAATAGGGCGACGTCACCGCGAAAACGCCAAGGGCGAGGCAAAGGGCGAACGCGAGCTCCCACGCTCGCTCGCGCCAGGAAGCTCCTTCCAGCGTCGCCACGACGACCGTCAAGGGAACGAGCGCGAGCACGCCGGGGTATTTGGCCGACATGGCGAGACCGGCGGAGACGGCCGCGAGACGTAACCAGATTCGGCTCTCCTTCCCGCGCCCGTCGACGAGAAACCAGATAGACAGCGAGACGAAGAAGACGAAGGCGACATCCGTCGTGGCGAAATGGGACTCACGAACGTGCTGGTACGCGACCGCCAGAAACGCCGCCGCGGCGAGGCCGGCGCGGGGCGAGAAGAGTCGCGCGCCGAGCGCGCCCACGACCGCGACCGTTCCCACGCCCAGAACCACCGAGAGCAGTCGTCCGAGGAGGCGCGGGTCGAAGCTCTTGGAGACGACGGGCTCCACGATTCCCAGGAGAGCGGCGTCGGCGTACATGACGAGACTGGGATAGTGGAAGAAATGGGGGTCGAGGTCGCCCGAGCGCAGCATCTCCACCGCCTTTCCCACCACGAACTCCTCGTCGGGGCGTGCGCGCTCGACATCGAGGGCGAAGTCGACCCCCCAGAGCCGTAATGCCGCCGCGACGAGGAGAATCCCCGAAAGCCGGCGAATCCATCGAAGCGTTGGGGGTGAGCCGCTCGCGTGGTCTATCATGTGACGCCGTGGAGAGAGCGCGGATTTGAAACGCATTCTGTTCCTGCTCGTCGTGGTGTCAGCTCTCGCGCGCATCGACGGCGTCGAGCGCCCGTGGAGCTACGGCGACCACGACGGCTGGGGCGGTGCATTCTACAGTAACATCGCCAGGAACTACGTTCGCTACGGCTACCTCGCGACCCGCCTCGCTCCCGTCACCTCGACCGGCGACACCCCGGCCGACGAGTGGCGGTACTACCTGACACACCCACCCTTCATCGGGCTCGCCGTGTCCTTGAGCTTCCACCTGTTCGGCGAGCACGAGTGGTCGGCGCGCATCGTGCCCCTCCTGTTCAGCCTCGCCAATATCTTACTCGTCTTTCGTCTCGCCTCGAGCCTCTGGTCGCGGAAGACGGCGCTTCTCGCGGCAGCGATCCTGTCCTTCGTTCCGATGGAGGTCGTCTACGCGACCCACGTCGACCCACAGGGGCCGCCGGTGACGTTCGCCGCTCTCCTGCTACTCCTCGGCTACCTGGAACGACGGCCGTTCGTCGCCGGTGCCGCTTTTCTGCTGGGAGCGGGCTTCGATTGGCCGATCCACTACATGGCGGGGCTCATCGCCGTGCACGCCCTCGTTTTCGAGCGCGATAAGAAGGGTTGGGCACGATGGGCGCTTCTGCTCCCAGCGGGCTCGCTCGTCCTCGTGCTCGGGTTTCTGGCCTACGCTCACCGGGTGGCACCCAATCCGGAGCAGCAATACATCCAGTCGAGCGCTCTCGAGTCGTTTCTCTTCTGGACGGGGCTTCAGGTCACTCGAGGTCACATCCCCGGGCATCGGATGGCGTCGCCCGGTCCCGCGGAATGGCTTCGGAAAGAGTGGAGCTACTTCGGGGAGCTATACGGTCTTCCCCTTCTCGTCCTCGCCGTCGTAGGAGTGGCAGTGGGAGATCGGCGGCAGAGAATCATTCTCTGGCTCGTCCTCCTGTGGGGCGCGGCGCACGTCGTGATCTTTCCCATGGGCGCCTTCGTTCACGACTACTGGATGACGTACCTCTCGCCCGGTCTCGCTCTCGCCGGAGCACGGGCCATCGTCTTCCTTGCGGACCGACTCCTGCCCGCGCGCCGTCCGCGGCTCCGAACCGCTGCTGCCGCCGGAGCGGTCGTCGCACTCGGCGTTTCCGGGCTGGCTCGCGGAATCGACCGCATCGAGACATCCCGCACCGATCCCGCTCGATTCGGAATGAAACTTCACGAGCTCGTGGCACCCGACGAGGGCATTCTTTCGCTTTCTCCCGTCGACGCCCGAGACGCGTATTATGCCGATCGCAGGATCCGCGACGGGGTCAATTCGGTCGCGCGGTTCGAGAAGTCCCTCCGCGAGCCCACCGACTACCGTTACTTCGTGGTGCCTCAGTACATCTACGACGCCCGACCCCACAAGCCTCTGTTCGAGTCGCTCACGTCGTGCTGCACCCGTCTTGCCTTCGAAGGCTACTACGCCTTCGATATCGAAAGGCTCGAGGCCTCTTCCATACGGAAATCGACGCCCTCGCCGGAGAGATGAACGGGGCTCTCACGAGCTCGGGCGGGCTTCTCCCGACGTCATGATCTCCATGTGCTGCCTCACCTGGGCGATGCCGCCCTCCCCGGGTTCCCAGCTCACACGCCCGTCGCCGTTCGCGTCCAGGCCGTCAAGAATGTACTGGGTGAGCTCCTGGATCCTCTGGGCCGCGGGAGCCGCCTCTTCCGCCGACTTGGCCTTCAACACCTTCTCCGATTCGGCGAGGATCTCCTTGCCCCAGCTCACGACGTTACCCGCGCTCGCGGCCACATGGGTCGCATGCTGTTGGATCTTGTCGGTAGCCCCGCTCGAATGCGCGGCCAGTTGGATGTGAGTCACCACACCTTCCGCCGCCTTCAAGACTCCGTATCCCTTGCCCGGGCCCTTCTCCTCGGTGCTGGGATCGACCGCGTGCCGCACGTGGTGCACGTGGAGCTGAATCGATTCCAGGCTCGAGAGATCGGAAACCGCGAGCTCCGCATGGCGGCTGGCGATGTCGGCCTCTTCCGCCAGAATCGTCAGAAGCCCCACTCCTCCGGGAGTGCCGTTGATCGCACTCATCACGTGCCCGATGTGGATTTGCGCCGGCGTCGGCGTCGGCGTCGGCTCGTCGGCCGGCGCGGCGGCCTGGATTGGACCCGCCAGAACGAGTAAACAGGAAATCAACGGTAAACCAGTCATCGCGCTCGCACCCTCGTCGTAAACAACCCACCCTGTCCCGAGGCCGTGCTCGGCCGGGGACGGGGTCACGAAAAGGTCATTCTAGTTCATTCGAAGCGTCGGTGAGCTCAACTCTCCGCGGGAGGGCGAACGTAGACCGACTTGATCACGACAGGCTCCTTCATCGACCCGAGCTCTACCGTCGAGGTCACGATGAGAGTCTGTCCGTCGGGCGACACCTCGAATTTTCGTTCGACCTTTCCGCGCGACATCTTCTCTTCGATGGAGACTGCGTTGCCCACGAGCTGGGCGGTGGTCTCCAGCTTGGTGCCGTTCGGGGTCTCGGTCTCGTGCTTCTCGCCGTCGAGGGTGTAGACAAGCGTTCGCGTCCCGTCCACGACCTGGAGCTCCGTCCCTTCGAGCACGAGCGTCAGCTGGTCGGACGCCGTCACCATTCCCACTCGGGCCCATCGGGCCCATCGGGCCCATCGGCCCCATCGAGCCGCCACCGTGTCCGTGCCCACGTCCGCCTTGACCGGTGCCACCACCGTGCATGCCACCGCCGCCGTGCATGCCGCCGCCGTGCATGCCGCCGCCGCCGTGACCGCCCTCGCTTCGCATTTGCAGGAATACGTCCTGCATCTTCTGCTGACCATCATCGCTTCGGGCCGGGTCCTTCTTCCAGGCACCCGCGAGCCCGGACGCCTGGGGCGGCAAGAGCGCCAACAACAGGACCATGAGAACGTTCACTGAGCTCCTCCAATCGACGAATGAGAAAGAAAGGCACCGAGCCGTGCCCGCGGGGGTCTTCCGCGTTCTCTCGTTGTCGTCGGCAGGATGACGCACGGCTCGGCGATGGGGCCTTGTTCCCACCAGCGGAGCTTAACAAGGGGTCGCGAGTCAAGTATCAAACGGGCGAAAGGTTTTTGTAAGAGATGTAAAGACTGCCTCCTTTCTCGATGGGCAGACGTGCGCGATTCCTTACGTTTTTTTTGCAACGCCATAACCACCCCAAGCGTGCGCCTATTTAACGTACCCCTGCCGCCGCCGATGACAATCGACCTCCAAGCAAGAAGGAACAGCAATGAGACGCTTCTCGTTGTCGGCCATCGCCCTCGTTCTCACGACTTCCCTATCCTGGGCACAGGCCCCCTCTGATTCCCCCGGTGCGGTCCTTCTTTTTTCTCCGCTCGAGTCGACGTTCACCTACCTCATGACGCTCGACGGCCAGCTCGTGCATTCCTGGCGAGCGACGGCCTCACCCGGCAACTCGGTCTACCTGCTCGCCGATGGGGACAATCCTACGACCCGCCACCGTACCGAGCTCGCGGTTCGCCGATGGAGGCGGACTGGGCGGCCGCCTCGAACGCTACGACTGGGACAACCACCTCGTCTGGAGCTTCGAGTACGCCGGTCCGGACCATCAACAGCATCACGATGTCGAGCCTCTGCCCAACGGGAACGTGCTGTTTATCGCCTGGGAAACGAGAACCGCAGCCGAGGCGCTCGCCGCCGGCAGGCGGGAGGACCTCGTTCCCGCGGAGGGGCTCCTCTGGGTCGACCATATCGTCGAAGTGGACCCAAGGACGAACGAGATCGTCTGGACGTGGCGGCTCTGGGATTATCTGCTCCCGCCGGGCGCCGATCCCTGCCTCTCACCCCGAGCTCGTCGACCCCAACTTCGACCCGAACTACCAGTCCCGCGGCGTCAAGCCCGACTGGACTCACGCGAACGCGATAGCCTACAACGCGAGGCTCGACGAGATTTTGTTGAGCGTACGCAACCTGAGCGAGGTCTGGATCCTCGACCACGGCACGACCCTGAAGGAAGCGGCCGGACACGGCGGCGGGCGCCGCGGTCGCGGCGGCGACCTTCTCTACCGCTGGGGCAATCCAGCCGCCTATGGTCGCGAGGGAGAAAGACAACTCTATGGCCAGCACAACGCCCGGTGGATTGAAAAGGATTCTCTCGGGAGCCGGTCATATCCTGTTGTTCGACAACGGCGACCAAACGGCGCGCCCCTACTCGACGGTCGTCGAGATGGCGCCACCCCTGAGAGACGACGGGACGTACAACCTGCACTCCGGCTCGGCGTACGGTCCCGACGGACCCCTGTGGCAGTTCGAGGCGTCACCTCCGGGGAGCTTCTTCGCCTCGTTCATCTCCGGCGCCGAGCGGCTCGAAAGCGGCGACACGTTGATTTGCAACGGTCCCGCCGGTCACTTCTTCCAGGTAACTCCGAACGGTGACGTCGTGTGGTCCTACGACGTGACGAACGAGGAAGGAAAGACGGGGGTCGCGGTCTTTCGAGCGGAGCTCTATGAGCCCGACTATCCCGGGCTCGCGACACGTGCCCTGGTCCCCTCGGCATGCTCCACGTGACGCTCGATCTCGTGGGCTCGACGACGGGAAACGAAGCTCCCGAGACCGGGCCCGAGCGACCGCCGGCACGTCCCCTGAGCTCAGGAGACCGTCCATCGTTTCGGGTCCGACGGAGACTTATTCGTAGCGGAGAGCTTCGATGGGGTCGAGCCGGGCCGCCTGTCGTGCCGGAAAATAGCCGAAGACAATGCCCACCGCCGCGGAAAAGACGAAGGCGAGCATGACGATTCCCGGCTGGAATACGAAGGGAACGCCGAGAAGCGGAGCGGTCGCCGCCGAGGAACCGACCCCGATCGTGATCCCCAGGAGTCCCCCGAGCGAGGAGAGAACGAGCGCCTCGACGAGAAACTGGGTCAGCACCTCTCGCGCCATCGCACCGATCGAAAGCCGGATTCCGATTTCCCTCGTTCGTTCGGTGACCGAGACCAGCATGATGTTCATGATCCCGATCCCGCCGACCAGGAGGCTCACCGCTGCGACGGCTCCGAGAAGAGCGGTGAGGACCTGGGTCGTGCCGGTGAGGGTAGAGATGAGCTGCTCCATATTCCCCACGAAGAAATCGTCTTCATCTCCGACTTTGATCTTGCGCCGTTCCCGCATCAACCGCTCGATGTCGTTCTGCACTTTGTCCATCGCGTTGCCGTCCTGAACCGACACCGAGATCGAGCTGACGTCGCGATTCCCCGCGATGCGCCTCTGAAACGTTCGAAGGGGGATGAGGAGAATGTCGTCCTGGTCGGTCCCGAAGCTCGATTGGCCTTTGGACTCGAGGACTCCGATCACCTCGCAGGAGAGGTGTTGGACGCGGATCTTGGACCCGAGCGGATCCTGACCGCCGAAAAGCTCCTGGCGCACGGTGGAGCCCAGAACACACGCCGGTTTGCCGGATTCGAAGCTCACTGTCAGTGAACAGTCGACCCGACGCCAGCGTCCAGTTGCGCGCCTTCAAGTAGTCGTTGACGGTTCCCGTCACCGTCGTCGACCAGTTCTCGTTTCCGTAGACAATCTGGACTTGCCGCGAGCTCGTCGGAGCGACCGCGGCCAGACCCGAGATCTCGGTTCGTATCGCCTCGACGTCGTCCGTGTCGAAGGGCTCGGCCCGGATACGGGCGCCTCCCCCCCCGCGAAATCCCTGTCCGGGCCGGATGTCGAGGAGATTGGTTCCGAGCTTGCCGATGTCCTGGGAGATACGGGCCGTGGCTCCGTTCCCGAGCGTCACCATGACGATGACGGCGGCGACGCCGATGATGATGCCCAGCATGGTGAGGGTCGAGCGCAGCACGTTGCGCCGGATCTCCCGCAGAGCGAGCAACACCATCTCCTTCCACATCAGGCGGCTCTCCCGTTCGAGACGTCTTCCGCCACGAGGCCGTCCAGGAAATGCACGATGCGCCCCGCGTAAGCAGCCATCTCCGTCTCGTGAGTGACCATGACGATGGTGATCCCGCGCTCACGATTGAGGGCGGTCAGGAGATCCATGATCTCCCGGCTACGTGCGGTGTCCAGATTTCCGGTCGGCTCATCGGCAAGAACCACGAGCGGAGAGGTCACGATCGCGCGAGCGATGGCGACCCGCTGCTGTTGCCCGCCGGACAGCTCGCTCGGCGCGTGGGTCTCCCAACCCTTGAGCCCAACGGCATCGATAGCGGCGCGCGCCTTTCGATGTCTCTCCTCCGCGGGAGTGCGCCGGTAGATGAGGGGGAGCTCGACGTTCTCGATGGCGGTCGTGCGCCCGAGCAGGTTGAAGCCCTGGAAGACGAATCCGAGATAGTGGCGCCGCAAGAGTGCCCGCTGGTCTCTCGAGAGCTTACCGACGTCGACGCCCTGAAAAAGATGAGCTCCGGAAGTCGGCGTATCGAGACAGCCGATGATATTCATGCAGGTAGACTTTCCCGAGCCGCTCGGGCCCATGACCGCGACGAACTCTCCCGCCTCGATTGTGACGTCCACTCCGCGCAGAGCCGAAACCGCGGCCTGACCATGACCGTAGACTTTGGTCACGTTTCGGAGCTCGATGAGGGCGGTCATGATTGCTGCCCCGAGACGACGTCCACCAGGAGCTCCTGACCGGGCTCCAGATCGCCGGAGGTCACGACGGTATGAGTACCGTCCGAGGACCCGGTCTTGATGTGCACCGGGACGGGACGGCCGTTCGCGAGGGTCCAGACGCGCGGGCCCGTTTTCTGAGCTCCCGCTCCACCCGGGCGGCCCCGGAACGGACGGCGGGGAAGAAGCATCGACACGAGCCCACCACCTCTCTGAGACTGCGCGACCTCGGGTGGCGAGAATCTCAAGGCGGCATTGGGAACGAGGAGTGCGTTCTCAATCGTCTCGACGGTGATGTCCGCCGTCGCGGTCATTCCCGGGCGAAGGAGCAAGTCCGCGTTGTCGACGTCGAGGATCGCCTCATAGGTCACGACTCCTTCGACCGTCTTCGAGGCGAAGCTGATTTCACGAATCGTCGCGGGAAAGCTCTGGTCGGGGTAGGCGTCGACGCTGAACTTCGCATGCTGCCCCTTTTGTACCCGGCTCACATCGGCCTCGTCGACGTCCACGTGGAGCTCCATGCGGCGGAGGTCCTGAGCGATTTTGAAGAGCACCGGAGCTTGAAACGACGCTGCTACGGTCTGGCCACGCTCGACGTTCCGGGCGAGCACCACTCCATCCACGGGAGACCGGATCACCGCCTTGGTGAGATCGGTCTCGATGGTGTTCAAGCTCGCCTCTGCTTGACCCTCCTGCGCGCCCGCGCTCGCGACACCCGCCTGGGCGCGATCGAACGCCGCCTGCGCGCTGTCGAGATTGCTCTTCGGCACGAGCTCGGCGTCGTAGAGATTCTGCGCACGCTCGAGCGCGAGGCGCGACTCCACGAGCGTCGCCTCGGCATCCCGGACCCGGGCCTTCGCCGCATCCACGGAGGCGCGGGCCTGTTGGGCCTGCGCTCCGAGCCGGGCAGTGTCGAGCCTGGCGAGAACTTCTCCCGCCTTCACCGGGTCATTGTTGTCCACATAGACGTCAGCGAGGAATCCCGAGAGCTCACTTCCCACATCCACCTCGTCCGTCGGCTGGAGACTCCCGGTCGCCGTAACCAGAACCGTAAGCGCGCCTTTTTCGACCGCAGCCGTTTTGTACTGAATCGCGGTGTTCTTCGCACTATAGGCTCGAAACAACACGACGGCGACTACCGCGGCCACGAGCCCTCCCAGGATCCACCACCAGAGGCTCCACTTGCGGTGAGACGACGATTCGAGCTCGAGAATCTCCTGGAGCTCTTCATTGACGTTCGGCTGGGAAGGGGCGGTGGGCGTGGTTTCCCCCACGTCCGCCGCAGCCGCCGCAGCCGCTTGCGCTTGCGCTTGCGCTTCCGCTTCCCGTTCCATGACGCTCTTGGTCATTCTAGTGCTCCAGTTACTTCCAGACTAGGTCCCACTATGGTCTCTCGCTGTCAAGTTCGTGAAAAGAGGGCGTAAAGAATGTAAAGATACCCTCTAGAGGCTCCCGGAACCACCGGCTTGGCGGTCCACCCGCCATAACAAAGAGCGCCGATGCCAGGCACCGACGCTCTTGGAAGCTCACGTTTCCGCTGGCTTCAGGGTACGGTAATCGCTACGTAGAAGGTGTTCCCACCTCTCCGCACGAGCATCGCCACCGCGTCACCGCTCGCGACCGCGCGAAGAGCGTTGGTCAAGTCCGCGGCCGAGCCGATCGGAGCCCGGTTCACGGCGAGGATGAGGTCCCCTCGTCGGAGCCCAGCTTCATCCGCGGGACTGCCATCTTCGACGGCGCTGATCAGGGCTCCCCGATCGTTGTCGTAGCCGAGCTGGCGCGCGATATCCGGGGTCAAGTCCTGGATCGTCAGCCCCAGCTTTCCCGACGTCGCGTTGTCTTCCTGTTCGCCGCCGCCCGCAGTCTTTTCCTCGTTGGGCCTCTCGCCCAGCGAGGCAACCTCGTCTATCTGCTTTCCGTTCCGAACGATCCCGAGGTGGACGGTGGTGCCGGGAGCGGTCTGAGCCACGGCGTTGCGGAGCTCGGTGTTGTCCTTCACCGGCTTTCCGTCGAGACTCAGGATGACGTCGCCACGCTTCAGTCCGGCCTTTTCCGCGGGGCTCCCCGGAGTCACATCGGCGACGATGACCCCCTCGTTGCTCTTGAGATCGAGAGCCTTGGCCAGGTTGTCGTCCACGTTCTGCAGGAGCACCCCGAGGTAGCCCCGGCTCACGTGCCCCTTCGAGATGAGCGTATCCATGACGTTTCTCGCCATGTTGATGGGAATCGCGAATCCGATACCGACGCTCCCGCCGGACGGCGTGGAGATGGCGGTATTGATGGCGATGACCTTGCCATCGAGATCGGCCAGCGCACCTCCGCTGTTGCCGGGGTTGATCGAGGCGTCGGTCTGGATGAAGTCCTCGTAATCGGCGAGGCCCACCGAGGAACGCCCCTTGGCGCTGATGATGCCCGACGTGACGGTGTGCATCAGCTGAAAGGGATTGCCGACGGCAATCACCCATTGCCCGACGCGAACGTTGTCCGAGTCGCCGAGCTCGGCCGCGGGCAGGTTCTGCGCGTCCACCTTGATCACCGCCACGTCGGTCTGCGGATCGGTTCCGATGACCTTGGCATCGAGCCGCTTCTTGTCGCTTAGCATCACCGTGAGCTTTGTGGCGCCTTCCACGACGTGGTTGTTGGTGAGGATGTAACCATCCGGGGTCACGATGACTCCGGAGCCAAGGCCCTTTACCGTCTGCTTTCCTCCCCCTTGCTGACCTCGGAAGAACCGTTTGAAGAAATCGTCACCGAAGAACTCCCGGAATGGATCGGCGCCCGGGCCCTGGCCGAACGGGCTCGAGACGGCGACGGTCTGTTCCGAAAAGATGGGCACCACCGAGGGTCCGACTTTGTCGGAGGCTTGCTCGAAAACCAGGCTGAGCTGCTCCGCGAGCGCACGAGCCTGGGGCAAATCGGCGCGAGTGACGTTGTTGTCGCTTGGCGTGCTCTCGACGCGCCCACTCACGCTCGATTCGGTGGCGGGTGAGAAACTGTGTACTTCGACCATCGCGCCGAGAAACCCGGCGAAGACGGCCACCACGAGAAACGACAATACTCTTTGGGCTCTCACTTTCGACTCCTCTTTTGCCCGCCTCGAGAATCGTGAGGCAGCGCGAATCACCTACAGAGGCCGGCCCCGCCCGGACTGGTCAGGTGCTCGAGGTCCGGGCGCCGCTCTCTTCGGTAGATGCCCCTTCCTCCGGTGTCGAACGGTTCGCTCGGATTGTCTCCTCGAGCAGCCCTGATCCGGCCGGGGCCGGCACCGACTCCCTTAGCAGACCCCGTGCCAACGACGTGGTTCTTTGTTTTTCAGTGAGTTGAGCCCAATGGACGCGGAACCGAACGCGCGCGCTTGGTGGTTTCCCACCAAGCTAGAAGGCGCTTCGGGGGAAAACAACCAGCGGACGCGATCAAACGTGGGCGACGACGGCAACGAGATAGAGCGTGGCGACGACCGCGAGCGCTACGGCGGTGAACGTCGCCTCGGAGATCGAGCGGGACGCGCCGCTCTTGCGCGCGCCGTTGGCACGCCTCCACAGCAACGGGCAAAGGACGAAGGCATTCAGCGCCAGAGGGACGTCGAGAAACACGGAAAGGTCGAGCCAGGCTCCGCTTCGCCCCATGGCGCCCGCGGAAGAAACGAGTCGCGCCCAGCCTTCGAGCGTGCTCCCCACCCAGGCGGCGTGCCACACATCGAGCCCGTGCATCACGAACAGCAAGAGAGTCCCGAGGACGGCCAGCCGGGTACCGGTGATCGAAGTTCTGGCGTCGTGCTCCGTGGGATCGTCCGCGAGTTGGCGTCCGGTGAGGCCACTCCTCACCATCCCGTAGCCGGCGTAGATCACGAACCCCAGGTTCAGCCACGCCGCGAAACGGAGCCAGGAAGTAGGCGGAAGGTAGACGATCAAATACAGGCAGGACGCGATTCCGAGCAGCGGGAAGATCGATTCCCGATACCGCCAGAACGCGAACCCGAGCACGACGAGCAGAGGGATTGCGACGGCGATGGGAATGTGCAGGGCGACGAGCGCGGCCGAGACGGCCACGTACATCGGGAGGGCCCACCGCCATCCACCCGGAACGCGGAAGGGTCGGAACCGCTCCGGCTCCTTCTTTCGAAGTACGAGGATTCCGGCGCACACGAGGATGAATGCGAAGAGAGTCCCGATGTTGGTGAGGTCCACCATTTCATCGAGGCTCGCCACCGCCGCGAAGACACCCACGAACACTCCCGTGATGATGGTGGAGACGTAAGGCGTCCGGAACTTGGGGTGAACCATCCCGAAAGCCCTGGGGAGAAGTCCGTCCCTGGACATGGCGAAGAGGATCCGCGGTTGACCGAGCTGGAACACCAGGAGCACGGCGGTATGGGCGACGACGGAGCCGAAGGCAACGATCCCGATCGCCCAGCCAAGCTGGGGGCTCGCGTAATCGAGGGCCATCGTCAGAGGCTCGGCCTGCTGGGTGGCCAGCATCGATTTCAGCGCGGGGTAAGGCACTAGACCGGTGAACACCGCCGAGACGATGACGTAGAAAAGGGTACAGATGATGAGTGACGCGATGATCCCGATCGGCATGTTGCGCTGGGGATTTTCCGTCTCCTCGGCCGCGGTCGACACCGCGTCGAACCCGATATAAGCGAAGAAGACGATGGCGGCGCCAGCGCTGATGCCCGACCATCCGTTGGGCGCGAACGGCACCCAGTTCTCCGGCTTGATCCACATCGTTCCGACGATGATGAAGAACGTCAGCACGACGATCTTGATCCCCACCATGACGGCGTTGAACCGCGCGCTCTCCCGAATCCCCCAGATCAACACGATGGTGATGAGGGTCACGATGAGAACCGAGAGGAGGTTGCAGACGATGGGAATCCCGAAGATGTGAGGCGCGTCCCGGAACACCGTCTCGACGCCGTTGGCATCGACGATCTTGGCGGCGGTACGGTAATCCATCGAGATCCAGTCGGGAACCCGAATGCCGAACCCCGAGAGGAGCGTCTTGAAATAATTAGCCCAGCTGATCGCGACCGCGATGTTTCCCACCGCGTACTCGATGATCAGATCCCAGCCTATGATCCAGGCGGCTAGCTCTCCGAGAGTAGTGTAGGAGTAGGTGTAGGCCGAGCCAGAAATCGGGACCATCGCCGCGAACTCCGCATAACAGAGCGCGGCGAAACCGCACACGATGGCGGTGATGACGAAGGAGATCATCAACGCCGGACCGGCGCCAGGCCTCGCCGCGTCGCCCGCGGCCGCGGTACCGATGGTGGCGAAGATCCCTGCGCCGATGATGGCGCCGATACCCAGCAGAGTCAGCTGGACGGGCCCGAGAGCGCGTCGAAGGCGGTATTCCTCTTTCTCGGCGTCGCGGGAAATGGCATCTAGAGACTTGGTTCGAAAGATCGGGGGGGAATTCAAGCGATTTTCCCCCAGTCGAGGTCACGCGGAGAGCGAGGAGCCCCGTTGCGGCGGGTCAGAATGACGGTGAAGACGAGACCAGACATAGGCACCACCGGTCGACCTCCCCGGCTATCTTAAATCGAGAGCCCGCAGCTACGGAAGCGGAGAGGGGAATTCTCCCGAGAATTTGCAAAGCGCGTGCGGCTGCGCGAGGCTGAGACCGGTATGCGGTGTGCGGTTGCGGTCAGCAGAAGTGAGCGGGAGCGGCCAACGTGAATGCCCTTCGCGGTAAGACCTTGCTCCAACTCGGACTGGGGCTTCTGCTGGCGGCTTCGACCAACGCGCAACCGCGCGCCGCTTCCATCGACATCCGAGGACATCATCTGACGTTACACCTCTACGGAAAGCCCGATGGCGCGCCGGTCGTGGTGTCCAGCGGAGACGGAGGTTGGGTCCACCTGGCCCCGAGTGTGGCGGAAACGCTTTCGTCCCGCGGCTTTTTCGTCGTGGGGTTCGACACCAAGGAGTATTTGGAGTCTTTCACTGACGGAGACCACACGCTTACCGAGGAGGACGTCCCCGGGGATTATCGCGCCCTCGTCGATTTCGCCTCGCGGAGCTCGCCATCGCCGCCCATTTTGATCGGAGTCTCGGAGGGAGCGGGTCTTTCGGTGCTGGCGGCGACGACGAAAGAGAACCGGGACCGTCTCGCCGGGGTCATCGGCCTCGGGCTACCGGACGTGAGCGAGCTTGGATGGCGCTTTCGGGACTCGATCATCTACATCACCAAGAAGGTGCCCAACGAGCCGACGTTCTCGGTGGAGAGCATCATCGCGAAGATGTCTCCGCTGCCCCTCGCCGCCATCCACTCCACTCACGACGAGTTCGCACCTTTGAGCAAGGTCCGGGAGATGATGGACCAGGCCCAGGACCCCAAGAAGCTCTGGGTCATCGACGCCCCGAACCACCGGTTCAGCGGCCACGAGGACGAGCTCACTCAAAGACTGCTCGAGGCGATCGAATGGGTACGCGTGAGTCGCACTCAGTCCGGATCGCCATTCGAAGTCGCTGATGTGAAGCGACTGGAGAAGAAATCGTTGCCGTAGGGCCGTCCGAGCCGACGTTTCGCTACTTCCATCCGACGGCAAGTATTACCTCGCCTATCAGATGGTGCTCCAAGCGGAACAACGGCGCGGAAGTCCGTCGCTGTAGTCGCGGCCCGTCGTTTTGCTCGCCAGCTCCCGTCCGGGGGCCGTCCCCGGCCCGTGCGCTTCGGTGGCTTCCGTCTGTTGAACGGCAAGAGGGGATCCCCTATGCTGAGCGTTCGGTAAGGAGTACCACGTGAGGCAAATGGTCTGTTCGATCCTGCTCGCGTCTTGCATCACGTCTTGCGGCCCTGGAAGGGATGCCACGGGAACGGGTAAACCCCGCGTGGCACTCATCATGAAGTCGCTCGCGAACGAGTTCTTCTCCACCATGGCCGATGGCGCCCGCGCCCACCAGGCGGCCCATCCCGACGAGTACGAGCTCATCGTGAACGGCATCAAGGACGAGCGCGATCTGGCGAGGCAGGTTTCGCTGGTCGAGGAAATGCTCGCCCAGGGCGTCGACGCCATCGTGATCGCTCCCGCGGACTCCAAAGCCCTCGTCACCGCCTGCAAACGCGCGCGGGAGGCCGGGGTCGCCGTCGTCAACATCGACAATCGCCTCGACGCGGACGTGCTCCGCTCCGCGGGCATCGACGTCCCCTTCGTCGGTCCCGACAACCGAAAAGGGGCGCGGGCGGTCGGCGAAGTCCTCGCGAAAAAGCTCGAGCCCGGCGACGAAGTCGCGATCCTCGAGGGTGTGCCGACCGCGGACAATGCCGTCCAGCGCCGCCTCGGCTTCGAGGACGCGATGAAAGCAGCGGGCATGAAGATCGTCGATTCCCAGAGCGGTCAGTGGGTGATGGACGTCGCGAATCACGTAGCGTCGGCGATGCTGAGCGAGCACCCCGACTTGAAGGCGCTCCTCTGCAGCAACGACAGCATGGCTCTCGGCGCGCTCGCCGCGGTGAAAGCCGCCGGACGCCAGGACAAGGTCTTTATCGTCGGCTTCGACAACATCTCCGCGATCCAGGAGGCGGTTCGAAAAGGCGACGTCCTCGCCACTGCCGACCAGCATGCGGACCAGCTCGCCGTCTACGGGATCGAGTACGCGCTTCAGATTCTCCGTGGCGGAGTCGAGCCAGAGAATCGCGAGACCCCTGTCGACGTCGTTACCGCCGAAAGCCTGCCGTAGCTCATGGCTGCGGCCTCACCACGCCTCGTCCTTCGTCGAATCCACAAGTCCTACGCGAGCCCGGTTCTGGACGGCGTGGACCTCTCGCTCGCTCCCGGTGAAGTCCATGCGCTCCTCGGCGCGAACGGAGCGGGCAAGACGACGCTCGCCCGGATTGTCGCCGGTCTCACTACCGCCGACGGCGGCGCCATGGAGCTCGAGGGACGCGCGTACGCGCCCGCGAAGAAAGCGGAGGCGGAGCGCCGGGGAGTACACATCGTTCAGCAGGAGCTCGGCCTCATCACCAGCTTGTCGGTTGCCGAGAACCTCTTCTTCTCTCGTCTTCCCCGGCGAGCCGGTTTCATTCGATATTCGGAGCTCGACGGGAAGGCCCGCGAAGCGCTGGCCCGCGTCGGGCTCCAGGACCTCTCGCCCGAAACTCACGTCGGCGAGCTCGGAATTGGAGTCCAGCAGCTCGTCGAGATTGCCGCTGCCCTCACCCGCGAATCCAGGGTGCTCATCCTGGACGAGCCGACCGCCGCTTTGACCGATCCGCAGGTCACGGCCCTGTTCGAGAACGTCCGACGTATCACCCGGGATGGTACCGCTGTCCTCTACATCAGCCATCGACTCGACGAGCTCCGGGACATCGCCGACCGAGCGACCGTGCTGAGAGACGGGAAGGTCGTTCTCTCCGAGGATTCTCTCGAATCACGCGCGACGATATGGTGCGCGCGATGGTGGGAAAGGACGTCGAGCGGGAGTCCCGAGACCACCGGCGCGTACCCGGGAAGGTCGCCCTTCGCGTCGAGGGTTTGAGCGCCGGGAGACGCCTTCGCGCGGTGAGCTTCACCGTACTGCGCGGAGAGGTGTTTGGTCTCGCGGGGCTGATCGGGGCCGGACGAACCACCCTGCTTCGAGCGATCTTCGGCGCCGATCAGCCGTTCGCGGGCGGGGTGGCGCTCGGCCCGACTGCCGCCCCGCAACGGTTTCGCGGTCCGCATGAGGCGGTGAGAGCGGGCCTCGCGATGATTCCCGAGGATCGCAAACGCCACGGCCTCTTGCTTCCTTTATCCATCCGTCGCAATACGGTCCTCGGGGTCCTGAGACGCGTCGCGGGAAGAGCGGGCTGGGTAACGCCCCGACGCGAGGACGAGGTCGTCCGGCCCGTCGTCGATCGGCTCGAAGTGCAGCGAGCTGGCCTGGATCAGCCCGTACGCGAGCTCAGCGGCGGCAACCAGCAGAAGATCGTCATCGCGAGATGGCTCCTCAGAGGCGCCGACGTCATCCTCTTCGACGAGCCCACACGTGGCATCGACGTTTCGGCTCGGGCGGCGATTTATCGACTGCTGAACGAGCTCGCAGGAGCGGGAAAAGCCATCGTCGTTGCATCGAGCGATCTCGACGAGCTCACGGCGATTTGCGATCGCATCGCCGTTCTCTCAGCCGGACGACTCGTCGAAGTGGTCGAGCGCAGCTCCTGGTCTCGGGAAGCGATTACCCGCGCGGCCTTTCGCGGACATCTGGGGTGAGGGCGTGAGACTGCTGCGGCGGATGGCGAGATCCGAGTACCTGGGCCTTCTCGTCGTTCTGCTGGCCCTCGTGCTTCTCTTCGCGTCCCTGAGCGACCGGTTCCTGACCTTACGCACTTTCACCACCGTCGCCAATCAAGTGCCCGACCTCGCCGTCATATCGGTGGGAATGACGTTCGTCTTGATCGTGGGAGGGATCGATCTCTCCGTGGGCTCCGTCCTCGCGCTCGCGGCGTCGCTCCTCGGAGTCGGTCTCGTCGGCTGGAACCTTTCTCTCGCGGCCGGCGTCGGGCTCGCTCTCACGGCGGGTCTCGTCTGCGGGCTCGTAAACGGGTTGGTGTCGGTGGGATGGTCGGTTCCCTCATTCATCGTGACTCTCGGCATGCTCGAAGTGGCTCGGGGGGCCGCTTACCTCGCGACCGATTCGAGGACAGCGTACATCGGTGAGCGCATCGAGCTCGTCGGCGCCCCGCTTCCCTCACTCGCTTTGTCTCCCGCCTTTCTTCTCGCGGCGGCGCTGGTCGTCGCGGGCCAGGTCGCGCTCTCGCGCACGGTGTTCGGCCGATACGCCGTTGCCATCGGCACCAATGAGGAGGCGGTGCGCCTCTCCGGCGTCGACCCTCGACCCACGCGCATCGCGGTCTTCGCTCTCGCCGGGCTTCTCAGCGGTCTCGGCGGTGTCTTTCACGCCTCGAGACTCCTGGCCGCCGACCCGAACGCCGCGGTGGGACTCGAGCTCTCCGCGATCGCCGCCGTCGTTCTCGGCGGCACGAGCCTCATGGGCGGGAGAGGCTCGGTGGTCCGGAGCTTCTTCGGCGTGCTCGTGATCGCCGTGCTGCAATCGGGCCTCGCGCAGATTGGCGCCTCGGAGCCGGTCAAGCGTGTCGTCACCGGAGCGGTCATCGTCGCCGCGGTGATTGCCGACGCCTACCGCCACCGCCGGATGAGCTCCGACGGATGAATCGACGGCTCGCTTCCTCGCCCCCTGCACGACTATGCTAGCTGCATCATGAGCCGCAAGCCCGTCGACGGGCACGAGAAAGCGCGCGTTCCTCCCCCCGCTCACGCGCACGAGAGGCGCGAGCCTCTCCCCTGGCGGCGGTCGAAAGCACGCGAGGAGGACCCGGACGCGCTTCGCCGAATCGAAGCGATTCAATCCAGTCCGAGCTATCGGGAGAGCGACAAGGATTTGGACTTTCTCGCGGAATACGAGACCCGCGGCCTTCGGCTCCAGCTCGATTACCTCAAGCCCGAGCTGCTCCTGGAACGCCGCAAATCTGGGACGGAATTCTGGAGTGGTACGAAGCGAGCGGCGAGTCGTTGCTGAGGGACTCGAGCCGCTGAGCCGAAACGGGGAGCTCACTCCCTCGACGAGCGAGGCGAGCGCGCCGTCGCCGGAAACGAAGAGGACGACGTTTCGAGGGTGGTCGCTTTCGCGATAGAGCGCGACGGATCCGAATCGACCAAATGACAGTGTCTCCGCCGCGACCGCGCGCTGCGACGGTGCAACGAGCGCCGAAATCGCGATGATTCCGATGACGAGAAGGCGCATGCGTTCGTCGAAGGGGTGATGCAAGCGCAAGCTACGACGGGTGGTTTCACATGTCAACGACGCCGATGTAACATGGCCCGTCTTGGAAGGCGAGTCGGGTTTTCGTCGCGCGCTACCTCCCCTCCTGGTCGCGATTCTGCTCGCTGTAGGGCTCGCCGTCATCCACCACGAGCTGAGCCGATACCACCTCCGGGACATCCGCCGGAGCTTTTCCGAGATCCCGAGCTCGCGACTCGCCGTCGCTTTCGCCCTGACCATCGTCAGCTATCTGGTGCTCACCACCTACGACTTTCTCGCTCTCGTCTATATCCAGAGAAAGCTCCCCTATCGCAGAATCGCCGCCGCCTCCTTCGTGGGCTACGTCTTCAGCTACAACATCGGCCTCTCCATTCTCGGCGGCAGCGCCACTCGCTATCGGCTCTACTCCAGCTGGGGTCTCTCGGCGCTGGAGATTGCCAAGGTGGTAGCCTTTTGCGGGCTCACGTTCTGGATCGGGGTCTTCACGACGGGGGGCATCGCTTTCGTCATAGAGCCCCTCATGGTGCCCCAGCTCCTGCATCTCCCGTTCGCAACCGTTCGCCCCTTCGGGGTATTGCTCCTGGCGATGAGCTCGGGATACCTCGCCCTGAGCTGGCTTCGAGAACGTCCCTTCAAGGTTCGCGATCTCGACCTGTCCCTGCCGCGGCCGCGACTCGCCGTCGCCCAAATCGTGGTGTCGGTCGTCGACTGGCTCCTGGCGAGCTCGATTCTCTACGTCCTGCTCCCGAGCTCGGTCATCGCATCGATTCCCTACCCCCACTTCATCGCCATCTTCCTCCTCGCACAGATGGCGGGGGTCTTGAGCCACGTGCCCGGCGGCCTCGGTATCGTCGAGACGGTGATGCTCTTCTTCCTGACCCCCGCGTCGACCGCGCCCGAAGTGCTCGCCTCTCTCGTCGCCTACCGGATCACCTACTATCTCGTTCCCCTCTTTCTCGCGACCGCCGTTCTCGGGGTCAACGAGCTGCT
This sequence comes from uncultured Acidobacteriota bacterium, assembly GCA_963815675.1. GTDB lineage: Bacteria > Acidobacteriota > Vicinamibacteria > Marinacidobacterales > SMYC01 > CAWFHP01. Next base: position 65,041 of record CAWFHP010000005.1, on the reverse strand, counting down.
GCTGCACCGCGAAAGGTTCGGCCGCCTCCTGGGCTCTCTCGATTGGGTTCCCCGCGTCCTTCCGTCCGTCTATGGCCTCGCGGTCTTCGCCGCGGGCGTGATCCTGCTCTTCTCCGGGGCGACTCCGGCGGAAGGCGAACGGCTCCGATGGCTGCGAGACGTCGTACCACTCCCCGTTCTCGAAGCTTCGCATTTTCTCGGAAGCCTCGTGGGAGCATCGCTCCTCGTGCTCGGACGCAGCCTTCAGCGGCGCATCGACGCCGCCTACTATTCGACCGTCGTCCTGCTCGCCGTTGGAATCGTGGTATCGATCCTCAAGGGACTCGACTTCGAGGAGGCGAGCGTGCTCGCGCTCCTTCTCGCCGCCCTGCTTCCCGCACGCGAGCAGTTCTTCCGACCGGCTTCCCTTTTGTCGCGACGGTTCTCCCTCCGCTGGAGCCTCGCCATCGTGGCCGCGGTCGGTACCAGCCTGTGGCTCGTCTTCTTCTCTTTCAAGCACACCGAGCTCACCGGGATGCGTTTCTGGGAGGTGGCGTTCGACGCCGAGGCGTCGCGCTCCCTGCGCGCCACCGTGAGCAGCGCCGCCTTCGCGGTGGTGCTGCTCGCGAGCCGTTTCTTCCGTCCCGCCCCCCGCTGGGAGGCCCCGGACGCCTCGGACATCGTGAAAGCTCAGGAGGTGGTGGCGAGATTGCGGAACACGAGCGCGAACCTCGCGCTCCTCGGCGACAAGAGGTTTCTCTTCAGCCCGGAGGGAAACGCCTTCGTGATGTACGCCGTCGCGGGAAGAAGCTTCATCGCCATGGGAGACCCGGTGGGTCCGGAGACCGAGCGCCGCGAGCTCGCCTGGAAGTTTCGCGAGATGGCGGATTGCCACGGCGGCTGGCCCGTCTTCTACGAGGTCGGCCCCGAGAGCCTTCCCGTCTACGTCGAGCTGGGGTTGGCGCTGCTGAAGCTCGGCGAGGAAGGATACGTCCCGGTATCCACGTTTACTCTCGAGGGCGGAGCGAACAAAGGACTCCGTACCGGCGTCAACAAGCTCCGCAAGGAAGGCTGCAGCTTTCGACTCGTATCCGTAGAGGAGGTCGCGTCTCTTCTCGCGAGGCTCCGGGAGATTTCGGACGCCTGGCTTTCGGACAAGAGCACCCGTGAGAAGGGGTTCTCCCTCGGTTTCTTTCGGGAGGACTACGTACGTTTGTTCCCCGCGGCCACGGTCTGGAGAGAGGGGCGACTCCTCGCCTTCGCGAACCTGTGGATGGGCGCGGAAAAAGGAGAAATGTCGATTGATCTCATGCGCTACCACCCCGCGGAAGCGCCGCCAGCCATCATGGACTTCCTCTTCGCCGAGCTCCTGCTCTGGGCGAAGGAGAACGGATATCGCACGTTCCGGCTGGGAATGGCCCCGCTCTCGGGACTGGAAGACCATCAGCTCGCGCCACTATGGAACCGCGTCGGGGCTCTCGTGTTCCGCCACGGCGAGCACTTCTACAACTTTCAGGGCCTGCGCAAGTACAAGGAGAAGTTCCACCCGGAGTGGGTACCGCGCTATCTCGCCTGCCCCGGAGGTTTTACCCTGCCTACCGTTCTCGCCAACGTCGCGACTCTCGTCTCGGGAGGAATCGGGGGCGTCTTCAAGCGCTGAGCGGGCGCGGGCCGAGCACGGAGAGGATGTCGCTCTCGTCGATTTTTTCCTTCTCGAGAAGGAGCTCGGCAAGCGCATCGAGCTCCTTCCGCTTTTCGGTGAGGAGCTTTCGGTCCACCTCGTAGCAAGCGGCGACGATTTGCTGGACCTCGTCGTCGATGAGCTCCTCGAGCTTCTCGGAGTAGCTGCGCTCGATGGGAGCCTGACCCAGGAAGAGACTCCCTTCCCGACTCACGAGCGAGAGGTTCGGAGACCGCTGGCTCATACCGTATACCGTCACCATGTCACGGGCGATGCGCGCGACCTTCTGAAGATCGTCGGAGGCTCCCGTGGAGATCTCTCCGAAGACGAGGGACTCGGCGGCCCGTCCGCCCAGGAGCCCCTGAAGCTTGCCCAGAAGCTCGGTGCGCGACATCAAGTAGCGGTCCTCGAGAGGCGACTGAAGCGTGTAGCCGAGGGCGCCGATCCCTCGAGGGACGATCGAGACCTTCTGCACGGGATCGGCGCCGGGAGTGAAGTGACCGACGATGGCGTGGCCCGACTCGTGGTAGGCAACGATGCGTCGCTCCTTGGGGTTGATCAGCTTGTTCTTCTTCTCGAGACCTCCGAGACTGCGCTCGATGGCGTCTTGAAAGTCCGACATGTCCACGGCATCGTGCTCCTTCCTGCGGGCGAGAAGCGCGGCTTCGTTACAGATGTTTGCGATATCGGCCCCGACGAATCCCGGGGTCAGGCTCGCGAGCTTTTCGAGGTCGACGTCCCGGGCGAGGGTCAGACCCTTCACGTGAATGGCGAAGATTGCCGCACGGCCCTTCCGATCGGGCCGGTCGACGAGAATCTGCCGGTCGAACCGTCCCGGTCGAAGCAGGGCCGGGTCCAGGATTTCGGGACGATTGGTGGCGGCGATGATGATGATCCCCGCCTTGGGGTCGAACCCGTCCATCTCGGACAACAGTTGATTGAGAGTGTTCTCCCGCTCGTCGAAGCTTCCGACGGCGACGGTCCCCGCGCGGCTCCGCCCGATGGCGTCGAGCTCGTCGACAAATATGATGCATGGCGCGACTTTCTTGGCCTCGGAGAACAGGTCGCGCACCCGGGCCGCGCCGACGCCGACGAACATCTCGACGAAGTCCGAGCCGGTGAGGCTGAAGAAAGGAACACCCGCCTCCCCGGCGACGGCGCGGGCGAGGAGCGTTTTGCCCGTTCCCGGAGGACCCACCAGCAGGACTCCCTTGGGAAGCTTGGCGCCGAGCTTGGCGTACTCCGCGGGCCGTTTGAGAAAGTCCACGACCTCGCGAATCTCCTCGACGGCCTCGTCGACCCCCGCGACCTCGGCGAAGGATACCTTCTTCTCCGGGTCGACCTCGTAGATACGCGCCTGGTTCTTTCCCACCGTGAGCATCCCCGGCCCGCCGCGACCCATCCGCTTCATCAGGTAGCCCCACAGGAAAAAGAACCCGATGAACGGCAGTATCCAGTTCATGAGGAAGTTCGTGACGGAGTTGGACTCCAACTTGCGGCGATAGTCGACGCCGTGGTCCTGCAACGTTTTCACCAGGTCGCGATCCTCGACCGGGACGACGGTAAAGTGCTGCTCGGCCTGCTCATGGGCCCGGTTCTCGAGCTCTTCGAGCCGGACTCGCCAGGGCGTTTTCTTCGGCGGCGGCGAGGGCGACTCTTTCTTTCTGGCCGTGGTGTCGCCTTTCGGGGTTTTCATGAGGCCGTAGAGCTTCGCGTCGGTGATGACGACGCTTTCGACCTGGTCTTTCGCGACCCGGTCCCGGAACTCGGAGTAGGATATCTCCGGCACTTCCGGCTCGCCGAAGAAGACGACGTCCGCGAGAAGAATGAGCGCGATAACCGCGGGAAAGTACGCAAGCGAGAACTTTGCCCGTTTCTTCACGCCCGGTGGCCCCCTTTACGCCACGATCTCGCGACGATAGCGGGACGGAACCCGGCTGTCAAAACCGGCCAGAGCATCAATGCACGAATGCAGGAATGTCAGTCGACCCGAAGCGCCTCGAAGGGGTCGATCCGCGTGGCGCGCCGCGCGGGGACATAGCTCGCGGCGAGCGCGACGACGAGGAGAAGGACAGCGATGGCGAGGAGAGTCATCGGGTCGCGCGGCGCCACTCGATAGAGCAAGCCATCGAGCAGGCGCGCCGCGAAAAGAGCTCCGATGACGCCGAGAGCGATGCCGAAGGAGCGCGAGCGCCAGACCCTGTCGCAGGACCATCCCTTCGATGTTGCGCGCCGAAGCCCCAAGGGCCATGCGAAGACCGAACTCGTGCACCCGTTGATTGACGGTGAAGGAGATGACGCCGTAGATTCCGACCGAAGCGAGGAGCAGCGCCACCGCTCCGAAAATCGACATCAACGAGAGCGTCAGGCGAGGTTTGCCGAGAGAACGGGAGACCACTCCCTCCATCGACACGATGCTCGATACCGGGATATCGGGGTCGATGGTCGAAAGCCGCGCGCGGAGATCCGCTTCCGCGATCGATGTGCCGCCCTTCGCCCGTACCACCAGGGTCATGAAGTCATTAGGGAATTGAGCGAGCGGCCAGTAGAGCGTCGCTCGCGCCGCGGTGTCGAGCCCGCTGAGCCGTACGTCGCCGGCGACTCCCACGACCTCGGCGGCGATATCCTTTCCCCACTCCATCAGGATGGTTTTGCCGACGGGGTTCTCACCAGGCCAGACGGTCTCCGCGAGGGTCTCGTTGACGATGACCACCGGTGCGCTATCCACCCGATCGCGCTCGTCGAAACCTCGCCCCTGGACGAGGGGAATCCTCATCGTGCGAAACAGATCCCCCGCGACCACCCGGACGTCGGCGACCCGCGGGTCCTCCGGAGGCGGGTCGGGTTTGTCCGCGACGCGAAACGAGGTGGCGGAGCCTTCGCCCCCGAGCGGAAGCCAGCTGATTGCTCCGGCTCTCTCGACGGACGCGATCTGCTCCAGCCTCTCGAGCGCCTCGCGGTAGAAGGCGGACTGTGCCTCGTTCGCCTGGTAGCGGGGGCCCGCGAGGTTGATCTCGATGGCGGTGAGTCCCCTGGGATTCGAATCCGGGATTGGTGCGGGCGAGGCCGAGAAAACTCTGAATGAACAGACCGGTGGCCACGAGGAGAACGACGGCGAGAGCGGTCTCGACCACGACGAGAGCGCTTTTCAGCCGCTGCCGAGCGCTGCTCGATTCCGGCCCGGATCCCTTCCTTGAGGGGCTCGGCGAGATCCCGCCTCGAGACTTGAATGGCGGGAAGAAGGCCGAACAGGAGGCTGGTGGTAACGGAGAGCACGAGGGTGAAGGCGAGCACGCGGGAGTCGAGCTCCACGGAGACGAACGCGGGAAGCTCGGCGGGAAGAAACGCGAGGATCACCCGGAGAAAGGCGCCGCCCGCGAGGAGACCCCCGAGTCCGCCGAGCCCGGCGAGGAGCAGACTCTCGATGAGAAGCTGGCGGAAGATCCGGAAGCGACGAGCGCCGAGTGCCGCCCTCACCGAGAGCTCGCGCTCGCGCGCGACGCCGCGGGTTAGAAGGAGGTTTCCGACGTTGGCGCAGGCGATGAAGAGCACCGCGCCGACGGCGGCGAAGAGAACGAGGATTGCTCCGCGCAGGTTTCGAACGATCTCCGACTGCAGCGGAAGCACGTTGGCGCTCCAACCGGCGTCGAACTCCGGCTTTTCTCTCTCCAGGCTCGAGGCGATCCGCTTCATCTCGTCGCGGGCCTGTTCGTTCGAGACTCCGCGCGCCATCCGCGCCACCACCATCAGATATCTTCCGCCGAACTCGCGGTGCTTCGCGGTGAAGGCGAAGGGAGACCAGAGTTGGATTCCATCACCGCCGGAAGTGTTGGACGGGAGCTCGATTGCGGGCGGGAGCACGCCCACGATTGTCGTCTCCGCCCCGTTGATCCCGACCGTCTTGCCCACGATGTCCGGATTGGCGCCGAAGCGTCTCTTCCAGAGCCCATCTCCCAGTATCGCGACGCGGTCGTTCCCGGGCACACCGTCCTCGGGAGCGAAAATCCGTCCGCGCGCGGCGGAAACACCGAGGGTCGAGAAGAAGTCGGGGGAGACATAGCCGATGGGAACCCGCTCGGCGTCTCCTTTCCCGGTGAGGTTACAGGCCCAGGGCGCGAAGGCGGACATCGCTTCGAAGGAGCGCGCACGCTCGCGCCACCGCAAGAAGTTGAAAGGGCTGACGACGTTCCGGTCGCGGTCTCTCTTGTAGGCGACCTCCCAGACGAGGGCGAGCCTTCCTGGCTCATGGAAGGGAGGCGGCTCGAGGAGCACCGCGTGAACGACGCTGAATATCGCCGTCGTCGCCCCGATCCCGAGCGCGAGGAGGAGAACGGTTACGGCGGTGAACCCGGGACTCTTGCGCAGCATGCGAACGCCGTAACGGAAATCGGCGCCGAGTCCTTCATGCAGAGACGCCGAGCCCCTGAGGTCGAGGGCGTCGGTGAAGGCGCCCAAGGAGCGCCGAAGAAGTCTCATCTCCATCCTCCAGTCGAGACGATGCTCGGCGCCGTGCTGCTCGCGGTGATACCAGATCTCGGACTCCCACTCGAACCGCCACTCCTTCCTTTCCTGGGAAGGGACGAGGACGGACGCTGCTCGGACGATGAGACTCGTGAGACCGAGACCGGATGCCATCGGTCACGTCTCCGACCGCGCCGCTCGCAGCTTGGTCGCCGGTACGGCGACGAGACTCTCGACCGCGTGAAATCGGTCGAGGCACGAAAGCCGGACCGCCTCTCCCGCGGCGGTGAGTTGGTAGTACCGGCGGGAGGGCCGCTGCTCTCTTCGAGCGACCGCGGGCTTCTCCCAGCGGGACGAAAGGAGACCCTCGCGGTCGAGCCGCCGCAGCAGCGGATACACCGTTCCGCTGGCAAGGCCGGTCACGTCCATGATCTCGAAGCCGTGGTGGTGACCCCGGAAGAGGGCCTGGAGCACGAGCGCGGTGGGAAAGGTGAGATTCATTCGAGTAGTATCCTATCTATGTAGGAATCTACACACTACCGCGATGCGCGGTCCGCGGTCAAGTCAAGACCGGAGAAGCCTAACGGCCCATCGCGAGAAATCGCTCGAGCGCGAACTTCGCGAGCTTCTTGGCCGAATCAGCGTCCGCGGCGGTCGCTTCGAAGCTGAAGCGGTCCTTCACCAGAACCCTCAACTTGGAGCGGCCGTCGCCCGCGTCGACGAAGAGCACGGCGTCGTCTCCCAGGCCTTTCGGTTTTTCGACGATGCCCTCGGTGTACTCGAGGAGCTCCTGGTAGTTCGCCGGGGTATAGAGCCACAGCGTGAATCCGGCGGCGGAATCGTTGGAGCCCGGGTTCGAGAGGATATAGACGCAGCGACTGAATTCTTCCTTCGACGTGATTGGCCGTGCCTCCTTGAGCTCTTTTCCGAAGAGCTTCGCCACGCCGTCCCCGGGGACCTGCTTGCAAACGTCGATGGTCGCGGGATCCCGAATCGCCTGCCCCATCGCGGCGGCGAGGACGTAGATCGCCAGGAGAATCGTCATCCTCGAATCATATCTCGAAAGGCAGCGAGGTTGCGTTTTCACGAACGTTGGAACATCCTTGTCGCCACGTGCACAGGTGATCTGATCCAGACGTCCGAGCTCGAGCCGCGACTGCGGGATCCCGACTGGACCGTCATCGATGCCCGCTTCTATCTCGCCGAGCCTGCCAGGGCCGAGGCCGAGTATCTCGTGGCGCACATCCCGGGCGCGGTCTACGCGGACCTCGACCGCGATCTCTCCGGACCGATCACGGGACGAAACGGACGCCACCCCATGCCGGGCCTCGACCAAATGACCGAGCGGTTCTCCCGGTGGGGAATCGACGAGAGCGTCCAGGTGGTCGTCTACGATACGTCCGAAGGGAGGATCGCGTCGCGCCTGTGGTGGATGCTGCGCTACCTCGGGCACGACGCTGTCGCCGTTCTCGACGGCGGACTCGCTGCCTGGCTCGGCGAGAATCGTCCCGTCGCGCGCGGGCGCGAAACCAGGACCGAGCGCGAGTTCGTCCCGCACCGTCGGGATTCCATGCGCATCGACGTCGAGGCTCTCGAGGCCTCCCTCGCCGATTTTCTCCTCATCGACGCACGCGCACGCGAGCGGTTTCGAGGCGAGCTCGAGACCCTCGACCCCGTAGCGGGACACATTCCCGGCGCTGGCAACCATCCGACCGCGTCGAGCCTCGGACCCGACGGACGATTCCTCTCCGCCGAGACGCTGGGCGAGAGGTTTCGCTCGCTCATCAAGGAGACCCCGCCATCGTCGGTCGTTTCCTACTGCGGGTCAGGTGTCACGGCCTGCCACAATCTCCTAGCCATGGAGGTCGCGGGAATCCGGGGCGTGCGGCTATACGCCGGCTCATGGTCCGAATGGTGCGCGGACGAGCGCAGGCCGATCGAAACGGGAGAAGGAGGAAAGGGATGAGGACCATTGCCGTCGTGGCAGCCGTTCTGGCCCTGGGTTTCGTCCTCGCGAGCCCGGCGATCGCGCAACGAGACGCGACCGAGCGGCTCCTCGAGGAGCTCACCAACGCCCACGGCGTTCCCGGATTCGAGGGACCGGTTCGTGAAATCGTGCGGCGCGAGTGGCGCGACGACGTGACCGACCTTCACGCCGATGGAATCGGGAATCTCATCGGATCGCTCCCGGGACCCGAGGGATCGCCCCGGGTCCTCGTCATGGCCCACATGGACGAGGTCGGATTCCTCGTACGCCACATCGATGAGAACGGGTTCATTTCCATTAATAATGTAGGCGGCTACTTCGATCAGAGCGTCCTCACGCAGCGCATGTCGATTCTGACGGCGCGAGGCGAAGTGTTGGGCTACACCGGGATGAAATCGGGACATATCCTCCGGCCCGACGAGCGCACCCGCATGATTCCCCTCGCCGACATGTTCCTCGACGTAGGGGCGAAGAGCCGGGCCGAGGTCGAGGCGATGGGTATCCGCCCGGGACTCCCCGTCGCCTACGCGACCCGGTTCGAGAAGCTTGGGGCCACCGGACGTTACCTGGCGAAGGCATGGGACGATCGCGTGGGCCTCGCGGTGATCACCCAGGCAATCGCGCAGCTTCACTCGGGGGCTCACCCCAATACCCTCCTGGTGGCGGCGACGGTGCAAGAGGAGATCGGCCTTCGCGGCGCGTCGGTCGTGGCGGCGAGCACCAAGCCCGACATCGTCATCAATCTCGAGATTGGAATCGCGAGCGACTTCCCCCTGCTGACGTCGAAAACCCTGTCTCAGGAGGAGCTCGGAAAAGGACCGGGTGTCTTCGTCTTCGACGGAAGCATGATCCCCAATAACAAGTACGTCGACTGGATCATCGAGCTCGCGAAAAAGAGCGGAATTCCCATCCAGTTCGAGTCGGTGAGCGGATACGGCGAGGACGGCGCCATGCTCCAGAAGTCCCTGGAGGGCATTCCCGCGGTCAACATCGGTGTGCCTACGCGATACGGACACAGCCAGTCGGGCGTCATCGACCGCGCCGATTACGACCACACGGTCGAGCTCGTCGTGAAGATGATCGAGAATCTCTCCGCGGCCGACGTCGCGCGCATTCGCGAGTTCTGAAGGCCTCGTCACGAGAGAGGGGGTTCGCGTGGTCATTCCGGCCTGGACGCTCCTGGCAGCCCTGTTCGCCTTCCGGCCGATCGAGGCAGCGGCGCCCGCCGATCTCGAGCTCTTCGAGTTTCTGATCGGGACGTGGGCGGCAGAGGGGGCGGGACAGCCGGGAGCGGCATCCGGCACGTCCGCGTTCACGAGAGAGCTGCAGGGGCGAGTGATCCTGAGAACGAGCTTCGCCGGAATACCCCGCGGCGGCCGGCAAGCCGGCATCGCGCCACGACGATCTCGACGATCATCTATGCGACGTCCGGCGGCTCTCGGGCCGACTACTACGACAGCGAGGGGCACGTCATTCGCTACCTCGTCACCTCGCCGGCGGCGGGTCGAGCCCTGTTCCTGAGCGAAGCGATTGCCGGCGAACCGAGATACCGTCTCAGCTACGAGCTCGCCGCCGGCGGGTTGTTGAAGGGAGAGTTCGACGTCGCGCCCCCCGGCGCACCGGAGGCATTCAAGCAGTATCTGACGTGGAATTCCCGCAAGGTCGACCCGCCGGTGAAATGAGACTCCTGGTGTCGAGCGGAGCGGATGAAGGTGACGAGTCGCGGTTCCAGGCAAGACAGCTCGGCCCGCAGGAGATGCCGTGGCTGTTTTCGGCTAGCATAGTGCCATAGTGCCGAGGAGTGACCATGGAGGGCGTCTCGGCGAGCCAATCGATGAAGGTCTCTAGTGGGCTGTGACGATGACCGGGGGAACGGCTGACGCTTCCTCGATCCGGCCGGCGTGGCCGGCGCTCGTGCGGTACGCGGGCCGGGCTGAGCTGCGAGTGGTGCGCGACCAGGACGAGTGGGAGCTCGACCCCGGGCTTCACGCAACGCCGTTCGCGGCGGAAGACCGGCTCATCGACTCCGCGGGTCTGGAGTATGAACTCGTTTTCGGCGGATGTTCGGGCAGTGCGCGAAATTCGATCCAGCCGACGGGGCAACGGCATAGCTCGAGCGAAGTTCAATCCATCGCGGAACGTCACATCGAGAGCGTTGGAGCGCAACCCGAGTGGCTCGCGGGGCACTTGCGAGACATCGCGGACAGCCACAAGATCCGCGCCACCATACTCTATCTGGCGAAGCTCGCGGCCGCTGACGCCGCCGCGTCTGTCGGGGACGAAGAGTGAACGACGCTTGAGTCCTTCCTGCTGAATCGAATAGATTCCAGGGCAGATGCCCCCGACTCCGGCCGGGCTTCGAGCTCGGACGACTCTGGCTTTCATCTGGAAGAAAAAGGAGAACCGTGAGACAGCGTGCGATAGGACTTCTCGTTTCCCCCTGGCTCATTGCCTTTGCCCTCGCCCCGTCCACCGCGTCGCCCCAGGACGGCGCGTACATCCGGCAGCACTACACCAAATACGAGCATCGTATCGAGATGCGCGACGGGGTGAAGCTCTTCACCGTCGTCTACGTGCCCAAAGACCGGTCGAAGCAGTATCCCATCCTATTGATGCGCACGCCGTACAGCGTGCGTCCGTATGGGGTCGATGCCTACCTCGGCGATGCCGGCAACCAGCGCGCCCGCTATTTCCGCGACGGCTACGTCATGGCCTACCAGGACGTCCGCGGTCGGTACATGTCGGAAGGCGAGTTCGTGAACGTGCGTCCTTACATCCCCGACAAGAAGTCGCCCAAGGACATCGACGAGACGACCGACACCTACGACACCGTCGACTGGCTGGTGAAAAACGTGCCCGCGAACAACGGGAAAGTCGGAATCAGCGGCATCTCCTATCCGGGCTTCTACAGCTCGATGGGCGCCATCGACGCCCATCCCGCGGTGAAAGCGGTTTCACCCCAGGCCCCCGTCTCCCAATGGATGGGCGGAGACGACTGGTTCCACAACGGAGCGTTTCTCCTCTCCCATGCCTTCAACTTCTACGTCAAATTCGGATGGCCGCGGCCGCAGCCCAAGAGCGAGCCCGACCCGGGGTTCGACTATCCCACTCCCGACGGCTATGAGTTCTTTCTCCAGCTCGGCGTGCTCTCGAACGCCGACGCGGAGTACATGAATGGCAAGGTGGCATTCTGGAACCAGCTCATGTCGCATGGAACGTGGGATTCCTTCTGGGCCGCCCGCGACATTCTTCCTCACCTCCGCAACATCAAGCCGGCGATGCTCGTCGTGGGAGGCTGGTTCGACGCCGAGAATCTCTACGGCGCGCTCCACACCTACCAGTCGATCGAGAAGAACAATCCGGGAGCGACGAATTCCCTCGTCATGGGTCCCTGGTCCCATGGAGAATGGGCACGAACCGACGGCGAAGAGCTGGGCGCCATCGACTTCGGGTCGAGAACCGCCGACTACTATACCGAGCACGTGGAGCTTCCCTTCTTCAACCATTACTTGAAAGGCGAGGGGGAGCTCGATCTCGCCGAAGCCACCGTCTTCGACACCGGCGCGGATCAGTGGAGGCGTTATCCGAGCTGGCCGCCTCCGGGGGGCGAATCGAGGAAGCTCTACCTCCACGAGAACGGAGGACTCTCGTTCGAGCCGCCGCGCGACGGGGAAGCGGAGGATGACGAGTACGTGAGCGACCCCGACAAACCCGTTCCCTACACCGGCCAGATCGCGCAGTGGTACAACCGCGCGTACATGCTCGAAGACCAACGCTTCGCCTCGAGGCGCCCCGACGTGCTCGTGTACGAGACCGTCCCCCTCGACCGGGACGTGACCGTCGCGGGGCCGATCGATGTGAGCTTCACGTTGTCGACGTCGGGAACCGACTCCGACTGGGTGGTGAAGCTCGTCGACGTCCTCCCCGAAGACACCCCCGACCCGGCTCCCAACCCGGACAACGTGAGGCTCGGTGGTTACCAGATGCTGGTGCGCGGAGACGTGCTTCGCGGCAAATTCCGCGAAGATCTCGCGCGGCCAAAGCCGTTCGTTCCCAACGAGGCCACTCCGGTGTCGTTCACGCTTCAAGACGTGCTCCACACCTTCAAGAGGGGCCACCGGATCATGGTGCAGGTTCAGAGCTCCTGGTTTCCGCTCGTCGACCGCAATCCCCAGACGTTCGTCGACATCTACCACGCCAAGCCCGCCGACTACCGCGAGGCGACCGAGCGCGTGTTCCATTCGAGGTCACGCCCTTCCTTTCTCGAGGTGGAGGTTTTGAACCCCTGAGGCCCCGCCAAAGCCCAGGAGAGCGGTTGATTCCGCGACCGGCCCGCGCGTAGCATCTAGGTATGCGTAAGTGCCCAAAGTGCGGACGGGAGTTTGCCTCGAACGACCGGGTTTGCCCCGACGATGGAAGCATCCTTCAGGACACGGTCTCTCCGGAAGAACAGACGATTGGACGGGTCCTCGACGGCAAGTATCGAATCGACGATTTTCTAACCCGGGGGGGAATGGGCTCGGTCTATCGGGGGACGCACGTTCTCCTGAACAAGCCGATCGCCATCAAGCTCATCCGGCCCGAGCTGGTGACCTCTCACGACATGGTGGAGCGCTTCTTGCGCGAAGCCAGGGCGGCGGCGAAGCTCTCCCATCCATACATCGTCACCGTGCACGATCTCGGACAGGACAAGGACGGAACGCTCTACATCATCATGGAGCTCGTCGACGGGAAGAGCCTCAAGCAGTCGATTCAGAGCGAGGGACCCTGGGAGCCGGCGCGGGCGATGCGGTTCGTGAAGGGCGTCGCGAGCGCTCTGTCGCTCGCGCACCGCAACGGAATCGTCCATCGCGACCTCAAACCGCAGAACATCATGGTCTATCGCGACAGCGACGGGAACGAGTGCCCGAAGATTCTGGACTTCGGGATCGCGAAGACGCTCGAGCCCGACAAACCCGGTCTCACGGCGACGGGTATGGTGCTGGGAACGCCGCATTACATGTCGGCCGAGCAGGCCAAAGGTGGGCCCGCCGATCAGAGAAGCGACCTGTACGCGCTCGGCGTTATCCTTTACGAGATGCTCGTGGGAAAGGTGCCCTTCGACGACAAGTCCGTTCCCTCGATTCTGGTGAAACATCTCACCGAAGCGCCGCGACCGCCCTCGACTTTGAAAGGCGGCATATCACCCGAGCTCGAGAGGCTCGTGCTACGGTGTCTGGAGAAGGATCCGAGCAAGAGGTTTCAGAGCGCCGACGAGCTCTCGAAGTCCCTCACCGCCCTCGTCGAGACCGATGCGCATCGCGTCCTCGATCCCACGGTCGCGACCGTGCCGCCGTACGGCGATGCCACCGTCGAGGCGACCGCTGCCGCGACCATGGCGGGAGGAGCCTCCGCCGCGGCGCCCGCCCCGATACCGTTTCCGCCGCCTCCTCCGGTCGCCGCCGAAGGCACCAAGAGGATGGACAGCGGTACGGTGCGCGCGCGTGAGGTGGAAGGTCCGGTACCGCCCGCCCCGCCGCCTCCGATGAGATACGAGACTCCGTCTCGCGGGCCGCTCATTGCCGTTCTCGCCGTGGTGTTTCTTCTCCTCGCCGGTGCGGGCGCACTGTTGTGGAGCTGGTACCGCGGCACCGAGACTTCGTCCACGCAGGAAGCGTCGCTGGCGCCCACCATGCCCTCGGAAACGGAGCTCCCGGAAGAGGCGGGAGCGAACGAGACGGAGTCCGCGACTCCAGCTCCCGTGGACGCGGAGGGAGACGGGTCGGGAGGAGGAACGGGAGCCGAAACGATGGCCGCCGCGCCGATCGCTTCGCCTCCGAGCGAGCCGGAGCCGGAGCCGGAAAAACCGGCGACGAGCCTCCCGCCACCGGGAAAGCCCAGCCCGAAACCGCCTTCCTCGGCATCGGCGTCGACACGCCCGGCCACATCCGAGCCGGCCGTGGTGTCGAGCCCACCTCCGACGACGCAGCCTCGCGCGGCACCTCTGGCAGAGGCACCCGTTCCGGAGCACCCTGCGGTCAGCATCGAATGTGCGGGACTGAAGGACGCCTGCGGAGCCCTTCGCGCGTCGCTTCAAGAAGAGCTGGAGAAAAACGGGATGCAGGTCACTCGGGGGCCCAGGGCCGACGTCCTCGTCGACATCGAGACGGAGGAGGTCGAGGCCCGCACCGAAGAGCAGTTCGGCAATACCTTCGTCATCCGGACCTATTCGGTGACTCTGGATGCCCAGGCACCTCGCTTCGGCGACTCGATATCGCTTCCCCCGCGGACCTTCACCTTCGACGCACGCCTCGGCCGCGAAAAACTTCGGGCCGAGGCCTACGTCTCGGCTTCCGACGCCGCCAATCGAATCGCCAAGTACTGGGACACGAAGCGGCCTCGCTGAGCGGATTCGATTCTTACTTCTTTCGAACGATGTCCTTCGCCGCGGCCTTGCCGGTGAAGGTCATGATCGCGTAGCGATCGGCGACTTCAGAGACGACGCCTTCGCCGGTCGTCTTCTCGTCGGCGCCGAGCACCTGGCCGGTGTCGGGGTCACGAAGCTCCTCGCCGACGGCGACCACCGTGAACTTGTCGCCGACCTTGATGCCGGAAGCCTCGCCCATGTTGATCCAGGCCTTGGTGCCGTCGACTTTGATGATCTTGCCCTCGGCTCCGGCCATGACACCGCCGGCGTTGAGGTTCGCGAGAGCCTTGCTGGCCGCGAACTGCTCCACGACGGCCTGAGACGCCTTTTCGATCGCCTCGCTCGCGATGCCCCACTCGTCCTCGTGGCTGAGCGCGGCTCCCTTGGCAAAGCCTCCGCCTTTCTTTACGCTACCGTCCGCGGAGACCGCAACGACGCGCTCGGCGGTGGTCGTATCGATGAGCCTCATGTTGATCGTCGCTTCGGCCTTGGTGAAGCTTCCACCGATTCCACCGAAGCCGCCCTTGGTGGTGTTGATCGAGAATTTGTCGATACCCCCGGTAATGATGTACTTGATCCCGAGGACCTTTCCCACCTGGGCAGCGGTCTGCTGGTCGAGAGCTCCAGTGGTGCCGAGCCCTTGCTCTTTCAGCACCATGTCGAGCTTTTCCCGCTCGATGACGCTGAACTTCGCGGAGAGAGCCTGGTTCTCGGCGAACGCGGTGTCGATGTTATTGCGCGCCGCGGGACCGAGATCCCCATAGAACCACCAGCTTTGTTCGGCGTGGTTCTCGAAGTCCCAGATGGCAACCCGGATTTTCCCCTGGGCTTGAACCTGTAGGGGAACGAGGACCGCAAGCAGAATCAGATATCGTGTCAGGCGGAATGCATTCGCCATACTCGTATAGCCTCCATCGTTCTCGAAGAGGAGCGCACCGTTCTTTTTTGCGCTGGTGTCGGAACGTCTATGAGCGTAGCACAGCCGCTCGGAGGCGGTCCAGAGTTCCGTCTCGGGCCCCGGGCCGCTCGCGACCGATTGCCGATATCGAAACGTGATAAGCTGGTTTTCCGCTTGATCGAATCCGTCCACCGAACCCGAGCCGCGGCGGCACTCTTCGCCGGAGTCGCGATCGCGGCCATGGGCTACACGTTGATGGTGGCCTACCTGCCGCTCGCCGCCGAAGACATCCTCGGTGACGCTCACTGGAGCGGTCTGCCTTCGGCGCTCGGCACTCTGGGGATCGCCTTCGGGACGACCTGGCTCTCGGCGATCATGCTTCGTCACGGCCGCCGGCGAGGGTTGGTCACCGGATATGCCCTTGCGGGAATTTCCGCGGTTTTTGCCGCTCTCGGCGCCGCCGCGGGTATCTTCCCCATGCTCGCCGTCGCTATTTTTTTTCTTGGCGCGGGCTATTCGGCGACCCGGCTCTCCCGCTATGCCGCCGCCGAGCTCTACGAGCCCTCGCGCCGGGCCTCGGCCATCGGCTGGAACGTTTCGGCAGCCACCGTCGGGTCCGTGGTGGGCCCCATGCTCCTCTCGCCGGTACGCGACGGAACGCTGGCGCTGCATTTGCCCGAGGCGATGGGTCCGTTTCTCGGCGCGGCGCTCGTTTACGCCGTCGCGGGAGTCGCATTGCGCCTACTGTTTCCGACCGTTCGTGCCGGCCGAACGGCGGTTGCCGAGTCGGTGGACGACGATCGCGCGGTATCCCGATCGGGGGTCCAGCTGGCACTGGCAGCGATGGTCGCAGGGCAGGTGGTGATGGTGCTCATCATGACGATGACGCCCATTCACATCCGCGACGGTGGCCAGGGACTGCATACGATCGGGATCGTGATCGCTTCCCACACTTTCGGAATGTACGCCGTGTCCCCGCTCTCGGGGTTCTTGTGCGACCGCATCGGAAGAGTGCCGCTGATCGCGGCGGAGACGCTTCTGCTTTGCGCATCGGGAATCCTCGCCGCCTCGGCTCCCACCAGCTCACTCACCCTCGCGTTCGCGCTCTTTCTTCTCGGTCTCGGCTGGAACTTCGGCTTCGTCGCCGGCAGCGCCCTTCTCACCGACAGCACTCCGTCGAGCCGACGGTTGCGCGTCCAGGGAATCGCCGACTCTCTCGTCTGGGGAAGCGCCGCTGTCGCCGGTGTCGGCTCGGGGTTGCTCCTCGCGGAAGTGGGTTACGCGACGTTGAGCCGGGTCGGAGCTTTTATCTCCCTCGTTCCGATCTTGTTTCTTCTCCGAAGGCGCGTCTCCCGCGCGCCGTACCGCACTCCAGACGTGGTCGGCTGAATCCATTCGACGTGGGGATTCCCCTATCTTCGCGCCGAGCGTCTCGTCCCGCCGTCCCGACGCGACAAGCCTTTACGGAGACCGCCGTAATGGCACCGGCTTTGCAGAAAGCGCCGTCCATGACGAAGGAAACGTCGGGACCAAATTGCCCCCACCTCGAGGGCTGCAGCCTGTACCCCCTGTTCAACCTCGAGACTTCCTTGAAAGTCTGGCAAACGATCTACTGCAAGGGTAAGTACACGAAGTGCGCGCGGTACCAGATCTCCTGCGAGGGGCGCGCCGTTCCGCCGGAGCTACTTCCCGACGGGACGTCGCTCGAGGTGACAAGGTGAGCCTGACCGCGTGGTGGCCCTGGTGGATAGGCGCCGTCGTTCTCGCTTCGGTCACCGTGGCGTTTCAGGCCCTTCTCGGACGCTCACTCGGGGTGTCCGGAATCTACGCGCAGCTACTGCGCTGGCGTGAAGAGCGCCAGCAAGACGAGGCACGGCGCGCCCTCTTCGAGAGGGGCGACGCGCTGCTCGGTGCTCTCCGGCAGGCGACCGAGCGACGCTTCGGAACGAGCGGCGCGAACGAGGACGAGGCCGGTGCCGTGGAGGCGTCGCCAGCGACGTCGTCGACCCGCCTCCCCCGCCACCTCGGCGCGACGTTCCTGTCCTTCGTGTTCCTGGGGGGCGTGCTCTCGGGGCTTCTCGGACACGCTGGCGTTCAGCTCGATCTCGGAAGCGATTTCGCCCGGATCATGGGAAGCGGGTGGAAAGCCGGTCTCGCCCTTCTCGGAGGCGGATTCCTCGTCGGCTTCGGTACCCGGATGGCGGGAGGCTGCACCTCGGGTCACGGTCTCAATGGTTGCGCTCGGTTTCAACCGGGGAGCCTCGTCGCGACGGCCACGTTCTTCGGAGCGGCGGTGGTCACGTCGTTTCTGCTGGGTGTGTCGTGAAGTCGGCCGGCACCGCTCTGCTTGGCCTCCTCATGGGCTTCGGTCTCAGCCGGATCGGATTCTCCGACTTCGGGGAAGTCCATCGGATGTTCCTGTTCGAGGATTTTCGACTACTGCTCACCTTCGCGGGTGCGGTCGCTCTCTCGATGGTCGGCCTCGGGATCTGGAGACGGGGTACGCCGGAATTTCGCCGTCTGCACAAGGGAACGGTCGCCGGAGGACTCCTCTTCGGCATCGGTTGGGCTGTAACCGGCGCCTGTCCCTCGATAGCCATCGTGCAGCTCGGCGAGGGTAAGCTGGCGGCGGGACTGACCCTCGCCGGAACCATCGCCGGAACATGGATCTATCCCCGGATCCACCGCCGTTTCTTTCGCTGGGACAGCGGCGGCTGCGGCGAGACCTGATACGGCACCCGACCTCCTGCTTGACGGCCGCCGGCCGATGTGAAAATGAGTGCCTGTCCCTAATTTCCTGGTATCTTTCTCGGGTCGTGGCGGCGAAGAGAGCGAGCGCGTGGGACGAGGTCTACGCGATCGTCCGCCGCATTCCTCGGGGCCGGGTCATGAGCTACGGCCAAATCGCGGGACTCCTGCGACATCCTCTCTCGGCCCGCGCCGTCGGCTGGGCGATGAATCAGTGTCCCGACGACGTCCCCTGGCATCGGGTGGTCAACGCCGCCGGCGGCATCTCGACCGCGCACCTTCATGAACCTCCCGATCTGCAGAAGCGACTACTGGAGAGCGAAGGAGTTCCCTTCGGTAGAGACGGCACGCTTCCGATGGCGAGCCGCAGGTGGGAGCCAACGGTTCCGCGCGGAACGGGCAGGAGAACCAAGAAGAAATAAGCGCGGCTCGCGGCTCGCGGCTCGCGGTTCGCGGTTCGCGGTCGCGCTTCAGCTCTGGGAATCCTCGTCTTGCTCGTCGGGCTCGTCGGCTCGTCGGGCTCGTCGGCGGATTCGAGATCTTCGAGCAAGGCCCTTGCCTCTTCGGCGCGACTGTGGTCGACCTCGATGCGCACGGGAAGAACGGGGAGGACCGAGAACTGGGCGTCTCCGCTGCTGAGGTAGTCGATCCCCGCATCCTCGAGAAGCGACTTCACCACCGCGAGCAGAGCCGGGTTCGTGGACTCGAATACACACTCCAGGTCGACGTCCACGGGAGGGGACTCCTCAGGAGGCTCGGTCACGAGCGCTACTCCGCAGTCGCTGCACGAGGCGAAGCCTTCCCGGTACTCGGCGCCGCAACGAGGGCAATACAACGTTTCTCTCCTCTCGATCCCTGGATCCGATCTTAGCTCAGCGGACCGCTGCCGCGCCGACAAGACTCTTCCCTTTTGGATTCCCGGTGGTAAACTAGGAATACAATCAAGCTAACCTAACGAAACCTCGAACCTCGCGCTCGTTCCTTCGAGCGCCAGGCGTGGAAATCGCCGCCCAGCCGGGAATCTGGAACACCGCTGGTTCGTAGTCGGGGGCCTCGTGAGCGCTGCCAGTTTTCGTTTTCGCTACCTTCTCGGCCTTCTGTGCCACATCGCCATCTGTCTGTTCGGATGCGCCGGGCATCCCTTCGCCAACATTCCCGCGCCTCAGATACTCGCGACCTGCGGAGCGGAGCCGAGCTTCGCGGAGTCGACGTTGCTCAAGCGTTGGGAGCGATTTCCCGTCGACGTCTTCGTCGATACCGATTCGCTTCCCGAGGCGGCACGGGCGATCTACATGGAAGGCATCGAGCACGGGGTGAAGCTGTGGGCGGAGGCAACCGGAGGCCAGATCGGCGATTTCGACGTCAATGACGACAAACCCGACTCGCCGGTGCGGATCTCGCTGGCCGAAGGGCCGCTTCCGAACAACGCCCTCGGGAGCACCCAGCTCACCTTCACGCTGAACCGTATCGTCAGCGCCACCGTTCTCCTGACGAGAAGCCAGTTCGAAGGTACCCCGTTTCTCTCTCACGACGTTGCCAGCACCACCGCCCACGAGATGGGGCACGTGCTCGGAATCGTCGACCACTCTCCCCATCCCGGAGACAAGATGTGGGCAAGCGGAAATTTCTCCGTCGGCAACGCGGCGCGCGAGCCGTCGAGCCTCATCACCCCCCGGGACGTGAATACCCTCGAAGAAGCCTACTGTCGGCCGTGAGGGTCTCCCCTCACGGCACACGTCACAGGCCGAGCAGCCCGAAGAACAGGTAGCAAACGGCCGCCCCCACGACGCTCATCGACAGCCCCCAGAGCAGAAGTTTGTTGAAGAGGCGAGTCCGGTTCTCGGCGACCGGCGCGGCCGCGATGCAGAGGGCCCCGAGAGTGGAGAGGGGAGAAACGTCCACCAGATGGGCACCGACGTTGATCGAGGCCGCGATGGCGAGAGGGTCTCCGCCCCCGAGCTTCTCGATGAGGCTGGGAATGGTAGGTAGAAAAGCGGGAAGCACCACGCCCGACGAGCTGCTGTAGACCGAGATCACCCCGGTGACGAAGGCGATGACGCCGGTGATGCTCTTCGGAGTCGAGTATCGGGTGAGGAGGTTGGTGAAGAGATCCATGCCGCCCGTCTTTTCCAGAATCGAGATGAGGACGGTAACACCGGCCACCATCATGATGGTGTTCCAGGGAATCGACTTCACCGCCTTCTCCTCGTCCGCCGCCCGCGCCAGCGTCAGCACCGCCGCCGCGACGAAGGCTCCCATACCCACATCCAGACGAAAGAGAACGACGCCGAGGATCCAACAGGCGATGAGCGCGAGGGTGAGCCTCTGCTGCCACGTCAGGCTCTCTTCGGAAACGATCGCCGCAGCTTCCCCCCCGCGTGCCAGAAGTCTGGTGCCGCCCAGAACGAAGTAGCCGCCGATCCCGACGAAGGACTCCGCGAGAAAGTTGTTGAAGAACGTGGACCATTCCACCCCGGTGATGTCGATCCGGGCGAGAAGGCCGTTAGCGATGATGCCGGTGGGCGCGAAGGGCGAAAGGCCGCCGGCGTTCGCCCCCGTGGCCACCATCACCGTCATGAGAAACGCGCTGATCCCCGCCTCTCCCGCGACGCTCATCGCGATGGGCGCGAGCATCGCGGTCGCCGCGATGTTGCCGGCGCCGATCGCGGCAAGCGTCAGGGCGAGAAAGAAGAAGACGAGGGGGATGATGCCAGGATTTCCGCGCGCTAGACCGACGCTTCTCCTTGCGATCTGATCCAGCGTGCCGTTGACCTTGGCCTGGCTGAAGAGAAGCGTCACCCCGACGAGGACGAGAAAGAGGCTGGATGGAAACCCCGAAGCCACCTGGGAGACTTTCATCCCGCCGAAGACCACCCCCACGAGAAAGGCGAAGGCAATCGAAACGAGACCGACGTTGATGGGAGTGACGCAGCTGAGCAGGATCGCGACGGCGAAAGCGAGAATGGAGAGAAGGGCGACGTTCACGAGGGTGCGAATCTACAGCGGAGCGGGCGCCATCGCAACAGCGCCGGCCGATTTCAGCTCGCGCCCCTCCCCGTCTCGCCTGCGAGAAAGAGCCAGGTCTCGACGACGGTGTCGGGGTTGAGGGAAATGCTGTCGATACCCTCGTCGAGGAGCCATCGGGCGAAGTCGGGGTAATCGGAAGGACCTTGACCGCAGATCCCGACGTACTTGCCTGCCTTCTTGCAGGCTTCGATGGCGCGGTGGAGAAGCGCCTTCACCGCGTCGTTCCTCTCGTCGAACGACGCCGCCACCAGCCCCGAGTCGCGGTCGATGCCGAGAGTGAGCTGAGTGAGGTCGTTCGATCCAATCGAGAACCCGTCGAAGTAGCGCAGGAAATCCTCCGCGAGAATCACGTTCGACGGGATCTCGCACATCATGATGACCTTGAGGCCGTCCTTCCCGCGCTCGAGCCCCTGCTCCCGGAGCGCATCGACGACCCGGCGGGCCTCGTCCACGGTACGAACGAAGGGCACCATCACTTCGACGTTTCGGAATCCCATCTCTTCCCGGACTCTGCGGATCGCGCGGCACTCGAGCGCGAAGCAAGAAGCGAAGTGTTCCGATACGTAGCGTGCCGCGCCACGGAAACCGATCATCGGATTCTCTTCGTTCGGCTCGTATCGGTCCCCTCCCAGAAGGTGCGCGTACTCGTTGGATTTGAAGTCGGACAGACGAACGATGACCCGCTCGGGGGCGAAGGCGGCCCCGAGGAGCGCAACCGCCTCGGTGAGCTTGTCTACGTAATAGCTCACGGGATCGGGGTAGCCGTGGATTCGCTCTTCGATCTGCTTCTTCAACTCGTCGGGGAGAGTATCGAACTCGAGCAGCGCACGGGGATGAATGCCGATGGTATTGCTGATTACGAACTCGAGCCGCGCAAGCCCGACACCGGCGTGGGGAAGAGAAGCGAATTGGAACGCCCGGTCGGGGTTCGCTACGTTCATCATAATCTTGAGCGGAAGAGGCGGCATTTCGTCGAGGGCATAGCGCTCGACGTCGAAGGGAACATCTCCATCGTAGATGAAGCCGGTGTCGCCTTCGGCGCAGCTCACCGTCACCGTCCGGCCTTCCTTTACCGCACGGGTCGCGTCTCCGCATCCGACCACCGCCGGGATTCCGAGCTCGCGCGCGATGATGGCTGCGTGGCAAGTCCGCCCGCCGCGATTGGTGACGATGGCGCCGGCGCGCTTCATCACCGGCTCCCAGTCCGGGTCGGTCATGTCGGTGATCAGGACCTCACCGGCAGCGAGCTCGCCCATCTGGGCCACGTCCTCGATGAGCCGGGCGCGACCGGTGGCGATTTTCTGCCCCACCGCGCGGCCTTCGATGAGGACCTCGCCTCTCTCTTTCATACGGTATCGCTCCAGGACCCGGCCGTCCTGGCTCTTCACCGTCTCCGGACGGGCCTGCACCACGTAGATCTGTCCGTCGAGGCCGTCCTTCGCCCACTCGATGTCCATTGGGCGGCCGTAGTGCTTTTCGATCGAGAGCGCCTGTCGTCCGAGCTCCGCGAGCTCGTCGTCGGTCAAAACGAACCGGTGGCGTTCCTCCTCGGGAACGGGGACGGTCTTGACGGGCGAGCCGCCGGAGCCGGGCTCGGAGTAAACCATCTTCACAGCCTTGCCGCCCAGCGTCCTCGAGAGAACAGCGGGTCGGCCGGTTTCCAGATTCGGCTTGTAGAGATAGCACTCGTCGGGGTTCACCGCGCCCTGCACCACCATCTCCCCGAGTCCGTAGCTTCCGGTGACGAAGACGACGTTCCGGAACCCGGACTCGGTGTCGAGGGTGAAGGCGACGCCGCTCGCGGCGAGGTCGCTGCGGATCATGATCTGTACCCCGGCGGAGATACCGACATCCTCCTTGCCGAAACCCTTGTGGACGCGGTAGGCGATGGCGCGGTCGTTGAACAGCGACGCGAACACGCTCCGTACCGCCGTGAGCAGGGCCTGCTCACCGCGCACGTTCAAGTACGTCTCCTGCTGTCCGGCGAAAGAGGCGTCGGGCATGTCCTCGGCGCTCGCCGACGAGCGGACGGCGAACGAGCGCTTCGAATCGCCGCCGGCCAGACCCCGGTAGGCATCGAGGATCTCGCGACTCACGGCTTCCGGAAGCTCGGCTTCGAGGATCTTCGTCCGAATCTCTCTTCCCACACGAGTCAGTGCCTGCACGTCCGAAACGTCGAGATCGGCGAGCTTCTCCCGCAGGAGCGCATCGAGCCCCGCCTCCTTCACGAAGGCGCGAAAGGCATCGATGGTGGTGGCGAACCCGTCGGGAACGCGAACTCCCGCCGAGCCCAGGTGGCGAAGCATCTCGCCCAGAGACGCGTTCTTGCCTCCTACTCGGGACACGTCCTGCATCCCGACATCCATCAGCTTCCGGACGTAGTTCCCCATGGCTCGTGCCTCTACCTTATTATTAGGGACGAAATTCCGAGGTGCTCATGCGTACCATGTTTTACATATCGGACCGTACCGCCATCACCGCGGAGACCATCGGCCACAGCCTGCTCGCGCAGTTCGAGGGTACTACCGATTACCGCGAAGTTACCATACCTTACGTGGACTCCCTGGAAAAGGCGGCAGCCGCGGCCGAGCGCGTCAACGCCGCCGCCCGGGCCGACGAGGAACAGCCCCTCGTCTTCAGCACCCTCGCCGAGCCCGAGAGCCGCGACATCATCATCGGGTCCGACGCGCTGGTGCTCGATTTGTTTCACGTGTTCCTCGATCCGCTCCAGAGGGCGCTGAATTCGACCCCACTCATCAAGACCGCCCGGCCGCATCGCATCAGCAATCTCTCTTCCTACGAGTCCCGCATCGCCGCCATCGATTTCAGCCTCCAGCACGACGATGGAGCCCGCCTGCGCGACTACGACAAAGCGGAGATCATCATGATCGGGGTGTCCCGGTCGGGAAAGACTCCCACCTGTCTCTATCTGGCGATGCAGTTCGGAATCCGGGCCGCGAACTACCCCATCACCGAAGAGGACATCCAGGTCGCCCAGCTCCCCGAGCCGCTTCGTCCGCACCGGGAGCGCCTGCACGGTCTCACCATCGAACCGAAACGCCTGGCCAGCATTCGCGAGGAGCGCCGGCCGGGAAGCCGCTATGCGTCTATAGAACAATGCCGCACCGAGGTCCGTCAGGTCGAGAGCCTGTTTCGCTCCCTGGAAATCCCCTACATCACCACCACCAACATGTCGGTCGAGGAGATCGCCACCCGGGTCGTGCAGACGCGGGGGGTCGAGCGCCATGCGTTCTGAGCTTCCCTCTTTACACCCGGTGACGGCGTTGTACAATGAACCTGTGCAAACGGGTTTCTCCTGTCCCGAGTCGTTTACGCCAAATTGGATGGTGCGACACGAAAGATGCAGACGTACTATGACTTCCTAGCGCATAGCTACGACATCCCCGAGGGCTTCCAGGTCCTCGACGACGAGCTCTACTTCCACGGCATCAACATGATGGAGCTCATCGAGACCTACAAGACGCCTCTTCGCTTCACCTACCTCCCCATCATCTCGGAGAAGATCCGAGGCGCGCGCGGATATTTCCAGAACGCGATTCAAAAGCACAACTATCGGGGCAGCTACACCTACTGTTATTGCACCAAGAGCTCCCACTTCGAGCACGTGATGGTGGAAGCGCTCAAGGCGGGCGTCCAGCTCGAGACCTCGTCGGCCCTCGACATGCCCATCATCGACACCCTGGAGAGGACCGGGCACTTGAAGAAGAGCGTCCTCGTCCTCTGCAACGGGTTCAAGGACTACGAGTACAAACAGTACATCGTGGACATGTTGCACGACGACTTCGAGAACATCATTCCCATCCTCGACAACAAGGAGGAGCTGGGCTTCTACGAGCACGAGCTGGAGGTGCCGGCGAAGCTCGGAATCCGAATGGCGACGGAAGAGCCGCCGGAGTCGAGCTATTACACCAGCCGGCTGGGGATGCGGGAGGACGATATCATCCCCTTCTACCAGCAGCGGCTCGCGAACCACCCGACGCTCGAGGTACGGCTGCTCCACTTCTTCGTCCACACCGGAATCCAGGATTCGCCCTTCTTCTGGAGCGAGCTCCGGCGCCTGGTTCACCTCTACTGCCAGTTCAAGCAGGTGAATCCCAAGCTCAACATGCTCGATCTGGGAGGCGGTCTTCCGTTCCGAAGCTCGCTCGCCTTCGACTACGACTACGCTTACGTCATCGACGAGATCGTGCGCACCGTCAAAGAGGTCTGCAACGAGCACTCGGTGGAAGAGCCGGATCTTCTCACCGAGTTCGGAAGCTACACCGTGGCGGAATCGAGCGGCACCCTCTTCAAGGTGCTCGCGCGCAAGCAACAGAACGACCGCGAGAAATGGCTGATGATCGACGGAAGCATCATCAGCATGCTTCCCGACGTCTGGGCCCAGAATCGCCGGTTCATCATCCTGCCGGTGAACAACTGGGACCAGGGCTACGAACGGGTCATCATCGGTGGGATGACCTGCGACAGCGACGACTACTACAACGAGGAAGCCCACGTGGAGTCGATTTACATGCCGTCGGCCCGCACCCAGCAGTTCCTCGGCTTCTTCCACACCGGCGCCTACCAGGAGGTCTTGTCGGGCGTGGGAGGTCTCCACCACTGCCTGATGCCGGATCCGAAGCACGTGGTGATCTCTCTCGACGAAGCGGGCAACCGCGTCTACCGCGTCTTGCACGAGGAGCAGAACAGCAAACAGGTGCTTCGCATCCTCGGCTACCGGCGCGACCCCTCCGTTCCCTTCGTCCGGCCGCAGCCGCAACCGGCGGGAAAAGGCGCGTCCGAGTAGCGCTGCCGCCATGACCATGGCTCGGGAGAAATGACGATCGCGAGATCGCGCCCGGACTTCGATCCCAACCAGACGAGCGTTTCCGGAACCCTTTGGGGACTGCCATTCGACGTGGCGTCGGCCTCGCTCGTGATTCTTCCCGTTCCCTGGGAAGTCACCGTTTCCTACGGCACCGGCGCGGCGAAAGCACCGCGGGCGATTCTCGAAGCGTCGGCGCAGGTCGACCTGTACGATTCGGCGCGGCCCGAGTTCTGGAAGCGAGGCATCGCGATGGCGCCCGTCGCGGCGGAGATGGAAGCGCTCGGGGAGAACCTGAGGCCGCTCGCGGCGAAAGCGATCGAGAGTCTCTCTCGCGACGGCGCACCCGACGAGGAGTCGGTCCGGCGCGTGAACGCCGGATCGCAAGCGATGGTCGACTGGGTGAAGCGGGAAGCGGACGCGCTTCTCGACGCCGGCAAGCTCGTGGCCGTCGTGGGCGGCGATCACAGCGTGCCCCTCGGCCTGATGCAGGCCCTCGCCGAGCGCCACCGCCATTACGGGATCCTCCATATCGACGCCCATTCGGATTTGAGGACCGCCTACGAAGGATTCGTCCACTCCCACGCCTCGATCATGCACAACGCCCTCGATCTCGAATCCGTGATCCGGCTGGTGCAGGTCGGCGTGCGGGATACCTGCGAGGAAGAAATGAACGCCGTCGCCGGAAGCGCCGGCCGGGTGCGTCTCTTCGACTACCGCACCATCGCGCGCCGACGTTTCTCCGGAGAGAGCTGGTCCTCCGTCGTCGATGAAATCGTCGACTCGCTTCCCGAGGAAGTCTACGTGAGCTTCGACGTCGATGGGCTCGACCCGGCTCTCTGTCCCGGGACCGGAACTCCCGTGCCGGGCGGGCTCCAATTCGAGGAGGCGCTCTTCCTCGTCGACAGAGCCGTCGAGGCGGGCCGGAAAATCATCGGCTTCGATCTCTGCGAGGTCTCACCGGGAACGAGCGCCGAAGGCGAGTGGGACGCCAACGTCGGCGCGCGGCTTTTGTACCGACTGAGCTTGGCGGCGATGCCGCAATGAGGGAGTCAATGAACAAAGGACCGATTTCCCAGTTCATGGAGAGGCACTACCTGCACTTCAACGCCGCTACCCTGGTCGACGCCGCGAAAGGCTACGAGCAGCAGATCGACCGCGGGGCCAAGATGATGATTACCCTCGCGGGCGCGATGAGCACGGCGGAGCTCGGGCGATCGCTGGCGGAGATGATCCGCGCGGAGAAAGTCCACATCATCTGCTGCACCGGGGCCAACCTCGAGGAGGACGTCTTCAACCTCGTCGCGCACGATCACTACAAACGAGTCCCTCACTACCGGCAGCTTTCCCCCAAAGAGGAGCACGAGCTCTATGAGCAGCATTTCAACCGGGTGACCGACACCTGTATCCCGGAGGAAGAAGCGCTCCGTCGGATCGAGCATCACACCGCGTCGTTCTGGGAGAAAGCCCGCGATGAGGGCAAGCGCCACTTCCCCCACGAGTACTTTTACCAGCTGCTTTCGAGCGGAGTCCTCGAACAGTACTACCAGATCGACCCCAGGGACAGCTGGCTTCTCGCCGCCTGCGAGAAGAATCTCCCCATCATCGTGCCGGGCTGGGAGGACTCCACCCTGGGGAACATTTTCGCGGCCCACTGCATCGCCGGCGGGCTCTCACCCAGTCTGGTACGTGGCGGGATCGAGTACATGATGGAGCTCGCCGACTGGTACACCCACCACTCGAAAGACGGAATCGGGTTCTTCCAGATCGGAGGAGGCATAGCGGGAGACTTTCCCATCTGCGTGGTCCCGATGCTCCATCAGGATCTGAAACGAGAGGGTATCCCGCTCTGGAACTACTTTTGCCAGATATCGGACTCGACGACGAGCTACGGCTCCTACTCCGGGGCGGTTCCCAACGAGAAGATCACATGGGGAAAGCTCGACGTCTCCTGCCCAAAGTTCATCATCGAGTCCGACGCGTCGATCGTGGCGCCCCTCATCTTCGCCTGGCTGCTGGGCTGGTGAGCCCGGGAGAAATCAGGAAGAGAAGAGGAACGCAAAGGCGCGCTTGGCGCCTTGGCGTTTCGGTTTTTCCGGGTTTTCAAGAGTCAATCGAGCTTCGAGAGTCTCTCCAGCGCCGCTTCGGCGGTGTAGAAGACGTCCTTGAGGCAGCGGTCGCGGCGATCCTTCGCGCGGATCTTGTCGCCGAGACCGAGACTGCTCTGTTCGGCGAACGCTTCGCGCACTTCGCTTGCCGCCGTCCGGTAGGACGCGACCGACTGGTAGAACGTCTCTACGGCGAACAAGACCTCGTTGGGCAGGCTCCGCGGGAAACGCTGGCGCAGAACCGGATAGTGCGCGGCTTCAGGCGGGACTCCACCAGTCGGCCCCCCGGATTCGCAGGCGGCGACGAGCGCGCGAATCTCGGGCAGAAGCTCGGCGGCGATATGCCTCGCTTCCGCGCGCCGCTCCCGATTTCTCCGCCAGCGATGAAGCGCCAGAGCCGATATTGCGGCGAGGGCCCCCACGAGCGCGAGCGTACCCACGGGTCCATCAGGCGGTCGCGTGTCGTCCCGCGACGTGCCGAACGAGGAAGAAGAGGACAACGGCGGCGACGAGCACCAGGCCGATGACGGGATAGTGCTCCTTCAGCTTCTCCATCGCCTGGTCTCCCAGCCTCACCGCGAGGTAGGCCTCTCCGAGAAAGCGAATCAATCGTCCCACGAATACCGCGCCCACGAATCGGCGCCAGTCCATTCGGACGGCGCCGGCGACGAGGATGAACAACTTGGTGGGAAACGGCGGCGGACCGAGCATGGCCACGAGCACGGCCAGGGTATCGTTCTCGCGGACCTTCTCGCGGACCCACTCCTGCCTCTCGGGAGAAAAGCGCGCCATCATCGCGTGGCTTCCCGTGCGGGCGATGCGATAAAGGACCAGGCATCCCGCCGCCGAGCCCCCCGCCGCCACGAGGGAGAAGACGAAGAACAGCGTCGGACGCTGCCAGGAGAGGAGCATGAGGGCGACGTCGACGCCGCCCGGCAGGGGAACGCCGGCGGAGTCGAGGAAGGAAACGAGCAACAGTCCCGGAATCCCGAGCGCGAGAAGATAGTTCTTGATGGACTCCATTGCGTCGCGACGTTACCCTATCATGGAACGGAATCCGAGGCGCCCGAGGTCGGGCCGGGAATCGCCCGGATCGTAACGAAGTTTTCGTATTTCAGGAGCATGAGATGAGAATCGCAATCCTCGGCGCGGGCAACGTCGGGGGTACTCTCGCAACCGCGTTCTCGAAGAAAGGGCACGTGATTGCGCTCGGCGTGCGGGATCCCATGGCCCGCAAATACAAGGAACTGGCGGAGTCGATCGGTAATGGGACCGAGGTTCACAGCATCCGCGAGGCGGCCGGGCTCGCCGAGCTCATCGTCCTCGCGACTCCCTGGTCCGCGACCCAGGGCGTCCTGGAGCAGGCGGCCGGCGAGCTCCAGGGCAAGATCGTGCTGGACGCGACCAACCCCATCACGCCTGGATTCAAGCTCGCTCTGGGATACACGACATCGGGTGGCGAGATGATCGCCGCCTGGGCCAAAGGGGCATTCGTCTACAAAGCCTTCAACATCACCGGCTACAACATCATGCAGGACCCCGTGGTGGATGGGCGTCCGGCGATGATGCTGGTCGCCGGGGACAACGACGAGCACAAGGCAAAAGTGCTTCAGCTCGTTCGCGACGTCGGATTCGAGGCCTTCGATTTCGGAAAGCTCGAGAACGCGAGGCTTCTCGAGCCGCTTGCCCTCGCATGGATCCGCCTGGCCTACCAGCACGGCCTGGGTCCAGACTTCGCGTTCGGCGTGCTCCGTCGTTAGCGCGGTCCGCGTCCCGCGACGCCCCGACTCACAGCGTCAGCCGCAGCCCCGGCTTCTTCCGAGACCCGGTCGCCTGCTCGAACGCATAGGCGAGGGCAATGAGCGTGGGCTCGCTCCAGGCAGGACCGAAGAAAGAGAGCCCGATCGGAAGGCCGTGAATCTCCCCCGCGGGCACCGTGATGTTGGGGTAGCCGGCGACGGCGGCGAGCGTGGAGCTCCCGCCCGAGAAGTGGTCGCCGTTCACCAGATCCGTAGTCCAGGCGGGACCGCCGGTGGGGGCGATGATAGCATCGAGCCGGTATTTCGCGACGGCGGCGTCGATCCCTTCCGCCCGTGCAAGACGACGGTTCCTCGCGAGCGCGTCGAGATAGGCCTTGTCGGTCAGCGGGCCCTTTTCCTGGGCGCGGAGGAAGAGCTCCTGGCCGAAATAAGGCATCTCGCGCGCGCGATTCTCGTCGTTGAATCGGATGAGCTCCGCGAGCGTCTTCGCTTTCGTCCCCTCTCCGAGCTCCCCGAGATAGAGGTTCAGATCGGCTTTGAACTCGTAGAGCAGAACCGTCATCTCCGATTCGGAGACCTCGGCGGACGGAGTGAGCTCGATGGGATCGATGATGGTCGCGCCGCGTTTCTTCATCTCGGCGATCGCATCTTCCATCGAGCGATCGACGTCGGGGTGAAACCCGAAATATTCGCGAGCGACGCCGAGCCGCCGGCCCTGGAGGCCGTCACGATCGAGAAAGCTCGCGTAGTCCTTCTCGAAATGCCCTTCGCTCGCCGCCGTCGCCGGATCCCGCGGATCGACTCCGACGAGGGCCGAGAGGAGGATGGCGGCGTCCGCTACCGTTCGAGTCATCGGACCCGCGGTGTCCTGGCTGTGAGAGATGGGCACGATCCCGGCGCGGCTCACGAGACCCACGGTCGGTTTCAATCCCACGAGCCCGTTGGCGTTCGAGGGACACACGATGGATCCGTCGGTCTCGGTGCCGATCGAGACCGCTCCGAGGTTGGCGGAGGTTCCCGCTCCCGACCCGGAGCTCGATCCACAGGGGTTGCGGTCGAGCACGTAGGGGTTGCGGCACTGGCCGCCGCGTCCGCTCCAGCCGCTCGAAGCTCGACTGGACCGGAAGTTCGCCCATTCACTCAAGTTGGTCTTGGCGAGAAGGACCGCGCCCGCGGCACGAAGCCGCTCGGCGACGAACGAGTCCCTGGGAGGGGTCGAGCCTTCGAGCGCGAGAGAGCCCGCGGAGGTGTTCATGCGGTCTCGGGTCGCGATGTTGTCCTTGAGGAGCACGGGAATTCCATGGAGCCCGCTGCGGGGGCCATTTTCACGGCGCTCCTGGTCGAGCTCCTGCGCGATATCGAGTGCTTCGGGATTGACCTCGATCACCGCTCGCAGTCCGGGTCGGTCCGGTCCGTCCTTGTCGACGGACTCGATTCGCTCCATGTAGAGCTCGGTGATGGACCGGGAGGTGAACCGTCCGCTTTCGAGACCGTCCGAAAGCTCCGCGAGCGTGATCTCGTCGAGCTCGAAATCGGAGATCGGGCCGCTCCCGGACCGGACCCTCGACTCCGCCCCCGCCTCCCGCGGCCCCGGGCCGCAGGACAGAGCCGCGGTCGCCGTCGCGGACGCACCCGCAGCCAGGGTCGTCGTGAGAAATCGTCTTCGGGTCGGTACGAAAATCCATGGCGAAATGCCTCCTTCGCTCCTCTGCTGGCTCGTCGAACCAGCCCCTGACTCAGGGGATCTACATTGTAAGCGATGCCGCGATTGAGGCTTCTGTTGCATTCTCCTGCCATTGCGAATAAACTACTCTTTCTCTTCGGCCAGGATGGCCATTGAGGAGGTTTGCGCTCGATTAGTAGAGTTTTCTTCACCGCATCAGTGACCAAGTAGGACTTCAAGGCGCCGATGAGCCTCCCGCCGCGCTAGCAAATCGGCATACGACCGTCACCGATGCGGTTCCATCACTAGCGAACAGGAGAGTTCACTATGTCCAAGTGGCACGTTTCTTTGCCCCTCCGCTCGTTGGTCTCGCGGCGGCTACTGGGAATCGTCGGCTCTTTCACGATTGTGCTTGTGGCAAGCTCGAGCTTCGCCCAGGAGTACACCGATATACGCCGCCTGGGGACGAGCAACGCGATCAGCAAGCCCGGCCCCAAGAACGGGGACGAGCTCAAGAGGGTCTTTCAACGCAATCGCGCGGACTACGAAAAGGTCCTTCGCGACGCGAACTGGCCCGGTAATCCCGAGGATCTCTTCAACGCCGTCGAGAACGGCGCATTCTCCGAAGCGAAGTACCCCGTGGGGCATACCTTCGAGTGGATGGCGGTCAAGAAGCGCGGCGTCGCGGTACCGACCAAACCGATCCGCTGGGCCGGCACCGAG
Organism: uncultured Acidobacteriota bacterium; assembly: GCA_963815675.1. Taxonomy (GTDB): domain Bacteria; phylum Acidobacteriota; class Vicinamibacteria; order Marinacidobacterales; family SMYC01; genus CAWFHP01. Next base: position 32,775 of record CAWFHP010000005.1, on the reverse strand, counting down.
CCGTTCGAGGCGTTCGAGATTCGCGTCCAGTCGAATGGACAGAACCACCGGTTCCTCGTCCCTAAAGCGTGCGGCAACCTTGCCCTCGTGGCCATGACGCCGATACCGGTGGCTCCGCCTCCGCCGCAACCGACGTTGCGCGTGCAGGCGCCGAACTCTTGCACTCAAGTGAACGTCACCGTGGACGTGAGCCTTCCCGGAGGAATGCCGGAGGGCGGGAGCATCCAGCTCAACTTGACCCGTCCGAACGGGCAGCGCGAGACGCTCACCACCACCCAGGCCGGCGGCGGATACCGGTGGCAGGGAAAGCTAGACGACGCCGGTGCCTACACGTTCACCGCAGTCGCTGAAGCTCCGACGGGCCGCAGTCCGGAGGCAACGGAACGGATCAACCTCGAGCCTTGCCAGCCGACATGCAACCTCCAGGTCACTCCGCCCCCCGTGGACCCCACTCCCAAAGCGGGAAAGGCTTCGATCGGCGTCGACATGTGCTCGAGCGCGGCTCGCGTCGGCCAGGTGTCGAGTCGTTCGGTGAAGATCTACCACACACCGCTCGACGGTCCCGAGGCGCTGGTGAATACCCTGGCGCTCGATAGCGAGTGCAAGTCGAGCTACCTGATGCCGGAGTACGGCGCGTACCGTTTCGAAGGAACCGTCACCGACGACCGGGGAATGAGTGCGAGCTGCCAGGCGGACTACACTCTGGTGAAACCGGAGAACAAGATGTTGCCCTTCTTCACCTTGTTCGGTGGCAAGGAGCGGCGAGTGCGCGATTACGAGCACGATGACGGGTTGACCTATACCGACGGTCGTTGCGCGCCTTTGTTCGGCGGCACGTTCGGCATCGCGCTTCCCATCGCCGACGGCGGCGCCCAGGTCTTCGGACAGGCCGGAGTTGCCGTCAACACCCGCGACTCTGGAAATACGTCTCTGTTCGCCGACGTCGGTATCGACAAGAACTTCGAAGGCGGCTACTTCGGTGGCGGCATCGGAGCCTGGGACTTCAACCACAGCGACACCTTCGACGGCTCGATCTTCCTCCACGGCGGTTTCAACATCAACGACAAGCTGCAGTGGAACTTCGAAGGACGGCTGTTCATGTCGGCTCTCGACGACATCGACAACAACTATGCTTTGATGACCGGAATTCGATACTTCTTCAAGCGGTAGAGCTGCGTCAAGACGAAGGGGGACCGGAAAGCCGGTCCCCCTTTTCTTTTGTCTCGCCTCGATCGGTGAGGGACGGGGTGCTCTATTTCTTCTTCGCCGCCTTCTTTCCGGGAGCTTTCTTCCCAGTTTTTTTCTTGGCAGCGGCTTTTTTCGAGCTCCCCTTTCTGGTGGCGGGCTCCGAAGCTTCGCTTCGCAGGAACGCGAGAACCTTGTCCACGTGACCGTCCACCTTCACCGGTGACCAGAGCGCGGAAACGCGTCCGCTCTCGTCGATGACGAAGGTGGAGCGAATCGTCCCCAGAATCTTCCTCCCGTACATGTTCTTCTCGCCGTAGGCGCCGAACGCCCGGGCCACGGCGTTGTCCTCGTCGGAGAGCAGCTCGAAGGGCAGGCGGTATTTGTCGCGGAACCGGTCGTGGGAGGACAGCGAGTCCTTGGAGATTCCGAGCACTTCGACGCCCGCGGAGCGCAGGCGCACGAGCTGGTCGCGAAAGTCGCAGGCCTCGCGGGTGCACCCGGGAGTGTCGTCCTTGGGGTAGAAGTACAGCACGAATCGCTTCCCTCGCAGATCGGAAGATGAGCGTCTCGCTCCCGCCGTCGAAGGAAGTTGGAAAGAGGGAGCGCGGTCGCCTGGCTTCAACATCGTACGTTCTCCTTGATGGATAGGGCCCTGGGTTCCAGGTTCCGCATCATTTTATTTCTCCCGCCTGTCGCGTCGTAGGGTTTTTCCCATCGGCTCCGAGTCGCGCCGATGGCCATTCTTGCAGAGATCCCCGAGGCTTGAAGATCGTGCGTGCCATCAATCAGCTCGCCCACGGCATTGGCCTCGACGTCGTCGCCGAGGGCATCGAAGAGGAAGAGCAATTGAACGAGCTCTCGACGATGGGATGCGAGCTCGGTCAGGGCTATCTTTTTTCTCGCGCCGTTCCCTTCGAAGAGGCCGTCGACTTCGCCCGTCGCGCTCGCGGTTGACCGCGACCTTCGCGACCGCCACGCCCGCTATCTCGTTTCCAACAACGTACTTCGAGGAAGTCATTTCTTTTTTTGAATGCGAATTCAATTTATTGATTCACCCGCTTTCACGGCGACACTTTCCCCACGGCTCACTTCGACTTCTTCCTCCCGATCGAGCCATCTGGAGGCAGGGAACCGCAAAGTTCCGCTGCGCGTAACTATTCTACGTGCTAGATTTGGGGAACGATTCCCGAAAGCGGAAATCGGGGTCGGAAATGGGTTTGTATAGAGCCCCCGTCGAAAGGGTGAACCGGATGACGCTCGGTGTCGAGTTCCGGCTCGGTGATTGGCTCGTCCAGCCGAACACCAACACGATGGTCGGCCCGGAAGGTGAAGCGCACCTCGAGCCGAAAGCGATGCAGGTTCTCTTCCATCTCGCCGAGCACGCGGGAGAGGTCGTCTCCAAGAAAGAGATTCTCACCGACGTCTGGGAAGGCACGTTCGTCTCCGAGGAAGTTCTTCCCAACGCGATTCTGGGAGCTTCGAAAGGCTCTGGGCGACGACGCGAAGCGCCCGCGGTTCATTCAGACTCTACCGAAACGCGGCTATCGACTGATCGCTCCCGTGACGCCGAGCAATGGCGCCTCCGAGGAGGAGCCGATGCCCCACGAGCGGGACACTCCGTCGTCGCGGGCGCTCTGGACGTGGACGTCGGTGACGATAGCGCTGCTCGCGGGCGTCGTCATCGGTGGATTCGTTCTTCGCAGCCAGACCACCAGGACTCCGGTACTCTCCAGCGATCCGTACTCCGTGATGGTGGTCGGTTTCGAGAATCACACCACCACGGAGGGAGTTCAGTGGCTCTCCACCGGGGTTCCCACGATGCTCCGCACCGGTCTCGCCGAGCTCCCCGGCGTCCACGTGGTGAGCGACGGTCGGCTCGGCGCGGAGGATCGCGCTTTAGGAGACCAGGACATCGCTCGCCGGGCCGGCGCACAGGCCCTGGTGAAGGGAAGCATCTTTCAACAGGGCTCGGACTACCGAATCGACGTTCAGGTCGAAGACGTCGCGAGCTCGCGCATCGTCGCCGCTCATAGCGTTCGCGGCCGCGACGTGTTCGAGCTGACCGACGAGCTCACCGTCTGGGTGCGGGACAGCTTGAATTTGGGGACCCGGCGATCGAACGCGAAGGTCCCACAGCTTCGTGATATGACCACGACGTCTCTCGAGGCCTTCCGGCTCTACAGCGAGGGAGTCGAGGCACGGCGGCACCTGAGGCTGGGCGATGCCCGGAAGCTGCTGAGCGAAGCGGTTGCCATCGACCCCGGGTTCGCGCTCGCCTATTTCGAGCTCCAGTGGGTGGCGCTGTGGAGCAAGGACGAGGACGCGTACCGGGAGTTCCACGAGAAGACGCTCGCCCATCAAGACAGGCTGCCGCCTCAGAAGCGGACGCTTCTCGAGGCGATTGAGGTCTCGAAAACGGACCGCAAGCGGGCGGAAACGATGCTCGAAGAGGTGGTCGAACGTCTGCCGGACGAGGAGGAGGCCTACATGCACCTCTTCCACCTCTATCGCTCGACGTACCAGCCTGCGGAGAGTCTCAGGACGCTCGAGCGCGGCATCTCCGCCGTACCTCAATCGGGCTACCTTCGCCTCAACTACGGCTACGGTCTGTTGTGGGAGGGACGCTACCCGGAAGCCATCCATCAATTCGAGGTTTACTCGCGGATCAATCCCGAGGAGGCCAATCCCTGGGACAGCCTCGGCGAAGCCTACCTCATCGCCGGGCTCCCCGAGCGCGCTCTCGAAAAGTATGGAAGAGCGCTCGAGGTCGATCCCGATTTCAGCTCTTCTTACCTCGGACGCGCGTGGGCCTTCGGCGAGCTCGGCCGATACGACGACGCCTTGAAGGAGCTCGATTCCATTCGCGGCGAGCTTCCGCCAGGCTACACCCGAGGCGAGCTCGCCTTCTTTCGGGCCTATATGCTCTCTCGCGCCGGCCGCTACCGCCAGGCACAGACGCTCGCGTCCGATCTCGCGAAAGCGCCGCCGAACGGGCCGAAAGAGAGCTCGCTAGCGCTCGCTCTTCCCCTGTTTCAGGCGCTCCTCGACATCGAGCGCGGCATGCCGCGGGACGCGCAAGCCCGGATCGCGGCGCTGACCAACGTCCTTCCGGTCGAGCCGGTGCAGGACGCGCTGGGACCGGCGAAGCAGATCACCGCTCTCGCACGGCTTCTCGGAGGCATCGCCGCCTGCCGTTCGGGCGAGATGGACCAGGCGAAGGAATATCTCGCCGAGCTCGGCAAAATCTACGAGCCACGCGATCCCCGTCAGAGCTGGTGGTACCATCTTCTTCTCGGCGAAGTCGCGCTCGGCTCGGGCGACACCGAGGCGGCCTACTCCGCGTTCACCCAGGGCGAGCCGGAGCAGAAATTCATGTTCAGCGTGAACCGCATGCTGGACACCCTCGGCGGGAGCCTCATCTTCCGGGACGGCCCCGCTCGCGCCAAGGCGCTCGCCGGCGACCGCGCCGCCGCGATTGAGCTCTACCAGGAGCTTCTCCGACCGGATATCGGTCAGAAGTGGACCGCGGTCCTGGAGCCCCGATTCGAGCTCGCTCTCGCCCGGCTCGAACGCGACGGCGGTCAGCCGCAGGAAGCGTCGCGACACTACCGCGCGTTTCTCGACCTCTGGTCGGGAGCGGACGCCGGACTTCCCGAAGTCGAAGAGGCAAAAAGCTACCTGGCCTCGACCTCGTAGAGGTAAGCTCCGTGCTGGATGAAAGGCTCCTGGCAACGCCACTTCGACGACAACCGCTCCATCTGGCTCTCCGATAAAGCACCCTACGAGAGCTCCCTGCCTCTCGATCGCGACCTGACCGCCGACGTCGCCATCATCGGCGGCGGATTCACCGGCGTTTCCACCGCCTATCACCTGTCGAAGAGGTTCCCCGACCTCGGCATCGTTCTGCTCGAGGCCACAGTTCTCGCGAACGGCGCCAGCGGAAGAAACGGGGGCCAGATGCTGAACTGGGTCCACGGCTTCGAGGCGCAAACGCCCGAGGACGCGGAGCGGATCTACGACAGGACCCGCGAGGGAATCGATACCATCCTCTCGATCATCGAGGAGCACGCGCTCGACGTTCCCTTCCGCCGCGACGGTCATCTCGAGATCTTCACTGAAAGGAAGAACGCCGAGCGCGCCCACGCGGCCGTCGAGTCGCTTTCTGGCCCCCGGCTCCCTCTTCGGTTCCTGGAGCCCCGGGCGCTCCGGGACGTCATTGAGATCGAGGGTGTGGCGGGCGCCGTTCTCGATCCCTTCGCGGGACAGCTCGACGGGGTCGCCTTCCTTCGTGGTCTCCGGCCGGTGCTGGAGGCACGGGGCGTTCGCATCTTCGAGAGCACTCCCGCAACGAGGATTCGAGAGGGACGGCGGGTCGAGATCGAGACCCCGTCCGGCCGGATCACGGCGTCGACGGTGGTCCTGGCGACGAACGCCTACACCCCGCACCTCGGATATTTCCGGAGCGGTCTGTTCCCCTTGCACTCCCACGTGATCGGGACCGATCCCTTCCGCGCCGAAGAGTGGGCACGTCTCGGCTGGAAACGTGGGGTGAACTTCACCGACGACCGGGGACGGCTTTCCTACGGAACTCTCACCGCCACCGGGCGGGCGATCTTCGGAGGGGGAAGCAACACTTCCTATCACTACGGCTTCGGCAACGGAACGAGCTTTCACGGTTCGGACGGACGAGGATTCGAGGACATGAGGCGCCAGCTCGTGCGCTACCTTCCGCGGCTCGACGGGGTTCCCATCACCCATCGATGGAGCGGCCCGGTCGCGCTCACCCTCTCCCGGCTCTGCACGATGGGAGCTCGCGGCGAGCATCGAAACGTACTCTTCGCCCTCGGCTACAGCGGGCACGGCGTGACCCTCTCGAACCTCGCCGGGAAGGTCTTGACCGACGTCTACAGCGGCGCTGACAAGCGGTGGCGCGGGCTTCCCTTCTACCAGCAGCGGCTCCGCTACATCCCCCCGGAGCCCTTCCGCTATGTGGGCTATCACGCCTTCATCCGAGCCACGGGTCGTTCTCCTCGTGTTTTCGAATGAGGAAGCGGGGATTTTCGTTTGCACGACGTACCCCGAGGCTTGTAGACTTCTCGGTCTTGCGTTGAACCAAAACTGACCGGCCGGTCGGTTTACGATAAAATAGTCCCCGAGGCGAAGCTCAATTTTCGCTGGAATAGGAGTCTCTTCACGATGTGCAAAGGCCACGTGCTCGCCCGGATCCTCGGTTTTGCCGTCCTGGCCGCTGTCGCCGTCGAATCCTCTGCCGCAACCAGAACGGTCGGGGTCGGAAACCTCCAGGAAGGCACGGAGCCTACGCTGGACGGTCACGTGGACGAAGACGTGTGGCTCCAGGTGGAGCCCTTCACCCACTTCACGCAGCAAAACCCCACCGAAGGCGCACCGGCTACGGAAAAGACGGAGGTACGCCTCCTCTTCGGAGCGAAGACGCTGTACATCGGCATCATCGCCTTCGACTCCGAGCCCGACAAGATTCTCGTTACCGAGAGCCGAAGAGACGGCGACCTCAACCAGACCGACTCGATTCAGTTAGTCCTGGACACCTTCAACGACAACCAGAACGCCTTTCTCTTCGGCACCACCCCGGTCGGCCTCGAGTACGACGGTCAGGTCGCGGCGGAAGGACAGACGGGTGGATTCGTCATGTCGTCCGGAGGCGGAGCGAGCACGGGTACGACACGAGGCGGCGTCAGCGGATTCAACCAGAACTGGGACGGTGACTGGTCCGTGAAATCCTCCATCACCGAGCGGGGCTGGGAGACGGAGATGGCGATCCCGCTCAAGACCCTGCGCTACGAGCCGGGAGAGAACAAGACCTGGGGCTTCAACGTAACCCGAAACATCCGGCGGAAGAACGAGCAGGACTATCTCGCCCCCATCCCCCGCGGCTACGACATCTACCGCATCTCGCTCGCCGCCAAGCTCGAGGGCCTCCAACTGCCGGGCCGACGCGACGTCAAGATTACGCCCTACGGGCTCGGTCGGACCGATGTAGACAACCTGGTCCGCGTCGATCAACGCAAGAACGAGTTCGACGTCGGAGTGGACGTGAAGTGGGGCGTGACGCCGAACATGACCGCCGATTTCACCGTCAATACCGACTTCGCCCAGGTCGAGTCCGACCAGCAGCAAGTCAACCTGACCCGGTTCCCTCTGTTCTATCCCGAGAAACGTCCGTTCTTTCTGGAGAACGCTCAGATCTTTCAGTTCGGCGCACCTCAGGAAGTCGACCTCTTCTTCTCCCGGCAAATCGGTCTCAAGTCGGGGCTACCGATTCCCATCCTCGGCGGCGCACGCATGAGCGGAAAGATGAGCGGCTACAACGTAGGTATCCTCGACATGCAGACGCAGGAGGCATTCAACGGGAGGACCGCTGCGTTGCTCGCCCCGGCGGAGAACTTTTTCGTGGCCCGGGTCCAACGCGAGGTCGGTCGTTCGAACTACGGTGCCATCTTCGTGAACCGCCAGGCGACGAGCAGTCCGGAGGGCGCCTACCTCGACTACAACCGCGCCTACGGCGTCGACGCCAATGTCCAGCTCACGGAGAAAATGAAGCTCTTCACCTTCCTCGCCGGGTCGACGACACCGGAAATAGGATCGGACTACAGTTATCGCGGTCTGCTCAACTACGCGACCAACTGGTGGAACGGACACATCGGCTACACCGAGGTAGGCGACAACTTCAACGCCGCCACCGGTTTCGTGCCCCGCGTCGGCTTCCGCAAGCCGCAGGTTCGTTATTTCCTCGACTATCAGCCGAAGCGATACGCCTGGATCCGCCGGTTCTCACCGCACCTGACGTGGTACACCTACTGGGGGTTCGACGGCCAGATTCAGTCTTCGAGGGGCCACTGGCATTTCTTCGAGATCCAGCCCCGGTCGGGAGGTCGGTTCGGAGCTCGATACGATACGTATCAGGATCACCCCACCACCGACTTCGTCATCTACAACGGCGCGGACGGGAACCAGGTCGTCATTCCGCCGGGCCTGTACAGCTGGGGGCAGTGGTCGCTCGAGTACCACGGAAACCCGAGCGCCTCCATTTTCCCCGACATGGTCTATACCCACGGCTCCTTTTACGACGGGACGCAAACGACCTATGACCTCACCGCGAGTGTAAAGCTCGCCGGCAAGCTCCAGGGAAGCGTGGGATGGAGGCGGGACGTCGTGAGCCTTCCCGGCGGGGACTTCATCAACAACCTCGTCCCGGTGAAGTTCAACTACTCCTTCACGCCGCTCACGAATCTCTCCGCTCTCATTCAGTACAACAGCCAGACGGCGGATATCTCGTCCAACATTCGCTTCGCCTGGCTGAATCGGAGCGGCACGGGGCTTTTCATCGTCTACAACGATCAGAGGAACACCCTCAATTTCGAGCGTATCAACGAGGACACGGGACTCATCTATCCCACCGTCCTCGGCCGTTCCTTAATCGTGAAGTACACCTATCTCTTCGCCTTCTAGCACTCGAGAAAAAAATGACGTTCCGGGCGGCGGTCGCATTCGTCGGCGCCCTCGGACTGGTCGCGGGGCCGCAGTCGGGAGCGGCAGCGGTCCGACTCACGCACGGAGCCGCCGTGGGCGAGGTCACCGATCATTCGGCCATCATCTGGGCGCGGGCCGACGCGCTAGCGAGCCTCGTCGTCGACTACTCCACCGACGGGGCGGAATCCGAGCGCGCCCAATCTCGAAACTCCGCCGAGAGGGACTTCACCGCGCGGGTCACCATTGACGGGCTTCGACCGGGCGCACTCTACCGCTATCGGGCTCGCTTCGAGTCGGGACCCGACGTCTCGGAGCCGATCGAGGGATCCTTCCGGACCGCTCCCGCCGCGTCGAGCGATGAGCCCATTCGCTTCATCGTCGCGGGAGATCTCGGCGGCCACGGATGGTGCCGGGAGCTCCACGAGGGCTATCGCGCCTTCGACGCGATGCGGGATCTCGACCCTCTATTCTTCGTCGCCAACGGCGACATGATCTACGCCGATACGACCTGTCCGCCCGAGCGGCCCGACGGCGGACGGAACCTGCCGGCCGATTTCCTCTCGGTCGACGACCCGCGGGTGGACTGGACGAACTTCGACGCCGTACGGGAGATCTATCTTGCGCACTGGCGATACAACCAGGCGGACCCGCACTTCCAGAAGTTTCTGCTCCAGGTCCCGATCTACTCCCAGTGGGACGATCACGAGGTCATCAACGACTTCGGCGCACCCTGGACGTCCTGGACCGCGGCCAAGCAGCGCAAAGGCTACCCCACGTTGGTACGCGCGGGTCGGGAAGCCTTTTTCGACTTCCACCCACTCTCTCATCCCGCCGAGGAGCCGGAGAGGATCTATCGTTCGTTTCGCTGGGGGTCGGAGGTTGAGCTGTTCCTCCTCGACGCCCGCTCGTACCGGAGCGAGAACGATCGGGCGGACAGCTCCGAGAACCGCAAGACGCTCCTCGGAAACGCCCAGCTCGAATGGCTGAAGAAAGGCCTCGCCGAATCGACGGCGACGTGGAAAATCGTGTCGACGGATGTCCCTCTCTCGATACCGACGGGAACGAAGGCGGAAGACTACGGGCACGACGCCTTCGCCAACGGGAGCGAAGGTGCGAACGACGAATCGTCGACCGGCTTCGAGCGCGAGCTCCGGTCTCTCCTCACCGAGCTCGATCGCAGGAACGTGAAAAACGTCGTCTTCGTGGCGACCGACGTACACTTCGCCGCCAGCCTGCGATATGACGTCGATGTGGACGGGGACGGAGATCGACTCCTCTTTCACGAGCTCATCAGCGGGCCCCTGAGCGCCGGTCTCGTCGATCCTCGACCACCCGACCCCACCTTCGCGCCGCGCGTGCTCTATACCGAGGGAGGGTTCTTCAACTTCAGCTTCATCCAGATCGAGCCAGCGGCAAACGGGGGATCTCGCCTCGTCTCCGATATCCGCGATACCGACGGGAAGCCTCGCGCGGGCTCGAAAGTGGAGATCACGGAGGAGCGATAGAGAGGGGAAGCAGCTTCCGCCGAGCCTCGCTTCTCTTCGTCCTCGGTTCGCCGAGGAACACCGTCGGAAGGCGCGCTTCGTCGGTCTTTCCCGAGAGTCCCTCGAGCGCGGTCTCGGCCGCGGGCTCGCGCCCCTCGGAGCGGAAGTAGGCGACCGCTGCTTGAAAGAGTCCCTTCGCCTCCTCCACCCGTCCGTCGCCGAGCCACGCGTAACCCTGGAAGAGGTCGACCTCGTGAGGATCGGTGAGCTCTCGCGCGCGATCCCACCAGGTCTCCGCGGCCGCGTCGTCTCCACGAGCCCAGGCGATCGCTCCCAGGTATTCCGCCGCCCGCGCTCGTTCCGGTCTCGCTCCGTCTTTCGCGAGAATCGATCGAAAGCCGCCCTCGGACGAAGCCACGTCACCGCGCAAGAGCGCCAGCACCGCCCGGCCGGAAGCGACCTCCTGCTCGACATCCTTCACCGTCGCCGCCTGATCGTAGAGGGCTTGCGCGCGATCGAAAGAGCCGAGATCCCGCTCGAGATGGGCGAGCTCCACGAGCGCTGAGGCGCGTCCGGAGTCCACTTCGTAGATCTCGTACACCGACGAGGCCGACTCGAGATCGGCTCGTGCTTTCGACCACTCGCCGTTCTCCGCGGCGAGCTTCCCGCGCCAGAGAAGCGCCGTCGCCTCACCGTTTCCGTCGCGCGCGTCCCGGCTCATCTGGAGGCTGTCGTCGAATGCCGTCTCGGCCTTCTCCCACTGGCCGCGAACCAGAAAGTCCCGCCCTTCATCGAGCCGGCGCGCGGCCCTCGCGGAAAGCTCCACGCGACGCTCGTGGTCTTCAAGGTCCTCCCGATCGTCGCCGCCGCCGCGGAGATTCTCGAGGATACGAAGCGGGCGATCTCCCGGCGTCTCACCCCCGCGAGAACGAATGCGACCACGACGAGGAGGAAAAAGGCGACTCGGGTGAGGACCGAGGCGGAGGAACCGCGCGGGACTTCGGCATCCGGCGCCGACTGGTGATCCTGACGTTCGACTCGAGCCGGGGAGGCCGCGCTTCGCGGACGCTCCAGAGTCCTCTCCCCTATCGAGAGCGGACGAAGCGGATTGTCTCCTCGTCCTACGCGCTCGAGATCCTCCGCGAGCTCGCCTCCGGTCGCGTACCGCTCCTCCCGTTTCTTCGCGAGCGCTCGAGCGACGACGCCGTCGACCGTTCCCGGAATTTCCGCCACCGTTTCCGAAGGCGGCGCCGGATTCTTGTAGAGAACTTTCTGGGTGATGGATGCGATGTCGGTTCCCTGGAATGGGGGCTCTCCCACGAGGAGGGTGTACAGAAGCGCCCCCAGGGAGAACGAATCGCTCCTTCCGTCCACGTCGTCGGCCTCGAGCTGCTCCGGAGACATGTAGTAGGGCGTTCCCACCACCGCACCCGTCTGGGTCAGAGTCGAGTCCGAAAGCCGAGCGATGCCGAAGTCCGCAATCTTCGCAACCCCTTCCGGCGTGAGGAGAACGTTGGCGGGCTTGATGTCGCGGTGAACGACGCCTTGCCGGTGGGCGTACTCGAGGGCGCGGGCGAGGTGGCTCGCGAGACGACAGGCTTCTTCCCAAGGGAGGCGTCCTCGTCCCGCTTCGACGATTCGATCCGCGAGCGAGCCCCCGGTCACGAGCTCCATCGCGATGAACGGAGTTCCGGTAGCCTCGTCGGTTGCGGCGTCGTGGGTTACCACGATCCCCGGGTGGAGGAGCCGGGCGGCGATCTTCGCCTCCTGGAAGAAACGAGCGAGAAACCGTTTCCGGCGAGCGTCGTCGATGGCAGGCGAGAGGTCGACGGTCTTGAGCGCGATCTCCCGGTCGAGCACCGGGTCGTATCCTCGATAGACGACTCCCATCGTCCCGCGGCCGACGCGGCCGCGGATCTGATAACGCCCCAGCGCTTGAAGCTCCAAAGAAAACTAGACCTCGAATTGTGACGGATGAACCATTGTAACAAAGGAAGAAAGGACCTCCACTCGCGTAAGTTTGCTAAGATGATTGAATCCGGGACAATCGAAGCTGAAAGACATCTTTGACAGGGAGGTGCCCCCGTGTCGAAAACTACCGAGGCGTCCAGGACGACGCCCGCGTCTTCCGCCGGCTGCTCGCGCTGTGGAGCGGAAATCCCGAAGGGCTCGGGCGGGCGGGTCACTTGTCCTCGATGCGGAGCACCCCAGCCCGACCCATCCTGGACGATCCCGTTCACCCCTGCGGGGATCTCGACCCTCGAGTCGAGCCGAGGCGAAGGCGGAGGGCTCGCCCCGGGCAAGAAATACGCCCTCGTCGTCGTCCAGGGCTCGTCGCCGGGTCGCGTCATTCCGATCGAAAAATCGCGGGTCATCCTCGGGCGCGCGAATTGCGACGTCGTTCTCGAGGACCGGAGCTGTCCCGACAGCACGCTCTGCTTGCCATCAACGGGACGAGCGTCCGGCTCGAGGACTTGAAGAGTACGAACGGCACGTTCGTCGACGGAGAAAAGGTGGAGCAGGTCGAGCTTTCCGATCGCTCCGAGTTCCGGATCGGTGGACACGAGCTCGTCTTCGTCATGAGAGACGACGACGAGGCCCTGGGATGAAGACTTCACACGCACCCTGCGTGGCGAGCACTAAGAATGGAGGTAAGTCATGAGCAGGTGGCTGTCCACTCTCGTCCTCTTGGTCGTAGCGGTCGCGGCAGCGATCGCCGCCTGCTTCCTGCTCTTCTACCAGCCCCAGACGAGGGAGCTGGAAGAGGCGCGCCGGGAGGCGAGCCTCTGCGTTCAGGAGCGCTCGACTCTGAAGAGCCGGGTCTCCGACCTGGAGTCGTTGCTCGGTGAATTGAAGCAGCAGAGCGCCGGACTGGCGGAGCAGGTTCGCGCGAAGGAAGAACAGCTCGCCAAAGTGCGGACGACGCAGGACGAGCTCGTCGCCGGCCTGCAGGATGAGATCGCGAACGGGCAGATCCAGGTGGAGCGCCTCCGCGGCCAGCTTCGCGTCGACGTCGTGGACGAGATCCTCTTCGACTCCGGCGAGGCGACGGTCAAGCCCGCGGGGAAGGAGGTCCTCGAGAAGGTCGCCACCGTGCTCGCCAACGCCGAGAGGCAAATTCGAGTTCTCGGCCACACCGACGACGTTCCCATTACCGGCCGCCTCGCCGAGACCTATCCAACCAACTGGGAGCTCTCCGCCGCCCGCGCGGTCAATGTCGTGCACTTCCTCCACGAGGAGGCAGGGATTGATCCCGCGCGGCTTTCGGCGAGCGCGCAATCGCAGTTTCATCCCCGCGCTCCGAACGACACGGAGGAGGGGCGACAGCGCAACCGCCGGATTGAGAATCCTCCTCGAGCCGCCGATCCTGGAGGAGTCGGTAGAGCCCGCTCCGAATTGAGCTCACCGCCTCCGAACGGCCGTCTCACGTCTCACGAGCGACGCCGCTTCGGCCGAGCGGCGAGCTCCGCGTAGGCGTAGATGAGAGCGAGGCCGCGGTACGGCCTCCAGGAGTCGGCGAAGGCGCGCATCTCGCCCTCGCGCGCGACGCCCTCGTAGCCGAGCATTTCCTGGGCCAGATACTTGACGACTCCCAGGTCGCCCGCGGGAAAGATGTCCATCCTTCCCAGTCCGCGGAGGAGCGCGAACTCGGCCGTCCAGCGACCGACGCCTTTGTACGAGGTGAGCCGCTCGACGGCTTCCGCGTCGGAGAGACTCGAGACCTCCTCCTCGGTGAGCTCTCCGCACGCGAAGGCGGCACCGAGCCGCTTCAACGTCTCGGCCTTGGCTCGGCTCAGACGAAGCCTCCCGAGCTCGTCGAGGTCCGCGTCCGCCAGTGCTCGCGGAGAGGGAAACGAGTAGAAGAGCCTCCCGTCGATCCGGGCACGGCGTCCCATCGTCTCGGCGAGCGCCGCGAGGATCCCGTGGGCCAGGGCGAGGTTGATCTGCTGGGAGAGGACGATTCTGAAGGAGCGTCTCCCAGAGAGTCAGCCGGCCGGCGACACCGGAGGCCGAGGTGGCGTCGAACGAGGGGCCCCAGCAGCGGGTCGCGGCGAAACGCGCGATAAAACAGGCGTACGTCCGTGCGAGCGCCGAGGACCCGTTCGATCACCCGATTCACGAGCTCTTTCGTCTCGTCGTCGTCGGAGCGGCTTCCCCTCAGCGTGACCCGCAAAACCGCCCGGCCAGGAGCCCCGATTTGCTCGACCTCGAGGAAGGTCGGCCGCCCACGAACGAAGAGGAGGCGGCGATAGATCCCCTCCTCGAAGCAATCGACTCGCTCCGGGAAGCGACGGAGCCTGTCGAGAGTCCTCGCGAGAGAGTAGGGACGAAGCGGCGTAATTTCATATTGGACCCGAGGATTTACGGTTTTCGCCATGAGTCGGACTCCTCGTCCGTGATGCGGAACTTTCGCGCCTCCGAAACCGTCTAACTATAGACAACACAGAATGGAGGAACGAATGTACGGCAGTAATGGATTTGCGCGCAGACGTCCCGAAGGTTGGGCCGAAAGGAGACGCTATTTCAAACGGCTCCTCGCCCAGGCTCGACCCCAGGTCGACGAGCGCCCCAAAGACAAAGCTTCCCGCTCCGCCAAATAACAACCCAGAGAGGGAGCGGCGGGAAAGCGGGCTCCCTCTCCTCTCATCCCTTCCTTGACAACGCTCTCACGTCTCGCTTAGGTTCCTGCAATCCGGAATCGGGAGGCACGGGTGTGAGCGACTTGCTCGACGACGCGGCGCGGCGTGCGGAGCTCTATCTGCGGGGACTGGGAGAGCGAAACGTCGAGCCGACGGCGGCCGCGATCGAGCGGCTCTCGGAGCTGCGCGCGGCGCTTCCCGGCGAGCCGACGCCGCCGGAGGAAGTCCTGCGGAGGCTCGATGAGCTGGGCTCCCCCGCGACGGTCGCAAGCGCGGGACCTCGCTACTTCGGCTTCGTGACCGGCGGCGCCCTGCCCGCGAGTCTCGCGGCGAACTGGCTCGCCGGGGCGTGGGACCAGAACGTGACACTTCGTCGTGGGCTCGCCGACGGTGGCGGTCCTCGAGGAAGTCGCACTCGGCTGGATCAAAGACCTCCTTTCGCTTTCCCCTGTGTGGGGTGGCGGCTTCGTCACCGGCACGACGATGGGTAATTTCTCCTGCCTCGCCGCGGCGCGTCACCGAGTGCTCGAAGCGGTGGGATGGGATGTCGACAAGAAGGGTCTCTTCGGAGCACCGGAAGTCACCATCTTCGTGGGAGAGGAAGTGCATACGACGCTCCTCAAGGCGCTGGGGCTTCTCGGACTCGGTCGCGAGCGCGTCGTGCGCGTCCCCGTCGACGAACAGGGCCGGATGAAGCCCGACGCGCTTGCGCGGCTCGACGGTCCCGGCATCGTGTGCCTTCAGGCGGGAAACGTCAATACCGGCGCCTTCGACCCCATTCGCGAGATCGCGGCACGCGCGCGGGAGCAGGGCGCGTGGGTCCATGTCGACGGAGCCTTCGGGCTGTGGGCCGCGGTATCGCCGGCAACGGCATACCTCGTGTCAGGAATCGATGAAGTCGACTCGATCGCTTCCGATCTCCACAAATGGCTGAACGTGCCCTATGACAACGGGATCGCGCTCTATCGCGACCCGGACGCCGCTCGGAGCGCGCTCTCGATGACCGCGGCGTACCTTCCTCAGGGCGCCGAGCGCCAGCCCTGCGACTACACGCCCGAGTCGTCTCGACGCGCGCGAGGTGTGGATATCTGGGCGGCCCTTCTCTCTCTCGGCCGAAAGGGCGTCTGCGATCTCGTCGAGCGTTGCTGCCGTTTCGCTCGGCTCTTCGCGTCCGGCCTTTCCGGGGCCGGTTTCGAGATTCTGAACGACGTCGTTCTCAATCAGGTTCTCGTCTCGTTCGGGGACGACGAGACCACACGCGCCGTGGTACGGGCGGTCCAGCTCGAAGGCACGTGCTGGTGCGGCGGGTCCTTCTGGCAGGGTCGTACCGCGATGCGCATCAGCGTTTCATCCTGGGCGACGACGGAGCAAGACGTCGAGCGCAGCATCGAGGCGATCCTGCGCGTGGCGACTCGTACTCGAGCGTGACCATCCGGAGCGCTAGCTAGTGGGCTGTAACAGCTATTGGGTGCGCAAATCGCGAGGTCATTTTGTGTGCTGGCAAGGCGGGATGACGACGACATATCTGAATATCTCGACGAATCGCAACGCCGCCAGCGCGCAAAAGGGCCCGGGCTCGCGATTTTGGCGCGAAATAGCTGTCACAGCTCACTAGTACTTCGGTAAGCTCGGGTCGATCCGGTCCGCCCATGCGAGGATACCGCCCTCCAGATTCCGTACCCGGGTGAAGCCCGCGTCCAGAAGAAACTCCGTCGCCGAAGCGCTCCTCGCGCCGCTCCGGCACTGGACGACGATGTCCCGGGTCGAGTCGAGCCGGTGCACTTCATGTGGAAGGCGTCCCAGGGGAATGAGCGTCGCGCCCTCGATGTGGACGATGTCCCACTCGTGAGGCTCGCGGACGTCGAGAACGAAAACGTCGGCATTCTCGTCGAACAGCCTCTTCAGCTCTTCCACCGTGATGGTGGGAACACCCGACGCGGTGTCCTGCACCCGCTGCTTCGGAACCCCACAGAACTCTTCGTAGTCGACGAGCTCCCGGATGCGAGGGTTCGCGCCGCAAACCGGGCAATCCGGGTCTTTGCGCTGCCGGAGCTCGCGGAAGCTCATCTGGAGCGCGTCGAACAGGAGAAGGCGCCCGATGAGAGAGTCTCCTTTACCGAGGAGGAGCTTGATGACCTCGAGCGCCTGCAGCGATCCCACGATCCCGGGGAGAACGCCCAGAACTCCTCCTTCGGCGCAACTAGGGACGAGTCCGGGCGGCGGCGGCTCGGGATAGAGACAGCGGTAGCAGGGACCGCGCCTGGCATCGAACACCGAGACCTGGCCCTCGAACCGGAAGATGCTCCCATATACGTTGGGTTTCCCGGAGAGCACGCAAGCGTCGTTCACCAGATATCGGGTGGGAAAGTTGTCGGTGCCATCGACGATGACGTCATAGTCGCGAACGAGCTCGAGAGCGTTCTCCGAGCTGAAGCGGGTCTCGTATCCGTCGATCCGGATGTGAGGGTTGATCCCCGCGAGGCGCTCCGTCGCTGCCTCGAGCTTGGGACGGCCGACGTCCGCGACGGAGTAAGTGACCTGGCGCTGCAGGTTGGAGGAGTCGACGACGTCGAAATCTACGATTCCGAGACGGCCGACTCCGGCGGCGGCCAGGTACATGCTGAGAGGCGCCCCCAGACCCCCGGCGCCGATCATGAGTACGCTCGCCTTCTTGAGGCGGGCTTGTCCCCCCATGCCGACCTCGGGCATGATGAGGTGCCGGCTGTAGCGCTGGATCTCTTCCTTGCTGAAAGCCACCTCGTCGGCGAGCGAGGGCGCACCGCCCGCGATCGAGGGAACGATGCTCACGACGTCGCTCTCGGTCACCGTCGTCTCGAAACGAGCGAGGGATCGGATGTCGTCCTCGTTCACGTAGACGTTCACGAAGCTCCGAAGCTTCCCGGAATCATCGAAGAGGTGCTTGCGGAGATCGCCGAAGCGCTCGGTAAGGTTGTGCAGGACGTCCTGCACGCGAGCGCCTTCGATCTCGACAGATTCCATTTGCTCGGTATAAGGCCGGAGGGGCGTGGGGATGAGTACCTTGACCGCCATTGGCTAAGACTCCTTCCGTTTCAGAGGTTCTTCCAGAAACTGACTTCGATCCTCGTTGAGCACGAAAGAACGCAGTGCCCTCGGCTCGCCGTTCTCGACCGAGAGGATCAGATAAGAGAAGAAGGGGAACGCGTGCTCTAGGTCGTAGCGCGACGGAAACGCGGGATGATCGGGATGCGAGTGGTAGAAGCCGAGGAGCTGGAGACCGTTTCGGCTCGCTTCCGCCTCCGCCCGCCGGTAGTCGTCGGCGGTCACGATGAAGCGGCGGTGACGCTCGTCTTCGCGTGAGTTCGCCATGCGGTCGGCCCGAACGACGTCCTTTCCCGCCGGGCCCACTCGTCCGTAGACCACGCCGCAGGCCTCGTCGCGGTAGCTCTCGCGACCGTGGGACTCGATGGCCTCGACGGCGTCTTCAGGCAGGAGGATCATGATGAAAGGGTCCTTCCGAGAGCGAACGGTTCCCGCTGTCGGGAAAGATGGTGACCACGACGCCCTCTCCCGCCTCCTCGGCGACGCGAAGCGAGGATGCGAGAGCGGCGGCGGCCGACACGCTGACGAAGAGCCCCTCCTCGCGGGCGAGTCGGCGCGCCATCTCGTATGCTTCCTCCGTCGAAATCGAAAGCCGCGCGTCCGCGAGCCCCGGATCGTAAATCGCGGGAATCCGGCTCGAAGCCATGTGCTTCCAGCCCTCGATCCCGTGTAAAGGTGCGTCTGGCTCGACCGAGACACACCGCACCGTGGAAGAGAGCTCCTTGAGCCTGCGGGTCGTTCCGACGAAGGTGCCACTCGTCCCGAGGCCGCATACGAAGTGGGTAACCCTTCCTTCCGTCTGGGTCCAGATCTCGTTCGCCGTGGTGCGATAATGCGCCTGCCAGTTGGCGTCGTTGCTGTACTGGTCCGGATAAAAGTAAGTGTCCGGTGCCGCCGCATGGATGCGCCGCGCTTCCCGCACGGCACCGTCCGTTCCCTCGAGGCCGCTCGTTTCCACGACCTCGGCGCCGTACGCTCGCAGGAGGAGCTTTCGCTCCCGGCTCGCCGTCCAGGGGAGACAGAGCCTCACGCGGTAGCCGAGCGAGGCTCCCAGCATCGCGAGCGCGATTCCCGTGTTTCCGCTCGTCGCCTCCAGGATGATCTTGCCGGGCACGAGCTCTCTCGACTCTTCTCCCCGCTGGATCATGCGAAGGGCAGCGCGGTCTTTTACCGATCCGCCGGGGTTGAACCATTCCGCTTTGGCGTAGAGCTCGACCTTCGGAAGGTGGGAAGCGACGCGATGGATGCGAAGAAGGGGTGTGTTGCCGATTAAGTCGAGGATGGAGCGGTTCGCGGGGATCGGCTGGGGGACCCCGAGTGTCCGGGTAGCGGCTCGCGGCGTCGACATGGCGGTTCCACAACCGCCATCCTACGAACTCAGACTAATTTTGTCAAAATTATTCAACGAGGCCCCGCGGCACGACTTCCTGTGAAGATCAAGGCGAGACGGAAACACCCCGCGGTAGCGTCCCGGGCATGTCGGCGAGCACGAACCCCATGACCCCCAGCATCGCCATCGCCCTTCGAAAGTCCTGCCGGTCTACCTTGTCCAGGGTGTCGGCCTGGGTGTGATGCCAGTCAAAGTAGTGCTCGCCGACGGTTCGAAGGGCGAGACCGGGAACGCCGTCCGTCATCAGCGGACCGATGTCGGCGCCCCCGCCACCCCGACTCATGTCGGAGGCGTCGATGGCCTGAAAGAGAGCGCCGATTTGACCGAGGGTATCGAGCGCGCCGGCGTAGGTCGCATCGGGAGCGTCCTTTTCTCCAAAGCGAATCCCGACACCGAATCCAACGGGGCGTTCCGCCCCTCCGTCCATCTCGATGGCGGCGACGTGCTTTTCGACGGCGTGACCCACCCAATCTCGATATCCGGTACCACCGCGCGTACCGTTCTCCTCATTGGTCCAGAGAACGACGCGCAGAGTCCGGCGAGGCTTGAGCCCGAGCCGATGCAGGAGGGTGAGGGCCTGCCACGCGGCCATGCAGGAAGCGCCGTCGTCGTGAGCCCCCTGGCCCACGTCCCAGGAATCGAAGTGCCCTCCCATGACCACGATTTCGTCAGGCTTCTCGCGGCCGGTGATCTCGGCAATGACGTTGTACGACTGAGCGTCGGGGAGGGTCTTCGCTCCCATGTCGAGCTCCACTCGAACGTCCTCTCCGGCGCGGATGAGACGCGCCATCCACTCGGCGTCCTCCACCGTGACCGCGGCCGAGGGGATGCGAGGTGAGCCCTCGTCATAGCGCAGCGCACCGGTATGGGGCGTGTAGAGGCTCCGGCCCGTCGCGGAGCGGACGAGAGCGGCGACCGCCCCGAGATCGGCGGCCCGCGAGGCCCCGCTCGCCCGATAGCGGACCGTCTCGCCATAACCCATCCAGGGCACGGCGTAGAGGACGATCTTTCCTTCGACGGCCTGCCGGCCGAGGGTGGCCAGCTCCTCGAAGCTCGACACCGCCACGACCGGCGCCGTGATCGGTCCCTTCTCCGTCCCGATGCTCATGCCGAGCCCCAGGATGGAGAGCGTCTTTTCCACCGGCGTCACGACGCGTGCCGATTCGTGTCCGCGCACCCAATGGGGCACCATCGCCGGTAGCTTCTGCACGTTGTCGAGCCCTTCGGCCCGCATCGCCTCGTATGCCCAATCGATGGCGTGCTCGAGCCCGGAAGAGCCGCTCAGTCGGTTTCCGATCTCGGTCGTGAGATGGGTGAGCTTTTCGTAGCCTTCGTCGTCGGTCAAGGCAGCTCCTAGAATCCGTCCCGCCGTTTCGCGGTACACATCGGACATTTTCTCCTGGGCATTGACCGAGCGGACCGAGAGGGCGACGACGAGGGAGATCGAGAGGGTGGGAACGAGAGCGCGACCGGGCATAGGAAGCTTCCTCCTTGTTCGAAGCGAGGCTAATGGGCTGTAACAGCTATTTCGCGCCAAAATCGCGGGCCCTTTTGCGCGCTGGCGGCGTTGCGATTCCTCGAAATATCCAGATATGTCGTCGTCATCGCGCCTTGCCAGCACACAAAATGACCTCGCGATTTGCGCACCAAATAGCTGTTACAGCCCACTAGATTCTACACGGAGAGGCTTCTCACTTTATAATGGCAGCCGTGCTGAGTGGCGATCGGAAGCTCTCTCCCTGGGTCATCGTGGGCGCCGCCGTTTGCCTGACGTTCCTTCTCGGTCTCGCCGCCGGCTCGATGCTGGAGACCTACGACGCGAACATAGGGTTTGCCGCCGAGGCCGATCGTATCGCGGAAGTCCTCGGGGTGCGGCCGGGGATGTCGGTGGGAGACGTACGCGCGGGCACGGGACGCTGGTCGGTGGACCTCGCGCACCGGGTGGGGGACGACGGGATGATCTACGCCACGCCCGGCCCCAACCCTCCGAGCGACATCTACCAGACCGTCGCGGATGCCGGGGTCGAGAACGTCAACGTCATCCTGCGCACTCCGGGATCAACTCCTCGCCTCCCGATCGGGTGCTGCGACGCGATCCTCCTTCGCTTCGTCTACCGGAGCTTCGAGGATCGCCCTCTCATCGCCCACAACATCGCTCTCAATCTTCGACCCGGGGGAACGCTCGCCGTCATCGACTGGCACGCGGGAGCTCCGGGGAGAAACGCGGTCGCCAAGGAAGTCGCCATCGAAGAGATCACGGCCGCCGGCTTCGAGCTCCAGGAAACTATCGATGAATGGGCGCCCCACGTATACTGCCTCGTGTTTCGCCGCACCGGAGAGCCTGCGGCTCCGGGCGCGCTTTCTCCATGGGGAAGTGGGAAATCGCCTGCGTGAGATGGGCGCATTTTCGGGGGAGGTAGCTCATGCGTTGGACGTCGAGCGGTCGAAGCGCCAACCTGGAGGATCGGCGCGCTCAGAGCGGCGGCCGAATGCTCCGTGGCGGGGGGATCGGATGCGGAACGCTCCTCATCCTCGTCGTTTTGAGCGTGGTGTTCAAGCAGGACTTCGTGTCCCTGCTCGGCCCCGCGCTCGAGACCGACGGAGGCGGCACCGCCCCTGCCGATAGCGGCAACTTCGCCACCACGCCCGAAGAAGAGAAGCTCGTCGACTTCACCTCTTTCGTCCTCGACGATATTCAGACGACGTGGGCGGAGACGCTTCCTCGTGTGGGCGGCACCTATCAGGACGCGCAAATGGTGCTGTTCCGCGACGCGATTCAATCCGCCTGCGGCGTCGCCGGCAGCTCGACGGGACCCTTCTACTGCCCCGGGGACCAGAAGGTGTATCTGGACCTGAGCTTCTTCGACGAGCTTCATCGCCGCTTCAGGGCGCCCGGCGACTTCGCCCAGGCGTACGTCATCGCCCACGAGATCGGCCACCACGTTCAGAACCTCCTCGGGATCGAGCGCAAGGTGCGGGCCCTGCAGGGACAGCGGCCCGGCGTTTCAAACGAGCTGTCGGTGCGAGTGGAGCTTCAAGCCGACTGTCTTGCCGGCGTCTGGGGACACTCGGCCGCCACTCGCGGGATCCTGGAAAAGGGCGACGTTGAAGAGGGCCTGAACGCCGCCGCGGCCATCGGGGACGACCGCATCCAGCGCATGACGCAAGGCCACGTTGCGCCAGAGTCCTTTACCCATGGCTCCTCCGCGGAGCGCGTCCGCTGGTTCCGCACCGGCCTCGCCTCGGGAGACCCCGACAGCTGCGATACGTTTTCGTCGGATTCGCGGTGAGGAGTATCCGTCGAGTTTTCCCATCCGGACGGCCACCTTGCAAAGTCTTCCAGCTGGAGAGTAGCTCATCCCGGTGAAGCGCTGCCCATGCAGGAACGAGACGTTCCTGGCCTGTTGGGAGAAAGCCCGCGATTCGTTCGATCGGATCGAGCCCATAGATTCCGACCTGCTCCTGATAGAGCCCGCGGGAATCGATGGCTGCGCAGACTTTGTCAGCTGCACCTCCTCATTCTGCGCCGATCGGGTGACGCACTACTCATGCCCGGGTCCGCGGAATAGGCCAAGCTGTCGCCACATCCCAAGCAGATCCAACTGCTCCCAGGCTTCCACTATCCGGCCATCAACCATCCGGTATATGGTGATTCCAGTGATTGCGATCGGCTTGCCTGTCGGCGCGACTCCCGGAAGCTCTCCGGTGTGAGTGCCGGTAGCGCTCCATCGACCTGTGATGGCAGTATCGCTGACGAGGAGGTCTTCGTAGGTCACGTGTGAGTCTGGGAACGCTCCTCGATACATCGCGACTGCCCGCCGCCAGTCTTCACGCCCGCCGGTACCACCGGGCATGTGCGGGCCGTGATAGCGCCCATCGGGAACCATCAGATCGTCGATCGCGTCGAGGCGCCCCTGGTTCCATACCTCTGCCGCGATCCGCAACACCTGTGCCTTGTCCTTATCTCTCGACATGTTCTCCCCCTCGCATTCCGCTCGTGTTCTCAGAACGACTGCGGTTCAGCCGCCGCTGGAAGCGGTCGGCTACAACTGCTTGATGCTCATACAGGCCCTCTCCCGCGTACCCCCAGGAGCGAGGGTACGCTAGGGAGTGGAAAACAACCCTCGAAAGGAGAGAGGCCTGACGAGATTCTACAACGTATCCCATAAGCACTGCTGTGGCATCGACCTGCATGCACGGAACATGCACACCTGCGTTCTCGATCAAGAAGAAAAGGTCGTTCTTCATCGAGACCTGCCTACCGACCCTGACGTTTTCTTGAAGATGGCATCGCTTGAACGTGAACCTGACGGCGAACAGGCGAGGTGAGCGCGTCGTATGACTGGAGCCAAACCAGGGATAGGACCTCAACGATGTCTGGCTTCGAACTGTGCCCTCGAGCACCAAGCCCGCGTGGTTAGACGCCCCGGCAGCCCCTTCGCTTGAAGTGGCCCCTCTTTTGTTCCCCGACCACGACCCTTCGCTCGCGGGCTCGTGCGCTCCCGCAGCTCTGCCCCTCACCCGATCCCGCTTCTCACGCCACGACGGCTGAGCCTCTATAGGTGTTTGGTACAGAGCTTCCGCTCTTCGTACCTGCTCCAGAGAAACGAAGTCAGAGCAGTCTCATCGAGCCTTCGCAGTCGGCAGTTGGGCATCGCCACGTACTTCTGGTGGTAAATGCAACCAGAGAGCCATGAGAGACTGGTTAATGTCCCAGAGGAAGAGCAGGAGCGCGGATATGAGGCAGAGCATGCATAGGATGAACAAAATGGCGAGGACAACCCCGATCGCCAGATCAAGCAAGGCCCCCAGAAACAGGCTGATGATGAGGAACGCCGCGAGAAGGGCGCTGAGGGCCGCGAGGGCAATGCATGTCCGGACTATTCTTCCCCGACTCGAGAGAATCCTCAGCTCCGCCAGAATCATGGCACGATCCATTTCGGATGCCCCATGCAGGTCCTGATTGAGGAGCCGGGATCGGTCGATAACGCGGCCGAAGCGGTTGGTCACGCTCAAGAGGATCAGTCCAATACCCGAAATCAGGATGACCGGACTGATAGAGAGCTGCAGTGTGGGGATGAGGTCAGTGAGTAACATGAAAACCCCCTTCAGCCGAAATGGCTGGTATGTTGATCGTTGGTCGAGCGTGGGGCCTCGTTTCTGCTGGCCTTACTTCGGCAATGTCAACTCCATCTAACCTGCATGCGTTACGTGCCAACTTCCTTCTTGGCTCCTGCCCATGCCCTCCCGGGAGATCGCGACGTTCATGGACTTCGTCTCCGCGGCCCGGCCGAAGATGTCGTAGGCCTCAATCATCTCGTCCAACTTGAAGCGGTGCGTCACGAACTGCTCCGGCTTGATCTTGCCCTGGCTGACCAGCTTCAGGAGCATCGGGGTCGTGGTCGCGCTGACCAGCCCGGTGTTGATGCTGACATCCTTGATCCAGAGCTCTTGCAGCCGGAGCTCCACCGACTTGCCGTGCACGCCTACGTTGGCTACCGAGGCGCCGGGGCGGATGAGCGAAATACACGTATCGAACGTCTGGGGGATGCCGACGGCCTCGATCGCCACGTCAACGCCCATGCCGCCGTCCGTGATGGCCATCACCTGTTCCCGCCAGTCGTCCACGCCGCTGTTGACGGTGTCGGTGGCGCCGAACTTCCGCGCGATCCCGAGCCGGTTGTCGTCTAGGTCGATGGCGGTGACGCGGGAGGCGCCGTGGAGCCCCGCGGTCATGATCACCGAAAGCCCCACCGGCCCCGCGCCGACCACCGCCACCACGTCGCCCGGCTGCACGTCATCGTTCCGAATGCCGATCTCGAAGCCAGTCGGTAGGATGTCGGAAAGCATGATCGCGGCCTCGTCGCTGACATTTTCCGGGAGCTCGTGCAGCGAATTGTCGGCGAACGGGATCCGCACGTACTCCGCCTGCGTACCGTCGATCAGGTGGCCCAGAATCCAGCCGATCCCCCACGTGCCTTCGGCGTCCAAGCAATGGGACGGGAGCTGCTGGTGGCAGTACGCGCACGAGCCGCACGCCGAAATGCACGAGATGATCATCCGGTCCCCCACCTTCAGGCCCTTCACGGCCGACCCAACCTCTGTAATCGTTCCGACCCCTTCGTGCCCAAGGATTCTACCGTCCGTGACTGCGGGGACGTCCCCCTTGAGGATGTGCAGATCGGTTCCGCAGATGGTGGTGGTGTCATTCCGTACAATCGCGTCCGTGGGCTCCCTGAGCTGGGGGTCCGGCGCTTCTGCCCACGCCTTCCGACGGGGCCCTTGGTAGACGAGTGCCTTCATGTGCGTTCCCTTCCTTCTACGGCTTCGAGGCGCTGAATCGGCCGTAGCAACGGCCCCAGGGGTAAGGCCGCATGGCGCGCCCTGGCGCACTGCCTGCACGCGCGTACACACTATTGCAAGCCGCTTGTCGGACCGCCGTCTGTGCGCTGCCGCACATGGCGCGTCCGGCAAGGCTTACAGTCGCGGAGTGACACTTGGCATGCCGCGGCCCGGGCTGCGCTCCGGGTGCGAACCAGGCGCACGCCGATGACACTTGCCGCCGCAAAGGCGATCGCCAGTTGCATCGGCGCCGACGAGTTGAGCGAGGGATACATCATGCCCAGCATGTTCGACAACCAGGTCGTCCGTCGCGTCGCACGTACGGTCGAGACGGCGGCCTGCGGCAGCGCTCCCGCAAAACGGGGACGGCACTAGCACGGACCCACTCGACCTGCGATAGTGAAGACATGAGCACGATCACACCGCACAAACCCAATGCCGAGTCGGCACACGACATTCTCCGCCAGCGTCGGCAGCCGCTCGATGTCTTTTTCACGCCTGAGAACGTCGCCCTCATCGGTGCAACTGAAAGAGAAGGAAGCGTCGGTCGCATGATTCTCCAGAATCTAATCCGCAACCCGTTCGGCGGGACCGTGTTTCCAGTCAACCCGACGCGCCCGAGCGTGCTCGGCATCAAATCCTACCCCACCGTCGCCGCCGTGCCCGAGCCTGTCGACCTCGCGGTGCTCGTCACGCCGGCGGAGACCGTGCCGGGCGTGATCGACGAGTGCGTCGCTGCCGGCGTGAAGGGCGCGATCATCATCTCGGCGGGCTTCAAGGAAACCGGCGCCCCCGGCGCCGAGCTCGAACGTCAGATCATTGCGAAGGCGCAGGGCAGGATGCGGATCATCGGCCCGAATTGCCTCGGCGTAATGAACCCGCGCCTCGGGCTCAACGCCACGTTCGCGCACACGATGGCACGGCCCGGCACGGTGGCCTTCATCAGCCAGAGCGGCGCATTGTGCACTGCGATCCTCGACTGGAGCCTGCAAGAGAATGTCGGCTTCAGCTCGTTCGTGTCGATCGGCTCCATGCTCGATGTCGATTGGGGCGACCTGATCGATCACCTCGGCAATGACCCTCACACGCAAAGCATCTTGATTTATATGGAGTCTATCGGCAACGCGCGATCGTTCCTCTCCGCGGCGCGCGAGGTCGCGCTCACCAAGCCGATTATCGTCATCAAGGTCGGCCGCACCGATGCAGCGGCAAAGGCCGCAGCCTCGCACACCGGCTCGCTCACAGGAAGCGATGACGTGTTGAATGCCGCGTTTCGCCGCAGCGGCGTATTGCGTGTCGATACCATCGGCGAGTTGTTCGGCATGGCCGAGGTGCTCGCCAAACAACCCCGTCCACGCGGACCACGCGTAACAATCGTGACCAATGCCGGCGGCCCGGGCGCGCTCGCGACCGACGCGTTGATCATGGGCGGCGGCAAGCTCGCGGAGTTGTCGAATGAGACGCTGTCGGCGCTCAACCAGATTCTTCCGCCCGCGTGGAGCCATGGCAATCCCGTCGATGTCCTCGGCGACGCCAGCGCGGCCATATACGCGAAGACACTGGAGATCGTCTCCAAGGACGAGCACAGCGACGCGACGCTGGTCGTTCTCACGTTGCAGGCGATGACCGATCCGACCGGCACGGCCGAGGCGTTGAAGCCGTACGCCGGGTCGGGTGGCAAGCCGATCATCGCAAGTTGGATGGGTGGCGTGGATGTGGCCGCGGGCGAAGCGATTCTCAACCACGCCAACATCCCGACCTTCGCCTATTCCGACGCTGCTGCGCGAACGATCAATTACATGTGGCGGTACAGCTACAACCTGCACGGCATTTACGAAACACCGGCGCTGACCGAGGGAACGATCACCACTGCACGATCGTGCGAAGGTGGCCAAGATTCTTCGCGCCGCGCGCAAGTCGTGCCGTACGATCCTGACCGAAACCGAATCGAAACAGATACTCGCCGCGTATGGCATTCCCGTCGTCGAAACGCGGACCGCAAAATCGGTTGACGACGCGGTGAAGATCGCCACGGAGATCGGTTATCCAATTGTGCTGAAGCTCTACTCCGAGACGATCACCCACAAAACCGACGTGGGCGGAGTGAAGTTGAACCTCGCCAACGCCGCCGCCGTGCGGAAAGCGTTTCGTGAAATCGCAAAATCGGTAGCCGAAAAGGCGAGCGCGAAAGATTTCCAGGGCGTGACCGTCCAACCGATGATCGAGCTCGATGGCTACGAGTTGATTCTCGGAAGCAGCGTCGATCCGCAGTTCGGTCCCGTGCTTTTGTTCGGGCTCGGTGGACAGCTCGTCGAGGTGTTCAAGGACCGGGCACTCGCGTTGCCGCCGCTGAACACGACGCTCGCCCGTCGCATGATGGAGCAGACGCGCATCCACGCCGCGCTACGGGGCGTGCGCGGACGGAAAGCCGTCGATACCGTCGCGCTGGAACACCTCATCGTTCGCTTCAGCCAACTCGTCGTCGAGCAACGCTGGATCAAGGAAATCGACATCAACCCGCTGCTCGCGTCGCCCGAACGTCTCCTCGCACTCGATGCGCGCGTGGTGTTGCACGATCCCACGCTAAGCGAAGACCAATTGCCGCGCTCGGCGATTCGTCCGTACCCGACGCAGTACGTGTCGCCGTGGAAACTGAAAGACGGCGCGGCGGTGACGATCCGCCCGATTTTGCCGGAAGACGAGCCGTTGATGGTGAAGTTTCACGAAACGCTTTCCGAGAGCAGCGTCCACTACCGCTATTTCCACCTGATCAACCTCAGCCAGCGCGTCGCACACGAACGTCTCACGCGCGTGTGTTTCAACGATTACGATCGCGAGATGGCGCTGGTGGTCGAACGCAAGACAGCGAGCGAGCACGTGATTCTCGCCGTGGGACGGTTGATCAAGATGACCGGCACGACCGACGCGGAGTTTGCGATTCTCGTCAGCGACAAATATCAGCGGCACGGCCTGGGCACGGAGTTGTTGCGGCGGCTGGTGGAAATCGGACGCATCGAAGGCGTCAAGCGAATCACGGCGGACATTTTGCCCGACAACAAGGGCATGCTGCGCGTCTGCGAGAAGATCGGGTTTACCCTCAAGCACTCGGCAGACGAGGAAGTGACGAAGGCGACGATCGATTTGAAGTAACACTAGTGGCCTGTAACAGCTATTTGGTGCGCAAATCGAGAGGTCATTTTGTGTGCTGGCAAGGCGGGATGACGACGACACATCTGGATATTTCGAGGAATCGCAACGCCGACAGCGCGGAAAAGGGCCCGCGATTTTGGCGCGAAATGGCTGTTACAGCCCACTCTAGCCCAAGGGTGAGCCAGCGCTCCTCATCTTCGCTGTGCTCGTCGTCGAAAATCGACACCGCGCCGTTGCAGCGCGCTCAAAGCTCACCACCATGCTTGCTGATGTTGCTCTCCGCCTTGGCGAGGTCCCAATCAAAATTGTACCGCACCGTGGGCACCGTCGTATGGTACCAGTTCCGAGAAGCCTAACGCTGCGCTTCATCGGCGTGGCCAGTCCACCGGTCGCAGCACAGAGTCGACCGAAGCCACCCAACCACCATGATCGCCTCTATTCTATCCGAGAATAGAGGCCACGTCCGTTGGAAGCCGATGTTATATGGCCCCGCTCTAGAGGGCTTCTTTCAATTGCTCAACTGTGAGACCAGCCTGGCGCAAGATGGCCCGGAGAGTTCCTTTGGCCACCTCCTTGTGGTCGGGTACCACGAGGCGTCGGTGGGGCGGTGACGCATTTCGGAGTACGACGTGACTGCCACGCTGACGATTGACTTCGTATCCGAACTTGCGGAGCGCGGATACGAGCTCCCGGCCCGAGACGCGAGGCAGGGTACTCACAACGTAATGTCGACAACCTCTTCATCGATCGACGGCGGAATCGGCTCGCCGTGTGCCTTGAGACTCTCAAGATAAACGGCGATTGCCTCCTGCGCATTTTCCACCGCTTCCTCACGAGTTGAACCCTGAGTCACACATCCGGGCAGAGCGGGCACCTCTGCCACAAAGACTCCGTCTTCGTCGATCTCGATTCGAACTCGGAACTTCACGACTCAACCTCTCATTTAGAATACCCGAACTCTCACCTGAAGGCACACACGTTCGGCCAAGACGATGGCCATATGACGCTGGGTTAAGGTGCGGCCGCGTTCAGCTGCCATCGCGCGGCCGCCAGTTTCAACCCATTGTTGGGCAGCACGCGCTACCTTCCAAACACATGCCCCTCACCCTTCACCGAAGGGTTGTTCCAGCTGGAGGACGCCAGACTCGGTGAAGGAATAGGGGAAGATGACGTGGACGGAATACCCACCCTTGTGATCCAGGCGGACATCGATCGCGTCTTGCTTTGCGAACTTCCCGGGAGGGACCGTCCGAATATCGACGACTAGCGCGGTGGCTCTGTACTTGCCGGACGCCGCTCCCCCCCGGAACCCGTCCTCGAGGACCTTGATGAGTTCGGCGGAGGGTGGGTGCTCCGCGTCCGCCCAGCCACCGACATGAGTGATCTCCCCTGTCGAGGACACGGCGCCGCCGAAGGGATAGAACTCCCGATGCTTACTCAGCATTTCCTGAGCGAACGGAAGGACCACATTCATGAGGTCTTCGCATTCCTCTTTGGGCTCCTTCACGGTGCCCCGCAGAGTGCTGGGCGCGGCCTCGGGTGAAGGACTTTGCCTCTCGCAGGAGAGAAATGGCATGCACAGGACAAGGCACCCCCATGTCAGGCTAAGCCGCATGCTCGCCCCTCAAATGCGTCCACTCTGCCTGCCCAACGCTGCCGTTCAGCGGCGTGGCCAGCCGTCCGGCAGCAGCACAAAGCTGCTCGAAGCTGAGCCGCCGCTTACCACCTGCATTATGCTACCCGAAAACGATGGCCACGTCCGACTGCAACGGCTTGTTAGCCGACGAGCTTATCGTACTCGGCGTGCGTGCCTATCCAGAACCAAATGAGGTCTTGACCCGACTCAACAGCGAGCGCTCTATGATGCGTGCCGACGCGCACAGACCAAAAGCGGCCTACCTTCTTAAAATGAAGCGAGGGGTACCGCGGATCTCGCTTCAGGTGTTCGTAGGCTCGATCGGCCGTGCGTTGAATGTCGGGCGGAAGGGAACGGTAGAGGGACCAGAAAGCGGGCGAGGCATGATGCTTCAAATGGGTTTCGTTTTGCCCGCCGTGTGAGCTCGCAACGCTTCATCGGCGACGGCATCGAGTTTGCCACCCTGAATGTCTGCCTCGAGCTGGCGATCCCAGGCCGCCCAGTCAAACGCAAGAAACCAGTCGCGCAACTCCGCAAGTTCCTCGGCGGACAGTCCCCGGATCTCGGTTTCAATTCGTTCGACTTTGCTCACGACACAAGTTTAGCATTGTCGCCCAATCGTCGGCTAACGTCAGGGTTGTATCCGGCGCGCTCGAGAACGGAGAAGCGGCACGACGCTGGGGCGCGCCGGATGACAACCGCGTTGAACGAACCGCCGTTCTACCCTATGGGTATTGTATCGAGGGTTTGCGTGTCTTGGGGGCGGCAAGAGGTTGCGGGTGCGACCATGGGCGAGCTTGCGGAGGGGATGGCGGCGCCGGGGAAACGACAAGAGGAGCAGACGAGGGAAAGGGTCGTCTTTGAGGCACACGAATATTGTGGAATCGAAGAGTGTGGACAGGCCTGGGGTTCAAGTTCATGGCAAGAAGAGGCTCAGGAGGAGTCGAAACTCCAAGTGGGGAGAAGCTGGAGAACGACAACTCCGAACTGGGCGACGAAAACGAGTCGACCTTTTTTGCAAATGGGGCAAGGCTCCACGGTCAGGGGCAAGGGGTCTTCGCCAGACGATTGCGCCGGATGAAGAGTTGGCGGCTCAGCAGTGGAGGAAGGCGGAGGCTGGCCCAAGAGAGCTCGGACGCGTTGCAGGTTTTCGGAACGATTCCTGTTGGCGAGCAAGCCGTAGTAGCGGATGCGCATGAATCCTTTGGGAAGAACGTGGAGAAGGAACCTTCTGATGAACTCGACGGCGTCGAGGGTCATGACGCGCTGGCGGCTGTCGTGGGCGTAGTCCTTGTAGCGGAAAGTGATCTTTGCGTCGCGAACGCAGAGGAGTCGTTGATTAGAGATGGCGACGCGGTGGGTGTAGCGGGCGAGGTACTTGAGGACCTGCTTTGGACCGCCGAAAGGGGGCTTGGCGTAGACATGCCATTTCTTGTTGCGAAGGGTTTCGAGCAAACCCTCCCAAGCTTTGGGATGCTCGAGGTCCCGAAGCCGACCGTGGAACGCGAGGTCGCGATTATCGAAAGCGTGCTGGAGGTGGGCGAGAAACTTTCCTCGAAACAGGCGTCTGAGAACGGGGATAGGGAGGAAGAAGCGGTCTCGGCAGCTCACCCAGCGGTCGCCATCGAGGCTAACGCCTCCTCCGGGAATGACGCAATGCAGATGAGGATGAAGGTGAAGGGTCTGTCCCCAGGTGTGGAGCAAAGCGAGACAACCGAGCTCGGCGCCGAGGTGGTTGGGGTCTCGGCCGAGCGTCAACAGAGTTTCGGAGGCGGCTCGGAACAGGATCCCGTAGAGCGAGCGACGATTCTGAAGCGCGACAGGCGCGAGCTCGTGCGGGATGGTGAACACGACGTGGAAGTACTGGACGTCGAGCACCTCCCGCTCGCGGGCCTCGAGCCACGCTGCCCGTGCCGCCCCCTGGCACTTGGGGCAATGCCGGTTGCGGCACGAGTTGCACACCACGACCTCGTAGTCGCAGCTGTCACATCGTAGGAGGTGGCCACCGAGAGCTGCGGTCTGGCACTCGGTCAAGGCGTTGAGAACCTGGTACTGCTCCTTCGAGGGGCGGTAGCGCTTCAGAAAGCTCGCCAGGTTGCTGCGGATCACATCGGCCACTTCCGGCCGATGTTCCTTCACGTCTCCGACGGTGTCTGCGTCTTCTTCTTGGTCAGCGCGAGAAGATCGACCATCTCACGACGGGAGGGCTTCGCTCCCACGGCAACGTGGAGGTAGAGCGCCGTCGTGTTCAGGCTGCTGTGTCCGAGAAGCATCTGAATCGTGCGCAGATCGACTCCGGCTTCGAGCAGGTTGGTCGCGAAGCTGTGCCGGTTATGCCGGTCCCGGCATAACCGG
>CAWFHP010000004.1:32500-1400750 GCA_963815675.1 uncultured Acidobacteriota bacterium | reverse complement strand
GGAGCGTCACCATCAAGGAAGTCATCGACGCCGTCGCCTACGGTCTCGTCACCGCCGGCACCTTCGGATGGTTGTGGCCCCGATGATCGCGCTATGGTTCGTTCTCATGGCCGCGGCCGCTTCGCAGCAGGGAGATCCGAAGGCGACCGAGGTCTGGACTCCCGTACCTCCCATCGTCGAT
Source organism: uncultured Acidobacteriota bacterium (assembly GCA_963815675.1). GTDB lineage: Bacteria > Acidobacteriota > Vicinamibacteria > Marinacidobacterales > SMYC01 > CAWFHP01. Next base: position 1,400,569 of record CAWFHP010000004.1, on the reverse strand, counting down.
CCCGGTGGAGAGGCGAAGCCTCCTTCGGACGCCATCATTCTCTTTGATGGTGGTGACCTCTCCGAGTGGCGCGGCAAAGACGGCGGCGCTGCCCGCTGGAAAGTGGCCGATGGATTGATGACCGTCATGGCCAAAACGGGAGACATCGAGACCCGCCGCGAGTTCGGAGACGTCCAGCTGCACGTCGAGTGGAGGACGCCCGCGGTGGTCGAGGGCGAAGGGCAAGAGCGCGGCAACAGCGGCGTCTATTTGATGAAGCGCTATGAGCTCCAGGTCCTCGATTCGTACCGGAACGAGACTTATGTGAATGGCCAGGCGGGTCGATCTACAAGCAATACCCACCTCTGGTGAACGCTTCGCGGCCCCCGGGAGAGTGGCAGAGCTACGACGTCATCTTCATGGCCCCGCGCTTCTCAGCCGACGGCAAGCTCGAGCAGTCCCGCCGTCTTCACCGTGCTTCAAAACGGCGTCCTCATCCAGAACCACGTGGAGCGTGAAGGGCTCGACCGTCTATATCGGGGAGCCCCGCTACGAAGCCCATTCCGCGAAGGCGCCGTTGCTGCTCCAGGACCACGGAAACCCGGTCAGCTATCGCAATATCTGGGTCCGCGAGCTCCGCTGAGCCGTTCGATCGTCAGTCCCGGCGAACGAGGATCGCGCTCACCGGCGCGGGCGCGGAGAGATGCACGACGAGCGGAGAACCGACGTCGAACAGGTTCTTCACGCCCAGGACTTCCGTCAACAGGACGACGCGGCCTGGAATCAGGACCCAGGTGCGGCGGTCCTTGATCGCGCTGTCCTGCAGGGCTTCCACCTGAAGCTGGACCGTTTCCCGCCCGGACGCGGCAAGCTCGATGTCGGCGAAAGCCCCATAGTGGAGTGGAACGGTGTAAGAGAGAGGGTCGCCGGTATCCGAAACGAGCGGAGCGAAGCTGGTGCACGACTCTTGCGCAATTCGCGCCCGGGCGGAAGGCCCGTCCGAAAGGCCCGCGAATGCCAGAACCGAGAGAATCGGAACCCACCGCAAAGCGTTCTTCATAGCGCCTCCCCTTCCCCGTTCGCCTGCCTCCAGTCTAGCAATCGCCGCTTGCGTTGTTGAATCGTTCTCCCGATTTCACATTGCCTCTGGACGAGGGGCCCGCCGGTCTGGTAATCAATCCGCCATGGTGAAACTCATATCGACTCACATCCTGGCCATTCTGCTCCTCGCTCTATCCGCTTTCGCGGAAGAACGCGACGTGGTCATCCTCTACACCAACGATTTCCACAGCGCGATCGATCCTATCCCCGCCTACTGGCTTCCCGGCATCCGAGCCTCGGGCGGCGCGGCGCGCTCGCAACCGCTCGTCGACCGAATTCGCGATGCACGAAGCGAAGAAAGGCCACCCCGTCTTCCTTTTCGATTCGCGGAGACATGTTCACCGGATGCTCTCAAGCTCACCTAGGGCGAGGCGTTGATGGAGATGATGATCACCCTGCACTACGACGCCATGGCCATTGGAAACCATGAATTCGACTATGGCTCGGAAACTTCCGCGCAGATGTTCCGCGTGCCGTTTCCCGTCCTCGGAGCGAACATCTTCTACCGGGAGGGCCACATCCCCTTCGCCCACCTCACGCCATCATCGAAAAGGACGGATTCGCATCGGGGTCATCGGCATCATCGGCCAGGACGCCGCAGCGTCGTTCTCCCGTCGTGGTCGAGCCGCTCGATTTCGAGGATCCCGCGGGGCCATCGCTCGCTCCATCGCGGAGCTGCGAAAAGACGTCGACATCATCGTTGTTCTGGCGCATCAGGGGAATACGGGACCGATGCAGACCGATGCCGAGGCGCATCCGCGAGATCCAGCGCGACTTCGACGCCGACATCGCCCTCGCGGCGAGGTGCCCGGCATTGACGTCTTCGTGGGTGGGCACGCCCACCGCGGCATCGAGGTCCCGTACGTCCACCCCGAGACCGGGAGCATCATCGTTCAGACCTATGGCTACGGGACCCGGCTGGGATTCCTCCGCCTCAAGGTCGATACCGAGCGGCACCGCATCGTCTCCCATGAGGGAGAGCTCCTGAAAGTCTGGAGCGACGAGCTTTCCCCCGATCCGGTCATGGCGGCCAAGATGGATCGGTACAAGAAGCAAGTGGCGCCGATCATCGGCGATGTCGTCGGTCGAGCTTCGGTACGCCTCGTGCGCAGCTACAACACCGAGTCGCTGCTGGGTGCCTTCTCCGCGGACGTGATCCGCAAGCTCACGGCTGCCGAGGCCTCGTTCATGAATGCCGGTGGTCTCCGGGCCGACCTACCCGAGGGCGATATCACCATCGGGAACGTCCAGGACGCGTTTCCCTTCTACAACACCGTCGACGTTTTCGCGCTCTCCGGCCGTGAAGTGCGCGAGATTCTCGAGCAGGGCTTCACTCTCGACCGTGGAATGGTCCAGGTCTCGGGCATCGAGGCCCACTATGACCTCTCCCGGCCTCAGGGGAAAAGACTCGTGGACGCAAAGATCGGCGGCGCACCGCTCGACGGCTCCCGCATTTATCGCGTCGCCGCCAACAGCTTCATGGGCGAGGGAGGCGACCTCTACCAGACGTTCGTCCATGCTAAAAAACTCGACAACCTGCCCAAGGATATCGCCCAGGTGGTGATCGACTACCTGCGCAAGCAGAGCGGTTCCGTCCCCGCTCCGACGATGGGAAGGCTCGTACCCGTTGAAGTCTCTCGATGACGATGAGCCTGGTCCGGATCCTGCGCGCCCTCGTCCCGATCCCGCTCGTTCTCGCCCTTTCGATGCTCGCGCCCGCGGAAGAGCGCGAGGTGGTCATCCTCTATACCAACGATTTTCACAGCGCCATCGACCCCATCCCCGCCTATTGGCTTGCGGGCAAGCCAAGGCACCTGGGCGGCGCGGCGCAGCTCGCGACCCTCGTCGGCCGGATTCGGAAAGACGAAGCGCGGAAGGGCCATCCCGTATTCCTCTTCGACTCCGGAGACATGTTCACCGGAATGCTCTCGAAGCTCACCGAGGGCGAGGCGTTGATGGAGATGATGATCACTCTCCACTACGACGCCATGGCGATTGGCAACCACGAGTTCGACTACGGCTGGGAGCACTTCCGGGAGGAGATGTTCCGCGTCCCCTTCCCCATTCTCGGGGCCAACATCTTCTACCGGCAGGGGCACATCCCGTTCGCCCGGCCGCATGCCATCGTGGAGAAGGACGGGTTCCGCATCGGGGTCATCGGGATCATCGGCCAGGACGCCAGAAGCGTCGTGATGCCGTCCTCCGTCGCGGGGCTCGATTTCGAGGATCCCGCGGCAGCGATCGCTCGCTCCATCGCGGAGCTGAAAAAGGACGTGGACCTCGTCGTCGTCCTGTCGCACCAGGGGCTCACCGGCCCGCTGCAAACCGACGCGGAGAACCACCCGGAAGTCCAGCGCGACTTCGACGCGGATATCGCCCTCTGCGGCGAGGTCCCGGGCATCGACGTGTTCGTGGGGGGCCATACTCACCGCGGGATTGAGGTCCCCTACGTCCACCCGGAGACCGGTAGCATCATCGTTCAGACCTACGGCTATGGCACCCGGCTCGGGATTCCTCAGGCTCGTGGTCGATACCGACCGTCACCGGGTCGTTTCCCACGCGGGCGAGCTCCTGAAAGTGTGGAGCGACGAGCTTCCTCCCGATCCGGTGATCGCGGCGAAGATGGAGACCGTACGAGAACCGAGTCGCCCCGACCATCGGCAAGGTGGTGGGACGCTCTTCGGTGCGCCTCGTGCGCAGCTACGACACCGAGTCGCCGCTCGGGGCGTTCACCGCCGATGTGATCCGCGAGCTCACGAGCGCCGATGCCTCCGTCATGAATGCCGGCGGGCTCTGCGGCGATCTTCCCGAGGGCGATATCACCGTCGGGAACGTCGAGGACGCGTTTCCGTTTGCCAACAGCGTCGACGTTTTTGCGCTCACCGGCCGCGAGGTGCGCGAGATTCTCGAGCAGAGCTTCACGCTCGTGCGCGGAATGGATCAGGTGTCCGGGATCGAGGCGCGCTACGACCTCTCACGCCCTCCGGGAGAACGGCTCGTCGACGCGCGCGTCGCCGGCGAGACGCTCGACGATTCCCGCATCTACCGCGTCGCTACCAATAGCTTCCTGGGTGAAGGCGGCGACCTCCACGAGACGTTCGTCCACGCGAGGAAGATCAAGAGCATACCGGAGGAAATAGCGCAGGTGATGATTGACTATCTCCGCAAGCAGAGTGGTCCCGTCCCCGCTCCCGCGATGGGAAGGCTCGTGCCCGTCGAAGGCTCCCGATGACGACAGGGATGACGATCGATAGCCGCAGCCCGAATGTTTCTCCTCGCGGCGGGCCTCACCGTCTCGAGCGTCGCGCCTCAGAGCGGGCCCATCGCGGTGCAAGGGGCGGTGGACACCGAGCTCGGTCCCCTCATCGAAGCCGTGGGAAGCCCCGAACCCCGGCTCATCGACGGCTTCAGCTTCTGGGAAGGTAACGTCGCGGGACGGCGCGTCGTCGTCTCCCGGACGGAGGTGGGGATGGTGAACGCGGCGGTGGCGACGACCTTGCTCGTCCGCGAGTATTCCCCCGCTCTCATCATCAATCAAGGGACGGCGGGTGCCGTCGATCCGGCGCTGCGCGTCGGCGATATCGTTCTCGGTGAGGCGAGCGCGCCCTTCGGCTCGATCCGCACCGCTCCCCGAAAGAAAGGCGAGGGCGTCGATCTCGACCACTGGGAGATTCTCCCGCGCCTGCTGCGCGTGGGCGAGGAGCGCGTTCGTTTCACTCGGTTCGAAGCCGACCCGGAGCTCCTCAACGCCGCCGCCGCCACACCCTACGGAGGAGGAAAGCTCGTGCAAGGAGTGGTGGGCTCGGGAGACGAGTGGAACCGCGAGATCGACAAGCTGATCTGGGCCCAGAAGACGTACGGCATCGCGAGCGAGGACATGGAAAGCGCCTCGGCCCACCAGGTGGCACACCTCTACCGCGTTCCCTTTCTCGCGGTGCGGATCATCTCCAACTCCGAGTACCACGACCCCGTCTTCCGTCCCGAGATCGGCTCCACATGCGCGAGCTACGTCGTCGATCTGGTAAAGCATCTGGCGGCCCGTTGAGCGAGTCCCCTCGGAGAGAACGCTCGATGGTCGTTTCGGAAATCCGGAGGAGATCGGATAAGATTCGGCTCGCTGACATTCGTTGACCATGGCCTTCCTCGGAAGGCCACCCGGATCTCTGCGATGAGCACGGTGCGGAAGGGAAGGGGCTCGAATGGGAACGCTTTCAGGACCTCTGGCGCAGCAGCGCGGTTTCGGCGCTACCTCGAGGCGCGACGGATGGTGGGTTGCGCCTCTTCTCACCTTCGTCGGGTTGTCCGCGTTCGTCTGCTACTCCACCTGGGCTGCCTTTCAAGGCGATCACTACAGCTTCGGCAACTACCTATCCCCTTTCTATTCTCCCGAGCTCTTCGGAAGCTCGCCCCATAGCTGGTTCGGCCCCAAGCCCGCCTGGTGGCCGGCGCTTCTGCCCTTTTCCCCCGCGCTGCTGATCCTCTGGGCGCCGGGCGGATTTCGTCTCACCTGCTATTACTATCGAGGCGCGTACTACAAGGCGTTCTGGGCCGACCCGCCTGCCTGCGCCGTGGGCGAGCCGCGAAAGTCATATTGCGGCGAGAACGCCCTCCCGCTCATCCTCCAGAACATCCATCGATACTTTCTGTATCTTGCGGTCGCGTTTCTCCTCGTTCTGGCCCACGACGCGTGGAACGCGATGTGGTTTGCCGACGCCGCGGGAGTCGAGAGATTCGGAGTCGGTGTCGGCACCATCGTGCTCACCTTGAACGTCGTCTTCCTGGGCGGATATACGATGGGCTGTCACTCCATGCGCCATCTGGTGGGAGGCGTCCTCGATCGCATCTCCGGCTCCCCCGTCCGCAAGCGAGCCTATTACTGCTCGAGCTGGCTCAATCAGCGTCACATGAAGTGGGCCTGGACGAGCTTGTTCTGGGTCGCCTTCTCGGACATCTACGTGCGCCTCTGCTCCATGGGTATCTGGTCGGACTGGAGGATCTTCTGATGCCGTCGGGGACCGAGACGAGCTACCGCACGGAAGAGCACGACGTACTCGTCATCGGCGCCGGAGGCGCCGGACTCAGAGCGGCCATCGAAGCTTCGGCCCGGGGAGTGCGGGTCGGCCTGGTGTGCAAATCGCTTCTGGGCAAGGCCCATACCGTCATGGCCGAGGGGGGTATCGCCGCGGCGCTCGCGAACGTCGACGAGCGAGACGACTGGAAGACGCACTTCGCCGACACCATGCGCGGCGGGCAGTACGTGAACAACTGGAGGATGGCCGAGCTCCACGCTCGGCAGGCGCCCGAGCGGGTCCGTGAGCTCGAAGCCTGGGGCGCCGTTTTCGATCGCACGCCCGACCAGAAGATCCTCCAGAGAAACTTCGGAGGCCACAAATATCCCCGTCTCGCCCACGTCGGCGACCGTACCGGGCTCGAGCTCATCCGAACCCTGCAGGATCACGGAATCCACCTGGGCATCGACGTCCACATGGAATTGACCGTGGTCTCGCTCATCAAGAACGGCGGCCGCGTCGTCGGCGCCTTCGGCTACGACCGGGAGCGGGGCCACTTTCGGGTCTTTCGGGCAAAAGCGATCGTCCTCGCCACCGGAGGGATCGGCCGGGCTTACAAAGTCACGAGCAACAGCTGGGAGTACACCGGCGATGGACACTCGCTCGCATACCACGCGGGAGCGGACCTCATCGACATGGAGTACGTTCAGTTCCATCCGACGGGGATGGTCTGGCCTCCCAGCGTCCGGGGAATTCTCGTCACCGAAGGCGTGCGCGGCGAGGGCGGCGTCTTGCGCAACAACGAGGGCAAGCGCTTCATGTTCGGCGACATTCCCGAGCTCTACAAGCAACAGACCGCGGACAACGAAGAAGAGGGTTGGCGCTACACCCAGGGAGACAAGAACGCGCGACGCCCGCCCGAGCTGCTGACCCGGGACCATGTTGCCCGCTGCATCGTGCGCGAGATCAAGGCGGGCCGCGGCAGCCCCCATGGAGGGGTCTTTCTCGACATCGCCTGGATCCGCCAGCGGCTTTCGAACGGCGAGGAGCACATCAAGCGGAAGCTACCGAGCATGTACCACCAGTTCAAGGAGCTCGCCGGAATCGACATCACCAGCGAGCCGATGGAAGTGGGGCCCACGACCCATTACATGATGGGCGGTATCCGCGTCGACGGAGATACCCAGATGTCGACCGTCCCCGGTCTCTTCGCGGCAGGAGAGTGCGCCGGAGGGCTCCATGGAGCCAATCGTCTCGGTGGAAATTCCCTCTCCGACCTCGTCGTCTTCGGAAAGCTCGCGGGCGAGCACGCCGCGGAGTATGCGAAGTCCGGGGCCGCGAAGTGGGCCTGGAGCAAAGAGCAGGACGAGCAGGTCGACGAGGCGGCGCGGCGGGCGCTCGCTCCGCTCGAGCGACAGGACTCTTCGAGCGGCAACGGCCCCTACGCGATCCAGCACGAGCTCCAGGAGCGGATGCAGAGTCTGGTGGGAATCGTCCGCAACGAGGACGACCTCCAGAAAGGTCTGGGAGTGATCCTCGAGTTGAAGGACGCACGAAGAAGGTCTCCGTCCCGGGAAACCGCGAGTACAACCCCGGGTGGCACACCGCGCTCGATCTCGAGAACCTGTTGACCGTCTCCGAGGCCATCGCCCGGGCGGCGGCCGCGCGAAAAGAGAGCCGCGGGGCTCACTTTCGCGAAGACTTCGCCTCGAAGGACAAGGAGTGGGGCAAGACGACGCTCGTCGTGCGGAAGGGGCCTGACGGCAACCTGCAGCTGCTCGAAGACCCCCTTTCCGAAATGCCGCCGGAGCTGAAGCAGATCGTCCAGGAGCAGGAATAAATGTCGACCGCGACCTTTCGCATCTGGCGAGGTGACAAGTCGGGCGGGACGTTCGAGGACTATCGGACCGAGATCTCGGAGGGCATGGTGGTGCTCGACGCCGTCCACCAGATTCAGGCGGAGTCGGCGAACGATCTCGCCGTCCGTTGGAACTGCAAGGCGGGAAAATGCGGCTCTTGCTCCGCCGAGGTGAACGGTAAGCCGCGACTGATGTGCATGACCCGACTCTCGGACGTCCCTCTCGACGAGCCGGTCACCCTCGAGCCGCTGCAGAGCTTCCCCTCGATCAAGGACCTGGTCACCGACGTGAGCTGGAACTATGAAGTCAAGAAAGGGATCAAGAAGTTCAAGCCCCGGCCCCCCGACGCCGCCGACGGAACCTGGCGCATGGCGCAAGAGGACATCGACCGCGTCCAGGAGTTTCGCAAGTGCATCGAGTGCTTCCTCTGTCAGGACGTCTGCCACGTCCTGCGCGAGCACCACAAGCACGAAGAGTTCATCGGGCCGCGGTTCCTCGTCTACGTCGCGGCGCTCGAGATGCACCCGCTCGACACCGAGAGCCGCCTGGCGGACTTGAAGGAAAAAAACGGGGTCGGTTTCTGCAACATCACCAAATGCTGCACCAAGGTTTGTCCCGAGCACATCACCATCACCGACAACGCTATCATCCCCCTCAAGGAGCGGGTCGTGGACCAGTTCTACGACCCCATCAAGAAGCTCTTCCGAATCTTTCAGAAGGAGTGAGCCATGAGCGAGTTCTCCCTGAGACCGATCCACAAGGATGCCGTCAAGGCGGCGCTGGAGAAGGCGGAGTGGTATCGCGCGCTGAACGAGCCCCTGGAAGCGGAGAGCATCTGCCGGGACGTCCTCGCGGTCGAGCCCGAGAATCAGGAAGCGCTCGCCGCCCTGCTGCTGGCGCTCACCGATCAGTTCGGCCGTGGACTCCAGGGCCGGGTGCGCGAGGCGCGCGAGCTCGCGGCGCGGCTTTCGAGCGAGTACGAACGCGAGTACTACAACGGGATCATCTGCGAGCGCCGCGCGAAATCCCGTTATCACCAGGGCACGCCCGGACGCGGGCATATCGCCTACGAAGGCCTCCGCGAGGCCATGAACCACTATGACGAGGCGGAGAAGGTTCGGCCGGCGGGCAACGACGACGCGATACTCCGGTGGAACGCCTGCGCCCGGGTCATCATGAGCCACGCGGATATCCGTCCCGAGCCGACGGCGGCACGGGAGTTCGTCGAGCTGGAGTAGCGTGACTCCCGGCGACACGAGAACCAGATCGAGAGCGAGCCATGAGCAGAGGCCGTGAGATTCGGAGCTTCGATTACGTCAACCATCCTTATGAGAAGGTACGCGACGCTCTGAGTAGCGATGCGGTATCGGTTTTCCGCTCCGCGACGAAAGCGGCAGCCTCGCGAGCGCGCTCGGTCGCGGCGGAGCTCCACGTCAACGTCGCCGGCATCGACGTGGGAAAAGAGATCTCGATATCGGTGCATCAAGTCGAGGAAAAGGCCCGCAGTGGAACTACGTACCCCGTGACCCACCTCGACCTCGAGTGGGAGGCCTCGGAATCGCCGGGCTTGTTTCCGGTAATGAGCGGCCAGCTGTCGATCTATCCGCTGACCGCGACCGAGACCCAGCTCGACTTCCGCGGGAACTACGAGCCGCCCCTGGGATGGCTCGGGAGCGCGGTGAACGCCCTGGTAGGTCACCGCATCGCGGAAGCGTCGGTTCACCGATTCGTCAGCGAAGTCGCCGGTATTTCTGAGGACGACTCTGGCCCCGTAGCCGGACGTCGCGAACGCTCTCCCTGCGTCGTAGTCCTTCATCGCGTTTCGGGCGACTGGGGCGATTCGGGCGGGGTGCCGGCGAATACCGCCGCCGGGGCGACCGGATTCCCGTTGAGCCGCCGCCAGGCGTTGAGCTGCCCCACGTGGGTCAGGGCGTCGGCGAGCGGACCATTCATGATGTTCCAGACGGGCCAGATCGATCCGTCCCGCTTGACGACTCGGTGTCCGGCGAAGACGCCGTCGTCGAGCCCGGTCAGACGCTCTCGTACATTCGCGAGCACTTCCAGGGTCCTTCGGCGGAGCGTCCCGGGATCGTCGCTCTCGAAGCTCTCCCGCGCTCGGGCGTTGTTGACGCATTGCTCGATCATGAGCGTGAGGCTCAAGACGTGCTGCAAGAGCTCCGTCGTGCTCATGCTCGACGGTGCGGGTCGAAACTCGAAGTCCTCGGTCCGTAGCCCATCCGTGGCCCAGTAATAACGAAACGCGAGACCATCGAGGAATCGGGTGAAGACGGTGACCCCGTCGAGGGTCGCCGGGGCCGGCGGAATCTCGTAGCCGAATTCTCGTTCCATCGCGGTGACCTTATCACCCCACACCTTCTCGCGGGGAAACGTCCGTTCCCGCCCTGCGGACACATTCGGTTTCCGATGAGGAAACGTGATAGATTCCGTCCGGTAACAAAGGTGCTCAGCACCCAGGGGTCGGGGGATCCGCTTGTTTCCACATCTTAGAATGCCCGGGAGATGCCGAGCATGCCACCCCACCGTGCGACCCAATCAGCTCGTTCAACTTTGATAAACCCCAACGGAGTCTTGCTACACGACATGGTGTCCAACATGAAGTTACGGTTCCTCTTCGCTGCCACTCTCGTTCTCTTGTTCGTCCAGACGATTTCCGCGCAACAGGTGGGAGACAACATCAACGTACTGCCCGTGCCCGGCCGAACGGATGCGTTCGATTATCTCAGGGGAGACCTCTACGGGCAGCGCCAGGACGAGCCGTCGATCGCGGTCTCGACGGTGAACAAAGATCACATCATCGCTTTCTACAATGATTTCCGGACGGTGGACGTCCCGTCCGATCCGCCGATCCCGGGTCTCATCGCGAGCACGGGGCTCGAACGGCTCTGGACGGGAGCGCGCCGGTTGTTGGCCAATCTGGTGGGTCGGCCGGAGGCGGACCGCTCGGACCGGCCAGCCTACGAGGCGTCGTCGGAAGCGGGGATTGGCATGTCGGTCTCTTACGACGGCGGTCTCACCTGGACCGGGGGCTTCGTGCCAGGGCTTCCCTTCGATACGAGTCCAGCCTCGCTCGCCTCACCCGCATACCAGAGGGGAATGGAAGGCATGAGCGACCCCGTCGTCGTGCCCGGTGCCTGCGGAAGGTTCTACTTGACCTACCTCGCGTTTACCCGCGGCGGCCAGAGCAGTCTGCTCGTGAGCGTGCTCCAGGACCTGAACAATAGCGACGTCGAGCACACGTTCCGGTGGCTGCGCACGACCGAGGTCGAGCTCGGCCAGAACGCGAATTTCGGCCACTTCGTCGACAAGCCGCACGCGGCGGTGCTCATGAACGGCGCCACCAACTGCAGCGACGTCACCGAGGAAGTCTACGTCACCTACACGACCTTCGTCGGCAACGGCAGCGGTAGCAAGTTCCAGAGCAAGATCAACTTCGCCAGGTCCGTCGACCTCGGGCGCTCGTTCACCGTGGCCAAGGTCGACGACAACTACACGCAGAGCTCGGGAACGGCGATGGTCGTCAAGCAGCAAACGAAGGAGATCTTCGTCTTCTGGCGCTCGTTCAACAGCCCGGATTCCATCATCTTGCGGAAGTCCACCGACGGGGGCACGAAGTGGACGAAGCCGTCGGACTTGCTGGCCGGGGAAGCCGCCATGGCGAAGTTCGATCAGCCCAACGTTTCCACACAGGATTCCCCGGTCGTCTCCGTCAAGAACGAGATCGCGTTCCGCAGCAACGCGTTTCCCGCGGCGGCGATCGCACCCGACGGCAACACGATTCTCGTGGCGTGGCAAGAGAAGGTGGACCCCTCCACCGGACTGCCCAATCCCGCCGGTTCTCCCCGAATCGTAATGAAGGTCGGGCGGTTCGACTCGAAGGGAGCGTTGCAGTGGAGCGCGGGGCGCAAAGCGGTCGTCCTCCAGAATCGGCCCGCGGCGCCCGGACTCGGATTCTTCAACCCCAGCTCATCTCCCGGCCCTCAAGTCATGCCCAGCTTGAGCTGCGGAGCGGGCGATCCGAATCGTTGCCTGTTGACCTACTACGAGTCGCGGACGCCGACTCTCTCCGCCAACGGTTGGATGGGCGGCTACGATCGCGTTGTCGACCTCAGAGGTATTTTGATCGATGCCTCCGGCGGCGGGATCGTCTCTCCGGGCTCGAGCTTCCAGATATCCCGCTACGCGTACCGCGCTCTTCTGAAAAACGAGTTCCCCGCTGAGACCCTCGACTACGTGGCGCCCGTCTGCCAGCCGAACGGCACGAACTGCTATCCCGCGCTGAATTACGGCGGCTACCCGCACACCGGAGGCGGCACCTCTCCTTTCATGGGTGACTACAACGACGTCCAGCCGATGACGAGCTGGGTGAAAGACCGAGCGACGGGAAAGTGGCGGGGTGCGATTTCCGCGACCGACGCGCCCTACGGCGCCGCGTTCATCGCCGCCTGGGCCGACAACCGCAACCTCGTGCGGCCGGCGCCGGGCGATGGCTCGGAGTGGCAGAACTTCGGACAGTATGGACCGGCGGGACTGGGCGGGTCCTGCTTGAACCCCGGCTCGCGCGACCAGAACGTCATGACCGCACAGGTGAGCCTCGGTCTGCTCGTCACCGCGCCGACGAACTACAAGCCCTTCGCTTCGCCTCTCATCGAGTTTCCGATGACGGTTTGGAACAACACCGGGCAGGACCGCCAGTTCGAGCTTCGGATCGCCGGTGGCTCGTCGGCGTCGTTCGCGAAGGAAGCGAGCGTAGACGGTTCGTACCCGTTCCCCCTGCAGGACGGAGCGGTCACCGTCTTCGCCTATTCGAGCAGCTCGATCGACGTCTACGCGTTCGACGGAAATCCCGCGACGGTGAACGTGACGGAATGTACTCTTGACACCTGCGCCTCCGTTCCCACCCCTCTGACAGGGTCGATCACGTTCAACGCTCCATCTGCCGTTCCGCCGGCCGGAGCCGCTTCGCCGACCTATACCTCCGCCGCGATCGCGATCAACCCGATCCCGAAAAATCCGATTCCCAAGAACCCCATTCCCAAAAACCCCATCCCCAAAAATCCGGTTCCGACGGATGCGAGCGGAGCTCCCGTCCCCGTCTACGACATCATCGACTACTCCTGGACGGTTACGCCCGCGAGTCAAGACGACGCCGGGAGCTACATCGCGCTCGCGAAAATCGACAAGGCTTACCAGGACGATTACGCGTTCCAGGTCTTCGTCTCGAAACCCTCCACGCTCTACGCCGTCAATCACTGCGAGCCGAGCAACCTCGCGCTGGGTACGCTCATCGGCCATATCAGTGACGCGCAGAATCCGATTCCCAAAAACCCGATCCCCAAGAATCCCATCCCCAAGAACCCGATTCCCAAGAACGCCCCGTTGTCCGACGTCCTCGTCCAGAACACGACGTTTACCCTCGCGTCGAGCACGACCGCGACTTCGGGTGCGACCTCATACGCCACACTGACGGCTTCGAGCGGCGGATGTGACCCGACGACGGGAGGAGGTCTCGTCGCCGAGTGCACCATGGCGGCGCCGCGACGAGCAAACGAGGTCACCATCACCGTGCGCGCCTACCAGATCTCGGCCAATCCGGCGAGACGCTGGGATCCATTCGGTGAGTTTGGAGGACCGGCGACACCGCCGAGCGTAACGGTCGCGGACTACTGGTGTACGAGCTCCGCCGAGGGCTGTCCCTTCACTGAGGACGGGCCCGATCTCGCGGTCCAGACTCCCACCGCGGGGGCGACTCCGACGACGGTGCAAGCGGGACAGGCGGTAGCGTTCCCGACGGCCTCGGTGACGGTAGCCAACGCAGGGACCCAAACGGCACAGACCCATCGAATCGGCTACTACGTCTCCGCCGCGAGCTCGGTCGGCACCCTTCCGCGGAAGGGCGACGGCACGATCGACACGACGAGCACCGTCTATACACGCCTGCTCGGGACGGTGGACCGCAGCCCGGTTGCCGCGGGGGCGACCGAGCTCGTGGATGCCGCATCCCTGACGATTCCCCTCGACATCCCGAGGCCCGATAGCGGTACGGGCACGTACTACCTGTACGCGTACGTGGACGATTTGCGCGTGGTCTCGGAGCTCGACGAGGACAACAACTTCGTCCAGGGTGGTCCCATTACCGTGCTGGCGCCGGCGAACGACGGGTACGACGCGATCAATGGCCTCCTTTCCCCCTGCACGCCCACGGGCTGCAGCGCGACCGGCACCCTGCCTCTCGCCTGGCAGTTCCTGAAGGGTGGCGTGGCCGTCGACAGCGCAGCGACGCCTCCGGACATCTTGATCTTCACCTGCAAAAACCCGAACAAGATCGTCGCCAACCCCGTTCCCGACCCGGGCAGCAGCGGCTGGCACTACTCGTCGAGCTTTACCTGGCAGTACAACTGGCAGCTGAAGGACATCCCGATGGGATGCTACAATGTCTGGATCGAGAGTCGTGTCACGAATCAGACGAAAGCGAACGGCAACGCGTTCGGTCCGTTTGCCATCACCGTTCAGTAGGCCCGGCTCCGACTCCGGAGAAGCGGCGGCCGCGGCAACGACCGCGGCCGCCTACGGAGCTGCCGAGATCCGTTTGCCGGCGTCGGCGGCCAACGGATCCGGAGGATCCGAGCTCCCGCGCCAGGCGAGGAACTGCTCGTAGTTCTTCTTCGCACCCGCCACACCCATCGCCTGCTGAGTGCGTGCGAGCCAGTAGTACGCTTGTGGCAAGTAGCGCAGCGTGGGCGTGTCGTAGAAGAATACGTCGGCAACCTCCCCATGGCGCTGCACACAAAGATCCAGCTCCGCCATCGCCTCCGGGTAGTGCTCGGCCTCGGCGTAGACCTTTCCGAGCAGAAACCGCGCGAACCAGGTGTCGCGCCGCTTGATGCTGTCGCGGAACGTTTCGATGGCGACAGCGTTACGACCCTTGCGGACGGCGATCTCGGCGTCGATGAGTCGCGCGTACGCGGTGGTGTGAGTCTGCAACATGTTGTCGAGCTTGAGAGCCACCTTCTCCGCGTCCTCGACGGCACCCGCCTGGAGAAACACCTGTGCCGCGGGGAAGAGCACGCTCTCGTGAGAGCTCGATGCCACGGCCTTGCGGGCCGCCTCGACCGCTCGCGCCTTCTCCTGCGTCGCTAGATAGGCCTCAGCAGCCGCGACGTAGTCCCTCGCGAGGATCCCCGCGTTACCTGTTTCGGCGTCGAGAGCGATCGCGTCCTTCAGTATCGCCACAGCCTTCCGGTACTGGCCTCGGAGCATTTCGAGGTCGGCGCGGCCGAAACGCGCCAGCGACGCGCCGGAGGCACTCGACTTTTCGAGCTGGTCGTAGGTCGCAAATGCCGCATCGAAGTCACCCATGGCCGCCTTCGACAACGCGACCGGCAGGAAGGCGAGCTCGAAGGACGGTGCCTCCTTCAGGACCCGTGCGCCTTCGGTTACCGCGGCCTCGAAGTTGCCCGCGTACATCAAGTACATCGAGTAGTTGTAGCGTTGCACCCACTGGTTCGGGTAGATCTCGAGCACCTGGCGCGCTTCCTCGGTCGCCCGCTTCAGATTGCCCGTGTAGAGATACGCGAGTCCCAGGTTTCCATGACCACCGTCGTCGGCGGGATAGAGCTTTACCAGCGTCTCGTAGTTCTCGATGGCTTTCTCGTAGTTGCGAGCTACGCTCATGTAATAGGTGCCGAGGGTCCGGTACTTTTCCCGCTCGCTCATCCGGTCGACGAGCTTGAGCGCGCGGTCGTACGCGATCTTCGCATTGGCCTCGTCCTTGAAGATGGTGTAGATGACACCCATCCCGGCGTAGGCGCGCCCGAAGTTGGGATCGAGATTGACGGTCTCCTGATAAGCGGTTAGCGCCTCGTCGTATTTGTTGGCGTCAGCCAGCTCCTGCGCGCGGGTGTAGGCGCGGAGTGCGGCGAGCGAGCTCGCGGTGACCGACTCCGCCGCCGCCAGCCGGTCGCTTTCGGGCGCGGTGTCGCCGAGCGTCCTTCTCAGCTGGCTCGCGAGGTGTGCGACCGTCCCGAGGACGGCGTTCTCGCCAGCGGCTGTTTCCGTCAGTACCGCGAGCGGCTTGGCGTCCGGTCCCTCGAGACCGGTGTCTAGGGCGCGGACGGATACGGAATAGCCGGATGGCGCCGATTCGATCGAACCGGCGAGGATGACTTTGATGCCTTCGCGCCGCGAAATCAGACGCGCCGCGACTTCGTCGAGCTTGCCACCCGCCTCGAGCTGCGACGCGAGACGCTCGGCCTCCGGGTGAGAGAACACCGAGATGAACGATGCGCCTTCGAGAGCGACCGTCAACGCCTGCTCCACGGAGCCGTCGAACAACGGGTCTCCGGTGCGGTTGTCGAAATCCGCAACGAGAACGGAGACAGGAGGAGGAGGCTCGGGCGGAACCCGTGTGCGGGCGATCTGCCATGTCGCGACCAACGCCGTGAGGATCGCGGCGGCCGAGACCGTCAGGAACTTCGTGGTGAAGCGCTTCGGCAGCGGACGCAAGTTGCCCTGCGCGTCCAGTCGATCGAGGGCAGCCGCGAGCTCCGCGGTGGTGGCGAAGCGCTTCTCGGGATCCGGCTCCACCAGCCGGCTGATAATCCGATCGAGGGGCGCGGGAAGGTCGGGTCGTTGTTCCTTGAGGGAGGGCGGGGGCTTCACCATCCGCTGGCGAAGCTCTTTGAGAGCACTCTGCGTTCCCTTCGCGCGACGCCCCCCCGCGAGCATGTCGTAGAGAATCAACCCGAAAGCGTAGAGGTCTGCCCGATGGTCGACTTCCTGTCCCCGCGCCTGCTCGGGAGCCATGTACTCCAGGGTTCCCACGACGACACCCGCCATGGTGAGCCCGGCGGCGAGGGGCCCTTGCAGGAGCTTCGCCCCGGGCTTGCCCGCCTCGGCTCCGGAGCTCGAGCCGGTCGACCGTGCGATCCCGAAGTCCATGATGAGCGCTTCACCGGTGTTGGAGTCGACCATGATGTTGGCTGGTTTGAGATCCCGATGGACGACGCCGGCGTGGTGCGCCGCGACAAGCCCCGCCACCACACCCCGGGCGACCGCCAGCACTTGCTCGACGGGAAGCCCGTACTCGTTCGCTTTCAGGATCGAGGCGAGCTCCACGCCGTCGACGAAGGGCATCGTGATGTACTTGATGCCGTCGATCTCGCCCATATCGTGGATGCGCACGACATTCGGGTGCGTGACCTGGCGGGCGAGCAGGAGCTCGCGCTTGAAGCGGCGCTCGAGGTCGCGTGCGGCCTGAGGGTCGGTGGCAATCTCGGGGCGGACGATCTTGAGCGCGACGCCCACGCTGAGCTCTTCGTCCCAGGCGTGATACACCGCGCCCATCCCACCCAGTCCCAGGAGCCGAATGATGTGATAGCGGCCGAAGTGCTGCCCGACCTCGAGCGGGCCGTCACGGGCAAGGGGCGTTTTTTTTTGCGATTCCGGCCTCGATCCGAAGATCGTGGTGGTCTCGCTCGCGTCTTCATTCGACGGGACGGGCACTGCCACCAATCCCGTTGGCGACTCGCTCTCGTCAGGATTTCGTTCGCCGGACTGCGAGGAAGCGCCCGCCGCTCCCCCGAGCGCTCGGCGGCGTTCGGTCACGGGGTCCGCATTATCGAGGGGAGAGGACCCACAGGCTGGACACGCCGAGTGCTCCGCCATCTCCTCTCCGCACCGCGGACAAATCATGAAGGAGACCTGCTTCCGAAGAAGGTTTCCATAGGGTGGGATATTATGCCGTTTGTGTCAGGTGAAAACCACACGGCGTCTCTCCTCGTGGAATGAATCGGGCCGATTTCCGGTGCCGGCCGCCTCCGAAGCCCGTGCCCGGGATCGCACACCTCCCGCTGGCGATACGGGGCGTGATCGGGCTCGTATGGGCCCGATGAAAGGCCTAAGCTCTCGTCTTTCATGAAATAGCCTCGGAAACGTCGAGCTTTCCCGAGCCATCTTCCAAACCTTGTCCCGGGAGCGCGCTTCGACTCCTCGCCGCCACGCTCGAAGCGTCGAACGCTCGCTCCCGTCGGTCCGCTGACGAATGTCGCCGTCTTTCTCGAAGCCTGTCCCGAGCTCACGCCGAAGATCCGCGAGATCGTCATCATGGGTGGAAAGACGGTGGGGACGGTGAAGCCCACGGTCTCGTTCAACGTCCTGAACGATCCCGAAGCGGCGGCGATCGTCTACCGCTCTGGGCTTCCCATCACGATGATCGGCTTCAACACGGTGCTCACTCCGGAACGGCTCGAACGCTTCTCGGGGAGCGACGATCCCGTCGCTCGCTTCGTCTCCGCGGTGGTCGCCTTCCACCGCAACGTCCGCCAGGCCGAGGGCCTCGTCGTGCACGATCCTCTCGCCCTCGGGGTGGCGATCGACCCCAGCTTGGTGCGAGCCGAGCGCCTGCCGGTCGACGTCGAGCTCCGGGGTGAGCTCACGCGAGGCCAGACCGTCGTCGATCTGCGCGACGAGGCGACGTGGAAGACGGATCGGGAGGTCTCGACCCGGGTGGCGCTCGACGTCGACGCAGAGAGGTTCCTCACGTTCCTGACCGACCGGCTCCTCGAGCGCTGACTCTTGCGCCCCCCGAGACAGACAAGATACCCTCGACCTCGCTTTGAGACGGCGCCATTTCCTCGGTCAGTCCTTCGCCGCGGCCTGCGGCCTCGCGCTTCCCGCCTGTCTCTCCGCCCGGGGGGACGTCGATGGGACGACCCGCCTCGACATGCAGCTCGGCTGGCTTGCGGGAGGAAATCAGCTCGGCGAGGTGGTGGCTAAGAGGCTCGGCTTCTTCAAGGAAGAGGGCATCCGGCTCGTGATCCATCCCGGCGGGCCACACATCGACGGGGTGGGGATCGTCGCCTCCGGGCGCTACCTCCTGGGGCAAGTCGCCTCGAGCCCTTCGCTGATGCTGGCGGTCTCGCAGGGAATTCCCTGTCGATGCTTCGGGGTCTGCGTTCAGGAGCATCCCTACTCGTACTTCTCGCTCCCGTCGAATCCGGTACGCACTCCGAAAGACATGATCGGCAAGAGAGTAGGCACCAACTCGACCGGGCGTGTCTTGCTGTCGGCCCTCCTCGCCAAACACGGGATCGACCCTGCCGACATTCAAGTTGTCGTCATCGGCTCGTCGATGATGCCCCTGCTCACCGGTCAGGTGGATGTGGTAACCGGGTGGACGACCAACGTGACGGCACTCAAGCCCCTCGGTCCCGATCGCATCGCGATGCGCTTGTGGGATCAGGGCATTCGGCTCTACGGCATGCCGTATTACGCCACCGTGGACACGGTCACAACGGCGTCGGCGGCGCTCGAGGGCTTTCTCCGGGCGGCGGGCCGCGGATGGGAGCTCGCCTATCACGAGACCGAACGGGCGGTGAGGCTCCTCGTCGACGAATACCCCATCCTCCGCTATCAGGACGAGCTCCAGTCGGCGCAAGAATTGCTCGGCTACGTCTTCACCGAGGCCACGCTGGAGCGAGGCTGGGCGACGATGACCGCCGAGACCTGGCAGGAGCAAATCGAGACCTACGATGCCTTGAAGCAGTTCACCAACCGGGTGCCGACGGTCGAGGAAGTCATGACCCTCGAGCTCCTGGACCGCACCGCGGACGCTCGCCCGCGGCTGGGGCCGACGTGAGCGACAAGGTCTCCGTCGAGAAGGTGTCGGTGAGGTTCGCCTCCGAGCGGGGCGGTGGAATCGAGGCCCTTCGCGAAGTGAGCTTCGAGCTCGACCGCGGTGGGTTTTTGTCAATCCTCGGTCCGTCGGGATGCGGCAAATCGACCCTCCTTCGGGTGGTCGCCGACCTGGTGGCGCCCTCCTCGGGCAAGGTGTCGCTCTTCGGCCGCTCACCCGCCGAGGCGCGCCGGTCGCGAGAGCTCGGGTTCGTTTTCCAGGACGCGGCGCTTCTCCCCTGGCGCACGGTGCGGGAGAACGTGGAGCTTCCCCGCGAAATCGGCGACGGAGCTCGCCTTTCGGACGCGGCGAACGGCCAGAGCCCGGAGGCGCTTCTCGAGCTCGTCGGACTCTCTCAGTGGCACCGGGCCTACCCCCACGAGCTCTCGGGTGGGATGAGGCAGCGGGTCTCGATCGCGCGCGCCCTCGTCACCGGCCCCAAGATTCTTCTCATGGACGAGCCCTTCGGCGCGCTCGACGAGATCACGCGCGATCGATTGAACGAGGAGCTGCTTCGCATCTGGTTCGAGACCGGGACCACCATCCTCTTCGTCACCCACAGCATTTCCGAGGCGCTCTATCTCGGCGAGAGAGTGCTGGTGCTCGCCGCCCGTCCGGGTCGCCTCCGCGAGATGGTCTCGACCGCGCTACCGCCGAGCCGTGCTCTCTCGATGCGCGAGAGTCCCGAGTTCGTGAAGCAGGCGGGCAGGCTTCGCGCGATCCTGGAAACCTGCGGATGACGACGACGACGGCGGCGACGACGAGAGACGACGGCTTCTTCCCACCGCGGCGCTCCTCGCTCTTCTCGCCCTTTGGGAGCTCGCGGTCGCGCTCTTGCACGTCCCCGAGTACATCATCCCATCGCCCCTTCACGTCGTCCGCACCCTCCAGAGCGACTTCGGCACCATCATGCGAAATCTCCTGCCGACGGCCCTCGAGAGCCTTCTCGGATTTCTCGTCGGGAACCTTCTTTCCATCGCCATCGCTACGCTCTTCATCCATCAGAAGACCGTCGAAGAAGCGTTGTTTCCCCTCGCCATCATCGTGCGCTCCGTTCCCATCGTCGCCGTCGCGCCCATTCTGGTGCTGCTCTTCGGCGACGGCATCGCACCCAAGGTCATCATCGCCGCGCTCATCTGCTTTTTCCCAACGCTGGTGAACATGGTGCGAGGCCTATCGTCGGTGAACCCCCAGGCTCTCGAGCTCATGCGGGTGCTCTCGGCAACGAAGGGCGAGATCTTCTGGAAGCTCCGCATCTACAACTCGCTTCCGTATCTGTTCGCGGCGCTGAAGATAGCCGCGAGTGCATCAGTCGTCGGTGCCATCGTGGGCGAATGGATCGGCTCGACGGAGGGGATCGGAGCCCTCATCATTCAGGCCACCTACAACTTCGATACCGGCCTGCTCTACGCCGCCATCACCGTCGCCTGCGTCTTTTCCGTTCTCTTCACCGCTCTCATCTCGTTTCTAGAGCGCCGCCTCGTGCGCTGGTCCCCCGGGGAGGCCTGAAAAACCAGGGACAGGCACCCATTTTCCGCCTCCACCGCGGCAAGAAATGAGTGCCTGTCCCTAATTTTGCTTTGGGGTTAGGATCGCGGCTATGAGCACTACGAAAGACGCTAGAACCGTGGCGGAAGCGGACGTCATCGTCGTGGGAGGGGGCCCGGCGGGACTCGCCGCCTCGGTCGCCGCCGCCCGTAACGGCGCCAAGGTGGTCCTCATCGAGCGCTATGCCCAGCTGGGAGGGCTCGCCTCGGGAGCGATGGTGCTGGTGCTCGACGACATGTGCAACGGAAACGAGATCACCGTCAAGGGGATCGCCCAGGAGATGATCGATCGGATGGCTGCGATGAAGCTCGCGGTGTTCCCTCCCGAAGAGGACCGGCGAGCCGATCCGTCGCTCTTTCGAAAATGGTCGCGATGGGGACTCTACGACTACTATGCCCGCACAAAGCCCGCGCCCGTCTGCTACTCCACCGCCTTCGACCCGGAAGGATGGAAGCGAGCCTCCGAGGACCTCGTTCGAGAAAGCGGCATCGAGCTCAGGCTCCACTCCTGGTTCTCTTCGCCGATCCTCGAAGGGAACCGCATCCGGGGCGTGGTCTCGGAGACCAACGACAATCGACAGGCCGTTCGCGGCGAGATCGTCATCGACGCGAGCGGCGACCTCGTCGTCGCTTCCCGCGCGGGAGCACCGTTCGTCGGAGGCTCCTACTTCCTGACCACGGTGTTTCGC
This sequence comes from uncultured Acidobacteriota bacterium, assembly GCA_963815675.1. Taxonomy (GTDB): domain Bacteria; phylum Acidobacteriota; class Vicinamibacteria; order Marinacidobacterales; family SMYC01; genus CAWFHP01. The sequence goes on along the minus strand of CAWFHP010000004.1, from coordinate 1,378,693 downwards.
CTCGGCGGAGTGGACGTCGAGACCGCCGATGCCTTCGAGTACGACCACTTCGAGCAGTTCCTGGAAGTCGACAAGAGAGCCAAGGAGATCCTGGGAGGCTCCTGGGACAAGTGGTGGATGAAGACACCTCTCCCGGGAATCGTCTGGTGCAACTGCCCCCACATGCGCGGCTACGACGGCGTCAAGGTCGAGGATTCTCACGAGCGCTCAGCTCGAAGGCCGTACGCGTATCGACGAGCTTCACGAGTTCGTGCGTGAGAGCTGGCCGGGGTTCGAGAGGAGCTATCTCGTCGACGTGGCGCCCCAGATCGGAGTTCGCCAGACGCGCCTTCTCGACGGCGAGTACGTCGTGACCAAGGAGGACGTGCAGGACCGCGTTCACTTTCCCGACAGCGTCGCGCGCGGCCGCGACTATTACACTCCCTATCGGGCGCTGCTCCCGAAGGGGATCGAGCAGCTCCTGGTCGCGGGACGGCATTATTCCGCGACCAGCGTGGCGCAGCGGACCTCGCGGGAGATTCCTCCCTGCATGGCGATGGGAGAGGCGGTCGGAACCGCGGCGGCGATCGCGCTCGACACCGGCACTCTCGTGCGCGATGTGAACGTCAAGAAGCTTCAGAACAAGCTCCGCGAGCAGGGGGCCGACCCGGGTGACGTCCCGTCCGCGAACGCCACCGTGCGCGAGGTGCATCAGACGTGAGTGTGAGCGATCTCCCTCTCTCCGGCGTACGGATCATCGACATGACTCAGGTCATGCTGGGTCCTTGCGCCACCCAGCTCCTGGGAGACTTCGGGGCCGACGTCATCAAGGTAGAGCGTCCCGGCAACGGCGACCTCTCTCGCTGGTCGATCCCCGATCCCGCGGGACTGGACAATCCCGTCTTCTGCAGCCTGAACCGGAACAAGCGAAGCATCGCCTTGAACATGAAGCAGGAGACGGCGAGAGAGATCGTCCGAGAGCTCGTGTTGGGGGCGGACGTCATCGTGAACAATTTCCGTCCCGGAGTGATGGACCGCATGGGGCTCGGCTACCAACGGCTGAAGGAGCTGAATCCCCGGATCATCTTCGCCTTCGGCACCGGCTTCGGCCGAACCGGCCCCTACGCCCACAAGGGTGGTCAGGACGTCCTCGCCCAGGCGATGACGGGAGTCATGGCGCGCAAAGCGGACCCCGAGCACCCCCTCGCGATCTATGCGACCGCGCTCGCCGACTACTCGGCGGCGATGCACCTCGTCCAAGGCATTCTTCTGGCCATCCTCCAGCGGGAAAAGACGGGGCGAGGCCAGATGGTCGACGTCTCGCTCTACGACTCCATGCTCGCGATGCAGACCCAGGAAGCTTCGATGTGGCTCATGAGACGCGAGCGGCTGAACTGGGCGGCGATGCCTCTTTCCGGCGTCTTCGAGACGACGGACGGCGCCGTCGTTCTCGTGGGAGCGTTCAAGGAGAACCCGCTTCGGGACATCTCGGCCGCCCTCGAGATTGAGGACCTTTCGAAGCAAGAGCGGTTCTCGACGATGGAAGGAATGCGCGAGCATCGAGCCGAGCTCCAGGCACGCTTTCGCGAGCGGTTTCGCGCGGAAACGACCGCTCACTGGATTGAGAGGCTCGAAGCGCAGGACCTGCTGTGCGCGCCCGTACGCACGCTCGAAGAGGCGCTCGACGACCCGCAGACGCGTGAGAACGGGATGCTCGTCGAAGCGCAAGAATCGCGATCCGAGCCCATTCGGATGGTCGGTGTTCCCGTGCACCTTTCCGAAGCCCCCCTCGAGATCCGCCACGCGCCGCCCCATCTGGGAGAGCAATCCGACAAGATCCTGTCGGAGCTCGGCTACGACGCCGGAGAGATCCGGAGACTTCGCGAAGAGGGGGTGATCGCGTGAGCGAGATCGTGCACTACGAGCTCAAAGAGCACGTCGCCCGAGTCACCATCGACCGTCCCGACGTGCTCAACGCCGTCGACGCGGCCACGGAAAAAAGACTCCAGGAGATCTGGAACGAAATCGAGAACGACCGCGAGGCCCGCGTCGTCGTCCTTACCGGCGCGGGCGAAAAGGCCTTCTCGGTGGGCGCCGACATGAAGTCCTCTTCGCCGGGAGAGCCGGCGACCGAGCTCGAGTACTGGGCGAGTCCGCGGCCGGGGGGCTTCGGCGGGATCGCCCTCCGCACGACCCTCGACGTTCCCGTCATCGCCCGGGTCAACGGTTATGCCGTCGGCGGCGGATTCGAGATGGTGCTCGGATGCGACATCGTCGTCGCGTGCGAAGAGGCGCAGTTCGGCCTTCCCGAGCCGCGCGTTGGCCGCATGCCGCTCGACGGCGGCATGGTGCTCCTCCCCCGGCTCGTTCCCGAGAAATGGGCTCTGGGGCTTCTTCTCACCGGTCGGCGCATCGGGGCGGCGGAGGCCTTTCGCATGGGCCTCGTGAACGAGGTCGTACCGCGAGGCGAGCTCGACGCCGCCGTCGATCGGTGGATCGGGGAGATCCTCGCGTGCGCCCCTCTCTCGATTCGGGCGATCAAGCAATCGGTGAAGAGCACCGCGGGCTTGTCTCCCGCCGAAGCACAGGCGATGCGCCTCCCCGCGGTCGTCGAAGCCCTCCGCTCGGAGGACGCGGAAGAAGGCGTGCAGGCCTTCCGCGAGAAGCGGCCGCCCAAATGGAGAGGTCGGTGAAAGGCGCGCATTCGATGCTGAGGCGCCTTTGCATCGTTTTCACCCTTGTCGTTCTTCCGTCTCACCTCGCCACCGCGGAGTCGTTCTCCGAGAGGTTCGAGACCATCAAACGGGAGGCGACGCCCGAGGAGCTCTACGCCGTTCTCTACGACGTCCCCAAGGGGGGAGATCTCCACGACCATCTCGGTGGGGCGGGCTTTTCCGAGCTCTGGTGGCGGCTCGCGAACGACCCGGCTCTCACCGGCGGTCAGACGTTCTATACCCGGGTCCGGGTGAACGGGTGCAGTCCGGAGTGTGCCGGGCCGCTGCTCTATTTCCGGACGGTGCGGGAGTCGGTCGCCCGCTCGTACGCGCCTTGCTGCCGCGAGGAGTACGAGCCCCTCTCCGAGCTCACCGAAGCTCAGCGCTCCTCCTGGATGTCCTCCATCCGCATCGATCGAGCGGGCGAGGGGCGCGACGAGTTCTTCGAGAACATCTGGCCCCGGCTCGGCGACGTGCTCGATCAGGCCGACGTCGTCGCCGAAGCGGCGGTCGCGAACATGAAGCTTTTCGCGGCCGAGGGCGTACGCTACGTCGAGTTCCAGATCAGCCCCTTCGGTCGTCGGATCGGGGACCGGGAGCTGTCTCCCGACGAGTTCCACGAAGTCCTCGTCGAGCGCCTGTCCCGCCCCGACGCTCGGGCAACCGGAGTCACCGTCCGGTTCCAGACGAACGTGCTCCGCTTCGCTCCCGACGCGGAGCGCATGGTCGAGGAGAGCTACGCTTTCGTCGATCGCCATCGCGACCTGTGGGTGAGCGTGAACCTCGTGGGCCGCGAGGACAACGACAAGGGCTACCCCCTGCGGTTCCTCGAGACCTTTCGCGCGATGCGGCGGAAATATCCACGTATCGGACTGGCGATTCATGGAGGCGAAGTGGACGAGCCGAACCGCCACGTGCGCGACACGCTTCTCCTCGGAGCGGACCGCATCGGGCACGGAACGAACCTCGTGACCGATCCCGACACCCTGCTCCTCATGCGCACCGGAAAGTTCCCCGTCGAAGTGAGCCTCGTGAGCAACCGGCTCCTCGGCTACACCCCCGATATCTCCAAGCACCCCTTCCCGGAGCTCCTCCGCCTCGGGATCCCGGTATGCCTTTCGACCGACGATCGCGGCATGTGGGACTCGAACATGACGGACGAGCTCACGACGGCGGTAACCCAATTCAACCTGAGCTGGGAAGAAATCGTGGGGCTCGGCCGCACGAGCATCGAGTTCGCCTTCGTTCCTCGAGAGGTCAAGGATGCTCTCCTCGCCGATTACGAGACCGACATCGCGGCGTTCGAGGCGAAGTATCGGGATGGTGACTGGCACGCTAAAGCCGCCGCGGTCGATGCGCATCCGACGGGCTACGCGCGGCGGTTTCTTCTCAATCCTACGCCCTGATCGCGACGCTATGCGTCGTTAGAAGACCGGCCAGCGATCAGCGCACGGTGAAGGGGATTTCGGACTCGGCTCGCGCTCCCGAGGGCTCGTCGGTGACCCGCACGCGCATCACATAGTCACCGGGCTCGCATTTTCGGAGTGGAATCTGGCCGGTGATGCCCACCGGCTCGGCGTCGGGGCGAAGAAAGCTGGCGGGCACGCCGAGGGCGAGCCTGCCGTCGCGCATCACGAAAAAATCCACGCGAAGCCGCTTGCGGCCATCCTCCGCGGTCGGAGCCCCGTAGGCCTCGACGTAGAGTTTCAGGGTGTCGTCCTGGGTGAAGACGCGCTCGGAGGCGGGGATGACACGCACGGCGCCGAACTGAAACGGCTTCGATTGGCTGAGGTCGCCGGGCAGGATCTCGGACGCGAGAAAGATGGAGCTCAGAGCGAGGGCCCCCGAAGGCTTGGGAGCGACCTGAAGCGGGAACTCCACGTGCCCGATGTGGTTGCGGTTGCGATCCCGAACGTAGCCCACGACCTTGTAGTCGCCGGGAGGCACCTGGAGAACCTCCGAGATGGAGAGCCGGAGGGCAACGACCTTCGGCTGCTCAGCGGGCTCGACGCTCACCGTGAGCTTGTCCTCGGCGCGCGCGACCTCCTCGCCGTCTTCTTTCGACGCGATGACGACGTAGTCGACGTCGTAGAACAGCTTCGTGCCCTCCGTCCGATAAGAGAGGTCCTTGTAAGGCACGGTGAGCTGGACGGGAACTCTTGCCTGCTCTTTCTCACCCCACACGGCGCCGCCGGTGGCGGTCACCGCGAGGTTCCCGAAAGCGGCCTGAGACTCGACCGCGGTGGCGAGCGGCGGAAGGTCGCGGCCGGGTTTCTCGTACACGTCTTTGAGTCTCGTCTGCAGATCGAACTCGTTCATAACCAGCCGCGTGTTGTCCACGTTCTTGAACTTGTCCATGCCGGTCTCGGGGTCGACTTCCCCGATGACGTTCCTCCTCTGGGCGATGGCGTCGAGAGCGTTGTCTACCGTTCCGAACTGGTTCCAAATGGACGCCGTCGTGTCGATGTCTTGAACGAGCTCGAAATCCCCCGTTCCCTTGAAATCCACGAACTGGAAGTCGATGCTCGCGGGAAAGCCCGGGATGTCGAGGTTGTTGTACGTCCAGATTTCACTCGGGCGCTCCTGACTGTTTCGGCCCATGGGGTTCTGCTCGATGGCGTGGGGTGGACCAAGGACGAGATAGAGCCTCCCTCGAATCCGTGGCCCAACCAGGCTTTCCCGCGCTCAAGTGGTTCATGACGAACGCGTAGCGCTCCAGGTAGTCCTTGCGGTACTCGTTCTCGGGAGTCTCGGGGCTCGGGTCCCGGCGGGCCCAGAAGAACTCGATGAACCGAAGCTTGTCCTCGTCGGTCTCGAGCGCTTTGTAGGCGTTTTTCTCCGAGCTGGTGATGATCCACTTCACGTACTGCTCGGGCCATTTCTCGAGAAGCTCGTGAAGCGGCTTTCCAGCGACGCTCTTCGGAAGTCCGGGCTGCTGCTGAGCGACAGCCGAAGCAAGAGTGAGGGTCAGGGTGAGCGTCAAAGCCTCGAGCATGACCCGCTAGCCTAACGCCGGGGACGCGATTGCGCAAAATGACGCGGCTTCGCTAGGATTGGACCTGACATGGGCACGGGAGGGGCACGGCGCACGGGTTTCGCGGGTTTGCCCTCGTCGAAACGCCTGACCCGCCTGCCACCGCACGTCAGCTTCGAGTTCTTTCCTCCCAAAACGCCCGCGGGCTGGGTGAAGCTCAAGGACACCGCATCCCACCTGAGCGAGTTCAACCCTGATTTCGTTTCGGTCACCTTCGGCGCGGGTGGCAGCGGAAACGTACGCACGCTCGAAGCATGCCTCGCCGTCCAAGAGGCGATGGATGTCGACGTCGTCCCTCACCTCACCTGCCTCGGCCTGACCCGGGGTGAGATCGAGACGCATCTGGAAAGCTACCGCGACGCCGGGTTCACGAGACTCCTGACCCTCCGAGGCGACGTGCCGCTGCTCGGCCAGCAGACCGCCGCCGACGTCCCCATCCCCGAAGACGGGTTTCGCTACGCCACCGAGCTCGTCCGTTTCGTCAAAGAGCGGGGCGGTTTCCACGTGATTGTGTCCTGCTATCCCGAAGGCCATCCCGAGGCGCCGAGCCTCCAGCAAGACGTGGATAACTTCGTCCGCAAGGTGGAAGCGGGCGCGGACGCGGCGATCACGCAGTATTTCTTCAATAACGCGGGCTACTTCCATCTCGTCGAAGAAGTGAGAGGCCGCGGGATCGACATTCCCATCGTCGTCGGACTGATGCCCGTCTGGCCTTACGAGCAAGTGGCGCGGTTCTCCGACAAGTGCGGGGCCGATCTTCCCCTGTGGATCCGCAAACGGATGGAGGGGTTCCGAGACGATCCAGACTCCCAGTTCGAGCTCGCCGTCGAGATCGCCGTCGCACAGGCGGAGGAGCTTCTTCGAAACGGGGCTCCGGGGATCCACTTCTACACGCTGAACCACCCCGCGGCGACCGTTCGAATCTGCGAGCGGCTCTTCTCGCACCAGGTCTCCCATGGCCTCGACTGGGAGGACGTGGCCTACGGAGACGTCGAGACTCCCCCGAGAACGAAGCGTCCCTCGACCCCCTCGATCACGACCAAGTAACGATCCACGGGGATCGTTGCGAGCCGCGTCGTCGTTCCGCCCGGCCATCGAATCACGACTCCCTCGACGCTGTCGACGCTGCCGAGACCGAAGAGGAGCCGCGGGTCGCTCGACGAAAAAACGCTCCCCGACGCATGCGCGATCCCGATTCGGCGCTTTCCGCCCGCGGTCGCGACGACACGCGCGCCGGCCCCGTCCCGGTTGCTCTTGCGTCCGACGAGAACGAGGCCGATCCAGTGGGCAGCGCCCGGAAGATCGTTTCGAAGCAGAGTTGGAGCGTCATCGATGGCAGCCACCACCACGTCGGGATCTCCGTCCTCGTCGAGATCGCCGAACGCGGCCCCCCGGCTCGCCTTGGGACCCTCCGCGGAGTCCGCGCCGGTCTTCGCCTCCGCGAAGGTCCCCATGCCGTCGTTGAGAAAGACCTGGTCCGATTCGCGATAGCTCGTCGTCTTGTCCGCCTCGGCAACATTGGGGTAGACGTGGCCGTTCGCGACGAAGAGGTCCAGGTCGCCATCGTTGTCGAGGTCGGTAAAGCGCGTGCCCCAGCCGAGCCGGCCGAGGCTCGGCGACGAGAGCCCCGCCTCCTCGGTGGCATCGGTAAAAAAGCCGGTCGACGAGCCGAGGTAGAGCGTGTTGGTCTCGTGGGAAAAATTGGTGACGAAGAGGTCGAGGGTGCCGTCTGCGTTCGCGTCCCCGAAATCGACCCCCATCCCCGCCTGGGTGGCGCCGGTGCCGTTGTACGCGACTCCAGAGAGGAGCCCGACGTCCTCGAAGCGGCCGGTGCCGTCGTTGTGGTAGAGGAAATTCGGGTCGGTATCGTTGGCCACGTAGAGATCCTGGTCTCCGTCGTCGTCGTAGTCCGCGCTCACCACACCGAGCCCATAGGCGGGCTTTGCGTCCACCAGTCCCGCCTCCTCGGTCGCGTCGACGAAGACTGACCCTTCGTTTCGGAAGAAGACGTCCCTCTGGCCCGCGAGCCCCCGAGGCCCGCACATCACCGCGAGCCCGAGCCAGAGACAGGTAGGCTCCGAGCCCGGCGGGGGAAACTCTTGACGGGGGTCGACGTAGTTAGCGACGTAGAGATTGAGGTCGCCATCACCGTCGGCGTCGAAGAAGGCAGCGCTCGCCCCGAATCCCTCGTCTCCCGTCCCCGTCTCGATGGTCACGTTCTCGAACGTTCCGTCTCCCCGGTTGCGATAGAGGACGTTCGCTCCGATATTGGTGACGTAGAGGTCGGAAAGTCCGTCTCCGTCGAAATCACCGACGGCGCATCCGATTCCCCAGCCCTCGTCGCCCACACCGGCTTCGTCGGTGACATCTTCGAACCTCATCCCGCCGAGATTTCGATAGAGCTGGTTCGGTCCCTGGGTCAGAAAGTAGACGTCCAGGTCGCCGTCGGAATCGTAGTCGAGGAGGCCGACTCCGCCACCCAGAGAGCTCACGATGGTGCGCTTGTCCGGGTCGCCGCTCACGTTGACGAAATCGATGCCCGCGTCCCCGCGGACGTCGCGGAGACGGGCGCTCTCCTTGCCGGTCTGCTGAATTCCGACGAGAAAAAGAGAGAGGGCGACGGGAAGCGGTTTCATGTTCGGAGCCGGCATCGTAGCATCGGTTACAAGGTCGTTAAAATCCCGCCTTTGATGAGCCTGTCTCTTGACACCAAAGGGCTTCCTATGAGATAACCTCCGCCCGTCTGCGGGATTCATCCGCGCAAAAATTTCAGGGGGTCTTATGCCGAAGAATTCGCGATGGCTTGTGGCTTGCGCGCTCCTGCTGCTCGCCGCGATGCCTGCGTTCTCCCAGACGATCGGAACCGGCGGCTTCGACGGCCGCATCGTCGACGCCACGGGGGCCGTACTTCCCGGAGTGACGATTACGTTCACCAACGACGAGACCGGCCTCACTCGGACGGTGGTCACCGACGACGGCGGACGCTTTCGCGTTCCGCTCCTACCGGTCGGCCCTTATACGCTCACCGCGGAGCTCAGCGGGTTCCAGACCCTTCGCCGCGGCGGCCTCATCCTCACCATCGGCCAGCAGCAGAGCTTGGGCGACCTGACGATCGAGGTGGCGACGGTGGAAGAGGTGGTCACCGTGACCGCCGAGTCACCGCTCATCGAGACGGCGCGTGCCGTACCCGCCGCGACGTTCGATTCCCGCGAGATCGAGAACCTCCCCATCGCCGGTCGAGACTACAAGAGCTTCGCGCTGAACACCCCCAACGTCGTCCCCGACGCTCCCAACAGCGGCCGGACGACCATTCACCTCGGCGGAATGAAGGGGATCGATACGAACGTCACCGTGGACGGCGCGGACTTCAACAATACGTTCTTCGGCTCCGCCACGGGACAACCCGAGGTGCCGTACTTCGTCGTCTCCCAGGAAGCGGTAGCCGAGTTCCAGGTGCTCGCGGACGGATACTCCGCGGAGTTCGGTCGCTCCGGTGGCGGCTTCCTCAACGTGGTGACGAAGTCCGGGACGAACGAGATCCACGGCAGCGGCTTCTTTTTTGGCCGGAACGAGGGCCTTCGCTCTCACCTCACCGACTCCTCCGGAAATGAGCTCAGCAATGCCCAGTTCTCCCAGAAACAGTACGGAGGGAGCCTCGGTGGGCCGATCGTCAAGGACAAAGCCCATTACTTTTTCGCTATCGACCGCCAGGGCTTCGACCGCCCGGTCGCGATCCAGTTCCGGCGCAACGTGGCCGGTGTCTGCAACAACCAGATCTACGGCCAGATCATCGGCGGCGTCGATTGCCTGAGCGCCGAGGAGGGGAACACGGCGGAGCTTCTCGACAACACCGCGGTTCTCGGGAAAGTCGACATCCAGATCAACGACAAGAACACCCTTTCGGTGCGGTACAACTACAGCGACTTCACCGGGCACAACTTCTTCTCCACCGCCGGCGGCGTCGCCGGGTCCGTCCAGTCGGTGGCCGAGAACGGGACCAACCTCGAGGCCAACACCGCCCAATCCGTCGTCGTGACCAACACCACCGTCGTCGGAAGCAACAAGTTCAACGAGGCTCGGTTCCAGTACTCGTTCGAGAGCCGGCCTCGTCTCGGCCAGAGCAACGACCTCCCCACCGTCGTCATCCGGGACACGGGAACCTTCGGAAAACAGTGGTTCCTTCCCATCACGTCGGATCACTCCCGGATACAGTTCACCGACAACTTCACCTATCTCTTCGGAGATCACGACGTGAAGATGGGCGCCGACGTAAACATCACCGACACCAGCCAGGCGTTCTACGGCTGGGGTGGCGGCTACTATGCCTTCAACACCCTCGAGGATTACATCGCCGATAAGCCGGCCCAGTTTACCCAGCGGGTTGGCCTGAACGGGTTCACGACTCCCGAGTCGGGAACGATCTCTCTGGGGCAGAAAGAGGTCGCTCTTTATGTCAACGACACCTGGAGACCGAAACCCGGCCTGACTTTGAACCTGGGACTTCGCTGGGAGGGCCAGTGGAATCCATCGGCCCCCGAGCAAACGAACGGCAAGCAATCGCGAAACCCGGCCAACCCGGGTCTCGACACCATCGGCCTCGTTCAAGGCAACGTTCCGAACGACCTCAACAACATCGCACCTCGTCTCGGATTCGCCTGGGACCCGGGTAACGACGGAAAGACGGTAGTGCGCGGAGGAGGAGGGCTTTTCTACTCCCGAGGAAATCTTCTTCTGATCGCCAACTCGTTTACCGCGAACGGGTACCGGCAGGCGCTGTTCTTCCTCTTCGGCGGCGCGATTCCGCAGTACCCCTTCGTCTACCCGGAGTCGGGGCTTCCTCCGGGTGATCCGCTCTACAACTCTCTCCCAACCTCGGACATCGCCTTCATCGATAACAATTTCCAGAACGCGCGGACCGCACGGGGCAACATCGGCGTCGAGCACGAGATCCTCAACGAGTTCTCCGTAGGCGTCGACTACGTCTACGCCAAGACGGTGAACGACCAGAGGCGAATCAATGCCAATATCCCGCAGCCCCCGATCGGCTACGATCAGTGGGGCCGGGGCCTGTACGACGGCAGCCGAGTGGATCCGGCTTACGGCCAGTTCCAGGTCGAGCAAGCCAGCGCGAGACGTCAGTACAACGCGTTCACCATGTCGATGAAGAAGCGTTTCGCGGGCAAGTACCAGTTCCAGGCGTTCTATACGCTCTCGGAGCTCAAGACCGACGACGACAACGAGCGCGATTCGAGCGGGTTCCGCAACACCCAGCCCGAGAACCTCAATGCGGATTGGGCCGACAGCGAGAACGACATCCGGCACCGTTTCGTGGCCAGTGCGGTGATCAATCTGCCCGTCGGATTCGTCTTCTCGACGCTGCTCCAGGCCAACACCGGACGGCCTTACAGCGTGCTCTCGGGTATCGACAGCAACGGAGACCGGAATACCAACGACTATGCCGTGATCGACGCCTCCAACATCGGCCGCGCCCAGGCCGCGGGTCAGGATCTCGCGGAAGGACTCCAGCCTCGCAGCTCAGCGCGGCAGCCGAGCGCGTTCGGCATGGACATCCGTGTCAGCAAGCTCTTCGATTTCGGCCGGCCGGGACGCCTCGAGGCCCTCTTCGAGATGTTCAACGTTTTCAACAACGCCAACCGCCTGACGACGAACCAGAGCATCGGCTCGCCCAACTTCGGCGTCCTCAACATCGTGGGAGACCCGCGTCAGATTCAGCTCGGCGTCCGCTATAGCTGGTAGAAACCAGAGTCCGGCTTTGAAGGGCGGCCGGGCCGCCTCCGTCAAGGAGGTCGGCCCGGCCGTTCTCGTTTTTGCCGTCTCCGTTCTCGCTTACGTCAACGACCTGGGGAACGGTTTCGTCTACGACGACCGCTACCTCGTCGAGCGAAACCCGCTGGTGCAGAATCTCGACTGGTGGGGCCTCGTCTCGACGAGCTACTGGGGGAACATCATCGATGCCGGCCTCTACCGCCCCCTCACGCTGCTGAGCTTCGGCTGCAACCGCCTCCTGGGGGCTTCCCCGGCGGGATTCCATCTCACCAACAACCTCCTCCATGCGGCGGCGAGCCTGCTCGTTCTCTTCCTCGCTCGAAGGCTCGGGGCGGGCCGCATCGGCTCGATCGCGGCGGCACTCTTGTTCGCCGTCCATCCGGTGCAGACGGAAGCGGTGAACGCGCTCGTGGGAAGAGCGGACATCCTCGCCTTCGCCTTCACGGCGCTCTCTCTGCTTTTCTTCCTCCGAGGCTCGCATCCCCTGTTCGTGGGGACGACCTTCTTTCTCGCACTCGCCGCGAAGGAGAGCGCCGCCTTCGCCATCCCTCTGTTTTTTCTCACGGAGGGTTCGTGGAGTCCGAAACGCTTCGCTCCGCTCGCCGCCGCCGTCGTCGCGTTCGCCGCCGCCCGAATCGCCGTTCTCGGTGGAATCGGCATCGCGGGGAGAGAGATCGGATTCCTCGACAATCCGCTGGCGACCGCCGGGCCCGGCGAGAGGGTCCTGGCGGCTCCCGCTCTTCTTTGGGGCTATGTCCGACTCGTCGTCTGGCCTCGAGTGCTCTCCGCCGATTATTCGTTCGACCAGATTCCGCTGCCGTCGAGTCTCATCGACCCACGAGTCCTCGGGGGTCTCGCGATCGCTCTCGGACTCGCTTTCGTCGCGTGGCGCGCTCCCTCGCTCCGCTTCGCATCGCTCGCGTTTCTGATTCCGCTCCTGGGGGTCCTCCATATTCTTTTCCCGCTCGGCACCATCTTCGCCGAACGGCTTCTCTACTTTCCGGTTTTTGGAGCCGTCCTCGGAGTCGGAATCGGTTTCGAGACGTTCACCCGGAAGAGCGCGTGGCCGGGCCTCCTCCTTCTCGCCGTACTCGTCGGCGCGGGAGCGGCCCGCGTCCGCACCCGGAACCCCGATTGGCACGACAACGAGACCCTATTCCGAAAGACCGCCGCGACCTCGCCCAGGAGCGCTCGAAGCCATTTCCTCCTCGGCGCCGAGCTCCTGGAGAAGAAGGAGTATCGCCAGGCAGCGGAGGCTTTCGAAGCGGGTCTCGCCATCTACCCCGGGCACTTCGGCGGCAGGATGAGCCTCGGCCAGGCCCTTCTCGCCGCGGGGGATGCATCGGCCGCGGAGAATGCCTTCCGCCAGGCCCTGAAGGTCGAGCCGCAGTCTCTCGATGCACGCAAAGCCGCGGCCGAGGCCGCAATCGAAGTGGGACGAAGCCAGGCGAGCGCGGGGGATCTCACTGCCGCTCGAGAGAGCTTCGAGCGGGCGCTGGCGCTCGACGAGAAGGAGCCCGCAGCGTGGAGCTACCTCGGGCTCGTCTCCGAGCGGGAGGGACGTTCCGGTGAGGCCCGCAGCGACTACGAACGGGCGCTTGCCATCGACGGCACTCATCTCCCCGCTCTCTTGAACCTCGCGAGCGTGCGCATGCACGCGGGCGAGCTGCAAGGCGCCGAAGAGCTTTTTCGGCGGGCGATCGAGCTCGCCCCGCGCTCCTACGAAGCCTACAATGGCCTGGGCATCGCGCTCGCGCGCCTCGGACGATCCGAAGAGGCGGCGAAAGCCTTCGGCAAAGCCATCGAGATCGACCCCACTCTCGAGACCGCCCGAGACAACTTACGAGCCCTGGAGGAAACGAACAGAAAGTGACCTGGCTCTGCGCGCTTCTCGCTCTGACGCTCTCTGTCGCGAGCGGTCAGGCGGAGGTGGACGACTCGCTTCGGAAGGCACGCGCCCTCGTGTCCGAGGGTCGCGGGCTCGACGCGATCGAAGTCCTCGTTCAAGCGGTGGGGGTGTTTCCCGAGAGCGCCCAGCTCCACCACGAGCTCGGCGTTCTCTATGAAGCGGCGAAGCTCGAGAACCAGGCACTCTCCGAGCTGGAGCGGGCGGCGGAGCTTTCCGACGATCCCACCTTCGCCCTCGACTACGGCGAGCTCCTCTATCGCACCGGCCGCGCGAAGGAAGCCTTGCCTCAGCTGGAAAAGGCGCAGTCTCTTCCGGCGGCACTCCTGCTCCTTGCAGGAGCTCATGAAAAGCTCGGCGACGAGGAGGCGGCGATCGCCGCCCTTACCCGTTATCTGGCATCGAGACCGGAGGACGTCGGAGCGCGGCTCCTTCTCGGAGAGAAGCTGGAGCAGGCGAAGCGTTTCGACGAGGCGATCCGCGTCTATCGCGACGGGCTCGGGGAGAAGAAGACCGACGCCCCGCTCCTGGGCCGGATCGCCGAGCTGTTGAGCCGCAATCGCGAGACCTACGTCGAGGCGGAAGACGCGGCCAAGAAGGCCATCGATGCGGATCCTCAACTTCTCGCGCCGCGCATGGTTCTCGCCCGTCTCCTGTCCCGAACGGGAAGGGAGCCCGAAGCACTCGAGCAGCTCGAGCTCGCGCGTAAGGAGCACCCCGAAGCCTCCGAGGTGTATTACAGCCTCGCGCAGGAGTATCAGCGCGCCGGACGAAACGACGAGGCCCGGACGGCCGCGGAGACGTTTCAGGCTCTGAGCGCCAAGGAAAAAGACGCCCGGGAGCGCGAGGCGAGGGTGGCCGTCACCTACAAACGCGCGGTGGAGCTGTTACAGAGCGGCAAGATGCTCGAGGCGGAAAGAGTGTTCCAGTCGGTTCTCGAGATCGACCACGATCACGCCCAGACCAAGTCGATGCTGGCGAAGATCGCCTTTTCCAGAAACGACGTCGCCGCGGCCGAGCGCTGGATCGACGAAGCGATCGAGACGTCCCCCGATGTGGCCGAATATCACTACTTGAGAGCGCTGTTCTACGTGAAATCGGGCAAGCTCGAGGACGCCGAGGTCTCGTTGCGCCGATCGCTCGAGCTCGACGCCAGCTCCAGCGATTCCTGGTCGCTCCTGGGTACGCTACTTCTCGACGCCCACGAGGCCGAAGAGGCCGTTCGCTGCTTCAACCGGGCGGCGGCGCTCGAGCCAACGAGCGCTAGCGTCCAGCTCAACCTGGCCTCGGCCTACGCCGCCTTGGGAAACCACGCCGAGGAAGAGAACGCGATGGAGCGCTATCGGCGGTTGACGGAACGGCGCTGAGTCGGAAGCTCGAAGAAGCGGCAGATGCGGAACGACGCCTCCCCGGGCTCGACCTCGCTCGTATCGATGGACATTTCCGGCTCCAGCATGCCGGAGTACCGGAACGCTCCGCTCTGTTCGAGCGAGCGAAAGAGCTCGAGCGAACGGAGCTTCCCGAACTGGTCCCGCGATTCGTTCTCGATCCGTTTTTCGAGCTCGGCGACCGGACAGGTCAGCTCGACGAGCCGCATCCTCCCTCCTTCCGAACCCACGGCGTTTTCGACGTCCCGGACGAAGGACTCTCCCACCGTGCGCTCGGGAGTGAAGGTGAAGATCGTCGAGATATCCTGCCGGGCCGCCTCGCGGAAGACCGAGAGCCAGATCTCCTCTCGAAGCCGCACGAACGGCTCCGAACCGAAATCGAAGACCGCGGTCAGCGCGTCCACGACGAGATGGTTGTGAAAGAGCCGGAATCCCGTCCGCTCGGAAAGCTCTCGACCGACGGTCAGCTTCCCTACCGCGGCGGGACCGAAGAGAACGATGAGGTTCACAGGCCACAGTGTAGCAGCCCGCTGGAAAATCTACCTCGGGCAGAGTCGTCCTGCGGACAAGTCCGGTATAGTGTCCGATATCGTGGCGCCAATCGGAATTTCCAGTCGTCCCTCTACATACGCGTTGTCTCTTCTTCTACCTCTCCTGGTCGTGACGACTACCGATTCGTTCGGTAACGAGTCGAGACCCGTTACCCTCCGCGGAGTCGAGACTCTGACGGGAGCGGGTGCGGCACAAGGGCTCGAATGGCGCGACGGGAAACTCTATCTCTACGGTGACGCGAACGTCGGCATCATCCGCGAGCTCGACATTTCGAGGTCACCTCCCCGCTTCACCGACCGCGAGATTCGTTTGACGGTCGATGGACGGGACCGGGTCCCTCATCCTACCGGGCTCACGTTTCATTCCGGCTACGGCACGTTCCTCGGCAATACCGTGGCCCAGAAGGGCACGATCCTGCACGTGGACTGGGAGAAGATGCTCGACGGCGGAACGCTGGACGGCGCGGTCTCCAACAACACCGAAGACGACCTCGCGGCGAACGGCACCCGCCCGGAATTCGTCCGTCTCTCGAACCGATGGCTCGTTGCCAGCTCTGACTATGGCGACCGGAACAACGAGGTCCGTCTCTACGACCCGGAAGCGCTCGCGCGAGCGGTGAAGACGAGCGATCCCGGAGTTCTGGTACACCGCTTCTCTTGCGGACCCTGGGTTCAATCACTGTACTGGATCGACGAGCGCGGCCTGCTGATTCTGATCCAGAACCAGATCGAGGGGCTGCGATGGCGCCTGACGTTTCTCGACCTGCGGCGATCGGTCGAGAAGGGCCGGGCGGTGGTGGTCGCGACCCAGGATTTCGAGCCGGCCGACGAGCTGGAAGGGTTTCACACGGTCAGCCCGACCCGCGGCTTTTTCGTCTCGAGCTCCGAGCGCGACAATTTCCGCCCCGCCGATCTGCGCTGGGACGTTCTCGCCGCCCGTTGAGGCGGATGATTCGCGCTACCGCGGCGCTCGATGTTCTGTTCGGGCCTTGCTTCAGACTCCCGCTTCTTTCAGCGCGCGCCTCGCCGTTCTCGTGATGAGGACGGTGACCGCGACCGTCGCGGCGAGCCCCACGATCTGGAGCGCCAGCTTGACGGTGCCGGCACCCTCCGCGCCCGAAGCCGCCTCGAGGCCGCTCTTGCCCAGCGTCCCCAGGTAGACGTAGAGGAACGTCCCCGGGAGCATTCCGATCCAGGACGCGAGGACGTAGTGGACGAACGAGACGCTGGTGAGCCCGTACGCGTAGTTCTGGAAGTTGAAGGGAAAAACGGGTGAGAGCCGCGTGAGGAGCACGACCTTCCAGCCCTCGTTGGCAACGGCCTTGTCGATGGCCGAGAACGAGGGCTTCTCCCGGATCCAGCCCTCCACCCGGCGGCGCGCGAGGTGGCGGGAAACGAGAAACGCGAGCGCGGCACCGAGCGTCGCGCCACTCCACACCGAGAGGAAGCCGGGGAGGAGCCCGAAGGTCGCTCCTCCCGCCAGCGTCAGCAGGGAGCCTGGAATCAAGAGGACGGTGGCGACGGCGTAAACGAGAGCGAAGGCGACGAGACCGAGGACACCGAGTCCCGCCACCTGGGCGTTGAAGGTCTCGATCCACGAAGCGAGCGGAACGAGGCGCGCGGCAACGACGAGACCGGCGACGACGAGGACGACGAGCCCGTATTTGACGTAGTCGCGAGCCGCCATCCGAACTTGCCTCCCGAGCCGAACCCCGAAACCATACCAGTTGTTTCTGTTCCCGTCATCCGGTCTCGAGTTGCCGCGGCGTCTGCGCGAGCAGCCCCGACCCTACTCGTGGCGAAGTGCTGTCATCGGATGGATTCGGGAGGCCTTCCGTGCCGGGATCCAGTTCGCGACGAGGGCGACGAGAACGAGGACGACGGCGGTTCCGAGAAACGTCACGATGTCGGTGGAGCCGATGCCGTAGAGGACCGCTGAGAGCGCGCGGGTTCCGAGGGCGGCGACACCCCAGCCTCCGGCGACGCCTGCGAGAACGAGAGCAAGGCCCTGCTTCGTCACCAGCGTGGTGACGTCGCCTCGGCCCGCTCCCAGAGCGACCCGGATTCCGATCTCGCGTGTTCGCCGGCTGACCGAGTACGCCACGACGCCATAGAGTCCGACGGAGGCGAGCAGGAGCGCGAGCGCCCCGAAGACTCCCAGGAGCAGGGCTCCCATGCGCACCGGAAAAAGAGTGATCGCGAGATTCTGGCGCATCGTCCTCGCTTCGAAGAAAGCGAGAGTCGAGTCCATGCCGAGAAGCTCCCGGCGCACCGACTCGAGAGCAGCCTCTGGATTTCCGAGCGGACGCGCGAGGATGTACATCATCGGGGAGTAGTCCTGAGCGAAAGCGAAGTAGACCTGCGGGCGCGGGTCTTCGCCGAGCGTCCGGGACTTGGTGTCCTTCGCGACACCGATCACCTCCCAGTGCTTCCGGTTCGTGGCCGATCCGGTGGAGAGCCGTTTTCCCATCGGGCTGTCTCCCGGCCAGAAGCGGCGGGCGGCAGTCTCGTTCACGATCGCGACGAGGGTCGAATCCCCGTCGTCCCTCCAGTCGAAATCACGACCTTGAAGGAGAGGGATTCCCATCACCCGGAAGTAGCCGGGGCCGAGGTTGGCGACGTCCACCTCGGGCCAGTCCGCGTCTCTCTCGGGCTCACGTCCCTCGGGGGCGACGGTCTGGGTGTCGATGCTCGCGCCGAGCGGCACTCTCGTCGTCAGGGAAGCCCCTTCGACGCCGGAAAGACTCCCGATTCGCTCGACGGCACGCTCGAAGAAGTCTCGTCCCGCAAGCTCGGTGTAGCCGTGAAGCCCGAGGTGGGTCGACAGCATGACGACTCGTTCGGTCTCGAATCCGGGGTCGATCGCCTGGGCGTTCGCGGCACTTCTCAGCAGAAGTCCGGCGCCGATCAAGAGCACGAGCGACAGCGCCACCTGAACGACCACGAGCGCGTTCCGAAGCGTCCAGCTTCGCCGGCCAAGGGCGGGCGCGGCATCCGACTTCAGCGCCGCGACGAGGCTCGGCCGACTCGCCTGCAGCGCCGGGGCAAGACCGAAGAAAATCCCGGTGGCAACCGAGACGATGAGCGTGAAGAAGCAGCACGCGGGAGCTCAAAGTCAGGTCGAGCGCGATGGGAACGGGGATGGGCGGACGGAGCGACAAGAGCAATTTCGTCGAGACATAGGCGACCACGAGGCCGAGCGCACCGCCCAGGCTCGACAGAAGAAGGCTCTCGGTGAGGAGCTGCCTCACGAGGCGCCACCGCGACGAGCCGAGCGCGAGCCGGATGGCGACCTCGCCTCGCCGGGCGGTCGCGCGAGCGAGAAGCATGTTCGCCACGTTGGCGCAAGCGATGAGGAGCACGAGGCCGACCACCACCATGAGAACCGACGCCACGGGAAAGAGTGCCCCGTCGACGAACGGATGGATGCGCACTTCCGTGCTCGGAAGAAGGTGGACCTCTCGGTCGCGATAGGCCTCGGGATACTCCTCCCGTAACCGCGAGATGACGGAATCCATCTGCGCCTGCGCCTGGGAGAGCGTCGAGCCAGGAGCGAGCCGTGCTTTCACCATCACGCTTCGGCTCGTTCGCCGCTCGAGCCGGCTCGTGCCGTCTTTGGGGCTCGGGTTCAGCAGGTCGACCATCGCGGACGGCGCCCAGAACTGCATGCCGACGCCGGGGATGGCACCGGTGTACGCGGCGGGAAGAACCCCCACGATGGTAAACGCACGGCCGTTCAAATCGAGAGCCGAGCCGACGACGTCGCGCCGCCCCCCGAGTCGGCCCAGCCAGAACGCTTCACTCACGAGCGCCACGGCTTGGCCGCCGCGCTCGACGTCGTCCCCGGGCTCGATGGTCCTACCCAGGAGTGCACGAATACCGAGGACGGAAAAATAGTTCCCGGAAACGATCTCGCCGAGGAGATACTCGCTCGAGTCTCCATTCGCGTGCCGCGCGATAGTCGTCTGGTAACTGGCGACTCCGGAAAACACGTCGGTGTCGTCGCGGTACGCGCGATAGTCGGGATAGGACGAGACCGCGTAGGGGTAGCCCGAGGAGTCGCTGAGATAGACCTCGACGAGAGACTCGGGGGCGAGCCCCGCCTTCGGCCGCAGCAGAAGGGCATCGACGGCGCTGAAGATGGTCGTGTTGAAGCCGATCCCGAGAGCGAGCGACACGACCGCCACCGCGGTGAATCCCGGGGCTTTCGAGAGCATCCGTACCGCCGTATCGGACGTCGTGAAGCAGGTCGGTCATGGAGCCCTCCTCATCTGACCCCCATACGAGATTCGACGTCGAAAAGTTGACGGAAAACGGGCAGGCACATCGAGTTTCGTATCGCTTGCGTGGGATTCCGCGGGCGGATATAAGGTCCGGATGAAACGACTCGGAGGCACCGCTCTGCTTCTGCTCGCCCTCGTCGGTTGTCGGGCACGGGACGAGCGTCCGCAGCGCCCCAACATCCTCGTCATCCTCGTCGACGACCTCCGGTGGGACGACGTCGGAGCCTACGGGCATCCGTTCGTCTCGACTCCCAACATCGACCGCATCGCCCGCGAAGGCGCCCTCTTTCGTAACGCCTTCGCCACGACCCCACTCTGCTCTCCCAGCCGGGGCACCATCCTGACGGGACTCTATCCTCATCATCACGGGATCGTCGACAACACCAACCGGAGCTCTCGGAGCCACGAGCTCGTTACCTTTCCCCGGCTTCTCCACGACGCCGGCTACGACACGGCGTTCCTCGGAAAATGGCACATGGGAAACGACGAGACCGAGCGTCCCGGCTTCGACTATTGGG
The DNA here is from genome assembly GCA_963815675.1 of uncultured Acidobacteriota bacterium. Classification (GTDB taxonomy): domain Bacteria; phylum Acidobacteriota; class Vicinamibacteria; order Marinacidobacterales; family SMYC01; genus CAWFHP01. The sequence continues at coordinate 1,358,533 of CAWFHP010000004.1, read as the reverse complement.
TCAGCATGAAGGGGCAAGGCGAGGCGATCGATCCCGTGCTCTACGAGAACGGGAAGAGCTCGAAGGTCAAAGGCTATGTGACCGACATCCTTACCGAGCGCGCTCTCGAGCTCCTCTCGCGACCTCGCGAGAAGCCCTTCGTGCTCTTCCTCGCGGAAAAAGCGCTCCATCCCAACATCATGCAGAAGGACGACGGGAGCGTCGTCGCCATCGGCGAGGGCGGCTTCATTCCCGCCGAGAGGCATCGCGCGCTCTATGCCGACGACGAGATTCCGCGGCGTCCGAGCTACGGTGTCCCTCCCGCGGGAAAGCCGGCACTCGAGCGCGCCATCGACGGACTTCCTCCTCTCGGCCCGCAAACGGTGACCGACGACAAGACCATTCGGGATCGCCTGCGCATGCTCGCGGCGGTGGACGAGGGGCTCGGTCGCATGCTCGACCAGCTGGAAAAGATGGGGAAGCTCGACGACACCGTCGTCGTGGTCACGAGCGATCACGGGTATTTCTATGGAGAGCACGGGCTCTCCGAGGAGAGGCGACTCGCCTACGAGGAAACCATCCGCATTCCGCTTCTCGTCCGCTATCCCCGTGCGGTCGCCGCGGGTTCGGTCCTAGAGCCGATGGCGCTCACCCTCGACCTGGCTCCGACGTTCCTCGAGCTCGGCGGAGTGACACCGGCGAACCTCGACGGAAAATCCCTCCTGCCTCTCCTTCGGGGCGAGTCTCCCGAATGGCGCCGTTCGTTCCTCATCGAGTACTACAGCGATACCGTCTTTCCCCGTATCGTGAACATGGGCTACCGCGCGATCCGCACCGAACGCTACAAGCTCATCCACTATCTGGATCTCGAAGGGATGGACGAGCTCTACGACCTGACCGCCGATCCCTACGAGATGCAGAACTCGATCGACTCCGAAGAGCATCGAGCCGTGCGGGAGGAGCTCACCGGGCTTCTCGACGAAGCGGACAGAGACAGACGCGGTTCGTGAGCGTTTCCATCGGCTCGAGGTGATTCTTACCACATGACCCGAGCCTCAGCGTGAGCTCTCGCTCGAGAGCGATGCCTGTTCTGATTGACTCCGGGCTCCCTCGTCCGACGGTCGGCTCCCGACCAATGCCTGTCCGGAGAGCCATGTGCTGTTACGAGCGGTCCGGTCCAGCAGCATGCTGAGGTTCGCATCCGTCCCCGCACCGACGTCGTATGCGAGGTCCGCGCTGGATCCTGGATGAGACCAGCGCGGTGCGAGACTTCATAGCGAGGAAGGGATCAGACCACTTCGACACCCGTGCCCTTGCTCGCGTAGCCGATTCGACGGGCAGCGGGGTAACCCGACTTCTGGAGCGCATGGAGAAGCTCCGCCCCCGCCGAAGCCGAGACGCCGACGAGTAGCCCTCCCGAGGTCTGAGGATCCCTGAGAAGAGATTCGGGCGTCCCTTCGAGGGGACCGAGATCCCGGGAATAATCCTGGTTTGTCCGGTCGCCGCGCGTCACGTGGCCTTTTCGAAGCATTTCACGCGCACGCGGATAGGCAGGAACCGACGCGGAGTCGATCACGATTCGCACCGACGAAGCTCTCGCCATCTCGGCGGCATGTCCGAGGAGGCCGAAGCCGGTAATGTCCGTCGCCGCGCGGACGCCGAAGGCGTGGCATGGAGCGACGGCGGCACGATTCGTCTGCCGCATTCCCGCGATGGCTTCCGAGAGATCGTCCTCCGTCAGGGCATCGTCCTTGAGCGCCGTCGTCAGCGTGCCCGTTCCGATCGGCTTCGTTAACAATATCTCGTCTCCCACCGCGAGAGAGTCGTTCCGAAACAGACGATGCGGACTCGCCAGACCCACCACCGCGAGCCCGAACATCAAGTCCTTCGACTCGACGCTGTGCCCCCCGACGACCGGCGCCCCCACTCCCATGGCCAGGGAGGCGCCACCCCGGGCAATCGCCACGATCGCCTCCACGGGAAATCCGCGCGGCACGCCGAGGAAGCTGAGACTCACGAGCGGCTCACCTCCCATGGCGTACACGTCGGACAGAGCGTTGGCCGCGGCGATCTCGCCGAAGAGAAATGGATCGTCCACGAGAGGCGTGATGACGTCGAGGGTCGCTACGATCGCGCGGTCACCGTCGAGACGGAAGACGGCCGCGTCCTCCGCAAGATCGAACCCCGCAATCAGGCGGTCGTCTCCCGGAGCGGGAAGGGCCGCGAGAACTTGCCGCAACACCGTTGGGCTGAGCTTAGCCGCTCAACCGGCGCAATCGACCATTTTCGTCAAACGTAGCTTCTTCACGTCCGAATCCTATACCAAGGCGTTTGGATTCACGCCATGAGTTAGGGAGACAGCTCGACCGAGGAAATCGATGTTCCGAGCTGTCGCGAGATCCCCGGGACTTCTTTCGATCGGGAACCCGGCTTTGCCCGAGAACCGAGCCTTCTTCCAACGCGTCGAGAGCCTCGGCAGCGAGACTCGTTCCTTCGACGCGAGCGGAATGATGCCGAGGACGCTTCTCCGGTCGCTCTCGCTCGCGAGCTGGACGTAGAAGATGCCCGCTCAGAGCTCGCTTCGTCGACGAGGTCCTGGAGAAAGGCGTCCCTCGAAAGCCATCGATTCCTTCCTGGGGATAGAGAAGGTTCCGTCGGTATCGAGATGATGCGCGGAAGACCAAGACCTTCTCCGGATGGAGTCAAGGTGCGGCCGGAAGCCATGGCGCCGCAGTAATTACCCCGATTGCCGACGAAGCGGACAGGAACGCACGCGGTTCGTGAGCGTCCCCATCGGCTCGATGGTGATGCTCACTTCGTCGTCCGCGGCAAGAGTGAACTCCCGCTCGGGGACGACTCCGGTTCCGGTCAGGAGATAGCAGCCCTCGGGAAACGAGTTGTCGCGGAAGAGATATTCGACGAGCTCCTCGGGGCGTCGTTTCATCCGATCGAGACGAGTCTCACCCTCGAACGCGACCTTCTCCCCCCGAACGATGCGGATGGTGATCCCGGTCGAGAGCGGAAGAGGCTTTTCCGACAAGTAGAGGCAGGGACCGAGGGCACAGCTCCCGTCGTAGATCTTCGCTTGCGGGAGATACAGGGGATTTTCGCCTTCGATGCTGCGGGAGCTCATGTCGTTCCCGATGGCGTAGCCGAAGATCCGTCCCCCGCGGTTTACCGCGAGTGCCAGCTCCGCTTCGGGAACGTTCCACTCGGAATCGCTACGAATTCCGACGTCGCCGAGATGGCCCACGACCCGGCGCGCCGTCGACTTGAAGAAGAGCTCCGGGCGTTCCGCCTGGTAGACGCGATCGTAGACGTCCTTCTCGCGTTCCGATTCCTCCATTCTCGCTTCGCGGCTACGGGTGTAGGTCACACCCGCCGCCCAGATCTCCTGCGTCTCGCAAGGAGGGAGAAGCGCCTCGGCCGCGCCGGAAAGAGGGGCGGACGCGGAAAAGGTCGGGAGCTGCGACCGCAGCCAATCGACGGGGCTGGGCTCTCGAAAGAGGGTGTCGAAGGAGAGCTCCTTCGTCTGATAGACACCTTCTTCGGTGACGACAACGACATTCTCGCGCCGACGGTAGAGCTTCATCACGGTCCTTCCTGTTTCGACGTTGGGCCGAGGCCGATGGCCACCCGAAGTTTCCCGAAATCGACCCGGGTCCGGAGGCGCGAAAGGCGCGGATCCACGTCGAGAACGGGGATCCACAGGCTTCGGTCCTCGACGGCGCGCCGGAGCCATTCGACGGCTTCGTCCTCCCGGCCGAGGCGAAGCGACGTAATCGCGGCCTCGTAAGCGTTCGGGCGCTCGGTCGGTTTCTCGGCGCGGTCGAGACGCCAACGCCAGAACGAATCCAGGTCGGGGAGTGCCGACGCTGCGTCTGTCTCCCCCGCGATCTCGCGAAACTCCTTCGCCGCCGACAACGCTTCCCCGTTCCGACCGAGCGCGAGATAGGACTCGATGATGCAGTCCTGCGCGAGCAGGAAAGAAGGCTCGATCTCGAGCGTGCGCCGGCTCGCCTCGATGGCCTCTTCGTACCGCCCGCCGAAATAGTAGAACCACCCCACGTCGGATTGGACCTCGGCGGAGAGGGGGTCGAGGGTCCTCGCCCGCTCGAATCTCGAGTATCGCCTCCTGGTGCCGGCCCAGCCCCGTCAGGTAGTACGCGTACCAGTGATGGGCGCGCGCGAGCCCGGGCGCCTGGAGAATCGCGCGCTGAAACGCCTCGCCGGCGTCGTCCCACCGAAACCCTCCAAACCATCGGGCGAGAGCGAGAACGAACTGCGCGTCTCCGGTAGACTCGATCGCGATCGCCCGGGCCGCGGTCTGCGCCGCCTCGGCGTAATCCCGCTTCGCACCGGATGCCATGGCGCGACGCAGCTGAATCTCGCCGAGGCCGACCCACGGGGCCGCCCAATTCTCGCGAAGAGCGATGGCATCCCGGAACGATCGCTCGGCCCGAGAGAGACTTTCCGCCTCGTCCTCCTTCGACAGATAGCGTCCCTTCCAGTAGGCCTCGAGCGCCGGGGAGAGGGCATTCGCCGCACCGGGCGACGTCGATTCGGCGGGAGCGACGAGATGAGGCACGAGACCCGCCACCATTCGAGAGACGCGATCGCCGTCGTCGATACCATCGCGCCACAGACGCGCCCCGTCGGAGCGTCTCAGAAGGTCCACCTCGAGCGACGGAGCGCGGCTCGGCCCGAGGATGCGCCCCGAGAGCTCGTAGTCGATCGACGCGCCTGCGTTTTCGCCACCGTAGCGCTCGGCCGTCCGGGGCGCGAGGACGACGAGCTTCGAGGGATCGAGCGTGCTGAGCCGGTCGAGCGCTTCCTCGGCAAGCGCCTTCCCCAGATAGTCGAGGCTCTCGTCGCCGGTCTCGTTAGTGAAGGGTTTCACCAGGAGCGTGAGCGGTGACGGAGCCGCGTCGGGCTTCGGCGTCCGGTCGCTCGCCGCGAGCGACGCCAGCAGAGCAGCACCCGCCAGAACGAGCGACGCGGACACATACACCCGCCGCCGCGTTGGGACAGGGGGGTCAACGGGATCGACGCGCTCGACCGTCGACAAAAAGCGATACCCCCGCCGGGGAAGGGTCTCGATGAAACGAGGCGCGGCCGAATCGTCCTCGAGCGCCGCTCGAACCTGCTTCACACAGGAGTGGAGGCTCCCTTCGAAATCCACATGGGTACCGTCCGCCCAGAGAGCCCGCTTCAACTCTTCGTGGGAGACGACTCTTCCGGAGCTCTCGACGAGCGTCTGGAGCACTTTGAACGGCTGTGGTGGGAGCTTGACCAGGATACCGTCCCGGAACAGCACCCCGGCGCCGAGATCCAGCTCGAAGCGGGCGAAGCGGAGCCGGGTCGAGCTCACCTGTGGAGTCATGACGGTCGTATTGTAGCGACCCGCGGGCAAATCAGGGAAAAGTCAGACCGCGGTGCCACGGGGTCGCGCTAGCCTCGAACCGTTGGGCGACCCGATTCGTCAAGGAGGTATCCATATGAATCGCAAGATCCTGTTGGTGGCGGCGCTCTGTCTTTCGGCGGTGGGCTCGGTATCGATATCCACGGCGTTCGGACAGCAGGAGGAGGCCGCACGCCTGTTTCGGGACAAATCCTGGGAGGGGGCGGCGAAGGCGTACGAGGCGATAGTGAGAACGGAACCGCAGAACGGCCGGGCCTGGCTTCGCCTGGGAATCGCCCGGGAGTCTCTGGGGAGCTATCCGGAGGCTCTCGAGGCCATGAAGAAAGCGGAAGCGCTCCAGTTCCTCCTTCCCCTTACCCGCTTTTTCCTCGCCCGCTGCAGCGCCCGCATGGGCCGCGAGGACGAGACCCTCACCTGGCTCGAGCGCGCGGTCGAGGCAGACTTTTCTTCGCCCGAGCAAATCCAGGAAGAGCCGGCCTTCGCTGCCCTTCGCTCCAATCCCCGTTTCGCCGACGTCCTGGACAAAGCGAAGCGGAACGCGGAGCCCTGCGAGCACATCGCCGAATTTCGCCAGTTCGACTTCTGGATCGGAGACTGGAACGTCGTATCCTCCGGTCAGCCCGCGGGCACGAACCACATCGAAAAGCACGAGAACGGCTGCTTTCTGATGGAGAACTGGGTGTCGGTCAATGCCGGGAACGGGAAAGAGCATGAACTTCTACGACCCGGTCGCAAAGAAGTGGAACCAGAATCTGGGTGGACAGCTCGGGGAGCTCCATCATGGCGTCTGGAGGGCTCCAGAACGGAGCGATGCATTTCGAGGGCGACCACCACTACCCCGGCGGCAACCACGAGCTGTTCCGCATGACCTTCACTCCCCGCGACGACGGTTCCGTCCGCCAGTTCATCGAGCAATCCAAGGACGAGGGCAAAACGTGGTATGTCTGGTTCGACGGAATCTACGAGAAGAAGTAGAGCGCTCCCGAAGCGGTGCCTTCACGCGAGCAGAGGGTTCGTCACGGGTAGCTCCTGGAATCGACTGAAGTCTCAATCCGCGCTCCAGAGCTCGGAAACGCCGTGAGCCAGGCAAAGGGCGGCTACCCGCGCGTCGTGCACCTTGGGACCAACGACCCGACTCGCGACCAGCGTTCGCCGGAGCTCGTCCCAATAGGCCGCGGGCTCCGATAGAAGAACCAAGCCCGGCGACTCGAGCCACGCTTCGATTTGAGCAATCGCCTCTTTCGACGAGCTGGGCGGGTCGTAGATCCTGGGGTGAGTCACGATGGCGAAGAACTCGTGGAGACAGGGCCAAGGAATCGCCCAGGCACTCCTCCCCTCGGCGAGGCTGGTTATCGCTCGTAGAGAGGTGACGTGCCAAGCCGAGTCGGCGCGATGGGCGTAGACGAGGATGTTCGTGTCGACCGCGATCACGATCCGCGGCCTTCGTAAGTCAGGTCACGGAGCGCCTCCCAGTTCCCTTCGGTGAGAGGCGGCTTGACCCCTCTGCCGCCGACCGACGCCTTGCGGAGTCGAAAGTTCGGGCCTCTTCGCCGATCATCGAGAACTCGGCGGAGACCTTCCTCGATCAACGCCTTCACCGTCGTACCCTCCTCAGCGGCAACCTTCTTGGCTTTCGAGAGTACGGGGTCGGAAATCTCGACTGTTGTCTTCATATGGGCATACATATTCTAGCATACATATAGATGGGCACCGTCGACGCATTCCGGGACCAATAGCTCGACGGATCTTCCAGAAGAAGCGATACTGCACCCACCATGAACGAGAACAAAGCTCTTCGCGAACACCTCGTCAAGCTTCTCGCCGGCCGTCAGGCACATGTGGGCTGGGAGGACGCCCTGCGGGATTTTCCTGCCGCGCTCCGGGGCGCGAAGCCCGCCGGCGCGGCGCACACCCCGTGGCAGCTCCTGGAGCACATGCGCATCGCGCAGTGGGATATCCTCGAGTTCAGCCGCGACCCGAAGCACGTCTCCCCGGAGTTTCCCGACGGCTACTGGCCCGAGGGGGAAGCGCCGCCCGACGAATCGGCCTGGAAAAAGAGTCTCGAGCGGTTCGCTTCCGACCTGGACGCGATGAAGGCCCTGGTGAACGACCCTTCCACCGACCTCTTCGCCAGGATCCCGAGTGGAACGGGCCAGACGGTGCTGCGGGAGGTGATGCTCACCGCCGATCACAACGCCTACCACCTCGGGCAGATCGTGCAATTGCGGAAGATGATGGAGGCGAAAGAGTAGTAGGGCGAGTCTTTTCTGTCAGCTCTGTCAGTGGAGCTCGCGCAGATCGACGACGAGGCGGCGGCGGCTCACGAAGAGCCGGAAGAAATCCTTGATGCTCACGTCCACGCGGACGAGCTTCAAGTGAGCCCCGGGATGCGGCAGGTCTCGCCGGGCAGCGAAGGCGAGGGCGTAACGTCGGTTCGCCGCATGCGCGAGTGCGGCGCGTGACGCCCGGCGGCCGCGTCCAGACCATCGAAACATATGGAGGCCATGGTGCCGTCTTTTTTTCAGGGCACGAGCTTCGAGACCGCCCGGCATGAACAGCCCACCGAACAGCGCGCCAGTGATGGCGACGAATGTCCGCCTCGTCAGCGCGTCTTCTCGAAGGTTCATCATGCCCACTCGATGAGGGCAGGGGGAGGAACCGCTTCTCCCCGCCGGTTCGACCACGCGGGTCGGCCCAGACTATGGGTACGACTTACGAGGCGGGGCCGACAACACACCGGGCTCTCCACCCGACATCTTCTACAGGTCGACGACCGAAAGCACGCGAACGACGGGGGGATAACCCCCGACGCCACGACCTCGACCCGCCTCCTGTTTTCCCTGCCGGCCGAACTCGTCCCTTTCTGCACTGCCCTGATAAGACATTTCAGCAGACGATGTCAAGCGGGAAATCGAGCGTATTCTTCCGCGGGTTCCTACTCCGAGTTGAAGCTTCTGAACGAACCTTGATCTTCGGCTCGACCTTGCCCGACATTGGATTCAACCAGGTACGCCCGCGGAGCAGCTACGGCCAAGGGTCGGGGCTCAAAAAAACAGGCTGACGGAAACGTAGGCGGTCGTAGGGACCAGACCGTACTCGGACGCAATCGACGAGCCGGCCGAGGGCGTGGCGGTGCCGAATCCAACGAAGAGTCCTCCCGTGATCGTCGCTTCGTTGCTCGCGGAATAACTGAAGCTCGGAGAGAAGAGCGCGCTTCCATCGCTCATGTTCCATAGAAAGAGAGCGGCGAGACTCCAGAGCGGATGAAGCTGATAGGAAGCCTGGAACGCCGCCTCGTTCCTGCCGAGCACCTGCAGCTCTCCGCGAAGGAAGGGTTTGGAGGCGAGCACGGCGGGATATTCCGATGGATCGGAGGCCCCGAACCCGTCGTGCTGGAACTCGACGACGAGAAACAGGTCCCTGCCCCGAACGGGGAAGAGGCGATCGACACCGAAGCTGCCCCGAAAAACCGTGCCGACTCCCTCCTCGTCGCGTACCACTCCTTCGCCCCGGAGCGCCCAGCCGGCGATCGACCCGGACGCCCCGCCCGCTCCCGCGACGTCGCCATAGAGCGAGCCCGCCCATCCGGAGAGCTCCCATTGCTTCCAGGTGGTGAGCCCACGGGCGAGTGCGGTGAGCTCCTCTCCCACCACCGTCTTGGTAGGCCGCACGACGACGTCGATCTCGCTCAGCGGCCCAGGATAGACGCGAACGCGCGCGGCATCGACTCCAGCTCGAAACTCACGGAACGGATCGGCGGGATTGAACGGCGAGAAAGGGTCGGCCGGCGTGAGAAAGAGCGTCGTCGCCCAGGAGACCGCCTGCCGCCCGACGTCGATCTCCAGGGCATCGGTAGGCTTGAATCCGATCTTCAGGCGGTCGAACCGTTGCTGCCAGAGCACGTGCTCCGATTCGTCGATCGTCCACTGCAGATCGAGCCACTCGCCTCCCCCGGGAACGGCACCGATGAAAATCGCCGAAGACGTGTCGTTCTGGCGCAGGGTGAGGACCTGTTCATAGGCGACCTCGATAGAGAAGCGTCCAAAGGAAGGCGCGGTCGAGAGCCGGAAACGGTTGAAGTCGCTGAGCCCGCCCTTCGAGAGATCGGAGCTGTCGCTCCAGAGAGGCACGTTCTGGTAATAGCCGGTCACGAGATGCGACTGCGCGAAGGCAGGCTCCGCGGCGAGCGCCATGACGAGAGCCGCCGGAGGAGCGAGCCGCCTCAACGTGTCTCGTCCGCGGCGACCCCACCGTCCACGAGGCGGATGAGACGCCGCGAATGCTCCATCACGTGCGGATCGTGCGTGGAGAAGACGAAGGTCGTGCCCCGCTCCCGATTGAGCTCCTCCATGACGTGAAGAAGCGACTCTCCCGCGGCGGAGTCCAGGTTCGCCGTGGGCTCGTCGGCGAGCACCAGCGCGGGTTTTCCCACCACGGCGCGTATGACCGCCACTCTCTGCTGTTGGCCACCGGAGAGCTTTCCCGGGCGGCGATCTTCGAGACCGGTCAGTCCGGTCCGCTCGAAGAGCTCGCCTACCCGCCGCTCGCGCTCCTCTTTCTCGACGCCGCGAAGGAGAAGGGGGAACTCGGCGTTCTCCATCGCCGTAAGGACGGGAAGCAGGTTGTAAGCCTGGAAGACGAATCCGACCTGTTCGAGCCTCAGGTGAGCGAGCTCGTGGCCCGTCATCTGGGTGATTTCGCGGCCCGCCACCCAGACCCGGCCCCGGCTCGGGCGAGTGAGCCCGCCGATGAGGTTCAAGAGCGTCGTCTTTCCCGAGCCCGAGGGGCCGTAGAGCGCCGTGAACTCGCCCCGCTCGATGGTAAGGGTGACGCCGCGCACCGCACGGATCTCCTCGGCTTCCTGGTGAAAGATCTTCCAGAGGTCTTCGGTATGGACCGCCGCTTCGTTCGTTTCCGTTCCGCTCATCTCTCGAACTTCATCGCCTCGGTGACGTCGATACGCGTCGCCCGATAGGCGGGATAGACGGAGGCGAGCGCCCCCACCAGGAAAATGAAAACCAGCGACTCGATGACCCGGCTCATCCGAATCACGGGATAGATGACGGGATCCATCACCACGCCCGAAAAGCTCCACTCCTCGTTCCACATCGACGAGAAGTCGAAGCCATCGCGCCAGAAATACCAGGTCACGAACATGCCGAGGCTGATACCGATGATGCCGGAGATCGCGGTGAGGACGAGACCTTCCACCAGCACCAGGCTCCCTGTCTGAGTCGGCGTCAGCCCGAGCGCCTGGAGCACTCCGAACTCCCGGTGCCGGTGAAGAACGGACATGAGAACGGTGTTCACGACCCCGAGCGCGATGATCGCGAAGAGGATCCCTTGGATCAGATAGCTTCCGAAGTTGTCGATCTTGACGGCAGCGTCGAGAACGGGCATCGCTTCGTGCCAGTCCATCACGGTGAGCTCGTTCATCTCGATGGGTCCGGCGAGCTTCCGGGAGAGCGCGCGCCGGACGGGCTCGACGTGGACGCTCTCGTCGACGAGGATGGCGATGTTGGTGACGTCGTCTCCCGAGCCGAGCCAGGAGCCGGCCGTCCGAAGTGGAATGTGCACCACCGACTGGTCGACCTCGGGGACGCCCGTCTTGAAGATCCCGACGACGCGAACGAGCTGGCTCGCAATCTCTCCCTTGGCGTCCTGAGCCGTCACCACCATCCGCGAGCCGAGATGAAGGTCGAGCCCCTCCGCCAGAACCGACCCCACGTACGCGGCCAGGCGATCGTCTTCGCGGAGGTAGCGTCCCTCGACGACTTTCTCGTCGAGAATGGTGAATTTCGCCTCGGCCTCGGGATCGACACCCACGATCTGGGCGGGACGCGCCCCCGCGGGAGAGCTCGCGAGACCGTTCACCTCCAGCTGAGGCGACACCGCCGTTACATCGCGGGCGATGACTGGATCCTGCAGCGCCTGTTCGGCAGCAGCCCGCGCACTCGCGGACAGGCGGTCTCCGATCTTGTGGCTCGCCTGAAACTCCGGTTGCTGGATGGAAAGGTGTCCACTTCCCATCCGGACACCCGACTCGATCCAGGCCTCGTGGGTACCGTCGCCGAGAGGAAGCGAGATCATCAGGATCGCCCCGCCGAGGACCATCGCGAGCGACGTGAGCACGGTGCGGCGCAGCTGACGCCTCAGGTTTCTCAACGCAAGCTCGACGATGATTCCGAATTTTCGTGTCATAGGCCCGACAACGTATCCGCGGGCGGAACCCGCGACGCATGAAACGCGGGATAGAGGGCGGCGACGAGCGCGGTGACGAGCAGCGCCGCCGCGGTCCAGAGCGACATGGGAATGTCGTACTCGACCCGTAGCACCGGTCGCATCAGGGCTCCGAACATGGTGAAGTCGCCGTAAATGAAGCTCAGGTCCGGAGGCGCCTCGTGCCACCAGACGAGAAGCGGCAACGTGATGAGAGACCCAGCGAGGAGGCTCAACACCCCTAACGCCAGAGCTTCCGCCATCACCGTGAGCACGACTTCCACCGGCGCCGTGCCGAGCGCGAGCATGACGGCGAACTCCCGGCGGCGCTCGTAGGTTGCCATGAGCATGGTGTTGGCGACTCCGAAGAGGGCAATGACGAAAACGATGCCGAGAACGATGAAATACCAGGAATCGAGGAGCTTGACGTAATCCACCATCTCCGGCTGGAGCACCGTCCAGGGCACGACCTCGATCGCGAGGTCGAGAGGGGCGAGGGCCTCCTTCAGGCGGGCGGCGAGATCGGGGGCGACCCAGGGATCCCGCGTCGCGATAGCGACCTCGTGGACCCGTGAGGGCTCCATGGCAACGAGCCTCTGGAGAGTCGCGATCGGGAGGATCGCGTAGGAAGCATCCACTTCCTGGAGTCCGGTGTGAAAGATGCCGGTGACTTCGAAGACGTCGTTCCCCATCGAGCCATCGGCTCCAGGAGCCACCACCACCACTTGATCGCCGCTGGAAATTCCGAGCTGCTTCGCCATCTCGGCGCCAAGCGCGATCTCGTTCGCTCCGTTTCCGCCGTCGGGAATCCGTCCCTTGTCGATCCCGTTCAGAATGCGGCTGACCTTCGGCTCTTTTTCCGGGTCGACGCCGAGGAGGGTCCCCGCCGAGGTGGAGTCTCCGGAGCTCACGAGCCCGCCGGCATAGACCCGCGGAGCGGCGGCGACGACCTCGGGATCGGCGTCGACTCGGCGCAGGAGCTCCCCGACATCGGCACCCTTTTCCCCTCCGATGGTGTCGTAGATGCTCCGGTCGGGACGATAGTCGCTCGCGTGAATCTGGATTTGTCCCATGAGGAGGCCGGTCCCGTTCTCGATCATCTCGGCCTCGAGCCCTTCGGACCAGCCAACCATGAACACGACGGCGAAGTAGCCCACGCCGAGGCCGACGGCGGTGATGAGAGTCCGTCTCTTGTTCCGGCCGAGATTGCGCCAGCCGATCTTGCCCCAGGGTGCCGCGGCCACGCGCTCTTCTATCTCCGGCTCTTCAGGTTCGAAAGAGAAAAGAACGAAGGATCGAGGTGCACGTCGAACGCGAGCGTCTGGTAGCGGACCATCGTGTGCTCGCCCGGTTTGTCCTCGGGCGTCATGTTCATCACGGTCGGGACCAGCCGTCCGTCGAAGGTCTTGAACTCGCTGAAGGCGAGCGTGCGGATGAGATTTCCGTCCTCGTCGTAGTATTTCGCCCAGATGGGCATCAGGTCTTTCTTACGAACCTGGTACTCGACGCGTCCCCAGACGACGGCCGCTTCGGGTTTGGGCGTCAAGCGAAGCTCCCACACCTCGACTCCGTCGCGCTCGCCTTCGAACGACAGGGCGATGTCGTAGTCGTCGACGAGACGGCTCTCCTTCACCAGATCGTCGTTGGTGAAGTGAGAGCCCATCCAGGAGCCCATCATCATCGAAGCGGGGATCTTGATCGTTCGATCGACCTTGGGAAGATAGTTCCAGATGTCGTCCTTGACCTTGAGGGTCGCGGTGCCGGCCTCTTTGACGGGCGCGGTGATGCGAACGAGGGAATAGTCGGTCCCGAGCGACCAGAGCTCCATCGAAAGCGTGCGCTCCCAGTGCTCGGTGACGACTTCCATCGTCGCCGTCCCGTGACTGGAGTCGCCTCGAAGGATCCGATCGACCTTGTCGATGATCTCCCGAGGTGTCTCTTGTGCGAAGGCGGGTAAGCTCAGAAATACTGAGAACGCCGCGAGCCAGGCTCGGTGTCTCATTTCATACGGGAGGATAGCACATCGGGACGCAATAGAATGGAGCACATGTCCGAAGCCTTTTTCGTCGTGAATCGTCCTGGACCCGGATTCCGGGCTACCGAGGCGACGCGCGGGCCTTGGGACGTCGAGCATCAGCATGCGGGCCCCCCGTCCGGGCTCATCGGCCGGGCCTTCGAGTCGTTCCAGCCGCGCGAGAACACTCGCATCGTCCGGGTGACCATCGACATTCTGCGGCCGGTGCCCATCGCCGATCTGAACATAGACGTCCATTCCGCTCGCCCGGGAAAACGCATCGAGCTTCTGGAGGCGGTGGCGCGGTCCGGAAGCGAAGAGGTTCTGCGAGCCCGGGCCTGGCGGATGCGGACCGCTTCACGGCCTCTTCCCGAGGTCTCATCGGAACTGGCCGCGCTTCCCGGACCCGAGACCGGCCGATGGGAACCGTTCTTCGAGATGGCGGCCGACGTCGGCTACCACACCCACATGGACTGGAGGTTCGTTCGGGGAAGCTTTCGAGAGATGGGGCCCGCGACGGCCTGGCTCAAGATGAAGGTCCCGCTCGTAGAGGGAGAAGCGCCCTCGCCGCTCGTGAGGGTGCTCGTCGCCGCCGATTCGAGCAACGGGGTAAGCTGTTGTCTCGACCCGGAGCGGTATCTTTTCGTGAACACCGATCTGAACGTCTTCCTTCACCGTCCGCCTGAAGGCGAATGGATCGGAATGGACTCGCGGGCGCTCGTCGACGGATCGGGAGTCGGCCTCACCGATACCGTGCTTCACGACCGGAACGGTCCCGTGGGACGTGCCCTCCAGACGCTCTACGTTGCCGAGCGATGAGCCGGCAACCAATCAGACGGCGCCGCGGTATCGGTTCGCCCGGAGAAACGTCCCCAGGTCGTTGAACCGAACCCCGTACTTGCGCATCGCGGGAAGGACCCATGGAGAGAGGAGCTGCCGCAAATAGAACGGCTGCTCGACGACGAAGTGATGGAAGCTGTGGGTGGTTCCGAAGTTGAAGCAAAACAGCTGCAACGGCCAGAGCACGAGCGGCCGGAGGAATCTGAGTCTCGGTATGAACGGCGTCCACGTCCCCGTAGTAGTGAACGTTGGAGGAGACGATTTGAAGAGCCGCCTGACGGAGATAGTTGGGGAACACCCAGGAAACGGCGAGTACGTCGATGGTGGGATAGAGTGCGGCGAACAGGGGCGAGGGCACGTATCCAGGCACGAACAGGCGGAGCCCTTGCGCCGCGAGGAAGCTCAGGAGAACGAAGGCGAACACGGGATAGACGGGTACCGACGCGAGGGCGAGCTCCCGCCGGCGGAAGCCCGGGGCCTCGTCCTGGAGCACTCTCGCGTTGAGAAGAAACGCCATCGCCCCGTCGACCATCACGAGGATTCGCCGCGGTCCCCAGGGTTGTCCGAGACCGAGAAGCCTTTCCTCGACATCGGTGAGGGTTCCCGACGCTTTGTGGTGATGAAGGTGAATGCGGCGGCGGTACCACCCGTGGACGACGTTTCCCCGGAACGCCCACGCGAGGAGCAACGCGAGGTTGCGCGCGACCGGCCTCGCCTGGAAATAGAGGTGGTGAATGAGGTCGTGCTCGATCTCATGGAGGATGGAGGCGAGAAAAGCGTTGCCGAGAATACAGACCATCGCCGAGACGTGGCCCAAGGCGTAGAGCCAGCCGAGTCCGACCATACCCGCGACCGGGATCACGGTCGAAACGGCCGCGATGGCGTCGGGATGATTCAAGACCGGATGTCGGGCGCGAAGCCGTTTCTCTCCCCGCCGAATCCAGCGGCGCACTCGCCGCGCCCTCTCGGATTCCGGCAAGTGCAGCTCCCCTGCCATTTCCGTTAGGATAGCAGAGCTCATCCGAGGACTTCCATGAAACGACTTCTACTTGCTCCCCTCCTTCTTGCTCTCACGACCGCGTCATTGACGTCGGCGGAGCGCAAAGTCACTCTCATGAGCGACGCCGCGCTCGAGTCCATCCGGGCCACCGTCTCGGGAGCGACCGCGAAAGCCCATGTCCGTGACCTGGCACGGATGCATCGAGTCCAGGCGACCGCCGGCTACCACCAGGCCGCGGAGTTGATGCAGGCGCTCGCCGTTTCCTACGGATTGAAAGACGTCCGAATCGAGAAGCTCCCGGCGGACGGCGAGACGCTCTACCATCACTTTCGTTCTTACTATGGATGGCGCGCCTCCAGTGGTCGTTTGTGGGAGGTCTCGCCAGGAAACGAACGACTCGACGACTTCTCGGAGATGAAGGTCGCGCTAGCCGACTACAGCCAGGATGCGAACGTCACCGCGGAGCTCGTGGATGTGGGAGCGGGCACCCGCGCCGAGGATTACCAGGGAAGAGACGTTCGCGGAAAAATCGTGCTCGCCGGAGGCGATCTTCCGACCGTCCACCGCCTCGCGGTCGACGAGCGGGGAGCCGTCGGAATGTTGAGCTACTACCCCAATCAACGGACGGGCTGGTCGGGGGACGATCCCGACCTCGTTCGATGGGGCCACCTCGACCCCGCGAACACCCGGAACAAATTCGCGTTCATGACCAGCCCTCGGGAAGCCCGCGCGCTCCAGTCCCGGGTCGCGGCGGGCGAGACCATCATGTTGAAGGCCGAGGTGGATGCCCGCCTCGTGCCCGATTACTTCGAAGTGGTCACCGGCCTCATCCCTGGAACCGATCGAGCGGACGAAGAGATCGTTTTCAGCTGCCACCTCGATCATCAGAGCCCGGGCGCGAACGACAACGCGAGCGGGGCCGCCACCATCCTCGAGGTGGCGCGTACGCTCTCCCTTCTCATCGGAAGCGGAAAACTTCCGCCGCCGCGGCGCACGATTCGGTTCGTCTGGCCGCCGGAGATCTCGGGAAGCTTCGCCTATCTAGACCGCCATCCCGAGATCGTCTCCCGCATGATAGCGGGTATCCACATGGACATGGTCGGTGGAATTCCCCAGACGACGAAATCGGTCTTCTTTCTGTCGCGCCCGCCGGCATCGGTTCCGAGCTTCATCGGCGACGTGGGAGAAGTGTTTTTCGATTACGTCGCCGAAGGAAGCCGGCGCGCCGCGGGCGAGGGGAACTTCACCGACACCATCCTCTCCCCCGAGGGCACCAAGGAGGACTTCGCCGCCGAGATCCAGGGGCTCGATCTCGGGAGCGACCATCAGGTCTACGAGGACACGACCTTCGGCGTTCCCATGCTCTACTTCCACGACTGGCCCGACGTCTACATCCATACGAACAAGGACGTCCCCGAGAACCTCGACGCCACGAAGCTCCAGCGAGTCGCGTTTCTCGGAGCGGCGACGGGCTATGCCCTCGCGGCGGCGGGACCGGACGATGGACCCACGCTTCTCGCGGAGACCTCAGGTCGAGCGGCGAAGAGGATGGGCGCCGACCGTGCCCGCGCCCTCTCGCTCATCGCGACCGCCGAGAGCTCCGAGCTCGCTTCCGCCTATCGCGACGCTCGGAACATCATGGACTATGCGCTCGAGCGCGAGAAGGCCGCTCTCGACTCGATCGTGGCGTTCACCGGAACGGGAGCGAGCCTCTCCCCCTGGATGCAGAGTCTGGAGTCGATCCACACCGGCGACCGGATCGCCGCGCGGGCCGCCTATGACGCGATGTGCGGCGAGCGCGGAGTCGTGCCGGTATCCGATGAGATGGCGCCTCCCTCGGCTCCGGGGGCGTCGCGCGTTCCCGAAAGAACCGAGGCGGTGCCAGGACCGACGAACGTCTATTACTACGACTTGCTGGAAGACAAGCTCGGTCCGGGCGCGGCGACCGCAATCTCCCTCCCCGAGACGGCGCAGTTCGAGACGCTGAACTTCGTCGACGGAAAGCGGACGATACAGGAGATTCGAGACCGGGTCGCGGCCGAGCTCGGCCCCGTGGACCTGACGGCGGTAACCGGCTATCTGGAAATTCTGGAAGAGGCCGGAGCGGTGCGCTTCAAGTGAGGAGTCTCTCTTCGCGTTAATGCGGACGGTAGACCCGAATCTCGGCCTGCCGGCCTCCCCGTTCGGGAACGGCGAGATAGAGCTCGTCGGACTCGGCGGAATAAAACGACGTCCTCGCTCCGGCGCGGGTGGGCATGCGCTCCCGCAATTGGTAACCGTCGGGGCTCCTCTGGTCGATGACGTCGACGAACCCTTCTCCGCACGATACGTAGAGTCTCTTGCGCGCGCGGTCGTAGAAGAGATCGTCGGTGTCTCCACAAATCGAGAGTTGGGTGACGGACTTGCCCGAGGCCGTGTCGAAAACGACGAGCGTCGGAGGACGCCGGCAGCCGACGAAGAGTCGTCCATCGTCCTCGTTGAGCGCCATCGGGAAGTTGGCCGCGACATTCCTCAAATGCCAGGTCGCGACGATGGTCTCCTTCGCGCGATCGATGACCGCAATGCTCCCGGCGCCGGGCGTGTTTACGAAGATCCGGTCGCCCTTCGACTCGAGCTGGAACGATTCGGGGTGTGCGGGAAGCGGCACGCTCCCCATCAGTCTGGCCCCCACGGGGTCGACAATGGCGAGCGCCCCCTCCCCATATCCGACGTAGAGGCGGCCCGCGCTCGCGTCCCATCGGACGTTGTCGGCGTCGTCGAGAGACGAGACGCGGCTCGCGAGCGAATAGCCCGCGCCTTCGAAGAGGTCGAACGTACCGGCTCCACCGCTCGCCACGCCGATTCGGTCGCTTTGGGAAAGATATACGACTCCCGTCGGCATGCGAATCGGACTCACGCTCTTCAGACGTTTCCCCGACCGGACGTCGATCGCCTCCAGGGAATCGTTTCCGAGGGCGGCGACGAAGAGGCGGCCCGCTTTCGCGTCGAAGGCGAAGTGGTCGAAGCGCCCCTTCACCTCCGGAAGCGAAATGGTCTGAACGAGCGCGAGAGCTCCGGGCTGACGCTCCTGCGCCGGGAGCGAAGCGGCAACCACGGGAAGAAATCCCAGCACGAGCGGCAAGGCGATTCTCATGTTTCCTCCGGCGAGCAATATAATCCCATCCGATGCCCTTCGAAAATCCAGCAGACCGTACCGACGCCGAGATCTTCGATTTCGTTCGTCGCATCTTCACCGAGAAGATTCCCTTCAACCGGGTTCTCGGCGTCGAGATCGTGTCAATCTCCTACGAGACCGCACGGGTCCGGTTCGATTTCCGAGACGAGCTCGTGGGGAACTTCCACCGCGGGAGCCTCCACGGGGGGGTGGTGTCCTCGACCCTCGACCTCACCGGCGGACTGGTGGCATTCCTGTCGGCGATCAGGAACGCGGAAGGACGAAGCCCGGAAGAGAAAGTCGAGAGGCTCGCGAACGTCGGCACCATCGACCTCCGGGTCGACTACCTGCGACCGGGCGTCGGCGCGCACTTTTTCGCCTCCGCCTATCTCCTGCGCTCGGGCAACAAAGTCGCGGTGACCCGGATGGAGCTCCACAACGACGAGGACAGCGTCATCGCCGTCGGCACCGGCGCCTATCTCGTCGGTTGACGCGGCCGCCTTGACAGCGGCGAGGTTCTACGCCATCCTGTAGACCGTCTAGGGGAACAACCCGGACGGAGGACCTAATGGAGACCCTTTTCGGCGATGTCCGCTACGCGCTGCGGACCGTTCTCAAGAGCCCCGGATTCGCTCTCGCCACCGTCGTCACCCTCGCCCTCGGCATCGGTGCCAACACCGCCATCTTCAGCTTGATTCACGGGGTGCTCCTCGAGCCTCTTCCCTATCGAGACGGCTCTCGTCTCGTCGTGCTCCAGCAGAGTGCCCCCAGAGCGAAAATCGACGACCTCGCCTTCTCGATCAAGGAAGTCTACGACTACCGCGAACAGAACCAGACCCTCGACGGTCTCGTCGAGCATCATTCGATGACGTTCACTCTGCTCGGCCGCGGCGAGCCGGAGAGGGTCTCGACCGGAGTGGTTTCGGCTCAGTTCTTCGACGTTCTCGGCGTGAAGCCTCTCCTCGGTCGCACCTTCCGCAACGAGGATGACGATCTCGGTGCGCCGGCGGTGCTCGTTCTCAGCTACGGGTATTGGCAGCGGAGCTTTGGAGGCGAGGCGGACGTCATCGGCCGAACGGTCGAGATGAACGATCGAATCCACACCATCGTCGGCGTCCTCCCGCCAATCCCGCAGTTCCCGAGCGAGCACGACGTCTACATGCCGACCTCGGCCTGTCCCTTCCGCTCCGCGGCCGAGCTCCAGATGAACGAGAACCGGAGCATCTTCCGGGCGATGACGGTCTTCGGCCGAATCCGCGACGGCGTCGATATCGAAACAGTTCGCTCCGACTTTCGGAACATCGCCGCTCGCTTCGCGCACGACTTTCCCGACACCTACCCCAAGACGGCGGGCTACACCATCGAAGCCACCTCGCTCCAGGAGGCGCTCACCGTCGGAGCCCGCCCCACCCTGTTCGTGCTGCTCGCGACCTCGATTCTCGTTCTCGTCATCGCCTGCGCCAACGTTATCCATCTCGCGGTGGCCCGTCTCATGAGACGCGAACGAGAGATTGCGCTCCGGGCCTCTCTCGGCGCCGGCCGGGCCCGTCTCGTCCAGCAGACGCTCGTGGAGAGCACTCTCCTCTCGGTGGCGGGCGGCGCTCTGGGGCTCGTCATCGCCTATCAAGGCCGCGATCTCCTCGCGAGCTTCATCGGCCGCTTCACGCCGCGCGCGATCGGCGTGGAGATCGACGGGGCGGTGCTCCTGTTCGCTCTCTTCGTCTCCGTCCTGACCGGCGCAATCGTCGGTATCCTTCCCGTGTTCACCAACAGGCTCAGCCTCGCCGGCGCTCTCCGGGACGGCGGCCACGCGACGGGTCAGCGCGGGCGAATCCGCGCTCGCTCCGCCCTCATCGCCGCGCAGGTGGCGACGGCCGTACTCCTTCTCGTGGGAGCTGGGCTCATGCTGAAGAGCTTCTTTCGCTTGCAGCAGGTCGATCCGGGATTTCGCACCGAGAAGATCCTCATGGCCCGGCTCTCACCCAACTGGTCTCATTATCAGAACCAGCAGGATCAGGTCCGCTTCTTCGATAGTCTGCTCGAGAAAGCACGCGCCATTCCGGGGGTGGAGTCGGCGGCGGTCGCGAGCGGGAGGCCTCTCGACGGCCAGCCTCCTTTCACCAACGGATTCCGCATCGAGAACGTGCCCCTCGAGAAGGAGCAGGTCGCGCCCCAGGTCGCGACGAGAATCGCGAGCCCCGACTACTTTTCGGTGATGGGCATCCCCCTGTTGAAGGGACGCGGTTTCACGGACCTCGACAGGCCGGACGCGCCCGCGGTCGCGGTCATCAATCGATCCCTCGCCGCGGAGTACTGGAAGGACGCGAGCCCGATCGGCCAGAGAGTGTCGATCGACAACGGGCAAACCTGGATCACCGTCGTGGGGATCGTGGGCGACGTTCGCGAGCAGACCCTCGATGCCGAGCCCCTCGCCGCACTGTATCTGCCTCAGGCGCAGAGCTTCTGGGCGGCAACTCTCATCCTTCGAACTCCCTTCGATGCTTCCGGCATCTCGCGCCAGGTGAGGGAGGCCGTCCACTCCATCGACCCGGAACAACCGGTGGACCGTTTCGAGACCATCGAGGAGAGCCGGCGGGCGTCGATGGCTTCCCCGCGACTGACCGCGCTTCTTCTGGGGATCTTCGCCTCGCTGGCGCTCGTGATCGCGGCCACCGGGCTCGGCGGCGTCATCGCCTATGCCGTGAGTCAGCGCACGCAGGAGATCGGAATCCGCATGGCGCTCGGAGCGCGGCGCTCTCAGATCCTCGCGATGGTCCTGCGCCAGGGGCTCGGGATCGTCGCGGTGGGACTCGTCGCCGGCGTCGTGCTCTCGCTCGGAGCGAGCCGGTTCCTTTCGAGCTTCCTCTTCGAGACGAGCCCGACGGATCTACCGACCTTCGCCGCGGTGCTCCTCGTGCTGATCCTCGCTGCACTCGCGGCGAGCTTTCTCCCCGCGCGCCGGGCGGCGTCGATCGAGCCCACGCGCGCGCTCAGGAGCGAATGAGAGCGGAGCCGCGCATCACTTCTGAAACAGCACCTTGCGACGGGCGGGCACTCCGAGGGCGACAAGAAACATCACGGCTTTTCCCGAAGCGTGGGGAGAGAAAAAGTCGGTAACGGCATCGTCGAAGAACGTGAGGCCGCTCGCGCCCAGACCGAGGGCGTAGGAAGCGAGGTAGAGCCTTCCACCGATCAGGCCGCCGTCGATCTGCGCCACTCGATAGCCTCGATTGCCGTATCGCTCCAGGACGGCTCCGAGGTCGACGAGCAGGTAGACGTTGGCGCTCGCGTCGCCGGCGAGGTCCTGCCCCAGATCGAGAAAGCGGCTCTTCTCCCGCACGTCGCCCTCATGGACGGGCTCGAGACCCCCGGGCCGGCCGGGATGGAACGCATAGGCGCCGGGAGAAAGACCGTTCACCCCATTCACGATCAAGTACGGATCGCAGAGCGTCGTTTCGCGGGGCAAAGCATCGGCGCTCATTCCGCGGGTGGCTAGTGAAAGGGCGGTGGAGAGGTCGCGGAAGTCGATCTCCTGCGGAGCGAACCGCCGAGCCGAGCCTCTCTTTCGAATGACGCGCTCGAGCGGCGCCGCCTGCCGCTCGCCCTCGGGCCAGGGCTCTAGGGGACGCAGCGATCGTCCCGTCTTGCCGTCGAGCCTCGTCGCGACCGGCGGCCCGGCCTCGCGCCACGCCCTCGCCTCGCGCCCGCTCTCGAGCGAGCTCGCTCGATGCATCTCCCGGATCGCGGGATAGTCCACCTCTCGGCGAGAGAGCGGCTCGGTCGCGAGATCGAGCGGGGCAAGACCAGGTACGGGCGGTGGAACGGACCCGGAGCCCCCGAGCGCGACGACGGCGACGGCGACCTCCCGATCGACGTCGAGATCGACGAGTCGTCCGACGTCCCCGTCCGCGAAGCCGAGCACGAGGTGGGCGGGAATCGCCAACGCGGAGCCCATCGCGAAGAGGTTGGCCAGCATCGTCCCGCTGTCCCAGAACGCGTGACGGTACGCCCGGTCCCGGTACTTCCAGGAATTGCGCCAGAAAGTGGAGGTGAGAACGAGGAGCGCTTCGGCGCTCGCGGCGCGAGGCTCGTCTCCGGTCGCATCGACGAGAGGCGCCCGAAAGTCTCCGCGTCGCAATCGATCGAGCGCGTGATTCCGCGGATCGTAATGGTACAGACCGGAACCGACACCGGGAAGCTCGCCGCAGGCCAGATAGATCTCGATGTGGTAGAGCGCACCGGTACAGGCGGCGGCGCGAAAATCCATCTCTCTCCCGCCGAATCGAAGCCGCTTCGTGATCCCGGCAGTATGAAAGAGAAGACTCCCCAGGCTTCCTGCATCCAGGCGCGCACTCGCCGGAGTCGTCCCTGCGAGCGCGGAAAGAGCGTCCATGCCCGAAGGCTCGGACACGGGCGGCAGAGGCTCGCTCTCGACGCCGCGGTAGAGCTTGTATGGAAGAGGCTGATTGTCCCAGTCGAGAAAATGGGGCGAGGCTCGAATGGTGACCGGACTGTGCTTCGTGCGCTCGTGAAAAAGGAGCGCAGTCTCGCCGTCGCGCCGCGTCATCGGGCTGGCATCCTACCACGCCCTGGGGCGTGGCAGGATGAGCGGTTCTGTCCAACGGCGCCCCCGCCGATTCGCAGCTTGTCCGACGGGGATGATTTCCCAATTCTTCGCCCCCTGGCTCCTATGATACAGTAGGCGTCCTTACCGAGAGCCTGGGGGGGTCAAAGAGGTGCTCGTTTCGCCGTCCTTCTGTGGAGTGCGCCATCTCCCAGATCCTGCAACTCTGCACAATGAGTTCCGGATCGAGGGTATCGGGTGAGGTATCTACTCGTCGATAAGATCGTCCATTTGGTCAAGGATGAAAGCGCCGTCGGGGTCAAGAACGTGACCATGAGCGAGGACTTTCTCGCCGATCACTTTCCGAGAAATCCCGTTATGCCCGGCGCCCTCATCGTCGAGGCGATGGTCCAATTGGGGTCATGGCTCATCGTGGCGTCGAAGGAGTTCCAGTACCGAGGGATCGTTCAATTGGTGACGAAGGCAAAATTCAGAAGGGTGGTCAGGCCTGGGGACCAGATCACTTTGAAGGTAAAGCTCAAAGGGTGGAAAGAAAAGGTGGCCTCTCTCCGTGGAGAGGCTGTCGTGGACAAAGACGTGGTCGCGTCCGCAGATTTCGAGCTCAAACTGGTAGAGCTCGAGTCGTTGGAAGATCCAAACGCAGCAAGGGAACTGTTCTCGGTGTTGACACAAAGTCTCGACAGCCTCGACAGGAATTGAATCCTTCGGCTCGGTGTGAATTCGGGCGCGAGCGAGCGTTCGGAATGGGGGGGTTTCGGTGCGCTATCAATTGGTCGATAGAATCCTGGAGCTGAAGAAGGGCGAAAGGATCGTCGGTACCAAGACGTTCTCGAAGGATGCGGAATTCCTCGCCAACCATTTTCCCAGGCGGGGCGTGATCCCCATCACGTTGCTCGTGGAGGCCGGCGGTCAACTCGCCAGCCGGCTGATCAAAGACAGCCTGGATCAAAAAGTGGAGCCCTTCCTCGTGCTCGTGGAAGAAGCGATGGTCCTCAGGGAACCGACGATAGGTGTGACCTTACGGTTCGAAGTCGAGATCCTGTCACTCGATGCGAAAGCGAGTCGCGTGGCCTTCTCCATCTGGGAGAACGGCGATCGAATTCTCGCGGTCGAGAGTATCTCTTTTGCCCATGCCCCCATCAAGCCGGATGCGACGTCGCGCTCGGGAGACGGGCCTGTCCGGGAGACTTCTCCCATTAATTAGGGAATGGCGACGATGAATCCTCGGCGGGTGGTGGTGACAGGCTTCGGGATGATCACTCCAGCTGGTGTCGATGTCCAAACGAGCTGGAGGCGAATGGTCGAAGGATCCTCCGCCGTGGACCATCTCCATCCTTTTGGCGAGGGGAAGCCATCGGCCAGGATCGGCGGAGAGGTGGAGGGCGACGGCCTCCAGAAGTGGCTGGTCAAACAGAAGGCGTCCAAGTTCATGGCGAGAAGCGTCCATTTCGCCACCGCAGCCGCGAGGCAGGCCATCGACCATAGCCGACTCCTGGAGTCCGATCTGGATCCGTGGCGATTGGGCGTCTACCTCGGCTCGGGAGGGGCGCCTTCCGAGTTCTACGAATTCTTCCGGACGCTCCCATGCCCGAAAGACGCCGAAATCGAGGCCGAGTTGCTCGAGTCCCACCGCTACGATCGGCCACAGCCCTTCTTCCTCCTGACTTCCCTCCCCAATGCGGGCATCTACTACCTCTCCACGCTTTGTAACGCCAAGGGGATCAATCACAACTTCGTATGCTCGGACACCGCCTCGACGCAGGCGATTGGCGAGGCCGTCGAGGCTATCAAGCGTGGCGATGCAGACGTCATCCTTGCTGGCGGGTTCGACTCCTTATTGAACGAGTGGGCCTACGCGGGCTACACTAACGCCCGCTTGCTTTCCTCGGCGGGGGATCCGAAACGGGCCATGCGGCCTTTCGACAAAGACCGGGACGGCTTTGTCGTGGGAGAGGGGGGGGCCGTGATCGTCGTGGAGGAGCTTTCTCATGCCCGTTCCAGGGGTGCCTCGATCCATGCGGAGATCAAAGGTTATGCCTCCACGTTCGATGCATGGAGCGCCCTGGAGCCTCATCCGCGTGGAGACGGGCTCGCCCTCGGGATCCGGGAGGTTCTGAGACGCAGCGGTGTTCACGAGGAAACCGTTGGGTACGTCTCTGCTCATGGAAACGCCACCTCCAGGGGCGACCTGTCCGAGACGCTGGCCCTCAAACAAGCCTTTGGGCGCAAGGCCTACGAGATTCCGGTCAGCTCCGTCAAGCCCATTACGGGCTATCTAGGTGCGGCCTCCGGCGCAGTGGAATGCATCGCGACGATCCTGGCCGTGAAGGAAGGCCATCTTCCCCCCACCATCAACTACGAGACGGCGGACCCGGCTTGCGATCTCGATTACATCCCGAACCAGGCCCGCGACAAGCAGGTTCACCATGCTTTGAGTCTCAACACCAGTCTGGGGGGTCAGAATACAGTCTTGCTCGTAAGCCGAATTGAGCTCGATGGGACGGGAGAGGGGTGACGAGGACCCTGTCCCGAAGGTGATGCGACACATGGGAAGGCGAACTGCTATTACGGGCATCGGGTGCGTCACTCCCCTGGCACTCGATGCACGGTCGAGCTGGGAATACCTCAAATCCGGCAAGTCCGGGATCGACGCCATCTCTTCGTTCGATACCGAGGAGTTTTCCTGCAAGGTTATCGGCGCGGTCAAAGGCTTTCGGCCAAGGGCGGGCGAGCTCGATGGCCTGAGCCATCACCGCCTCCCGAGGGCCGTCCAATTTCTGTTATCCGCCGTCGAGGAGGCGATGCGAGATTCCGGCCTGCAGCCAGGCTCGTTCGACCTTTCCACCGCTGGCGTCTCGATGGGAGAGTCGGTCAACTGCTTTGACATCCACGAGCTGGGCTTGGTCCAGGATACCTCTCTGGACGTAGGGGATTTCTTCCCGCGAATGATGAGCTCGGCAGCCTTCCCCGCTCTTCGCTACGGGCTGCGCGGCCCGAACCTGACGACCGATACCGCGTGCGCGGCCGGCCTTCAAGCCACCGGGAAGGCCTTCCGGATCATCGAACGGGGCGATGCAGACCTGATGGTCGCAGGAGGGTGCTCCTCCCCGACGAACCTGTTCGGGGTCGCTTCCTTTGCCAACCTCAACGCGTTGAGCCGGGCAAACATCAGCAGGCCATTCGACGCGAAACGGGACGGAATGATCCTGGCTGAGGGGGCGGGCGTCGTGATTCTGGAGGAAATGTCGAGGGCGGTGAAGAGGGGGGCGAAGATCTATGGGGAGATCATGGGGTACGCCTCTACGGCGAACGCCGACCGGATTACGGACTCCCCGCCCGATGCGGAAGCCGAGGCCCTAGCGATGAAGCTGGCCCTCGAGGACGGGGGTCTGAATCCCCGCGCCGTCGATTGCGTCTCCGCTCACGGGACGTCCACCCGCCAGAACGACAGAACGGAAACCTTGGCGATCAAGAAAGTCTTCGGGGATCATTCCTACCGGCTCGCCGTGAACTCGAACAAGGCCCAGATTGGCCATACCATCGCGGCGGCAGGTGTCCTCAACCTCGTATTTACCCTCTTGGGTATGGAGGAAGGCCTCGCCTCCCCCACCATGAACTACGTCAACCGTGATCCGAATTGCGATCTGGACTACGTCCCGAACGAGGCCAGGCGGATGGCTATTCGGACAGCGATGGTAAACGCCTTCGGCTTCGGCGGGCACAATGCCAGCCTGGTCGTAAAGAGTCTTTAAGGGGCATCTGTCTTGCTGGAGATCCCTATCTATGGCTGATGAGCGGCCCGTCAGGCCCGTCAGGCCCGTCAGGATTGTCGGGACCGGGGTGTTCCTTCCTGGAGAGCCTATTTCGAATGAAGTCCTGGAGGAGATCTTCGGATCTCCCGACCATGCCATCAGCAACCACCTGGGGGTGCATGAGAGGTATTGGGCCACGGACCTGAAGACGGGTTCTTTGACGATGAAGAACTCCGAAATGGCCACCCGAGCCGCGCTCCACGCCTTGGAGGACGCTGGTCTGACCCCGGAAGACGTGGACTTGATTGTTCTCTCGACCGCGACTCCTGACCTTCCCTATCCTGGCACCGTCCCCTTCGTCCAGGAAAACCTGGGTATTCGCGAATGCGGCCTCATCGAGCTTCGCGCCGGCTGCTCCGGGGCGCTACAGGCCCTCTCCATCGCCCACCACTATGTCCGTGCGGATACTTATCGCGTCGCCCTCGTAATCGGCAGCGATCTGACGTCTCCTTTCTTGACTCAAGGCTTTATCGGCGAGGGTGGCAACTTGGATGAGCTGAGCCTGGACGATCGAGTCAAGGCCCTCTACTACGGCGACGGTGCCGCCGCCGTCGTGCTCATGGGGAAGGGGGGCCCGGGAATGGAGATCGCCGCCCACTGCCTGGGCTCCATCGGAGCCGGGAAGGCGCCAGGACTGAGCCAGGAGGCCGGCGGATCCGCGATCCCGCTGACGGTGGAGGCGATCCAAAAAGGACGACACCGCTTCCGGCTCAACCAAAAACTGGTGTCTCGCTTCGGCCTGTTGTTGATTCTCAGGGCCATGGATCACATCGTGAGGGCAGCCGGGGTAACGGATTTGACGGAGGTTGATCGGTGCTTTCTCCACGTCCCCTTCGGACCATTTCAGCGAGAGATCAGCCAGCTTCTGCGGATGAGCCCCGCCGAGCTTCGAGAATTCCTCTCCCAGCGTATCGACGGCGACGCCTTACCCGCTGAGATGGAACGACTCACTCGAACGGATGGTTCCATCTTCCGGGAGCTCATCGAGAAGAAGATCTTTGCGAACACCGACCAGGTCGGCAACATGGGGAATCCCAATCCCTTGATCGCGATCGACGAGATGCGCCGGAAGGGCCAGGTACGCGCGGGCAAGATGGCCCTGTGCAACGTGGTCGAGGCCGGCAAGTGGACCTACGCCGGCATCGCCTTGCGGCAGCTTTAGGGGAGCCGATGGAGCCGTCTCTCCAAGGGAAGACCGCGTTCGTCACCGGGAGCTCCCGAGGAGTGGGACGGGCGATCGCGTTGGAGCTGGCCGCGAGGAAGGCAGACGTCGTCGTCCACTTCCTGAAGAAGCGGGCGGCGGCGATGGCCGTGGCGGAGGACATCGAAAAGATGGGCCGGAGGGCCATCGTCACGAACGGCAACCTCGGTGAGCCTGACGAGATCCGGCGAATCTTCGCCGAGATCCGGGACGCCTTCGGCTCCCTGGATATCTTCGTCAACAACGCCGCACTGGGCATCTTCAGACCGATTCTCGAGATAAAAGAACGCCACTGGCAGCAGACGATGGACATCAACGTCACCGCTTTTCTTTTGTGTGCACAGGAAGCGGTCAAGCTCATGGGAGCACATGGCGGCAAGATCGTCAGCATCTCGAGCTTGGGGAGCCGGAGGTACATCGGAGGATATGCGGCGATGGGAGCGGCCAAGGCGGCGATCGAATCACTGACCAGATATCTGGCCGTGGAGTTGGCAGGCAGAGGGATCGGTGCGAATGCCGTTTGTGGCGGTCTCGTGGAGACCGACGCTCTCGCATCTCTGCCGGATTGCGAGACCCTCAAGGCCGAGGGGATCAGGACCACGCCCGGCGGAAGATTGGGGCGCCCGGAAGATCTGGCGAAGGTCGTGGCTTTCTTATGCTCGGCCGACGCCAACTGGATCTGCGGACAGACCCTTGTGGTGGACGGCGGGCTCTCGCTGATGTAGCGCCCTGAGAGTCGGTTCAGGGGTGAAAGAGAGGGAGCGTAGGTGGACGAGCTAACGGGACGGGTCGCCATCGTGACTGGCGGCGGCACCGGGATCGGCCGGGCGATCTGCATGGCGATGGCTTCCAAAGGAGTAGCGGTCGTCGTGAACTATCCCGACGAACGGAACGAGGCTGCGGCTTCCGACGTCGTGGAGTCCATCGCCGCAACGGGCGGGACGGCTCTTGCCCTGCGTGCCGACGTGAGCTTGGAAGAAGAAACCGAGCGCATGGTCGAGACCGTCTACGACAAGTTCGACAGGATCGACATCCTCGTGAACAATGCCGGGATCGTACGGAACGCCCTCGTCCCGTTGATGGACGAGACCAAATGGCAGGCGGTGATTGGGGTGAATCTCGGTGGTGTCTTTCTGACCACCAAGGCGGCTCTGAAGTACATGACCCAACAGAAGCGGGGCGCCATCGTCAACATCGCGTCCGCCGCCGTGAAGTTCGGGGGGTTCGGTGGTGATAGCAACTATCTCGCTTCCAAGGGCGGCGTGGCGGCCTTCACCAAAGCCGTGGCCGTCGAGATGGCTCCAAAGGGGATCCGGGTGAATGCCGTCGCGCCTGGCGTCATCGTCACCGACATGACCGTCAGCCTGCGTCGCCGGGCCGGCGAAAGGCTCTTGGCGACAATCCCGATGCGAAGGTTCGGCGAGCCCGAGGACGTCGCGAAGGTCGTCGTCTTTCTCGCTTCCGACGATGCCAGCTACATTACCGGTGAGACCATTCAAGTCACGGGGGGGATCTAGCCGGCGACAAAGACAGGGTAAAGAGTCTCGGCTGGGTCGGGGCAGGTTCTTTTTGTTCGGGGAGGGTGAGGATGAAGGTATCAGACGAAGCTATTTTCGACTCGGTGAGGAAGGCTATCGCGCAGGCGCTGGAGGTGGAG
Organism: uncultured Acidobacteriota bacterium; assembly: GCA_963815675.1. Classification (GTDB taxonomy): domain Bacteria; phylum Acidobacteriota; class Vicinamibacteria; order Marinacidobacterales; family SMYC01; genus CAWFHP01. The sequence goes on along the minus strand of CAWFHP010000004.1, from coordinate 1,328,650 downwards.
GAGGAGAAAGTGACGATGGATGCCTCCTTGGAAGACTTGGGCGCCGAGTCCCTTGACTTCATGGACATCGCCTTCAAATTAGAAAAGGCTTTCAACGTCCAACTCTTGAAGGTAGGTATCCTCGAGAAGATGTCCGAGGTGGTTGGGGAAGGGGTCCTGGAAGATAAAGGAGCCTTGACAGAAGCTGGTGCGGACCTGCTCAGAAAGAGAATGCCGGAGGTCGACCCGTCGCGAATCAAGCAAGGGCTCGCCATCGACCGGGTGAACTCGCTGTTCAAAGTGAGGACGGTGGTCAGGGGCCTTCGAGAGGTTCTGGAGTCCCAGCCCACCGTCTGTGGCGCCTGTGGAGCCGATCGCCTCGTCACCCAGGGCCGGAAGAAATTGCGGTGCGAGGCCTGCGAGTGGGAGGTGGCTCCTCCATCGGGGGATGACGTGGTGGAGGAATGGGTTCGGAACGAATTTCAGCCGCGGACGGCGGGCTCATGAGAGTGGCGACTTTCAAGGGGTTTCCGTTCCGAGGCAACTCGGCCGGCCTGAGAAAGCGTCTGTGAAACCGGGGGCGGCGGTGAACCGAGCTCGTATCATCTGGGTTGGCGTTCTCGCCGTCTACGTCCTGTTCTGGGTCTGGTACACCGGCTACCGGGGACCTCTAACCCCGCAGGAAATCGAGATGTACATGGAGCGGATGCAGCGCATCGAGCCCAATCCCGAGCGTCTCGCTCAGATCCGGAAGTTCCTCGAAGAGGACACGGGCCGGGATTTCGTGGTGGTCAATCTGATCAAGCTCCGAGATCGGCCGCGCAGGGTCGGCGCGGTGACGGCGGACGAGTCGTCGAGGCACGTGGTGGACCGGTACATGGCCTACATGACGCCGGCGATGCTGGCCCGCGCCAGTCACCCCGTCATCGGCGGTGAAGCTGCCGCAGCGGTGCTGGAGGCGTGGGGGGTCGAAAACGGCGAGGGGTGGTCTCTCGCAGCCGTCATGCGGTATCGCAGCCGGCGCGACCTCATGGAGATCGCGACCCAGCCGGAGTTCCAGCAAGCCCACGAATACAAGATCGCCGCCATTGAAAAAACGATCGCGGTACCGGTTGACCCGATGCTTCAGGTGGCGGGTCCTCGCGTGCTGTTGGCGCTGGTCTTGATCACGGTGGCGGCGTTGCTGCATCTGCTGCTGGCAAGACCCGCCAGATCCTAGCTAGCTCATGGCTGTCATTCGAAGGGAAATCGAGATTCGTCGCGGACTCGACGAGACATGGAACCGTGTTACTGATTTCGAAAGAATGCCTGCATGGTTCTATGGAATCAAGAGAGTAACGGTCCTGTCACAGGAGTTAGGGATCGGCGCCGAACGAATCGTAACCTTCCTGACCAGACAATCGTTTCGAGAAAAAATCGTACAGTGGGATAGGAACAGGTTTTTCTCCTATATTGTCGTGAACCCTCCCGTCTTTTCGAAAGATTGGGCTGATTCCATCAGTTTGAGACCAGCCTCGGATAGCGTGATTCTGAATTGGGAAATACGCTACACGATGAGATTGGGAATCCTCGGGAAGATGGTAGACGGGTTATTGCTTGCCCCCATCGTGGATAAGGTACTCTTGTTCAGCTTGAAGAAATTCAAGCTCGTTACCGAGACATGAATCGGGCCCGATTTCCCGGCGAGGTTGACCGTGCCGTATGACGTGGCAGTGATTGGTGGCGGCCCATCGGGAGCCACTCTCGCGACCCTCCTGCAACAGCAGGGGTGGCGCGTCATCCTGTTCGAGATGTCCCGCTACCCCCGCTTTCACATCGGTGAGTCGCTCAATCCCCAAACGCTTCTCGTGACCGATCGCCTCGGGGTCACGTCCAACCTTCAAGAAACAGGATTCGTTCTCAAACTGGGTGCCATTGCGGAGAGCGCGGACAATGAGTGTTATCTCCACTTTCGCAACGGGCAGACGTTCAATCCGCGGCCCTACTCCTACCAGGTGGAGCGTGCAAAGTTCGACCAGATCCTCCTTACGAACGCCCGCGCGCATGGCGTGGAAGTCGCCGAGCCGAGCCGCGTGATAGATGTGAGCTTCGGTCCAGAAGTACAAACCATCTCCTTCGTGAGAGAAAACAGAGCCCAGGAGCAGTGCCAGGCCCGTCTTGTGGCCGACGCCAGCGGACGGTCGCGATATCTCGCCCGTCGATTCGATCTTCATATCCCCGACCCTAAGATCAAAACCCAGGGCATTTTTGCCCACTTTCGAGGCGTGCCACGGGACGATCCCCCGTACGAGGGCTACTTCCGGGCGCTCCTTTTCAAGGACGGCTGGTTCTGGTTCATCCCTCTCGCTGGTGGCATCACGAGTGTCGGCCTGGTCGTGAACGGTGACGGCCAGATCCCGTCACAGGGCCCTCTCGAGGAACGTTTCAACTCGATGATCGCGGCCTGCCCCAAAGTGGCCCGGCGGATGAAGGGTGCGGTTCGAATCTCCCCGGTGTATCGCCAGCTGGAGATGGCCTACGACTCCACCCGTTACAGTGGAGACGGCTTCGTTCTTGTTGGAGACGCGGCCTTCTTCCTGGATCCCGTGTTTTCCACCGGGGTGTATGCCGGGATGCACGGCGCGGAGATCGCCGCAAAAGCCGTCGACGAGAGTCTGCGCCAACGTAATGTTTCCGCAGGCGCCTTCAGAGAGTACGACCGTCGGGTCGCCGAGTTTCATTCGGTGATCGCAAGTTTCGTCTACTGCTTCTATAACGGTCTTCGCCATGAGTGGATGATCCGGGTTGCCGTGAACATCGTGCGTAAGACCCGGGGAAACGACCGCGTCGTCCGAAGACTCCAGGACTTCAGTAATGGCTTGTATCGAGAGAGGAAGACGTTCATTACTGTCTTCTGCGCCGTGGTCAACACGATCGTCGCTTTGGCGGACTCCGTCCAGGCGGTGGGCTCTGCTCTCAGGCGCCTTCGCACGGGCGCGATGAGCCGTCTCCGCCGGCTGTGGCCGACGTCCCCTCCTGCTACTCAGTGAACGGGGACTTCCGGTCGCGCGAAGCCGCGTCTCGTGATGGCCGCGCGTCACAGCATGAGAGATGGCTCAGAGGCAACTGTGTATAATGCGTCCCCGGAGGTGCGGGCGTTGGAGCTTCGGGGCAAGACTGCCCTCGTGACCGGAGCAACCGGGTGCATCGGCGGACGGTTGGCGGAACGGCTGGCTGCCGAGGAAGGGGTCTCGGTCCGAGGAATGGTGCGCAACCCGGCGAAGGCCCGGCGACTACGGAGTGCCGGCGTCGATGTCGTGGTCGGTGACCTCACACGGCCCGACTCGCTGAAGGCCGCCGTCGAGGGCTGCGAAATCGTGTTCCACTGCGCTGCCCGTGTCAGCGATTGGGGCACGCGGAAGGAATTCTACGAGGAAAACGTCCAGGGCACGAAGCATATGCTCGATGCCGCTCTGGCGGCGGGGGTCGAGCGCTTCGTGCACATCAGTTCCATCGGCGTCTACGGGTTCGGCGCGGGACCCGGTACCGACGAGTCATCGCCGCATCGCGCCAGCGGGGATCTTTACTGCGATACGAAGATCGAGGCGGAACAGCTGGCCTGTCGCTACCAGCGTGAGCTGGGTTTGCCCGTGGTGATCATTCAGCCGGGCATGGTCTACGGTCCTCATGCCTGGTTCTATACCATCCGCCCGGTGGAGATGATTCGGGCCGGCGTGAGAGCGTTGGTCAGTGGGGGTCGGGGCACTTGTATTCTGGTCTACATCGATAACCTGGTGGACGGCATCATTCTCGCCACCAGGCACGAAGGGGCGGTGGGTGAGGCGTTCATCCTTTGCGATTTGCACTTGACCTTCAAAGAGCTCTTCGAGATCTACGCGCGAATGATGGGCGGACGGTCGTTCTTGTCGATCCCGAAACCCGTGGCATGGCTGGGAGCCATGATGTTGGAGGGAGTTGCCCACCTCACCGGTCGGCGTCCGGCCTTTACCAGAACGACGATTCGTGCTTTGACGATCTTCCGAGCCACGATGACGACGACCAAGGCCCGAGAGCAACTCGGATACACGCCCCGGGTCTCGCTGGAGGAAGGGATGCGATCGACCGAATCGTGGCTGCAGAAAGAAGGCTACCTCCCCAAAGGGGTGTCGGGAGAGCACGAGCAGGCCCGCAACCTCAACGTTCCCTGAGCGGGAGGACGCGATGCCAGGCGAATCGATGATGTGGCTTTCGTGTATCGCCCGCCTCCATTGGAGATGGATCGTTCGCACAGGGGCCAAGAGAGCTGCCTAGAGGAGATGGGATGGGAAAGAGGCTTCGCGTCTTCCAGAGAGAGGAGGTGAAGAAACCGGGAGGAGAGCCCGATGTCAAGCTCTACCTTCTCGAGGCTGGATGGGTTCAAGTGGCGAAGGCTCTCATTCACAAAGAGGGCGGATTCCACCTCATACCTCCCGCGACGGGTTGGTTCAAGGCGGAAGAAGACAAAGTCTGGATTCCGGTGGTTGCGTACCTCATCGTACACGACGGTGAGCTCGTGGTCGTGGACACCGGGTTTCACGATATCTGTCACACCGATCCCGTCAAGAACATCGGGCGGTTCATGACGAGCATCGCCCGGGGATTCCGCGTTCCCAAGGGCGCCGACATCAAGACTCAGATAGAGCGGTTGGGGTACTCAATCGATCAAGTGAAGTACCTCATTATGTCTCACCTGCATACAGACCACGCGAGCGCCATCGAGAGCTTCCCTCGGACGACGATCCTCCTCGGCAAAGGAGAATGGGAAGCTGCGCAGAGTTTCCTGGGCTTCCTGAACGGGTACAACCGCCCACAGTTTGCCTTTCCCTACGATTATCAGGAGGTTCCTCAGGAGCCCATCGCGTCGCTCCACCCGTTTACCCTTGGCTACGACTTGTTCGACGATGGGAAAGTCGTGATCGTGCCCACTCCAGGACACACCGTTGGGCATCAATCGGTGTTGGTGCGATTGCGATCACGAACGGTGCTTCTCGCCGCCGACGCGGCATACACCGAGCGAAGCTATCGCGAGCTCCTCGTACCGGGAATTCTCCATTTCAGGGGGGGCCTCGTCATGGAAACCCTGGAGAAAGTGAAGGCGTTCAGTGAGCTCTACCCGGATGCCTTGATCGTCACCGGGCACGATTCCGAGCAGTGGCCAACTTTGAAAAAAGCACCCGACTACTATGAGTAGACGCTGGGGGCGATGTAGTATCGTTCGAGAACGCTTGCCGGCGATGAGGACTTTATGATGCGGGAGACGACCTCGATTCTGATCAAGGGCCACGTGTTCGGGCTCCTCTTTCTTGGTGTATTCGCAGGGCTTCTCCCTCTGTTGGTCCATCCTCTGGACGCGTACGTGCCGTGGACGTTGCCCGGGGTTCTACGACATGCAGGCATTCCGTTGTTCCTCGCAGGCGTGGCCCTCGATTACTGGTGTCTGTGGCTCTTCATTTTCCAGGGCCGGGGAACGGCGCTTCCCCTGGACCCGCCCCAGAAGCTGGTGGTGAGCGGCCCCTATAAGTACGTACGCAACCCGATCGTCGTCGGCGTGCTGGCCATGCTCCTCGGTGAGGCGCTGTATTTCGCCTCTCCCGTCCTGTTTTTATATCTGATCCTCGCGACCGTCGTGTATCACTTGTATCTCGTCTACATCGAGGAGCCCGAGCTCAAGAAACGGTTCGGCAAGAGCTATGAAGAGTACGAGAAGGCGGTGCCGCGGGGGCTCTAGCGAGCGGGCTTCCCGGGGATGCGGAGAGCGCTGATTTGGTGCTGGTTACGGGCGCGGGGGGATTTCTCGGCACGCACGTCGCACGGGCGCTCCTGGAAAGAAAAGAGGAGGTCCGCTGTCTCGTGCGCAAGCCCGCGGACAAGACGAAGCTGGAAAGCTTCGGGGCCGAGGCCGTCTTCGGCGACGTGCTCGAGCCACGTTCCCTCGAGAGGGCGACCCAAGGGGTTTGGGCCGTCTATCACCTCGTCCACGGCTTCGAGGGCGCCGATTCGGGAACCGGCCTGGAGGCTATCGATCGAAAGGGCGCCTCCAATCTCCTCAACGCCTGCCGCCAGAACGGTACGCGGCGGATCGTCTACGTCAGTATCCTGGGGGCGACGGCCACTGCCCGGAGCCGGCTTTTGGCGAGCCGCTGGCTGACCGAGGAGCTGATCCGCGCGAGCGGGTTGGACTTCACCATCCTGCGCACGGGGTTCGTGATCGGTCGGGGCAGCAAGGGATTCGAGACTCTCCTGTCCTTGGTGCAGAGGTTTCCTCTCGTTCCGCTTCCGGGCAATCGCAACGCCCTGCACCAACCGATCGCCCTCTCTGACGCCCTCTCCTACCTCACCCGCTGTCTGGACGAGCCACGCACGGTGGGAAAAACCTTCGATGGGGGAGGACCGGATACGTTGACCTATGGGGCGCTGGTGGACCAGATGGCGCAGGCCCTGCACCGAAGCCGTCTGGCCGTGAACCTTCCGCTGGGCGTCGTCCGGGCGTTTCTGTCCCTTGGACAGAAGGCAGGCCTCGGCAGGGCAGGCATCCTTCTCGAGGCGATCGCCAACATGCAGGTAGACATGGTGTGCCGGGACTCGAAGATCCGGGAAATATTGCCGGGACCGACGAAGAGCTTTCGAGAGAGTTTCGCGGAGTACTTGACGACCTCCTGAGAGGAGTAGCGGCGGCAAGGCGGCCGTAATCCGTTGCCGGGTACCTAAGCTGCTTTCTCTGCGGCTTGTTTGGGAAACGGTCCGTCATTCAGCAGCCAGGCCACTACATCGCTGATCTTCACCGTTCGACCGGTGGAAGGGTTCACGAGCGTCTCTTCATCTCGATACACATGGGGCAGTCTCAGATAGGCCCATAGCGCCTTCCAATGCGGAGCGGCGACATACTTGTCTCCCGCATGTTTCATGAGGCTCTGTCTGACCAACGGGGAAAACTTTGCATTCATTTCCGGAAAGAGATGATGCTCGATGTGGTAGTTGAAATTGAAGTAGAGTTTTTCCAACCATCCAGGCTTTATCAAGCTGATGGAATGAACCAATGGATCGTCGACCTCGACTTGTCTGCTCAAGAAGTGATTCGTCACTACGTAGGACATGCCGATGAAGTTGGCCACGAACATGGGAATGATGATGGCGTATACCGTTCCCCTCCATCCGATACTCATCGCAAAGAATACCCACAGCGCGAGCTCGATCGAACTGATCATGATTTCTCTTCGCCTTTTCAGAATTCGCAGCGTTTCGAAATGGTGGTAATGGATCCAGAGATTCAGTTGATACGAGACGGTGACGCCAACGAACAAGAAGGCGAGATTCGACCACGGCCGCGACGGGTAAAACCTCTTGATGGACGAGAGCGCCTTTGAATGTTGAAATTGACTGACGTGCACCGTCTCCGGGTCTCTCAGCGGTTGATTCGTGTTCCTGTGGTGAACGGCCACATGGCCCACGCGCCAAAAACTAGGTGACAGCAGGAAGATGAAAAAGGCGCAGTAGCCTATGATATTTTCCAGAACGTGAGAGCGCACGACGTTACCGTGCAGGACCTCGTGCGCCAGGAAGGCCAATATCGCGTAGGAATTTCCAATCAGTATCGCCAGCGGGATGGCCACGTACCAGGGAAACGGCATGGTGAGCACGAGCCAGGATCCAGCGACAATGACCCCAATCAGGGGAATCGCCCATAGTGCCTGGTACGGTTGTGGCTCGAAGGCCTCTGGAGGCAGATCAGCCCGTATCTTGGCTTTGAGCGAGAGCACGTCCGCGCTTATCAAGTAAAGGTACCCTCCGCCATCGACGCGCTGGCTAGCTCCGCCACAGCTATTGCTGGAGAAAAATCCGGGGCGTTAAGTGTGGGTTCGAATGCGGCCTAGGCCGCCCGGTTCCCGTCGGCCGCTACAACCTCATCCAGTACGTCATCGGGCGACGGCGACGATAGATAATGCGCCATTTCACGCTGGACATAGTCGACATGCTGTCTCAGGTGATGAAAACAGTAGCACTCCCAGATGAACGCCTCGAGCGCGAGAGGATTCTTCCACAGCAGTTGGAAAAGGGCCTTCCAGAACTGAAGCCTCGCGCCTTTGACCTTGACGCCCAGCTGATACATCAGCCGGGGGATAGCGAGAGGAGAATAGCACCGCGATATCTCGAAGAGGGCGCGAAGCCGCACTTTGTTTCGGAGGATCAACAGGGCGGGCAGAATCCTCTCGAAAAACGCCTTCGGCTCATACACCTGTGTCACGAGCACGCGGTAACGCTCCAGATATTCCCGTTTCGTCATCTCGCCCTTGGGGACGAAGTTCAGCCCTTCGACCGTCGAGACCAGGGACACGCTCAGTTTTTCCAGCAGACGCCCTTCCTCCTTCAACCGCCGCGAAAGCTGGGTCTGGGGAAGGGCCTGCAACAAGCCCATCATGGCGGTGCCAACGCCAGACGCCTGGATAAATGACCTCTGCATCTCGAACACGCCCCGGTCTTCGCCATCGAACCCCACGATGAATCCCGCGGTGACGTGAATTCCATGCTCTCTGACCTTTCGCAATTGCTCTATCGTGTCTCCGTGGATGTTTTGCTTTTTTTGCGTGGTCTCGAGCAGTTTCGGGTCGGGCGTTTCGATGCCGATGAAGACGTTGATGAAATTGGCTTCGGACATCAGCTCGAGCATTTCCTCGTCGTCTGCGAGGTTGATCGAGGCTTCGGTGTGAAACCGGAACGGATATCCGTTCTCGCGATTCCAGACGCACAGTTGCCTTCAGCATCGCCTTGGCTTTTTTCTTGTTCGCGATGAAATTGTCGTCCACCAGGTAGACATACCCGTGAAACCCGAGCCGTTTGAGGTTGGTCAGCTCCGCGAGGATCTGCTCCGGTTTCTTGGTTCGTGGCACGCGCCCGTAGATTTCGATAATGTCGCAGAACTCACAGGCGAAAGGACAGCCACGTGAAAACTGGATCGCCATGTGAGCGTAGTCGTTGACGTCCGGCAAAATATCGGACCGCGGGATCTTCACCGACTCCATATCGGTGCCGTTGCCTCCCTGATATTGTTTCCCGCGGCGGTCAGCGCGCAGATCGCTGACGAACTCTTCCATGATGGTTTCCGCTTCGCCAAACAGACCCAGTCGGCGTCCGCGATGGCAATCTCGGGCATCGCGTGGGTAAAAGGGCCCCCTACCGCAATTGGTTTTCGATAAGCTCCAGCCTTGGAGACACAGACGCGGTAGTCTTCGCGTTGGGCAAGCATCAGACTGAGGAAGACCACATCCGCCCACTGCCAGTCAGCCTCTGTTTCCTCCGAGACGTTGCGGTCGATCAAGCGAACCTGGAAGTCATCGGGCAGTTCACTGGCAACACTGAGCAGTCCCAAGGGCGGCATGACGGCGCGGCGGCGCAGAAAGTACCTCGCCGAGCGACCCAGACTCCAGAATGCCTCCTGGCTGAATCTGGGATAGAGCATCAGGATATTAATACTGACCTCCATTCCCGCGAGGCCTTTTCAAACCCTCGAGCGTAAAGCACCCCCCGTGCGCCTTTCGGCGAGAGACCACCTTGTACTCTGCTCGAAGCTTCCCTGTCAACAAGGAAAAGGCGGGCCGAAACGAACCTAGGGAAACTGTCGGCGCAGCCGGGCCAGGCTCAAGGTGAAGATGCCACTTCCTAGCAACACCAGGGCGAGCGCCTGTGGCCACAGGATGGTCAGATCGCTCCCCTTCAGGAAGATCCCGCGAATGATGATGAGAAAGTATCGGAATGGGGACAGGTAGGTGACGTACTGAAACACGATTGGCATGTTGGCGATGGGGAAGATGAACCCTGAGAGGAGGATGATGGGAAAGATGGCCAGGTAGGAGGTGAGCTGAGCTTCTCTCTGTGTCTCGGATATGGTGGAGATCAAAAGCCCGAGGCTCAAAGTGGTAAAGAGAAAGAGGCCGACCATTACATAGAGAAGAAGAAGGCTTCCCTTGATGGGGACTTGAAACCAAAGGGTGGCAACGAGCAGAACAACGGTCACGTCCACGAAGCTGATGCCCACGGGAGGAAGGAGCTTGCCGATGACGAGCTCTGCCGGCCTGAGGGGCGTGACCGTCAGGTGCTCGAGACTGCCGCTCTCCTTTTCCCGCACCAGGCTCAAAGCAGTCATGAGCATGGTCAGGTCGAAAAGAGTCAGGGCGACGACCCCCGGAACCATATAGGTGCGGCTCTTCAACTCCGGATTGAACCAGACCCGCACGCGTCCCTGCGTCGCCCCGCCCGCGTCGTAACCGAGGAGTCCTCGGGCCTCGGGGATGGAACGGTAGAGACGCGCCAGCATAAGCTCTGCCCCATACCTTTCAGAGATGACCGTGGCGTCGTTCAGGCCCACGTTCGCGCTGTTGGGATCGCTTCCATCCACGATGATTTGCACCGCTGTCGTCTCGATGCCTTTGATCTTGCGCCCGAACCCGGCCGGGATCACTATGGCCAGCCGCGCTTTTCCACGGGCGAGAAGATCGGAAATATCCTCGTAGGAGGCTACACGGTACCCCACGGCAAATCGGTCGGTACGGTCAAAGCTGCTGACGTAGGCGCGGCTCGCCGGTGTCTGGTCCAGGTCGAGAACGGCAACAGGAACCTCATGGAGGTCGAACGTGGCGGCGTAGCCGAAAATGGCAAGCTGGAGCACGGGGGCGAAAAGGGCAGTGGCGAACATGCGGCTATCCCGTCGGATCTGTTTCAGCTCTTTCCAGGCCACTATGAGTATCCGCCTCATCGCTCTTGCTCACCTGGCCCGACGGCTCAACGCATCGCTCTCTGAAAACTCCAGGCATTTACCGCCAGAATCGCGACGGCGAACACGGCCAGGGCCTGAATCTGGGGAAGCAGGGCGTCAAACCCTGCACCCTTGAGGATGACGCCGCGGATCACAACGAGAAAATAGCGGAGAGGGAAAAAGTAGGAGATCGCCTGGACCACACCCGGCATGCTCTCCAGAGGAAAGATGAACCCCGAGAGGATGATGGCGGGAAGCAGCGTTAGCACGAGGCTCATCATCCACGCCGCCTGCTGAGTTTCGACCAGGGTGGAGATCAGAAGCCCCATCCCCAGAGACGCGAGGAGAAAAAGGCAGGTCGGGACGATCAACGTGAGCAGCTCACCGCGGAACGGGAGGCGGAAAAGAAGCATACTGGCGACAAGGACGAGGAGAATGTCGATGATGGCAATGAGCGCATAGGGCACGAGCTTTCCGAGGACCATCGGCAACGGGCGGAGGGGTGAAGCCAGGAGCGCCTCCATGGTCCCCTGCTCCCGCTCCTGGACGATCGCCATTGACGTCAGCCCGACGGCCACGACCATCATGATGACCCCGATGATTCCCGGTACGATGAAATAGACGCTCTTCAGGTCGGGATTGAACCAGATGCGAGGCCGGGTCAAGAAGGGCGGCCGGGAAAAAGGGGAAGGCGCCCTCTTTCTTACTATCTCCTCGAGAGTCTCCGCTGAGAAGGATTCCAGGATGGCGTTGACGTACCCCAGAGTGATCGACGCGGTGTTGCTGTCCGCTCCATCCAGGATCACCTGCAGCGGGGCGTCCTTGCCGGAGCGGACCCGGGCGGAGAAGTCCGACGGGATGGTCACGAGCACTCGCGCTTTTCCGCTGTCCAGGAACGAGTCCCGTTCCTTCTCCGTCGAAGCGGTCGAGAGCAGCACGAATCGATCGGAGTGGACGAACCGTCCGATCAGCTCCCGAGAAGTCCGAGAGCCCTCCTGGTCCAGAACGACCAAGGGGATGTCCTTGATGTCGAGGGTAATGGCGTAGCCAAAGAGGATGACGAGGAAGACGGGGCCGAACAAGGCGAGGCTGAGGCCGCGACGATCGCGGCGGATGTGAAGAAACTCCTTGCGGATGAGGGGGAAGACGCCCTTCACGCTTTGATTTCCCGGGCGAGAGAGACGAAGACGTCTTCGATGGAGGGCAGGATGGCGTCGAGACTTTCGACTTGGATCCCGTTCGTGGTGAGCGTGTCGACGATCTTCGCCTGCGCCGCCTGGGCCGAGGGGACGAGAATGTGCAGGCTCCCGCCGTAGACACTCACATCGAGGATTCCCGGCAAACCTTTCAACAGCTCCACTCCGCGCCGAAGCGGCGTGCAAGCGACATTCAGGATCTCACCCCCCTCAAAGTTCTCCCTCACGCCCTTAGGGGTGTCGCAGGCCACGAGCCGCCCCTTCCAGATGAAGCCGATCCGATCACACCTCTCGACCTCCTCCATGTAGTGAGTGGTGACGAAGAGGGTCTTGCCTTTGTGGGCCAGCGCATACAGGAGGTCCCAGAGGATCCTGCGGGAGACAGGATCGATCCCGGCGGTCGGCTCATCGAGAAAGAGGATCTGCGGGTCGTGAACGACGGCGCAGGCGAGGGCCAGGCGCTGGCGCCAGCCCCCGGAGAGATGGGAGGCGAGGGTAGAGCGGTAATCGCCAAAACCCAGGCTCTCGACCACCTCCTCCACTTTCCTTCGGCTCGCGGTCCGGTCCAGATACAGGTTCGAAAAGAAGAGCAGGTTCTCTTCCACCGTAAGATCGTTGTAGAGGCCGAAGCTCTGGGACATATAGCCGGTGAGCTCTTTGACCCGCGCCCTCTGGGTCGCTACGTCGAAGCCGCTCACGCGCGCCTGGCCCGAGGTGGAGCTCAGGATGCCGCAAAGCATTCGGATCGTGGTGCTCTTGCCGGCCCCGTTGGGTCCGAGGAAGCCAAAGACTTCCCCCTCCTGGATCTCGAGGCTGAGGTGGTCAACCGCGGTGAGAGCGCCGAAGTTCTTCGTGAGATCGACCGTTTCGATGGCGATCACTTGAGCTCCATCCTCACGTCAGCCATCATCCCCGGCTTGAGCTCCTGGTCCGGGTCCTGGAGGCTGATTTTCACGGCAAAGACCAGCTTCGCTCTCTCGTCCCGGGTCTGGACATTGTTGGGAGTAAACTCCGCCTTGTTGGCAATCGAGACAATTTTCCCCAGGTAGGTTTTGCCGGATGAAGAACCCGTCGTTACCTGAACGGGCTGACCGATTGCGATCCTTCCGAGGTCCGCATCCGTCACGTAGACCTTCACCCAGAGGTTTTCCAGGTCACCCAGAGTGAGTATGGGAACGCCAACCAGGGCCACCTGCCCGGGCTCCAAGCTCCTGAGCAGGACGGTGCCAGAGATAGGGGCGGTGATTTCCGCATATTGCCGGCGGACCTTGACCACTTCCAGGTCCGATTTGGCCGCTTCTACCTGGAGCCGGGCCACGTCGATCCGCCCCGGCCGGCTCCCCGCCAGCACGAGGTCCAGGTTTTCCTGGGCCCGCTGCCGCCGCCCGGTAGCGTTGGCGAAGTCCGCCTGCGACGCGTCCCGTACGCTCTTCGATACCTCTCCCTGGTCGAACAGCGTCTGAACCCGTTCCCAGTCCGCCGCCGTCTTCTTCAGATCGGCCTTGGCTTGATCCAGGGCCGCCTCGGCCTCGTTGATCTCCTGCTCTCTGGCACCCGCCAGAAGATCCTGAAGCTCCCCCTGTGCGATCGCGACTCGAGTGTCGGCGGCTTTCACCTGGAGCTCCAGCTCCGAGGTCTCCAGGCGGACGACGAGGTCCCCTTTGTTCACCCGTTCACCTTCTTTGACGAGGACGGCTTGAATGCGCTCTGGAATCCTTGCCGCGACCTCCACCTCCGTCGCCTCGATCGTTCCGCTGGCAAGGGTCTCAGAAACTCGTGGCTGCTCGCTCGTCCTCCAAACGATAGTGACGAGCACCGCTCCCAAGACGGCGATACCGAAGATCAGTGCGGACCGTCGCAAGTTTTCTCCTGCGAAGACAGGCCAGAAGCGGGGCAACAACAGCGCGATCGTCGTCCCAAGAGCTTCTAAGCTCTGTGCCAGGGGAGGCGGGCTTCTGGATTACTCCAAAAAATAGACAGATAGATCGCGGTCGCCACTCCCCCAAGCCAGAACGCGATCTTCTCAGGGGTTTGCCAGGGAGGTACCTGCAGCCCGCGGAGAATCAACTCCCCGGCGCCAAAGTTGACAAGCCCCCAGACCACGTTGGTCACCGGCTTAGAGATCCGATTGAATGGGGTCATGTGAGATTTGCCGCAGATCCCCTGGATGAAATGCGGGATACCGTTGATGAAAAAAATCCCGCTCACGAAGAAGCCTAACCAACGCACGATACCTTTTCCCTCCGCCGAAGGGTAGGAAAATTCATAAGGCCTTTGGCCCCGTTCCGGCGAAATCTCCCTCAGTGTGTAGTCTCGTTGAGGGTAGCAGAACTCCAGCAAACGGGGCAAGGCGGTCGCGGCGAACGCCTCTGTCCTGCGTGACATTTCATTCGCAAGCCGTCTTTCCGCGAGCTCGAGGGAGGCGGCCGAAGGCAGGAAGAGACTCGGGGGACGTCTCCGTTGTCTGCGGTCATTTCAGGTTTTTCTCCAGATGCTCGTAGATCATCGTCCAGAGGTGGATGAGCTCGTTCTTCCCTCGGATGCCGTGGGTCTGGTTGGGGTACACCATCAGGTCGAACTGCTGCCGGTTCTCGATGAGGGCGTGGATGAGCTCGATCGAGTTCTGGGGGTGCACGTTGTCGTCGTGGGTTCCGAAAATCAGCAGCAAACGGCCGCCGTAGCTCTTCGCACCCTCGATCGACGACGTCCTCTCGTACGCCTCCGGGTCCTCCGCCGGAGTGCCCATGTAGCGCTCGGTATAGACGGAGTCGTAGAGATGCCAATCGGTCACCGGCGCCCCCGCGACGCCGAACTTGAAGAGCTTGGTGTGGGTCATGTGGAACGTCGTCGTGAATCCGCCTCCGCTCCACCCCCACACACCGAGGTGCTCGGCATCGACATAGGGAAGCGACGTCAAATACTCGACAGCAACCTCGTGGTCCTTCACCGCGACCGGGCCGATGTTGTGATCGCCTAGCGCCGCGTACTTGTGGCCCCAGACCGAGGACGTGCGATCGTCGATCTGGGCGACGATGAAGCCCTGCTGCACGAGGAACTGGTGGAACAGGTACCGGCTTCCACCCCAGGAATCCCGAATCGTGGGAAAGCCCGGCATTCCGTAGATGTACGCTACCAAAGGGTACTTTTTCCCCGGCTCCAGATGCTCGGGCTTCATCAGAAGAAGACCTACCTTGGCGCCGTCGGGAGTATCGAGAAGCTCGGTTTCCGGCGTCACCAGAGAGTAGTCGGAGAGGGCCAGCTCTTCGTGAAAGCTCTTCTCGGCGCCGTTCGTGAGATCGTGAAATGTCGTTCGCCCCGGATCGGTCATCGAGGAGAACGAATCGAGATAGGCCGTCGCCTTCGGGCTCATGTCGATCTCGTGGGTACCCCGTTCGCGCGTCAATCGCTCGAGCCCCGAGCCATCGAGCTTCACCCGGTAGAGGTCCTGCCCCACGGGGTCGTCCCGGTTCGCGGTGAAATAGACGAGCCCCTTCGATTCATCGACACCCACGACGCCGGAGACTTCCCACGCTCCGCTGGTGAGCGGCCGGAGATTCGTCCCTTCGCCTTCCCACAGGTAGACGTGGCGAAAACCGGTCCGCTCCGACGTCCAGAGGAGCTTCTTTCCCCCTTCGAGAAACGTCAAGTCGTTGGTGACGTTCACCCAGTGAGGATCGGTCTCGGTCGCGACCGACCGAGAGCGGCCCGTCGACGGATCGACGAGCACGAGCTCGAGCGTGTCCTGTCCCCGGTTGAGCAGCTGGACCGACAGGTTCTGCCCGTCGACCCACTGGACGCGGGGAATGTACTCGGCCGCTCGGTCGATCCAGGCCGTCGCTCCGCTCGCCACCTCCACGATCCCGACGCGCACTCGGGGGTTGGGATCGCCCGGCTTGGGATACCGCTGGAGGTCGACCGTCGCCTGACGAGAGAGCTCCTCGGTGATGGGATAGATCGGAACCAGGGTCTCGTCGAGCTCCAGAAACGCGATGTGCCGGGAATCGGGCGACCAGTGGTAGCCCGACCGAACGCCCAGCTCTTCGGGATAGACCCAGTCGAGGTCGCCGTGGAGGATGAGCTCTCTACCGCCGAAAGTGAGCTGCTTCTCCTCTCCTCCGGCAACGGGCACCATCCAGATATCGTGCTCGTACACGAACGCGATTCGGGCTCCGTCGGGCGAGAACTTCGGGTCGAGGACCCCGCTCTTCGAAGGAGCGAGAGCTTTCGTCGTCCGCGTCGAGAGATCGTAGAGCAGGATGCGCCCCGTGCTCGTAAAGAGGATGGTCTTCCCATCCGGAGCCCAGTGGTAGTCCGGGACACCGAAGCGCGTGCGGCGGGTGATCTCCCGCTCTTCCTTGCTGGCCTGGGAAGGCGAGGGGGCAATGTCTTCGAGCACGTCCGCGCTCACGACGACTTCCTGGGCGCCCGTCGCGGGATTGAAGACGCGAAACTCGCGGCCGTGGCCGTCATCCGAGGGAAGAAAGAAGCTCACTCGCCCGTCGCGCATCCACCGAACCTGTGAAGGCGCCGGAGCCGAAAGATCGCCGCCAAAGATGGACTCGATGGTGAGCTCTTTCGTCTGCGCTCCCACTTGCAGAGCCGGCAGAAAGCAGAAAACGAGCGAGAAGCGGACGCAGAACTTTGCGAGCATGGGTTTCCTTCCCCTCCGAAAAGACGAAACGGCGCGTGTCATTCCTCGCCGACGCCCCGGGTTCGGTTGAAGCCCTCGGGCTCGCTACCGAGAGAGACGACGGCGCAGGTACTGTAATCGAAAAAGGGCACGACTGCACCGAGTCCTGGACGGCGTCGTGGAGTCCTATCGCCGAGTCCTCGTGCCCGTTGGCGGACTCGTTGGCGGAATCTGGGCCAGAAATCGCTTCGTTCGTTTCGACAGCGCATCGAGCCAGACGAGCTGGATTTGTGAGCCGGTTTTCATGAGCGCGACTAGAGACGGGGGGAGCTCCGAAAAGTCGATGTCGATAGCTCCCCAATCGGGTCGGCGGCCGTCCCCGTCTTTGAAACCGTACTCCCGGGCGAGCTCCCACGAACCATAGAGCTGACCGGACCGCTCGAGGACGTCAGGATCCTGGGCCAGGGCGGCGACCGCACGACCCACGAAAAGCGGCGATTCCGATTCGAGAAAGTTCTTGTCCTCCTTGCCAGCATCGCGCCAATTCGCTTCGGTGACGCCGAGACGTTCCAACATCGCTTCCGAGCGCAGAAACCCAGGGGTAATCGCGATTGCCGCCACACCGAACGGCTCGAGCTCCGCCGCCATGTTGAGAGCGAGGCCTTTGAGCGCCAGCTTCACGCTCTGCGCAAGGGGGTTGCCTCCCGCGGAGAGAATGTCGCTCTCGGTCACCTCAACGATCAGGCCGCGACGACGACGGATCATCAAAGGAGCGGCGTGCTTGGCAGTAATGATGTGGGACAGCAAGGCCTGGCGAAATACCGCGTCGCCGTCCTCGAGATTCGTCTTCCAGAAGGAGACCCATTGAGCCATCATCGGCTCTTCGCCAGCTATGCTGTTGACCAGCACGTCCAACCGCCCGTGCTCGCGGTCGATCTGAGCGAAAAAAGCCTCGACTTCCGACTCAACGCCGTGGTCGACACGGACGGGGATCGCCGTTCCGCCCGCGGCCTGGATCATCTCGGCGGTCTCGACGATCGTCTCCGTTCTTCCGTAGGGTGAAGGCCGCCCGGGAACGCTGCGCCCGGTGCAATAGACCGTGGCACCGGCCTCAGCGAGGGCGCGGGCGATACCGCGTCCCGCGCCTCGCGTTGCGCCGGCGACAACGGCGATCTGTCCGGTGAGCGGGAGAGCTCCCGTCTCTGACACGGAGGAGTTTTTCCGTGAGGGCGAACGCCGGGGCTTTTTCCGAATCATGTTAGTTCACCGTCGCGAGAGCTCGCTTTCGAGATCGAATCCGCACTCCCAGCGGCGGACCAACCACGAAAGCATTTCCTGACGAGGCAGAGGTACTCAGGACTCTCTATCCTTTCGCGAGCCTCCTCGTCGGCAGAGTCAACGCGAGCAATAACCTCCATGAGTGTTGCGAAGCCGCGGGCGACTCGCAGTATCGAGTATAGAACGTTTCGGTGATCAGACGGTCCACCGGCCGTCTGACCGAGCGCGTTGTGATCTGTCCCCTACTTGCGGGGAGGGCTGGCACTATTTCTAAGGTCTTCCAGCAGCTGGGCACCGTTCCTGCCGCCAAGAGCCGCGCGCTCGACCTGATTGTCGGGTGAGATGAGCAGCATCAGCGGGACTCCCTGCGCATGCCAGCTACGGGAAATCTCATCGGAACTATGAACGCAGGTAGGGAAGCCCACTTTGTGCTGGGCGACGAGCTCCGCGACCCGGCGTAATCGCCAGTCGCCAGGGGGATCGAGCTCTGGATTCGCGCTCTGAACAACCCCAAGGATTCTCAGGTCGGGACGGCCGCTAGCCGCAAAGGCTGCGATCTCGCTCAGGAGTGGCTTACAAGGGGGGCACGTGGGGGTCCAGAAGTACATCAGGAGCTGACTGTCCGACGGGACGTGAAGCAGCTGCTTTGGCGACAGTTCGGAGTTGAGAACGCTATCGCACTGGAGCGATGGAAGTGGTTTGGCTCTCAGAGCCTCCACGATGGAAGCCTCGAGGCGCGCCTCGATGTTGTCCCTGGAAACGTCCAAGACTGTCGGATTCGAGTCGGTGTCAGCACCGTCGACGGGCTTCCAGTGGGGACCAATGACGCACTGCATAAGTCGCCCGCCGACCTCAACCATGGCGCCCTCGGAGTACAGGTCGCCGGTGGAGTCCACACACGCGGATGACGGACTCGGCTGTCCCGCGCGAGCACCCGATGCGCACGAGAGAAGCACGCTTACTGCAAGACCAATACTGGATACGATAAGTCGACACATCATTCCAACTCCGCAATCTAGATTGCGAACGCGCCCCGGTCCAGATGACCGAAAAGCTAAGCAGCCGTCGGCTGCCGAGATGAAGTATACACTTCTTTCAGTGTGGCAGACGTTCGTGTCGAGCGTCTGCTCGAGAGATTGTTGCGCGACGCGAAGTCTCTACGAGAGCCCGTCCTTTTCGAAGTACCATGCAGCCGCGAAGCGCTCCGAGAAGCCACAGGCATGCTCCAAGTCCGTGCCATCGTAACAGGGTCGTCGACCGGTACGGACCCGCGAACGCCCGGGCGAGCTCGGCTGGCGAGTCGGCGACGTCGAGCAGACTCGGTGTGGCTCGCGGCGTCCATCAAAATGGAAACTAATCTGTCGGACTCTCGGCCCAGCGTTCGTGCAACGAGTCTGTAGAACAATCGGTTTCAGGAACAGTCCCACGAGTAGCTGCGAATCCTGAGAGAATCGACCTGCCGCGACGACTTCCAGCGCGCTTGGATTCCTAGTCTCTGCTTCGGCGGCTGTTTTCGGGCAGTCCACTCAACGGACATTAAACGAGAAAGTGCGGTAGCAATGACGGCGCAGTTTTGAATGCATCACATCAGGCATAGGTCGACGCGGACGTATGCACGCACCACAGTGCAGGTGCCACGATCACAGGAAGAACGCACGCCCGCTCAACGAAAAAAGCTAAGCAGCGGGCGGCCCGCTGCAAGAAAGTATAGTTCGTTTTCTGTGAACAGAGAGTCCACCGACCGACTGCTTGAGGGTGCGTTATTCAAGTCAACCGTGGATATGTTTGACCATGCTGCACCAGGCGACCGTACGGTCGTGACGAAAACCATGCGGCTCCTGGCCGAGCGAACCCTAACCAGTCGAACTAGCGCGCGAGTTCGGTCGTGCGTTGAATCACTTCCTCGAGGTTCGGAACGGTAGCCTTCAAGGACGTGGGCGAATAGATGGCAAGGATCTGGAAGGGCTCCGAGATCGTTTCCGTCTTGATGATGCCACCGATAATGAAGGTGAACTCGCCCGAGACTTGGCATCTACGTATTTCGATGACAACCTTCGCCTCCTGCCGTGTTTCGACCGGGCGAAGCATCGTAGAACCATCAGCGATGGCATCGGCCAATCCGCGAGACCACTGTTGGAGAGTGGGAAGGTCGAGGCGTTCACCTTGCCAGTACTCTTGGGTGGAGCGGTCGGGAAAGCTCAGGTAGAAATAGATTGGGACGATTTCCTTGGACTGCTCTGCGACCGTCCAAGTCGCGGATGCCACTGTTGTGACCGCAAAGCTGAGCGCGAAGAGGATCATGGCGACCTCCTTCCGACGACCCATCATTAACGTGGGTACGCATGGGTGGGCCAAGGTCGCCGGGACTGTCGAGACAATCGTAACAGATTCTGCTGAAGAGAAGGTGCGTACTCCTTCGTCCTGGGTTGAATGCAGCGGTCACATGGAATCCACGCCTGAATAACGTCAGCTAAGCAGCGGGCGGCTGCTGTGATCGAAGTATACGATTTCTTACTGTGAGCAGTTGGCCGCGCCGGCCGACTTCTTCATCGCGTTGCTGGACATCGGGTCAAGTCGAGGATTGTCCTTGAATAACGACGCCGATCGATCGGGCGACGCACCAGGTCTGTGGCGCTTCCCGCCGGAGGATCGTGATGGTTCGGGATTGGAAGTGCTGCGGTTCGCCACCGCCCCATCGACGGATGGTGGTGTGCACCGTCGCCCGGTCAAACGCCCAGTCGACGCAAACGACTGTTTCCTCAAATTCGACGGTTTGCTTGATCGTGAGAGTCCTGAAGGCCTGCGCGAAGTCTGCAAGCACCGCATCCCGACCCTCCACCTTACGGCCGTTGCCGTGGATCACGATGATGTCTTCCGTCATGAGACGCGACAAGGCAGGGAGGTCGGCGCTCGCGACGGCGTCGATCCAGTGCAGCGCAACCCGTCGAACGTGATCAACCTCGGTTCGGGCAGAGGTATCGTTCGGCATGATCTCCGGTCCTTTCCGGCGATGGCCAACGTCAGGCTCAGCGGTGTGGCCCGGCCGGTCACTCCGTGGGTTGGGTCAGACGAACCATGAATTCAGGCCCCCAGAAAAATCGCATGATCCACAGGGAGTCCCCGCGAGCCAATGGTTCCCGCAGGCCTCGGGTGATGCTTGCGGAGGAGGTGATCCGGCTAGGTGGCTATGGAAAGATTCTCACGTTGCTCAGCTATCGAGCTCGAGGACACGGGGAGAGCCTCACGTTGAGCTCGTCGACCGCAAGATCTCAGTCGCCGCCGCTTCCCCAGGGTTGGATGAAGGTCTCGGGCTCGACGCCGAGGGAGTCGGCGATGCGCGTGATGTAATTGAAATAGGCGATGACCTGGACGGCGTCGTGGATGGCGGTATCGTCCAGTCCCTTCGCGCGAAGCGCGTCGAGGTCCTCGGGGGTCATCTCCCGCTGGCGATGGGTTAGCTTTTCGGCGAGCCCACACAACGCCCGATCGATGGAGCTCAACGGAGCCGTTCTCCACTCGCGTGCCACCGCGTGAACGAAGGCGTCCGCCTCCGCCTGATCCCTCATCTCTTTTCCGACCTCTTCCCGGAGGTCATGCGCGTGCGCCTGCGTTCAGTAGTGGCAGCCGAGCTCGGCCGAGACCACGGTCGCGAGGAGCTCTCGCTGGACGCGGCTCAGGGGCGACGAGCCGAACATGATCGCCCCGTAGTGGTCCATGCTCGCTTTCATGACCCGCGGGTTGAGAGACATCACCTGGACGATGTTCCAGACGCGTCCCGCCCGTGCCATCGCAGCATCGAGCTCTTTTTTGAGAAGACCGGTGGCGTCACCGATACCTATCTGACGTATCCATGCCATGCGGATCTCCTTTCCGAGGTGCAAGAGTACCGGCGGGCGCGGCCGGTTTCCAGCCGGGCGAGCGGAGCCCGTCGGGATTGATACAATGTGCGTGCAGAGCTACCGCCTTCGGGAGAACACGATGGTCGACGATGCATCCAAATCCGAGATTCGCAGCACCTGGGAAACGGCGGCGCCCGGGTGGGCGAAGTGGGAGCACGCGATTTCAACAGGTCTGAGCGGCGCGACCGATACCTTGCTCGACATGGCCGGTCTCCGGCCGGGAATGCGAGCTCTGGATCTCGCCTGCGGCGCCGGCAGTCAGACAATCCAGGCGGCGAAGCGTGTGGGGCCGAACGGCAGGATCGTGGCGAGCGATATTTCGGCCACCATGCTCGATCATCTCCGGCGAAACGCCTCTCGGGCCGGCCTCGAGAACATCGAAGTTCTCGAATGCCCGGCGGACGAATTGGACGAGACGCTGAGCCCGTTCGACGCCGCCATCAGCCGAATGGCGCTGATGCTCCTTCCTACGCCAGCCAGGGTGTTAGGGGTCGTGCAGCGAGTCTTGAAGCCCGGGGCCCGCTTCGCGGCGCTCGTTTTTTCGACGCCCGAGAACAATCCCTTCATGGCGGGGCCGATGGCGATTCTTCTGCGCCATGCGGGCAAATCACCGCCACCGGCGGGACGACCTGGAATCTTTGCCCTCGGCGGCGACGGGATCCTGGAAGCCCTGCTGACGGACAGCGGGTTTCGAGACGTGAGAATCGAGAAGGCCCGCGCGCCACTCCGCCTGCCCGGCGCGTCGGACGCCCTTCAGATGATGCAGCAGGCCTTCGGCAAATACCGGGCCATCGTGTCTGATCTCGACGACCGGGAACGGTCCGACGCTTGGGCCGAAGTGCACGAGTATCTGAAGCAGTTCGACGCCGGCAGCGGGTTCGACAGCGAGCTCGAACTCATCATGGGCTCGGGCGCCCGACCCGCCTAGCAGCTCAGCCGGGACGTCAATTCATCGCGGACGCCTGCGCATCCGTCGAGCTAGCCCTGTCAAACCCGACCCTCGAGAAGCGCAAGAAGGCTAGGGATTGTACGGCGCGTAGCCCTGGGTGGCGAGCCGCTTGCCCGAGGCGTCGTAAGCGGCGGCAGGCATGTCGTGGACTCCGGTGGCGTCGATCCAGACGTTGTAGAAATTGAAGAGCGCGCAGACCGTGAGGCCGTCGTAGAGCGCCTCGTCGGACCACCCCGCCTCGCGGGCGCGGTCGAGGTCGGAGCGCTCGATCCCGTTCGACTGGCGATTCACCGCTTCGATGAGATCGAAGAGCGCTTTCTCTTTCGGTCCAATAGGCGCCGTCCGATGATCCTGCAGCACCGCTTCCACGAGGGCTCGGTCGCCCAGAAGCTCCGCCGCGACCGCGGCGTGGGAGCCGATTCAGAAGGGGCAGGCGTTGCGCTTCGAGGTGAAGGCGGCGATGAGCTCCCGCATTCCCGGCTCGAGGGGCGAGGGGCCCCGCATCACACCCTGGGTGAAACGAGCGAGGTGCTCGGTGCGGTCCGTCTTGAAGGCGAACAGGTGCATGATCTGCGGCACCGGGAGACCGGCCTCCTTCAATCGCCGTATGACGTCTCCGCGCGGACCGGCGTCTTCATGGTTCTCCACGTCGGGAAGAAACATGGGGTCCATGGGACCGCCCATTTCAGAACATCCCGAGCTGGAGGCGCGCCGCCTCGGTCATCTTTTCCGGAGTCCAGACGGGCTCCCAGACGACAGTGACTTTTACCGACTTCACTCCATCGAGGCCGCTCACCTTCCGCTCCACTTCCGGCGGGAGGGAGCCCGCGGCGGGACAGGCGGGAGACGTCAACGTCATCTCGATGTCGACCTCCCCCTCGGGGCTCACGTTGACTGCGTAGATCAACCCCAGCTCGTAAATGTCCACGGGAATCTCGGGGTCGTAGCAGGTCTTGAGCACCTCGACGATCTTGTCTTCCAGGCTCGGCGGGCTCGGCAGGCTCGGGAGGCCGGGAGGCGCCGGGGCTTCCGGTGTTTCGACACTCACGTCCGTCGTTTCGACGCTCCGTCCGTTTGTCGTTCTTCCATCATGTTATCTCTTCAGTTGCGTTAGTGCCGTGGGCCCCCCCCACGGCTTCTTGTGTCGTCGGCGCATTCTTCAGTGCGCGCTCTCTCTTCGTTCGCGCGCTGTCCTGCGCTCTCAGGCTCGCTGCGGACGGCGGCGGGCCGGGCTCGCTCCGCTCGCGTAGGGTGCGCATGCATTTTGTGCACCCTACTCCGTCGAGACCGCTTCTTCCTTGTGGGACAACGCTGCCATCAAAGTGTGCCAGGCGAGAGTCGCGCACTTCACCCGCACGGGATAGTCGCGGACGCCGGCGAATACCGCGAGCTTGCCCAGCCCGTCGTCATCGGAAGACTCGGCTTTTCCGGTAACGAGATCGTGGAAGGTCTCGAACATCGCCGCGGCCTCCGCTTCGGTCTTGCCTTTCAGCGCCTCGGTCATCATCGACGTCGATGCCGTCGAGATCGCGCATCCCGCGCCCTCGAACGCGATGTCCTTGATGATTCCACCCTCGACGTCGACGTAGAGAATGAGCCTGTCGCCGCATAGCGGGTTGTGCCCCTTCGCGCTACGGGCGGCGCCGGAAAGCGCATGGAAGTTCCGCGGGGCCTTGCTATGGTCGAGGATCACTTCCTGATAGAGCTCGCGTAGTGCGTCGTTCATGTCGTCAGCCGAAAACCTCCCGCACGGTATGGAGGGCCCGGACCAGCCGGTCGAGCTCCTCTCGAGTATTGTAGAGAGCGAGAGATGCCCGGACGGTCGCCGGGATTCCGAAACGATCCATCACCGGCTGAGCGCAGTGATGTCCCGTCCGGACCGCGATTCCCTCCTGGTCCAGAATCGTTCCGACGTCATGGGGATGGACGCCGTCCAGGACGAAGGAGAGAACGCTCGCCTTATGGCGGGCCTGACCGACGATGGTGAGCCCGGGCACGTCTCTCAGCGCCTCCGTGCCGTACTCCAGAAGCTCTTCTTCATACGCCGAGATCGACTCCATTCCGATCTCGGTCAAGTAGTCGATGGCCGCTCCCAGGCCGACGACCCCCGCGATATTGGGCGTTCCTGCCTCGAAGCGGTACGGGAGACGGTTGTAGGTCGTCTTCTCGAAGCTCACCGAGCTGATCATGTCGCCGCCGCCCTGATACGGGGGCATCTTCTCGAGAAGCGCTTCCTTCCCATAGAGAACGCCGACGCCGGTGGGACCGAACGTCTTGTGCGCCGAGACGGCGTAGAAGTCGCAGTCGAGCGCCTGAACGTCGACTCTCAGATGGGGAACCGCCTGCGCGCCGTCGAGAAGCACGGGAACTCCCCGCTCGTGGGCGAGCTCGACGATGGTCCGCACCGGGTTGATGGTGCCGAGCGCGTTCGAAACGTGAGCCACGGCAACGATCTTCGTTCTCGGTGTCAGGAGATCGTGGAAACGGTCCATGTCGAGGTCGCCGCGATCATCGATGGGGACCACCTTGAGCACGGCCTTTTTCTCTTCACAGAGAATCTGCCAGGGAACGATGTTGGAGTGGTGCTCCATGTGGGTGATGAGGACCTCGTCGCCCTCCCCCACCTGGTTCGCCCGTACGTCTGGGCCACGAGGTTGATGGCCTCGGTGGTCCCGCGCACGAAGATGATCTCCCGGTCAGAGCGGGCGTTCAGGAACCGCTGCGTCTTGAGCCGCGCGTTCTCGTAAGCCTTGGTCGCCCGTTCCGAAAGCTCGTGTACTCCCCGGTGAATGTTGGCGTAATCGTGCGAATAGAGCCGAGATACGGCGTCGATCACGCGCTGCGGCTTCTGCGCGCTGGCGGCGTTGTCCAGATAGGCGAGCGGATGGCCTTTGACGTCCTGGTGCAGCCCGGGAAAATCGGCGCGGATCCGCTCCACGTCGAACGGCCTCCGGGCCGCGCCGCTCCGAGGGGCTACCTCGGGATGGCCGGTCGTACTCATCGAAATCTCCTTTGGTCTCCATGTTCCCCGATGCCGCCCTCATGCCGCCTCGGTGAGGACGAGTCCTCGCACCGCATCTCGCAACGCGTCGATTCGGATATGCTCGCTCACTTCCGCCATGAACGCCCGGGTGAGGATCCTTCTTGCCTCCTCGTAGGCGATTCCTCTCGAGCGGAGGTAGAACAGAGCGTCTTTGTCGAGCTGCCCGATGGTCGCACCGTGAGCGCATTTCACGTCGTCGGCATTGATCTCGAGCTGTGGATTGCTATTGACGAGCGCTTCCTCGGAGAGCAGCAGGTTCTTGTTGGTCTGGCGCGCGTTCGTCTTCTGCGCCTCGGGACGCACGATGATGCGGCCGTTGAAGACACCGCTCGAGCTGCCGTCCAGAACTCCTTTGTAGAGCTCGCGACTGGTGCAGTGCGGCGCCTTGTGATCGATGACGGTATGGTGATCGACGTGCTGAGCGCCGTGCACGACGTAGAGCCCGTTGAGAGTCAGATCCGAGCCCTCGCCGTCGAGGAGTGTGTGAATGTCGTTCCGGGCGAGACGCGCCCCGAGCGAGAGCGACAGGTCCTGAAGCCTCGCGCTTCGAGCCTGGAGCAGCCGCTGCGACGAGAAATGGAACGAGCGGATGCCCTCCCTCTGGATCTTGTAGTGATCGATGGAAGCGCCGTTTCCGCCCACGATCTCGCTCACGGCGTTGGTGAAATACTCGGTCCCGTCATCTCCGAGATAGGTCTCGACGATACGGGCGTCCCCGCCCCGCTCCACCATCACCAGGTTGTGGGGATGGGTCACCGCCGGCTTCAGAACCGAGGTGAGGAATACGAGGTGAATCGGCTCCTCGACGAGGATCCCCTCGGGCACATAGACGAACGCGCCGTCCTCGAGAAACGCCCGGTTGAGATCGGCGAATACCGTCGTGCCTTCCACCGGAGGGAGCCCCAGAACGGCTTCCACCTCGTCCACGTGGGTTTCGAGGGCATGGGACAGACTCGTGATAACCACGCCCTGGGGAAGCTTCCCGATCGAGGAGAGCTCCGGTGCGAAAATCCCGTTGACGAACACCATCTCGTGACGCTTCCAGTTCGTCACCGTATGAGAGCGCACAAACGCTAGCGCTTCGGAGCCCTTCGCGCGCGAGCGTGCGAGCGAGGCGAGCATGAAGCTCGTCGCCGCCAGGGGCGCGACGCTGGTGAACCGCCAGTCTTCTTCGTCGGTGGTGGGAAATCCCTGGTCGAGAAATCTCTCGAACGACTCCCCCCTCAAGAGAGAAAGCCACGCCGGCTCCCGGCCTCGAAAGCGACCCGCGTGCTCGAGGAACTGCTCCCGGTAGGAGTCGACGACGCTGGAGCCCGCGCTCGCGCTCATGTCACTCAACCGACCTTCGCCTCAGGAGATTCGAGCCAGCCGTATCCCTGTTCCTCGAGCTTCAATGCCAGCTCCTTGCCGCCCGACGCGACAATCCGTCCCTCGGAGAGGACATGGACGAAGTCGGGAATGATGTAATCGAGGAGGCGCTGGTAGTGGGTAATGACCAGCATCGCCCGCTTCGGACCCCGGAGCGAGTTCACGCCGTTCGCGACAATCTTGAGCGCGTCGATGTCGAGTCCCGAATCGGTCTCGTCGAGAATGGCGAACGTCGGCTCGAGCACCGCCATCTGGAAGATCTCGTTTCTCTTCTTCTCGCCGCCGGAGAAGCCTTCGTTCACCGGACGGTTGATGAGGTCCTCGTCCATCTCGACGAGCTTCACTTTTTCCCGGACCAGCTTCAGGAAATCCATCGCATCGAGCGGCTCGTCGCCGCGCGCCTGGCGGATGGAGTTGAGGGCGGCCTTGAGAAAGTAGGTGTTGTTGACGCCGGGGATCTCGACCGGATACTGGAAAGCGAGAAACAGGCCCTTGTGAGCGCGAACCTCGGGCGTCATCGAAAGGAGATCTTCCCCCTGATAGGTGACCGTGCCCTCGGTGACGTGGTAGGTCTCGCGGCCGGCGAGCACTTGAGAGAGGGTGCTCTTCCCGGAGCCGTTCGGTCCCATGATGGCGTGGACTTCGCCCGGCCGGATGGTCAAATCGATGCCATGGAGGATCTCTCGTCCATCGACGTTCGCGTGAAGATTCTTGATCTCGATCATTTTCTGTGGCTCTGTCATTACGTTTCTCTCGGCCGCTCCTCAGCCGACACTTCCTTCGAGGCTGACCCCGAGCAGCTTCTGCGCCTCCACCGCGAACTCCATCGGGAGCTCGCGAAGAACCTCGCGGGCAAAACCGTTCACGATCATCGATACGGCGTCCTCGGTCTTGATGCCGCGCTGGTTGCAGTAAAAGAGCTGGTCATCCCCGATCTTCGACGTCGTCGCCTCGTGCTCCATCTGCGTCGTGGGGTTCTTGACCTCGATGTAGGGAAAGGTGTGAGCGCCGCACTTGTCGCCGATGAGGAGCGAGTCGCACTGGGAGTAGTTCCGGGCATTCACCGCGCTCTTCATCACTTTCACCTGTCCGCGATAGGTGTTCTGTCCGTGGCCGGCGGAGATACCCTTGGAGATGATGGTGCTCCGGGTGTTCTTGCCGATGTGGATCATCTTGGTGCCGGTATCCGCCTGCTGGTAGTTGTTGGTGAGTGCGACCGAATAGAACTCGCCCACCGAGTCGTCGCCGAGAAGAATGCAGCTCGGATACTTCCAGGTGATGGACGAGCCGGTCTCGACCTGAGTCCAGGAGATCTTGGAGGCGACGCCGGCGCACTTGCCGCGCTTGGTGACGAAGTTGTAGATGCCGCCCTTACCTTCCTTGTCTCCCGGATACCAGTTCTGGACGGTGGAGTATTTGATCTGAGCGCGATCGAGCGCCACGAGCTCGACGACCGCCGCATGGAGCTGGTTCTCGTCGCGCATGGGCGCGGTGCAGCCCTCGAGGTAGCTCACGTAGCTTCCCTCCTCGGCGACGATGAGGGTGCGCTCGAACTGCCCGGTCTCCGACGCGTTGATGCGGAAGTAGGTGGATAGCTCCATGGGGCAGCGGACTCCCTTGGGCACGTAGACGAACGACCCATCGCTGAAGACCGCGGAGTTGAGGGTGGCGAAGAAATTGTCGGTATAGGGCACGACCGACCCTAGGTACTTCCGGACCAGCTCGGGGTGCTCCTTCACCGCTTCGGAGAAGCTGCAAAAAATGATGCCGAGCTCGCCGAGCTTCTCCTTGAAGGTGGTCGCAACCGAGACGCTGTCGAATACCGCGTCGACGGCGACTCCGGACAGACGCGCCTGCTCCTGGAGCGAGATGCCGAGCTTCTCGTACGTCCGCCGGAGCTCGGGGTCGACGTCGTCGAGGCTCGCCGATTTCGGCTTGACCTTGGGTGCCGAGTAGTAACGAATGTTCTGATAGTCGATCGGCGGATAGTGGACCTTGGCCCAGGTCGGCTCCGTCATCGTGTGCCAGTGACGAAGGGCCTTCAGCCGCCATTCGAGGAGCCATTCCGGCTCTTCTTTCTTTCTGGAGATGGTGCGAACGACGTCCTCGTCGAGACCCTTGGGGACGGTGTCCGCTTCGATTTCGGTGACGAAGCCGTACGCGTAGGCTTTGTCCACCAGCTCGTGAATCTTGTCTAACGAGGTGCCCATCGAATCGTCCTTACTTATACCGTTATCACCGTCATTGGCGGCTCACTGTTGTATGACCGGCAGCTGCACCCGAGGCACCGCCCCGGTCAGGTTCTCGAAATCGTCCTCGCACATCTTGGCGATGGTTACTCGGGAGAGCATCAGCAGGACCTGGTCGTTCAGGCGCTGGAGAGGGCTCTTGACGTTGCAGGTGTCGAACTGATCGCAAGTGCCCAGATCGGAGAAGCATTGGGTGAGCGAGAGCGACCCGTCCACCGCCTCGATGACGGAGGTGACACGAATGGTGTCCGCGGGACGGCCCAGGCTGTAGCCTCCCTTGGTGCCCTGGTGCGAGACGACGAAGCCTCCGCGCGCCAGTTTTTGCAGGATCTTGGCCAGCAGATCCTGGGGGATCCCGTAGCCCGAGGCGATCTCTCGTGCGCTCCACGAGGTCGCTTCCCCCTGCTGGGCCAGGTGCATCAGCGCGATGAGGGCGTAATCGACTTTCTTGGATAGCTTCAGCATTTCAATTGCGACCTTTTTGGTCGGACATATGATAGTCCGCGCCCCATTGGGCTGTCAAACGCTAAATACCCATGGGATAGGCACATGGATAAATAGGACCCTCAAGGTCGCACATATATTAGCGAGGCGGCCGTCGTGGGTCAAGGATTCGGGTGAGGCGGTGGAAACCTGTGCTAGGCTACGGCCCGCCATGAGGTACTCGCGTCGTTGGGTCGTGGCATTCGCCGCTCTCGCAGCCCTTACCGGCATGCCTCGCGGCGCCTCGTCCCAACCGACGCTCGCGACGATTCCCGAAACGACCCTCCTCGCCGGATCGCCCCTCCACGTTTCTCTGGACGGAACGGACCCGGGCGGCGGCGCCTTGAGCTACAGCGTGGTCACGAGCGGCGACCTCGTCACCGCGACGCTTCTCACCGGCAATCGCAGCTTGCGGATCGAGGTAGAGAACTTCGGCAAGATGGTGTTCCAGCTGTTCGATGGACGTGCGCCGCGGGCCACGAATCACGTCGTGGAGCTCGCCGACGGCGGCTTCTACGACGGCGTCGTCTTCCACCGGATCATCGACGGCTTCGTCATCCAGGGCGGAGACCCCACGGGAACAGGCACGGGAGGTTCTCCCCTGGGGAATTTCGACGATCAATTCCACGTCGATCTACAGCACAACCGCACAGGAATCCTCTCGATGGCGAAGTCGTTCGACGATACCAACGACTCGCAGTTCTTCATCGCCGAGGGACCGCAGCGGCATCTCGACTTCCAACATACGATCTTCGGCGTCCTGGTCGAGGGCGAAGACGTCCGCGAGCGCATCAGCGGCGTCGCCGTCGACGCAAACAGCCGCCCGCTCACGCCTGTCGTCATGACGTCGGTGAGGAGCTTCGTCGACGTCGAGAACGCCGTGGTCCTGCTCAAGGCCCCCGAAGGCGCGACGGGAGCGGCGGACGTGACGGTAACGGTCCGGAACGAGCGCGGCCAGGAGGCCCATCAGACGTTTCGCGTCAATGTGACTCCCGACACCGTCGACAGTCCCCCCTTCCTCGCCGACATCCCCGAGATCACGACGAGCGTCGATACGCCCGTCACCTATCAGCTCCAGGCAATCGACGTCGAGGGGAACCCCGCTCACTTTCTCGACGAAAGGACGCTGGCGGGAAACGGTCTCGCCGTTCCGCTTCAGGCCGATCCCAACCTTCAATACAGCGTGGACTTCGATACCGGCCTTCTGACGGTGACGCCGGTGAACGGCCTCACCGGACTCCACTATCTCACCGTCGCGACCGCGGTTACCGTCGACAACGTGGACTACCAGGTCGTCTCCGTCTTCATCGGTCAGAAACAAAACTAGGGACAGTCCCTAATTTTTCCTCGCTTCGTGGGGGGGAAATTAGTGCCTGTCCCTAATTTTCTCACTCTCGCTCTAGGATGAAGGCTCCTGCCATCCCGCCAGCGGCGCAGATGCTCACCAGGCCGTGACGGGCGGCGCGGCGATCCATCTCGTAGGCGAGGGTGGTGACGATCCTGCCCCCGGTTGCCGCCCAGGGATGTCCGATCGCGATCGAGCTTCCGTTCACGTTGACCCGGCTCCAATCGACCGGGCCCGTGGGAGCACCCTTCCAACCCTGCTCCCAGGCCGCGGCGTTGGCGAGGACCTGAGCGGCGAAAGCCTCGTGGATCTCCACGAGATCGATCTCCGAGAGCTTCAATCCGCTCTTCGAGAGCGCGCGCGGTACGGTGATGGCGGGCGCCATGAGGAGCCCCTCCGATGGGTCGAGAGCGGCAAAGGTCATGGTGCGAATGAAGGCAAGAGGCTTCCAGCCCTCCCTGCGCGCACGTTGCTCGCAGACGAGGAAGACGGCGGAGGCGCCGTCGGTGACCGGCGAAGAGTTCCCCGCGGTGAGCGTACCGTCGGGATCGAAGACCGGCTTCAAGGCGGAGAGCGCCTCGAAAGACGTATCGGCACGAGGTCCCGTGTCCCCCTCGACCCCCGCGACGGGATAAATCTCCTTTCCGAGCTTCACCGCCGCGGCAACCGCGTTCCGGTGGCTCGCGAGCGCCACCTCGTCTTGCCTCTCTCGGGGAATCTTCCATTCCTTCCGCGTGATCTCGGTATGCTCTCCCATCGATAAACCGGTCGACGGCTCCTTGAACGTGCTCGGATCGGAGTGGGAGAGCGAGTCGACCCCGCCGGCGATGGCGCAATCGATCCGCCCGGCGCGAATGGCGTCGGCGACGCTCGCGATGGTTCTGAGCCCGGTGATGCAGTAGGAAGAAATGGTCTGGGCGTCGATGTGGGAGGGTAGATTCTCCGCGAAGACGATCTCGCGAGCGAGGTTGGGCTTGCCCGGCTCGGGGACGGTGACGCCGAACACGAGAGCCTCGATGAGGTCGGGAGGAATCGCGTGGCGCTCGATGAGGCCCCTCACCGCTTTCCGCGCGAGATCCAGAGGCCCGAGATCCTTGAATACCTTGCCCGACTTCATGAAGGGTGTCCGCGTTCCCGCGATGATGGCGACTCGTCGATCGGTCATGACCTGCCTCCTGGGAGAGACGCGCGGAGCTCGCGCCGCATGATCTTGTTCGACGCGGTCCGCGGGAGCGACTCGACGACGAGCATTTCGTGGACCTTGAAGAGCGGGTTCATCCGGCGGGCGATCGCCTTCTGGAGCTCCCGTTGGAGAGCCTCTCTCTCGGCTGTCTCGGAATAAGTGGTCTCGCGAGCAACGACGAAGAGCACGAGCCTTTCGGCGCCGTCGTCTCCCGACCGGACGCTGACTGCCGCGCTCTCGAACACCGCGGGATGATCGTTCACCACCCGCTCGAGCTCGAGCGAGCCGACTTTGATCCCTCCGAGATTCATCGTGTCGTCGGAGCGACCTCCGGCCTTGTAGTAGCCTCCCGAGAGAACCTGAACCTGGTCGCCGTGGCGTCGCAGCGTCTCGCCCTTCGGCCCCCGGGGACACCCCTCGAAGTAGACATCGTCGTGGCTCGCGTTGAGGAGCCTCTGCGACATCCCGAGCGCGGGCGGAACGAGAAAGAGCTCTCCGGTGTCTCCGTCGGCGACGGAACGTCCCTCCTCGTCGAGAACGGCGATATCGACGCCGAGCGCCGGCGTGGTAAAGGTCGCGGGCGACGCCGGCTGGAGAAGCGTTCCGGTCAGGTGTCCTCCTCCGATCTCGGTGCCGCCCAGATACTCGACGACGGGCGCGCGGTAGCCGGTGCGGCTCATGAGCCACAAATAGTCTTCCGCCGAGGAGGCCTCCCCGGTCGAGCTGAAGACACGAACGTCTCGAAAGACTCTTTCGTCCACCGTATCCTCGGCGCGCCAGTTCCGAACCATCGACGGGACCACGCCGAGAACGGTGACGCCCGCATCCCGTACGAAGCGGGCGAACGCGCGGCCGGCCGGCGCTCCCTGATAGAGAGCCATCGTCGCCCGGTTGAGAAGACTTCCGTAGATGAGCCACGGCCCCATCATCCAACCGATGTTGGTCGGCCAGCAGAGGACGTCGTCCGGGTGCACGTCCTGATGAAAGTGCGCGTCCATGCCGCACTTCAGCGGAGTCACCTGGGTCCAGGGAATCGCCTTGGGCGTCCCCGTCGTCCCGGAGGAGAAGAGCACGTTCGTGACCCGCTCGGGATCAGAGACGAACGAGACGCCGCTATCGTTCTCCGAGAGAAGCTCCTCCCACGAGAGATCGCCCGGCTCGAGCGCCGGCGGCTTCGAGAACGATGGCGCGCGGCGGCGTGCCGGAAAGCCCCGCGAACGCCTCTCGAACTTTGCGATAGAGCGCGATCTCCCGCCCGGCGCGCCGATAGCTGGATAGCGTCACCAGCGCTTTCGCGCCGGCGATCTCCATCCGCTTCCTGAGCTCGTCGGGAGAGAAGCTGTCGGCGATCGAGACCACGTGGCAGCCGGCGCGTACGATTCCGAGGTAGCAGGCGACGCAATCGGGGGTCATCGGCATGTAGAGAGCGACCGCGTCGCCGGGAACGAAGCCCTGTTCGAGGAGCCCGGATGCGATTCGATTCACCCGGCTCTCGAGCTCTCCATAGCTCATCGTCTCGATCGCCGGGTCGTCGGCTTCGCCCCCGTAGACGATGGCGGTCTTGTCCGGCCCGGCACCGAAGCAGCTCCGGGTGATGTCGAGACGCGCGCCCGCGAGCCAACCCGGATCGCGCACGCCGCGGGAAAGGTCGA
Source organism: uncultured Acidobacteriota bacterium (assembly GCA_963815675.1). Lineage (GTDB taxonomy): Bacteria > Acidobacteriota > Vicinamibacteria > Marinacidobacterales > SMYC01 > CAWFHP01. The sequence goes on along the minus strand of CAWFHP010000004.1, from coordinate 1,294,631 downwards.
GGATTTCGCGAGGAGCAACCTCGAAGACGACGCCGAGCCTGCGAAAGACGTAGTCCCAGAAGAGCGTTTTGTTCTGGACCGACCACTGGTGAAGCTCCTGGTAGGTCTCGATACCCAGCTCCTCCATGAGCGACGAGAGGTTCGCGTGCTCTATCGTCGCGTCGTCAGGCCACCACGCAACGGGAGGGCGATCCGCGGGCGAGCGTTCCCGATAGCAGTCCCGAAAGCGGGACCATTGCTCGAGAAACCGAATCCCTCCTCGATCGCGGAGTTGCTCCACGAAGAGGCGCCACTCTTTTTCTCCCATCTGGTGCCTCGCAGCCCATCATACATCGCACGTCCCGGTCTCACGCCTCGGGGATGCTAGAATTCACGGGATCGGAGGAAGTCATGACCCAGCGATTCGACGCCGACATTCCCTCTCACGACATAACCGCCCCGGAGATCTTCTTCGACCGGCGGCGCTTTCTGACGACCCTCGGTCTTTCGATCGCGGCGGGGTCGAGTGCGCTTCGCGCCGAGTCCTCCGAGAGTGAAGCCGCGCTCCTGAAGCCCACCTACGAGAACGACAAGGTGTTCCCCGCGGCCCGGAACGCCAGCTTTCAGATTCCAGAAAAGATCCCTCGAAAAACGCTCACCGCTCGAGAGGTCGCGGCAGCTCACAACAACTTCTACGAGTTTCTCCCCGGTATGGGCGGGCCCGTATGGGAAACGGCGGGAGACTTCACCGTCGTACCTTGGAAGGTCGAGATCACGGGACAGTGCTCGAAGCCGCGCACCTTCGACCTGGACGACCTGCTGGCATTCCCGCAAGAGGAGCGCGTCTACCACTTTCGCTGCGTCGAGCGTTGGGCGATGAACGTTCCCTGGACGGGATTTCCCCTCCGCAAGCTCCTCGAGAGCGTCGAGCCCAAAGCTACGGCGAAGTACGTTCGTTTCGTGAGCGCCTTGAAAAAGGACGAGATGCCCGGCGTTCGCGACGCCGCCTACTATCCCTGGCCGTATCACGAAGGACTTCGCATGGATGAGGCAATGAACGAGCTCGCGCTGGTGGCGACCGGCATCTACGGAAAGCCTCTCCTGCGGCAGCATGGCGCTCCCATCCGAATCGCGGTGCCCTGGAAATACGGGTACAAGAACCCCAAATCGATCGTGAAGATCGAGCTGGTGGCGAAAGAGCCCGAGACGTTCTGGGAGATCCAGCCTCACGAGTACGGCTTTCTCTCGAACATCAATCCGAACATTCCTCACCCGCGCTGGAGCCAGGCCGAGTCGTACTGGCTCGACAACGAGGAGAAGTTCCCTACCCCGATTTTCAACGGGTACGAAAAATACGTGGCCGAGCTCTACCCCGACGAGCCCCGCACGCCGCAAGAGCCCCTTCATGCCGGACAGAAGGCCCGCTGAGCCCGATTTCGGCTAAACTCGCGCCATCATGTTGTGGGTACGACTCGGTAGTATCGGCGGGTTTCTCGCCGTCGCGCTCGGCGCCTTCGGGGCCCACGCGCTGCGGCAGCGGCTCTCGCCCGAGATGCTCTCCGTCTTCGAGACGGGCGTGCGGTATCAGTTCTATCACGCGCTAGCTCTGTTCGCCGTGGCCTGGCTCGGCGAGCGACACCCGGGAAGCCTCGTCCAGGCTTCCGGGTGGGCCTTCACCTTGGGGATCGTGATCTTCTCCGGAAGCCTCTACCTCCTGAGCGCGACCGGGACCCGGTGGCTCGGCGCCATCACCCCCATCGGTGGGCTCGCTTTTCTGTTGGGCTGGGTGCTGCTGTTCGTGGCCTCGTTCCGCTAACTTGCCATGTTCCATATTTCGGAATAGTATTCCGAAGTAAGGAACGATGATGACCCGATCGAGCAAACGCGGCGCTGGGAGCTTCTTGCCCCTCACCCCGGGCCGCTTTCACGTCCTCGTGGCCCTCGCCGCGAGGGAAAAGCACGGCTACGGCATCCTCAAGGAGGTCTCGCGCCAGAGCGAAGGCAAGGTCCGGTTCAGCACCAGCACGCTCTATAGCGTCATCGACCGACTCGAGGAGGACGGCCTCATCGAAGAGTCCGGTGATCGCCCGGACCCAGCGCTCGACGACGAGCGGCGCCGCTACTATCGGCTTACCGGGCTCGGCGTAGAAGTCGTCCGGGCCGAGGCGGCGCGGCTCGAGCCCATGCTCTCGGCGGTGCGGACGGCAAAGCTCACCGGAAGCAGTCGTTGAGCCGATTGCGATTGAGATTGAGACGGATGAATCGCTCCGAACGCTGGTTCCGCCGTGTCCTGCGCCTCTTTCCCCGGGCATTTCGGGACAAACATGGCGAGCCCATGGTCCGTACCTTCCGCGACGAGCTCGGGGCGACCCGCAGTCGCGCGGCGATCTTCGGGCTCTGGACGTCGACGCTTGCCGGCGCGCTCCGCACCGCTCCGAAGGAGCATCTCCGCATTCTTCTTCAGGACGTGCGTCTGGCCGCGCGAGGTCTCGGGAGAAACGCTCTCGTCTCTGTCGTCGCGGTGCTGACCCTCTCCCTCGGAATCGGGGCCAACGCGACGCTCTTCAGCGTCGTGAACTCGATCTTGCTCCGACCCCTGCCCTTCCGAGACGACGGCCGCCTCGTCCGCATTTACACCAGCCGCGGTGGTCAGCGTCCTTATCTTTCTCCCACCAACCCGATCCTCTTCGAGGACATCGAACGGATGGGCCGCTTCCACGACGGCATCGTGGCGCAGCGGCTCAGAAACGTCACCGTCGGAACGGGCGACGGTCCCGAGCGCGTGGGAGCGATGGGGGTCACCAAAGGGTGGCTCGGAGTTCTGGGCGTCGAGCCTTTTCTCGGCCGTGGATTCACCGCGGAAGAAGACGAGCTCGGCGAGGACGCCCGCGTGGTGCTCGTCAGCTACGAGTTCTGGGTGAAGCGGTTCGGTTCCGATCCGAAGGCGGTGGGAGCGGCGGAGCTCGTCATCGACCAGAAGAGCTTCACCGTCGCCGGCGTCATGCCGCGAGGGTTTCAATACCCGTACGAGAATGACCTCTGGACGCCCCTCGACCTGAAACGAAATCGGGATGGATTGTGGGGACTCAATATCCAGGCACGGCTGAAGCCCGGCGTCACCGTCGAGGAAGCGCGTGCCGAGCTCGCCGTTGTTGCCAACGAGATCGACCATGAGGACAGGCAGCTTCTCCGGGGTATGGAGCTCATCGCCGTTCCAATTCGTGAAGTTCTCCTCGATCAGCGCCAGGGCTACGTCGTCTTCCTCCTCGTCGCGGTGGGTCTCGTCCTGCTCCTCGTTTCGATCAACATTGGCAATCTCCTTCTCGCGCGAGGCGTCTCCCGGCAAGGCGAAATGGCGCTCCGGGCCGCTCTCGGCGCCAGTCGGTTTCGGCAGGCTCGGCAACTTCTGACCGAGAGCCTCACTTTGTCCGCGCTCGGCGGCGTGGGTGGTCTCGCTCTGGCCTCGGCGCTCCGACGATTCGCTTCCGCTCTCATCCCCGGACGGATGGCCTTCGTCCTCGACGGGGTGGCGATCGACGGACGCGTCCTGCTGTTCACGCTGGCCCTGACGGTTCTCGTCGGCCTCGTGTTCGGAAGCGCCCCCGCCGTCAAGCTCAGCGGCGGAGAGCTGGGCCGATTTTTGAAGATGGGGAACTCCCTCGACCTTCGAGGGAGCAAGAAGCTGTCGGTGGCTCTCGTCGTGGGGGAGCTGGCTCTGGCCCTCGTCGTCGTAAACGCGGCAGGAATGCTCGTGGGACATTATTCCGCTCTGTACCGCGCCGATCTCGGCTACGACCCCTCGCGCGTCGCGCTGGCGACCGTTCCTCTGGACGAAGCGCCTTACTTAGAGCCCGGCCGGCGCACCGCCTTTCTCGATCGGGCACTCGCGCGGATCGAAGCACTGCCGAGCGTCTCCGCCGCCGGAGCCACCTGCGTCTTCCCATCCGCGGGAGGCAACTTCGTGATCGAAATCGCGATCGAGGGCCGGCCGCGGACTCCCGAGGCAACGGTCACGTTGAACCACCGCTTCGTCACACCTGGTTTCTTCGACGCCCTCGGAATTCGGGCGCGGCGCGGGCGCCTGTTCACCGACGCCGATCGAGGCGACGCCGCGCCGGTCGCCGTCATCAGCGAGCGCGGCGCCGAGCGCTACTTCCCGGGAGAGGACCCCGTTGGCAAGCGTATTCGGAGCCTGCGCCAGCCCGACAGCGAATGGGTGACCATCGTCGGCGTCGTCCCCGACCTGCGGGAGTTCTGGAAGGTCGACGAGACCCTCTACGTACCCTTCGCTCAGGGGGCATCCAATCCCTCGACCGGCCAGGCGATCCTCGTCATCGCGACCGGGAAGCGAACCCCGCCCGAGCAGGTCCTCGGCCCGCTGCGAGCGACCCTCTCCCGGATCGATCCCGCCCTCCCCGTATTCGACATGCAAACGGCCGAAGAGTTGTATCGCCGCGGACTGGGTGACGAGAGGCTCTCGGCGTTTCTCAGCGCTTCGTTCGCCGCGTTCTCGCTCCTGACGGCAGGTCTCGGTGTCTTCGGGGTCATGGCGTACGCGGTCAGTCAGCGCACGAGAGAGCTCGGCCTGCGTACCGCTCTCGGCGCGCGGCCCGGAGACATCCTCCTCGGCATCCTGAAGCAGGCCGGCTCGTGGACCCTCGCGGGGATCGCACTGGGAATGACGGCGAGCGCCTTCACCGCTCGGCTCCTCGCTGCTCTCGTTCCCGACCTCGGCTATCCCCGCCCGTTGGCCTTCGCCGGTCTATCGCTGCTTCTCGCCGTGGTCGGTATCGCGTCTTCCCTCATCCCCGCACGCCGCGCGCTCGCGATCGACCCCCTCACCGCCATCCGGTCGGACTAGCGGACTGGTCTGCCCGATTAATTAGTGCCTGTCCCTAATTTTTTTCTGAAAAGGAATGCGAAAGCGGTGAGCCCAGGCCAGAAAAAGGTCACCACGACTGCGGTGGCACCGCGGAGCGAAAGCGGGCGGAGAGAATGTGGCGCACGGCGACCACACGTCGGTATCATGCGGAACGATGGAGGCGGCGCTTCGTTGTCGAGATCTCGCCAAGACCTATAACGGTGGGGTCGAGGCGGTACGCGGGATTGATCTCACGATTCCGGTAGGCGAATGCTTCGGCCTTCTGGGGCCCAACGGCGCCGGAAAGACGACGACCATCGAGATGCTCGAGGGGCTCCTCGAGCCCACGCGGGGCGAGATTGAGATCCTGGGCCGACGCTGGGGAGGCGACAACGAGGCTGTTCGACAGAGACTGGGGATCTCGCTCCAGGAGACCAAGCTCTCGGACAAGTTGACGGTCGAGGAAACCGTCCGGCTCTTCCGCAGTTTCTACGAGAAACGGCGCGGCGTGGAGCAGATTCTGGAGACGACCGGTCTCACGGAGAAACGCTCGAGCTGGGTGATGAAGCTCTCGGGAGGCCAGCGCCAGCGGCTCGCGATCGCCTGCGCTCTCGTGGGCGATCCCGATATCGTGTTCCTGGACGAGCCGACGACCGGGCTCGATCCTCAGTCGCGCCGACACCTGTGGGACGTGATTCGGGAGTTCCGCCGCGAGAAAAAGACGGTGCTCCTGACCACGCACTACATGGAGGAAGCGGAGAGACTCTGCGACCGCGTCGCGATCGTCGATCAGGGCAAGATCATCGCGCTCGACTCGCCTCGCGGGCTCATCCAACGGCTCGGAGGCGACCATGTGGTAGAGGTCGAGGTCGATGATCCGGGCCGGATCGTCCTCGAGGAGCTGCGGGCGCTCCCGAGCGTGAGCGGAGCGCATCGAGACGGCGATTTGGTGAGCCTCGGCGTCAGGGAAGTCCATCTGGCGATTCCGGCTCTCATGGAGTATCTGGAGAGCCACGGTTCGAAGCTCGAGCACCTCGCAACGCGCCACGCGAGCCTCGAAGACGTCTTCGTCTCCCTCACGGGGAGGCACTTGCGGGATGGTTGAACGATGAGATGGGAACCGTTTTGTCAGCTTCTTCTCGCTCGCATCAGGGAAGCGATTCGCGAGCCGGAAGTTCTGTTCTGGATATTCGTCTTTCCGTTGATCATGGCGGTGGGGCTCGGGATCGCGTTCCGCAACAAACCGCCGGAGAAGATCTCGGTGACGGTGGTCGATGGCCCCCGAGCGGAGCAGACGGCCAAATCGCTTTCCGCGAGCCCGCTGCTGACGGTCTCGACCGCGAGCGACGCTGACGCCCGCTCCGCATTGCGGCTCGGAAAGACGGCCCTCGTCGTCTCCGCCGGCGAGGCGTACGAGTACCGGTACGATCCGACACGGCCGGAGTCGGCGCTCGCTCGCGCGGACGTCGAGGACGCGCTCCAGGAGGCGCAGGGCCGTAAAGACGTCTTCGAGCCCAACGACGTGAAAGTCTCCGAGCCCGGCGCTCGCTACATCGACTTCCTGATTCCGGGCCTCCTGGGGATGAACTTGATGAGCGGCGGTATGTGGGGAGTGGGGTTCGCCGTAGTTGACATGCGTACCCGGAAGCTCCTGAAACGGCTCGTCGCTTCACCGATGCGAAAGAGCGAGTTCGTGGCGGCAGTGATGTCGAGCCGCGTGGTCTTCATGCTCGTGGAGCTCGCGTTGCTCCTCGTCTTCGGATACTTCGTCTTCGACGTCACCGTGCGAGGCTCGATCGTAGCGACGGTCCTCGTCGGGCTCCTGGGAGCGCTCAGCTTCGGAGCCGTCGGCATCCTCGTCGCGAGCCGGGCTCAGAAAATCGAGACCGTAACGGGCCTCATGAATCTCGTCATGCTGCCGATGTTCGTCTTCTCGGGAATCTTCTTCTCTTCGGACCGTTTCCCCCAGATCATGCAGCCCTTCATCCATGCGCTCCCGCTCACGATGCTGAACGACGCCCTCCGAGGGATCATCATCGAAGGGAGCCCCCTCGCTTCCCAGGCGTACGCGCTCGCCGGGCTCGCCCTGTGGGGCATCCTGAGCTTTCTCCTCGCCGTGAAGTGGTTTCGATGGACGTAGTCGCCAGTCTCCACAAGTAATTTAAAATAAACATTGACAATTTTACGTTTAAAATGTCACTATTTATTATAAATTCTGCCTTATTTAGACAAGGAGGCACACTTGGAACCGTCTTTACGCGATTTCCTGGAAATCCCCTACGATCAGCTGGAGGAAATGAACCTCGAAGCCAAGGCGGCGCGGCTCGACCACACGCCGGTAACCGAGATTCAGGAACGCCGGCTGAAGTACCTCACCGACGAGAAGCGCATCAAGGCGGTGACCGTCTGCTTCACCGATCTCGAGGGCCGGCTGCACATGCTCGACTACGACAAGAAGTTCCTGTCTGAGAGTCGTCCGACCACCTCACCTTCGACGGCTCCTCCGTGCGCGGCTTCACGGCGCAGCACGAGTCGGACCTCCGGCTCGACATCGACTGGCCGGCCTTCTACTGTGCTGCCCGCCGACGTCTTCGGCCCCGGCAAGGTCCTCGTCTTCGCCGACGTCCTCGACCGGGACGGCGCTCCCTACCATCCGGCGACTGCGCGGCCAAGCTCCGGCGCCTCACCGACGAGCTGTTCTACGAAGCAGGACAACGACCATCGCATACGCCTCGAACGAGATCGAGGGCTTCCTCTTCCAGGGGCAGCGACGCCGAGCAGCGCTACTGCGAGACCGGGCAGCTTCGAGTTCATCTCCACCGGCGGCTACTACCACTCGCTCCCGGGCGACCGCCTGCGCAACTTCATCGACGCCGCGGCCGAGGTGCAGCGCGCCATGGGCTTCGCCAACGAGAAGGACCACCCCGAGGTCGCGCCCTGCCAGTTCGAGATGAACTACTCGCTACACCGAGGCGCAGCATCGCCGCCGACCAGATCCAGCTCTACAAGCTGCTCTGCCGCCAGGTCGCCGCAGAACATGGACATGACCGCCTGCTTCCTGCCCAAGCCGGTCACGCGGCGTGAACGGCAACGGCATGCACACCAATCTCTCGCTGGCGCGAGGATGGCAAGAACCTCTTCTACGACCCCGACGGACGAGGACAAGCTCTCCAAGCGCGGCTGGGAGTTCATCGATCGCATCCTCACGAGCGCCCAGGAGATCTGCCTGATCCTCAACTCGCAGCGTGAACGCCTATCGCCGGCTCGATCCCCACTTCGAAGCGCCCAACCAGATCAAGGCTTCGGCGATCAACCGCGGCGCGATGATCCGCATTCCGCTCGGCAACGAGCGCACGGCGCGCATCGAGGTCCGCTCGGTCGCGCCCGACGCCAACCCGCACCTCGCGATCTACACGCTGCTGAAGACGGGACTCTCGGGTCCGATGCCTCCCGAAGAAGAGAACAACGAAAGCAAGCGAACCCGCACGCGCTTTCTCCCCGACAACATCCACGACGCGATTCGCCTATTCAAGTCGAGCCCGTTCGTGACCGAGCTCCTGGGTGAGGAAGTGCAGCGGAAGTTCGCCGAAGTGAAACAGACCTCCGCCGACCGCTGCCCCAAGGCACTCGGAAGCATGATCAAAGCGGCCGAGGTCCAGTTCCATCACGAAGTGACGAATCAGTACCTCTGGAACATGTTCTGATTTCCGGTTCCGCGGCTCTCGGGGAGGAGCTCCTCCCCGGGAGCGCGCTCGACGATCAGCTCGGGTGCAGATGCACCCGGACGTCGGTGGCCGGTCTTTCCAGCCGGTAGGACAGGTACGCCGCGAGCAGGACCACCAGGGCCCCCATTCCGAGAAAGTACACGACCAGGTCCCGACTCAGAGAGGCGAGCGGTGCGTTGGTCTCCGCCAGGGGTTGTTCCACCGTCACCACCCAGTCCAGCTCCGGAAAGCTCCGGGCGAGCTCCGGCCGGGCAGACGCGACGAGCATGGCGCTGGATTGGTCGAAACTGCGCGGCCCTTCGACCCCAGCGAGAAAATAGGAACGGCCCTGGTCATCGGCCCGCTGGTAGTCCGAGAGACGGCGATAGACGCCTTCCGACGCGCAGGACGTGGCGCTTCCGGCGAGCAAACGGCCGGACCTTCGCTCGAAGAGGCAGGCATGTCCGCTTTCACCGAAATGAAAGTCGGAGACGCTCGCGAAGAGGCGCTCAGTATCCATCGCCCCGAGAACGAGGCCCATGATGTCGCCCGAGCCGGCGTCCCTCACCGGCCGATAGAGAGCGAGCTGGCCCGCTTCGATTCGGGGCTCCGCCCAGGAGCTGCTGACTTCGGATTGGGACCGCGCTCTCGAGAGCGCTTTTTCGAAGCTCGTCTGCTGTCCGTAGTCGAACTCTTCGGGCGGAACCGATGCCGCCACCGGTGAGCCGCCGAGATCGAGCACCAGGATGCCTCTGTAGATCGGGTTGGACTCTTCCAGCTGAGCGAGCCGCATCGAGAGCGGGCTCTCGAGCAGCGCCTCGCGCGGCTCGGCGGGAGAGTGCGGTCGCAAACCGGTCAGCTCCGTCGCGATCACGGGCGAACGCGCCAGAGAACCGAGAAACTCCCCCTCGCGCAGGAACGCCACGTCGAGAGACGATGCCGCGTGCCTGGCAAACCAGACGAAGTTCGTACCCGTCGCGTCCGTGAGGCGAGTCTTCGCCGAATGCTGGATCAGAACGAAACCCGCGGAAAGAGGGAGTGCGGCCACGACTGCGGTGATGACGAGAACGCGGGTAAGGAGATGATAATGCCACCGTTTCTTCATTTCGGCCTCCCCAAAAAGGAATGGGCCGGGGATGGTCCCCGGCCCGGTACCCGTTGCGGGAGTAGCCTCTTTCTACTGGACGTAATGTCAGGCAATCCTTCGACGGACTTCCTTGATTTCGTCCTCTACCTTTTCCGCAACACGCTCAACCATGCGCTCTCCGCCCTTGATGAAGTCTTCCTTCGCTTCATCCACTCGGCGAAGAACCTTTCGCCGGGTCTCGCGCCCGGACGCCGGGGCCATGAGAACTCCCAGGATAGCCCCCATGCCACCGGCAACGAGAGCGACTCCCATGTACTTGAAGCCTTCTTTGAACTTCATGGGATCCTCCTTTCTCAGCCCCACTGGAATCTCTAGCAAAGCCGATGCCAGAAGACCGCCGGACCACTCCCCGGGAGAACAGTCACGGATTCAGCACGTTGCCGTGACAGTTTCGGTGAGCCCATCGCACGCTCCCCGGGCTGCGCGAGGGTGCGCTCACGCTGGGTGACGTGGCCCGGTCAGCGGGTCCGGCCGACGACGGCCGGGCCGAAGTGGTCGAGAATCCGATTGTAGGCTTCAGCCGCCGTGGCTCCTTCTCCCCTTGTCAGCGGCCGGACACCCCCTCATCCGGCTTTGTGGTCGAGACGACAGGCATTCGACCCAAGACGCACCCAAGGCCCATGATCCGCCACTTTCGGCAACGGGATGAAGGTCGCGTCGGTCTGTTTTACGACTAGAGGCCTGTCTCGTGGAAAAGGGGACTCTGATAGAAGTGCCATGCGAATCGGTCACCGCTCTCGAGTGATACCGAACTGAGCCAGAAACTGGTCACTCTTCAACTGAACGCGCAAATACGAGATGAGAAGTCCGAGCCCGGGGTCGGCGTCCCTTCGTGCCGATCGAAGAAGGCCGTCGATGAGGGAAGCGTCCGTGCGCGAGAGCACCGCGAGATGACCCTCGACGGCGTTGGCTAAGACGGGCTCGACACGCTCGAGCACGTCCAGGCTCCGCGCGCGAAGTTCCGGGGACCTGGAGAGAATGCGAGTACCCTCGAGCCCATATCGATAGTAGAACCGGGTCATCATCTTGCCGGACACGCTCCTGGTCATGACCGTGTCTCGAAATCGATAGAGAGTCGTGACGATACGATCTCTTGCTTCCACCTTCTCGGTGCCAAGATCTCCAAGGACGCTCAGCAGAGGGCAATGGAAGTCGGGCAAGAACTGTCCTGGCATGAGCGCGACGTTCGAGATGCGAACCTCATCAATGGTTCCCTGGTAGAGGCAGCACCCTGGGATACCGCCCCCATCGTCGTCGGCTCCGATGAGCACGGGATTGGAATCGTAGCCAATCGAGCCGACGTAATTCTCCGACGCCACTTCCTCTCCATCTAGGTAGAGAAGCATCGTGGCACCGTCCCAGGTAGCGGCGACGTGATGCCATACATCAGGAGAAGGTGAGACCGGTGCCGTCAGCAGGAACGAGTCACCAGAAGGATTCGTGAGCTGGAAGCGGAACGGGTTGATCTCGACCTGATACGAATTCCCGCAGCAGCCTGGGCCAAACTGTTTTCCGATCAGTACCCAGGCACTGCCGGTCGGCTTCACCCAGGCCTCGAGAGTAAGGCCCGTTTCCGGCCGTAGAGACACAGCATCCGGTATCACGATCACATCGTCCATACCGTCGAGCTCGATCGATGACGTGTTTCTCTTCCAAGTCTGAGGAATGAAGCCTACCGGCACGTCGCTCGAACGAAGAGCGTCGTTAAGCACCATGCCCTGATTCCCGTTACCACTCGCATCGAGGACGGTCTCTCCCGCCGCTTCTTCGAAACGGTAGTATCCGACCGTGTCCGCCCCGAGCGGGGACCCGAACCAGAGTGACGCACACATGAGTGCTATGGCACGGCAACGCATCTTTACCTCCTTCATCCTTGCAGGTGGGGATCGCAGCTCGGCTCTGCTCGCTTCACAGGAGTCGCAGTGTCGGAACCATGCGAATCAACCTTCTATCCGTTGGTACGAACTTCGGTAAAACTCCCGCGTGACCGGCCAGCGATATGCCATGGGTCATTGGAGTGGTATCTGAACCAGCACGTTGGCGATCCCGCAGATCGCGGGATTGGCGTCCGTCGGGTCGACACGCCGAGGGTTTTCGATCGCGAGATTCGAGATTCGCACGAGAGTGCTCCCGAGCCGGGAGAGGAGCGTTCGAGCGCGCTCGTTCTCGCCGTTGTCGAGCGCGGACCCGATTTTGTCCAGCAGCCGATCGACTGAGCTTCCAGTGAATCCGCTCAGTTCCAGCGACGCGATCTCGACCCTAAGCTCCGCCAGCGTTCGAACCGACGAGGCGCAAGGTGCGGTAGGCGGCGGTGGTGCGTCCGGACACTCACCGGTGATGCATTGAAGACCGATGGTATAGGGGAACGTATTGTCGTCCGCCAACTCCGACACCAGGACGACGTGCTCGCCGGAGCTGTCCAGTGAGAGATCAAACGTTACACTGCTACTACACTTTTTCCCTCCCAGGGAAACACCGCTGGGGTCGAAGACCTCCGCGCAAGGTGTCGTAGCGCCAAGCGGACCGTTAGGGGCCACGACCACTTGCACCACGTCGCCGGATAGCGCAAAGAAGTGATACGAATCCATATCCGGAGGAGGAGAAATCTCGTCAACGAGAACTTCTCCGAACTTGATTTGGACTGCTGCCGGAGAAACGGGCTGGATCCGTTCCAGCGCCACGGCATAGCTGAGAAGGTTATCGTTCCCAAGCTCGCTGACGAGGAGCGTATGAATACCAGTTGTAGCCAGGGTCAGGTAAAAGCTTATGTTGGAGCTGCATCGCCTGCCGTCGACTGAAACGCCGTCAGGATCGAAGACGTCGGCGCACGGGGTGACAGGCGCTGGAGTCACGGCGACAACCGTGAGGCGCACCCGTTCACCGACGAACCCCTGGAACCGGAACAGATCGCTATCCCCAGCGGGGGCGATCTCGCATTCCGGACTGTTGAGAACGTCGCCGTAGCCGATCAACATGTTTGTCGGCTCGGGCTCACAAGGACGTCCTTCGGCCGCCACGGCAGACGATGTTCCAAGCGCCAGTAAGGTCGCGAATAGTAACTTGCTCATACGTGGTCCATCCCGCAACCGGTTTGGTGGAATCTCGTGCGGTCCTACCTAGCACAACGCAGCAAGCTCGTCAATCCGCAAATATGAAAAACGCCGATTCGTACGCCTGGTGAGCGCCCGGCACCTCGTCCCGCGGTGATTCGAGGGCTTCCACCCGGTGAAGTGCACGAGGTGTCATGTCGAGTGGTTGGGTGGCCTTCTATCCTACCAGCCCAAAGCTGGACAACAGCTGGAGAACGTTGGCGCTAGCCCCGGTCCGACACTCTCGGTCCTCCGAAACTTCAGAGAACCCAAGCGGTCTGCTGCGCGGTCTCGGAGTCCGCCAACTCATTGGACGACGCTCTCGAACGGAAGCGTCGAGCTCGGACGTGAGCACCCAGCGCGTTGTCTCTACCATCCCCGGCGAGTTTGGTCGACCCATCGGGGTCGCTGTTCGGGAGAGCCTACCGCCGGTTCCCGGGGTTGCGCGAGGGCGCGCTCGATCTGGGTGACGTGGCTCTGTCAGCGGGTCCGGCCGACGAGCGCCGGGCCGAAGTGGTCGAGGATCCGATTGTAGGCTTCAGCCGCCGCTCCGTTCCCCCAGTCGTAGATGGTGAAAACACCCATCCCCTCCCCTTCGGGGCTGGTTCGGCCACCGTGGCCGTAGTTCTCCATCGTGAAACCGTAGTCTTCCGGACCGAAGAAGGGGTGCCGGCGCTCCCACTGCACGCGCGTCTTGGGATTTTCGGGGCAGTACATCATGACGAAGGAGGCCCGGAGCGCGGCGAGCCCTCTCTCGACGTACTCGTCGCGATCGAGCTCCTGACCGTAGCGAATCAGGAGCTCGGCGAACAGGCTCTCCCGCGAGTCGTTCCACTCGGCGTCGGCATTCATCACTCCGAAGCCCCCGAGGACTTCGACGTACATGTACGGCGGCTGCCACGAAGCCTGGAACATGAGCATCTCGTCGAGCACCCGCTCGCCCTGCTCGAGGTAGTCTCTGCGTCCCGTCGCCCGATAGCTTTCGAACAGGGCCTCTGCCGTCCAGAACATCGAGAACGTGTTCTGTTTGTAGAGATCGTTGCGGGCGACCTTCCTTCCGATGAGATCGTCGATTCCGTAGGAAGAGCACGACCAGTACGTCTCGAAATCCTCCCATCGGCCCACCGGCACGATGTCGGCGACGACGGCGTCCATGGCCCGGAGCGCCGCCTTTCGGTAGGCATCGTCGCCCGTCATCCGGGAGAGCTCGAGCAGGAACGTGACCGAGAGCGAGGTCTCGGGTGAATCGTCGAGGACCTGGAGAGGCTTCAAATCGCCGCGGCCGAGCCAGGCGGGGAAGAATCCGCGGGAATCCTGGAGCTGCATCAGAGCGTCCCCGTACCGATGGGCGTAGGCCACGAGCCTCGGATCCTTCTCCAGCTCCTCGTTCCAGCGAAGCATGAGCAGAGCGGTCCAGCTCATGTCGAGCACGTGGTACGGTGCGATGCGCACGTCGGCGCTCTCGAGACCCGCGTCGCGGTTGACGGGGTTCCGGTCCGAGTTGCCCCAGAAGGCCGTCTGCCATCCTTTCGAGCGGTTGTACTTCTTGCCGGCAATCTCGACCTGCTCCATCTCGGTCGCGATGACGGAGGGAAAGAATCCGTCGCGCATCGGGGCGAGAAGCGCGAGCTCCTTCGTCATCCGTGCTTTCTCCATGAGCTCCGCGTCTTTTCTTCGACGCGCCCAGCGGAAGAGTCCGGAGGCGGAGCGAAGCGAGCTGAACCAGGCCTGGTTCCAGATCGAGCGGAACTCTCTCTCATCGACTTCCCCTGGGTAGTTGGGGCTCTGCGTCTGGTTGACGATGAAGACCGGGGCGCCTACCCGCTTCCCGTCGAGCTCGAGCTCCTGCCAGACGCTCTTTTTCCAGCTTTCGAACGCCCAGTGATACGTGTGCTCGACATAGGGGTCGAGACCGGGAGGAAGCGGATGGCCGCTGGCAAAGAGCGGCCCGCCCCATCGTTTCCAGAGAAACGAGAGGACGCTTCGCCACGGATCGCGAACATCCTCGGGATCGTCCGAGGAAAGAACAAAGAAACCGAAGCTCACCTTGCCCGGCGGATAGGTCGCGCCCGGCTTGCGCACGTAGAGAACGTGTCCGTCGATCTCCGTCTCGCTCATCCCCAGCGTAAGGGTCTGGGACCGGGCGTCGAGGTCCATGTACCACCGGACCGGTGAGCCCTGGAGGAGCAGATCGAGATCGGGCACGAGGGCGAGGACACGCTGCTTCGACGCGACGACGAGAGCGGGCGAGCGGAAACTGTGCTGATTGACGACGTGGCGGTCGGTCGGAGTCAAATGCGGGGACCAGTGAAACGTCGGCGTGAAGGCGGGCGCGACAGTAATCCGCCAGTCGTCTTGTTGCACTTTGTCGGGAAGCTCGAACGTCAGTCGAATCCGGGTGGCACCGTCGGGCTCCGTCGTCGCTTCCACGCGAGGCTCGACATTCCCGAGGGCGATGGCTCGCATCTCGGAAACGTAGTCACGAAGCTCCGTCGGAATCGGCACTCGGGTCTCGCCCCGAGCTCCGACCGCGGCCAGCGAAAGCAGCGGCAGGGCGGCGAAGATGGCATAGGAGCGGTTCATCTGAGCTCTCCGGAGACGATGCCTGATTCTACCAGCAGTTCATTTCTCTGGAGTTGATTGCGGCTCGAGCTAAACCTCCAGAAAGCTCCATTCCCGGGTAAAGGGGACGCTGCTCAGCAGAACGCTCTTGTCCTCGAGGACGAGGAGGATGTCGCTCGGGTTCACGCCGATGCCTTTCTCGGAATCGTAGAGGCCGGGCTCGACGGAGAACATCATCCCCGCCTCGAGGACGGAGTCGTCCCCGAGGGCGATGAACGGAGGCTGGTGGCCGGCGTAGAACTGCCCCTGTCCGTGACAGGGCCGGTGGTAGATATGGTCCTGCATCCCGCTCTTGATCTGGAGCTCGTGGATCTTGTACGCGATCTCGGAGCAGACTTTCCCCGGCTTCGCCTCTTCTTTCAGCAACATCACCGAGTCGGTCACCACCTGCCACATCTTTTCGTGGTGCGGGTCGTTGGGTGCGATGAGGTAGTTTCGATAGCACTCACCTCCGAGGCCCCCGAACTGGACATCGGTGTTCACGTAGAGCGGCTTGCCGCGCTCGATCCGCGAGTAGAAGAACTGATTGGGATGAGGATAGGCGGTGGCTACCCCGGTCCTAACGTACTGCGAGGTCACGTCGATGCCGACGGCGGTGTGTGGCCTTCCGTCGTATTGGATGTCGTTCATCATGAGACCGATCCCGTAGGCCTGGAGGGCCTGTCCCACCTCGAAGTCGGTGGCCTCGGTGCCGCGCTCGAGAATGTAGTCACGGGCGAAGGCGTGAATCCTGTCGAAATAGCGATAAGCCCGTTGGATCAGGGCGATCTCTTCCTTCGTCTTGACCACCTGCATCGAGAGACAAAGATCGCTGATCTCGACGATCTTCGCGTTCGGCAGGATCTTGGCGAGCGACGTCCGTTGCGCGTCGTTCGGCTCGAAGTCGATTCCGACGCACTTTTCGCCGAGTCCCCGTTTCTTCAGTCCCTCGAGCATCCACTCGAAGAGGTCGACTCGATTTCCTCGAGCGAGCTCTCCCCGGTTGGGAAACCCACCCGCGGCGTGGGGATAACCGAAGTAATACTCGTTCTCCGTCGCCCACCAGGAGGTGATGAGGTCGCGGTCGATCCCCGGTGAGTACCAGTAGACGGTGTCGTTCTCTTCGACCGGGAACAAGACCCAGGTCGAGCGCTCGCCGCTTCTCCGAAAGCAGCCCGTCGTATAGACCTGATTCTGATCGCTTCGGAGCAGGATGGCGTCGACTCCACGCTCGCCCGCGCGCTCCTTCAGAAGCCGGGCTCTTTGCTGATGCCATTCGAGCGGGAGGCGGCCGAGCCCGACCGGAGCCGGCTCGGGCTGGTCGGGGTCGGACACCAGGAGCTTTTCCGAGTCGCTCGGAGACCCACCCTGGGAGCAGGAGAGCTCCGTCGCCGAGGCAGAGGCGAGAGTTAGCCCGGCTCCCAGATTCCGAATGAATTCCCGTCGTGACTGCGCCATCTTCGCCCTCCTTCTTCTTGCTCCCACGAGGCACCGCTTGAGTCGAGTCGCCGTTTCGGATAGTCTCCGTCGGGCGCGGGGTCGATTTCATCATGACGCGCCTGACATTCATAGGCTCAATCATGGTCTCTCGAATCGGGCTAATCGGGGCTCGCACCGATTGATCCACGAACGGCGGCTGCGCCGGAACCGTCTCTCTCCGGTCTTTTTTCGGGGCGACATCGTTTCACCGCTCGGTCGAACCTCTCCTGATTCGCGTAGTGAGGATCTTTCCGCTCTTTCTCGCCGCGGTCGTTCTCGCGCCGCCCGTCACCGCCGAGACGCTGCAGCTACCCACGCCGCTCGATCACTACCAGAGCTACGATTGGGAGGCGGACGGTCGGGCCCTCTTCATGCAAGTAGCCGCGGCCGCTCCGGCGGAAACCCGCGCCCGCGCACTCGCGATCTTCCAGAGCACGTCTCCGGACGAGGCGCGGACGCTCGACGAGACCGAAATCCGCGATCTCGCGAATTCGATCGGATGGCGTGAGTACCGGCCGAGACTCGAAGAGATCCTCCTCCACGGCTCGCACATCCTGGAGGTCGCCCCCGAGGCGGCCCGTCCGTGGATGCCTCTCATTCACGACGCGCTTCTGTTCTTTCTCGATCACTTGTCCGAGGACCGCCTGCTGGAACGAGTCCTCGCCGAAGCCAACCTGCCGCGCGACGCGAGCCGCGGCGACCGCGTGCTCGCCTTCGTCGTCGATACCCCGAGCCTCCAGAAGCTGGCGCAGATCCTCGCACGGAACGACGCCCTCGCCCCCGACGTGCGAAAGTCTCTCCAGACGCTCGAGAACGGCCTGAGCTCGGCCCGCTACGACGAGATCATGGACGTGATCCACGCGGAGCTCCCCCATGACGTCGCCGAGAAGTACCAGATCGAGTTCCAGGACCATCTGCTCGCCGAAGCGAGCGTGGGTGCGGTCGTGGTGGCGAGCTACCGCGACCCGAACGCTCGCGGTCCCGCGCGTGCCGCCTGCAAGGTCTTGAAACGGCGCGCCGTCGCCGGTCTCGAGGAAGATCTGTCCATCATCGACGAGATGCTGGCATTCGTCGAAAAGCACGCGCAGTTTTACAAAGTGGGGGATACGCCGCTCGTCGATATCTTTCACGAGGTCCGCGAGGCGCTTTCCCGGGAGGTCCAGGTCTCGGACGAACGCCAGAACCTGATTCGCGCGCGCGAGTATTACAAAGACGATCCGACCATCGAGGTCCCTGCCGTTCTGCCCTTCTCCACTCCCAACGTCACCTGCATGGAGTTCGTCCAGGGGGTGAAGATCACCGACGCCTTTCCGGGAGAACCGAAGAAGCGCGCGCAGCTCGCGCGCCGGCTGAGCGACGCCCTCACGTTCAACGTGCTCTTCTCCCGCTCGGACACCGCCTTGTTCCACGGGGACCCTCACGCGGGAAACGTGTTCCACGTCGAGGACGGAGGCCCGGATCCCTATCGCATCGCGCTTCTCGATTGGGGCCTCGCCGCCGAGTTCACCAAGGAGGAGCGGGCTCAGATGGTCCAGCTCCTGCTCGGGCTGTACTTGAGAAACGCCAAACGGCTCGGCAACAACGTGGGCGTACTCGTCGACTTCCACCCGAAGGACGAGGAAGAGCGCGAGCGGATGAGGCAGAGGGTAGCGAAGATGGTCTCGGAGAGCAAAGCCAAAGGCTCGTTCGCCCTTCTCGACGAGCTCATCACTTCCCTCGCCCAGCAGGGCTACAAAGTCCGCTATCAGGCGGCGATCTTCATCAAGTCTCAGATCACGATCGCCGGAATTCTGAAGGAGCTCGACCCCAAGTTCGATCAGGACGACTACGTGATGGGCCGAATCACCGGTCAGGTGCTCAAAGAGACCGGACCCCGTCTCCTGAGAGTGGTCTGGTTTCCTTCCTGGAACTCGCACGACTACAGGAGCCTCATGTCGAACGAGGACGTCAAGGACGTGGGAGTCAAAAAGACCGGACGCTTCTTCAAGAAGATCGGCAAGGGTATCTGGACGGCGGTGAGCTTCCAGTGGCTCTTCTGACGCGAGGAGGAGAATCGATGAGATGGTCGCGGCGCAGCTTTTTGTCCGGTCTCGGTCTGGCTCCCCTGTCGGCGGCCCGCTGGCCCGAGAGCGGCGCTCGAGTGGCGGAGACCGCGCGGGAGAACATCTATCGAGAGCTGGGCGTCCGCCCGTTCATCAACGCGGCGGGAACCTACACCGCCCTTTCGGCATCCCTCCTCTCCCCCGAAGTGACGCGCGCGATGGCGGAGGCGGCGAAGAGCTACGTCTCCATCCTCGAGCTCCAGCAAGCCTGCGGCAAACGTATCGCTTCGCTCGTCGGCGCCGAGGGAGCGGTCGTCACCGCCGGCTGCGCCGCGGCGCTCACGCTCGCGACCGCCGCCGTTGTCAGCGGTGGTGACGAAAAGGCCATCAGTAGACTTCCGGATACCGGCGGGCTGAGAAACGAGGTCATCCTCCCGAAAGGCCACCGCTTCGAGTACGACCACGCGCTTCGTGCCGTAGGCGTGCGCATCATCGAAGTTTCGAGCGCCCGGGAGCTCCGTGCCGCGATTCACGAGAAGACCGCCCTGCTCTTCTTTCTGAACCACCGGGCGAACGAGAGCCCCATCTCCCGGAAAGAGCTCGTCTCGGCCGGGAAGGCGGCGGGCGTTCCCACGCTCATCGACGCCGCCGCCGACCTCCCGCCGGTCGAAAACCTCACCGCGTTCACCAGGATGGGCTTCGACCTCGTCGCCTTCAGCGGAGGCAAGGGCCTGCGTGGACCGCAGTGCTCGGGCCTTCTTCTCGGACGGAAAGCCCTGATTGACGCCGCACTCCTCAACGGCTCTCCCCATCCCGACTCGGTCGCTCGCATCGCCAAGGTCGGAAAAGAAGAGATTGTGGGACTCACCAAGGCCGTCGAGCTCTATCTGGCGAAAGATCACGAAGCGGAATGGCGGGAGTGGGAGGAGCGGGTCTCCCACATCCTCTCCAGGGTATCGGGCATCGACGGCGTCCACGCCGAGCGCTTCGTCCCCGAGATTGCGAACCAGGTTCCGCATGCCGCGATCGGCTGGGATTCCGCGCGCATTCGGCTCACCCGCGATCAGTTCGCGCAGGAGCTCCGCGAAGGCGAGCCTCGCATCGAGCCGAGACCCAGCCCGAGCGAGGAGACGAGGCTCGAGATCGGCGTCTGGATGATGGAGCCAGGCGACCACGTCATCGTCGCGGAACGTTGCGCCGAGATCCTGAAACGGAGCTTGGCTTAGCCTCGCGAAGCAGCGACGACCGATCCAGTCGGCCTCCTCTAGACGCTCCGCTTTCGTGCTCTCGCGAGGTCGAAGTTCTGCGCCAGCTCGCTTTCATTCGATTCATCCTTTTACACAAATGAGAGGAACGAGCCTGGCCACTTTCCGTGCCAGGTCGGCCTCATCGGCCGCCTGCACGACTTCGCTGACATCTTTATAGGCGCCGGGAGCCTCCTCCGCCACTCCGCGATAGGAACGGCTTCGGATGAGAATCCCCTTCTCGGCGAGATCGTCGATCACCTTCCGTCCTTGCCACTTTCGGAGTGCCTGATGGCGGCTCATGCTGCGGCCGGCGCCGTGGCACGCGGAGCCGAACGCGAGCCGCATGCTCTTCTCCGTCCCCGCGAGCACGTAGGAGCACGTGCCCATCGAGCCTCCGATGAGGACGGGCTGTCCCGCGTCGCGGATGGCCTCGGGGAGCTCGGGGTGTCCGGGACCGAACGCCCGAGTCGCACCCTTCCGATGGACGTAGACTCGCTTTCGTTCCCCATCGATCCAGTGAGTCTCTTCCTTGCACGTATTGTGGGAGACGTCGTAGAGGAGCGAAAGCTCCGTCTCGCCGAAGACCTCGGCGAAGGCGCGGCGAACGAATCGAGTCACGATCTGCCGGTTGGCGAGAGCGCAGTTGATCCCCGCTCTCATCGCGCCGAGGTATCGCCGGCCCTCTTCCGATTTCAACGGAACACAGGCGAGCTCCCGGTCGGGGAGCACGATTCCGTATCTTGCCGCGGCGTTCACCATGAGCTTCAAATAGTCGGTCCCAATCTGATGGCCCAGACCGCGGGAGCCGCAATGGATCGAGACCACGATGGAATCGACCTCGAGGCCGAAGCAACGCGCGATATCGGCGTTATAGACTTCCGAGACGCGTTGGACTTCGAGATAGTGATTTCCCGATCCCAGCGTTCCCATCTCGTTGCGCTGGCGGGTCTTGGCCCTTTCGGACACCGCGGAGGGATTCCGCGCCCGCCATGGCGCCTCCCGCTTCGATGCGGTCGAGGTCGAGAGCGGTTCCGTACCCTTGCTTGACCGCCCAGGCCGCTCCACCGCGAAGCATGGCATCCGTTTCCTTCGCTCCGAGTCGGATGCTGCTCGTACTCCCGACGCCTGCCGGGACCGAGCGAAAGAGGCTGTCGGCGAGCTTGTCCCTGGATCGCTCCACATCCTCCGGCGCGAGCTCGGTCACGAGCGTACGCACGCCGCACGAAATATCGAAGCCGACACCTCCCGCCGAAATGACACCGCCCTCGTCGGCATCGAAGGCCGCGACGCCGCCGATGGGAAAGCCGTAGCCCCAGTGCGCGTCGGGCATGGCGAACGAGGCCTTCTCGATTCCAGGAAGGGTGGCGACGTTCGTCACCTGCTCGAGCACCTTGTCGTCCATTCCCCGGATCAGATCTTCGGTCGCGTAGAGAATGGAGGGGACGCGCATTTTGCCGCGCGGTTTCACCCGCCATTCGGTATCCGAGACTCGGTGGAGGCGAGATGGGTCCATGGGTCAGTTTCCCGGGCGCGTCAACAGGATACTCAAAAAGTAATGCGTACCGTGCCTACACGTCGACGATACACTGTGCCGTCCAGCGGCCACGCCCCTCCTCGGCGACTCGAAGCTCGGTGAAGGTCGCTCCTTTCACCTCGACACCGGCGGTATGCCGCTGGGCGTCGCGACGCTCGCCCCAGAGCGTGCCCTCGAGCCGGCCGCCTTCGATACGAGCCTCGAACCGGCAGAACACCATGTGCCGAGTCGCCATCTCGTAGATGACGGCGTCGAGCCATTCCACGAGGAGCTGCTCCTCGTCGGGTGCGGTCACGGAAACCTGGACTCGCTCCGCGGCCGACACTTCGGAAAGCTCGGTGGTGAGCGCCACGAGGGCCGCGGCCGCCTCCTGGAAGGCTTCCTCTCTCGTTGCTCCGAAGCCCCGCACTCCCATGTCGGCGTCATGGGGGAAGTGCTCGAACATTATTTAGCTCGCGTGGGGCCCCCCCCCACGCGGTAGGCCGGCCGCACTTTTCGCACTTCGTGCTCACATCTCATTCCTTCGGGGGAGCCCGATGCGGACGAGCATCGTGAGCCCCGAAGCCATTCCGTCATCCACGAGGATCACCGTCCGCCCCTTCAAATGCTCGTAGCCGCGGTCCGATCGGAGCTCCCGGACCCGTCGCGCGACCCGGGCCTTGGTTTTCTCGATCCCGTAGCGCACTTCGAGATCTCCGAGAGCGAGACCCTCGATGAGCTCTTCGTTGAGTCGAACCGAGCCATCGAACGCGACCGCTCCGTATCCCGTTTCTCGATTCCAGGGAAGCCGCACCTTGCTCACGACGGCGACGTCGAGTGGTAGAACCAGCCGGCGCGCCATCTCCGCCCCAACCGGAACGCCCCCGGCGGGAATCGCGAGGATCCACTCGTCCGTGCCGCGGTGCATCTCCATGAGCCGCGCACCTCGCTCGTAGACGCCAGCGTCCCTAAGACGAGAGGCGCCAGGGCTTCTTGGCCATCTCTTTTCCGGGCCCCTCTTCGACCCAGATCTCTCCGGCGGGGAGCGAACGCTCCAGCCACATCGCGAGCAGGACTTCGATTCCCTCGACACTCCTCACCAGTCTATCCAGGACCTCTCGATCTTCCTGACTCAATGCCATACGTCCTCTCCTCTCGTCCAGGTTTGCAAGAAAGATACCAAAGCCCGCACGCGCAACTTCAAGCAACCGAGCATCGCTCGCTCCTCGGTTGCGCGGATTCACGCACCGAATGAGAAAATCTTGGCGGGCTCCGTTGACAGCCGAGAACCCGTCCAGTATCTTCGCCGAGAGCTTGACACCCCGAGAAAGACCCACGCCGGAAGGACGCGAGGAGCTCGTCTGGCTGAGTACGGTCTCCCTCCTCGTGCTGGCGGCGGTCGCCGCAGGAGCGGCGCTGATCTACACCCGCGCGGTCATGGTGCCCTTCGTACTCGCCATTCTCTTCACCTATCTCGTCTCCCCCATCGTCGATGGAATGCAGACGCGCCTCAGGATGCCTCGTGGGATCTCGATCTTCGTGGCTCTTCTCATCGTTCTCGGCATCATGACGCTCCTGGTTCTGCTCATCACCGTCTCGACCGATGGGCTCACGGAGAGCGCACCCATCTACCGGGAACGCCTCTCTCGCTTCGCGGAGAGTCTGTTCTCGGTGCTCGACCGCTTTCACGTCGACCTCGGCCAGAGCGACATCCTGGAAGGATTGCGCCAGCTTCCCATCCTGAGCGTTCTGAAGAGCACCGCGGGAGGCGTCGTGAGCTTCGTCTCCTCCGGATTCCTCGTGCTCTTCTTCTCGGTCTTCCTTCTCGCAGGCCGGAAGCCCTACTCCACGCACGCCGGGATCTATCGGGAGATTGATGTCAAAATTCGACGCTACATCGTCACCAAGGTGGCGACGTCGGCCACGACCGGTGTACTGGTCGGCACGATTCTGGCGATTCTTGGAGTCGATCTCGCGTTCGTCTTCGGTGTCCTCGCCTTCTTCCTCAATTTCATTCCCAACGTCGGATCGATTATCGCGACGCTGCTGCCGTTGCCCCTCGCCTTCGTGCAGTTCGACAGCTGGGTGCACGTGCTCCTCGTTCTGGCGCTCCCCGGCTCGGTTCAGATCACCGTGGGAAACTTCCTCGAGCCCAAGCTCATGGGAGAAGGGCTCGAGCTCCACCCCGTTGCCATCCTCCTCATGCTCGTCTTCTGGGGACTCATCTGGGGAGTGGTGGGAATGCTTCTCGCGGCCCCTATTACCGCCGTTCTCCGGATCGTGCTGGCTCGGTTCGAAACGACTCGCCCGGTCGCGAATCTCCTCGCGGGACGCCCCCTCGCTTCCGGCGTCAGCTGAGGCCGACGCCCCCGCCTGCGAGCGCTCTCACTCGCTTCTCGATGAGCTCGGTCGCCTGTCGGAAATCCTCGTTCTCGTGAAACGCGAGCGGCGCTCCGAACCGAACACGCGCAGGACCCGGTCGAGGCCAGCTATCGTCGACCGAGAGCACCTCGTAGAGGCCTTCGATGTGGACCGGGATCACGGGTATGCGGAGCCGGATCGCCATGAGACCGACGCCGGGACGGAACTTCCCCATCGAGCCGTCCGGTGTACGACGGCCCTCGGGAAAAACCAGGATCGAATAGCCGGCGTCGACCAGGTTTCCCGCGAACAGGAGCGCCTCGCGAACGCCTCGCGTCGCTTGGGGTAGCGGGAACGCGTTCACCGTCAGGGCCGCGAGCCAGAACTGAAGTCCCAGAGAAAGCCGCTCTCCTATGGCGCCTCTTGCTTCGAGGTAAGGCAGGAAGTAGTCCTGGGAGACGGCGGGGGCCAGCCGACCGCGCCAACGACGCGGCAGCGCTGCGAGCAGAGCGATGGTGTCGAGGTTGCTCGTATGGTTGGGCGCGAAGATCACGGGGGAGACGGCACCTTCGAGCGCCCCTTCGACGGCGAGCGGGATGTAGTGACGGAACAGAGGAAGCACGACGGTCTCGAGGAGTACGGCCCGGGCGAGTCGCACCGGCGGCAAGCGGGCGAGGCGAACGACCCCGGAGAGCGGTGACGAGTGCCGCGACGGCTCGCGCTCCCCCCGACCCCCGAGCGAGGATTGGTTCTCCGCCGCCGCCGCGATTGAAGCTTCGAGCTCCTCGATGGTCCGAGCTTCCGCGACGGTTTCTTCCGGAAGCTCGACCCCGTATCGCTCCTCGAGAGCGGCGGCGAGCTCGATGCGATCGATGGAGCTGAGCCCGAGCTCCTCCGAAAGCCGCAGCGACGGATCGACGTCTTCCGCCCGACGACCGACCCGCTCGGCCACGAGCGTACGCACCAGCGTCACACCCGCCGGAGGAGGCTCTCCCTTGGGCCGGGACTCCAGAAGCCCGGTCAACGCGCGTTGGACCTCGTGGCGGCGAATCTTGTACGTCGACGGCGTACGGGGAAAGTCTTCCTCGGGCCAGATCGACCAGTCGCGGATTCTCTGGTGGTGCTCGAGCTTCTCGTTGGCGGACTCGACGATGGAAGCCGGGGCGGCGGCGGGATCCCGCAGGAGCAGCACCGCGTGAACGACCTCTCCGTGCCCCGTCTCTCGCCCGAGCACGACGGATGCTTTTACCGCGGGGTCACGGGCGAGGACCGATTCCACGTCCACTGGATAGACGTTGAGTCCCTCGGGGCCGACAATGACGTCCTTCTTCCTACCTTTATAATAGAGAGTCCCATCGGCGGCGATCTCGCCCAGGTCTCCGGTATGAAGCCAGGTGTCGCCGGGTGGTGCATCCGCCTTCAGACCGCTCTTTCCGTTCTTGCCGAAGAGCTCGAGCGATACGTTCTCGCCCCGTATCAGGATCTCGCCGTCGGGAGCGAGGCGAATTTCCTGATTCCCGACGACCTTGCCCAGAGATCCGGTCGTGGGATGAAATGGGTGATTGGTGCTGACGAGAGAGCTCGTCTCCGTGAGGCCATATCCCTGAACGAGGACGAAGCCGAGGCGGCGCCAGAACTCTTCCTCGGATGGCGGAAGCCGGGTGCCCCCCGACAGAATCGCCCAGAACTTGAGCCCGAAGGCGGCGTGTACATCGCGGTGCTGAAAGAATCGGTAGAGACCCCCGACGAGGCCCTTCGCTCTCGACGGCCCACGCTCCCTCGTGTCGAAGCGTCGCTCGAGCTCGCGCCGCAGGCTCTCGAGAAAGCGCGGGACCGAGATGAGTACCGAGATCCGTTCCCGGTGGATGAAGTCGATGATGGCACCGGGGTGGACCCCCTTCAGGAATGCGACCGAGCCTCCCATCATCACCGGAACGAAGAGTCCGGTGAACTGACCGAAGACATGGCTCAGGGGAAGCAAGTCGAGGAAGCGCACCGGCTGGAACGGCCGGGCGAGAGCCGCGTATTTCTCGATCTCTTTCTGGATGGGCACGAGGTTCGGCACGAGATGACGGTGGCGATGAACGACGCCTTTGGGCTCGCCGGTGGTACCCGACGTATAGATCACCTGAACGATGTCCGAGACGTCGGGGGCGTCCGGGGCGAACGGCGCATCAGACCGGAAAGTCGATAGAGTCTCGAACTCGAGCCGGGGCAAGCTCAGCCCGCCGACGTCGACGCTCGCATCGTGAACGAGAAGGCTCGCCGCGACCTCTTTCTGGACGCGCGACACAAAGGCCGGTGAAGAGCGAAAGTCGACGGGGACAATCGTGATGCGGAGGCCTACGGCGGCCCAGAAGACGGCGACCCACTCGGGGCGGTTCTCGCCCCAGAGCAGGAGCCGATCGCCCGGACCGAGTCCCCGTGACCGAAGCTCCTCGGCGATCCCGGCAACGTGACCGAGCAGCTCGCGATAGCTCCACCGGCGGGTGCGTAATCCGTCGTGATAAAGGATCGCCTCACCCCCGGAGAGCCGTTCCATCGTGGAAACGAGCTCGACGAGCGTTCTCATCACCCGCGACCGGCGCCGAGGCTCTCGAGCCAGGCCTGGGGCATTCGTACCGCGACCACCTCGCCGCGGGCGCATTCGACCCCTTCCGCGTCGAGGGAAACGGCGACGACGACGACCCGGCCCTTGATCCGTTTTTCGCGTCCTTTCAGCGTGAGGGTTACTCCGAGAGGCGTAGGCTTCAGAAAATCCACGTGCAGCGAGCCGGTGACGAAGCGCAACGGCGGCTCCGTACCCATGTCCCGGTTCTCCGCCCGGTGGGCGAATGCGGCTGCCGAGCCGGTTCCGTGGCAATCGATGAGAGCGGCGATGAGCCCACCATAGACGTAGCCCGGCATCGAGATGTGAAACGGCTCGGGATCGAAGCGACAGATCGTCTCGTCTCCGGCCCAGTAGCTTCGGACCCGAAGTCCCCTCTCGTTGAGAACACCACATCCGTAGCAGTAGCGAGTCTCCGGCGGATAGAGATCTTGAAAGCTCGGCGTCATGCTCCTCCCCTCCTGTGGCCGCGAGCCGCAGGATAGCGGAAACCGCCACGCCGCCGCACGGCCTAGCGGGAAAGACGCGTTGCGCGAGGAGAGGTCGAGCCCGCGCTCAGAGCCTCGCGGGCAGCGCTGTCGCATTCGAACGGTCCAGGGAGGCCGGTCCGTGAGCTTTGCGCCTTTGCGCCTCTTGCGCCTTTACGTTTGTTCCGGGTCTCAGGGGACGGCGTGGTGGCGCACGTCCCGCCCGGCGACCGCGTAGATGACGTCTTCGGCGATATTGGTCGCGAGATCCCCGATACGCTCGAGGTCTTTCGCGACGAGGATGAGATCGAACGCCGGAAAGACTTTAGAGGAGTCCGACATCATGTAACTGAGCAGTGCCCGGAAGGCCTGATTCCGCAGGACGTCCAGCTCGTCGTCTCTGGCCAATACGCTCTTGGCCAGGGTCTCGTCCGACTCCACGAAAGAATTCAAGCTGTCGCGAACCATGCTCGCGGCGAGCTCGCTCATTCGCGGGAGATCGACGTTGGGAGGCTCGGTCTTCGGGTACTGGCTGAGGCGCAAGGTGGCCTCCGCGATGTTCACCGCCTGGTCTCCGATACGCTCGAGCTCGGCGTTGATCCGGCTCACCGCGAGCGCGAACCGGAGGTCCGCCGCCATGAGTTGGTGGAGCGCCAGGGCACGCACCACGGCGTCGTCGATCTGGATCTGCATCCGGTTCACTTCCTTCTCGTCCTCGATCACGAGACGCGCGAGTGGAGCGTCCAGCTCGAAGAGAGATCGAAACGCCAGAGAGACGGCCCGCTCGACGACGCTTCCCATGCGGAGAAGGGTTTCTTTGAGCTTCTCCAGCTCGATCTCGAAGTGTCTTTCCATCGCGGCATCCTAGCCGAAGCGGCCGGTGATATAGGACTCGGTCCTCTCGTCGGAAGGTTTGGTGAAGAGCTGGGCGGTCCGATCGAACTCGACGAGCTCGCCAGAAAGCAGAAAAGCGGTGTAGTCGCTCGCCCGGGCGGCTTGCTGCATGTTGTGGGTCACGATAGCGATAGTGTAGCGCTGTTTGAGCGAGAACATGAGCTCTTCGATCTTCGCCGTGGCCACCGGGTCGAGGGCACTCGCGGGCTCGTCCATGAGGAGCACCTCGGGCTCGACCGCGAGAGCCCGCGCAATGCAAAGGCGCTGCTGCTGGCCCCCGGACAGCGCGAGGGCGCTGGACTTCAGCCGGTCCTTGACCTCGTCCCATAGTGCCGCCGCTTTGAGCGCTTCTTCCACTCTGCCGCGAAGGTCGTCTCTCGAAGAGGCGATGCGGTTGACGCGCAGGCCGAAGGCGACGTTGTCGAAGATCGACTTGGCGAAAGGATTCGGAGACTGGAAGACCATGCCCACCCGTCGCCTCAACGACATGACGTTCGTCGAGCGATCGTAGATATCGTGGCCGTCGAGGAAAATGCTTCCGGTGATGGCGACGCCGGGGATGGTGTCGTTCATGCGGTTGATCGACCGCAGAAGAGTCGACTTGCCGCAGCCCGACGGGCCGATGACCGCCGTCACCTGGTGCTTGAAAATGGGAAGACTGACGCTTTTGACCGCGGCCGTCCGTCCGTAGCGGACGGTGAGCTTTTCGCTCTCGAGCTTCGTCGAAGGCCTGTCGTCAGTACGCGTGATCACGCGAACCTGAGTGCGCAGCAGAGGTCCCCGTTGTTGTTGTTTTGTGCTTACGGACGTCGTGGTTGCCACCTTACACCCCCCGGGCGGCGCGAAGGCGACCGTGGATTGCGGTCGCGGTAAATCTCAAAAGAGCACTGCCGAAGACGATATGGACGGGGTGGTGAGCGATGGTGGCCTGAGCTCGAGCAGACCGGCACCCCACTTGCGGCGGTTCATCACACCCATCCAGTCGTTACGATGGGCCGGAATTGTTACGGCTGTGTTACGAAGCAGTTGAACGCTGGGTGAAAAGCGAGCTATGGTCAGAAAATCACCTGGATCCGAGTCAGGAAGGCGAAGATCGAGTCACCGGCAAAGCCGGCGGGGGGCATCAGGAACCGCTCGAGCACGACGTTCGCCTGGTACCGCAGGAACTTGTTCAGCCACCAGTTGACCCCGAAGGTGTATGTCTGGAGTTGATTGGCGACCTGGGCCCCATCGTCGATCTCGAACCGCTCGTAGCGGAACGCGGCTTCCCACGCTCCCGGGCCGCCGTCCTGGAGCGGCCGCTTGGGGCTGATGCCGCCCTCGCCCTTGTTCTCCCCGGTGAGCACGTACATGGCCTGAAACAGATATCCCTTCGATTCGAGGTCGGGAAGGTCGCTGGCATCCGTGCCGAGCTCGAGGCGTTGAGCGCGGGCGCTGTCGTACTCCGTCTCGATTCCGAGGTTCTTGTAATACCAGGCCGCTTCGAGATTCCGTCGCAAGAGATCTCCGTTCAGCGGCACCCCCGCGAAGAAGACGACGCTCCGGCTCGACGTACGACCGATGATGAGGGTCTCGTGGTCGCGCTGACCCTTTCCGACCGCTCCTCCAAACGCCAGCTTTTGCAACGCTCCGCTCGTCCAGGGCATGACGCGCACTCTGCCGAACATGTCGGGACCCACGCCCACCTCGTTGAGGCCGAGCTCGCCCCGATCGTTCTGGAGCGAGAACGCGTACTGGAAGATGCTATTCCGGGTCTGGCCGAATACCATGACCCCCGGACTCCGGCTCGGCGCCATGTTGTTCAGCGTCGACCGCTCGACGAAATTGATGTACTTCGACGATTGGAGCTCTTCCTGGCTGAAGGGCGCTCTGAACTGCCCCGCCATCACCTGAATCTCGTCCCGGATGTGGATATTGAGATAGCCGTCGCGGAGTAGCGTGCTCTCGACATCCGCGAAGTCCGCCTGCACCTTGAACTCGAAGTACAGATCTTTCGCGGGGCTCTCTTCGTTCTTGAACAGCGTCCCCTCGACCTCGAAACGCGCACGGCGAACGAGAAACGAGTTGGGAGGCGTCGCGCGCTCGCTCGGGTCCGCCGCCGTCGGCTCGTCCGAGTAGGCGCGGTAGTCGAGCTGGAGCCGGCCGCCGAGCTCGAGCTCGAAGGACTTGTCCTTACTCGCGATGTAGAAGTGGCTCCCGTTGAAGCCGGCGGTGAGAGGAGTCGGCTCCGCCTCGGGCTCCTTTTGTTCCTTCGTCGTGACCGTTGTCGACTCCTCGCCGCGAACGACCGGAGTAGCGCCCATAAGAAACAGACAAAGAATCGAGCTCGAGCAGGCAACGGAACGACGCGGCATCAATGGCCTCCGGGAGTAGGTTCATGTTACGCGGAGTCACGCCTCTCGTTGAGGGCATGAGCTCTACATGAAGGGTGAACTACGTCAGGTGACTTCTATTTTCCTTCGCGTTGCCCGCATCAAAGATATGGTGAACGTCGAGCCTTTTCCCAGATGGCTCTCCAGCTCGATCCGACCTTCCATTGCTTCCACGAGGTGGCGTGAGATCGACAGTCCGAGACCCGTTCCCCCGACCTTTCGGGAACGAGCCGCGTCGACCCGATAAAAACGCTCGAAGATCCGATCGTGGCTCGTCGACGGGATGCCGATGCCATCGTCGCGCACGGCGATGCGCACCTGGTCTTCGTTGGCGCTGACCACGATCTCGATATGGCCGTCCTCCGGCGTGTATTGAATCGCGTTGTCGAGAAGGTTCCGGATCACGTCCGCCAGGGCATGAACGTCCGCCATCACCAAGAGCGAAGGCTCGTCCACGGAGGCCGTCAGCGTCTGCCGCTTCTCGTTCACCATGAGGCGTACCGTATCGGCGCACTCGTCGATCACTACCCGGACCGGGATAGGACGGAGCTCGAGATCGAGCTTCCCCGCTTCGATGCGCGACAGCTTCAACAGATCTTCAGTGAGGCGCGCGAGACGAGCGGCATGGTCCCGGATTATCTCGACGAAGCGCCGGTTGTTCTCGGGCTCCTCGAGCGCCCCTCGAAGAAGCGTCTCGGCAAATCCCTGGATGGCGGTGAGCGGAGTTCGAAGCTCGTGAGAGACGTTAGCGACAAAATCGCGGCGCACGCGCTCGAGGCGACGAATCTCGGTGATGTCGAGCACCACGACGACGGCCCCCGCGCCCTCCACGGCACCAACCGGGGCGGCTCGCACCAGAAAGTGCCGCGGTTTCAGTCCCGCGGTCGCGATCTCCGCCTCCATCCGTTCGCCTTTTCGGAGCACTTCCTGAACCATGGCGAGGATTTCCGTCTCACGCGTGACTTCCACCAGACGCCTGCCCTCGGAAGAGCTCTCTCCAGCCGCATGGAGGGCACGCCGAAACGCGGGGTTGGAGTACAGGATTCGCTCTTCGTTGTCGACGACCGCGACCCCCTCCGACATCGAGGAGAGAACCGCCGCGGACTGATTCCGTTCCTGGGCGAGCGAGCTCATGGACGTCGCCAGGCGCTCGACGGTCTGGTTCAGTGACGCCTGGAGATTGTCGAGCTCGTCGCTTCCCCGGGCCACGGGAGCGGGGCTGAAGTCACCGTCCGCCACTCTTTGGGAGAAGTCGATGAGTCGGCTCACTCGAGTGGAGAACCCGCGCGAGACCAGGAGCGATGAGAATCCCCCCACGACGAGCGCAAGGAGGGAGACGGTGAGAAGTGGAGCGCGCATTTCCGCCATTGCCTCATTGACCCGCCCCAGTGGCTCGGCGAGGCGCAGAACGATCGGCGGCCGCGGCCCCCAGGGCTCGCGCACGGCGAGGTAAACGAGATCCGTCTGTATCGTCTCGCTGAAACGGCTCGACCGTCCTTGCCCGCCGACGAGGGCCTGGCGAACCTCGGGGCGTCCGGCATGGTTCACCATGCGCGTCGGGTCCTCGTCGGAGTCGGAGAGCACCGTACCGTCCGAGCCGATCACGGTGACGCGCGCACCGCTCGCGGACAACCAACGGGTCCAGTCGGCAAGCGTCTCCGGATCGGTCACGTCCGGCGGTCGTCCCTCCCCGACCCGAACGAGCGCCTCCAGATGGCGGTAGGTCGATTCGATGAAATGCTCGTCCCAGATCCTGGAGGTGTACAAATACACCGCCGTCAGGGCGAGGAGAAGCAAAGCCAGATAGCTGAGGCCGAGCTTCCAGAACAGTCGGAGACGCAATGTCAGTCGAAGACCACGTTACCTTCGTCGGCGACGAGGACGTAGAGGAATGTCGATCCCGGAGCTAGAGCGGCCCACCACTTCATCCCTAAACCAGCTTACTACACCAGGGGAAGGGAAACGGCGATGACCCATCGGTGGAACGCTTCTTGATAGACTGCACGGCGTGACGCCGCTCGCCGCCACACTGGCTACCCTCTGCATCTTCTTCGTTCCCGGCCTGGTGCTCGTCGCCGCCCTCCAGGGGACGAAGCTCCGTCTGAATCTTCTCGAACAGGTTTTCCTGACGGTCGCCGGGAGTATTCTCTTCTCCGGCTGGGTTTCCCTGCTGTTTGCCGAGCTCGGATGGTTCTCCCCGGCGAGGACCGCGGTCGCCGTCGCCACCGCGGCGGTCGCCGTCGCATTCGCGGCCCGCAAACGACTCTCGCTACGCGCCGGGTCGGCGAAAGCGGTGGAAGTGCTCGTGGCGGCGGCCATCCTCGCCTTCGCCGTCACCGTGTACTTTCCGCCGTTCGAGTACATCCTCGGTGGCCGCGACCCGGGGATCTATGTCAATGCCGGTTTTCATCTCGCTCGGGACGGAAACCTGGAGTACACCGACCCGGTGGTCGAGAGCATCCCCGAAGAGGCCCGCCCGTTGTTTTTTCCGGACAAGGTGCTCCCTCCCTGGAGCTATCTTCGTTTCCAGGGATTTCGTCTGGAGTCTCCGGCGACCGCTCGCGTCGTACCCCACGGGCTCCACCTGTACCCGGTCTGGATCGGGACCGCCTCCGCGC
Source organism: uncultured Acidobacteriota bacterium (assembly GCA_963815675.1). Classification (GTDB taxonomy): domain Bacteria; phylum Acidobacteriota; class Vicinamibacteria; order Marinacidobacterales; family SMYC01; genus CAWFHP01. Next base: position 1,261,649 of record CAWFHP010000004.1, on the reverse strand, counting down.
TCTACCAGATGAAATCGGGGCTCTACGCAACGCCCTTTTTCGCCCTCATGGCGGTGTCGGGGTTCTTTCTCGCCTTCCGGCGTCTGTTCGGCCTCGAGGTCGCGGCCTGGGCCGCGCTTCTCCTGACGGTCTTCCAGATACAGGTCTGGTTCGCCAGGTTTCCCAACTCCGAGATCGTCGTCGAGCTCCTGTACGCGACGACGCTGTTGCTCTTCTATTTCATGGAAGAGCAGCGATTGACGCTCGCCGGGGCCCTCGCGGGCATCGCCCTCGGCTCGACGTTTCTCGCGCGAGTCGAGACGATGCTCTTCCTCGTTCCCGTCGCCGCCTATCTGGGATGGAAGCGAGTCCGTCGGGAGCTCGGCCGCCCCGAGCTCGCCTTTCTCGTGGCCCTCGCTCTCGTCGCACTCCACGCCGCGATCCACGCGCGCACGTTCGCATGGCCCTATGTCTCGAGCATTCTGGGAAGACACTACTGGAGCTTCATCGGGGACCACCTGCTGCTGGTGGCGGTACTCGGGGCCGTCGCATTCGGGATCCTCGACCGCGTGGCGATGCGCCTTCCCCCGAGGATCTTCGTCGTATTCGATTCGCTTCGCGTACGCCTGGGACTCGCGGTTCTCCTCTTCCTCCTCGCGCTCTACGCGTACTTCATCCGCCCGGTCTGGCACGGGGCTCGTACCGCCCCTCACGATGCCGAAGCGTTTCTGAGAATGGGCTGGTACCTCTACCCCGTGGGGCTCGCCCTCACCATCGCCGGAGCGATGGTGCTCCTGGTACGCGCAAGAAAAACGCAGGCGTTCTTTCTTCTCGTCGCGCTCACGTTCTCCCTCTTCTTCTTCTACAAAGTCCGCGTCTGGCACGATCACTATTTCGCCATGAGACGCTTCGTACCCGTGATCCTGCCCAGCTTCTTCGCCGCCATCGCCGTCTTCCTCGAGAGCCTTCGGAGCGGGCGAAATCGACTCGCCTCCTGGGGACCGAGGCTCCTCGCATCCGTTCTCGTCGTCGTCTATCTCACCGACGGCCACCGCTTGTGGAAACACAACGAGTTCCACGGAAGTCTCGCCTTCGTCACCGATCTCGCCCGGCACATCGGCGACGACGACATCGTCCTGTTTCCCCATCAGGAAGGCTTGCATCTGCTCGAGCTTCCGCTGTCCGAGCTCGAGTCGAGAAACGTGCTCGAGTTCTACACGCTGAAGCCGGACAAGCTGCTCCTCGAGAATCTCCTCAAGAGCTGGAAGGGGCGGTACCGCGACGTCTATTTCGTGACCAACTACAAAATCTCGCTCTCGGGCCTGTTCACCCGCCAGGTTCAGGATTTCTGGCTCGTGACGGAAAAATACGAGTATTCGTACGACCGGCCCCCACGCGGTCCCGAGCCTCTCCATCTCCGATTCAGCCTGTCCAAGGCCGTCGATCTGGAAGAGCTCGCCCGGCGGGTCCCCAAACTCCTCACCCTCGACGTCGGGGGAAGCGACGACCTGCAGGTGGCCTGGTTCGACGAGAAGGAGCGGGAGCCCGACGGCACGACCTATCGGTGGAGCCAGAAGATTTCCTCCGTATTCCTTCCCGCCGTGGGAGGAGGCACGAACCGGCTGTTGCTGAGGATGGCCGGCCCCAAGGAGGAGGAGGCTCCGCTCCACCAGGTCGAGGTCAGCCTCGACGAACACCCGCTCGGCACCGTGTCTCTGACCCACGAGTTCGAGACCTATGAGTTTTCGATTCCCGCGGAGCTCTCGAGCCGGCCGGAGACGACGTACTCCATCCTCACGATGAAAACCGAGACCTGGCGTCCCGCGAACGAGCTTCCCGGCTCGACCGACGTCCGGGACCTGGGATTCCGGCTCGACCGGGTGGAAGTGCGCTGAAGCCGGATCGGCTATCCTGGGAACATGCCTTTTGTTCTCGCGATCCCGCTTCTCGCCGCCGTGCTGCAGGCCGCGACCGACGGCGAGCGCCAGTATCTCGAGCTGGCACAGGAAACTCTCCTTCGACCCATCACCGCCGCCGAGCTCCAACAGGCCCTCTTGTCTCCTTCCGGAGTCGAAGCGATCCGGTCGCTCTACGAGACGTCGATCTCCGAGAGCCTTCTCGTTCAGAACGCGATGGTAACTCCCGAGCTCGGTGGAGAGGCGACCATCGCCGAGGGACGTCTCACTTTCGTCTCCTACCCCGATCCCATCCACCCGATCCTGCGAGAGATGGTTCTTCTCCAGGACGAGCCTTCGAAGCTCCTGGAGCTCCTGCAGAGCTCGGACTACGGCAAGGAAGTGCTGTCCAAGACCGGCGGGCTCCACGCGCTCCTGTACCGAATCTCGACCCGCACACCCACCGGCTCCGAACGCGAGCTCCTCGCGAAAGTCGTGGACTCCGCCATCGAGACCCACTTCAAGACCTGGAGCGCCGACCCCGAGATCCAGAAGCGCATGATCGGTTCGCACGCGTGGCGCGGCCGTTACGTGGGCTTCTGGCACATCCACCCGCCGCGCGTCACCTCGAGCGGGTTCTCGAAGGGGATCGAGCCGAGCGTCGAAGACATGAACAACGCGATCACTCTCGGGCAGTTCCTGACTCTAGTCTTTCAGCCCGACGGCTTCGACGCCTATGACCTCTCGCCTCTCGCCCTCGCGGGAAAGCCCGACCTGTCGCGCGTCAGGGTCTTCCGATACCGATCGCCCGACTGGAAGCCCTACTTCGAGAAACGGGTCTCCGCGCGACGGCGTTAGCCGCGACGAGCCCCGCCTATTTCAGCGTCAGTGCCGGGTCCCCGAAGAGGTGGTGAATCCTCAGGAGCTCCGGGAAAGCTCCCGTAGCCGCATAGTCCGACTGCGCCGCCAGGAAGGCGTCGCCGAGCCGACGGTGGCGCCCGGAGGCGAGCTCGCTCAGGAGCGCCTTGTGGTATTCGTGTGCCGGCTCGTCGAGGCTCAGCCCGGAGGGGGAGAATGCCGCAATCGCTCCCTTCCCATCCGCCTTCACCAGCTCTTCCGACAGGGAGTTGAAGTAGGGAAAGAGAAAATAGCCGTTCAAGCAGTTCAGGGTCAGTACGAGAGGCTGCTCCGGCTGCGGGGCGAGTGTGGCGACCTTGGAATCGTCGAAAACGTCCTCGCTCGCCCAGAGGTGGATTCCCCCGTGGCCCACATAGCTCACCAGTGCCGCGCCTTCGTCGAAGGCATCGACGATCGCCTCTCGTGTCGCGGAGACTCCCATACGTCCCAGATAAATCCGTCGGGGGTCGGAGGACGCGAGCACCGTGTCAACGAGGTCGTCCGCATTCTTCTCGAAGTCCCCAGCGCCGTCCCGGTTGTCCGCGACCAGCACGACTCCACCGCGGCTCGGAGGGCCGCCCGCCTCATATGCCAGAATCTTCGAGACCATCGCGCGAAGCTCGTCCAGGCTCGCCGCCGGCAACCGGCCGATGGCGAGGTCCGGCAGGATGTCTTCCCCGTTTACCGCCGCGTAGGCGGGGTCGGACGCCGTCCACAAGTACGAGGTCTTCACCATCAACGGCGGAACCTCGTTCCGCACTCCCGTGCCCAGATAATCTTTGAAGTCGTAGGTTCCGTCGCCGACGAGAACGACGTAGCGAGGAGCGGGCGTCTTCCAGTAGTGGTACGCGTAGGAGAGGAAATCCCGTATGGCCCGAGGGTCGCTTTCGCCGTAGCCGAACTCGGAATCGATCTCCTCGATCGACACGGCCATGCTCGCTAGACCTTGTCGGCGTCGCAGATCGAGCAGGGGCCTGGCGGCATCGATGAGCTCGCGAGGACCGATCATCAGATAGTCGGCCTGTTTGGTCTCGACCCTCAGGCCGCTGTCCAGAGGAGCTCGAATCCCGGGCTTCATCGCGGCTTCGGAGCTCACCACCAGATAGTGCCGGCCCGCCTCCGCGGAGAGTCTCGACCCTTCCGCTGTCTCCTGAGCTCCGCTCAGCCACCTCGGACGCGCCTCGGTCACGTCGAGGACGCGCGCTCCCGAGACACCGACGACCTCCGCGGTCCCCGAGTCGCCGAAGACCCCATCGACACTTCCGCTTTGCGCGACCAGCCGTCCCGGGTAGTCGACGCTAAACTTGTCGAGCATCACCATCGAGTAAGAAGCCTCGGTGTCCCCGACGTTCTCCACCGCGAGGGAGTTCGCCCCCTCCCGCAGAACGCCAGCCGGAATCGAAGCCTCGACCCGAAGGGCTTCCTTTCCTTCGAACCACTCTTCGGCGACTGCCGCGCCGTTCACGCTCACCTTCACGTGATGGTCGGGAGAGGCGGGAAAGTCGCTCGCACCCTGGAGGTCGAGGAAAAGACGGCCGGGCTCGGATGAACCGGCGAGCGCGTCGACCTCGAAGGGGTAGCTCTTCTCCACGGGCGCGAACAGGACGTCCCAAAGCCAGGGGTCTTTCGCTTCCAGGAGACCGGCCTGGTACAGATGGTTCTCTTCACGGTCGACGCGACGACGGTAGGAGGTGACCGCCGGGCCCGATCCGGGCGAGGCGGACCCGCGGTCCATCTCGACTCCAGAGGAGCCGCGCTCGAGCTCGTACACCGCTTCGTTGCCGTACGGGTTCAGGGCCGCTCCTTCGCTCACGAAGAACAGCTCCGAGCCCCGCCCGAACACTCCGTTGTCCGGCTCGAGATGGAAGGCGACGGGGACTCCTTGCCGGCTCAAGCGCAAGTTGCTCGCCGGCACCGGCCGACCTCCGAATGCGTCCTCGAATCTCACTCCGTAAAGGCCGGGCTCCCGAATGGCCAGACGCACCGCGTCCCCCGGTTTTCGTTGGCTCGCCGCCGCGCCGCGGCTCGGAGCCTCACGACCTGCGAGCACCAGCCGAATCACGAGTCGCCGCGCGAGAACGATCTCGCCCGTCGTACGGTCCCACCTCAAGGGAGCCATCTCAACGAGCGCCTTCCTCATGTCGCGTTGATAGCCCAGCTCCAACAGTTGCGCCGGCTGCTCGGGACAGAGTCCCGCGCCTCGAAATGCCGGGCCTTCTTTTTGTCGCTTTCCGCCCGCCTCTACCGTCCCCCATGAGGATGCTTCGAGCTCCGGGGTATCGGTCGCGGAAAGGTGCATCGAAGAAAACACCTGGACGTCCTCGGCGCGTATCGCGCTGAGGTGCGCGTCGAGGCCTGCTTCGATCTCGACCCAACTTCGTTTGACCGGGACCGCGGGCGAACCGGGCTCACCCACCACCTCGAAGCCCGGAATCGAAAGTCGCACCGTTCCGTCATCCTGAAGCGCGGCTTCGAAGCCATCGGTCGTCAGCTCCAGAACGACGAACGTTTTCGTACGGCGGAGCACTCGCAGCGAGCCTCCCGCGCCATCCCCGTATGAGATGCTGCCCGTCGAAGAATTCGCGGGCTCCGCGCCGACGCCGGCCAAAGGAGTCGCCGCGACGGGACCATGCCTCTCGGTCTTGCCCGTCGTCTCGATGTCCTCGAGCTGATAGAAATAGGTCTCACCATTCACCAGGCCGCGATCCACGAAGTGGTAGCGGGCGCCGGACGGAGAGGAGCCGAGCCCAGGTATCAGGTAGGTCGTGATCCGTTCGTACCGCCCTCCTGCCGTCATGGCCCGGTAGAGGTGAAAGCCCAGATTGTCCAGCTCGGAGGCCGTCTCCCAGGACAGCTCGATCGCCGAGTCCTGCGGATGCGCCTCGAAAGACGTCAGCTCGACCGCGGTCGCGACCGCGACGTCGTCCGCTCCGATGTCCCACGGCGCTTGTCGCACGCCCGCGTCGATGTCGATGGTGAAGGTCGCGCTGAAATCGGCGGCCTTGTCGATGGCATAGCTCGTTGCCTGAATGTGGAGGTCGCCGGACGCGGCATTCACGAAGTTCACGCAGCCCGCGCACGGTCCGAGGGGAATGTTCGGCTGGCCTCCGGATGCGGGGCTGTGCGCGGTAGCGGTACCATCGAGCGACAGGTTGTTGCTGCTGGTGGGATCGACGGAGTCCGCCGGATCGCAATCGAAGTCGTTCCCGCTGCCGTTGCTGTGGGAGATGTTGTTCCGCAACAGAAGGGTGGCGGCGGGCGAGTTTCCATTTTGCTTGAAGATTCCCTTCTGGGAGTTGAGATAGACGGTGTTGTTGAGCACCCGATAGCGGCTCCCAGCCAGCAATGAACCGGCGGTGATATCGATGCCGCGACGGTCGCCCGAGATGAAGTTGTTGTAGACGTCGACGCGGGCATCGCCCTGGGCAATCTCGATGCCGCTTCCGCCAAGGTTGGCGAGCCGGTTGTTCCGCAGCACGACGAGAGAGCCCGTGCCAGGGGCGAGTCCGGTCACCTCGATGCCGTGGCCATTGGAGTTCGTTCCTCCGAAGATCGCCATCCACTCGAGGGTGACGAAATCGTCCTGGATGCTCACCGCAGGCGCGCTGAGACCGGTGTTGTCGATCCCGACGCCCTGACTCGGAACGCCGTAATGTCGATTCACCCCGTCGGCGGTGAGGGTAATCGTATGCAGCGCATCGGTCGTGGAGCCGTCGATCACGAGGCCTCCGACGAGAGCGTTGTCCTTGTAGGCGATCCCGACCTCGGAGCGCCCTTCGCTGACGAGGTTGCCCGTGGGCAATGCCGGAAACGCGCCGCAAGCGGTGCCGCCGTCGACGCAATCCTCCCACGTCCCGAGGGTTCCGAATTGCCGGAAGATCGTATACGCGCGGCTCCCGTTGGTGCTGCCGGCATAGGGATTCGTCAGTCGCAGCTTGGTCTCCGAGTCGACGGAATAGATCACATAGTCCACCCCATTGATACGGATTCGGTCTCCACGGCCGCGGTTGGCCGTCATCCAAGCGGTGCCCGCGCCGGTCACGACGTTCGACCCCTGGGTTACCGACACGGTATTGACGGCATAGGTGTTGGCCAGGTTCCCGATCGAACGGAAATTCGTCTGGACGAAAGAGACGACGAACCATCCGATGTCGGCGCTAGCGCCCGAGACTCCACGCCGTATCACGAGGTTCGTGGGTGTGGCCAGGTCCAGGGTGACCGTGCCCATTCCGATGTTGTCGTCGCTCGTGAGCGACGTGCGCCCGCCGCGATGATACGCGCCGCCCGCCGTCGCGATCGAAGCTTCCTTGGTCACGGGAGCGAACACCGCTCCTTGCTGCGTCGCCGCCGCACCGAATGCCGTCGAGCCGCGCCGCACCACCGTCTGGTCCGTGAACTCGACCAGGTACCACGTCAAATGCAGCGACTCGCCCGGACCGGTGACGCTGCGGTCGAAGGTCAGCGTCGTACCGTTGGTCACCGCTCCCCGCACCAGCTTGGCTCCCATGTTGGTGTCATCGGGGCAGTCGAGGTCGCATTGAGAGGTGAAGAGGAGCCAGGACTTGTCCGGGTTGACCGCGGGAGCGAGCGGGGCGGTCAGCGAAGTATCGACGTCAGAGAAGAAGAGATTGCCGGTCTGGACGGCCGATTGCTGGTACTCGACCACCTGCCACTCGACCATCTCGGGAGTCGTGGAAGATCCGCAGCACAGGTACGAGAGCTGGAGGTTGGCGCCGGCACCGGTTATTTCGGCCCGGACGAAGTCGTTGGCGTTGACGTTCGAGCCCGAGGCGCGATAGCTGACGATGGGGAAGCTCTTCGCCGGATTCACGGGAATGAGCGCCTGGTTGAAGGGCACTCCCAGAGTGACGTCGGCCGTACCCCTCTGGACGGTGACCCCGCTTGCGAACTCGGCCACGTACCACTGGATGGTAATGGCACCGCTCGTGCCGACCCGCTCGAACGTGATCTGATTCCCGGCCCCGGCGAGCCTCCCGGAGACGAGTGCGTCCGCGGGCGTATTGGCGTTCTCCGAGATGCTGAAGACGAGAAAGGCCTGGCTCGCCGTCACCGACGGAGAAAGGGCTGCCGTCGTGAGGGGACCCCCATTCGCGATGGTCGCCGAGCCGGATTGAAGGGATCGAAGCTGGGCCGCGTCAATCCGCGAAGAGACGACGAGTGTCAGGAAGAGCACGACGGCCGCGAGGACCGGCCGTGCCGGACGAAGCGCGAACGGGAAGCGGACTCGTGAGCTCATCACCGTGGCTTTCTGAGCAAGCAACGTGCCATAGCATCCAGCGAATTGCGCGTTTAAGCACAATGGGTTAGCGGTATCACCGAGATATCCGGGACATCCGACGGGGGGACCACCCCGCAACTGCGGGAAGGGCCCTACACCTTGGAGCCCACGGTTTTACCGGGAGACCCGGGCGGAGTCAGGCGTCTCCGCCGAGGGGAAGGAAAATGGTGAACGAAGATCCCTTCCCCAGCTCGCTCACGACCTCGATCTCGCCACCGTGCTGCTGCACGATGCTGGAAGCAGAGAAGAGCCCCATCCGGAGCCGCACCTGCGAGCGTTGCCGGTGAGACTCGAGGTGCTTCGCGGAACGGAGCGAAAGATGCACTCCGTCGTCCCCGAAGAAAAGCCGGCCGCGGATTGAGGCCGGACCGATTCTCGTCAGCTCGAGACGCGCTCGATCACCATCATCTTGAACGTGCCCGGAAGGACGGGCGGGCGTGTCCTGGGGTTGTCCGGAGTCGCTTCAGCGGGGGCGGGGCCGAAGTCCGCCGAGACGATGTAGATGCGATGGGTCGTCGGGTCGAGACCCATGTTTCGCGCCGCCTCTGCCGTGCGGAGCGTTTGTACGACGTGATAGGTGTCCGGAGCGTCCTGATGAATGACGGTGAGCGTCCCGTCGAGGCAGGAAGCGAAAGCGTCGCCGGTCGCGGGGTCGAACCCGGCGCCGTCGACCCCTGAGCCAATCGGCTCGGTCGCGACGACCTTTCCGGCTTGATAGTCGGAGACCGACCATCACTCCACTCCGGCATCCGCTGAAGAGCCGGTGATGGGCGGGGTCGACGGCCATCGCCACCGGCTGGCTGCAAGGCTTCGTCGACCAGCGCCGCGTCACGCTCGCGCTCCGGGCGTCGATCTCGACGACCTGGTCGTCCTCCTCCAGGTTCACGTAAACCTTGCCATCCCCCGCCGAGGCACCGGACTCCGGCTTTCCCCCGAGCGGAATGTTGGTAACGAGCCGCCCCTCGTTCGGATCGACGACCGTCGAAGAGTGCGCGTCCCCGTTGAAGGTGAAGACCCGGTCCGACACCCGGTCATAGAGAATCGCGTCGGCGTCCTCCGCCGCGGGAATGCGCCCGAGAACCTTGTAGGTCTTCAAGTCGAACATGAGGACCGACCCGTCGTTGCCGGAGGTGGCGAATCCGTGCCCGGTTGATCGACGAGCGCCACGCCGTGCGCGCCGTCGACAGGGGCGATTTCTCCGAGTAGCTTTCCGTTCTCGGTGTCCACGACCATCACTCGATTCTGCCGGCCGATGAACACGCGATGGTTGGGCGCGTCGGGAGTGATGTAGTCCCAGCGGCCGTCCCCCCCGAGCGTGTAGGTCTGGGTAATGCGATAAGACGGGGCGGATTGCGCGGCGAGTGTCCCCGCCGCAAGAAGTGACAGCGCGAACGTGATGAAACGCATGAGACCTCCTCTGGCGTCGGAGGCCGGGCCTCGGCGCCCTGCGCCCGCGGATCCTGACCACGATCGATCCTTCGGCGGACCGCCGGTCAGAGGAAGAGATAGTCCGTGTAGAACTGCTCGACCATCGTCTGGAACGACAACGCGTAGGCCAGCACCAGGGCGGCGAGAGCGGCGAGGACGAAGAGACGCCGCTCTCGCCGGGAGCGGGACCATTGGCTCGCCAGTAAGCTCCCGGCGCCGATCGCGAGGACCGCTCCTCCCCAGTAGAGCTCTTTCGCGTAGTGGAAGACGTCGGGGAAGAGGACGCGGAGCCCGACGGCGGCAAGCGCGGAGAGCACCCAGGATTCGAAGAGCAACCTCGTCGTCGGCCGTTCACACTCCGGCAACGCCGTCCCGACTCCGAAGACCCCGAGCGCGAGCATCGGGATCCCGATGAACCCGACGACGCGGTCCAAGACGGATGCGGAACGTTCGCTCCAGCTCGGGGTCAGGCCCGGCGCGGCGGGCGACGGCGACGGTTCATCGACCCCGCTCATGACGACGTCGGGAAGGGCACGGACGGTATCGGGGTGATAGACGAGGAGCGCGAGCGCAGCCGAAACGAGCCCTGCCGCCGCGAGCCGCGCGATATCGCGGCGGTCGAGACCCCGAGCGCGAACGAGAAGTCCCAGGGCGAGCGCCGAAGCGATGAAGAGACCGAAATGGATGAAGCCGGCGGTGTAGACGACGAGCGCAGCCGTCATTGCCGCGGTCGCGAGAGAAAAGCGCGCGACGCTCGTGAGCTTCAGAGACAGGCGGGCGAGGCAGGCGAGGGCGAGCAAATCGAAGAAGCACCCTGCCACCGCCGAGAGCTCGAGCAGAAGAAGGCTCCGGGTGATCGATGGAACGAGAAGGTAGCCGACGCCCGCGAACGCTTCCGCCGCCGGCCGAGGCGAGAGCCGACGGGCGAGGTATCCGAGGGGAAACAAAGCGAGGGCCGCGAAGAGGGATGCGGTGAGCTTCAGCCACAGCTCGGGAGCATGATGGAGGCGATTGCCGAGGCCGGCGAGAACGTAAAAGGCGACGGAATAGGGAAAGGCACGGTACTCCCCTCCCACGGGAGCAACTCCCAGGTTGTGGATCTTCTGATACTCGGGGAGGCGTTGCCAGAAATCCACGACACCGCGGTGATACACGAGCTCGAGGAGCGTTTCGTGGATCGGGTAGTCGACGAAGTAGAAGCGCGGATGAAACAGGAGAGCGCTCTTGAACAGGACGGCAATCACGAACAGCGCTCGCAGAGAAACGCTCGCTCGGGGGGCGAGGCCCCTTACGAGAACGAGCACGACGAGCGCGAGAAGCGCGGCCGGAGCCAGCCTGAACGCGAGGTGAAGACCGGCGAAGCCGTCCACGAGCGAGAGCACGCTCATCGCGAGCGCCAGGCCCAGGGTTCCGCCGAGACTCGCTCGTAGACTCATGCCCGCGAGGGCGAACGCGAGATAGCTGAGAGCGACGAGGGAAACGAAAGCGAAGGCGACGTCGCGCGAGGGAGTGAGCTTCGCCGCGTCCCATCGGATTCCGCGAAATCTCGACCCCTGATCCGGGCTCAGACTCCGAGCGCAAGCGGACCGACGCGCGGCGCCTTCCATCGGGAATCTCCCAGCGAATCTCGCTGGAATCTGAGCCGGGTGCCAGGCTGAGGGTCCCGAGCGAGACGTCATCGAGCTCGGCCCGGATTTCCACCGAGGACGGCCCCTTCGAACGATTCGAACGAACGGAGAGCGTCAGTGTGCCCGCGCCCTCGACGTTCAGGGGAAGCGCGACGCGGGCACGGGTCTCGAGATGGCGCCAGCAGGAATCGCCGTCGAAGACCCAGCTCTCCGACATTCCCTGCACGTAGTCGCGAGCGCCGGGCCCCATCGCGAGCTCGACCGTGCCCCGGGCATCGAGACAGGCGCGCCACGCCCAGAGGCAGACGAGAGAAGTAAGCGCGAGGGTGACCGCGTGGCGAGTCAAGCCGCGGCTCATCCGACGCGGAGGATGGTGAGAGGCTTCGTCCGGAGGACGTCGAGGGTCGTGACCACGCCGACGAGGATGACCGCGAGCGTGGCGAGGACGACGGCAGTCGAGTTGGTGACGACGGCGGGGCGAAACGGGATGTCGAGAACGCGCTGGCTCAAGAGAAAGGTGAGCACCTGCGCGCCGAGGGCGCCGATGATTCCGGCGATGGCGCCGAGAGCGCCGTACTCGAAGAGCATCATCGTCACCACGCGGCGCCGGCTCGCGCCAAGGGTCCGAAGGATCGCCGTCTCGTAAGCTCGCTGATACTTGGTCATCGCCACCGAGCCGATGAGAATGAGAGCGCCCGAAAGAAGCGCCACGCTCCCGACCACGGTGATCGCCAGTGAGACTTTGTCGACCACCTGCGCGAGCGAATCGAGGATGTCTCTCAAGTCGACGATCGAGATATTGTAGAAATCGGCGACGAGCGCGCTCTCGAACCGCGCTCTCTCCATGGGATCGTTCGGCCCTTTCACGAAGCCGGCGTAGGTGTTGGGGACCCCTTCGAGCCCCCCGGGACGGAAGACGAACATGAACCCGCCGTTTCTCGCGTCGCTCCACTCCACGTCGCGGACGCTCGTGACCCGCGCCGCGATCTGCCGTCCCATGATGTCGAAGGTCAGCGTGTCTCCCACGTCCATTCCGTATCGCTCGCGCAAGCTGGACTCGATTGAGACTTCCGGGTCGGGAGAAAAGCTCTCGTCCCAGAAGGTGCCGCTCACCACCCGCTCGTTGTCCTCGAGGTGGCCGCGATAGGTGAGCGTGTACTCGCGTCCGAGCGAGCCCTGCTCGCGTACCTGCTCGTAGCTGTCGAGATGGACGCGGGCGCCTTCGGCCCGAACCACCCTGGCCCTCAGAACCGGCACCATCTTCACTTTCGCCGCTCCGAGACGAATCGCGCGCTCCTCGATCGTCTTCGCCTGGTCCGGCTGGACATCGATGAAGAAGAGATCGGGCGCATCGTCTCGGAGCTCCACCTGGAACTGCTCCAGGAGATTACTCTGGATGCTCCGGATGGTGAGAACGAAACAGCAGCCGATGCCCACCGCCAGCAGGATGACCCGCGTCTGATTCCCCGGCCGACTCACGTTAAGGACCGCGTGCCGCAGCGGGAAGTAGGCGTTTTTCGCCAACGGGGCGATGACGCGCGTAAGCCCCATTCCGGCGAGATGGAGGGCGACGGCGACGACGACGAAGGTCAGCGAGACGTAGACGCCGATGCGCAGGGACTCCGCCTGCCAGGAAGCGACCCCTACCAGGGCGAAGACCAGCACGATCCCCGACAGGACCTGGAGCCGGTCGAGACCGGAGAGAGTGCCGCGAAGGGACCTCAGACCTCGTGCCGGGGACATCGAGTCCCATTGTCCTTCCGGCCTGAGGAGCCACAGAGGCCGGATTCGCCGCAGCCGGAGAAGAGGGATGAGGGAGAACAGTGCCGATACCAGGATTCCGATCCCGACTCCCTGCACCACCGCCGAAGCAGTCAGGCCGTACGCGACGTCTTTCAGATCGAGACCGAGCGCGGCGGGGAGAAAGCCGATCCCGATCCGGGCGAGGACGAGCCCGAAGAGCGACCCGGCGACGCTGAGAGCGAGCACCTGGCAGGCATAGATGGAGAGCACCTGGCGAGTCGGAAGCGCCGAGGCATTTCAGAACCGCGATGCTCTTGAGCTTCTGGGCCACGAAGACGCGGACCACGCTCCAGACCCCCACGCCGCCAAGAATGAGGATGACGAAGCCCGCGAGGCTCAAGTAGCTCTCGCCTCGATTCAGGCGCCGCGCGAGCTGATCCCCCGCTTCGCGGTAGGATCGAACCCGTACGAACTCGTTCTTGAGCGCGCCTTCCAGGTCCCAGACGAGATTCTGGATTCTGTCCTCGTCCATCCGGACCAGAATCTCGCGCCGGATGCGGCTTCCGACTTCGAGAAGCCCGGTGGAGTCGAAGTCCGCGTAGTCGATGAAGACTCTCGGCCCCAGGGTAAACATGCTCAGGCTGCGGCCCGCCTCGCGCACGACGACGCCTCGCACGACGAAGCTCGCCTCACCAATCCGGATGGAATCGCCCACTTTCACGCCGAGCCTCGTGAGAAGCTCCGGCCTCACCAGCGCTCCATGGTTCCGAAGGAGCCGGTGATTGTAGGCCTTGCCGCCCTGGAGCTCCATCACGCCGTAAAAAGGAAAGGCGGGCTCCACGGCGCGGAGCTCGACCATCGTCGTCGCCTGGCTCGTGTCGGACGCGGGTCGCGCCATCGCAGTGGTCTCGATCGAGCGGGTCGTCGCCGAAGCTCCGTGTTTTTTCAGTTTCTCGTCGATGATATAGGTCGCGTTCTCGGTGTACGGACGTTCCGCCTGGATGAGGACGTCGGCGGCGGTGATGGACTTCGACTCCTTCAAGAGCGCCGTCCGCACGCTCTGGATGACGGAGCGGAGCGCGACCATCGCGGCCACTCCCACCGAGATGCAGACGAAGAAGAAGACGAGCCGGCGCCAGGAGGCACGCATCTCGCGGCCCGCCATCCGCAGAACGAAGCTCATCGCTGGGAAGCCGACGCCGCTTCCGGCGAGACCGCTGGCTCCCCGTCGACGATGCGATCGATCCGCCCCGCGCGGAGCGTCAGCATGCGATTGGCGCGCCGGGCAAGCTCGTCGTCGTGGGTTGCGAGGACGATTGTCGTCCCTCGCCGTTCGTGGACGTCGAGGAGGATCTCGACGATATGCTGGCCGTTTCTCGCGTCCAGATTTCCCGTGGGCTCGTCGGCGAGGAGAACCGGCGGCTCGTTGGCGAGAGCCCGTGCGAGCGCGACCCGTTGCTGCTCGCCCCCGGAGAGCTGAGAAGGATAGTGATGGGTCCGCTCTCCGAGACCCACCTCGTCGAGGAGCCGAAGCGACCGGGTACGGGCGTCGCCGATACCAGCGATCTCCATCGGCACGAGCACGTTCTCGAGAGCGGTGAGAGAGGGCAGAAGGTGAAAAAACTGGAACACGAAACCGATTTTCTCGCCTCGGAGCCGGGCGAGCTGGTCCTCGTCGAGAGCGGTGAGATCTTCCCCGTCGAGAAAGATCCGGCCGGAAGTGGGCGCGTCGAGGCCGGCGATGAGACCGAGCAGAGTCGACTTGCCGCTCCCCGAGGGTCCCACGACGGAAAGAAACTGCCCTCGTGGAACCTCCAGATCGAGCGAATGCAGGATGGTGAGCTTCTCGGGCCCGCTCGATACGATTTTGGTGACGTCCTGGAGTCGGATCATGGCGAGCTCGGCGCCGGCACCGGAAGCAGCGGCTTCACGAATCGAAAGACGTTCCCGGCGAGAACCCGGGCGCCGGCGACGTTCGGATGCTTGTGGTCCGGCTGATTCAGGGCGGCGACACCGGCCAGGCCCTCGAGAAACGAGGGCATGAGGGCGACGTCTTTTTCGCGCGCGAGCTCGGGGTAGACGGCGACGAACTCACGAATGTAACGGTCCTTCGCGTCGGGCGGGGCGCGGAATCCGGCGAGCAGCACGCGGATGCCGCGGGATTTGGCGTCGTCGATGATCGTCGCGAGGTTCTTCTTCATCTCCGCCGGCGGAAGTCCGCGAAGGCCGTCGTTGGCCCCCAGCGCCACGATCAGAAGAGCGACGTCGCGTCCTTCGAGGACCCAGGACAACCGCCGGATCCCCTCCCGCGCTGGTGTCGCCGGAAACCCCTGCGTTCACCACTTCGTAAGGATACCCCGCGGCGTCGAGCAGCTCCTGGAGCACCGCCGGATAGGCCTCATCGAGCCCGATGCCATAGCCCGCGGTCAGACTGTCTCCGAACGCGATGATCTTCTTTTGCGCGCTCCGATCGGGAGTTGGCGAGGGCGAGGGTGAGGGTGCCGCGACCGCGGTAGACGCCTCCTCGGTCTCCGAACGGGACCCGTCGTCCTCGGCCGGCCCACCGCATCCTACGAAGAGCGCCATCCACAGAAGCGCCAACGCCTTGCGAGCCATGAGATCAGACTAACGTCCCGGACGGAGCGGCGCCAACCCATTCCTTGAAAAATCGCCGCGCACGCGTCTAGAATCCCTGTCCATGGCCAATCTCACCAATCCAGAACCCCTGTCCCAGGAAGTACAGCGCGCATTCGAGGAGCTCCGATCTTCGCATCGCCTCCGGGTTTTGACCGATACCGAGGACGGAAGCAGCATCAATCGTCTTCCGGGAGGTGTCTTCGGCTTCACCTACTCGCCAAGCGAGAAAGACTTTCCCCTGTTCAACGACAGAGACCTCCGGTCCTTCGAGACCCACAAGCTCGCGGATGGGAGCATCTTCCTCCTGGGATTCCTCACCGGGGCGGAAGCGGCAGCGTTCGGCACCGCGCGGGAGCCTACGACCCTTCACCTCTTCCCCGAGCCCAAGGGCGAGGCAAACGAGCTCGTTCGGATTCCGCTGAAACGCATCGTGAGCCAGGTGGAGAACTCCGCCCGAAAAGGAACGGGATTCGAGATCCTCGTCTCCCCCGCGAGCTGAGGTGAAGACCAGGCGATCAGGCGCCTGTGATTGCAGCAGCGGGTCAGGTCGTGCCGGCGTCGAATGGGATTTCGAGAACGGACGATAGATCCGGAAGACTCAGCTCACGGTAAAGACGACGTCTCCGCTGCTCTTGGTTTGGATCTGGATGCCCTGCGTCCGCCCCTGCGGCGTCTTGACAATCAAGGTTACCGGAACCTCATAGCTGACCACGCGTGGCGGATTCTGCGCCACGATGGTGAAACCCTTTTTGGGAAGCTCCTGACGAAAAAAAGCGAGGAGCTTCTCGGCCGTGTACCCCGGAGCCTTTCCCTCGACCTTGAGCTTGAGCTTGTCCGGGTTCTGGACGTTCACCGCTCCATCGGGGATCGGAAATCCGTCCGGTAGCCGAGCTTGGAGGTCTTTCCCGGTGTCATCTTGACCTGACCCAACCACCGCGCCTGCTGACGTCCGCACGGATGCAAAACCGAGTGACGCGATAACCACTCCAGTGACCGCAATCGTCTTCCTGAGCAATGCTGTACCTCCCTGGCCTCGTTGGTTTCGGGTTTGAACCGCGAGCAGTCTAGCACAAGCCCGTAACCCCGACCGGGGTCTCAAACGGCACGGGCCCGTTTGCTCAGCGCGAGGAGGACGAAGGCCGACGTTTCTTGGAGAATATGCACCGGGAGGTAACGTCTCGTTTCGAGCTCGAGATGTTGACGAAGCGCGTTTTCGATGTCTTCCGGCCGATGATAGTGGTCTTCGGGCTTCGTGAAGCCGAACACTTTTCTTCCAATCGTGTAAAAAATGTTCTCCGACGGAGCGCTCACGACCAGTCGTCCACCCGGCGCCAGCACGCGATCGAGCTCCGCCGCGGCTGGGCCGAGGTCCAGGAAATGCTCGAGAACGTCGGCAGCGACGATGAAGTCGAAGGCCCCGTCGGCAAAGGGCAGTTCGGGAGAACGCGCCTGGACGAGCAGCGTGTTCTCCAACCGATAGAAACCCGCCACCGCCGCGGCAGCGCCGACGTCGAGATCCACGGCCACCACCTGCTCGAAGCCACGCGATAAACTGGGAAGCAAGACGCCCTCCGCGCATCCGAAGTCAAGGGCGCGCGTCCGCCGAACCCCTTTCGAGAGCTCGAGCAGCCCGGCCAACCGCTTCCAGAAGATCCAGCGCACGAGCGGGTTCGTATTCGTATAGGTGCGCTGATGGATGAGCCCTACAAACTGGAGCAGGGTTCGACGAGGGATCCGGACTAGCTCCACCAACTCGGCTCAGTCCTCGAGCACGCGGGCATCACGACCCTCTTCGTCCCACGCGAAGGAGCCTTCCGTTTCCTCTTCCTCGTGGCCACCCGCCGCCATCCGCGGGCTCGCCAGCTCGAGCTCTCGACTCACCGACGAGCGCAGCGTCCCTTCCTGGATCTCGAGAACGATGGCTTGGAGCACGAGCTGGAGTCCCACGATGACCGGAAGCGCTGCAAGCATCACCGTACCAACCGTGGCTACCTCACGGTAGATGATGGAGTGTGCCCATACGGCGAGCCCAAAGAAAAAGCCCCAGGCGAACAGCGGAATGCCGAGGCCATAGAAGAGTGCGATGGGCGAGAAATCGCGAAGCACATACTTCTGGTACACGCGATACCAGAGTCGATGGAACAGAAGGATCGGAAACGAACCGACGATGCGTGGAAGGCTCATCGAGGACTTCTCTCCTCGATAGCGGGCCGGCATCGGGACGTCCGTGACGCGGGCGCCGACAATATTGAGGCGCACCAGCAGGTCGTTCTCGAAGAAATAGCCTCGCGCGAGCCCGTCCAGAGGTAGCCGCCGAAACGTCGTGGACTTGAGGGCGATGTAACCATTCTGAGGATCGAAGACGTGCCAATATCCCGAAGCCAGCTTGGTGAGGAACGTCAGCAAGAAATTCCCGATGAGGCGCGCCTTGGGCATCGCCGCCAACTCGCGGTCGTTCCGGAAGCGATTCCCCTTGGCCATGTCGACGTCGACGCTGCGAAGAGGCGTAAGGAGCCGGACGAGCTGGTGGGGATCCATCTGCCCGTCACCGTCCATTTTCACGATCAGATCGGCGCCGTGCTCCACCGACCATTGAAATCCCAGTCGAACGGCTCCTCCCACTCCCAGGTTCTTCTCGTTCTGGAGCAGAACGATCGACCGGCTCCTCGCCGACATTCCCTCGACGAGCGACGCCGTCTCATCCGTGCTGGCGTCATCCACCACTACGACTCGGTCGACGAAGTCGGGCATTTCGGCCAGGGTCGAAGCGATGCTCCCTTGCTCGTTATAGGCAGGAACGACTACGAAGACGCTTTGATCGTGAAACATCGCGCGCCCATGTATTTAGCATAGTGTGCGCCCCACCGCCACTGCTCGAAAAGCGCACGTGACGCGACTCAACGAGCCCGGTAAACGAGGTAGCGGTCTCCGATCTCTTCGACCCGTCGAAACACTCCGGTTTGCTCGAG
The DNA here is from genome assembly GCA_963815675.1 of uncultured Acidobacteriota bacterium. Lineage (GTDB taxonomy): Bacteria > Acidobacteriota > Vicinamibacteria > Marinacidobacterales > SMYC01 > CAWFHP01. The sequence goes on along the minus strand of CAWFHP010000004.1, from coordinate 1,243,174 downwards.
CCGACCGGGCTCTTCTTGCCACATGCGCCAGTAGACCTCCCGGATCGAGTCGTCCACGACCAGCACCGTCGCACCCAATCGAGAAAGTGCCGCTCTCATGGCGGCCGGGTCCCGCGACAGAAAGATTGCTTCCATGTCTCTCCGCAATCGCCTTCTCTCGTCCCGGGGCAGAACGAAGATCCCGGTGCGCACGCGACGGCCGCTGAGCGCCGCGATCCATTCGCTCGTGACGGGCCCGCTCAGAACGATCTCGCTGGGGCTCGTTTCGTCCCGAATCCAGCTCGCGAGCCTTCGATCGTGCTCGGCGATCGGATACTGCAGGCTCGCGTAGTAGTCGGGATCCATACGAAGCGGATGCCAGAGGATGGGAGCACTCGTACCACCGAGCGCCACGACGACCAGGAGGAAGGAGACCAACTCCCAAGGCTGCTCGCCAAGCCAGCGTGCGAACCGCCCCGGTGGCTCGCCGAAAATTCGCTCTCGGTTCCGGCAGATCCACCCTCCCAAGCGATAGGCAGCGACGCCAGCCAGGAGCGCGAAGGAGAAACGGACCATCTGGAAGGCCTCGTCGGGCTCGAAGATGGTGCCGCGGTAAAAGCCAAGCGCATGGAATGCCCAGACCAGGTAGGAAGCCGCGACGAGCGAAACGAGGCCCAGTCCCTCCGACAGGCCTTGCCGCCACAAGCCCACGACCGCGGCGACCGCGAGAAAGAAGATCCACTCCATGTCGGTGCTCACGCTGCCGACGTCCCGGAACGCGATCGCGTACTGGGCAACGGTATCGGAGGACAGGCCTCGTACGAGGAGATTCGATTGACTGAAGGAGACCAACTGCGGCCATGAGATGACCGCCGCCACCGAAGCGGCCACCAGGCCGTGAAGCCCCACGAATCGTCGGTCGCGAATCGCTCCCAAGACGTCGAAGGCGAGAAGACTCGCGGCGCCCCATGCCAGCACGTTGAGGTCCATCCACCCCACGACGCCGAGTCCTATCCCGGCAGCCGCGCTCCACCGCCGCCGCTTCCAGACGACGGCGAGGGAAAGTAGCGCGATCCCCAGCACGAGAGAGCGATGTGGAGTGACGAAGAACAAACGATGAAACAGCCCAAAGGGCCGGAACGCATCGAGCGGAACGGTAGCGGCGAAGACGCCGGTAAACGCGCAGCAGAGTGCAAGCCAGGGTGAATCAGCTCCCAACTCGCTCACTCTGAGGGCCAGGTAAACGGCAAGTAGGAGCCACAAGAGGGAGGCGAGTCCGAACCATTCGTAGAGGGCGTCCACGCGCTCGACGCTCCCGCCGCCGAGCGCGTACCAGACAAGCCCCACCAAGGGACGAGGATTGCGCCGGCCCACCACCCAGGAGTCCACGAAGTTTGGGCGGACCGCAGCTCCGCTCGCGAGCGCCATCTCGAACGCGGCGGCCGAGCCTGGCTGGAGACCGTAGGGACGCGAAAGTGGGGCCGTGGTGTAGAGCCAGCTCACACCACCCAGTGACATCAGGGTCACAAGAGCCAGAATCGGCGAGCGCCGACGCGAGACCATCCAGAGCCCCAGCGCGGCGACGAGGAGAGTCACGGCGTGGAAAACGAGGAAGTGGTTCCGGAAGCTTTCGCCGATCACCGATGGTCAGCCCCTGGAAGCCGGTCCCCGCGTATGGCATAGACGACGACGCCGTCCGCGTAGACCCGATCGAGCCAGGGCAAGCCGTCGAGATCGGACGTATTCACATCCTTCGAATCGACGTCCACGACGAGATGACTCACTTGGTAACGCTCCATCGCGTCCCGATAGCTCGCCGGGTCGAGCCGCTCCAACATTCCCTTTTCGAGCGCGACTCGGTCTTCGTAATCGAACGTAGGGCGGAGGTTGCCGGTAGTCAGAACGCGGCGGCCGCTCAGCGACGCGATCCAAAGCGAGGTTTCCGTAGACGCCACCAGCACGGCATCCGGCGAGGTGTTCGTGCGGAGGAAAGCACCGAGGCGCTCGAACTCTGCCGGAATCGGCTCGAGCGCGTGCTCATAGTAGCCATCCATCTTCGGTGGATCCCACCAGTAAGGGAAGCTCTGCGGCAGGGTGACGAGAAGAAAGATGCAAGCCGGGGCGGAGCTCGATGCCAGCCCTCCCCATAGCCGCACTACCGAGAACGCGCCGGTGCCGGCGGCGACCGCAAGCAGGAATCGCGCATAAAAATAGAATTCGTCGGGCTCGATGATCTTTTGGAGCGCGAACAGGACCAGATAGCCTGCCCAGCCCACGACCGTTCCCAGAAGAAGCGCCAACCACAAGCTGTCTTCGGGACGGCGTCGTCTCGCCATCGCGACCATCCCGAGAAGCGACAGGAGGAACAAGACACCGTGCTCGTACGTAAACGACAAGAAGTTGAAAAAGCCCTCTTCGTACCCGAATTGAAGCCAGACCTTCTCTGCGACGGCTCCCCCGTGACCCCAGTAGAAGTTGGCAAAGAGATGCCAGAGGTAGGGCAGCGTCGCAAGGATCGAGACTGACGCCACCAGCGCCACCCTCCGCAGCTCGGATGGACGGCCCTGCCAGCGGTTGATGAGAGGGTAAGCGAGCAGTCCCACCAGCAGGTAGCTCCAGTACATCAGGAAGACCCAGGCGAGGGCGGACAGGATGATCGCGGCGCCCCAGGTTCGGATCCCCTGGCCGGGCACTGGTAAAGGCCCGCACGAATATTGGAATCAGGATGAACCCGAGGACGTGGTTCGGCTTCAACAGGAAATTCATCGACCAGAAGGAACGAAATACTCCGAACTGCTCCTGGGGTGAGGAGCTCAAGAGGAGCACCGCGTAGACGATGAGCGCCAGCTCCCAGCGCCGCCCGGTGTCTCGGGCCGCCCCGCGCCCCAAGCCCCAGTACAAGGCAAGCCCAAGACCGACCATGACCAAAGGAGGCAGCAATGGATAAATCCGGAGAACGTTGGCGGGCTCTCCGAGTGATGCGATGCGCATGGTCAATCGCCAGAAAGGCTCCAGATCCGCGGCCGCCACCTGGTAGCTTTCGAACGGAGAGTGACCGGTGGCAGCCGTCGCCGCCATTGCGATGTTGAACATGCGGTCGAAAGGAACCTCGAAGGCGTAGAGCCGCTTCAGGGGGATTTCGAGTGCGCCCCAGGCGTAGACCGAAAGCAGGACGGCACCGGCCAAAAGCGCCGCCGGCCGTTTCGAGCGAAGCACGAGCCCGATCCAGAGAAGGAACAAGAAGACGTACAAATATTTGGCGGCCAGGAAATACCCGGAAAGCGTTTGGAACCCTAGAAGCGAAACTGCGTCTGTCATCGGGGTGGGGTCGGCTCGAACACTCGGCGGCTTCCCTCGCGAGGGGCATCTTAGCCCGGGTGATTCGGCAAATGAAACCCGACATCATTTGAAGAACACGACGCCGTTGTGGCCGCCGTCATTGACAACGTCGATGCCGTGGGCTACCGTTTGTACCTGTCTGCCATGGAGACAATGGTGGTGGGTTATTTTGCCTATGGCAGCACGAAACCGGGCCAGAAACAACAGAAAACAAAGGGCTTCGCGAGTTTGCTTTCGGTCCCCCGAAGCTTACCCTGACGTGGAATGCCTGCGCTTGGCGGCACCGCTGGGTTTAATGGAGTAGACACTTGAGATTGACATCACGACTTACGTGTGCCGCGGCCCTGCTTTCGTTCCTTTCCGTCTCCGGAGCGTGGGCAAGCCTTGCGCCCGGCACGATTCTCAGACCCGGCGGACTGCAATGGTATGTCAGGGGCGCCTTCAACTCGCAACGGAACGAATATTTCCTGATCTGGGCGGATGTGGGCGCGGGCAACGTGATCCGAGGAATCCGGCTCGATTCCAACGCAAATCGACTCCCGGCGCCGGCGGGGACGGAAAGGCTGGTCAGCCCCGCGGGCGTCCCGACGGTGACGCCCGATATCGCGTACAACCCCAACACCGACGAGTATCTCGCCGTCTGGAGTGACGGCCGCTCTGACAACGGCGACCTCTTCGCGCAGTTTCTCAATGGAAACGGCGATCGCATCGGGGCGAGCTTCGCGATCTTTGTGGGAGGTGGAACCCAGACCCTCCCCAGGATTGAGTACAACCCGGTAGACAACCTGTACATCGTGGTGTGGCACAGCCTCACCGCCGCCGGTGGCCGGGTCCATCGGCAGATGGTGAGCGCCAATAGCGCGAGCCCCGCGCTCGTCGGCTCGAACCTGCAGATGCGGGCGTCGACGCGGCCCCTTCACCCCCACTCCCCGCAGGTGGCATGGAACGCGTTCACCGACAAGTTCATGGTCGCATGGACGATGATCCAGGTGATCAACGGCCGGGACTCGGACCTCGTCGAGGGACAGCTGTTCAACGGCGACGGCTCACCTTCCACTGGAGTGTTCACGCTCGCCGGCCAGGGGAGGAATCCCAGCGTGGCAGCCAACTCGACGGACGGCCAGTTTCTCGTCAGCTTCGAAGAGGGCGTGGGAGCCGGCTTGAACGCGGCCGCCCTCATCGTCAATTCTTCGGGCACGATCACCAAGCCGCGCTTCGGGATCTCACAGGCGACGAACATTCCCGATTGGAACACGCACGCAGCCTACAACGCCGTCGCCGACACGTATCTCGTCACGTACGTTCTCGGACGCGCATGCGGGCCGAGCCCTTGCGACGACGTGCTCGGAAGAAAGGTCTCGGCGACCGGAGTGGTCGGCACCGTCATCGGCGTCGCCAACAATAACTATCTTCAGAGCCACGGCGTCGAGGATGGCTTCGGATCGTGGGGAGATCTCGTCGCCAGCACGAGGCAGCCTGACTTTCTCGACTCGTACCAGATCAATAACGACGATCTGAACGTGGGCCGCGCGGTGCTTCCAGCGCCCGTTCCACGTTTTACCGATTCCGCGTTGCCCGATGCCTTCTACGGAGAGTTCTACAGCCATACCCTGGGCATCTCGGGCGGAGACGCGCCGTTCACCTTCTCCGTGACGTCCGGGAATCTCGCAACCCTCGGTTTGTCTCTTGGGTCCAGCACCGGGACCATCTCCGGAACGCCGAACCAGGTCGGGAGCTTCCCCTTCACGTTCCGCGTTCAGGACAGCACCGTTCCGCCTGATGCCGATCAGGATCCCTTCGATCTGCACGTTCGCCTGAGGACGCCCACCCCAATCGCACCCATGGGTCCGATCAACGACAGCACGCCGACCCTGAGCTGGAGTGCGATCAACGCTCCTTCCGCTCCGAGCTACACCGTCGAGATCGACAAAGCGGGAGTCCTGTTCACGACGATCGTGACCTCCAGCACGTCCACCACGGTCAGTCCGGCGCTCACCGACGGGAGCTACGGGTTCCGGGTGAAGGCGAGCGCGTCCGGAGAGATCAGCGCCTTCTCTTCCACCGTCAACTTCCAGGTGGATACGCAGGCTCCGAATCCGGGCGGCGCGTTGTTGGCGGTCGCCCCGGTCGGATTTGCAGAGCTCGGGTCTGTGGCGGTGGCCTCGTCAGGAGATTATTCGAGCACCTATTCGAAGGAGAAGGCGTCGGACAACAACGCGTCGACGTACTGGTCGACGCCTGGGCGGAGCGTGCTGCAGAACGAGTTCTTGACCTTCGACCTCGGTACGTCTCAGATGGTGAGCCGGGTGCGCATCCGGGCGGTGGACGCGACCGGGACCACGTTCCCGGTGGATTTCCAGGTGCAGGTGAGCCCCGACAACGCCACCTTCACCCCGGTCCTCGCCCTCACCGGCATCAGCTCCGTGGCGGGCGAGGAGCATGCATTCCCTCTCGGATCCCCGGTCGCGGCCCGCTACGTGAGGCTTCTGGTCACCAAGGTCGCACCGCGACCGAGCGGATTGTTCTACACCCAGGTGGCCGAGCTCAAAGTCGATGCTCTCGGGGTCACACCCCAGAGTCTTCAGATTTCCTGGCAAGCCACGGGTGACGACGGCGCCGGCGGCGGCCCCGCGAGCTCCTACCTGCTCCGCTGGGCCTTCGTCCCCATCGACCTGTCCAACTTCCTGACTGTCGCGACTGCCGTTCCAGAAACGCCCACCGTGCCCAAGCCTCCCGGCCAGACCGAGAGCGTCGTTCAGGGCAGCCTTCCCGACGAGACTCAGATCTTCTACGGACTACGGATCGCGGACGACGCCGGAAACCTGTCCTCTCTCGTCACCACCAGTGCTTACACCGCCGGCATCGCTCCTGCCCAAATCAATACCCTGACCGCCTCCAATCCCACCGACAACTCGGTGATGCTCACCTGGAACGCCGTTGGCGATAACGGGCTCCTCGGTCTCGTGACCAACCACGATGTGCGGTACTCCACTTCGCCCATCACCGAAGCCACCTTCAACTCCGCCACCCAGGTGACCAGCGGCCTTCCCGCGATTCTTCCTTCTCCTCAACAGGAGAGCATGACCATCGGCGCGCTCACTCACACCACCACCTACTACTTCGCGGTCAAGGCCGTCGACGACCTGGGCAACAAGGGTCCTATCTCCAACGTCGTCATGGCCTCCACTGCCGACCTGACCCTGCCCGCTCCGCCGCAGAACCTCACCGGAACCAAGGGCTCGATCAATCCCCAGGTCATCGCCGCCATCGCCGTGGCCTCCTCCGGCGACGCGAGCCCCGACTACGGCAAGCACAAAGCCGTCGACTCGAACTTCACTACGTCCTGGTCGACTCCGGGACGCGTTACCCCGCAGAACGAGTTCCTCACCCTAGACGTCGGGAGCGTCAAGATGCTGAGCCGGGTCCGGCTGCGCAGCCGCGACGTCGGCGACTTGTTCCCCGAGGACTATCAGGTGCAAGTCGGCACCGATGGGGTCAATTTCTCCACCGTCGTTTCCGTCACCGGAGCCACCGTAGCCCCTAACTCCTGGGCCGCTCCCCACGACTTTACGCCGGTCAACGCCCGTTACGTCCGCATTCTCGTCACCAAAGCCCGTCTCTATTCGGCTGGTAACCAGTATTACGTCCAGATTGCCGAAGTCGAGGTTTCCGAAGCACAGCTCGTCGGCAACTCCGTCACCATCCATTTCGACGCTCCCGGCGACGACGGACTCCTCGGAGGGCCGGTCACCAGCTACGATTTCCGCTACTCCACGATCACTCCCTTCGTCTTCAGCTCGGCTACCGCCGTTCCAACCCAACCCGTACCGACTGCGCCCGGCACACCCCAGAGCTTCGCCATTCCCGGGCTCGTCGCCGAGACTCGTTATTACGTGGCTGGCAAGGCTATAGACGAGGTGCCCAACATCTCCAGTCTCTCTACCATCCTCACCGTCGATACTCCCGGCACTCCGCCCGCTCAGGTCAGCCCCCTCGCCGCCGTGCCCCTCGACGGTCACAAAATCGAGCTGCAATGGACGGAGGTCGCCGACGACGGCGCCATCGGGGACCCCGCGACCAAGTACCGGATCTGGAAGGCCACCTTCCCCCTCGACGCCTCCAACTTCACCACCGCAACCGAGCTCAACGGACTCAATCCGCCTCTCGCTCCCGGACAGCTAGAGCAAGTGCAGGTCAGCGGCCTCACCAACGAGACCACCTATTACTTCGCCGTCGTCGTCCTCGACGAGCTCGACAACGCCTCTGCCCCCGCTTTCGCTTCCGCCACCACGCCCGACGACACTCCTCCCGCTCCCGCTCAGAGCTTCACCGCCGTCGCCGGCGGTTTCGCCCTCACCCCGGTTGCGGTCACCGCCTCCTCCTCTTCCGGAGACATCAACGCTTCCTACGGTAAGAACCTGGCCGTCGACGGGAACTTCACCACCTCCTGGTCCACCCCCGGACGCAACACCATGGTCGAGGAGTTCCTCACCGCCGACACCGGAACCCCTCGTACCCTGGGACGCGTTCGCCTTCGCAGCCGCGACTTGCTCGGCTCATTGTTCCCCGAGGACTTCGTCGTCGAGCTCAGCTCCGACGGCGCCAGCTTCACCCCCGTCGCCTCCCGTACCGGTGTCTCCATCGCCGCCAACACCTGGCTCGACCCCATCGACTTCACTCCTTTCGCCAACGCGCGCTTCGTTCGCATTCGCATCACCAAGACCCGAAAATACTCCGGCAACAACCAGTTCTACGCTCAAATCGCCGAGCTCGAGGTCTCCGAAGCCGCCAGCCTGCTCGACCGCGTCACTCTCTCCTATCAGGTCTCCGGCGATGACGGCACGAGCGGAACCGCCTCTCTCACCGACATCCGATGGTCCACCGGCGCCATCTCCGAAGGCAACTTCTTCTCCCTCGCCTCCGTCGCCGGGGTTCCCGCTCCCGCTCCCTCCGGAACCTCTCAGAGCGTCGCCGCCTCAGGACTGCCTCTCGGGACCACCGTCCACTTCGGAATCAGAAATCCGCGACGAGGCCAACAACTTCAGCTCTCTCGTCACCACCTCCACCGTCACCGGCATCGCCGACACCACCGCCCCGGCCGCCATCTCCGACCTTCAGCTCTCCTTCGTCGATGCCGCCCGCGTCGTCACCGGCGCTACCGCGATCGCCTCGTCCGGCGACGTCAACTCCGACTTCGGCAAGGACAAGGCTGTCGACAACAACTTCTCCACCTCCTGGTCCACTCCTCCACGACCCACCATGGTCGAGGAGTTCCTCACCGTGGACACCGGCGCCTCGCGCACCCTGACCCAGCTGCGCCTCCGAAGCCGGGACCTCTTCGGAGGACTCTTCCCCGAGGACTTCGTCGTCGAGCTCAGCTCCAACGGCACCTCCTTCACGCCCGTCGCCTCCCGAACCGGCGTCTCTCTCGCCGCCGGCACCTGGCTCGACCCCATCGACCTCGGCTCCACTACCGCTCGCTACCTCCGCATCCGAATCACCAAGACCCGACCGTACTCCGGAAACAACCAGTTCTACGCGCAGATCGGCGAAATCGAAATCTCCGAGCAGGCCACTCTCAACGACCGCCTGCAGGCTCAGTGGAGCGCCAGCGGAGACGACGGCACCTCCGGTACCGCGGCCGGTTATGACGTCCGCATCTCCACATCCCTCATCGACGCCGGTAACTTCGACGCCGCCACTCCCGTTCTCGGCTCTCCTTCTCCTCAAGCACCGCCCGCTACCGAGAACTTCCTCATCACAGGGCTCACTCCCGCTACCACCTACTGGCTCGCCATCAAAGTCGTCGACGAGAGCGGCAACAAATCGCTCATCTCGAACGTGCCCACAAAGACCGTACCGTGAGGCCGGAAAAGGAAGGCCGTCGGCGAAGGGCCGGTTGTCCAACGTTGCCAGCGAATTAGAATCTCGTCACGCCTCGACTCCGCGTGAGCCGTGACCGCGCTCATAGCTCCCTCCGGCGGGCGCGCTAACCTGATCTCGAAACCCAACCAAGCCTCCGGCTCGCGAGAGTCCGGCAGGAGCGTGCTCACGATCGGAAGACGGGCGACCGTCTGGTGCTCGACGATGTTGCTTGGAGCCGCGCCCTCCCCCGCCGAGATCACCATCCGCGTCAATCGGGTCGTTGCCTCGGTGTTCGACCGGCCGGTGCAGGTCACGAACGGGTACGACGGCTCGAACCGACTGTTCGTCGTGGAGCAGGGCGGCCGAGTTCGCATCATCGACGGAGGCTCGGTCCTTCCGGTACCGTTCTCGACCTGAGGTCGATCGTCAGCCCCGGCTCGGAGCGCGGGCTCCCTCGGTCTCGCGTTTCATCCCGACTACCGGACCAACGGCCAGTTCTTCGTCGACTACAGAATCTTGCAGGCAACACCGTCATCGCCCGCTACCAGGCGTCGAGCGATCCGAACCGGGCGGATACCGGGAGCGCGGCGATCCTTCTCACCATCGCGCAGCCGGCCGCGCACCACAACGGCGGTCAACTCTGGTTCGGACCGCTCGACGGTTATCTCTACATCGGCATCGGGGACGGCGGAGACCCTTCGCGGGCACAGAACAATACGACGCTCCCCGGGCGCGATCCTCCGGATCGACGCGGATGGAGGGTCACCCTACGCGATTCCACCCGACAACCCCTGCCGCCATCTCCGACCTTCAGCTCTCCTTCGTCGAGGAGTTCCTCACCGTCGACACCGGCGCCTCGCGCACCCTGACCCAGCTGCGCCTCCGAAGCCGGGACCGCCTCCGGTTATGACGTCCGCATCTCCAACCGCCTCATCAACGCCGTCAACCTCGACGCCGCTACTCCCGTTCTCGCCCTCCTTCTCGTCAAGCACAGCCCGCTACCGAGAACTTCCTCATCACAGGGCTCGCTCCCGCTACTACCTACTGGCTCACCATCAAAGTCGTCGACGAATCGGCCAACGCCTCGACGATCTCCAACGTTCGGAGCGATCACGACTAGAGTGAGCATCGGTATCGCAAAAATTGTGACGCCGCGACGGCTTCTGCTACTATCTCGGCCTGACGATCATGGACCATCGATTCACGGAAGATGCCATCAGGAAGGCCATCGAACCCTTTCAGTGGTATCAGACGATCGATATTCATGGTGTATCGACGCCCGGGCGATTCAACCACAAGAATTTCCTACCCCACTACCACCTCCCCGAATCGCTCGACGGGATGTCGGTGTTGGACGTGGGGTGCGCGGACGGCTTCTTCTCGTTCGAGCTCGAGAAACGAGGGGCCCGATCCGTACTGGGTGTGGATGCCAACCGTCAAGACGGTACTCTCGAGGATCTCGACTATTCGCCGTCGCTCCGCGCCGATACCTTGAGAAAGTATCAATCCGGCCGGGATCAAACCGCTAGACCGCCGCGCGAAGAAGCCAGTCAGGCGGTGGGAGCGGAGAGAGCCACCACCTTCCACGTCGCGAAAGCACTCCTGGGCTCAAGAGTCGAGCACGAGCTGCTGTCGATCTACTCCCTCGCGAGTCTCGACCGTAAGTTCGACGTCCTGTTCTGCGGAACCCTGACCGAGCATCTCAAGAACCCACTCGGCGCGTTCGAACAGCTGCGGGCAGCGACGGGACGACTCTGCATCGTGGCTGCCTGTGGGATGATCTTCCCGCCTTCGCTCTCGCCCACGAAACGGACCCTGGCGAGGCTGCTCGAGACCGTCGCGCGAAAGGGTGGATTGGGCCCGCTGCTGATGCTTCCCAACGACACCGTCTGCCGGTACACGGGACATCAGTACCATAACTCCTTCTTCCGCTGTACGGTTCCCGCAACAAAAGCAATGCTCGAGGCGAGCGGGTTCGGCCGAGTCGATCTGATGTCCACGTTCGTGCTCACGACCGCGTTCGGAGCGGATGACTTCGCGAGCCCACACGCGGTCTTCCACTGTCATGTCTGACGGCGGGTTCTCGTGAGGGAACGAGGACGGCGCGGCAGCCATGGCTGAAGATGCAGCCGCGCTGAACCCGTTCTTCACGGTGGCTCGATGGGCGTTCATCCTGTCGTTCCTCGCTTGTCTCGTCCTTCTCGTGCGGCGCCGCAGACCGGCAACGGTGGTGCTCGCCGCGATCATGGGAAGCATCTACACCTGGCTCATCACCGTCTGGCCCCTCAAACGGCTCTGGTCCCTCGCCGCCGGGCACGATCGCATCTTCAACCTCGCCATGTACGCGACCGCCGCCACCGGACACTCTCCATTCGAGAGCTGGCAGGTAGGGAGCCCGGACCTCGAGCCGTTCTGGCGCGCGTTGATCGGAGGGGCCTCCTGGGGGGATCCGAGACGGGCCATGCTGATTCTCCACTACCTGCCCCTGGTCGTTCTCGTCGCCTTGCCGCTCTCGTTTGTCGTCGCTCTCCGGCCTCGGTCAGACGCCTCGCTGGAGGAGAAAACGCAGACGGGATGGGAGATCGCCCTCATCGTTTTCGTCGTGATGTGTCTGAGCTCCTCACCGCTCGAGCGGTTCGGAGTGTTCCAGCCGTTCTGGCTGATGATGTTCGTTCACAAGCCCAACCATGCGGCCGCCTTCGCCCTGCTTCCATGGCTGGTGCGGGCCGTGACGCGCCACGAGGGCTGGCGCTCGACGGCATTCACCGGGCTCCTGCTGTCCCTGCTCGCCTGGGTATTTCTGATTCATTGGTGCTACGTGGCGGGAGGTATGGCGATCTATGCCGTCGTCACGTATTGGCAAGGGGACCGGCTACGGAGTCGCTCCGCCGTCGTCTCCCTTTCTCTATCCCTCATCGCCGCCCTACCCTATTTCTGGTTCCTGCTCGGTAACTATGGCGTCACCTCCGGAGGCGACGCGGCGGTGACGCTGTGGAACAAACCGGGCTACGAGCCAGGCTACTATGACGTATTCACCGTCAGCCTCGAGCACGGAGCCGTCTTCATCCTGTCGCTCGTGGGCGTCGCCGGGATGATGCGCCGCAATCGCGGCGACGACCGCATCTGGCTCGCGCTCCTGGCGGCCGGCGTTCCGTTCTGGCTGCTGCAGTTTCCACTCTTTGCTCTCGGGCGCGCGGGAGAGCCGGACGAGCTCTACTATTACGTTCGGTTTCTTCTCTTGATTGCCGCGGGCGAAGGAGCGTTCTTCGTCCTCCGAGCGGCTTCCGCGCTCGTCCGGCCCCAGGGGCCGGCGCGGGTCGAGGCGCGCGACGTGGCGCTCTTCCTTTTGGTGATGCTCCCCCTGAGCTATCCCTACTGGTGGCATCCGCCCACGATGGACCGGTACTACGCCGTCGGGCTCGAGCCCCTCCCGGCTCCCCTCGTACGGCTGAACGAATGGATCCGAAGACGAACGTCACCGGATGCCGTGATGCTGGCCGACTCCGACACTGCGAGCTGGATCGCGGCACTCAGCGGACGGCGCGCGTATCTCAACCGAAACCGACCTCCTCCCGACAACCTTCGCCGTCGCGAGCTGGAACGGGCTTTGTTCGTCGATCCCACGAACGATGTCCTGCGAGAGCTCCATCAGCACTATGGCGCGAGCCACGTCGTTCTTGACGACCGCTACCTCGAAGAGCTGGGCATCGAGCCGGGCTCATCGACGCCCGCTCGAGAATTCTCCCTCGTCTACGATCGCGACGGCTTCCGCGTGTATGAGCTTCCCGACATCGAGGAGAAGCGCTGACGTGAGCTTTCTTGCGAGCGACCCCGGCGTCGTCCTCTTTCACTACGCCGTCGTGGTGCTCGTGGTGCTCGGCGCAGGGGCTGCGTACCGGTTTCGCAGCCCGTCCGCGCTCGTCATCACGACGGTCATGCTCGGCGTCGGCACTTCGCTTTTCACCCTCGCCCCGATTTCGCGGCCCTACGACCTCGTCGCCGAGAATCCGCGTTCTCCTTCATCGGCAAAGGATTCGGTGGCGCTGCTCGAGCTCGCCGAGATCAGCTCGGGGGCCGCGTCCGGACGGCCGTCCTCGAGCTTCGTCTCCGGGCTTGGAAACCCGCGCCCTTTGTGGTCGGTGCTCTCGCGAATCGTATCGGCGGGGCGACCCGAGCGAGCGATTCGTCTCAACCGCCTGCTCGCCGTCGTTCTTCCGGGAGCTCTCGCGCTCGTGGTGTTCACCTCTCTGCGATCCGTGGATAAGGAGAACGCGTGGCACTGGGCGGCGGCGAGCTTCATCGCCGTTCTCGCTTCGTCTCCGCCGCTAGACGCGTTTCGTCTTTTCGGTCCCCTGTTCGAAAGTTTCTTCCTCGAGGCGCCTCATCGAGGAGCCTGTCTCCTGCTGGGCGCTATGGTGTGGAGCGCTTCGTGGAGTCGCCCGCGCGTCATGACGCTCGCGGCCGCCGTCTTGTGTCTCGTCGCGATTGCCTGGATCGACTTCTGGATCTTTGCCTGGCTCGCGCTCGGTCTCGCCGTGTTCCAGCTGGTGAAGGGCAGACTTCCCGGGAGGAGGTCCGCCGGCATCTGGATCCTCTTGTCGCTCTCGGCACTCGTTGCCACCAGTCGCCTCGCACTCCTGCCCATCGGAGGCCCCACCGCGAGGATGCCTTCGTCTTCCGAGGTCATCGCCTTTCGCATGTCGTTTCTCGATCCACTTACGGTGAGCGCCGATTTGCAATGGGTCTTCGTGGTCGCGGCGGCGTCGGCCGTGTGGGTATGGCGAGACACGGGAGCGGTGGCACGCGGCCTCGTTTCCGTCGTCCTGGGGAGCTACGGGTTGTTCGTGGCGGCCGCCATCGTCTATCAAACCCACCCTCTCGCCGAGCCCAGCGTGTTCTTTCACCTCGTGCGATTCTCCGTAGGCCTTCTCGCGGGCGCCGGGGGGGTCGTTCTCGTCGCGCGGGCGTTGGAACGAGTCCCGTGGACGCAATCGAGGTCGACATCGGATCGGCATGCCATGGCGGCTTGCCTCGTGGTGGCGTTGTTTCTGCCCGTGAGCTTTCCGTTCTACTGGACGCCTATCAAGATGGATCCGCTCTACTACGAGTGCCTTCGGCCGGTGGAGCCCGATACGGTCGCCCTCGGCAAGTGGATGTCGTCGAATACCAACGCGAACGCGGCCGTTCTGGCCACGACCGAAACGAGTGAGTACCTGAGCGCCTTGAGTGGCCAGAGTATCGTCTACGGGGCGAGGCTTCTCCCGCGTGAAGAAGCGGCGCGACGCCGCCGTTCGATACGGTCTCTCCTGCGGGCCGAGACCGATGGCGAGATGCGAGCCGCTCTCGATGACCTGGGGGTCACGGCCATCGTTTGGGAGCCGGAGTTCCAGTGGGAGTATGGTCAGGCGCCTCTCGCACGGTGGGAGGCAAGTCGCATCTTCACCGTCTCTCGACCCGCCGGCGAGGACTTCGTCGTCTTTGTCCGCGCCGACGCACGCTGAATGCGGCTCAGCCAATGTCTCCCCAATCGTGCACCCGCAGGACCTGTCCTTCCGTCGGATCGAGAGCGTTCCGATCTCGGCCGGCTCCGCCGGCGAGCATGAACGACGCGCCCAGGACGCTGTGCACGATGCCGACTCCGACCATCGCATAGTAGAGCCCGGCGATTCCGAACGCGTGCACTAGCGGATACAGACTTGCGAGATAGAAGGAAGTCCGTACGAGCCGGATCGTGAAGAGCGCCCTCAATCGGCCCGCGACCTGGAGGTAGATGTCGCAAATCGAGGCCGGGCTGCTGGCGAGACCGGCGAGAATGAACCACTGCGCCGCCACGATGCTCTCCGAATACTCCGAAGGGTAGACGAGGGTGACGATCCAGGGAATCACGAGATAGAGACCGAGGAGCGCCCCCACATAGAGCGTAAGAACGCCGAGGAGCACGGGCGGAAACCGCGTCAGGCTCTTTCCCCGGCTCGCGAGAGACGGCACGGCGTACTGCGCGAGAAAGGTCCAGAGAGTACGGCCGGAAACCCCGACCGTCTTTCCGATGTGATAGCTCGCGAGCGCAACGGGATTGAAGAACGCGCCGACCAGGATCCGGTCGAGATACGTCTCGAGCCCTCCCAGGATGGTCACCAGAGTCAAGCGGCGCCCATAGCTCAAATATCCGTCGTCGACCGGCGCTCCGGGAGCGGGATCGCGCAAGGCCGCTCGATTGATGATGAAGCGCACCGCCGGGGCGGTGATCAGATGAGTTATGAGAACGGCGCGAAAGTCCCGGGTCCAGACGGCAGCTGCCACGACGGGACCGAGAGTCAGCGTGAGATGCCAGAGCTGCGAGGACAGAAGCCGGGGAAAGTCGCGAAGACCATTCCAGTAGAAAAGGAAGTTGGTAAACGGAAAGTAGAAGGGAAACAAGAGCGCCGCGACGAGAAACAAGCCTGCCGAGGAAATCTCGCCGTTCACGAGAGAGTAGATCGCCATCGCCCCGAGAACCACGGAGCCCCAACGGGAGCTTCGGAGCCGGGCGGCCGTCGCGGGCCGGACCGTACCCGTTTCACCCCGGGCGGCCGACTGAAGCACGGCGGTTCCGACTCCGGGGAGGGACGTGAAGTCCAGGATCAGCACGAACGCCATGAAGTACGCGTATTTGCCGTAGTCGTCCTGCGAGAGCATTCGCGTCAGCACCACGCTCTGCACCAGGGGGAACAAAATGCTGATGACGTTGTAGACGACCAGGTAAACGGCGGAGTGGGCCCACCTGGCGATCCGCGAAGAGAGGTCGCGCGAAAAGAATCGTGGTTGCACCGGGGAGCTCAAGGAAACGTTCCTGGCGTCACCCGGCAGTTCCAGGTCCCGTGACTGTGGTAGGCTGAGCGCGGCATCTGAAAAAGTGCGGAGACAAATAGACAGAGTACCACGGGGGAGCTTGCTCGCGGCCCTCCTCGTCGTGGCGTCGGGGTGCGGGCTCGCCTGTCAGTCTGTACCGGTTCCCCGAAACGTACTGCTGGTTTCCATCGACGCGCTTCGCGCCGATCACGTCGGAGTCTACGGCCACCAGAGCGGCACGACACCGTTCATCGACTCCCTCGCCGCCGACGGAGCGGTGTTCACCCGTGCCTACGTTCCGCTGCCGGCAACCGACCCGTCTCACACCAGCCTGCTCACGTCTCTCCATCCTCTCGAGCACGGGGTCCTCGCCAACGCGACGAAGATTCCCGACGGGATCGCGACTCTCCCCGAGGTGCTGCGCAGCCACGGTTTTTTCACCATGGGTGCGGTGGCGGTGACGCACCTCCGGAGCAAGTACGGTTTCGCGCGTGGTTTCGACGTCTTCGCCGACGGGTGGGATGCGAACGAGAGCGGAAACGACGCCCATCGTCGCGACGCCGATTCGGTGAACGCGGACGTCCTGCGGATGATCGACGCATATGCTCGCCAAAGGGGCCAGCAGCCGTTCTTTCTCTTCATCCACTACTTCGACGTGCACGCTCCCTACCAGTGGCGGGAGGCGGGCTCCGGGGCGCCGAAGCCGGACCTGTCCGGCCTCTACGATTCCGGCGTCCGCTACGTCGATCGCCATCTTCGTGAGGTCTATGAGCGGCTCGAGGCACGCGGCCTCACGAAGAATTTATTGACGATTATCAGCGCCGATCACGGTGAGCAGCTCGGCGAGCATGGTTACTCCGGGGGTCACGCCGACATTTACCAGGAAACGGTCCGCATACCACTGGTCGTCCATGGACCCGGAGTGCGAGCGTCGACCATTCCGCGCCCGGTATCGAACGTGGACGTCGCGGTCACGATTCTCTCCCGTCTCGGGCTTTCTTTCCCCGCTCCGGTGTCGGGCAGGGACCTGTTCGCGAGCGGCCGTTCCGCGGCGCCCGAGCCTCGGCCGCTCGTCATCCTCGGCTATCCGACCTATACTCGCTCCCTCGAGCTCATCGACGGCAGCCAGGCCTTTCTGCGAAACCTCGACTACATCTATCAGGACGTCGTGGTGGAGTACGAGCCCGATCGCTCGTCCTCCGACGATGCTCGCGGCACCCGGCGGATCGAGCCCCTCGTCGCCACCAAGGAGGAAGCGCTCTTTCCCGTCCGAATCCCCACCGAGAGCGAAAAGCTCCAGGAGCTCTTCGTGACCGTCGACGTCCGTCTCGGAAGACCCGAATGCCAGGCGGAGGTCGGAATCGGACTCGCGCCCCGCTTCGAATATCTCGAGAAGCCGATCTCGTTTCGAGGCGCCATTCGGGTGCATTATCCCGCCACGACGCGCGACCATACGTTCATCCGGGTCCGGCCCGGAGACTGCGTGGAAGAGTCTTCCTACCGACTGCAGCGCTTCGAGGAGTACGACCGCGAACACCGGAAGCTCGAAGGGGCGTTCAACACCGTCGGCACCTCACTGTGGCGTCATTTGCTGACGGCGAGGAAGAAGGCCAAAGACGACGAGCTCTACGACCTTCGGGCCGACGCCGGGATGGAGCACAACCTCATCCACGAGCCCGGGCGTCAAGAAGACGCGAACAGGCTTCGCGCTCTCTTAGGAAAGGAGTTCTTCGAGCTCGCGCGCCACGGAGGGGAGGACGCGACGTCGACGGGACAATACAGCAACGAGGAGCTGGAGCTGTTGAAGAGCCTCGGCTACATTCAGTGATCACCCCGCGGCGCCGCGAGAACGAGGAGCGAGTAGCCCCCGAGCAGGCGACAGGCGAGATCGGGGGCGAACGCGAAGAGCAGCCTGCGCGGCCAGCGAGCGAGAGACGATTTCCACGAGCGTGCCGGTCCCTGGACGGCGCTCGCGGTATAGCACCAGTCGAGCGTCTCGAGACCGGCCTCGGATAGGATTCGCAAGGCAACCTCTCGAGTGAAGTAATGAAGATGACCGACGTCGTCACGCTCTTTCAGGAGACGGCCGCGCCGCAGCACCGATTGTACCGACAGATCGAGGGGTATGTGCAGAATGGTGTGCCCGGCCCGGTTTCTCGCGAAGCGAAGAAGCGGAAAGTAGTCTTCCAGGTGCTCGATGACGTCGATGAGCAGAACGAGATCGAACGCGCGCGGTTCATCGCGGAGGATGTCACCATTCGAGAATCGCAAGCGGGCGGTCTCTCGCGTCCTAGCGAGCGCGTAGGCCTGGGGAGAGGGCTCGTAGCCGATGAAGATGGTCTCCTCGGGAAGGGCGTCGTGCAGTCGCCTCAATACCTCTCCCGCCCCGCACCCGATCTCGCACACCGATCGCGGTTCGATGCGATGCCGCCTCATCATCGCGAGGACGCGCTCCGCCTTCCACGGAGAGTCCTCGAGGTGCCAGGTGGGGTTCCGGTCGCGATACCGTCCGTCGGCGTACCGCTCCGTAGTCACGACTTCCCCTGCCTCCTTAAAAGATGTCGACCCAGAGATATTTGCACCAGCATCGGGCAGCATTCTTTCGTCTGATCTACACTGACCAGCCTCGGGTTCTCAACCATGCCAGCGGTCAGCATTCTAATTCGCGCGCGAGACGAAGGCCGTTTTCTCGATGCGACCCTCGCCGCCATCGATTCTCAGCGGTTTCGAGACTACGAAGTCATTCTCGTCGATTCCGGCTCGACCGACGACACCCTGGCGATCGCCGCCCGGCACGGGGCGCGCATCGTAAAGATGGATCCAGAGGAGTTCACGTACGGCCGCTCGTTGAATCGCGGCTGTCGAGAAGCGGCGGGAGATGTCGTCGTGCTCCTCTCCGCCCATGCACTTCCCGCGGAATCCGAATGGCTCTCCGCCCTCACCGCGCCCTTCAACGATCCCAAGGTGGCAGGAGTGATGGGTCGCGAGCTTCCACGCGACGACTGCAATCCCTTCGATCGACGCGGGCTCGAGCGTCGCTACGGCGGGGCTCCCGCCCAGGTCATCGATTCTCGTCGGGCTCGTCAACGGAAGCGGCATCGGCTTCGGGGCCGCCAACTCGGCCGTCCGCCGGAACGTCTGGGAGAGAGTACCCTTCGACGAATCGCTTCCCTATGCCGAAGACTTCGACTGGGGTCGGCGCGTGCTCGCCGCCGGCTGCGAGCTGCGCTACGCACCGGCCGCAGCCGCGTATCACTCCCACAACGACTCCCTCGCCGGGATCCGGCGCCGGTTCTATCGTCAAGGTATCGCCGAGAGGCATCTCGGACTCTCACCCAGGCCGCGGAGCGCTGTGGGCCTCCTTCCCCATACCGCGCTCGTCGCCACCTACGATCTTCTCTACGCTCTCGGTCAACCGGACCGCTGGCGGTGGTCCCCCCTCGCCCCCGGCCGGCGCTGGGCCATCGCCTTCTCGCGCTACAAGGGCTTTCACGGCATCGGCGAGGACGTGCCCTTCGCCGCGGCCACCTTCGGTCGTGCGCACACCCGTTTCGTGCGGCGACTGAACACCTTCCTCGCCGACCGGGCCGCGAGCCTGGCGCGATGGACGGGAAAGACACCCTACCTCATTCATCCCAAGCACCTGATCCAAGACACCGTCGACCGGGATTGGTACCTTCCGCTCCTTCCCTCCGCGGGCCCTGTTCTCGACGCAGGCTGCAATCATGGTGCTCACACGCTCCGCGCCGCACCCAGGGTTCGGTGTATCTGCGGCTTCGACCGGGACCAGGGCCACCTGAAGATCGCCGCGGCGCGCGGCCGAGAGCAGGGGGTCGCGAACGCGCATTTTCAAGTTGCTGACGCGGAGCGCGGGTGGCCGTACCAGTCGGGGAGCTTCACCTGTATCCTCGCTCTCGACGTTCTCGAGCATCTCGAGCGGCGTGAGGCATTTCTCGACGAGTGTCACCGGGTGCTAGCGCCCGGCGGGACCCTCCTCGTCGCGGTACCGAATCGCGACACGAGCTGGAAGAAGAAGCTGCGTCGCCTCGGCCTCCCCTCGTCGTCCGATCCCGATCACAAGATCGAGTACCAACGCGACGAGATCACGCGCGAGCTCGAAGCGCGAGGCTTCCGAATCGAGTCCTGCGCGCCGGTGGTGTACGACTCGCCGTGGTATGGAATCTTCGACATCGTCGGTGGACTGTCCCTTCACTGGTATCGGCGCGCCGTCGCTCGCAAACGGCGGCTGGCGCTCGACCACCCTGGCGAAAGCACCGGCTTCCGGCTGGCCGCGGTCCGCCCATGAAGGTGCTCTCTCCCCAAATCGGGATGGATGCTTCGTCCCGTTTCGGCGGCGCGGTGTACGACTACGAGGTGCTGAAACGGCTCGGGGCCCGAGGAGTCGACGTCCAGATTCCTCACTTGCTCCCGACGCCGCTCGAACGGCAGCCGGGCTGGAGAGTAATCCCGATCCCGATCCATCGCATGTATCGGCTGGGGGCGCTTCTCAGCAACGCCGCGTTCTTCGCCGCGTCCGAGCGCGCGATTCGGAGCGGCCGGCCCGACCTTCTCCGCATCGCCTACCCCTGGTACTCCGGACCAGCCCTCCAGACCCTCGGGCGGCTGCACTCCCTGCCGACGGTGGCCGCGTTCCATCATCTCGAGACGGACGAACCTCCCTGGGTAAACCGAGTTCAGGCGTGGGTCGCGAAAGGATCGGATGGGCTGCACGTAGGAAGTCGTTTCGCCGCCGGCCAGATCACGCAGCGTTTCGGAATCCCGTTGGAGAGGATCGCGGTGATTCCCTACGGAGTGAGCGAACGATTCACTCCCTGCGAGGCGTCGCGGATCGCGACCCGGCGCGAGCTCGGAGTCGAAGAACGAGTCGTGATCCTTTGCGTCGGCGCCCTCATCGAGCGGAAAAACTTGTCGTTCCTGATCGAGGTCTTCGAATCGGTTCTTCGGGAGCTGATTCCGGCAGTGCTGCTCCTGGTGGGCGAAGGCTATCCACATGATCCTTATCCGGAGACTCTGCGCCGGCGTATCGAAGCGTCCCCGGTTCGCGAGGCCATCCAACTCCTGGGCTCGGTGAGCGAAGAGCGAAAGGTCGACATCTATCGGGCCGCCGACGTCCTCGTGCACCCCGCGCTGATGGAAGGCTTCGGCCTCTCCGTCGCGGAGGCGATGGCCTGCGAGACCGCCGTCCTCGTCTCGAACCGGGGCTCCCTCCCGGAGATCGTGCACGACGGCCGGAGCGGTCTCCTCGCGGATCCCACCAATGTGGGGGAGTTCGCCCTCCAATTGGGGAAGCTCGCCAGAGACGGTACTCTTCGAGCACGACTGGCGTCCGGGGGGCGCCGACGCGTTCGGACGGAGTTCTCCTGGGAGAAGACCGCCGACGAGACGCTCGCCTATTACCGGACCCTGGTACGGGAGTAACGATGCTGCGACTCGGCGTGCTTCTCGAGCA
Source organism: uncultured Acidobacteriota bacterium (assembly GCA_963815675.1). Classification (GTDB taxonomy): domain Bacteria; phylum Acidobacteriota; class Vicinamibacteria; order Marinacidobacterales; family SMYC01; genus CAWFHP01. Next base: position 1,221,693 of record CAWFHP010000004.1, on the reverse strand, counting down.
GGGCGGAAGCGCCCGCTCGATGCGGCTAGCCGGGCAGGAGGAGAGACTGCGCCGCTATCTCTCCCGCTACCGCGAAGTCTTCGACGAGGTCCTGTTCTTCAGCTACGCTCGTGACGATGAGCTCACCCGATTGCCGGAAGGAGTTCGCATCGTGACCCGGCGAGGGCCGCTGAAACCAAGCCTCTACTCCGTCGCCCTTCCCTTTCTCGCGCCCCGTGAGCTCCGCTCGTGCAGTCTGCTGAGAGTGCTCCAGATCACCGCGACTCTGCCCGCAGAGATCGCGCGCCGCCGGTTCCACGTCGGCTTCGCCGTGACCTACGGGTACGACGTCGAGCGCCTCGCGCGCGGAAAATGGCTCGGCGGTAGGTTCTCGAGATGGAGTCTCGAGCTCGCGAGCCGGGGCGCCGAGGTGATTCTCTGTCCCACCGCCACCCTCGAGAACAAGCTCCGGGGTCTCCGCCCGCACGGACGCATCGTTCGGCTCCCCAATGGCGTGGACCTCACCCAGTTTCGGCCGGCACCCGTCCGCTCCCGACCCGATGGGCGGTGGCGCGTCGTCTCCGCGGGACGCCTCTCGCCTGAGAAGAACTACGCGAGCCTCGTCGAGGCTCTCGCGGGTCGAGACGACGTGGAGCTCCACCTCTTCGGAAGCGGCCCCGAAGAGAGCCGCCTCGCCGAACGCGCCGCCGCCTCGACGACGAGACTCGTTCTTCACGGAACGGTCGCCACCGAGGAGCTCGCCGGCTCTCTCCGCCGGGCCGACCTGTTCGTGCTCCCGAGCGAGACCGAAGGTCATCCCAAGGCGCTTTTGGAAGCGATGGCGAGCGGACTCGCCTGCGTCGGCTCGCGCCAGGCGGACGGGATCCGGGAGATCCTCTCTCATGAAGACACCGGCCTTCTGAGCGACAATGACTCCTCGTCCCTCCGCGCTGCCGTCGAGCGTCTGCTGCGGGACCGCGAGCTCGCCGCCCGCCTCGGCGGCCGGGCGCGGAAGCGCATCGAGCGGGATTTCGATTCGAGCGCATCCTCGACCGGGAGCTGGAAGTTCTCGAGGAGCTCGCGAGGTCGCATCATGTATAAGCAATACCGGAGCGACCTCGCGCCTGCAGCCGATAGTCCTGGACTCGACGTGTTCTGGTCCGAGCACTGGGGCGGTCTCGACATCGAGAGCCTCTGTCGAGGTCTCGAGCGCACCGAGCTCTGGCCGATGTTCTCTCGTTTCATTCCTCCCGGCTCCCGGGTTCTGGAGGCGGGCTGCGGGCCCGGACACTGGGTCCGGTTTCTCGGTGAGCGCGGCTTCGCAGCGTTCGGAGTCGACCTCGCCGAGACCGCCCTCGCTCGCTCGCGGCGGACGGTCGAGCATCTATCTCTCGCCTGCGCGGATCTCCAAGCCGTACCCTTCCCCGATGAATCCTTCGACGCTTACATTTCCCTCGGCGTGATCGAGCATTTCGAGGACGGGCCCGATCAGATCCTCGCCGAGGCGCGGCGAATCGTTCGGCCGGGTGGGGTATTGCTCGTCTCCGTTCCGTATCTGAGTTGGGCCAAACGGGCCGCGATCTGGCGGCGCCGCCCGCGGGAGGGAGAGGCGGAGGGAGACGGCGCCGGGCGCGACGCCGTCTTCTATCAATATCTCATGACGGCTCGGGAGCTCGCGACGGTCCTGAAGCGGGCCGGGCTCGACGTCCTCAAGCTCACTCGATACGGCGTCGAAGGCGGGCTGCAGAATCGGCTTCCCGCCATCGGATCGGTGAAGGAGCGGCTTCGCCGGCAACCCGGCTCGCTCTTGAAGAGCGCGCTCCCCGCGATGCACGCGACATGGGACTTTTTCGTCAAGCTCCTGCCCCCGTCCGCTCTGGCCCATATGGTCATGGCCGTCTGCCGGCGACCGGACTCGGACGGGGAATCTCGGTAGGACGTTTGCCGAGGAGCGTAACGGCCTTGAAGCTTCTCATCGTCAATGAGTACTTCCCGCCGGCGGTGGTGGGTGGGGCCGAGCTCAGCACCGCTGAGCAGGCGGCGGCCCTGGTCGAAGCGGGCCACGAGGTCACGGTGGTCACGCTCGATTACGGGCGTGGAGGAGAGCCAACGCACCGCGGAGCACGGGTGGTGCGGATCCCCTTCCCGAAGCGTCTGTCGCGGCGCCTTCCCGTCAAACCGATCTGGTTTCAGAATCCCCTTTTCTATCTCTACTTCGCCTCGCGCTTGACCAGGGTCGCTCGCGAGATGCGTCCGCACCTGATTCACGCTCAGAACAGCTTCGTCCTTCTGGGCGCTTCGCGAGCCGCCCGAGCGCTCGGCATACCGCTGGTGGCCACGGTTCGAGACACCATGCACGTCTGCTCCGTCGGCGCCATCTGCCTGCACGAACGTGAGATGCCTCCGAGCCGGTGCCCGGTCTCGCAATACCGGGTCTGTTTCGCCGAGTTTCAATCGAAGTATTCCCCGGGATTGAGCGCATTCGGCCACATCAAGGCACGCGTCCGACACGAGGTCGAGATCCTGGACACCAAGCTCCGCCAAGAAGCCCTGCGGCGCGCCGATCGAGTGATCACGGTCTCTCGCTCCCTCGCCGCGATCCTTCATGCGAGCGGCGTCGTTCCCGTCGAGCCGCTCGCGGTCTACAACCTCGTATCGCGCGACGCCGCGCCGGCGCCCTCGCCGTCGAATCGAGTCGAGTACGGAATTCCTGCGGGCGCCCCTCTCATCCTCTACGCGGGAAAACAATCCTTCGGCAAGGGCACGGACGTGCTCCTCGCAGCGGTTCGGCAGCTGCACCGAGCCCGATCCGACGTCCATGTCGTCCTGGCCGGAAGAACCAATCCCGTCATTCACGTTCCCTCCGACCCCAGGATTCACACAACCGGTCCCCTGCCGCACGAGCGCGTGCTCGCCCTGCACCAGGAAGCGGACGTGGTCGTGCTGCCGTCCGTTTGGCAGGAGCCGTTTCCACGAGTGCTGCTCGAGGCGATGGCGGCGGGCCGCGCCGTGGTGGCGACGCGAGTCGGAGGTATCCCGGAGCTCGTCGAGGAGGACGTTTCCGGCGTCCTGGTTGCGCGGAACGACCCGGTGGCGTTGTCGGAAGCGCTCGGCCAGGTGCTCGCGGACCCGCCGCTCCGCGCACGCCTCGGTCGTGCAGCGCGCCAGCGCGTCGAGGAAATCTGCGCTGCAGAAAAGACGGTGGGAGAACTGCTGGCCGTATATCGCGAGGTTCTCAGCGGCTCGAACTGAAGGGCCGAAGACAGATTGCGGCCTGGGTCCAGAAAAGGGAAAGCGGGCTCGAGAGCTTGTCGAGCAGCTCGATGCCGGTGAGGAGACGCACCAGATTGTCGGCGACCGCCCAGGGGCGAATCCCTTTGACGGTGTAGCAGCAGAGGTCGATGAGCCATACCGGGTGCATCTTCTCGAGCGTGACCTCTTGGAAGTGAGTCTTCAGGAGCGAGAGGAGCTCGCCGGGAGTGAACTCGTGGACGTGGTGGGGATCGAGAGATTCCTCGAGCAATCGAATCGGGGTCGTGACGACGAGCCTTCCATCTGGTGTCATCAGCCGGCCGAGCGCTTCCAGAAGTGCTGCAGGCTCATCCACGTGCTCGATGACCTCGGCCAGGACGACGGCGTCGAACGGCCCTCCCTCGACCTCGTCGAGACTTGGGTGAAACGTGCCTCGGAGCGCTTTTTTCGCGAAAACGCTTCGCGCGAGCTCGAGCGCGGTCGGATCGGTGTCTACCCCGACGACTTCCTTGCCTGACGCCGTGAGGCGGCCGAGAATCGCGGCGTCGCCACAACCGAGCTCGAGCACTCGACTGGCTCCGGCGCACTGGCGCACCACCCACTCGACCCGCGAGCGGGTGTACGGCCATCCGTGGAGCGGGTTCCGCGAGAGCTCCCGCCAGTGATAGGCTCCGCGTTTCCGGTATTTATCGAAGTCAGACGACATGAATGGGCGAGATTCGGTCCAACGCCGCTGGAATCCTAGCACAGCGCCGAGGATCGGCCCGCGGGCATGGTGAGACCGGTGGGCTTGCGGCCGGATCGGAAATCCCTCTCACGCCGTTTGCTGGAGCGCGTACTGAGAGAGCGACTGCGCCGGATCGACATCAGCAGCGACGGCGGCAGTAGCGGAAGCCGGCCGCCGATCTGCGTGGACGTCGGCGGGGTCGGCCGCTACCGGGAATGGCTCCCCCGCGGTCGATTCGTTTCCGTGGATCTGGACCTGTCCCATCGACCGCACGTCGTGGGTCGAGCGGAGGCGCTGCCTCTGGTCAGCGGCTCGGCTAGCTTCGTGGTGTCCACGGAGATGCTCGAGCACTGCCCCGAGCCGGCAGCCGCCGCGAGAGAGATGCACCGGGTTCTCCGCGCCGGCGGAGCTCTGGTGCTGACCACCCCCTTCGTCTATGTGGTGCATGGATGGCCCCACGACTACTTTCGCTTCACCGACGCGGGTCTGCGGCATCTGTTCCGAGACTTCCGCCAGGTAGACGTCTTTCCGTTCGGAAACCGCTTTACGGCCGCCTACGATCTCCTCGTCGGTTTGACGCCGTTCGTTTCCTCCTGGGTGAACCCCCTTCTGTTTCCGCTCGTTCGAGCGTCTCGGTCCCGAACCTGCCCGTCCGGACACGTCGTCGTCGCGACGAAATAGAATGAACGTTCTCGTCCTCCCCGACACCAACCCGGAAAAGATTCGCCGCGAAGGGCAGCGCTGGGCGTTCTTCCACCATTGGCCCGAGGGCTCCTATCGTTTCGACTGGATCGGCGCCTATCAGATTCCTATCCTATCCAAGTGGATCGAGGGTCGCCTGGTCGGAAGCTTCGTGATCCAGTCCCTTCGGGCCCTGATTCGCGAGAGATCGTACGACGCCGTGATCGCACACGGCTCCCGCTCGATCGTCGCCCTCGCGTTCGCCCACCGTCTGCTTGGAAAAAAGAAGCCTCCTCTCGTCGTCTTCGACATCGAGTCGTTCGGAAGGCCGGAGGCAGGACTTCCGCTGTTCCTCGTGCGTAAAGCGACGGAAGGACTGGACCTCGTGATATACCATGCGCGCGCTCAGGACGCCTACTATCGGGAGCACCTTCCCGCTCTTGAAGGCAAGACCCGCTATCTGCCGCTCGGCTTCGGGGCATCTCCCAAGACGCTCGACTGGAACGAGACCGGCGGGGGTAACCTCCTGCTCGCCCTCGACACCAACGCGCCGGGACGCCGCGAATGGTCGGTCCTGCTCCGGGCGCTTGGCGAGATACCCGAACGGCCGACGCTCCGAATCATCGGAAAGACCCAGTGGCGCAGGGAGGATCTCGCCGACGCTCCGTTGCCTCTGCCCGAGCGTATCCACCTCGAGCCCCGCTTGTCGGTCCAGCTCCTGCGGCCGATGATGGAGCGCGCCACGCTCGCGGTTCTGCCCCTGGCCGAAAGAGGGCACGCTCACGGCCAGCTCACCCTCCTCGACCTCATGGCAGCCGGGACGCCCACCATCGTCTCCGACACTTCAGGAGTTCGCGACTATGTTCGCCACCGGGACACGGCCCTCCTGTACCGCGCTGGAGACGCCTCCGACCTGGCGGAAAAGATTCACTGGGCGCTCGACCATCCCGACGAGCGAAGGGCCCTCGGCCGACGAGCTTACCAGTCGGTCCATACCGAGTTCAGCGGCGAGACCTTCTCACGGCGCATCTACGAGCTGGTACGCGAGTTGGTCGATGCGCATAATGAGACCTCATGACCGAGACCGTCACCCGCTGCGATCTGTGCGACTCCGAGCTGGGCTCATCCGCCCTGTCGGTCTACGTGTTTCAAGGTTTTTCATTGATGCGGTGCGCACGATGCGGGCTCGTGCTCACGAATCCACGGCCGGATCGCACTGAGATCGGTCGCTATTACCAGGATGGCTACTACGCCTACGCCTACGCCTCCCCGGAGGAGCTTTCGTTCAAGGATCGTGTGAAGGACTGGATCCTCGCGGAGCTCGGCGGCTACCCGCAACAGGAAAGTCTCCCGCGGAGATGGGTGACCCGGGTCGCCGGCTTCGCTCTCCGTCCACACATCATGGTCGTTCCCCCCTACGTTCCGGCTGGACGCCTCCTGGACGTGGGCTGTGGCGCCGGGAGCTTCCTCCGCTGGGCGGTACGGGCCGGGTGGGACGCTACCGGACTCGAGGTCGACCCGCGCGGCGCGCGTGAGGCGGCCCGTCGTGGTCTACCGGTGGTCCAGGGGGCTGTCGAAGACGCTCCGGACGCGCTCGAGCCCGGAAGCTTCGACGTCGTGGTGATGAACCACACTCTCGAGCACTGCCACGACCCGAACCGCGCCCTCGAGCAAATCCACCGGCTGCTCAAGCCAGAGGGACTGGCCATCATCGGAGTGCCCAACTTCGACTGCTACGACAACCGCGTCTTCGCGAGCGCCTGGGCCAACTGCGAAGCCCCCCGACACCTGTATCACTTCAATCCCGAGACCCTCCGTGCCATCCTCGAACGGCATGGACTCACGATGGAGCGGTTGCGGTTCAAGAAATGGCTCATCCCGTACTCGGAGCGCGCGAGCTTCCGGCTCATGCGCCGGCAGCTGAATGGCGAGCCCTGGACGCCGCGCACGAGGCGGCTCGTGTCCGCGATGATCCAGGTGCGCATCGTCAAGAGGCTCCTTCAACTCTTCCACCTCCGACCCGACGCCGAGCTCGGACAGTTCATGACCGCCTACGCGCGAAAGTCGGAATCATGAGCGGGGGAACGATGCGCCGAGTGGGCCGAAGTCTCAAATACGGATGGCTGCGTCTCGTCGACCCCCGCCGTCCCGCCGAGCTTCGCGGAGAGCGCGTGGTATTCCGCCACCTGGAGACGTCGGGCTTTCTGGCCGGCCTTCGGGGAAAGCGGGTTCTCGAGATCGGCCCCAAGCACGGAGAAGACTCGCGCCTTCTCACGACGCTCGACCCGAGCGAGCTCGTTCTCGTCGATCTGCCGGAAAAGAAGCCCAAGGTCGAGACGTGGCTGGGAAGCCTGCCGGTGGCGGCGAGCTTCCTCGCCGGCAAACGTGCTCTATCTGTCCGACGAAGAAAGACACCGGCTAGGGGAGTTCGACCTGGTGTGGTGTCTCGGAGTTCTCTACCACAACGTCGAGCAGCTCAGGCTGTTGCGGATTCTGCACCAGCTCTGCCGGCCCGGTGGAAAGCTCGTCCTGGAGAGCTCTACCACCAGGAATCGCCGGCTCGAGGACCTCAACGTCGTCGAGATCCACTGGCCCAACCTATATCGAGACGTCCCGACCATCACTCACCTCCCCTCCCGCTCCGCGATTCGAAGCTGGCTCGAGATGGTCGGATTCGCGCGGGTCGAGCTTCTCGACGTTTACTCCCGCGCACTCTCCTGGCAAAGGGCCGCCTTCGTCGCCGAACGCGACGAGACCACACGACCCTACGTTTCGTACGGGCACTCGGCCAAAAACCCGGTCTACCCTGCCGGCGAGGCGAGCTGAGTGGCGTCTTCGAGTGGCACGCGGCTTTCGATTGTCATGCCGCAGAATTTTTACTATCCCCGCGGCGGCGACACGACCTACGCTTTCGGGCTCGAGACGCTGCTCGTTTCCCACGGTCATCACGTCATTCCCTTTGCTACCCGGCACCCCAAGAGCCTCGCTTCGACCGCCGAGTCCTTTTGGGTCTCGTCGATCGACTACGGCCAGGCGCTAGCACGCAAATCCGTGACCGACGTCTTCCGGGTGACGACCCGGAGCGTTTTGAGCGTCGAGGCGGCGGCGAAGATGCGAGAGCTCCTCGAGTCCCGCCCCGCCGACGTCGCCCACCTTCACAACGTGCACTATCATTTGACCCCCTCCATCCTCTACCCCCTTGCGCGCAGGCGGGTGCCCATCGTCTGGACGCTTCACGACTACGCGATTCTCTGTCCCGCGGCCCACTTTCTGAGCGGCGGGGTGCGATGCGAGGCGTGTAAGAAGGTCCGTTACCACCAGGCGGTCTGGAGGCGCTGCAAGGAGGGAAGTGTGGCGGCGAGCGGACTCGCCGCGGTCACGAGCGGGCTTCATCGCGTCCTCCGACTGTTCCGCAAAGTCGATCGTTTCATCGCGCCGAGCCGGTTCCTCCTCGAGAAATTCGTGGAGTTCGGATTCCCCAGGGAGCAGCTCACTCAGTTGGGACATTTTCTCGACTATCGTGGCCTTCCATGGCGCGCCGACCCGGGAAAGGGGTTCGTTTACGTGGGACGGCTGTCCCGGGAAAAGGGCGTGGACGTCCTGCTGCGGGCGGCGGCGCGCCGGCCGGATGTTTCGGTCGATATCGTGGGCGAAGGCCCCGAGGAACGTCCGCTGCGCGAGCGGTTCGGTCATCTCCCGAACGTTCGGTTCCGTGGCTTCCAGACGGGGGACGATCTCTCCCGCCTGTTTCGCGAGGCGCGCGCGGTTGTGGTTCCGTCGGAATGCTACGAGAACTTCCCGCTCGTCATCCTCGAAGCCTACGCGTACCGAAAGCCGGTGGTTTGCTCCCGGCTCGGCGCCCTCCCCGAGCTGGTGAGAGAGGGGCAAACGGGTCTACTATTCAGGTCGGGAGAGGACGAGGAGCTCGGAGAGATCCTCGCTCGTCTCGACCGCGACGCCTCTCTTGCCGAACGTCTGGGAGCGTCAGGCCGGGAGCTTCTCGAGAGAGAGTATGGCCCGGAACCTCATTACTCGAGCCTGATGAAAATCTATCGCGAAGTCATCGACGCCAAACAGTCGCGAGCCAGAAGATGAGACAGCCGTCCGACGCCATCATCGCGGTGACCCTCAACTGCAACTCGCGGTGCGTCATGTGTGACATCTGGAAGAATCACGTCGAGGGGGAGATGAAACCCGAGGAGTACGCGAGGCTCCCGGCATCTCTTCGCGAGATCAACATCACCGGCGGAGAGCCGTTCCTCCGCGAGGATCTTCCCGAGATTCTCGCCGTCATTCGCGCCCGCGTGCCCGTGGCGCGGCTCGTCGTATCGACGCACGGATTCATGACCGAGCGCATCCGCAAGATGGCCCCCGAGCTCAAACGAGTGGCTCCCGAGCTGGCACTGCGTATCTCGATCGACGGCCTGGAGAAGACCCACGAGCGAATTCGCGGCATCGCCCGGGGATTCTCGAAGGACATGGAATCGTTGGCCGCGCTCCGCGAGGCCGGCTTCACCGACCTCGGTCTCGCCATGACGGTGATGAAGGACAACGTTCGAGAGATCGAAGACGTCTATGCTCTCACCGATCGATTGGGCGTGGACTTCAGCGTGACCATCGCTACCGACTCGGCAATCTACTTCGGAGACGGGAAATCGGCTTTTCGCCCCGAGATCGGCGACGAGCTCCGCCGCGGCTTCGAGCTCCTCATCGCGCGGCACTACCGCTCTTTCCGTCCTCGATCGGTTGCCCGCGCGTGGTTTCAAAAGACGCTCCTGGACTACGCGGCGGGCCGCGGCCGGGCGCTCGCCTGCGACGCCGGCTCGGGGTTCTTCTACCTGGACTCGATGGCCAACGTATACGCCTGCCACATCCTGCCTTCGAAGATGGGAAGCCTGCGCCAGCAAAGCTTCGAGCAGATCTGGAACGGGCAGGAGGCCGCGAGCCAGCGCGAGGCGCTCGACGGCTGCGAGAAGTGCTGGATGGTGTGCACGGCGAAGTCGGCCATGCGGCGCAACCTGCTTCGAATCGGAGTCGCTGCCGCAGCCGGAAAGCTCAAGGCACACGTCGGACTACCTGTCCTCGGATGAAGATTGCCTTCATCGGCCAGAAAGGGATTCCCGCTCGCTTCGGCGGCGTCGAAACGCATGTGGAGGCGATCGCGACCCGACTGGCGGCCCGCGGCCACGAGGTCGATGTGTTCGTGAGAAACTGGTACACGCCTCGTACGATGGAGTCGTATCGCGGCGTTCGGCTCAGGCACCTCCCCACCCTTCGGACCAAGCACCTCGACGCGAGCGTGCATAGTCTTCTGGCCTCGCTCGGGACCCTCGCGGGCGGTTACGACTTGCTGCACTATCACGCCACCGGTCCCGGGACGTTCGCCGTTCTGCCCTGGATGTTCGGGCGCCCGGTCGTTCTCACCGTTCACGGAGTCGACTGGCAGAGAGAGAAGTGGGCCAAGCCGGCCCGTGTTCTCATGCGAGCGGGAGAAAGGCTCGCGGTCAGGAGCGCACGGCGGGTGATCGCCGTGACCCGGGATATCGAAGACTACCTGAGGGAGCGTTACCGGTGCGTCGCCGTTCACATCCCGAACGGCGTCGAGCCGGGGACATCGGGGCAGGCGGAAGGCGACCTCAGAGATCTCGGCCTCACCCAGGGCGGCTACGTGCTCTTTCTCGGCCGCTTCGTCCCCGAAAAGCGATTGGACTGGCTCGTCGAGGCATTCGAGCGAATCCTTCCCGGCGGGAGCTTCCCCGGCCTGGAGCTGGTGCTCGCGGGAAGCCTCGACACCGAAGCGGACACCGTTCGATTCCTGCTCGAGCGTGCCGACGGACTCCCCTGTCGTTTTCCCGGCCCCGTCGGCGGCGCGACGAAAACGTCTCTCCTGCGAGGGGCGCGCCTCGCCGTTCTCCCCTCCTCTCTCGAAGGTCAGCCGATCTTCCTCCTCGAAGCGATGGCAAACGGGGTCCCTTGCCTCGCCAGCGACATCGCACCCCATCGCACGCTGCTGGGTGAAGGCCGGGGCATGCTGTTCGATCGAGACAGCAGAGAAGATCTGACGAAGCGGCTCGTCGACGCGCTTACGTTGTCGCCCGAGGAGCGCCGGGACATGACCGAGAAGGCGCGCGAGTACGTCGGACGGCACCACGATTGGGATCTCATCACCGACGCGGTGGAAGCCGTGTATCGGGATGCCCTGGCCGGGGAGACCGCGTCGCCGTGATTCGCCAGCGCGCCCGACTGGTCGGGGCTCAGATGGCCCTGGTGGATCTGGTGCTGCTCGTGGTGGCCTTTCGCCTCGCCTTCGCCATACGCGGTCGCTGGCCGCTCGGAGAGCTGCCTTCGCTCTATCCCTTCGGACAGTACCTGGTCGTGATGGTGGTCGCGATTCCGACCACGCTCGCGGCGCTATGGCTCAGCGGCGTCTATCGCTATCGCCATCGGCGCAGCTACGCCTTCGAGGTCACTTCGGTCGTGAAGGCACTGGCCGTGGCGGGCGTCGTCGTCGCGACCCTCGCGTTTCTACTCAAGTGGCAGTTTCTCAGCCGCTCGTTTCTCGTTCTGTTTTTCGCCACCGCACTGGTTCTGCTCACCGCCTTCAAGATTCTCGCGCGCGTCCTGTTCCATCTCTTCGGGGAGAGAAGCTTCGAAGAGAGAAACATCGTTATCGTCGGCACCGGAGACACCGCCCGCGAGCTCGCTACCGTCATTCGAGCCAACCGACGCTGGGGGCTTCGTCTGCTTGGCTTCGTGGCGGAGGACGATTCCGATTTCGCCGCCGGCGAGAGCGGAGCCGATGAGACTCGTCTCGGCTTGCTGGAAGAGCTGGCCAGAATCGTCGACCGGATGCCGGTGGATGAAGTCGTCTTCGCCGTGTCGCGTGAGTCTTTGCCCCGCGTCGACTCCTCGATCGAGCTATTGGAGCAGATGGGCATCCGCACCCGGCTTCTCGTGAACTGGGTGCCGCGCTCGGTGTCGCGGCTGAGCCTCGAGGAGTTCCAGGGCTTTCCCCTGCTGACGCTTTCCGCCGGGCCCGACAACGAAATTCGGCTCGCGCTTCGTCGGGTCTTCGACCTGGCGGTGGCCGGTGCGATGCTCCTCGTCGCCTCGCCCCTCCTGCTCCTGGCTTGTCTTCTCGTCAAGCTCGAGGATGGAGGTCCCATTCTGTTCCGGCAGGTCCGGTGCGGCCTCAACGGCCGGAAATTCACCCTCCTCAAGCTGCGCACCATGGTGACGGGAGCGGACGAGCAGAAACAAGACCTGCTGCCGCTCAACGAAATGACTGGACCGGTATTCAAAATCAAGCGAGACCCGCGCGTGACCCGCGTCGGCGCCTATCTCCGTCGCTTCAGCGTGGACGAGCTGCCCCAACTTGTGAATGTCCTGGCAGGCGACATGGCGCTCGTCGGTCCCCGGCCACCGGTGCCCGACGAGGTCGCCCAATACCAGCGCTGGCAGCGCCGGAGGTTGAGCATGAAGCCGGGCATGACGGGACTCTGGCAGGTGAGCGGCCGCAGCGAGGTCGATTTCGAAGATTGGATGCGGCTCGATCTCGACTACATCGACAACTGGTCGTTCTGGCTCGACGTGAAGATCCTGCTGAAGACCGTTCCCGCCGTCCTCTCCGGCCGCGGCGCTCGCTGAGGATTATTTTTCGATCTGAAGCTCGAGTCGCGCGAGGCGGATACCGAGAAGTCGTGGATCGGCCCCGCCATAGATCTCGCCCCCCGGCACCGTGTAGCCGTAGCGTAGGACGATCTCGTTGAGGCCGCTTCTCCAGAAACGGCGCGGGACGACGGTCTCGACCTCCGACTCGTCTCTTCGCCAGCTCAGAACCGCCACCCGCTCTCCGTTGACTTCGAGCCCGACGGATTGCCGATCCCTCTCGGGATGACGAGCGATCCCGCCGCGCAGCGACAGGTGATAGTCATACGGGTCGAATAGCGACACCAGCCAGGAGGACGACGGCCCTTCCGACCAGCGGAAGCTCACCCCGGAAGAGTCTCGCTCGGGAATGGACCACCCGCGGCCCAGAAAATAGACGTCGCCCTCCTCCCCGACGTCGATGGTGAGGTTGTTATACGCGCGGTGACCGAACACGGTATCGAACCTGTCGGGACTGACACCGTACAGCCTCGCAAACACCCAGTTGGCTGGTATGGAAGGCGGATGGCCGATGCGGCGGTAGGTGTCTTCGACGCCTCTTTGGGCCGCTTTCGCGAACGAGAAGGTATCCATGGCCGGCAGGTCTCCACTCTTCAGTTGCTCGGCCAGTTGTATGTTCCAGCCCGCGAGGAGAGCCACGCCAATTCCCAGGACGATGCGCGGCGAGGCAACGGCCCAGCTCAAGAATCCGCAGAAGCCGACGAGAAACAAAGGATAGGCCTCGGTCAAGCGCCGGCTCGAGAAACTGTAGCCGCTGTACCAGTCCCAGGTGCTGCTCAACAGATAGACGCCGCAGACGAGGGTCGCGAGCAGGATGCCGGTGCGCGGGGAGCGGCGGATGGCGAGGACCGCGAGACCGATGGCCGCGAGATACGCGGCCGGCGTCCAGGCGAAGAGACCGTGGTTCGACGAGAACAGGAACTCGAAGAAGAAGGGATGACGCCAGTACATGATCGCGGTCGCGGGAAGATCGCCTTCGCGCAAGAGCCTCCCATGCACCAGCAGGTTATAAATCCACAGAGGTGCGGTGACGGCGCCGAGCGCCGCTACGGCCCACGCCAGCCGACGACCGAGGCGCTTGCGCGAGCCGGGCTCACGGACGCCGGCGTCCCGACCCGTGTATCGAACGAGCGTCGACGCCGGGAGGAGAAGATAAAAGAGGTTGTACCGCTGTACCGACAGCATCAGCGCCGCCGAAACCCCCAACCATGCCCAGCGCCGCGCGCCTGGATGCTCCTCGACTCGGATCCAGCTCCAGACGAAGAGCGCGACCGCAGCGGTCGAGACCGCGTGGCTCATCGAAGGCTCGTACACCGTGTACCAGAAGAGCGGCGAGGCGAGCCAGAGCGCAACTGCCCCGAGGGCGGCGAGGGTGGGAGAAAACCACCGGGACGCGATTCGATAGGACACGACCACACCGACGAACGCCCAGACGAGGCTACCGAGACATACGGCGTTGATGTACGGATAGCTGTACCCGTCAGCGGGGATCGATCCCCCCAGCCAGCCACCCGCGATGACGAGCCAATGGGCCAAAAGGAAGAATGGGAGCCAGAAAACGACGGGACCGATCTCGTTTCCTGGGTCCGGGCTTTCGCCGTCCTTACGCGCCTGGCGGGCGATGTACTGGAATTTCTGCTGGACGAACTCGTCGAACTCGTTCGTGAGGTCGAGGTCGTGGTCGATCACGAGGGAGCGTACGTACACGTACAGCATCTCGCCATCGTTGCCGACGCGGCCGCCGTGCTCCTCGAGCCCGTAGAAGACGCCCACGAAGCCCGCCAGCAGGATGATTCCCGGCATGCCGATGCCGGAGAGCCATCGACCCGGCAGGAGCCGCTCCCTCCAGGCGAGCTCGACCCGTCGGTACTCGCTCCGGGTCCTCAGCCACACCACGACGAGCAGAAGCGCGCCGCCCCCGAGAAAACTGTCCGGCATCCAGGAAAGCGGGGGTGGATAGTGGCGAAAGAGCGCGAGGAACCCGAGGTGGAGAGTGAGTCCAACCGCCGCCAGCTCGAGGACGACAACGCGGCGTCCCCGGGACCGAGTCGGAGGTCCGGGGTCCATCTCAGCCGCCACACTTCACCAGGTAGCGTCCGGTGTAGTCGATGTGGTGGAGAAACGCCCCGATCCCATGCCGTGCGAGGAACTCGTCCACGGCCTTGCGACACCCCTCGAAATGACCGTAATCGTCGAATACCACGAAGCCGCCGGGAACGACCAGCGGAAAGAGCTTCTCCAGGCAGAGTCGAGTCGACTCATACCAATCGACATCGATCCGTAGAAGAGCGATCGGGCCGATCTCGTCCACGTCGCGGAGCGTGTCCTGAAACCACCCCACGTGATACCGGATCCATTCCGAGGGGAAGCCGATTCGCCGTAGCAAACCCTCGGAGTCTTCGCGGTCGGCGACGTCCCAGTTCACCGGACGAAGTACTCCGCCGTTTCCAATCGGGCGTTCCGCCTTCCTCTCCGCCGCCGCCATCACGCGCGCGCCGTCGTTCGGTGTGGGCTCCGGTAGTCCGGCAAACGAATCGAAAAGATGAATCACACGTCGGCGACTTCCGTAGCGCAGATTTGCCTGGGCCATGACCGCAGAGGCCCCTCCTTTCCAGACCCCGCACTCGACCAGAGCGCCCTCGATACCCCGAGCTTCGAGGTGCGCTACCTGCTGAAAGAGCGTGACCGCCCTTTCGTAGGAGATCAGTGTGTGCTGACTAGCGGCATCGACGGCGTTGCGCGCGCCTGCTTCGTCCGTATAGCCCTTGAGATGCGCGCGGGAGCGATAGCGCTGTCGGTAGAGAGACATCGGAATCGCCTCGAGCGGGCCGTAGTCCATCGGCGCCCAGCGAGCGCGCGTTCGGCGAAGCCACTCTCGCAGTAACTTGGCGGACCCGCTCGCGCTCAAATCGTACCTCTTTCGGTGCTCGAGACGAGGATATATCGCGGCTGCTCCGCAGTGCCAGCCATCGCTACCGTTGAGCCGCCCCACGGAAATCCATCACGCGAGCCTCGGTTCGCGCTGTAACTGACGACCCGTAGAGCTGGAGGTAGCCGCGGTAGCGCACGAGCCCGAAAACAGCGAGATAAGCCGTGAAGACGACGGCGGCGAGCCTGCCCCACCGTCCGGTATTCGAAAGGGAGGTGAGGGTGGCACCGGCGAGGATGGCCACGAGCGGGGCAACGAAGGTGATCTCCTTCAGGTCTTTGAAGAGTCCCCCACCGAACGCGCGTAGCGAAATCATCAGAAAAAATCCCAAGCCCCAGGCGGCGAGCAGACGGTACGCCCGCGGGTGTGCCTGTCGGCGCGCGAGAAGGAGACCAGCGAGGGCGAAGACGGGGTATCCGTAGCCATAGAACAAGGGGATGCGGGAAAGCGCATGGAAGACCGGTGACCCGGCGGGCTCGCCTCCCGTTGCCGCGCCTCCACGAGCGACGACAGGAAGGATCTCAGTGAAAAACGCGATGAGGAACGGCCAGTAGAGCCAGGTGACGGTGATGGTGCCACAGAGGAACAGGATGCCCATGAGGCGAAAGGCGAGCTTTCGTTCGAGGATCGAGACGAAGATCAGAAAAGCGCTGACCGAAAAGAGACTCGACGTATAGACGAGAAGGCTCGCGAGCGTCGTCGCGAACACGGCGACGAGGCGGCGGCGGCTCTCTGGCTCGAAGCTCAGCAACAGGACCGACACGATGACGAGCGTGTCCAGTAAGTTCCCTACCACGGTCGCGTGGAGTGCGAGAAGCAGACGGCTGAAAACGGGTGGAAGGAACGTCCAGAGAAGCGCAGCGAGAGCTCCGGTCCGCGGCGAGAAGATTGTGGACGCGAGCCAGAAGAGGGGCAGCACTTCCAGAATGGACGCGGCGAGCCCGGCGTGGCGCACGGCGTCCTCAATCGCACCCGGGGTTCGCGCGAGCGCGAAGGGCAGGAAATACAGCGGGGAGTAGGGAAAGGCGTACGCCTTACCCGCCACGATCCGCGGGTATCCTACGTTCGTCTTGGTCTGGGCTTCCACTCCTCTTTCGGCAAGGCTTCCCTTCGTTTCTCGGAAGGCTTCGACGTAGTCGCGGGCATTGGTCACGTCGGGATAGAACGTCGTGGGATGGAAGAGGCCGTAGCCCTTGAGGAGATAGCCGAGAATGAAGATCGGGAGCACCCAGGCTCCGAGCGGACGGCGTCGCAAAAACACGGCCGCCGCGGTCGAGAGCAGAACGAGAGGTAGGCAAAGCTCGACGAGCACATGGGCGAGACCGAAGGGATCGAGGCGCAGCGCGGACGCGACGAATAGTACGAAGCCGAGACCGACGCATCCCGACGCGGGCCAACTCAGACCGGCGACCCGGCAGAGGACGAATAGAAGAATCGCCAGTACGGCGGGACACCAACGCGCCCACCCGCGGAGACGGAATCGAGCGCCGTCGCCCGCCTCGACCGAGATCCAATCGAGCTTCAACCCAAGGTTCCGTCGCTCGTGCGAGTCGACATCGAATCCGATTACGACAGGCGTGGGAGAGACGGCGGGGAAACGAACTCGGCGCGTTTCGACTGCTCCGCCTCGCGCCGTGAAACGGTCGACGGTGCTTCCCGCGAGCGTAACCTCCGCTTCCGCAGTCTCGCCGAAGACCCGCGAGAAGCGATAGGCGATGGCGACCGGGCCCCCTTCGATGGTGAGAGGGAGTGTGACGCGCGCGTGGTAGGTGGTCCAGCGGGTGCCGATACGACCGTTCTCGACCTCGTAGTACGGAGCGAACCCCTCGATATATAGATAGTCGTTCGGTCCAAGCTGGAAGGTGACGGTTTTCTCGCCAGGAGCGCTCGCGCCGGAGGCGAGGAAGGCGACGACGAAAAGCGCCGCGCCTGCCAGAACGTCTCGCCGTCCCCTCACGGGCCCTCTTCCGGCTCCATCGCGACGGTATTTTACGTCATTCTATGTCATTCAGGCGGTTTGGGTTATGCTTCCGATCTCATTCGACGATGTGTGGAATCTGTGGATTCTTCGACCCCGGGTCCGGCGCACCGCCGGACGCCTCCGTGCTCGAAGCTATGTCGCGTTCGATCGCTCATCGGGGCCCGGACGACGAGGGATCGTTTCTCGACGACGGCATAGCCCTCGCGGCGCGGCGGCTTTCGATCATCGACCTCGAAGGCGGCCACCAGCCTATCGCCAACGAAGACCGCTCCGTCTGGCTCGTCTTCAACGGCGAGATCTACAACCACGAGAGGCTTCGGGCTCTCCTTTCGAAGCTCGGCCATCGGTTCGCGACACGCGCCGATACCGAAGTTGTCGTACACGCCTACGAAGAGTTCGGGCTCGATTGCGTGCGCTATCTCAACGGGATGTTCGCCTTCGCTCTGTGGGACGCGAAGGAGCGGCGTCTCGTGCTCTCTCGGGACCGCTTCGGCATCAAGCCCCTCTACTACACCGTCGCCGGTACCGAGATCATCTTCGGCTCCGAGCTCAAGGCGCTCCTCCAGCATCCGAGAGTCGAGCGAAGGATCGACGTCGTCGCCCTGAACGAATACCTCTCGTTCGAGTACATCCCGACCCCCCGCACCATCTTCCGGGGAATCAAGAAGCTTTCTCCCGGACACTGGCTCACCTTCTCTTCCAAAGGTCTCCACGTCGAGCGGTTCTGGGACCTGAGCCTCGCGAAGAGCGAGCGCCGGCCGCCGGTGAGCTGGCGCGACTATCAGGAGCGTCTCCGGCACGAGCTCGACGAAGCGGTACGGAAGGAAATGGTGAGCGACGTCCCCGTGGGAGTGCTCCTGAGCGGGGGGCTCGACTCGACGAGCGTCCTCGCGATGATGAGAAAGCACACGACCCAGAAGGTGCAGAGCTTCTCCATCGGCTTCGAGGAAAAGTCGTTCGACGAGTCCCGCTACGCGAGGCTCGCTGCCGAGAAGCTGGGCTCCGATCACCACGAGCTCACGGTGACGTCGAGCATGATGGCGGATCTCGTTCCTCGGCTCATGGACGTTCTCGACGAGCCGTTCGCCGATTCCTCAATCGTTCCCACGTACTTCCTCTCGAAGTTCGCGCGGGAGCACGTCAAAGTCGTCCTCGGAGGCGATGGGGGCGACGAGATGTTCGCCGGCTACCCGACGCTCCAGGCGCACCGGCTCATCGAATACTACGAGCGGTGGGTACCTCGCTTCCTTCGGGCGAGCGTCGTACCCCGGATCATCGACCATCTTCCCGTTTCGAAGGAGAACATCAGTTTCGACTTCAAAGCCCGCCGGTTCATGGCGGGCCGCGGCGTTCCCGTCGCGGGCCGGCATCACCGCTGGCTCGGCTCCTTCACTCCCCAGGAGAAGCGCGCGCTCTTCGTCCCCGAGCTCGTCCAGGACGAGGTCGACACCTACGAGGTCGCTTATGAGCACCAGCGACGCTGCGACGCCCAGGAAACGATGAACCAGCTCCTGTATCTCGATCAGAAGCTCTACCTCGAGGGGGACATCCTTACCAAGGTGGACCGCGCCAGCATGGCCTCCTCGCTCGAAGTGCGGGTGCCGCTCCTGAACACGAGCCTCGCCGAGTACGTCGCCGAAGTTCCCCACGAGCTGAAGCTCCGGCGCTTCCAGTCGAAATTTCTTCTGAAAAAGGCGATGGAAGGCGTCGTGCCCCGGGAGATCGTCTCCCGGCCCAAGAAAGGGTTCAACGCACCCGTGGCTTATTGGATCGAGAGCTCGTTGAAAGAGCTGGTCGACGACGAGCTCTCATCTTCGAAGCTCCGGCGCGAAGGCTTCTTCCAGCCGTCGTACGTCGAGCGCCTGCTGCAAGAGCACACCCAGGGAGTTCGCGACCACCGCAAGCTCATCTGGACCCTCCTCGTCTTCGAGCTCTGGCAGGACAAATACCTCACCGGGTGAGCTTTCTGTGAGTGGTAGAAAGTAGGGACAGTCGCTCATGAGGCCGAAGGCTCACCCGAAAACCATGAAAATGCAGGGGAAGAACGCAGAGGCGCCAAGCAAGCAGAGGCGCCAAGGGAGACGGCTCTGCGCCCTTGCTCCCGTTCGCGTCTCTCACGCTACTTGACGACTCCGGAGGCTCGTCGCTTGTCCCGTCGCGCGTTGGAATTTCGTGCCTGTCCCCACTTTTCCACTTTTGTCACTTCTTTTTCCCGCCTAGTATCCAGGAGTTGGCGTTGCGGAAGACGACGTACGTCGAGCCTTGCTCGACGCGCGGGTCGGCGAGCCACCGTTCGACGTCTTCCCGGCAGAGGTAGAGCGTCGTCGGTGTCACCAGTTGATCGAACGCGACATGGTGAAAGAACCCGAGACCGCGGGACGCAATCCAGAGGCTGTAGTCGTGGAGCGGCAGGAATGCCTGGAGCCACGAGGGAGCGCCTTTCGGCCAGAACCGCCGCAGCGTTTTGGCATAGGCGAAGTACGGGAGCACGAGCGGAAGCGCGACTCCGTATTTGGTGAGCCACCAGGGAAGGCGCGAGCTCACCTTCCTCACCGGATCGACGAGATACCGTACGATCGCGTTTCCTTCCCGCGCGTAGACCCAGACGTGGAACGCTCCTCCGGGCCGCGTGTGGCGGAGGACCGCGGCGAACCCCGCATCCGGATCTTTTAGATGATGGAGGACGCCGATGCAGTAGACGAGGTCGTACGAGCCGACATCGATCCGCGTCAGGTCTCCATGGTGGAGCTCCACCGTCGTTCCCGGGCTCGCGACCGAGTCGACGTTTCGGCGCGCGGTCTCGAGGGTATCGCCGAGCTCGACTCCCGCAAGGCGCGCCGGCCGGAAGCCAGCGACGTGGACCAGGAGCGATCCGTTTCCGAACCCGAGCTCCAGAACGTCCTTTCCCCGGATCGACTCGAGGTCGACAGGCGCGAACCAGTCGAGCACTTGCTCGCGCGTATAGACCGACCCCGGGGGCAGCCGGTTCCAGGACTCGGCGAAGGCGGTGGCGGTCTCCCGGTCGGAAGACGAATCGGCGGTCATGCGTCGAAGCGGCGACCGTAGCACACTCCGAACGGCCTGCAAAACCGCGATGCTATACTGCCCCGTTCACCGCTGTTTTTCCATGAACCTCCGGACCTCGACCCGACTCGTCACCTGGACGATGCTCGCGCTCGTCGCGATTCCCTTCGTCCTCCGGCTGTCGCTCCTGAAGACGCGCGGCTTCAACCCCGACGAGCTCGAGCACCTGCACTGGTCCTGGTGCGTCGGCAAAGGCCTCGTCCCCGACCGGGATTACTTCGATCACCACACTCCCTGGCTCCACGTGTTCCTCGCGCAGTTTTTCCGCTTCTACGACGTCGACCGGATTCCCGACGAAGCCATTGCGTTCATTCTCATGGCGCGCCGGTGGATGTGGGTCTTTACCGGAGGAATCCTTGCGACGACCTTCCTCCTCGGGCGCGCGTTCCGGACGACGCGCATCGGGATCCTCTCGACGCTACTCCTCGCCAACACTGCTTTTTTTCTCGCGAAGAGCCTCGAGGTGCGGCCCGCGGTGCCGGCGGCCGCGCTCCTCGTCGCCGCCGTCCATCTCGGGCTCCTGGGACTGAGGCGTGAGGTCGCACGATCTCCCGGCGCCGCCTCGCGCCTTCTCGCGAGCGGGATCCTTCTCGGCGCGGCCACGATGTTCACCCAGAAGGTGCTCTTCGTCGGCCCCGGGTTCGCGCTCGTCGTCCTCTGGTTCCTCCTCGATCCGCGGATTGACGTCCCCCACGCGAGGCGAATCGCTCTCGCCGCCCTTCAGACGGCCGGCTTCCTCGCGCCGCTCGCGCTGACTCTCGGCTATTTCGCCTACCAGCACGCCCTCTGGGCGTTCATCGATTCGAACTTTCTCCTGAACGCTCGCTGGCCCGGTCTTCCGGCGCGCGGCTTCCTCGAAGAGCTCGTGCGCGTCGATACCGTCTACGTGACTCTGACAGTGGCCGGTCTCGTCGTCCTCGGAGCGAAGACGTTCTCCCGCGCCGCCGTCGAGCGGTGCGAGCCCGCCGTCTTTCTTCCTACGCTCAGCCTCATCGTCACTCTTCCTTTCCATCCGGCGATGTCCTACCAGCACTTTCTCCTCATCCTGCCGCTCACGTCGCTCTACGCCGCCGTCGCGCTCGAGGATCTGGTGGAGCTCGTCGCGCGTCGCTTCGAAAAGCGATTCGCCTCGGCGGGAAACGCGTTGCTCCTCGCCGCCGTCCTTCTTCTCAGCGTCGTTCCCCTCTCGCGATTCCGGAACGATTTCGACCGCGGCAACTGGGGAACGCTCCAGGGAATCACTTACGTGCTGCGCAACTCCTCACCCTGGGAGACGACCCTCGACGGATTCACCGGTCTCGGGCTGTTTCGCCCCCAGGCCTTCTTCCACCATTTCCAGCACCCCCATGCCTTCGCGCTCCAGACGGACGAAGAGCACCGGACGATGCTCGAAGCGCTCGAGAGCGGCCGCGCCTATCCTAAAATGATCTTCTGGACCCACTATCTCGAGGACTCCGTGACTCCCGACATGAGCGCGTTCCTCCAGAAGAACTATGTGCCTTCGGGGCTCGCGCCCATCCTCATCCGACCCTTCGACAACGGCATCGGGTCCTGGTCCGACGTCGCCCCGCGCGCGCTCGGATGGGATCCCGACTTCGACCCCAAGGCTCCACAGGTTTTTTTCGACGACGGCTGGCGGCCGCCTTCAGAGGAGTTCGGCGCCTACATCCGCCGCACCCGCACGCGGAAGTCGGGTCTCATCGTTCCCATCCGCCATCCCAGGGATTTCGAGGTCGTTCTCCGGGCGCACGCCGATCCCGAGGCGGGACCCTTCGGGGTGGAGCTGGTCGTGAACGGCCGGAGCGCGGGCGTGGTGGAGGCCGTGCCCCGCTGGCAGGACTATCGGTTCCAGGTGACGGTTCAGATGCTTCGGCCGGGATTCAACGAGCTCGAGCTTCGCTTCTCGGCCGCGAACGACTCGCCCGAACGGCGTCTCGAGCTCGCGGCCTCGACCCTTCAGCTCGTCGGGGCCTCTGACGTCAGGGGCGGAGCCGCTCGAACCGCAGACGATCGACCGCGACAAACGGCCCTCCGCCCGCTCCGAGACGAGCCAGCTCGAGCAGATTCAGGCGCCGCCACAGAGGCGCGTCCACGATCATCACCTGCACCGACATCTCGGGCGTCGGGACGAAGGCGGCGAGGCGCACTCCGTTCAGACGCAGCTCCACCGGCTGCGGCTCCACGTCCGGAGGCGAGGCGCACTCGATGGCGATACGCAGGGACTCCTTCTGGTCGACGGGAACGAAGAGCCCGGCGACGTCGCCTTCGGCAAACCGAACTTCGCGTTTGCGGGTATTCCAGTCGCGAAGACCGCTCCACCCGTTGCCGAGAAACGGCGGGTCCTCGGGACCGAGGTCGATGACCCCGCCGATACCGCCCATGCGGTCGAACAGGTACTTACCGACGAGGATGTCGTATTGCGTCTTCGGCCGGTGATAGCGCAGGGCGAAGATCCAGTTCATGGGAAAGGAGAAGGGGTAGCCGACAGCGTCGAAGACGTCCTCGAGCTCTCCGCCGACTGCCGTCTCCCACGAGAGGGTGTCGTCGACGGGGATCCGTCCCTTCCGGTATTGCTCCATGAGAAGTCCGTTTGCGACGACGAAGCTTCCCACGAGAGCGGCGGTGACCCATCGGGGATGGCGTCCGACGAGATCGCTGACGAAGACCACGACCGCGGCGAGACCTAGGGCCAGGATCGGCAGGACGGAATCGAAGCGCCGCCCGCCGAACGACCCGCCTCCCCACCAGTCGGCGACGGTGCTGTCGACGTACCAGATGAGGAGCGCGACCGCGACCAAGGGAAGACCCGTCCGGCGCTCTCTCCAGACGAAGGCGACGAGCCCGACGGCGGCGGCGACAAGGATCGGGCTCCAGGAGAAGAGTCCGTGCCGCGACGAGAATAGCGTCTCGGTGAGGAAGGGATCACCCAAGCGCAGGTAATCGCTTCCGAGGGGCACACCGAGATAGAAACGGTCGTAGATGAGCTTCCAGGTGACGAGCTGAGGTAAAACGCCCGCGAACGTCGCCGCGCCGAGCGCGGCGCTCGCCCCGAGAAGGGGGCGCCACTCGCGGCGCCGGAGCCGCGCCACGAGATCGATCGCGGGGAGAAGACCGAAGACGAGATTCTGCCACCGTACCAGGCCGGCGATTCCGAGAACGAGCCCGAGCTTCCCGTAGTCGGCAGCACTCTTCGGACCATCACTCCACTTCTTCACGAAGATGCTGACGAGGAGAAAGGTGAGCGCGTGGCTATAGATGGCGTGATACGTCATGTACCAGGCGAGGAAGCTTCCCGCGACGACCCCGGTGACGGCGAGAAACGACGCCCAGGGTGGATACCACTTCCGGAGGAGGCGGTCGCACACGAGCATTCCCGCCCAGCCGAAGAGGAGATTCGCGAGCGCCACCGCGTGGAAGTACGGATCCGAGAAACCGTCATAGGCCGTTGCGAGACCGTAGGCGTTGCGGAGCCAGACCCCGAGGTGACCGATCTCGACGAAGGGCACCCAGAGAAGGGGCGCCCCGACGGGATAGGTGAAGCGGGCGCGTCCCGTTTCCCGGACGGTGAGCGAGCCGGACATCCGATCGATCCCGAGGCTGCGGTATTGGTTGGCGAGGTCGACGTCGCCGTCGAACGCGAGCGAATGGGCGTAGGAGTAGTACCAGAGCCCGTCGCCCCGAAGGCGATAGCCCCGGAAGTGGAGGAGCGGGACGAAGACGAGGAGGATCGCGACGTAGCCGTAGAGCGGCAGCGCGTCTCCCCTCCGTCCCCGAGCGAAGAAGTCGGCCAGGAGAAGGAAGAGAACGAGCGCGAAGCGAAGAGCGAAACCGCTCGCGCCTACGGGACCGAGAAGCGACACCCCGCCCGAGATCACCACCGCCGCGAGATCGACGAGCCCGAGAGTCAGGGCCAGCCGAATCGCGAGTGCGAGATTGAGACCGTCCACGCGGAACGTATCGTAATATAGACGCTCGATGAACCGAGAACGGGGACTCTTCGGCTCGCTCAGGCCCTCGGAGCGGACCGGCCGCCTGGTCGGTTGGCTTCTCCTCATGCTCGCCACGGCGTCGATCCTCACCGACGGGTATTACTTCCAGTTCCTCGAGCCCGCCCTGTCGCGAAAGGCCTTGGCGGCAGCGATTGTCGCCGTCACCGCACTCTGGTTTCTCTTCCGGCACTACGGTCTTCCCGCGAGCCGCGACGAGCTTCTCCGGTTCTGGACCAGGGCGCGCACGCCGGCAGTCCTCGCCGTGATTCTCGCCGTCGCCCTCTCGCTCCGCTACGACGGCGCCACGAGTGGGCTCCCCCAGAGCTACGTCCCCGACGAGTACGACTACGTTCACTCCTACCTGGTGATGATCAAGCGCGGGGACATGAACCCGCGGTGGTGGCACCATCCGAGCGTCCAGCCCTACGTGAACGTTCTCGCCTATCTGACGATGTATTACTCCCATGCCTCTTCGGGACGATGGTCGAGCATCCAGGCGCTCCAGGTCGAGGACGCGCTCCTTTGGGGGCGGGTCGCCGCGGGTGTGATTCCAGGAACCCTCGCCGTACTCGCGGCCTTCTTCCTCGGACGGCGCCTGTTCGGAACGACGGTGGGGCTCTTGTCTGCCGCTATCCTTGCCGTCGCCCCGGGAGTCGTGGAAGTGTCCCAGTACAACAAGCCCGACGCGCTCCTCGTGCTCTTTTGTACGCTTTCGGTTCTGGTGACGCTCGTCTACCTCGATTGGGGCGGAAACCGTCTCGCCTTCGCGGCGGGCGCGCTCGTCGGGCTCACCGTAGCGGTGAAGTACAACGGCGCTCTCGTTCTCCTGCCGTTTCTCGCGGCCGTCTCGTTTCGGCACGGCCTCAGGCTCCTCGCGAAGCCCGACCTCTACCTCGGCGGCATCGGCACCATCGTCGGCTTCACCGCCGGCTGCCCCTATTTCTACGCCGACCTGGCACGCTTTCTCGACCACGTGGGCACCGGTCTCTACAACTACGGCTACGTCGGACTCGAAGGCGCCATGGGCGTCGACAACTGGTACAACCACGCAAGCTACGCGGTCCGCTACGGCGCCGGTCTCTGGGTCGTTCTCGCGAGCCTCCTGGGGCTCGCGATCGCCCTCTACCGAATCGACCGTCGCAGCGCCGTATTCCTGATCTATCCCGTTCTCTACTATGGGTTCTACAGCTCGCAGAAGATCAACTTCGCGGGCAACATGGTGCAGGTCTATCCATTCTTCGCCATCCTCGCGGGCTACGCAATCGCGGAGGCGGTCCCGTTCTTCTCGGGGTTCGTGGACCGCCGATTCGCCCTGCCTCGCATGGCGGCTTCAGCACTCCAGACTCTTGCTCTCGGCGTGGTGATGGTCGTCCTGCTCTGGTTTCCCATCTCGATGTCGCGGCTCCACAACCACCTCGCCACTCTTCCCGATACCGGAACGCTGGCGAACGAGTGGATCGAGTCCCACTTTCCGCCCGGCACCGCCTTCGGGGTCGAGCGCCAGACGCCGGTCCTGGACCAGAGCCGCTACCGGGTCCAGATGGAGTCCCGGGTCATCAACGTGTCGGTGGACCACTGGCGAGAGGCGGGGGCGTCGTACCTGATTGTCTCCTCCACCGTCTACGAGAGATTCGGCCCCACCAACCGCCAGACAAAGGCCTATGGCCGGCTCTTCGAGATCTGCCCGCTGGTGAAGGAGTTCGAGCCCGAGGAAGGCAAGCTCACCGGTCCGACGATCCGGATCCTCCAGATCCCTCCCGCGTGATCTCGCGAAGAAACGCGACGAGCCGCTCCGCGCGGCGATTCCAACCGTAGGTACTCGCGTCCTCGAAGGCCTGCGCCGCGAGGCGTCGAGAAAGCGACGCGTCGCTGCCGAGACGGCGGATCGCTCGGGCAAGGGCGCCGGGATCGCCGGGAGCGACGAGGAGGGCGTTCACCTCGTCGGTGAGCACCTCGCGGATCGACGGCAGATCGGAGGCGACGATCGGACGCCGTGACGCCATCGCTTCGAAGAGCTTCAACGGAGAGGTAAAGAGCCGTGCCGTCGTCGAGTCGAGAAGTGGGATCACGAATACGTCGGCTTTCGTTCTCTCGGCGGGGAGCTCCGGTGGCGGAACGAAACCCCGGAACCGCACCCGGTCCGAGATCGACCGATCGGAAGCGAGCTTTTTCAAACGGTCCAGATCGGGCTCCGGCTCGAGCCCGCCGACCACGACGAGCTCCACATCCTCGAGATCCCGCATCGCCTCGACGAGCACGTCGACCCCCTTCCAGGGATAGAGCTGGCCGATGTACACGACGCGCGCGGGTGGCGCATGGGGGGCGAGCTCCTCGGGAGGAGGATCGGGATACCGGCAGCCGTCGGGGATGACCCGTGCAGGAGCGATCTCGCCGTGACGCGCGGCAAGCGCCTCGCGGAGCGCCTCGGTGATGGTGATGAGCCCCGAAACCCGACGGCAGACGCGGCGCTCGCGCGCGTCGAGCCGGACGAGCTTCGCTCTCGTGGGTGGTTCCTCCGCCTGATACATCACCGCTCTCTCTTCGGCGAACACCGATGCCACGGTATGGGCTTCGTAGAAAACCGGGAGCCCGTGTATCGTGCGCGAGCGGAGCGCTAGATCGGCGATCACCAGGTCCCTCGTGTAGACGAGGGAGCGGCGGCGCCCGCGCTCGCGGAGAAGGCTCCCCAGAGCGGCGAGGAGATAGCTCCACCGGCCGAAGGGCGTCGCGACGCGCTTCAACCGGAGCGCCGGATGAGGAGGAAGGTCGAAGAACGCGAGACAAGCCTCGTCGCTGCGCTCGTCGCTCTTTCGAACGACGAGATCCACCTCCGCACCGGCCCTCGCGAGCGCGTGCGCGGTCTCGATGGTCTGGATGCCGTTCGCCCGCTCCATGGGAAACCGGAGGTCGGCGAGATAAAGGACCTTCATCTCTTAATGCTCGCCTCGCTCTTCGCTCGGCTCTCTCCCCGCGCTCCTCGCGCGGGGTGACTTTTCAGCACGTCGTTACTACTGCTCGCCTGGGTCGGAGGAAGGCCGGATTCTCGTACACGACGTCGTTACCCACTCGCAGCAAGACCGGCATGCGGTCGCGATAGCGTTCCATTCCCGCCTCGAGAGCGCGCCGCCGGGGTCCCGGAATCCTATCGTAGTGAACGACGAGGGTGTCGACCGGGGCCCGCTCGAGAAGAAATCGAAGAGTGCGCGCCGTCGGAAAGCTTCTCAATCGTCCGACGAGCTCCCAGTAGTCGTTGGGCCACCAACCGCTGTACCCGTTCACCAGCGGCCGGAAGTGCGCCGTCGAATAGTACATGTACACCGACTCCTCGACAATCTCCTCTCCTTCGTGGATGGGAAGCTCGAGGACGGCTCCACGGCCGGGACCGCCGGCGAGAAACCGGTCTGCGGCGGGAATCTCGGGAGCGTCGGGCAGCACACGATCGAGAGAATAGGTTTGATACTCGAAGAGGAGAAACGCCACGAGCGTGAGAGCCAGCCACCGCTCGCGCCGGCGCGCACGATCCAGGAGGGACGATGCTCCCATTCCCGCTAGAACCGAGACTCCGAAAAGAGCGAGCACCGAGAGCCGCGCGGGAGCCCGCATTCCTCCGAAGCCGGGAACCCATCGGTAGAAGAACCGATATGGGAGCCGAATGATCTCGCCGCCCCAACTCATCTCGGGGCCGAGCGAGAGGACGACCGAGGAAACGACGAGGACCACGACAAAGATCCAGAAGACGCGCAATTCCCCGGTAGACTCCCGCGTTTTTCGAGTGAGCAGGCCGACGCCGGCGAAAACGAGCGCCCCGAAGCCCATGAAGAGCATCTTCTCCGAGCGTCGCTCAGGGGGAAGCAGGCGCCAGTGCGGCGCGCGGTTGAAGCTCGAGGGGGTGACGTAGTCGCGAAGCGAGGCGGAGAAGTGAACGACGTCTTCGTAGCGCCGGTAAAAGCCGCGCTCGCGATTGCGCTCGTAGGGAAGAACGAAGGGAAGACTCGCCATCGCAACCACGGTGGCACCCGACAGCAGAAGCGCGACTCGCCTCCGGGAGAGGAGCTCTCGACCGAACGAGACCGAGACGAGGACGACGCCGAAGAGGACGACGGCGAAGGCCAGGTAAACGGCGTAGTAGTTGCAGGAGAGGATCTGGAGAAGGGAGAAGACGACGACCCCCGCGAGCTGGCGGATCCGTCCATGACGGAGAAATCGAACGAGACAAAAAAAGACGAACGGAAACCACTGCATCGTAAGAAGCTGGATCTGGAGGAGGTGCCCGAACCGATAGGGGGCGGCGAGAAAGATCGTTCCCGCCACGACCGCGCCCCACCCCTTCCCGGTGAGCTCGCGTACGAGGAGGTACATGCCGAGACCCGAGAGAACGAACGAAACGAAGATGGCCAGGTTGTACGCGAGCACGAGGTTCGTGGTGAGGAGATAACCAGGCCAGACGAGAACGACGATCCCGAAAAGGTGCTCGGAATAAGCGAGGGTATCGGGACGGGGAGCGAAGATGTTGGCGTCGAACAGCCGGAGCGGATGAAGCGGAAGGATGTGGAAGCTCCACCCGAGCGCCCAGGCGTTGAGAAGGGAGTCGCCCGACGAGCTCAGCGCCGTCGTCATGCGCGGCAGAAGAGGCCAGGTGAGCCAGGTGGAAACGAGAAGAAAGTAGATCAGAGCCGCGGCGCCGGAGCGAAAGGCGCCGCTCGAAGCATCCGCGCGAGGCGCCTCGGGCTCTACCCTACCCGTACCGCCGCTCCGATGTCCTGCCGCCGGGCGAGGCTGCAGCGTTTCATGGCGCGCTCAGACTATCGTGCTCGCTCGGCCGCCGCAAAGCCAAAGCCGAAAGAACCGCTCAGTTTCGGCCGGACTCGATGACCGCCCGGAGCTTTCCTCTCGCCGCACTCTCGAGCTGCCGCGTTCGTTCCCGGGAGATTCCGAGAGCGTGTCCGATATCCTCGTAGCTCCGCTCTTCGGTATCGCCGAGCCCGTAGCGCATGGATACGATCCGTCGCTCGCGCTCGGGGAGTCGAAGAAGCGCTCGTCCCGCGAGATCGCTCGCTTCCGATCGCGCGGCCAGCTCGAAGGGCGACGGCGACGCCTGGTCGAGTAATACGTCCGAGAAGGGAAGGTCCGTTCCCGGCATGTGGGCGTCGATGGAAACCATCGGACGAACGGCAGCCAGGATCTCTTCCAGACTCTCTCTAGGCATGCCGGCTTCCTTCTCGATCTCTTCGAAATGCGGCTCCCGCCCGAGCTGCTGAGCGAGCCGGCTGCGGACGGACGAAGTCGAGACAACATCCTTCAATCGATAGATGGGGATCCGCACCGCCCGTCCCTTGTCGGCGAGCGCGCGGATGATGCCGAGCCGGATGGCATAGCTCGCGAAAGTGGATAGCCGCGTTTCGCGTGCCGGGTCGAATCGGTCGATGGACCAAAGGAGCGCGATCGCTCCTTCCTGGAACAAGTCGAGCAGATCCAGCCCCTTTTTCTGGAAGCCCTTCGCGATCCAGGCGACGAGCCGAAGGTTGTGACGAAGAAGAGTCTCGCGGGATTTCTCGATCGCATCGATCTCGCGAGACAGGAGATCTTTGAAGTCGTTGCCCGTCGTGAACTCCTCGTTCTCGAGGTGGGCCCTCGCCTCTTTCTCCGCCTGGATGAGACGCTTTCGCAAACCGGTCGAAAGGGGGCCGGTATGCGGCTTCAAATCCGGCGGGACCTCCCGATTCCGACCGAGCCCGCTCCAGACCATCGCGACGCGCAGACGGCGACGGCCCTGCCACAGGCGCTCGGCGAGCGCCCGTTCCTCCGCCGGCGCGAGGAGAGCGGTTCCAGCCAGGTTGAACACGTATTGGAGCTCGTCGAACGGGCTCGTTCTCGGAGCTCGTCGGATATGGACTGCGGGATCCGTATCGACCGCAAAGCTCGTGGAAGACATCGAGGCACCCCTTTCTAGGCTGTATGTCTATAATTTATTTATAACAAAATATAGACATTGCCGCAAACAAATCTTTGCCTTCCATTTCCATCTCTTTTTCTGGCTATGGGTTAGCCCAGCTTGCGCTCGGCCTGTTTCTCGGCAGCTACGCGTTCCCGGTAGGCGGCACGGGCCTCATCGAGACTCACGGCGAGAAAGCGGACGGATTCGCCCGGGATGAGCTGTCCCAGAATGGGCAGGTCGGAGGAGATGACGGTAGCGATTTTGGGGTAGCCACCCATGGTGGCCCGGTCGGCGAGCATGACGATGGGAAGGCCGTTCGGCGGAACTTGAATTCCTCCGAGCATCATGCCGTCCGAAACGATTTCCCTAGGGCCCAGGTGCTGGAGCATCGGCCCCTCCAGCCGGTATCCCATTCGGTCGGATGAAGGGGCCACTCGGTAGGTCGACGAGGTGAAGGTGACGAGAGCGGCCTCGGCAAAGTGATCCGCCTGCGGGCCGAGGACGACGCGGATCGAAGCCGTCTTCTCTCTCAGGTCGATCTCACCCTCGGCCTCGGCCCTGGGCCAGATCCGGCCCGCTAGGCGGGTGCTCTCTTGCGAGCCGATCCCGAAACCATCGCCCGCATGCAGTGGCCGACCCTCGATCCCGCCGAAGCCCCCCGTGACGTACGTCGAGCGAGAGCCCAAGACCGGAGGGACGTCGATCCCCCCCGCGAAGGCGACGTAGGCGCGGGCACCCGACCGCCGGCCTTCGAATCGAACGATGTTGCCTGGCCGGAGAAAAAACGACATCCCGAGCGGAGCTCGCCATCGACCCAGGTCAGAGCGTTCCACGACGGCCCCGAGATCGGCGCCGGTGATTGCCGCTACCAACGGCCTGGTGACGCGGAGCGTGGGACCCTGAACGGTGCACTCGAGCCCTGCCGCGCCCCGCAGGTTTCCCACGAGGAGATTGGCGGCACGGAGGGCGGGACCGTCGACGGCTCCCGCGACGGGAACGCCGTAGCGCTGATAGAGGGGACGGCCCAGATCCTGCACCGTCGTGAACAGTCCGCCGTCGAGAACCTGCACATGGCTTCCGCCTCCGCCCGCCGCTCTCGCCTTCATCGTCCTTCTTTCGGGAAGCTCCGGCAAAGACGTCACCGGCTCGAAACGGACACGGTCGCCGGGGAGAAACCAGCTCGGGGGCTCGCTCGCGAGAATCGAAGAGGGCTCGGTGGTCCGCACGCCCGAGAAGGTGCCAGCCTCCCGGAGTCGGAGACGGGTAGATTCCCGTCTGTCCCATGGCGATCGCGACCGAGCCCGCCGGCACGCGCGTTCGGGGCGTCGGTTTTCTCGGAAGGACGAGCCTCTCATCCGTCGTTCCCATGTAGGCGAATCCCGGGGTGAAACCGACCATGTAGACGAGGTAGTCGCGACCGCTGTGAAGCTCGACCACCTCTTCCGACGTGGCACCGATGAGGCGAGCGACCTCGGCGAGATCTTCGCCGTCGTAAACGGTGGGGACCCTTTTGAGACGCGGCCGGTGACTCACCCGATCCCCGCTCGCTTCGATGCGCAAACCCGCGACGTGCTCGCGAATCGACTCCGGTGACGCGCTCGTCGGGTCGAAGAAGACGAGAAGCGAGCGGTAGCTGGGAACGGCTTCGGAGTAACCCGTGAAAGGGCTCGCCGACAACGCCTGGTCCAGGGCGAGGACGCGAGCGTTCAGCTCGGGGTCGATCGCGTCGCCGAGCTCGATGACGACGGCACATTCACCCGCGGGAACGAAGCGCGCCTGGCCAAGAACGCCCGGCGGGGCTTTCCTCGAGGCCATCGAAAGAGACTCAAGAGCCGGAAAGGCCTCGAATCTCCACCCCTTTCTCCTCCAGAGCGCGTCGGACGCTGCGGGCGTTGGAAAGGGCGGACGGATTGTCGCCATGCAGGCACAGAGTCTCGGCCTCCAGGGTGACGATGGTTCCGTCGTGCGCCGTCACGCTCTTTCGCGTGGCGATCTGAACCGCCTGCGCTGACGCCTTCTCCGGTTCGGCGATGACCGAGCCCGCAATGCGCCGCGATTGGAGCGTTCCGTCCGGGTTATAGACCCGGTCGGCGAAAGCCTCGCGCGCGTAGCGGAGTCCTTCCGCTTCCGCCGCGGCCTTCATGACCGACGAGGTCGCGAGCCCGACGAAAATGAGCTCCCGGCTCACCCGGGCGATTCCACGAGCAATGGCCCGCGCGAGCTCTTCGTCGTTCACCGCCTGGTTGTAGAGCGCACCATGGGGCTTCACGTGGACGAGTTTCGTGCCGTGCGCCCGCGCGAATGCGAGCACCGCGCCTATCTGGTAGAGGACGTCGGTCTCGACCTCGTCGGCACTCACTTTCACTTCCCGACGCCCGAAACCGCGCAGGTCGTGGTGGCTCGGGTGCGCGCCGACGGCCACTCGGTGGCGGACCGCGAGCCCCACGGTGCGATCGATGATGCGGGGATCGCCCGCGTGGAAGCCGCACGCGACGTTTGCCGAGCTCACGAGCTCCAGCAACGCCTCCTCGTCACAATCGATGCGGTAGACGCCGAAGCTCTCACCCATATCGCAGTTGACATCGATGACCCTCATCATGGGCCGAATTGTACTCAAATCCGCCCCGGGCGTCCTCCCAGCCTTTCCTCACCGGCGAGAAGAAGCTAGAATACCGGCATGGGTAAAGGTGACCGACGCAGCAAACGCGGCAAGATCTTCCAGGGTACGAGCGGCAAGTCCCGCCCCAAGGGCAAGAAGAAGGCGAAGCCTCAGGAAACGGCTCCCGAGAAGAAATCCAGTTAGAAGCGAGGGCAACCCTCTCGTCTTCGGCACAAATCCTCCTCGGTCCTCCCGCATCGAGCTTTCGCGTGATTCGCCCCGCTTGACGCCCGGACCCCGGTTCCGGAAAATGGGCTCAACCTCGAAAAAGGAGTGCTCGCTTTGCGTACGACTATCCTTCTAATTCTCGCCGTCGCTCTCGCGTCGTCGCTCGCCTTCGCCGACGTCACTTACGAGGAACAGACGAAGATGGGCGGCCTCATGAAGATCGTGACCATGGGTCACGGGATGAAGTCGACGACCCGCGTCAGCGGTGACTTCATGCGCACCGATCACGACGACAACGCCACCATCGTCGATCTGAAGGGGGAGAGGATCGTAACCCTCGACAACAAGAAGAAGACCTACAGCGTCATGACCTTCGCCGAGATGAAGAAGAAGATGCAAGACGCCATCGCGACGATGAAGGCGAAGCAGGCCGAGGCCTCGAAGTCGGCGAAAAAAGAAAATCCCGACGTTTCGGTCGGCGCCGACGTCAAGGTGACCGAGACGGGACGAAAAGAGACGATCCAGGGCATGGAGTGCAAGCAGTACATCATGGACATGGGTCTCACCGTCACCAATGAGAAGGAAAAGCAGTCGGGCACGATGTCCACCGTTACCGAGATGTGGCTCGCAAAGAACGTACCGGGCCAAGAGGAGCTCCGGGCGTTCTATCGCAAAATGGGCCAGAAGCTCGGAACGATGTCTCTCGGAACCCAATTTCTCCAGGGCGCTAAAAAAGGCCAGCAACAGCAGGCGATGAGCATGGACATGCAGAAGATGGCCGACGAGATGAAGAAGATGGACGGCCATGCCATGCGCTCGATCATGTACTTCGGCGATTCCGAGGCCGCGAAGAAGGAGGCGATGGGGGAAAAGCCGGAGGGAGGTGGAGGCCTCGGGGGCCTGGGGAGCATGCTGAAGAAGATGAAGCCCGGCTCGAGCGAGGACTCCGACGACGGATCCAAGAGTGGGAGCCAGCAGAGCCCGGGTGGGGTCATGATGAAGATCACGACGGAGACGACGAAGATCGACGCCAACCCGGTCGACCCCAAGCTGTTTCAGATACCGAGCGGCTACAAGCAGGTCGCGGTGCAGTAGCTATTTGCCGGCGGCGGGAGCGGCCGGCTTGAGGCGAATCATCGCGTCGAGCTCCTCCCTGAGCTTTCCGATGATTTCGTCATAGCGAAATGCGCCGACCGCCTCACCGCCCCGCTTCAGGTTTACGAACTGAGGAGCGCACCAGAGCCCGAGATCCGCGTCGTCGGTCTCCCCCGGTCCGTTGACGCGGCAGCCCATCACCGCGATGGTGATGGCGTAGTCCTTCGCGTAGCTCGTCATCTCCTTCACTTTCTCCGCCAGCTCGACGAACTGTTCGTTCTCGACCCGGGAACAAGAGGGACAGGAAATGATGTTCAGCCGGTCGTCGGGGAATTTCGGGACCGAGCGAAAACGACCGGCGGCGATGTCTTCGACAATCTGCCTCCCTACCTCCACCTCCTCGTGTTTTCTGGGATTGGGAAGGGTGAGGGACACCCGAAGCGTGTCGCCGATGCCTCGAGTGAGCAGCTGCTCGAAGGCGACGCGCGTCTTGATGATCCCTTCGGGAGGAAGCCCCGCTTCGGTAACGCCGAGGTGAAGGGGAACGTCGGGCCTCGTCTCGGCGAAGCGCTCGTTTCCGGCGACGACCTTTGCCGGATCCGAGTCCTTGAGCGAGACGCAGTAGCGGGTGAACCCCACCGCGTCGAGCAACGCGGCATGCTCGAGGGCCGAGGCCACCATCGCCCCCACCGAGTCGCCTTCGAACTCCCCCGCCCGCGCCGGGTCGAGCGATCCGCAGTTGACGCCGATGCGGATGGCGCAATCGTTCGCCGAAGCCACTTCGGCCAGGTACCTCACCTTCTCCGCTACCGGCTTCGAGCGCTCGTGATGGTAGAGGTGGCCGGGGTTGTAGCGGATCTTGTCGACGAAAGGGGCGACTTTCTCCGCGAGCCGATAATTTTCCTGCAAATCCACGGACAGATTCGCTTCGGTGCGCTCGCGAATCTCTTTGACCGCCTCGGCGTCCTTGAGACTGTCGACGGCGATGCGGACGATGCCCGCGCCCGCCCGTCGGAGCTGTTCCGCCTGCTGCGCGGTTTTCTCCACGGCCACGGTTTTGGTCGCACACATGCTCTGGACCACGATGGGTGCGCCCCCGCCGATAGTGACGTCTCCGACCCGGACGGCGCGGGTCGGATTTCGTTTCGGTGCCATGGATAAGCATTGTAGCCGCGGTACCGGCCGAGAGGCCAGGGGAACGGCCGGAAGCTCCCACCGATCGCCGTATCTCCATTTTGCGGCTTTACTAATAGCCGGCACTCGGCATAGCATGAGAAATCAGGAGGAGCCATGGAGAAGCGCGGCGAAGCCCGTCTTCAGCCCGATGGTGCAATACGGTGCACCGTGGTGTGGGACAAGGGACGGGAAGAGGGGCGAATTCACAACATCTCCTCCCGGGGCGCGCTTCTCGAGGCTT
This sequence comes from uncultured Acidobacteriota bacterium, assembly GCA_963815675.1. Lineage (GTDB taxonomy): Bacteria > Acidobacteriota > Vicinamibacteria > Marinacidobacterales > SMYC01 > CAWFHP01. The sequence continues at coordinate 1,186,129 of CAWFHP010000004.1, read as the reverse complement.
CGAGCGATTTTGGAATCAGCCGGATTCAGCTCATCTTCGATTTCGAGGATTTCGACGAGCCGGGCGAGACCCTGAGCCTCGATGCCGCGATCCGCTGGCACGCCGTGTCCCCGCAGAACGAGAGCGATCACTACGGGCTGGTCTTCCGCACGCTCGACGAAGAGGCCCAGATGCGGCTCGAGCGGGTGATCGAGGTCATCGCCGGCCGATCGGCCGAGCCTTGATCGCTTCGACCGTTCCGTCGATCCGACGACCCCAAATTCAGGACCGATATCGATTATGAAGCTCGAAACTTTCGTCATGGAACGGACCCAGTCGATCTGGGAGCACAAGGTCGAGATCAATCTCAGCGAAAGCGGAGTCTCCCCGCTCACGCTGGGCGAGCTCCTCGAAGGCGCCGACGTCAGCGACACGCGTCTCAGCTACCCGCAGACCAACGGCACCGAGGAGCTTCGAGAGCGTATCGCCGATCTCTACGCCGGTGCCGACCCCGAGAATGTCGTCGTCATGACCGGCACCGCCGAGGCCAACTTCGTCGCGGTGACGAACGTCCTCGAACCGGGCGACGAAGCGGTGGTCATGATGCCCAACTACATGCAGGTCTGGGGGCTCGCGCGCTCTATCGGGGCGACGGTGAAAGCGCTCCCCTTGCGAGAAGAGCTCGCCTGGGCACCCGACCTCGACGAGCTCCGCAAGCTCGTGTCGAACAAGACCAGGCTCGTGGCCCTCTGCAATCCCAATAACCCGACGGGCGCAGTGATGAGCGAGGACACCATGCGCGAGATCGCCAAGATCGCGGGGAGCGTGGGCGCCTGGATTCTCACCGACGAGGTCTACCTGGGAGCGGAGCTCGAGGGCGACGTCTCTCCCACTTTCTACGGCTGGTACGATCGGTTGATGGTCACCTCCGGACTGTCCAAAGCGTACGGGCTTCCCGGGCTCCGCATCGGCTGGATCGTCTCCGACCGGAGCCAGACGGACGATCTCTGGTCGTACAAGGACTACACCACCATCTCCGCGAGCGCCCTCTCCGACCGTCTCGCCGCACTCGCCCTCGAGCCCGCGAGACGCCACCGTATCCTCGCGCGAACCCGAAAGATTCTGAACGACCAGCTTCCGCTGGTGACCTCCTTCGTCGACCGGCATCCAGGCCACCTGTCCTTCGTGCCGCCCAAGGCAGGCGCCATCGTTTTCGTACGCTACGATTGGCCGATCCACTCCACGGAGCTCACCGAGAAAATGCGCGACGAGATTGGCGTGATGGTCGTACCCGGCGACCACTTCGACCGGGACTCGTATCTGCGGATCGGATACGGCTACGATCGCGACAAGCTCGAAGAGGGCCTGGCGCGCGTCTCCGACTACCTGAGCAAGCTCTGAAATGCGCGAGCAGTGTGCTGAAAGAAGCCGTCGGGATGGGGCCCCACGGCGCTATTGCACCTAAAAGATGTCCTGGATAGAACGGATCGCGGAGCAGAAAATCCGCGAGGCCATCGAGCAGGGCGACCTCGACGATCTGCCCCTCGCGGGAAAGCCCCTCCGGCTCGATTCGAGCCCGTTCGTTCCCGAAGAGCTGAGGCTCGCCTACAAGGTTCTGAAGGACGCGGGATTCCTTCCTCCCGAGATGGAGCTCCGAAAGGAGATCGTGAGCCTGCGCGCCCTTCTCGATTCCGTCGAGGAGGAGGACGAGCGAATCCGAATCGCGCGCAGGCTCAACGACAAAGTCCTGCGACTCAACCTTCTCATGAAGCGGTCGCTGAGCTCGGAAGAACGTCAGGTCTACGTGACGAAACTGCGCCGGAAGCTGGGCGAGAACGTGGCGAAGAAGTAGACATGCTGGCCGCGCTCGCCCTCCTCGCGGGAGCGGTCGCCGTTCCACGATCTCAGACGGTCTCCGAGTTCCTCCACGAGCGAGCTCGTTTCTCCCCGCAGGAGATCGCCGCCATCGAGGCGGGAGAGCCCGAGGTCGAGATCCTGCCGGGCCGCACGGATTCCGAGACGCGCATTCTCGGTGTCGTCAAGATCGCGGGCGCTCCCGCGGATTTCATCGAGCGCTACCGCGACATCGAGAGCTTCGAGCGTGGATCGGGGGTCCTCGAGATTGGCCGGTTCTCTACACCGCCCCGGCTGGAAGACGTGGCCGCCCTCACCCTCGACTCGGACGATCTCGAAGGACTCCGCGAGTGCCGGCCGGGAGACTGCTCGATCAAGCTGGACGCCGAGAGGATGGAAGCCTTCGAGTCGCTCGATTGGAGCAAGCCCTACGCCTCCGCGCAGGCGACGAACCTCGCCCGTCAGATGATCATCGATTTCCTGAAGAGCTATCAAAAGGGTGGGAATCGAGCCCTTGGCGCGATCCACGACAAGAAGAAGCCTCTTCTCGTTGGCAGGCAGTTCGCCGACATGGTGAAGGGCCCGGACCTGCCCGTCGACTTCCCCGCCCTCTACTCGTTCCTCCTCGACTATCCGCGATCGACAATCCCGGGCGCAGAAGAGATCTTTTACTGGTCCAAAGTGGACATCGGGCTCAAACCGATGGTTCGGCTGAACCACGTCGTCATCTACCAACCGCGCGAGATCGAAGTGGTGAAGTTCGCCATCGCTTCGAAGATGCTCTGGGCATCGCACTATTTCAACACCGGTCTCGAAATGAAGTTCCTCGCCGTCTCGCCCGACTCGCCCGGCTTCTATTACCTCATCGCCAGCAACCGGTCGCGCAGCGACGGCCTGACGGGTTTCACCGGGTCTTTGTTCGGTGGAACGATACGCTCGAAAGCGCGCGACGGGCTTCGGAGCTATCTGCGCTCTCTCCAGTCGGCCATGCAATCGGCGGCGGCGGCCCCGTGAAGCACTCTCTTAGAGAACGCTCGGGGTGGAACGGCGGGACATGAGCGAGGCAGCTGACCCGTGGGACCGCATCCTGCGATGCATCGATGCCGGCGACGCGGCCGGCGTACGCGCTCTCGCTGACGCGGCGCGCGGCGTCGCGCCCGGGGCGGCCACCGGCACCGTCGCGCGCCGAGCGATCGATAGCGGCGACGAGGCGCTCGTCAAAGCCGTGCTCGACCTCGGAATCGACCCCGACACCCGCGTCCAGATCGGCCACGAGAGCCACCCGGTCACCCTCCCGAGCTACGCGCTTCGCCGAGGCCACGGCCGGATCGCCACTGACCCTCGTCGAGCGCGGCGGTACCCCGAGTGGTGCCGGCGTCGACGACCAGACTTTCGTCGCCGTCGCTCGGGACATGATGGATTGCAGCCGGAGCTCGATCGCGGGGCGCTCGATCGGCTCATCGAGTGCGCGCATGGGGGCCTGCGCGGCGCCTTTGTCTCCGCCGCCATCGGCGCCGGCCGCACCGGGCTCGCCGAGTCGCTCGTCGACGCTGGTGTCCCCGTCGGCGGGGCGCTGCCTTACTCCTGGGAAATGCCGCTCCACGCCGCGGGGCGCTGCGGCGCGGTGTCGGTGATCGAGCGCCTGGTGAAGCGCGGCGTGCCGGTGAACGCGCGCGACCGCGAGCGACGCACGGCGCTCCACCACGCGATCGCATCCGAGTCGCTCGCTACCGACGCGCGCGTACGCACGGTACGGGTGCTACTGCGCCTGTGGGCGGTCCCGGAGCTGCTTACCGACGGGGGGCTCGACGCCTACGCCCTTGCGCGCGAGCGCGATCTGCCCGAAGTACAGGCGGTGCTGCGCGAAGAAGGGCTCGCCCACGGTCCGCGCCAGTCGCGCGAAGCGCGAGCGGCGGGCGTGCGCGATATACGCTTGCGCTACGACAAGGCGTTCGGGTTCATCTACCGCATCGGCGAGCCGGACCAGCCCTTCCTCGCCGGCGGCGACTACGCCGTCCCGCAGCCGTGCTCGGGCCTCGCGGCGCGGGCGGCGTTCGACGCCGTTCGCGAGCTGTCTGGCCGCGACCTCGACTGGTTCGTGCCGTTCCTCGACGCCGTCCTGCGGGGCCGCGAGTTCGGCTACGAGGAGCTGCTGCGGCACCGCGCCCGGTTTCGCGCCTACCGCTTCGACGAGGGCTCGAACTGGAGCCGGATGCTCCCGTGAAGCTCCGGCCGGCGGATCGTTCTTACAACGGAAGGTGGCGCAGGCGGAGCGCGTTGCTGATCACCGACACCGAGCTGAAGGTCATCGCCGCGCTCGCGATCATCGGACTCAAGAGCAATCCGAAGAACGGATAGAGCGCGCCCGCCGCCAGAGGAACCCCGAGGCTGTTGTAGACGAAGGCGAAGAAGAGATTCTGCCGGATGTTGCGCATCGTGCCCCGGCTCAGGCGGCGCGCCCGGACGATGCCGCGTAGATCTCCCTTCACGAGTGTGACGCCGGCGCTCTCCATCGCCACGTCGGTTCCCGTTCCCATCGCGATCCCCACTTCGGCCTGGGCCAGAGCGGGAGCGTCGTTGACGCCGTCGCCCGCCATCGCCACTTTGAAGCCCTCGGCCTGGAGCCGTTTCACATAGTCGGCTTTCTCGCCGGGAAGAACGCCGGCCTCCACGCGATCGATTCCGAGCTTTCCCGCGACCGCCCGCGCGGTGGTCTCGTTGTCTCCCGTGAGCATCACCAGGCGCAGTCCCTCCCGGTGAAGAAGACGGATCGCCTCCTCGGTGGTGGGCTTGATCGGGTCGGCGACGCCGAGCAGACCCGACGCCTTGCCGTCGAGCGCGACGACGACCGCCGTCTGTCCCTCGCGGCGGAGCTGCTCGGCCCTCTCGGCGAGCGGCCCGGGATCGATGCCGAGCTCGTCGAGGAGCCTCTGGTTTCCAACGGCGACCTCGCGTCCTTCCACCGTCGCGGTGACGCCCTTTCCCGTGATCGATCGAAACTTCGTGACTTGCGGAAGCCGGAGCCCCTTCGCCTCCGCGTCGGAGACGATTGCGGCGGCGAGAGGATGCTCGCTCGCCCGCTCCACCGCCGCCGCGAAGCTCAGAACCTCTTCCTCCCGCGCGCCCGCGACCGTCGACACCGAAACGAGTCGAGGCTTGCCCTCGGTCAGCGTCCCGGTCTTGTCCATCACCAGAGCGTCGACTTTCTCGAGGACCTCGAGCGCCTCGGCGTTGCGCACCAGCACGCCCGCCTGCGCGCCGCGGCCCGTTCCCACCATGACCGACATCGGAGTCGCGAGACCGAGAGCGCAGGGGCAGGCGATGATGAGGACGGCGACCGCGTTCACCAGAGCGTGGGCGAGATGGGGCTCGGGGCCGTAGAGTCCCCACACCAACGCCGTCAGCACCGCCGCGAGGATGACCGCGGGCACGAACCAGGCGGAGACGCGATCGGCCAGGCGTTGGATCGGAGCGCGCGAGCGCTGCGCTTCCCCCACCAGCTTCACGATCCGGGCGAGAAGGGTATCGCTTCCGACGCGCTCCGCCCTCATGACGAAGCTTCCGGTCCCGTTCACCGTTCCGCCCACGACGCGGCCTCCCGCCGCTTTCTCGACGGGTATCGGCTCACCCGTGACCATCGACTCGTCGACGGAGCTCGTTCCCTCCTCGACGATTCCATCGACGGGAACTTTTTCGCCGGGGCGCACGCGGAGGCGATCTCCCGGCTGCACTCGTTCCAGCGGAGTGTCTTGCTCACGTCCATCGGAGAGGAGGAGCCGCGCCGTTTTCGGCGCGAGCCCCAGGAGAGCCCGTAGAGCGCTCGAAGTGCGGCTTCGGGCGCGAAGCTCGAGTACCTGTCCGAGGAGCACGAGGGTGGTGATGACGGCGGCGGGCTCGAAATAGACGGCGAGGGCACGGGTCTGAGGATCCCGGAACGACTCGGGGAACAGCCCGGGGAAGAGGGTCGCGACGACGCTGTAGAAAAAGGCGGCGCCGGTGCCGAGGGAGATGAGCGTGAACATGTTGAGGCTGCGGTTCACGATCGACTGATATCCGCGAACGAAGAACGGGAAGCCGGCCCAGAGAACGACGGGCGCCGCGAGCAGAAATTGGAGCCAGGTGACCGCCGTCGTGCCGAAAGCCGTCTGGAGCGGCCGGCCGGGGACGACGTCCGCGATCATCAAGGCGAGAATGGGAACGCTCAGCGCCACCGCCCACCAGAAGCGCCGCGTCATGTCCCGAAGCTCGGGGCTCTCTTCCTCATCGATCGTGATCGTGCGCGGCTCGAGCGCCATCCCGCAGATGGGACAGCTCCCCGGTTCGTCTCGCACGACTTCGGGATGCATCGGACAGGTCCACTCGGTTCGGGTCGAGGGTGCCTGGACGACGTCGGGCTCGAGCGCCATGCCGCATCGGGGACAGGCACCGGGGCCTTTCTGCTTCACTTCCGGATCCATGGGACAGGTGTAGTCGGAACCCGCATCGGGCGTCGTCGAAGGCGACGAGGTCCTGGGGGTACCGCCCTCGTTCCCCCTCTCGTCGAGGTATTGATCCGGGGCTGCTCGAAACCGCTCGAGGCAGCCCTTGCCGCAGAAGTAGTAGGTCGTCCCACGATGGTCGAAGTGGCCCGCCGCTTTCTCCGGGATAACGGTCATCCCGCAGACGGGGTCGACCGCAGATGGCGAAGAGGACGGCGACGGGGAAGTCTCCGCGTCGACGTAGCGATCGGGAGCATCCCGAAACCGCTCCAGACAGCCTTTGCCACAGAAGTAATAGGTGGATCCGCGGTGCTCATGGTGACCGGCGGCCGTCTCGGGGACGACCGTCATACCGCAGACCGGGTCGATGTGCTCGCTTAGGCGCTCGGTATCCGAACTCTTCGGCTCGGGAATCACGTCTTTCCCTCCTTCCTCGAGCGGGCGAACCCGGGCTCGATCCGATCGAACGTTAGCACCAAATGGCGACTCACCGTAAACGCCGCTCCGGCAGGCTCTTCCCCTCTTTGTTGTTTCTCTTGACGCCGGCCGCGCGGCGTGTCAATACTGACCAGTTGGTCATTTTGCTGACCAGGAGGTCATTACGGTCTTGTATCACCGGCCCACGCTCCTCTCGGAGCTGCGCGTTCAGGAAGTCCAGGAGGCGGCGCTCCGCGTCATCTCTCGCAGAGGACTCGCAGCGGCCACGATGCGGGAAATCGCGGACGAGGCCGGGATCGCCAAGGGAACGATCTACCTCTACTTCAAGGACCGCGAGGATTTGCTGGAGCGGACGGCGGAATTTGCTTTCTCGAAGCTCGGCGCGGAGCTCGAGGCCACGCTTCCCGCGATACCCGACTTTTCCGAGAAGCTCACCGCTCTCATCCGGACGGAAGTGAACTTCTTCGACGAGCATCGTGAGTTCTTCCGTATCTACATCGCCCTCAAGAATTCGCCCGCGGAGATTCATCAGACCGCCCGCCGGAAGCGCCTTTGCCATCCGCGCTACGCGGTGCATCTCGCGAGAGTGGAGAACATGCTGCGTGAGGGGATCGAGCACGGCGAGGTGCGCGACTGCGACCCGGCGCGGCTCGCTTTGCTCGTCTCGGAGAGCGCGGTAGCCCTCATGCTGCGCCGACTCACCGAAGATTCTCCTCCCGACGCCGAAAAAGACGTCGCCTGGATGGCGGATACGCTCCTTCATGGCCTCGCCACGAGGCCTTCGAAAGCCCCCAAAGCTCCCAAAGTCTCGAAAGGAAACTCACCCTGATGCTCGCCGTCGCTTACACTTTCCTGCTCACATTGAGCGCGGTTCAGCAGCCCTCGAGCACGGCACCGAGGATGCTCACCCTGCGGGAAGCACTGATGCTCGCCGCGGAGCGCAACCTGGCACTCGCGAGAGCGCGCGCCGACGTCCCCGCCGCCGAGGCGGAAAAGAGAACGGCGCTCTCCGCGGTAATGCCTCGGGTGTCGGTCACCGGTAGCCTGGTGCGGAACTCGACCGAGGTCTCGTTCGGCCCGGCGGAGGACCTGCGGACAATCCTTCCGCTGGTGAACTGGAACCAGACCCTCGGCGTCACCCAGCCGATCTTCGCCGGTCTTCGCGATCGCAAGGGATATCAGCAATCCAAAATCGGAGTCGAGATCGCACGACAGGGATTGCGCCAAACGTTGGACGACGTCCTGTTCGGCGCGAGCGTTCAGTTTCTCACCGCGCTCCAGGCCGACGCGCTTATCGAGGTGGAGCAGACGAACCTGGAGCTCGCCGAGAAGCGCCGAAAACAAGCGACGGATCTCTTCGAGGCCGGTGAGACGACGCGCGTGGACGTGCTCCGCGCGGAGGCCGACATCAAAGCCGCCGAGCGGCGCGTCGTCGAAGCGAAGAGACAGCGTGAGGTGTCGGTCTCCGCCATCCGGATCGCGCTCGCCCTCGACGACGAGATCGCGCTCGTGGAGCCCGACACCGGGACCGGGAGCGAGCGGGCCATCCCGCCCGTCCCCTCCCAGGACGAGCTCCTCCGCCGCGCCTACGAGGCGAGGCCCGACGTGCGCAGGGCGGAGTACTCCCTCGAAGACGCCAAGCTCGAGGTGCAAAAACAGCACGGAGGGTATTTTCCCATCGTCACCGCCGACGCCGCATTCATCAATCAGAAGACGACTTTCCCCAAGAACAGATATGGATACGCCGCCATTCGGTTCACCGTCCCCATCTACCAGGGAGGGGAGGTGAGTGCCCGGGTAGCGCTCGCGAGGGAACGGGAGAAACAGGCCGACCTCATGCTCGAAGAAACGAAGCGCTCGGTGCGCGAGGACGTTCGCCTCGCGCTCGTCGACCTCGATGCGAGCCGAACCAACCTTTCCCTGGCCCAGGAACAGCTTCAGGCCAGCGAGGCGGAGTACGATCAAACGTTCGAGCAGTACAGGAGTCAGGAGCTCACCTCGCTCGAATCTTTCGACCTCGGAGGCGGCGCTCGCCGATGCGCGGCGCGCGGTAGCGACGGGACGTCTTCTCGTCTATGCCGCCGAAGTGCAAGTGTGGTACGCGGCCGGAGCGCTGAGCGAGGTCGCCCTGAATCAGGAGACGAAACCATGAGAGTCCGAATCGGGTTCCTCGGGACCCTCGTTGCCTTGACCGCGTTGCCTTTGCCGCCGCCTGCGGCCGCCAGGAGTCTGCGCCTTCTTCCGCCCAGGGAGCGGAGAAGCCGGCCGCGGCGAAACAGCCCCTCCCCGAAGACGTCCAGAAGGGGCTCGCCGCCGTCGCCTCGGAAGCGGCGAAAGCCGCCGTGGCGGAGCCGGCAAGCGAGGACCAGGTGGCGAACGGCGTCCTGACGGAAACGGGAGAGCTCGTTTCGCCGGTGCGCTCCGAGCTCTCGGCGAAATTCCCCGGGCGGGTCGGAGTCGTCTACGTCGACGCGGGCGCGCGGGTAAAAAAGGGCCAGCCACTGCTGGAGATCGAGACCGACTATCTGAAGATCGAGGTCGACCGGTCCGAAGCCTCGCTCGCACGCGCCACCGCCGCCGCCGAGGACGCGCGTCGCGACTTCGAGCGAAAGAAAGACCTGATCGCCAAGGAATCCGTTTCCCAGGCCGTCTACGACCGGACCAAGTCCATGCTCGACCAGGCGGAGGCTGCCCGGGCGGAAGCGGCGGCCGCGCTCGCACTCGCCAAGCAGAGACTCTCGGATGCCGTTCTGGTCTCACCGATCGACGGCATCGTGGCCGAGCGCCGGACGGACGTGGGAGAACGGCTGGGCGACAACACCGTCGCTTTCGTCGTCGTTCAGATCTCGCCCCTGAAGCTGCGCTTCCGGCTTCCCGAGCGCTACCTCGCCGCGGTCGAGAAAGGACAGGTCGTCCGGGCCCGGGTCGATCCTTACCCCGGGGAAGTGTTCGAAGGAAGAGTCACGGTCGTCGTGCGGGCGATCGATTCCGTCAATCGAACCTTCGTGGTGGAAGCGGAGATCCCGAACCGCGACGAGCGCCTGAAACCGGGGCTCTTCGCAAGGGTGGAGCTCGAGCTCGACCCGAGTCGGACATCTTGATGGACGAAAGCACGGTCACCAGCGACCGCATAAGAGCACCGTTGCGAGCGGAGCGTTCGACTTCGCCAAGGCTTCGTCGAAACCGCGTCGAAGCCCGAAGGCGGAGGCAGCCCGGCGCGAGTGCGCCGACGAAACCCGAGCCGTGGGGGTGGGGCCCCGCGGCACTGCAATAAGAGGAAACCTCTCATGCATAAATTAGCCGAGCTCTGCGTCAAACGGCCCATCTTCGCCACGGTCATCATCCTCTCGCTGGTGGTGGTCGGTCTCTTCTCCTACTGCGAACCTCGGGGTCGATCGATTCCCCAACATCGACCTTCCGTTCGTCACCATCTCCACCCGGCTAGTCGGCGCGGCGCCCGAGGAGATCGAGACCGAGATCACGGACAAGATCGAGGAAGCGGTCAACACCATCAGCGGCATCGACCAGCTGATCTCGATATCTTCGGAAGGCACCTCGGTCGTCACCGTGCAGTTCCTTCTGGAGAAAGACGGCGACGTGGCGGCGCAGGAAGTGCGCGACCGGGTCAATACCATCCTCGGCGACCTGCCCGACGCGACGCCGATCCGCCCATCATCGAGAAGATCGACCCCGACGCCTCGCCGGTGCTCTCGATCGTTCTTATCGGGCAACGCCCCCATCCGGGACATCACCGAGTTCGCCGACAAGACGCTGCGCCGTCAGATCGAGTCCATCTACGGTGTCGGGCAGGTGCGGATCGGCGGCGGACGCCCGCGCCAGATCAACGTCGTCGTCGACACCTCGAAGCTCGCCGGGCTCGGCCTGACCGCGGCCGAAGTAGTCCAGGCGCTCCAGACCCAGAACGTGCAGCTTCCGGGCGGCCGGGTCGAGCAGGGCGCGCGGGACCTGACCCTCCGTACCTACGGGCGAGTCTCGTCGCCCGGCGAGTTCGCGCTCATCCCGGTGACGGAGCGAGACGGATATCCCATCCGGGTAGGCGACGTCGCCAGGGTCGAGGACGGGATGGCCGATCCCGAGACCGTGGCCATCCTTCGATGGCGAGCCCGCGGTGGTTCTCCAGGTCCGGAAACAGTCGGGCACCAACACCATCGACGTCGTCGAAGAGACTGAAGGAGAGAGTCGATCTCCTCCGCACCCAGCTCCCGGCGGGCTGGAAGATGGACGAGGTGCGCGACCAGTCCGAGTACATCCTCGCCGCGGTCCACGCGGTGCAGGAGCACCTCGTCCTGGGCTCGTTCCTCGCCGCCGGAATCGTCTTTCTCTTTCTCGGGAAGATCCGCCCGACGATCATCGCCGCCGTCTCCATCCCGAGCGCGCTCATCGCGACTTTCGCCGCCATGGAGTGGATGGGCTTTACCCTCAACGTGATCACCCTTCTCGCTCTCACCCTGGCGGTAGGGATCGTCATCGACGACGCCGTGATCGTGCTCGAGATCATCTTCCGTTACATGGAAGAGAAGAAGATGTCGGCGCGCGAGGCCGCCGTAGAAGGCACCCGCGAGATCGGGCTCGCGGTCATCGCCATGACCCTCTCGCTCATCGCCGTCTTCCTTCCCGTCGCATTCATGGCGGGAATCGTAGGCCGGTTCATGAACTCCTTCGGGGTCACCATGGCGTTCGCCATCGCGGTCTCGCTCCTCGTCGCCTTCACTCTTACCCCGATGATGGCGTCGCGCTGGCTCAGCGAGGAGGACCTGCATCAAACCGGCCAGGGGAAGTCGTCGCGCGAGTCGCGTTTCTACGCTCCCGTGGAGCGCGCCTATATGGCGTCTACTCGGACTGGTCGATGCACCATCGGTGGGTGGTGGTGATCGTTGATGCTGCTCACGGTCGCGTCCATCGGTGCCGCTCGTCGTCATCGCCAACAAGAACTTCCTCCCCAGCGACGACGAGTCGCAGTTCGAGGTGAACGTCCGCGCCCCTGAGGGATCGAGCCTCGAGACCACGCAGGTGATCATGGAGTCCATCGGATCCCGGATTCGAGAGCTCCCCGATGTCGCGGCGACCCTTCTCACCATCGGCGACGATCCACAGCGAACCCGGAACCTGGGTGTCATCTACGTGAAACTTCTACCGGTGACCGGGCGCAAGGCGAGCCAGTTCGACGTCATGGCGGTAATCCGGCAGGAGATACTACCCAGCTACGCCGCCCTCGATTTGCGGGCCACGGTCGCCCCGGTCTCGCCGTTCCGCGCGGGCAACAACTCCGAGATCATGTTCTGGGTGGGAGGACCCGACCTCGATCAGCTCGGCCAGTACGCCACCAAGCTGATGGACGTGCTCCGCGCGCAACCGGGTGTCGTCGATGCCGACACCAACCTCGTCGTCGGCAAGCCCGAGCTCGGCGTTCAGATCGATCGGGCGAAGGCGGCCGATCTCGGGGTCCAGGTGCAGGACGTAGCGGCGACCATGAACGTCCTCGTCGGCGGTCTCGAAGTCACCGACTACTACGAAGGCGGCGAGCAGTACGAGGTCCACGTGCGCGCCGACGAGCGCTTCCGCAGGGACGCCACCGGCATCGCCCAGGCCGAGGTGCCTTCCCGCACCGCCGGCCGGGTGAAGCTGAAGGACGTGGTCCGCGTCGAGGAAGGAACGGGCCCGTCGCTCATCAACCGCATCGCCCGGCAGGAGGCAGGTGCTTGTCTCCGCCAACATGGCTGCCCGGGTTCTCCTCCCAGACGGTCATCGACGCGCTTGAACCGGACGGCTTCGGAGCTCAACATGCCGCCCGGGCTATTCCTACGGGCTCACCGGACGCTCGCGAGAGCAGGGACGAGCGGCGTCAACTTCCTGATCGCGTTCCTCCTCTCCTTCATCTTCATGTACCTGATCCTGGCCGCCCAGTTCGAGAGCTGGCTCCACCCGGTGACCATCCTCCTGGCGCTGCCGATGACGATTCCCTTCGCGCTCCTCTCGATCGTGGCGTTGAATCAATCGATCAACATTTTCTCGTCGCTCGGGATCCTCGTTCTCTTCGGCATCGTGAAGAAGAACGGGATTCTCCAGATCGACCACATGAACGGACTCCGCAGTCAGGGAGTGGCGCGAGACGAGGCGATCCTGCACGCGAACCGCGATCGGCTCCGGCCCATTCTCATGACGACGCTCGCTTTCGTAGCCGGCATGATTCCGCTCGTCGTCTCGAGCGGCACCGGGCGCGGGTACCAACCGCGCCATCGGTACCGTCGTCATCGGCGGTCAATCCCTGGCCCTTCTCCTGACGTTGATCGGCATCCCCGTCGCCTACAGCATCTTCGACGACTGGTCGGGCAGCCGGGTTCTGGCGCGAGTCAAGGGGTTGTTCCGGATTCGACCCTCGAGCGAGCCGGCCGAGGCGGGAGCCGCAGGGCGCCACTACCGAAAGACCGAAGCGTAGAGCGACGAAGAAAACCCTTAACGCAAAGACGCCAGGGTCGCAGAGACGCAAAGCCCGGATCGGGGTTTCCTTTGCGCCTTTGGCCTCGCGCCTTTGCGCCTTTACGTTCGTTCTGCTTGCGCGTCAGTTGTCGCCGTAGAACCGCTTTTTCTTCGCAGGCACGGGCTCCGAAGCGGCCCAGGCGGGTAGCTTCTGCGGCTCGAGCCATCTCTCGGAGATGAGCCCGCGGTACTCCTCGAGGAGCTTCTTTCCTTCCTCCGACTGCTGGAGCAGGCGGACGAGGAGATGGAGCCGGTCGGAGCTCGCGAGGGCGATCAGGTGCTTCGAGCGGTCGTAGCCCTCGTTGAAATCGGGCGCGATGAAGCGCACGGTGAGATCGTCGACTCGCTCGATGCCCTGATCGCGCATCGCCACCCCGGCCTGTCGGGCGTCCTGGAACGAGAGCTCGAAGACGAACGGCGGTCGAAAGTAATAGGGCCGGAACTCTCCCGCCAGGAGCTTCTCCATCGCTCGCCTGGCGGCGGACTCGATGCGCCGCTGGACCTCGTCCTGGGGCAGAGGGTCGGCCTTGGCGCGGCTCACGGCTTTTTTCACCGTCGCGTACTCGAGCTCGGGAAACTCGGGGGCGAGCTCCCCCCCGAGCACGTCGTCTCCCGAGACCATGATCACCGGGACTCCCCAGCGTGCCGCGGAGAGCGCGACAATCTGGGTCTCGGTGATGTCGACTCCGTTCACGCGAAACGCGGGCTCCAAAGTGTAGGTGTGAGCGAGAAAGCCGTCGGTATTGGCGCGGGCGTGCATGCCGATGCAAACGATGGCGTCGAGCAATCCGTCGAGGCCGGTCGAGTACGGGTCGTAGTCGCGCTCGCGGAAGTCGAAGCGAGCGCGGCCGTCCATCCGGTCCAATAGAAGGTCGGGCCCCTCGCTGTTTCCCGACCCGTGCCCGTCCTGAATCCAGACCGAGCCGGCGCCGCCCGCGAACAAGCCCCGGATGGCGGCGTTCACGTCGGAGGTGAGAAACTCGCGGCCCTGCGGATAGTCGGGAGAGCCGAAGTCGGTCATCGACTCGTGATCGATTCCGGAGACACCCTCCATATCGTAGATGATGAGGACCCGGGGTGAGGCGGCAGCGAACGCCGCGAGTGGCACGAGGGAAAAGACCAGCGACAGGCAAAGGCTCTTCACGGTGGACTCCTTCTGTGAGCGAATGGGTACAGCGCGCCTATTGTTCACCGTCCCGGATCGACGTTGCAATCCTCGCGGGACGACGCGAAACGGCTATCGACCTCGAAACCCGGACTTTTGAACCCTCACCTCGATATTTCCCTTGAGAACCACACGCTCTCTTCGGATGAGCCGTACCTCCACCTGGTAGACCCCGACGGTCTCGAAGGTGTGCGCCGTCTCATAGGCACGCTGGATGCGCGTTCCCTCTTCATACTCCGGACAATCCCGGGTGTCGCGGAAGACGGCGTCTTGAAAATCCCACTCCACGTCGGGGCAGTAGAGGGAGGGATCGTCGTCGCGTCCGCCCTCGATGAAGGCATGGAACTGGATCTTCGCCGGGACGTTTCCGATACGGGGAGAAGCGCTGAGCTTCAGCACCGCTGCCTTTCCGTTGGACCGGAAGCTCGATCCGGGGGCCGCGACCGCGACAAGAAGGACCCACGGCAGGAATGCCGCTCTCGAGATCGTCACAGAATCCTCCAAGAAGGCGGCGGGAAAATTGTAGCACGGGTGTCTCGGTCTCCCGGTTGCCAGCGGATCGCAATACGAGTAGAATCTTTTTCGATTCCACTCTTGAGAAAAGGAAGGTGCGATGACTGGCGCGATCCGCGGCGGAAAAATGTTCGCGTGCTTCTTGTCGATTGTCTGCATTTGGGGGACGGCCCGGGCGCATGCCGAGCTCATCGGCTTGTGGGACGTAACGGCGCCGGTCTCGGCGCAACTGGTGAGCGGCGGTGACGGCCCATTCTTCAACTGGTTGAACATAGCAAACGCGCCCGTGACCGTCGAAGAGGCGTTCTCCGGGCACGGTATCCTCAACGACGGCTACGCCAATTTCAGCACCGACACCATCGTGGAGATCGCCTACGGCGCAGGCATTTTGCGAAACGGCCCCGGCGACGATCTCGTCCTCTTCGACGCCCGCTTCGACGCCAATTCGTTCGGGGTCACGACGAGCTTCGACGGGTTCGCCAGCGAGCTCTCCCTCTTCGCCGGCGCGTTCGTCAACACCGGCCTCACTCGCAGCTATTACTACGGTGGGTTCGCACAGCCATACGGGGCGGAGATCTGGGGAGTCGCCTTCGACCTGTCCGCGCTCGGCGTCCCCGAGGGCGGCCTCGTCGATTCCATCCGCGTCCGCGGACTCGAGGACGACGGCGGGGACCTCATCGGGGTTGGCGCGATTCGAGACGTCGCGGAGCCATCGTCGATCGTGCTGTTGCTCGGCGGGCTCGCTTGCGCCGCCGCGCGACGCCGTTCGGGCTCGAGCTAGCCTCTTCGCGCCCGTGATTCAGTCGTTCGTCTCGTCCTCGGAGGCAGGCTCCGGCTCCAGCGGGATGTAGCGGAAAGCCGGGGGAACCGGAGGAGGAGGTGGTGGAACGCTCGGCTCGTCGACGCCCACGGAGCTCGGGCGTAGACCGTCGCGAGACGATCCGCTCGACGAGGCGACGACGATTCGAGCTCCCTCGGAATCGGAGGCTCACGCTCATATCCCCGGGAAAGCTCGCGAGGTGCCGCTCCGCGGCGACCCGGATCTTGTCGAGAAGCTCCGCACCGGTCTCGGGGGACGCGAGCACGCGAACCTCTCCTCCCGATTTGTTCACGGTGAGCTCGAGGCTCGCGAAACCTTCCGCGGCGACGAGGAGATAGAGGTCGGCCGAAAGCCCGCGCAAGGGACCGTCGGCCGGCAGACTCTCGAAGATCTCCGCCCTGTCCAACGCCTCCGAAACGTGCAGACGGCCTCCGTCCGCCAGCCGCTGGAGGGCCCTGTCGGCGGTCGCGAGGATGGTGTCGAGAAGCGAGCTTCCCGCGACCGAGACCGGGTGAACGAGTTGACCGGCGGGCGAGTAGAACCACAGATGTCGTAGCTCCCTCCCCGCCGCCATCGACTCGATATCGGTGCGCGCGAGATGGAGCGCTTTGTCGCTCAAAGGGTTCACGATCACGCGCTCGATTCTCGGGGCTCACCAGGACGTCCTTCGCGAAACCGAGAGCAAGTGAGCCCGAGATCTGGAGCGTCTTGATTCCTCTACCGTCCGTCTTCCAGGACAGCCGTTCCGCGCACTGGTGGCAGAGCGGGCCGCTGGTGAAGAGCGGAACGGCGCTCTCGCCGTTGTCGAGCCGCAAACGGTGAATGGGAAGACGCGCTCCGAGCTCCCGCACGGTTTCCGGCCGGTTCTTCACCCCCTCGAGCGTCTCGAGCGGCAAGTGAAAGCGCGCGCCGGAGAAGCTCGCGGCGAGAGCGCCTACCGCCCGCGGATCGTTGGTGGTGGCCGCGGTGGTGAGCTCGGTCAGATCGCCCATGTCACCGCACCGGAACGAAGGTTTTCCCCGCCTCGGACCGCTCTTCGAACGACGCCGACTGCGCGCGCCCTTCCCGGAGCCAGTCTCTCAGGAACGAGATGTTCTCTTTCTGCGAACGACTGAGCGGAATGAGCCGCTCGACCGCCTCCCGGATGTCCTCGGTGGTGAACTCCCTTCCCGGGGCGGCCGGATCGTTGAACGCGTGGTACATCGCCTCCACCACCGCCTGCTCGATCTCGGCGCCGACGTACCCCTCGGAGGCGGCGGCGAGCCCCTCGACGTCGAAGCTCGACGGGCTCCGCCCCCTTTTGGTGATGTGCACCTTGAAGATCTCTCCCCTCTCCGCCCGGGTCGGAAGATCGAGAAAGAAGATCTCGTCGAAGCGCCCTCGCCGGAGGAGCTCGGGCGGAAGCCGACCGATGTCGTTGGCGGTCGCGACGACGAAGACCGGCTTGTTCTTCTCCTGCATCCAGGAGAGAAGAGTCGCCAGCACTCTCAGCGAGGTCCCGCTGTCGGTATCGCTCGTCGAAATGCCCTTCTCGAGCTCGTCGATCCACAAGATGCAGGGTGCGATGGTCTCCGCCAGCCGGAGAGCCCGGCGAGCGTTCTCCTCGGATTCGCCGATGAATCGGCCGAACAGAGCACCGATGTCGAGCCGCAGCAGGGGGAGCCGCCAGAGGCTTCCGATCGTCTTGGCGGTGAGCGATTTTCCCGTACCCGGAATCCCGATGAGGGCAATCCCCTTGGGGGCGGGAAGACCGTACTCCCGGGCCTTCTCGGTGAAGGCGCTCTCGCGGAGTCGAAGCCAGCCTTTCAGGACCTCGAGCCCGCCCACGTCCTCGATGCTCTCCCGCGCGTCATAGAGGTCGAGGGCTCCCGAGCCACGGATGATTCGTTTTTTCTCGCGGGTGATGAGCTCGATGTCGTTCTTGTCGAGAACCCCGCCGGTGACGATGGCCTTGGCGAAGACGCGCTGCGCCTGGTTGGAAGAAAGGCCGAGCGCCGCCCGAACGAGCCGATCCGTCTCCTCCACGTCGAGCTCGACCCGCGCCCCGGGAGCGGCGAGGAGACCGGCGAGGATCTTCTTCAAATCGGCGACGTCGGGAGGGCGGTAATCGAGACGCGCGGCGTCGTCCTCGAGCTCGTCGGGAAGCCGTGGTGCCGGGGAGATGACCACGATCGTTTTGTGGGTGTACTTCAGCGCATGGGCGAGGTTCCGAAGCTTTCGCACGACACGCGGTTCGTTCCAGCAGAGATGAAAATCCGGCAGCAGCACCACCGCGCGTTCTTCGATGCGTTCGATAGCCTCGAGAGCGAGAAACGGCTCGCGCGCATCGGGAAGCTGACCCTTCCCCACGACGCACCGGAAGAAATCGGCCTGGTCCCACGTGTAGAGCGACGTTCTCCGCCGCCCGCAGACCGCCTCGAGGTCCTCGAGGATCTTCTGCTCCTCGAACGAGACGACGTAGACGAGCGGAATTCGGGAGCGCAGGCAGATCTCGACCTCTTGCTGGAACTCCATGAGGATTTTTCCTTTGAGCTCATTGTATCGAACGAGTTGCTCATCTGGCGAGACACCCCGACAATGGTAAAGAGGGAGCCGGAGCTTGCCCGACCGAATCATCGCCGCCTACTACTGGCTCACGCCGGTCTTCTGGGCGGCGGACGCCTTGTTCGGGTGGAACGTGAGGGCGGCGGCGCTCGAGGGACACCCGGGCTGGAAAGCGGTCTACTATCTCTTCTGCCTCGGCTGCGGCGGTCTTCTCTGGGTTCGTCCCGAGCTCACCCGAATCGTCGGAATCGTCGAGTCGAGCTTCAACATCCTTCTCCTCGTTCTCGGTATGCTCCTCCCTTATTTCTGGCTCATCGAGCGCATCCCTGCCGGTGACTTCCCGAGCGCGGACGAGTTCACCATCGCCAAATCCCTCGGCTTTCTCATCGCGGGGCTGATCTGGTGGGCGTCGTTTCAGCTTCACACCCGACGACTGAGCATTGGATTGACTCGGAGTGCGGAAAAGTAGGGACAGGCACTACTTTCCCCGGTCGCTACCATAGGCGGATGATGACCATCTCGCGCTCGGCCACGACCACGAGCGCGGCGGCGCTGGACTCTCCCGCCGATTACCAGAACCGCGAATCGTTCGACCTCGACGTTCAGTACCTGCCGGAGACGGAGGGCGCTCTCGTCGAATCCTTCGCTCGCGGTTTTCAGAAGAGGGAATGGACCGAGGAGGAGGTCGCGAAGGCCCGGAGAGAGCTCCTCGACGAGATCGCCGGGCTCTCCGGCTCGGAGACCTCGCGGCCCACGGCATCACCGAAGGGGAATGGAGAGAGTGCCGAGCGTTCCGTCTGGGTCGGATGGTGCTGGGGCTCGACTCGCCCTCCACGATTGCACGCGCGCTCGTCGACTCGACCACCCTCGGCGAGGATCTGCTCGACTTTCCCGCGCGCTCGAAGGAGATCCTCTCCATCTCACGGGACCGGATCGACGAGGTGGCGCGCCGACTGCTCGTCCCGAGAGGGTCACGGTGAGTGTCGCCGGTGCTCTCCCATGAACAACGTTATGCTCTCCTGTCTCCAGGTGCCGCTCGTCGTTTTCTTCTGGGAGGTTCAATGATAGACACCGCGGATTTCGTCGTCGTCGGCGCCGGGGTGATGGGGGCTTCCATCGCCTACCATCTCGCCGAGAGAAACGCGGGGCGCGTCGTCGTGCTCGAAAAAGCAACGGTGGCCTCGGCCGCCAGCGGACGCTCTTCCGCCCTCGTGCGGATGCACTACACGGTGCGCGAGGAGGTTCTACTCGCGGTCAAGAGCCTCGAGTATTTCACCCACTGGACCGAGAGGCTCGGAAGACCCACGCACTTCCGCAAGACGGGTTTCGTGCGCATCGTGCCCGCGGGAGAGATCGACCACCTGAGGCGCAACGCCGAGATGCAGAGAGCCTGCGGCGCTAACGTCGAGCTCTTGAGCCGGACCGAGCTCCAGGAGCTCGAACCTGCCTGGAATTTCGAGGACGTGGAGCTCGCCGCGTACGAGCCTGAGTCGGGTTACGGCGATGGCGCCACGGTGGCGACGGACTTTCTCGATCGCGCGCGGGAGCTCGGTGCGGACTACGAACCGAACGCCGAGGTGCTCGGAATCGATGCGGCGAATGGGCGCCTCGCGAGCGTCCGCACCGACTCGGGCACGATCGCGACACCCCGGGCGGTGGTGGCCGCCGGAGCCTGGACCGACCGGCTCCTCCGCGCCGTGGGGGTCGAGCTTCCCCTCGACACCGAGTACCACGAGGTCGCGATACTGGAGCGTCCCACCGAGATCACCAGGACCCACATCGCCTGCATCGATTCCATCCTCGATATCTACTTCCGCAGCGAGGGAAAGACCCAGACGCTCGTGGGAGACTTCTACGGAGAGAGGGCGAACGATCCCGACAACTATCCCGAGCGGCCTTCCCTCGAGGCGCTCGCCGCCAAAGTCGAGATCCTGTCGAAACGTATCCCGCTCATGGAGAACGCAGGCATCGTCCGCGGCGTCACCGGGATCTACACCATGACCCCTGATTTTCACGGACTGATGGGAGAGACCCTCGAAGTCGAAGGTCTCTATTGCTGCACCGGTTTTTCGGGTATGGGCTTCAAGATCGCACCGGCAGTGGGGCTCACGATGGCGGAGCTCGTGCTCGACGGGAAGTCGACGACAGTCGACATCTCCGCCTTTCGCCCGAGCCGCTTCGCCGAAGGCGCCGCGATCGAGGCTCCGTACGCGTATGCCGATGACTAGTGGGCTGTAACAGCTATTTGATGCGCAAATCGCGAGGTCATTTTGTGTGCTGGCAAGGCGCGATGACGACGACATATCCGGATATTTCGAGGAATCGCAACGCCGCCAGCGCGCAAAAGGGCCCGGACCCGCGATTTTGGCGAGATATAGCTGTCACAGCCCACTAGCGCAGCGCGCTTCGCGGAATCGGTTGGGGCGGGTTCATCATGTCGCCTCCGGCGTCGATCGTTCGGAGCAGCTCGAGCGTCACCGCATCGTAGACGTGGATGCGCGGCCCGACTCCCGCCACATAGAGTCTGGCGCCGTCGGCGGAAACGTTGATGGTCGTATTCTGCCTTCCTTGCTCGACGGCGTCCTTTCGCGCGATGACGGAATGCGAATCCAAATCGATCGCCACCAGGTCCCTCATCCCGGCGTATCCGCGCTTGCCGTCGGGGGCGATGCCGAGCCATTCGACGGCAGCGTCGATTCCGACGTCGAAGGTCTCGACCCTCCGGGTGGCGAGCTCGACCCGGGTGATGCCGAGCATCGCCTTCCCCAGAACCGGGTCCGGGCTCCGGTTGATTCCGAAGAGAACGCCAGGCTCCGCCTCGGTGGGGCCGAAGCCGAGAAGGGGGGCGGGAAATCCGGGCGACCTCGGCGTTCCGAGATTCGATGCGGTCGACGAGCTCGTAGGTCTTCGCGTCGAGGACGTAGATGTCGTCGGCGACGGCATAGAGAAGAGCATCGTCGGGAGAGAGAGAGACGAAGGGCGGAAGGAAATCGGGGCTCATTCCGGCGGGAAAACGGAAGCTCGCGAGCTCGCGGTGAGAGCGGAGGTCGTATCGGATCACGTCCACCGCCTCCGGAACGAATCGATCCACTTCCAGACCGACGACGTTGACGACGAGATAGAGCTCCGTTCCCGAAGAGTTGGGAGCGGCGCTCCAGAATCGAACCCTGCGATTGGGAGACGACAGCTTGATCTCGTCGACGATCGTCCGAGAAGAGACGTCGGCGACCTCCACCGTCTCCATCCGGTCGGTAATGAAGAAGAAGCGGCGCCCGTCCCTCGTGTGGTCCGAGCCGAAGACGTTGGTCACGGCACCGTTCCGGAGCGCCATCTCGCCGACGAACTCTTCCGTGGCTTCGTCGAAGAAACGGATCCGGTTGGGCCAGACACCGATGACGAAGATACGCGGCTCGACGGCGGACACGATCCCCGGGAAGAGTGACGCCGAAAGGATAATCACACCCAGGGTCCCTCGTCTCATCGCCTAGCCTCTCAATTCCCATTTTCCCGTGCGCTAATCAACGCAGCCGGTCCCGGTTCAGGCTCAGGGGGGATGCCCGAGCGCCGCACGCTCGCATCAGCGATGGCCTTTTTCGGCAACGGGATGGCCCGCAGTACCACCGCCATGACTCCCGCGAGCAGCGCCAGTGCGGCGCTGCCATAGAAGGCCGGTGCCCAGCTTCCGTACCGCTGGAACATCTGGGCGGCGACGCCGCCGCCCAGGATCGACGCAACTCCCTTGGCGGTATACAAGAAGCCGTAGTTCGATGTCGCGTTTCGGGCGCCGAACCAATCGCCGACCGTCGCCGGAAACAACGAGTAGATTTCGCCCCAGGTAAAAAACGTCAACGCCAACGTCACGACGAACCAGAAGGGAGACGTACGGCCGAGCGTGAGCACGCTGAGAAGACAGACGGCCTGCAGCAGGAATGCAACACCATCGCGTTCTCGCGACCGGTCCGGTCCGAGACCCAACCCCAGAAAATACGGCTCCCGCCGTTGGCCAGGGGGCTGATGGTCGTTGCCAGCGTGAGGGCGGCAATGGGCAACCCCCACGCCTTCGCGAGCGGACCCGGCTGCGCCGTGGCAAGCAGCCCGCCCGTCGACATCGCCACGAACATCACGTACAGCATGTAGAAATGCGGGGTGCGCAGCATTTCCCAGGTCGAGAAGTGTTCCTCGTTCCGGCGATTCCGGCTCGGCGCTTTCCGCGGCAGCCGGCTCGGTATGGAACCCGGCTTCCGGATGACGGAGAAACTGCGCCACCACTACGATGACGAGCCCCTGGAACGAGGCCGGTCCACCGGAATGCCGTGGCGTAACCGTAGGTGTCGATGAGGTGCCGGATGATGGGAATGAACAGTGCCGTCCCGGACCCGAATCCGGCCGCGATGATGCCCGATCGCGAGTCCGCGGCGGTTGCGGAACCATTTGAGCGCCGAGCCGATCGAACCGCTATACACCAGCGCGGCCCCAATGCCGCCCATCGCGTAGAAAAGGTATAGCTGCGGAATCGTCGAGGCGGACCCCAGCGCCGCCCAGCCCACGCCCGAAAGCACACCGGCGACGGTGATGAAGAGACGAGGTCCGAGCCGGTCGATCAACCAGCCGTCGAGCGGCTGCACCCAGGTTTGAAGGAGGATGAATAGAGTGAACGCCCATTGGACGTCGGCCAGCGCCCAGCCATTACCCTGTTGTAGCGGCACGACGAACAGCGTCCAGGCGTACTGCAGGTTCGCGATCATGGTCATGGCCACGACTGACGCACCGAGTTGAAACCAAGGCTTGTTCATGGCCCTAGAGAATAGGTAATTTGGGTCGAGTCAAGCAACCGGTCGTGAACGTCCTGAAACCTTCTTGGGTCAGCAGCAATAGATCCGCAAGGGTCCCCTGATGGGAGAGAGTCAGGTTCTCGTCTCTTCGCCGTAAGGGCGCAATCGAAGCGACTGCCGGCCGCATTGCCTGTCTTCCAAGGAGGACAACGATCCTTTTCGTGGGACACTCACTCGGGTCGAAGGGCCCGGATGGCGCGACGCTCTCAGTCCTGGATTTCCGGCACGCACTTTGCAAAATTCCCGGGAAGACAGGAGGAACCCCATGAAAGCGACCCTGCCGATCGTTGCAGCCCTAGCGGTACTCTCCCCCATCGCGGTGGAGGCCGAATCCAAGGAAGACGCCCGCCCGCGCGTCTTTGTCGCTGAGAGCGAATCTTGGTCGATGGGAGACGAGCTGAACGTGCTCGATTGGACCGACATCGGAACGGTAGTCGGCGGCGCCAAACCGCAGACCGCGGAGATTGTGAAAACCGTCCATGAGCGGTGTCCCAAGGTGGTTGTGACCCGGAAAGAGGACCGGGCGGACTATGTCCTGGTGCTCGAGCACGAGGGTGGGAAAGATATTGTACGCAAAGACAACAAGTTTGCGGTCTTCAAAGCCGACGGGGATGCCATAGCGAGCGGATTGACGCGTCTGCTGGGAAACGCCGTGAAAGATGCCTGCCAGGCGATACGGGACGACTGGCGGGAGGCGGCCGAGCCCGAGCGGTGAAGCAGGATTTCGCTACCAATCGGCTCCACCCGCGCGATTCGGCCTTCCGGGCCGACGAGAAAACCGCGACTCGACGAGCCGAAGGAAAGGCTCCAATAACTCTCCCTCGACAACGTCATCCACGTTCGCGCGAGATTGGTCGAGTACGAAGCGCCTTCGGGGCCGACGGCTACGAGGATCGGTGGGCTCGCTCCGGGAATCGCAGCCACGGCATAGATCGCGCCCGGAAACGAGGGCGGCGCCGCGAGGTGAAAGCTCCGGCCGCCGTCGGACGTGAGGGCGACGACGTCGGAGCGAGCCTCCTTGCTCGAGATGTCGCCCCCGGCGGCCATGCCGTCCTCGTCGGTCCAAAACGCGAGAGAGAGGATGCCCGAGGAAGCCGTCGCGCTCACGATCGGGGTCTCGAACGCTTCCCAGCTCCGACCCCGATCCCCAGATCGCAATACTCTCGCCGATCCGGCGCCGGTTCCCACATAGGCCGTCGACTCTCCCACGGTGACGACGCAGGTCCCGCTCGCGGCGAAACCGCCCTCCCCCGGCCGAGCGGCGGGGAGAGTCTCGTCGGGGACCCATCTCCAGTCCTCTCCGTTCGACGTCTCGAGAACCCGGAGCTTGCCGCCCACCGAGTCGCCGTACGCGAGGCCGTGCTCGCCGTCCCAGAAGTCGAAGCAGTCGACGAAGCCATCGGGCTCGTCGTTATGGAATTGAAGAGCCCAGCTGCGCCCGCCGTCCGTCGTCTTGTAGATGCGCGACTGATCGCCGGGCCCGGAGCTGAGCAGATACGCGGTGGACTCGCTCAGGGCATGGACGTCTCGGAACTGGAGCCCTTCGGCGCCTTCGACGACGCCCCGCCCCCAGGACGCGCCGCCGTCGACGGTCCGAGCGAAGGTTCCTTCGAGACCGCTCACCCAGACGACGTCGTTCGATACGACGCTGACCGCCTGCAGCCGTACCGTGATTCCCGAAACCTGCGGCGCAAGCGCGAGGCTCGCCGTCGCGCCCTGTCGTTCGGACCGGCAGGACAGGGAGACCGCGAAACAGACCACGACCGCAGAGGCGATCGCGATTGGTCTCGCTCTCAGCCGCGTTTTTCCAGGGGCACGAAATCGCGCGCGTCGGAGCCCAGGTAGAGCTGCTGGGGCCTCGCGATCTTCTGCTCGGGATCCGTGAGCATCTCTTCCCATTGCGCGATCCATCCCGAGGTGCGGGGGATGGCAAAGAGCACCGGGAACATGCTCATGGGGAATCCCATGGCTTCGTAGATGATGCCCGAGTAGAAATCGACGTTGGGATAGAGTCGCCGCGAGACGAAGTATTCGTCCTGGAGCGCTATGCGCTCGAGCTCCACCGCGATGTCGATGAGCGGGTTTTTTCCCGTCACCTCGAACACCTCGTGAGCCGTCTGCTTGATGATCTTGGCCCGCGGGTCGTAGCTCTTGTAGACCCGGTGTCCGAACCCCATCAGGCGGCCTTCCCCGGCTTTCACTTTCTTGATGAACTCCGGGACCTTGTCCTTCGAGCCGATCTCGTTGAGCATATGGAGAACCGCCTCGTTCGCGCCTCCGTGAAGAGGACCGTAGAGAGCCGCAGCCGCAGCAGCCGTCGCGGAATAGGGATCCGACTGGGAGCTCCCGACGCTCCTCATGGCATTGGCCGAGCAGTTCTGCTCGTGGTCGGCATGCAGGATGAAGAGCTGGTCGAGCGCCTTCACCAGTACCGGGTTCGCCTTGTAGCTCGTCGTCATCGCGAACATCATCTTGAGGAAGTTCCCGGCGTACGAGAGGTCGTTGTCGGGATAGGTGTAGCGCATCCCGATGCTGTGGCGATAGGCGAAGGCGGCGAGGGTCGGCATCTTCGCGATGAGCCGGTAGGTCTGGAGTCGTCGATTGGCCGGATCGAGGATTTTCTTCCCATCGGGATAGAACGTCGAGAGCGCCCCGACCACACCCACGAGCATTCCCATGGGATGTGCGTCGTAGCGGAACCCGTCGAGAAGCTTCTTCACGTACTCGTGGACGATGGTGTGGTGGGTGATGTGATGGACCCAATCCTCGTACTGCTTCGTCGTGGGAAGCTCGCCGTAAAGGACCAGATAGGCGACCTCGAGATAGTTCGACTTTTCCGCCAGCTGCTCGATAGGGTACCCGCGATAGCGGAGGATGCCCTTCTCACCGTCGATGTAGGTGATGCGGCTCTTGCAGGAAGCGGTGTTCAGGAAGGCCGGGTCGTAGCTCTTCAGCCCGTAGTCCTCGTCGTCCACCTTGATCTGGCGCAAGTCCTTGGCGCGGACCGCACCATTCTCTATCGGGATTTCGTAGCTCTTTCCAGTTCGGTTGTCGGTAATGCTGAGCGTTTCGCGGCCCATGAGCCTATCCTTCCTCCTTCGGGACTCGCTTGCGCTGGAAAAATCGGTCCATTCCCGCGCGTCGAAGAAACCAACCAGTTATTGTACATTTATTCGACCTCGCCATGATAGCAGCAATGAAGAAACGACCGACCGCACAGGAGATCATGGTGGTCGCGGCGTCCCGGGAGATCCGGGATGGGGAGGTCGTTTTCGTGGGAATGCGCCTTCCGCTCCTCGCCTTCCGGTTGGCCCAGGCGACCCACGCCCGAAACGCCGTTGGCCTCTACGAGAACGGTCTCGTCCGCGCCCGTGCGGCCGAAGAGCTCCTCTACACCATGAGCGATTCCGCCAACGTCAAGGGAGCCACGAGTGCGACCGAGCTCCTGGACGTCATGGGGTTTCTTCAATCCGGGCGCGTAGGAGTCGGCTTCGTCGGGGCCGCCGAAGTCGACCGCTTCGGGAACCTCAACACCACCAGCGTTTCCACCGCCACGGGCTCCGTGCGCCTCCCGGGGAGCGGCGGAGCCGCCGACATCGCGTCGCTCTCCGAGCGGCTCGTCGTTCTTCTCAATCATCGGAAGCATCGTCTCGTCGAGAAGGTCCACTACGTCACCTCTCCCGGGTATGGAGACGGAGGCGACTGGCGCGAACGTCAGGGACTCGTGCGAGGCGGGCCCTGGACCATCATCACCGACCGGGGCATCCTTCGATTCCACCCCGAGACGAAAGAAGCGGTGCTCGACTCGTTCCATGCGCTCTCCGCCTCCTCCTCGCCGGAAACGGTCGCGGCGGAGACGGGATGGCCGCTTCGGGTGAAAGAAGGCTGCCGGCCCACACCTTCTCCCTCGGAGGAAGAGCTCGAGCTCCTGCGGTCGATGGACCCGGAGAGGTTCTGGCTCGGCAAGGACGGCGGGGCCTGAACGTGTCGAAGCTTCTCTCGCTCCCGGACGCCATCGCCCGCTTCGTTCCCGACGGAAGCTCGGTCGTCATGGGCGCCGGTCTCGAGGCGCTCGTGCCCTTCGCCGCCGGCTACGAGCTCGTACGGCAGAAAAGACGGGATCTGACGCTCATCGCTCCCATCTCCGACATGCTGTTCGACGTTCTCATTGGCGCCGGTTGCGCCACCCGTGTCGTCGCCGCCTGGGTGGGGAACGTCTCCGCAGGAATCGGGGTACAACTTCCGCCGCGCGGTCGAGGACGAGAACCCTCATCGGATCGAAGTCGTGGACCATTCGAACCTGACCCTCGCCCTCGCACTCCAGGCGGCGGCGCAGGGAGTTCCCTTTCTGCCCACGAGGTCGGTGCTGGGAACCGACCTCGTGGCCGGAAGCTCCCACCTGAAAAAGACGCTCTGTCCCTTCACCGGAGACACCCTGATCGCTGTGGCGGCTCTCGCTCCCGACGTCGCCATCCTGCCGGTGCAACGTGCGGACGAGCAAGGCAATGCCCACGTGTTCGGAAATCTCGGGGTCATCCGCGAAGCCGCGCGAGCGTCGAGCAGGATCGTCGTGCTCGCCGAGGAGCTCGTCTCAGCGGAGACGATCCGAAGCGATCCGAACCGAACCCTCGTTCCCGGATTTCTCGTTTCCGCGGTCGTCCATCTTCCGCTCGCTTGCCATCCTTCGCCATGCGAGGGCCACTACGGCCGCGATCACGAGGTGTTTCAGGAGTACCACCGCCGATCGCGCGACCGGGAAGGGTTCCTCCAGTGGCTGGACGAATGGGTCCTCTCGAACGAGGACCACGAGCGGTACCTCGCGCGGATCGGTCGCGAGCGCCTCGACAGGCTTCTCGAGCGCTAGGCCTTGCCGACGAGGGCGGTTTCTCGACCGCCGGCGACTCGGCTGCTCTCTTGCTTCTCTGCTTTCTCAGATCTTCTCTGGCACTCTCGATCTCCGTCGCCGGTTGGACTAAGGTAACGCCATCGGTCGTTTCTCGACCGCGTCAAGAAGGGAATCATGAAGAGTCTGGACCTTCACGAAAAAGTCGGCCTGGTCACGGGCTCGACTCGCGGCATCGGTCGCGCCATCGCTTTCGGGATGGCGAAGGCGGGAGCCACCGTCGTCGTTTCCGGCCGTCAGGAACGAGACGTCGCCCGCGTCGTCGAGGAGATGCAATCGGAGGGATTCCGCGCGTTCGGCTCGGCCTGCGACGTGCGCCACTACGACGAAGTCGAAGCCCTGATGAGCTTCGCCGCCGAGGAAGCGGGAGGACTGGACATTCTCGTGAACAACGCCGGAATCGGCTTGTTCGCTCCCGTCTCCGAGATCGCTCCCGCGGATTGGGACCGCGTCGTCGGAACCAACCTCACCGGCGTCTTCTATTGCTCGCGCGCGGCCATTCCTCACTTTCGCGCGCGGGGAGGCGGCGCCATCGTCAACATCAGCTCCCTCGCCGGCAAGAATGCCTTCGCCGGGGGAGCGGCTTACAACGCCTCGAAGTTCGGTCTCGAAGGCCTGAGCGAGGCGATGATGCTCGACCTGCGTTACGAGAACATCAAGGTGGCCTACGTGATGCCGGGAAGCGTCGCCACCGGGTTCGCCGGACGGGCGCCCCGGGAGGAGGACTCCTGGAGGCTCACGTCCGAGGACGTGGCGGAGATGGTGGTCGACATCCTCGCCCAGGACCGGCGGGCGCTCGCGAGCCGCATCGAGCTCAGGCCGTTCCAGCCGCCTCGGAAATCCTGACCCGCAGCCCGTTCGCGTCTCGCTCGAAAACCTCGCACGAGCGAGGACAGGAGGCAGCCGAGCCAGATGGCGAGAAACGGCTCGATCTCCCAGCGCATCCGGTCGTTCTCACCGATCTCGATGAGGTTCGCCACCCCCGTCACCCATAGCACCGAGACCAGCATATACGCGTCGAGACAACGCCACTCCGGGGGCCCGGTTCGAAGCCGCAGCGCGCCGAACACGACGAGCAGGGCGAAGACGAAGACGAAGAGGTTGGGCTCGGGCTCGAGCATCTGGATGGGGCGCTCGACTCGATCGCCGAGGAAGAGGTACCGGGTGAGAAAATCCCGGTAACGATGAACCCCCTCGAAATCGTAATCGACGAGGAAGTGGACCGAGTTCGGCCCGGGCTGGAGATAGAGGAGAAACGCGGTCGCGACCCGCTGCAGGTAACGGTCGGGATGCCTCCGAATGAGAGCCAGGTTGCCACTCATCATCCCGTTCGAGATCTCGACGTAGTCGCGGTGGTTGAAGTTGGGCTCGTCATTGGCCTTGTACGGCTCGTCGAGGGCGGGATGCGTCTCGTTCTCGTCTGCCGCTGAGCGGTCGGCGAAAAACCCGAACTCGGCGAGCTCGTCCGGCTCCCGAAAGGGACGCCGGTGCCAGTACGGAGGGAGAACCCCCGACGCCTTCAGCTCGCTCATCTCAGCCTGGGTCAAAGGCCACCGCTTCGCGAGGCTCAACCCGAGCCAGCTGCTCGCCGAGTAGCTTCCGACGAGCACATGGTTCTTCAGAAACCATAGATTGACGACGAAGAGTGGGACGAGCGCGGCGATGAGGAGAGCCCGCCTCCGTCCCGCCGGGGCGAAGGGGACGACGGCGGCGACCACGAGCACGAACCAGAGGGGGTGGTACAGGGATCGGGTCATCATGACGGCCGTTGCCGTTCCCGCAAACGACCACAGCGCCCAGCGACTCCCTCGTTCCATGTAGAGCAGGAGGAAGACGGCACCGATGACGAGCAGGAGCGCCACCGGCAAGGTGTAGAAGAGCCAGTGGCGGTACACGAGAAAATTCGGCGAGAGGGCGAAACCGAGGACGACGAGAGCGTTCACCCGATCGGGCACTTCGAGGCGTCTCATGAGCCAGGTCATGCTCAGGACCAGCGCGAGGGCGGCGGCGCCCATGAGCAACGAGAACGCCGATTCGTACCCGTCGGGGAAGAGCTTCAACACCCAGCCGATTCCGAGGTTGAAGAGCGGGGGCTGGGAGTGAAGGTGATAGAGGCCCATCGCGAGATCGTTCCGCAGGATCTCCGGGTCGAGATACTGGTAGAGAATGCCGAGCGTTTCGGAGGCGAATCGGACGCCGAGGGAGGTGGCGAGGAGCTCGCTCGCCGCGAACGCGAGCAGGGCCCAGACGTAGATTCCGAATCGTCGCGTCATGTGGGATCGAGAGCCAGGATAACAAGCGCGACGAACGGGCACCAGCTCGAGGAATGAGAGGAAGCGCGAAGCGCGATAAAATAGATCGTTTCCCTTCCTCCCGATGAACGAGATCGCCATTCGTACCGATTCGCCCACGAGCGCGTTCGAGGCTCGCAATCGCCTGTCGGCGAGACGGCGCAGCTGGGTTACGGTCGGGCTTCTTCTCGGAATCTTCCTCGCCGCCATCGAGCAAACGGTCGTTGCCACCGCGATGCCCACGCTCGTTGCCAGTCTCGGCGGGTTGAACATCTACAGCTGGGTATTCTCCATCTATCTCCTTTGCTCGACGGTGAGCGTTCCCCTGTGGGGTCGACTCGCCGATATGTACGGCCGGAAGAAGTTCTACATCGCGAGCGTCGGCTTGTTTCTCCTGGGCTCGGTGCTCTCGGGACAGTCCCGCTCCATGGCGTTTCTCGTTTTCGCGCGAGGCATCCAGGGACTGGGAGCCGGAGGCGTCTTTCCCATCGGGCTCACCATCCTGAGCGACATCTACAGCATGGAGGAGCGTGCCCGGATCCAGGGCGTCTTCAGCTCGGTGTGGGGGTTCGCCAGCATGGTGGGACCGCTGGTAGGGGGCGTCATCACCGACCTTCTGTCCTGGCGATGGGTGTTCTATGTCAACCTCCCTTTCGGTCTCGCCGCCATCTACGTCATTGACCGCGCCCTGACGGAGCCCGCGCTCGAGCGGCCGGCCCACAGCATCGAGGTGCGCGGCGTTCTCGCGCTCTCGGCCTCGGTGTCGCTTCTTCTCGTGGCCCTCATCGAGAATCGGCGAGGGTGCTCGGGGTGTGTCGGAAGCGTCCCTCCTCGTCGCCTCGGCGCTGCTGGCCATCGCCTTCGTGCTCTTCGAGAAGCGGGCGAAGGAGCCGCTCCTTCCGATGGCGCTCTTTCGAAACCGCGTCTTTCGCGCCGCGAGCGCTCTCAGCTTCTGCTGCGGGATGGGACTCTTCGGGGCGATCTCGTTCGTACCCCTTTTCGTGCAGGGTGTGCTCTTCGGCTCCGCCACCCAGGCGGGATCGGCGCTCACTCCTCTCATGCTCACCTGGGTCGCGCTCTCCGCTCTCAGCGGGTGGCTGACCCTCAGCCTCGGATACCGACCGCTGGTCATGACGGGAATGGTCTTCTTCGGGCTCGGATTCGCCTCGCTCCACCGACTCGATGCCGCCTCGAGCCTTCCCGCCGTCTGGCTCTCGATGGCGATTCTCGGTATCGGCATGGGTTTTTCGATGGTCACGACGATCCTCGCGGTGCAGAACTCCGTCTCCCGCAAGCTCGTCGCCACCGCGACCTCGGCGACGTACTTTTTTCGCACCATCGGCGGCACGGTCGGCGTCGCGTTGATGGGGACGGTCATCACCCACCACGTGATCTCGGCGAGTCGCGCGGCATCCGATCCCACTCTCATCGCTCTCGCCGCGAGACCCGACTCGATCATCCAGCCGGAGAGCCGCGCCCGGCTCTCGGCCGAGGCGCTCGAGTGGCTCCGCCAGGCGCTCGCCCATGGACTCCAGTCCACGTTTCTCGTGGGCGTCCTCATCGCCCTCGTCGCCTTCGCCGTCACTCTTTCTTTTCCCCGCGGCTCGGCGCGCCAGCTCGCGGAGCGGCGCGAGCTCTAGTGGGCGGTAACAGCTATTTGGTGCGCAAATCGCGAGGTCATTTTGTGTGCTGGCAAGGCGCGATGACGACGACATATCTGGATATTTCGAGAATCGCAACGCCGCCAGCGCGCAAAAGGGCCCGCGATTTTGGCGCGAAATAGCTGTTACAGCCCACTAGCCGCGGAACGAGGCTCATCGATGTCCCGAGTCAGCTGTCCTCACGGTAAGGAATGCGGCGCCTGCGCGTACCTCGACGTGGACTACGGCGAGCAGCTGCGTCGCAAGCACGACGCCCTGGCGAAGGCGCTCGGGAGCTACCGCGGGCTTCGCGGCATCGAGCTCCTGCCCTGTTTGCCGTCGCCTCTCCTGTCCGGGTATCGCAACCGCGCCAAGATGGCGGTCGGCCTCTCGCGCCGTGGAGGAGCTCGGCTCGGTTACTTTCGCGCGCGAACGAGGGAGAATCGTGGACGCTCCCGATTGCCGCGTCCTCGTCCCGGAGCTCTTGGAGACGACGCGACGGATCCGCGGGCTCCTCACGGGAACGAGCGGTATCCCTCGTGAGCTGCGGCATCTCGACCTTCGCTGCGGGAGCGACCCCGGACACCAGCACCTGACGCTCGTCCTGCGAGCGCGGGAAGCGCCGCCCCTTCCCCTCGACGCTCTGAGGCGGGCCTGTTCCGCCGTCGACGGGATCTCGCTCCACCTGAACCCGAGCTCCGGCCCACAGGTGATCAAAGGTCCCATTCGTCCTCTGTGGGGGAACCGCGAGGTCTGGGTGCGCCACGCGGGGCTTCGCCTGCGGGTGTCCCCGGGAGCGTTCTTCCAGGTCAATCTCACTCTCCTCCCCGCTATCCACGAGCTCATGAAGCGCTTTCTGGGACGCGGCCGGTTGCTCGCCGATTTGTATGCCGGGGTGGGGACTCATGGCCTCTCCCTGCGAGAGAGCTTCGAGCGCCTTTTGTTCGTCGAAGGCGCGCGCCCCGCGGTCTCGGACCTTCAGGCGACCATCCGCCTGCACGAGAATCGCAAACGCCGACGTCGTCGTTGGCTCGGTGGAGCGTTCTCTCCGGCGTCTGCGCACCGCCAACCCGGACGCGGTCGTCCTCAATCCTTCGCGGGCCGGCGCGCATCCCACCGTTCTGCAAGCGCTCGCCGGGTCGACCGCGAGCCGGATCGCGTACCTCTCCTGTGAGCCTTCGACGCTCTGCCGCAATCTCGACCTGCTCCAAAGACAAGGGCTAGACGTCGTTTCGGTGCAGCCCATCGACATGATGCCGCAAACGAGTCAGGTCGAGGCTCTGGCGCTCGTCAAACATAGGCGCTCGCGGAGCGCGCGCCCGCTAAAAAGTAAGCCAGGTTATAATCCGAACGAAGGAGGGCTCGTCCCATCGCTACCACCACGCGCCAGAGTCGCTCGCGTTTCGCCCCCGTCGAATCGCATCGTCGGCGAGCGAAAAGAGAGTCGGCGAGACCAGATCGCCGTCGAAGAGCCCCTCGAGATCCGTCTGAACGGAAAGAGCGTCGTGGTCGTCATGAGGAGCCCGGGAAACGACGAGGAGCTCGCCGCCGGGTTTCTCCATACCGAGGGAATCCTGAAGGGAACCGGCGAGCTCAGATCCATAGGACATCGCGTCGACTCCAAGAACCCGGATCTGTGCAATGTCATCGATGTCGCGACCACCGACTCCTCGGCGCTGAAGAAGCGCGGCTGGCAGCGCAACTTCGTTTCCGCGTCGAGCTGCGGACTCTGCGGGAAGCTCACCATCGAGTCCGTTCGCCTGCAGGCGCCACCGTTGACGGAGGACGAGCTGCGGGTCGGCGCGAACGTCCTCTACGGGCTCGTCGACAAGATGCGCGCGGAGCAAGGCGGCTTCGACGAGACCGGGGGGGTTCACGCGGCGGGGCTCTTCGACTCCGACGGCCATCTTCTCTACGTCCGCGAGGACATCGGTCGTCACAACGCCGTCGACAAAGTCGTGGGCGCGGCTCTCCTCGCCGACGAGCTTCCCCTCACGGGTCGTATCCTGGCGGTGAGCGGTCGTTCGAGCTTCGAGATCGTCCAGAAGGCCCTCATGGCCCGAATCCCCATCGTGGCCGCGGTCTCGGCGGCGTCCAGCCTCGCGGTCGAGCTCGCCCAGGGCTCGGGGATGGCGCTCGTCGGCTTTCTCCGCGGAAGCTCGATGAACGTCTACTGCGGGGCGGAACGGATCCTCTGACGCCGTGACCGTGACCGTGACCGGGACCGGTACTGGCACCGGCGAGTACGCCGCGCGGGGCGACTACCACCGGCACCTCGATCCTCACTGGAGCTACGCGCCGATCTACGAGCGCAAGCTGCGCTGGCTCGATCGCGTCGTCGAGCACATCTCGACGGGAGCGAAGATCCTCGACGTCGGGGCGGGTGAAGGATCGATTGTCGAGCGATACCGTCTCAAGGGCTACGACGTCGTCGGGGTCGACTCGGCGTACGAATCGGAGACGGTGCGCCGTGCGGACTTGCTCGGTTTGCCGTTCGAGGCGGAGACGTTCGACGTCGTGCTCTGCCTGGACGTCCTCGAGCACGTCGAGCTTCTCTACCAGTCCAAGGCTCTCTCGGAGATCGCGCGGGTGATGAAGCCCGGGGCACGGCTCTTTCTCACCGTACCGAACCTCGCCCACTTCCATTCCCGCGTCCGCTTCCTGCTCACCGGCAGGCTCACGCGCACCTCGGCCGTCGAGCGCCACCCCGGCGACCGGCCTCTCGCGGAGTACCTCGACCTTCTCGCAAGAGAGGGATTCACCGTCGAGCGACGCGGTGGAATCTTTCCCACCCTTCCTCTCGCGTTCCGGGCGGTAAATCGAAACCCGGACAAGCTCGGCTGGCTCGTCTCGGTCCTCGATGCCGTCGTGCCGTTCCACAGCCTGCGATTCCTCGCAACCGTCGAAGCACGGAAGGGCTGAGTCGAATCGAATCATCCCGGCGGATGCCGGGTCTCCTTCGCGACTCTATTCCCAACAGCCGAAGCCCATCGCGTTTCCCGTCCCCGCTTCCGAACGATAGCAGGGCACGTAATCCACGAGACGAAACCGCCGGCCGCAGGCGTTCATGGCGGCCGCGACGGGAAGCCAGTTCTTGATCTCCGCCGTTCCGGACTGGAAGAGCTCCTCGGACATGCCGGCGAGAGCTTCCTCGTCCCCGCGCTCCATCGCCCCGAGGACGCTACGATCGAGGTCCTCGTCAATGACGAAATGGGTCAGCCCTCCCGAAGCAATGAGCGCGACGCGCTCGGCTCCATCCCAGGACGCGACGCCGCGCGCTACGCCGCGGCCGAGGGCGAGACACCGGCGCAGGCCGGGGCGGTTGAAGGGATAGCCCACGTTCAAGATCAAAGGGACGCTCGGAGGCGGAGCATCCGACAGGATGCGGCGGTACACGAATCCGTAGGCGTGCGGAATTCCGCGCCCTCCGAGTGAAGACGCCTGCGCCACGTCGAACTCCTCGTCGGTGAGAGAACGGATGAGGTGAGAGGCGAGCTCGGGGGCGCCGTCATAGCTGGCGCCGTCGGGAGGACAGTGTCCCTCCTCGGCGATGGCGATCCCCGGACCCATCCTGGCGCGCTCCTCCGCGGTGGACGGAACGTTGTCGATTCGCTCTCCTCGATAGATCGTGATGGCGGGGGTCAGAATCCTCGCCGAAGATCTCGCGCTGGTCGTTCCCCACGACGATGGCGACGTCGGGCGCGGCATCGTCGATTCTGCCCTCGAGCACGTCGAGGGCTCGCTGGCATTGCGCATGGCGCGCTCGCCAGACCTCCGGGCCGACCTCCTTCTCGAACCGGGGTCCACGCTCCCGCAGGAGAGACTCGAAGTCGTACGTCTTTCCTCGAAAGACGTGGAGGCGATTGCGGCGGTCCGCTTGCGCTCGAAGGCCCCACTGGTCCGCGGGAGTCGCCAGCATCGGTCCGTGAGACGTTGCGACCCCCAGAACGATCTCCGCCATGACCTCACCTCACCTCGAAGGACGCCAGCGCGAGAACCGACGCTGAAGGCGCTCCGCCATCCAGCCGAGCAGGATCCCCGCGAAGGCGATGATGGCGACGCCGACGAAGAGAGTATCGGTCGCGAAGTTCTGCCCGCCGTAGGCGATCATGAAACCGATCCCCTGGCTTCCCGCGAACATCTCGCCCACGACGACGCCGATGAGCCCGTGCGCCGCTCCCTGGCGGACTCCGGACAGGATGAAGGGCACCGATCCCGGGATGGCCACGGTGGCGAAGATCTGCCGGTCCGAGGCGCAGAACGACCGCGCCGCGCGCAGCAGGTCCTCGTCGAGCGCTTTCACTCCGGCGATCGTGTTCACCAGAATCGGGAAAAACGCCGAAAGGAACACGATGAACACCTTCGACCAGATGCCGATCCCGAACCACAGGATGATGAGGGGGATGAGCGCGATGCGGGGCGTCGCGTAGAGCGCGTTCACGAACGGGTCGGCGAGGAGCCTTAGCCTCCGGTACCAACCGACGAGGACGCCGAGCCCGACGCCGGTCACGATCGCAAGGGCGAATCCGAGAATGAAGTTGACTCCGCTGTACTCCACGTCCGCGACGAGCGTGCCGTGCGTCCAATCCTCGAGGAATCTGGCGGCAATGGCCGAAGGGCCGCTGAAGAACAAGGGTGAGATCAGGCCCGCTTCCCACGCCACCTCCCAGAGCGCGACGACGACGACGACCGACGCTCCGCCGAGGATCGCCGCTTCGTATTTGCGCAGAAAGCTCACGGACGGGCCTCTTCTTCGAGAAGCCGCCAGATCGGATCTTCGAGCTCGACGAAGCGCCGGTCGCGTTTCAGTGCCAGCGGCCGCGGGCGCTCGAAAGGAACGTCGAAGATCGCCTTCACCCGGCCGGGACGGGCACTGAAGACGACGACCCGGTCGGCGAGGTAGAGAGCTTCCCCGATTTGATGGGTGATGAACAGGACGGTCTTCCGCGACTCGGCCCAGATCTTGAGAAGCTCCGCCTGCATGATCTCCCGCGTCTGCGCGTCGAGGGCGGCGAAAGGCTCGTCCATCAGGAGCACCGCAGGGTCGCAGGCGAGCGCCCGGGCGAGGTTGACCCGCTGCTGCATTCCCCCGGAGAGCTCCGAAGGATACCGCCTCTGGAACCCGTCGAGCCCCACGAGCTTCACGAAATACTCCACGCGCTCGCGCATCGCCGCCCGGTCGAACCTCCTCTGCATTTCCATCCCGTATCTCACGTTTCCCGAGACGGTGCGCCATGGGAGGAGGCTCGGGTGCTGGAAGACGACGGCGCGGTCGGTGCCGGGCCCGGCCACCGCTCTGCCGTCGATCTGGACCTGATCCTTCGTCGAAAGGCTGCAGCCCGGCGACGACGTTGAGCAGCGACGTCTTCCCGCATCCGCTCGGACCGACGATGGCGACGAACTCGCCCTCGTCGACTTCGAGCGAGACCCTGGAAAAAGCGAGGAGATCCTCGGCCTCCCGCTCGAGGCGGTACCGTTTCGAGACCTCGTCGAGCGTGAGCTTCGCCAAGGGATCAATGCCCGAATGCCAGCCGCGCTTTCGCTTCCTGCTCCGCGCGGACCTCCGGCCCGAACAGCGCCTCGAAGAAACCCTCGCGGACGAGACGGTCGATTGTCGATTGGTCGAATACCTTTCGGAAGTCGAAGCTCTTCATCTGGGGCGCGACGGAGGGGTCGGCCTGATCGATCACGGATTGGACGGCGCCCGCGAGCACGTACGGGACGCGCTCGAACGCTCGACCCTGAAGGTAGCGGTCGTACACACGCTCGATCTCGGCGGGATCCTGACGATTGTTGGCCACATAGGCCTTCACGGCGAACGCCTTGTCTTCGTAGAACCGCTTGATGGCTTCCGCGTGGGCTTTGATGAGGCGCTCGGCAAGCGTGGGGTGCTCTTCGAGCTCGCGCTTCTGGAACAGGTAGACGGTCGTGACGTAGATGTCGTCGAAGTCGGCGAGCTTCGCCAGGCTCTTGAAGCCCGCGTCCTCGAGCTTGAAGTAGGAGGGCGGGGTGAGCAACGTGGCGTCGACTCGACCGGTCGCGAGCGCCGCCGCGCGCCCGTTGACGTCGGTGCCCACGGGAATCCACATCACGTCACGGGAGGTCAGGCCGAACTTTCCCAGGAGCGAGACGGTATAGTGGTATGGGGTGTCTCCGATTCGGCTGACGCCCAGACGCTTTCCCTTGAGGTCGGGGACGCCGGCGACGTCCTTCCCGCCCATGAGCACGAACATCCCCTTGTTGAGAGAGCTTCCTACCGCGACGAGAGACCCGTCCCTCGAGCTCGCGAGCATCGACGGCTCGAGCCCGTAGTTCGCCATCTGCGCCTCGCCGGAGACGAGCATCGCGACGCACGCGGGGTGCACGCCGAAAACGATGTTCACGTCGAGGCCGTACTTCTGGTAGTAGCCTCCCTCCTTGGCAAGGAACATGGGCCAGGAAGCGCCGCTCCTGGTCGGGTAGCAGATGGTGATGTCTTCGGCTCGAAGGGGAGCGCTCAGAACGAGAGCGCCGAGGAGAGCGATGGGGATTCGAGAGGTCATGGTTCGCTCGACTCCAGGAGCCGCTTCACTATATCAACGGCGTTCGTCTTGTCGTAACGCTGGTAGACGGCGCCGATGATGGTCGCGGGGTCGCCGGAGTGCAGACGCTCGTAGAGCTGCTGACGCCCCCCGAAGGAATCCCCGGTCACCTCCCACGCCAGCCGGCACAGCTTCGCCCGCTCCACCGAGGAGAAATCCTTGCCCCTTCCGTAGAGGTCGAGCAACGGACGGAGCTCCGGCACCTGGAAGTCCTCCGACGTCGGGACGAAGATGAGGGAGCTCGTCCCGACGTGCTCGAGGATACTTATCAGCCGCTCGGACACGAGGGCGATGAAGGCGCGCTGGTGAATGAGCGGGCCGGGAGCGACGTGCCCGCCCGGGGTCCTCTGGAAATCCACCTCGGCCGCGCGGACCAACGACTGAAAGACCTGGGCGTAGGTCACGAGCTCCCCCATCTCGGCGACGACGTTGGGGCGGCTCGCCATACCGCAGGTCGTGGCCATCAGGTGCCCGACCCCGATGAAGAGCTCGAGCTTCGCGAGGAGCTGCACCGCGGCGGCGTAGCTCGCCCAGGTCATGACGCGCGTTCGGAAGAGCTGCCCCGCCGCTGCCGGCTGGCGCGAGAGAAACACCCGCTCCCAGGGCACGAGCACGTCGTCGAAGATCGCGAGAGTATCGGGCTCGTCGAATCTCGTCGAGACGGGATGGTCGAAGCGTTTGCGGTTCGGAGCGAAGGGCGCGCGGCAGATCTGCCGGAGGCCGGGAGCGGCGACAGGAATCGAGAACCAGATCGCATGGCTCGCCTCTCGCTCGTTCAACGGGTATGTCGGGGCGATCAGAATCTCGTTCGAGAGCGCGCCGAGAGTCACCATGCGCGTACCGCGGACCACGAGCCCGGAGTCGCTCTCCTTCACGATGCGCAGACACCGGTCCGGATCCTGCTCGGGCCGGAGCGACTTGTCCATCGCGGGGTCGTGGAGCCCGTGGGAGAGGCACAGATTGTTCTCGGCGGCGTAGCGGTGGTAACGGGTCGCGTTGTCGGCGAACGACGGGTCGAGCTTTGCGAGCTCGTCGTGGACGTCGCGGAACCCCACGGTCATCGCCGCGCAGAAGTCCGGATAACGACCCAGCATACCGAAGCTCTCTTTCGCCCAGATCTCGCCGTTGCGACGGCGCCGCAGCAGGTCTTCCGGCGTCTCGGGCATCCGGTAGGAGTACGATACCCGGGCTCCCCCCTCGTCGACGTAGGTCATGGTATCGCGCGTCTCGGGGGCGGTCTGCAGATTGTAGATGCGCGCGAGCTCGCGGCAGACGGGCGCAAAGGCTGGATGAGTGGTGACGTCCTTCACCCGCTCGCCGTGCACCCAGACTTCGCGGCCGTCCCGGATGCTCTCGAGATAGCTCTTCCCGTCGTTCATGAGATTGCCTCGAGCCGGAAGAGCGTCCTCGCGTTGTCCTCGAAGATCATCTTCTTCTCCGCGGCCGTCAACCAGTCGAAGCTCTCGATGATGCCTTTCGTGTCGTCGAGGAACCGTCCCGTCCGTGGGTCCTTGACGGTGCCGATGCCGGGTCTCTCCGTCGCGAAGAGGCACCGATCCGCGCCGACGGTCTTGATGAGAAGCGCGAGGGCGTCCTCCGAGTAGAGCACGGTATCGAACCAGAGTTTCCGGAGTCGGTCGGAGAAGCGTTCGGTGCCCCGGCGGAGCGTTCCCGCCTCGAACCGGGCGAACTGATAGGGAATCGCTCCGCCGCCGTGGGAGACGAGGACCTTGAGCGTGGGAAAATCGGTGAATACGGTGGAGCTCAGAAGAGAAACGATCGCAACGCTCTCTTCGAGGATGAAATGCAGTGAATAGGTCTGGCGCTCCGAGCGGCAGCCGGCGGAATGGATGTGCGCAGGAACGTCGAGCTCGACGAGCTTTTCGTAGAGGGGATACCAGAAGCGATCGCCGAGAGGCGGACTCTCGGGTCCACCCGCCTCACCCGGGTCGGGGTTCAGCAGGCACCCTACGAGTCCGAGCTCCTTCACCGCGCGCTCGAGCTCTGGAATGCAGTTCGCCGGGCTGACTCCGGGCGTCTGAGGAAGACCGCAGACGCCGCGGAAGACGCCGGGATAGAGCTTCGCCTGCCGCGCGATGATGTTGTTGCACTCCTCGATGTACCATTGCACGAGCTTCACCGGCTTCTCGCTGTGCATCATCTGGTACGGGCGGGGCGAGAGCAGCTGCAGATTCGATCCCGACCTCCTTCAGTTGCTGCATGTGGGAGCTACCGCCGAAGACGGGCTTTCTCAAAGCGTCGACGAGGTCTTCGTCCGTCGCCTCGACTCTCCCTCGTCCGTGGGCGCCGCGATGCGATAGCAGCCCGGCTTTGTAGACATAGAGGCTGTCGGGGGCGGTGACATGTCCATGCGCGTCGATAATCATGCGAGAGGCCTCTTCTTTCTTTTTGGAGTGAAACCGCGGGCACGTACTCCTTCGAGGTGAAAGCACATCGCTCGCCGGGCGCCTCCGGCGTCGCCGGAATCGATCCGATTCGAGGAGCTCCCGGTGGGCTGCGACCACACGGGCGGCGATCTCTCTCGTCGTCCGTCGGGAATAGAGCGGGCGGAGAACATGATGAAGGGCGGTGAGCTGCGCGACGAGGATCCGGTTGTGAGAAGCCTCGACCACCTTCAAGTGAAAGCCGAGGGCCGCTTCCGTGAACCGCTCGGGCTCGGCGACGAGATCGGCGGACTCCTCGACCGACCGCCGCAGCCGTTTCCGGTCGGCGGCCGTGGACCGCTCGGCGGCGAGCTCCGCCGACATCGATTCGAGCGCCATCTGAGCTTCGATGACTTCGACGTCGGCGACACCGAGCAGCTGGAGCTGGATCGCGAGGGCGTCTCCGAAACGCTCGAGATTGCCGCGGGCGACGCGCACGCCGCCCCCCGCACCCCGCCGGACCTCGACGATCCCGGTGGCGGCGAGCGCGCGGAGAGCGTCGCGTGAAGCCATCCGGCTCACTCCGAACTCCCGCGCGAGGGAAGCCTCGGTCCCCAGGAAGTCGCCGCTGCGGACCTTTCCCGAGAACAGCGCATCGCGGATTTCGGCCGCGATACGCCCCGAGAGCGACTCCGGGCGTAGCGGAGCGAAGCGAATCCTGGACAAACGGGCCTCCGGCGCCGTAGATATTAATATAATATCTTTCGTTCCATCAAGCCCCGGATCGCGAGGGATTCCGGAAGGGCGTCACGCCTGGCCAAGCTCTCCCCTTCTGCACTACACTTGCACGCGTCTCACTTGACGGTGAAAACAGACCCTCATCGAAGCCGGTTTCTCGCGACGCTGGTCGTCGTCGCTCTCGCTCTCGTTCTCGCGCTCGGGGCGGGGCTTCGCTTCTGGGGATCGGCTACGGCATTCCCCACCCGACGGCGCGGCCCGACGAGGAGCGCCTGGTGGGACGGGCGCAGACCATTTTCGCCAAGGGCGACTGGCACCCGGGAAGCTTCTACTATCCGAGCCTCCCGTACTATCTCGACACGCTCGCTCTCGATCTCTACTACGAGGTCAACCGGGTCGACGGGCGTTATGACCGGCCCTTCGATTTTCTATACGAGATCGCGGTCACTCGGCCCGGGCTGCACTACCGGATCTGCCGATGGGTGAGCGCCTTCGCGGGAATCGGCACGCTGGCCGCGGTGTTCGCGCTCTCGCTCGCGGCCTACCGGCGTCGAACGGGCGCGCTCCTCGCGGCTCTCGCGCTCGCCGTCTGTCATCTCCACGTGCGCGATTCCCATTTCGCGACGGTGGACGTCTTGACCACGCTTTTCGTGACGTTGTGTCTTCTCGCCGCCGTTCGCGCGACGCAATCGCCCACCGTCCTGAATTTTTCTCTCGCCGGTCTCTTCGCTGGACTCGCGATCTCTTCCAAGTACAACGCCGCCCTCGTCATCTTTGCCATCGTCGCCGCGGCGCTCGTTCCGGAGCGCAAGAGTCTCGCGCGGCTCGTGCCCGCCGCTCTCGCGACCCTGGCCGCCTTCGCGCTCACGAGTCCCTACGTCCTCGTTCGCTTCGCCCGGTTCCTCACCGACATGAGGTTCATCGAGCAGTTCCTCTACGGCTCATCCCAGGGCTCGCTCGCACTGTGGGATCATCTGAGAACCACTCTGCCTCAGGGGCTCGGATGGCCCCTCTTCGCGCTCGTCGTCCTCGGTGTCGGCCGCGCGCTCTGGCTCAGGCGAGCTTCCGACGTCGTCCTGCTCTCTTTCGCCGTTCCCTTCTTCGCGCTCGTCGCCTCGGTGCGCATCACGTTTCCGCGTTACCTGATCCCGCTCCTTCCCGTCTTCCTCGTCCTCGCCTTCGATCTGGCCGACGAGCTCCTCGAGCGTGTCCCCGCGGGGAGGGCCCGCGTGCTGGCGGCGTCGCTCGCTTCTATCCTCGTTCTCGCTCCGACGCTATGGAGCTCGGTGGCCTTCGATCGCATCGCCGCACGAGAAGACACGCGCCTGCAGGCGGCCGACTTCATCTCTCGACACTTTCAGCCGCAGACGCTCATCGCGGTCTGCCGCGGATACGGTGCCCCGGTCATCAATCAAGACCGCCGCCGTCCCCCGGCCTTTCGCGTCGAGGAGATTGATTGTCTCGACGACGCCCGTCCCTGGAAAGACGCGCGGTTTCTCATCACCCACGAGCATCGGGAGCTCCAGAGCTTCTCCAGGATCTCCCCTGCCCTCGCCTCGTGGCTCGCGGAGCATGGCTCCCTTCTCGGCAGCTTCGACCCGTATCGCGAGGGGGTCGACGACGAGCCTACGTTTTTCCAGTCCGACGCCTTCTACATCCCGTACTCCGGATTCGCGGCCGTCGAAAGAGGCGGACCCCTCGTGCGCATCTGGAAGCTCACCGAGCGATGAGACCGGCCCTCGTTTCGACCGCGCTCGTTCTCGCCGTCACCGCTCCCCTCTTCTTGCTTTCCTTTCGTTCCTCGGGCGGGTTCCGCGTCGAGCTCGGCGGAGTCGACGAGGTCTACCGAACGGGCAGCTGGGGGCGCGACTACCAGGACCATGGCCCGTTTCGGATCCGGCGCGGCGAGAGGCGCATGACGTACTTTCAGGCCCGCATGGCGTATGACGGGGCGGGGCTCCGGCTCCCTTCCGTCGTCGTCGGAGGCGACGCGGAGCTCGCGCTCCGTGTGCATCGCTACGGACAGCCGGGGATCGTTCGCCTCTTCGCGAGGGGGGTCGAGCTCGGCCGCATCGTCTTCGAGCGAGACTCCTACCCCTGGGACGTCCGACGGATTCGCGTCCCGCGAGCGTTTCTCGACGGTCTCGACGGCCAGGCGCTCGAGATCGAGCTCCAACGGCAGGAGACGGCGGAGACGGTGGATCTTCCCCCACGTGCCATCTGCGCCTTCGACTGGGTCGAGCTCTCCCCCCGGGACGGCGCGCGGCTCCGTCCCACCTGGCGCCAGTGGTGCTATGCGCTCGCGCTTCCGATGCTCGTCATCTTCACCCTGCGCTTCGCGGGAGTCTCGTATACCCTCTCGGGGCTCGCCGCGCTTCTCACCACCGGGCTCTATGCCGCGGCACAGGCGCAGGCTCCCGGTTCCGCCACCTATGCCGCGTCCCGCATCGGGTTGGCTTTCCCGCTCGGCCTCGTCGTCTATCTCGCGCTCTCGAAGCGCTCACCGTTGATGGCGTCGATGGCGCCGCGGCTCGCCGCGCTCTTCGCCCTCGTTCTGCTCGCCTCGTCGACGGTCCTGTTCTGGCCCGACCACCTTCCTCCCGACGTTCGGCCGCACCTGCGGCAGGTGGCGCGGGTCGCGTCGAGCGACTGGAGCGGCGAGAGCTTCTGGGAGCTCTCCTCTTCCTACGGACAGGAGGGCCGGACGGTCTCTCTCGGGCGCCGCCCTGCGGACGCCGACTACGTCGCGCCCTACTCGCCGTGGAGCTATTTTCTCGTCCATGGGCTGCGCACGCTCCTCGACGAGCCACGATTCCTCCTGGAGTATCTTTCGATCGTCTGCGCGGCAACGCTCGTTCTGCTGGTCTACGGACTCGCGTTCTCGCTCTCCCACGACACCACGTCCGCCGCGCTCGGGGCCGTTCTGGCGGCGCTCGAGATCGCAATCTGGCACCACGCCTCGAGGGCGCACATGCCGGCGCTCCTGGGAGAGGTGTTCTTCGTCGCCG
The DNA here is from genome assembly GCA_963815675.1 of uncultured Acidobacteriota bacterium. GTDB lineage: Bacteria > Acidobacteriota > Vicinamibacteria > Marinacidobacterales > SMYC01 > CAWFHP01. Next base: position 1,141,463 of record CAWFHP010000004.1, on the reverse strand, counting down.
CGGTCCTCTATCTCGCCGCCCGGCAGGCCGACTTCGGGCGGAACCTCGGGGTCTTCTTCCGATTCGCCCTCCTGTCGCTCCTGGCGACGCTCTCCTACTCGGCGACGCTCCCGCACTTCGTCGTCTTCATCGGTTGGCTCGTCGTCCTCGAGGTCATGAGCTCCCGCTTCCGCATCGGAGCCCGAGCGCGTGGCTGGCTCGGGGCCGCGGTCTCGGGGACGCTGGGATCGGTCGCGCTCTTCTACCGGCATTTTCTCGGCGCATCGAAGGCGAGCGCCGCCTTCCACCCCGAAGGCTACCAGGCGCCGGCGAGCTTTTTCTTTCTCAGAAATCAGCCGAGGGACACGGTGCGGATTCTGGAGATGGGTCATCCGGTGTTCCTCGCTCTCGCGGTCCCCGCATACTTTCGACTCCGATCCTGGGTCGCGACCGATTTCTCCCGCCGAGTGATCTGGGCCTGGACGGCGGCCTATGTGACGTTTCTTCTGGCGAAAGACCCTCTGTTGCTTCCAGGCCTGTTCCTGCAGATCAAGGAGGATTTGTTCTTCGCGCCTCTCGCCTGCGCTCTCGGTGGAATGACTCTCGGCCACCTGATCCGGGCCTCCCGGCGCGGGCGGCTCGCCACTTTCGCCCTCGTCGCGCTCCTCGCCGTTCTCCGAATGAACGACTACCTCTACAACGCCGACACCATTCACCCGCCGGCGGCATCCGAGTAGAAGCGCGCAATCTCGGCAACGACGGCGCGTTGCTGCTCCTCGGTGAGGTGGGGGTACATGGGAAGGGCGAGCGTCTCTTCCGACGCCTTCTCCGCGACGGGAAAGTCACCTCGCGCATAGCCGAGATCGCGGAAGCAGGGCTGGAGGTGGAGCGGCACCGGGTAGTAGATCGCGGTCGCGATACCGGCGCGGCCGAGGTGCTCGCGAAGCTCGTCGCGGCGAGGGGCACGGATCACATATTGATGATAGACGTGATCGGCGAGGGCGCGGGGCCTGCGCACGGACTCGGCTGCCTCGAGACCGCTCTCGTCGAAGAGCCGGTCGTACGACCGCGCCCGCTGTTTCCGCCGCGCGATCCACTCGTCGAGGTAGCGAAGCTTCACCGCGAGAAACGCCGCTTGAACGGCATCGATGCGAAAGTTCCCGCCGACGATCTCATGGAGATAGACGCGGGAGGCCCCGTGAGTGCGGAGCCGCTTCAGGGTATCGGCTAGTCCCTCGTCGCGCGTCACCACGAGCCCCGCGTCTCCCAGGGCGCCCAGGTTCTTGCTGGGATAGAACGAGAAAGCCCCGATCGTCCCCCGGGTTCCGACCCGCCGGCCGTGAGGGTCACGCGCACCGATGGCCTGGGCGGCGTCCTCGATGACGGTGACACCGCGCCGGTCGGCGAGCTTCGATATCGCGTCCATCTCGGCGCACTGTCCGTAGAGGTGCACCGGGATGACCGCTCTCGTCCTTTCCGACATTCGCGCCTCGACGAGCGCCGGGTCGAGGTTGAAGGTCTCTTGCTCGATGTCCACGAACACCGGTCGGGCTCCGAGCCTCGAAACGACGCCGGCGGTGGCGAAGAACGAGTAGGCGGGCACGACGACTTCGTCGCCGGGACCGATGTTCGTCGCCATCAAGCTCACGAGGAGCGCGTCGGTCCCCGACGAGACGCCGAGAGCGAAGGGAACCTCGAGATAGGATGCGATGGCGCTCTCGAATCGTTCCACCTCTTCACCGAGGATGAAGCTCTGCCGGTCGATACAGCGCGCCGCCGCCGCGAGGAGCTCCTCGCGAATCGGACGGTGGAGGGCGTCGAGATCGACGAGAGGAATTCGCGGGGCCATCGTCGCCTAGATTCTACCGCTCTCCGCTCGGGTTTGAACGTCCTCCGGGTGTGCTTTACGATAGCGCCCATCTTGCGCACCATCGTTACCATGCCCGCTTATCGGGCGGCTCGCACGCTGGAAAAGACCTATCGCGAGATCCCCGAAGGCTCTTACGACGAGGTCCTGGTTGTCGACGACTGCAGTCCCGACGACACCGTCGAGGTCGCGACGTCACTCGGGCTCGACGTCCGGCGCCACGACGTCAATCGCGGCTACGGCGGAAACCAGAAGACCTGTTACGACTGGGCCCTCGCCGAGGGCGCCGACATCATCGTGCTCCTCCATCCCGACTACCAGTACGCGCCCCAACGGGTGCCGGCACTCGTCGAGCCCATCCGCGCGGGCCGGGCCGATTTCACTTTCGGATCGCGCTTCGTCGACGGCGGCCGGCCGATGGCGGGCGGCATGCCTTTGTACCGCTACCTGGGAAACCGGCTCACCACCTCGGTGGAGAACCTCTTTCTCGGCACGCGATTCAGCGAGCTTCACAGCGGAATGAAGGCGTACTCACGCCGTTTTCTCGAGCTCATCGGCTACCAGGATTTCTCGGACCATTTCGTCTTCGATTCCGAGATGGTGATCCAGGCCGTGCTTCTCGGCTTTCCCATCGAGGAGGTCGCCATCCCCACGCGCTACGCCGATGACTCGTCGTCGGTCGACATCGCGAGCTCGTTTCGCTACATCTTCGAAACGTTCGGGGCGCTGTACCGCGGGCTTCGCGACCGCGATCGTCTGAAGCAGGAACTGCGCCATCGCGAGAGCGCCGTCAAGAATGTCGCCGCGCTCTGAGTCGGCCGATGTCTCCGCCGCGCCCGCCTGCATTCTCTGCGGGAGACCGACGGAGCTCCTCTATCCGTCGAACGTTCCCGCGGGGGCGCCTCTCGAGAGGGGTGAGCTCGCCTGCACCTCCCCCTATCTCGCGGTCCACGACGATATCTTCGTCTGTCGTCCTTGCGGGCTCGCGCGTTCGGCGCCCGCCGTCGACATCGACGACATCGAGACCCTCTATCGCGACGTCGAGGACCCGGAGTATTTCGCTTCCGAGAACGAGCGCCGCGCGCAATTTCGAGCCGCTCTCGAGAGGCTCGAAGAGCGCGGCCTGGCGAGACCTCCCGGGCGCCTCCTCGAGATCGGCTCCTCCGTGGGGTTGTTCCTCGACGAGGCGCGCCGTCGCGGGTGGGACGCCGTCGGTATCGAGCCCTCGCGCTGGGCGGCGCAGTCGGCCGCGGCGCGCGGTCTCGAGGTCTTCAACGGGACTCTCGAGGAGTTCGACGCGGGGCAAGCCCGCTTCGACGTCGTCGCCTCCTGGGACGTTCTCGAGCATCTCGAGGATCCGATGGGCGCCCTCCGGCGCGCCTACGAGCTCCTCGTGCCCGGGGGACTTCTCGTCGTCACGACGGTAAACATCGGAGGGCTCGGCCGGAAACTCTTCCGCGGACGCTGGCCCTGGTTCATGCGGATGCACCTTCACTATTTCACCCGGCAGAGCTTGACCCGCATGGCGGCGGCCGCCGGTTTCGAGCGGGTCTCGACGTCCACCGAGGCGAAGACGTTGAAGCTCGGCTACGTCCTCGATCGCGCCCGCGGCTTTCTCGGGCCGGGCGCCACCGTCGCGCGAGCGCTCGCCGGAAAGCTCGGTCTCGCCGAACGGCCGGTGCGCATCGACCTGGGCGACATTCTACTGGTAGAGGCGCACAGGCCCAACGGCATGAATGCACGAACGTGAAGCTCATCGTCTTTACCCCCTTGCCGCCGGCGCCGACGGGAATCGCGGACTATAGCGCTCTCGTTCTCGCCGAGCTCGCCCGTCTCGATACGGAATGGACCGTCGAGACCGTCAGCAACGCGTCCGAGGCTGAAGGGTTCCGAGCTCCCGCCGAGCCTCACGTGACGATGTACCACGTGGGCAACAGCGTCCATCACGACTTCCTCTACCCGACTCTCTTCCGGCATCCCGGGGTGCTCGTTCTCCACGATCTCGTCCTCCACCATTCACGCCTGTTCTACCACCTCGAGAGCGCCGAAGTTCGCGCCTATCGGGAAGACATCGGAAGCCGGGTGAAGAGGGAGCGGGCGCGCGCCCGGCTCGAGCAGTATCGGGCCGAGGCAAAGGAAGCCTACCCGGCGACGGGCGACGCGATCGCGGAAATCGCTCTTCGCATCGGAGGCGGCCGCCTTCTCTACGACTACCCGCTCTACGAGCACCTGGTGCGGCGAAGCCGTCTCACCCTCGTCCACAGCAGCGCGGCCCGGGACGAGATCCTCGAACGCTGTCCCGGCGCTTCGGTCCGGCGCGTCCGCATGGGCATTCCCCTGCCGCGGGTGGTGTCCCGGGAGGAAGCGCGAAAGCGGCTGGGCATTCCGCTCGACGAGCTTCTCATCGCCTCTTTCGGCCTGGTGACTCCGGAAAAACGCATCCCCACCGCCCTCCGCGCGCTCGCGAGGCTCGAGGCTTGCGGCGTCGACGCGCGCTACGTTCTCGTGGGAGACCGGGTTCCGCACTACGACCCGATGTCCGACGCGCGCGGGCTCGGGATCGCCGAAAAGGTTCGCTGTCTCGGGCGTGTCGCCGACGAGGAGTTTCTTCTCTACGCGTTCGCGGCGGACCTCTGCCTGAACCTTCGGTATCCCTCCGCGGGAGAGACGTCGGCGACGCTTCTGCGTCTTCTCGCTTGCGGGCGTCCCGTGATGGTCACCGATCAGATTCCAGGCTCGCGATCTTCCAGATTCGATCGTCGCCCGGTCGAGTCTCGAGGGGGACGAGGACGGACTCTATTGCGACCTCCGGGACCTGATTCGGTCCGACGAACGCCGGCGGGAGCTCTCGAAATCCGCCCGAGAATGGGTCGAGGCCAACGCCAGCCCCGAGGTCATGGTGCGGGACTACCTCGAAGCGCTCTCGCCCCTCGCAGCTGGCCTATAATGTCTCGGTGTACAAGAAGGGGCTGCGGAAGATCAAGAACCGGATCACTCGAGCCCGGCGGGATTGGCAGACGAAGAGATTCGTCGAAAGAGGTGACGGAGTCGCCGACCCGCTTCCTCATTTCGTCGTCTACGAGCCGACCCTCCTCTGCAACCTCCATTGCAGCTTCTGTTACGTCGCCGACATTCTGAACCCCGAGGACTGGCGTCAGAAAGAGCTGACGGTCGAGGAGCTCGATCGCATCTTTTTCAAGACCGGCAGGAGCGGCGTCCCCTCGTTCAACGTCACCGGGGGCGAGCCTTTCGTGAGGAAGAATCTTCTCGAAATTTTCGAGCTCTTCCGCAGTAAAGGAATGCGGTGTGACTACATCACCACCAACGGCACCGTGATCGGCGAGCAACGGGCCTACGCGCTCGCCGAGCTCGTTCGTTCGGGGTTCCTCAGGCACATCAGCGTTTCCATCGACGGTCCGCCCGAGTTCCACGACGCCGTCCGGGGCCAGCGCGGGGCCTTCGGCAAGGCGGCGGACAACATCGTGATGCTGCGAGCCCGCTTCGCGGAACGAGGCACGAGCCTCCCTCTCTCCATCAACACCACCCTCACCGCGGGAAACCTCCACCTGCTGAAAGACGTCGTCGACGAGGCGGAAAAGCTCGATGTCGACCTCATCGGACTGAACCAGCTGATGTTCGCGACCCGCCGGGAAGTCGACGAGACGCTCGAGATCATCGGTGAGACCGCTCCGGGCGTCATCAGCACGCACGTGACCGACGATCCCGGGATTGTGCCCGAGGACGTCCCGGGCGTCCTCCGCGATGCCGTCGCCTATGCCGAGACGAAAGGCATCACCATCAATTGGCGACCCGCCCAGGGCTACGACGATTCTCGTGCACTACTACACGCCCGACCGCCCCCTGAAGGGGCGCTGTTTCTATCCGTTTTTCGGGGGGCGCGTCACCTATGACGGCAAGGTGCACTTTTGCCCCTTCATCCGGGTCGAAGTGGGGGACCTGCGGGAACAGAGTCTGGAAGAGGTCTGGAACGCGCCCCGCTATGTGGAGCTCCGGGCGAAGCTGCTCGAGCACGGCATTTTCCCCGTCTGCCGGCGGTGCTGCAAGGTCGAGCTCGAGACGAAGGCGTCCGCACCGCCCGAAGAGGCTCCCGAGCCCATCGCGGTCCGAATCTGAGCGCAAGCGTAAAAATGAGATGTCTGAGATGTCACATCCGCAGTGCGGGCCGGTAGCTGCCTTGCGACTCGGAGGGAACGGCCGCTATAATCCAGGTTCCGGCAATGCCAATGCGCGCGTGAAAGAAGGGGTTATGAAGAAGAAGAACCTGAAGTTCGTGCTGGGTAGCGCCGTCATTCTGGGCGCCGTCGTGGCGCTCGCCATCACCAGCATGGAAGAAAGCAAGGCGTACTACCAGACGGTTCCCGAGCTCAAGGCCATGGGCGTGAAGGCCGAAGGAAGGCGGGTCCGGGTCGCGGGCAACGTCGTGCCGGGCTCTATCGTTCACCACGACGAAGGTATCGTGACCTTCGACATCGATTATCAGGGAGACACTCTCCCCATCCGCTACGTCGGCCACGGTCCGCTTCCGGACACGTTGGTCGACCGGGCCCAGGCGGTGGCCGAGGGAAAGCTCGGGACCGACGGAAAATTCGAGGCGACGCTGGTGCAGGCTAAATGCGCCTCGAAGTACGAAGCCGCGTACAAGGAAGGCAAGACCGTCACTCAATAGTCGTTCTCAAAGAGCCAGGAGCCCCCCCATGCAGCACCTCGGAAACTTCGCATTGATGGCGCTTTTCGTCTTCGCCGCCTACGCCGTCGTCGCATCCCTCCTCGGAGCTCGACGAGGCAACGGACGCCTACTCGCGAGCGGAGAGCGGGCGCTCCTCGTTTGCTCGGCGCTCTCCACGACCGCCTGCTTCGCCCTCGTCTACCTGCTGGTGAAGAGCGACTTTCGCTTCGAGTACGTCGCCAGCTATTCGAACCGCGACCTCCCGTTCTTCTACAAAGTGGCTTCGCTGTGGGCGGGAAACGACGGCTCGCTCCTGTTCTGGGCGTGGCTCCTGCTGCTGTTCAGCGGCATCACGGTTCTCACCAACCGCAACAAGAACCGGGAGCTCATGCCGTACGTTGTGGCGACGCTCGGCGTCATCACTCTGTTTTTCACCTATCTGAATTACTGGGTGTGCAACCCCTTCCATCAGCTCGGGCTGGTGTCGGCACAGGGAACGGCGGTCTGGGCTCCTGTGGACGGCAAGGGTCTGAATCCGCTCCTGCAGCACCCGATCATGGCGATCCACCCGCCGATCCTCTACACCGGGTATGTCGGTTTCGTCATTCCCTTCGCGTTTTGCATCGCCGCGCTCGTCACTGGCCGGCTCGGCTCCGAGTGGATCACGTCGACCCGCAGGTGGACGCTCTTCGCCTGGTTCTTCCTGGGGACGGGGATCATCCTCGGAGCCCGCTGGGCATACGTCGAGCTCGGATGGGGGGGCTACTGGGCCTGGGATCCCGTCGAGAACGCCGCCCTGATGCCCTGGCTCTGCGGCACGGCCTACCTGCATTCGGTGATGATCCAGGAGCGCAAGGGGATGCTGAAGGTATGGAACGTGTCCCTGGTGATCGTGACGTATCTGCTCTGCATCTTGGGGACGTTCCTCACTCGCAGCGGCGTCGTCTCCTCGGTGCATGCGTTCGCCGAGTCGGACTTCGCCAAGATTTTCCTGCTCTTCATCGGAATCGCCGCCCTCGCGTCCGCCGCTCTCGTTCTCTACCGTCTCCCGGCGCTCAAGTCGGAGAACGAGCTCGACTCTCTCGTATCCCGTGAATCGGGCTTCCTCTTCAACAACCTTCTCTTTCTCGTCGCGTGTTTCGCCGTGCTCTGGGGCACGCTTTATCCCGTCCTGTCGGAAGCTGTCGAGGGAGAAAAGGCCTCGGTCGGCCCGCCCTGGTTCAACACCGTGAACGTGCCCGTCGGTCTCGCACTCCTGGCGCTCACCGGGATCGGACCGCTTCTCGCCTGGCGGAAGTCGTCGCTCGACAGCTTGCGCCGCAACTTCACCTGGCCCCTCATAGCCGGCCTCGTGACCGGGGTGACTCTCGTCGCGCTGGGGATGCGGCACGTCTACGCGATCCTGTGTTTCGCGCTCTCGGCCTTCGTCATCGGCACCATCGTTCAGGAGTTTCACAAGGGAGCGAAGGCGCGGAAGGCGCATCGCGGCGGGAGCTATCCGGCCGCTCTCTGGGACCTCACCCTCGTGAACACCCGCCGCTACGGTGGCTACATCGTGCACTTCGGGATGGTGCTGATCTTCATCGGTATCGCGGGCTCGGCCTTCGACACCGACAAGAAGGCGGACCTCAAAGAGGGCGAAGGGATCGAGATCCGCGGCTACGACATCAAGCTCGCCGGCATCGGAGAGGGAACGACCCCCAACTACCAGTGGGTCTCGGCGAAGCTGGACGTGAGCAAGAACGGAAAGCACATCGGAACGTTCGCGCCCGAGAAGCACTTCTACATGGCGAGCCAGCAGCCGACTTCGGAAGTGCGGCGCTATTCGACGTTTCAGGGAGACCTGTATCTGGTCTTCGCCGCCATCAACGACGACAACAAGGCGACGATTCAGGTGTTCGTGAAGCCTCTCGTACGCTGGGTCTGGCTCGGCGGTATCGTGATCTTCCTCGGCACCGTGGTCACCATGGTTCCGGCGAAGCGCGAGCTCAAGCTCGCGCGCCAGGCGGACAAGGCCCGAGCAGCGAAGGCGGATCTGGAAGCAGGAAAGAAGAAGTATGAAGTCGCTTGACCGCGTCGTCGCTCTCGTCGTGGTGGCGTTCCTCTGGGGAGGCTCGCTCGCCTCCCAGGAGCGACTATCGAGCCCCGAGTACCATCAGGTCGCCGATGCGCTCATCTGTCAGTGCGGGTGCGGCCTCACCATCTCGAACTGCGGTATGGAGAACTGCCATTCCGCCGAGCCGATTCGGGAAGAGATCGCCTCGCGCCTGTTGAAGGGCGAGAGCGTCGCGGCCGTCATCAACGTCTTCAAAGAACGCTACGGGCTCTCCATTCTCTCGGCTCCCCCCACGTCGGGATTTCACTGGATGGCGTGGTTGACGCCCGTTTTCGCTCTCGGTGTCGGCCTGTTCGTCCTGTTCCAGGTCCTTCGTTCCTGGCGCCGACAGACAACGCTTGCGGCCGACGCGCCCGGCGCCCCGGACTCCAATATACCGACCGTCAGTGACGCGCAGAGGGCGCGCATCGAGAGAGAGCTCCGGGACTTCTCGAATTGATCCTATTCGCCCTCGCCACGTTCGGGGCGACCGTCGTCGCCTTCGTGCTCTATCCGGTCTTTTCCCAGGCCCGTGAGCCGGAGGTGGGGACGACGGGCTCGGTGGAGCGCGAGCTCATCTCCCTCGAGGAGAAGAAAACGCGGCTCTACGACGCCATCACCGACCTCGATTTCGAGAAGGACGCCGGCAAGGTCTCGGATTCGGACTATCAAACGGCTCGAAACGACTACATGACCCAGGTCGCGGAAATCCTGACCCGGATTCGATGTTCTCACCCCGAAACAGCCGGACAAGTCCGAGAAGTCCGAGCAGTCGGGGCGGTCCGAAAGAAAAGGCGAGAAAAAGAAAAAAGGCGGCGACGACGGCTCCTCGCTCGTTTGTGGAAGCTGCGGAAAATCGAGCCGCGCCGGCTCGAAGTTCTGCATGCACTGCGGGGCTCCCTTCGGTCCCGTCTGCGTCGAATGCGGCGAGACGCTTCCCGCACAAGCGAAATTCTGCATGGCCTGCGGGCACCGGGTCTCGGCATGAAACGATTCACTCCCGTTCTCTATCTCGCCCTCGCACTCGCCTGCGGCTCGATCGCCACCGTTTCGTACGGCCAGCCCCAGGGAGGAGTGCTCCGGGTGAAGCTCGCGAACGGAACGTCGGGCGGTCCGGGACGGGCGGAGAAGGTGACGCTGTTCCAACTGTCGAATCAGATGGTGCCGGTGAAAGAGATGGGGGCGGTCTCGGGAAACTTCGAGATCGACCATATCCAGGTCGAAGGCGAGCGGCCGATGCTGCTCCAGGTGACGTCTTCCGGCGTCAACTACAACACCCCCGTCCGTTTCGGGCGCGGCTACGAAGCCGACGTCGATGTGACCGTCTATGACGTCATCTCCAAGTGGGATGACAAGAACGTCCGGCTCTCCACCGCCCGAATTCTGTACCGGCGTGACGGCGATAAGCTCCTCGTCGACGAGGTGTTCGTCGTCGAGAACACGTCGAAGCCTCCGAAGACGTTCCACGATCCCGAGGGAAGCTTTCGCTTCCAGCTTCCGACGACGGATCTCCTCGAGCTCCACTCGGTCTCGGCGCGCGGCCAGAGCGGCATGCCCGTGCCTCAGCAGGCGTCCCCCGACGCGAGCGAGCAAGGGGTCTACGTTACCAAGACCGATTTCAAGCCGGGTGAGACCGAGGTCGTGATCTCCTACGAGGTGTCCTACGGGAAGGAGGGCTACGAGCTGAAGAGCCGAGCGCTCTATCCCATCAGCGAGCTCTACGTCTTCGTCGCGCCGACCGACGTCCGCATCGATGCCAGCGGCTGGGAGAACCTCGGTCCCGAGCCGGAAGGGCGATTCGTGGCGATCCGCAAGAGGGACGTGGCCGCCGGAGCACCCATCGAATTGAAGCTATCCGGTGGAACGGCCCAGGTCGCCGCGGAAGGCGGGGGCTCGACGAGTCAGGGCGGGGGTCAGCGCACCATCACCGTGCTTCCCGACTCCATGCGCTATTCGAAAGCCGTTCTCGTTGCGCTCATGGCCGCGGCTCTCGGCTATGGGCTCATCACCTCCCTCTACCCGACCCACAGAGGTTGACCCTGGCTCAGGCTCCGGTCTCGGTCTCTCCGGCCTTCTCGGCCCGACGCCTGACCAAGCGATTCGGTCGTGTCGCCGTATTGAAGGAAGTGGAGCTCGAGCTCGAGCAGGGCCTGTGCCACGTGATCTTCGGGAGAAACGGCGCGGGAAAGTCGACGCTCCTGGGGGTCGCTTCCACTCTCCTCCGGCCGAGCTCGGGCGAGCTCTTCTATGACGGTAAGGCGTACTCCGAGCTGGGAAGCGAGGTCCGCCGGCAAGTGGGCCTGGTGTCGCACCAGAGCTTCGTCTATCCCGACCTCACCGTCGTCGAGAACCTGGAATTCTACGCGCGCCTCTACGGCCTCGAGGGACGAATCGAAGAGGCGCTCGAGTGGGCGGACCTGGATCTTCGCCGTCACTCGCCCGCCCGGAGCCTCTCCCGGGGGATGCTCCAGCGTCTCGCGGTATCGCGCGCGATCCTCCATCGGCCGCGGCTCCTTCTTCTCGATGAGCCCTATACCGGCCTCGACGCGTCGTCCGCGGAGAGGCTCTCGTCGCGCATTTTCGAGCTCAAGCCCGAGACCACCATCCTGCTCACCACCCACGATATCGAGAAGGGCGTCGCCGTCGCCGACCGCATCCTGATCATGGAGGGCGGGCGCATCGCTTTCGACGCCACCGGCGGGACGGCATCGGAAGTTCGCCGGGTGCTCCTCGAGATCGGGGAGATCGCCCGATGAGCCCGCCGCGCGCGGAGTTCGTTCGCGTCGTCCTCGCCATCCTCCGCAAGGACGTCAGGAACGAGATGCACACGCGGCAGATGGTCTCTTCGATGTTCGTCTTCGCCGTGCTCGTGCTGCTGGTGTTCAACTTCACTCTCTTCATCGACCAGGAGCGCGCCGCCGACCTCGGCCCGGGAATTCTCTGGGTGGCCTTCATCTTTGCCGCGACTCTCGGACTGAATCGCAGCTTCACCGTCGAGGGAGAAAATCATTGTCTCTCGGGGCTCATGCTGGCACCGGTCGGCCGGAGCGCCATCTACTTCGGAAAGCTCCTCTCGAACCTCCTGTTCATGCTGACGATGGAGCTATTCGTTCTTCCATTGTTCGTGGTGTTCTTCAACTTGAACCTCTGGGAGCTCCTCACGCCGGCCGACCTCGCGAGCTTCGCTCTCGTCCTGGTCCTCGGAACCATCGGTTACGCAGCGGTGGGAACCATCCTCGCCGCTGTTGCCGCCAACACCACCATGCGGGAGGTGCTGCTTCCCGTGCTTCTCTTTCCCGTCGCGGTACCGATCGTGCTCGGTGCCGCCGAGGCGACCCGACTGCTGTTCGAAGAGGACCCGATCTCGAGTCCCTGGACCTGGATCCGGGTGCTCATCGTCTTCTCCGTCGTCTTCCTCTTCGTCTCCTGGCTCACTTTCGAGTACGTGCTCGAAGAGTGAGCCCTCGCCGCTTGCGCCGCGCCTCCGCGAGTGCTAACTATTTTAGGTAGCCCCTTCCCAGAAAACCGGACGACAGAGGAGGCGCCATGAAACGAAGCCTGGTTGCAGTTGCCTGTCTCTTGACCTTCGGAGCACTGGTCTCGGCGCAGTCGCTCGTCGAGGTCGCGAAGAAGGAAAAAGAGCGGCGCAAGAAGCTCGCGGCCGAAGAGAACCATTCGTACAGCGAGCGGGACCTCAAGAGCAATGGTCTCCGCGCCGCCCCTCCGGCGAGTCCCGCGAAACAAGGTGAGGCGAGCGCGGGAGACGACAACGCTGCGGCCGGCACGGCCGATCCGAATGCGGCGTCAGCGCAGGAGCAGGACCCCGCTCAGACCGAGGCTTACTGGCACGACAAGGTCAGCGCTATCGACAAGAGGATCCAGGACCTCGAGACGCGGCTGAAGAGTCCCGCGATGACGGCGAATACCCGGGGAGCGGCCGATCGGGAGAAGGCCGAGAAGGATCTCGCCCAGGCCCGCGGGGAGCGCGACGCGCTCGTCGACGAAGCCCGGCGGAAGGGCGTCCCCCCCGGCTGGCTGCGTTAGCCCGGCTCAGCAGGATCCGCCACGCGACCAGCGATCGAATCCCGAGCCAATCTCGAGATGCCCCGGGCACGAGCGAAAGAACGAAGCCCACGGCGCAAGAAGCGCCGTAAGCTTCGAGACGGTTCGGGAGCTCGGGCTCTCCCTTCCCGGCGTGGAAGAGGGAACGTCCTACGGCACGCCGGCGCTCCGAATACGGGGAAAGTTCTTCGTCCGGCTGAAAGAAGACGGCGACTCGCTGGTCGTCCGGGTCGATTTCGACGAGCGCGATGCCCTCATGAAGCTCGACCCGGACGTCTATTACATCACCGGCCACTACCGCGACTACCCGGCGGTGCTGGTACGCCTCTCGAAAATCGAGGCCAAAGAGCTCCAGAGTGTTCTCGAGCAAGCCTGGTGCGCGATCGCGCCGAAGCGCCTCGTCCCGCTCTATACCGATACCGGGAGGAATGACGCGGGCCGTCGAAGCCGAAGCAAGGGCAAAAGCGTCCGGGACCATGACGACGGGCATGGCCCCGGAGCGAAGTCCAGGTCGAAGTCGAAGTCGAAGTCGAAGTCGAGGTTCAGGTCCAGGTCCAGGTCTAGCCCCCGCTGAGCGCCTCGGTGACGTCTTGGTGGTCGCGTCCTTGGGCCACTTGAAGGGCGGTCCGTCCGAAGAAGTCCTTCGCTTCCTTGTCGGCACCCGCGGCGAGGAGGAGCTTCACCCCATCCGCGTTTCCACCTACCGCGGCGCGGATGAGAGGCGTCCAGCCCAGGTTGTCAGCGGCATTGACGCTGGCACCCGCATCGAGAAGGGCCTTCACGATGTCGTTATGGTTGAATTGTGCCGCGTAACTGAGAGCGGTGGCGCCCGTCTTGTCCTTGGCTTCGAGAATCGGCCTTGGCGTTGATGAGAGCGGCCACGACGGCGGCATTCCCTTTCATCGAAGCGTACGTGAGGATGGGCATGCCGCCCTCGGTCTTCGCGTTCGGATCGGCGCCCTGGTCGAGAAGACGCGTGACCTCTTTGATCTGGTCTTTGGTCTGGTCCCCGTGGATCGCATCCAAAAGGGCCGACGACGTGTCCGCGGCCTCGTCCTGGGCATAAAGACCGAACGACAGCATGACAAATCCGAAAGTCATCAAAACGTGTCGAGCTCGCAACGGTAACCTCCTTTGTCGCGGGTAAGAAAAAAGGGAAACGACGGTCCCAGAGGACTGGCCAGAGTCCCCGGCGCGAGCCGGCCGCCCGTCTGTGCTACCATAAATTGATCCCATCTCAATTCATACGACTGGAGCGGAACCGGGCTCCTTGCGCACATGATAACCGACGCCTCGAAGGCCGATGCCCAGCCGTGTCCTCCTCTTCGCGTCCTCCACGTTATCACACGGCTCATCGTCGGGGGAGCGCAAGAGAACACTCTCCTAACCGCCCTCGGCCAGCGGCGCCGGGGAATGGATGTCTCCTTGATCGCCGGCCCTGACCCGGGCCCGGAAGGCGACCTCCACCAGGCGGCACGGGACGGCGGAATCGCTCTCCATTTGATGCCGTCTCTCGTCCGTCCGATACGGCCCGACCTCGATCTCGCCACCCTCGTGCGGCTCTGCCGGTTCATGAAGGCCGGAGATTTCGACGTCGTCCATACGCATTCGTCGAAAGCGGGCATCCTCGGACGGATCGCGGCACGAATGGCGGGAGTGCCCATCGTCATTCACACGCTGCATGGCCTCGTCTTTCACGACTATCAGGCAACCTGGAAGAACCGGCTCTACATCCAGGTCAAGAAATTCTGCGCTCCGTTGTGCGACGCCATCATCGCCGTGAACCAGAGGACGATCGACGGTGCGCTCGCCGCGGGGATCGGCAGGCCCGAGCAGTTCGTCAAGATATTCAGCGGGATGGAGCTCGATCCGTTCTTGACCGTGGGGGCGAAGCTCACGGTGGCCGAGGCCAAACGGAGCTGTGGCATTCCCGAGGCCGCCCCGGTCGTGGGAAAGATTGCACGGCTGTTTCCCCTGAAGGGGCATGACCTGTTTTTCGACGCGGCGGCCCGCATCGCGAGAGCGGAGCCAGAATGCCACTTCCTCCTCGTCGGAGGAGGGGTACTCCGGGATGCTCTGGAAGAGAGGGCGAAGCGAATGGGAATCGCGGAGAGAACCCATTTCGCCGGGCTCGTGCCGCCCCATGAAGTTCCTCGGTACATCCAGGCCATGGACGTCGTCGTCCACACCTCCCTCCGCGAGGGAATCGCCCGAGTCATTCCGCAGGCGGGCGCCGTGGGAAAGCCGGTGGTGAGCTTTGCCCTCGATGGCGCACCCGAGGTCATCGAGGACGGCGTTTCCGGCTATCTCGTGCGCTCGGAAGACAGCGGAGGGATCGCGGAGCGTACCTTGTCTCTTCTTGGCGATCCCGTTCTCCGCGCCGCCATGGGCGCCCGCGGGCGGGCATTCGCCGCCGAGCACTATCCCGTCGAGCGGATGGTCGATGCGATCGAACGCGTCTACGCGCGATTCACCCACCATCTGGCGGTGACCCCATCGACGACGACCGACAAGGGGGCTCGTTCCGAGCCGGTGCTCACCACCCAGAACGGCTTGTAGACCAGACCGCTCTCCACGAGCTCTCGACGTGCGCCGACGAAAGCCCTTCTCCGGGCTTTGGGAGCGTGGCGCACGAAACGTTTCGCCTGCTCCAGAGCATCCGCCTCTTCGATCGTGCAGGAGAGGACGTCTCGTACGGCAACCCGCCTGAGCTCTACGTCGAAGGGATCGCTCGTCGCGCCCAGGCCCGTTCTCCCATCCACGAGGCAAGAGATCCGGATGGAGCTCGCTCCGAAGGGAGTCTCCGTCGTTTCCCGGAACGAGAACCAGTGATAGGGATAGAACAGGGGTCGGGCAGTTCCACCCGCGAGTCCCTTCGAGGCGGCGGCCGATATCTTCCCCGCTTCCGCGGCGTCGACGCCGCCGAGGATGCTTGTGACCTCGACCGCGCTCATTTCTTCTCGTCGCCCAGAAAGGAAGCGATCTCGCCGGCTTCGGGGCTGAGGGCGTAGTCGGACATCGCCCGCATCCCCTTTGGAATGGGCCGAACCTTTGCCGTCTCTTCCATGGCGGCGAGGATGTGAGGCGCGACCGGCGAGAGCTTCTGGGTCAAGAGGCTTACCACCACCATGGTGACGCTGGAGGCGAAGATCCCGGCCGACATCGGGTGCAGGGTCGTCGTATCGGTGAGACTCGCGACCTGCCAGACGACCGAGGTCGAAGTGCCCACCAGGATCGAGGCGATGGCGCCGGGGGTATTGGCCTTTTTCCACCAGACGGCACAGAAGAAGGCGGGAGTGAAGGCGCTGCCGAGAACCGAGGTGGCGAAGATGACTACGTCGAAGACCGCGGGCGGCTGAACGAGGGCGACGACGTAGCCGACGACGCCGATGCCGAGGACGAGAGCTCTCGAGACCAGCACCATCTGACGCTCGGTCGCTCGCGGGTTGATGAAGCGCTCATAGAGGTCGCGGGAGGCGACCGAGCCCGTCTGGAGCAGAAGCGAGTCGGCCGTCGACATCACTGCGGCCATGATCGCCGCCATCACGATGCCGGTGACCGCGGCGGGAAGAAGCGTCGTGGCGACGCGAAAGATGGCGAGCTCGGGATCGTCAAGCCGGGGAAGAATCAGAATGGCGAGCACTCCCACGAGGTAGGGAGCGGGGACGAAGAGCAGGTTCCAGACGGTGGAGTAGGCACCCGCCAGCCGCGCGGTATGAGGCCTCTGCATGGCCATGTGCCGGGTTACGACGTGAGGCCAACCCATGTAACCGATGGAAAAGACGAGCACCGCTCCCAGCACGACTCCCCATTGACCGTGAAAGCCGAGCCCCTTTCCCCAGATCGAGAGCAGCGTGGGATCGATTCCCGCGATGCTTCGATTGGCGGCGGTGAGACCGCCCACGTGGACGAGCGAGGCGACGAGGATCCAGAATCACCCCGACCACCATCACCAGGCTCTGAAAGAAGTCGGTGTAGGCCACCGCCAGGTACCCCCCGAGGAAGGTGTAGATGATGATGATCGCGAGCGAGATGAAGAGCGCGATTGAATATGGAAGTCCCGTTACCAGCTCCATGCCCTTGCCGCCGGCAATGAATTGAGCGAGCACGTAGAACGCGAGCAGGAAGACGGTGAGACTGGCGGCGATGAGTCTCGTCGCCGGCGAGGGATACCGGTTCTCCAGGTATTCGATACAGGTGAGCGAGCCCATGATCTGCGAGAGCTTCCTCATCCTCCGACCGATGAGGGAGAGATTGAGGACGCCGCCCCCCACGTCGCCTGCCGCGTACCAGAGCGCCCAGTATCCCTGGGTGTAGGCGAGCGCTCCGGCGCCGAGAAACATGTAGCCGCTCATCGACGTGCTCTGGAGGGTCATCGCCGTCACCAGCGGTCCGACGTTGCGCCCCCCGAGCAGATAGCCTTCGAGGTCCTCGCCCGCGCCTCGGCGCATGGCCCAGATACCAATGGCGAGCACGATGACGTAATAGAGGACGAGGAAAACGATCACCGTCGAGCTCAAGTTTCCTCCTCCCGCTCGGCTTCCTCTCGCTTCCAGTTCCGCGAAACGAGGAGAAATCCGACGGTATAGAGGATCCACAACAACGGGAATCCGAACACGAGAAAGGTGGTGCTCGGCGGCAGTCCGAACATGTTTTGTCCCTCCCGCGAACCGCAGGCTCGCGACGCGACATTATATGAGACGCGTCAGCGGGCGGGGGCTGGGAGAGGCAGCCGTCCGAATTTTCCCCGGTAGGCCGCGAAAACGATCTCGCAGGCGACTTCGAGCGGGAAGGTTCCCGTGTTCACGACGAGGTCGTAGTCGGCCGCGCTCGACAGGTCTTTCGAAAAGCTCTGGCGGATGAAGTGGCGGCGCTCCTGGTCCGCCCGCTCGATCAAGTCGCGGGCCCGACTCGCGGAGATCCCCTGCCGCTCGGCGTAACCTCGGACGCGCTCTTCGAGCGGACAGACGACGCGAACCCGAAGCGCGTCGTCCGGACCGAGAAGGTACGAAGCACCTCTCCCCACGACGACGCTCGCGCCGTGCACCGAGAGGGCAAGGATCAGCTTCGACAGGCGGCGGAGATACTCGCCCACCGTGTATTGCCCGCCCATCAGGGCGCCGTGGATGGACTCTTCGATCTCCGTTGCGCCGGTGCTCGTCGAGCCATCGGAGGACGATCTCGTCGGCGCCCGACTCCCGGGCTACCGCGTGGACGAGCTCACCATCCCAGAGGGCGAAACCCGATCGCTCGGCGATCAGCAGGCCGAGCGCCTCGCCCCGCGCTCCGAACTCACGCGAGATGGTCACGACCGGCCAGTGAACCGTTGTCTCCGCCCGGACTTCCTTGGCACGCTCGCGCGCCAACTCCGAGCGACGGAACTGGCGCTCGATGACCTTCAGGATGTTGTTGGCCCGGGCTTCCATGACCCATCGACCTCCACACACAGCGTAGCGCCCCGTCGGTTCCTCGGCAAATGACGTGCCACAGTCCAATTCGTCGAGGAGAGACAGCGGATGGATTTCCGAGAATCCTGGCGCAGATTTGCGTTCGCTCCGGCCATGGCGGTGGCTCTCGTCGATGGTCCGGAAACGGTATGGGCACGGGGATTCGGTCTAGCGGATCTGAAGGCGTCGGTCGCCGCCACCGCCAGCACGGTGTTTCGAGTCGGCTCGGTCTCGAAGCTCTTGACCGACATCGCCGTGATGCAGCTCCTCGAGCGTGGCCGGCTCGATCTCGACCGGGATCTCCGTGTAATTCTTCCCGATCACTCAGGATTCCGTAGCCCTTCGTCTATCGCGACTGGCGGAGGTACCCGATTCTGAGCTCGAGGTTCGACGTGATCGGGCGGTAGCTCTAGTGGGCTGTAACAGCCCATTAGTCTTTCTTGTTCGCGGACTTGCTGCGCTCGCCCGCGAGGTGGACGATGGCGACGGCTCCGACCATGATCGTACAGAGGGCCGAGAGAGCCCGTACGGCATTGGTGGCATCGTCCCAGAGGACGACGCCGTCGCGGGCCATCGCCATGGCGATCGCGGTCAAAAGCAGAAACACCGTCGCCACACCCAGAAGCCACAGGATTCCGCTGAGCAGGTTCTCGTTGCTCAAGAGTCACCTCGCCCACGAAGAGCTTATGCGGGACTTTTTTTGTCGATTGATCCCATGGTAGAGAGCGAGGCGGGCTCTGTCAATACTTTCTCAGGAGGCTCGTGAGGCTCGTGAGACGCGGGAACCACGGTCGCACGCTCGTCCGAGGATCGCGGAAGCATGAGCGCGAAGAGGAACGCCGTGAGGGCGGAAATGGAGAGAAACAAGTAGAGAAGCTGGAACTCTCCCGTCTTCTCCGAGATGAACGACGCGAGCTCGACCGCGAGGGGTGCGGCACCGAAGCTCAGGACGAACTTCAACCCGAAGGCGAGGCCGTGGCGATGCTCCGGGGTGTGGCGGGCGAGGAGCATGTTCTCGGCGGGGAGCGCCGCGGCGTTCGCCATCACCATCATCGTCGCGACCACGATGAGCGACACCCCGCCGACAGTGGAGGCAAGGAAGAGCATCGGAACCTGAACGAAGATGGCGCCCGCGTAGACCTGCTTCAGCGGCAGACGGTCGGCGAGGTGCCCGCCGAGAATCTGCATGATTCCCGCGGCGCCATAGACGAGCGCGACGAGGAGGCCGACGCCGAGAGCGCCTTTTCCCGCGAGACCCTGATCGCGGAGCTCGATGAGCTTGGGAAGCGACGTCTGGGTGGAATGGAAGATGAGACCGGCGACGAACATCGTAACCACCAGAACTCCGAAGACGCGGCGGGAGTCAGTCTCGAGGCGGACCGCCGCCGCATTCGCCTGCAGTTTTCGATCGGAGACGAGACCCGTCGCCATACAGACGACGAGGGCGGCTCCGATAAGAAGACAGAAGATCCCTGGCAGGCGGAACGCCGTCGGCCAACCGAAGGCATCGATGAGCGCCCCGGTCACGACCGCCGCGAGCGCCGAGCCCAGCGTGCCGAAGACACCGTTGATGCCGAGAGCCGTGCCGCGGCTCGACGGGGTATTGCGCACGAGCCAGGGGATCCCGACGGGGTGATAGATCGAGGCGAAAAGACCGACTCCCGTGAGAGCCACCATGAGGGCGCCGGGCGAGGTAGCGAGACCGGCGGCCATCGACGAGCCTCCCAGACCAACGAAGAAAACCACCATCATCGGACTGGCACCGAAACGGTCGCTCAAAAGCCCCGCGGGCAGGGCGGCCACGCCCACGAGGAGGGCACCGAGCGTCCACAGCCGTATGAGCTCGTGGTAAGGGAGGTTCCAGTCCCGCTCGAGCGCGAGAACGATCACGAAGAAAAAAGCGGTGCAGAAGTGGATGCAGAAATGACCGACGCAGGAGAACGCTGCCGTGAACCGGCCGGTTTGCTGCGTCTCCACGTGGGATTGCCTATTCGAGGTACTTCTTCAGGAAGGCTACCGCCCTCGGCCAGGCCTTCTCCGTCGCCTCGAGGATCGCTCCCGCCTGCCCATCCTGTGCCCAGAGGAATCCGTGTCCGGCGCCGGGATAGATCTCGTGCTCGTACGTCTTTCCCGCCCGCGTCATCTCCGCCTCGGCGTCGGGGATGGTCGCATTCACCCGGTTGTCGTTGCCGCCATAGAGGCCGAGGACCGGCGCGTGGACCTTCGATAGACGCGCGGTATCGGGCGACGATCCGTAGTACACGACAGCGGCGGCGAGCTTCGGATCCGAAGTCGCGAAGTAGAAGCTCGTGCTCCCACCCCAGCAGAATCCCATCACCGCAGGCTTTTTCGTCGCGGCCGGAAGCGAAGCGGCGTATCGGGCCGTCGCTTCGAGTCGGCGAACCACTTCGTCCCGCTCGAGACCCCGGACGAGCCAACGATGGAGCTTCATCGCGTCCTCCCCTTTCGCCGATAGTATAAACTAGCGATCGAAATGAGAACCTTTGCCGAAAAGACGCTTCCGGTCCTCTGCCTCGTGGGGATGCTCGTCGCGCTCTGGGGGGCCTTCGTCTACGCGCCCCAGGAGCGCACCATGGGGGACGTGCAGCGCATCTTCTATTTTCACGTCGCGAGCTGGTGGGTGGCGTTCATCGCCTTTACCGTGACGTTTCTCGCCAGCGTCGGCTACCTGTGGAAGGGAAGCCGCCGTTTCGACCAGATCGCCCTCGCCTCGACGGAGATCGGTGTCGTGTTCACCACGATCGGGCTCGTGACGGGCCCGATCTGGGCGAAATACGCCTGGGGAGTCTACTGGACGTGGGACCCGAGGCTCACCACCGCTCTCGTCCTATGGCTCATGTACGTGGGCTACCTCATGCTGAGGCGGTACGTTCCGGAAGACACGAAGCGCGCGATGCTGTCGGCCGTCGTCGCCATCATCGCCTTCGTCGACGTGCCGGTGGTGTTCATGGCCATCCGGCTCTGGCGGACCCAGCATCCCCAGCCGGTCATTCTCGGCGGGGAGTCGTCCGGACTGGACCCAATGATGCTCCGGGCACTCTTCATGGCCCTGGGAGCGTTCTTTTTCCTGTATCTCTGGCTGATGCAGAAACGGCTCGCGGTTGCGTCGACCCGGGACGAAGTCGATCAGCTGTACAAGGAGCTCGACCTGGCATGAGCTATCTCTTCAGCGCTTACGCCGTCGTATGGATTGCCCTCTTCGCGTATGTCCTCAGCATCTCTTCGAAGCAAAAGGAGCTCGACCGGGAGATGGAGACGCTCCGGAAGCTCCTCGAACAGAAGCAGAAGAAGTAAACGCCCGACGGCGGTTGGTCGATTGACTGGTTGGCTGTAACGGCTATTTGGTGCGCAAACCGCGAGGTGATTTTGTGTTCTGGCAAGGCGCGATGACGACGACATATCTGGATATTTCGAGGAATCGCAACGCCGCCAGCGCGCAAAAGGGCCCGCGATTTTGGCGCGAAATAGCTGTTACAGCCCACTAGCGCGAGTCGTTCTCGTAGAGCTCGATCTCGGAAAGCGAGAGCCCGCCGTGCTCGCCGAGCTCGTCTCGGGGCTCGAGGAATCGCAGGAATCTGGCCTCCCGAGCGTCGAGAACGACATGAACCCGGAAACGGCCGGTATTTCCGGGCTCCGATTCCGGAAGCACGAAACGACGGGCATTGAAGTAATTCCTTCCGTCCGCCGACGCCTGAACTCTGAGCCTCGAGGCGGCCTCGACCCCATCGTCGGGCACGGTCAGAACGACGAGCGCGATCCGGTGCGATTCCTTCAGATTCACCTCGATCCGCTGAGGCCGATTGGGCGGCCCTCCCGCCTGCCAGCCCGTCGTCTCGTCGCCGTCGACGAGGTTGGGGATCTCCCCGGGATTGAAATCGGTGTCGATCTGCTGCCATTCCACGGGGACCCGCTCGTATCGCGGCTTCATTCGATCGGGCACTTGATATACGACCTGGGTGTGCCCGCCGCCGAGTCCGGCCGGGTCGAAGCGGGCGATTCTCGCGGAATCTCGCGAGGACTTCGGGATTGTCGATTGCGGCCGACACGAGAAAGTCGAATTGCCCCAGCAACGGGAAGGTGGACTCGTCGAGCCTCACGAACCGGCTCTCGACGAACGGGGTGTCGTGGAACGAGGGGCCGAGTCGGCTCACGCCGATTCGCGTGCCGGGAGCAAGCCTCTCGAGCGCCCAGTCGCGAACTTCGTCCCGAACGCTCGGCTCGAGCCTCGTCCCGAGATACCGGAAGCTCGAGATCGACGGCGGTACGAGCACGCAGGCCACGAGCGCGGCACCGACTGGTCCGCCGATCCTCTTCTTCCGAAAGAAGGCGAGCCCCAGAATCCCGTCGAGCCCGTGTCCGGCGAGAGCAGCGAGCGCGGGCTGCGCCGGCAGCAAGAAGCGGTCGAACTGCGCGGGCGCGGCGAAGAAGAAGGAGAGATACGGAACGACGAAGCCAAGAGCCACGAGATCACGGGATCTCGGCGCCGCCATCACCCGCGCCGCTCCCACGAGAACGAGCACGAGAGCGGGATAGCCGATGGACTCGCGCGCGAGGACAGCAGTGTAGTAGCGCGCCATGTTCTCAGCGGGCTGAAGGGAGGGGTCGGTATTGTAGAGACCCTGTTCGGCGACTCCGTGGAGAAAACCGGGCAGATCGAGAAAGGTGTAAGGGCTGAGAAGAGCGTAGGTGACGAGAAGCGCCCCGAGCGCGAGTACGAGCCGAAGCCAGCGGCTGGCGGAAGCGGCGGGAGCGAGCGCGACGGCGAGCAGCAGCGCCGGTACGCCGAGAAATCCCGTGTATTTTACCGCCGTAGCCGCTCCTACGGCGGCACCGGCCAGGACGGCGGTCCGGGCCGTGCCCCTCTCCAGATGGAAGAACGCCGCGAGGAGCGCACCGATGAAAAACGTCTCGAGCACGATGTCGGGACGGATGTACTCGCTCGTATAGAGCTCGAGGTAGGAGAGCGCCACGAGAGCGGAAGCGGCGAGGCCCACTCTCTCGTTGAACCACTTCTTGCCCAGAGGGTAGGTGAGGACGACGTTCAAGACACCGAACCCGGCGACGAGCGCGCGCCCCATTTTCAGGAAATGAGCCGCGGGAATATTGGCGAGCGTCGTCCCCAATCGTTCCCCCACGCCGGTGATGAACGCGACGAGGTAGGCGCCGAGAAGCATGTAGAGGAAGAGGCCCGGATACTCGTGGTAGCGGTGGTTCAGGTCCCCTTGTTTGAGCATCGTCAGGACCGCGCTCACGAAGTGTTCTTCGTATCCGTCCGGGCCGTGGACGGTGTCCCAGGAAAGGGTCGCGAGCCGGCTCCCGAGCGCGTAGACGACGATGACGACCAAGGCGAGGGCTGCCCGCCCGTTCCAGAGACGAGGGAGCCAACCGAGAGGAGAGCCACTCGTCCTCTGCCTCCGCTCCCTCCATAAGCGAAGGAGATGAAGGACGACGAGGAGACCGGCGAGGAAGATTGTTCCGGCGTGGCGGTCGCTGACTCCGGGAACGAGGCCTGCGAGAGGAAACGAGACCGCTCCTCCGAGCAGGAAGTCGACCGCCGTCAGGAGGGCGAGCAGGAACAGGAACGGCGTTTGCGGCCTTGGGGGCAAAAAAAAACCTTCGTTCGGAAAGCGTCGAGTCCCGTCGAGTCTATGTTGCGTCCGAACGGGTTGTCAATTTTTCACCTCGTTCGTAGCGGGCCGACTCGATGGCTTGCCGTCTCGACCCGGCGAACTTAGAATGACCAATCCCATGAAGAGACTCGAAGGAAAGGCGGCGCTCATCACCGGGGCGAGCAAAGGAATCGGGCGCGGGCTCGCCGCGACGTTCCTGCGAGAGGGGGCTTCGGTCTTTCTCTGCGCTCGCACCGAGTCCACCCTGTCCGCTGCTGCAGGCGAGCTCGAGAAGATCGCCGACGGCTCCGGCCGAGTCTTCTTCCTCGCTGCCGACCTCGGCGATCCCGGCGATGCCGAACGGGCGGCCCACGGCGCGCTCGAGCGGTTTCCACACCTCGACATCCTCGTCAATAACGCGAGCATTCTCGGCAAGCGCGCTCCCCTGGCACAGCTCGACGTCGAGACCTGGAACGAAGTCCTGAGAATCAACACCTCGAGCCTCTTCTACTTGACCCGCCCACTCATTCCGCATTTCGTCGCGCGCGGCGAAGGCTCCATCATCAACGTGAGCTCCAGCGTGGGTCGCAAAGGCAAGGCCAACTGGGGGGCGTACGCCGTCTCCAAGTTCGGTCTCGAGGGCTTCACTCAAGTGCTCGCCGCCGAGCTCCAACCGTCGGGCGTTCGAGTCAACAGCGTGAACCCCGGCGCCACGCGCACCGACATGCGGGCCGACGCCTATCCCGAGGAGGACCCGCTCACTCTTCCCACTCCCGAGGACATCGCGGAGGTTTTCGTCTACCTTGCCTCGGACGAGTCGCGATCCGTCACCGGCCAGGCCTTCGAGGCACGCGAGTACTCGAAGACCCGCCTGTAAATTCTGCATCCGGCGGAGGTTCCATGGAAATCCGTAACGTATTCGACGCGCACCATTTTTCGCCGGAAAAGATGCAGAAGGTGAACCTCTTCGCCACCACCGACCTCTTCCTCGACGTCTATTGTCTCGAGCCCGGACAGGCGCAGAAGGTCCACGTCCACGAGGAATCCACGAAGTACTACATCGTCCTCGAGGGCCACGCCCGTTTCGAGGTGGGAGGAGAGACGGCCGATCTCGGCCCGGGCCAGGCGGTCGTCGCCCGGCGAGGGGAAGCCCACGGGGTGGAGAACCGGACTCCCGATCGATTGGTGCTGCTCGTGGGGATGGCACCTCCTCCCCTGCACTCCTGAGCGCGACCATGACCGAAGCGCGTGAAACCTTCGGCTCGCGCTTCGGCTCACTGATGGCCCTCATTGGTGTCGCGGTGGGCCTCGCGAACGTCTGGCGTTTCCCGTATATGGCGGGAACCTTCGGCGGGGCCGCCTTCGTCGCGCTCTATCTCGTCTTCACTCTCCTCCTCGGGATTCCCGCGATCATGGCGGAGTGGACTCTCGGGCGGCTCACGCGCCAGGGTCCCGCGGGGGCGTTCGTCACTGCCGGCATGCCCGGAGGACGGGGCATCGGCTTTCTTCTCTTCTTTACCGTCTTCATGGCCGAGGCGTATTACACGCTCGTCGTGGGACAGGTTCTCTTCTACGCCTTCGAGAGCCTGCTCGGAGGCTCGGCGGGATCGGATCCGGCGGCGTTCTACGAAGCGACCCTCACCGGCATCACCTTCTGGAACGTCACCGTGACCGCGGTGACGTTCCTCGCCGTCGGCGCCGTCGTCCACCTCGGCGTCAGGAGGGGTATCGAGTCGATCTCGAGCGTGGTCATGCCCATGGTGTTCCTCTCCCTCGTCGTCGTCATTCTGCGCTCCGTGACTCTGCCGGGCGCGGGCGCGGGGATCCGTTTCTTTCTTCTCCCCGACCTCGGAAAGATCAACGCTCAAACGACGCTCGCGGCACTCGGCCAGGTTTTCTTCAGCCTTTCGCTCGGAGGAACGTTCTTCCTCCTCTACGGAAGCTATTTGCGCGAGGACGAGGACATTCCTCGAACGGCGATCCAGACCGCGCTCGGCGACCTCACCGCCGCCCTCCTCGGAGGTCTCGCGATCCTCCCTGCCGTCTTCGCGATGGGAGTCGAGCCCACGAGCGGGCCTTCGCTCCTCTTCATTACCCTTCCCGGAGTGTTCGCCCGCATGCCCGGGGGCGCCGTCATCGGCGCCATCTTCTTCGGGGCTCTCTTCGGGGCGGCGTTTCTTTCGGCGGTCGCGGCGATGGAGGTCCTCGTCGACGGCATACGGCACTACTTCGGGTGGAGCCGCGGCCGCTCGGTTCTCCTGCTCGTGGGTCTCGATTTTCTCGTTGCGCTCCCCTCGATGGCGAGCTCCCGGATCCTCGCGTGGAACGACCTCATCTGGGGCTCGACGATGCAGCCAGTAGGAAGCGCCCTCACCCTCATCGGGCTCGGCTGGTTCGTCGTTCGCGGACGGACGCTCGCCGAGGTCAACCGCGGGAGCTCCATAGAAATCGGCTGGTTCTGGATTTTCTGGATCCGATGGGTGATCCCCCTCGCGATCATGGTCATTCTCCTCTACGGCTGGTGGCCGCAATTGAGCGCGTGGATCTCCCCGTCGCCCGCTTGAAGGCAGGAGGCAGGAATGAAGCTCTCAGGAAAAAACGCGCTCGTGACGGGCGCGAGCCGCGGAATCGGTCGTGCCATCGCTCTCGCTTTCGCGAGGGAAGGGGCCACCGTCGTCGCCTGCGCTCGGCGCCTGGAAGCCCTCGAGAGCCTGGAGAAGGAGATCGCGGGCGCCGGAGGCCGTGCTCTCGCGTTATCGGTCGACGTGACCGTTCCCGAATCAATCGAGCGAGCGAGAGCGCGCGTCGTGGACGAGCTCGGCGCGGTGCAGATTCTCGTCAACAACGCGGGAATCGCGAAGAGCGTGAAGGTCCTCGCCATGGACGACGATCACTGGCAGAGCCACCTCGACGTAAACCTCACCGGCGCCTTCCGCGTCACCCGGGCGTTTCTCCCGCAGATGGTCGAGGCGCGATGGGGACGAATCATCAATATCGCCTCGACCGCGGGTAAGGTGGGGTTCGCCTACACCGCCGCCTACTGCGCCAGCAAGCACGGGCTCATCGGATTGACCCGGGCCCTCTCGCTCGAGATGGCCACTCTCGGCGTGACGGTGAACGCCATCTGCCCCGGCTTCGTCCGCACCGACATGGCGTCGGAAGCCGCCCGCAACATTGCGAAGAAAACCGGCAAGAGCGAGGGGGACGCCACGAAATGGCTCGAAGCCCTCTCTCCTCAGAACCGCCTCATGGAGCCCGAGGAGGTCGCGGCGGTCGCCGTGCTCCTCGCCTCGGAAGACTCGCGTGGTATCAACGGCCAGGCGATCAACATCGACGGCGGCGCCGTGGTGTACTGACGCGATGAGCTCGCTCGATCCGATTCTCCGTCCTTCCTCGATCGCGGTCATCGGCGCGTCCCGCAAACCGGCGAGCATCGGCTGGCAGATCGTCGACAACCTGCTGAAGCACGGATTCACCGGACCGATCTATCCCGTCAACCCGGCGGCATCCGCCATCCATTCGGTGCCCGCCTATCCGAGCATCGGCGCCGTACCCGGGCCGGTGGACCTCGCCGTCGTCGTCGTCCCCAAGCAACGGGTCCTCACCGTCGTCCGGGAATCGGTCGAAGCGGGGGTCAAGGGCTTCGTCGTCATCTCGGCGGGCTTTCGCGAAATGGGAGGAGAAGGGGTCGAGCGCGAGCGGGAGCTTCTCGAGATGGTTCGTTCCCGGAACGTCCGGATGGTGGGGCCCAACTGCATGGGTGTGCTCACGACCGAGGCCTCCGTGAGCATGAACGCGACCTTCGCCCCCGCCTCCCCACCTCCGGGCAACGTGGCGTTCATGAGTCAATCCGGCGCGATGGGACTCTCGATTCTCGACTACGCGGAGACCGTCGGCATCGGGATCTCGAGCTTCGTCTCCGCCGGGAACAAGACGGACGTGAGCGGCAACGATCTTCTGGAATACTGGAGGGACGATCCGGGCACCAAGGTCATCCTCCTCTACATCGAGAGCTTCGGGAATCCGCAGAAATTCGTCGAGCTCGCGCGGGAGATCTCGCGGTCGAAGCCGATCGCGGTCGTGAAGTCGGGCCGCACCACCGCCGGCGCCCGAGCCGCCGCGTCCCACACGGGAGCTCTGGCCCAGACCGATCTCGCGACCGACGCGATCCTCCGGCAGGCGGGCGCCATCCGCGCGCAGACGGTGGAAGAGCTCTTCGACATCGCGACCGCGATCTCGAACCAGCCTCTCCCCCGGGGAAACCGGGTGGCCATCGTGACCAACGCCGGTGGGCCCGGCATTCTTCTCGCTGACGCCTGCGAGAGCTTCGGGCTCGACGTGACGCCGCTCGCACCCGAATCGGAAGCGAGGCTCAAGAGCTGCCTCCCCGCGGAAGCGAGCATCCGGAATCCCGTCGACATGATCGCGAGCGCCACCGCGAAGAGCTACGAGCAAGCTCTCGACTGTGTTCTTCGCGATCCTTCGGTCGACGCCGCCATCGCCGCGTTCGTTCCACCGCTCGGCATCCATACCGAGGACATCGCCCAGGCGCTGGTAAGGGCGAACGCGGCCCATCGAGACAAACCCCTGCTCGCCGTTCTCATGGGCCAGCAGGGGCTTCCCGCCGGGCTCTCGACCCTCCACCAGGCTCGTATCCCGGGGTATCTCTTTCCCGAGTCGGCCGCGCGGGCGCTCGCGGCGATGTGGCGACAAGAGCGGTGGCAGTCCCGGCCACCGGGGAACAGCCTGTCCTTCGATGTCGACGACGAAACCGTCGGTCAGGCGATCGAGAGGACCCGGGTATGTGGGGAGCTCAAGCTCAGCGAGACCGATGCCTTGAGAGTCCTCGAAGCGTACGGCATCCCGGTGACGCCTTGGAGGTCGGTCGAAGGAGACGCCGAAGCCGCCCTCGTGCCGAACGCGGTGGCGGCCGCGGAAGCGCTCGGTTATCCGATAGCGGTGAAGATCGTGAGCCCGCAGAATCCTTCACAAGACGGAGTACGGAGCCGTCGTCCTCGGGGTCGGCGGCCAGGCGCAGCTGGAAGAGACGATTCCGCGACAACTCCGCAACGTGAGGGCCCGGTTCGAGTCCGGCGGCTTTCGCCTCGACGGGCTTCTGCTGCAGAGAATGGCGCCTCGCGGCAGGGAGATCATCGTCGGCCTCACCCGGATGCCGCGCGTGGGGCCGATGGTGATGTTCGGTCTCGGTGGAATCTACGTCGAGGCGCTCGCCGACGTTTCTCTCCGCATCTGCCCCATTACCGACGCCGACGCCGAAGCGATGATGCGAGAGGTCAAGATGCACCGGCTTCTCGAAGCGCTCCGGGGTGAGCCGCGCCGGGACACCGCGGCGCTCGCCGATGCGCTCTTGCGCGTTTCCCAGCTCGCTCAGCGCCATCCGCAGATTGCAGAAATGGACATCAACCCCCTCGTCTCGCTCGAGCATGGTGCAACCGCGGTGGACGCACGGATTCAGCTCGCCTCTCAGGTCGCGGTGTAGATGGTGAACCGAGGGTCGTCGCGAAACACTCTGAGGAAGCGTGCCGATTCGAAGACGCGCCTGAGGTCCCGGTCGGTTCCACGCCCGGCGGGGCCGTAAAACAGAATGTAGGCACGGCGCGGGGCCCTGGATAGAGAGCACTCGAGGTTGGCGAGCACTCGATCGACGACCTCGACAGCAAGCGGGCCGAAGAAGTAGAGCACGAGTGGTTCCTCCGGCATGGGGAAGTCCGCGGCGTCCATTCGAACGGAGACCGTCTCCGCCAGACCCGATCGGTCGCGGCGAAAGCGCTCGAGATTGTCGAGCGCGACCCGATGCAAGTCCTCATATAACTCGACCCCGACGACGCGGCGGAAAGGATATTGCGCGGCGAGCATCAGCACCTTTCCCTTGCCCGAGCCGACGTCCATGAAGACGAATTCTCGCGCGTCGAACGGGAGCGTCGATAGCATCGCGGGGACGATCTCCTCCGGCGTCGGCTCGTAACGAAGGTCTCCGCAACCGCGGGTGTTGACGGAGTATCGCCGGTCGAAAGCGTGGTGCCGGTAGAGGCGGAGGAGGCCTCGTGGACCGTAACGCCAGATGGGAAACATCCGTCGATCCCGCCTCTAACGGTTCGCGACCGCGACCGCCGCTCAGCTCGACGCCTTGTGAGAGGACTCGAGCATCAGGATTCCGGTCTCGATACGCTCTCGAATCGGCGCGGGCAGATCGAGAAACCCGGAGAGCGAGCTCAGGTCGAAACCATCTTTGATCTTTCCTTTCACCCGGACGCTGGCTCCTTTGCGTGGCACGCCCTTCGAAGAGAAGATCCATAGCCTGCCCGTCGGGTCTTCCACCCGGTAAAAGCCTTTCCCGGCGACGGAGAAGCTCTCGACGACGCGACCCTCGATGGCGATATCGTGCCGCGCGTAGCGACCGGGATCGGCGAGGACGTCATTGATGGTCTTTTGAGCGCACCCTGCGCCGACTCCCGCGAGCATCGTGCCGAGAACCCAAATCAATCCCCTTCGAGTCATCGCTGCCCTCCCTTTCATCGTGCGCGCTGTCCCTTGAATCGGGGCTTCCTTCGCCCTCACTGCACGCCCTTGTGCACCTTGCGTGCCAGGTTAGCTCCTCAGCGAGCAAACCGCTACCAACTGGGTATTTAAGGGGAAGAGCCGGGGATGCCCACGACAAGGCGACGACGACGGAATGTCACTCGAGGAGGACACCTCGAAGGGAGGGCGGCGGGCTCACTGCCGGGTGATGATATTCGTCTGTTCGAGCAGGGAGGAGTTCTCCTCCATCTCGAACACGCGTTTTACCATCAGGGAGTAAACGAGGCTCATCACCCGAAGGTCGGGCATGGTCAGCTCCTCCACGGTTGCGTCGAGCGTGCCGTAGCGGATGAGCCCCAAGAACACTTCGATCTCGGGAGGCGTGAAATCGCAGATTCGCATTTTGCAGCTTTCGCGAAGCCGCAACGGCGCGTCGGGAGGAGGGAGCTTTCCGATGAGCTCGTCGAGCTCTTTCGCCTGCTGGTCGCCTTCGTCCACCAGCGTTTCGACGGGAACGCTCATCATTCGAGGAACGGAATCGTTCGCGGGGAAAGGCTCGACGACGAATTCGCCGCCGCGCCATTCAAAAGCCCGGAAGAGAGCCTTCTCGGCGCGCGCCTTGCCTGACTCGGCGAAGATGACCCGGCCGTCGTGAATGTAAACCGCGACTTCTTTCCTGCCGCGGGTGAGCACCAGACGCATCGATAGATTCTGGCGGCAGATGTTCAGCAGGAGATCGCGCAACGTCGTCCCGGTCGCGTCGCTTCCGACGCGGCGAAAGCTTCCCTGATGAGGGATGCGAGGACTCGGTGTCTCCGTTTGCCGGGCTCCTTCGGCGTTGGTCAGCCTTACGATGATCTCGTTGCCACCGATCCGGATCCGATCTCCATGGGAAAGTCTCCGTCGACGCACCCTCTCCTCGTTAACGTAGGTGCCGTTGGTGCTTCCGAGGTCGTGAAGGACGAGGCCTTCAGGCTCAACCAGAATCTCGGCGTGGTAGTTCGATACGTTTCTCGAATTGAACCGGAGGTCGTTCGAGTCGTGACGTCCGACGGCGACCCGGAAGGTCTCCAGAAGGTCGAAGCCGTGGACCTTCTTCTCGGTCGCGAGAAGCAAGACGTTCTGCGCCTCGTTCGCCGTCTCGACTGAACTTGCCTGCCCTTTCACTTTCGCCTCCGTATGAAAACCGAACCGTCGAAGAACCGGGGCATCCGTTTCCGACTCCGACCCCCGCGACGAGGCACCAAGTACGCTAAGCAATCAGGATGCCAGCGAACAACGCCGACCAAGCCGCCCCGAGTAACTGCGGTTTCAACGACTTGAACGGGCTTCTCACGAGTGTCTCGAAAACGCTCATGGGCTTTTCCCCCCAGAGCGAGGTGCTTCCCTACAGCATTCCTGCTTTCATCCCTCCGGCCCGTAGTCGCTTCCGTTGACTCCGATGAGGTACCCGTTTAGCATCGTCGCGGGAAACCGAGAACATGGGAGACACGATCTTCGTCCGGCACGGACGGCTTCACTACTTCGCCCGCGAAGCGCTGAAGCGACTCCGCCTTCCCGCGACCCATGCCTCCAAGGTGGGTGACGCGCTCATCGCGGCCGACCTCGCGGGAATGGAAGGCGAAGGGATGAGACGGCTTCCCTTTTTCGCTTCTCGCATCAGCTCCGGTCTCATCAACCATGCCGCCGACATAAAGATTGTCCAGCAGGACGAGGCGACGGTGCTCATCGATGGTGACAATGGCATGGGCCACCTCGTGGCGGGGCGATCGATGGAGATCGCGATGGCGCTCGCGAAGAAGTACGGAGTCGCGGCGGTCTCGGCTCGGCAGAGCAACGATTTCGGGATGGCGGGCTATTACGCACGGATGGCGCTCGCAGAACAGATGATCGGGATCGTCGTCTCGAACGCCGTTCCGGTCATGCTTCCTACCTATGGGAAAACGCCCATGCTCGGCTCGAATCCCCTCGCCATCGCCATCCCCGCGGCCGAGGACGACGCGCCCTTCGTCCTGGACGTAGCGACCACCGCCACGTCACGTCCCGAGCTCGAGGATGCCCTCCGGCGCAAGGAGAAGATCCCGTTCGGACTCGCCGTCGACGAGTCGGGAAAGCCCACCGACGATCCCAGAAAGGCGCTCGACGCGATGCGGCTCCTTCCTCTCGGAAGCCGACCGGAGACCGGATCTCACAAAGGCTATGGGCTCGCGCTCGCCATCGACATCCTGACGGGCGTGCTTTCCGGAGGAGCGTTCGGACAACAGCTCGCCAGTGCCGAGGGGAAACATCAGGGGGTGGCGGGAATAGGACATTTCGTTCTCGTGATTCGTCTGAAGGCCTTCAGTCCCTGGATCCGATTCCGCAATCGGATCAAGGACATGACGCACCAGCTGACGAGCGCTCCCGCCGAAGGCGCGCCCCGGATCTACTATCCCGGGGAATCGGAGTTCGCCATCGAGCAGGAGCGACGTGCCACCGGCATTCCCCTCGACTCCAACGTCGCCTCCGAGCTCGAGGGACTCGCGAAACACCTCGATATCCACGACTCCTGGAAGCACCTCGTCGAAGGCAAGAAGTAGTCCTCGCCAGCCGCGTACGCGAGGTCCTGGACATGGTCGCCGCCTCCGGAAGAGCGCGGTAGCGACAGCTCACTCGGAGAAGAACACCGCCGCCACCGAGTCGGGCGGAGGGGCGGTGAGGCAGCTCACCCCGAAGGTCAACACGAGAGAGACGATTGGGCCGACGACCGATGGCCAGACGCCACCGAGCCAGTTGTCGAGCGATCCGTGCAGTTGGAAGCCGACCAGGTACCAGAGAACGCAGGCGAGAGCCCCGCCCACCATGCCGGCGATGCCACCCTCGCGGGTAGCGCGTGGCCACCAGAGCCCGAGCAGGAACGGAAAGGTGAATGCCGACGCCATGAAGCTGAACGACATGGTCACGATCCAGAAGATTGCCGCGGGCGGACGAATGGCAACGACGAGAGCGAGCGTTCCGAGAACGAGAGTGACCGCGCGAGCGATACGGAGTCCGGAAGCGGTGTCGATGTCCCTCCCCAGACCCTTCACGTACACGTTCTCGACGACGAGCGAGCCCGACACCAGGAGGATTGAATCGACGGTCGACATCGTTGCCCCGAGCACCGCGGCGACGATGATTCCTCCTACCCAAGGCGGCAGCAGCCGTTGGACGAGCGTGGGCACGGTCAGGTCGGGGCGATCGAGGTCGGGAAGAAGCACGCCGGCGGAGATGGCGATGAGCGTAGCGGAGATGAAGATGAAGCTCTGGAAGAGCACCGAGTAGGCCATCGCCCCTTTCAGGGTGCGGTCGTCCTCGGGAATGAGGAATCGCGTCACCGCCGCTGGCGATCCCCCGATCTGGAAGAAACCCCAGACGACGAAATCCGAGACCACCCAGAGCGCGGGCATCTTCCCCAGAAACGAGATCCCTCCGGGGTTCGCGAGAGCATACTGCCGATTCATCTCCGAGAATCCACCGGCGGCTCCCACCGCGACCGGCGCCAGGATCGCGAACCCCACGATCATGATCACGCCCTGAATCAGATCGGTCCAGGCAACGGCGTACATGCCGCCGAGAACGGTGTACAGGATGACGATTCCACCGAAGAGGACGAGACCGACGAGGTAAGGAATGCCGAGAAGGACCTCGAAGACGTTCGCCGCCGCCTTGAACTGGGCCGCGACGAGCGGCACGAAGGCGATGAGCATGATCGCCGTCGCCAGAAGTCCCACGCCCCTGCTGTAGAAGCGGGCTTCGAAGATGTCAGCGAGGGTCACGCTTCCCAGCCGACCGGCGACCCGTCTGAGACGGTCACCGAGGAGAATGTACGAGAACCAGGGCGCGGCGGCGGAAGAGACCCCTCCGGGCGAAGCCCCGTATCCGAACAGTCGCTCTGTCCCCACCCCGCCCATGTAGGAGCTCCCGCTCATCTGGGTCGCCGAGAACGAGAAGCCGACGGTCGCCGGGCCGAGCTTTCCCCGGGCGATGAAGTATTCGCGACGCGAGCGGAGCCGCTTGTTGAAGAAGACCCCGAGTCCGAGCATCAACGTGAAATAGGTGCCGAGAACGAGGACGTACTGCCCGGTGACGCCCAAGCGCGCTATCTCCCGGTGAGGACGTGGAAGATGGAAGCGGAAACGACGAAGACGTAGCCAAAGTAAACGACGACCCACACGCCCCAGTCGATGTGAGCGGGGCCCGGCGGCCAGCTCACGACCAGGGCGACGCTCCCACCGACGAGGAACGTCACCATCAATGCGATGGAGACGACGGGAAGCCGGGGCCTCACTGCCAGACTTCTTTCAGGACGCGGAGGATGTTCCCCCCGAGAACCTTCGCGACGTCGGCGTCGGAGTAGTCATGAGCGACGAGCCACCGGAGAATATTCTTGGAGGCCTCGGTGGGATTCTCCACGCCGCGGACGTACGGGACTTCTTCGTGCTCGGGTGCGGCGTCCTGGCCCTTTTGACCTTCATGGGAAGCATCGATCGAAAGCGCGTCGGAATAGACGTGATGGAGCCCGACATGGTCGCCGTAGAGGGTATCGGGACCGAAGGCCACGTGGTCGACTCCAACGAGCTCTTTCACGAACTCGAAGTGCTCCATATAGGACTCGAGGTCGTGGCCCGGGCGGCTCCTCGTCATGGTGGTATGGGGCGCGGCCTCGATTCCAATCACCCCTCCCTTCCCCGCGCAAGCCTTCAAAACCTCGTCGGGAGCGAGCCGCTTGATGTTCCAGAGGCTGCGCGCGCCGGTGTGAGTGAGGAAGATCGGCTTCTTGCTGCAGTCGATGCAGTCGAGGGTCGTCCGAGGACTCGAGTGGGCGCAGTCGATGGCCATGCCGACCTCGTTCATACGCGCGACCACACGCCTCCCGAAGCTGGTGAGCCCCCCGTCCTTGATCTCCTTCAGGCCGGTGCCGAGAGAGTTCGATTCGCTGTACGTGATCCCCATGGCCCGGATTCCGATTCCGTAGAGAATCTCCACCCGGTCGAGCTCGTTCTCGATCATCGCCGCTCCTTCCTGGGCGGCGATGAGTGCTAACTTCCCCGTCTCGTGCGCGCGGTAGATGTCTCCGACCTTCTCGCACTTGATGACGAGGTCCTGGTGCGCCAGATCGCACAGCCTCATCCCCACGTCGTGGATCACGTCCGACCACTTCCAGCCGCTCTTGGAGGTGATGATGGCGGTGCCATCCTGGAAGTTGTCGAAGAAGGCGTCCCAGTAGGATTCGGCGAGCGCCCGGTAGGCGGTGACCGTCCGTCCCTGCGCGTCGTAGGCCTTCATCTCGCGAATGTCCTTGGGAAACAGATGAGGATGCTCGTGGAGCGAGATGATGATGGTGCTTTCGGCGAGCTCGCGCACCCGCCTCTCTTTCTCGGGAGATAGAGGCAGAAGATGAGGCTCGAACGGCCCTTCACCTTCGACGAGATTGAACGCGCGGAAGTCCCGAGTCGTCTTCAAGTACTGGTACGACTGGTAGCCCTCGAAGCGCTGGTGAACACCCACGGGACACCTCTAACGGTGAACGAAGCTGGCCTTGGATCGGGGACCGTTCTTCAGGAAATTCCCGACCCCGATCCGCATGTCCTCGAGACCGCAAACCTCGCCGAAGCACCTGGCTTCCAGGCGCAGCCCCTCTGAGAGAGGAAGCCGGGCGCCTTCGAGAATCGCCTTCTGCATGACCGCATCGACGGCGCGGGAGAGATGTCCGAGGTCGACCTCGGGGAGCGCGTCGGGAACGTCGATGGGGCCGCGAGGAATCGGCGGAAGCTCCACCTTCCCCTCCGCGGCGTCGCGGGCGAGAGTGACGGCCGCCACCACCAGATCGCCATCGATCTCTTCGCGAAGAAGCCCGATCGCGAGAGCCTCGGCGCTCGAGACCGGACGGCCGGTCCGGAGAAGCTTCCAGGCAACGGGCATTCCCACGAGACGGGGAAGCCTCTGAGTGGCGCCCGCACCGGGGATGATGCCCAGGTTCGGTTCGGGCTGCGCGGCAAGAGTGGAAAGGCCTTTACGGGCGATGCGCGTATGACAGGCCATCCCCAGCTCGTTTCCACCCCCGAAGGCGAGTCCGTTGTAAGCGCAGACGACGGGCTTGGGAAAATCCTCGATGCGAATCATCACCTCCTGAGAGCTCCAGGAGGTCGTCTCCCCTTCTTCCACCGACCGGATCTTCGCCAGCATGGAAACATCGGCGCCGGAGACGAAGGCCTTGCGCCCGAATCCCGTCACCACCACGGCCCGAATGGCCGGGTCGACCTCGATGTCGTCGAAGTGCCGGGCGAGCTGACGGAAGACTTCCTGGTTCAACGCGTTCAGGACTTTCGGCCTCCGCAGGGTGAGGACGGCGACATCGCGCTCGTCCCGCCGCAGCACGTACGGAATCTCCCAGGGATCGCCCGCGGCCTCCTGCTCGATGAGTGCTTCACCGATGGGGAAGGTCTCATAGATCCGCTGATAGGCACGCACTTTCTCGAGAGAGGGTCCGAGGCCCAGCTCGTTCATGAAAGAGAAAGGGGGGCGGACGACGAGCCCGATCTCGCACCCGAGCTCCAGATCGGCGACGTTGGTGATGCCGCTCGAAAGGACCTCGTTCACGACACCGAAATAGGCACCGAGCATCCGCTCTCGGATCGCCGTCGCTCGCTCGGGCGGTACCTCGATCGTCTCGCCCCGCGAGGGCACGTCCCAGGGAGTGCTCATCGCCATCGCTTTGTTCATCAGGTCGGGAGTGCGGAACCAGGGATTGACGCGCTCGTGCATCTCGTCCAGTCCGTGAGCGGTGATGGGATTGCCTCCCGTCAGATTCATCGCGGTGAAGGGACCGACGCCGAGACCCAGTGTCTCCCGGGCCACCTCGTCGACCTCGCGGGTTGTACCGAGGCCCTCTTCCACCGCCAGCGCCGCCGCCTCGAACAATCCTTCGAAGATCGGATCGATGGCGTAGCCATAGCGGCTCACGACCCGGATAGGGACCTTGCCGATTGCCTCGTAGAACTGGAGGAGCCAACGGGTGACCGCCTCGTCGGTCGCGGCCCCGGGCACGACCTCCACCAGCGGGTTTCTCTCCGCGGGGAAGAAATAATGAACCACTGAGGCGCGGCTCGGATCGCGCAGCTCCTCGAAGATGCGTTCGGGCTCGAGGTGGGAAGAATTGGAAGCGAGGACGCCATCCCTCGCCGCGAGGTTCTCGAGCTGCGCGAAGATCTTTCGCTTCACCTCGAGATCCTCGGTGACCGCTTCGATGACGAAGTCCGCGTCCTGGAGCGACCCGTAGTCTTCCGTGAAGACGACGTTCTCCTTCATCGCGCGGGCACCCTCGGGAGTGAAGGCTCCGCTATCGACTCCTCGGTCGATCTTCTTCGCGAGCTTCGCCCTGCCCGCGTCGAGAGCCCTGGGGGCGATATCGACGACCACGACCCCCACCCCCGCGGGCGAGAGCACCTTGGTCATGTGGAGCGCGATGTCCGGCCCGATCTGTCCCGAGCCCCACGATCCCAATCTTTTCGATGGAACGGCTTCCCAGAACGAATGCCAAAGCTCACCTCCGCTCGTCGACGCGGCCTACGAGATCCGGGCTCTCGTCGAGCACCCGGAAGAGCGCGTCCACGTCTTCAGGAAGATTGTAGTAGTGAAAGCTGACGCGAAGCCCGTTGCCACGGGCGGAGACGACGATGTCTTTGCCGGCGAGCAGCTCGACGAGCCTCGCCGCGTCGCGACAGCCGAGGACGACCAGCGGCCCGCGGTGCTCGGGCTCCTCGGGCGTCAGCACCTCGAACCCCCGCTCCCTCGCCCCCGCGATGAGCCTGGACGCCAGGTCCTCGACCGCGGCCGCGACCGTTTCCGCCCCGACATCCTCGAGCGCTTCGAGCCCGGCGAGTCCGGCATAGAGGTTGGGAACGGGAGGCGTTCCTGTCTCGAAGCGCCGCGCGGTGTGGTGGTAGGTCGCCCGTTCGACGTCGAAATCAAAAGGGCGCTCCTGTCCGAACCAACCGGTCACGAGCGGCTCCAGCTTCGCGACCTCGTCGAGAAGCTCGCGGCGGACGTAGAGAAACGCGAGGCCGGAGGAGCCCAGAAGATACTTGAGCGTGCCGGTGACGAGAAAGTCACAACCCATCGCCTTCACGTCGAGCGGTCGCGTGCCCGACGACTGGTAGTCGTCCACGAGGCTGTAGGCACCGGCGGCGCGCGCGGTCGCGGCGATCGCCTCGACGTCCTGGCGATATCCAGTACGGAACGAAACGTGAGTGATGGGAACGAGCAGAGTGCGCTCGTCGACGAGACTCTCGTAGGCTTGCCTCGGAAGGCGGTTCGCCGAAGCCCGGACCCGAACGATCTCCGCGCCGCGCCGCTCCTGGGCGAGGAAGTTGTGGGCGAGGCTCGGGAACTCGAAATCTCCGACGAGAATGCGCCTGCGCTCGCCGTTCGACGGATTCGAAGGAAAGTGCGCTCAGGAGGCTCGAGGTCGCCGTCGAGGCGCAGAACGTGATCGCCACCTCGTCCCCCGAGGCACCGCATAGAGAAGCGAATCGATTCCGTACCGCTTCGAGCCGCGAGACCCACACGTCCCAGGGTGAGCCCGAGCCTTTCCATGATTCGAGGTATTCACCGTAAGCTCGTTCGACGCTCGTCGCGAGCGCGCCCTTCGAGCAGGAGTTCAGGAAGACTTTCCGCTCGAAGACGGGAAAGCGCTCACGGAACTTGCTTGGAGAGAGCGTGGCCGCATTCATCGATTGGCCATGACTCCCGCGGGCTCCGGCGATCGCGGCCCGAGCTCCTCGAGCAGTCGGGCGAGACGCTCGGGCACGGGAGTGGGGCGGAAGCCCTCACCATCCGACGGTGGCGATGGTGATCGATCCGTCGGCGAGGTGAGTCCTTTCCGGAAGACGGAAGGCGTCGAACCCCAGCGTGAAGCTCGTTTTCCCGAGCCGGTCGAGGCGCATCTCGATCGCGATGAGCTCGGCCAGCCGTGCCGGGGCCCGGAAGTTGCACCGCGCCGCCACTCTCGGCATCCAGATGCCGAGCTCCTCCAGGAGCGACTCGTAGCGGAAGCCCTTGCTTCGGATCCATTCGAGCTCCGCGGTCTCGAAGTAGCTGAAGTAGCGGGGGAAGTATACGATGCGCGCGAAGTCGACGTCCGACCACGCGACCCGCTGCTCGATTTGGAATGGCCCGAATCGCCCCATGGAATGATACCTGCGCTCGCGGCCGTCGAAAACCCGGCCAGCGTCTTTATCTTATCAGTTTGATTCCCTCTCGGGCGCGGGCATAGACTGTCGGCGCGAGCATGAGAGTCCCACTCGTCTTTTCCTGCGCGCTGCTCCTCTTGTGTTTCTCTCACGCGGCGACGGCATCCACATTCGAGCTCACCGGCACGATTCTCGACGAGTCGGGCAATGGACTTCCGGGTACGACCCTGACACTCGTGCACCCGGAGACCGGGCTCACCCGCACCGCCATCTCCAACGACAGTGGACGCTACAGTTTTCCCTCCCTGCCGCCCGGAGCCTACTCGCTCACCGTCCGTCTCGCCGGCTACGCCACGTCGCGCTACGCCGGACTTCGCTACTTCGCCGACACCAAGCCGATCTTCAACATCACCCTGAGGACTCGCGACGTTCAGGAGTCCATGACCTTCACCGGCGAGGCGCCGCTTCTGAACGTGAGTCAATCGCAGGTGGGCCTCTCCGTCGACGAGCGGCAGCTCGAAGAGCTTCCGCTCCGGCACCGCGAGTACCTCGAGCTCGCGACCCTTTCGGGATCGGCGAGAGAGATCACCGAAGGCCCACCGGGAGCGCCGCTCTACGGTGCCCCGCTGCTGAGCTTGAACGGTGCCAACGCGCACTACACCGCTTATCAGCTCGACGGATTCCAGAACACCCGCGACGAGCACGGCGTCGTGCTCACCGACGTGAGCATCGACGCCGTCGAAGAGTTTCGAGTCGTGAGCGGACAGTTCTCCGCGGAGTACGGTCAGAGTCTCGGCGGCATCGTGACCGCCGCGACCCGCTCCGGAGGCAACGACTTCCACGGTAGCCTCCTCGCGCTCGTCCGCCCCGGCGGATGGGACGCTTCCGATCCTCTCACCGGCGAGAACACCGCCCTCGGCCGTCAGGAGCTGAGCTTCACGTTCTCGGGGCCTTTCCGCCGGGAGAAGACACTCTTTTTCGCGGGCTTCGACTACCGGAACCAGAACCAGGACGACGTGGTGACGGCCCCTTTCGACGGCGGGCGCTACCGCGGCGTCGTCTCGCTTCCCAGTGACCGCACGCGCGCGATTCTGAAGGTTTCCCACATCTTCAACCCGAGGCATCAGTTGAGCGTCAAAGGAGTCTTCGCGAACCAAACGAGCCGCGAGGGCGTGGGCGGCTTCGACATCGCCGCGAACGCCATGGATATCCGGAACGACGATGCCGCGATAACCGGGACGCTCGTCTCCGAGTTGGGTCCCACCCTCTCGGAGCTACGGGTGGGATTCGCTCGCGAGACGTTTCGCGGCGAAGCGGGCCCTCCACCGCTCGGGCCCGTCGTTCGCGATCCTCTCCAGGGCTATATCGGCAATTCCACCCGGCTCGAGCGGGCGGACGAAGATCACGCCGAGATCTCGGAGACACTCTCGTTCTCGTCCGGGAGCCACGATTTCACCACCGGATTCAGTTATGTCCACATCGGCTCGACGAGCGACCTCCAGCGCTATACCGACGGCGTCTTCCTCGAGCCGCCCGGGCTCGATGGCGGGGCCGGCCCGAGCCTCTACTGGCAGAGCGTCGACCGGAACCCGGGGGCGGGCGCGCTTTCCCGCGGCGAGAGCCACGTTCAGGCTTTCTTCCAGGACGATTGGCAATGGTCGCCCTTCTGGACCTTCAACGTCGGTCTCCGCTGGGAAAAAGAGAGCTCGGTTCCAGACGGAAACAACTTCGCGCCGCGACTCGGGTTTCACTGGGATGCGACCCATGACGGCCGCACTTCGATCCGCGGCGGCTACGGGGTCTACTACAGCTCCGTCTTTTCGCTCGTGGATACTCTCGAGCAGCTCTACGGAGCTTCTCGGCTCTCCGTCGTCGCCGTTTCGCTCGATCCCTCCTTCTCTACGGGATCGACGACGCTCGCGCCTATCTCCGGGCAAGCCTCGAACGTCTACCTGGAGGCACCCACCTATTCCCCGTCCAGCCGCCGATCGCCATACGCCCAGCACGCGAGCGTGGGCTTCGAGCGAGAGTGGTTCGAGTCGCTCTCGATCGCGGTCGACCTGAGCTACATAAGAGGTTCGGACCTCTTGCTTCCTACCGATTTGAACGCACCCGCGTTCTTCGACTACGCCTCCTCCGGCACTCGCGCGCCCGCGTCCGCGGACGCGACCCGCCCTTTCGGCGTTCCCGGCGCTTCCATCCCACCAGGAACGGTGGCCGAGCTCCCGGATGGTTACCCATTCTCCGGCTACCGCGATTTGTACCTCCTCGCTTCGAGAGGCTCGAGCCGATACTGGGACCTTCGCGTTCACGCCACCAAACGCTACTCGTCGACATTCACGCTTCAGGCGATTTATCAGTGGTCCCGCACCCGCAACGACGGCGACGACTTTCGCGTCACCGAATCGCTTCCCCTCGACCCGTCGCAACCGGAGCGCGAATGGGGCAGGAGCGCGACGGACATCCCCAGGTCGTTTGTTCTCAACGGTGTCTGGGACGCTCCGTTCGGGCTCAGACTCAGCGGAATCGTCCGGGCGCGCTCGGGTCGCCCGATCGACCCACAGGTGGGCGTTGATCTCGATGGCGATTTGAAATTGCGGGAGAGGGCCGCCGTCGGTGGCACCATCCTCGAGCGCAACAGCTTTCGGGCGCCGTCGTCGGCGTCGGTCGACGTTTCCGTCAGCAGGATCTGGGACCTCGGTGAGACGAGACGACTCGAGGCGGGGCTCGACATCTTCAACCTGACGAACCACCTCGATCCGCTCCAGATCCTGCCGACCTACGGCCCCGGGCCGGTCCCGCTTCCGGAGTTTCTCCAGGTGGTCCAGGCCGATTCACCGCGACAATTCCAGCTTTCCGTTCGCTTCACCTTTTGAGTTAGAATGTCCGCCTCGTAACGAAAGCCGTTTCCAGCGTCGACCCCAACGGACGAGGGAGAAGGTGTCAGGCCAGTACCGCTGCAAGCGTTGTCGCCGGCCCGTCGAATCCGGGCATCTCGCGACGCGCGGATTCGTGCACTGCCCGAAGTGTAATTTCACCTTCCGGGCGACGGGTCAGACTCCGTCCGAGCTCGCTCTTCGCTCCGATCTCGTCATCCTTCCCATCGAGGAGGAGAGCGCTTCCTATTACGTGATCAAGGATCCCCGGACCAACCGGTTCTTCCGGGTAAAGCCTCTCGAGCATTTTCTCGTAACCCAGTTCGACGGCACGACGAGCCTCGAGACCATCCGCCGCCGAGCCTCGGAGGAGAAAAACGTCCTCGTCTCGGAGGACGTACTCTCCCGTTTCGCCGAGAAGTTCCGGGAGCTCGGCCTTCTCGTGGGAGACGGCGAGACGGAGGCCGACGCCGTCGCCCGATTCGGGGAGCTCTCTTCGGAGCAGCGTCTTTCGCTTCAAGCTCCCGCTCGCCAACCCCGAACGGTTTCTCGACTGGCTCTACCCGAAGGTGCGGTTCTGCTTTTCCTCCGCGTTCGTCTCCCTCGTCGGCCTCTCGCTCCTCGCCGCGGGCGCCGTGGTCGTCTCCCATCGCGAAGAGCTCGTATTCGGGCTCGCGGGAGTGGTGAACCTCGAGGGGCTCGCCTTCGTGCTCGCAACCGTTTCCTTCATCACCCTTCTCCACGAGGTCGCCCACGGCCTCACCTGCCGGCACTTCGGAGGCCGGGTGACGGACATGGGCTTTCTTCTCCTTTATTTCCTACCCTGCTTCTACTGCAACGTGAGCGACACCTACTTGTTCCGGGAGAAGCGGCAGCGACTGTGGGTCTTTTTCGCGGGCGGCTTCTTCGAGCTCTTCCTCTGGGCCCTGTCGGTACTGGGATGGCGATTGGTGGCGCCCGGTACCACCGTCTCGCGGGCACTGTTCGTCGTGGCCGCGGTGTCGTTCATAAGAAGCCTCTTCAATTTCAATCCGCTCATCAAGATGGACGGCTACTTCATGCTCTCCGAATATCTCGGCATCAAGAACCTGCGGCGACAGGCGCTCCGGAGTCTCGGGCGGCTCGCTCGCCGGGTGGGAA
Source organism: uncultured Acidobacteriota bacterium (assembly GCA_963815675.1). GTDB lineage: Bacteria > Acidobacteriota > Vicinamibacteria > Marinacidobacterales > SMYC01 > CAWFHP01. The sequence continues at coordinate 1,097,928 of CAWFHP010000004.1, read as the reverse complement.
ATCTCGACTGCGAGCCGGTGACGCCCGAGCTTCTCGAGCGGCACATTTTCGGCCTTCGAGGCGATCGGTTCCTCACCGCCTTCGGTGCCGCCGCGGCGCTCTACACCCTTGCCCTCGTGGGAACGCTCGTCGCCTACTCGGGTGGTTACGTCTTTCACAGCTTCGGGGCCGACGCTCTCGGGCTCTACGCCTTGGCCCTCGTCGGGCTCCTCCACAAGCCCGCTCTGACCGCGGCCACGACCGCGAAGGAAGTGGGAAAGGAAAAGTGGGAAAAGCTCGGCGACAACAAGAAGCGAGCGCGGTTCGTGCTCCTGTGGGCGGTCGTAGCCCTCGTCGTCGCCTTTTTCCCCTGGGAGCTCCGTATCTCGTCCGAGCTCAAGGTTCTGCCTCAGACGCGCGAGACGGTGCGGGCTCGCTCCAAGGGAAGGGTCAAACAGATCCACGTGAGCGAGGGCGATCGCGTCGAGAAGGGTGATTTGATCCTCGAGTACGACACCACCGAGCTGGAGCTCGAGCGCCAGAAAAAGGAGCGTGAGCTGGAAGGCGAACGGGAACGGCTCGTGATTCTCAAAAAGAAGGATTCGTCCGGTCCCGACGAGATCCGGGTCAAACAACAGGAGCTGAAAGCAGCAAAGGTCCAGGAGGAGATGGCCAAACAGGATCTCTCGCGCGCGCAGGAGCTATGGACGAGCGGCTTGATCTCCAAAGAGCAGTACGACCGCGCGGAGAACCTGCTCGAAGAAGCGACCGCGAAGCGCAGGAAAGCAGAAGCCGAGCTGGCGATCGCCATCAAGCAGCGTGATCAGAGCCGGCGCGAGACGACCGAGAGCGGCATGGGCACGAACCCGGAAGTCCAAGAGGCGCATATCAAGGAGCTCGAGGCCGAGCTCGCGCAGCTCGACGATCTCCTGCTCCGTGCCAAGATCTACGCGGGTATCTCGGGAACGCTAACGACCTATCGATTCCAGGAAAAGGTTGGAGACTATCTCGAGGAAGGGGCCGAGGTCTGCGAGATCGTCAATGACGATCGAGTGGTGCTCGAGATGCCGGTGCCGGAGAAGAACATGGATGTGGTGACGGTGGGCAAGACCGTCAAGTTCAAGGTACGAGGCTACCCCGATAGAAGCTTTCTCGCCCGGGTGGACGAGGTTGCCCCCGTCGCGACCTCGACTCCGAACGGCAAGTCATCGACGATCCTCGTCCGCGCGTTCGTGGAGAACACTGACAACGTCCTGAAACCGGGGATGACCGGGATCGCGAAGATCTACTGCGGGATGACATTCCTCGCCAACATCTGGACCCGTGATATCGTCCGTTTCGTTCGTACCGAGTTTTGGCTCTAATTCCTCTCAAAAGGAGACATCATGGAGAGACGGAGCTTTCTGAAGGCCCTGGGCGCCGGCGTGGGCGCCGCGTCGATATCGACGGTTTTCGACCCAATGACCATAAGCAAGGTCGAGGCCGCGACCCGGCGTGTTGCCTCCGTGGCACCGGAGGACGTCGCTTCGGACGAGTCCTACTGGAGCGAGGTGCAGCAGGCCTTCAGCATCTCGCGTAGCCTCATCGATCTCAACAACGGCTACACCTGTCCCTCGCCCCGGATCGTCACCGAGGCGCTCGTCGAGTACATCTGGCAGCAGGAGGAAGCGCCGTCCTACGTTCTCCGGACCGTCCTCCCGCCACGGCGGGAGACGGTGCGCCAGGGGCTCGCGCGTCTCTTCGGCTGCGATCCCGAAGAGATCGCGCTCGTGCGCAATACTTCCGAGGCGTTGGAGATCCTCCTGATGGGTCTGGACCTGAAGTCGGGCGACGAGGTCGTCACCACCAATCAGGACTACGGACGCATGCGCACGACGCTCGACCAGAGGCGGCGCCGCGAGGGCATCGAGATCAAGTACATCTCGATTCCCACGCCCGCGAAGACGTCGGAGGAGCTCGTCGAGGGCTTCCGGCGGGCGATCACTCCGAAAACGAAGATGATCCTGATGTCGCACCAGATCAACCTCACCGGCCAGATCATGCCGGTGAAGCAAGTCTGCGCGATCGCGAAAGAGCACGGCATCGAGGTCATGGTGGATGGGGCGCACTCTTTCGCCCAGTTCGTCTTCGAGCGCGACGACCTCGGCTGCGACTACTTCGGAACGAGCCTCCACAAGTGGCTGTACGCTCCCAAGGGAACGGGCATGCTCTACGTGCGCCGCGAGAAGATCAAGGGCCTGTGGCCGCTCATGGCGGCGCCCGACCGCATGGACGACGACATCCGCAAGTACGAGGAGACGGGCACGCAGTCGATGGCGCCCTACCTGGCGACGGGAGAGGCGATCGCGTTTCATCATTCCGTCGGCCCGAAGCGAAAGGAAGCTCGCCTCAGGTATCTCAAGGACCACTGGGCGAAGAGATTGGTGGAGGTCCCGAACGTGCGACTCCATACGTCTCTCGATCCCAAGATGAGCTGTGCCATCGGCAACGTCGAGATCGTCGGGATCCCGCCCCAGAAGCTCGTCGACTACTTCTGGGACAAGCATCACATCATCGTCACCGCCATCGAGCACGAGGAGTACCAGGGACTCCGCATCACCCCGAACCTCTACACGACGCTCGACGAGCTCGACTACTTCTGCGACATTTTCGAGAACGTCGCGCGCAAGGGCCTGCCCAAGTCGGCATAGAAGATAAAATCGAAACGCAAAGGCGCCAAGGGGTTCGTGGTTTTCCGGTTCTCTTGCGCCTCTGTTTCTTTGCGCCTTTGCGTTTGTTCTTCTCTCCTCGACAGGTTGGCTCTCGGATGCTACGCTTTTTGAAAGCCTCCCATGTCGAAAGAAGACCCGGAATCTCGCGAGAGCGGTCCGTCCAAGGACAGCTTGCAGCGTTTTCTCGCGAAGTGGGCCGAGGGCTCTCTTGCCGCCACCGTGCTTCCCATGGTGGAGAAGAACGGGAACGACCTGGAGATCGTGTGGCCTCCGGAGGTGGGCTCCGCGAGCACCGATATAACCAAGCTTCGCCAGGCGCTCCTGAACCTCCTCTCCAACGCCAGCAAGTTCACCAAGAAGGGCAAGATCACGTTCTCGGTCGTCCGCGAATCCCGTCCCGACAAGGAATGGCTGACGTTCTCCGTTCGAGACGGAGGCATCGGGATGACCGTGGCGCAAGTGGGCGAGCTCTTCCAGGCGTTCTCCCAGGCCGACGCCTCAACGACCCGCAAATACGGAGGGACCGGTCTCGGTCTCGCCATCAGCCGCAAGTTCTGTCACATGATGGGTGGCGACATCACCGTGACCAGCGAGCCGGGAAAAGGAAGCACGTTCACCATCCTCATGCCCGCCCAGGTCGTCGACCCCAGGAAAGTGACGCTGCAGGTGGAAGAAGAGGTGGCCGCGATCGCGGTCGAAGGCAGCTCCGTCCTGGTCATCGACGATGATCCATCGGTGCGGGATCTGGTGAAACGCTCACTCTCCAAGGAAGGCCTGGCGGTCATCACCGCTGCGAGCGTGCTCACCGCGAAGGACATCTCCGTCGAGGAGCGCAGCCGGCTTTCAGGCTAGACCACCGCGGTACTGCTGAAAACAGGGCAGACCCAGGACGCCTTGATTCGGGAGATGAGGGACCTCATCCAGCAAGCGGTCGGTCCAGGAGTCTCTGCCGAGTCGTGCCGCCGAACGTTTCTCCTCCATTTCAGGCGCATCGGTGACAACTCGAGAATCGCATCCAGGCCTGGCTCGACATCCGCTCCGGCGAGGGTCGTCCCACCTCGCTGATGCTGGTCCATTCCTTCTTTACCGGGACTTCGACCGTCTTCTTCGAGACGGCGGCGAGCGCCCTCTTCCTCGCGCACTACGACGCGACGCTCCTGCCTTTCGTCTACCTTGCCGCGGCCATCGTGAGCATTCTCACCGGGTTCGGCTACACCCGGGTGAAGGAGTATGTCTCCTTCGCTCCCCTGATGGTGGGCACCCTGAGCCTCCTGCTGGCGATGACCTGCCTCCTCCGCCTCGGCCTCGGGTTCGGTCAGGCGGGTTGGCTCATATTCTCGTTGATGATCGCCTACCGCCTCCTCTCCATCCTCACCGATCTGGAGTTCTGGGCGGTGGCGGCGAGACTCTACGACGTACAGCAATCGAAGCGGCTCTTTGGCTTCGTGGGCTCGGGCGAAGTCACGGCGCGCATCGTCGGGGCGTTCTCGGTGCCGTTTCTCGTGAGTTCACTCGGGGTCGAGAACCTGATCTGGCTCTCCGCCGCGGGGTTGGTGGCCTGTCTCCTGTTTCTCACGATGATTGTTCGGAGCTGCCAGGAAGAAATGAGTCGCGGCGCCGACGAAGAAAACCCGGACAAGGTAGCGGCCGGCAGAACCCTCCGCTCGTTGTTCCAGAATCCCTACCTCAGGAGCATCTTCATCCTCGCTTTCTTCGCGGTGCTCGGGAAGTACTTCGTCGACTTCGCCTTCCTCTCCCAGATGCAGACCCGCTGGCGCGAGGTGGAGAGCCTGGCCAGCTTCTTCGGGGTGTTTTCCGGCGTGACCCAGATCGTCAACCTCGGCATCCGGATCCTCTTTTCCGGGCGGCTCTTGAACCGCTTCGGCATTCTGGTGGGGCTGCTCGTGCTTCCCACCGCCCACTTCCTCTGCACGCTCGCCATCGTGTCCGCCGCCGGCGTCCCGCTGCCGGCCGCCGTCTTCTGGCTCGTGATCGGGAATCAAGCGCTCTACAAGACTCTGAAGCACCCCGTCGACAACCCTTCGTTCAAGGTGCTCTATCAACCGCTTCCTCGGAGAGAGCGGCTGGGGGCACAGATCTGCGTGGAGGTGATCGTAACTCCGTTGGCGATCGCGTTCGCCGCCGCGTTGATGCTCGCCTTCAGCCATCCGGCGGTAGCCTCGCCCAATCCATTCAACTACATGATGCTGGTGAACTTCGCCGGATGGTCCGTGGCTGCGTTTTTTGCCTTCCGCGAGTACGGCAGGGCGCTGGTGCGGGCCCTGGAGAAACGCACGCTCGACCGAACGTCGTTCTCCCTCGAGGACGAGAGGAGCATCGCCCTCGTCCGCGCCAAGCTCGCGAGCGAACGGGCCGACGAGGTCATCTTCGCTCTCGATCTCCTGCAGAGGATCGATCACCCGTCGCTTCCGGGGCATTTCGAGGAGCTGCTGTCTCACCCTTCGGCCGAGCCCCCGGCACGCGCCCTCGTCGATCCTTCGAAATCGCAGCCGCTTCGTACCCGGATCGTTCGGCTCGTGCGCCGGCTCGGCGGCTTCAGCCACCGGGAAGCGCTCTGGCAGGCGTACGAGAACGGCCGGGAACAGATTCGTCTAGATGCTCTCTCCGCTCTCAGCGGACTCGGCCACCACGCCATCGACACCGACGTTCCCGAGCCGCGCTCGGCATCGGTCGAGGCCTTCGAGGAAACTCGCTTCTTTCGACTCGATCGGGATACATTGTTCGAGCTGATGACGGACAACATTGGCGTGGTGAGCGGCATCGTGCAGGTGCTCTGTCAGCGCTTGCGGAGGATGACGACGATTGCCACCGGGGACAAACGATGACGATTCGAGATGGGGTAGGCCGGCGCCCGAGACGCGCGGCGGGAGCTCCCGTCGTCGAGTTCGAGGTGTGGGGAGCCCGAGGCTCGAGGAGCCTGAGCCCACCGCTTTCCTCGATCGCGAACTACACCTCCTGCTACTCCATTCGGGCCGGCCGGGACCTCTTCGTGCTCGACGGCGGCCGAGGTCTGGGAGTCTTGAGCCACCACCTGTCCCGCAACGGACATTTTGCCGACGTCGACCGGATTCACCTCCTCCTCAGTCACTCCCATATGGACCATTGGGAAGGATTGAAGGACGCGCGATGGTTCTGGACCAGCAAGAACGGGCTGAAGCTCGAAGTGTTGGGCGCCGAGGAAGCCATCCGCGCCGTTCGTCGTGGCTACGGCCATCCCGCCTATGTTCCGCTCGAGGTCCTGGCGGAGCGGACGCTCCGACGCCTCTCGTTCTCGATGCTCGGGGTCGGCGAGCGGCGCCGCGTCGACGGATGGACGGTCCAGACCTTTGCTCTGAACCACTACAGCGGGGCGGGGCGGCACAAGAACCGGGTCGATACCCTCGGATATCGCGTCCGCTCGCCGCAAGGAATCGTGCTTTCGTACCTCTGCGATCACGAGCCCACCGACGAGACCGCGGATGACGAGCGCCGGATGCTCCGCGGCGCCAATCTCGCGATCGTCGATGCCCATTTCGCCGACCGGAGCCAGCACGCCTACGGCCACGGCTCGCAGGAGCATGCGGCGGAGCTCGCGCGGCGGAACCCCGACACCCTCGTTCTCGCGGCCCATCACGGTCCGATCGCCACCGACTGGGAGATCCGGCGCGCCAAGACGCGCCACGGTAAGGGGCTTCGGAACTACGCCATTGCCGAAGAAGGCCTCCGTATCTCCTGGAGCCCTTCCACCAAGCAGCTCCGGACGAGCCGGCGGGGGTAGGTCCGCTTTCGGACGCATCGACCCGCCTCCCGCGCAAGATGGTATACTCGGCGTCTTTCGTTACGTTTTTCGACGGCTCGGAGCTCGATGGCCCTCGTCACCTATCTCGAAGCGATCAGCCAGGCGCTGCGTGAGGAGATGCGGCGGGATCCCTCCGTCTTCCTCATGGGCGAGGACATCGGGGTTTTCGGGGGCGCGTTCAAGATCACGCGCGGATTCCTCGAGGAGTTCGGCGAGCAGCGCGTGATCGACACCCCCATCTCGGAGTCGGGATTCACCGGCGCGGCATGCGGAGCGGCGATCATGGGGTTGAGGCCCGTTGTCGAGTTCCAGTTCGCCGACTTCTTTTCGTGCGCGTTCGATCAGAATCGTCAACTTCGCGGCCAAATGCTATTACCGCTGGGGCATCCCCGTCCCCGTCGTCTTTCGCGGACCTTCGGGAGGAGGTTTCCGCGGGGGCCCCTATCACTCCCAGAATCCCGAAGCCTGGTTCACTCACGTCCCGGGTCTGAAAGTGGTCCAGCCATCGACCCCGTACGAGGCCAAGGGTCTCCTGAAGGCGGCGATTCGTGACAACAACCCCGTCGTTTACTTCGAGCACAAACATCTCTATCGTCGTATCCGCGAAGATGTTCCCGACGAGGACTTCGAGATTCCACTGGGGAAGGCCGACGTCAAGCGCGAGGGTCGGGATCTCACCGTGGTGACGTATGGGGCGATGGTCCATTCCGCCCTCGAGCTCGCGGAGCGCCTGTCGAAGGAGGGGGCCTCGCTCGAGGTGATCGACCTCCGGACCCTCACTCCGCTCGACAAGGACTGTTTTCTAGGAAGCGTCCGGAAGACGGGCCGGGTGCTCGTCCTTCACGAGGCGCATTTGACGTCCGGGCTCGGAGGAGAAGTCGCGGCGATCATCGCCGAGGAAGCGTGGGAGTATCTCGACGCGCCGGTGAAACGCATCGGCTCGCTCGACGTACCCATCCCCTTCAGCCCCACGCTGGAGGACGCCGTGCTTCCCTCCTCGGAGAAAGTCGAGCGGGCCGCACGCTCGCTGCTGGAGTACTGACTCGATGGCGACTCCGGTGGTGATGCCGCAAATGGGCGAGAGCCTCTCCGAAGGCACGGTCATCAAGTGGCACAAGAAGCCCGGCGACAAGGTCGAACGGGACGAGCCTCTGTTCGAGATCTCCACCGACAAAGTGGATACCGAGGTCCCTTCGCCCGTCACGGGCATCGTGCAAAGGATTCTCGTGCGCGAAGGCGAGACCGTCGCCGTCGGAACGACGGTCGCCGAGATCGCGGGCGCCACGGAGACGGAGACGGAAGAGACGGAGACGGGCGCGGCGCAGGCGACCGCCTCGAAACCCGCGTCCGAGCCGACGACCGCGGAGAGCTCGGGAGGTGGGCACTTCCGCTCCTCTCATGAGCCCATGACGTTTCACCGACGGACGGAGACGTCGCCACCCTCCGCTCCCGTTCCGCCGCCGCCGGCGCCCCCGGGCGAAGACAAAGCGAGGCGCCATCACCTTTCTCCCGCCGTCGTGTCTTTCGCCGCGGAGCACCGCCTTCCGATAGAAGAGCTCCTCTCCATTGCCGGAAGCGGCGCCGGCGGCCGGATCACCAAGAGAGACGTGGAGCGGTACATCGAGACTCGCGAGACCCGCGAGACCCGCGAGAGCCCACCCGCAAGCCCGACTGCCCCGCCTCCCGCGCCCGTCTCGTCGATCACGACTCGCGGGAGCGCTCCCGCGACCCTGGCGTCGCGCGAGGTGCCACCACAGTATCTCTACCAGCCCGAGCCCGAGGATCGTCTCGTTCCGATGAGCAACATGAGGAAGCAGATCGCCGAGCACATGCTCTGGAGCCAGCAGCTCTCGGCCCAGGTGACGTCGTTCACCGAGTGCAACATGCATCGAATCGTCCGTTACCGGGACGAGATGCGGGCCGACTTCGAGGAAAGAGAAGGCGTTCCCCTCAGCTTCCTTCCATTCGTCGCCCAGTCCACGGTGCGCGCTCTCAAACAATTCCCCATCTTCAACGCGTCGGTGGTCGGCGATCAGATCGCGCTCAAGCGGCACGTTCACCTGGGAATCGCCGTGGCGCTCGAGCAAGGACTGATCGTACCGGTGGTGCGGGATGCCGACGGGATGAGCTTCGTCGGCCTCGCGCGCGCCATCCACGGTCTCGCCGAGAAAGCCCGCGATCGGGGTCTCGAGCCCGCGGACGTCCGGGGAGCGACGTTCACCATCACCAATCCCGGAATGTTCGGCGGGCTCACCGGCACTCCCATGATCGCACAGCCGCAGGTGGCGATTCTGGGACTCGGTGCCGTGACGAAGAAACCGGTCGTCGTGGACGATGCCATCGCGATTCGGCCGATCATGGTCCTCGCGCTCACGTTCGACCATCGGGTCATCGATGGCGCCACCGGATTCCAGTTCCTCGAGCGGATCCGACTCGACCTCGAGAACTTCGACGTTCCCGACATTCCCGTACGTTGATCGCAAGCTACTTCGGCTACATGGTGCTCTCGGCGCTCTCTTTCGCCGGGCTCGATCTCGTTCGGAAGCTTCTCGCCGGACGGATCGACGCCCTGGCTCTCGTGTTCTTCATGTCCTTGGGGGCGATGCCGCTTCTCGGTACGCTGCTGTACTTCAACGGCATCGGCCCGCTCTCACCTGGATATCTCCTTCCCGGGCTGGGTGCTCTGGTACTGAACTTTCTCGGAAGTCTCGGATTCATCCATTCGGTCAAGATCTCTCCGCTGAGCCGGACCGTTCCTCTCCTGACGCTCACCCCGGCGTTCACCGCGCTCACCGCCATTCCTCTGCTGGGGGAGCTCCCGAGCCGATCGCAGGCCGCGGGAATCCTAATCGTCGTGGTCGGCGCGATGGCCCTCAACGCCAGAGGGTCGCTTCGCGGTGTTGTGAACGGTGTCCTGCACGAAAGAGGCGCCCTGTTCATGATTCTCGTCGCTCTGATGTGGGCGGTATCCGGACCGCTGGACAAGCGAGCGATCGGACATGCCAGCGTCTACTTTCACGCCACGGTGATGACCTTCGGCGTCGGAACCGGCGCGCTGGGCGTTCTTTCCTGGCAGGGACGCCTAGGCGTGTTGCAAGGGGCCCGCCGCCAGAAGAAGCTCCTCGTCGCCGCGGCGGTATGCATCAGCTTCGCCCTCACGTTTCAGCTGCTCGCCATCCGGGGCGTCCAGGTCTCTCTCGTCGAGGCGTTCAAAAGAGCGGTGGGCTCGTTCATGGCCGTGATCCTCGGCCGACTCGTCTTCAGCGAGAGGGTCCGTGCTTCGGAATGGATCGCCGTCGCGGTCATGGTTACCGGAGTGTTTCTCCTCCTCGGCTGAACGCAGCCGTCGAGTGCTAATCTAGGGCATGTCGGATCCCGTCCCCTACGACGCTATTCTGCTCGTCTCCTTCGGTGGACCCGAAGGAAGGGACGAAGTCATGCCCTTTTTGCACAACGTCGTGCGAGGTCGCAACGTGCCCGACGAGCGACTCCGAGCCGTCGCCGAGCACTATTTCCTGTTCGACGGGGTGAGCCCCATCAATGCCGAGAATCGCGCCCTCATCGAAGGGGTCGAAAAGGAGCTTCGCCTCCGGGGCCGAGATCTCCCCATCTACTGGGGGAACCGCAACTGGCATCCGCTTCTCGGAGAAACGACGAAGCGGATGGCCTCGGATGGCGTCCGAAGGGCGCTCGCCTTCGTCACCTCAGGATACAGCTCTTACTCCAGCTGCCGGCAGTACCTCGACGACGTCGCGCGCGCGCGTGCCGAAACCGGCCCCGGCGCACCCGCGGTCGACAAGCTCCGCCCCTTCTTCAATCACCCCGGTTTCGTGGCGGCGAATCGAGAGTGCCTGGAGGCCGCGCTCGGAGAGCTCCCGGGGCATCGGCGGAACGCCGCTCCCATTCTCTTCACCGCTCATAGCATTCCCCTTACCATGGCGAGGGGCTGCGATTACGCCGTGCAGCTTTCCGACGTCGCCCGCCTCGTCGCCGAAGGTCTTCCGAACCCGACGAGGCTCGTTTATCAGAGCCGCAGCGGTCCGCCCTCCCAGCCCTGGCTCGGGCCGGATATCCTGGAAGCCATACGGGACGTCGCGTCCCTCGGCACGAACGATCTCGTGGTCTCTCCCATCGGTTTCGTCTCCGACCACATGGAGGTGGTCTACGACCTGGACGTGGAGGCCCGGGCGCTCGCGGTAGGGCTGGGGCTGAACCTCGTGCGCGCGAAGACGGCGGGAAGGCGTCCCCGTTTCGTCACGATGCTCGTCGATCTCCTCGAGGAACGTCTGGACGGTGGCGAGGAGAGGAAGAGCGTCGGAGCTCTTCCCGCGCGCCCCGACGCGTGTCCCCTGGACTGCTGTCCGCGGGAGTCCGCGTGATAGAGTGACGACATGCCTGAAGAGCCCAAGTTAGCGCTTTTCATCGACCTCGAGAACGTCGTCATCGGCGCGGGCGAGGCCAAGGTCGAGGACTTCGAGATCCATCGCGTTCTGGAGCGGCTGGTAGAGAAGGGAAAGATCGTCGTCAAGAAGGCGTATGCCGATTGGACGGTCTACAAGAAGTACAAACAGTCGCTGCACGAGGCCGGCATCGAGCTCATCGACATCCCCCAGCGGCGCTACAGCGGAAAGAACAGCGCCGATATCAAGATGGTGGTGGACGCGATGGACCTTTGCTATTCGAAGGAGCACGTCAACTACTTCGTGCTCGTATCCGGTGACAGCGACTTCGCCCCGTTGGTGTTGAAGCTCAAGGAGAACAACAAGACGGTCATCGGCGTCGGCCTCCGCCAGTCGACGTCGGAGCTTCTCGCCTCCAACTGCGACGAGTTCATCTTCTACGACGACCTGGTCAAGAAACCCGTTTCGGAAAGATCGACCCGCCGTCTCGCGAACCTGCCGAAGAAGAAGCACAAGGCGTTCGAGATGGTCCTCGACGCCATCGAGGCGCTCCGCCGCGAGGACAAGGAAGTCATCTGGAGCTCGATGGTCAAGCAAACCATCAAGCGAAAGCAGCCCTCGTTCAGCGAGGCGACCTACGGGTATTCGAACTTCAGCGAGCTCATCGAGGACGGAGCCCAGTCGGGGCTGTTCAACATCGCCAAAGACGAAAGAAGCGGGTCCTACATCATTTCGGAGCGCGGGGGAGGTGAAGCTCGTCCGAGGTGAAGCTCGTCCCGACGTCCTCGACTTCTAGGCTTTGACCTTTCGCGTGCGGCGTTTTCGCGGCGGTGGCTCCTCGCTCGCCTGGAGCGACACGAGCCGGGTCACGAACTTCTTGCGCCCGTGCTCGTCGAACTCGATGACGGTATATTCTGAGTCGGCTTCCTGGATGACTCCCAAGCCATACTTGTCGTGAAGGACACGCTGCGAAACAGATGCTTTCATTTATGTATTGTATATGTATTGTAAACCGAAACACCAGTGCGACCTAACGAAACGTGGGGCAATTCCAGCAAACACCTCTCATCAAGGCACTTGTCGCGGCGATGGCCGGATGTAGAGAGGCCGGACGTTCTTCGCCCGCGGACCCCGCGGACCGGAGGTGACGTCGAATTCCACCTCCTGCCCCTCGAGGAGACGATCGAGACCGGCGCCCAAGATGGCGGCGCCATCGACGTAGACGTCAGGGCCGTCGTCGCGCTGGATGAAGCCGAATCCCTCCCCGTCGTCGAACCACTTGACCGTTCCTTGTGCCATTGGCGTCTCAGCCTCGACGCATTATGCTGTTCGCGTCGAAACGACGTCAAGACTTCGTCATCGTCTCGCCGGCTCGTCCTTCCTGGTTGGTGATCGCGATGTTCTCGGGTAGGATTCACTGGGAGCTCGAAGAGAACGATCTCGCACGCCTCCTCGCCCGAATGCGAGCGCGAGGAGAGAGCGTCTGCGACCTGACCTGCTCGAACCCCACGCGGGCGGGACTGCACTATCCTGCGGATGAAATCCTGAAGTCCCTCGCTTCCGACGAATCGCTCGTCTATGAGCCCGACCCCAGCGGAAAACGCTCGGCGCGAGAGGCGGTCGTGGCGTACTACCGGGATCGCGGCGCTCGGATCTCCGCGAGGATGTCGTTCTCACCGCGAGCACCAGCGAAGCCTACAGCTTCCTCTTCAAGCTTCTCGCCGATCCGGGCGACGAGATCCTCGTTCCCCGCCCGAGCTACCCGCTCTTCGACTTTCTCGCCTCGCTCGATGCCGTGAAGCCCACGAGCTACCCTCTGCGCTACGACGGATCGTGGCACCTGGATTTCCAGGGGCTCGAAACGTCGCTCGGCGAGCGAAGTCGCGCCATCGTCGTCGTACATCCGAACAACCCGACGGGCTCCTACCTTTCACGGGAGATCGCGAGAGACTCCTCGCGCTCGCCGGCGACGCGGGCATCCCCCTCATCGTCGACGAGGTCTTTCTCGATTTTCCGCTGGAAGACGCGGTTACGCCTCGGAGCCTCGCGGGACGAGGAGCGCGGTCTCGTTTTCGTTTTGAGCGGACTGTCGAAGCTCGCCGGGCTCCCGCAGATGAAGCTCTCCTGGATCGTCGCGTCCGGAGATCGCGACCGGGTCGCGGGGGCATCCTTGCGGCTCGAGCATATCGGCGACACCTATCTGTCGGTGGGCGCTCCGGTGCAGGTCGCCGCTCGCCGGCTGCTCGAGATCGGCGCCTCCGTACGCGGCCTCATCTCGGAGCGAGCCCGACACAACCTCGGCTCTCTCGTCGAATGGATCGGCGATGCGCCCGCGGTGACGCTGGTCCCGCCCGAGGGAGGATGGTACGCCGCGATTCGGCTGCCAGCGATCCGAAGCTCGGAAGAGTGGGCGCTCCGGTTGCTGGAGAAAGAGTCGGTCTATGTCCATCCGGGGAGCTTCTTCGGCTTCGACATCGAAGGCATCGTCGTCTCGAGTCTCCTCACGCCCATCGAGATCTTCTCCCGCGGTGTGCATCGCATTCTTTCCCTGGTTGCCGATGAGTTAGACTCAGCCGATGCCTAGCTCCTCGACGAGCTCGAGCTCTCGGTCGAAGATCGAAGACTTTCTTCTGGGTACGGCCCTCGGCTTTACCAGCGGCCTCATCGCCGCGGAGCTCGACTTTGCCACGCTCGTCTCGTTCCACGGAGATCCCACCGCGGTGGTCCTCCTCACGACCGGACTCGGCTCGCTGATGGCGCTCGCCGGAATGCGCCGGCTGGTCGCGGTCCTGACCTTCTCCTGCGCTCTGCTGTGGCTCCTCGTGTCTCTGACGCCCCTCACCTACTGGATGGCAGCGGAGCTCGTCCGGCGTGAGCCGCCGGCGAAGGCCGACGCGGTGTTCGTGCTGGCCTCGGGTCTTCAGTCGGATGGGGAGCTTTCGACGGTCGCGATGAGCCGGCTGCTGCGCGGGCTCGAGCTTCTCGGCGAAGGATGGGCGCCACGCCTCGTCCTGTCCGAGCTTGCAGAGCCTTCCCCTCGCTACCGGGACGCGGCCTGTGAGCTCATGGACGCGTTCGGCATGAACAACGAGGTTCTCGCCGTGGGACCCGTCGGAAATACCCACGACGAGGCGGTGGCCGTGGGGGCCCTCGCCCGCGACTTCGGCCTGAAACGTTTGCTGGTGGTCACCTCACCGAGTCACTCTCGCCGCGCCGCGGCCGCGCTGGAGAAGCAAGGAGTGCGGGTGGTGTCGGTGCCTTCCGTCGAGACCATGTTCGACTACGAGCGCCTCGCGACGGGCTTGCACGGCCAGGATCGCGTTCGCGCCTTCGGCCCGTTCCTTCATGAATACGCCGGCCTGCTGTCCTACCGGGTGAGGGGATGGCTGCCGCCATGACCATGACCGCACGAGAGAGCCTCGAGAGCGACTTCCCCGTGGTGATCGAGATCCCCGTCGCCTGGGGCGACATGGACGCGATGGGTCACGTGAACAACACCATGTACTTCCGCTTCTTCGAGACCGCCCGGATCGCCTACTTCGAACGGGTGGGCTTCCTCGCCGAAGTGGAGCGCACCGGAATCGGGCCGATCCTCGCTTCTACGCGTTGTCGCTTCCGGAGGCCCCTGACGTACCCCGACCGGGTGTGGGTGGGAGCGAGCGCACGAGAGCTCGAGACGGATCGCTTCCTCATGCTGTACCGCATCGTGAGCGACACGCTCTCCGACGTGGCGGCCGAGGGCGACGGGCTCATCGTGTCCTACGACTACGGTCACAAACGAAAGGCTGCTCTCCCTGATGACGTACGAGATCGGATCGAGGATACTCGAATCCTCGTCGGGCGGTTGAACGTCACCCTCAATCCGGAAAAAACGTCGGGACGAGTAGAGTAGGAGCCATCATGACGATGAAAAGACGAGCGCTCTTGTTCTCGGGAATTCTCCTCCTGCATTGGGGGAGTGCGCCGGGGTCGTTCGCCCAGCCCGCGCAATCGGAAGTCGACCTCCTCATTCGCGGAGGCACCGTCGTGACCATGGACGGAGCGGGCCGCATTCTCGAGGGCGGCGCGGTAGCGATCCGAGGCGATCGCATCGTGGCCGTTCTCGACGGCTCGGAGTCGCTTCCGGTCGCCCGCGAGACCATCGATGCGTCCGGGCATCTCGTGATTCCGGGCCTCGTCAACACGCACGGCCATGTGGCGATGACGCTTCTTCGCGGCATCGCCGACAATCTGAAGCTCATGGATTGGCTTTCGAAGCACATCTTCCCCGCCGAGGCGCACAACGTTTCGCCCGATTTCGTCTATTGGGGGTCGCTGCTCGGCTGCGTCGAGATGGCCCGCAGTGGAACCACGACTTATACCGACATGTATTACTTCGAAGACGAAGTGGCGCGGGCGACGAAGAAGGTGGGTCTTCGCGGTGTACTCGGTCAATCGGTCATCGGGTTTCCCGCTCCCGACTACAAGACGCCGGAAGAAGCGCTCGCAGGAGCGAAGCGCTTCATCGAGCGTTATCGCAACGATCCTCTCGGTAATCCCGTCGGTCGCTCCTCACGCGCTCTACACCACTCCCCTCGATGTGGTGGTGAAGGCCCATCGCCTCGCGCGGGACTACGGAGTCCCGTTCCAAATCGACGCGGTCGAAGCCCCGGAGGAGAACGACCAGATCGTGGCCAAGCTCGGAAAGCGCACCATCGAAGCCCTCGCCGATACCGGCGTCCTCGGTCCGGGACGATTCTTCACCATGCCATCTGGCTCTCCGACGAGGAAATCCAGCTCATCGCGAAGTCGGGGGCCTCGACCTCCCACAATCCCGAGAGCAACATGAAGACCGCTTCGGGAGTCGCGCGAGTACCCGACCTCCTCGCCGCCGGCGTGGCGGTAGGTCTCGGGACCGACGGCCCGGCGAGCAACAACAACCTCGACATGTTCGAAGAAATGGACACGGCAGCGAAGCTCCACAAAGTCTTTCGCTCCGACCCGACGGTGATGCCGGCAAAGACGGTCTTCCGCATGGCAACTCTCGGTGGCGCGAAGGCCCTGGGGATCGACGATCGTGTAGGCTCTCTCGAAGTGGGGAAGCTCGCCGACGTGGTCCTCGTCGACGCGCGTGTGCCCGAGCTGACACCGCTCTACGACGTCTACTCGCACCTCGTCTACGCCGCCAAGGGCGGGAACGTCTCGACCGTCGTGGTGAACGGAAAGCTCATCGTCGAGAACCACCACGTCGTGACCGTCGACGAGAACGAGGTGCTCGAGAAGGCGCGCGAGTGGCAACGCCGGATTCTCGAGAGCCTGGCGAAATGAGACGAGCTAGGGCTGTCGATTCGTTCTCGTTTCCGGTTTCGGTTTCGGTTTCGGTTTCGCCCGCCTGGTTCCGAGGTACCCGAGGCTTCTGAGCAGCTCCTCCTCCTTGGAAGAGCTCGCGGGCTGCGGTCGCGAGAGGGCTTCCACCAGACGTCGGCGCTCGGCGGAAAACCGCTCTGCGAGGAGCTCGAGCTCTTCGGGCTGCGAGCCCCTGGCTGGCGCGGAGGAGCTCCTCTTCCTCCCAGGGATCGCGACCGAGCTCGTACGCCTCACGTGGGAAGCCGTGTTGCCACATCCACTTGTACGGCCAGCGGTAGCCCGCCATCGCTTCGGGCCGGCGAGAATCGTGATCCACGGCGTACACCCAGAACGGACGGCCCGACGGGAATGGCGGGCACCGTCCTGCCTCGAGACAGCCGACCCACGAGCGTCCCTCCATCGTCGGCGTGGGCTCGAGCCCGACGAGATCGAGAAGGGTGGGCGCGACGTCGATCTCGAGCGCGGGAGCGGCATCGATGGTCTGGCCCGGGGTGAGTCCGGGCCCACGCATCATCCAGACGATGCGCATTTGATCCTCGTAGACGTCGCTCGCGTGGCCGAGGATGTCGTGGCGGAAGAGCCCTTCGCCGTGGTCCGAAACGACGACGAAGAGGGTCCCGGCTCCGAGCCCGAGCGTCTCCAGTAGCCCGTCCAGCTTCGAGAGATAGCGGTCGGTATAGGCGACCTCCTCTTCGTAGTTCGGCAGAACGTCTTCCGGAGTGGGCCGCTCGATCCCCTCCGGTGAAGGAGAGCTCGACCTCTCGCGGCTCGGAACCGTCGTTCACCAGACGGATGTCCCAGCTCGGCGAGAGTGGAATGTCTTCCTCGTCGGCGGGAAGAGGGCTCGACGCGTAGGGGGAAAGCGACTCGGTCGAGAGAAGCCGGAGGACGATGGCCGTCTCGGGACGGTCGTCGGGACGCGGCGCCCTCAGGGAGGTGAAGCGCAATCGATGCTCCCCCGGCGGAAGCTCGATCGCTTGCAGCAGCCGTTCGGCTCTCCTCAAGCAGAACTTGCCAAGACTCTTTCCATCCAGAAAGAGCTCGCTGTCGGGGGGCGCCCCGACGGGGAGATAGGGTTCGTGCGGATCGGAAAAATGCACCCAGACGAAGAACGGATTCTTCCGGTTCTTCTCGATCCAGGCCTCGACGGGTCCGAGCACTTCGTCGGCAGTGCGATACCAGCGCGTGGAGTCGGGTCCGAAAGGATCGTGGAAGTCCATGAAGCCCTGATCCAGACCGAACTCGTGGCCGAGCACACCGAGCGAGACGAAGGCCGCGGTCCGGAAGCCCGCGTGCTGGAAGATCTCGGCGAGGGTGGTAGCGCTCTCGGGCACCCGGTCTCCGTTCGCGAGGACGCCGAGGCTCAAGGGCGAGACACCGGTCAGGATCGCGGTGTGAGACGGGAGGGTAACGGGGGCGAGCGCGTAGACGCGCTCGAATCGGACCCCTTCGGTGGCGAAGCGCTGGAGAAAGGATGTCGTGCGTACGGCGGGATTGTATGGCGACACCGAATTCACGTGAAGGGTATCGATCGAGACGAGAACGATGCGCTGGATGGGATCGGCGATCGGCCCGTCTTTGCGGCCGGAGCGGCATCCTTCCCCGAGCACGGCGAGAACGGAGAGGACGACGAGCAGGAGTGCTCCTCGCAGCAAGCGATCCGTCACCGGGAAGCCGACTCCTCCATGAGCCCCAGGAGAGACGAGAGGAGCGACCCGTTGGTGCTGATGGCGTTCCCGCCGGCGATGGTGCGTCGACCGCTCCAGTCGGTGAAGCTCCCTCCCGCCTCTTCCACGATCGGCAGGAGGGCGCCGCAATCCCAGAGGTTCATCACCGGGTCGAGCATGATTCCGCATCGGCCGGTCGCGACGAGAACATGGCCATAGCAGTCGCTGTATCCGCGAACCGCTGACGCCTGATTCCTCAACCGCATCCAGAAGCTCCTGTGCTCGGCATCGAGACTACCGGGCTCGGTCAGACTGACGAGCGCGCTCGAAAGCGAGTCGACGGAGCTCACCCGTGCCGACCTGCCATTCCAGCGGCAGCCTTCGCCCGAGGCGGCGGAGACCATCTCGTCGAGCGCCGGAAGATAGCAGACGCCGACGATGGGCTCGCCCTCGATCTCGAGAGCGACGAGCACGCCGAACAAAGGCACGCCATGAACGAAAGACCTCGTACCGTCGATGGGATCGAGAATCCACCGGTGACGGGAGTCGCTCGTCGCCTTCCTCTCGTCCATTTCCTCCCCGACGATGGCGTGCCGTGGAAACCGCTCTTCGATCAATCGCCGCAAGAGCGCTTCGCCGCCTCGATCCGCCACCGTCACCGGAGAAAGGTCCGACTTACGATCGACCTCGACACCCGTCTGAAAGTGCGCGAGGACGAGACGTCCCGCCTGGAATGCCGCATCCATGGCGAAGTCGACGTACTCGCGGTTGCTGGTCACGCAGAGATTATAGTGAGAGGTACCCGTCAGCGCACGAGAGCCAGGGTGATGCGCGCGAAGCGCTCTCCGGATCGCCGAGCCTCGGCGAGCTCCGCCTCGCTCAGGCCCGGATTGCTCGGGCCGGTCGTCGCCTGAGCTCCGAGAGTCCCGAAACCTTCCTCGTCCTCGCCCCCGACGACGATGAATCGCATGTTGAGAAAGGCGGTCAGGATCGTGAGCCGGGCGAGCTCTTTTCCCGACGACGGCGAGCCGCCGGTGACGAATGCGCCCGCGCTGCGAGCTCTCTCCTTCGATTGAGGCCCGATCCCCTTTGCCCGCGACGAGAACCTCCCCAATCCGCTCCAGAAACGCCTTGCTCTCGGCCGAAAGCGATCCCCAATGCACGGGAGAGCCGAGGAGAATCCCTGATGCCGAGTGGATCTCCTCATCGAGAACTTCGTCTCTTCGCTTCAGGATTGCCCGCACTCCGTCCACTGTCGCCACTCCCTCCGCGACCGCGCGCGCGAGGTGCTCGGTGTTCCCGGTGCGGGAATCGAAGACCACGAGGATGGTGGGAGGCTCCTCGGCTGCCGCGGCCGAGACCGAAGCACTCCAAGCCCCCGCCAGGCTCACGGCGAAAAACAGCTGCGAGAACATCCAGACGATGTGTGCGCGTCGCATCGAATCACCTCCGCGAATCCTTTCATCCCAATCACAAATCGTCCAGCGGTACAAGCCCGTCGGGGAGAGAATTTCGTCGAGCCGCTCGACCCCGAGGTTGCTTTCTCGTTTCCGAGAGGCTAGGATCCCCCCCACTTCGACGACACGAGTGGCCCCGTGAGTTTCTTGAACGGATCGATCGACTTTACCGACCGGAAGATCCTGTCTGCACTTCTGTCCAAAGGAAGGAGTACATTCGCCGAGCTCGCGGCGCAGGTCGGACTCACCGCGCCCACGGTGCACGACCGGGTAAAGAAGCTCGAACGCAGCGGCATCATCGAAGGTTACACGGCGCTCATCAACACCACGGCGCTAGGCTACGACATCAACGCCATGGTGAGCATCACCACGGATGCCAAGACGTCTTCTTCGGAGTACGAGCGGCATCTATCCGAGATCACCGAGATCCAGAAGTGCCTGAGCGTAGCGGGTGACGAGACTTATGTGGTCTTCGTGCTGACTCGAACGCCGAAGACGCTCGAAAGAGTGCTCCAGCGTATCCGGAGCATCCCCGGCACGGTCTCGATCCGGGCTTCCGTCGTCCTCTCCGCTCCCATCAGCCGCCACACGCTCCCGAACGAGCCCCTCGAGTCCCGGGAGGAAGACGTGCGAGAGTTCCCTTCCGAGTCCGCCAAACCCGCTTCGATGGCTCGTTAAACCTACAGCTCGCGCGCCAGCTGGTTCATCGCAATCAGGATCGGGTTCCAGAGCGCTCCTGCCGGAGGAGCGTAAGCGAGATCGAGCTGCGCCGCGGCTTCCACCGTCATGCCGGTGGTGACCGCCGTCGCCACGACGTCGATGCGGATGGCGCCTTCGGCGCTTCCCACGATCTGCGCTCCCAGGAGCCGTCCGCTTCCTCTCTCCGCAACGA
This sequence comes from uncultured Acidobacteriota bacterium, assembly GCA_963815675.1. Taxonomy (GTDB): domain Bacteria; phylum Acidobacteriota; class Vicinamibacteria; order Marinacidobacterales; family SMYC01; genus CAWFHP01. The sequence continues at coordinate 1,077,677 of CAWFHP010000004.1, read as the reverse complement.
CCTTGACGGTCGCGGGCGCACCGCCGAAATAGTGCGCCCGGAATTTTCCCTCGATGACGGCTGACACCGGCCGGAATCCGGCGCGCTCCGCTTCGCTCGAGGAAAGTCCGGTCGAGGCGGCGGTGACGTCGAAAACCCGGACGATGCTCGTGCCCAGGGCCCCGGCGAAGCGGCTCCTCCGCCCCGCGAGGTTCTCGCCCGCGATGCGGCCCTGCTTGGCGGCGACGGTGCCGAGAGGGATCGGGGCGGCCCGTCCGCTGACGAGATGAAGGGTCTCGACGCAGTTGCCGGCGGCGTAGACGGCGGGAATGCTCGTTTCCATGCGGTCGCTCACCGCGATGGCGCCGCTCGCACCGAGGCGGATTCCCGCTCTCGCCGCAAGCTCGACCCGGGGAACGACGCCGACGTCGACGAAGACGATGTCGGCGGGGATCCGGAGAGCGCCCGTCTGAAGCTCCACCGACTCTACCCGTCCCGACGAGGTCACGCCGATTCGCTTCGCGACCCGTCCCGTCAAGACCCGGACTCCCTTTCGTTCCAGCTCTCCTTCCACGAGGTGAGCCATGTCGGGGTCGAGAGACGACAGGACGTGGGCTTGCCTCTCGACCACGGTCACGTCGCATCCGCGCTCCACCAGAGCTTCCGCCATCTCGAGGCCGACGTAGCCGCCACCGATGACCGTCGCGCGACGAGCCCCGCTTCGCAACAGCCAGGCCTCGATCGCCTCGCCATCCTCGATCCGGCTGGCGCGAAAGACGCCCTGCGCGTCGATGCCTTCGATGTCGGGGACGACGGGACGATACCCGGTGGCGACGAGCAGCCTGTCGTACGGAAGCGAAGACGTCTCACCGGTGCGGCGGTCGAGGATCGAGACCGTTCTCCGCGAAGGCAGAATCTCCACCGCTTCGGCGCCCACCCGAGCTTCGATGCCGCGATCGTTCCGAAGGCTCTCGGGGGTGAAGAGCACGAGATCCTCGAGATCCGGTCCCCGGCCGGAGACAGCAAAGGGTAGTCCGCAGATGCTATAGGCGATGCGAGGACCGGCCTCGAGGATCTTGACGTCGAGAGAAGCGTCGAGCCGCTTGGCGCGGGAAGCGGCCGTCATGCCGGCGGCGTTTCCTCCGATGACGAGGATGCGGTCGGGCATGTCTCAGGGAACCATTCCATACCGGGCCAGATAGTCCTCGACCGCTGCCTTCCGGGTCTCGTCGAGGACCTCCGTTTCGGCCCGACAGATGCTCGAGGATTTGGCGAATGTTCACCACGGGAACGATGGGAGCCCCGAGCTCCGATTGGAGCTCCTGGAGGGTTCCGGCGCTCCTCCCCCGCTCCTGACGATCCACCGCGACCACGACCCCGACGATGTCGACGGCGGCGGCGCTCTTCAGCAGCTCGACGGAGTGAGCGATGGAGGCGCCCGAGGTGATGACGTCGTCGACGATCACCACCCTCTGCCCGTTCCGGGGCTGAGTACCGACGAGGAGTCCCCCTTCCCCGTGGTCCTTCGCTTCCTTGCGGTCGAAGCTGAAACCCACGTCGGGAGCACCGGGCCGGCCCGCGAGTGCCATGGCCGTCGCCACCGCGAGAGGGATGCCCTTGTAAGCCGGACCGAAGATCACGTCGACGGCGAGACCGCGATCGACGATGCGCTCCGCGTAGGCCTGTCCGAGACCGGCGAGCGCGCGGCCAGAGCGGAGCTGCCCGGAGTTGATGAAGTAGGGAGACTTCCGGCCCGACTTCAGCGTGAACTCGCCGAAGCGAATGCCCTCGTTCTCGACCAGCAGATTGATGAATCGAGCCTGATAGTCAGAAAGCATGGCGGGGAGCATAGCGCATCTTGTGAGGTCGTGGTGAGGTCTGGTAAAAAGGTTGCATGGACATTCGATATCGTCCCCGCCGCTTGCGCCGCTCCGAGCCCATTCGCAGCCTGGTACGCGAGACCGAGCTCCGCGCCGGCGAGCTCATCGCACCCCTCTTCATCAAGGAGGGGAAGTCCCTCCGGGAGCCCATCGATACCATGCCGGGGCAGTTCCGGCTCTCACCCGACCAGCTCGTGCGCGAGGCGAAAGAGCTCTGGGAGCTCGGAGTCCGGGCGGTCAACCTCTTCGGGTACTCACCCAAGAAGGACGAGGATGCCACCGAAGCCTGTAACCCCGAAGGGATCATCCCCCGAGCCGTTCGCACCGTCAAAGACGCGCTTCCCGATCTCTGCGTCCAGACCGACATCGCCCTCGACCCCTACTCGGTTCACGGCCACGACGGGCTCGTGGTCAAAGGAGAGGTCGTGAACGACGAGACGGTCGAGGTCCTCTCCAGAATGGCCGTGGTCCACGCCGAAGCGGGAGTCGACTGGGTCGCCCCTTCCGACATGATGGATGGGAGGGTCGGAGCCATCCGCGACGCGCTCGACGAGGCGGGGTTTCCGCAGGTCGGCATCCTCGCCTATTCCGCGAAGTACGCTTCGTGCTTCTATGGACCGTTCCGAGGCGCCCTCGACTCCGCCCCACGCGCCGGTGACAAGAAGACCTATCAGATGGATCCCGCGAACACGAGGGAAGCGTTGAAGGAAGTCGCGCTCGACATCGAGGAGGGGGCGGACGTGGTGATGGTGAAGCCGGCGCTCGCCTACCTGGACGTCATCGCCCGGGTACGGGCGGCATTCGACGTTCCCGTCGCCGCCTACAACGTCTCGGGAGAGTACGGGATGATCGTGGCCGCCGCCGAGCGCGGCTGGATCGACCGCGATCGCGCCGTCCTCGAGGCGCTCACTTCGATCAAACGGGCCGGGGCCGACATGATCCTCACCTACTTCGCCAAGGAGGCGGCTCGTCTTCTATGAAGTCGGGCGGCGAGCCGAGAGCCTCGTAGTACGATACGCGCTCCATGCCGCGGATGCTGAGGAAGGCCGTCTTTCTGCTCGCGGCCGTCGCCGCTCTCTCCGCCGGCTGTGTCTCCCGCAAAGTGGAATTCGTTCCCTTCCTGCGCCCGACCGCCGACGCCACCCTCGATGAGCTCGTCGCCCGCGTCAACGAGATCGCGGACGTCCGCTCGCTCGTTCTCCGGGTCGACCTCCAGTTCGAAACGGTGGAGCAAGCGGAGCGGGGCCAGGGACGGAAATACCACAGCGCCAAAGGCCGCCTCCTGCTCGAGCGTCCGCGCTTCATTCGACTCAGCATCGAAGCCCCCATCCTGAGCGCCAACATCGCCGAGATGGCATCGGATGGAAGGCGGTTTCAGCTCCTCATCTATCCTCCCGACTACCGCGCCTGGATCGAGGGGTCCAACGAGCAATCCTACCGGGACGAGACTGCGAAGCTCGAGCGCGACCCGGAGTTGAGCAAAGCCGGCCCGCTTCTGAACATCCGGCCTCAGCACTTCGTCGACGCGTTCCTGCCCGCTCCCATCGACGCGAGCACGTTGGCTTTCGTCAACGAGGAGCTCGTAACCGAGCCCGACCGCCGGCCGGGAGCGAAAAAGGGAGCCGAGGTGAAAAAGAGCTACTACGTGGTGAACGCCGTCCGCAACGGCGCCCGGTCTCCACAATCTCAGTTCTGGTTCGATCGTCTTCCCGAGATCACCCTCGTGGAGCAGCGGGTGTTCGACGACGAAGGCCGCCTGGTCACCGACATTCACTACGACGGGTTTCTCCCTCCCGATGCCGCGACCGGCAAGCGGTTTCCGGCTCGCGTCGAAATCGAGCGCCCGTATGACGAGTACACCCTCGTCGTCGACGTCCTGCCCGACGGACTCATGGTCAATCGCGATCTCCCCGAGTCCGCTTTCCAGCTGACCGTTCCTCCCGAGTGGGGAGACGGCCTCCGCCGCATCGACCTCGACAAGAAGCCTTGACAATAATTAGCGGGATCGCTAATTATAAGAACGACAGCGACGTGGAGGGGAACATGGCAGCCAAATCGAGCCCGGTCCGCATGCTCTGCATCTATCGTGTCAAGGAAGGAAGAGAAGACGAGTTTCGGACGCTTCTCGACAAACACTGGCCCACGCTGCGGAGCGCCGGGCTTGCTTCGGAAAAACCGGCACGCTGGTTCCGCGGGGCGGCTAAGGACGGGAAGACCCGCTTCATCGAGCTCTTCGAATGGAAAGATGACGAGGCCTCCGGCGTCGCCCACCAATCTCCGGCGGTGATGTCGATTCTGGGAGCCCATGGGAGAGCTCGCCGAGGGCATGGAGTTCATCGAGCTCGACACAGCGATTGCCTAGACGCCCTCGAAGCCCCCAGCGCCTCCGGCGCGACGACCTGCCGAGCGAGGCCGAACGGCTCGAGGAGCTCGATGCCGTCGTTTCCGCGCTCGCCCACGCGACTCGCCGGCAGATCCTTCTCGTCCTCCACTTTCGAGGCGGGCGGATGAGCGCCGGCGAGATTGCCGACCGGTTCTCCTGCGCCTGGCCCACGGTGAGCCGCCATCTTGCCGTGCTCGAGCGTGCGGGCCTCGTCGTGCACGAGCAACGAGGTCGCAGCCGGATTCTATCGGCTGAGCGCGGACAAGCTCGCCGCCGTCCAGGAATGGCTCGGCTGGTTCGACCCGAAGCGACGGCTCGAGCGCCGATAACGACGGAAACGAGGACCTCACTCTTCGGGATTCTCGGTGAGCGCCGTCGCCGACTGGATTCCCGTGGCCACTTCGAGAATGATGCCTTTCTGCACATAGATCGGCCGCACCATCTCACGCAGCCGTGGAAGTCTCCTTGCGAACTCGAGCCCCCCGGCGATGCAGGCGACACCTCCAAGGAGCACGGTCGCGGGAGCGCCGATCCGGTGAGCGAGCGCTCCCGCGAGGAGGTTTCCGAAGGGAGACATGCCCAGGAACGCCATCGCGTAGAGGCTCATGACCCGTCCCCTCTTGTCGTCCTCGACCACCGTTTGCAGAACGGTATTGCTCGAAGCGGCGACGACGATCATGCCGAAGCCCACGACCACCATGAGGAGATAGGACAGCCAGGGCGAGCGGGATTCCGAGAACGCGGCGAGGCCCGCTCCCGTCACCACCGCCGTCGACGCGATGAGGGTCCCGAGCCCCCGAACCGTCACGCGCGAAGCCAGGTACAGGGCTCCGACGAGCGCTCCGACCCCGGCCGCGGCCATGAGAAAGCCGAGCGTGTTCGGCCCCCCACCCAGAATGTCCCGGGCGAAGACCGGCATCAGAACCGCGTAGGGCATGGCAACGAGGCTGACGAGACCCGCGAGCACCAGGATCGCGCGGATGGGAGGGAAGCCAAACGCATAGCGAAATCCTTCCCAGATTCCCCGAAACATCGCGCCCGAGGAGCCGCCGGCCGGCTTGCTCCGAATCCTCATCATCAAAAGCGACGCGAGCACCGCCAGATAGCTGAACCCGTCGACGAGAAAGAGGTAGCCTTCTCCCAGGGAGGTGAGCAGGATCCCCCCGATTGCGGGGCCCACCAGTCGCGCCCCGTTGAACATCGAGGAGTTCAGCGCGATGGCGTTGGAGAGAATCCTCTCTCTTCTCCACCATCTCCACGACGAAGGCCTGTCTGGCGGGGTTGTCGAGCGCGTTGACCACTCCCTGAAAGAGGCTCAGCGCGAGAATCTGGCCAACGGTGATGCGTCCGCTGAGCGCGAGATACGCGAGCGCGAACGATTGGAGCATCGACAGGAACTGAGTGCCGAGCAGGATCCGATGGCGGCTGAACCGATCGACGAGGGCGCCGCCGATGGCGGCGAAGAGAAACGTCGGGATCTGATTGACGAACCCGAGCACCCCCAATAGGAGAGCCGAGTCGGTGAGTCGATAGACGAGCCAGCTCGTCGCTACCCGGCTCAGCCACGTGCCCGTGAGCGAGACGCCCTGGCCGGCGAAAAAAAGTCGGTAGTTGCGATGACGAAGCGCGCGGAGAATCGAGTGGAGCCCTGCGCGTGACGGTGAGGGTTGCTGAGGAGATACGTCCATGTCGTATGGAGTCGAGCCAGAGCTATAACACCTCGAGGGCCGACGGCGCCAGTTGAGGCCAGGCGCGGCTGCAACGTGTTATCTTCTCTCCATGGCCAAGCAACGCGACCGACTCAGTTTTCTCGAGGCGCTGAGGGACGCCGCGCAAGGTCTGAGCGACGTGACTCAGGAGCCGGAAGTGCTGGATGTTCTGTTGGAGCGGGTGACGGCGATCATGCCGACGGAGCGTGTGGTGGTGCGTCTCCTGAGCCCGTGGAGCGACGAGCTCGTCCTCGCGGCGTCGTCGGGTGTAGCCGAAGACTCCCTTTTGCGAAAGCCGGCACCCATCGCGTCGAGTCCACTGCACCGGAAGGCGGTCTCCGGTGAAGTCGTCGTGCTCGAGGATTCTGAGCCGGGCGCAAGACTTCCCCTATCGCGAAGCGGCGGAGCGCGAGAACCTGAACGGAGTGGTCGCGGCCCCGATGATGCTCCGCGGGCGCGCGATCGGAGTGTTCGAAGTCTATTGCGCGGACGTGAAAGCGCTCGAGCCGGAGGATCTCCTTTTTCTGGATACCATCTCCGACCTCGGCGCCACCGCCCTCGAGAAGCTCCGCCTTCATCAGAGTCTCTATCGCATCGCGGCGGCGCTCAATGCCTCCATGGAGCTCGAGCCGATGCTCCAGCAACTGCTCGAGGCGACGGTGAGGGAAATGTGGCTCAAGGCGGCCGCCATACGATTGCTCGAGCCCAAAAAGCAGGTCCTGCGGCTCGTCGCTTCCCACGGGCTCAGCGAGACTTACCTGTCCAAGGGCGACATCCACGCCGCCGAGAGCAAGCTCGACCAACGCGTGCTCCGGGGCGAAGCCGTCGTTCTCAACGACCTGGAGCGCGAGTCGGGTCTCGAGTACCCCGAAGAGATGGCACGCGAAGGGATCCGCTCGATCCTCGTGGTTCCGATCCGATGGAAAGACGACCGGGTCCTCGGTCTCGTACGCGTCTATTCGGCACACTCGCGTCAATTCGGTCAGGTCGCAACCGCCTACCTCACTTCCGTCGCCGATTCTCGTGGCCGTAGCTATCGAGCGTGCCGAGCTCTATCGCAAGCTCAAAACGAGCTACGAGGACCTCAAGCTCGACCTCGCCGAGTGGCATCGATTTCTGGCCCTCGGGTGATCTCCCGGTGCCGCTCTCGCTCGTAGCCCTGTTCGCAACCGGCCTTCTGGCGGGAGTGCTGGGGGCGCTTCTGGGACTGGGAGGAGGGATTTTTCTCGTCCCCGCCCTCACCTTGCTGTTCCACCTCCCGATGCCGATCGCGGTGGGAACGAGCCTCGTCGGAGTGATCGCGACGTCGGCGGGAGTCGCCTCGGTTGCGGGGCGAGGCCGTGGGGGCGACGTGACCCTCGCCATGAGGCTCGAGGTCACGACCGCCGCCGGGGCCATCCTCGGGGGCGTGCTCGCGGGCATCGTGAGCCACGAGGCGCTGAGCGTTCTCTTCGCCGTGGTCGTGTTTTTCACCGCCGGCTACCTCCTCTTCAAAGGACGGCGGCAGCAGGCGGCGGGAGTCCCGGAGCGTCTCTACGCGGAGTCCTACCGTCCCCGGCGGTGGCCCCTCGGCATGGCCGTCGCCATGCTCGCCGGGGTCGTCTCTGGACTTCTCGGCGTGGGTGGGGGCTTCATCAAAGTGCCCGTCATGTACGCCGTCATGGAGGTACCCCTGGGGATCGCCACCGCGACCAGCAACTTCATGGTGGGGATTACGGCGGCAGCCAGTTTCTTCGTCTACTACGGCCGAGGGGACATCTTACCGCTCGTGGCGGTACCGACGGCGCTCGGCGTCTTCGCGGGCGCGATGCTCGGCGTCCAGCTGCTCGTTCGCCTCAGGGTGAGCGCGATTCGGACCGCGCTCGTCGGACTGCTGATCCTCATTGGAATCCAGATGTTCCTTCACGGAGTCGGTTATGGAAGATAGCGCAGAGAAGCGCACCGTCATCCGAGATCAGCTCGACCGTTGGATGCGGCGCTTGTCGCTCGCCGTGTCCGTCGTCGCCGTAATCGCGATGATCGTGGGATTGGCGCAGATCCTCGTTTCCGGGTCTCTCGACGCCCTCTCGGGAAAGCCGGCGATTCCCGCCGCTTCCTTCCTGCATCCGGAGGCCGCCTCGTTCGGATTGTTCGCGACGAGCCTGGGAATCGTTCTCCTGTCGCTTCTTCCCGGACTTCGCGTCGTGCTCGCGGCCGCGCTCTACGCAGGCCGCCGCGAAGTCGCCGACGCCGCCGTGGCCCTTGTCGTCCTCATCGAGCTCGTGGTGAGCATGCTGACTGGCCGCGGTTAGCTTGGCGGGTTGTGATTCCTCTCGACGTCGATGGGCAGCCAGGACGGGCCCGGAATCGAAGAACTTGGGAGCGGTTCCCGTTTGGCGTATCATGATCCGTCACCCAGAAGCCGGTTCTATCCAATACCGCGGAAGACTCGAAGCCGGGTGTCACGAAATCAAAGGAGCAGACCCCCGTGCGAAAGAGTTTCTATCTGTATGCGTTCCTAGCCGCCATTCCACTGGCGCTCGGCGCCGGCTGCTCTTCGAAGCCAGGCGACAAAGACAAAGCCTCGGAACAGGAGACGAAGCCTGACGCGCCCCAGCCGGCAGCCGTCGAAGAGCCGGCCAACCCGGCGAAATTCCCCGATGTCGTCGCGAAGGTGAATGCGACTGATATCGAGAAAGCGGAGCTCCTCGAGCAGGTGTCCTCTGTCGAGAACCAGGCCCGCGGCGCCATCGACACGACGACGCATCACCTTCTATCGTCGCGTCCTCGATGACATGGTCGGTGCCGAGCTTCTGTACCAGTCGAGCGTGGAGAAGCATCTAGTCGCCGCGAGCGGGGACGTGGAAAAGCAGCTCGATACATTCCGAAGCCGATTTCCCACTCCGCAGGCATTCGACCAGGCGCTCGCGGCTCAGGGAATGACGATCGATGGTCTCAAGAAACAGATTCAAAGAGACATGAGCATCCAGAAGCTCATCGAGACCGATATCACGCCCAAGATCACCGTTACCGAAGAGGCCAAGAGGAAGTTCTACGACGCGAACTCGCAGAAGATGCGGCAACCCGATCGGCTGCGTCTGAGCCACATCCTCAAGCGTGTCTCCCCCGACGCGACCCCCGAGACCAAGGCCGCCGCCCGGCGCGAGATTGACGCTCTCCTCGAACAGGCCAAAGGCGGCGCCGACTTCGGCGCGCTCGCGCGTGAGCATTCCGAGGACCCCGGTTCGGCTCCGCAAGGCGGCGAGCTCGTCGTGGGAAGGGGAGAGACCGTGCCACCTTTCGAAGAGGCGGCTTTTGCACTCCAGCCCGGAGGGTTGAGCCCCGTCGTCGAGACGCAATTCGGATTCCATATCATCAAGCTCCTGGAAAAGATCGACGGCCAGCTTGTTCCCTACGATCAGGTATCCGGGAAGATCGAGGAGTACTTGAAACAGCAGGGTCTTCAGGAGCAGATTCAGAGCGCCGTCGAGGCCCTCAAGGGAAAGGCCAAGGTCGAGATCTTCATCGGCTGATCCGGCAATCCAACTCGTTGACATCCACGCGGAAACGCGCGTTAATGGGGGGAGTCCTTTTCCAATTCGAATCAGAGCAAACCCGTGCGCGGAGACTTGCGTCATTCGAGCCTCGCCGACGTCATGCGGCATCTCTATGCCGAGCGCAAGAGCGGGACCTTGCACCTCTCGCGAGAGGGAATCGAGCGACGGGTCCACTTCAAGAAGGGTGTCGCCATCTTCGCGGATAGCGACGACCATCCGCCCGGCTCCCCGGAAGAAGCGGAACGCCTTCTTCAATCGCTCTTCAGCTGGACCTCGGGGGAGCTTTCGTTCGTCGAAGGCGAACCGACGGTCGACGAGCTGCGCGCCTTTACCGCGTCTCCGTCGGTCGTGATCCTGGAGGGCTCCCGGCGGATCGACGATCGCCAGACGCTGGAGTACCTGGTCGGCGGGCCGGCCAGCATTTTCGCTTGTACCGAGAGCTCCGTCCTACCCCTGTTTACGATGAAGCTCTCGCCGGAAGAGAGCGCGATCCTGAAGTTCGCCCGAGAGCGAGAGCGATTCGCATCCAGAGACCTGCCGTTCGCATCGGACGACCTGACCGTCGTTCGCGCCTTGAACGCTCTCGTATCGATCGGGCTTCTCGAGATCACCGAAAAGGCAGTGGCACCGATGCCCGAGCCCGCGACGGCGGTCCCGCCACCCGCGCCGGACCCATCGCCCGTGGAACCGCCGCCGATCCCCTTCGAGGTCGAATCGTTGCTGGACACGTTCGAAGCAAAGCGATCCACGGTGGCGCCGCCGAGTCCAAGTCCGGACCGAGATGGGGATCTCGCCGCCGTGCCGGTGGAAGCCGCGCTCCCGGATCTACCGCCGACGCCCAGGCTCGACCCGCGCGCGGAGCCAGAACCCAAGAACGTGTCGAAGGCCGCCCCTTCGCCGAGCTCAATCCGGCCTCCGAAGCGGAACGGCCACACGATTGCCGTCGCGGGTCTCGCGGTCGTGGCCGCGGGAGCAGGGCTCGGCATATGGTTTTTCGCGCGAGGCAACGAAGCGCCCCGACGCAACCCCGTCGTGTCCGCGGACTCGCCGTCGACCGAAAGCGAGCCCGGAGTCTCACAGCTTCCCCCGACCCCTCCGACCGCTCCGGAGGCCGAGGACGAGTCCCGACAGGACGTCCAACCTCCACCGAGCGAAGCGGAGCTCTTCTATTCGGCGAACCTCGCGTTCGAAAACGGGAACTACGAGCAAAGCAAGACGGAGCTGACGGCGCTTCTGGAGCGGCAGCCGGACTTCGCGCCGGCGCGTGAGCTCATGGCTCGTATCAATCGAGAGCTCTCCGGTAAGAAGCGCGCGGCCGAGCCTCGCAAGCCGCCGGCGAAGGTCGTGGCAAAGGCCCCCGAGCCGGAGCCAAAGGCGGAACCCGTGCCGCCGCCGAAGCCGGCTCCGCCCGACCCGACTACGCTCCTGGGCGAGGCCAGGACTGCGCTCGACGGCGGCGATCTCGAGAATCGCGCAAAGGAAGCTCGACGAGCTCGAGCGACGAGCCGCGTCGTACCCCGGGGTCGACGAGCTCCGAGACGAGCTCGAGGAGCGATCCTGGGAACGGAGGCTCCCTCTCGCGCTCAAGGTTCGACACGATCACGCCCTCGGCGGCTGCAATGGGGTTCTCACGCTGACGTCCACCGGTTACGCATTCCATTCCAAGGAGCACGAGTGGGTCTGGAGCTTCGCCGAGGTGGCGGAGATTGAGCGACGATCTTCGGATTGGCTTCGCATCGAGACCCGAGGGCATTCGAGCTTCAACTTCGAGCTCAAAGAGAGTCTTTCCAACGAGGATTGGGAACGTCACATGGCTCTGCGAAAACGCTGACCTCTACCGCGGCCGAGCGTCGAAGCAAGAGCAGGCAAAAAACGGCGGGAACCGCGAGTGCGGCGTTGAAGCTGAAAGCGAACGTCCAGCCCGCGGACGGGCCGGTGGCATCCAGGATGCGTCCCGCAACCACCGGAGCCACGGCGGCGACCAGAAACCCGATGAACGATTGGACCGCCTGGGCCGAGCCGACCGCATCGGGGGGCGCGAGCTCCACGACTGCCGTCGAGTAGATGGCCGAGTCGGCCGCCGTCGCGAAGCCATAGAAAAAGCCCAGGCCCACGAGGAGACCCGGGAACGGGAGAAGCCATCCCGCCGCGAGTGACATCAACCCGCTCGCGGTGAAGATCAGGGCGGCGCTGCCGGCGCGGCCGAGCCGATCGGAGAGAGCCCCACCGAAGAAGACGGCGGGAACGCCCAGGGTGAACATGAGCCCCGCGAGACGTGCTCCCTTCGACAGAGCTTCGCCGGCCGAAGCACCCGCCGCGGCGAACGCAGCACCCAGGAGAAGCGGAAACCAGAGGCGAGCTACGTAGAGCTCAGCGGCGTGCAGGGCGTAGGCGAGTGTGATCAGAAAAATCCGCGGCTGCCGAAGCACCCTGAGCGTGAGCCAACCGCTTCGACGTTCGAGGGAACGCGCCTTCCGGCCCATTCCCCGCGTGAGGAGCAGGACGAGCACGACGCTCGGAACCGCGCCGAGCGCGATCACGAGATACGCGTCGCGCCAGGAGCCGAGCCACGCCATCGCCTGTCCCATGAAGAGATAGGAGAGCGTCGTTCCCGCGAAGCCGAAGCTCACGAAGAGGCCCACGGCTCGCCCGCGGGCGGCGGTAGCGACCCGCTCGAAAACCAGCCGTATACCTAGAACGTAGGCTCCGGCGTGGCCCGCTCCCGCGAAGAGACGAAGAATCGCGGCCTCGATGGCGCCTCCAGCGGCAAGCGGGAAGAGAACGTGACTCCCGACCGACACGACAACCGATCCGACGACGAGCATCCGGAGGGGAAGACGATCGGCGAGCGGGACGACGAGGAGCGAAGCGAGCGCGGAGCCGACCAGGTAGGAGGAGAACACAGCGGCACCCGCGGCGTTGTCGAGTCCCCACTCTTCCTGAAGGAGCGGAAGAGCCACCACGTAACAGGAGAATGGGACGAGCATGAGAAAGAGCATCGTGCAGATGCCCAGGAGCCACCGCGCGCTCACGGTCGAGCGGGCTTCGCGGGCTTCACCATTCGTGCGCCCTTTTCGAGAGCCGAGAAAAACCCTGCCGAGCTGGAGATCTCGGCCAGACGTCGAGGCGGAGAAGGAAACGACGAATGCTCCTGGAGCGCGAGCTCCCAGAAACCGATGTCGTGCCAGCGATCGAGCTTGTAGCCCACATCGTGAACGACGCCGACAGGCTGGTATCCGACCTTCTCATGCAGGGCGACGCTCGCGACGTTCGGAAGGGCGATGACCGCGAGAGCCGTCCGGTATCCTTGCAGTCTCAGACAATCGAAGAGTGTCTCGTACAGGGCTCGACCCACGGCTCGCTTCTGATGCTTTTCGTGCACGTAGACGGTGGTCTCGACCGACCATTGATAGGCGGGTCGCGGACGAAACTTCGAAGCGTAGGCGTAGCCGAGAATCGCGTCTCCCTCTTCACAAACGAGCCACGGCGTCGTCTCCAGAACAGTCGCGATCCGCCCGCGGTACTCTTCGACGCCGGGCGGCGCGAGCTCGAACGAGATCGGCGTCTCGCGCACGAGAGGGGCGTAGATCTCGAGAAGAGACTCCGCGTCCGCTTCACGAGCCAGGCGCAGGATCGGCGGCATGGTTCGTTCTCCCCACCACGAAGGGGAGATTAGGACGGGCCGAGCCCCCGCGTCAACGCGCGCCGAGCCTAGGACCGGGGAATGGGCGCGATGTCGTCGGTGAGGGGGCCGGCGAGCTCGTCGTAAACGCGGTGGAGGTACCAGTCGACGAGGTAGATGCGGAACGGGTCGTCCAGATTTGTGTCGCCTCCCGTGATCGTCCGCTCGTAGCTTTCGAGGCTCGGCAGGATCGCGGTCTTGGCCTCGTCGACGGCAAGCCCCTTCTCCTTCGCCTCCTTCCCCTGGCGCAGGAGCTCCCGGAACACACCCATTGTCGCGTGGAGGAGCTCGCGGTCGTGGAGCGGCTCACCGTGGCCAGGAACGAGAATCGCGACGTCGAGCGCATCCATGCGCGCGAGCGTCCGGAGCCAGCCGGTGGGATAGCAGCTCAGGGCAAAGGAGACGGGGTTCACGAGCAGATCGCCGGTGACGAGGATCTTCTCCTCGGGCAGATAGAGAAAGGTATCGCCGGGCGTGACCGCGCGGTCGTAGTGGAGGATCTCGATCTCACGCTCGCCGAGATGAATGTCGAGGCGGTCCCGAAAGGTGACCGTGGGATCGACGAGGCTCACGTTCCGCTTCTGCTCCAGGAAGAAGCGATCTTCGTCGAGACGATCCTTCAATCCGGCCTCACCGGCCGTGACTCTCTTCTCGAGGCTATCGATGTACGCGGGAAGCTGGGTCTCGAGCCCCGGTCGATTGAACTCGAGCGCCGGGCCCATCATCATTTCCCGGGTCTTTTCCTGGGTGATCACGTTGACGTCGGGAAAGGCTTTCCGGTAGACCTCGGTCCCATACCAGTGATCCCAGTGCCAATGGGAGTTGACGACGAATTTCACCGGGGCGTCGGTCAGCTTCCGAATCTCGGCGAGCACCGCCGCCGCCGCCGCCGGAGTTCCATTGGTGTCGAATACCAGGACTCCCTCTTTCGAGACGATCGCCACGGAGTTTCCGTCGAGCCCAACGTCGCCATAAGGCTCCGACATGAACAAATAGACGCCGTCCGCAACGTCGACCTTCTTCGGCGCCGGCCGCGTCTCCGCGCCCAGGACCATGGGAAGGAGAAGAAAGCCAGCCAGTATTCTCAGCATCGGCTCATTCTAGACCGAACGGCTCTCAGCGCCTGCCGATACGAACGTTCCGATAAATGACGCCCACGATGGACTCCGCTCGCTCTTCGACGCCCATCTCGATCCAATGTTCTTCCGGACGATAGGCCGGACCGTAGCTCGCCCGCATCACGACCCTCCCGTCGAGAAAGACCCGCGCCTCGTTGCGGTCCCCGCCCGGTCCCCATTCGATCCGCCATCGATAGGCCTGGCCCCGGTTCCAGGCGAGAAAGTCATAGCCGACATCCTGCTGGTCCCCTCCCGAGATGAAGCGCAGGCGGAGATAGGGTGGATTGTGTCCCTGGGTGTCGAGCTTCCGGAGATGAACCCGATAGGGATTCTCGCGGTAGTCGCCTTTCGTCGGGTCCCACATTCCGAACAGGGTGAACAGAATCGGGCGCGGGATTGGTGGGAGCGAGTCCGACGTTCTCCCACTCGACGAAGCCGCTCTGGATCGTGGGCACGACGTAGCGGATGAAGTCGCCACGGCTCAGCACCTGCCATCCGGAACCGAGGAACCGACCTCCGGTGACCTGTCCGACCGAGTGCCCATTGGTGAGGGGATCGACGATCTCCGCGCCGGAGGGCGCGGATGGCGGAGTGGGTATCGCGCTCGTGCCGATGAAGAAGTCCGAGATCGGGGAATAGGGTCCCGGTCCGCGTCCAGAGACGGCCCGCGCCCGCCAGTAGTAGCGCGCGGGACCAAGTGCGGGCTCGACGCGCCACGACGTCGTTCCTCCGCCCTCCTCCTGCCGGCCTGTCGTCTCGGCGACCATGCCTCGAAATCCATCGTCGGTCGCCACCTGAAAGTCGTAGCTCAGCTTCGACCCGTCGTCCGAAGCGGCGTTTCGGACGGTCAGGGTCGGCTGGGGATCGGAAAAGCTGTTCCCCGGCAGCGGCCCGACGATCGTCGGGGCGGAGACCCCGTTCTGCGAGGGATTTCCGGCGGAAGACGCCGTTCCGACCCCGGGGACTCCGGACGACGACTGGGAAACACTCGACGTACCGGTGAACGGCAGCTCGGGGTTGTCGAGCCCACAAGCGGCCGACAGTCCGGAGACGGTAGCGACAACGAAGCGAACGCGAGCGATTCTCGGGAGTAAGGCCAGGGCGGAGCCTCCTTGAAAGCGTTGATCGTGGTTGATGGCGCGTTTTCGGAAAGACTACATGATACCACCCTCCTGGAACGACGTGGCCGAGAAACGACGTCCCGCCTTCTTGGCCCGGTGCGTCGAACGCTGATAGGATGGCGCATCGGGGTTTCCTCCCCACTAGCGAGAAAGAGGTTTCTTCATGAATCGCCGCGATCGAGATCTCGGAATGAACCGGTCCATTACCCGTCGGGACTTTCTGAATGGCGTGAGCGTTGCCGTGGGGTCGAGTCTCCTCTCGAGCCGGATGGCACGAGCGATGGGGCTCGCCGCCCCCGATACTCCTTATTACCCGCCGGCGTTGACCGGGATGAGAGGAAGCCATGACGGCTCATTCGAGGTCGCGCACGCGCTCCGGGACGGGCAGGATTGGGGAGAGGGCGCCGACACCGGCGAGACCTACGACTTAGTGGTCGTCGGCGGCGGCATTTCCGGGCTCGCGGCCGCCTATTTCTACCGCAGAGACCTTCGGCAACCAGGCCCGGATCCTCGTGATCGACAACCACGACGATTTCGGAGGCCATGCCAAGAGGAACGAGTTCAGCCACCAGGGACGTACCTTCATCGGTTATGGCGGGACCCAGTCCATCGAGGCGCCTTCGCGGTACAGCCCCCAGGCGATTGGGCTCCTGAAGGAGCTCGGGATCGACACCCAGCGCTTCTATTCCGCGTTCAATCGAAAGCTGTACTCGTCGCTCGATCTGAGCGGCGGCGTCTTCTTCGACAAGCAGACCTTCGGCGAGGATCGGCTCGTGGCTCATCCGCGCGAGGAATCGTGGAAGGACTTCGCCGCGAGAACGCCGCTCGTGCCCGACGCCCAGAAAGATCTCGTCCGGCTCTACGAGGAAAAGATCGACTACATGCCCGGGCTCAGCGACAGCGAGAAGAAAGCCAAGCTCGCGAAGACGAGCTACCTCTCGTTTCTACAGGACTATGCCAAGGTCCATCCCCAGCTCATCCAGTATTTCTCGACGAGAACCCACGGCCTCTACGCCATGGGAATCGACGGTGTCCCGGCCATCGACTGCTGGGGACTCGGCTATCCGGGCTTCGAGGGCATGGGGCTGACTCAGGAAAGCGCTCCGGGGCAGTCGCTCACCGCCATTCCCCACGAGCCCGAGCCTTACATCTTTCACTTCCCCGACGGAAACGCTTCCATCGCACGGCTCCTCGTCCGGAGCCTCGTTTCCGGCGCGGCGCCGGGGAACACCATGGAGGACATCGTCACCGCTAGGATGGACTACGGCAAGATTGACGAGGCGAGCTCGCCCGTCCGGATACGAGTGAACAGCACCGGGGTTCGGGTAAAGCACAACGGACCGCCGGAGAGCGCCACCGAAGTCGACGTGGTCTACGTGAGGAACGGCAAGGCGGAGAGGGTGCGCGCGAGCCACGTGGTCATGGGGTGCTGGAACATGATCATCCCCTATCTCTGTCCCGAGATCGGAAAAGAGCAGCGCGACGCGCTCTCCTACGCACCCAAGGTTCCGCTCGTTTATACCAACGTCTTCATCCGCAACTGGACGTCGTTCCAGAAACTGGGCGTTTCGAACATCTACTGCCCATCGGGCTATCACACGAGCGTGAGTCTCGACTTCCCCGTGAGTCTCGGGACCTACCATTTCTCGCGCGGTCCGGAAGAGCCGATGGTGCTCCACCTGCTCCGCACTCCCTGCAGCCCTGGAGGAAGCTCGCGCGAGCAGCACGCTGCGGGCCGCTACGAGCTCCTCTCGACACCTTTCGAGACCTTCGAGAGAGAGATCCGCGCCCAGCTGGGGACGGTTCTCGGCGCCGGCGGCTTCAACCCTGCCGAGGACATTCTCGGGATTACCGTCAACCGGTGGCCGCATGGCTACGCGTACGAGTACAACTCGCTCTGGGATCCCATCTTTCCTCCGGGCGAAGCGCCGTGCGAGAAAGCGCGAAAGCCCTTTGGACGAATCCACATCGCGAACTCGGATGCTGAAGCGTATGCGTATACCGACGCCGCCATCGACCAAGCGTATCGCGCGGTGAGCGAAATCAGGGGGAAGACGCCGACCGACGCGGGCTGACCGCTTCCGTCAGCGCGAGCCTCCCAGAAACTCGGCCACGGCCCGGTTGAACTCCTCGGGCTTTTCGAGCTGGGGAAGGTGCCCAGCATCTTCGATCCAGACGAGCTTCGAGTTGGGGATGTCCCGGTGGAGCCGGTCGGCGGTTCTCGGGCGAAGCGAGCTCGTCGTACCTGCCCCAGATGACGAGGGTGGCGAGCCTCGATCGAGCGCATCTCCTCCCCGGCTGATGCCGCCGATTCCCGTTTTCGCCCGCCTCCTGGATCTTCCCGATCGTATATGCGGAGCGAAGCCGCAGGATCAGGTTGTCCTCGACCATCCGGTCCGTGACCCGGGTCTTGTCGTGAAACATGATGCGGAAGAATTCTCGGGTCTCTTCCCGGGTCACGCCGTTCTGGATTTGTCTCCGGTGAGGATCCCGGGGACCGCGCGGCGCTTCCGGGTCGCGGCGATATCCGGCCCCATCGGCGAGAACGACACGGTCGACCCGTTGGGGTAGTGAACCGCGGTGTAGGCGGCGACCGCCGCACCCATGGAGTTTCCCACAAGGGACGCCTTGTCGATGCCGAGCGCGTCCAGAAAGCCCACGAGGAACTCCGACAACATCCCCGTGTGATAGTTCGCGAGAGGCTTGTCAGACTCCCCGAAGCCGATCTCGTCGAGAGCGAGCACACGAAACTCCCGGGAGAGGGCTTCGATGTTGGGCCCCCAGCGAGAACCGTCGCCGCCGAGACCATGTAGCAGGACGACTGGGGCGCCGCTCCCCGCTTCGAGGTAGTGGAGATTGAAGCTCAGCACGGTGACGTCCTTGTCGACGGGAGCGCTCCGAGCCGGTAAGCTCACGGCAAGACCGAGAGCGATGGCGATGTTGACTGTTCCAAGAATTCGCATTCTGGGAGACCTCCGCGGATCGGCCAATCGGGGGAATCCTATCGCAACGAGACCGTCTAGGGTATAAGTTCTCGATGACCGACCCCGGGAAGATGGTGCCGAACGAGAGCTACTGGCTCGAAGCCATCGACCGGGAACATCTTCAGGCGCCGCTCGAAGGCGAGCATCGCGCCGACGTCGTCTGCCTGGGCGGAGGCTACACCAGCCTCGTCTCCGCCTACCTTCTCAAGAAGCGCAATCCCGGGCTCGAGATCGCCGTCGTCGAGGGAAGCTACGTCGGCTTCGGCTCGTCGGGCCGCAACGCGGGGATGGTGCTCCACGAGCCCCATCTCGACCGAGCACGAAAGCGAGGCGCCGAAGCCGTGCGCTTCACCTACGAAGAGACGGTTCGCACCATCGACTTCATCGAGGCCCTGGCGCGCGAGGAGGGATTCGACCCCGAGCTCGAGCGCACGGGTTATCTCGAGCCGGCGCTCTGTCCGCGCCACAACCGCGACAACGAAGAAAAAGAGCGAGCCAGCCGCGATATCGGCATCGATCTCGAGCTTCTCGACGAGAAGGCCACCCGGCGCGAGATCCGGAGCACGCGATTCGTAGGCGCCCTCCACTACCCTCGCGCCGCCATGCTCCATCCGGGAAAGTACGTCTCCGGGCTCAAGAAGGCGGTGCTCGCGAAAGGGGTTCGACTCTTCGAGGAAAGCCCGGCCCAGGCCGTCGTCCACGGCGCGTCCGGCATCGAGGTGCGGACGGCGCGCGGCCGCATCCGCGCGGAAAAGCTCGTCCTCGGTCTCAACGCCTATCTCCCCGCCGCGGGTCTCGGTCTGGTCCGGGACCGCGCCGTGACTCTCTTTTCGTTCATCATCCTGACCGAGCCTCTGGCGGACGCGCACTGGAACGAGATCGGCTGGTCGGGGCGAAAGGGCTATTCG
This sequence comes from uncultured Acidobacteriota bacterium, assembly GCA_963815675.1. Taxonomy (GTDB): domain Bacteria; phylum Acidobacteriota; class Vicinamibacteria; order Marinacidobacterales; family SMYC01; genus CAWFHP01. Next base: position 1,058,377 of record CAWFHP010000004.1, on the reverse strand, counting down.
GACAAGAGGCGGGTTCACAACTACGTCCGCCTCACGGGAAGACGCATCCTCTTCGGAGGGCGGGTTCGCTATCACTTCGGGCTCGAATCGCCCCGGAAGATCGAGGAAATCTACGCGAACTTGAGAGGTGAGCTCCTCGCCACGTTTCCTTCTCTTCGCGACGTTCGCATCACCCATCGATGGTGCGGTCCCGTGGCCATAAGCGTCCGGCGGACGCCCGAGATTGGCCGAACGGGTCGGGACGGGAACATCTTCTACGCCCTCGGCTACTCGGGAATGGGCGTTTCGCTCGGGACTCTCTCCGGCCGCGTTCTCGCCGATCTCGTCGAAGGAAACGAAGACCCGTGGCGAGAGCTCCTCTACCTGCACGATCCGCTGGCCCCGCTCCCGCCGGAGCCCTTTCGCTTTCTGGGCTTTCAGAGCAGCTACTACGGAATGCGGCTCCTCGACTTCCTCGACTTTCGCGGTTGGCGGTTCTAGACTCGGAACCATGAAGCGGTGGAACGAGGAAGACATCGAGCTCGGGCTCGACCGCCCCATCACCAGACGAGACTTTCTCCAGGGGATGGCGCTCGCGGTTGCGGCCACGGGCGTCGGCTTTCGGCCGGGACCGTCCGACTATCCGCCTCTACGCCAGGGTCTCCAGGGACAGAACCCGCGCGCGATGGCCCTCGGGCATCGAGTTCGAGACGGACAGTTTCGCGAGCTCCCGCGAGACGTCCCCGATACCCCTGACAGCGGTGAGACGTACGACCTGGTCGTGGTCGGAGCGGGCATCGGCGGCCTCGGCTCCGCTTATCTTTATTACCAGGAAGCTCCGGGTGAGCCCTCGATCCTCCTCCTCGACAACCACGACGATTTTGGAGGCCACGCGCGACGGAACGTGATGGAGGTGGATGGAGCGCGGCTCATCGCTCAAGGAGGCACCTTCGCCCTCGAGGAGCCCGAAGACTCCCCCGCGGAAGCCCTCGACGTCTTTCGGCGGATTCGGGCTCGACATCGACCGTCTCGCGGAGTATCGCGACCCCGATTTCCGGAAGCGCTACGGTCTCTCCCCCTCGGTCGTCTTCGACTCGCGCGTGTTTCCCGGGGGCAAGACGACGTGGGTCAACGGCTTCTACGAGACCCGCTACGAAGACTTCTTCGCCAAGGCCCCTCTCGGCGAGGCGGCCCGACGAGAGCTCATCGAGCTCTACACGACCCGCAAGAACTATCTCCCCGACTCGAAGGATTCTGAGGGCCGACCTCTTCGCGATGAGCTGGGAGCGCTTCGTGCGGGACAAGATGGGTCTCGGCGACGATGTGATTCGGTTCATCAACCTTTATTCCACCGACCTCATCGGTCTCGGCTGCGACGCCTCCTGCGCCCTCGAAGGATACAACGTGGGGCCCGGTTTCTTCGGAATGGGCGGCGAGGGCTTCTACGAGAAGGACGGCATCCTGCGATACGGTTACCAGCCGGTCAACCGCTACCCCGACGGAAACCACACCATCGCGCGACAGCTCCTGAAAGGAATGCTGCCCAAGGTCCTCAGCGGCGACGCGAGCATGGAGGGCGTCTTCAACGCCGAGGTGCACTACGACGAGCTCGACCGGAAAGACAACCGCGTGCGGCTGCGCCTTTCTTCGATGGTGGTCCGCATCGAGCAGGGAAAAGAAACCGTGACGGTGACCTATGTCGAGCCCGACGGAACGCTCCATCGGGTGCAGGCGAAACACGTCATCATGGCGGGATGGGGATCGGTCGCGAAGCACGTCGTGCCCGATCTTCCCGAGGAACAGAGACGGGCGCTCGAGGAGTACCGCTACTGCTCCGCTCTCTACATCAACGTCCTGCTGAAGAACTGGCGTCCGATCGCGGACATCGGCGCCTTCGAGATGTTCTGGCCCGACGGCTACTGCACCTGGATGCACGTCTCCGATCCGCTCACCGTCGGAACGTACCGGCCCGACTATCGTCCCGACAAACCCACGATTCTCAGCATGTACAAATACATCTACAAGCCCGGGCTCGATCCGACGGAGCAGATGCGGCTCGGGCGCTACGAGATGGAGCAAACGGACTTCCAGCAGTACGAGCGGGAGATCCGGCGCGAGCTGAACCAGGTTCTCGGTGCGCACGGCTTCGATGCCGCCCGGGACATCGCGGGGATCACGGTGAACCGCTGGGGGCACGGCTACAACGATTTCCACGTGCCCGGCCCGAAGTCGCGGCTCGACAACCCTCCCTATCGCGCGGGTCGAGCGCAGCTGGGACGAATCTCCTTCGCCGGAGCCGACGCCGGAGGCACTCCCTGGACCCAGGCCGCCCTCGCGCAGGCCTGGCGCGCCGTCCACGAGCAGCTTGCCGTTTGAGCGACTTGCGCCTTTTGGGGCGGAAGTCTAACCTTGAGGATCCGCGTATCAACAGGAGAATTTCGCATGACAACCGCTATCGCTAAACACAAGTCTCTACTCGATAAGCTCGGCATCGAGGACGTCAACAGCGGCGCTTCGACCGGGCCCGATGGCTGGATCTCCCATCCCGCCGGAAAAGAGCTCGTTTCGCTGAACCCCACGACGGGCGAGCCGATTGCCAAAATCATCCAGGCAACGCCCGCCACCTACGAAAAGGTCGTCTCCAACGCCGTGAAGGCGTTCGAGAAGTGGCGCGAGGTCCCCGCTCCCAAACGAGGAGAGGTGGTGCGCGATCTCGGCCAGGCCCTTCGCGACGACAAGGAGCCGCTCGGGGACCTGATTCCGCTCGAGATGGGCAAGATCCGGGCCGAGGGGCATGGGGAAGTCCAGGAAATGATCGACATCTGTGATTTCGGAGTCGGTCTCTCCCGGCAGCTCTACGGGCTTTCGATGCATTCCGAGCGGGCGCACCACCGGATGTACGAGCAGTGGCATCCGCTCGGTGTCGTCGGGGTGGTGACGTCGTTCAACTTCCCCATGGCCGTCTGGTCCTGGAATACCGCCATCGCCGCCGTATGCGGCGACCCGGTCCTGTGGAAGCCTTCGAGCGATACTCCGCTCACCGCGATCGCGGTTCAGCACGTGGCGAACCGCGTGGCGGCGGACCATGGCCTTTCCGGCGTGTTCTCACTCGTCGTCGGCTCCGGTCGCGACGTGGGCGAGCTCATCTTGAACGACCCGAGGCTTCCGCTCGTCTCGTTCACCGGCTCCACCAATGTAGGGCGCCGGGTAGCGGAGGCGGTGTCGAAGCGCTTCGGCAGGACGATCCTCGAGCTCGGTGGCAACAACGCCATCATCGTCGCCGAGGATGCCGACCTCGACATGGCGACCCGCGCCATCCTCTTCGGCGCGGTGGGAACCGCGGGTCAGCGCTGCACGAGCACGCGCCGCATCATCGCCCAGAAGGCCATCGCGGAGGAGCTCGAAGCGCGTCTGGTGAAGGCATACAAGCAAGTGCGCATCGGAGATCCCCTCGACGCCAAAACGTTGATGGGCCCCCTCGTCAATCGAGGCGCGGTCGACGACATGTTCGCCGCCCTCGAGCGAGTCAAGAAGGACGGGGGCAAGATTATCGCGGGCGGGAACAAGCTTCCCGAGAAAGGCTCCAACTTCGTCGAGCCCACCATCGTGAGGATGCCGGCCCAGACCGAGATTCGTGAGAGAAGAGACCTTCGCTCCGATTCTCTACATCCTGGAGTACGGCGACATCGAAGAGGCCGTGGCGCTTCACAACGGCGTCCCCCAGGGTCTCTCGAGCGCGATCTTCACCGACAGCGTTCGCAAGGCCGAGACGTTCCTTTCCTGCGCCGGTTCCGACTGCGGCATCGCCAACGTCAACATCGGTACGTCCGGGGCGGAGATTGGCGGTGCGTTCGGCGGCGAGAAGGAGACGGGCGGAGGCCGCGAATCGGGCTCCGACGCGTGGAAGCAGTACATGCGCCGCCAGACCAATACCATCAACTGGTCGAAGGACCTGCCCCTCGCGCAGGGCATCGAGTTCGGCTAGAAGAAACCAAAACGCGACGATGTGAAAGTAGTGTCGAAGCAACTCGCGAGCGGAGCGAGCCCGGCCGGGAGGAAGCGGTCAGGCGCGCCGAAGGCGCGGACCCGCGGGAATCCGGCCGTCCTCCCCGCGCGAAGAGCGCGGGGAGCGAGCCACGCGAAGAGCGTGGCGAGCACTAAGATTGAACGAGCTCGCTGAGCTTCGACGGCTGCGGGAACGGCCTCTTCCGCTTCGACTCATCGGCTACTTCAAGCTCGGCGGTCCGGGCTTCATGGACGCCGCGCTCACCCTGGGCGCGGGCACTCTCACCGCCGGCATGCTCTCGGGAGCGACGTTCGGCTACAAGACCTTGTGGCTCTTGTGGCTGTCGATGGGACTCGGTCTGTTCATGATGGCGGCGATGGCGCGGTTCACGACGAGGGGCCACGGAATCATCCCTCTCCAGAACCGGTATCACGGCTGGGTCGTCGGTTCTCTCATGACCGCGCTCGTGGGAACGGCAGCGGTCGCCGTCGTCTTCAATTTCGGTCAGGTGAGCCTCGGGACTCATTTGATGGAGTCGCTCGCCTCCTATCTCGGATTCTCGTTTCCGCGACAGGTGAACTGGATCGTCTACGCGGCGATCACCACGTGGCTCACATGGAGCTACGGTCGCAAGGGACGGCGGGGCATCCGATTCGTCGAATGGTTCATGAAAGGAAGCATCGCGGTGATGCTCCTCGCCTTCGGCGCGTGCCTCGCCGTCGTGGGAGTCGACTGGGGTGCCGCTCTCAGAGGAACCTTCGTGCCCTGGCTTCCTCCGGGAGGGGCGGGTCTCGATTTGTTCGTCGCCAGCTCCGCCGCCGCGATCGGCGTCATGGACTGGTTTCTCTTCAACTACGCCGGGCTCGCGAGAGGCTGGGTCAAAGAGCACGAGCCACTAGCACGGTTCGACATGACCTTCGGCCTCTTCCTGCCCTTCATCCTCGTGAATTTCCTCGTCATCGCCGTCTTCGCCGAAACGCTTCGCCCCCTCGGCCTCGCGCCCGAGACGGCTCCCGAGCTCGCGAAAGCTCTCGAGCCTCTCCTCGGTGCGACGTGGGCACCGGTCCTCTTCTACCTCGGCTTTCTCGCCGTCCCCATCACGACCACCGTCGGCATGAGCATCGCCGGGGCGATGGCGATACACGAGGCCTTCGGCTGGAAGCACGAGCCCGAGTCCTGGCGCTGGCGCCTCACCGCCCTGCTGCCTCAGGTCGCCTTCATCGCCGTCTGGCAACCGCGGCCGCTCTGGCTCGTCATCGCCATCGGCGCGTTTCTCTCCCTCACCGACAACATCGTCGGCTGGTCGCTCTATCTCCTCGTGAACGACGAGCGCGCGCTCGGAGAAGACCGCTGCCGCTCGTACTTGTGGAACTTCGGCCTGCTGCTCCAGGTCACGCTCTTGAACTCGATCGCGATCATCTACGTTTTCAACCGACTGGGATGGTGGTTCTCATGACCCTTCGCGTCGTCGGTCTCACCGTGAATTTCGTCGCGAACGCCGTCCTGCTCTATGGCGCCGCGGGATATCTGGGCGATGGAAGCCGCCTTCCGACCCTGCTCATCGGAGGGGTCGCGACCGCGGCCTGCGTCCTTCTGCTGTCACGCCCGAGACGCTGAAAGATCGACGCGATTTGAGGGGGACGTGGGGACGTGGGGACGTGGCGCGTCCGTCGGTCGGGTGATAATCTCCCGCGCGATGAGGAAAGACCACATCGTCGGAGCCTTTCTCGCTCTCGTTCTTCTCGGCTCCGCCGCCGCATGGGCCGAGGTTCCCTATCCCAGCTGTCAGCAGGCGGGATGCAGCGACCCGAAAGACTTCGCGAGCTATCTCTTCCGCCGGCCCGGCGAGCTTCCGAACGACTTCGACCCCTCGTCGTCGAGTAACTGGAAGTACAAGCCCATCATCGGGATGAACGTACTGGCCGCCTGGAGGGTCTCGACCGGCCGGCCCGATGTCGTGGTCGCCGTCCTCGACAGCGGCATCCGATGGAACCGCGCCGATCTGGCGCGGAAGGTGGCGCTCAACATCGGCGAGCTTCCCGTTCCGAAAGGATGCGCCTCTCATGACTGCAACGGCGACGGCGTCGTCAACGTCGAGGATTATCGAGGCGTGGCCGACCACAACGGAAACGGGATTCTGGACGCGCAAGACCTGCTGAAGGAGTACAGCGACGGGGTGGACGACGACGGAAACGGCTACGTCGACGACATCGCGGGCTGGGACTTCTTTCAGGACGACAATGACCCGGACGACGACGTCGACTTTGGCCACGGAACGGGCGAGGCGGACGACTGGCTTCGCCGAGGCCAACAACGGCGGCGGGACCCCGGGGTTCGCGCCGAGCGCCATGTTCGTTCCGCTGCGGGTGGGCGACAGTTTCGTCGCGGTCGGCACCGACTTCGCTCAGGCCGTGGTCTACGCGGTGGACTCGGCGGTATCGCGTCATCTCCGAGGCGCTCGGCGCTCTGACGGCGTCGCCGGACGCCAAGCGGCCATCGACTACGCCTATCGACCGCGGCATCCCCATCGTCGCCAGCGCCGCCGACGAGGAGAGCCCGCACCACAACTATCCCTCGCGGCTTCGAGCACACGCTCTGGGTCAACTCGGTACGTCAACGGCGACGGCACCTGCTCGATCGCCAAGCAGAAGTGGAACTACGATCTTCTGAACGGCTGCACCAACTACGGCGGCCAGGCCTGGGTCGCCATCTCGTCCAACAGCTGCAGCTCGGAAGCGACCGCCCGGGCGGCCGGCCTCGTCGCGCTGCTGGTCTCCCGCGGAAAGAACCTGATCGACGGGGCAAGCTTCGATCCCTATCCCGGCCTCGCGACCCCGTTCTCCGCGGAGGAGGTGCGCCAGCTGATGCGCGAGTCCGCGACGAGACGTCGACCACGAGGAAGAGCTCGATCGGGGTGAGCATGCTGAACGCGGTGAGCCGACTGCTCTCGGCGCCCTCGCTCGGCCTCGCGTTCGGATCGAGACGCTTCCCGACCCAGCCCGGCTGGGACCAATACACCGGGCTACGGCCGCCCCGACGCGCTTCGGCTCCTTCTCGTTCGGCGCCGGCAGAGATCCCTCCCGAGGCCGACCTCTCGGGGAGCCTCGAGTGGTTCGACACCGTCAATCCCTCTCACTCGCGCCAGGTCCCGATCGTGGGCTCGGCCGCGGCGGTGCGCGCCGGAGGTTCGTTCGACTACGTCGTCGAGGTGGGCTGCGGTATCCAACCCAAGGAGTTCGTGCCAATCGGAGCGGGGCACTCCGCGAGGCGTCTTTCGAAGAAGGTCCTCGCGAAGTGGCATCCGGCCGAGACGGCCGCCGCCTGTGGATTCGATCCCGAATCGACGCATCGACGACCCCGACGCGCACACCGTCACGCTCCGGCTCCGCGTCGTCGACCGTCGCGGGAACCTTGGCGAGGATCGAAGGACCGTCGCCATCCACACCGACACCGGGCTGAAGCGAGCTCCCGTCGCAGGCGGGCTCGTCTCTGGAGATCGTCTCCCGTCCTCGCCGACGTCGACCGGGACGGTATTCTCGACGTCGTCTACGCCTCGTCCGACGGACAGGTACACGCGATTCACGGAGACACGGGAGCGGAGATCGCGGGCTTTCCGGCCCGAACGGACGCGATCGCCGTGCACCCCTCGCCCGCGTACACGTCTCACGAAGTCGAGCGCCCCCACGAGGCCATCCTCGCTCCTCTCGCCGCGGACGATCTGGATGGGGACGGGCACGTGGAGATCGTCGCCGCTTCGATCGAGGGCAAGCTCTACGTCTTCGACGATCGAGGCAGAACGCGACCGGGATTTCCCGTCGCGACCGACCCGCGATTCTCGGAGCCGGGAAACCGGAATCGTCTGAACGATGCCGACCCCGGCATCTTCAGCGCGCCGACTCTCGCGGACCTGGACGCCCCCGAAGGCGACGGAGCGCTCGAGATCCTCGCCGCCGCTCTCGACGGACACCTCTACGCGTGGGACAACCGGGGCGCTCCCGTTCCCGGCTTCCCGGTGCGGATCGCCGACCCTTCGAAAGTCGACATCGATCCTGCCACCGGTGTCGCGCGACCGAAGCCAGGAGTGGACGCTCGCGAGCGGGCGGCGAAGCTCATCAGCTCGCCCGCGGTCGGCAATCTGGACGGCGACGGCCGGCCCGAGATCGTCCTCGGAAGCAACGAGGAGTACGCCGGTGAGGCCGAGGGACTGCCCGCGGACACCCGCCTCGTGAGACTGTTGAATTTGCTCGGCCGCGTCGACGTGGGTCTCGGCGACGAGCTGTCGCTCGACGTCCGGGGGCGCGTCTATGCCGTCCAAGCGGATGGGAACCTGCACCCGGGCGGCCCCTTCCGCCCGGGGTGGCCCGCGCCCGTGATCCTGCTGGCGCCGGGCGTTCTTCCCACGATTGGAACCGGAACCCCGGGCTCTCCCGCTCTCGCCGATCTGGACGGAAGCGGCCGCCTGTCGGTCGCGATCTTCGGCACCGCCGGACCGGTTCAACTCTACGGCGCGGACGGCGAACCGCTCCTGGGAACGCTTCAAGGCCGGCCACGAGTGCTCGCGATGGACTTTCCCGAGGGCTTTCCCAACGTCCCCTCTTCGGCGGGCTCGGCCGACGCGCCCTTCTTCGGAGTGCTGGGCTCGGGCGCGTTCGGAGACCTCGACGGGGACGGCCTTCCCGAGTACGTCGCTCCAACGGGAGGACTTCGCAAGCTCCTCGACGTCGCGGCGCCAGCCAGCCAGACGTTCGGCGATCGATCGAGATCACGGCCTGGAACCCCCGTGACGGAAGCCTTCTCGACGCGTTCCCTCGTCCCATGGACGACATGCAGTTCCTGTCGAGCCCGGCGATCGCCGACGTGGACGGCGATGGCGCTCCGGAGATCGTACAAGGAAGCGCGAGCTATCTTCTCCGCGCGTACCGGCTCGACGGGAGCGAGCCACCAGGCTGGCCGAAATTCACCCACGGCTGGCTCATCGCGTCGCCGACGGTAGGAGACGTGGACGGGGACGGGCTCAACGAGGTCGTCGCGGTGACCCGGGAAGGTCACCTGTATATCTGGGACACCGACGCTCCCACTCGAGCGGAGAGCATTCCCTGGCAGGGGTTCGGACGGGACCGCCGCAACTCCCAAAACCTCTCGTCGGACGTGAGCCCTCTCGGGAGAAGATGAAGGGCGAACGAGCCATGCTCGACGTCATCCTCAAGCGTTTCGATTCTCCGGACGAAGTACGGCATTTCGAGAACGGGCGGTTCGAGCTCGTCTCGGTCGGCGGATTGACCATCGGTCGCGCCACGTATCGAGCCCGGGTGGAAATGGTCGCGAGCACGTGGGCCCCGCCCTCGGCGAGGCTCGCTGCAGCGTCGAGCACGTCGGGCTGGTGTTGTCGGGTCATGCGACGGCGGCGTTCGATGACGGCCGCGTCTACGACCTCGCCCCGGGCGTGCTCTTCTACATTCCCGCCGAGCCCCATGACAACTGGGTCGTTTCGACGAGCCCTACGTCTCCTTGCACTTCACGGGCGCCGATCCTTACGCCCGGTAGCTCGTAGAGCCTCTGAACAGGTCCGTTTTCGTCCAGTCTGCGCATTCGAACCGGGGTACGATCCGGTCATGGAGCTCGACCGTCGGGCATGCGACCGCGCGCGCCTCTCCCGCGACCCCAGGTTCGACGGGCGCTTTTTCATCGGCGTCACCAGCACCGGCGTCTATTGCCGGCCAATCTGTCCAGCGCGGACGCCGAAGGACGAGAACGTACGCTACTTCCCCACGGCCGCGGCGGCGGAAGCAGCGGGGTTCCGCCCTTGCCTGCGCTGCCGCCCGGAGGCTTCGCCCGGGACCCGGCGTGGCTCGGTACGTCGAGCATCGTTTCCCGGGCGCTTCGACTCATCGGCGAGGGGGCTCTCGACGACGGGGGCGCAGAGCAACTGGCGGAGCGTCTGGGTGTCACGGCCCGGCACCTCCGGCGCCTGTTCCTACAGCACCTGGGCGCCACGCCACAGAAAGTGGCACTCACGCGCCGTGTGCACTTCGCGAAGAAGCTTGTTGACGAAACGACGCTCCCCTTCCATCACGTGGCCTCCGCGTCCGGTTTCGGGAGTCTACGCCGCTTCAACGCGCAGATTCGCGACACCTTTCGACGGACTCCGACCGAGCTTCGACGGCTCGCGAAGCGCCGCGAACACCTCGAGCCCGGGTGTTTTCGGTTTCTGCTCGCCTACCGCCCGCCCTACGACTGGGCAGGTCTCCTGAGCTTTCTCGAAGCCCGAGCGGTGCCGGGCGTCGAGTCGGTGGAGGGCTCCCACTATCGGCGTACCATCACCGTCGAGGGTAAGAGTGGCTCCATCGATGTGTCTCCAATCCCATCGCGATTCGCGCTCGGCCTCGAAGTTCGATTCCCCGATCCACGAGCTCTGCTCTCGATCGTGGAGCGCACGCGCGCTCTTTTCGACCTCGGCGCCAATCCCGCCGTCATCGGAGGGCATCTCGCTGCCGATTCGCTTCTGCGTAACCTACTGGCACGCCATCCAGGAGTTCGCGCTCCCGGGGCCTGGGACGGCTTCGAGCTCGCAGTGACCGCCGTCCTCGCGCAGCGAAGCTCGGCCCGCGCCATGACGGCGATGGCGGGGAGGCTCGCGTCGATGTTCGGCTCCACGCTCACCGCGGGACGAGGGCTCGAGCGTCTCTTTCCCACACCGGCGGGAATTGCGCGCGCGCCCCTGGAACGGGCGGGGATACCGCCGGACAAGGCGGCGACCATCCGCTCCCTCTCCCGGCAAACGGCCGACGGGACAATCTCGTTCCACTCCGCGTTGCAGCAGGCCTCGGCGCTCCGGGCCCTCGACGCTCTTCCGGGCATCGATGCCTCGACGCTTTCGTACATCGCTATGCGGGCGTTCGGCGAGCCCGATGCCTTTCCTTCCACGGGAGTCATCCTCGCAGATCTCGAAGTCCGGTCGAGCGGATGGCGCCCCTGGCGGGCGTACGCGGCGATGCTGCTCCGGGAGAGAGCGGAGGACGACGGCGAACGCTCACGGAGGTTGATTCATACGGCGAGACGCGTTTGTTCGCGGTACCGTCGTCACCAAGGAGAAGCCCATGCAGCCCGATCGCTCTGATCTCGATACGCTTCTGGCGCTCAACGACGATTACATCCGATCGGTCCAGAGCTCCGACGTCGGGAGGTTCGACGAGATCCTCGCCGACGACTTCCTCTGCTCGCTTCCCGACGGCTCTATCATCGATCGGAAACGCTTCCTCGAGCAGACGGCCCGGCCGGCCACGATCTCGAATCTGGAAGCCCATGACGTGAACGTCCGGCTCATGGGCGAGTTCGCCATCATCCATGCCCGGACGACCTTCACGACGTCGGACGGACTCGCGGCATCGGGCCGCTACACCGATGTATGGGCCCGCCGGCAAGGCCGCTGGCTCGCCGTCTCCGCCCACGTCACCCGGAATTAGCGCCCATTCAGCTCTCCTCTCGACAATCAAGTGTAGGCGGTCTAGTCTCCTCTTGTCAATCATGAGGAGAGGAGGGGCCGATGTCCAAATCGACGGGCAGTGTCGTTCAAGGCACGCTCGACATGCTGGTGCTGAAAACACTCGCCCTCGAGCCGATGCACGGATTCGGGATCGCGGCGCGGATCGAGCAGCGGAGCAAGGGAGTTTTTCGGGTGAACCCCGGCTCGCTACTTGCCGCGTTTCGGAGGCTCGAGCGCGCCGCGCTCGTCCGCAGCGAATGGCGAACGACGGAGAACCATCGACGCGCCAAGTACTACGCCCTCACCGAGCGCGGCCGGAGAAAGCTCGGCGAGGAAACGAGGCATTGGGAGCGCCAGACGGCGGCGATCGCCAGAATCCTGGAGGCATAGCGCATGATCGGCGAGCGAGCCACGGATCTGGCGGCGAGACTCTGGAGTGGACTTCGGGCGCTCTTCCGCCCGCAGGAAATCGAGCGCGAGCTGGAAGAGGAGATCCAGAGCTTCCTGGACGCATCGGCGGAGGCGGGCCGAGAGGTCGGGCTCTCCGATGAAGCGGCACGTCGGGCCGCTCGTCTGGAGCTCGGCGGACTGGACGCAGTAAAGGAGGAGGTGCGCTCGGTCGGGTGGGAGTCGGCGGTTTTCTCTCTCGGACGTGACCTTTGCTACGCCCTGCGCTCCCTCGCAAAGAGCCCGGGATTCGCCGCCCTCGCCAATCGCGACCCTCGGCTTGGCCATTGGCGTCAACACGCTTTTTTCGGCGCCGCGGATTCCGTGCTGCGCAGACCGCTCCCCTATCCCCACGCGGATCGGTTGATGCAACATCTGGGCGCATTGGCCCGGCGGGTTCGGAAACCTTCCCTATCCCGATTACACCGCCGCCCTCGAGCGAACCCATGCCTTCGAGAGTCTCGCCGCCTGCGAATCGTGGGGGAGTGTAGCCCTCACGGGCGAAGAGGCCCCCCTCCAGCTGCGAACGAGCTTCGTGACGCCGAGCTACCTCCCTCTCCTCGGAGCCGACGCCGCCGTCGGCCGGCTTTTCCAGAGCGAAGACAACGTCGCCGAGGGCGGGCATCCCGTCGTGGTTGTCTCCTACAAACTCTGGCAGAGGCATTTTTCCGGGAATCCCGCGGTGGTGGGGCAGGTGATACGGCTGAACCGTATGCCCTTCACCGTGATCGGCGTCTTGAATCGAGGCTTCCACGGTCTCGGGGAAGTCGAGGATCCACCGGAACCCGACGTCTGGCTTCCGACGAGCATGGCTCACACCCTTCTGGGACAGCCGTCGTGGACCAACCAGGCCTTTTCCATCTATTGGGGACTGGGTCTCCTCGCACCGGGGGTCTCGATTGAAGAGGCACGTGAGGACCTCGCCGCCCTGTCTCGCGATTTCTCGAAAAAGAGCAGCCTGCCACCCACAAGGCCCATGGACTCGAATCTCGAGCCGGTGTCCGCCGATGCCAACGGGCAGCTCCGCCGCCCGCTCCTGCTCCTCGTCGCGGGAGCGGTCCTCGTTCTCCTCATCGGCTGCGTGAACATCGCGAGCTCGCTCCTTGCGCATCTTTCCGCCCGCGAGCGCGAGATGGCGCTTCGGAGCGCTCTCGGAGCCTCGACGGGACAGCTCGTCATGCAGCTTTTCGTCGAGAGCGGTGTGCTCGCCGCGGCGGGGGGTGCCGTCGGCATCGGCTTCGCTTTCGCCATCACCGAGCTTCTCGGACGGTGGGCGAGCGCGAGCGTCAATCCGCTCGTCGTGTTGAAAGGGAACGCCGGGATGCTCGTCATTGCCGGGATCCTCACCTTCGGCACGATGGCGGCGCTCGCGGTGTTGCCCGCGTGTGAAGTGGGACGCTCGAGACTCTCCACGGTCGCCTCGGCCGGCGCGCGCGGCGGAGTCTCCCGGGGCCAGAGCCGAAGGTACCGAACGCTCGTCGTCGCCGAGGTCGCGTTCTCGATTCTTCTCCTCGTGGGCGCCGGGCTCATGCTCCGAAGCTTCCACGAGCTCGCGACGAGCGGTCTCGGGTTTCGTACCGACCACCTGCTGACATTCCGGCTGAGCTTGACGGGAGACACGTACCGCGAGCCCGGGGACCGCATCCGGTTCTCGAAAGCCTTCGTCGACAGGGCCGAGTCCCTGTCCGGAGTCGAGAGCGTGAGCCTCTCGGGACCCGCCATGCTGGGAAACGCGACGTGGGTCATGAAGCGTCTTCCCCAACGAGCGCGCTGCCCGCGGGCCGGAGGATTTCGTGCAGGTCTTCCGACATAGTGTCAACCCCGGAGCACTCCGGAACCTGGGTATCGCCGTCGTTCAGGGTCGCGAGATCGATGAGATCGATACCGCCGAGGCTCCTCCGGTCGCGGTCATCAGTGAAAGCGTGGCGCACGAGCTCTGGCCGGGTGAGACCGCGGTCGGAAAGCAGCTGAAACGTCCCGACCCGTCGGATCCTCCGATCCTCGTCGTCGGCGTGAGCTCGGACGCGCGACAGCGCCAACGCTATTCGTTCGGAGACATCGGGGCGGATCTCCCTCTTGGGGGACTCGGTCCCCAGCGAGACATCTACTTGCCCTACACGCAGCGCCCGAACCCCGATCTCCACCGTCGCCGTGCGTTTCAGAAACGGCGCCGCGTCCCTCACCGAATCGCTCGCTTCCGCCGTCGCGTCGATCGACGGCGACCTTCCCCTCGCCGATGTTCGCGAGCTCGAGGACCGGCTCTCGGATCAGAACCGCGCTCCCGCCGGCATCACCTGGCTCATGGGCGGCTACGCGATGACTGCCCGGTTCCTGGCGGCGCTCGGCGTCTACGGCGTCCTGTCGCAGTCGGTACAACGCCGCGAGAGAGAGATTGGCGTGCGCGTCGCCCTCGGCGCGATGCGACGCCAGATTCTCGGCATGATTGTGGGCGAGGGTCTGTGGCTCGTCGCGTGGGGAACCGCCGCCGGGCTCGCCGGAGCCTGGTGGCTCACGCGGCTCATGTCCAGGCTCCTGTACGGCGTGAGCGCGACCGATCCGCTCACCTTCGCCGTCGTCGTTCCCGTGCTCGCGGCCGCCGCGCTCGCCGCGTGCTTCATTCCCGCACGCCGAGCCTTGAGCGTCGACCCGATTGAGACGCTGCGCTGCGAATGAGAGGATCGTCAACGCTGGACGACGCGGCCGAGGGCCCACGCCGCTTGCTCTCTCACATCCGCGCTCCCATCCTTCAGCGCGTCGCTGAGAGCGGAGGCGGCGCGTCCGTCGCCGATCTTTCCCAGAGCCCATGCGGATTGCTCGCGCACGTTCGCGTTCTCGTCGCGTAGAGCGGTGACCAAGGGGTCCACCGCCCGCGCGTCCTCGATGGCACCCAGGGCCCAGGCCGCCTGCTCGCGCACGTTCGCTTCGGAGTCCGACAGCGCCCGGGTGAGCGCGGGCGTGGCCTCGCTCGATTCGATGCGGCCGAGCGCCCAGGCCGCCTGCTCGCGGACGTCGGCGCTCGCGTCGCCGAGAGCTCGCGTCAGAGGCTCCACCGCGCTCTTGTCTTCGATCTGACCGAGCGCCCACGCGGCTTGTTCGCGCACATCGGCCTCGGGATCCTGGAGCGTACCGAGAAGAGCGGGAAGCGCCCCCTTGTCCTCGATGACGCCGAGAGCCCACGCCGCCTGCTCGCGAACGCTGGGCGCGGCGTCTTCGAGTGCCGCCGAGAGCGCCGGCACCGCGTTCCCGGATTCGATCTTCCCGAGAGCCCAGGCGGCCTGGGTCCTGACCCGCGCCTCGCCATCCTTCAAAGCGGCGATGAGGGGATCCACGCTTCGGACGTCCTCGACGTTGCCGAGAGCCCAGGCAGCTTGCTCCCTGACCCCGACATCCTCGTCCTCGAGCGATTGCGCGAGCGGCTCGACCGCCTCCCTCGCCTCGAGCGCTCCCAGCGCCCACACCGTTTTCTGGCGCACGGGAGCCATTTCGTCCCGCAGTCGAGCGACGAGGGCCGGAATGGCGCGAGCGTTTTCGAGACTCCCGAGCGCGAGAGCGGCGTTTTTCCGCGCCCGCCACTGAGAATTTTCGAGCGCTCGCAGAAGAGGCGGAAGGCTCGCGTTTCCGATGTCGGCGAGGGCGAGAGCGGCCTGCTCTCCGGGACTCGTTTCGTCGTGATGCCACGGGTGATGGCCTAGTCCACACTCGAGCGCGGCCACGGGAGCTCCGTCGTCGAGAAGCGCCACGAGAGGTTCGATGGCGGGAGCGCCGCGAAATCCGAGCCTACCGATACGGCAGGCTGCCTCCGCTCGGCTGGAGGCGTCGGGTGCGCGGAGCTGCTCGATCTCCCGATCGAGATTGCCCTGGGCGAGAGCCGTTGCCGCCGCGACGGTGATCGCGAGCCAGGAAACAAAACCTCGTCTCATGATCTACTCCTCCCATTCATGATGCTAAATTATTAGCACTAAACGGGAGGAGCATCAAGTCATTTTCTCGTTCCGATCACCCGAACCCCGTCGCTCTCGGCCCGGACCTCCAGAGAGCGCGTCATCGCTGCGCCTCCGCCGCGAGCGACACGGTATACGTTCCCGGCGAGACCCGCCGGGCGCGCTGGCGCTCGGAGAACGTCTGCGCCTTCTCCCCCGCGGCCGTGAGTCGAGCATCGGCGTCGTCCGGCTCGAGATTCCACTGCACTTGATGGAGACCGGCGTCGCCCGGGCCCTCGAGCGTTCGCAGAACGTTACCGCTGGCATCGCTAACCGCCACCTTGACCGGGCTCGTCGTGGCCGACTTCAAGTAATAGGAGATTGTCGCGCCGTACGGCGGGTTCTCGCCCCGGAAGAAGGTATCGCCGTTGACTTCTTCGACGCCGGTTCCGTAAGTGTAGCGAACGTTGTAGGCGACGACGGGCTCGACCTGGAAGAGGAATCGTTCGCTTCTCAACGCCTCCTCCAACTGTTCCACGACCGAGGCGTCGACGATCCAGATGGCGAGACCGAACGTGCCGACGACGAGATCGCGCTCGCGCGGCTGCAAGACGAGAGAGCGCACGGCGGTATTCGGAAGGTTCCCCTTCCATCGAACCCAGTGATGGCCGGCGTCGATTGAGACGAACAACCCCGACTCGGTGCCCACGTAGAGCACGCGAGAGTTGTGCGGGTCCTCGCGGATGACGTACGTCGCCCCCCACCGGGGAAGGTCGTTGGTCAGGTCCGTCCAGGACGCACCGAAGTCGTCCGTCCGGAAAACATAGGGACGATTGTCGTCGAGATAATGGAGGTCGAAGGTGACGTAGGCCCGTCCCGCGTTGGTGCGGGAAGGCTCAATCTTGGACACCACTCCCTCTCGGTAGCTTCCTTCGGGCAGGTTGGGATTGACACGGGTCCACGTTCGGCCTCGATCCCGGCTCACGTGAATCGGCCCGTCGTCCGCTCCCGCCCACAGGACGTCCCGGTCGATGGGGGATTCGGCGAGCGAGTACAGAGCACCGTAGCTATGATGCCCTTCGTAGACGCCAGGAAACGGTTCGTTCTGCTGTGCCGTCAGGTCGCCGCTGACCGCCTCGCAGGTGTGCTCCGGTCTCGCCCGAGGCGAGTGTTTTTCCCATGCGACAGCGGAAGACGTACTGAGAGCCGAGATAGACGACGTCAGGGTCGGCAGCGGAGAGGATCATCGGCTGCGACCAGTCCCATCGGAGGGGCGCGAGGCCCATCCGCGCCGCGTCGTCATCGGTCGGCTGGAGCTCGGTGCGAGTCCACGTTCGGAGATCGAGCCGCGCCGTATTCCCGTCTTCCTGACACAAATAAATAATGTTGGGATCGCGGGGGTCGGGATGGATCGCCATTCCGTCACCCTCCGAGCGAAGCTTGATCCAGTCGTAGGTCGGTGATGCCCTCGTTGTCGTAGGTCTGACTGGGGCCGGACCAGGACGCGGTGTCCTGCATACCCCCGTAGACCCAGTAGGGCTCCTGATCGTCGACGTCGACCTCGTAGAACTGGGCGAGCGGGAGCACCGTCTGCACCCACGACGTGCCGCCGTCGCGGGAGGTGCTCACGCCTCCGTCGCCCGCGAGGACGAGGTTCTGGGAGTCGTTGGGGTCGATCCACAAGCTATGAAGGTCGTCGTGGACGTGCTTCATGTTGTGCTTCACCCAGCTCTCCCCACCGTCGTCGGAGCGCCAGAGCTCGAGGTCCATGATCCACAGACGCCGGTCGTCGTTGGGATCGAGCTTGATGTGGGTGTAGTACGTCCGCGAGGAGAGCTTGGGATTCACGCGACGCCAGCTCGCACCGCCGTCGTCGGAGCGAAAGACTCCCCCGCTCTCACTCGTGCGCCTGCGACGTCGCGCCGGCTCACCCGACAGAATATAGGCGTAGACCAGACCGGCTGTTCGCGACGAGGCCTCAATCTCGATCTTGCTCACGGGCTCGTTCGGGAGGCCCGCCGACGAGCCGCGTCCAGTGGTCGCCCCCGTCGGTCGTCTTGAAGATGCCACTTCCTGGACCCGACTCCGCCATCTGCGCTCCCGCGGAGCGAAGCCGCTGCCACATCGACGCATAGACGACGCTCGGGTCTCGGGGATCCATGGCGAGGTCGATGGCGCCGGTCGCGTCGTTCACGTACAGCACCTTGTCCCAGGTGCGGCCGTCGTCGCGCGTGCGAAAGACACCGCGCTCCGGGTTCCGTCCCCAGAGATGCCCCATGGCTGCGACGTAGACCGTTCGCGGATCGGTAGGGTGCACGAGAATCGCTCCGATTTGCTCCGTCGTCTGAAGTCCGCGCGACTCCCACGTCTTCCCGCCGTCCGTCGACTGGTAGATTCCGTACCCGACGCCATTCGACTGGCGGGCCGCCGGCTCTCCCGATCCCACCCAGATCTGGCGCGGGTCGGAGGGGGCCACCGCGACCGCGCCGCAGGAGGCCGCGTTCTCTTCGTCGAAGATGGGGGCGAGCGTCGCCCCGAAATTCGTCGTCCTCCACACCCCTCCTTGAGCGGTGCATACGTAGAACGTCTTCGGCTGCGAGGCAACGCCGACCACTTGCCATACGCGTCCCGACGGCGCCGAGGGGCCGATCACTCGAAAGCGAATCGGATCGAGAAGACGGCCTTCGAGGGGGGCCGTCGAGGTCTGAGCGAACGCCGCCGAAGTGACGGCGATCGAAGTGAGCCACAGGAGCGTGCGAGCCTTCATGAACAACCTCCGGGCGGCATTATAGGGAAGAATCCCCTGCGTCGTTTGACCCGAGCGACACGGCGTGAGGATGATGTCGCCTGGCGACCCCTCATGAGCCAGCTGATACCCTTCCTCGCCCGGCACGGCTATGCGGTTCTCTTCGTCTGCGTGCTCGGCGAGCATCTCGGGCTTCCCGTACCCGCGGTACCCGCCCTGCTCGCGATCGGCGCCCTCGTCGCGGCGCGCGACCTGAGCTTCGGGCTCGCCCTCGGCGCGGCCCTGGCGGCGGCACTTACGGGCGATGTTCTCTGGTTCGCGATCGGACGGATTCGCGGAGCTCCGGTTCTCGGGTTTCTCTGCCGTATCTCGCTCGAGCCCGACTCGTGTGTGAGCAAGGCCAAGAACGCTTTCGCACGCTACGGGGCCCGGTCGCTCGTCATCGCCAAATTCGTCCCCGGTCTGAGCATCGCGGTCCGACCGCTCGCGGGCATCTTCCAGATGCGTCTGTCGAAGTTCCTGCTCTATGACACCGCCGGGGCCGCCCTTTGGGCGGGCGCATTTCTGGGCCTCGGGCTCGTCTTCGAGAACCAGGTCGAGCAAGCGATCGAAATCGTGAACCGCACCGGAAGCCGGCTCCTCGTCGTCGTGGCGGTGTCGCTCACCGGGTATCTGACCTTCAAATTCGTCCAGCGCCGGCGCTTCGTACGGAAGCTGAGCGTAGCGCGAATCACCGCTCAGGAGCTGAAGAAGCGGCTCGACGCGGGTGAGGACATCGCGATCGTGGACCTTCGCCAGGACCTCGACTTCGAGGCCGATCCGGGTCTGCTTCCCGGAGCCCTGCGGATGAGAGCCGACGAGATCGAGACTCGGCACGGCGAGATTCCACGAGACCGAGAGCTCATCCTCTATTGCACCTGACCGAATGAAGCGTCGAGCGCCCGGGTGGCGCTCCGGTTGCGACGGAAAGGAATCGACCGCGTCCGACCGCTTCTCGGCGGCTTCCGCGGCTGGCGTGAGCAAGGCTTTCCCGTCGTTCCCGCCGCGAGAACAGCGGGTTCCCGCGAGTAGAAACGAACCCGATCTGCCCTGGATGTTCTACGCGCGGAGGTGTTTGCCCTCCTCCCCCCGAAGCGCTTCGGGATTCTCGACGATCCGAGATCTCGTGCTCGCCGTCGGTGACGAAGACCATTCTCTGCGGGGTCCACTCAGCGTTCAGCTCCGCCGCTCCCTTGATGCATTTGCGCACGCAGTCCTCACCGCCGGGCTTCACGTGCTCGGCGCCGCAGGACTCGTCACTGACCCATCCGGTGACGGGGACGGGGACGACCTCGTTGGCGGCAGAAAGACGGCCTAATGTGGACGTCTCCAGCGCAACCAGAACGATTGACGTGCCCGACATCAAAAGAAGTGGTCGGAAGCGCACAGCAAACGTCAAAAGAACGTCAGGAGAAAGCCAAAGCCGAAGGTGTCGAGCCTCAGGCTGAGGGCGAAGGCGAAGAAGGACCGCAACCCAAAGCCGACGACAAAAGCGTAACTCGCGGGGGGGGCGAGCTCGTCTGGGCGGACGAGCTTGTCGAAGAGCGTCGCGCCCCCCCGTTCCCGGTCGTGCCTACGGCTCGATCGCGAGCGTCAGCCCGTGCTGCTTCAACGTCGCGTTGAACGCGTTCGTCGTGGGTCCGACGAACTGCTCGAAGTCGCCCTGCATGGTGGCGATATCCTTCTTGAACTGGTCGTTCACCGCCACCTGCTGCGACGTCGGCCCCATGTCGGCGCCGCCGCTCCCGCCGCCGGCGCGGCCGTTCATCTCGTCGACCATCCAGGCGATGCGCCCGAGCAGCAAGAGCTCCCCGAGGCCCACGCGTCCCTCGCGAGAGGGAAGTTCTGGCTCGAGTGGGACTGGGCGGGCGCGGCTTCGGAGTACGAGCGCGCCATCGAGCTGAGCCCCAACTCGGCGACCCCACCTCGTCCCTCCGCTGAGCGAGGCATTGCGTAGCGTGGGACATCACCCACGTACAGTCGGGTTGCCACCACATCCGTCGTCCTTGACGAACGCCTCCCCTCCCTAACGCTGGAAGCCATGAGGGTTGCAACCGGGTCCACGCGTTCCGACGGCATACATCTTGCACTGGAGGCTCGATCACGGGTTAGCCATCGTGATGTGTTTTCCGGGATGTCGCGCGTCGGCGGAACGCGGCTGGGCCACGCCCGCCGCGACGGTGGCCCTGTGTTGGTTCCTGTCCGCGCCGGGTGCTTACGCCTACGACTTCAACAAGTCCATCACCATCGACCGTTCGAAGATCTCGGACGCCTCTTGCGGGGCTACGCTGATCAACTACCCGATGCTCTTCAGCGTCACCGATCCCGACCTGGCGAACACCGCGAGCGGGGGCCACGTCACCGACCTCCAAGGCGACGACATCATCTTCGTGGCCCACGACTCGGTCACGTGTGGCGGTCCCGCATCGTGCGCCGTCGATCACGAGATCGAGAGGTACGTTTCGACGACGGGAGAGCTCGTCGCCTGGGTTCGGATTCCCTCGGTCAACACGGCGGCGGCGGGCTCGGACACCGTCATCTACGTCTACTACGGCGACAGCACCGTCACCTCACCCACCGAGAACCCTGCGAGCGTCTGGGACTCGAGCTTCAAGGGAGTCTGGCACCTCGAAGAGCAGGTGACCGACGAAGCGACGGGCGGCACCCATAACGACTCCACGTCGAACGCCAACGACGGCACCCAGACGCGGAATGGACCGTTCGCGGGCGAGATTGCGGGCGCCCAGGACTTCGATGGATTGGGTGACTACGTCGAGGTCGCGGACGACGACGCCCTGAGTTTCGGAGACGGTACCAACGACACTCCCTTCTCCCTCTCCGCCTGGGTCTACCTCGACACGCAAACGTCGAACGTCATCGTCGCCAAGGACAGCGGCACTTCGGGCCAGGCTGAGTGGGACTTGTACGTTCGCAGCACGGCCGGTGGTGCCTTGGCTCTTCATGTGGATGATGGGTACTACACGAACCGTATCGGGAAGACCACCGACGCCCCGTTTCCCGCCGGGAGCTGGCATCACATGGCTGCCACCTATGACGGCTCCAAGACGAGCGCCGGCATAAGGCTGTACATCGATGGAGCTCAGCCAGCGCAGAGTGATTACTCAGCCGGCAGCTATGGCAGCATGAACAACACCGGGACGCCGGTTCGAATCGGGTCCTATTCGGGAAGCGGCTACGACATGGATGGCAGGATCGACGAGGTGCGGATCTCGAACACCGCCCGCTCCGGGTGCTGGATCGACGCCGAATACGACAACGAGAGCAATCCTGGTGACATCGGCGCCCCCGGCTTCTACGCGGTAGGGACCGAGACGACGGCGGTGGAGCTGTTGTCGTTCACGGCGGCGGGGTTGGACGGAGGGGCAGAGCTTTCGTGGGAGACGGGCTCGGAGATAGACAACCTTGGGTTCAACCTGTATCGGTCGTCTTCGGCATCGGGTCCGTGGGAGCGGATCACGGGGTCGTTGATTCCGGGCCTGGGCTCGTCGCCGGAGGGAGCGCGCTACCGCTACGTGGACGCGGGTCTCGAGAACGGGGTGACGTACTACTACGAGCTGGAAGACGTGGAGACGACGGGACGGACGAAACGCCACGGTCCGGTCTGGGCGGTGCCGGCGGCGGGAGTGACGGGCGACGGTGATTCCGGGGATGAGGAGTCGAGTGGAAGTGGAAGCGGAAGCGGAAGCGGAAACGGGAGCGTGATCACGTACGGGGAGCCCGGGGCGAACGCTCTGCGGGTGGTGAAGCGAGTCCGGAACCAGGTGGTTTTGGAGCTGACGACGGAAGGGTTCCTGGCGTATCCGGAGGAGGACGGCTCGGTTCGGATCGAGATCCCGGATTGGGTGCGGGACGAGGAGAGCGGACTTCCGGTCGAGCAGACGTGGGTGGAGGCGTTGGCGGGCCGGCAGGTGGAGCTGGTGTCGGTGCGGGCGAAGCAGACCGAAGCGGTCGGATTGAGACCTTCGGGGGCGAGCGAGGAGGTCGTGGTCGCCTCACCGGACGGTGTGGTGCGGTTGCGACGAGGAAAGGGGCATGGCCCCCGAGCCGGGGCTTCCCGAGAGGCGGCGCGTCTGGTGCAGGTGGCCTTTCAAGGCGAGGTGAAAAAGGCGCTGGTGGAGATGGCGCCTCTGAGCTGGGACGACTCACGCCAGGAGCTGCGTCTCACGAAGAAGCTCTACGTGACGCTGTCGTTCGCGAAGCGGGAGCCGAACGAGGTGGCGAGTGCGGGCGGTCGCCGGGGGCGCCGGGAACGGGGGAACGCAAAGAGGGGAAAGAGTGCGAGCGGGAGCGTGGTGGCGCGGCTGTCGACGAGGGCGCCGGGATTGTACGCGGTGAGCTACGAGGAGCTGTTCGGTACGAGAGCGGGAGCTCGTCGTGGAGTTTCGGCGGACAACCTGCGTGTGAGCCGTCTGGGAGAAACGGTCGCGTATCACCTGGAGCCGTCGACGTCGCGCTTCGCACCGGGCTCGACGCTGTACTTCGTGAGTCCGGGGGCGGAGGCGAACCCGTACGGCGAGGAAGCGGTGTTCGAAGTGGAGTACCCGGTGTCGGGCGGTGCGGGCGAGAGGATGCCGGTGGTGGACGCATCGGCCTCGGGCAGGTCCACGGGCTTTTATCTGCGTCGCGACGAGCACGAAGAGAACCACATCTACCAGGCGGCGCTTCTGGAAGCGGAAGACCCGTGGCTGTGGGACGTCGTGATGGCGCCGGGGACGAAGGAGTATGGGTTCGAGGTGAGCGAGCTTTCGGAGGGGTCGGAGCCGGGTCGCCTGGAGCTGTGGCTCCAAGGGGGGAGCGACTATCCGGTATCTCCGGACCACCACGTGTTGGTGAGGGTGAACGGGACGGTGGTGGGGGAGCGAAGCTGGGACGGAAAGCACCCGCAGAAGCTGGACGTGGAGCTCGGAGCGGGAGTGCTTCGAGACGGTGCCAACACTCTGGAGCTCGAGAACGTGGGCGATACCGGAGCGGCGTACTCGATGGTGTTCGTGGACCGCTACGCGGTCACCTATCCGCGTCTGGCGAAGGCGGAGGAGGGCGAGCTGGAGGGGACGTGGACGCGTCGGGGAACGGGGGAAGTGACGGGCGTGTCCTGGGGCGCGTCGCTGGTGGATACGACGGAGGGTGGACCGCCGGTGTGGCTCGCCGGTTCTTCATGGAACGGGAACGGGATGCGATTCCGTGCGGAGGAAGGACACCGGTACCTGGTGGTGGACGGCGAGCGGCTGGGCCGTCCCGAAGTGCGGAAGGCGTCGGGAGTGCGGTGGAAGAGCGAGTCGAACGGTGCGGACTTCGTGGTGATTGGCCCGCGAGAGTTACTCGACGCGGCGAGACCGCTTCTCGACCAGCGTCGGCGCGAGGGCCTGACGCCGGTCGCGGTGCCGGTGGAGGAGATTTACGAGGAGTTCGGTTTCGGGGAGAGCCGTCCGGAGGCGATCGGGATTTTCTTACCTACGCGTACCATCACTGGAAGTCGCCGTCGGTGCACTACGTGCTTTTGCTGGGAGACGGGACGTACGACTTCAAGAACGAGCTCGGCACGGGGGTGGTGAACCGGGTGCCGCCGCTGATGGTCGAGACGAGCTATCTGTGGACGGCGTCCGACCCGACCTACGCGGCGGTGAACGGGGAGGATCTGTTGCCGGACGTGGCGATCGGTCGTCTCCCGGCGGCGAATGTCGACGAGGCGCGGGTGATGGTGGAGAAGATACTCGCCTATGAGTCGGGAGGGGGGTCACGCGGTGGGCCGATCGTCGTGGTGAGCGACAACCCGGATCGGGCGGGGGACTTCGAGGGAGAGGCGAAGGAGCTTTCGGAAACGGTGCTCGCGGGCGAAGCGCCGCGGCGCATCTCTCTCGCGGAGTTGGGCACCACGGCGACCCGTCGAGCGGTACTGGGCACGTTCGACGCCGGGGCGTATCTGGTGAGCTACATCGGCCACGGCGGCATCGCGGTCTGGGCGGACGAGAACCTGCTCGACCTTTCGGGGGTGGATTCTCTCGCGCCCCAGTCGCAACAGCCGCTGCTGCTGACGATGAACTGCCTGAACGGGTATTTCGATTTTCCGTACTTCGACTCGCTGAGCGAGGCGCTGGTGAAGGCGCAGGACCGGGGAGCGATCGCCGCGTTCTCGCCGAGCGGTTTGAGCTTGAGCGGCCCGGCGCACCGTTACCACCAGGCGCTGTTGAACGAGCTCCTGCACGGAAACCACCCGCGTCTGGGAGACGCGGTGCTCGCCGCACAAGAAGACTACGCGGACACGGGAGCCTTCCCCGAGCTCCTGAGCATCTACCACCTGCTCGGCGACCCGGCGCTGAAGCTCACGAAGTAAGCGTCGTAGGTAGACGCCCACGGCCAGGTCTGACGGCGTTTGGTCTGGTCGCTTCAAGTCATTGCAGCGAAGAGACCAACGGCGGTCTGGAAGGAGCCTGCGAGCTGGCATGGGAGATGCATTCTGCAGAGGTGAGCTCCACGTGAATCCAAAGGGTGTTCGTTTCTTGGCAGGTCGCGGACGAGAAGAGGTCTCTGTGAAACCACGCGTGGGAAACGGTCGAGAGACCGGCCATCAGCGCCGATGGACGCTCGCCGCGGGCGTCGCTCTCGCGCTCGCCGCCGCTCCCGACGCTCTAGCCTACGACTACCACAAGTCGATCACGATTGACCGCTCGAGGATCTCGGACGCATCGTGTGGCGCGACCCTCACAGACTACCCGATGCTGTTCAAAGTCACCGACCCCGACCTGGCCCACACGACGAGCGGGGGCAACGTCACCGATCTCGACGGCGACGACATCATTTTCATTGCGCGCGACACCACGACCTGCGGCGGTCCCGCGTCCTGCATTCTCGACCACGAGATTGAGAGGTACGTGAACACGACAGGAGAGCTCGTCGCCTGGGTGCGTCTGCCCGCCGTCAACACCGCGGCCGCGGCCTCGGACACCGTCATCCACGTCTACTACGGCGACAGCACCGTCACCTCGCCGACCGAGAACCCCGCCGGCGTGTGGAACGCGAACTTCAAGGGCGTCTACCACCTGGAGGAGGACGTCGTCGACGAGGCGACCGGCGGCATCCACGACGATTCCACCTCGTACGGCAACGACGGCACCCAGTTCGGGAACGCCAAGATTGCCGGGAAAATCGCCGACGGGCAGGACTTCGACGGGATTGACGACTACATCGACACCGGCCCCGTCATCTCCGGCAACGCCGCGACGGTGGAGGCCTGGGTCAAGCACGACAGCCTGCCGGCCGCGATCAGAGGTACGTCAGCCAGGGCGACGCCGTCGTCATCCGCCACGCCGGATTGGTCAGCGTCGGTCAGCTGGACTTCTACGTGAAGACCGGGGGCGTCGCCCAGCACCTCAGGGTGAACGGCGTGCTGTCGGCCGGCGTCTGGTATCACGTCGTCGGCACCTGGGACGGGACGACCCAGAGGGTGTTCCTCAACGGCGTGGAGCTGGCCTCGCAGACGCCGGGAGGAACGCTCGACCCCATCGCGACCGGCGCCATCAACAACCCCGCAGAGGATTCTGGACGGCATCATCGACGAGGTCCGCATCTCCGACACCGCCCGCTCCGCCTGCTGGGTGGGTGCGGAGTACCAGAACGAGAGCGCCCCCGGGAACATCGGGGCTCCGGGCTTCTACACGGTGGGGACCGAGGTCGCGCCGTACTCCTACTACAAGACGATCACGATTGACCGCTCGATGATTCCGGGCGGCTGCCCCGGGACGACCCTGTCGAACTACCCGATGCTGTTCCGCGTCACCGACCCCGACCTCGCCCACACCACGAGCGGCGGCCAGGTCACCGACCTGCAGGGCGACGACATCATCTTCAAAGCCCACGACGACGCGACCTGCGGCGGCGTCGGGCTGGCCCCCTGCATCCTCGACCACGAGATCGAGAAGTACGTCTCCTCGACGGGCGAGCTCGTCGCCTGGGTGCGGATTCCCTCGGTCAACGCGGCCACCGCGGCCTCGGACACCGTCCTCTACGTCTACTACGGCAACCCCACCGTCACCTCCCCCACCGAGAACCCAAACGGGGTGTGGGACGCGAACTACGGCGGGGTGTGGCACCTGAAGGAGGGGACCGGCGTCACCGCCGTGGACTCGACGTCCAACGGTAACAGCGCCGTGCCGAACAGCGGCAATCCGACGTCGGCCACCGGGCAGATTGGCGGCGCCCTGACGTTCTTCAGCACCTCTCGATTGCGCATCGCCGACAACCCCAACAACTCGCTGGAACTCACCGACGCCACCCACCCCGACTGGACGATGTCCGCCTGGGTCAAGCCGACGAGCTACGCCACGCAATGGCCGACGATCTACGCCTACGGCTCCTACCGTGCCTCGATGGGTCTCAGCGGCCAGGCGGAGCTCCCGGTCGGCCGAATCGAGAACTGGACCAACGACCTCAACCCGCTGCACAGCAATTCGGCGTTGGCTCTCAACGCGTGGCACTACGTTACGATCACCCGCACCGCGGGGACGACCTCCTTCTACGTCAACGGTAGCTTTGATGTCTCCCTAGCCAACACGAACAGCACCCTGACCAATCAGGTGTCGGGCATCGGCGCCGACGGCAACGGCGCGATGGACGCGACCGAACAGTTCCTGGGGCTCATCGACGAGGTGCGGGTCTCCACCACCGTCCGCTCGTCGTGCTTGATTGCGGCGGAGTACAACAACGAGGTCTGGCCGGACAAGGCGGTGACGCCGTCACCGAGTCCGTTCCCGAACCCGAGCACGGGTTTTTACACTTTAGGTGCTGCGACGGCGGTGGAGCTGTTGTCGTTCACGGCGGCGGGGTTGGACGGAGGGGCAGAGCTTTCGTGGGAGACGGGCTCGGAGATAGACAACCTTGGGTTCAACCTGTATCGGTCGTCTTCGGCATCGGGTCCGTGGGAGCGGATCACGGGGTCGTTGATTCCGGGCCTGGGCTCGTCGCCGGAGGGAGCGCGCTACCGCTACGTGGACGCGGGTCTCGAGAACGGGGTGACGTACTACTACGAGCTGGAAGACGTGGAGACGACGGGACGGACGAAACGCCACGGTCCGGTCTGGGCGGTGCCGGCGGCGGGAGTGACGGGCGACGGTGATTCCGGGGATGAGGAGTCGAGTGGAAGTGGAAGCGGAAGCGGAAGCGGAAACGGGAGCGTGATCACGTACGGGGAGCCCGGGGCGAACGCTCTGCGGGTGGTGAAGCGAGTCCGGAACCAGGTGGTTTTGGAGCTGACGACGGAAGGGTTCCTGGCGTATCCGGAGGAGGACGGCTCGGTTCGGATTGAGATCCCGGATTGGGTGCGGGACGAGGAGAGCGGACTTCCGGTCGAGCAGACGTGGGTGGAGGCGTTGGCGGGCCGGCAGGTGGAGCTGGTGTCGGTGCGGGCGAAGCAGACCGAAGCGGTCGGATTGAGACCTTCGGGGGCGAGCGAGGAGGTCGTGGTCGCCTCACCGGACGGTGTGGTGCGGTTGCGACGAGGAAAGGGGCATGGCCCCCGAGCCGGGGCTTCCCGAGAGGCGGCGCGTCTGGTGCAGGTGGCCTTTCAAGGCGAGGTGAAAAAGGCGCTGGTGGAGATGGCGCCTCTGAGCTGGGACGACTCACGCCAGGAGCTGCGTCTCACGAAGAAGCTCTACGTGACGCTGTCGTTCGCGAAGCGGGAGCCGAACGAGGTGGCGAGTGCGGGCGGTCGCCGGGGGCGCCGGGAACGGGGGAACGCAAAGAGGGGAAAGAGTGCGAGCGGGAGCGTGGTGGCGCGGCTGTCGACGAGGGCGCCGGGATTGTACGCGGTGAGCTACGAGGAGCTGTTCGGTACGAGAGCGGGAGCTCGTCGTGGAGTTTCGGCGGACAACCTGCGTGTGAGCCGTCTGGGAGAAACGGTCGCGTATCACCTGGAGCCGTCGACGTCGCGCTTCGCACCGGGCTCGACGCTGTACTTCGTGAGTCCGGGGGCGGAGGCGAACCCGTACGGCGAGGAAGCGGTGTTCGAAGTGGAGTACCCGGTGTCGGGCGGTGCGGGCGAGAGGATGCCGGTGGTGGACGCATCGGCCTCGGGCAGGTCCACGGGCTTTTATCTGCGTCGCGACGAGCACGAAGAGAACCACATCTACCAGGCGGCGCTTCTGGAAGCGGAAGACCCGTGGCTGTGGGACGTCGTGATGGCGCCGGGGACGAAGGAGTATGGGTTCGAGGTGAGCGAGCTTTCGGAGGGGTCGGAGCCGGGGTCGCCTGGAGCTGTGGCTCCAAGGGGGGAGCGACTATCCGGTATCTCCGGACCACCACGTGTTGGTGAGGGTGAACGGGACGGTGGTGGGGGAGCGAAGCTGGGACGGAAAGCACCCGCAGAAGCTGGACGTGGAGCTCGGAGCGGGAGTGCTTCGAGACGGTGCCAACACTCTGGAGCTCGAGAACGTGGGCGATACCGGAGCGGCGTACTCGATGGTGTTCGTGGACCGCTACGCGGTCACCTATCCGCGTCTGGCGAAGGCGGAGGAGGGCGAGCTGGAGGGGACGTGGACGCGTCGGGGAACGGGGGAAGTGACGGGCGTGTCCTGGGGCGCGTCGCTGGTGGATACGACGGAGGGTGGACCGCCGGTGTGGCTCGCCGGTTCTTCATGGAACGGGAACGGGATGCGATTCCGTGCGGAGGAAGGACACCGGTACCTGGTGGTGGACGGCGAGCGGCTGGGCCGTCCCGAAGTGCGGAAGGCGTCGGGAGTGCGGTGGAAGAGCGAGTCGAACGGTGCGGACTTCGTGGTGATTGGCCCGCGAGAGTTACTCGACGCGGCGAGACCGCTTCTCGACCAGCGTCGGCGCGAGGGCCTGACGCCGGTCGCGGTGCCGGTGGAGGAGATTTACGAGGAGTTCGGTTTCGGGGAGAGCCGTCCGGAGGCGATCCGGGATTTTCTTACCTACGCGTACCATCACTGGAAGTCGCCGTCGGTGCACTACGTGCTTTTGCTGGGAGACGGGACGTACGACTTCAAGAACGAGCTCGGCACGGGGGTGGTGAACCGGGTGCCGCCGCTGATGGTCGAGACGAGCTATCTGTGGACGGCGTCCGACCCGACCTACGCGGCGGTGAACGGGGAGGATCTGTTGCCGGACGTGGCGATCGGTCGTCTCCCGGCGGCGAATGTCGACGAGGCGCGGGTGATGGTGGAGAAGATACTCGCCTATGAGTCGGGAGGGGGGTCACGCGGTGGGCCGATCGTCGTGGTGAGCGACAACCCGGATCGGGCGGGGGACTTCGAGGGAGAGGCGAAGGAGCTTTCGGAAACGGTGCTCGCGGGCGAAGCGCCGCGGCGCATCTCTCTCGCGGAGTTGGGCACCACGGCGACCCGTCGAGCGGTACTGGGCACGTTCGACGCCGGGGCGTATCTGGTGAGCTACATCGGCCACGGCGGCATCGCGGTCTGGGCGGACGAGAACCTGCTCGACCTTTCGGGGGTGGATCTCTCGCGCCCCAGTCGCAACAGCCGCTGCTGCTGACGATGAACTGCCTGAACGGGTATTTCGATTTTCCGTACTTCGACTCGCTGAGCGAGGCGCTGGTGAAGGCGCAGGACCGGGGAGCGATCGCCGCGTTCTCGCCGAGCGGTTTGAGCTTGAGCGGCCCGGCGCACCGTTACCACCAGGCGCTGTTGAACGAGCTCCTGCACGGAAACCACCCGCGTCTGGGAGACGCGGTGCTCGCCGCACAAGAAGACTACGCGGACACGGGAGCCTTCCCCGAGCTCCTGAGCATCTACCACCTGCTCGGCGACCCCACATTGACCCTCCGCTGAGCGGGGCAAGGCAAGCCCGTCCCGACCCGTACGACAAACCGACACAAAACGGTTTCCGCCGAGCCCAGCTCATCCTGGCATGCGCGCCCTTTTGGTGGGTCACTCTGCCGTTCTCGATCCTATGGTATGGCTTCTCGGTCGGCCACGTCGCCGTCGAAGACTTCGGGGATGTCGAAGTCGGCCGACGGGTCCTTTCAGTTCTCCGGCCAGTAGAACGATGCGGTGGATAGGCCTTTTGCCTTGGCGGAATCGAAGATTGTGGGAGCCCGAACCGACTCGACGTGAGGTCGATTGGTCACGTGATACCGCTCACCACTCTCGCGGTCGACGACGCGGTTTCCAATCACGCCGTGGACTTTGGGAAAAACGCCGGTGAGAAGCGTCGTATGCGAAGGGTAGGTGACGCTCGGATAGATCTGAATCGGAGCTTTCCGCTCAGACTCCGGTTTCGACGAGGGGTCGGAGGTTGGGGATTCTCGAGCTCACCATCCTCGAGCTCGTAGGCGGCGAGCCCATCGAAGGACACGATGACCACACGCCGCGCGGGCTGGCCTTCGGCCGCTCGCGCGATCCAAGGGAGGGCACATGCCACGGCGAGGCTGCAGGACCAGCGACGCAACTTCACTGCATGGACTCTAAACACGAGGCCGGCACCCGATTGCCCAACATCGAACGAGGAGATCCAGAGGATTTTGTGCTCGCGTCGACGTCTCACGGTCGACCGATCGGCGGTCGCAACCGAAGCGGCGTCGGAGGGACCGTTTCGTTTGACTGCACACCATGAGTGTGAAGGGACCCGCTCACCAGCGCCGCGCCGCAGGACCCACGATGACGCCGACCCAGGAGGTTGCGAGTGGAATCGTTCGATGCTCAGACGTTCCGGGTGCGCTCGGAAGCGAGATTGAACTTCTGATACCAGGTCGACTCGGCGCCGCCGCCGTAGCGGGAGATATTCACCTCCACCAGGTAGGGTGAGCCACCCGCGGTCGCGGCGATTCCGCGCTCGAGGGCGGCCTGCAGGTCCGCGCCGCGATTGACCTGCTCGCCGTTTTTCGTCGTGTTCGTCCAGTGGGCGCCACCGTCGAGCGTCACCTGCACTTGACCGTCGATGGCGCCGGCCTTCACCGGCGACTCGGCGATCGCCCAGACGATCGAACCGTCGAAGGTCGTCAGGTTGTCGTAGGCCATGCCGCCGGAGTTGTCGGCGTGGCTCGGATCGTTGCGAGTGAGATCCGGGCTGATGGTCTTCCACGTCTCGCCGCCGTCGGTCGTCTCGTGGACGTACTGACTGCCCGCGTACACCCTGTTGTGATCGTGGGGCGAGATGGCGATCGGGAACACCGCCAGCGGTACTTCATCTCCTTCGGCGCCCAGCCCAGCCCCGAGACCGGCCAGACCGTGATGTCACGCGACATGGCCGTGCTGTGGTCCATTCGGTCGAGCCGGCCGTTGTCACAGCCGCCCCACACGATGTTGCCGTTGGTCGGGTCGGGCACGGCGAAGCCGTCATCGCAGCATTACAATCCCTTATCTGCCCTGGGTGATCTACGTGATGAGCGGGGCGGCCGAGTCAAAGAGACGGCAACGATTGCGCTAGCCTCTCCTTGTCGCGGATCCGGAGGCTCTTTGACTCCTTGTCGAGAGCTCCCGTGATGCGGACGTGTTTGCCCTCCTCTCCTCGAAGCGCTTCGGGATTCTCGACGATCCAGATCTCGTGCTCGCCGTCGGTGACGAAGACCATTCTCTGCGGGGTCCACTCCGGGTTCAGCTCCACCGCTCCCTTGATGCATTTGCGCACGCAGTCCTCACCGCCGGGCTTCACGTGCTCGGCGCCGCAGGACTCGTCACTGACCCATCCGGTGACGGTGACGGTGACGACCTCGTTGGCCGCAGAAAGACGACCCAGCGTGACGAACGAGAGAGCAATCGTGAACACGACCGACTTCGTCATATCCTGCCTCCTCGGTAACTATATTTAGCACTATTGCTAAGCGTTGGTCAATGGGGGACATCGAGCGGGTACGGTGGAGATCGCCGACGATCGAGAAGACGGACGTCCTCGCCGCGAAGCTTCCGTAGCGGCCGTGCTCGAACAAGGAGCACGTCTCGTGACATGATCTCCCAACATCCGGGATTAACGTCCCTCGACGCAAGGAGCGACTCATGAGACGGCTCTCGCTTTTCACGACCGGTCTCACGGCCTCGGTTCTCTTCGTTTCGAGCGCCGGGGCCCAGGGCCGGCGCTTGGCGCTCGACGATTTACGTCACCTCGCTCATCTGAGCGATCCTCGCATCTCACCCGACGGGTCGAGGATTGTCGTCGTCGTTTCCCGCCCCGACTACGAAGACGACCGGTTCGAGCGGGAGCTCCTCCTCGTCGATGTGAAGGGCGGAGACGGAATCGTGCTGACGCACGATTGGCCGCTGGTGAGCTCGCCAAGATGGTCGCCCGATGGGGAACGCCTCGCGTTTCTCGACCAGAAAGACGAGAGCGACAAACCCCAGATCTACGTTCTCTCGATGCGCGGAGGTGAGGCGCGCCGGATCACCAGCGCTTCTCGGGGCGTGAGCCTCTTTGCCTGGCGTCCCGGCGGAAAGGAGCTCGCCTTCGTCACCGAAGACGAGCCCGAGCCCCGTACGGGCGAAGAGCGGCACAACAAGTCGTTCGAGGTGGGAGACAACGTTTATCTCGCCACCGCGGCGCCGATGCCCTCTCACATCTGGCTCGTCTCTGCCGAGGGCGGCGATGCGACGCAGCTCACGTCGGGGAGCGAGAGCGCCGCCGCCGGATTCGGCGGGTCCATCGATTGGTCGCCGGACGGTGCTCTCCTCGTTTTCCAGACGCAGGAACGTCCGCACGCAGCCGAATTCGATCGAAGAAGCTTGAAGCTTCTGGAAGTCGAGACCGGCGCCGAGCGTACGCTCGTCTCGGGTCCCGCCTCCCTGTCCACAGCTACGTTCTCGCCTTTAGGCGACGAGGTCGCCTACGGATATCCGACGGGGCCGGAGCCCTTTTTCAATCCCGAAGCGATCTTCGTCGTCCCCGTCGCCGGGGGAGAGCCCCGGAACCGGACGAGCTCGATCGATCGCGACGTCGAAGGCGACTGGCTCCCCGATGGAAGCGTCGTCGTGTGGGCCAACGACGGCACCCGCGTCTCCGTCTGGCGCCAACGACGGACGGGTCCTCCGACGAAGATCTCGACCGGGGCGGTCGACCCGACGTCGGCGTTATCCATAAGCACGGGGGGCGCGCTCGCGTTCGTCGGGGTCGAGCCGCGAGGACCGGAAGAGCTCTATTTTCTCGACCCGCCGGCGGCGACGGCGAAACGCCTGACTTCGCTCAACGCCGAGCTCGCATCACGGAACCTGGGCGAAACGGAGACCATCACCTGGAAGGGACCCGACGGTTTCCAAGAAGATGGAACCCTCACCTTTCCGCCGGATTTCGATGGGAGCCGCAAGGCTCCCCTGGTCCTCTACATTCACGGAGGGCCTATGGGCGCCTCGCTCGAAGGGTTCTCCGCCTTCCGCCACATCCTCGCCGCGAAGGGTTGGATCGTGTTCAGCCCGAATTACCGGGGGAGCAACAACATGGGACGTGCCTTCCAGGCCGCGGTCATCAACGACGCCGGTGAGGGTCCGGGGCGCGACGCGATGGCGGGGATCGCCGCCGTGAAGGCGCGGGGATTCGTCGACGAAAGCAAGATTGCGGTGTCCGGATGGTCCTACGGCGGTTTCATGACCGTCTGGCTGACGTCGCATTTCGACGGGTGGGCCGCGGCGGTCTCCGGAGCTGCCGTGACCGACTGGTTCGACTGGTACGACCTCGCGGACATGAACGTCTGGGCGGGATACGGGCTCGGCGGCTCTCCCTGGCGGAACGACAACGCCGAGAACTATTGGAAGCAGTCGCCGATTCGATACGCGCCGAAGATCCGGACGCCGACCCTCATTCTCTCCGACACCCAAGATCCGCGCGTCACCGTGACTCAATCCTACAAGCTCTACCACGCGCTCAAGGACAACGGCGTTCCGGTACAGTTCATCGCCTATCCCGTCGGCGGCCACTTCCCTTCCGATCCGGTACACCAGCGCGACGTCTATCGCCGCTGGACCGACTGGATCGAGAAACAATTCGCCGCACCCACGTCGACCTCGAACGACTGATTTCGCCGCGGAGGAAACCCATGGCACGACGCTCCCTTCTCGTCTTTCTCGCCCTCGTCTCGACAGCCTGCACGAAGCCCACCGAGTACGACCTCATCCTCCGACACGGCACCCTTTACGACGGAAGCGGTCAGCCGCCCAGAGTGGGCGACGTCGCGGTGAACGGCGATCGGATTGTGAAGTCGGGGACCTTGGCCCTTCGCACGGAAAGAACGAGGTCG
This sequence comes from uncultured Acidobacteriota bacterium, assembly GCA_963815675.1. Taxonomy (GTDB): domain Bacteria; phylum Acidobacteriota; class Vicinamibacteria; order Marinacidobacterales; family SMYC01; genus CAWFHP01. The sequence continues at coordinate 1,023,550 of CAWFHP010000004.1, read as the reverse complement.
ACGTATCCGGGCTCGCGGTCGCCCCCGGGTTCGTCAACATGATGAGCGGTCCCGAAGAGCTCATCGCCGACGGGCGCTCGCAGAGCGACATCCGCCAGGGAGTGACGCTCGAGATCTTCGGCGAGGGCGAGTCGGGAGGCCCGCTCAACGACGAGATGAAGAACAACCTCGTCGAGCACCAGGCCGACATCAAGTACGCCGTCGAATGGACGACTCTGGGCGAGTCGCTCGAGTATCTCGAACGACGCGGGATCTCGCCCAACGTGGCGTCGTTCCTCGGCGCCACCACCGCGCGCATTCACGAGCTGGGCTACGCCGATCGCGCTCCCAGCCCGGAGGAGCTCGACCGGATGCGGGCCCTCGTGAGGCAGGCGATGGAGGAGGGGGCGCTCGGGGTCGCCTCGGCGCTCATCTATGCTCCCGGCTTCTACGCCAAGACCGACGAGCTCGTCGAGCTCGCGCGCGTCGCGTCGGGTTACGGCGGGATGTACATCTCGCACATGCGGAGTGAAGGGAATCAGCTCCTCGAAGCGGTCGACGAGCTCCTCACCATCGCCCGCGAGGCGCACATCCGCGCGGAGATCTATCACCTCAAGGCCGGGGGACAGTCCAACTGGCCCAAGATGGAGCAGGTGATCGAGAAGGTCGAAGCGGCCCGAAACGAAGGGCTCGAGATCACCGCGGACATGTACACCTACACCGCGGGCTCGACGGGTCTCGACGCCGCCATGCCACCGTGGGTCCAGGAAGGCGGATACGACCAATGGGCGCAGCGGTTGAAGGACCCGGCCATTCGCAAGAAGGTCCTGGCGGAGATGCGGACCCCCACGAACGACTGGGAGAACCTGCTCCTCGCCGCGGGCGGCGAGGGAACGCTTCTCGTCGGGTTCAAGAACGATGCGCTGAAGCCGCTCGCCGGGACGACGCTCGCGGAGGTGGCAAAAGAGCGCGGGAAGACTCCCGAAGAGACCGCGATCGATCTCGTGATCGAGGACGGAAGCCGGGTGCAGGTGGTCTACTTCCTCATGTCGGAAGACAACATCAAGCGGCAGATCGCTCTCCCCTGGGTGAGCTTCTGCTCCGACGCCGGGTCGATGGCCTCCGAGGGCGTGTTCCTGAAATCGAGCACTCACCCGCGGGCGTACGGGAACTTCGCTCGTCTTCTGGGAAAGTACGTGCGCGAGGAGAAAGTCATTCCCCTCGAGGAAGCGGTCCGGAAGCTCGCCGCGCTTCCCACAAAGAACCTCCGTCTCGAAGGGCGAGGCCTTCTCGCTCCCGACTACTTCGCCGACATCGTCGTCTTCGATCCCTCGAAGATACGTGATGTGGCGACCTATGAGAATCCCCATCAGTACGCGGTCGGGATGGTTCACGTGTTCGTCAACGGGACGCAGGTACTGAAGGACGGCGAGCACACCGGCGCCAAACCCGGGCGAGTGCTTCGAGGTCCGGGGTACAAGCCGAAGGGTGCGGACGCGCGGTGAAGAATCGGGGTCGCACTCTGCGGTTGGTCGCCGTCCCGGTCTTGATTAGCGCCGCGGTCACCGCGCTTCGCCTCACGGGAGAGCTCCTGCGATGGTCCGGCAACTGGTTCAGCACGGAGACGGGAGGGACAACACCTCACGGGTACAGCTGGATCGTCGGTATCACCTGGCTTCCCATTTTCTTCGGGCCGTACTTCGCGACGGCTCTATGGCATTCAGGCGACCGCCCGAAGAGCTTCTCGAAAGCGGTCGCCGTCTCGCTCGCCGGATGTCTCGTCGCGGAGGCGGGGACGAGGCTCGATGGGTCCTCACGTGAGCCTTCCCTTCCCGCAGATCCTGCTCGTCATCTGGACGGTCTATGCCGTCGGGGCCGCCATTCAATTCTTCGCCTGGCCCGGTCTCGTTCGAGTGCTTCTGGTATACGGTCTCGGTTCCCGGGTCGTCGTCGCGGTGGTGATGTTCTTCGCCATGCTCGGAAACTGGGGAACGCACTACGACTACGTGGGGATGCCGGCTCCGTTCCAGATGCCGTTCTGGCCGAGGTTTCTCTGGCTGGCGTTTTTTCCTCAGCTCGTCTTCTGGGTCGGGTTCACCGCCATGCTCGGAACCCTGGCGGGCTCTCTCTACGGACTGGTCTCGATGGCGCCGGTCGGAAAGGAACGAGTAAACCGTGAAGACCCGCTTTCGCGCTTCGGCACTCTTCACCACCTGTGTCCTGCTCCTCGCCACTCGAGGATCGGCGGAGACGAAGCCGCTCTCGGAGGCGACCATCGCCGACATCGACGCCGCACTCGACGCGGGAACGTTGACGTCGGAGAAGCTCGTCGACCTCTGTCTCGCGCGCATCACCGCCTACGACGAGGCCGGGCCGAAGCTGAACGCCGTTCTCGCGTTGAACCCCAAGGCTCTCGAAGAAGCCCGGGCCGCGGATCGGGAGCGAAAAGCTCGGGGCCGGCGCTCACCTCTCGACGGCATTCCCGTGGTCCTGAAGGACAATATCGACACCGCCGATCTGCCCACGACCGGAGGCTCCGTCCTTCTCGACGGCTCCGTTCCCCCCGACGACGCGACCCTGGTGAAAAAGCTCCGCGACGCCGGCGCCATCATTCTGGCCAAGGTCAACATGAGCGAGTTCGCCTCGGGCTCGGCGATGAGCTCTCTCGGTGGTGCCAGCCTGAATCCCCACGATCTGGAGCGGACGCCCTCGGGTTCTTCGGGAGGTACGGGAGTCGCAATCGCCGCGGGCTACGCGCCCGTCGGCTTCGGCACCGATACCGGCGGATCCGTGCGTGGACCGTCGACCGCCAACGGCATCGTCGGGCTCAAGCCGACCCATGGGCTCGTGAGCCGCGACGGGATCATTCCCCTGGCGCTCACCTTCGATACCGTCGGCCCCATGGCGCGCCACGTCTACGACGTCGCCGCGACCCTCGGAGTCGTGGCTGGCGTCGATCCCGCCGACGAGGCCACGAAGAAGAGCGAAGGCAAGTCCGAGACCGACTACACGAAATACCTCGACCCCAAGGCCCTCGACGGCGCGCGCATCGGCATCGCGCGCGATTTCATGGGACAGGACGAGGAGGTCGACTGGATCATCGACGCATCTCTCGACGCGATGACGCGGCGCGGCGCGACGATAGTCGACGTGAAGTTTCCGAAGTGGTTTGTCGACTCGAGGGATGGATTCTACTGGGCCATTCGCCATCGTGAGTTTCGGGCCGAGATCGAGGGTTATCTCGCGACGCTCGGTCCCGGCTATCCCAAAACGCTGGCCGATCTCGTCGAGCGCTCGAAGAAGCTGACGTCCCGCACCGCCAACGGGGCCGTTCCCAACCCCGTCCGATGGAAGCTCATGCAGCAGGAAGAGACGAGCGGGACCCTGGAAGACTACGACTATCTCGCGGTGCGAGATCACGCGCTCCCGCTCATGCGGGCCATGGTCGAGGGGGTGATGACCTCGGAAAAGCTCGACGCCATCGTCTACCCCACGTCGCCGCAGCGTCCGCCCCGTGCGGACGAGGATCCGGACGCGAGCGCGACGGAGCTTTCCCCCATGAACATCGCGAATCTGACCGGATTCCCCGACCTCATTGTTCCCGCGGGTTCACCGGTCGCGGCCTTCCCGTCGGCATCTCGTTTCTCGGTGTCGGCCTTCAGCGAGCCGCGGCTCCTGGCGCTGGGGTACGCCTTCGAGCAGGAGACCCAGGCGATCCGCATGCCCGTGAACGCGCCTCCGCTACCGGGAGAGACGATCGCGGTACCATGAATCGATGTACGTCGACGTCGACCGCTTCGGGGAGTTCCGGCTGAGCAAGGACTTCCTCGAGAGCTATCGAGACCGGAAAGCTCCGTTCGGCTATGGTGCGCTCTCGTGGGTCACCTACAAGCGCACGTACAGCCGGGACGGAGAGAGCTGGTTCGAGACCTGCCGGCGCGTCGTGGAGGGGATGTTCACCGTCGAGCGGTGCCACTGTCTCGAGAGACACCTGACCTGGGACGAGGGCGAGGCTCGGCGCCCGGGCGGAAGATGCTTACGACCGGCTCTGGCGCTTTCAATGGACACCGCCGGGACGCGGCCTCTGGATCATGGGCACGCGGTATCTCTACGAACGGGGAAGCGCCGCCCTGAACAACTGCGGTTTCATCTCGACGAGGGACATCGCCGAGGACTACGCGAACCCCTTCACCTGGATGCTCGTCATGTCCATGGTGGGAGTGGGAGTCGGTTTCGACACCCGAGGACGCGGGACCGTCGTCGTGCGAGATCCAGTCCGCGGCGAGGACACCCACGCCATCGACGACAGCCGGGAAGGCTGGGCGGAAGCGATGGGAAGGCTCCTCGGCGCCTATACCGGGCGGGGAACGCTCCCTGCCCGGTTCGATACCTCCAGGATACGTCCCCGGGGCACTCCGCTCGCGAGCTTCGGCGGGACAGCCAGTGGACCCGAGCCGTTGCGACAGATGCTCGAAGATCTCGACGTTCTGTATCGCGAGTACGTCGGAAAGAAGTGGACGCTCGCCTCATCGTGGACACGATGAACCTCGCGGGCCGCTGTGTCGTCGCGGGCGGCATCCGGAGATCGGCGCAGATTGCTTTCGGCGATCCTCGGGACGCGCAGTTTTTCGATCTGAAGCAAGACGCGGAGAAGGTAACGGCGTATCGCTGGGCGTCGAACAACTCCGTCTTCGCCGAGCTCGGCATGGACTATGCGGACGTGGCGCGCCGGACGAAGGTGAACGGCGAGCCCGGATACCTATGGCTCGAGAACGCGCGCGCCTTTGGCCGAATGAAGGACGAGCCGAGCTTCCGCGACGAAGCCGCTCTCGGGAGCAATCCCTGCGTCGAGCAGACCCTCTGGGACCGGGAGCTCTGCTGCCTCGTCGAGACCTATCCCGCTCACCACGATACCTTCGAGGACTACCTTCGCACGCTCGACGTCGCCTTCCGTTACGCGAAGGCTCGTCACTCTCGTCGAGACCCACGACGAGCGGACGAACGCCGTCATGCGGATGAACCGGCGGGTAGGCTGCTCCATGACGGGTGTCGTCCAGGCAGTGGAACGGCACGGCTATCGTCGGTTCTTCCGCTGCGTGCGACGACGCGTACGAGTACGTGCAGAAGCTCGATGGCGAGTACTCTGGAAAGTTCGGCGTTCCCCGTTCCATCAAGACGACCTCGGTCAAACCTTCGGGCACGGTGAGCATCCTCGCGGGCGCGACGCCGGGCGTCCATTGGGATCACGCACCCTACTACCTGCGCCGCATCCGGATGCGGGACGACCATCCGCTCGTCGAGACCTGCCGCGAGGCCGGATATCCGGTGGAGCCCGACCACTACAGCGAGGGCACGATGGTGGTCTCCTTTCCCGTCCACGTACCCGGACTGAGCCGACCCAAGTCCGACGTGCTCGGTGTGGGAAAAAGTCGACCTCGCCGCCCAGATGCAGCGCTACTGGTCCGACAACCAGGTGAGCTGCACCGCCGAGTTCGACCCCGATCGTGAAGCCGAGGATCTTCCGCGGATCCTGAGCGCCTACGAAGACCGCCTCAAAGCGCTCGTCTTTCTCCCCGCCACCCGGCACGGATACGAGCAGGCTCCCTACGAAGCCATCAGCCGGAAGCCTACGAGGAGTTATCGGCGAATCTCCGGCCCGCTGCGCGGCGACGTGCCTCACGAGGAAGAGCTCGAGTCCCGTTTCTGCGAAGGCGGCGTCTGCGACGTGAGCTGACCGACTGAGCCATCGTCAGCACGGGGCGCGACCTCGTCAAGTCGGTGTGCAGACGCTAGAATGGGTGCATGAAAGCAGCGTTGGAGGCCGATCCGGTTATCGAGGCGTACAAGAAAGACATCGACGTCACCCTCCTGCGAAAGAACCTGAAGCTGACGGTCGAGCAGAGGCTTCCGCCAGCTGATGGAGCTCCAACGTTTTGCCGACGAGCTGAAACGGGCCGGACGGGCGCGACCAGCCCGCTCGTGATCGACTTCGAAGCCCTTCTCGGTGAGCTGACGCGAGCGGACGTTGAGTTCATCATCGTCGGTGGCGCGGCGGCCACCGCGCACGGTGCCGCGACGGCTCACTCAGGATCTCGACGTCGTCTATGCGCGCTCCGACGAGAACACGTCACGCTTGGAGCGCGCTCTCGCCGCGTATCGCCCTTATCTTCGAGGGGCACCGGAGGGACTCCCGTTCGTCTGGGATGTCGCCACGATTCGCCGCGGCCCTCGTGACCGAGAAGAGGGTGGGACTCGCCGCCGTCGAAGGGCCCGACTCGGATCGTCCCCTCGGCGTCACCGGACACGACGACGTTTCCGGTTCGATCAAGAGCCATGCACGACACCGTGCTGCCGTCCGTTGATAGTGGTGTCGAGCCTCCTCCGGAGAGCCGAGCCACTCGCAACCGTCCGCCTGAAAGAAGAAGAACGTGCTCCCCGTCCGGGTGGAGAACGAATCTTCCAACCGGGACTCCCGTCGAAAGAACCCGGAAAGTCTGATTCTCGACGTTCCAGAGTCTTTGTGTCTCGCCGTTCTGGCCACTCGACACCAGAAGATCGCCGTTCGATGTAAATTCCAGCCACTGCGCTTCCTCGCTGTCCCCGGCGTCGAGCTTCGTGACCTTCCCCGTCTGAAGATCCCAGACACGCACCAAGGCCTGTGACTTGGAGTACTCACCGCTACCCGCCGCGACGAAAAGACCCGTGGCGTCGACCGCCACAGACCACACCGTAACGGTAAAGCCGGCGGTCAAGATTCTGGACGAGCTTCCGTCCAGAGGCACGATGGTGACTTCTCCGAAAAGGTTCGAGACCGCTGCGAATCGCCCACCAGGATCCATTACGAGAGAGGCCGGCCATGCAAATTCCCCGTTTTTTTCGAGCAAGATTTCTTCGCTGGACCCTCGGGACGGTCTGGAAGAGGCCAGGAGCGAACGGTTCCATCTTGCGAAGCCGAGAGGAAATAGCTTCCGTCCGTGAAAAGGCGAGCCCTCCTAGCGCACCCTCGAGTCGCCCGATGACCTTCGGAAAGGGGCGGGAGATTGGCCAGAGTTTCGTGTCATCGCCTTCGGCCGTCGCGATCCAGTTCCCCGAAGGGTGGAAGCTGACTCCCCATCCGCTGGACATTCGCCGAAGACGAAGGGGAGCGTACACCGTGGGGGCGGCAAGGTCCCACACGAAGCCGGCAACTGCAGCGAGCCGCCGTCCGGAGGCGTCAAAATTCAACGCCAGGTGAACGCGGCTCGGAGCGCGCAACTGGAAGAGACACTTCGAATCGTCACGCTCCACGGACCACACTCGGACCTTCGCCCTTCGTGTCGGCGGTGGCCAGGAGGCTCCCTGTTGCATCGAAAGCCACGCCATACTCCATGAGATCATGCACTACTTCCTTCCTGGGCGACCTCATGACCAAGAAGGTGTGTTCATGCGCCACATTGAAGGGAACCCGCTCGCGAGCTCGAGCTTCGCGCTCAGCGATGAGACTCGACAGGAGGTGGTGGCGCGGCTCCAGACTGAGGGTTGCCCGCCGTAGAGGAGCGGATCCGACCGGCCGGGTGTCGAACGACGACGGTGCGGGCGGCGAGGTCGCCCAGGCGCTGCCACTCGGGAGTGTAGGCAACCATCAGAATACCGACGAGGTAGTTGAAGAACCCGTCGACGAGCTTCAGGACGTTGCGGACGAGGGCTCGTCCGAACCCGCATGGCACGAGGTCGGTTCCGAGCACGCGAATTCCCAGCGCCCACTTGCCGGGGGTCGCGCCCCAGAGACCCTCGGTTGCGCTGAAACCGAGCAACAAGAACACCCCCCACAGGAGCGATCCGAGCCACAACGCCAGGAACCGCAGCGGGAACGCCGGTCCTGCCTCGAACAGAGACTCGAAATCACCCATCATCTTCCAGAAGATGAGCGCGGCTGGAAGGCCCAACAAGAGGCCGTCGATCAGTTGTGCCAGCGCTCTTCGCGTGAGCGTGGCGTACTCGACCTGAACGCCCTCGTAGCCATACGTCCCGATCCGGTGAGCCCGCATGAGCGATGCGAGGATCACCGCGAGTACCAGGCTCGAGAGCAAGCCCGCCAGCTGAGGGAGCATCATGATTGACATCATCGACGGCGAGAACGGAAACGAGCTTCCGAAGCGCTTTCCAACGGCGAGACGCTCTCCGTCCCACGTCTGGAGGCGCACGGAGCCTGGAAAGGTTTCGGAGACGACGACGAGAGATGCATCGTTACGGGGAAACACGGCGAGGCTGGTGGCGAACCTCGCTTCGGTCCTGCTGGCCGAGGAAGCGACCCACTTCGCGCCGTCGAATTGCGCGACACGGAAGCCTTGTTGAGGGCTCAGGCTCGCGACCGCGGGGCGCATCTCCCGTTTCGAACGCGAACCACTCGTTCGGTCGCGAGACAACGACGTCCCACTTCGGAGTCTCGTTCGTCGCCTCCTGTACGAAGACCGTGTCGCCTTCAGTCCGGAATACCCATACCGTGTCGTCCACCGATACCGCTTGAATCGCGCATCCGTCCCGGCCGAGATTCAGCGGGCGCACTTCCACCCACCCCTGTTCCTTCCAGATCATCAAGCGGCTTCCCTCGGGCCGACTCTCGATGACGGCCGGGGCTCCTCGATACAGGAACGGACGGCAGATGTCGCCAAGAGCTCGGTCGACCGGAAGGGATTTGAGACTTCCGCTTTCGAGTGTCGCGACGCGCTCGGACGAAATGAGCCAGAGCTTCTCGCCGTCCGCCGACGAGCTTCGGCCGCCATCCTTCCAGCGGAACCACCTCCTCGATACCCTGATCCGTCGAGCTTGACGAGCCGGCTTCCGCCTTTCCCGCGCATCTCGGGAGCAAAACCCTGAGTGGACTCCACGAGGTACACCTGATCGCGGTAAAAAGCGCCGCTCCCGACGTCATAGCCGCGGAAGCGTCCCCATCATCATCGTAGGCATGAGCGCGAACATCGCGACCATGGGGACGAGGAACTGCAGCATGAAGAAAACCGCGCCCAGGACCCCTACGATGATGGTGAATCGCTTCTTGTCCTCCTCCGAGAGGTACCCGGATCTCGCGGCGGAGCTCTCCAGATCGCCCATCGACATCTATTCTGGATGACAGGCCGGGATGCGGCAAGCGCGCGGCGGACTGTTTTGAGTTAGGCTCTACGCGGCCTCCGAAGCACTTCGAAGGAGCAGAGTAGCATGGCCCGAGCGATCTAGAATGGCGTCTCTTTCGGTCTCAGCGCGAAGTTCGACCCCGGCCGCTACAAAGACGAGTATCGAGAGCGACTGACCGAGCTCATCGAGCGGAAGGCCGAAGGAGAAAAGATTGTGGCTCAGGCACCCGGGAAGGCCAAGAAGGGCGAGGTCATCAATCTCATGGAGGCTCTTCGAAAAAGCCTCGAGCAAACAAAAGGGCGGAGCACAGCGGCAGCGAAGAAGAAGGCCGCAGCCCGCAAGAAAGCATGACGCACCGAGGAGGTTTCGCGATGAAACGAGCATTCGTTCTGGCGTTGGCCGCCACACTGGTCGCAGCGGCGGTCTCCGCGCAATCGATCCAGCCGGACGTGTATCGACAACTGAAATACCGTTATATCGGTCCCGTCGGGAACCGATTCATCGCGGTCGCGGGCGTCGCGGGAAATCCCGACGTCTATTACGCTGGCGCCGCGTCGGGCGGCATCTTCAAGACGACGGACGCGGGTGCCACCTGGTCTCCCGTCTTCGACGACGAGCCGGCGTCGTCGGTAGGCTCTCTCGCCGTCGCTTCCTCCGATCCCAACGTCGTCTGGGCGGGAACCGGGGAGAGCTTCATCCGCAGCAATATCTCGATCGGAAACGGGATCTACAAGTCTACCGACGCCGGCGAGACCTGGACCCACATGGGGCTGGAGAAGACCGGCCGTATCGGGCGCATCGTCATCGATCCCCGGGATCCCGACGTCGTCGTCGCCTGCGCGCTCGGCCACGCCTACGGACCCCAGCCGGAGCGCGGCGTCTTCCGTACGACCGATGGCGGGAAGACGTGGGAGAAGACCCTATTCGTGGACGAGAACACGGGATGCTCCGACGTCGCCATGGATGCGAACAATCCGCGGATTCTCTTCGCCGGCATGTGGCAGATCGAGCTCCACACCTTCGGCCGCACGAGCGGAGGCCCGGGGAGCGGGCTCTTCCGGTCGAAAGACGGCGGGGTGACCTGGACCCGCCTCGAAGGCCACGGTCTGCCCGCTTCTCCCGTCGGCAAGATCGGAGTCGCGGTCGCGCCGAGCCGCTCGAGCCGGGTTTATGCACTCATCGAGACCGGCGACGGCGTTCCCGACGAAGGACGCGCCGCGGACAGCACGCAAAGCGGCCAGCTCTGGCGCTCCGATGACGGCGGCGACAGCTGGCAGGTGGTCAGCTACGACCGGCAGCTCCGCGGTCGCACAGCCTACTATACGCGCGAGGTCGTCGAGCCCGACGACGAGAACGAGGTGTATTTTCTTTCCGCAGCCGTCAGCAAAACGCTCGACGGTGGAGATACGATCATTGATCTCAAGGAAGACAAGACTCCCGCCGGCGACTCGCACGACATGTGGATTGATCCCACGAACGGCGACCGGATGATCGTGGCCCACGACGACGGGTTGGGAATCTCCGTGAATCGCGGAGCGACCTGGCTCCGGCTGCAGCTTCCGGTCGCGCAGATCTATCACGTGACGGTGGACGATCAGATTCCCTACAACGTCTACGGCAATCGTCAGGATGGACCTTCGACTCGAGGGCCGAGCAACAGTCGCCTACCTCCTGCCTATCTGGAGGAGTCCAAGCCCGGCCCCATTCCCCGCGGGATGTGGCGCTCCGTCGGGGGCAGCGAAGCCGGGTGGACGATTCCCGATCCGGTGGACCCCAACATCGTCTGGGCGAGCGGGACCGGCTTCGGAAGCATCGGAGGCGCTGTCGACCGCTTCGACCTCCGGACGGAACAGGCGCGCCGGGTCGAGGTCTGGCCCGACGCGACCATCGGCTGGCCCGCGGCGGACCTCAAGTTTCGCTTCAACTGGAATTTCCCCGTCGCGATCTCGCCTCACGACCACGAGACCTTGTACGTTGGAAGCCAGTTCGTGCACCGGACGACGAACGGAGGACAGAGCTGGGATGTCATCAGCCCCGACCTGACGTTGAACGACAAAGAAAGGCAGCAGATCTCGGGTGGCCTCACCCCCGACAACATCGGGGTCGAGTACGCCGGTGTCGTCTTCGCCATCGCCGAATCCCCTCTCGAGCGCGGGCTCATCTGGGCGGGAACGAACGACGGACAAGTTCAAGTGACGAGAAACGGCGGACAGAGCTGGACCAACGTCACCGCAGCGATTCCCGGTCTCCCTTCGTGGGGCACGGTGAGTAACGTCGAGCCTTCCCGCTACGACGCGGGAACGGCATACATCACCGTCGATCTCCACCAGATGAACAACCGCGACCCCTTCGTCTACAAGACGACCGACTACGGAAAGACGTGGAAGTCCATCAGCTCGAACATCCCGAAGAGTGTTTTCAGCTACGCCCACTGCGTACGGGAAGATCCGGCGCGCAAGGGGATGCTTTACCTCGGCACCGAGAACGGCGTCTACGTCTCGCTCGACGACGGCGGCAGTTGGCTCCCGCTCCAGTCGGGCCTTCCCCACGCTCCGGCCCACTGGCTCGTCGTCCAGGAAAGATTCAACGACCTCGTCGTCGCTACCTACGGCCGTGGGTTCTGGATCCTGGACGACATCACACCGCTCCGGAAGCTCACGCAGGAGGTCGTTTCCTCGAGCGCGCACCTGTTCTCTCCTCGCCCGGCGTACCGCTTCCGATTCGTCTCCGAGCCGATGACGGCCTGGAACGACGCGACGATCGGACACAACCCGCCCGAAGGGGCCGCGATCGACTATTTCTTGAAGTCCGCGCCAAGGGGCGAAGTGAAGATCTCGATCGCCGACGCCAGCGGCAAGACGATACGAACGCTCGAGGGAACGAAAGAAGCAGGGATCAATCGCATCTGGTGGGATCTGAGAAACGAGAAGACGTCCGAGATTCGGCTTCGGACCTCACCACCTTACGCGCCCGAGGTGCGGAACGGCCCCGAGGGATTCCGGAAGTTTCCGGTCCCAGGACGCCTCGCCATCCTCGCCCCTCCTGGCACCTATGCGGTGAAGCTCCAGACGGGCGGCCACGAGTACACCCAGAGCCTGACGCTCTTGAAGGACCCGAACACCGCGGGGAGCGAATCCGACATCCAGACACAGACCGAGCTCATGCGGTCCATCCAGAATGACCTGGAGCAAGTCGCGGGCGCGATCAACGAGATCGAGCTCGCCCGGGCACAGCTTCAGTCGCTGAGCTCGTTGGTCGTGGACGAATCGGTCCGAAGCGCCGCCAACGATCTCGACGGGAAGCTGGTGGGAGTCGAAGAAGAGCTCTTCCAGATGAAGGTCACCGGACGAGGACAGGACCAGCTGCGCTGGCCCGCCCAGCTCGTCCAGAAGCTAACCTACCTGGCTGGCGAAGTGAGCCTCGCCGACTTCCCCCCGACGAAGGAGCAGGCGGGAGGTCGAGCAGCAGCTCCGCGACCGCATTTCCGGAATCCGAAGCCGCCTCGACGAGCTCGTCACGAAAGACGTCGCGGCGTTCAACGAGATGCTGAGGGAAAAAAACGTCCCCAACCTGATCGTCCGATAGCAGAGCGAACGGTTTCCCGCGGTCAGGGCCGCGCTCGAGATCCGGAGCGTTCGGCCGGCGTCAGCGTATGGCTCGGGACGAGGGCAGCCGCGGCCGTCCGCTGCAGACCAAACAGCTCCCGGAAGGCAGCGAGCACGTCGTCATCGCTCCAGGCGTCGAGTCTTTCGGCGGAGATACCCTTTCGCTCACGGAAGCGGCGCATGAAGTCACGACCTCGCGCCCGGTCGATCCCGGGGCGGGGGCCGGCCCGAAAGTCGTTCACGTCGCCCGAGATTCCCAGCAGCGGGCCGAACGTTTCGAGCGCCCCGTCGAACGGACGGCCCCGCACCCGCAGATCTCCGTCCTTGTCGACGAAAGGATCGGCGAGAAGCGTGCGGACGAGCTGCGCCGGGCGTGGAAGCGGAAAGTGCGTTCCGAAATTCTGGTTCATCGACGCGAGGAACGCTCCCGCCAACACGGCGTGGGTGACGTTGGAAGGGTGCACTCCGTCGAGGCTGAAGATTCCACCGTTGAATCCACGGCCGATCCGGATCCCGAAGAGGTCGAGGCTTCTCGTCTCGAACCACTTCAGCAGATCGTGAACGTTCACGACCGGAGCTCCGATCGCGGCGGCCTCGTCCGCGATGTTCTGGTTGAAGATGGCGATCCGGTCTCGGACCTTTTGCACTTCGCTCGCGTCGAGAACGAAGTCGGGATTCTGGAGGATCGTTCCGTCGTCCAGACCGAGGCGAATGAGCAGCATTGCGACGAGGCTCGTGAAGTTGCCGGGGGCGAGGCCATAGTCGCTGCCCAGGAACTTGCGTAGATCGTCGGCGTTCATCAGGAACGCGATGGTGCTCACGTCCGGGATGTTGCCGAAGACGACGTTCGCGCCGGTTGCGTGCAAACGCTGCGCAATCTCGTGAAAGTCGGCGGCAAAACTACCGACGGACGTCATCTGGGTGCCGTCGAGCTGGTCGAAGCTGGTGGCGGTCGAGAGAACGTCGTTGCCTGCCGATCCAGCAGACGACGAACGCCGGACTCATCGATTCCACCACTTCCATCGGGCTCCCCTGGCGGGGGAAGAGAACGAGGTCGGTCTCCGAATCGATATCCTCCGCCGTCGGGGCATTGGCCTGCGATCGGAGAAGACCCCTCACCCGGGCGCCGGACACCGAGAGGTTGAGGCCTTCCACGGTGGCGTCGACGCGACGCCTCCCTCGCGTGCTCTCGACCGTCGAGAAAGGCGAGACATCGATGAGAGGCAGGGGCATCTCGGCTCCCATCTGGCGGGCAATCCAGACCAGGTAGCTCCCTTTCTGGCCCCTGCGGCTGCCCTCTGCCGACTGAACTCCCTCGCCGATGCTATCGCCCATTCCGACGAGAACGGGAGATTGGGCGAAGCTCGCGCCCGGAGCCGCGGAAAGAACGACGATGAACAGGACGAGCGAGCGGACGCTCGCACACCGCCCCCGGTGATGAAACCAGTCTCTTCGCATTGCCCGCCCCCCTGCGAGCCGCCGGCCCAACACCGGCGACGACGCAGGGGATCTTAATACGCCCATTGTCATCGTTCGAAGATAGCGTTTTGACGTTATAACGTTATAATGCTAGCCTGACTTTGATGACTGAAGAGGTCAAGCGGGCCACGATTTATTTCGAGCCCGACATCCATCGCGCTCTTCGCTTGAAGGCAGCGGAGACCGACCGGCCCATCTCGGAGCTGGTCAACGACGCCGTGAAGCGCGCTCTCTCTGAAGACGCTGAGGACCTGGCAGCATTTCAGGATCGCGTCCGCGAGCCGAACCTCGCTTTCGAGGACGTCGTGAAAGACCTGAAGAAGCGTGGCAAGATATAAGGTCTTCATCAAGCCGTCCGCCGTCAAGGAAATCGCAGCCATCGTCAGCACCCGCGATCGGCGTCGGATCGTTCGGCGCATCCAGGCGCTCGCAGACGATCCTCGCCCACCGGGGTCGGAAAAGCTTTCCGGCGAAGAGAAATACCGAGTAAGGCAGGGCGACTATCGAATCGTGTACGCCATCGAAGACCAACGGCTCGTGGTGTACGCCGTCCACATGGGGCACCGAAGAGATGTCTACCGGTAGCTCGCCTGCCGGATTCCGAATCGCCTTACCACGTCGGCACGTTCTTCCAGCCCGGGAACGGACCGATCTCCACTTTCCAGTCGTTGGGCGAGGACGGGTCTCTGATGACGCGCAGAATGGTGAGCGAGTGTAGCTTCGCGAGAAGCTCGTCGTGGGGAAGCGTATGGAGCGGCGGCTTCGAGAGATCCGGCATCGGCCAGAGCCGAAGCGTGTTGTCCTCTCCCGTCGTCGCCACCCAGCGGAGATCCGGGGAGATGGCGATGAAGTCGACCGATCCTTTGTGGCCGACGAGGACATGGGTTGGTCCTCCGGAGAGCCGGCCCACGCGCACGATGCCGTCTTTACTCCCGGTCGCCGCCATGGTGCCGGAAGGATCGAGCGCGACGGCCTCGAATCCCCAGCTACGGCACTCCCCGAACTGCGACACTTCCCGAGCCCTCCCTGCAGCCAGATTTTGGACGAGGGCAACGCGGTCCGTATCACCCGCGCCCGCCTCACGAATCAAAGCGATTCCACCCTTGCTGAAAGCCCCGCGTACCCCGTGGCCGGGGGAGGGGGAGGGACCGGGGACGACCTCATGAGATCCGGTGTCGAAAGTCCACCGCAGCCCGGCGTAACCAGCGGTGTAGAGCGTCGACTCGTCTAGAAACTCGAGAGCGAACACTCCTCGCTCATACCCTGTTGGGCCCTTCTCATCTCGCGTCGTATCGCTTCCGCGCTCCGGCAGCTCGAAGCGACGAAGCTCACCCGTCTCCAGGTCCCACACCCGAAGCGTCTTCTCGCCTCCGCCGTACCAGAACGCGGTGGCCACGAGGCGTCCGCTCGGTGAGACCGCAACCGCGTCGAGTAACGTATCTTCCGAGAACCCCTGTAGCTTTCGAGGCGCCGAGCCGCCGAGGGGCACGACCCAGACTCGATCCTGGTTCCCTACGGCGACGAGATATCGGACCTTCGGGTCGAACGCGAGCCCGGCAGGCTGAACGTCTCCGGAGCGTTCAGCAAGCGCATCTCGCTCACACCGCTTCCCAGGAGCGGCCAAGGGCGCAGCCCCTGGAAAATCCCAGCCATTTGCCGTCCGGGCTGAACCCCAGGGGCCCAGAAGCTCGTGTAGCCGTCCACCACCGACGGATACGTCTCTCTCATCGGCAGAAGGTCAGCCGCGTCACGGTTGCGGTCGACGCCACGACCCAGTCCCCGCGGGATGAAAGCCTGCCACGGCGGCGTACCACGACCCACTGCGCTGGAGTGCCAAAGGTCGGACGGACGGCCAGGCTGTGAGATCCCAGAGGCGGAGCTGCTGGTCGGCATTTGGATCGCCGGCCAGCTCGACGATACCGGATACGTTGAGGCAATGAGGAGTGTCGGCGAGCGAAGGCCCGTACTCGGCGTCGAGATTGTAGTTATCGAGAGCTCCCCCGGGTTGCGAGTGACATCACTGCCTTCGCCGAGGAGGTTGTCCTTCGTGCCGCTCCAGGTGTAATTTACGCGGCCTCCAAACCCCTCGCGGAATTTCTTCTCCAGCTTCTGAACGACCGATTGGTAGCGTCGTTTCCCGGCACTCGGCTGTAAGGCGTATACCGCGCGGAACTGGGGATACGGTCTCAGGAGATGAGTCCGAGGCACCGTTTCGGACTGGCTCAAGTCACCGAAGAGGGATTTCCGAAAAACGGGTTGGGAACCGGGTCGAGAAGGGCACTTCCCAGGCTCTGGTAGTGCGGGTCAAGATGATTGATGTTCACGGTGACGTAGTTCACACCACCGGCCCCGAGTCGATCGCTGCGGCTCGCGAGATAGCCCGCCGATAGCGCCACCGTCCCGTAATCTCTCGCTGGACTTCGAAAGAGTACTGACGCGCCGGGTTTACTCGCGCCCGCGATTCTATCGAGCGGTCCAAGGACTAACTACCGGCCCGCACTAATCCAGAGTGGGGCGCGTCTGACTAAAGGGTCAATTGCCGCTAGTACACCTTTTAGTGTACGCTCAATTGGTGCGGCGACGGGACTTCGAAAAGAAACCCAGGTCGCTCGGTTGGAGGTTCCTGCGACACGGTGGTCAGCACGATGTCTGGACGGACGGCGAGCAGGAAGAGGCGATTCCCAGGCATTCGGAGATCAACGAGAAGCTCGCGCGAGCGATCCTCCGACGAGCTCAAAAGGGGAAATGACGATGCGCGTTTACGGAAAAGTCTATCAACAGGGTAGGCACTGGTTGGTCGAGATCCCCTTGCTCGATGCCATGACTCAGGGCCGTACGAGGAAAGAAGCTTATGCGATGGCGGCCGATCTGGTGGAAACCCTCGTCGGCCAGCCAGGGTTCAAGGCGCACGTCTACCCTGGAAAGTACGAGGACCTGGAGTTGGGCGCCACTCCAAGTCGTCTTCTCATCGCACTAATGCTGCGACGACAACGTGAGGCAAGTGGCCTATCGTTGGCGGAAGTGGCCCACCGGATGGGTGCCAGATCTCGCAACACGTATGCTCGCTACGAGCAGGGAGTCAGCGTTCCGACGATCGAGAAGCTCAATGAGCTCCTGCGCGTCGTTACGTCAGGCCGCGACGTCGTGCTTCGGCTCAGCGACGTTGCCTGACGAAGCTTTCGGCGTCACCACTCCGGCACTTTGGCCCAGCCCGGGAAGGGGCCGATCTCGAGCTTGTAGCCTGTATCGCAGGCGGGGTCGGGGACGACGCGCGGGGCTCGTGAGCGCGTGCAGCTTCTGACCAAATAAGTAAGAGCGTCTCGTAGGGAAGTGTGTGGAGCGGCGGTCTCTCCGGCATCAGCCAGAGGCGGATGGTCCCGTCCGTGCTGGCGGACTTATCCACTTTCCGTCCGGTGGCACCGCGATGTCGTTCACTCTTCCCGTATGCCCGAAGAGAAGGCGCGGCTCTTCGCCCCTGATCGGGCCCACCCGCACGAGACCGTCTTTGTCACCGGTCACGAGAATCCGGCACGTAGGGTCGAGATGCGGCCAGACGCGATTCCCATGGCTCACGATCCCGCGGTCGTTTCCACCGGCGAGATCGACGACGGTCACGATCGATGGAGCCGTCGGATCGGTCCACGCCAGGACGCGTACTCCGAGACGGCCATCCCGCGACAGCGTTAAGCTGTGCCAGACGTTTTGCTCTCGAACCCTGGAGGGTGGGGTTGTCGTCGTCCTCGAGCGCCATGCTCAGAAGACACTGCGGGCAGAGGCCTAGAAGCGCCGCTTCTTTCGGAAGCGGGCTCCCGCAGTCCGGACACACCCCGGTCATCGCTGCAGTATGACGGATCGGAGGGAGAACGTTACCGATCACGTGAAGCAGGTACGCATCTCATCTTCGACATCTTGCGGAGCAGCCACCGTCTCCGTGATCTCCTGGCGGAGCAGTTTCCCGAACCGCAGACGCAGGCGGTATACCGCCGATTCCGTGCTCCCGAGAGAGGCCGCGACGTCACGGTACGGTACGGTACGGCACCTTGACCTCTTCACCGGTGAGATATCCCTTGAGCTTGTCGAACTCGTCCACCTCGCCTGCCTCTTCGAACTCCTTGCGGAGGCGTCTCAGCACGCGCTCGAGCAGCGTCAGCGCCCAGCGTCGTTCGAAGATCTCCTCCGGGGTGAGGCGCTCTACCGGTTCGTAGCGATACCGGCCCTCTACTTCGTCCGCGCTCAACGAGACGAAGTCAGCATGACCCCCTCGCTTCCAGGCGTGCGCCTTGTCTTTTTCTTTCGACAGGAAGTTTTTGACCGACGCTTTCAGAAAAACGCGGAATCGCCGCAGAGAAGGGTCGGGGTTCTCGAGGTAGCCTTTTTCGAGAGTTGAGCGAAGTACGCCTGGGTCAGGTCGCGGGACTCTTCGGGGCCGTTGCCCTGACGGCGAACGAACGCGTACAGAGGGTACCAATAGGCCTGGCAGAGATCTTCGAGTGCCTGGCGGGACTCACTGGACGGCGCTTCCCGCGCCGCGAGGACCTGCGTCCAGCTCGTCGTCGCAAATCGCCACGACATAGAGCTTTCCGGCGAGGATTCTGCCACAAAACAACTACAACTGGAACTCCTCGCCCGTCGCTTTTCGTTTCCACTGCACCCGGTTCTTTTCCATCACGTTGAGGTAGATGGCGCCGGGGACGGGGCATACGGAGACGCAGTCGCCCGAGTACCAGCACTCGCCCGGAAAGGCGACCATCGGCGCCTTGCCTTTCTCGGTGCTGGGGAGAAAGACGTCTACCTGGCAGGCTTCGACGCAGCGGTCGCAGCCGATGCAGAGCTCGGCGACGATGGTGACGGGCTCGAATCCGGCGGGGTCCCGGCGCGCTTCGACTTCCTCGCGGCTCGGGAGCGGCGGAAGCTCGGTCTCGCTCACGCCTTCGTCTCCATCTCGGGCTCTGGTTCGCGAAGGAACCGCAAATACCCCTCTTTCTCCTGGTACTCGAGGTATTCCTGGTTATTGGCCTCGTAGTTTTCCTTCAATGGGCGGTAGTAGTCGATGTCCCTCTCTCCGTAGACGACGCCTTCCCCCGTCTTTCGCACCGTGACCCACTTGTGCCACTCCGGCGGGTCCATCTCCGGGTAGTCGGTACGGATGAAGTGGAGCTGTTTGGCGCTCGCCTTTCGCGCGCGGCAGGAGTGGAGGACGGTCTCGGCGTTCGAGAGAACGCTCAATGACTCGAGACAGCGCAGGAGCTCGTGAGGATTGGAAGCGGAGAGCCGCGTCACCAGGTCTCCCCGGATCTCCGCGAGACGGTCGAGTCCCTTCGAGAGAAGCTCCTCGCTCTTTTTCGCTCCGCAATGCTGTTTCATGACTTGCGTGATCTCGAGGGCGAGCTCTTTCCAGCTGACGCCGGAGCTTCGGGTCAGTGGATCGAGGATACGGGTGCGCTCGGCCGCCACTTGTTCGGAGTCGAGTTTGGCCTCGGCTGCCGTCCGCGCATAGGTCGCCGCATGGCGACCGGCATAGTGGCCGGTCGCGGCCGCGTGGCCGTGGCAGTTCGACGCGAAGAGCTGGTCACCCGCGGCGTAGAGCCCTTCGAGGTTCGACCGCAGGCTCCAGTCGTTCATGATCCCGCCCGGAAGACCGAAGAACTGCCGCTCGTCCGGCTGGAACGTCGCCGAGCGCCAGCCGTCGCCGTAGCTCTGGAGCATGTCCTGCTTGGGGTCGAATCCCGCCGCGGTGTAGGCGCGGAGAACGGGAATGCGGGTCTTGCCCTCCTGGCCCACCATCAATCCCCGAGATCGCCCGGCGCTCGTGGTCGGGCATGCTGGACAAATCGGCGTAGAACGGGAGCTTGTAGCCCTGCTCGAGCAGAACGCTCGTCGGAGGCGTATCGGGACCCCGGAAGTCGTACGAGGGGAAGTCGGACTCCCCGCCGCCTTTGAGAAAGAACCTCTGTCCCGGCGAGGGGTAGTAGCGCGCGGTCACGCTCTTCACCACCTTGCCGTCGCGGTCGAGGTAGGGAAGCTCTCGTCCCTCGGCGTCGACCATCGTGCAGGCGTACCAGGTGTTGTGGTTGTTCCCCGTTCCGTACGGCGGGTACGAGCGGTCCCCCGACCACTCCGCCCGCACCGATTTCTCGAGCATGGAGAACTCGCACCCGATCCGCCACGCCATCGCGTGTCCGTCTCCCGTACACTGGGGAGGACGAAACTCGGAGATTCCGGGAAGCTGGGGGATAAAGAGCCAGAGCCGGGTCGGACGCGACATGGCGAGAACCGTAGCCTTGGACTTGAAGACGAGGACCTCGCCCGTTCTCGTGCTCACCGCCGTTCCGCCGACGACGCGCGCGCCGAGCCGACCGCCTTCCGTGAGGAGACCGGCGGCCATGGTACGGTCGAAGATGCGAACGCCGAGACGCCGGCATCGTTTGTACAGGGCCTGCTTGAACGTCGTCCCCCAGACGCGAAGAGTGAACCGGTTCTTGTAGTCGTACGCGTAGAGGAGCTTCGTCTTCTCGTCACGGAACTCCGCGCCCACGAAGTCGTCGTCGACGTCGCGGATCTTGGCCCCCATCCGCTCGAGGTCGACCACCCGGTCCCAGCCTTCGCGACATTCGATGTAGTGCGAGATCCCGTTGTTGTAGCCGTCGTTGTCACTGATCATCGCATCGACGAGCTCTTCGGGGGTGACTCCCGATCCGGGGTTGGTGGCGGCCGACTCCCAGTGGTCACAGCCCGATCCCGAGGCCCCGCTCCGAAGGGTCGCGCCTTTTTCTACCAAGGCCACCCGGGCGCCCCAGGTCGCGGCCCCAATCGCCGCCCAACAGCCCGAAATTCCGCCGCCGAAGACGAGAACGTCGACGTCGTCGATCTCGCGCACCGAATCCCACTGGATGGGATAGGGCCAGGAACCGCCACCGCTCATGCGGGACTCGCTTCCTTACGAGTGGCAAGGCTGACGCCGACGAACACCACCGCCGACACGAGGTACGCGACGAGGAGGGCGAGATCCACGTTCATCACCCCTTCGAGCGGGCTCGGGACGCCTGCCAGGAAGGAAAAGACCCCCACCGCGCCTCCCACCAGCATCGCCGCCATGGCTCCCTGGCGGGTCGCCCCTTTCCAGAGGACGCCCCCCAGAAGCGGCACGAGGAGGCTCCCCATATAAGGGTAGTTGAAGATGATCATCGTATACAGGATACCTCTCGCCTCGAGCGCCACACCAATGCCAAGGACCACGGCCACCACGACCACGACCCGGGAAACGAGGGCCGAATGCGGTAGCTCGTCGAGCTCGGCCGACGGGTGCAGGACCTTATTATACAGGTCTCGGGTAAAGCAGCCGGCGAGTGAGATCAGGAGCGCGTTCCCGCTCGACATCGCCGCCGCGAGGATGGCGGAGAGAACGATCCCTGCAAGGATCGGCGAGAGGCTCCGCTCGATGATATGCGGCAGCACCGCCCCGGCCTCGAGATTCGGGATAGAGCACCCTTCCCGCCGCCCCTGACAGACCCACGCAAAAGCTGACCCCGACGAGGAGGATGCCCGCCAGAATGCATCCCCAGCGGGCGACGTGCGCCGACTTCGCCGATTGATACCTCATGAAGGCGTCGTAGGAGACCGAGATACTCAGACAGAAAGGGCAGGATGATGAAGACGGCGCGGGAGCCCATCCCTTCGGGAATGAAAGGTGTCGCGAGCAGGCTCCCGACGGAGGCGCCCGTGGCCCGCCCAATCCCGAGGCGACGGCAACGGTCACGACAGGAACGCCGACGAGGATGATGGCCACCTGGGCGAAGTCCGTGACCACGGCTCCCCACATGCCGCTGATGACGCTGTACAACATGGTGACGATCGCGCTCGCCCAGACGCCCTCGCTATACGTGAACCCGAAGAGGGTAAAGACGTTTCCCGATGCCATGAGCTGAGCAACGAAGATGCCGAGGAGGCTCGGAATATTCGAGAGCCACGCCCAGAATCGTACCGGGCGGCTCTCCCCGTACCTCCGGCCGAAGTAGTCGAGAGGAACGTAGGCGTTCTGGCCCCGGAGTTTCGGGGCAACGAGCCACCCCGCGAGGATGAGCCCTCCCCCGCAGCCGAGGCCGTACCACATCCCCGGCCAGGCGCCATGATCGGCGGCGAGCTCCGCGCCTCCGAGAATCACCCCGGCGCCGATCTGGACCGCGGCCATGGTCGCCGTAGTCAGCGCGAGACCGAGCTTTCGTCCCGCGACGAGGAAGTCCGTCGCGGAGCGGATTCGGTCGCGGAGATAGAACCCCACCGCGACCATCGCCAACATGTAGATGGCTACGATCGTCGCCGTCACGGCGCGGAGCATAACATACTGGAATGCTTGCTTTTCCTCGCACCTGGATCGGGCTTTTGTCGCCCCGCACGAGGGGGCCTCTCACTTCAGGGCAAAGTTCACCGCGACGGTCATCACGATGGGAACGGGAGTCCCGTCGATCCGCGCCGGCCGGTAGCGCCAACGGGAAACGGCGACGATGGCCGCGACGCTGAGACGATCATCGGGGCTTTCGAGCACGCTCAGCCCCTGAACGCAACCCGACCGGGTGATGACAGTGTCCAGGATGACCATACCCTGAATCCGCTCCCGTTTCGCGGATTCGGGATACCATGGGTGCGACATCCCCGGTTTTCTTCGGTGACTCGATCTCCTGCTCTTTTCCAGGCGCGCCAAAGGGCAACAACCGAGGAGAGGCCGGTTCCGCGAGACAGGAAAGGAAGTCCGGCTCCAGCGGGACGAGGAGCCGGTCTCGATGCGCGATGCTCGATAGTTCGGCCGGCCCGAGGAAATCGTTGAGGATCAACGCACGAGATGCCTCCCGGCATCCGGCCGGTGCGCGTGGTGCCGCCGTGGATTCCGGTGCGAACGTGGCTTGCTCCGGTCGGCCGGAAAGGGAGAATCGAACGCTCGCGTTCTCGATTCCGGCCAGGGCATCGAGGATGACAATCCGTCACCTCGAGGAGGTCGGCGGCGAATCCCGGCGGGAACCTCGCCACCGCTCGAAGCGTTCCCGTGGCTCCGGTCGTCGCTCTCGGGGCAACGGGGACTCCGAGGCTGGCTGCTTTCTCGGCACGCTTTCTCTCCTCATCGAGAAATTCAGGGTCACCCGTCATTTGCGCGCTCAGGGCCCGGCGCTCGTCCTTGGTGAGGAGCGCGAGGACAGGCTTCGGCGGCAACTCGCGAATCCCGGATAGCTTCGTCCCCTGGTTCGATGAGCGGCGGGCAATCCACTCCCGGCTCTCTCGAGGCTTGTCTCCCCTCTTCCGCGCCAGGAGCTCCCGCAGGAACTGGTCTTCTACGTCGGTCGCCGTCTCGCGTTCGGCAACGAGCTCGTTTGCTCGCGCCTCGACGCCTGGAGCCTGGACGTCGGAAAGGAGAATGTGCCATAGCGTCTCCACCCGGAACGTATCCGAGCTCAAGCCGAACAGAAGGTCTCCGTCGGAGACGCGCGCCTCCGTATCGCGCGCGAGCTCGAGGTAGGCGGCCCAGAGATCGACGTCTCCCTCCCGAAACGCCTTCGCGACCAGGGGCGCCAGAACGTCGCGATTGCCGCGGGACGCGAGCCGAAGCACGTCCTTCAGCGGAAACGAAGGGCCCTTGCCGGCTCGGAAGGAATCGAGCTCTTCGAGCGCCGGTGCTCCCCGACCGGCCGCGAGCGCGGGACCGGCGACGTTACCGAGTCCGAGCCGTCGGCTCGCCTCGATGAGGACGGAGTCCCCGGTGACGTCGCCGAGATTCGCTATGGCTCGGAGCATCTCGATGGCAGCATCGGGGTCGCTCTCTTTCGCGAGCGAGGCCGTCACGTCGGGAACGAGCTGGGCCGTTCCCGAAGCGTCGACTACACGAGCGGCGGCCGCGCGTACCTCGGCCCGCTCGTCAGCCAGTGCCTCGACGAGCCTCTGCCGGGCCCGCGGCTCGTGCGCACCCTCCACGAGAAGAGCGACGGCTCCCGGGCTGATGGGCAGGGCGAGCGCTCTCTCCAGGTCGATGGGTTGGGCTTCGACGGCGGGAGCGACGACCACGACGGCGAGCGCCGCTGCCACGAGTCCTCGCATCACCCTCTCTCCTTTCGTGAAGACGGCACTGTTAGCAAGCTGCCGAGCCATTGTCAAAGCCGACGATCAGGGCGCACCCTCCAGAAGTGCTAAAATCCGATGGGTCGCATCATGCCTCGACGAGAACGTAAATCCGACACGAAAAAGCGCGAGAAAAAGGCTTCCGCCGAGCCCGAATCCGCGCCCCCGCGACGGCCCTATCGAAGAATCGCGCTCCTCGCCATCGCCGGTACCGTGGCGCTGGCGGCGGTCGCGGCGGGCGTTTGGACGCTCGCTCGAAGGCTCGTCCCCTCTCCCCATCGGCCGCTCAACGTCGTGCTCGTGACCGCCGATACCCTGCGCGCCGACCGGCTGCCGCTGTACGGATACAAGCGTCTTTCGACTCCCAATCTCGACCGGTTGGCCCAAGGCGGAGTCGTCTTCGAACAGACCGAGACCGTCGTTCCCCTGACCATGCCGTCGCATTCGTCGATGTTCACCGGCACCTTTCCCATGTACCACGGCGTTCGCGACAACGGCGGTTACTACCTCGACAACTCGGCGGTGACCCTCGCCGAGACGCTGAAAGCGCACGGCTACGATACCGGCGGGTTCGTCGGCGCCTTCGTGCTCGATTCACGGTGGGGCCTGAGCCAGGGCTTCGACCGCTACTTCGACGACTTCGATTTGAACAAGTTCGAAAAGATAGCCCTCGACACCGTCCAACGGCCCGGGGGCGAGGTCCTCAAAGAAGCGCTCGGCTGGATGGAAGGCGTCAAAAAGGACCGTTTCTTCGCCTGGATCCACTTTTACGATATCCACACCCCTTACAACCCCCCCGAGCCATTCCTCTCGCGCTACCGCGGCTACCCCGGCGCCCGCTACGACGGCGAGATCGCCTACGTCGACAGTCTGGTCGGGCAGCTCCTCGACTGGCTCGACAAGAACGACCTCACCGATGACACCCTCGTCATCTTCATCGGCGATCACGGCGAGAGCCTGGGCCAGCACGAGGAGACGACGCACGGGTTCTTCGTGTACGACGCCACCATGCACGTCCCGTTTCTTCTCCGGGCGCCCTACCGGCAGATCCGACACGGCCAGCGAGTGTCCGCCCAGGTGCGGACGGTCGACCTGATGCCGACCATTCTCGATCTCCTCGGCATCCCGTCGCCTCCGACCGTCCAGGGAAAGAGCCTCGTTCCACTCGTCGAGGGAGTCTCGAAGGATCTCGGTCTCATCGCGTACAGCGAGTCGTTTTATCCCCGCCATCACTACGGGTGGTCGGCGCTGAAGTCGGTCCGCGACGGAACCTATCACTTCATCGACGCACCCCGGCCCGAGCTCTTCGATATCGCGACCGACCCCAACGAGACGAACAACCTCGCGAGTCAGCGAGCGGGAACCGTCCAGGAGCTCAAGGCCGACCTCGACAAGATGGTGGCGGAGTACAGCGCCGAAGGCATCGACGACAAAGGCCCGCAGAGTCTCGATCCCGACACCCAGGCCCAGCTCGCGGCCCTCGGGTATCTGGGCGGGGCATCGAAAGTGAAGGTCGACCCCGACAAACCGCTCGCCGACCCCAAAGACAAGATCGAGCTCTTCAACCTCATCAAGGACGCCGGGTCGGACTCCAGTGACGACCGGCTCGACGAGGCCATGGCGAAGATCGAGAGAGTACTGGCCCAGGACCCGGGGATCCTGGAGGCCCACTACATTCTGGGCAACCTGTATACGAAGAAGCATGAGCTCGACAAGGCGCTGACGGCCTACCAGGCGGCGCTGGCACGCGACCCCGAGTACACTCCGGCGCTGTTCGGGCTCGCGCTCACCTACAAGGACCTGGACCGGCCGGCAGACGCCAAGGCCGGGTTTCGCCGACTCATCGAGATCGATCCCCGCGACAACCGGGCGTATTACATGCTGGCGAAGATCCACGCGGAGAAGAACGAGTTCGGCCCCGCTTTGGAGCTTCTGAAGCAGGCAGTCGACATTGGAAGCGAGAGGGCGCCGCTCCACAACTTGATGGCGGAATGCTATATAGGCCTCAAACAGCTCGACGAGGCGCAGAAGCAAGTGAACGAGACCATCAAGATGAACCCGGGGCTCCCCTCGGTCTACTTCAACCAGGCGCTGATCTACGAAGAGCGAGGCGACGTACCCGCCGCGATCGAGTCTTACCAGAAGGAGATCGGGCAGTCGCCCAAAGACTTCAAGAGCTACTTCAATCTCGCCAAGCTCTACGGCCAGCAGGGGAAACCGATGTTGATGAAAGAAAACCTCCAGAAGGCCATCGAGTCGAACGACAAGTTCGCCATCGGCCACCTGTACCTGGCGAAGTTCTACCTGGAGGCCGGCGATCTGGATCGGGCGCGAGAGCTCGCGAAGAAAGGAATCGAGCTGGGGCCGGAGCCTTCCATGGCACCCTTCGGCCACTTCATTCTCGCCGACGTGTACAACCGGGAAGGCAAATACGCCGAGGCCGAGCGTGAACGGAAAACGGCCGAAAAGCTCCTCGGGTCCTGAAAGGCATCGATCATGGATTACGTTCCCTGCGAGTCGTGCGGCGCGCTGAACCGCATCGTGGAAGCGCCGCCGGGAAAATCACCGATCTGCGGCAAGTGCAAACAGAAGCTCGAGAGTCACGACGGAATCGTCGACGTCCGCGAGCGGGGTCTCGAGACTCTGATCGCAAAGTCTCCCATTCCGGTCGTCGTCGACTTCTGGGCCGAATGGTGCGGTCCGTGCCGGTTCTTCGCTCCCGTCTTCACCAAGGTCGCATCGAGCGAGAAGGGGCATGCGGTATTCGCCAAGCTCGATACCGAGCGCGCGCCCGACGCGGCCCGCAATCACGGGATCCAAGCAATACCGACTCTCGCCGTTTTCTTCCAGGGAAAGGAGCTCCATCGCCAATCCGGAGCCCTGCCCGAGCCCGCGTTTCGCGAGCTTCTTCGCTCGATTCTGGTCCGCGCGGAGGGCGCCCGCAACTCCTGAAAGGACTCCATGCCCAATATCGGCTACTACCATCCGGTTGTCGTGCACTTCGTCGTCGCGTTTCTCATCGCTGGCGTGCTCCTTCGCCTCGCCTCGCTCACCGGATGGCCGCGGCTCTCGTTCGCGAAGCCGGCGGCGACCGTGTTTCTTCTCGTGGGGACTCTTGCCGCTCTCGCCGCCGCTCGCTCGGGAACCGATGCTCATGGGCCGGTGGAGCGGGTCCCGGGAGCGCGGGAGGCGGTGCAAGAGCACGAGGAGCTCGGCAAGCGCGCCCGCAACATTTTCGTCGCCGTCGGCCTGCTGGAAGTGCTCGGACTCTTCCTCGCCCGAAAGAAAAGCGAGCGCTTCGCTCTCATCGCCTCAGGGCTGGTAGGAGCGGTGGGCCTTTTCTTTCTCTACGAGGCGGCCGAGCATGGCGGTGCGCTCGTGTACTCGTATGCGGGCGGCGTCGGCGTACGGACGGGAAACGACGAGGACGTGGGAAGGCTTCTTCTAGCGGGTCTCTACAACCAAGCGCAGATCGATTGGAAGCTGGGAAACCACGAAGATGCGGCGTCGCTGGTCCAGCTCGCCGTGGCGCGCCACCCCGGTGACGTGGAAGTGGAGCTCATGGCCGCGGAGTCGCTCCTACTCGATCAGAAGGACCCGGAGCGGGCGCTCGACGCCCTCGCCGCGATGCGACCGGACGATCCTCGTCTTCGCATTCGCCAGGGACTCCTCGAAGTCGACGCCTACGTCGCTGCTGGCGACTCGGACAAAGCCCACGCCCGACTCGAGGCGCTGGTCAACGAGTTTCCGACAAACAATCGTCTCAAACGCCGCCTCGAACAGTTCGGGCACAACTAAACCGTCGGGACGTCGACGTCGAAGACTCCCGTGCCGCGCCGGCGTCGCGCCACCCTCGCGGTCATCGCGCTCGGGATCGCGCTCGATGCCACCGCTATCACCTGGGGACTCCCCTCGCGATACGGCTGGGCGGTGGACGAGCTCCACCCGCAGGTCACCCTCGCGGGAATCGAAGCCCGTTTCTCGGGGGACTGGCACCAGCCCGCCTATCCGCCGCTGCACTACTACCTTCTCGCTCTCACCTACGCTCCGGCACTCGCCTCGACGTCGTCGAGCCTCGGAGCGTCGAGGGGGCCACACTGTTGTTCTACCTCGGTCGGCTGCTCTCGCTCGCCATGACGGTGGGAATCCTGTTCCTCGTCCGCCGCCTCGTCTCCGACCTCTACGACCCCCTTTCCGGCGTCTTCGCGATCCTCATCGTGATTGCGACGGTGCCTTTCGTCTACTATTCCAAGACCGCGTCGGCGCCACGTCTTCCGGAACGCGCATCATGAACCAGTTGGGAACCTCGAGGACGACGTCCTCCGCGACGAGTCGAAAGCCGAACCGCTCGTAGAAGGACACGTTCTCCGACTTGTCGGTCTCCAGGTAGGCGATGGATCGCGACAGGTCCATGCGCCCGCAGAACTCGTCGAGAAGTGCGGAGCCCACGCCTATGCCTCGCAGTTGGCGTTCGACTCCGACGGGGCCGAGGTGCCAATGGGCTTCAGCAGGATTGTGACGGGACCAGGCCGCGACCCAACGCATGAGCCGGGCGACTCCCTCAACCCCCAGGCTCGCGAGCAGGTCGGGAACGAGTGTCAGTTTCTCCCGCGCGGACACCTGGCAACGGTGGGGCGCGACGAAGGCGCAGACTCCGACGAGCCGATCCTCTCGGAAGGCGCCGAGAATCGTTCCTTTAGGCTCGAATTGGCGAAGGGCAGAGGCGAACATCGCGCTGAGGCTCGTCTCGCGCTCGTGGGGGTCGAGGCCGAACGCTCGAACGTGAAGCGGGTTGTCTCGCATGGCCCGCCCGAGAAGCGCGGCGGCTCCGTCGGTTTCTTCGGCTACCAGCTCGCGAACCTCGACGCCAAGCGGCACGTTCTCGTCCATCGAATCAGACTCTTCCGGACGCCGCCAGCGCATCCAGGCTCGAATGAACCGACACCAGATCGCCGCACTCATACTCACCCCAGAGCGCATCGTCGAGAGAGCGCTGGATGAGCTGGTCCAGGTCGGGAAGTAAGCGTCTCTCGATCGCGGAGAGCGTGTCGTTGCGCGTTCGCGTACGTGCTCCTCGCGCGTACAGGGCGCAGCAATCCTTGTACGGCTCGATCGAAATCTCGTAGGTCCCGATGCGGCGAGCGATTTCCATGATCTGCTGTTTGTCGAGCCCCACGACCGGCCTGAGAACGAGGGTGTCGACCGCTTTCGTGGTGGCGACCAGATTGTCCAGGGTCTGCGACGCCACTTGAGCGAGGCTGTCGCCGGTGACCAGCGCCACCGCCCCGCTCCTCCGGGCCATCACCTCTCCCGCACGAAAGAGAAACCGCCGAAAGAGCACCGCTTCGTAGCCGGTCTCCTGACCGGTCAGCGCCAGATCGAAATGAGTGTAGGGAACTACGAAGAGACGGGACTGCATCGTGTAGAGGCTCAGTTTGCGAGCGATACGTCCCACCACCGAGCTCTCGAAGTCTCCTTCGCTCACGTGCGCGGCGCTCATGTGAAACCAGTCCACGCTCGCTCCCCGCCGCGCGAGAAGATACGACGCGACGGGCGAGTCGATGCCGCCCGAGAGCAGGCTCAGCACTCTGCCGCTCGAACCGACGGGAAGTCCTCCCACTCCCTTGAGGCGTTCGTCGTAGAAGAACATCGCGTCGGCGTAGATATCCACGTGGAACGTGCGTTCCGGTCGGTCGAGGTGCACGCGGGACCAGCCGGTGCGCTCTCGGACGGTATTGCCGAGCCAGGTCTCCATCTCCGACGAAGTCAGAGGGAACCGTTTGTCGACCCGATGGACCCGGATGGCGAAGCTCCGATTGGGCACGTAGCACGACCGCGCCATCTCGACCAGCGTCTCCTCGATGAGCCCATGGTCGAGCTCGCCGTCCCGCAGAAGGCGCGTCCGGTCGATCCGTTTCGCGGTGGAGTACGAATCGACGCCCGCTACCTCACCCAGGGTGAGGAGAGCCCGTTCGAGCTCGTAGGCGTCCGGCTCGGGACCGGCTTCGAGATAGAGCCGGGCGCGCGCCGTCTTGACCGGCCAGGAAATCCCCCGGCGCGCCAGATGTGTCTCGACGTTGGTCTTGAGACGCAGCCAGAACTCACCTTGGTTTCTTCCCTTGAGAGTGATCTCCGGCGACCGGATCAGAATCTGGACGGGAAGGAGGCGTGTCGCCATGGCCAGGCTCAAGCGGAGGCGACGATCCTCCCGCGAACGAAGGTGCGAACGACGCGTATCGATGCGATCTCCTCGGGCGGAGTCTC
Source organism: uncultured Acidobacteriota bacterium (assembly GCA_963815675.1). Classification (GTDB taxonomy): domain Bacteria; phylum Acidobacteriota; class Vicinamibacteria; order Marinacidobacterales; family SMYC01; genus CAWFHP01. The sequence continues at coordinate 993,011 of CAWFHP010000004.1, read as the reverse complement.
GGTCGGATCGCGATCGAGTTGAACGAGGTCGGCCCACTTGCCCTGCGTCAGGCTCCCGCGCCGGTCGTCTTCACCACAAGCGATCGCTCCTCCCATCGTATAGCCATAGAGCGCCTCTTCGACGGTGATCGCCTCCCCGGGCGCGATGGCCTCTCCCTCCCCGTCGCGCCGGGTAACCGCCGCCTGAATGCCGAGCAGAGGGTTGTCGTCGGGAACGACCGGTGCGTCCGAGCCGAGGGCGACGACGATCCCGGCTCGCAGCATGGAGTGGATCGGATACGTTCGTGAGAGGTAAGGCTCGGTCAAGTACCGACGAAAATTGGCGCCGAGAGCGTGAAGGAAGATCGTCTGTGGGGCCGCCATCACCCCGATTCTCGCGGCCCGTGCGATCTGTGCGGCATCGGGAAGCCCGAAGTGCTCGATGCGGTGACCGCGACCGGACGGTGCCGGTCCCAGCCGGTCGAGCCTCTCGTACGCGGCGAGGACGTTGTCGATGGCCCGGTCGCCGATGGCGTGGGTGCAAACGCGAAGCCCCGCCGCCTGCGCGTCCGCCGCGAGGGTGAAAATCTGTTCTCCCGAGAGCCGCTCGAGGCCTCGGCTGGCATCGTGTCGGTAGGAAGACTTGAGCGCCGCGGTCGCGCCCGAAAGCCCGCCATCGGCGAAGAGCTTCACGGCGTCGATACGAAGAAACTCGGACGCGTACCGCTCCGGAAGAGGGAGCGTCGTCCCGTTCTCTTCGGAGAGGCGCATAGCCATCACGTGGAGGAAGCGCCTCAGTCTCCCTTCACGCTCCAGAGTGCGGTAGGCCTCGAGGAGATTGGGTGTAGGCGCCCGCTTCGCTCGCCCCGGTGATTCCCTTCGCGAGTTGGGCCTCGTTCGCCGCCAGAACCATGTCGGCGTACTCGCGGGGTGTCGGTTCGGGCATGACCGCTTTGAGGAGACCCATCGCCGTCTCCTGGAAGAGCCCGGTCGGCTCGCCCGATTCGTCCCGGACCACCGCCCCGCCGTCGGGTACGGGCGTATTCCGGTCCACGCGCGCGAGAGCGATCGCGCGGCTGTTGACCACCATCATGTGTCCACAGGTACGAGTGAGCGCTACCGGACGGTCGGGCACCGCCTGGTCTAGATTGGCTCGCGTGGGCTGGCGGCCTTCCTTCATCCGCGCCTCGTTGTAGCCCCGTCCGACAAGCCAGGTGCCTTCCTCCAGCTCCCGATCACGCCGCCGAAGCGCGTCCTTCAGCTCGTCGAGGCTCGACGTCGCACGTAGATCGAGGATGCTCCCGAGAAGCTGACCGACCTTCCACACGTGCACGTGAGCGTCGTGGAATCCCGGAAGTAGTGCTCCGCCCTCCAGATCGATGCGCTCCGTACCGGCCCCCGCGAGGGGAACGACGTCCTCACGACGGCCGACGGCGACGATGCGACCGTCTTCGACCGCCAAAGCTTCGGCCCGCGGGAGCTTCGGGTCCTCGGTAAGAAGCGTCCCGTTGAAGAGGACAGCGTCGACCACGGCTCAACGAGTGGAGATGGCGTTCTCGAGCACGTCGAGACCTTCCTGGTACAGATCGTTCTCCGCCATAAGCGGAGGCATGAGCCGGATGCAGTTGCTGAGAAGACCGGCGCGAATGAGCACCAGCCCCTTCGCGGCCGCGCGCCTGATGATGGCGAGCGTTTCTTCGGGAGCGGGCTCTTTCGTCGTGCGATCGCGGACGAACTCGACGAGCTGCATGGGCCCGAGCCCTCGAACGTCCCCGACGAGACTGTAGCGCTCGCGCCAGTCCTCGAGTCGTTTCCGGATCAGGCTGCCGACCTCGCAGGCGCGAGCGAGAAACTCGGGCTTTCGGATCGTCTCCACCGCCTCGATGGCTGCGGCGGCGGCGATAGGATTCCCTCCGTAGGTGCCGCCCACTCCTCCCACGTGCGCCGCATCGAGGATCTCCGCGCGGCCGGTGACGGCGCTGATCGGCATTCCCGCCCCGAGGGACTTGGCCATGGTGATCACGTCGGGTACGACCTGGCTGTGCTCGATGGCGAAGAGCTTGCCAGTGCGTCCCATACCGCTTTGAATCTCGTCGGCGATCATCACCATCCCGTGGCGGTCACAGAGCTCGCGGATGCGCGCCAGGAAGCGGGTGGGGACGGGAAGGAATCCCGCCTCTCCCTGGACGGGCTCGATGAGCACCGCCGCCACCGCCGAAGGCTCCACGTGGGAGACGAAGGCGCCGTCGAGCTGCGCGAGGCGACCAGTCGAGATATTGCTCTTCCGTCATGGACGAAGGACGGCGATAGAGGTTGGGAGCTGGGAAACGATAGATTTCGGGCGCGAAGGGGCCGAAGCCGCGCTTGAACAGGCTGTACTTGCTGGTGAGGCTCAGGGTGAGAAGGGTCCTTCCATGATAGGCGCCTTCGAACACGACGATCGCCTGTCGCTTGGTATAGACCCGGGCGAGCTTGACCGCGTTCTCCACCGCCTCGGCGCCGCTGTTGGCGAGCACCGTCTTCTTCGCGAAGTCGCCGGGAGTGATGGAGTTGAGGAGCTCGGCGAGGCGCACATAGGGCTCATAGGTCCCCACGAGAGCGCACATGTGGACGAGCTTGTCCGCCTGTGCCTTCATCGCATCGACGACGTTGGACGGACAGTGTCCCACGGCCAGCATGCCAATACCGCCGGCGAAATCGATGAGGGTGTTGCCGTCCACGTCGTGCACCACCGCCCCTTCGGCGTGGTCCACGACGACGTCAGTCGCGCGTGCGACAGCCGTGGACACCGCCCGAGCTCGTCTCTCGAGCCACTCCTTCGCCCTCGGTCCAGGTATCTCCGTCTTGATCTTGATGTAGCTCATGGAAGTCTCCAACTCATTCGAAAGCGACGTCCCGTTCGGCGGAAAGCACGAGAAGGACGCCAGCATTGTCGCACACCGGATCGTTCAGGTAGTTGGGCATCAGCCCCCGGGGCTCGAATCCAATCTTCAGCTGCGCGGAGATCGTCGGGTCGTTCCTCTCTCCCCGGAGAAGGGACTCGTAGTAGGCTTCGGCGCTCATCTCCTCCTTCAAAGCGCCGTATCCCCGAAGCATTCCCACCGTGACCTGGCCCTCGAGCCCGAGTCGCCGCACCGCGTCCTGGCGCGCGGCATAGAGGCCCCGAGCGATCCCCCGGCCGCGATAATCGGGATGGGTCCCGATGTCCGCTCCGTAGAGCCACCGGCCGTCAGGCTCGTGCGAGGTGAGCCACCCGCCCTGGATGATGTCGGCGAACGTGTGGTCGGTATGATCGAAATCGAAGCTCAGACGGATGGTGCTGGTCATGCCGACGACCTTCGAGCCGTCGAGCGCCACGAACTGCCCCTCGGGGAACAGCTCGATATGCTTCAGATAATGCGCCTGTTTGAAACGCTCTTCGTCCTCGAGAGTCGGAAAACAGAGAATCTGGAGCTTCTCGAGACCGGCAGCGTGCTCCGGCCGAGTGGAGCAGATCCGGATTCCGTTGGAAAGACGCCGGTCGAAGAATGACAGTTTTGTCATCCTGCTAAAGCTCCTCCGACAGACGGTAGGCCTGCCGAGCGTACTCGGTCACCATCCGCTCGGTGTTGAAAAACGAGCCGTTGAGGGCCACCGCGTGCCTCATCACTTGGAGATAGCCGGTGCGGTTCCGGTAGTAGAGCGGCAAAATCACCGTCTCGAGCTTCTCATACATGTTCTCGGCGTCTTTCACGCCGTCGGGCTCCGAAGGAATGCGCCTGCAGGCGCCGATGGACCACCCGGTGATCCCCTCGATATGCCCCTCCATCCACCAGCCGTCGAGAACGCTCAAGCTCGGGACTCCGTTGACCGCCGCTTTCATTCCGCTCGTCCCCGACGCCTCCATTGGAGGCTCGGGAGTGTTGAGCCAGAGGTCGCATCCCGAGGTCAGCAGTGCCGCCAACTTCATGCCGTAGTCCTCGAGATAGACGAGCGCGATTCGGGGTGAAAGCTTCTCGCGCGCGGCGAAGATGCTGCGGATGATGTCCTTGCCGCTCCCGTCATGAGGATGGGCCTTGCCGGCGTAGAGGATCTGGATCGGACCGATTTCTTCCGCCATGCGATTGAGACGCTCGACATGCTGGAGAAGAAGGGCGGCGCGCTTGTAGGCCGTCGCGCGCCGGGCGAAGCCCAGGGTGAAGCAATCTTCGTCGAGAGACCGGCCCACGATGCCGTTCACGTGCGTGAGCATCGCTTTTTTCGCCTCTCGATGGGCGACGTCGATCGCTTCGAGCGGCACGTAAGCCACGTAACGCAGGCTGTGGTTATCCTCGCGCCACCCCGGGACGTGCTGGTCGAACAGGGTCTGCCAGGACGGTGCCGCCCAGGTAGCGGCATGAATGCCGTTGGTAATGGCGTGGACCGAAAAGCCGTTGAACATGTCGCGCGTCACCTCCCCATGGCGGCGCGCCACTCCGTTCACGTAACGGCTGTGCATCAAAGCGAGGTCGGTCATGTTGACCTCGTCGCCGCTGCATAGCCGGTCGAGGTGCTCGAAAATCTCTTCCGAGAGCACGCCCTTCATCAATTCTTTGGTGAATCGGTCGTGACCGGCATTGACCGGGGTATGGGTGGTAAAGACGCAATGGTTCTTTACCTGGGTAACGTCGTCGATCGACGGCTCTTTCCGCCCCGCGGCGCGGGCGAGCTGGCCCATGAGCTCCAGCGTGAGAAGGCTCGAATGACCCTCGTTCATGTGGTAGGTCTCGAGTGCCTCGTAGCCGAGCGCGCGCAACATGCGCAGCCCGCCGATACCGAGGATCGCTTCCTGTCCGAGCCGATGGCGCTTGTCGCCGCCGTAAAGGCTGTCGGTCAACCTCCTCTGTTCCTCGCCGTTCTCGTCGAGATCGCTGTCGAGAAAGTAGACCTGGATTTCGGCCCCCATGACTCCTTCGATTCGTTTCCGCCAGGATCGCAGGACGACGGGCCGCCCGCGAAATCTCCACCTGGACCCGGGGCTTCATCTCCTCGAGATATTGCTCCACCGGCCACGAGTCGGGCGCTTCGGTCTGGTTTCCGTTCGCGTCGAGAAGCTGCCGAAAATATCCCTTGCGGTGCAGGAGCGTGACCGCCACCAGAGGAAGCCCCCAATCCGCGGCCGCCCGCAGGGTGTCACCCGCCAGGACGCCGAGTCCTCCGGAATAGGTCGGCATTTCTTCCATGAGCCCAATCTCCATCGAGAAATAGGCGATCGTGGCATCCGCCAATCCGTGACCCTCCTTTACTGGATGCGGCACAAACGTACAAGCCTAGCACATCGCGGTATTCGGCGTTACAATGTTTGGTAATACCATCGTTTCCTGAGCTCGGACCGTTCGGGGCGCTCGCGACCTCGCGCAGACGGTCATTCCGAAGAGTAGCAAGAGAGGACAAAACCGATGGAGCTGTATCTCGTTCGGCACGGTGAAGCGGACCCCAACGTACCGGACTCCGGTGGCGGAGCACCTCTCACCGAGAACGGACTCGCCCTGGTCAGACGGGCGGCGAGCTTCGCGGCGCGGCTTGGAGTCCGCGTCGCGGAAATCCGTCATTCCGACCGACTTCGCGCCATTCAGACGGCCCAGGAGTTCGAGCGGGCGCTGGGATGTCCGCGGCGGCAGATGCCGGGCATCGGTCCGGATGACGACATCAACCCTCTCCGTCGCGAAGCGGCCGGGCTGCAGCAGAACGTGATGGTGGTGGGACACCTTCCCTATCTGGGCCGCATCGCGGGCGCGCTCCTCGCCCAGGACGAGAGCATGCCTGTCGTCGTCTTCCACGCCGCTTCGCTCATTCGTCTGGACCGGAGGGATGACGCGCGATGGAGCCTCCAGCTGGTGATGCCTCCGGGCGTCATGCCCTGAGCGTCCGCGGGTCGAGGCCGGGACCCGGCGCCCGGTGAGCCTATTCTCGCCTCGGCTGGTCACTCCGGCGCCCAGACCCTGAGAGTGCCGTCGGCCAGGCCGGCGACGACCAGCGGCTCCTCTCCCGTCACCACCACGCTCGCGAACACGTCGCCGGTAGCGCCCCAGAGCGTCGCACTTTGAGCGCCCGAAACGACATCCCAGAGGACGACGGAGTTGTCCATCGCGACGCTCGCGATCTCCTTCCCTTGCGGGAAATAGAAGAGCGCCGACACCGATTTTCGGTGCCCGGTCAAAACGAGGATCTCCTCTCGCCGGTTCAGGTCGAACAGGCGTATGTTGAAGTCGCGGCCGCCGGTGGCGAGCTGATTGCCGTCGGGAGACAACACCGCGACGCTGACCGCGGAATCGTGGCCGCGAAGGGTAGCGGCCAGTTTCCCCGTTCTCGCGTCGTGAACCCGCAAAATCCGATTGGTATGCCCGGTGACGAGAAGGGCGCCGTCTTGGGAGTAGACGACACAGGTGACTCCCGAGGGCTGGCGCACCAGCCGCCTCTGGGGCTCGCCGCTGCGCAACTGCTCGAGATCCCAGATCTTCAAGGTCGAGTCGAGCCCTCCCGAAGCGAGCGTTTTTCCGTCCGGCGAAAAGGTGAGCTGGCCGATGGACGCGTCGTGGCGCGCCCGACCCGGAACCTCGACGCCGGTGTCGAGGCTCCAGAGGTGGAGGTTCCCGTCGACGTGTCCCGACGCCAGAAACGCCCCGTCGGGCGAGAAGGCGAGACTGGTCACGAGCGCTCCGTGCCCGGTGCGCTGGTGAAGCGCGGTGCGAAAATTGGTGAGACGACGGCGAGAGTCGATGTCCCAAAGACGTATCGATCCGTCGACGCTGCCGGCGGCGACGAGACCCGGCCTCGGTCCCGTCGCCAGGACTTGAATCCCGGGAGGCTCGCCAAAGCTCGCGACCGGCTTGAAAGCGAGCGTCGGCCGTACTCTCGCGTACCGATAAGTCTGCGGGCGAAGCGACCCGGGTCGGGCTCGCGCGGGACGGGAAGGCGTATCGAGAAGCTCTTTCAGCTCGAGCGCGGGGGAGAAACCGGGCTCCACCGCGAGAACGTCGTCCACGATCCGAAGCGCTTCGCTGCGCTCGCCGGCGGTGAGCGCCATCCTCGCCTCGTCGACCCAGCGCGCGGCGTCGAACCGAGCGCGCTCGGGCGACGCTCGATCGCGGATCACCGTTGGCTGCGACTGCATTTTCTGAAGGGCTAGCTCGATCGCCTGTACCAGATCGACGACGGATGGATGCGATGGCTCGAGCGCCTGAGCACGTCGCGCCGCCTCGAGAGCGCGTTGCGGCTGTCCCTGTGCCAACAAGCTCCTGGCCAGGTCGAGGTTGGTGGTGTAGCTGTGGGCGCGGGCCTCCCCCGAGATCTCCTTGGTCGTGACCGGGATACCCGTGACCTTCTCGAGCGTTCGCGCGAGCTGGGCAAGGTCGCGAAAGCGTTGATTCGGATCCTTCTGGAGAACGCGATCCACCACCAGAACGAGCTTCTCGGGGAGCCCGAGCTTCCGCTCGTCGAGGGGCGGAGGAGGTGCGTGGACGATCTGGTACACCAGCGCGGGAATGGTGGACGCGGCGAAGGGACGCTCGCCGCTGATGAGCTCGTAGAGAATCACTCCCACCGCCCACATGTCGGCCCGCTGGTCCGCGCGCACGCCCGAGATCTGCTCCGGTGCCATGTAGTTGGGCGTGCCCATCACCAGACCCGTCTTGGTCTTGATGGTCGAGCCCTCGCCCACCGCGATGCCGAAGTCGAGAATCTTCGCCGTCCCGTTGGGCAGGACCTGGATGTTGCCGGGCTTGACGTCGCGGTGGGTCACGCCGCGCTTGTGGGCGAAGTCGAGTCCGCGGCAAATCTGGAGCACGATCGAGATCTTGTCCTCGAGCCTCTCCGGTTTTCTTTCCTCCATCAACTGGGCCAGGCTCGTGCCTTCGAGCAGCTCCATCACGATATAGGGAGAGCCCTCTGCCGGCAGCTCACCGAAGTCGAAAATGGTAACGATGTTGGGATGCTGGAGGCCGGCCGCCGATCGCGCCTCCCTCTGGAACCTCCCCCGCATCTCTTCCTCGATGAGGAGCTCCTCGGACATCATTTTCACCGCCACCATGCGATCCAACCGTGGATCGTGGGCCTTGTAGACGGTTCCCATGGCACCGCGGCCGAGCTCGGCGAGGATCTCGTATTTGCCGATTCTCGAAGGAGGAGAGGACATAGTGCGCGTGCCTACGACGACAGAACCCGTGACGCGCGGGCAACCCGTGCCTTCCATTGTATCATCGGCACTCGACGGCCGCAGGAAACCGCCCAAGCTGCTGTAGAGTCACCCGCACGCTGCGAGCGGAGCGAAAGGCGAAGCGAGCATTAACGAAGGAGACAAATACCATGGGTGAAAAGATCGACGCTTTCGAGACCTTCCGCTCGGAGATGAACGCCGCCATCCTCGAGAAGGGAACCCGCGAAACGAAACGCTTCTTCAATCTCGACGGCGCCGTCTACCAGGACGGCGCCCTTCCGGCGAAGACGAAAGAGCTTCTCGGTCTCGTGGGCTCCATGGTCCTGCGATGCAATGACTGCATCACCTATCACGTCCTTCAGTGCCGCGAACGGGGACTCACCAGCGAGGAGCTCGCCGAGGCATTCGACGTCGCTCTCATCGTGGGGGGCTCGATCGTCATTCCCCACCTTCGTCACGCGCGGGCGATCCTGAACGAGCTCGAATCTGGAGGGCGATAGGTGCGGGCGAGGATGGAGCTCCGCGGTCATCCCTTCATGCCGGAGATGCGCTTCTTGTACGCTTCCGTGTCGTAGACCTCCGGATTCACGCTGTTCGACGCGGGCTCGAGACGCGAATGGGCCGACGCGTTCTCGGCGCACATGGTGGCCATCTTGTTCCGGGTATCGCGGCTCGCGGAGGCGATGTGGGGCAGGACGACGACGTTGTCGAGCTCCGAGAGACCGGGGGCCATCAATGGCTCCTCCTCGAAGACGTCGAGCCCGGCGCCCGCGATGGCGCCTTCCCGTAGAGCGACGACCAGAGCTTTCTCGTCGACGATGGGTCCCCTCGCGGTATTGATGAGATACGCGCTTCGCTTCATCTTCGCGAAGGCCGCAGCCCCGAACAGATGTCGGGTCGATGGATTGAGGTCGGTGTGGACGGTGACGAAGTCGCTCTCGCGCAGGAGCTCGTCCATCTCGGCGTACTCGACGCCGTCCGTGTTCTCGATGATCTCCCGGATGGGGGGATCGTAGGCGAGCACACGCATGTCGAAGCCCACCGAGCGCCGGAAAACCGCCTGTCCGATGCGTCCAAAGCCGACGATTCCCAGCGTCTTGCGTCGACCATCGCCCCCCGGACTCACGTCAGCACCGATGAAGAGGCTCGGTCCCCAAATCTTGTACTTGCCCTGACGCATGTAGCGATCCGCGGGTACGATGTTCCGGGCGACCGCCATGATCAACGTCCAGGCGAGATCGGCGGTGGTATCGGTGAGGACTCCGGGAGTATTCGTGACGGGAAGCCCGAGCTCGGTCGCGGCTCCAACGTCGATGTTGTTGAACCCGACAGCGTAGTTGGCGACGCCGCGCAGGAGCTTACCCGCCTGGAGCACGTCGCGATCGATCTGCTCGGTGAGAAGCGACACGAGAACGTCGGCGCGACGAACACCATCGAGGATCTTCTCTCTGGGGACGGTCTCGTCCGCGGCGTCGACGGCGATCTCGAGCTCTCCCAGACCTTTCAGAATCTCCAGTCCCGCTTCGGGAATTCTGCGCGTGGCGAATATCTTCAATCTCACACCCCCCGTGCTTCTTCGTCTTCGGTGAACCTGCGGAACCCGTCGACATCTTCGCTTCCCTCACGAATGGCCGAGATTCCCTTCTCGATGGAAGCCATGTCGGTAGCGTAGGAGAGCCGAAGGAAGTGCTGGCCCTCGCTCTTCAGGACACCGAAGCTCCTCCGATCCACCATTGCGACTCCGTGGTAGTAAAGGAGGAAGCGTGTCAGAAGCGTCGCTGGACTCGTCCGTTCCCTTCGATCCTGGGACAGACCCCGGTAGAAATCGTGAATCCCGAGCTTCGCGCAGACGCCATCGACGTTGGGAAATACGTAGAAGGCGCCGAGAGGCTTGTTGCAGCGTATACCCTCGATGTCGTTCAGCGCCGGAACGACATAGTCGCGCCGCCGTTTGAACTCGGCGACCATCCGGGCCACAACCTCGCCCGTCTTGGGGTTGGTGAACGCTTCTCGCGCCGCCTCCTGGATGAAGGGCGGAACGCAGCTCACGAGGTTGATGTTGATCTGTTTGAACCGGGCCGCCTCGACTTTGTTGGGGAGCACCGACCAGCCGAGGCGCCAACCGGTCATGGCAAAACCCTTCGAGTGGCCGCTAGCGATGATGGTGCGCTCGCGCATGCCCGGCACCGACGCGATGGAGAAGTGCTGGAAACCGTCGAAGGTGATGTGCTCGTAAATTTCGTCCGAATAGATGCGTAGGTCGGGATTGGCCTTCCGCCGCACGACCTCGGCGACCCCTTCGAGCACCTCGCGCGAGAGAACACCTCCCGTGGGATTCGAGGGCGAGCAGAGCATGAGGACTTTGGTCCGAGGCGTGATCAAGGCCTCCACGTCCTCGGGACTGAAGGCGAACCCGTTCTCTTCACGGAGGATCAGGGGAACAGGCTTGCCGCCCATGTAGGTCACCCAGGATTCGTAGATGGGAAACCCCGGGCTCGGATAAATCACCTCGTCGCCCGGGTTCACGTAGCTCATCATCGTGTAGCCGATCGCGGGCTTGGCCCCCGGCAGGATGATGACCTCGTCGGGATCGACGTCGATGCCGCGGGTCTTTCGAACGTGGACCGCAGCGGCCTCCCGCAGCGAGCGGATGCCTGCGGGATCCGTGTAGTGGGTGTTGCCCGCGAGAATGTTGTCGATGGCCACCTGATTGATATGAGGAGCGCTGTCGAAGTCGGGCTCCCCGATAGTGAAGCGAATGACGGAGACGCCCCTTTTTTGCGCCCGGGCGACGTCTTCTCCAATCTTGAACGCGTTCTCGGTGCCCATCGAGGCGATGCGATCGGCGAACAGAGCCATGGGTTGGAAGCCTCTCCTTTCTCGGCGAGTCGTCGCGAGTCGAAACGGCATCATATGGTCTCGGGTGCCCCCGGGGCAAGAGCCAAACTGTTGACCCGGCGCAGGTTGCCAGATCGAGACGACCCCGGGTCTTCTTGCTGCCCAATCTCTGTGCAAAGCGGATTCGAACAGTCCAGGGGCGGTCGCGGAGTTCGTGGTCGACAGCTTTTCCACAAGAACTGTGGGAAACCGGTTTTCGGCCCATCTCGTTGCGATCTATAATTGACGCATTCAAGAACAACTTCGGGGGAATGTCATGAGATTGTTGCTTGTTGTGTTCATCCTGACCATTCCCGGCTTTCTGTTCGGTCAGAGCCTCGCCGATGTCGCCAAGAGAGAGAAAGAGCGCCGGGAAAAGAACAAGGAAGCGGGAAAAGAGGTCCACGTCCTCTCGGAGAGCGACCTGGAGGCGACGAGGCCGGCCGAACAGACCGAGGTCAAGGGCGAAGAGGGATCCGCGTCCTCGACAAGCTATCCGTCGTCAGAGTCGGCTACGGTCTCGGAAAACTCGGAAAACTCAGAAAGCTCGGAAGACGCGGAGTCGGTACCGAAATTCATTCCCCCCGACAGGCCCCTCGCCGAAAAGCTCGCCATGTTCGACCAGATGAAGCGTCACTATCAGAACCAGGTTCAGGAAATCGACAAGCAGATTGGCGAGAACGAGGCTCGACTCCGCGACATCGAGAAGCAGATTGCGGCCACGTCGGCACTGGGGGGCGCAGGACTTCCCGTCGCCCCTCAGACGGGAACCGGAGCCGCGAACCGACCGATGACGGGACAGGAATCGGCGTCGCTCGTGGGTGAGCAGAACCGGCTCCAGACGATGAACCGGCAGCTCCAGCAGCGCAAGGAACAGCTCAAAATGGACCTCCAGGCCACGGGCCGCAGCGCGGGAATTCCCCCGGGCTACCTGCGTTTCTGAGCCCTGTTACTGCAGAAAGAGCTGGAGTCGTTCCCCCGTCGTCCGATCGAGAAGGACGACGCTATCCCTCGCGTCGATCCGCTCCACGCGGAACGACCCGATGACGTCGCCGATTTGGACGAGGTGCATCTCCCCCTCGAACTTCAACGCCGCGAGCACGCGGCGGCTGAGATCTTTCTCGACTTCGGGCCGCGCGAGGACGAATCCAGCGAGCGTCGGAGGCTTCTCGGCGGCGGCGACGCCGGTCGATGGCGGCGGCGCGCTCTCGGGCTGGTGGACGGCAGCGGGCCCGGCATCCCCGGCCGAACGCGGGCTCGTTGCCAGAATGGGCGCGGAAAAGGGGCTTCGTTCCGGAAGAGGAGGGTCCTTCCGAGCGAGAAACCGGTCGAGGCGGGCCACGTCGTCGTCGGAGAGCTCGTCCGAATTCCCGGGCGTTGGACCCCAAACCGCGCTCCAGGACACCGAGAGCATGAGGTTCTCCGACGAAGCATCCGGCCGCAAGGCGATTTCGTCGGGCCGGAGCGGTAACCGAAGAGACTCGACCCGGCGGAGATACTCGTAGAGGGCTTCGAACGATCCGTCCAGGGTTGCTTCGATCCTTCCCCGGGCGCCACCGGCCGCCGGGTTGGGATTGGGGCGGAAGTCGAGCGAGAGCCGGGCGAGGTCGAGGCCGTGCTCCGCGCCAATCAAGAGGTCACGAAGCAGCGCGATATCGAGATCCTCCAGCGGGAGGGGAGCTCAAGCGCTTCTCGATGCCGACGATCCGGCGTTCGTGCTCCCGGGATTCGCGGCTCGCTTCGTCCCGTTGTCGGATTGCGGCTCGGGCCTCGACGAGCCGGTCCCTCTCGGCGGCCAGGTGTTTCCAGCTCCAGAAGAGGCCGGCGTTCAGGGGGACGAGAAGGCCCAGGAGCAGAGCACGCGCCATCACCGGCTTGGCTCCGCCAGGTCGACCTGAAGCCTCACCGCAAGCTTTCCATCGACGGATTGTCGCTCCTCGAGGAGTCGGGTGGCGGTAACCATGGGCGCGCGCGCGATGCGCCGCTGGAGCTCGGTGACGTTCTCCGCATCCACCGCCAACGCCTCGAGCAACAGACCCGGATTGGGTGGGGCGGCTTTCAACGAAAGGCTCGTCAGGATCACTCCGTCAGGGAGGGCGGAGCCAACGGCTCCGAGAGCATCCGTGGGGTAGGTCGCGGCGAGCAGTCCCGACTGGAGGATCGCGCGCAACCGCACCGCGGCCGAGCGATTGGACCCGTCCGACGCGAGCGCCGCGGTGGGGGCGCGCGGTGGCGCCGAGGCTCCCCCTTCTCCGCCCCGCGCCTCCAGCCGGAGCGCCGCCACTTCCCGGTAGACGCCGTAGGTGAGGCCCCCGAGAATGACGCCGAGCGCCGCGAGAACGACGACGGCGGCGGTGGACACGAAGGCGCGCCTCGCGAGAGGAGGGCCGAGGTGAATGCCTTTTTTCATGTCGTCTCAGCGTTTCATGAGCGCTTCGAGCGTCGCCACGAGCTGGGCCTCGGCGCCTTCTTCGTCCGCGAGCACCTGTCCAAGGGGGCCTCTTTCTTCACCCAATCGGCGGGCGCACGAGCCGGCGCCCTCGCCCGTGAGCGCGACACGGCCGAGCGAGTCGACCCCACAGAGCGCCGGAAGCCGGAGGACCTCCTCCGCCACGGCCTCGATGTCGTCGTCCGCGCGGAGGCGAACTCGGATATCGACGAGCTCGCCTCCACGGAATATCGCCAGGTGATAGTGAGACGGGTAGAGCTGAATCCGGACCGAGAGCTCGGAGTCGGCCGCCGACTCCTCGGCCCAGAGAGGAAGGCGCACCAGACTTGCTCCATCGACCCAGGACAGGCGGCACTCGGCCGCCTCGGCGATTTGCTCGTACTGGCGAACCACGGCGCCGCGCACGGCGGCCCCGAGTACCTCTCCGTTGCGCCCGCGCCAGAAGTCCAATCTCGCCTCGGACACCGGGAAGCCGAGCCGAGCGGCGAGCTTCACGCCCGGCTCGTCGCCGTTCTCACCGGAGAGGGCGGCTGGGAAGAGCGCGCTCACGACGGAGAGGTCGGGAAGCACCAGCGAGAGCGTTCCACGCCGACCGGAAAGCTCGTCGACCATCTCCGATGCGACACGCGCGACCTCTCGAACCGACTCGATGTTGGGAGTAACCGGGCCGGGCGTCACCATCCCCTGGGCCAGGTCCCGCCGGAGGCTCAGGCGGCCGCCGTCGGCCTTCCCCTGGGTCGATTCGAGTCGGAGCGCCAGAAGAAAACGCTCGGTGAAAGCGAGCCCGAGACGCGGGCGGCGCCCGGGCGAGCGAGTGATGACGCGCATGTCCTCTCGAACGGATTATAATCCCTTCTTTGCTTTGGAATTCGGGCGGGTGCTATAATCCGCCGGCTCTATGGCTTCGAGAGGAAGCTCCCTCTTGAGCTCGTTGCGGGAAGGACCCGTCCGGGTTCTTCTCGGCACCCCGACGGAGGCAGGATGAAGACCTACGATACTGCCAGCATCCGAAACGTGGCCATCGTGGGCCACGGAGGGTCCGGCAAGACATCTCTCGTCTCGGCCATGCTCTACGATGCCGGCGCGGTCAATCGTTTGGGAAAGGTCGAGGAAGGAACGACCGTCACCGATTTCGACGCCGACGAGATTGCCCGCCAGATCAGCCTTTCGACCTCGCTCGCGTATTGCGAGTGGAACAAGGTGAAAGTGAACCTGCTGGACACCCCGGGATACGGGAACTTCATTCAAGAGGCCCGGGTCGCCGTCCAGGTCGCCGATACCGTTCTGGTGAACGTTTGCGGAGTCGCGGGCGTCGAGGTTCAGACCGAGAAAGTATGGTCGTTCGCCGAGGACGCCGGCATCTCCCGCATGATCCTGGTGAACCGTCTCGATCGCGACCGCTCCAGCTTCACTCGCAGCCTCGACTCGATCCAGAAAGCGTTCGGACGGACCGCGGTTCCGATTCAGCTCCCCGTCGGCGAGGAAAAGGACTTCAACGGGGTGGTCGATCTGGTCAACATGAAGGCGCTCCTCTTCAAAGGGGACGACAAAGGAACTTTCGAGGAGGCGAGCGTTCCCGCCGAGATGAAGGACGACGTCGAGACCGCGCGGAGCGCCCTCGTCGAAATGGTGGCCGAGGGAGACGACGCCCTGATGGAGAAATACCTCGAGTCGGGCGAGCTCAGCCCCGAGGAGTTCCTCTCCGGGCTGAAGAAAGCGGTCGTCCTGGGAAAGATCTTCCCCGTTCTCGCCGCCTCCGGCACGAAGAACGTGGCGGTGCCTCAGATTTTGAATGCCATCATCGAGCTCACGCCCGCGCCCGACTCCCGGGGGGAAGTCGAAGGCAAGGACCTGGCGGGAAAACCCGTTACCCGGAAGATCTCCGCGACCGAGCCGATGTCCGCCTTCATCTTCAAGACCCTCGCGGACCCGTTCGCCGGGAGAATCAGCCTCTTTCGGGTAATGAGCGGCGTGATGAAATCGGACACGACGTACCACAACACGACCAAGGATGCTCCCGAGCGAGTGGGTGCGATATCCCTGCTTCAGGGAAAAGACTCCGTGGCCGTTCCCGAGGTCCAGGCCGGGGACCTGGCGTCGGTGGCCAAGCTGAAGGAGAGCCAGAGCGGCGACACCCTGGCCGACAAGTCGGCGCCCATCGTCTATCCGAGGCTCACCTTTCCCGAGCCGGTCATCACCTTCGCCATCGAGCCCAAGTCGCGCGGCGACGAGGAGAAGATCAGCCAGGCGATGCAACGGCTCGCGGAAGAGGACCCTATGCTGCGCTTCCACCGGGAGTCGGAGCTACTTCTTTCGGGAACGGGACAGCTCCACATCGAGGTCATCGTTTCCCGGTTGAAGCAGAAATTCGGCGTCGAGGTCACGCTCCATCCGCCCAAGGTCCCCTACCGTGAGACCATCACCGCGACCGCCGAGGCCCACGGCCGTCACAAGAAGCAGACCGGTGGTCACGGTCAATTCGCCGACTGCTGGGTCCGTTTCGAGCCGCTTCCGCGCGGTTCCGACTTCGAGTTCGCGAACGAAGTCTTCGGGGGTGCGATCCCGAAGGGGTTCATTCCAGCGGTGGAAAAGGGAATCCAGGAAGCGCGGATGAAAGGATTCCTCGCCGGGTTTCCGATGCTGGACTTCAAGGCGGCGGTCTACGACGGAAAATACCACCCCGTCGATTCCTCGGAGATGGCGTTCAAGATCGCCGGCTCGCTCGCGTTCAAAGAAGCGATGGAAAAGTGCAAGCCGACGATTCTCGAGCCCATCATGAACGTCGAGATCGTCGTTCCCGAGGAGAACACCGGAGACGTGCTCGGCGATTCTGAACTCTCGTCGAGGTCGGACGCAAGGGATGGAGCCCAAGGGGCACATGACCTCGATCCGGGCCCAGGTTCCGATGTCGGAGATGCTCAGCTACGAGCCCACCCTGACCTCGATGACGGGAGGGCGCGGCTCGTTCCACATGGAGTACTCGCACTACGAGGAAGTCCCGAGCCACCTCACCCAGAAGATCATCGCCGAGAAGAAAGCGGAGAAAGAGGCTAAAGAGTAGCTCCTCCGCTTAGGAGGTGCCATGCTGCCCGACCTGCGGTTCTGTTTCCGAGCCGCTCGGCGCACGCCTCTTTTCACCTTCGTCGCCATTCTCACGTTAGGCGTCGCCATCGGCGGTACCACCGCGATCTACGGCTTCGTCCGCGGGATTCTGCTCTCACCTCTCCCTTACCACGACCCCGATCGGCTGGTCGTGATCTCCCGGTCCAACGCCAGCCAGGATTTTTCCGGGATGCAGGTCGTCGCCGCCGACTTGCTCGCGCTCCGGGAGAGGTGTCGTTCGTTCGAGACAATCTCGGGCGTGGACTATCAGGACGTGAATCTGAGCGGGGACGGCGGCCCCGCGAGAGTGACCGCGGGAAACGTCCTGCCCGACCTCCTTCCTCTCCTCGGGATCGCGCCCGCGCTCGGCCGGGACTTCTCGAGGGACGACGGCGGAAATGCGGCGGAGGACGAGGTGGTCCTCACGGACCGGCTCTGGAGGAGCCGCTTCGGGGGAGACCCCGGCGCCGTGGGCCGCACCATCCGCATCGACGGCGCGAGCCATGCGATCGTGGGAATCCTGCCGCCCGGGGCCGAGATCCCGCTTCGTAGAGCGGACCTGTTGCTCGCGTATCCACCGTCCCGGCTCCGGGACGACTCGGCTCCCACTCTCCAGACCTTCGGCCGGCTTCGAAGCGACGTCGGGGTCTCGTCCGCCCACGAGGAAGTGCAGACCCTGTCGCGGCGCTTGGAAGAGGAGGGTCCGCCACCGCCCGTTACCGGGTGGCGCATGGACGTCCGGAGCCTCGAGACAAGAGGTCGTGGGCAACGTCGAACGAACGCTCTGGGTCCTGCAGGCCGCTGTCGCTCTGGCCCTGCTCGTCGCCTGCGCTAATTTCGCCGGTCTCCTCGTCGCGCGAGGCGCGACCCGGGAGAGGGAGATCGCCGTGCGCAAGGCTCTTGGCGCGGCGCCCTCGCGCATCGCCCGACTTCTCGTGACCGAGACCCTCGTGCTCGCTCTCGCCGGCGGAGCCGTGGGCCTGGTTTTCGCCCGTTGGGCCACGTCGATCTTCCTCGCCCTCGCCCCCGAAGAGATTCCTCGGACGAGCCAAGTCCTGGTCGACGGACGTCTTCTCGGCGTCGGCCTGGGTCTCGCCCTGCTCTCGGGACTCCTCGCCGGGGTCGTTCCGAGCTTTCTCGCGTCGAGGATCGCTCCCGAGCAATCGCTTCGAGCGGCATCCTCTTCCCTGACCGGCATCACCAGCTCTTCGAGGCGATGGCGCAATCTCCTCACGATGGGTCAGTTCGCCGCGGCGCTGAGCCTCGTCATCGGCACCGGCCTCCTCGTCCAGAGCATGGTCCGGTTGCTCGCGACCGACCCAGGCTTCGACCCGAGGGGCCTGCTGAGCCTCCAGATCTCGTTTCCCACGGATCGTTATCCCGAGCCCGCCCAGCGTACAGAAGTGTTGTCGAAGGTCCTCGATCGACTCGCGACTCTCCCGGAAGTCGAATCGCTGAGCGCCTCCTCCTGGATGCCGGTGACCGGGTCCTGGGCGAAAGCGCAGATGAGCGTCGAAGACCTTTCGGGCTCGCCACGAGAGCGAAGCCGCTGGCCCATCATTCTGGCCGTCTCGCCCGGGTTCTTTCGAACGATGGGAATCCCCCTCCTCCAGGGAGGCGACGTGGGCCTCGAAGAACGCGGCTCCCGGCCGCATCGGGTAGTGGTGAATCGCGAGCTCGCCGAGAGAGGGTGGCCCGGAGGTTCGCCGCTCGAACGTCGCCTCAAGTTCGGAGGACCCCGCTCGGACAACCCCTGGTTCGAAGTGGCGGGCGTCGCCGGCGACGCCCGGCTCGTGGGCCTCGCCGTCGAGGAGGAGGAGACGATGTTCGTCCCCCTGCTCCCGCTGAAGTTCCCTTATCCTTCCATCCGTCTCTTGATTCGCTCTCCGGTGAATCCCGAGACGCTCGCGTCCACACTCCGTCACGCAATCCATGAAGTCGACGCGGAGATGCCGGTAGACGACGTCTCCAGCGTCGAAGAGCTCCTGTCGAGGAACGTGGCGCCGGAGCGTTTCTACCTCACGCTCCTCTCCGCCTTCACCGCGCTCTCCGTCGGCCTCGCCGCTCTCGGCGTCTATGGAGTCACGGCCACGTGGACGGCATCTCGGAGGCGTGGGATCGGGCTTCGTATCGCCCTCGGCGCCGACTCCTGGCGAATCACCAGGCTCGTCGTCGGCCGCGGCATCGTCCTCGTGGCGTTCGGGCTTGCTTCCGGGGTGTTGGCGAGCTACTTCGCAGGACGATTTCTCACCGCCATGCTCTACGACGTGAGCCCGTCCGACCCGGCAACGTTCGCGGGCGCAGCCATCCTTCTCGGGGGCGTGGGTACCGTCGCCGCGTGGATTCCCGCGCGCCGAGCGGCGCTGACGGACCCCGCGGCCACGCTCACGACAGATTGAAGAGGAGAGACAGCGCCAGACGCTATTCTTCCGCCTTCTTTTTGCGCGTGGTTCTCTTCTTCTTTGCGGGCTTTTCTTCCTCGGCGCCTTCTTCGCTGTCTCGGCCACCGAAGCCTCTTCGGGCTCGTCGGACTTCGCCTTCTTCGCCGACTTCGCCTTGGCCTTCGTCTTAGATGGCTTCTCGGCCTTTTCGACCTTTTCCGCCTTTTCCGCTTTCGGGGCGGGTGCGCCCGGAACCGTGGAAGCACCCTCGAACTTGAAGTCGACGAACTCGATGAAGGCCATCGCCGCCCCGTCACCCTGGCGGTGGGCAAGCTTCAAGATCCGGGTGTAGCCTCCCGGCCGCTCTGAAAAACGCGGCGAGACGTCGCCGAAGAGCTTCTGCACCGCCTCTTTCCGAGGAAGGATGGAAAGAGCGCGTCTCCGTGCGTGCAGGGAGTCGCGCTTTCCCAGAGTGATGAGCTTCTCCACGAACGGACGGAGCTCCTTTGCCTTCGCTTCCGTCGTCCGGATCCGGCCGTTCGCGATGAGCGACGCGGCCAGGTTGCGCAGAAGCGATATCCGGTGCTCGGTCGTGCGGCCCAGCTTGCGGTGGGCAACTCGATGTCTCATTGCTCGATTCTCATTCCGAGGGAGAGCCCCATGTTACCGAGGATCTCCTTGATCTCGTTCAGGGATTTACGGCCGAAGTTCTTGGTCTTGAGCATCTCGGCTTCGGTCTTCTGGATCAACTCGCCGATGGTCTTGATGTCCGCATTCTTCAGGCAGTTATAAGAACGAACCGAAAGCTCGAGCTCGTCGACGCTGCGATTCAAGTGCTCCGCCAGGGCATCGCGCTCGATCTCGGTGGCGGCTTCGTCGGCGGAAGCTTCCTCCTCGACGTTGATGAAGATCGTCAGGTGGTCCTTGAGGAGCTTCGAGGCCATTCCCACCGCGTCCTGAGGGCTCACGCATCCGTTGGTCCAGACGTCGAAGGTCAACTTGTCGTAGTCGGTCGCCTGACCGACGCGGGCGGCCTCGACCACGTAGTTCACCTTCTTGATCGGGGAATGCACCGAATCGAGCGGGATATATCCGATGGTGAGATCTTCGTCGAAGTTCTTCTCCGCCGGCACGTAACCCCGTCCGTCCTTGAGGCGCATCTCGATATCGAGCTTGCCGGTGCTGGACAGGGTCGCGATGTGGATATCCTTGTCCAGCACCTCGACGTCCGCGGGAAGCTCGATGTCCCCCGATTTCACCGAGCCTTCTCGCTCGGCGTGCAGCATCACCGTCGTTGGACCGTCGGAATGCATCTTGAATGGAATCCGCTTCAAGTTCAGGATGATCTCGGTCGTATCCTCGAGGGCACCGGGAATCGGCGAGAACTCGTGGAGCACACCCTCGATCTTGACCGCGGTGATCGCCGCCCCTTCGATGGACGACAGGAGCACCCGCCGAAGGGCGTTGCCGATAGTGGTTCCGAAGCCCCGCTCGAAGGGCTGGGCGTAGAACCGTCCATAGTGTGTGGTCAGGGTCGAACGCTCGACCTCGAGCCGCTTGGGCTTCTGAAATCCTGTCCAGAGCATACTAGTCAAAGACCTCCTAACTTCCTCCCGCGCACGGGGCACCGCGGTTCGCCGCGCGCCCCGCGGTCGGCTCTAACGCCGTTACTTCGAGTAGAGCTCAACGATGAGCTGTTCCTGGAACTGGAGCTCCAAATCCTCGCGGGCGGGCAGGGAAAGCACCCGCCCCGAGTTGCCTTCGGAGCCGAGCTCCAGCCACTTGGGAATGCCGCGGCTCCTCGCCACCTCGGCCGAATGCTCGAAGGCGGGATTGCTCGCATATTTGGAGCTGATGGTAATCACGTCCCCCTCACGCACCGAGTAGGAGGGAATGTTGACCCGTCGCTCTCCCACTCGCACGTGTCCGTGGCGGACGAGCAGTCGGGCCGCCGCCCTCGAAGTCGCGAAGCCGAGCCGATACACGGCATTGTCGAGCCGCAGCTCCAGAGACTGGAGCAGCACCTCGCCGGTGATACCCCGCGTGCGCTCGGCTCTCTCGAAGTAGAGGCGGAATTGTTTTTCCAGCAGACCGTAGGCCCTCTTGACCTTCTGCTTTTCCCGGAGCTGCAGGCCGTAGCCTTGAATACGGCTCCGGCGTGTCTTGCCGTGCGCGCCGGGAGCGAAGTTACGCTTCTCGATGGCGCACTTGGAACCGAAGCAGCGCTCACCTTTGAGGAACAGCTTCATTCCTTCGCGCCGACACAGCCGGCAGACTGGACCGCGATATCTAGCCAATCGATTTCTCCCCTGTCAAACCCGTCGCCGCTTCGGCGGCCGGCATCCATTGTGCGGAATCGGGGTCACGTCACGGATCGACTTCACCTGGATCCCCGATGCCTGAAGGGCGCGGATGGCGGACTCCCGTCCCGACCCGGGCCCTTTCACCTTTACCTCGAGGCTCTTGCAACCGAGCGCCCGCGCCGCCTGTGCCGCTTGGGTCGCCGCTTGCTGGGCGGCAAAGGGAGTGCCTTTGCGCGAGCCCTTGAAGCCCTGCCCGCCGGAGCTCGCCCAGCTCACCACGTTGCCCTGCTGGTCGGAGATGGTCACCACGGTGTTGTTGAAGGTCGCCTGGATATGGGCGATCCCCGATAACAGGGTGCGCTTTTCCTTCTTCTTGAAGGTCTTCCGTTTGCCCTTCTTTTCTTCTTCTTCTTCGCCATCCCCGATCTACCTCTTCCTCATCGTGCCCCGACGCGGTCCCTTTCGGGTCCGGGCGTTGGTGTGAGTTCTCTGCCCTCTCACCGGAAGCCCGCGCCGATGCCGGAGCCCTCGATAGCATCCGATGTCCATCAGTCGCTTGATGTTCATCGAGACTTCCTTGCGCAGGTCTCCCTCGACACCGCCCTCGGTATCGATGGTCTTGCTGATCTGACTCGTCTGCTCCTCGGTCAGATCCTTGACTTTGACGTCAGGATCGATGCCCGCTTTGTTCAGCAGCGTGGCGGCGCGGGCATGACCGATCCCGTAGATATAGGTCAGACCGACGGCGATTCTCTTCTCTCGCGGCAGGTCGACTCCGGCGATGCGTGCCATGTTCTTTTTCTCCTACCTGGTCTTCACTCTCTTCACGTTGCAGGGGCTATCCCTGACGTTGCTTGTGCTTGGGGTTGACGCAAATCACTCGAATCACGCCGGAGCGCCGAATGATCTTGCACTTCGCGCAAATCTTTCTCACCGAGGCTCGAACTTTCATTCTCTTTCCTCTGCAATCACTTATAGCGGTAGACGATGCGCCCGCGGGTCAGGTCGTAGGGAGAGAGCTCCACCAGAACCTTGTCTCCCGGAAGAATGCGGATGAAATGCTTTCGCATCTTTCCCGAGACGTGGGCCAGAACCTGATGCTTGTTCTCCAGCTCGACTTTGAACATCGCGTTGGGCAACGGTTCGACCACGGTCGCGGTAACCTCGATAGCGTCTTCTTTCGGCAAATCTAAGCCCCCTCGAATACGGCCCGGGGCTCCGCCAGGATCCAGGGTCCGGAATCGGTGATGGCCACCGATCTCTCGAAATGCGCCGCCGAGCTGCCGTCCAGGGTCACTACCGTCCATCGGTCGGCCAGCGTCTTCACGTGGTGCTGGCCGACGGTCACCATGGGCTCGATGGCGATGCACATCCCCGAGGTGAGCTTCGGATCGCGCCCCGCCTGCACGAAGTTGGGTATCGGCGGGTCCTCGTGGAGCGCTCGCCCGATGCCGTGCCCAACGAAATCCCGCACGACGGAAAAGCCGTTCCGCTCGACGTGGCTCTGAACGGCGAACCCGATGTCCGAGACTCGATTCCCCGCTTTCGATGCCTCGATCCCTTTGTACATCGCTTCCTCGGTCACCGCGAGGAGCTTCAAGAGCCCCTTTGATACCTCTCCCACGGGGGCGGTAACCGCGTTGTCCCCGTAATAACCGTCCACCACGCATCCGAGGTCGAGGCTCACGATGTCCCCCCCCTCGAGCGCACGCTTCGTCGAAGGGATGCCGTGCACCACCTCGTCGTTGACCGACACGCATAGACAGGCTGGAAATCCCCGATAGCCCTTGAAAGCCGGGGTGGCGCCTTCCTTTTCGATCTCGGCTCCCGCGATTCGATCGAGCTCGGCAGTGGTGATTCCGGGCTCGAGGGCCCGACGGATGACCTCGAGCGCATGGAGCACGATGGCATTCGCCTGGTGCATCTTCTCGAGCTCTCGTTCGTCGCGGCGGCGGATCACTTCAGCTTGCCTCCACTGGGGCCGGCCGTGACGCGGAGCAGCTCCGAGAGCCTCCCGAAGACTTCGTCCACACTGCCCTTGCCGTCGATATGGCTCACACGCTCCCCATAATAGTCCAAGAGGGGACGGGTCTTCTCCTGGTAAACCTGGAACCGATTCAAGACCGTCTCGGCAGCGTCGTCGGAGCGCACCACTTCGCTCCTCCTGCCGGCGATACGCCGCTTGAGCTCCTGCTCGTCGAGCTGGAGGCTGGCGATTACCACCGGCGGCTCCGAGTGACCGGCGAGAAGCTCGTCGAGCGCCTCGGCCTGGGGAATCGTCCGCGGAAATCCGTCGAGGATATACCCTCGGTCACAGTCTTCCTGCTGCAATCGATCCCGAATGATCCCGAGCATGATGTCGTCGCTCACCAGCTGCCCCGCGTCCATGACCGCTCTGGCCTTCTTGCCCAGCGGGGTGCCCTGCTCCGCCGCTTGCCGCAGAATGATGCCGGTCGAGATATGGGGAATCCCCAGATCCCGCGAAAGCTTCTGCGCCTGCGTACCCTTCCCCGCGCCCGGCGGTCCCAGCAGAATCAGCCGTACCATCAGTCTCTCTCGCAATCCTTAGCCGCGGCGCCCGCGGACACGCCCGCGCTTCATGAAGCCGTCGTAGTGGCGCATGATGAGCTGGCTCTCGATCTGTTGCACCGTATCCATGGCCACGCCCACAACGATGAGCAGTGACGTGCCCCCGAAATAGAAGGTCACCCCCAGCCCCTCCGTGATCCAGTTCGGGAGGATGGCGTCGAGCAACGGACCGATGAGAGGGATGGGCGCCACCCGGAAACCGGTGATCAGGAACTCGGGAAGAATCGACACCGCCGCGAGATAGATGGCGCCTCCGAATGTCAGCCGCGTGAGTATGTTGTCGATGTACTCCGCGGTTCTCTTTCCCGGGCGGATGCCGGGGACGTAGCCGCCATACTTCCTCATGTTGTCGGCCACGTCGTCGGGGTTGAAGATGATGGCGGTATAGAAATAACAGAAAAAGACGATGCCAATGATGTAGATCAGCGTGTAGAGCGGCATTCCCCACGCCAGCTGCTGCGCGATGTTGGTCATCCAGGGGCTCCCCGGGAACATCGAGGCGAAGGTTTGTGGCAGGGCGATGATCGAGCTCGCGAAAATGACGGGGATGACGCCGCCGGTATTCACCTTCAGAGGCAGGTGCGTCGACTGGCCTTGATACATCCGCCGGCCCACGACCCGCTTGGCGTACTGCACCGGAATCCGTCTCTGCGCCCGTTCCACGTGCACGATGACGGCGACGACGATGACCATGAAAGCGGCCAGCAGAAGGACGCCGAATCCGGTCTGCTCTCCCGACGAAATGTTGCGGATGGTCGTCACCAGACCACGGGGAAATCCGACGACGATCCCCGCGAAGATGAGCAGCGACATGCCGTTGCCCACGCCGCGCTCGGTGATCTGCTCGCCGATCCACATGATGAACACGGTACCCGCGGTCAGTGTAAGGACCGTCATCACCGTGAACGCGAGGCCGGGGTGAGCCACCAGCGTGAGCCCGCCGGTGAGCTCGGTCTTCTGCAGAAACGCCGCGATACCCGCCGACTGAATCACGCTCAGCAACACCGTGCCGTACCGGGTGTACTGCGTGATCTTCTTGCGCCCGAGCTCGCCTTCCTTGGAGAGCTTCTCGAGGTAGGGCCAAACGACGGTCAGGAGCTGCAGGATGATCGATGCGCTGATGTAGGGCATGATGCCCAGCGCGAACACCGTGACCCGGGAAAGATTACCGCCCGAGAACATGTCCACGAACCCGAACCAGGTGCCGCGATTCTGCTCGAAGAACTCGGTGAGGGCCCGCGCGTCGACTCCCGGCGTGGGAATGTGATTTCCCAGCCGATACACGGCGAGCATCCCCAGAGTGAACAGAAGCCTGTTCCTGAGGTCGGGAACGCGAAAAATGTTCTTGAGGCTCTCGATCACGCCTTGAGCTCCTCGGCTTTGCCACCGGCGGCCTCGATTTTCGCCTTGGCTCCGGCGCTGAACGCGTGGGCCTCGACGACGAGCTTCTTCTTCAGCTCGCCGTCACCGAGCACTTTTACCGCGTCGTGTCGCTTCCTTATGACGCCGCTCTGGATGAGAAGGGCGGGGGTGACGACCGTTCCGTCGGCAAATCGATCGAGATCCGACACGTTCACCGTGGCCACGTCGCGAGCGAAGATGTTGGTGAAGCCCCGTTTCGGGAGCCGGCGAATGAGCGGCATCTGGCCGCCCTCGAAGCCGCGTCGGCGCGAGTAACCGGAGCGCGATTTCGCGCCCTTGTGGCCCCGTCCCGCGGTTTTGCCGTTGCCCGAACCGGGTCCACGGCCGACCCGAAATTTCTGCTTGACCGCGCCTTTGGCTGGTTTCAGGGAATCTAGACTCATTTCACCACTGCCTTCACTGGATGATCTCGACCAGGTGTGCGACCTTGGCGATCATCCCACGAATCTCGGGCGTATCCGACCGTTCGATGGTTTGATGGAGCCGCTTGAGCCCCAGTCCTCGCACCACCTCACGTTGATAGCGGGTGGTGCTGATGACGCTTCGAACGAGCCTGAGCTTCAAAGGGGCTTTCTTGGAGGCTTTCGACGTTTTCGACGCTTTGGCCATGGATTACCCCGATACCTCGGCGAGATCCTTGCCTCTCAGTCTCGCCACCGCCTCGGCGCTGCGGAGCTCGGTCAATCCCTGAATCGTCGCCTTCACCACGTTCTGGGGATTGGCGCTGCCGAGCGACTTGGTGAGAATGTCCTTGATGCCCGCGGCTTCGACGACGGCGCGCACGGCGCCGCCGGCGATGACTCCCGTTCCCTCGGTGGCCGGCTTCAACAGCACTCTTCCCGCTCCGAAGACACCGGTCACCTGGTGAGGGATCGTCGCACCGGCGAGAGGAACGCGGATGAGGCTCTTTTTCGCGATCTCGATCGCCTTGCGGATGGCAGAGGGAACTTCCTTGGCCTTCCCCAGACCATAGCCGACGGTTCCATTGCCGTCACCCACGACCACCAGGGCGCTGAACGATAGATTCTTTCCGCCCTTGACCACCTTGGTCACGCGATTGATGCTGACCACCTGGTCCTTGAGCTCGAGCTCGGAAGCGTCGATTTTGGCTCGCGTCATAGACTACTCTCTCTCGCTCCTATAGTTTGAGACCGGCTTCGCGGGCGGCATCCGCCAGGGCCTTCACCCGCCCGTGATACTTGAACCCGCCGCGGTCGAAGACTACGCCCTCGATTCCTTTTTCCCGACAACGCTGGGCGATGAGCTTTCCCACCTCGGCGGCGCCTCTGCAATTGCCACCGCCGGTGAACTCCTTCTCGCGGCTCGATGCCGCGGCCAGGGTGCGCCCCGCGGCGTCATCGATGATCTGGGCATAAATGTGTTTCGAGCTTCGGAAGACCGCGAGCCGCGGCCGCGTCTCGCTCCCCTGAAGTTTTTTCCGTATGCGAAGGTGAATCCGGTTTCTCGATTCGACCTTGTTGTGAACTTTCATGACATTCTCACTGATATCAAACTGAGTGTCTTAGGTCGCTCCCGTCTTACCCTGCTTCTTCTTGAGCAGCTCCCCGGTGTAGCGGATTCCCTTTTGCTTGTATGGATCGGGCGGACGCAGGCCGCGGATGTTCGCCGCCGTCTGTCCCACCAGTTGCTTGTCGGCGCCGGAAACGACGATATGAGTGTTCTTCTCGACTTTGATCTCGATCCCGTCGGGGATGGGGAACTCGACGGGATGGGAGTAGCCGAGGGCGAAGTTCACTTTGCGTCCTTCGACCTGAGCGCGGTACCCGATACCAACGATGTCCAGGTCCCTGCTGAATCCCTCGGAGACCCCCGTGACCGCATTGGCCACCAGGGCACGCGCCAATCCCCAGAACGGTTTCAGCGCTTTGGACTCCTCCTCCCGAACCGCCTTCAAGGTCCCGTCTTCCTGCTCCATGCGGATCCCCCGCGGAAGCGAGGTGACGAGCTTGCCCTTCGGTCCCTCGACTTCGACCCGCGCCGCGTCGAGCTTGACCTTCACCCCTTTGGGCAGCGCTATCGGTTTTCCACCTACTCGCGACATGGCAAATCTTTCTCTCGTTCTAGTTGGCAGTCCAATCGTGCTACCAAACGTTACAGAGGAGCTCGCCCCCGACACCCTCTCGCAAGGCCTGCCTCCCGGTCATGATGCCCCGGGAGGTCGAGAGGATGTTGATTCCGAGCCCGCCCTGAACCCGGGGGATCTCGTTCTTGCTCACGTAGATCCGCCGGCCGGGCTTCGACACCCGTTTCAGCCCGAGGATCACTTCCGAGCCCTCCGATGACTTGCGAAGAAAGAGTCGGAGAACGCCCTGTTTGTCGTCCTCGATCTTCTTGTAGTTCTGGATAAAGCCTTCTTCTTTGAGAATGCGGGCGATCTCCGCCTTCAGGCGCGAGGCGGGCACGTCCACTTTTTCCTGCCGAGCCATCATCCCGTTTCGAATCCGGGTGAGCAGGTCGGCCACGGGATCGGTCATCATCGTCGTTCTCCTCTGGTCTCTCTCGTTCGGCCCCGCGTCACCAGCTCGACTTCGTTACGCCCGGAATTTCTCCCGAGAGCGCGAGCTTGCGAAAGCAAAGTCGACAGAGGTGGAACCTTCTCAGGAACGCCCGCGGCCGACCGCAGCTTTCACACCGGTTCACCTGGCGAACCGGGAACTTCGGCTTGCGCGATGCCTTGGCGATCGCGGATTTGCTAGCCAATCTTTTTGCCTCCCATGTTCTCTGACGTTAATTGCGGCGGAACGGCATGCCCATGAGCTCCAGCAGTCTGCGGGCACCTTGATCGTCCCGCGCGGTGGTCACAAACGTAATGTTCATTCCCCGGGCCTGATCCACTCTGGAATAGTCGATCTCGGGAAAGATCAACTGATCTTCCAATCCCATGGTGTAGTTCCCGCGTCCGTCGAAAGAGCGGGCGGGGACGCCACGGAAGTCGCGCACACGGGGAAGAGCGATGTTCACGAGACGATCGATGAACTCGTACATCCGCTTTCCCCGAAGCGTCACCGTGCAGCCCACCGGCTGGCCGGTACGCAGCTTGAACGCCGCGATCGATTTCTTCGCCCGGCGCATGACCGGCTTCTGGCCGGTGATCGCGGCGAGCTCGACCATGGCGGCATCGAGGAGCTTGATGTTCTGGGACGCCTCTCCCACGCCGATGTTCACCACGACCTTCTTGATCTGCGGCACCGCCCAGACGTTGTCGATGTCGAGCTCCTTCATGAGCTGGGGCCGAAGGGTCTCCTGATATTGCTTCTCGAGTCGGCTCATCTGTCGATCGCTCCATCGCAAGCGGCACAGGCGCGCAATTTGCGGCCGTCGGTGAGCACCTTGTGACGCACTCTCGTCGACTTGTTGCACTCGGGACAGACCACCATGAGATTCGAGACGTGCAGCGACGCCTCGCGCTCGACGACCCCGCCCTTGATGTTCTGCTGCGGGTTGGGCCGCGTATGGCGCTTGATGATGTTGACCCGTTCGACGATCGCCCGCTCTCGAGTCGGGATGACGCGCAGCACTTTCCCGCGCTTTCCTCGATCTCTGCCGGCGATCACCTCGACCTGATCGTTCTTGCGAATATGTAATCGGGTATTCACGTTACAAGACCTCGGGTGCCAGGGACACGATTTTCATGAACTTCTTCTCGCGCAGCTCGCGGGCTACCGGACCGAAGACGCGAGTGCCGAGAGGCTCGTTCTGATCGTTGATCAGAACGGCGGCGTTGTTGTCGAAACGGATATAGGTTCCGTCCTTGCGCCGGTGCTCTTTCCGAGTGCGGACGATGACCGCCTTCACTACCGCACCCTTCTTGATGGCGCTCTCCGGCGTCGCTTCCTTGACGGACGCGGTGATCACATCTCCGAGATAGCCGATCTTTCCGACTCCCCCGCCCCTCGGATGGATGCAGGAGATCTTCTTCGCTCCCGAGTTGTCGGTCACCTCGAGAATGGTTCGCATCTGAATCATGATTCCATCCCACCCGTCTTGGCGTCGCTCGAGTTCTCGCCGGCATCACGCCGTTGCGGTTTTGGTTTCCTCACCGACCGCGTTCAGAGCGGGCTCGAGCCTAGAAGTCTCGAGAATCTCCGCGAGCCGCCAGTGCTTGTTCTTCGAGAATCGGCCGACATTCCACAATCCGGACGCGGTCCCCGATTTTGCAGCGGTTCTCCTCGTCGTGAACCATGAACGTCGAGGTCTTCTTGAACGCCCGCTTGTAGAGCGGATGGCGCACCAATCGTTCGACCGAGACCACCGCCGTCTTGTCCATCTTGTTACTGGTCACGACGCCGACCTTCATTACCTTGGGCATTGCCTTGCTACCTCTCGTAACCCTTCGTACCGTAAAAGTCCGTCTAACCCGCCGACTCGTGCTCGATTTCGAGCGCACGCTCGCGAAGCACGGTCAGGTACCGGGCCAGGTCCCGTCGCAAGTTCCGGAGCTTGCCCACCTGATCGAGCTGTCCGGTGTCCTTCTGCATCCGGGCCCGGAATATCGATTCCCGAAGCTCGCCCACGCGATTCTCGAGCTCCTCAGCGGCCAGTTCTCGAATCTTGTCGATCTTCACTTCTCAGACGCCTCCTCGAAGCGCGTAACGAACTTCGTACGGATCGGGAGCTTGTGTCCGGCGAGTCGCATGGCTTCACGGGCCACATCCTCGGCGACGCCCTCCATCTCGTAAAGTATCTTTCCCGGTTTCACCACCGCGACCCAGAACTCGGGCGCGCCCTTACCCTTGCCCATTCGCGTCTCCTGGGGCTTCTTGGTAACGGGCTTGTCGGGGAATACCCGAATCCAGATTCGGCCGCTCCTCTTCACGAATCGCGTAATCGCGACCCGGGCCGCCTCGATCTGGCGGTCGGTGATCCAGCCGGGCTCCAGCACTTTGAGTCCGTAGTCTCCGAAGGCCACGGTGTGCCCGCGCCAGGCCTTGCCTTTCATGCGTCCGCGCTGCTGCTTGCGGAACTTGACCTTTTTTGGCATCAGCATGACGAGTTACTCCGATTTGCGTCCCCGCGTCCGAGGCGCGCTCTCCTCGCGAAGCTGAGGACCGAGGGGTATCGACTCCCCTTTGTAGATCCAGCATTTGACGCCGATCTGACCGTAAGTGGTGAAGGCCTCCGCGAACCCATAGTCGATGTCGGCTCTCAAGGTGTGGAGCGGGAGCTGTCCGAGCAGATACCATTCGGAACGGGCGATCTCGGCGCCGTTCAGACGCCCAGCACAGCGAACTCGAATTCCCTTCGCGCCGAACCGGAGCGTCGAGTCGACCGCTTTGCGCATGGCGCGACGGAAGGCGATTCTCTTCTCGAGCTGGAGCGCGATCGACTCCGCGACCAGCTGGGCGTCGAGCTCCGGCTTCGCCACCTCGATAATATTGATGTAAACCTCACGCTGAGTCGTGGACTGGATCTCCTGCTTGAGCTTGTCCACCTCGGTGCCCTTGCGGCCGATGATGATGCCGGGGCGGGAGGTGTGGATGTTGATCTTCAGCTTGTTGGCGGCACGCTCGATCTCTACCCGCGATACGCCCGCGTGAGAAAAGCGCCTCTTGAGCTGCCGCTTCAGTCTCAGATCCTCGTGGAGCAACTTGGCGTAGTCCCGCTCGGCATACCAACGCGACCGCCACGTCTTGTTGTAGCCGAGTCGAAACCCGAACGGGTGGACTTTGTGTCCCATGAGATCTCCCTTTTTACTCTTCCTTCTCGGAAACCTGAACCGTGAGGTGCGTCGTTCGGTGCACGACTCGATAGGCCCTTCCCATCGGCGCCGGGCGGATGCGTTTCAGCGACGGGCCAGCGTTCGCGTAGGCGGCGGAGACGACGAGATCATCCTCGTCGATCCGCTTCGCTTCCTCCACCGCCTTCTGCTGAGCATTGGCGATGGCCGAGCGAAGCACTTTTTCCAGAGGGCCGCAGACCCGCTTGTTGGTGTTTTGCAGAATCGCGAGCGCTTCCACGGCGCGCTTGCCCCGGATCAGGTCGATCACCAGACGCGCTTTCTGCGACGACCCCCTTACGTATTTGGCAGTCGCCTTTGCTTGAACCATGCTACTCCTCTCCAGTCGGCGATCGAGCTACCTGGCCACCTTGGAGGCCTTTTCGGATTTCTGCGTATGGCCGCGGAAGGTGCGCGTCGGCGAGAACTCGCCGAGCTTGTGGCCCACCATGTTCTCGGTTACGTAGACCGGGATGAACTTCTTCCCGTTGTGTACCGCGAGCGTATGCCCCACCATCTCCGGTATCACCGTCGACCGGCGCGACCAGGTCTTTACGACCTTCTTGTCGCCGGCGTCGTTCATGGCGTCGATTTTCTTCAACAGGCTTTCGTCGACGAAAGGCCCTTTTTTCAGCGATCTGGCCATGCTCTATCTAACCCCTCTTCTTGCCGCGGCGGCGCACGATGAACCCGTCGGTACGTTTGTTGTTGCGAGTCTTGTATCCCTTGGTGGGGACACCCCATGGGGTCACCGGATGCCTTCCACCCGAGGTTCGACCCTCGCCGCCACCATGCGGGTGATCGACGGGATTCATGGAAACCCCCCGGTTGTGGGGCCTGCGGCCCATCCATCGTTTCCGTCCCGCCTTGCCGATGGTGATGTTCTCGTGCTCGAGGTTGCCTACCTGGCCTACGGTCGCGCGGCAACGCTTGTGCACGATGCGCACTTCGCCGGAAGGAAGCTTCAGCTGAGCGTACTGTCCCTCTTTGGCGACGACCTGCGCGCCCGCGCCCGCGCTCCGCGCCATCTGACCGCCCTTGCCCGGCTTGAGCTCGATGTTGTGAACGGTCGTGCCCAGGGGAATGAACTCGAGCTGGAGACAGTTGCCGGGAAGGATGTCGGCCGAGTTGCTCGCGATCACCGTGTCGCCCACCTTCAATCCCACCGGATGGATGATGTAGGCCTTCTCACCGTCCAGATAGTGGATTCGGGCGATGCGTGCCGAGCGATTGGGATCGTACTCCACCGCCGCCACTTTCCCTGGCACCTCGAGCTTGTTTCTCTTGAAGTCCACGACCCGGTAGCGCTGTTTGTGTCCGCCGCCGCGAAAACGCACGGTGACGCGTCCTCGGTCGTTTCTTCCACCCCGATCGTACTTGGGCTCGGTGAGCGACTTGAGGGGCTTCACCTCCGTCAACTCGTCGAAGCTCTGGACGGTGTAGAACCGTCGGCCTGGCGACGTGGGGCTGAATTTCTTGACTGCCATCGTCTATCAGACTCCCTCGAAGAACTCGATCATCTTCTCGCCCTCGCGCAACGTGACGAAGGCTTTCTTCCAGTCGGGCCTTCGGCCCTCGAAACGACCGTAGCGTTTGAGCTTGCCGCCCACGCTCGAGGTACGCACCGAAGCGACCTTGACCCCGAAGAGCTTTTCCACCGCCTTCTTGATCTCGGTCTTGTTCGCGCTCGTGGCCACCCGGAAGCTCAACGTGCGGTTGTCGTCCTTTTGCGTCGCCGCCTTCTCGGTAATCAGAGGCCCCTGGATGATCTGGTGAATGTTCATCGCGACAGCCTCTCTTCCAGGCTCGCCGCCGCTTCCTCCGTTAGGAGGATCCGGCGGGCGTTGAGCACGTCGTAGGCGTGGAGCGCAGCCACCGATCGTATCTCCACCTTGGGAAGATTGCGCGCGGAAAGACAGAGTGCCTCGGAGGGCTTCACGTCCACGACCAGGACGCTTCCGCTCGTAACTCCCAGCTCACCGAGCTGTCCCTTCAAGGACTTGGTGCTCGGCTTGTCGGGACCGAGGCCGCTCACCACCGTTACCGCGTCCTCTTTGACTCGGAGCGACAGGGCGGAGCGCATCGCTCCCCTCTGCACCTTTCCGTTCAGCTTGTAGGCGTAGTCGCGAGGCTGAGGGCCGAAGACCGTGCCGCCCTTGCGCCACAGCGGGTTTCGGCTCGATCCGACGCGAGCCCGGCCCGTGCCCTTCTGGCGCCAGGGTTTCTTTCCTCCGCCAGAGACGAGCGCGCGATTCTTGGTCGCGTGGGTCCCGCGATGTCGCTCGGCGCGGTAGTGCCTTACCGCCTCGTACAGAACGTGTCGGTTGGGCGCGATTCCGAAAACACTGTCGGCGAGAGACTTCTCGCCACGGGATCCTCCGGATACGTCCACCATGGGAACCGTAGGCATGTCTATTCGCCTCTCTTTACAGGACCGGACTTGACGATCTCGACGTAGGTGCCATTGGCGCCGGGGACCGCGCCCTTGATGAGGATCAGGTCCTGCTCTTCGATGACCTCGACCACTTCGAGATTCTTCACCGTGACCCGGTCCTGGCCCATATGTCCGCCCGCGCGCATCCCGGGAAGAACTCGAGAGGGAAAAGCCGACGCCCCGATGGAGCCGGGGGCGCGGTGAAACATCGACCCGTGAGTCGCCCGGCCGCCGCGGAAGCCGTGGCGCTTGACGACACCGGCGAATCCCTTGCCCTTGCTCACTCCGCTCACCGTGACTCTCTCGGTGGGGCTGAACAGCGTCACTTTGATGGAATCGCCCACCTTCGGCGCTTCCTCCGGGCCGAGCTCGAACTCGCGCACCACCCGGCAAGGGGCCACCCCCGCCTTCTTGAAGTGTCCTTCCTGCGGCTTGGTAGCCTTCGTTCTGCGGCCCGCTTCGACCAGTCCGAGCTGCACCGCGTCGTAGCCGTCGCTGTCTTTGGTCTTCCTCTGAACGACGACGCAGGGCCCCGCTTTGAGGACGGTAACGGGCACGACCGAGCCGTCCTCGGCGAACTTCTGGGTCATCCCCAGTTTTCTTCCAATGATCCCATTCATGATCGCATCCGTCTTTTTTCGAAAAGTCCGAAAGGCCTACTTCGCGTGATCCTTGCCGAACGCCTTGATCTCGACGTCGACACCGGCGGGCAGATCGAGGCGCATCAAGGCATCGACCGTCTGCGGCGTCGGCTCGAAGATGTCCAGGAGCCGCTTGTGCGTGCGAATCTCGAACTGCTCCCGTGACTTCTTGTCCACGTGAGGCGAGCGCAAAACGGTCCACTTGTTCTTGACCGTGGGCAGCGGAATGGGACCCGCGATGCGAGCTCCGGTCCGCTTCGCCGTCTCCACGATCTCGTGCGTCGACTGGTCCAGAATCCGATAGTCATAGGCCTTCAGCCGGATTCGGATCTTCTCGCTGATTACTGCCATCGTTTCTCTCTTCTCTCGGCTCGTCTCGCCATCGCCCCACGGGCGAAGGCGGAATCTACTCGATAACTTCGGTGATGGTGCCGGCGCCGACGGTGCGGCCTCCCTCGCGGATGGCGAACCGAAGACCCTTCTCCATCGCGATCGGCGTGATCAGCTGGATCGTCAAGCTGGTGTTGTCTCCCGGCATCACCATCTCGACACCTTCCTGAAGCGTCGCCGTACCCGTCACGTCCGTCGTCCGGAAGTAGTACTGCGGTCGATACCCGCTGAAAAACGGCGTGTGACGACCTCCCTCTTCCTTCGACAGAACGTATACTTCCGCCTTGAACTTCGTGTGCGGCGTGATCGAGCCCGGCTTCGCCAGCACCATCCCACGCTCCACGTCCGTCCGCTCCGTTCCGCGCAGCAGCACTCCCACGTTGTCGCCTGCCTGACCTTCGTCGAGAAGCTTCTTGAACATCTCGACTCCCGTCACCACCCGCTTGCGCGTCTCCTTGATCCCCACTATCTCAATCTCGTCCGACACCCGCACGATCCCGCGCTCGATTCGCCCCGTCACCACCGTCCCGCGACCCGAGATCGAGAAAACATCCTCGATCGGCATCAGAAAGTCCTTGTCGATGTCCCGCTGCGGAAGCGGTATGTACTCGTCCAGCGCCTTCATCAACTCGTGGATCGGCTTCGCCGTCTCTTCCGTGTCTTCCTGCAGCGCCTTCAGCGCGCTCCCCCGGATGATCGGCGTGTCGTCCCCAGGAAACTCGTACGTCGACAGCAGCTCCCGAACCTCGAGCTCCACCAGGTCCAGAAGCTCCGGGTCGTCCACCATGTCCACCTTGTTCAGGAATACCACCACGTACGGTACTCCTACCTGACGCGCCAGCAGAATGTGCTCCCGCGTCTGCGGCATCGGTCCGTCCGCCGCCGATACCACCAGGATCGCTCCGTCCATCTGCGCCGCTCCCGTGATCATGTTCTTCACGTAGTCCGCGTGACCTGGACAATCCACGTGCGCATAATGTCGGTTCCCCGTCGAGTACTCCACGTGCGCCGTCGCGATCGTGATCCCTCTCTCCCTCTCCTCGGGCGCGTTGTCGATCGAATCGAAGCTCCGGAAATTGATGCTCTTGTCCGTCTTCGCCAGTACCTTCGTGATCGCAGCCGTCAACGTCGTCTTCCCGTGGTCCACGTGGCCTATCGTCCCCACGTTCAGGTGCGGCTTCGTTCGATCGAACTTCTCTTTCCCCATGACGAATCAATACTCCTTTATTAATGGCTCGTTCGGCTCTTCGCCTCATTCGCTCCCGGCGCTCCTCGCGCCGGGAGGACGGCCGGATTCCCGCGGTTCCGCGCCTTCGGCGCGACCGCTTCCTCCCGGCCGGGCTCGCTCCGCTCGCTCTTCACATTCATGCCCGTTCGACTCTTCGGCTCGCCCGTTTCTCTGCTTACCGTTCGCGTCATCTGCCGGTTACCTTGGCGACGACTTCCTCGCCGACGCTCTTGGGCGCCTCTTCGTACTGATGAAAATGCATGGTGTAGGTGGCCCGTCCCTGGGTCGCGGAGCGCAAGTCGGTGGCGTAGCCGAACATTTCCGCCAGCGGCACGAGCGCGGTAATCACCTGGGCGTTGCCTCTCGCCATCATTCCCTGGATCCGGCCCCGTCTGGAGTTGAGGTCGGCGATCACTTCGCCCATATAGTCCTCGGGAACGACCGCTTCTACCTGCATGACCGGCTCGAGGAGGACCGGGTCAGCGTTTCTCACCGCTTCTTTGAACGCCATCGAGCCCGCGATCTTGAACGCCATTTCCGAGCTGTCCACGTTGTGATACGAGCCGTCGTAGAGACGAACGGCCACGTCCACCAGCGGATAGCTCGCGAGCGGGCCCTGCTCCATCGCTTCCTTGACACCGGACTCGACCGCGGGGATGTAATCCTTGGGAATCGAGCCACCCACGATGTTGTTCACGAACTCGAACTTGACCCCCGGCTTGGGCCCGACCTCGAGCCACACGTGACCGTACTGGCCGCGACCGCCGGTCTGCCGGATGTAACGGCCCTCGGCCTTCGCCGTGCGCCGGATGGTCTCGCGGTACGCGACCTGGGGCTTGCCCACGCTCGCCGCCACACTGAACTCGCGCAACAGGCGGTCGACGACGATCTCCAGGTGGAGCTCGCCCATGCCGCTGATGATGGTCTGCGCGGTATCGGGGTCGGTGAAAACCTTGAACGTGGGATCTTCCTGGGTGAGCTTGCCGAGGGCGACGCCGAGCTTTTCCTGGTCCGACTTGGTCTTGGGCTCGATGACCACAGAGATGACGGGCTCGGGAAACTGCATCGACTCCAGAACGACCGGATGGTCCTCATCGCAGATGGTGTCACCGGTCTGCACGTGCTTGAGCCCGACCGCGGCGGCGATGTCACCCGAGTAGACGGCCTTGATGTCTTCGCGCTTGTTCGCGTGCATCTTCAGCAGCCGGCCGATGCGATAGGTGCGATCGCGCCCGGGGTTCAGGATGCTCGAGCCCGATTCCAGGTAGCCGGAGTAGACGCGGAAGAAAGCGAGCTGTCCTACGTAGGAATCGGTCATGATCTTGAAGATCAGGGCGGAGAACGGCGCGTCGTCGCTCGCCGGCCGGACCTCCGTACCCGAGCCATCCATCGTCGTTCCCACGATGGGTGGAACGTCGGTCGGTGCCGGCAGAAAGTCGACCACCGCGTCGAGCAGAGGCTGGACGCCCTTGTTCTTGAACGCCGACCCGCAGAGGACCGGGACGACTTTGAGCGCCACCGTCCCCTTACGAAGGCCGGACCGGATCTCCTCCTCGGTGGGAGTGACCCCATCGAGGTACTTCTCCATCAACCGATCGTCGGATTCACAGGCGGCTTCGATCATCTTTTCGCGAGCGGCCTGGACTTCTTCCGTCATTGCGGCAGGCACTTCCGCGTCCTCGAACTCCGCCCCCAGCGTTTCGTCTCTATAGATGATGGCCCTTTCGCGGATGAGGTCGACGACCCCCACGAAATGCTCCTCGGCGCCCACCGGAAGCTGGATCGGCACCGGATTGGCGCCGAGACGGTCCTTCATCATCTGGACGGCGCGGGGGAGATCGGCTCCCGCGCGGTCCATTTTGTTCACGAACGCGATACGGGGAACGTGATACTTGTCGGCCTGACGCCAGACGGTCTCGGACTGGGGCTCGACGCCGCCCACGGCGCAGAACACGGCGACGGCCCCGTCGAGCACTCGAAGCGAGCGCTCCACTTCGGCGGTGAAATCCACGTGCCCGGGGGTGTCGATAATATTGATGCGAAAATCCCGCCAGAAGCAGGTGGTCGCCGCGGAGGTGATGGTGATCCCTCGCTCCTGCTCCTGCTGCATCCAGTCCATGGTCGCGGTACCTTCGTGGACTTCACCCAGCTTGTAGGTAATTCCGGTGTAGTAGAGAATGCGCTCGGTGGTCGTCGTCTTACCGGCATCGATGTGCGCCATGATGCCGATATTGCGCGTCTTCTCCACAGGTACTTTGCGGGCCATGTTTGTTGGACTCTACAGACAAAATATTCCCGATATGAACGTTTTCCGTTCCGTTCCAGCCGGGAGCTAGCGCTCCCGATACAAGGAGCAGCTCTCGCCGCACCCTCTTCAGAAGAATCCGGAAAAGAGCGGGCTTCGGAGTGCTCGAAGAGGTGTCTCTCTTACCAGCGGTAGTGGGCGAACGCTTTGTTCGCCTCCGCCATGCGGTGCGTATCCTCCCGTTTCTTCACCGAACCGCCCCGGTTCTGAGAGGCGTCGAGAATCTCGCTCGCGAGCTTCTCAACCATCGTCTTCTCGGGACGCTCCCGGGCATAGGTAACGAGCCATCGCAGCGAAAGGGACGTCCTCCGCTCGGGCCGCACTTCGACGGGAACCTGATAGTTGCTTCCGCCCACCCGTCGGCTCTTGACCTCGAGCGTGGGCTTGATGTTGTCGATGGCCTTTTTGAAGACCTTCAGCGGGTCTTCCTGGGTTCGGTCCCGGATCTTGTCGAATGCCCGATAGACGACCCCTTCGGCCGTCGCCTTCTTGCCGCGCTTCATGATGACGTTGACGAAGCTCGACACGAGCTGACTGTTGTAAATCGGGTCCGGCTGCGGTGGCCGCTTCGGGACCTCTCTGCGTCTGGGCATTTCCGTACTTCTCTGATTTTTCTACGATTTGGGCCGCTTCGTTCCGTACTTGGAACGGCCGTTCTTGCGCCCGTCGACGCCCACGGCATCTAGCGAGCCGCGAACCACGTGATAACGCACGCCGGGAAGGTCCTTTACGCGCCCTCCCCGGATGAGCACGATCGAGTGCTCCTGCAAGTTGTGTCCCACACCCGGGATGTAGGTCGTGACTTCGATTCCGTTGGTGAGCCGCACCCTGGCCACTTTCCGCAGCGCCGAGTTCGGCTTCTTGGGAGTGGAGATGAAAACACGGATGCAGACGCCCCTCCGCTGGGGACATCCCTGCAGCGCGGGGCTATCCGTCTTGGATCCGGTCTTTTTCCGTCCCTTTCGGACCAACTGGCTGAACGTCGGCAACTTCGACCTGTCTCCCTGAGAGCACCTAAGTGCTTAGAATCGCTTAAGAAACGCCGAACCCGGACTGGATTCAGGACAACCCGCCGAGTCTAGCAATGATGATGCCATGTTGTCAAGACATGTTCCGTTGCCAGTCGCAACCGGCCACTGGCAACGGAACCCTGGTAAGCGCTTACAGCGGTTCATCCTCTTGAGTGGAGCTTCCCTCCACCAGGAATTGCATCTCCCGCTCCAGATCCTCGCCCGGAAGCTCCGGCCGGCGCTCGAGTGGCTGGGCTTCGGGAATCGCCACCTGCCGGTGTATCTCGAGGCCGGTGCCCGCGGGGATGAGACGTCCCATGATGACGTTCTCTTTGAGCCCGCGCAGATAGTCGACTCGTCCACTGATGGAAGCCTCGGTGAGCACCCGGGTCGTTTCCTGGAACGACGCCGCCGAAATGAAGCTGTCGGTAGAAAGCGAGGCCTTCGTGATCCCGAGGAGAAGCGGCCGGCCGGTAGCCGGGCGCCCACCGCCGGCGATGATCTTCTCGTTCGCCTCGGTGAACTTGAAGCGGTCGACGGTCTCGTCGATGAGAAGCTCGGTGTCGCCCACTTCCTCTACCTTCACCCAGCGCATCATCTGGCGGACGATCACCTCGATGTGCTTGTCGTTGATGAGCACGCCCTGCAGCCGGTAGACCTCCTGGATCTCGTTGACCAGGTACTCCTGAAGGGCGTTCTCTCCCAGAACGTTGAGGATATCGTGAGGGTTGATGGGCCCGTCCATCAGTGGCTCGCCCGCCTTGACCCGCTCGCTCTCCTGCACGTTGATGTGAACGCCTCGAGGAAGCGCGTATTCCCGGACCTCTCCGGTGTCGGAGATCACCGAGATCTTGCGCATGCCCTTCGCGATGCCGCCGTACTGGATGAGACCGTCGATCTCGGTGATGACCGCCGGGTCCTTGGGCTTTCTCGCCTCGAAGAGCTCGACGACTCGGGGAAGACCACCGGTGATGTCCTTGGTCTTGGTCGTCTCTCGCGGAATCTTGGCGAGAACGTCTCCCGGCCGCACATCGTCGCCATCCGCCACCATCAAGTGGGCGCCCGACGGGAGGAGGTAGCTCTTCACGTCCTTCTTCTTGGCGTCCTTGATGACGATAGCCGGCTGGCGCTTCTCATCCGGAGACTCCACGATCACGGGCATCGAGAGACCGGTCACCTCGTCCACCTCCTCGTGGACCGTCACACCCTGCACCACGTCCTTGAAGTGCGCGGTGCCTCCTTCTTCCGTCAGAATCGAGAAGGTGTAAGGGTCCCACTCGACGAAGGTCGATCCCGACTCGACCGTCTGTCCGTCCTTGACCTTCAGCCTGGCTCCATACACCACGGGGTAGCGCTCACGCTCGCGGCCCTTGTCGTCCAGGATGAGGATTTGACCGGCGCGGTTCATCACCACCAGGTCGCCTCCCTTGTCCTTGACGGTGGAGAGGTTGACGAACTTGACCACACCCTTGTTTTTCGACTCGAGCGTGGACTGCTCGGCGACCCGGCTCGCCGTGCCTCCGATGTGGAAGGTCCGCATCGTCAGCTGGGTGCCGGGCTCTCCGATCGACTGGGCGGCGATGACTCCCACCGCCTCGCCGAGCTCCACCAAATGGCCCGAAGCGAGATTGCGACCGTAGCACTTGGCACAGACTCCGCGGCGCGACTCGCAGGTGAGAACCGAGCGGATCTTTACGTGATCGACGCCGGTATTCTGGATGGCGTTGGCGATGTCCTCGGAGATCTCCTGGTTGGGAGAGACGATGGTCTCTCCGGTGAAGCTGTCCTTGATCGTCTCCAGGGTGACTCGACCAACGATACGATCGCGGAGAGCCTCGATGACTTCTCCCGCTTCGACGATGGCTCCGACGTAGATGCCCGAGACGGTGCCGCAGTCGGGCTCGGAGATGATCACGTCCTGGGCGACGTCCACCAGTCTCCGGGTGAGGTATCCGGAATCGGCGGTCTTGAGGGCGGTGTCGGCCAGACCCTTCCGCGCGCCGTGAGTGGAGATGAAGTACTGCAGCACGGTGAGGCCTTCACGGAAGTTGCTCGTGATCGGGGTCTCGATGATCTCGCCCGACGGCTTCGCCATCAGACCCCGCATACCGGCGAGCTGACGGATCTGCTGCTTGCTTCCCCGCGCGCCCGAGTCCGCCATCATGTAGACGGGATTGAAGAGCGCATTCTCGCGCTCCTGCCGTTCCATCTCTTCGAACATCTCCTGCGCGACCTTGTCGGTCACGTTGGACCAGATGGCGATGACCTTGTTGTAACGCTCACCTTTGGTGATCGCGCCCTCACGGTACTGATCGTCGACCTCTTTGACCTCGGAGAGGGCCCGGTCGACGAGCTGGTTCTTCTGACTGGGAATCACCAGGTCCTCGATGCCGATCGAGACGCCGCTCCGGGTGGCGTAGTGGAATCCGAGCTCTTTGAGCTGGTCCAGCATTTCCACCGTTTTCTGCACGCCATGGCGGAGATAGCAAAAGTTGACCAGGCTCCCCAGTCCCTTCTTCTTGAGGAGACCGTTGATGTAGGGAATCTCGGGGGGAAGGTTGTCGTTGAAGATCACCCGTCCCACCGTGGTCTCGATGAGCTCGTTCTCGAACTCCACGATCTCGGCGTGGACCAAATCCTGATCGTTGAAGGCAGTCGTGAGGTCCAGGAATGGACCGCTGTAGAGCAGTCGAATCGGGCTCAGCGTCTCCAGCTCGCCTGCCTCGAGCGCGAGTAGAACGTCCTCCATCGAGGCGAAGGCCCGACCTTCACCCTTGGCACCCTTCTTCTCCTTGGTCAGGTAGTAGCAACCGAGCACCATGTCCTGCGTGGGAATGGCGAGAGGCTGCCCGTTCGCGGGAGACAGGATGTTGCGCGAGGAGAGCATGAGAAGCGACGCTTCGATCTGCGACTCCGGCGACAGCGGAATGTGGACCGCCATCTGGTCGCCGTCGAAATCGGCGTTGAACGCGGTACAGACCAGAGGGTGAATCCGGATGGCTTTTCCTTCGACCAGCGTGGGCTCGAACGCCTGGATACCGAGGCGGTGCAGCGTGGGAGCGCGGTTCAAGAGCACCGGGTGCGAGCGGATGACTTCCTCGAGGAAATCCCAGACCTCGGGTCGCTGCTGCTCCACCATCTCCTTGGCCGCCTTGATGGTGGTGGCGAGCCCGACCTGCTCGAGCTTGTTATAGATGAAGGGCTTGAAGAGCTCGAGCGCCATCTTCTTGGGAAGCCCGCACTGGTGGAGCTTCAGCTCGGGCCCGACGACGATGACCGAACGGCCCGAGTAGTCGACGCGCTTGCCCAGGAGGTTCTGACGGAACCGGCCCTGTTTTCCCTTCAGGGTGTCGGAGAGCGACTTCAACGGCCGGTTGTTCGCGCCCCGGAGAACGCGCCCGCGGCGCCCGTTGTCGAACAAAGCGTCGACCGCCTCCTGCAGCATGCGCTTCTCGTTGCGCACGATGACGTCGGGCGCCTTGAGCTCCATCAGCTTCTTGAGACGATTGTTGCGGTTGATGACCCTCCGGTAGAGATCGTTGCAATCGCTCGTCGCGAACCGGCCGCCGTCGAGAGGCACGAGCGGCCGTAGCTCCGGCGGAATCACCGGGATCACGTCGAGGATCATCCACTCCGGGCGGTTGTTGGATTTGCGGAACGCTTCGACGACCTTGAGACGCTTGGCGTACTTGAGCTTTTTCTGGAGCGAGGTCTCGGTCTTCATCTCCTCGCGCAGCTGCTCCGAGAGCTCCTCGACCTCTATGCGGCGCAGGAGCTCCTTGATCGCCTCGGCACCCATATCGGCGTGGAACTTCCCTTTGTACTCACCACGGAGCTCGCGATATCGCTCCTCGGTGAGGAGCTCTTTTTCCTTGAGCGGAGTGTCGCCGGGATCGATGACCACATACGATTCGAAGTAGAGCACCCGTTCGAGATCCCGAAGCGACATGTCGAGCAGATGCCCGATGCGGCTCGGGAGCCCCTTGAAGAACCACACGTGCGACACGGGGCAGGCGAGCTCGATGTGAGCGAGCCGCTCGCGTCTCACTTTGGACTGAGTGACCTCGACCCCGCATTTGTCGCAGATCACTCCCCGGTGCTTCATCCGCTTGTACTTCCCGCAGAGGCACTCCCAGTCGGTGACCGGGCCGAAATCTTCGCGCAGAACAGTCCGTCCCGCTCCGG
Organism: uncultured Acidobacteriota bacterium; assembly: GCA_963815675.1. Classification (GTDB taxonomy): domain Bacteria; phylum Acidobacteriota; class Vicinamibacteria; order Marinacidobacterales; family SMYC01; genus CAWFHP01. The sequence goes on along the minus strand of CAWFHP010000004.1, from coordinate 949,806 downwards.
TTTGAAGGTCCGATAGTTAATGGTCTCCGGCTTCGTCACTTCACCGTGAGACCAGGCCCGGATCTTCTCGGGGGAAGCCAGGCTGATCTTGATGGCGTCGAAATCCACTACCAGGTTGCCTTTGTCACGTAGGGTTGCGAACGCTTTCAAGTGCTTTCTCCTTATTTAATGCGAGCAGGCCTCTTCGGCCTGCTCGCTCCCTGCGCTCGTCGCGCAGGGAGGACGGCCGGATTCCCTGGGCAGCCGCGTCGCGGCGCCCATTCCTCCCGGCCGGGCTCGCTCCGCTCGCGCGAAGGTGTCAGCAATTCAATTCCTTCAATCGCGCAGACCTCGATGGGTTGGACGCCTTCGGAGTCCCGGAAGGTTCCCCTTTGCGCCTTTGCATCTCTGCGCCTTTGCGTTTCGCTCTCAATCCTTGGTCTTCAGCAGCTCGACGTCGAGACAGAGGCTCTGGAGCTCCCGGATGAGGACGTTGAACGATTCCGGGAGGCCCGGGGCGAAAGACGTATCGCCCTTGACGATCGCCTCGTAGATTTTCGCTCTGCCGTACACGTCGTCGGATTTCGCCGTGAGAAGCTCCTGGAGCGTATGGGCGGCACCGTAGGCTTCGAGCGCCCAGACCTCCATCTCCCCGAACCGCTGTCCTCCGAACTGCGCCTTGCCGCCCAGCGGCTGCTGGGTGATGAGGCTGTACGGTCCGATGCTCCGGGCGTGCATCTTGTCGTCGACGAGATGCGACAGCTTGAGCATGTAGATGTATCCCACGGTGACCGGCTGCTCGAACGCTTCGCCCGTCATGCCGTCGTACAGGTAGGTCTTTCCGCCCTCGAGAGCGTTCGGCCGGAGATCCCCGGCGTCTCGCGCCTTTCCGTTCGCCTGTTGGAGAAGCTCCTTGATTTGAGCCTCGGAGGCTCCGTCGAACACCGGGGTCGCGAAATGCATCCCCAGAACCATCCCCGCCCAACCGAGATGCGTTTCGAGGATCTGCCCGACGTTCATTCGCGAAGGCACTCCCAGGGGATTCAGGATGATCTCCACCGGGGTCCCGTCGGGAAGATAGGGCATGTCCTCTTCGGGCACGATCTTGGCGATGACGCCTTTGTTGCCGTGGCGCCCCGCCATCTTGTCGCCAACCGAGAGCTTTCGCTTCATGGCGACGTAGACCTTGACCATCTTGATGACGCCCGGCGGAAGCTCGTCTCCCTTCTGGAGGCGGTTCATCCGCTCCTCGAACAGAGCTTTCAGCACCTCGATCTGCCGTTCGGTCTTGTCCTCGATCTCCTGAATCTCGTCGAGCACCTCGGCAGGGACGTCGGTCTCGAGCAGCCCGAGGTAAGCGGGCCTCAGCTCGCGAAGCATTTCCTTGGTGAGCTTGGTCTTCTTCTTGAGGATCTTCTCACCGGTTCTGGGGTTGACCAGGTCCTCCTCCAGAACGCTTCCCGAGAGGCGCTCGATGACCCGCTTGTTACGCTCTTCCTTCAGGATCCGGATCTCGTCGTTCAGGTTCTTCTCGAGCATCGACACTTCTGCGGATTCGATGGCTTTGGCTCGTTCGTCCTTTTCGACACCCTTGCGGGAGAAGATCTTCACGTCGACGACGATTCCCTCGATACCGGGAGGACAGGTGAGCGACGCGTCCCGCACGTCACCCGCCTTCTCGCCGAAGATGGCTCGAAGGAGCTTTTCTTCCGGAGTGAGCTGGGTCTCGCCCTTGGGCGTGACCTTTCCCACCAGGATGTCACCGGGCTTCACGTAAGCGCCGATGCGGATGATCCCCGACTCGTCCAGGTTGGCGAGAAAGCTCTCGGAGACGTTGGGGATGTCCCGGGTGATCTCCTCGGGGCCGAGCTTGGTGTCCCGGGCCTCGGTGTCGAACTCCTCGATGTGGATCGAAGTGTAGGCATCCTCCTTGACCAGCTTCTCCGACACCAGGATCGCGTCCTCGAAGTTGTATCCACGCCAGGGCATGAAACCGACGAGAACGTTCCGCCCGAGGGCGAGCTCGCCCATCTCGGTGCAGGGCCCGTCACCGATGACCTGCCCCTTCTCGATGCGGTCGCCGACGCGGACGATGGGCCGCTGGTTCATGCAGGTATTCTGATTGGAGCGCTTGAACTTGGTCAGGTTATAGATGTCGGCCCCGATCTCCTTGGCCCGCTTTCCCGTACCTTCCTCGATCCGCACGATGATGCGGCGCGAATCGACCGAGTCGACGATTCCACCCCTTCGGCAAACCACGACCGCCCCGGAGTCACGCGCGGTGGCGTACTCCATCCCGGTACCCACGATGGGAGCCTCGGCTCTCAGCAGGGGAACGGCCTGACGCTGCATGTTGGAGCCCATGAGAGCCCGGTTGGCGTCGTCGTTCTCCAGAAAGGGAATCAGCGATGCGGCGACCGACACCAATTGCTTCGGCGAGACGTCGATGTAGTCCACCTGTTCGCGGGGGACGAGAACGAAGTTGCCAGCCTGGCGACAGTTGACCCGATCGGCCACGAGCAGGCCGTCTTCGTCGAGCTTGGCGTTGGCTTGCGCGATGATGTGCTGATCCTCTTCCCAGGCGGAGAGATAGAACGCGTGGGGCTCTGCCTCGGGGAGCTTCCCGCCGTCACGCTCGATCTTGGCGCGCTCCTTCTCGAAGACCTTCCGCTCGAGAACCTGGCTCGCCGAGAAAGAAGCATCGCCGGTCGCGGTGACCTGGACGTGGTCGATGACGCGCCCGCCCTCGACTTTCTTGTAAGGGCTCTCGATGAACCCGTACTCGTTGATGCGAGCGTAGCAGGAAAGGGAGCTGATGAGCCCGATGTTCGGACCCTCCGGAGTCTCGATGGGACAGATGCGCCCGTAGTGAGTCGGGTGCACGTCGCGCACTTCGAACCCGGCGCGCTCACGCGACAGACCGCCCGGCCCGAGCGCCGAGAGCCGCCGCTTGTGGGTTACTTCGGAGAGTGGATTGGTCTGGTCCATGAACTGCGAGAGCTGCGAGGAGCCGAAGAACTCCCGGACCGCGGCCATGACCGGCTTGGCATTGATGAGGTCGTGGGGCATGGCGGTTGCCATTTCCTGGTAGACGCTCATCTTCTCCTTGATCGCGCGCTCCATGCGGACGAGACCGATTCGGAACTGGTTCTCGAGAAGCTCGCCCACCGAGCGGACTCGGCGGTTGCCCAGATGATCGATGTCATCGACGTTGCCGACGTTTTTCGGAAGCTTCAGGAGATACTTCGATCACCGCGAAGAAATCGCGTGCCTCGAGGAGCCGATCGTCGAGCGCGCCCTGGAGGCCGAGCTTGGTGTTGAGCTTGAGTCGTCCCACCCGGGAGAAGTCGTACTTCTGCGGGTTGAAGAACATGCCGTTGAACAGCGACCGCGAGCTCTCGAGGGTCGGCGGATCGCCCGGCCGGAGCCGCCGGTAGATCTCGATGAGCGCTTCCTCGGAGCTGCGGATGGAGTCCTTCTTCGCGGTGACGGACATGATCGGCCCGATCTCGTCCGTCTCCGAATGGAAGACCTCGATGTGATCCACTCCGTTGTCGATCAGGATGGGGACGATGTCGGCGGGAAGCGGCTCGTTGCAATCCACCAGCACCTCTCCCGTCACCGAGTTGACCACATCCGACACCGCATAGGCGCCCTCGAGGTCCGCAGCGGTCAGCTCCACCTCGCTGATGTTCGCCTTTTCAATCTTCTCGAGAGCGAGACGGGTGATGCGCTTTCCCGCGGCCACCACCGGCTCTTTTCCGCCCGTCGCGGGGATGTCCTGATCGAAGCGGCGTCCGAGGAGGGCCTTGGTTACCGGGAGGAACAGCTTCCCGTCGCGGACCTGAACGCTGTCGATGGTGTAGAACTCCCGGAGGATGTCCTCGTCGGTCCTGAGACCGAGAGCGCGCAGGAATACGGTAGCGAGAAACTTGCGTTTGCGGTCGATGCGAACGTAGAGCAGGTTCTTTTGATCGAACTCGAACTCCACCCAGCTTCCGCGGTAGGGGATGGTCTGGGCGAGATAGGAGCCCTTGTCGACCTCGTGGAAGAAGACGCCGGGCGAGCGATGGAGCTGCGAGACGATGACCCGCTCCGTCCCATTGATGATGAAGGTTCCGTTGTCGGTCATGAGCGGGATGTCACCGAAGTAGACCTCCTGCTCCTTGATGTCCCGGATGGAGCGCACACCCGACTCGGGGTCCTTGTCGTAAACCGTCAGTCGAATGGTCACTTTGAGGGGAACCGAATAGGTCATCCCCCGCTCCTGGCATTCCTCGACGTCGTATTTGAGCTTCAGCCCGACGGAATCACCGCAGGTATCGCAGACGGTGCCGCGGTTCTCGTTGGCCTTGCCGCAGGAAAGGCAGGAGATCTCTCGCTCCCCCATGGGATTGGTGCGGATGGTTGCGCCGCAGCCGGTGCACTTCCGCCTCAAATGCGCGAGCCCCTCGAGCTTGCCGCACTTGCATTCCCACACGCCGATGGCGTATTCGACGAACTGCAGCTCGCAGTTCTCACGAAAGTCCGTGATCGGGAAGATGGATTTGAAGACGGCCTGCAGACCCATGTCTTCCCGCTCCGCCGAGAGCAGGTTCATCTGCAGGAACCGTTCGTAGGACTTTCTCTGGATCTCGATCAGGTTCGGGATCGGGATCATGGCGCGGATCCGAGAAAAATCGACACGGTCACGATACGGGTTAACGGAGAGTTTCTGCATCTTCCCCTTCCGACTCTAAAAAAGAGAACGGGCCGAAGACAGACTCCGGCCCCGGGCTCTGGCAGCCCGACTCGACGACGCCACGGATTGACGGCAACGTCTACTTAAGCTCCACTTGAGCTCCCACGGCTTCGAACTTTTTCTTGACCTCTTCGGCCTCTTCCTTGGGAATGCCTTCCTTCACCGTCTTGGGCGCGCCCTCGACGAGGTCCTTCGCCTCCTTGAGGCCGAGGCTGGTCACCTCGCGAACGACCTTGATCACGTTGATCTTCTTGTCGCCGGCCGCGGTGAGGACCACGTCGAACTCGGTCTTCTCTTCGGCCGCCGCAGGAGCGGCCGCGCCAGGCATGGCGCCGAACGCCGCCATCGGCATCGCCGCGGCCGCCTTCACGCCGAGCTCGTCCTCGAGCTTTTTCACCATCTCGGAGACCTCCAAGACGGACATGTTCTTGATCGTTTCGATGATGTCCTGCTGCGATACTGCCATTGATAGCTCCTTTTCTTAAGTACTCGTTCGGCTCTTCGCCTAACTCGGCCTAACTCGGCCTAACCCGGCCTCACTCGCGGCTATTCGCTAGCTGCCTTCTTGTCGGCGTATGCCTGCAAAACCATGACGAGGTCTCTCGCCGGCGCCTGGAGGACGGCCAGGAACTGCTGAATCGGTGCTTGCATCACCGAGAGCAGCTGCGAAAGCAGCACCTCTCTCGAGGGAAGCGCCGCGAGCGCCTTGAACTGGCTCTCGTCGAGCGCCTTGTCCGCGAGCACACCCCCCTTGAAGACGATGGCCGGCACGTCTTTGGCAAAGTCGTGAATCAGCTTCGCCAGCGCAACCGGATCGTGCTCGGTGAAAGCGATGCCCGTCATCCCTTTCAAGTGGGGCTCGAGCACGGCGAGGCTCGCTCCCGCTCCCGAGAGCGCCCGTTTGGCGAGCGTGTTCTTGACCACCTTGTACTTCGCGCCGGACTCTCGAATCTTCCGTCGAAACTCGGTCGCCTCTTCCACCTTCAAGCCACGATAGTCGATGGCGAAAGCGGCGGCGAGAGACGAGAGCTCCCGGTTGAGCTCCTCTACGTTCCTTTGTCTGCCTGCTCAATCCACGGCTGAACCTCTTCTTTACTTGGTGCTCACGACGGCGGGGTCGATCCGGATTCCCGGTCCCATCGTCGAGGAAATCGCGATGCTCTTGATGTACTTGCCCTTCGCCGCCGCTGGCTTCGCCTTGACCACCGTCTCGATGAGGGTTCTCAAGTTGTCGAGAAGCGCGCTCTCCGCGAACGACGTCTTTCCCACCGGCGCATGAACGATGGCGGTCTTGTCCACACGAAACTCGACTTTGCCAGCCTTGATCTCCTTGACCGCTCTCGCGATCTCGAAGGTCACCGTTCCGGTCTTTGGGTTCGGCATGAGTCCCCGGGGCCCCAGAATCTTCCCCAGTTTACCCACGCTTCGCATCATGTCCGGCGTCGCCACCACGGCGTCGAAGTCCATGAAGCCTTTCTGGATCTCGTCCACTCTGTCCTCGCCGCCGACGAGATCGGCACCCGCCTCTTCCGCTTCCTTCAGCTTTTCGCCGCTCGCGATCACGAGCACGCGCCGCGACCGACCGAGCCCGTGCGGGAGAACGACCGTGCCCCGGACCATCTGGTCGGCGTGCTTGGGATTGACCCCGAGCCTGAGCGCCACTTCCACCGTCTCGTCGAACTTGGCGTATTTCGCCTTCTTGACCCGGGAAATAGCGTCCTCGAGACTCTGCGAGGGCTCCTCGCCCGCCTCTTCCTTAGCCTTGAGATATTTCTTGCCTGCCATTGATCTTCCCTTCGCTCCCGTTCGTCAGGAAACGATCTCGATTCCCATGCTCCTGGCGGTACCCATGATGATGCGCTTCGCCGCCTCGATACTGGCGGCATTGAGATCGGTCATCTTGGATTTCGCGATCTCCTCCACCTGCTTGTCGGTGACCTTGCCCACCTTGTTGCGATTGGGCTCTCCCGAGCCTTTGGCGATGCCGGCGGCACGCTTCAAGAGCACGGCCGCGGGCGGTGTCTTAGTAATAAAGGTATAGGAGCGGTCCTGATAGACGGTGATGACGACCGGGATGATGAGTCCCTCCTGCTTGGCGGTTCTGGCGTTGAACGCCTTGCAGAAATCCATGATGTTGACTTGATGCTGGCCGAGCGCCGGCCCCACGGGTGGAGCAGGCGTCGCCTTTGCGGCCGGAATCTGAAGCTTGATTTGAGCGACTACTTTCTTGGCCATTGACTTCTCGCGTTCCTCAGGTTTTCTCCACTTGCAGGAAGTCCAGCTCCACCGGGGTCGCACGGCCGAAGATCGTCACCATGACTTTCAGGGTATTGCGGTCGCTGTTGACCTCGTCCACCACTCCCGAGAAATTGCTGAACGGGCCGTCGATGATGCGCACCGTCTCGCCCGCTTCGAAGGTGTATTTCGGCTTCGGCTTTTCCGTCGCCGCCACCGTCACCTGGTGGATGACCTGCTCGACTTCCTCGTCGGTCAGAGGCGCAGGTTTCTGCCCCGCGCCCACGAATCCCGTCACCTTGGGGGTGTTCTTCACTACGTGCCAGGTCTCGTCGTTCATCTCCATCTGGACCAGTACGTAGCCTGGAAAGAAGCGCTTGGGGCTGACGACCTTCTTGCCCCCCTTCATCTCGACGACGTCCTCGGTGGGAATGAGTACGTCTCCGATCTGGTCCTGGAGGCCGAACGCCTGCACCCGTTGCTTCAAGCTGTCCGCCACCTTCTTCTCGAATCCAGAATAGGTGTGGACGATGTACCATTGTTTCGCCATGGTCGTTTCCGTCACCTAAGCTCCTACTAATCGGGTCAGCGCCGCGGCGAGATAGGACAGGGCCACATCCAGTCCGTAGAGATAAAACCCGAAGAAGAACACCGTAAGGATGACGACGATCGTCGTGCCATAGACTTCCTTGCGAGGCGGCCAGGTAACTTTCTTGAACTCGCCCCGGACCTCGACGAGGAACGTCCTCAGCCTCTTGAAGTAGTTGAAAATCTTCACTCACTCACCTTTGTCAGCCGGCCATCAGTCGACATCCGTCTTCACTGGCCTTCATCGGTCTTTCGTCGCTCGCGGCATCAGCAAACCTCGTCAACAACCGTCGCGGCTGGCAGGCCAGGAGGGACTCGAACCCCCAACCCCCGGTTTTGGAGACCGGTGCTCTGCCAATTGAGCTACTGGCCTCGAATGGCCGTTCGCAGCGAGGCCGACACTACTTGGATTCCTTGTGAAGCAGGTGCTTGCGGCAGAACCGGCAGTACTTCTTGAGCTCCAGCCGATCCGGCGTCTTCTTCTTGTTGCGTGTCGTAGAGTAGTTCCGCCTCTTGCATTCAGAACAGGCCAGCGAAACGATGTCGCGCGCCATGACTTGTCTCCGTCTCTACTCGATAACTTCGGTGATGGTGCCGGCGCCGACGGTGCGGCCTCCCTCGCGGATGGCGAACCGAAGACCCTTCTCCATCGCGATCGGCGTGATCAGCTGGATCGTCAAGCTGGTGTTGTCTCCCGGCATCACCATCTCGACACCTTCCTGAAGCGTCGCCGTACCCGTCACGTCCGTCGTCCGGAAGTAGTACTGCGGTCGATACCCGCTGAAAAACGGCGTGTGACGACCTCCCTCTTCCTTCGACAGAACGTATACTTCCGCCTTGAACTTCGTGTGCGGCGTGATCGAGCCCGGCTTCGCCAGCACCATCCCACGCTCCACGTCCGTCCGCTCCGTTCCGCGCAGCAGCACTCCCACGTTGTCGCCTGCCTGACCTTCGTCGAGAAGCTTCTTGAACATCTCGACTCCCGTCACCACCCGCTTGCGCGTCTCCTTGATCCCCACTATCTCGATCTCGTCCGACACCCGCACGATCCCGCGCTCGATTCGCCCCGTCACCACCGTCCCGCGACCCGAGATCGAGAAAACGTCCTCGATCGGCATCAGAAAGTCCTTGTCGATGTCCCGCTGCGGAAGCGGTATGTACTCGTCCAGCGCCTTCATCAGGTCGTGGATCGGCTTCGCCGTCTCTTCCGTGTCTTCCTGCAGCGCCTTCAGCGCGCTCCCCCGGATGATCGGCGTGTCGTCCCCAGGAAACTCGTACGTCGACAGCAGCTCCCGAACCTCGAGCTCCACCAGGTCCAGAAGCTCCGGGTCGTCCACCATGTCCACCTTGTTCAGGAATACCACCACGTACGGTACTCCAACCTGACGCGCCAGCAGAATGTGCTCCCGCGTCTGCGGCATCGGTCCGTCCGCCGCCGATACCACCAGGATCGCTCCGTCCATCTGCGCCGCTCCCGTGATCATGTTCTTCACGTAGTCCGCGTGACCTGGACAATCCACGTGCGCATAATGTCGGTTCTCCGTCGAGTACTCCACGTGCGCCGTCGCGATCGTGATCCCTCTCTCCCTCTCCTCGGGCGCGTTGTCGATCGAATCGAAGCTCCGGAAATTGATGCTCTTGTCCGCCTTCGCCAGTACCTTCGTGATCGCAGCCGTCAACGTCGTCTTCCCGTGGTCCACGTGGCCTATCGTCCCCACGTTCAGGTGCGGCTTCGTTCGATCGAACTTCTCTTTCCCCATGACTTCGTCTCCAGATTCACTGACAACTATGATTGCGGTTCAAGTCACCTCGGTAGCAAGACCGGGAAAAAGCTGGAGCCCACGACCGGGATTGAACCGGTGACCCCTTCCTTACCAAGGAAGTGCTCTACCACTGAGCCACGTGGGCTAGGGTGTTGGAGCGGGAGACGGGACTCGGACCCGCGACCCTCAGCTTGGAAGGCTGATGCTCTACCAACTGAGCTACTCCCGCTCATGACTCTGCTCATGACCGCGCTTGGCCACTGACTCCCCTGATTTGGTGGAGCGGGGAGGATTCGAACCTCCGAAGGCGCAAGGCCGGCAGGTTTACAGCCTGCTGCGTTTGACCGCTTCGCTACCACTCCGAACCTCTTGAACTGGTCGAACTGATCTAACTGACCGGACGAGACGAGTTGACCAGACAACAACTGGCCCAATCGGCTCGTACGGCAACACCTAGCGTCGAAGTCGGGGGTAGCCACGTCTTATGATTCCGTCGTGGGGCTGGCGAAGGGATTTGAACCCCCGACCGGCTGATTACAAATCAGCTGCTCTACCAACTGAGCTACGCCAGCTCGCAAACGTGCGATTTTAACAGAGGTAGACAAGCCGATGCAAGCCATAAACTGCGAACGAGTCGATCCGCCGGGCAAGCCCCAGGAAGAGGCTAGTATAGCTCCCCCGCTCCCAGCGAGCAAAAGGCTTCGGGCGGCTCGCCGATTCCCGGCCGCCGCCTACCGACCTGCGGGAGAGAGGGCCCGCTGGCGGACGACCTCGTAGAGAACGATCCCCGCCGCCACCGATACGTTGAGAGATTCGACGCGGCCCAGTTGTGGCAGCGCCACCAGCGCGTCGCAGATGGATGCTACGCGCGGTCGAAGTCCCTTCCCTTCCGATCCCACGACGATCGCGACCGGTTGGGTGAAGTCGAAGCTGTACCACGGCGCTGCCGCCTCCGGACTGAGCCCGACGACCCAGATGTCGTTGCGCTTCAGCTCGAGCAGCCCCTCGGCGAGGTTCGTCACCCGGGCGATGCGGGTATGGAACATGGCTCCCGCCGAAGCGGAGATGGCAACGTCCGAAGGAGGCGCGGTCCGGCGCTCCGGCACGACGATCCCATGGACACCGGCCCCGTTGGCGGATTCGAACGATGGCGCCGAAGTTCCGCGGGTCCTCGACCTGGTCGACCCCCAGGAAAAACCGGGGTTTCGGAGCCTCGGTGAGGAGATCCTCGATCTGCTTCCACTCGAACGCCGTGAGCTCCGCGACCACGCCTTGATGGTGGCTTCCGAATCGCCCGAGCCGTTCCCTGGGCTCTCGATACAGAGGAATTCCGTGGCTGCGCGCCAGGGCCGCGATCTCCTTCATTCGCGTGTCGAGCTTTCCTTCGACGAGGAGAATCTTTCGGATGCGGCGCGGGGCCGCTTCGAGCGCTTCGCGCACCGCGTGGAAACCGTGGACGTGCTGCACGCTAGAGGTGCTCGACGGACGCGATCGCCTGGACCGCGATTCCCTCGCCCCGGCCCGCGAAGCCCATGCCGTCCGTCGTCGTCGCCTTGAGGCCGATCGCCTCCTCGGCGATCCCGAGAAGCCCCGCCAATCGAGCGCGGATCGCGGAAACGTAGGGCGCCATCTTCGGCTGCTCGGCGATGACGACGACGTCGACCGACGCCACCCGATAGCCCCGCTCCTTCACCATCGAGAGCGCTCGCGCGACGAAGGTCGAGCTCGCCGCGTCTTTCCATTGCGGATCCCCCGGGGGAAAGAGGGCCCCGATGTCGGGGGCGGCGACCGCGCCGAGAAGGGCATCGGCCAGAGCATGCAGGAGAGCGTCCCCGTCCGAGTGGCCGAGAAGCCCTTTCGGATAGTCGAGCGTAACACCGCCGAGCACGAGCGCCCGGCCCTCAGCGAGCCGGTGCGCATCGAAGCCGATTCCAACTCGCGTCGCGCTCATCGATGTCACGCCCCTCTCCCGCGGAGGTAATACTCCGCTCGTGCCAGATCCTGCGGTGTCGTCACTTTCAAATTCTCCTCGCTCCCCAGAACGACGCGCACGGGAACGCCGAGCCGTTCGACGAGCGCGGCTTCGTCCGTGCCTTGAAAGCCGTCCTCGCGGGCTCGCTCGAGCGCCCGGCGAAGAACACCGCAGGGAAAGCACTGCGGCGTTTGAGCCCGGTAGAATCGATCCCGGTCGACGGTCCTCCGAATGAGAAGCTCCTCCGAGACCTCTTTCAGCGTCTCGACGACGGGGAGGGCGGCGATCGCGCCGCCGTCCGCCGCCGCTTCCACGACGCGGACGATGAGCTCCGGCGGCACCGCGGGACGGGCGCCGTCGTGGACCGCGACGAGACCGCCGTAGGAGGTCGGGACCGCCCCGAGTCCCTCGCTCACCGATTCCTGGCGACTCCGCCCGCCGGGAACCACCTCCACGTTCGGCCTTCGGGTCGGCCCCGAGGTGAGCTTCCATTTCGCGTCGATACTCCTCGAACCCCTCACGGGGCAGCACCAGCACCACCGCCCGGATGACCCCGGAAGCCCGGAAGCGATCGAGGGTATGGGCGACAAGGGGCTTACCCAGAAGCGGGAGGAACTGCTTGGGAGTACGGGACCCGAGACGGCTTCCCGAGCCCCCGGCGACGAGAATGGCGATCGCGTCGGGCATGCGCTAGCTCGATGTCGCCGTACGGGCGAGGTTTCGCGCGACGACCTCCCGAACGCGATCCGAAAGAGCGGCGGCATCGGATTCGTCCAGATCCTCGATCTCGATCGGCCGGTCGATGGTGAGCCGGACCGTGCGCGGATACACCGTGACTCGTCCCCGCTTCATCACCAGATGGCTGTCGGCGATGGTGAGGGGCACGACCGGAGTCCTCGCTTTGATCGCCAAACGAAAGCTTCCCTTGCGGAAGTTTTTCATGACTCCGTCGTAGCTGCGAGTGCCTTCCGGAAAAACCACCACCGAGGTTCCTTTTCGGATCCGGTCCGCGGCGTGGTCGAGGCTATCCCGCGCCCGCGAGGGGTTCTCCCGCTCCACCCCGATGTGGCCGCTCAGAAACAGGTGCCAGCCGAGAAAGGGAATGCGATTCAGGGACTTCTTGTAGAGGATGCGGAACGAGAGCGGAAGGTAGGCAAAGAGAATGGGAGTATCGAAGAGACTCTGGTGGTTGGAAGCGAGGACGTAGGTTCGTCCCGGCACGAGCTGCTCTCCCCCCTCGACCTCCACTTTGACCCTGCAGGTCCGGAGGATGAGCCATGCCCAGAGACTCGCCACCCGGTGCGAGGGGTCGCCGCTTCGCAAGACGAGCGCGAGCACGAGCGACACCGTTCCACAGACGACGGTGTAGATCGTGACCAGTGGAATGAACCAGAACAGCGTGCGAAACTTGGGCCAGTCGATGGCGATACCCTCGGTCGGTGAAGGCTCAGGGCCAGCTATTCTATCGAGAAGCAGCCGCCGCCGCGCCTCCCGATTCGAGGGTCTTTCCGAAGATCATCTTTCCGGCGGTAGTCTGGAGGACGCTGGTGACGGTAATGTCGACGTTTCTCCCCAGAAGCTTCCGGGCGTTGTCCACGACCACCATGGTGCCGTCGTCGAGGTAGGCGACTCCCTGGTTGTACTCTTTGCCCTCTTTGAGGATGAACACCCGCATGAACTCGCCGGGGAGCACCACGGGCTTGAGGGCGTTCGCGAGCTCGTTGATGTTGAGCACCTGGACCCCTCGCACCTGGGCCACCTTGTTGAGGTTGAAGTCATTGGTCACGATCTTGGCGTCGAGCTCTTTGGCGAGCTCGATGATCTTCAGGTCCACTTCCTTGACCTCGGGGTAGTCGAGCTCCGAGATCTCGACGTCGATTCCACTCATCTTGCGGACCTTCTGGAGGATGTCGAGGCCACGTCGGCCTCGGTTGCGCTTGAGCGAGTCCGCGGAGTCGGCCACCTGCTGGAGCTCCTTCAGCACGAACTGGGCGACGACGAGCGTCCCGTCCATGAAGCCCGTCTCGCAAATGTCGGCGATGCGGCCGTCGATGATGACGCTCGTGTCCAGGATCTTCACGTTCCGCTGGGTCGTGGTCCCGCGGAAGTAGGCGACGACGGAAAGGGGATCGAACCATTCCGCCCGGGTGAAGCCAAGGGCGAGGCCGACGTAAACGAACAGGAGCAGCGCCAGCGACTGACACAAGGCCTGAGCCCCCGCCGACATGGGGATCTTCCCGACGGGGATGGAAACGAGAAGAGCGAAGAGGACACCGGTCAGCGCTCCGAGGAATACCCCCGCGACCTGGCCCGCGGTTACGGCACGAATCCGGGTCTCGAGCAGAATGATGGCGGCGCCCAGAACCAGGCCCAGGGCGGCGTTGGCGGGGGAACCCCACGGAAGCGGCCGAGCCGCGATCGAAGCCACAACGGTCCCTGCCAGCAGCAGTACGCGTATCACTAAGATCCACATAATCGTCTCTCTCGGTTACCTGAATCAGAAGATGAAGTTCATGAGCTCTTCGAGGTTCTTCACCCCGACGATCTCCAAATCGGACGGAGCATCCGCCACCGGACCGTTTCCCGCGGGTACCATTGCCCGTTCGAATCCCATTCGGGAAATCTCCTTGATGCGAAGAGGCAGCTGCTGCGCGGGACGAACTTCGCCCGCGAGGCCGACCTCCCCGATGAACACCGTCTTCGTGTCCACGGGCTGACCGCGGAGGCTCGACGCGACCGAGGCGACGAGCGCGAGATTGGCGACCGGCTCGCTCACCGAGAGCCCACCCGCGACGTTCACGTACACGTCGTCCCTGGAAAGAGGCAGGCCGACTCGCTTTTCCAGGACCGCGAGCAGGAGCGAGAGGCGATTGACGTCCACTCCTACCCCGACCCGGCGGGGATAGGCGAGGGCGGAGCTCGCGACGAGCGCCTGAATCTCGAGGAGAAGCGGGCGCGTGCCTTCGAGAGAGCAAACCACCACCGAGCCCGGAGCCTTCTCCGCCCGCTCGGAGAGAAAGAGACTCGAAGGGTTCGCCACGGGAACGAGACCGGTCCCGGTCATTTCGAACACCCCGAGCTCGCCCGCCGCCCCGTAGCGGTTCTTGACCGCGCGCACGACCCGATGAGCGTGGTGGCTGTCGCCTTCGAAATAGAGCACGGTATCGACCATGTGCTCCAGGGCTTTGGGGCCGGCGATGTTTCCTTCCTTGTTGACGTGTCCGATGAGAAACACCGGCGTACCCGAGGACTTCGCGTAATAGAGGATCTCGGCCGTCACCTCCCGAACCTGACTGATGCTTCCAGGCGCCGAGGAGAACTTGGGAGAGTAGACGGTTTGGACCGAGTCCAGGACGACGAGAGACGGCGAGAGCTTTCCGAGCTGGGCGAGGATCCGATTGAGCGCCGTCTCGCTGTACAGGAGCAGGTTCGTCGGCTCGACGCCCAGACGCCGTCCCCGGAGCTTGATTTGGCTTTCCGATTCCTCGCCGCTGACGTAGACCACCGGACTCTCGAGCGCTCCCCGATCGGCCGCGACCTGCAACAGCAGCGTCGATTTGCCGATTCCCGGGTCGCCGCCCAGGAGGACGAGAGACCCCTCGACGATCCCGCCTCCGAGCACCCGATCGAACTCGGCGAGCCCGCTCGAGCTCCGCGGCGCCCCGTCGAGCGGGACTTCGCTGTAGGGAAGAGGCCGTCCCGCGGTCGAGAGTCGAGAAACGCTCGGCGACATCGCCTCGACGGCAGCCTCCTCTTCGACGAAGCTGTTCCAGGAGTCGCAGTCGGGACAGCGGCCGAGCCACTTGTTGGCGGTCATGCCGCATTGCTGGCAGACGAATGCGGTTTTGAGCTTGCCCATGTTGCTCTTCAGGCCTTATGGAGCAAATGAGGCCTCCGGTTCGACCCGGTGTTATCTCGGTGACGGTATCGGGAGCGAATCGGAAGCATCCGCTCCGTCCTGGTCGAATTAAAATGACTTACCTGAAAAGTATAGCATCATTACTAGTGCTCGCCGTAGCCTTGGCGAAGGCGGCGGCGGGTGGCTCTTCCGTTACTGGCGCGGGAGAGCGGCTCAGATGACCTCGTCGTGGCGCCACTCGAGGTTCTCGAACCGGGTGTATTCTTTGATGAAGGCCATCTTGATGACGCCGGTGGGGCCGTTTCTCTGTTTTCCGATGATGATCTCGGCGATGCCGCGATTGTCCGGGGTGGCGTTGTACTCTTCCTCGCGATAGATGAACACCACCACGTCGGCGTCCTGCTCGAGCGCTCCCGACTCCCTGAGGTCCGAGAGCTGCGGGCGGTGATCGCCGCGGCTCTCCGGCGCCCGGGAGAGCTGGGAAAGAGCGAGCACGGGAACGTCGAGCTCTTTGGCCAGGCCTTTGAGCGATCGGCTGATGTTTCCGATCTCCTGGTTTCGATTCTCGAACCGGCCGCGACCCTGCATGAGCTGGAGATAGTCGACGACGATGAGGTCGAGCCCGTACTCGAGCTTCAATCGTCTCGCCTTCGCCCTCATCTCCATCACCGAGATTCCGGGGCTGTCGTCGATGAAGACCTTCGCCTGGGAGAGATTGGAGACCGATTGAACCAGCTTCGCCCAGTCCCGTTCCGACAGAAATCCCGAACGCAGCTTGTGCATGTCGACCCGCGCCTCGCCGCACAGCATGCGGAGCACGAGCTGCTCTTTGGACATCTCGAGGCTGAAGACACCGACCGTTCCATCGGTCCTGAGCCCGACGTGCTGCGCGATGTTCATGCACAGGCTGGTCTTCCCCATGGCCGGCCGCGCCGCGACGATGACGAGGTCAGAGCGCTGGAGGCCCGACGTCATCTCGTCGAACTCGACGAACCCGGTGGGAACACCGCTGACGAGCTCCCGTTTTTCCGAGAGCTCGTCGATCTGTTTGAATGTCTTCTTGACGATCTCGGAGACGGGCTCGAACCCGCTCCGGATCGCGCCTTCCGCGATCTCGAAGATCGACTTCTCGGCTTCGTCGAGAACGATTTGCGTCTCTTCGATATCGCCGAAGCAGGACTGGCTGATGCGGTTCGCGGCCGCAATCAGGTTGCGGAGTACCGACTTGTCCTTGACGATCTTGGAATAGTAGGGAACGTTGGTCGCGCGAGGAACGCCCTCGACGAGGGAGCTCAAGTAGGCGACCCCGCCGGCTTTGTCGAGCTCGCCCGCCCGCGACATCTCCTCCTTGAGCGTCACGAGGTCGATGGCGTCACCGCGCGCGGAGAGGGACGTCATCCGGGCGAAGATCCTGCGGTGGGCTTCGCGGTAGAAATCCCCCTCCTTGAGAACTTCCGCGGCGTGGTGAAACGCCTCGTTCTCGATGAGGATGGCGCCTAGAACGGTGCGCTCGGCCTCCACGTTGTGGGGGAGCGCTCGCTCCAGGGCAGTAATCTCCTGCGCCAAAGTCTCCTACCCGCCCTCCCGGAGCGTCGACGGGAGCAGCGAACGGCGGCGAAACCCCGCCCTATTCCTCTTCCTTTTCGACCACGACGGGAATGCCGACCGTGACCTCCGGGTGGAGCTTGACCGAAACCGTGAACTCGCCGATCGTCTTCAAGGGCTCGTACAGCAGAATCTTCCGCTTCTCGAGGTGAAACCCTTTCTTCTCCAGCTCTTCACCGACGTCGGCCAGCGATACCGACCCGTAGAGGTCCTGGCCCTCTCCGTGCACCTTCCGGCGGAAGCTCAACCGGACACCCGACATGGCCTGGGCCACCACCTCGGCTTCTTCCTTCTCCTTGGCGAGCTTGGCCTCGTAAACCTTCTTCTCCTTTTCGATGAGACGAAGATTTTCGTCGGTAACCTCCACCGCGAGACGCTTCGGCAGCAGATAGTTTCGAGCGAAGCCGCGGGCCACGTTCACGACCTGGCCGCGCTTGCCAAGATTGTCGACTTCTTCGCGCAAGATGAGTCGCATCTGGTCTTTCCCTCTTTCCCGACGATCAGGCGTAAGGCAAGAGCGCCATGAAGCGCGCTCGCTTGATGGCGGTCTTCAGCAGGCGCTGCGAGCGAGCGCTCGCGCGAGAAATCCTTCTCGGAAGGATCTTGCCTCGCTCGGGAATGAAGTTCTGGAGCAGTTTCACATCCTTCCAATCGATGTGGTCCGTTTTCTCCAGAAGTGGATTCACCTTGGCGCGTCGATAGAAGAACCGCCGCTTGCCGCCGCCTCGCTTGGGGCCTCCGCCTCCAGTCGATCTCCGTTGCATCATGCCTCGCTCTCTTCGGACGAGCCCGACTCGTCGTCAGACTTTCGCTCGAAATCGGTCGCGTCGCTCCTGGTGGACGCACCAGGCGCGCGGGTGCCTTCGGACGGCCGGGCACCACGGCGCTCACGCCGCGCCTTGTCCTTGATCTCCTGTCGCTCCCTCCGGCGCTCGAGCTTGGCCTGCTCCTCGTCGATGCGGACGGTGAGAAACCGAAGCACGCCATCGGTCACCCGAAGCCGGCGCTCCATTTCCGAGATTACCTGGGGAGCGGCCTTCAGGTGGCTGAGAATGTAGTTGCCATCCCAGTGCCCTTTGATCTGGTAGGCGAGTCGCCGCCGGCCCCACGGCTCGGTGCTCTCGATGGCGACGCCTTGCTTCGTCATCAGATCTTCGATCCTGCCCACGAGAGCCTTGGACGAGTCCTCGTCGAGCGTGGGGTCGAGGATGTACATCAAATCGTAGCTACGCAAACCTTGCCTCCTTGAAATCCACGAGCTCGGATCTAGCCCGCCGACGCATTGTAACGGGACATGGCCTTCGCGATGCCCTCTGCGAGAAGCATTCTCGTCGCAGAGACGACCCGCTCCAGAACTTCGTCCATCCGTTTCCGCTCTTCGGCGGTGAACGGGGAGAGAACGAAGTCGGCCAGATTCTTCAATCCTCTCGCTCTCGTCCTCGGGTCGAATCCCGATGCGCGCTCGAGGGACGTCGAGTCCACCGAGGGCGGTGAGGACGGACGAAAGACCCCGATGACCACCATCCGTCCCCCGCTCCCGCAGACGGAGCGCTCCCAGAGGAAGAGCGATGTCATCGAAGTAGACCAAAACTTCCGTCCTCTCTATCGAATGCGCCCGCGCCCATTCGGCAACGGGTAGCCCGCTCAAGTTCATGTACGTGAGCGGCTTCATCATCGTAACCTGCCGCCCCTCGATCTCGACCTCGGCTTCGAGTCCCTGCTCGGTGGCGCGGTGCCAGCGACCACCACACCCCATGAGTATCCGGTCGACTGCCTCGAATCCCACGTTGTGGCGGGTCCCCTCGTAGCGCGTCCCGGGATTGCCGAGGCCGACGAGGAGCCTGATTGCCCATGGCTCTCGGCTACGACTTTCCTCCACGTTCCTGAATCAGTCTGCTACGGATCATCGGGCTGATCCCCTCAATCCGCCTTCTCCGGCTTGCCCTTCTCCGGCTTGCCCTTCTCAGGCTTGCCCTTCTCGGTCTTGGCCGGCTCGGTCCCCGCTGCCGCTGCCTCCGCACCCTCGACCGGGGCAGCCTCGGCGGGCTTCTCCTCCTCGGCCTTCGGAGCGATCACGTGGGCGACGACGACATTCGGCTCCGAGACGAGCTTGACCCCCTCGGGCAGGACGAGCTCCGAAGCGCGCAAATAGTCGCCGAGCTCGAGATGGCTGACGTCGGCAACGATGGTCTCGGGAATGTCCTGGGGGAGACAAGAGATCTCGACCGAGCGGGTGACGAAGTCCATCATGCCGCCCTCCAGTTTCACCCCGACCGCGATGCCGGTGAGCTCGATCGAAACGTCCAGCACCAGCTCTTTGTCCATCGCCACGCGGACCAGGTCGGCATGGAGCAGCCGATGCTCGAGCGGCTCGATCTGGTAGTCCCGGATCATCACGTTCTCTTTGCTCTTCGTACCCTGGATGGCGAGCTCGAAGATGGTATTGACCCCGCCGTGGGAGCGAATGACGCCTACCACCGCCTTCGGGTCGAGGGTCAGAACCACCGTCTCCTTACCGCCTCCATAAACTACGCCCGGGATCTTTCCCGAGGCCCGGAGACGGCGGTTGGGGCCCTTGCCCACTTCCGTTCTCGGCGCCGCCTCGATAACGATGGATGCCATTGGCCAGATTCCTTTCCACTGTTTCTGTCCTGAAAGGACAGCCGGCAATTATACTACGCGACGTCAAGCCATCGGGGCTCGACCCCTGCCACGGGTCCGGCGTGAGCTAGACGAAGAGCTTGCTGACCGACGTCTCGTCATGGACGCTCAGGATCGCATCCCCCAGAAGAGCGGCGACCGAGAGCACCTGAATCTTTTCACAACCTTGCGCCTCGGGCCGCAGCGGGATGGTGTTGGCGACGATGAGCTTCTCGATGGGAGAGGCCTCGATGCGCTGGATGGCGGGGTCGGAGAGCACGGGATGGGTGCAGCACGCGAGAACCCGGTCCGCCCCGGCCTCGAGAAGCCCGTCCACCGCCTTCACCAGCGTCCCGGCGGAGTCGACGATATCATCGACGATGAGGGCGCTCTTCCCGTCCACGTCGCCGATGACGTTGATCGTCTCGATCTCGTGATTGCCCCCGCGGCGCTTGTCCATGACCGCGAGGGAGACCTTGAGCCTCTTGGCGTAGGCACGGGCGCGCTCGACCCCTCCCGCGTCAGGAGACACGATGACCAACCGGGGGAGGCTCAGCGAGGAGACATACTCGAGCATTACCGGCGCGGCGAAGATGTGATCCACGGGAATGTTGAAAAAACCCTGGATCTGGCCGACATGGAGATCCATGGTGATGACTCGGCTCGTCCCCGCCGTCGAGAGCAAATCCGCCACCAGCTTCGCCGAAATCGGGACCCGAGGTCGGTCCTTCCGATCCTGACGGGCATAGCCGTAATAAGGAAGCACGGCGGTGATGCGGTTGGCCGACGCGCGCTTGAAGGCGTCGATCATGACGAGGAGCTCCATCAAGTTCTCGTTCACCGGCGGCGCCGTGGGCTGCACCACGAAGACGTCCGCACCCCGAACGTTCTCCGTAATCTGGAACGACACCTCGCTATCGGCGAAACGTGACAGATTCGCCTGGCCGAGGGGAACGGCGAGGCTCTGTCCGATGTCCTCGATGAGCTTCGGGTTGCAGCTGCCTCCGAACAGTTTGAGCGGTCTTACCATTTTCCCGTTTCTCTCGTGGTTGATTGGACTGAGATGTTTCTTTCGCGCGGCCTCGGGATGGCTGGGGCGGAAGGATTCGAACCTTCGAATACCGAGTCCAAAGCCCGGTGCCTTACCACTTGGCCACGCCCCAAAGTAATCGCGTTCGGGAGTCGCTCGAAGGCTCGCCCAGTGGCTCGAGCCGCGAGGGCCCGCCGATCCGCACACCATCTTATCAGATCGAATCGCGGTGAATCGGCCCCGATGCCTCGACGGCACGCACCACGAGCGGATCCGCTCCGCGGGGCTGTGGCGCAGGTACCTCGACTAGACCTCACTCATTCCGCTCGGCGGCGGCGACATGCGCGGCTCGGGGGCGAGGCGCTCGCCATCTTCCAGAACCCGGGACTCGAGCCTCTCTCCATGAGCGACGTCGCTGCGGTAGCGCGCGAGGATCTGTTCTTCCATCATGCGCCGGGTGTCGCTGTTCAGCGGATGGGCGATGTCGCGGAAGGTTCCGTCCTTGCGCTTCTTGCTCGGCATGGACACGAACAGTCCTTTGGGCCCGTGAATGATCTTGATGTCGCTGATGACGAAGCAGTCATCGAGGATAATCGAGACGAAAGCTTTGAGCTTGTCGTCCTCGACGGGGAAGATCCGAACCTCGGTGATTTCCATCGGAGCTCTCCTTCACGGACACGGACCTGCTTGACCATGCCACGGATGACCGACTTTCAGTCGGCGGCGTCATCGGATGACTCTGGCGAAAGCGGCATCAGCCTCTTCGCTCGGTAGGCTTTGACGTCGAGCGTCCTGGTAGCCACGGCCCTCGAACCGCCCACGGTCAGAAAACGCGCGGCTTTCTTCGCCGAAACTTCATCATGAAAGAGTCCGTACACGGAAGACCCGCTCCCCGACATCATGGAACTGAGCGCACCGCGATCCAGGAGGAGCTGCTTGAGCGTGCCGATAGATACGGAATTCTCGCCCGCGGCCCCTTCCAGATCGTTCACGAGCTCACCCAGCGTCGTAGAGACACCGAGAGTGCTCCACGCGAAGTGCTGGAGTGTAAGGCCCGCTTCCCTGTTTGTCAACCGCAAATTGCCATAAGCGCTAGCGGTGGCGATCGAGAAGTCTGGCAGTATCAACACGATGGGAAAGTCGATCCCGAGCTCGAGCGGGTAGATCTCATCGCCGCGCCCAACGGCGAGCGCGGTGCCTCCGTAGAGGAAGAAGGGCACGTCCATACCGAGCCGGCTCGCGAGCCGGTGGAGGTCGGAAAGCGAGGCGCCCAGACCCCACAGCCGATCGAGACCGAGCAGCGTCACCGCGGCATCGGCGCTGCCCCCACCGAGCCCCGCTCCCGCCGGAATTCGCTTTTCGAGATGGATAGCCGCGCCCTCGCTGCAGCCCGCCGCCTCGGCCAGCAAACGGGCGGCCCGATGAACGAGGTTGTCCGCTCCTTCGGGAATGTCGGGGCCTTCGACGGTCAGGTGGATCCCGCGGGGAGCACTCTCGAACGACAAACGGTCGTGGAAGTCGATCGTCTGCAGGATAGTCCGGATCTCGTGGTAGCCGTCGTCGCGGCGATGGAGCACCTCGAGACCGAGGTTGATCTTCGCGTAAGCACGGCCCTCGAGCCGGCGCGCAGCTGGCCTGGACGCGATTTCCTCTCTCGGCGGGCTCGACGAGCTCATGGAAGCTCCGACCCGGGATCGTCTCGACGTTTTCGCTCCGGCGGCTGGACCACGAACACCGCTTCTCCCTGCACTTCCGCGAGGCGAACTCGCACGGCGTCGGCGGGAATCTCGAGCGCGAAGGCCTCGGGATCGAGGGCGACATTGACATCCAGCTCTCTCGTCGTGAGGGTCGTGCGGATATCGTCGTTCTCGATCACGACCTGGTCCGGAACCTGCCGGCCTCCGGCCTTCCATGAAGTGGGGTACGAAACGCGGTAGCTGGGGGTGTCGGCTCGCGCCACTTGCCCTTCGGCCGTAACCTCCAGCGTGTCCCGGGGGTCGTTTCCGAGCTCGAGAAACGACGAGGCCCCGCGGCGCTCCCCGTGCGGGATCGCCACGCCCTCGAGCGGAACCCCGACCCCGGCGAGAATCGCCATGACCTCCGACGGCTCGAGCCGGAGCCCGAGAAGCCTCACCACCACGTCGCTCACGTTCGTTTCCCTCAAATACTGCTTGGCCCCGGGAAAGTAAACGGTGATCTCGTCATCGGTCGCGACGGCGCTCCAGCGAGTTCCGCTGAATGCGCCCATGAGCTCGACCCGGAGGTGGTCCGGCCGCTCGAAAATGATGACGAGCCGCGCGTCGAAGCTTCCCTCCGGGCCTCGCCCCCGCGCCCCGACGATGCCTTGAGCTCTCCGGATCCCCTCTTCCTGCGAACGGAGCGCGGACAGGAGAGTCTCGATGTCGGAGCTCGGAAGAGGAGTCGGTGGGGGGAGGCTCGTCGCGACGCCGGGCGCAACCGCTCAGGGCGGTCAGGATCGACAGAGTGACGAGAAGCCCGTGGTTTCGCATCGCTGCGATTACCCCCTCGAAAAGCTGACGAGTCCGAGCGCCGGCGCGCGCGGTGTCATCGGGTCGAACGGGCGTTTTCGATCTTTCGGGCCACCTGATCCTTTTCGAGCTCGTCGTCGTCCTGGTCCAACGCTTTTTTCCAGTAGACGATCGCCTGGTCGGGCTTGCCTTTCCGAAAGTAGAGATCGCCGAGGTGATCGTAGACGACGCCGGTCAGCCGAAGGCTTCGAACAGCCTGGAGCAGATTGTTCTCGGCGAGATCGAGCTTCCCCATCCGGAAGTAGGCCCAACCGAGACTGTCGAGATAGGCTCCGTTGTTGGGGTCCTGAGCCAATGCGCGCTGGATGTATTGGACCGACTCGTCGAGGCGTACGCCGCGATCGGCGAGCATATAGCCCAGGTAGTTCAGCGCGGCGGCACTGTCGGGCTCGAGCGCGAGCACCTTCCTGAACTGCGCCTCGGCCTCGTCGAACTTCTTCTGACGCTCGAGCATCGCCCCGAGCTGAAACCGAACCGCGGCGCTGTCGGGCATCGTCTCGAGCCTGGAGGTGAGAAAGGTCTCCGCCGTCGCGTAGGCTTTCTGCTTCTGATAGAGGTCGACGACGCCTTGAATCAGCATCTCGTTGCTCGGGTCGGCGTCGGAGAGCTCGAGCGCTTTCGCGATCGCTTTCTCCGATTCACCGTTCGCCTGCAGCACCTGGGCGTCGAGCACGTTGAGCCGGACGCTCTTCGGGTGCTGCTGGAGCGCTTCGTCCACCGCTTTGCGCGCGTCGGCCGGCCGCTCGGCGTTCAGCAGGGCCTGGACGAAGAAGGTCTCGAACCTCTCGTCGTTTCCCGCGAGCCCCTTCGCTTTCGCGAAGGCGTCGACCGCCTCTTGCTGCCGATCGAGCTCACTATAGGCGAAGCCGAGATGGGCCCAATACTCGGCCCGACGGATCTCGACGTCGTCTCCCTCTCCCGGGAGCGCGATGAGCTTCTTCCATTCCACGATGGCTTTGTCCAGATCCCGCTTCTCTTCGTAGACGCTGGCGAGGGTAAAGCGAGCGAGAACGTGATCGGGCTGCTTCGCGAGCACTTTCTGGAGCAGCTCTTCCGCCTGGTCGAACTCCTTCAACTCCTTGTGAACCATCGCGAGTCCCACCATCGCGATTACGTTCTCCGGATCTCCCTGGAGCGCGGCCTCGAACTCTTTCGCCGCCTCGGGGAGGTGGCCTCCGTTGGCGAGCGCGTCGGCATGGCGGACGAGCGCATCGATATCCTTGGGATCCTTCGCGAGAATGTTCCCGTAGACCTCGGCGAGCTCGTCGTACCGCTGCTCCGCTTGCAGGAGCCCGACGAGCATTTCGCGCGCCTCGGGTTGGCGCGGCTCGACGGCAATCGACTCCTTCAGGAGCTGAATCGCCTCCGCGCGCTTTCCTTCACCCTGGCGAATCTGGGCGAGGAGATACATCTCGTAGTACGCGTTGGGCTCGACCCGCACCACTTCCTCGAGCTCGGTAGCGGCCTCCGCGGTCTGGCGATTCGCGAGCAGGAGCCTCGCAAGCTCGCTCCGGCTCTCCACGTCTCCCGGCTCGATCCGTACGGTGTCGCGGAAGGCTTGTATCGCGAGAGGCGCCAGGTCGGGGCTTCCTCCGCTCCGCAGAAGAGCGAAATAGAGGTTGCCGAGGATGCGGTGTCCTGCGGCGACGTCGGGGCCGAGCTCCACCGCCTTTTTGGCGCTCTCGAGCGCCTTGTCCATCTGACGAGTTCTTTGATAGAGCGCGGCGAGGGCGACGTGGGGATACGCCGACTCGGGGTCGAGACGGGCCGCCTCCTGATAGTTGGTGATGGCGTCCTCCGTCTGCATCTGCATTTCGTGCATGCGACCGAGACAGAAGTAGTAGTACGAGTCGCCGAGAGCGGGCTCTTCCCCGGTCGGAGCTTGCTGGGCTACTGCCGGGCGGGCCGGAGCGACGACGCCGCTGAAGGGTGCGGCCGCCATGGCCGTGAGGAAAGCGTATGTTCTCATGAAGCCTCTCGGCAAGATTATAACCTCTCGGTCCGGTCGACGCGGTACGATCCGAGGAGTCCGGGGCGAGGTCGTTTCATTGATATGCTAGCTCCGATCCGACATTCTCGAGGGTACGGTCGATGCGAGAGCGCTTGAAAATGCGGGCCAGAAGAGGCGGACAGGCCCAGTCCGCCAAAGCCACCTACGGTGAGCTTGACGAGGCCGCCTTTCTGGTCATCCCCACGTCCTCTATTGTCGGATCGGGGCTAGGTGTCGACCTATGAAAGTGACGGTCGACGCCCCCGGTTGGACACTCCCGCCCGCGCGCACGGAATACCTTCTGGGAGAGTCCTCGCTTCTCTACGGCGTAGCCTTCTGGCTCGCCCTCATTCAGGTCTCGATCGCCGCGTCTCAGATCGTTCTCGCGGCCACCGTTCTGCTCTGGCTCTACCTGGCGTGGCAACACCAGGCCTCGATTCTCTCCTTGCCGTTCGACGTGCCGTTCGCGCTCTACGGCGCGCTCACCCTCTGCGCCGCGGCCTTTTCCTTCGATCCCGCGGTGAGCCTGCCGGCAACGAAGGAAATCCTCCTCCTCGTCGTCCCCTATCTCCTCGTGAGCACCATCCGGCGCATGGGGACCCTCGAGAGCCTCGTCCTGGTACTGGTACTGATCTCCGACATCGGCGCCGTCCTCGGGCTCTGGCAGTACCGGTTCGGCAATCTCGGGGACATCAACCACCGGATACACGGCTTCATGAGTCACTACATGACCTACTCGGGTCAGCTCATGGGAGTGAGCATCCTCGCTCTCGCGCTACTGTTGTTCTCCGGGCGCCGCGCTCGGCATCGCTGGTTTCTCCTCGGGAGCTTTCTCCTCATCCAGCTGGCGCTCGCGCTCACCCTGACGCGGAGCGCCTGGATCGGCATGCTCGCCGCGATCATCCTCCTTCTGTGGATGAAGGACCGAAGGCTGCTCGCCGCGATTCCTCTCGCCGTTCTCGCCGCCGCCATGATCCTGCCGCGCGACGTCGAGAAACGGGTCTTTACCCTGGTGAGCCCGGACACTTCCGGATTGGATCGGATCCACATGTTGCGCGCGGGAGCGCGCATGGTCGCGAACCATCCGCTGCTGGGAGTGGGACCGGAGATGGTGGCGGAGCTCTACCCGGTTTATGTCGACGCGGACGCGAGCAAGCGCGACAATCCGCATCTGCACAACAATCTCGCGCAGATCGCCGCGGAGCGAGGACTACCCTGCCTGGCCGCCTGGCTGTGGTTCATGGTCGCGAGCGGTGCCGCCGCGATTCGAGCGCTGGAGAACGCCCCGGAAGACGGCTTACCGCGGGCTCTCTCGGTCGGCTCGCTCGGTGTGCTCCTCGCCGCTCTGGCGGCAGGGATGTTCGAGTACAACTTTGGCGATTCGGAGTTCCAGATGTTCTTCCTGTTCGTGGTGAGTATCCCGCTCGTCCTGGAGCGTCATCCCGTGCCCATGCCCGTACCCGCCGCCATCGGGGGCGGTGAGTCATGAGCTCTCTCGGCTCCACGGAAATCTCGGAGTTCCTCGAACGCTGCCGTGGCCGTTCGGTTGGCATCGTGGGCGATTTGATGCTCGACCGTTTCGTCTGGGGCCGGGTCTCACGGATCTCTCCCGAAGCCCCGGTGCCGGTGGTGGAGATCGAGCGCGAGGACTACCACCTCGGCGGAGCGGCCAACGTGGCGCGGAATATCGCGAGCCTCGGGGGGAATCCTCTTCTCGTCGGCATCGTGGGTAACGACGAGGCGGCGGGAACGCTGCGCAGCACGCTCGTCGCCCGCGGCCTTTCCGACGAGACACTCGTCGCCGTTCGCGAGCGCCGCACCACCGTCAAGACCCGCATCATCGCTCATCACCAACAAGTGGTGCGGACCGACTGGGAGTCGACGGAAGATCTCGACGGAGAGGCGGAGCAGAAGGTGCTCGGGGCTCTCGAACAATTGGTCTCGCGCTGCGAGGCCATCGTCCTCTCCGACTACGCCAAGGGCACGCTGACGCCGACGGTCATCGGGCGCGCCATCGAGCTCGCGAGGGGGCGAAACGCACCCGTGCTCGTCGATCCGAAGTTTCCACGCTACCGCCTCTATCGTGGGGTGACCCTCGTGACCCCGAACGTGATGGAGGCGGAGCGGTTCACCGGAGTCACGATCCGCTCGGCGGATGACCTGGGGGAAGCGGCGAGAGCCATTCTGCAGGATCTCGACTCGAAGGCGGTTCTCATTACCCGGGGCGAACAGGGCATGTCCCTGTTCGAACGAGATCGGGAGCCGCTTCACATTCCCACGTTCGCCCGGGAGGTATTCGACGTGACGGGAGCGGGCGACACCGTCATCGCGACCGCGGCTCTCGCCCTCGCCTGCGGTCAGAGCCTTCCCCGGGCGGCGGAGCTCGCGAACCGTGCCGCCGGAATCGTCGTGGGAAAGCTGGGAACGGCGGCCGTACTCCCCGAAGAGCTCCTCGCCACCGCCATCACCTGACAGCGGCCCGGCAAACGCGCTGACGGGACGTTTCTCGTCTTTCGTCGCTCTTTGCGTCTTTGCGTTTCTTCCCGGTTTTTGTTAGTGCCGGAAGTGGCGCTGTCCCGTGAAGACCATGGAGAGGCCTCGCTCGTTCGCGGCACCAATGACCTCTTCGTCGCGCACCGAGCCTCCCGGCTGGATGATCGCCTTCACCCCGGCATCCGCGAGAGCGTCCACTCCGTCGCGGAAGGGAAAGAACGCGTCGGAAGCGGCCACCGCGCCCTCGACGGAGCTCTGGGCCTTTTCGACCGCGAGGCGGCAGGAATCGACGCGGCTCATCTGTCCGGCGCCGACCCCCACGAGCGCCTCCTCGCGGGCGATCACGATGGCGTTGGACTTCACGTGCTTCGCCACCAGCCACGCGAAGCGCAGGGCGCGGTCTTCGCTCGCGGTGGGCTTCCGCTCCGACGCGACACGGAGCTCCCCTTGGGAGCCCTCTCCGCCCTCGCGATCCCAGTCCTGGACGAGAAGCCCTCCGAGGACGCGACAGAGGTTGAAGCCGTTCCAGGGAGGAGGCTCGGGGTCGTGCACCTTCATCAGCCGGAGATTCTTCTTCTGAGTCAAGAGCGCGAGCGCTTCCCCGTCGAATCCCGGAGCAACGATAGCTTCGAGAAACGTCGTCGCGAGCTCCCCCGCCGTCTTCGCGTCGACGTTGCGATTGAGAGCCACGATACTGCCGAACGCCGAAACGGGGTCGGTGGCGCGGGCGCGGACATAGGCGTCCACGATCGTCTCGGCGAGCGCCGCTCCACAGGGGTTGGTGTGCTTGATGACCACCGCGGCGGCCTTGTCGCGGGGAAGCTCCCGCACGAGCCGCCAGGCCGCATCGAGGTCCAGAATGTTGTTGTAGGAAAGCTCCTTTCCATGGAGCTTTTCGGCCCCGGCGATCCCGATCGGAGGAGCCGAGAGGTCCCGGTAGAACGCCGCGGATTGGTGCGGGTTCTCGCCGTAGCGAAGCTCCTGCACCTTCTCGAAGCCCAGGTCGAGACTCGAGGGAAACCGTGATGCGGACGCAACCACCCGCAGTTCATCGCCTTCCACGCCCAGGCTTGCGATGAAGCGGGCGATCGCTCTTTCGTAGCGCTCGCTGCGCTCGAAAGCCTTCCTCGCCAGATAGAGACGGGTCTCGAGATCCGCGCCGCTGTCGAGCTTCTCGAGAAGAAGGGGATAGTCGGCGGGGTCGGTCACCGGGAGCACGTGGCGGAAATTCTTGGCCGACGCGCGCAGCATCGACGGACCGCCGATATCGATGTTCTCCAGAATCTCCTCGACCGGACTCCCTTTCTCGACGGTCTTCTCGAAGGGGTAAAAGTTGACGACGACGACATCCACGGGGACGATTCCCTGCGCCTCGAGCTCCTCGAGATCGGAGGCGAGATTCCGTCTCGCGAGGATGCCTCCGTGGATGCGGGGATGGAGGGTCTTCACCCGGCCGCCCAGGATCTCGGGAGAGCCGGTCACGTCGGAGACCTTTCGCACGGCGATGCCGGCGTCGGAGAGGAGCTTGGCGGTGCCTCCGCTGGAGACGAGCTCGTAGCCCCGCTCCACGAGACCCCGCGCGAGATCGGCGATGCCGGTCTTGTCGGCAACGCTCACGAGCGCGCGTTTCTTATCGGTCATGGCAGGCAAATTCTAGCGCGAGAGAGCGGACGGGGCTCAGCGCTTTTTCGGCGAGAATCGATATCCGGTGAAATCACCGTTGGCTTTCGCCCAGGCCGATAGCCACAGATGAGACGCGGCGGTGACCCCTCGCGAATAGCTGAGTGAGGCCTCGGCATAGGGAACGGAACGGTAGTCGAATCTCGAGGCGGGGACCAGCCGCCCGTTCTGCCAGAACGCCGTTGCCAGCGGTTGGATCGAGGCGCCCGTCGCCTGGGTGACGCGGCCGAGGAGTCCCGCGATTGAAGCTCCCGCCATCGGCGAAGGAAGAGAGCCGTCGTAGACGAGGGGGATCTCCGTCAGGTGGAGCCCGATGAAGCGGACATACTCCGGCGCGATGCGACGGAGCTCCGGCGAGCCCGCGCCGATCACCATGGGGTCGGAGAGATCGGCGGCAATCCGGAGGAGCTTTCCCAGCTCCACCGCCGTGTCCTGAAAGGGACGGCGCTCGTTCACCATACGCACGACGTGGTCGATCCTCGACTCCACGTCGTGGACGAGCTCGGAAGACAGCTCGCCGCGGATGCCATCGCGGGCGATCGCGGAGGCGGTCTCGCTCTCGAGGCTCCGCGCCCCGGACAGAAGCGCTTCGTCCCGCTGCCGGAGTACCTGGCCGAGAGACGGTGGGAGAAGCCTCAGCACGTCGTAGACCATGCTGCGATAGGCCTCGGCGGGCCAGGCATCGGTCGACACGGCGCTTCCGAGCGACAGCGCGGCGAGACAGAGGATTCGAGTCCAGTCCGCGTTCATGGTGAAGCGCTTCGGGCGATGCCTACTTCTTCTTGGGCTTCGCCACGACGGAGACTCTTCCGTCTTTCACCGCCACGGCGAAGTTCACGTCTTTGAAACCCCTGGTGGAGCGGAGCTGATCGGCTTGCTTCTCGAGAGTCTTGCGGAAGCTCTCGTAGCTGAGCTTTCCGACTCCCTGACCCGATTTCTGTTTCGCGGCCACGAAGGTATCGAAGACCTCCCGGAAATGATTGCGCGGGGCGTCGGGAGTCTCCTTGGGAGGAGCTTTGGGAGCGGAGTGACGCCGCACCTTCTCCTCCGGCCCGCCCGGAAGACGTCCCTCTTCCTTCAGCCTCGTGCGGCGATTCCACATCTCCATGTAGGTGTTGAACCGTGCCTGCAACATCGAAAAGAGCGACTGTTCGGCGAGATTGCGGGGCTGGTTGTTGGCGTATTTTCGGACGATGTCCTCGCAGACCCTCTGGGTCTCCCAGGGTGGCTTGGGAAGCGCCCCGGAGAACCACTGTTCATACTCGCGCTCGAGCATGCGAAAGTACCTCTGGAACTTTGCCATGTCTTCCTGGAACGCCATCCGCTCGAAACTCCTGCCGCGCCTCGGCTCACGCGTCGTCTTTTTTGAAAAACCAGAAAAACGGAAGCCACAGCTCGCGAGCGTAGGGCACTTTCTTTCCCTTCACCAGAATCTCGCAGCTCGGAAAGTCGCCGACGAGCGAAAAGATCTCGTGGAGCTTCGTGACTTCGTCCAACCCGTAGATCGCGGAATGCCGGCGCGCGCGCCCTCGTTCCTCGACGCGGTAGCCTCGCGATGACTCCGCGAGCTGAACCGCCCTCTGGTAGCTCGTTTCGAGCGCCTCGCTCCCCGCGGATTCGGCGTCGGGCGAGACGGGGGGAGGACCGAAGACCACCGTTACCGTCAGCTCCTTCGACGCCCGGGCGGGATAGAGAATGGACAACATCTCGGGATCGAGATGAGAAATGTCGTCTTCCTCCCGTTCGATGATCTCGGGCAGACGCTCGATGAAGTTCTGTGCGCGGTTCTCGGCCATCTTCGGCGATATGATAGAATGCTAGCCTTCAGAGTCTCGTGTTGTCAAAGACACCGCAAAGCGCATCGACCCCGCCCGCGACCTCGAATCTCCTGAGGCGCATTCCGAGCGTGGAGAAACTGCTCTCACGACCGACGTCGGAGCCGCTCGCGCGAGAGTTCGGCCGCGGCGCGCTCGTCGAGGCGACACGCTCGCTTCTCGGCGAGCTGCGGGACCGCGTCGTCTCGGGCGCGAGCGGGGAAGAGATTGAAGAGCGCCTCAGCCGATTGGACTTCGAGCTGCGAGCCCGGCTGGAGCATGCGGTCCGCCCTTCGCTCCGAGTGGCGGTGAACGCCACGGGCATTCTCGTGCATACGAATCTGGGACGCTCCCCCCTGTCGGCGCGCGCCGTTCGCGCGGTTTCGGAGATCGCGGAGGGATACAGCAATCTCGAGCTCGACCTCGAGACGGGAAAGCGGGGGAGCCGTCACCAGCACGCGGCGCATCTGCTCGAGCTTCTCTTTCCCGGTAGGAAGGCGCTGGTGGTCAACAACGCCGCCGCCGCGGTGATGCTGAGCCTCAACACCTTCGCCGCGGGACGCGAAGTCGTGATCTCCCGCGGCGAGCTCATCGAGATCGGCGGCTCGTTCCGCGTCCCCGAGATTCTGGAGCGGAGTGGAGCCCGGCTTCGCGAGGTGGGCACCACCAACAAGACGCGGCTCGCCGATTACGCGAACGCGATCGGTCCCGAGACCGGAGCGATCCTCCGGGTGCATCCTTCCAACTTTCGCATCGTGGGATTCACCGAGTCAGCGTCGATGGACGAGCTCGTACGCCTCGGCGTGGAACGCGGTCTTCCCGTCATCGAGGACTTCGGAAGCGGGAACCTCGTCTCTCTCGCGCCCTTCGGACTCCCGCAGGAGCCGACGGTTCACGACAGCCTCGCGAGCGGAGCTCACCTCGTCATCTTCTCCGGAGACAAACTGCTCGGTGGTCCCCAGGCTGGAATTCTCGTTGGGGAAAAGTCGCGCGTGGAGGCCTGCCGACGCAACCCGATGGCGCGCGCTCTCCGCGTCGACAAGCTCGTGTACGCCGCTCTCGAGGCGACCCTCTCTTCGTTCGTGCGCGGCGCGGCGGTCGAGGAGATACCGGTACTGCGCATGCTCGCTCTTCCCGCGGAAGCGATCCGCGAGCGCGCCCTGCGGCTGGTCGAGCGTCTTCAGCTCCCCGCGGGAACGACGGCGACGGTGGAGAAGAGCACCTCCCGCGTCGGCGGAGGGGCGGCACCCGAGACGGAGATTCCCACGTCGGTCATCGCCATTGCGGGCAGGGATCTCTCCCCCGACCTCATCCTGACCGCCCTGCGGCGCCACGAGCCTCCGGTCATCGCTCGCATCTCCGAGCAACGCGTGCTCCTCGATCTGCGGACGGTGGCACCGGACGAAGAGGACGTGCTCCTCGAAGCCCTTCGCACCGCGTTTCGATCGAAGGGCTAGAACATCTCCGCGACCGCTCTCGACGCGAGGTCGATGAGACCGACGGGGTAGATTCCCAGAAACCACATCGCTATCGCCGCGAGGCCGAGGCCGACGAGCGCCTCTCGCCTCCCCGGGCGGCGGGAGACGGCCGAACCGCCGGCGAAGGCGCGCGAGACGACGCGCATCGAGCCCAGCCCGACGAGAAACACGAGGACCGATGCCGCGATCAGCGAGAACGTCTCTCCCTCGGAGGCGAGCGCGCGAGAAAGTGGAAACCTGGTGGTGAAGCCGGGAAAAGGCGGCAAGGAGCAAGCGGACAACGCACCGACGAGGAGGCCGATTCTGGCCGACGTCGAGGCGCCGGTATCGAGCTCATCGAGGGACGCAGCGCTTCCGCCGTTCTCACCGGGCACGGCCACGGCCTCGATACCCCAGGTGAGGAGGATGAGTGACGCCGCGGTGGTCGCGAGCTCCAGCAAAAGGGGCATGCGGCCGTGAATGCCGCCGAGGAGCGCCACGAGGACGATTCCCGCTCGCGCGAGCGCGAGCGCCGTCACGAAGGTGCGGATTCGGGTCGAGCCCAGCATCCCCAGCGCTCCCAGCACCAGGGCGGAAAGGGCGAGCACCCGGATCGTCCCCAGCGGCGCGGCGTCGGGAAGCCAGGCGGTGAGACGGAGGAGGACCGACGTGACCGCCACGAGATGAAGAAACGAGGAGCAAACGGACTTCACGAGGTCGTGATCCGAATAACGAAACAGGTCGCGGCTGTGGGCCAGCCAGAGGAGAACGAGGCCGGCAGCGACGAGCGCGAGCCCGGCGCGCCCGACGCTCGTGCCTGCGCCCCCCGAGGCGGCGATGGCAGCGAGAATCGGTACCGCGGCTCTGGAACGCGATGGCAGCGAGTCCGGCGAGAGACGCGATGCCGCACGCCCACTTCACGCTCGCGTTCCGGCCGCTCTGCTCCTCTTCGCGCCCTCTGGAAACGACGAGGGGGAAGGCCAGGACGGGAAGAGTCGACCACAGGAGGTCTCGCGTGGAGACGGCGAGAATCGCGAGGGCTCCGCCGAGGAACAGACGCCCCGAAGCGAGCCCGTCCTCCGAGCGGCGGACGAGCGGGATCGCGAGCGCCACCAGCAGGAGCTCCACGAGGAACGAGCTCAAGGGATCGGACTCGAAGGAACCGAAGATGGCTACCCGCCCGTTACCAAAGAGGACCGCTGTGAGACCGGCGGCGACGACCAGAGCGGCAATGGCCACGAGCTTCGCCGCTCTCCGGCTCGCCGGTGTCGAGACCAGAAGCACGGCCCCCGAGACGGCCGGGAGGACCATGCTGAACAGAGCGAGAAGCCTCATGGTTCTTCGTCGTCGGGCGCGCCCGGCTTCGAGAGCGCGGAGGCAGGCGCGAAGCGTTCCGGCCATTGGCGCGAGCTCGCGAGGACGAGCCACCAGGCGAGGAGCGGAAGGAGCAACAACATCTTGCGACGACCGTGTCGCTCTCGATGGAGCCCCTGCGCGAGCAGGGGAACTCTCCGGAGCAAACGAAGGACGATGAGGACGAGACCCGCACCCGCGACGAGCGCGACGCCGTGCGAGCGAGTCCATACCGACGCGAGCACGTTCCACCAGACCGGGAGCCCGTTTGTGGCAGGAAGTAGAACGACCGCGAGGACGACGCCGAGCGCGCCGATCCGTCCGCCCCATGTGAGAGGACGATCCTGTGTCGATTCGGCGTTACCGGTCACGAGGCCGAGCGCCGCCATTCCGAGACCGAGCTGGAGCAGTCCCATCCGGCCCGCGACCACTCCTTCGTTGCTCGACGAGAGGAGGCCCAGAAGGCTCAGAGCCGACAGCCCCACCAGCGCCGGAAGCCAC
Source organism: uncultured Acidobacteriota bacterium (assembly GCA_963815675.1). Classification (GTDB taxonomy): domain Bacteria; phylum Acidobacteriota; class Vicinamibacteria; order Marinacidobacterales; family SMYC01; genus CAWFHP01. Next base: position 915,557 of record CAWFHP010000004.1, on the reverse strand, counting down.
GAGCGGGCCCTCGAGCCCCGATAAGGAACGATCCCCGCGACGAGCACGCTGAGAGAGGCGTAGAGGCTCACCACTCCTCCGGCGTCGGAAACCCCCACCGGGAACGACGGGAGAACGATGCGGACGAGCAACACCGCTCCCGCGAGGCTCCATCCTCCCAGCAGAAAGGTGAGGGCTGGGGCCGGGAGCTCTTCCTCCGACTCTTTGAGCCAGGAAGCGAGGGGAAACAGTGGCGCGGTGAAAGCGAACGCCACCGCGCCGAGGAGAAACAGGTCGCTCTGGAGGTCGGGGTACATCACGAGCGAGGAGAGCCGGACGATCTCGGCGGAAGGGAATCCCGTCTGAGCCCAGGCGAGATGAAAGCACGCGAGGAGAAGTCCCGCCTGAAGGCCGAGCCCGGCCGTCTGATAGACGAAGAAGCCTTTCATCGCGCCCGCGCGCCGGTGGAGAAGCGTCATCGCGACGAGTCCGCTTCCGTAGAAGGCGAGAAAGAGAACGAAGTCGCCCGAGGCGGAAAGACCCAGCAGTGCCGTCTCCGCGAAGAGGAGAAGAGCCATCCCCTGCCGGTCGAGCGATTCCGGACCTCCGGACGAGAGCGTGATGGGCGTGAGAAGAGCGATCCAGAACGCGATCGCGGAGCCGAATCCGTCCAGGGCGAGCTCGTAGGACAGTCCGAGCGGGGCAATCCACGGTGTGATCTCGCGACGGGGACCGGCCGGGTCGAGCTCCAGCAAGACGAGCGCGGCGAGTCCGAGGCTCACGAGGGCGGCGCCTACCGCGATCGATCGATGGAGGGACCGGCGGTCTTTCGGGAGAGCGAGGACGGCGAGCGCACCTGCCGCCGGAGCCCAAACCAGACAGGTGAGGACCGGCAACGCCGAAAAAGTCATTCGATGTCCATGGGCAAATCGACGACTATAAAGGGGGCACGAAAGCCTGTCAACTCTACCACTTGACATGTCCGATCCGGCGTTAGAGAATGAATGAGTAGCCGTTTAAGTCCAATGTTGACTTAACATAGGCTTGACTTCTCCTTGAGGCGCGCGATCGATTCGTCTAGCCCATGATTACCGGTTTCAACACGGACGTTCCCTGTATGGGTGAGGTTTACCACGTCCAGACCGAGGACAAGGGCATAGAAAATCCCATGGTCGAGTCGCTCATTTATAAGGGAGGCGAGATCCTGGGCGCCCGCCGCACCGCGTATTCCAAGTTCCTCAAGAACGGCTACGACGAGAAAGCGGTCGTCAAGTTCATGGAGGAACAGCACCGGAGCGTCATCGACGAGGTAAGGCGCGGGCGGTACCACAAGAACAAGGGCGGCATCCTGGGCGACGATACCAACCTCTCCGATCAGAGCCTCGATCAGGTCATCCTCAACTATCTCGCGACCAACAAGAAAGAGGGGGGCAAGAAATAGCCCTCCACGATTACGGCCGCGATCGCCCGTCGACCGATGCAGCCTGTTGAACCTGTTAAACCTGTCGAGCCCGTCAAGATCGTTCTGAACGGCGAGCCCCGGGAGCTCTTCGGAACCACCTCCGTAGGAAACCTCCTCGAACAGCTCGGTCTCGATCCCAATCGGGTCGCGGTCGAGATCAACCGCCGTATCCTCAAGCGGGCGGAGTTCGGAGCCATCCGGATGACCGAGGGAGACGAAGTGGAAGTGGTGACCTTCGTGGGTGGCGGCTGACGCTCGATCGCAGTAAGCTGGCCCTGGTCTTTCCGAGGCATATTCGATGTTGCTAGCCGGCCGAACATTCCAATCTCGTCTCATTCTGGGAACGGGCAAGTACGCGAGCTTCGCGCTCATGCGGTCCTGCCACGAAGCTTCCGGCACCGAGATGGTCACGGTGGCCGTGCGCCGCGTCAATCTCACCGATCGGTCGAAGCCTTCGCTGCTCGACTTCATCGATCGGGAGCGATTCACGCTCCTTCCGAATACCGCCGCCTGCTACACGTCGGAGGACGCGGTGCGCACCGCTCGCCTGGGGCGCGAGGCCGGGCTCTCCAACTGGGTGAAGCTCGAGGTGATCGGAGACGAGAAAACGCTCTTTCCCGACACGGAAGCGCTCGTCGAAGCCACCCGGATTCTCGTCGACGACGGCTTCGTCGTCCTCCCCTATACCAGCGATGACGTCGTCGTCGCGAAGAAGCTCGAGCAGGCGGGTGCCGCCGCGATCATGCCGCTCGGGGCTCCCATCGGCTCCGGGCTCGGCATCCAGAATCCGAACAACCTCGTTCTGATTCGGGAGGCGATCTCGATACCGATGATCATCGACGCGGGCGTGGGAACGGCTTCCGACGCCGCCGTCGCCATGGAGCTCGGCGCCGACGGGGTCTTGATGAACACCGCCGTCGCCGAGGCGAAAGACCCGGTCACGATGGCGAGGGCGATGAAGCTCGCCGTCGAATCGGGTCGGCTGGCGTTCGAAGCGGGCCGGATGCCGAAGCGTCGCTACGCGAGCGCGTCCTCACCCCTCGAGGGGGTCGTCGGAAGCGGAGCGAGAATCTAGACTTCAACGTCACTCTTCTATCGGCGCGAATCTTGGAGCCCGAGCCCACCGAAGCGACCCTCGTCGAGCTCGAGCGGAAGCTCGAGCAGGAAGACGAGCTCTATGGCGAGCTGCTCGCATCACTCGACCACCTTTCGGAAAACCCGCCGCTCTACCAGCGAGACCCGGCCATCCCCGAGATTCTCGTCGAGCTGAACCGCGCGGCCGCGTTCGAGCCCGAGGACGGCGCGAGGTTCTCGTCGGGGATCAAGGGTCTCCTCCGCCGCCTGGCGAGAAAGCTCCTGGAGCCCGAGCTCGAAGCCCTGTCACGGTCTCTCGCCCACCAGCGGCAGTTCGATTCGCTCGTCGTCCAGTCACTCAACCGAATCGCGGAGGGCGAGAATGCCCGGGGCGCGCGCGCGGCGGAGCTCGCGTCCGCTCTCGTCGGCTTCGCGCAGCGCATCGATTGCCTCGCCGACGCGAAGGATTGACTCTACGCCTCTCTCGGCAACCGGCGCTCGGATTTCGTGCTCGAGGCCATGGACAAGCGCCTCGAGTCGGTGCGACTCGGAATCGCGAAGGCGCAGGAGCGGGTCGAAGGTCTTTCGACCGCAGTCGCCCTCGCCAGGGCCGAGATCGCGGCCCTCGCCCCTTCGGGACCGCCGGCGGAAGCCGTCGGAGCGGGACGTCGAGAGCGCCTGGAGCAAGCGCACTATCTCGCTTTCGAAGAGCGTTTTCGCGGAAGCGCCGAGGAGATCCGTCGGAGGCTCCGTGCTTATGTAGCCGACTTCGAAGGGAAAGCGCCGGTGCTCGATTCTCGGCTGCGGGCGGGGCGAGTTCCTCGATCTCCTCCGCGAGGCGGGCATCGAAGGCCGAGGAGTCGATGGAAATCGGGACATGGTGCGCGTGTGCAGCGAAAAAGGCCTTTCGGCCGAGGTCGAAGACGTCGTCTCCCATGTCGCTGCACGCGAGGCAGGGAGCATGGGGGGCATCTTTGCCGCTCAGCTCGTCGAGCATCTTCCTCCCCGAGAGCTCGGGAGATTTCTCGAAAATTGCCACCGCGTCCTGCGCGCCGAAGGCCGGCTGGTGCTGGAGACGGTAAATCCCCGGAGCCTCGTCGCCCTCGTCGAGTCCTTCTTTCGGGATCCGACCCACGAGAAGCCCCTTCATCCCGCGACGCTCGACTTCGCGGCGCGCGCCGCGGGGTTTCGCGACGTCTCGATTCGTTACCAGAGCCCCGTCTCGGAACGGGCGAAGCTCCTGCCGATCGCGGGCTCCTTCGACGAAGCCCGGACCCTCAATCAAAACTTCGAAAAGCTCAATGCCTTTCTCTACGGTGACCAGGACTACGCGGTTATCGCGACCAAGTAGTAAGATGTCGGCCGGACGATGACGGCGAAAGTGAAGGTCGCGGAGACGAGCGCGCTCGCGAGAGGCGGTTTTCTCGCCGCGACCGTCGAGGGCAAGCGTATCGTCGTCTTCGACGTCGAAGGCACGCTGCACGCGACCAGCGCCGTCTGTGCTCACCAGGGAGGCCCTCTGGATCAGGGTCTCTTCGAAGGCTCGGTCGTCACCTGCCCCTGGCACGCCTGGCAGTTCGACGTGCGCACCGGCGAGGCGATTGACGATCCGGGCCGCTGTATCATCACCTATCCCGTTGAAGTGGTGGGAAACGACATCCTGGTCGAGGTCTCGAGCTGACTCCGTCGAAGGCAGCGAAGCGGCAAACGAAGGCGCCGGCAACTCCGACCGGCGAAAGCCCGGCGGAGCTCCGGAAGCGAAGCAAGAAGCTCGCGGGCCTTCTGATGAAGGCGTACCCTGACGCGCGCTGTGCTCTCGATCACGAGAGCCCGCTCCAGCTCCTGGTGGCGACGATCCTCTCGGCGCAGTGCACCGACGAGCGGGTGAACAAGGTGACCCCGGCTCTCTTCCGGCGGTTCCCTACGGCAAAGGACCTCGCGGCGGCCGACCGCACCGAGCTCGAGGAGCTCGTCCGCACCACCGGTTTTTTCCGCAACAAAGCCAAATCGCTGCAGGGAGCAGCGGCGACGATCGAGTCAGACTTCGGAGGCCAACTTCCTCGAACGATGGAGCAGATGCTCACTCTTCCCGGCGTCGCGCGGAAGACGGCGAACGTCGTTCTCGGAACCGGCTTCGGCATCGCCTCGGGGTTCGTCGTCGACACCCACGTCTTTCGACTCTCGCATCGCATGGGGCTCGCCTCCGGCAACAACCCCGAGCGGGTGGAGCGGGAGCTGATGGAGATGTTTTCTCGCGATGATTGGATCCAGCTCGCCCATATCCTGATTCACCACGGCCGCGCGGTCTGCACCGCGCGCAACCCCCGTTGCGATACCTGCGTCGTCGCCGCCTACTGTCCCAAGCTCGGCGTGACCCCGGCGCGCTCGAAAGCCGCGAAGGAGTCCAAGACATCCGGAAAGCCACGGCGTCCGTTGAAAGAGCGCATCGCCGCCTCGAGGAAGCATCGATGAAGCTCGGGTTGAACCTGGGCTTTCTCACCTCCGCCAATCCCAACCCCGTCCCACTCGCGATCCAAGCCGAAAGGCTCGGCTACGACTCGGTTTGGGTCGCAGAGGCCTGGGGCTCGGACGCGGTGAGTCTTCTCGCATGGGTGGGTGCGTCGACGACGCGCATCGGGCTCGGCACCGCCATCCTCCAAATCCCGTCGAGAACACCCGCTCTCACCGCGATGACCGCGGCCACCCTCGATCGCCTGAGTGGTGGACGGCTGCTGCTGGGTCTCGGCGTCTCCGGGCCCCAGGTGGTGGAAGGCTGGCACGGTGTACCTTACGGCAAACCGCTGTCGCGAACGCGGGAGACGATCGAGATCATCCGACGGGTGCTCGCGCGCGATGAGCCGCTCTCGTACCACGGCGAGACGTACTCCATTCCTCTCGATTCGGGAACGGGATTGGGAAAGCCGCTGAAGTTGATGATGGCCCCGCTGCGCCGCTCGATTCCGATATATGTAGCCGCGATCGGACCGAAGAACATCGCCCTCGCGGCGGAGATCGCCGACGGGTGGCTTCCCATCTTCTACTCCCCGTTCCATGCCGACGTGTTCCAGGAATCGCTCGACGCGGGTTTTTCCCGGAGGTCGGAGGATTGCGGGAGCTCGTCCTTCGACGTCGCCGCGGGAGTGAGCGTCGCGCTCGGCCCCGATCTCGACGCCTGCTTCGACGCGTTGAAGCCGAGCCTGGCCCTCTATCTCGGAGGCATGGGAGCGAAGGGCAAGAACTTCTACAACGACCTCGCCTGCCGCTACGGGTACGAGAAACAAGCGGCGCACATTCAGGACCTCTATCTCGGGGGCAAGAAGAGAGACGCGATCGCCGCGGTGCCGAACGAGCTCGTCGACCAGGTCTCCCTCTGCGGACCGAAAGCGCGAATCGCCGATCGGATCGAGGTATGGAAGGCGGCAGGAGTATCGACCCTCGTCTGCGGTCTCACCGACGCCTCCGCGCTGCCGGTGCTGGCGGAGATCCTGAAAGGCGAAACTTCTTGAAGAGCGTCCTCAGCTCGTCGCGAGCTTGTGCGCGACGACTTTGATCTGGCTCGGTTCGTCGATGCGGATGTAGAACCTCCCGCTCTCCTCTTCCACCTTACCCGTGACGCGAACGTTCCGCTTGTCGTATTTCTTGACGATGTCCACCTTGAACTTGTAGATGGCGTTCGCCGGCACGATCGCCTGGAACGCGGTGCTCGTGTCGGCGCTGAAGTACAGATGGATGCCGACGTTCGTCTTGGCGTCCGAGTAGATCCGACCTTCGACGGCGACTTTCTTGCCTACCTGGTCCTTTCCGACCTCCTCGGGGCGGAGCGCACTCGTGTCCTGTTGCGCGAGAGCGACCACTCCCAGAAGGAGGAAAACACCGAGGAAGACCCTAGAGGTTTTCACCGAGGACCCCCTTTCTGATTGACCAACGAAAGGCGAGGACTCGACTTTCGGGCGCCTCGCCGCGGTCGGTCGCCGGGACGCTACCATCCTCCCGAGAATCTTGTCAAACTGCTGAATTGGCGGGGTTAAGCAGGGACGCGCGACGCGCGCTGGCTAATGAATCATGTTCGGGTCGTTGCCGCCGCCCGAGCGCTTCTCGTAGTAGGCCTCGAATTTTCGCCGCAGACGCCTCATCCGCCAGCGCCGGTAGAAGTCCCGGATCGAATCGAACGTCCGTCCGCCGCCGATCCGTGCCCGCTTGCGGGTATACCCGAACCACCGGAGAAGCGCGAACCCCGTGACGAAGCCGCCCAGATGAACGATATGGGCGACGCCTTCGCCTCCGGCGAGAGAGAAAACGAAAGCCGTGAATCCCCAGACGATCACGAGATACCGGGCTTCCACCGGGAACGTCATCAGGACCCAGATTCGATTGTGGGGGAACAAGACTCCGTAGGCGAGGAGGATGCCGTAGATGGCGCCCGAGGCGCCGATGATCGGGTAGTCATAGAACGGCCCATAGGGAATGAAAGCGAAGAGCGCCGCGCCGAGCCCGCAGAGAAAGTAATAACGGTAGAAGAGCGTCGTTCCCCACTGCCTCTCGACCGAGCATCCGAACATGAAGAGGGCGAGCATGTTGAACAGCAGATGCGACACGCCGCCATGGAGAAACATGTAGGTGCCGACGCGCCACAGCTGGAAATTCCAGGGGAGCACGAGCCCCGGAGAGAGCCAGAACCACGTGACGAAGGGCTTGATGAAGAGCTGCAGCAGAAAGGCGATGCCGTTGGCGATGATGAGGGCCTTCACGCCCGGCGTGAGCGGTCCGCCGAAGCTGTAGGAAACCTCGCGGCGATAGGGATACGACATGGAATCGCTTCAGCTTACCACGCGCTCGCCGGCGCCGCAGTCAGACGGCGGCACACGACGGCGATGGCTTCGCCGAGCGTGAGCCTGGAGGCGGCGAGAAGCGCGACACGATTCCCCGCCGTCGCCTCCTCGGCGAGAATGACCCACAGCTGTTCTTGAAGAGAACGGTCGACGCGTATCTCGGCGGGGTCCGATACCTTCAGAAACGCGAGGACACCGAAGCTTCCCGCGGTACCGTCGACGACCATCTCCCTCAGCAAAGAACGCGCCCGGGCCTCGGGAAGCCTCGAGAGCGCGGACCGGGCGATCCGTCTTTCGGTCGCCGAGGTGACGTCGAGGTTTCCGAGAAGGAGCCGCAGTGCCCACCCTTCAGCAGTCGTGGGTACAAGAGCCGCTGCGGCACGAAAGCGGAGACGTCGATCGGGATTGCCCGCGAGGCGATGCAGCCGGGTCGCAAACTCCCCGAGATCCGACTCCGCCAGGCCCGCGAAAGCCGCGTCCCGACTCGCCTCCGAGGCGTCCGCGACCGCCCCGGCGGCGACGTCGACGAGAAGCGGAAGACGGTGGGGATCTCCCGAAAGCGACATCGCGAAGTACGCCCGGTCCACGAGAGCCTGATTGCGCGACGAGAGGAGGGTGAGAAACGATCCCGGGTCGCGTTGGTGGAATCGATAGAGAACGGCGAAGCCGGCGGGTGAGGCTCGCAGCTCGGAAGCGACGCGAACGACGACTTGCTCGACGAGACCCGGGTCCGTCGGTCCGTCCACGGCAGCGGCGAGCAGCCGAGGGTCCAGGCCCGAGACTGCGCTCGCGCCGAGCTCGGAATGAAGAATCGCACTCGCTCCCGGCGCCCCGAGCGCAACCAGCGCCACCGCAGCCGCCCGCGCCGCGGGCGGATCTCCGTCGCGTCGCAGCCGATCGAGAACGGGAAAGGAGAGCGCGCGATTGGGACGCTTCAGCAAGCGCTCGATCGCTTCCGGAGAGCCGATATCCTCGAGCCTCGAGCGCGCCTCGGCGAGAGGCACGGCCGCGAGCGCGTCGAGAAAGGGAGGGTCACTCCTCTCCTCCCGAAGGAAGCTCGCCGCTTCCTCCTTTCCCAGGAGTCTCTCCATGACGTCGAAGGCCTTCGTCCCGGAGACGGCGACGGCGTCGGCCCGGGCGTCTCGCATCGCGACGAGCGTCTCTCGCTTCTCTTCCTCGTCGGGCGCGGGAGAGAACAGGTAAGACGCGAGCGCGTAGCCTCGACGGCGTCGCGCGCGTCGCGCTCGCTCCCGGATCGATTGACGCCGCGACCGCACGAGGTAGGGATAGAGACGATTGATATCCTCGCCGCTCATCGGAAGGCCGGCGAGAGCAGGGTGATCCCGTTCGACGAGCCAGCGCGTCGCCCGGTAGCGCTCGCGGGGCGGAAGCGACAGCACGATTCGCTGGATCCGGAGGGGCGTCTCCGTTCCGTCGAAACGAGGAGCCGAGGAAGAGGACGGCTCGTCCGCGGGCTCGTGACCACGGAGCCGGAGCCACGCTCCGACCCGCGATTCGTAGGCCACTCCCGGGGGTAGCGCTTCGAGGACCCGTCGCGGCGAGCTCGGGTCGGAGGCGGTCGACGCCCAGAGCAGCAGTGCGCGGATCGCCTCGCGGCCCACGGCCCGGGAAAGGTTGCGCTCGAGCTCGGTGCGGAAGCGCCGTTCGGAGCCGGCTTCGGTCTCCGACCCGTCTGGTGGCTCCGCGGCGTGGAAGTCCACGAGGCGCGAGTCCTCCGACCGCGCGAGAACGTCACTCCATCTCTCGCTGTTGTCGAAGAACGACGCGAGCGCCTGCCGGTAGATCGCGAGGTCGCCCGCTTCCGCGAGGACAGCGCGCGCGCGAAAGCTCGATGGACAGTTGCAAGACGCGACGGCGAGGAGCGCCTTCGCCCGCGCGGCGGCGGAGCTCGGGTCGAGCCGGTCGAGCGAGAGAAGCGCGGCGACGAGCTCCTCTTCGAGATCAGGCGGGAAGAGAGGGGCAGGAAAATGACGGAGCTGGTCGAGCCTTCGATTGAAAGCGCCTTCGAGAACGGGCACTTGCCAGGAATCGTCGCCTCGCCCGAGAGCGAGGAGTGCCTCGCGGTCGAGGGCCTCCTCGGCGGCGGGGGCGAAGCGGGCGAGGAGGAGAACAACCCCGAGGAGGGCGATTCGCGACCTCATCGGCCGTCGTGCCCCGTCAGGAAGTCTTGGCCCGGCGGATCGACAGGGCGGAGGAGCCGTCCAGAATGGCGCGAAGGGCGCGACCCGTGTGAGAGGAGGTGTTTCGCGCTACCTCTTCGGGAGAGCCGGTCGCCACCACGCGGCCGCCCCCTTCTCCACCTTCGGGTCCCAGATCGACGAGGTAGTCGACGGTCTTCAACACGTCGAGATTGTGCTCGATGACGAGAACGGTGTTCCCCGCGTCGACGAGCGTCTGGAGAACCTGGATCAGACGAGCGACGTCGTGGAAGTGGAGTCCGGTCGTGGGCTCATCGAGAATATAGAACGTGCGGCCGGTCGACCGTTTGGCGAGCTCTCTCGAGAGCTTCACCCGCTGCGCTTCGCCTCCCGAAAGCGTCGGCGAGCTCTGCCCCAGGCGAATGTAGCCTAGCCCGACCTCCATGAGCGTCTCCAGAATGCGCCGAATCCCAGGGTGGTTCTTGAAGAGATCGCTCGCCTCGGCGACGGTCAGATCGAGAACGTCGGCGATGGAGAGACCCTTGTACTTCACTTCCAGCGTCGCTTCGTTGAACCTCCGGCCGTTGCACTCCTGGCAGGGGACGTAGACGTCGGCGAGGAAATGCATCTCCACCTTGATGACACCGTCACCCTCACACCGTTCGCAACGCCCTCCCTTGACGTTGAACGAGAATCGTCCCGGCGCGTAGCCTCGCGCCCGGGCCTCGGGGAGGTTGGCAAAGAAGCCCCGGATCTCGTCGAAGGCTTTGGTATAGGTGGCGGGATTGGAGCGCGGCGTCCGGCCGATGGGAGACTGATCGATGTCGATCACCTTGTCGATATGCTCGATTCCTTTGACGGCATCGTGAGCCCCCGGCTGGGCTTCAGACCGATTGAGCGCCCTCGACAGGGCGGGATAGAGGATCTCGTTCACGAGACTGCTCTTGCCCGCACCCGAGACGCCGCTCACCCCCACGAGGAGCCCCAACGGGATCTTCACGTCGATGGCCTTCAGGTTGTTCTCCCGAGCACCCACGATCTCGAGGCACTGCCCCGGTTGCGTCCGCCGTTCGCGCTCGATGGGGATTACGAGCTCACCGGAAAGATACTTCCCGGTCAGGGATTCGGAGATGCGCGTGAGGTCGCGCGCCGTTCCCATCCCCACGATCTCGCCCCCGTGCACTCCGGCGCCGGGACCGAAATCGACGACGTGATCCGCGGCCTCGATCGTTTCCCGGTCGTGCTCCACCACCACCACGGTGTTTCCCATGTCGCGCAGATGCCGGAGGGCGGCGAGAAGACGCCCGTTGTCCCGGGGGTGAAGGCCGATGGAAGGCTCGTCGAGGATATAGATCACCCCGGTGAGCTCGGAGCCGATCTGGCTCGCGAGACGGATTCGCTGCGACTCTCCGCCCGAGAGCGAGGGCGCGAGCCGGTCGAGAGACAGATAGGACAGACCGACGTCTTTCAGAAAACGCAGCCGGTTCACGATCTCCTTGAGCAGCTCGGAGCCGATGAGCGCATTCGTTCCCTCCAGCGCCACGGTGGTGGCAAAGAGGTACGCTTCGTCGATCGAAAGCCGCGAGAGCTCGGCGATCGACTTTCCCCCCACCTTGACCGCGAGCGCCTCCGGCCGGAGCCGCACTCCCACGCAGGCAGAGCAGGGCTTCGTGGACATGAACTCGCTGTAGTACTTCCGCACCGATTCGGACTCCGTCTCCTTGAGCCGGCGCATGAGGATGGGGACGAGCCCTTCGAACCGGGTCTTGAAGGAGCGCCGTCCCTTTCGGACGGTGATTCGCTCCTTCTCGGTGCCGTAGAGGATGACGCGCTTCTGGGTGGAGGTGAGCTTCTGCCACGGCGTATCGAGATCGATCTCGAAGTGCCGCGCCATCGATCGCACCACCGCCGCCCGCCATCCTCCCTTGTCCTCGATGACGCCCCAGGGCTTCACCGCCCCGCGATTGATGCTGAGGGAAGGGTCGGGAATCATGAGCTCTTCGTCCATCTCCGCCCGGGTTCCGAGTCCATGGCACTCGGCGCACATCCCCTGAGGAGAGTTGAACGAAAAGAGCTGGGGAGAGAGCTCGGGAAACGAGACCCGGCAGTGATGGCAGGCCTGATGCTCGGAGAAGAGCTGGTCGGGAGCTCCGTCGGTCTGGACGATGAGAACCCCCCCGCCCTCGCGCAGCGCCGTCTCCACCGAATCGGTCAGTCGGGAGCGGGCGTTCTCCGACAGGCCGCGACGCGCCACCAGGCGGTCGATGACGAGCTCGACGTCGTGTTTCTTCTTTTTGTCGAGTGAGATCTCTTCCTCGAGCGAGCGGACTTCACCGTCCACCCGGATGCGGGAGAACCCTGCCCGCCTCGCTTTCTCGAACAGACCCTTGTGCTCGCCCTTCCTCTCTCGCACCTGGGGCGAGAGGATCTGGTACCGCGTTGCTTCGGCGAGCTTCTCGATCTCCTCCACGATCTGCTGGGGAGTCTGTTTCGCCACCGGCCGGCCGCAACGGTGGCAATGGAGCTCTCCGACGCGGGCGAAGAGCACCCGGAGGTAATCGTAGATCTCGGTGATGGTTCCGACGGTCGAGCGCGGGTTGTGGGACGAGGATTTCTGGTCTACGGAGATGGTCGGGGACAGCCCCCGGATGGTGTCGTAGAGAGGCTTGTCCATCTGTCCCAGAAACTGGCGGGCGTAGCTCGAGAGCGACTCCACGTAGCGGCGCTGCCCTTCGGCGTAGAGCGTATCGAAGGCGAGGGAAGACTTGCCCGAGCCGGAGACGCCGCTGAAGACGACGAGCTTCTTTTTCGGAATCTCGACGGTGACGTTCTTGAGGTTGTGCTGGCGCGCCCCGCGGACGACGATGCGGTCCGGTTCCACGAGAAGACACTAGCCCGAACCGGATTTCCGGTCAAAGCGAGCGCTTTCGCCCGCGCAAGACCGTTGTCAATTCCAATCGGGCTTGACGGCGAAAAAGAAGCTCTCCCGGCCGCGCTCGACGAAGAGCACCACCTCGGCGGGCTTCGCGGTACGAATCCGCGCGATGAGATCGCGGAACTTATCGAGGTCCTGGACGGGCTCGTCGCCCACCCGCACGAGGAGGTCGCCGGGAAAGATCCGATTCTGGTTGCTGCTCACTCCCACGGGAGGCGCGACCACCACGACGCCTCGCTGGTCGGGCTCGAGAAAACGGGTGGCGACGTAATCGTAGGTCAGCTCCCGCACGGTGAGATCGAGCTCCTCGACCTTCATGGTGAGCGCTTCTCGTACCGACCGCGGCGCGGGAGCGAGCTTGGCCTCGGTCTCGTGCCTCTCGCCGTTTCTCACATACTCCAGGGACAGCTCGGCCTCGGAGCCGGCTCGCAGGATCTTCTCCGCGAAGGAGCCGATGTCCTCGTCTCGCTGGACTCCGATGGGCTCGCCGTCGAGAGAAACGAGAACGTCGCCCACCTTCAGTCCTGCCTTCTCGGCGGGAGAGTCGTGGTACACGTAGCCGAGGAGAATACCGGAGCGAACGGGGAGCTTCATGTAGGCCGCGAGATCCTTCGAGACCGCCTGCATCTCGACCCCGAGCCAGCCGCGGCGGAGGGGGCCGGCCGCGGAAGTACCGACGTTCGCGTCCGCGAGCTCGCTCGCCGGCCGGGCAAACCCGCGCCCGATTCCCCGGCTGAGGTTCCGCATCACCGAGAGAAACGCGAGGGGATTGCGGGAAGAAGTATCGGGAACCGAGACCGTCAGGGCATCGACATAGCCGAGAACGTCTCCATCCAGGGAAACGACGAGGGAGCCGACGGGATTGGCCGCGCCGGTCGCGACGAGGAACCCGTCCCGCGGCTTCGACGTTACCGCCTCTATCCTCGAGAGCTCCACCGAGATCGCCGGTCCCAAAGGCTCGGGAAGAAGGCTCACCACGGCGACTTGTTCACCTACGGAAACTCTGGGGCCCCCACCGAAGACGACCGGCGCGAACGTCGTTCCCTCGCCTTCCACCTTGAAAAAAGCGACCTCCGCCTTGGTATCTCGCCCGAGAAGCGTGGCCGCGTACTCCTGTCCATCGACCGTCTCGACGCGAGCATCGGCGATCTCGGCGTCGGCCCTCGAGACCGACGCGGGAAAGCGGATGCCGACTCCTTGAGGTACTTGATTGAAGGGCTCGAAGATGACCGCGCTCACCAGCACGATACCCTGAGGCGAAACGAAGACCCCGGTCGTGGTGAGCTCTTCTTCTTCGGGAGGCTCCGCCGTCGAACGGCGCACTCGCTGACGGTAATGCACCTGCACCAGGCTTTCGTGATACCGCTTCTCCACCGCGGCGAGCCTCCGCCCCGTCGCGTCATCGGCGGCGACCTCCGAGGACGTCGCCCCGGGACGGGGCAAGAGCAGCATTAGCGCCACAACCAGCTCAGTTCTCATAGACCGCCTCGATCAGAATCCAACGTCGCGAGTGACGGCGCATCACCGTCAGGAGCACCTTGTCGGCCCGCGCGTCGTCACGCGAGCGGTAGCTCGTCCGAAGGTCTTCGATGCCCGAAATGGGCTGGGCGTCGACGGCGACGACGCGATCTCCGGGGAACAACTTCGCACGGAACGCCGCACCGTTCGGCTTCACCCCCGCGACGAAAACGCCGCGAGTGTCGGGGAGGCTGTACTCGAGCGCCATCTCGCGGGTGATTCCGCTCGCGGTGAAGCCCCAGCTCTCACAGTCCATCTCGTCGGAGCGCGTTTCCCCCTGCTCCACGGTGGTGGTCGAGACGGAGAGCTCTTCCGTTCCCCGGGCGATGAGTAGATTCACGTCCTCGCCGATGGGGGTATCGGCGATCTTCTTGTAGATCGCGGGAAGCTCCTCGGTGAACTGTGCCGAGACCTGTTCGCCGCGATAAGAGAGGAGCACGTCCCCGGCCCGGATGCCCGCTTTCTCCGCGGGCGAGCCCGGCTCGACGCTACGGATGACCGCACCGGGAGAGGGCTCTGCCTCGAAATACTGTGCCAGCTCTTCGAGCGGCTGAAAGGTGAGCCCGAGCCAGCTTCGCGAGATCTTTCCGTTCTCGATGAGCTCTCTGGCGACTTCCTTGACGATGTTGATGGGAATGGCGAATCCGATGCTCGACGCCCCGAACGCCCCCCGGGCGTTCACCCCGACCACTTCCCCTTTCAGGTTCACCAGAGGTCCTCCGCTGTTGCCGGGGTTGATGGCCGCGTCGGTCTGGATCCAGGTATTGAACGAGCCGGTCTTCTCTCCGGTCGGCAGCTTCATATCGTCGGAGAGGAAGCGGTCCTTGCTGCTCACCACGCCGAAGGAGAGCGAGCGCTGGAGGGCGAGCGGGCTTCCGAGTGCCATGACGTACTCGCCCACCGCGAGCGAATCCGAGTCGCCCAGCGCGACGGGCGCCGGCATCGACTTGCCCGGGGGGAGATTCGAGCTTCAAGACCGCGATGTCGGTCAGAGGGTCCTCTCCCACGAGAATTCCCGATACGCGCTCGCGGTTGCTGAGAGTGATGATGAGTCGCTTGGCTCTCCCGGCAACGTGATAGTTGGTGATGACGTGTCCCGCCTCGTCGAAGATGAATCCGCTGCCGACACCGGTCGAGCTGCGGCGTTCGCCCGAAGAGTAGACGTCGGTAATCGGCTGTACGTTCACGAGGGCGGGAGACACTCGGTCCCGGGCTCCGAGGACACGGGATTGGAGATCTTCCTCCGCGGAGGAGGGGTACGAGCGCGCCGTCGAACAAGCAACGAAGACGACGGTCGCAAAAAGCGTTTGGCGAAGATGCATTGGGTCAATCGTAGCAAAAACCGAAGACCCGGCGAGGGAGGAAGGAAGGAGCGACTCTCCGGGAGGCCCAGGCACCTCGCCGGAGAGTCGCTTCATGGGCAGGAATTCATCAGCCTTCTCCCTTGTTTCCCTCACGAGAGAGGCCGAACGCCGCTGACGAAAGAATTAGACGAAAACCTGCGGGAAAGAGTTCCGGGCCGACGTGGCTCTCTCGCTCGGGATTGCCACGAGGATGGCGCCGGACGTAAACTACTCCGGCCGCACGGGGTCAGCTTTCTCGGGAGAAATCTCGAGCTCATGGAGGATTCGTTTCAATGAAATCCATCGGCTATGACCGGCCTTTGTTCGTTCAGCCCTTCGACCATCGGGGAAGCTTCACCAAGACCTTCTTCGAGTTCAAGGGAGCGCCGAAGATCGAGCCCGATGTCGAACAGCACGTTCCGGTCTCCGCGGCGAAGACTTTGATTTACCGGGGACTTCTGCGAGCCATCCAGATGGGGGTGCCCAAGAACGAGGTCGGCATCCTGGTGGACGCGCAGTTCGGAAGCCACATCATCGCCGACGCCAAGACCCGGGGCATACCCGCCGCGGTCTGCGTCGAGAAGAGCGGGCAGAACGTCTTCGACTTCGAGTACGGATCGCGCTGGGAGGATCAGCTGAGATTCATCGCTCCCGATATCGTCAAGTGTCTCGTCCGCCACCATCCCGAGGACGACGCCGTGGCCAATCGGGAGCAGCTCACCCGATTGAAGCTCCTCTCCGACTACATCCACGCGAGCAACGACCACTATCTGATGTTCGAGCTGCTCGTCCCCGCGGTGACCGAAGCGGACAAGAAGGCGGGCGACCGTTACGACTCCGAAGTTCGGCCGGGACACATGACCGAAGCGATCCGGCAGATCCAGGACTTCGGTGTGGAGCCCGACATATGGAAGATCGAGGGACTGGATCGGCGCGCCGACGCGGAAGCGGTGTCGAAACAGGTTCGCTCGACCGACGCCCGGAGCAAAGTCGGCTCGATCCTCCTAGGACGCGGATCGAACATGGAGAAAGTTCACGAGTGGCTGAAAGTGGCGGCGCCTGTGAAAGGCTTCATCGGCTTCGCCGTTGGCCGCACCAACTTCAGCGAACCCCTGAAGCGCTATCTCAAAAAGGACCAGGACGAGAAGTCCGCCATCGAGGAGATCGCGAAGAACTACAAGGGTTGCGTGGACCTCTGGAAAAAATCGAAGGGATAGTGCGAGCCGAGCACTAGCAAAGAGGCGGGCGGGGTCGGAGCCCCCAACCTGGATGTGACAAACCGAAGCCCGGGACCGTTACCGGAATCGACCTTCACACCCACTCCGACCCCGCCTCGCACCGTGCCGCCTGGCGCGAACCGCGCTTACCGCGTAACCGGAAAGGCGTTCCGCCGAGGCTGGCGGCAACTCAAAGTGCTTACGGGAGCAGCTCGTTTTGCTGTCTCTACACGCTGATTCATATAGCAAACGCTTTGCCAACTACGAGCCGGCGCGAGTCGAACGCACAAGGGGCTGAAACGACAAGGGATCGCGCGCAGGAAGCTCCAGACTTCTCTCCGAGCTCGTTCGGCGGCGCGTTTCGCTCGTGGGGGAAAGCCGTCAAAAGGGCTTTTTTTTCTCCCCCAGAACTGAGGTGATTTCTACCCCAGGGCCACGGCTCGCGACGAGGCAGCGCCGTCGAGGCTGTGGTACCATCGAATCACACAAAAAAACCAGTCGATACAGTCGATCAGGGGAGAGTCGAATCGACTTCCGTTTCGTTCGGGAGCGATCGGCATCTCTCGAACCGACCTCATGGCCACTCCAGGACCCGCCGCCAGGCGGAACTCATCGAATCTCGTCGCGGGATATCTCCTGCTCGCCGCGCTCGTCGTGGCGCCCTGGCCGTTCGGGTCGGTGATTCCTCTCGCCGCGTCGGCGCTCGCGGCCTTTCTCATCGTCCTCTACGTTTCGCACGCCGCCCTGGGGCTCGCGCGTTCGAAAAAGCTCACCTCTCCACCGGGGCTGATCTGGATCGGCGGCGGGCTCTTTCTCGTCCTGCTTCAATCGCTCCCGATGCCTCCCTCGCTCGTCGCCCTCGCGGCACCCGCCGTGGGACAGGCCTACGCTCCCCTGCGGACCGAGCTCGGCCTGACGGGCTGGCACGCGCTCTCCGTCGAGCCGTTCCAGACGGTGAGAACGCTCGTTCTCCTGCTCGCTCTCGCCTGCGCCTTCGCTCTCTCCAATCGGTTGTTCTCCCGGCGCTCGCAGGGGCTCGTCGTTTATTCACTCGCCGCTGTCGGCGTCGCCCTCTCGCTGTTCGCCGTCTATCAGAAAGCACGCTTCGGAACCGTCTTGTACGGTAGATTCGAGGTCGAGTCCGCGACGCCGTTCGGGCCCTTCGTCAACCACAACCATTTCGCCGGATACGTCGAAGCCTGCCTGCTCGTCACCCTGGGCGCGGCGATGGGCCGATGGAAACACGAGGGCTCGCTCGCGCTTCTCCTCGGTGGGTCGGCGGCGCTCATGGGAATCGGCCACCTCCTGTCTCACTCGAGAGGGGGCCTTCTAGCACTCGCTTGCGGCGTCGCGACCCTCGCGTGGCGCTCCCGCCGCGACGAAACGTCGGCCCGGGGGTTCCTCCTCGTCGGAGGCGGTCTCGCGGTCGTTTCCTTCCTCATCCTGTTCGCGCCTTCGACGCTGTATCAGCGCCTCGCCACGCTCGAGCATCCGGGAAGCGACGATTCGGTGCGCTACCGCTTCCAGCTCTGGTCGGACTCGTTCGGACTGTTTCGCCACTCGCCCATCACCGGCACTGGGCTCGGCACGTACGCTGCCGCCATCCCCCCGTATCGAAGCGGTCCCGACGAGACCCGGGCCGAGTACGCCGAGAGCGACTGGATCCAGCTTCTAGTCGAGACCGGCCTCGCCGGGATCGCCGTCGCCGCCATGTTTCTCTACTCGGTCCTCGGCGCCGCTCATCGAAGGCTGAGCACGGAGAAGTCGGAGACGATCCGGGGCTCGGGCAACGGGGCATTCGCCGCGGCGGTCGCTCTCATCGTGCACGGACTCGTCGACTTCAACTTCCGGATTCCCTCGAACGCGCTCCTCTTCGCGGTCCTCCTGGGGATGGCGGCCCCCCGCGGGCCCGAGCGAAGTCTCGCGCTCTCTCCCCTCTGGCGCATGGCGACGGCGGCGCTTTCTCTCGCCCTTGCGGCGGCGCTCGCCGTCTACCTGCTGCGGGTGGGAGCGAGCGAGCGGCTGAACCAACGGGTGAATCCGCTTCTCACCGAGCCCGAGCAGTTCACCGATCTCATACAGGATCTCGTGCGGTCACGCGATCTCGTGCCGGGAAATCCCCGGTCCTGGTTTCTTCTCGGCCGTCTATACAACGAAGAGGCCTATCGTTCGCGCGATGCCGTGCGCTACCGGGAGCTCCGACTCCAACAGGCTCGCGCGGCGTTCCGGGAATCGCTCGAGCGAGCACCCGCCCGAGGGCGCTTCTGGTTCGAGCTCGCCTGGACGGAGGCGGCGCTCGACAACGACCCCGTGGCCAATCGTCTGTTCTCCCTCGCGCTCGATCGGGAGCCCCACTGGGCGAACCTCCGGGCGAACTACGCTCTGTTCCTCGTTTCGCGCGGCCGCGTCGACGACGCGCTGACTCAGCTCGAGATCGGCCGCAAGCTCGAGCCCGGTCTGTCTCCCGACGAAGCTCTCGGAATCATCGGCCCGTATCTCGGCGACGATGCCGTTTCCTTCCGACGCCTCGCCGGAGACGGACCGGACCGAAAGCCCGCGCCCGACGGCTTTCCCGACCAGGGTTCGCGATGAACGCGGCGAAGAACCTCGACGAGGCGACGGTCCGCTCGTTCGGAGAGGAGTGGTCGCGCTTCGATCAATCAGGCCCGGCGTTGCCCGAAGAAGAGCGCCTGCGCATGTTCCGGGAATACTTCGATATCTTCCCGTGGGAAGCCCTTCCGCCGCATCCGCGCGGAGCCGACATCGGCTGCGGTACGGGACGATGGGCGCGGCTGGTGGCGAATCGCGTGGCCGAGCTCCATTGCGTCGACGCCAACCCGGACGCGCTCGCCGTTGCCCGCAAAAACCTCGAGGGGGTCTCGAACGTCGTCTTCCACGACGCGACCATCGACGAGCTTCCGTTCGAAGAGGCTTCGCTCGACTTCGCTTTTTCTCTCGGCGTGCTGCATCATCTTCCTGACACCGCCGCCGCCCTCCGCGCCTGCGCGCGGGTCCTGAAGCCGGGGGCCCCCTTTCTCGTTTACCTCTACTACGCGTTCGACCACCGTCCCCTCTGGTTTCGAGCGCTCTGGCGCGCATCGGATGGGATGAGGCGCGCGATCTCCGGACTCTCTCCCGGGCGGAGAGACCTCGCCTGCGACGCCGTGGCCGCTCTCGTCTACTGGCCGCTCGCTCGCGGATCGCGTCTGCTCGAACGGCTCGGCGCGGACGTTTCCGGCCTTCCCCTTTCGATATATCGAGAGCGGAGCTTCTACAGCATGCGTACCGACTCGCGGGATCGCTTCGGGACGCCGGTGGAGCGCCGTTTCCGGGCGGACGAGATCTCCGAGATGATGGCAGAAGCTGGCCTGGTCGACGTGCGCTTCTCCCGGGCGCCTCCCTACTGGTGCGCGGTGGGAATCCGGGGACGATGATGAGGCTTCTCGTGATAGCGCCCAGCTTGCGCGACACCTCTCCCGGTTCGCGGTTTCGCATCGAGCAATGGATCCCCTACCTGGAGGCCGCGGGTGTGTCCTGCACGTACGCGGGGTTCGAAGACGAAACTCTGCACGAGCTCATCTACACTCCCCACAACTACGCGAAAAAGACGAGAGCGATGATGAGGGCGATCGGTCGCCGGATTTCGCTCGTCGGCCAGGTGAGGTCGTACGACCTCGTGTTCCTGTTCGAAGAGGCGGCGCGGGTCGGACCCGCCGTTCTCGAGCGCGTGATCCGCTGGCTCGGCGTTCCTGTAGTCTACGATTTCTGCGATCCCATATATCTCCCGTACAAGAGCCCGATGAACCATCATCTCGCGCGCCTGAAGTGCTTCGGGAAGACGGCGTCCATCTGCCGCCTCGCCGATCACGTGCTCGCGGGAAACGAGGACCTCGCGGACTACGCGCGGCGCTACAACCCCCGGGTCACCGTGGTTCCCATCACCATCGACACCGCCGAATACTCCGTAAAGAGCTCGACGAGACCCGCTGGCGAGCCCCCCGTCGTCGGCTGGAGCGGCAGCCACTCCACCATCCCGCATCTCCAACGGCTCGCACCGATCTTGAAAGCGCTCGCCGCGATCCGAAGATACCGTCTCGAGGTAATCGGTACCGAGGGTCTCGAGATCGACGGGGTCGACGTCACCGCCCGTCGCTGGTCGCGAGCGTCGGAAGTGGAAGACCTGCACGGATTCGACATCGGCATCATGCCCCTCCCCGACGACCCCTGGACCCGGCTCCGGTCCCATCTCAAGGTCAGGCAATACATGGGCGTGGGCCTTCCCTCGGTGGTGTCTCCCGTGGGGGTGAATCGCGATCTGGTGGAGGACGGGGTGAACGGCTTCCTCGCGGAGACCGCGGACGACTGGCTGGAAAAACTAGTGCGCCTGATCGACGACTCCGATCTCCGCCGCGAAATGGGACGCCGGGCGCGGGCGCGGATCGAGGAGAGCTATTCCGGGGCGCTGTGGGCCGGGCGGGTGTTGGAGATACTCCGGCAGGTGCGCGGCCCCGAAGGTTCACCCTCCCGGCCCGAGGAAGCATGGTCGCGCGAGCCGGTATGAGCCCCGAGACCGGGAACGCTATGGCACCGGCGCCCGAGGACGTCGCCTCCGATGATTCGGGAAATCGCTTTGCCCTCCGGCACCGTCCTTGCCCCATTTGCGGCGTTGCCGCGAAGAAAGTTCTCGGGCTCCGGGGCGGAGCCCATCACCGCTATCGGCAGGGGATCGAGTCGCGCATCGTCCGCTGTCATCAGTGCGGTCTGATTCTTCCCGACCCCTTTCCCGTTCCACTCGACCCGCAGAGACTGTACGGAAACCCCGACGAGTACTTCGGCGAGTCCGACCACCAACGGAGAATCGCCGCTCACCGCGATCTGGTGCTCGAGCTCGCGGCTCGCCTGGGAAGGCGCGACTTCTCGGTGCTCGACGTGGGAAGCGGTCGCGGCGAGTTTCTCGTGGCCGCTGCGCGCGAGGGAGCTCGAGCGGTGGGTCTCGAGACGAGCGAAGCCATGGTGTCCCAGGGACGCGAGCGTCTCTCGGTCGAGATCCGCTGTCAGACGATCGAGGAGTACGCGAGCGTGAGCGATCGCAGCTTCGATGCCGTTACCCTGAGCGGCGTACTCGAGCACGTGCACGATCCCGATTCGGTCATCGCCTGCGTCCATCGGGTCACGAGGCCCGGGAGCATCGTCTATATCGACGTTCCCCGCGAGCCCAATCTCCTCACCCTCGTGGGCAACGTCTGGAATCGGCTCAAAGGGAGCCCGGCGGTCTACAACCTGCAGCCCAGCTGGCCGCCCTACCACGTCTTCGGATTCAATCCCCGCTCGCTTGCCTGCTTGCTCTCGAAGCATGGGTTCACCATCGAGACGCTCGAGGTCCAGGCGGTGCCGCACGTCCCGGCTCGCGACGAGTGGCGTGATCGGTTCCGTGCCCTGGTGGCCACGCAGATTCATCGAATGGGGAACGTCACGAACCTGGCGGCGAACATGTTCGCCTGGGCGCGTCGTCGGTGAGAAGAGCGGCGAACCTGTCGATGCGCCGAGGATGAAGGAAGACGTAGTTGTCCTCGACGATTGCGTCCGTGGGCACCGGCTGGAGCACTTTTCGTCCCTCGAATTCCAGGTAGCGGAATAGCCGATATCCCTTGTCGAAAAAGAACCCCGTCAGCTCCTCGAGCCCGACCCCGAAGCCGTCGAGGAACCAGGGATTGATCTCGCAGACGACCGAAGGCAAGTGCGTGGAGATGATCTCGTCGCCGCCGCGGAAGGCGAAGAGCTCGGCGCCTTCGATATCGCATTTGACGAAGGACAGATCCACGAGTGGAGGGAGGAACTCGTCGAGCCGGACGACGTCGCACCAGACCGGCTCGGTGCCCGACCATCGAACCTGCCCGTCCTTGCCCGGATGGTCGTCGTTTCGGAGCCCGATGTAGGCCTGGCCTGCCGCCACCGCACCCGAAGACTGCAGCGGAACTTCGAAGACCATCCTCGAGGTCGTCTCCCCGCAGCCCTTCGTGACGATATCGACGTTTCCCAGGGAGAGGAGTCTGGCGACGATCTCCAGCGTGGCGCTCGTCCCCGGCACGGGCTCGAAGGCGATCACCCGGCCCGAGGCCCCCACCGCCCGCGAGAAATGGTAGGAGTACAAGCCATAGTTCGCCCCGATGTCGAGAACGGTATCTCCTTTCCGCACGCCCAGGTCCAGCAGGTCCAATTCGGGCTCCGTCCAGCCCCCGCTCCGAATATCCCACGCCTTGGCGAGAGCCTGCATCAGCCGATAAGCGCGCTCGTCGAGCAGCGGGTGAAGCGCGCGTTTCAACGCCCGGCGCAGGGAGGAATGGGCGGCCACGTCGGTTCGCTCTCTCTAAGGAACCGCGGGCGCTCGAGGTCCGGATCCAACGGAATTCAGGGCTCGCTCGATATCGTTGTGGGTGAAGTTCGCGAAAGGCTGGTCGAAGTGTCCTTCGGAGAGTCGAGCCTCGATCTCCCAGCCTTCCTCGAGCGAGCACAACAGGTGCTCCACCGTATCCCGATTGTCGATCCGAGCGGAGCCCAATCGAGACTCGATCCTGGCCGCCAGCTCCTGGTTACCCGTCTTTTGGAGCACGTGAAACAGGCTCACGAGGTAGTCGGCGTTCGGACCGCGCTCGAACTCGCTCCGTTCGCGCATTCCGCGAAACCAGTTCCCCGCGGGATAGAAGTCGAAGTACTCCACGACTTTCAGATCGAGGGCCCGGGAAAGACCGCAACCCGCCAGGATCCGCCGAAGCGACTCCTCGTTTCCCTTCCACAACGGGAGCCGCTTCAGTCGGTCTCTCCAGCTCGTTCGATGCCGGTGACTCCAGAGGGCGAGGGTGATGGTGAGAGCCGGCGGATAGAGCGGTACGTGAGCGATGTAGGCGTCGACGAAGGCGGCATGGCCCTGCGAATGCGTCTCGCGAGCGAGCGCCCGCATGGTAAAGAGCTCACCGTCGGGATTGACCAGCTCGGGACGGCTGAAGGTCAAATGCTCGTAGCCCGGCCCGAACGCGGTCACCGTCGTCAAGAGCATCTCCCCGTGATGATGAATCGCCTTGGTGGTGACGTCCGTTCGCCGGCCGGGGAGCGGAATCCAACAATTGGCCACGAGGCCGTAGTCGGCGTTCAGCTCCACGTCGACCCCGATCACCGGATAGTGCCTGGTGTTCAGATTCTCGGGTCGGTCGAGATGACGTTCGAGAATCGCGGTCAGGGCCGAGCCGCTCGCGGCCATCTCCTTCAGGACCTCGCGGCTGCGGAAATGCGCTTCGTGTTTGTTCGGAGCCCGGTGAAAGATCTCCGTGAGCCTCCGGGTGTAGCCGTCGAGGACACCCGTCATGTTTCCCCTCGACCGTCGCTTCGAGAATCGGGAAAGGTTCCCCGAACGACGGGAGCCCGGTTCCTCTTTCCATAGGGGACGACCCCGCCCCAGACCGCGCTCAGGCCCGATTCTTCGAACCACGCCCTCACGGTGTCGATGCGCTGGGGCTGATCGTACCAGGGCGAGAACATATCGAAGGTGTCGAGAGCGACCCACTCGCGCAGAGAGGCGTCGTCCAGATCGTGAGGGAGAGTGTCCTCGATATCGCAAACGGGAATGAACCGCTTAGCCAGCCGGCCGATTCCCAGCCGTTTGGCGAACCGATGGGCGGCGATGAGCCGATCGGTATTGGCTTCGATGAGAGCGAGGAGGCGCTGGGGATCCATGCGTTTGGTGAGAGGACGCAGCAGGTACTTGACCTGGAGCCTGGTGTGCCAGCGCAGGATCGCGTAGAAATCGACGACCAGCTCCCCCCCGGGCTTGACCATCCGAGACAGGCATTCCACGGTACGTCGTGGATCGGGGGTGTGCTGGAGCACACCGAAGCAGAAGACCTTGTCGAACTGACGCGTCGCGAAAGGGAGCTCGTAGATGCTCGCTTGAAAGAGCTGCAGCCGATCGTGGTGTCCGTTGTTGCGCCAGTTGGCATCGACGGCGCTCGACAGGTCGACGCTGTACAGCTCGGCCTCGGTGTGATCGAGAACCACCTGGGTAAACCGTCCCGCCCCCGAGCCCGCCTCCAGAACTTTCTTCCCGCGGAGCTCGTCGGGACGCCAGCCGGTCGCGGCGAAGAACCGGTCACAGCTCTGTCGGTAACCATGACGCGAACGATCGATCTGCGTCTTCTGATAGCGATTCCACTGGAGGCCGAAACTCGCGACGTAGCCGTCGCTCTCGACGAAACGAAACACGCCCTCCCGCCGCGAGAACCGGCGCCCCGCCTCGTCGACGAGAGCGTCCTTGCTCCAGCGAAGCGGATTTCCGCTGTAGGGATTGATGAGCTCGACCGCAGGCGTCATGGCGCGGCCGAGTCCACGACCGGGGTCTTGCGGCGGCTGTGGATCCCGTCGGCGATGAAGAGAAAGTAGAACATCATGACCTGCGTTCGCTGCCGATAGGCGGTGCCCGCGTTGCCCAGGAAAGCTCCATAGGCGAGGGTAAGCGAAGTGGTAAAGACGAGCACCGGCATCGTCCTCCGCAGCTTTTGAAGCGCCGAGACGACGCCCCGTATCAGAAAGGGCACGAGCGCGTACCACATGAGGATGTCGGGAAGGGTCAGCATCTGGCGAAGGCCGCTCATGCTCCAGGGAAAAGGAGCGAAGAGGAGGTAGAGCACGCCGAGCGGCAGGATCGAGATCACTCCGCCGAGCGAAGACACGTCCGAGCCCGCGGCGAAGCCGCTTCCCGCGTGTGCCAGATCGATCCGGGAGTTCTGCAGCATATCGAGATCGAGGAAGCGACTCTGCAGCAGCACTTCCTGGCCCACGGGGGTATAGAGGAGCAGAACGATGAGCCCGGTTACCACCACCAGCTGGGAGGCGAGACCGAACGTCATGCCTCGACGCTGACGCACCAGCATCCCGGCGGCGGTGGCGCCGAGGATGGCGTAGAAAATATAGAAACGGAGCCAGACGAGCGACGCCGCGGTCACGAGATACACCACGACCCAGATCGGGCTCAAACGCCGCTGGAGCTTGAAGACCGCGAGAATATTGGCGGCGATGCAGAGCATGACCGTCGGGTCCTTGTAGAGAGCGGAGGACCAGAAGATCATTTGCGGGAAGAAGGCGGTGAACAGCATCGCCGTCGTCGCCACCCGCCGGTCGTAGAGAACGAGCCCGATCTCGAAAATGACCACCGGGGTCAGGGCCCCGATGACCCCGTTCAGAAACTGTACCAGGAGGACGTTCCTGCCGAAGACGTAGTAGATGACGGCGACGAAGTAGATGAATCCCTGGTTGACTCCGCCCTCGACGGTGTTCGCCCAGGAATGGGTCCAGCCGCCGTGCGACCAGGCCTCGGCGACCGCGGCGCCGAAAAAATCGTAGGTCTGCGAGTCTCCCCAGAACAGGAGCGTGAAAGACGTCTCGGTGTGGTAAATCCAGAGGTAGATCGCGAGCGAATACCGAAGCAGCAGCGTTCCGCAGTAGGTGAGCCCGATGATTCGAAACAGCGAGGGCTCGTAGCGTTGGCGCATCGCGAGGAGCACGAAGAAGTTGACGAGCGCCGCGACGAAGAAGGCCAGTAGCAGCTGCATCGGTTGTTCCCGAACCTACGGCGAGGGGATCACGGGTCTCATCCTGGGGCTCGCGAATACACTCCGTCCCGGCGCCAGATGACGGACGTGGATAGAGGTCGTGTTGTTCTTGTAGTACAACTATAGCATAAGGACCGCTATAGCATAGGGACCGCGACCGTGGCGTCGGGCTAGGTGCCGTGCTCGGGAACGAGCGCCGGCCCGGAAGAATCGACCGCTGTTTCCCTCTTTCGATCCGAGAACAGGGGCTCGACGAGCCGCCCGCAGATCCCAAAACCGCGCCGGCCTTCGTTGCAACGCCACATCTCGGAGAGTCCCCACGTGCGATACCAGTCGGCGACCTCTTCGAACGAATGGTAGTGGGCGTAGGGCGCGCCGAAGATGTCCATGAGCGCGAGCGCCGCCTCGCGTCGGCTGAGCGGGGAATAGGCGCGGATACCCAGCCGGTTGGCGGTGGCGCAGAAGAGCTGGAACAGGGGTGCAAGGATCCCGGCGATGCGAGCGAACCAGCGAGCGGGAATGGGAGTGGTGAAGAGCCGAATCGTGTTCACCAGCGGCGTCACGATCGGCTCGTACTTGTAGAGCCAGAGATAGAACGTGCCGCCCGTTTTCAGCAAGGGAGCCAGGGAGTCGAACGCACCCCGAGTGTCGGGGGTGTGGTGGAGCACTCCCGCCGAGTGGATGATGTCGAACACTCCCGGTGCGAAAGGCGGGTACCGCAAGTCGGCCTGAACGAAATGGACCCTCTCCGGTACCGCACCCGCGGGCTCGTCTCGAAACGCCTGACCGTGCTCCAGGCCGGAGCTGAGATCCAGCGCGACGACTTCACAGCCGAACCGGGTGTAGACGACGGACTGGCTCCCGTTTCCGCAGCCGGCGTCGAGAACGAGCTTGCCTTCGAGATTGTCGCGGGCGATGCGCATCGGAAGAAGAAAGAACGCCTCGACTCGGGAGTCGAGGTCCATGCTCCACGTTCGACCACCGGGATTGTGCTGGCGCCATTCCTCGGTGAAGTTGGCCTGGGTGCGTCGATCGTGGGGCTCCGTCGGTGAGCCCGGTAAGAGCCTCGGAATTCCCCGAACGACGGGATAGACGTGGGCCCGCGAACAGCGAAGGAGCCCTTCGAGGAGCTCGCCGTCGGATGATGTGTCCGACGCCGACGCAACCAGACGCTCTCCGCAGCTCGGGCACCGAACGAGGTCGAGCAAACGAAGGTACATGTCGATCTTCGTGTCGAGTTCTGCTTGGAAATGTTCCTCCAGAATACCGGAGAGCGTGAGAGAGCGCGAGCGCGCCTCCGAGCCGCTCCTGGCTCTACCGTGGGAGAGCCTGGCCTGATATCATCGCCTTAGAAATCCATACAAGACGAGAGCGCTCCGGAACGCCGTGACGACGCGATCCGTGTATCCGGATCCTCGCGGCGAGCAGCCGCTCACGCCTCGTTTCTTGGGCCCGATGACGACGGCAACGAAAGGCCAGGCGATTGACCGGCGGAGCTCCGATTGGGACCTCGGCTTCGGGGCGGGCAACTACTTCGCTCTCGCCGGCGGCCAGGCGGCCGGCGCCCTCCTCGCGCTGGCGGCGGTGTGGCTCGCCACTCGTGCATTGGGATCGAGCGGTTACGGTGGGATTGCGGCTCTCATCGCCGCTTCCTACCTGGCTGGCTCGCTCGCAGTCCATTGGACCGCCACTTCCGTGTTCCGCCATGGCTGCGAGGAGTTCGTCGAGACCGGACGAATCGCCGCGAGCTTCTGGAACCGACTGGCGATCCTTCTCCTCAATCTCGTCCTCGTCATTTCGCTCTCGCACTGGTGGATGCCGCCGGTGGCCCGCTGGCTTTCGATCCCTTCGGAGGCGCGAGCGCTCGTCCTCATTCACCTGGTCACCATGGCGCTCGCCGTCCACGTGCAGCAGTCGCTTTATGCCGCGAAGCTTCCGCGAGTCCAGTCGGCGCTTCAGGTCATCGAGCGCGCGAGCCTGGTAGCGGTGCTGGCAACGCTGGTCTTGACGGGGAGAACATCCTGGCTCCACGTCGCCCTCGCCTACGCGTTCATCCCTGTCGTTCCCGCACTGGCCGGTTTCTGGCGCCTGCGAAGTCTCGTCTTTCCCTTGGCCCCCCTCGATCGCGCGATCATGAAACACCTGATCGGTTTCTCGTATCCGCTCGCCTTTCAGCTCCTGGTTGGCTACTTCTCGACCAGTTATCTCGACGCCTTCTTCATCCTGAAGTACATGACGACGTCGGACCTGGGCGTCTACAGTTTGTCGTACAGCCTTACGGGACAGTTCATGCAGCTGCCGAGTATCGCGGGAACGCTCTTCACCGCGTTCATGATTACCTCGGAAACACGAGGAGAGACCGAGCGGCTGAAGCGCTTCTTCACTCAGGTCCTCCCTTCGGTCACCCTCATCTGGTCCATCCTCGCCGCCCTCGCCGCCTTCGCGGGCTCGTTCATCATCGGAGAGCTCTTCGATGCCTCGTTCCAGCCCGGACGTAAGCTGCTGTGGCCGCTGATGGCCGCGGTGGCGGTCGCCACCCCGGTCCTCGTGGGTCTCGGCCCCGCGGCGAACGCGCGGAAGCGAACGACGATTCCGGCTGCCGCCGCGGCGGCAGCGGCCGTCGTGAACGTCGCGCTCAACGTCACGTTGATACCTCGATTCGGCCTTTCCGGCTGCGCCTGGGCGACGACGGGCGCTTACGCGGCCGCGGTCGTCGTATGGGCGCTCGTCGTTCCCCGCGCTCTTTCCGTCTCCTGTCGGTTCATACTTCCCGCGATCCTCCCCGCCCTCGTCGGCGCCGCGCTCTCGGAGTCGGGCATGGGAGACACCATGGCTCTCGCCGGAAGCCTCGCAACCGGAGCGGTCCTCGCGTTGCTGTTCCGCCGTCGACTGAACGACACCTTTCGCGCGATTGCCGCCCTCCCGACGTTGGCCCCGGCAACGGCCTGGTGGCGCTCGGTCAACCAAGGAAGGTGGGGCGATGTCGGCTGAGCGAGCCCGCGCTCTCGCGGGCCAGAGGGAACGACAGGAGGTCGAGCTCGACTCACCTTGGTGGACGGTTCACCTGGCGCGCTATCGGTTCGCCACGCGACACGCCGCGGGCTCGCGGGTGTTGGACGTGGCCTGTGGCACCGGATACGGCGTCGTGCAGCTGGGCTCGACCGCCCGGTCCGTCGTCGGGGTCGACGTCGATCCGGGCGCGGCGAAAACCACGCGCTCCCTCTTGGTGGGATCGCACACGACGGTGATCGCGGGCGACGGCAGGCGTCTTCCTTTCACCGATCGTTCGTTCACCCTCGTCGTTTCCTTCGAGACCATCGAGCACCTCGAGCAACGCTCCCGCTTCGTCGCCGAGCTCTCCCGGGTTCTCGCTCCCGACGGCATGGTCATCCTGTCGACCCCCAATGCGAATCACACGCGGCCGGTAAACGGCAAGCCGCGGAATCCGTTTCACGTCCACGAGTACCGACCGGAGGAGCTGAAATCGGAGCTCGAGCGGCACTTCTCGACGGTGACGCTTCTCTCGCAGGTCCTCGACCCGCGATTCCGGATATCTCCTTTCTGGGACGAGCAGGAGCAGCTCGCCGCCGCCGGCCATCGCGGCCGGGTGAGCCTCTGGCGATGTCTCCGTCGATTGCCCCGCCCTCTCGCGGATTGGGCGAGTCATCTTCTGTGGAGCCATCCTTTGTTCCCGTCGGAAGAGGACTATCGATTCGACGACCGGTTCATCGCGGCCGCTCCCGTTCTCGTCGCTCTTTGCCGGATGCCGAAATGAGACCTCCCGTCGTTTCCGTCGTGATCTCGAACTACAACTACGCCCGCTACCTGCCCGAGGCCATCGAGAGCGTACTCGACCAGACCTACCCGGAGATTGAGATTGTCGTCGTCGACGACGGCTCCACCGACGAGTCTCACGCGGTCCTCGATCGCTACCGTGGCCGCTTGCGTGCCGTGCGGCAGGAGAACCGGGGCGTTTCCGCCGCGAGAAACCGTGGCATCGCCGAGTCGGGAGGCGATTCTCGTCGCCTTTCTCGACGCCGACGACGTCTGGCTCCCCGACAAGCTGGCCCGCCAGGTCGAGATGCTGCGGGACCCCGCGGTAGGGCTCGTCTGCTGCGAGCTCCGGTACGTGGACACCGAGGGGCGAGCCATAGGCACGACTCGTTCCGAGCTCGGCGGCAATCAGCTCGAAAAGCTCGCGCTCCTGCGAGGCGCGGGAGTCCCGGGAGCGGGAAGCACCGCCGTCGTGAGGAGAAGCCTCCTCGAGCGGGTGGGGCTTTTCGACGAGAGGCTGTCCACTTCGGCCGATTGGGACCTGTGTCGCCGGGTCACTTGCGCGAGCCGGATTGGAATCGTGCCCGATCCTCTGGTGCTCTACCGCCAGCACTCGGTGGCGATGCACCGTAACGTGGACCTGTTCGAGCGCGATGTTCTTCTCTGCTTCCAGAAGATGTTCGCCGATCCGCGCGCGGCCGCCGTCCACCCTCTCGAGCGCCGCTGCTACGGGAATCTCCACGTCACTCTCGCCGGCTCCTATTTTCATGCGGGGAGCCATCGAAAAGGTTTCTACCATCTGTTGCAGGCGCTCTTGTTCTGGCCTCCCGCGATGGGCCGCGTCCTGAGAGCCCCCTTCCGCCGATGGGCGAAGTCGTTCCCCGGCTGAAAAAAGAGCGGCGAGCTGTGGGGTTTTCACAACGCCGCGCCCTCGAGATCGGCCGATAACCGGCGTATCTCGAGTATTCAGAACTGGCACGCCGGTTGCTTTGTCCTTGTCTATATGCTCGAAGTGCGTCTGAGTCGCGCGATCCCGCCAGACGAGCACCTCGACGTCCTCTACATCACGTACGACGGACTCCTCGAACCGCTCGGCCGCTCCCAGATCGTGAGCTATCTGATGGCTCTCGCGAAAGACGGCCTGCGTATCGGCGTGCTGTCCTTCGAGAAGCCCGGCGACCTGCGCGACGAGCAAAAGAGAGAGAGTCTCCGACTGGAGCTCGAGCAGTCGCATATCCTGTGGTCCCCCCTCCCTTACCATCGACGCCCGCGCCTCCCCGCGACGGCCTGGGATGTCCTCCGAGGAACGGTCGCGGCGTGGCGGCTCGTATGCCGTCACCGTCCGAGCGTCGTTCACGGAAGAAGCTACGTCGCCGGGACTCATGGCCCGTGCCGTCGCGTCACCCGAAGGAGCCCGATTCGTGTTCGACATGCGCGGCTTCTGGCCGGAGGAGAGGCTGGAGCTCGGGCTGTTCGCGCAGAACGGACTCCTGTATCGATGGAGCAAGCTCCTGGAGAGTCGCCTGCTCGGTGCCGCGGACCACGTCGTCGTCCTCACCGAGAGCGCGAAAGCCACGCTGAAAGACGGCGAAGCGAGAGTGCGCCTCGCCCGAGGCTCGGCACGGGAGATCCCCATAGCCGTCGTTCCCTGCTGCGTCGATTCCAACCGGTATCGCCCTCTGCCTCCCGATATGGAGCTCGCACGGCATCACGGTCTCGAATCGTCGGTGGTCATCGGCAACATTGGCGCGTTCAACCGGAGATACATGACGACGGAGATGTTCCGGTTCGCCTTTCATTTGAAGACGCACCGGCCCGACCTCAGATTCGTTTACCTCACCGCCCACGATCCGGCGGCGGTGACGAGAACGGCACGCGAGGCCGGGTTACACGACGAAGACGTGCTCGTCCTCGAGGTGGATCCTTACGAGGTTCCGCGCTGGCTATCGTTGTTCCGCCTCGGCGTGTTCTTTCTCCGCCCGAGCTACGCCGCCAAGGCGTCGAGCTTCACCAAGCTCGGTGAGTTTCTCGCGGCCGGAGTTCCGGTGGCAACGAACACCGGCGTCGGTGATCTGGATCGGATCCTCGCCGGGGACCGCTGCGGACTCCTCCTGCCCGGACTCACCGACCGCGAGCTTTCCTCGTTCGCCCGAAAGGCACTTCCCCTTCTCGAAGGCCCGAGCGTTCCCGACGAAGCCCGGAACAATTGCCGGTCCTGCGCCATTACCCACTTCGCGCTCGAGCAAGGGGTCGTCCGCTACCGCGCCATCTACGACGCGCTCGCCGCCGAAACTGGGGGAGCGGCAGGGGGCACGGTCGTGGCCGGGGTGCGATAGACGTCATGTGCGGCATCGTCGGAGTGTTGGAGCGCGGTCGATTGACGACCGAACGAGAGACTCTCGTGGCGATGACTCAGGCCCTTTCTCACCGGGGTCCCGATGGATCGGGGTATCTTGCGACGGCCCCGTCGCTCTCGGTCACCGGCGCTTGCGCGTCATCGACCTCTCCGAGCGCGCCGACCAGCCGCTGTGGAACGAGCGTCGTGATCTCGCCATCGTCTTCAACGGCGAGGTCTACAATTTCCGGGATCTTCGCCGCCAGCTCGTCCGCTCGGGCGTACGCTTTCGCACTTCGAGCGATACCGAAGTCGTGCTCGAGCTCTACGCTCGCGAAGGCGAAAGCGCGATCCAGCGGCTCGACGGCATGTTCGCCTTCGCCATCTGGGACGCTCGCAAGAAGCGGCTCGTTCTCGCCCGCGACCGGAGCGGAAAGAAACCTCTCTTCTTCTACGACGACGGGCGGCGCTTCGTCTTCGCTTCGGAGATAAAGGCCATCCACCGCCATCCCGGAGTTTCGCGATCGCCCAACCTGTCGGCCCTTCCGTTTTATCTCACCTACGGATACTTTCCCGCGCCGCTCACCGCCTACGAGAACGTGAGCGCGCTCGCTCCCGCGACCTGGATGGTCGTCGACCTCGGCTCGGAGAAAAAGCGGACCTACCGCTACTGGGCGCCACCCTCGGTCGTCGACGGCGTCCGCGAGCTCCCCGAGGCGGTCGAGCTCGTGGCGCCGCTCGTTCGCGACGCGGTTCGTAAGAGGCTGGTCTCGGACGTACCCCTCGGTGCTTTCCTGAGCGGTGGGCTCGACTCGACGGTCGTGGTCGGGCTCATGAGCGAGGCCTCCTCACGTCCGGTGAAGACGTTCAGCATCGGGTTCGAGGGCGCGCCGGAGTACGACGAAGCGGTGTACGCGGAAGAGGCCGCACGGCGTTTCGGCTGCGAGCACACCACCTTCCGCGTCGCAGCCCCGGAGCCCGAGCTCATTTCGACCCTCGTTCACCATCACGACGGGCCCTTCGGCGACTCTTCGGCGATCCCCACGTACCTCGTCTCTCGCCTCGCTCGGTCGGAGGTGACCGTCGTCCTCAACGGGGATGGAGGCGATGAGCTCTTCTGCGGCTATTCCCGGCTCGCGGCGGCGGCCCTGAGCGAGCGGATCCCCGCGCCTCTGAGGCGATTCGCCGCTCTGGGAGGACGGCTCCTCCCCGCCGCCCGCTCGCACCAGGGTCGGCTCCGGCGCGTGCGACAGTTTCTCGAGACTTCGGCCTGCCCCTTGCGGGAGCGCATCCAGAGCTGGTCGAGCTTTTTCCGGCCCGACGAGATCGCGCGGCTCATGCTTGACCCGGCGAAGGTGGATCCGTCACGTCACTTCGAGGAAGTTCTGGGCGAGGTCCGGGGAGCGAGCCCGCTCGGACAGCTCTTGTATCTGAACTTTCGCACCTACCTTCCCGAGGACCTCCTCGTGAAAATGGACCGGATGACGATGGCGCATGGACTCGAAGCCCGCTCGCCGCTTCTGGACACCGCGCTCACCGAGCTCGCGGGCTCGCTTCCCGACTCGTTCAAGCTGCGCCGTCTTACCACCAAAGTGGTTCTGCGCGAAGCCTTCCGCGATCTCGTGCCGGAGACGATCCTCAAGCGGGGAAAAATGGGGTTCGGCGTTCCTCTGGGCGCCTGGTTTCGCGGACCGCTGAGACCGCTAATCGAGACCCACTTGCTCTCCGCGCGCTCTCCTCTCTTCGAGGTGCTTCGCCGCGAGGAGGTGACTCCCTATGTGGAAGAGCACATGGAGGGACGGCGCGACTTCGGCCAGAAGCTGTTCACACTGGTCACGCTCTCGTCGTGGCTCGACGGGCTCGCGGGAACTTGAAAGGAGCTTCCATGTACGTGCTCGGACTCGCCACCATGGGTGAAGCGGCCGCCGCTCTCTTCTGGAACGGCGAGCTCGTTCACGCCGCCGAGGAAGAACGGTTCTCGCGCCGCAAGCACCACGTCGGCTTTCCCTTCCATGCGATCGCCAGCTGCCTCGCGAGCGCGGGCATCACTCTGGCCGATGTGGACCATATCGCGCTCTATTGGCGCCCCTGGATGCTCGGGCATCGCATCGGTCACACCATTCCCATCTTTCTCAGGAGCCCTCGCCTCTTCCAGGCACGGGCGCGCCGGGGCGCGCAGCAGCTCGGCGGCCACTATCGAAAGATGTTCCAGCTCCGCTCGATCCTGACGGCCGCTTTCGGCAAGCATTCGGGACGGATCCACTACGTCGAGCACCATCTCGGCCACGCCGCGAGCGCTTACTACGCGTCACCTTTCGAGCGCTCCGCGATCCTGACCCTCGACGGCGCCGGCGAGAGTACGACGACGATGCTGAGCCTCGGGGAGGGAAAGAACATCCGCGTGCTCGACCGGGTAAAGCTTCCCCACTCGCTGGGACAGTTCTACTCCGCCGCCACCAATTTTCTCGGCTTCGACATGTTCGAAGGCGACGAGTACAAGGTCATGGGGATGGCCGCCTACGGCGAGCCCGAGTTCTACGACTTCCTGCGGAGAAACGTTCTGCTGACCAACGGCGGCGCCGGGTTCAAGCTCGACATCGGTTTTCTCGACCACCATCTCGCGAAGCACCGGGTCTATACCGACGAGGCCCGGCGCGTGTTCGGCCCGCCGAGAAGCCCGGACGAGGAGATTGTCGAGCGCCACCACAACATCGCCGCCAGCGTGCAGAAGGTCATCGAGGAGACCGTTCTTCACATCTTGCGAGAGCTCCATCGGGAGACGGGAGAAAAGAGGTTGTGCCTCGCCGGCGGGGTCGCCCTCAACTCGGTGATGAACGGCCGCATCCTTCGCGAGGGCCCTTTCGAGGAGATTTTCATCCAGCCCGCCGCGAACGACGCCGGAGGCGCCCTGGGCTCGGCGCTCTATACCCTCCATCACCGGCTCGGCGAGCCGCGCCGGTACTCCATGCAAAACGCTTACTGCGGACCGAGCTTCAGCAGCGAGCGATGCAAGAGCGCGGTGCGCGCCGCCGGGCTAGATTTCGTCGAGCTGGACCGCGGCGAGATTCCCCGCAAAGGCGCCGACGCGCTCGCCTCGGGAAAGTTGCTCGCGTGGTTCCAGGGCCGCATGGAATGGGGCCCCCGGGCACTGGGGCACCGGAGCTTCCTCGCCGACCCGCGAAATCCGCGGACGAAGGAAATCCTCAACGAGCGGATCAAGCTGCGAGAGCCGTTCCGGCCGTTCGCGCCTTCGATGCTGGAAGAAGCCGCGTCTCGCTACTTTGGCTCGAGCGTGAGCTCGCCGTACATGCTGATCGTGCTTCCCGTCGTTCCGGAAAGACGAGCGGAAATTCCCGCCGTCGTTCACGTGGACGGGACCGCCCGTCCTCAGACCGTCTCCCGGACGGAAGAGCCTCTTTACTGGGAGCTCATCCACGAGTTCGAGAAGCGCTCCGGGGTCCCGGTCGTTTTGAACACCTCCTTCAACATCCAGGAGCCCATCGTTTGCTCCCCTGAAGAGGCGGTCGCGACGTTTCTGCGGTCGAGCGTCGATAGCCTGGTCCTGGAGAACGTCTGGGTCGACCATCCGCGGGTGGAGCCGACCTCGAGGCGAATCGAGTAACTCGTTTTTTATCAGCAGCTTGGGATTCTGGAACGGATCCTGCTTTCATCCGAGGCATACAAACCAACACCGAGTCGAAACTGGAGACAACTGCCTTGTCCCCCGGGATAGAACACGCGCCTAACTGGTTGTCGAAGAACGAGAACAGGCATCCGCCCCTGTTCCGTTCCACCGAGCTCGAAGCCCCGTGCGGGGGAGCGACGGGCTTCGAGAGTCTATGCCCGGGTGGGAAAGACCACAGGTGTTCCGGGGACACGATTTTGGCATCGGGCCGGAGTCTCGTGGCGAGAGCTCGCGGTCCCATCGACCGCTCGCGGAAGATCCCCCCTAAGATATTCGAAGGACGGTGGGTTACGTCGAAGGCGTCGCGGATCTCGTGCTCCTCTCGGCACTCGGACGGGTGCGTGGGGATCCCGCTCCGCGGCGTTGGAATTTCCCCTCGTTTCGAGAAGAGGACGTGAACGTGGCAACTCTCGCCCTCTATCTCGGCGTGCTCGGACTTCCTTTGATCGGGACGAGTCTTCTCCTGCCGCTATTGAAGCGCGTTTGCATCGACCGTGGGTGGCTCGACTACCCAGGCGGCCGCAAACGGCATCGAGCTCCGGTTCCGCGGCTGGGAGGCGTCGCCTTCTTCCTGTCTTTCGCGACAACCGTTCTCGTCGGCTTCGCGCTCGCCCCGTCGTTCCGCTCGCTCCCCGCGGTGAAGCAGGTGATCCCGGAAGTGGCGACGGCCTTGACCGAAGTGCATCAGGTACGAACGCGGCTCATCGGGCTCCTTGTGGGCGCGCTCGTCATGTTCGCCGTCGGGCTCCTCGACGACCTCCTGGGAGAGCGCTTTCCCGTCGCCCTCAAGTTTCTCGGCCAGAGTCTCGCGGCCCTCATCGCGGTGGGCTCGGGGATCCAGGTGGAGGTCACCGGGTTCGCCTTCCTGAATGCCGCCGTCAGCTTTTTCTGGATCGTGGGGATCGCCAACGCTTTCAACCTTCTGGATAACATGGATGGGCTCGCGGTGGGAGTCGCCGTGAGCTCGGCCTTCATCTTTTTTCTGAACGCGTTCGCGCTGGACGAATTCTTCCTCTGTCTGGTGCTCGCGGCCTTCGTCGGCGCCCTGCTCGGATTCATGAGACTGAACGTCCACCCCGCCCGGATCTTCATGGGAGACTGCGGCGCCCTCTTCATCGGTTTCGTCCTCTCCTCTCTGACCATCCTGGAGCACTACGTGAGCCCGGCCTCGTCGTCTCTGTTTCCGGTTCTCATGCCACCCCTGGTACTCGCGGTGCCGCTCATCGACACCCTCTCGGTCATCGTCATCCGCATCTCCGAGAGGCGTCCTATTTATCGCGGCGACCGTTGTCATCTTTCGCATCGCCTCGTCGCCGCCGGACTCCCCGAGCCCCAGGCGGTGAAGCTGCTCGTACTCTTGACTCTGGCATTCGGCATGGGAGCGCTTCATCTCGCGGATGCATCGGTCGCGAGGAGCCTGTGGACGGCTACCTATGCCTCAGCGGTGGCCGTTCTGGTGCTGAGCGGCATCGGACTCCGAGCGCGCGGGACCCCGCCACGACTACGCGCTCACGAATCCACCAAAACGGCGGAGGGCCTATGAAGACCGTGACCCCGACCCTGTTGCTCGCATCACTCATCGCCATCGCTTCCCCGAGCTTCTCGGCGCCGAAGGCCCCCGTGGCCCGGCTGCTGGACATGTACGCCGTCCGAGACGGAGACAGCTACGTCGTGCACGTGCTCGCCAACGGCGACATCTCCCAGTTTCTCAGCAATCGCAAGAAGGAGGCGGGGACCTACCGACTCACTCTCGACGTACCCGCGCTCTCACCGCTCGACTCCAAGTACGACGTCGATACTCCCTTCAGCCGCAGCTTCCAGGTCTGGCCGATGCAGCTCGGAAAGAAGATCTATTCCCGGATCGAGATCGAGCTCGAGACGGACGCCAGCTCGGTCGTCGGTCTCCAGAACGCGTCGCATCTTTTCGTTCGGATCCATCGCGACACGCCGCTGCCGGCGGTCACTGCGTCCGCGCCCGAGCCGGCGTCCGCGCCCGAGCCGGCGTCCGCGCTCGAGCCGGCACCCGCGCCCGAGCCGGAGCCCCTGCCCGCACCGGAAACTGCGTCCGTATCCGACCCCGTGCCCGTGCCTGAGCCGAAACCCGAAGAAGCGACGCCGCACTCCCTTGCAGGGAACGACACGCAAGCGCCCACAGAGCCCACGACGACCGCGGATTCCACGACCACGACCACGAGCTCGACGACGAGCCCGACCACGAGCCCGAACGAAGACGAGCTCTTCTTCAGCCTCTTCCCGACACCGGTTCGCCAGCAGCAGACGTTGTTCAATCTGGCCGCCGACGACGCGTTCACCGCCGATGAGCCCGCGCGCGGCATCCGCGTCGGCCGCTTCGACGTGCAGCCATCGTTCGACGCGAGCTGGGTCCGGGGCGACAACCTGCTCTTCGCGAGCGAGGCGCCCTTCGTCGACAGCGCCTATCTCGTCCGCGGGCGGGTGGTCGCGTCGCTCCTCGACTCGGCGAACGAGCTCAAGATGAGCTACGAGGCGCGCTATCGAGATTTCAAGAACTTCGAGCTCGACGAAAAGTTCACCCAGTTCATCGAGCTCTCGTCGCGACTCGAGCTCACCCCGACGACGAGTGCGGAGAATCTCCGAGCACTTCGTTCGCGGCAGTTTCGAATCGCGGGAGTTCGACCCCGGCGGAGAGGTCGTCGCTTCCACCGATCCCTTCTATCGCACGCTGACCCGCGGGGTATTCTCCTTCGATTTCTCCGAGCGCTTGGGCGCCGAGCTCAGCGGCAGCCACAACGTCGTCAATTTCCTGAACGACGGAACCGACTTCTTCGACTACAAGACCTCCACCGTCGGGGGTGCGTTCCTCTACAAACTGTCGCCGCTCACCAGCCTCGTCGGGGAGTACACGCACGTCGTCATCCCAGTGCCTCTGGAGCGGCCGGAAGCGGGCTCGGTCGGAAACATGTTCCTCTTCGGCGTGCGGGGCGAGATCACTCCCACGATCCGCGGCGAGGCCCGGGCAGGCTACGCCGTCCAGCGCTACCAGAATGCGCTCGTTCCCCAGGATTACAGCGGCTTCGTCGCCGATGCGAGCCTCACCCGGGACTTCGGAGAGTCGGCGGCGCTCACGGCGAACCTCGGCCGGCGCACCACTCCCTCGTACTTCGAGGACGCGGGGTACTATGTCTCGAACTTCGCGCGGCTGCAGTTCATCACCCCCTTCGCGAGGAATTTTCGTCTCACCGCCACCACCGCGCTCTATTACAACGACTATCCCGTTCCCGCGACCAACGGCATCCTTCGCAACGACGACATCTTCAGCGGCGGAGTCGGGATCGCGTACTTCTTCACACCGGTCTCCTATCTGAGCTTCGACTTCCGCCACGACCGACGAAACTCGAACTTGGAGAATTTCATCTACGGCAACAACTCCCTTCAGGTGATGGTGGGCTTGGGATTCCTGAGTCGTTGAGCGAGGCGCGAAAGAGATCTCCCATGAATGTGACCAGGCTGGCGCTCGTCCTCGTCTTCGGGGTGGGGTTCGGGCCCTCGACGAGCGCGAGGGCCATGGCCCAGGACACCGGCGGCGAAGCGGGCGACGGCCAGAGCGCCGTCGACGACGCGTACCACGTGGGCCGGGGAGACGTTCTCGAGGTGGAAGTCTTCGACGATCCCGATCTCTCCGGTCTGGTGACCATCCAGCACGGTGGCGAGATCGCGTTCCCTCTGCTGGGAGAGCTCAAAGTGGAGGGACTGACGGTCAAGGAAGTGCAGAAGACCCTGACCGATTTGCTCGCCAAGGACTACCTCGTCAATCCCCAGGTGTCGGTCCGCGTCAAAGACCATCGCTCGCAATGGGTCACGCTGGTCGGCGAAGTCGTGCGTCCGGGCAAATACTATCTCCAGGGACCAAAGACACTCCTGGACCTCCTCACCGAGGCTGGCGGCTTCACCACGCAAGCGAGCGGCGAGGTCATGGTGAGCCGTGCGGAGCTTTCCGCGGCCATCGGCGACGACAGCGGCGCACCGGGCGAGACGCTCCGGGTCTTTCTCTCGCCTGAACAGGCTCCGGCACAGCAAAAAGAAGCGCTCTCGCTCCAGCTGAAAAACGGCGACATCGTGACCGCGACCTCGACGCAGTTCTTCT
This sequence comes from uncultured Acidobacteriota bacterium, assembly GCA_963815675.1. GTDB lineage: Bacteria > Acidobacteriota > Vicinamibacteria > Marinacidobacterales > SMYC01 > CAWFHP01. The sequence goes on along the minus strand of CAWFHP010000004.1, from coordinate 875,525 downwards.
ACGTGTCGGGCGAGGTGAAGAATCCGGGCTCGTACCCCATCACTCCGGGGATCAGCGTGTTGAAGGCGGTCTCGGTCGCCGGCGGCCTCACCAAGTTCGGCAGCAAAGGCAAGGTCGAAATTCTCCGCCGGAGCCCCAGCGGCGAGAGCAAACGCATCAAGGTCGATCTCGGCGATATCGAGGGGGGAAAGAAGCCCGACGTCCCGCTCGAGGCCGAGGACATCATCAAAGTCGGAAAGCGAGTCTTTTAGAGCATGGAGCCGGAAACCCAACCTCAATCCGATCGACTCGAGCTCCTTCCCGGAATCTCCGGCGATTTCGATCTCAAGTACGGCATCCGACTCCTGTGGAAAGGAAAGGGCTGGATCTTCGTCTGCGCCCTGCTGGGCCTGGGACTCGGCTTCCTGGCCACCTACCTCCAGACGCCCATCTACCGGGCGCAAGCGCTCGTTCAGATCGACCCTCCAGGTCAGAACATCGCGGCGCTCTCGAACCCGTACCCCTCGACCGCGTCCAGCTGGTTCGACTATCAGAACTACTACAACACGCAATATCGCATCATCGTGAGCAAGGGGCTCGCCCGACGCGCGATCGAGAAGCTCGAGCTCGCCGAGGCCCCGCCCTTCAAAGGATTCGCAAATCCGGCTCTCCTCTTCATCGCCCACGTGGAAGTGGTGCCGATCCCCGACACCCGGCTCGCCGCTATCGCGGTCAATCACGAGGATCCTCGGGAAGCGGCGCGCTGGGCCAACACGCTGGCCGATGCCTACCAAGAGCAGAATATGGAGTCCAAGATCGAGGCGACGCGCAACGTGTACAGTTGGCTTCAGGAGCGCCTGTCGGAGGCGGAGGACCAAGTACAGAGCTCGGAGCAGACGCTCTACCAGTACACGAAGGACCAGGGTCTGTTCGTTCCCAAGGAAGGTTCGAGCATCAGCACCGAGACTCTCGAGAAGTTGAACGGGGAGGCAACGGACGCGAAAACCCGAAGGATCGAGCTCGAAAGCATCCTGGCCCAGGTCGACAAGGTAAAGAAATCGGGTGACTCGCTCGACTCCCTTCCTCAGATCGCCGCCGATCCGCTGGTGCAACGGCTGAATATGAGCAAGGCCGATCTCGACGTGGAGCTGGTACAGCTCAAGAACCGCTACAAAGAAGGCCACCCGAAGGTCAAGCAGGTTCTCACTCAGATCGAGCAGATCCAGGAAGCCATCGACGCCCAGTCCGAAAAAATCGTCGACGGCATGCTCGCCGACTACCAGCAGCTTCGTCGCAGAGAGCGGGAGCTGGGCGCCTCGATCAACTCGCAACGGAAGGAGACTCTCGAGGAGAGCCGCAAGACGGTCCAGATGGAGATGCTGCAGCGCGCGGCGGTCTCCAACAAGAGCCTCTACGAAGCCATCCTCCAGAAGATCCAGGAGACCGACATCGCGGCAAGCCTTCGCGAGAACAACGTTTCCGTAATCGACAAGGCTTCCGTTCCCACGGTTCCGGTGAGACCACAGCCGGCGAAGAACCTCGCCGTCGCCCTCGTTCTGGGCCTCGTGAGCGGATGCGCGTTCGTTCTGCTCCGGGACTACATGGACAACACCTTGAAGGAGCAGGAAGACGTCGAAAAGTTCCTGAAGAGCGACTGTCTCGCGATCATCCCCAAGCACGAAGCGGCGGGAGACGGCGTCGTCACCGAGGCTTACCGGACGCTCAGGGCGAGCCTTCTATTCAGCCGCGAGCGCGATACCGGGAACGTCATCCTGCTCACGAGCTCCATTCCCCAGGAGGGAAAATCGACGACCGCCATCAACCTCGCCCGGGCTCTCGCCGAGTCGGGCGAGCCCACTCTTGTCGTGGATTTCGATCTCCGGCGGTCGAGCATCCATAACCATCTGCGACTCTATCGCGAGCCGGGGCTGTCCGACTACTGCACTCGCGAGATGAAACTCGATACCGTCATCCAGTCGACGCGCGAACGGAACCTGTCCGCCGTTACCTCGGGGAAACTTCCGCCGAATCCGCCGGCCCTCATCGGAAGCGTCGCGGTGAAGCGTTTCCTCGAGGAGTGCCGCGAGCGCTTTACCTGGATCCTGCTCGACGCGCCGCCGGTCGTATCGGTCACCGACCCGCTGCTGCTCGCGAAGCTCGCCGACATGGTGCTCATGGTCGTGCGCTACAACCAGGTGGACCGCAAGCTCGCCCGCCGATCCATCAGCAGCCTTCGAAAGACCGAAGCGCGGGTGGTGGGCGTGGTGCTGAACGGAGTCGATCCCAAGCAGGACTCCTATCATCATTACTACAGCTACTACCAGGACCAGCGTGACAAAGAGGGGAAAGTCACGCGCATTCGGCGGCCGAGCTCTCGTGGGACGGCCACGGGGACCTGAGGGGTTTCGTCAGCTCGTCGGCGGATCGAGGTCAACGGTCGTTCGCGGTCGCGCGCTCGTCGACCCATTCCCGAACGCCCTGCGATCTCTCCAGAAACTCCTTGGTCGAGACCGCCGGTATCCAGTCGGCTCCCACCGTCTTGATCGGGACCGTGACCGGCACCTCCGACACCGTCTCCTCGGTATCCCCGAAGTCGAAGAGAGCTGCCAGTCCGATGACGAGTGCCGTTCCCGCGAGCGCCCCGAGGCGTCGCCGGCGCCGGGTCGACGCCGGAATGATGGAGAGGTGGGCGGAGAGCACCGCCAGAATCGCCGCCGCCAAACCGCACGCGTCGACCGCGACGGAAAGGCTCTTCGAGGAGAACGCGAACTCTGCGTACTCCGCGAGTGTGTTCGTCGAGAGCAGCACCAGCATCGCCAGACAAACCAAGGCCAGATGCCGGAGAAACCCGAAACGGTGGGTCAACAGACGGTTGGCGAACGCCCAGACTCCAGCCCAGAGAGAAAGTCCAGCGAGGCCCAGGACCACCGGGTTCAAGATACCGACCCAGCCGGGATTGTTGTAGACGGACAGGTACTCGTCCAGAATCATCGCCAGAATGCTCACCCCGACGATTCCGAGGGCGAGACGGACGTCGCGGAGCGCGTCGAGAGCACCCCCTTCGTCCTTGGGCAGCGGCTCGGCGGGCGCGACGACGTGACCCGTCTCCACCAGCCGAAGGACCGTTTGGCCGATGCGGAACCAATCTCCGGAACGCAGGAGAAGCGAGGAAACGGCGTAGCGGCTCGAGAGCGAGCGCAGACCGTTGAGGCTCTCCCCGTCTTCCACGAGGATGTCGCCGCTGTCGTTCTCGCGGATGGTGCAGTGCTCGGGAGAGACGAAGCGATCGGGAACGATGACGTCGTTGGTGTAAGCGCGGCCCACGGTGGCGGGGAGGTGCCCCAGTCGCACGCGCTCGTGCACCCGGCCGCGCCGGTCCAGCACTTCGACGAAGATTACTCGCTCCACGACACGGCGTCCATATACCAGCTCACGAGCGCTTGGGCGTTCTCGTAGCTCACTCCCGAGGCCATCAACGCCGTCTCGAGCCCCACGAGCGGCTTGCCCACGACAGCGGCCTTGAAGACGAGATCGTAGAGGGCGTCGAGCTTCTTGTAGCGCCGGAGACAGAAGACCGCCTTGAACGTCAGTCTCCCGGCGCGAATAGTATCGGTGTTACAACGAAAGGGTGTTACCTCGCTCTCGTTTCCTTCCATTCCGTGGTACGTCGTACGGAAGTCGGCGGTGTAGAGACTCGAGAACTGAAACCGGTTCAGCTTGTCGCTCTTCAAGAGCCGGTGGTAGAACCAGATTTGGCCCGAGGCCAGCTCGTCGGAGACGAAGATGTAGTCGTCGGTCGAGCATTGATGGTCGAGCGTCTCGTAGGTCAACCCTTCCTCGCGATAGGCGTCCGCCCAGCAGTTGAAGTAGGGAGCGGGCTTGGTGGGGAGATCGAATCCACCGAGGTTGATCCGAGGGGGCGGCGTCGAGACGAGCTCCTGGACGAACCGTTTCTGGTAGTCGAAGATCTGCCGGCTCACGAGTTCGAGAAGAGTCCCATCGAGATGAAAACCGGGGGCCCGGGTCTCCTGCAGCAGTGAGAGTGCCCAGCGGACGGGAACGAGGAAGCTTACCTGGTCGCCCGCGGTCGCCACGTTCACTCCCACGACCTGGCCTTCCGCGGTGATCGCGGGCCCGCCGCTCATCCCCGGGTTCAAGGAGCCCGTGAACTGAATGCGTTGATTGAGCGCATGCTTGAGAAATCCGTTGTAGATTCCCTCGACGATATTGAGCCCCAGATCGAGGGGATGACCCATCGAGTAGAGCCGGAGCCCCTGAGGAGGCTCGCTCTCCTTGAGGATGAAATAAGAGCTCGTCCGCCGGGAGGCCTTCACCACGGCGAGATCGTGGGCGACGTCGACGTTGAGAACCTCGAGAGGCGTCCCATCCTCGGCGTCGTTTCCGTTCTGTTTTCCGTTCTCGTCTTCCTCATCCACGACCAGCTTGGCGCGGTAGCGGTCCGGGTGGCGAACGACGTCGGAAACCACGTGATAGTTGGTGATCAGATGTCCGTCCGCGCTGACATAGAACCCGGAGCCGATGGAAGCCTTCGCCGCGGAGCCGGACTCCTGGACCTCGATCTTCACGACGCGATCGGAGAACCGGCGGAACACGTCCTCGGTGGGAGTCGTAGAGCCCTGGAATGCGCTCGCGGACGCCGCGCAAACGAAAAACGGCAAGAGCGACGAGGCGCGAAGGAGGAAGCGCATAGAAAAGAGATTGCCTCGGGAAAGGCAGCTCGAACCAATGATAGCAGGTCCGTCGAGGGAGTCTTTTCTGAATCTTGCTCGAGGCCGATTACTGGACGGGCTGAACCGGGCTACCCACCCTGGGATCGTTGCCGTCGACGGGAGGCACCACCGGGTCGGAGAAACTGATCTGCGCGGCTCCTGCCGACGCGCCAGGGACGTTGGAGGCGACGCCGGGCTCGGCCTCGGAGCTGCGAGACGCCTGGAGCGACATTGCCTGCGCGAGGTCCTCCATAGCGATGAGGGTGTCTTCGCATCGGGTGGAGGTGAGCTTGAGAAAACGGTCGTGCAGCCGTCTTGCCGCGCTCAGGGCGTCGCGCCTGAGAACGTTGTCGTCCGGATCTCCAATCTTGAACCCCTCGTCTTCGACCACGTCGCGGTAAGCCTTTGCGGAGCCATCGCGTCTCTGAACCTCCACCCGATCGAGCTTGGAGTTGGGGGCGAGGGTGACTTCGATCTCGTGGGGGCCGGGCTCGAGCTCGAGCGCGAGACCTCGTCTCCGTCCGATCTGGCTCGGTGTGACCGGGCAAGTGACCACCCGGAGACAGCTGTCCATGTTCCAACGAACGGGCCGGGCGCTGACGTAGCGGGCATCGATAGAGTAGACGCCTTTTTCCGGGACATTGAAGCGAGCGACGGCGGTGACGAGCGACCCACCGCTCGACAGCCAGAAGGGATCGTCCCCCGTCGATGGGTCAGCGGTATCGAGCGGCAACGCGAGGGTCTTCGTGAATTGCTCGCCTTTCAGAGTGAGAGCCTCACCGAGCTCGGGAAGGTTTCGCTCGAGAATCGAGAGCCTTCGCCAGCGTGACCGCCATTTCCTGGAACCGAAGCGGCTCGAGCGGCTTCCATCCGCTCGTCGGCTCGACGGGAAGCAAGCACGGCGGCGTCACTCCCAGCGAGTCGGCGCGCGCACCGTCCGTCAGCATCAAGCTCAGCGTATGGCTCCCCGACCCGAGCGACACCCGCTCGAGGTCCACCCAACGGGACTGCGCCTCTGGCTGGAAGAGGTCGAAGGTGCGGTTCTCGATCTTCAGCGTAGCCCCGCCCCCGCCAAGCTTGACCCGGAAGGCGTAATCACCTGCGCGCAGCATCGAGACCTCGTAGAGGGCTTCCGAGGCACTGGCGGCGCTCGACTGGATCGCCCCATCTCCGGAAGGTTTCGCCGTCGAGCCATCGAGCATCTGGGATGCCTGGAACTCGATGCTCCTCGTCCATACGAGTCGGGCGAGGTAGTGATTGCTCTTCGCGTTCGGAGGAAGATTCCAGTCGAGACCGAGTCCCTGCGCCAGGTAGACCGCCCACTCCGCCTGGGTCACGACGGTGCTCTGTGCGATGCCGTAGCCCAGCGCGAGACCGAGGACCGTAAGGACCAGCAGTCCCACTCCTACCTGTCGCACCCGCCTCGACAACGTCGTCATAAAGGTCAAATCCCTTCTTGCTTCGGATCCGCACTTTGAGGTGCAACGCGCATGCCAATCGGCTCGGGTGGCCTCGTACGTTAACTTCCTATCAGTCAATGCCTTAGTAGCCGGAACGGGAATCCCCCCTGCCCAGGGCTCGCCCGAGCTCTCAATCGAAGGAATGGGCCCGTATCTTACTCTGTATAAACGAGTTCCCGAAGATTTCTTCGGTGCTCCCTGTGGTGAAACCGCCCGTATCCGAGGGGGAAAGCCCTCGCCAACCGCTCGTCCCCACGCCCGCTATATCGGCTCAAATGCTTGGCAAATGAGGAGTTGCCTATCCGACTCGTAGCGTTCTCGCATGGCAGAAGAATTGCTAGGAACGACAATGGTGGCCTTGGGACAATTCTCCGTTTCCGGAGACGAGCGCTCGTTCCCAGTTGGACTGATGCGCTCGCCCGTGGAATCCCGTCGCTACGCTCGCGGCTCTTCGGCCCCAGGCTGAAAGCTTTTCCGGGACTCAAGGGTCCAATCGAGAGGACAAAAAGGAATGCAGCGCTTCCAAACGAACTACCCGGCTCGCCGCGTCGTTGCGATTGCCGTCCTCGGACTCGCCGCGATGACGACTTTCGCCGAAGCCGAAGCGACTCGTGCGAACGAGGAGCCTTACGTGGTTCTCGTAACCGAGGGGGACTCGACCGCTCAGGCGGTCTTCCAGCGCTATCCGGAGCTGAACGGCGCATGGGAAGACATCGCTCGGTTCAACCTCCTGCGGTCGGGAAACGCAATCGAGATCCCGAAGGAGATGCTGTCGACCGACGGCCTCCTCGCGAAAGTCGCGAACTTTTACGGCGAGGCCGAGGTGAAGCGCTCGTTCGACGACAAGTACCTTCCTCTCGTCAGAAACTTGCTGCTTCGCGAGGGCGACGAAATCCGGACGTGGAGTGGCGCGGGAGCTCGTATCCTCTTCGAGGACGGAAACTACGTTCTGCTCAGGAGCAACAGTCGGGCCAGGGTGGTTTCTCTCGGCTCGAAGAAAGCTTCGGCCGCGTCGCGCATGCAGTTGTTCTTGAAAGAGGGCAGCATATGGTCGGAGATGGAGAACGGACTTCGCGGACGATTCGTCATCGAGACGCCCACGGCGAGCACCATCATCCGCGGAACGGAGTTCCGGGTGAAGGTGGAGCCGGGTGAAGCGACTCGGCTCGAAGTGCTCGACGGAACGGTGGACTTCGAGAATCGGCGATCGCGTCGTATCGGTGGACAAACAGGAAGGTGCCCTCTCCGGCACCGGTTCCGAGCCCGTCACGCCGACGCCTCTCCCTTCGCCGCCCGCGCTCGAGGCACCGCTTCCCCAGGAGGTCATCCGGGAGGACGCTATCGATCAAACGTTTCGGTGGGCGCGTGTCGAGGGCGCCGAAGGGTACGTCTTCGAGATCGCCCGGGACGAGCCGTTCTTCGACATCGTGGTGGAACGGCGCGCGGGACCGGAGGCGTCGGTGCGGATTCAGAACCTCGAGCCCGGTACGTACTTCTGGCGAGTGAGCGCCGTCGCCGGGGGGTTCGAGGGATCACCCTCCCCCACCCGTTACTTCGTATTCGTGCAGCTCAGCCCGTAGAACAGAATCGCGTTCCCCTCGTGGGAAAAACCCCACGGCGCAGGGACTGGATCGAGGCGTGCCCATAGGGAACCATAAGGTTCATTCCGTCAGTGTCTTGTCCATTTCCACCGAGACGCACCCAACGAAAAACGCTCGCAAGTGTCTTTCGCAGCGCTTCTCCGCCGAGATCTCCTATGGTGCCTTCCACCCATACAGTGGGACGAGGCCTACTGGGGCCCGCCCCATAATTGCTGCAACATGTTCATTCGAATACATTTATACCAATGAGTCACGGCGCTCACTGGCACGCCTGTTGCAAAGGCAAGGATCCGAAATGACCTCCTCTCCTACCCAACCCCTATGCACGAGCTCGGGAGAGCTCATCTGTTCCCTTCTGGGCGACGGGTACGACGTGCGACTCCGCGTCGTGGGGTGGAGCATGAAACCCCTGATCCGATCGGGCTCGGTCCTCCGCTTCGCCCGCACCAACGACCCGCTTCCAGGCGATGTCGTTCTTGCCCGCCACGGCAACGGCGCTCTCGTCGCCCATCGGGTGGTCGCGACGGACGACCGGTGGATCTGGACGAAAGGCGACGCGTGCCGCACGAGCGATGCGCCGGTGTCACGAGAATCCGTCGTGGCTCGCGCCGTGGCATGGGAAGGCCCGGTCCGCCTTCCGCTGGGTGGCCGTTCGACGCGCCTCGCCGGCCTTCTTTTGAACCGTGTCTATCCCCTTCTCGTCACGGCCTATCGCGGCTTGATTCCACGGAAGAAGCGCTCTTGCTGAGCACCAACGATTGTTTCGAGCTGGGAGCCGCTGAAACGGCACTTCTTCGCCGGCTCGTCTCGCTGAGCTCGACGAGGGTCGAAGAGCCGTTCGAGCCGGAGTCATCCTTCGACTGGAGAACCCTGTTCGAGTCCGCCGAGCGACATCGGCTAAGCCCGCTCGTTCTCCGCGGGATGCAGGAGAGCGGCGCTTTACGTCGAGCACCGGTGGCGGAGCTCGAACGCCTCCAGAACGTGTGCACTCTGGAAATCGCCAAGGCGGTGGTTAGGCTTCATCACGTCGACGAGCTGGGGGCCATCGCGTTCGACGAGGGCGAGGACCTCTGTCTTTTGAAGGGAGCGGCTTTCGCGTCGTCCCTCTACCCCCATCCCGGACTTCGGCCGATGGCAGACATCGACGTGATGTCGTCGGAGGCGAGCACCCGACTCTGGACGGATTGGTTCGCCCGACTGGGCTACGTCCCCATCGATTGGTCCGACCACGCGATCTGTTTTCGGCGGCGGCAGAGCGGAGTCGTCGTCGAGCTCCACCACCAGCTCGTCTCCTCGGCGCGCTACCTCGGCCTTTCGACCGGGGAGCTGCTCGAGCGGTCGGTTCCGCTCAAGACCGTCGACGACGGGATCCGATTGAGAACCCTGAGCTGGGAAGATCACCTGCTCCATCTCAGCCTTCACGCCAGCTTTCAGCATGGCTTCCGCCAACCCGGAGTCAACGCGTGGGACGCGCACTCGATCGCGGACCGAGCCGACTTCGACCTTTCGTCGTTTCTCGATCGCGCACGACGGCCGAGCCTCGCGCACTGGGTGTACGGCGGGCTCGCAATGTGCGAAGCGGTTTTTCCCGGCTCGAGGATTTCCGAAGCTCGTTCCAGCCTCGAGAGCCAGGTCCCCGCCCGGATCGCACGCAAGGCGAGAGCGTTTCGGCCCGAAGCCCTCCTCGCTCCCGGCCCGGGAGCGGTGTTCGGACCACCACACCGCCGGCTCGCGTGGAACGGGCTCACGGTGAAGACTCTCTCTCTTCTGTGGGAAGTATCACAGCCTCGGTACGGGCAGACGAAGGGAAGCTCGATGGCCAGACTCGACCGTATTCTGCAACTCGTTCGTAATCATGGAATTGGAATCGTTCGTTCCGCCCGGCGACCACGTGCGTACCCGCTAATCAGCTCGAGACCCGCTTCACTTGGAGAGGTTCGTGATGTATAATTTTCCCCACACTCAAGAAACAACTGATGGAGCCGTTTTGATGCAGGAGTCCGCCGGGCCTCAGGTTCTCATTGTCGACGACGACCTCAGCATGCAGCGCATGCTGCGCACGCGGCTCGAGCGCGAAGGCTACGGTGTCGTCACCGCCGCTGACGGAGACGAAGGGCTCAACCTGATCCGAAAACAGGTCTTCAATCTCGTCATCACCGACATGAGGATGCCGAAGGTGAAGGGCGACGAGCTCGCACGCTCGATCACCCAGTTCAACCCGGACATCCCGGTCATCGTCATGACAGCCTATGGCGAAGTGGGAGAAGCCGTCCGGCTGATGCAGGACGGTGTCTACTACTACGTGACCAAGCCGTTCGACGTCGAGGAGCTGGTCCAGCGCGTCCGGAAAGCGGTCGACCGCCATCGCACCACCCACGAAGTGAACCAGGTGCGCTCCAAGATCATGAGCCGGCGGAAGTCGGATTTTATCGTCGGCACCTGCCCCAAGATCGAGGAGCTCCTCACCCAGATCTCGATCGTGGCTCAAAACGACGTGCCCGTCATCATCTATGGAGAATCGGGCACGGGTAAAGAGCTGGTGGCCCGAGCCATCCACTACACCGGCAAGCGCTGCGATCGTCCGTTCGTCGTCGAGAACTGCGGCGCGATCCCCGAGAACTTGATCGAGAACGAGCTCTTCGGTCACGTGAAGGGCGCCTATACCGATGCCCGCACCGATCAGAAGGGCCTCTTCGAAGAAGCGCACTTCGGCACGCTGTTCCTCGACGAGATCGGGGAGCTGCCCTTGCCCCTTCAGGTGAAGTTTCTTCGCGTTCTCCAGGACGGCGAGTTCAAGAGGATCGGCTCCACCCGGGCGATCAGAGTCGACGTGCGGGTCATCGCCGCCACCAACAAGGACCTGATCCAGGCGATCTCGGAAAAGTCATTCCGTGAGGACCTCTTCTATCGCTTGAACGTGATCCCCATCCACCTTCCCCCGCTGCGCGATCGCAAGGAGGACATTCCCCTCCTCATCAATCACTTTCTCACCGATTTCAACAAGGAGCTCGGCAAGAACGTGGAGGGCTTCTCGCCCGCGGCGATCCAGAAGATGATGACCTACCAGTGGCCGGGCAACATTCGCGAGCTCAAGAACAAGGTCAAGCAGGCGATGGTGCTCACCCGCAACAACGTCATCACCGCCGAGGATCTCTTCTTCCACGTGCCGGTCTCGTCGAACAAGTTCCAGTCCTTCAAGGAAGCGAAGCGCGAGTTCGAAAAGGAGTACATCTCCCAGGTGCTGCGCATCTGTCAGGGAAACATCTCTCAGGCGGCGCGACTCGCGCGGAAGGACCGTAAGGACTTCTACGACGTCATGAAAAAGTACGGCATCCAGCCCGACGTCTTCCGCAAGCAGCAGGCGGGCTAGCAATAAGTCGAGCTACTGCAGCGCGTCTACGACGAAGCTCCATTCTGCGGCTGCAGCCAGACGACGAACTTTCCCGATAGATTCGGGATCTCGAACACCTTCCACGTTCCTTCGAGCCGGTTTCCCTGTTGGGTCGCGTCGATGTGGACGTGCACCTGGTCGGTTCCGTTCTCGCCGTACTCGACGCTTCCCAGCACCGCACCCACCGTCGAGCTCAATCGCGTGAACCGACCGGACCAGGGATGCGATCCTTCCTCGTTCAGGACCGCGGTGCCGGTCAGGCTGCCCGGCGGCCCCTGAATCGAGAGGGTCAAGGGATATCCCTGAGGCTCGACGTAGCCAACCCAGCGGCCGACGAGGTTGGCGTCGGAGAGGGAGTCCGCCGCGACTCCCGGAATCGGGGCGTCGGTGAGGACGACCTCCGCGACGTCGTCTCGGGACACGAGCTGGAACCAGTCTCCCGTGGCACGGAAGAGGTGGGTCGAAAGAATGGCTTCGACCGCCGGGTGCGGAGGGTGGAGCCCCATCACGAAGACGGGTGATGCGGGATTCGAGACGAGCGATTGCAGCACCTCACCGGCGTCGTCGTCGAGAACGACGAAGCTCTCGGGTTTCTGCCCCTCGACTTCGACGAGATAGCGGACGGGCGCGACCATCAGCTCACTGTCCCGCGAGGGCGAGAGCAACGTCGCTCCCTCGGGGAGAGAGTCGAGAGCGCGCTGGGCGAATTCACGGGCCTCGGGAAGGTCCCGGCGGTCGGGGTTCAGCTGGAACGCCAGTTGATCGACGGGGATCTCCTCGGGTGAGCCCAGAAGAGCTTCCACCCGACGCTCCATTTTGGCCTGGTGCAGAACGACGGGCGCGAACCGATAGATGACGACGGGCGAGGCGCACAGGATGATGGCGAAGGCGAACCCCTGCCAGCTTCCGTTCGAAAGCAGCTTCCACCACCCGAAACCGACGGCGACCGAGAGGAACAGCCACGCGGGAAGATAAGACGGTACCGGCTGCGAGAGCTCGAGCGTCACCACCAGCGACGAGTAGACGAGGAAGAGGGGAAATACGAGCCAGAAAACGTATTTCTGACGGCGATGGAGCTCGACGAGACCGATGAGACCGATGACGAGCGTCCAGGGGGGAAAATTCAGGAGGAGCATCGACCCGAAGCGGATGAGGGACTGCTGCAACGGCTGATCCCAGACGAGCATCATGTGATCCCAGAAGATGAGCCAGCTCTTCTGGTGCTCGGGGATACCGAGCCCGGAGCGCAGCCAACCCCATGCAGCAACGGCGACGGCCAGGGACGCTCCCGCGGCGAACACGACGAGTCCCCGCAGGCGCGCCGCCCCCACGTTCCGAACGAGGGGTGGATGCACGAGGCGGACGAAGAGGAAGAAGATGGGAATGAGGAAGACGAAGAGCAGGTTGTTGGCGAGCGAGAGCCCGAGGATACCCATGCCGAGATAGAGGTTGCGGGCGCCCCCCTCGTTCGCAAAGCGGATGAGAAAATAGAGGATTGCGGCGAGCAGGAGCGCGTCGAGAGGCTCCGGCCCTGGCGTTACCGCTCGCATCCAGAACGTGTGCGAGACCGCGAGAGAGAGCGCGGCGAGGACACCCACCCGCCGGGCGATGAACTGCGGCGCCATCGAGAGGAGCATCTTCAGCAGCAGGTACACGAAGAGACAGGCACCGGCAGCGAACGCCGCCGCCGCCCAGTTCGCCCGTCTCGCGAGCTCTCCCCACGGAAGCAGCAGAAACGGCCGCGATAGGAACACGAACAACGGATGCTCCCACGGCCCCTGCCCGATCTGGGTGAGTGCGACCCGTCGCTGGAACTCCGCCCCTTCCATCCAGGCAATGTCCGAGGGACCCGTGAGGAAATAGAATCCGAACGCCCCGGCGAAGACGGCGACCGCGATTCCGAGATTGAGGGCGCGTAACGCCCAGCGACTTTTCATGGCACCCTATCCGGAAACGGGAACTGGAACTGGAACGGGAACGAGAACGAGGATCTCGGTTTGGGGGCTCGTTCCCTCTACGCAACCCGGTTGGCTACAGTTTATCAGGCCGTCCAACCCAAGAGAATCATTGCCTTCGGCGACAGAAAACGAAACCCTACCGAATCGAGCACTTTCCTGTTCCCGTCGGGGATGATAATATCCACGGGTTACGCGGTTTCGCCCCCGAGACGCGCGACAAACCTGCTCGGGGGTCCCAATATTTTGCCTTCTGGAATCGAGGCTCTAACGGAGGCCACATGTCGAAAGGGTACGATTTCGCCTTCGCCATCGGTGGGGCGGCCGGGCAGGGAATTGCAACGCCCGGGAACATCCTGGCGCGAATCTTCGTGCGCCGCGGTCTTCACCTGAACGCCTACAACGCTTACCAGTCGATCATCCGGGGCGGCCACATTCTCCTGACGGTTCGCGTCAAGGACGAGCCGGTGTGGACGCATGGCGACCGGCTCGACCTGCTCGTTTGTTTGAATCAGGACACCATGACTCGCCACGCACGTCACCTAGAGGCCGGCGGTCACGTCATCTACAACTCCGACGACGTGCAACCGAGCGAGGTCGCGGACGGCGTCGAGCTCTGCGGTCTTCCAATGAAAGAGCTCACCGACGATAACCGGAACAAGCTCGTCCAGAACACGGTTGCGCTCGGGGCGATGATGAACCTGCTCGGGACCGACTTCAAGGTCCTCGAGGAAGCTCTCGTCAATCAGTTCAAGAGCAAGGGTCAGTCGGTGATCGACGAGAACGTGACCATGTCGCGGGCCGGCTACGATTATGCCAAGTCGCACTTCAAGCCCTTCCCCAACTCTCTTCCCGAGGGCGAGAAGCCCCTCGCCGTGTGGACGGGGAACGAGGCGCTCGCGATGGGCGGAGCCGCGGCCGGCGTAAAGTTCTACGTGGCCTACCCCATGAGCCCGGCCTCGGGGATCCTTCACTGGATGGCCAAGAACGCCCGCGAGCTCGGCGTCATGGTGCGCCAGATCGAGGACGAGATCGGCGTTGCCAACGTCGCCATCGGCGCCGCCCACACCGGCACGCGCACCATGTGCGCCACCTCGGGAGGCGGCTTCGCCCTCATGACCGAGGCGGTCGGAGCGGCGGCGATGATGGAGGTCCCCGTGGTCTTCATCGACGTACAGCGAGCAGGGCCGTCAACCGGGGTTCCCACCAAGACGGAACAGGGAGACCTGTGGCAGGCGCTCGGGGCGAGTCAGGGAGACTTCGAGCGCATCGTGGTCGCGCCCAGGAACGCGCTCGACGCCTTCGACACCATGCCCGAAATCTTCAACCTCGTCGACCACTACCAGTGCCCCGCGATCGTGCTTTCCGACCTGCTGATCTCCGAAGGCACGTTCAGCGTGGACCCCAATGAGGTGAACATGCATCCCGCGATCGACCGCGGCGCATTGATCACGAAAGGGAGCGCAACGAACGGGTACAAGCGTTTCCTCGATACCGAGAACGGGATCTCGCCCCGCGCGGTTCCGGGACTCGAGGGGCACGTGTTCGTCGCGGGCACGGACGAGCACGACGAGGAAGGGATCCTCATCTCCGACGCGTACACCAATCCGCACAAGCGGAGGCAGATGGTCGAAAAGCGCGCCCGGAAGCTCCACTCTTTCTTCACGAAAGTGGCAGCGCCCGAGATCGAGGGGCCGAAAGACGCCGACGTCACCCTCGTCGGCTGGGGCTCGACCGACGGCGTCATTCGGGAGGCCGTCGAGCTCCTCGCCGAAAAGGGAGTCAAGGCGAATCAGCTCTCGATCAAATGGATCAAACCCTTCCATGCCGACGCCGTCACCAAGATTCTCTCGAAATCGAAAAAGATCATCGTGGTCGAGAACAACTACTCGGGCCAGTTCTACCGCTACCTCAGGAGCGAGACCGGCATCAGCGCCCACGGGCATATACGCAAGTACGACGGCGAGCCGCTCTGCCCTCACCACGTGGTGAACGGCGTCCAGGATCACCTGGGTGGCAAGAAGGAAGTGGTCGATGGGGTCTACGTGCCCTACCAGGAAATCCTGGCGTGACGTCCGGATAAGACGAGCGACGTTTCTGGCCGATATCAAATCAGGAGCGAGACATGGCAACGACGACAATGGTTGAGCTGAAACCGAAAGACTTCAAGGGCAAAGTCGACCCCGATTGGTGCCCGGGGTGTGGAGACTTCGGTCTGCTGAACGCGGTCCAGAAGGCACTCGCCGAGCTCGGGAGAAAGCCCCACGAAGTTCTCTGCGTGAGCGGCATCGGCTGCTCCTCCAACTTTCCCGGTTTTCTCAATGCCTACGGGATGCACACCCTTCACGGGCGCTCTCTCGCGGTCGCGACCGGAGCGAAGTTGGCGAACCACGAGCTCACCGTGCTCGTCACCGGCGGCGACGGCGACGGCTACGGCATCGGCGGAAACCACTTCGCCCACACCGCGAGGCGCAACGTGGACCTGACCTACCTGGTGATGAACAACCAGATCTATGGTCTCACCACCGGCCAGGTCAGCCCCACGAGCAGCATCGGAATGAAGACGAAGTCGACCCCGTTCGGCAATGTCGAGCGCGCGGTTAACCCGATCACGACGGCGATCATGAACGGAGCCACCTTCGTGGCGCGGGGCTTCTCGGGACACGGAAAGCATCTGGTCTCCCTCGTAAAGCAGGCGATCGAGCACAAGGGTTTTTCGCTCGTCGACGTATTCAGCCCCTGCGTAACCTTCAATCACGACAACACCTACGACTTCTTCCGGGAGCGCGTCAAGCAGCTCGAGGAGGAGGGACACGACCCTTCCGACTGGAAGTCGGCCTGTGAGAAGGCGATGAAGTGGGACGACACCATCTACAGCGGGCTTTTCTACAAGAGAGAGGACGTGCTCCCGCTGAACGAGTTGGAGCCCGTTCTCGCGAACGGCCCCATCTGCCGGCAACCTCCCGCCCTCACCAAGGAGCAGAGCTCCCGCATTCTGAAGCGAATGATGTAAGTCCCTTCGCCGCTTCTTTTCGAGCCGCGCGGGTTTCGGGCCCGCGCGGCTTTTTCGATCGTGCGCAAATCCCGCAGGTTCTCTCTCGTTGACGCCGCTCTCGTCGTGGCGGTCCTCGTCTGGGCGGTGAACTTCAGCGTCGTCAAGGCCGCGATCTCGCACATCCCTCCGCTCGCCTTCGACTCGATACGACTGTTGGGAGCGTCCACGGCCTTCCTCCTCCTCGCTCGGCTCTCGCCCGGTCCGAGCCTGCTGCCGGGCGACGGGAGAAGGCTCCTCGTTCTGGGACTGGTCGGTCATACTGCCTACCAGCTGCTCTTCATCTTCGGAATCGAGGCGACCACCGCCGCGAACTCCGCCATCCTGCTCGGACTGACCCCGGTGTTCGTCGCCCTCTTGAGCACCGCGGCGGGAGAGCGTCCGCGAGCCCTCGCCTGGGTCGGGATCGCGATATCGGTCCTCGGCGTATACCTGGTGCTGCACGACTCCACCGAAGTGGGCGGGAGCCTCTTCGGGGACGCTCTCACGCTCGCCGCGACGCTTCTGCTGGTCGCTCCATACCGTCATGAGCAAGTCGGTCGTCGGACGCTACGGGCCGATCCGGACGAACGCCTATGCCATGTCTCTCGGGACCCTCTTCTTTCTTCCGTTCGGCCTCCCCGCGCTTCGTCCGGATCGCACCCGCGACCATTCCCGCATCCGCCTGGTGGGGAACCGCCTACTCGCTCCTCTTCTCACTCGTCGGCGCCTACCTCGTCTGGTATTTCGGCGTGGCCCGCATAGGACCCACTCACACCGCCGTCTATTCCAACCTCACCCCGGTGGCAGCGCTGGTCGTGGCATACTTGGCGCTGGGCGAGCCCGTCGGGGGCCTGCAGCTCATAGGAGTCCTCGCCATATTGGGCGGCATCTACCTGGTGAGGAGGCGCGGTCCGACTCGACGGGTCGAAGCGGATTTGGAAAGCGGCGCGCGACTTGACCCGGACCGCTCCGAGCCAGTAGCATAATTAAGCTCCCCCCGTTGGAAACTACAGAGAGGTCTTACCGGTAACATGCGTCCGGTTTGGGTGTGGACGAATAGAGAAGGCTGGCTTTCGGAAGCGCGGTATCCGGAAGTCCACCAGAGGTTCGACATCTCCCCGCTCAACGGGAGCGAGTTCCTGCCTTCCTCGGCGGGCGTGCTCCTCGTCGACGAAGCCCGGCTCCGCGAGCGGCGCCGCTCGGTCGAGACATTCGCCCGACGGCCGGGCGGGACGTTCGCTCCCGTCATCGCGGTCTCGGCGCGAGGCGGGGCCATGGGAGCGAGGACGAGGACGTCCTCTTCGACGTACTGCCCGAGAGCCCGAGCGAAGCGGAGCTCCTCCGCACTCTCCGCAACGCGACCCACTATCTCGAGAATCAACTCCGCCTCGAGGAGTCGCAAGCGAAAGCCGATCACAAAGCGAAAGAGCTCGAAGAGCTCCACGCCATCGGCATCGCGCTTTCCGCCGAGCACGATCACGAGCGCCTCCTGAACCTAATCCTGAGCAAAGCTCGAGAGATCACCAACGCCGACGCAGGAAGCCTGTTCCTGGTGGCGAGCCTCGATCTTCCCATCGCGACCCCCGAGCGAACGGTCGAGAGGGTCGGCGGCCGCTGGCTCCGCTTTCGACTGGCGCAGAACGACTCCCGGCGCGGCCTTCGCTTCGAGGAAGACATCCTCGCTATCGGGCCGGGAAGCATCGCGGGATACGTCGCGGAAACGGCTGAGACGCTCAATCTAGAAGACGCCTACAACCCCCCCAAGGACAAACCCTTCGTCATCAATCGGAGCTTCGACGAAGCGATTGGATATCGGGCCCGCTCGATGCTCGTCGTGCCGATGCAGAACCACGAAGGGGAGAACATCGGCGTCCTCCAGCTCATCAACAAGAAGAAATCCCGCGACCTCCTGCTCGAGACTCCCGCGAGCTTCGAGACCGACGTCCTTCCCTTCGACGAGCACGACGAGAGGCTCGTGCGATCGCTAGCGAGTCAGGCCGCGGTCTCGGTCGAGAACAACAACCTCTACCTCCAGCGAGAGAACCTCTTCGCCCGCTTCGTGGACGCGGCGGTTCAGGCGATCGAGAGTCGGGACCCGACGACCCGGGGCCATTCCCGCCGCGTCGCCGCCATGACCACCGAGCTCGCCCGAGTGGCCAACGGGGCGACACGGGGCGCGTACTCCCATCTCTATTTGACGACGGAGCAGATCCGCGAGCTACGCTACGCGGCGCTCCTCCACGACTTCGGCAAGGTCGGCGTCAAAGAAAAGGTACTGCTGAAAGAGAAGAAGCTCTACCACGGTGAACAGTCCGTCGTTCGACAGCGGTTCAAGACCATCCGGCGGACCCTCGAGGCAGAGTATCTCCGGCGAATGCTCGACCGCCTGCTCGCGAAAGAAGCGGGACCGGAGGAGATCGAGCGGCTCAAGAGCGAGCTCGCGCGAAGGCTCGAGATCGTGAACGAGGCGGAAGGGGTGATCGAGGCCGCCACCGTGCCCACCGTCACCTACGCGGACGATTTCGAGCGGCTTCGAGAGCTCGCTCTGCTGACATATGACGACCTCGACGGCACGACGAGGTCGTACCTCGAGCAGGAGGAGATCGAATCGCTCAGCGTTCCCCGCGGGACGCTCACGGGGTCCGAGCGCGAAGAGATTGAGTCCCACGTCATCCACACGTACGACTTCCTCTCCACCATTCCCTGGACGCGCGACCTCCAGGACATTCCCGAGCTCGCGCGGAGCCATCACGAGAAGCTCGACGGAAGCGGCTATCCGAGCCAGGTACGGGGCGAGTCGATTCCACCGCAAACGCGAATGATGACGATCTCCGACATCTACGACGCCCTGACCGCCCGGGACCGCCCCTATAAGCCCGCCGTCTCGACCGAGAAAGCGCTCGGCATCCTCGAGGAGGATGCGAGCAATGGACGCATCGACCGGGACCTCCTGGACCTCTTCATCGAAGCCAAAGTGTTCGAGCGGGGCCTCACGAACTGAGGCGCCGTTTCTCACGGCTTCCCTTCCGTATTGAGCGGGGCCGATTGGCCCATCCGATTTCCGCCAATTGGACCACCTATTTGACTTTGAATTCGCGGGCGGAGTATTCAATTGGCATGGTCCAATGGGAACAACTCCCGCTCGATCGCGACTCACGCGAACCGCTCTACCTTCAGATATCCGAGCGCATCCAGGAGCTGATTCGCTCCGGCGAGCTTCCTCCGGGAGAGAAGCTTCCGCCCAGCCGGGAGCTCGTGGCGAAGCTCGGCGTCAACCGCAACACCGTCACCGCCGCCTACGACGATCTGGTGGCGACGGGTCACGTTCGATCGCATGTCGGGCAGGGAACGTTCGTTCTCGGCCCGACGTCGGAATCGCCGGCTCCCATGCGGTTCCGTTTCTCCCGCGCCGTCGAGGCCGCCGCCGACTGGGTGCGCACACCCGCCGCCTACTCGTCGGATCACGCCGACCCCATCGACTTCGCCACGCTCGTGCCCGACGAGGAGCTGTTTCCCATCGAGCCCTTCCGGAAGGTTCTCGACGAGGTCCTCCGCACCGAGGGGAAGAAGCTCCTGCAGTACGGGCCGGCCGCGGGTCACCCGCCGCTGCGCGCCTACATCGCGGGAAGGCTCCAGAAACGCGGCGTGCCCGCGACCGCCGACAACGTGCTCATCGTCAACGGCTCGCAGCAGGCGCTCGACCTCATCTGCCGGACGCTTCTCGACCCCGGCGATCGCGTGATCGTCGAAAGCCCGACCTACACCATCGTGCTCCCGCTGCTCGCCCAGTATCACGCGCAGATCGAGGCCATCCCGATGACCGACCAGGGAATGGATCTCGACGCGCTCGAGCATTCGCTGGAACGCTCGCGGCCCAAGCTCATCTTCACCATGCCCACGTTCCACAACCCCACGGGAATCACGATGGACGCCTCGCGACGACGGCGGCTCCTCGAGCTCGCCGCCCGCTTCGGGACACCGGTGGTAGAGGACGACTACGACTCCGACCTCCGATTCGACGGCGAGGCGGTACCGCCGCTCAAGGCGCTCGACGAGCGGGAGTCGGTGCTCCACATCGGCACCTTTTCCAAGGGGCTCTTCCCCGGACTGCGTCTCGGCTGGGTCGTTGCGCCGCGACCGGTGGTGGAAATCCTCGGGCGCTCGAAGCTCATCTCCGACTACCACACGAGCCTCCTGCTCCAGGCGGCGGTACTCGCCTTCTGCCTCGAGGGGCATTACGACCGCCATCTGAAACGACTCGCCTCGATCTACCGGGAGAAGAGTCGCAAGCTCACCGGGGCGCTCGAGCGATTCTTCCCGCGCGGCGTGCGATGGACGCGTCCCGAGGGCGGATACGCATTCTGGGTGACGCTGCCAAAGGGGCTCTCGGCGGAAGCGCTCCTCGAGGAAAGCTCGAAAGCGGGCGTTCTCTTTACTCCCGGATCCCACTTTTTCGCGCGGGGAGAGGGCGAACGTTTCTTCCGGCTCTCGATCTCGCGCGTCTCCGCCGATCGGATCGAGGAGGGAGTCGAGCGCCTGGGCAAGATTCTCACGCGCCACGGAAAGCTGAGGGACGACAAACTGCGGTCTCCTGCCACCGAGCAGGAGCCCGCACTTCACATTTGAGTGTTCTCAAGAACGGAGGTTAGCGTCATGACCGAAACGACACTGAAGCTCAAAACCGGACTCGCCGACATGCTCAAAGGCGGGGCCATCATGGACGTCACCAACGCCGAGCAGGCGAAGATCGCCGAGGACGCCGGGGCGGTGTCGGTGATGGCTCTCGAGCGCGTGCCCGCCGATATCCGAAAGCAGGGCGGGGTGGCCCGCATGTCCTCGGTGGACAAGATTCGGGAGATCATGGACACGGTGAGCATTCCCGTGATGGCCAAGGTCCGGATCGGCCACTTCGTGGAAGCGCAGATCCTCCAGGAGATGGGCGTCGACTTCATCGACGAGAGCGAAGTCCTCACCCCCGCCGACGAGGAGAACCACATCGACAAGCATGCGTTCCGGGTGCCGTTCGTCTGCGGCTGCCGGGACCTCGGTGAAGCGCTCCGGCGCATCGGAGAAGGCGCGGCCCTCATTCGCACCAAAGGAGAAGCGGGCTCGGGCAACATCGTCGAGGCGGTGCGCCACCTTCGCAAGGTGATCGGCGACATGCGCCGCCTGACGGTGATGAGAGGCGAGGAGCTCATGGCGGAATCGAAGCGCCTGGGTGCCCCCTACGAGCTCGTTCGCCTCGTCGCCAAGACGGGAAAGCTCCCGGTGCCCAACTTCGCCGCCGGCGGAGTCTCGACGCCCGCGGACGCGGCGCTATGCATGCAGCTCGGCGCCGAAACGGTATTCGTCGGATCCGGCATCTTCAAGTCGGAGGATCCCGCGAAGCGGGCCGTGGCCATCGTGAAGGCGGTCACGCATTACCAGGATCCCAGAGTCCTCGTCGAGGTTTCCCGAGGTCTCGGTGAGCCCATGCCCGGAATCGACGTCGCCACCCTCGAGGAGAAAGACCTCCTCCAGACCCGAGGTTGGTAGCGCCGGGACGATGGGACCTCCGATGAACGGCGCCGTGGGCGTTCTCGCTTTGCAGGGCGACTACGTCGAGCACCAGAGGATGCTCGAGCGTATCGGTTGCCGTTCCTGCCAAGTGCGCAACGCGGCGGAGCTCGACGGACTCCGCGCCCTCGTTCTGCCGGGCGGCGAGAGCACGACGATGATCAAGTTCATCCAGGAAGAAGGCCTGATGGGGCCGCTCCGAAAGCTTCACGCCGACGGAGCGGCCTTCTACGGCACCTGCGCGGGCGCGATCCTGCTGGCGAAAGAAGTAACCTCGCCGAGCCAGGCGTCCCTCGGGCTCATGGACCTCACGGTGGAGCGAAACGGCTACGGGCGCCAGATGGACAGCCATGTCGCCCACGAGCCCAGCCCCGAGCTCGGCACGGACCCCCTCGCGATGGTCTTCATTCGGGCGCCGATCATTCGCAGGGTCGGACCCGGGGTGACGGTTCTCGCCCGACACGAAGGCGAACCGGTGCTCGTGCGCGAGGGTCGGCTCCTCGCCAGTACCTTTCACCCCGAACTGTCCGATGACGAACGGGTGCACCGGTATTTCCTCGACCGCGTTCTCGGCCGGCCTACCGCCAAGCTGTAAAGGGCCGGGCCCCCTCGCTGTAAAGAATCTAAATAGCGCGTCTTCTTCTATCGAAAGGACCTCATCCATAGATAAGTGACATTACTGCTTCTTGCTCCCCGTGGCATCAAACTTGCGTGTCCTTCGGCGATCGAGCCGTATGATGCCCCAATCGATTCCTGGTTCGCTCGCGGACAGCGTTCGCCTCCGGACAGTTCTCCCCAACGCCGGGGCCGACAGACGGGGTCAGGGAACTCCTCTCACGACGCGCTCGTCTAACTTGAACAGTGGATTTCTGTGGAAGCCTCCGGCGCGGAATTCCTCACCCGCGCCCGCGCGGAAGCGAACGACTTCTTCAGGATTCGACCAGAACGAGAAGTAGAACGAGAACGAGAACGAGAACGAGAACGAGATGCCGGACGACTCCATCCTCATAATCGGAACCAGCCGTGCCGCGGGCGAAGCAGAGCGAGCCCTGAGCTCGCAGTCCTTTCAGGTCTCGACCCTCGACACCCTCGCCGAAGCGGCGGACGAGGTCGAGAGCCACCGGCACGAGGTCGTCGTGCTCGACACGGATGCGGTCGGCGAGCCGCCGTGGCAGGCGCTCGAGCTTCTCCGCGCACGGGATCCCGGTGCCGCCATTCTGCTGATGGTAACGCCCCATACACCATGGTCGTCTTTCTCGAGCTACCGGCAGCGCCCGGCGGGCCTGGTCCTCAAACCTCTCGACCACACCGCGCTCCTGATGGCCGTCGACTCGGCACTCGTGTACCGGAAGCTCCTCGAGGAGAACCGCTGCCTGAAACGAGAGCTGGGAAGCGCGGTGAGTCTCGGCGACTGGGTGGGCTGCACTCCCGAGTCGATCGAGGTCCGCAAGTCGATCGCGACCGCCGCTCTCGCCAACGGCAACGTCGTCATCTTCGGAGAAGACGGAACGGGACGAAGACTCTGCGCCGAGCTGTTGCATCGGCACGGGCGCAGTCCTGGCGCGAGCTTTCTTCCCGTCGATCTGGTAAGCCTGCCTCCGGGAGAGCTCGACCATCTCTTCGAAGAAATTCTCCAGGCGGTTGGATCGGGACGAGGCGCCTATGCGAATGGCGCGCGAGTCGGGACGCTCTACCTCGCCGAGCTGACCGCCCTCGCCCCCGAGGATCAGAGGAGCCTTCTGCGGAGACTGGCCCAGCCGCTTCCCTTTCGCATCATGGCGTCGGCCCACCCCTCCTTGCCCGAAGCGGCGAAGATGGGGCGATTCGACGAGACGACTCTGCTGTCTCTCGCGAAGATACGTCTGCAGATACCGCCACTCCGCATGCGGCCGGCGGACGTTCCCCTTCTCATCGACCACTTTCTCAAACGAGCCTGCGAGCGTTGCGGGCTCAGGCCCCTCGGCATTCCCGCCTCCGCGATCGAGAACTACTCCAGCTACGACTGGCCAGGGAACGTGGCCGAGCTCGTGATGATGATCGAGCGCGCCGTGTCCATCGCCTCCGCGGCAAAGTTCGACGGCACCACCCTCCCCGAGCACTTCTGCTCGCCGCCGTCTCTCATGCTTCCCGAAGGATCCCGTCTCAAGGACATCTCCCTGAGGGAGCTCATCGCCGACATCGAGAAACGGATCATCCTCCAGACACTCGAGCGCGTGGACGGAAGTCAGAAACGCGCCGCCGAACAGCTGCGGCTCAACCCCACCACCCTCCATGAGAAGATGAAGCGCTACAAGATTCTCCCTTCCGCCCGTCGACAGCGCGCCTGAAGTCGCTCGCCCGCAGCTCACTGGCAGCAAAGAGCTTTACCGAGGTCGTTTTTTTTCCTATCATTGACAAGATTGCGCTACGGCGTTTAGACTAGCGCACCAGTTGAGGGTCCTGCCTCGTAGAACTTGTTTGCAAAAGCGCTCCTCGTCAATTCCGACACAGCTGCGCGACGGAATCGAGGAGCGGAGTCTGAAACCATACCGCGCAGGAGGTGAGTACGTGAAAAGATCTTGGATGGCCTCCCTGGGATTGCTGATCCTGGCATTGACGCTCGTTCTAGGGTGGGCCGCATGCCACCATCCGCCGCCACCCCCACCGCCGCCACCACCGCCCGCGGAGCCGCCACCGCCACCGCCGCCGCCACCGCCGCCGCCGCCGCCACCACCGCCGCCGGTCAGAACGCCCGCGGACGACTATCGCGACGCGACCATAGAGACGCTGCAGAGAAACCTGAACGACGTCTACTTCGACTACGACAAGGCGGACCTACAGGACGAGGCCCGCAGCACGCTGTCCAAGAATGCAGACTGGCTCAAGCTCGGCTACGTGAGCGCGATCATCGAGGTCGAGGGTCACTGCGACGAGCGCGGCACCGAACGCTACAACCTGGCGCTCGGCGAGAGACGGGCTCGTGCGGCAATGGAGTACCTGCAGTCCCTCGGCGTTCCCGCCAACCGGCTCAAGATGGTGAGCTTCGGCAAGGAGCGTCCGCAGTGCATGGAGCACAACGAGAGCTGCTGGCAGCGGAACCGCCGCGCCCATTTCAGGATCGACGCCAAGTAGCGTCCAACTCCTCACCGGAATCAGGGGGCTTTCCGGCTCCGCCGGGAAGCCCCAGCCGGCTTTCGGCACCTCACGTCTCTCGAAGCAACCGGCGCCGCATCTCGTTCTCGGTCGCCCGGTACTTGAACGCCTTGTGGCCGTTCACGAAGAGAAGGGGTATGTCCCAACCGTAGCGAGTCTGAAGCTCCGGGTCCTGGGAGATGTCCACCTCGCTCAGCTGAACGTCGAGTCCGAGCCGGGCGCGCTCCAGGACCGCCTTCATCTCGTCACAAAGGTGACAGCCCGGCCGCGAGTAGAGCTCGACCCGGATGGTCACGCGCTTCGAAGCTCCTCGAGGATGCGGGCCGCGGCATCCCGCGGGGAAGCCGACAGGGTGATGGCGCGGCCCACCACCACGTGACTGGCGCCGAAGCGAGCCGCGTCGCCGGGAGTCGCCACCCGCTTCTGGTCATGACGAGCTTCCGCCCAGTCTGGCCGTACTCCGGGCACGAGAATCTGAAGACTCTCCCCGACGGCCTCTCGAATCGCCTCGACCTCGAGGGCAGAGGCGACGACTCCATCGAGCCCACTCTCCGCGGCGAGGCGCGCGAGCCGAACCACCTGTGCCCGGCTCCGGTCGCGAAATCCGAGCTCCTCGAGGTCCTCATCCCCCAGATGAGTGAGGACCGTGACCCCGAAGACGAGCGGCCTTTGTTCCGGGCCGGCGCTGCGCGCCGCCTCGGCGGCGACCCGCATCATCTCTCTTCCCCCCGAGCAGTGGACGTCGACGATGGAAACCCCCTGTCTCGCCGCGGCGGCCACCGCTCCCGAAACGGTCTTGGGGATGTCGTGGAATTTGGGATCGAGAAAGAATCGGCCGGGGCGGAGCTTGCGAAGAATCTCGGGGCCCTCGGCGGTAAAGAGCTCTTTGCCCACCTTGAAGAAGTCGACGATCCCGTCGAGCTTTTCCCGAAGAACGAGCGCCTGCTCGAGACCGGGAACGTCGAGCGCCACGATCAGATCGGGAGCCTGGGTCCGTTTTCTCATCGATATAACTTCGCCTCCGCGCTGCTTCACCATCCCGGGGGGACCGCTCTCACGTCGGCGACGAGCGCACCGCTGAGCTCCGAGATCGACCGCACCTCGTGCCGGCGGCAGTAGTCCGCAAGCCCGTCGCGGGTACGCCTCCAGACGGAGGGGTCGACGAAGCTCATCGTCCCGATCTGGACCGCGGAGGCTCCGGCGAGGATGAACTCGAGCGCGTCCTGGTGAGACGCAATCCCTCCCATACCGATGATCGGGATTCTTACCGCCTGTCGCGCCTGATATACGAGCCGAACGGCAATCGGCCGGATCGCCGGGCCCGAGAGCCCGCCGACGACGTTCGCGAGACGGGGCTTCCGGGTCTCGACGTCGACCGCCATGGCGGGAATGGTATTGATGAGGGAGATGGCCGCGGCTCCCGCCGACTCGACGTGGCGCGCCACGATCCCGATGTCGCTCACGTTGGGAGTGAGCTTGGGGATCACAGGCAGCTTCGTTCTCTCCACCACTGCTTCCGTCACCCGGGCGGCGAGGTCGGGGTCGCAGCCGAAGAGAATGCCGCCCTCGTGAACGTTGGGGCAGGAGATGTTGAGCTCGAGCGCGGAGACGCCTTCGACGCCGTCGAGGATCCGGGCGAGCTCGGCGTACTCCTCGATGGTGCTCCCGCAGATGTTGACGAGGATGGTCGTGCCGAGCTCGCGCAAGCGAGGCATCTTCTCCTCGACGAAGCGCTCGATGCCGACCTCCTGCAGACCGATGGCGTTGAGCATTCCGGAAGGAGTCTCCCAGATGCGTGGCGGCCGCGCGCCTTCGCGAGGGGCCAGGTACAGCCCTTTGACGACGATTCCTCCGATGGCATCGTAGTCGGCCACGTCCACGTATTCCGTTCCGTAACCGAAAGTGCCGCTCGCCGCAATCAGGGGAGTGCGGAAGCGAATACCCGCGATCTCGACGGAAAGCTCGGGGCTCGTCGTCATAACGGGTAGGGATCTCGATCCCAGGCGATGGCGTCGGCGTCGAAGACTGGGCCCTCGGTACAACAGCGAACGTACTCTCCGCCGGCCCCGGCGGGGCCAGACGAACGCTGATACACGACACAACCGAGACAGCACCCCATGCCGCATCCCATCCGTCGTTCGAGCGACACTTGATGGGGGATGCTCCGCTCACGACCCATCTCGGCCACCTTGACCAGCATCGGTGTCGGGCCACAGGAATAGAGCTCGATCGCGTCGGCGCTCTCCGAGGCGAGCACGTCCCGTAGAATCTCCGTCACCCGGCCCCGCCGCCCGTGACTTCCGTCCTCCGTCGTCGTGCGGACTTCCATTCCGAGCGACTCGAACTCGGAGCGAAGGTAAAGGTCTCTTTCGGTCCGTCCCCCGAGCAGGACGAGGGCGTTGCTCTTCTCGCTCGCGAGTGCGCGGCAAAACGCGACGAAAGGCGCGATGCCGACGCCCCCGGCCACGATCACGGCTCGGCGCGAGTCACGAGGAGCGCGAAACGACGATCCCAGCGGGCCGAGGCAATCGACCTCGTCCCCCAGAGAAAGCGAGGCGAGAGCCCTCGTCCCCTCTCCTACTTCCTTCACGAGGAGGCTGAAGCGCTCTTGTTCCGCTCTCCGGTCGCAAAAGGAGTACGGTCGGCGGAGGAGGAGGTCGGTGCGATGGGGCAGCCGGACCATCGTGAACTGGCCGGGCAGAAAGCTCCGGAACAGGCTGGCGGACTGGAAGTGGAGGAGACTGGCATCGGGAGAAAGGACATCGCGCCCGACGAGCACCGCCTTCTCGTCCCGCTTCATTCGAGCAAAGTATAGCTCACTCCACTCGAAGGAGGATCAGGCGGTGTAGATCCCGCGATGGATGCGTCCAATCTTCCCCGGTTGGCTCATCCGGTAGAAGCTCCTGAGCTCGGGAAGGAGGCGGCTCCGGCCCTCGTCGTTCGCCAGCCCCACCTGGACGACGTAGGAGCAGTAGCGCGAGGCGAGCAAGCTCGCGGCGGAGTAACGCTCGCGTTTCTCGTCGTCCAGACCCGACCGCAGCTCGAAGTCGCCGAAGAGCCGGTCGAGGAGGTTCACCGGCACCCGCCCGTCGTTTCGGGCGGCGTGCAGCAGGGCAAACGTGACGAACTTGTCCACTTCTGCCTGGAGCTCGAGCTCGAGCTGGGTCACGCTCTTGTCGCGCGAGGCGCTGTAGAGGAGATAGGCGAGATGGCTCACCTCCTCGATTGCCAGGAGGAAGAGCTCGAACGCCGCGGGGCTCATCGAAGGCGATAGCTCGAGCTCGGCCAAACAATCGAGACTCTCCTCACCGAGATAGAGTCCGACCTCCAGCTCTTTGTCACCGCCCTGCTTCACCAGAACCAATCCCTCGCCGGGATCCGTTCCCAGCGTCTCGCAGGTCTGTCGACTGACGAGGAAATCCCGGACGTCGACTCGAAAATCGAGACCGTAGATTCGATCGATTTCCTGCAGAATCGACTCGAGCATCGCGGCAGTCTAATACAGACTAGTGAACCCGTCGTGAGGAGTCGCCGAGGAGGATTCCCGCGCGCCGAAGAAGCGCTTCGCTGCGCCGGCTCCCCGTCTCCCTCCACCTCTCGTAGAGTCGCAGGATACCGGCATTCTCCGCGATCGCGCTCTGCTCGCTCACCTCGTTCAGAACGTCCACGAAGCGCGGAAACTTGTGGGCGAGCTCCATGAATACTTCGGCGATGTCGAGAGGGCTGAAACGGGCGGCGCCCCCGTAGGCATAGCCCCCGAGCCGGACATAGTAGTCGAGATCCACGCGCCTACGGGCGATGCTGTCGCTGAAAAAGCCCGAGACGAACAGCGCGAGGTCCCCGGTAAACTTGAGAAGCGAGAAACGACGCTTCCCTTCACTCGCGAGGGCGTCGCAGAGTAGCTCGGCGAGGGGCGTTCCCTTTTCGACTTCCATCTCCGCGTACTTCTGATCGAGCGCGACGAAGTTGTCGAGGAGCTGGACCAGGTAGTAGGAGGAGAGCTCGCTCGACGCCACTCCCTGTCGCTCGATGGCCCTCTCGACCAGTTCTTTGAAGTACTCGGCGGACGATTCGGATCGCAGCAGCTTTTCCATCGTTCCCCCCTCGCCATTCCCGGCTTCTAGTGATTAAGAATGCAATTTGCGTGCAAGGGAGGAGCCCCGCCGTCGCCATGAAGGTAAGCCTACTGAACGGAGCCGGTTACGCCCGCATGCGCAGGCCCTGCTGCCGAAACGATGTGCTCGGTCAGTGACAAAAAGTGTCCTGAACCGGTGCCAGGCCCTCAAAAAGTGGGATCAGCAGCCGGTCGAAGGGAGTGCCAACAGATTCGACGAGCCTCGTTACTCGACGAAGGTGACCTTGTTGATGTCGGAGAGTGTCGTCACCCCTCCGAAGACCTGCTCGAGTGCGTGCTCTCTCACGGAGATCATTCCCTCTTCTCGAGCTGCCTGCTTGAGCTCGGCCGCGCTTCGGCGATCGAGAATCAACTGCCGCATTCGATCCGAAAGGCTCACGAGCTCGCAGACGGCGGTCCGGCCACGGAATCCGGTACCGTGGCACTGAATGCACCCGGCGCCGTTGAAGAAATCGCGCCCCCGTTGAGCGCCGAGACCAGAGAGCTCGAGCTCTTCGGCAGGAATGTCGACCCGCTCGCGGCATCCATCGCAGATCCGTCGCACGAGGCGCTGGGCCATGACGCAATTCAGGGCCGAGACGAAATTGTAGGGCTCGACCCCCATGTGCAGGAATCGACCGATGACGTCGAAAGCGTTGTTCGCGTGCACCGTGGTGAAAACGAGATGTCCAGTGAGAGCCGCCTGGACGGCGATGGTCGCCGTCTCGGGATCGCGGACTTCTCCCACCATGATGGTGTCGGGATCGTGTCGCAGGATGGAGCGGAGGCCCCTCGCGAAGGTCAGCCCTTTCTTCTCGTTCACCGGGATCTGGGTGATGTTGTGGATTCGATACTCGACCGGGTCCTCGATCGTCACGATCTTCTGCTCGGGCGAGGCGATCTCCGACAAGGCGGCATAGAGCGTCGTCGTCTTGCCGCTTCCGGTGGGTCCGGTCACCAGAACCATTCCATAGGGCTCGCGAATGAACTTCCTGAAACGCTTCAGCTCCCGTTCGGGAATTCCCAGAAGGTCGAGCCTCAGCTCGTGGAATTGTTCGCTGATCGATTCCTTGTCCAGGATGCGGATGACCACGTCCTCGCCATAGATGCTGGGCATGATCGAGACGCGAAAGTCGATGGGCCGGCCGCGGATCTTGAGCTTGAACCTTCCGTCCTGGGGAACCCTGCGCTCGGCGACGTCGAGCTCGGCCATGACCTTGAGCCGCGAAACGATGGTGGAGTGATGCTGGCGATCGACGGGGTCCATCGCCGGATAGAGGACGCCGTCGATGCGGTACTTGAGCACCACCTGGTCCTCTTTCGTCTCAACGTGGATGTCGCTCGCGCGCCTCTCGATTCCGTTGAGGAGCAGCGAGTGTACCAGCTTGATAATCGGGCTCGAGCTCTCGGCCTCGGACTCGGCATCGAGGTCGGCTCCCGCGGAGTCGTCGTCGGGGCCGGTCTCCAGCCGAAGCTCCTCCGAAGCCTTGTCCAGAAGAAAGCTCGAGCTTCGATTCCGCGCCAGGATCTCGTCGATCTGAGAGTCGCTCGCCACCAGTAGCTGAATCGGTCTTCCCAGCAGCAGCTCGAGCGCGTCCATCTCGCGATAGTTCTCGGGATGGGCCACGGCGAGCTCGAGCCGGCCGCGCTCCACGCCGAGGGGAACGAAACGGTAGCGAAGAATGAAGTCCATGGGGACTTCCTGCCACAGGGCCACGTCCTCGCGGAAACCCGAGAGGTCGATGAAACGGTAGCCGAGACGCTCGGCGAGTCGGCGCGCCTCCTCGACACCGGTTTCGGAATCGGGGGGGAGCCTTTCGGCATCCGCCGCGCGCACGGTGGGTTTGCTCATGGGAAAGACGTAGCCAATGCTAGCGAGCGGCGTTCGCCCCTGTCAAGGAGCGGAGACGTCAGAATCCCGTAACCCTATGAGAGAACGTTCCTTTGACTTTGCCGACGGCACCATGCGAAAATGATCTTCAAAACTCTTCTCTTCCGAGCCCAAGTCGACGGCAAGGGGTATTCTTTCGCGTCGAACGGAGAGCGGCTGAGCGCGAGGATGGACTTTCTCAAGAGCTATCTGCCCGGCCCGGTGGTCGATATCTTTCTGCCGGTCCTCATCATCCTCGCCCTGGGATATATGCTCGTGCCCAAGATCATCGCCAAGCTCAAAGAGAGCGGCCTTTGGGATCGGGCGGTCGACAAGGTCGGTGGAGAAAAGCTTCGCTTGATGCAGTTCGAGCGGGAGATCAGCCGCCTCCAGAAATCGGGCGACATCCTTGGCGCGGGGCGCCTCTACGAACAGGCGGAGTGGTTTCCCGAGGCCATCAACCTCTACATTGAGGCGGAGGATTACGTTTCCGCCGCCGCCCTCTACGAGCAGCTCGAGCAGTGGGAGCGCGCCGCGGACATGTACTTCAAGGCCGAGGATTGGAAGCGGGGCTCGAAGATGCTGGTCAAGGTGGGAAAGCACACCGAGGCGGCGAAGCATTACGAGCAGCACGGCCAGAAGATCGACGCCGCGAAGCTGTACTTCGACGGCGGACAGTACGACCGCGCCGCCCAACTCTACGAAGAGGTCTCCTACTTCCCTCAGGCGGCGAAGTGCTTCGAAAAGCTCGGCCAGTACATCAAAGCCGCGGAGAACTACGAGCAGCAATGGTCGGCCTCGACTTCCGTCGGTGGCAGCGGCCTCATAGCGACCGGCTCGGCAAAAGAAGCGAAGATCGCTTTTCATGCCGGGCAGCTCTACGAGAAAGGGGGCGCGCCCGAGCGCGCGGCGGAGCTCTACAAGCGGGCCGGCCTCACGCGCGAGGCCGCGGTGCTCGCCGCCAAGGAAGGCCGCTACAAGGACGCGGCCGAAATGCTGCTCAAGGAAGAGAAGCTCGACGAAGCCGCGGTGATGTTCGAAAAGGCGGGCGAGACCGGGCGCGCGGCTCTCTTGCTGGGAGAGATCGCCTTTCATCAGGGCGACCACGCCACTGCCGCGGCGCGCTTCCTCGCCGGTGGGGACAATCTCCGCGCGGCGGAGCTCTACGAAACGGTGGGCGATCTCGAGTCGGCGGCGCAGTGCTACGTGAAGAGCGACGCTTTGATCCCGGCGGCCAACGTTTACGTGCGCGCCCACGAGAACTTGAAGGCGGCCGAGCTCTTCGAGCGCGGCGGCGACTTCCAGCAAGCGGCGCGTTTGTTCGAGGAGAGCGGAGAGCGCGTCCGGTCGTCCCTGCTCTACGAGAAGTCGCGCCAGTTCTACGAGGCGGGTAAGCTCGCCCACGCCCTCGGCGACGGCGACCGCGCCATTCAGCTCCTGCAGCAGGTGGACAGCAATCACGAGCACTACGACACGGCGACGCTCCTGCTCTCGCAGTTGTTCATCAACAAGAACATGCCCGCCCTCGCGATCGACAAGCTGAAGCGGCTCCTGGGCGAGCAGCAAATCGGGACCTCCAACATCGAGCAGTTCTATGCGCTCGGGCTCGCCTACGAGAGACTCGGGAATACGGCCGAGGCAGTGGCTACCTATCGCAGAATCATGACCGAGCGGTATGGCTATCAGGACGTCGAGCAGCGGATCGCACGCCTGAGCAACGCCGCCCCCGTGGCGGCTCCGGCCGCGGCGTCGCCCGTCGCCTCGCCGCTGCCACCTTCAGCCGCACCCGTTCCCGCTCCTGCGGCTTCTGCCGCCGTGGCTCCCGCGGCCGCAGCCCCCCCCCCCGCGCTCGTTCGTCCTCCCGCGCCCGGCTCGCCTCCCCTTCAACTCGGTGAGGAGCTCGGCAAGGGGCTTCTGGGCACCACCTACCGCGCTACCGATGTCCGCAACCAGCGTCTGGTCGTGGTGAAACTTCTTCGACCCGAATCTGCTGCGCAACCGAGCCGTGGTCCAACAGTTCCTCGCGGAGGCTCAGGCGGCTCACTCCCTCGACCATCCGAATGTGATTCGGTTGCTCGGCCTCGTCGACATGCAGGGCTCCAAGGCGGTCGTGACCGAATTCGTGGAAGGGTTCGATCTCGCGAGCTTCCTCAGCCGGAGCAAGCGCATCTCGGTGAAGCAATCGGTGGACCTGCTCACCACGATCTCTCTCGCTCTCGGATACGCCCACGAGCGAAACCTCTTCCATCGCGACCTGAAGCCATCGAACATTCTGGTGGGAAAAGGCGGGAAGCTCCGCATCGCCGGATTCGGGCTCGGCGCGCTGAGGTTGCGCGAGCTCGGGCGCGCCGACGGGTATCCGTCTCCCGAGTTTCTGAGTGGCGCTGCGTTCGACGCACGCGGAGACATCTACGCCCTCGGCGCCGTGATCTTTCACGCCCTCACCGGACTCCACCCCGAGAGCCCGGAGCTCTCGCAGAACGGCTCCGCCCCGCGACTGCGCCAGGTCGTGCCCGCGGCTCCGGAATCTCTCGATCAAATCCTCTCGCGGTGTCTCGCCCGCGATCCGGGTGAGCGCTTCGCGTCGACCGGCGATCTGCTCGCCGCCGCCCGGGCCGTCCAGGTCTGACCCCGCTCGGTTCTGGGTTAGGATTCACCCCATGGCCCAGTGCTGGTTTTGCGGAAGAGTCAAAGGCAAGAGAGCGTGCCCCGCACGAGGGGGAGAGCTCATCTGTTCCCGTTGCTGTGGCTCGAAACGGCGTATCGAGATTCCCTGTCCCGCCGACTGTTCGTACCTCCACGGCGCCCATGACGCGAAGTGGCTCTCGAAGAGCCAGGAGAAGGAGCAGGACCGGTTCCTGGCACGCCTCGTCTCATTCGAGGAGCCCCAGGCCCAGTTTTACCTCTTTCTCCATCACCTGCTGGTCTCTACGGCGAATCCACTCTCGTCTCTGAGCGACCGGGACCTCATCGAGGTCCTCACGACCGCGACGAAGACTCTGGAGACGCGCGCCAAGGGCGTTTTGTACAGCCACCAGACGACGAGCCCCCATCTGCAGTCCGCAACCGAGTGGCTGTTGAAGCTCGTATCGGCCCGGAAGAAGATCGAGGCGGCTCCCGACGTGAGCGATGGCGACGTCGCGGTCGCGGTGGGCGGTTTCGCTAGCTCGGCCGAGGAGCACGCGAAGGAGGCGGGAAAGGAGCGTTATCTGGAGATGATCCAGAGACTCCTGTCGATCGCGTTCACCGAGCGCCCCGCTCTGGCCCTTCCCGAAGAGCTCGATGAGCCGCCGTCCAGCCTCATCGTGAGTCCGTAACTTTCGACTGAGAGGACGCGACGTCGAACCGGGAAAGGGTTCCGGGTGCGATATACTAGATTACACTTACACGAATCGTCCTGACCTAGAGAGGCGACCTTTGGTCGAGATCAGCCATCGAGAACGGGTCGTCCGGGCCAAAATCATCTACTACGGTCCGGCGGCCGGCGGGAAGACGACGAATCTCGTCGTCCTTCATCAGCGCGCCAATCCCAAACGGCGTGGTGAGATGGTCTCGGTCAACTCCACTCAGGACCGCACCATTCTGCTCGACCTTCTTCCGATGAAAACGCCGGCCTTCCGGGGGTACGAGCTCCGATTTCAGGTCATCGCCGTTCCCGGCCAGCGAATGTACGCGGCGAGCCGCAAGCTCCTGCTCAACGGCGCCGATGCCGTCGTCTTCGTCGCCAACTCGGCCGCCGACCGGTGGGAAGAGACGCTCCAGAGCCTGCGCGAGATGAATCAGAACCTTCTCGCCCACGGCCTCGACCCGACGACGATTCCCGTCGTTTATCAATACAACAAGCGAGACCTTCCCGAGGTCACGCCCATCGAGGCGATGGACCGAACGCTCAACGCCAGACATACCGCGAGCTTCAGCGCGGTCGCGATTCGGGAAGAGGGAGTTCTCGAGACGTTCGCCGCGGCGCTGCGGCTCACCATGGAGGACATCACCAAGCGGTTCAAGCTCGGCGCCGGCGTCCGCAACGCGCGCTCGATTGAGGAATGGACCGCGGAGTCGATGCGCGCCATGTTCGATTGGTCGCGGCCCTGGGGCGAGGAAGTCGCGACCGCTGCCTCCGCCGCGGGGGCGCGAGCGTCCGCGGGGACGGCGACGAAGCGCTTCCCCGCTTTCGGCTCCGCCGCCGTCGCGACGCAACGGGCCACGCCCGCCACCACCCATCCGGCTGCGCAGAATCGAGTCACGGTGAAAGTTCCCGTGGCCAGGACACTCGAGGGTGCGGCGTCCCCATCGGCGGCAACACCGGCAAACGATCCGCTGGCCGCGGAAGCGCTCGTCGACAGCTACGCGCAGGCGGCGGCCGACCTCACGTGGGCGCTCGAGGAGATGCGCGATCAGCGCGACTCGCACGAGAAGCGGTTCTCCGATCTCGGAGCTCCGTTCGAGGCGGCGCTGTCTCTGCTCGGCGGTGCGCCCACGCACGAGGTGCTGAAGAGTCTTCTGATGAGAATGGCCGAAGGGCTGAACGCGGTCAGCGGGTCGCTGTCGCTGCTTCGCGAGCGGGAGCTGCGTCCCGTCATACTCCTGGGCCTCCAGCGCGAGCCGCTGTTCGCCATCACCGACACCTCGGGCCGAACCCTGGCAGGTGTGCTCCTGGAAAGCGCCAAGCCACTCGTCTATTCCGCCGGCGACCCCGGTCCCGTCGCTCAGGTGCTCGAGATGAGCGGCGGCAAAATCACTTCCATCATCACCATCCCGGTGAGGACGCCGATTCAAACGCTGGGCCTCGCCTGCTTCTACCTCTCCCCCGAAGCGGCGGTGCCTCGCGGCGCCGCGGAGTACCTCGAGCGATGGGGCGGCGGCGTCGCCCTCGTTCTCGAGACGGCCGCGAACCGCGTTGCGCGCGACCGGCTGCAGCAGGTAGAGAGGATCGGTCTCGTGGGACGGCTGGCGGAGCAGGCGATTCTCGAGATGGGGCCACCCTTGGATCGTTTGTTTGCCACTCTCGGCCGGCTCAGAACCGAGCACGACTTGCGCGAAGAGTGGCTCGCCGAGCTCAAAGGCATGGCGACGGAGCTGACGCGAGCCAAGCGGTATCGCGACGCGGTGCTCGGATTCATGGCGGGTCAGCCACCTTCGATGGATCTCATTCAGCTGGCCCCGGTGTTCCACGGGGTACGCGCCTGGACCGCCGACAGCCTCGAGCGTCATTCCGTACGTCTGGAGGCGACGGAGCCCGCACCCGCCGATCGCGTCCGGGCCGACGCCTTCCTGCTGCGCTCCGTTCTCGCGGCGCTCGTCGAACGGTCGGAAAAGGAGCTGAGCGGTCACTCCGGCGGTCTCATTCAGCTCTCTTCGCGGATGGAGAACGGCAAAGCGTATATCCGGGTAGCGGACAACCTCGCCGCGGTCCGCGGCGGCAAGGACGGCGCCGGCGACTACGTTTCCTGGACGCTGGAGCGGAATGCCATGCGCTGGCCGCTGTCCTTCGTGCACAACGTCGTGCAGTATTTCCAGGGACAGTGGAGCGCCTCGGCGACCGCGCGTGGAAACGAGCTGACGATGGTGATTCCAGCCCAGTAACACCCGCCCCGTCCCGTTCTCGTTCCCTTTCCCGTTATCGATTGCCGGCCTTCGTCGCGCTGACATAACATGGTTCGCGGCGAGGCGGACATGAGCGACTCTTTTCTCAGGCGATTCCTGTCACCCGTCGTCAATTTCCGGGAAGGGGAAGCCGTCACCGGCATCCTCATGTTCGTCTACTCCTTCCTGGTGATGACCGCCTACAACAACATCAAGCCCTCGGCGGCATCGAAGTTCATCGAAGACGTCGGCGCCGACAACGTGCCCTATGTGTTCCTCCTCGCGGGGCTCACCATGGGCTTCATCATGAACTACTACAGCCGCGCGGTGGGAAAGGTCCCCAAACTCTGGGTTCTCCCCGGAACGCAGATCGTAATCATCGCTCTCCTCGTGGGCTTCTGGTTCCTGTTCAAGCTCGATCAACCCTGGGTTTCGGCGGCTTTCTTCTTCTTCGGTCGATTGCTCCTCGGCATCTTTCTAATCAGCCAGTTCTGGACGCTGGCGAACGACATTTACGATCCACGTCAGGCCAAGCGGGTATTCGGTTTCATCGGCGGCGGCTCGAGTCTGGGCGGAATGACGGGCTCCGGCCTGACGGCGCTCCTCGTCAAGCGCGTGGGGACGGAGAACCTCATCCTCTTCAGCGCCGCGATCCTCGCCCTCTGCTTCTTCCTCATTCTCGAGATCCAGAAGAGAACGCGATCCCGGGAGGATGCCCGCTTCACCTCCAGAGAGGAGCAGCACCTGGGCGGGGGCGAAGCCATCGCGATGCTCCGAAGCTCGCGCCACCTCAAGCTCATCGCTCTCGTGATCGGATTTTCCGCTCTGGGCGCCGCAACCCTCGAGCAGCAGCTCTACATGGCGTCGGCGGCAGAGGTGGTCGGCAAGGACAGCATCACGAGCTTTCTCGCGCAGATTACCTTCTATATCTCCATCATCGGGCTCGTGATCCAGGTCTACTTCACGTCCCGGATCTACAGCCTCCTCGGGATCGGCTTCGCAATGGCGGTGCTGCCGGTGAGCCTCGGCGCCACCGCGATCGTCATCCTGCTGAACAAGGCGCTCTGGGCGGCGAGCGTCGCGCGCGTGAGCGACAGCGCACTGCGCTACAGCCTCGACAAGACGACGCGCGAGACCCTCTTTCTACCTCTGCCGGCGGAGCTGAAGCTCAAGGCAAAGGGGTTCGTGGACGTCGTGGCCGACCGTTTCATCGGCAAGGGATTGGGCTCGGTCGTGCTGCTGGTCGCCATCAAGCTTCTGGGCTTCACCTGGTGGCAACTGAGCTTCCTGAGCCTCGTCTATTGCGGAATGTGGCTGGTTCTGACCCGGAAAGCCAAGAAGGAGTACATGGCGGTGTTTCGCAGGAGCATCGAGACCATGGAGCTCACTCCCGAACGGCTGACGATCGAAGCGGGCGATGCCGCCACCGTCGAGACCCTCGTGGAAGAGCTGGGAAGCGAGGACGAGCAGCGGGTACTGCGATCGATCGAGCTTCTGGAAACGCTCGAGAAGAGGAATCTCGTGACCCCCCTCCTCCTGCACCATCAGTCTGCCCGCGTCCGCGCGCGGGTGCTCGCCGCCGCGAGGGATGTCGGGCCCGAGCTTTTTTCCCGCTGGCTTCCCGCGGTCGAAAAATCACTGGGCGACGAGGATCCCGACGTCCGCGCGACCGCCGTCGAGGCCCTCGCCTCGCTCAAGAACGGCGAGACTCGCGACCTCATGAGGCCCTACCTGCAAGACACCGACCCGCGCATCGCGGCAACCGCTGCCGTCGCCCTCGCCGCGACCTCCGACGAGCGAGATCGGCAGGAAGCCCAACGCGTGCTGGAGAGGCTCGCCGGGGACGGACGGGAGGCGATGGCACCCGCCCGGCGCGAGGCCGCCCGCGCGATCGCGCGTACCACCGATCCTCGTTTCCGCCAGCTTCTCCTTCCGCTGATGCACGATGCCGACGTCACCGTCGCCCGCGAGGCCATCAAGAGCGCTCGGCAGCTCGGCGACGCGGACCTCGTCTTCGTGCCCACCCTCATATCTCTCACGCGCGATCGGCGGCTCAAGAACGCGGCACGCGAGGCGCTCGCAAGCTATGGAGAAGAAGTCGTGCCCGCGCTCGCCTATTTCCTCCAGGATGAGGAGGAGGACCCCTGGGTTCGGCGTCACATACCCGGCACGCTCGCTCGGATTGCTTCGCCGGCGTCGGTGGACGCTCTGGTGGTGTGTCTCGTGAGCGACGACGGTTTCCTCCGCTACAAGGCAGTGCTGGCACTCGAGCGCCTGCGGAAGGACCGCCCCGCGACGGTCGTTCCCGAAGAGCCGGTGGCAAAGCTCCTCCGCCAGGAAGCGACCCGCTATTTTCGCTATCTCGGCCTGAGCTACAACCTCGTCGACCAGGGAGGACTCGCACGCGACACCCTCGTCGCCCAGGCCATCTCCGAGAAGCTTTCGCGGTCGTTCGACCGGATTTTTCGACTCCTCGGCCTGATTTACGACCGGAACGACGTGAGGGCCGCTCGCTTCGCCATCGAGCGGGGCGATGTCCGCTCCCGAGCCAGTGCCATCGAGTTTCTGGACAATACCCTCTCCGGCCCTCTACGCAAGATGGTCGTTCCCATCATCGACGAGATGCCGCTCTCCGAGCGGGTACGCAAGGGAAACGTTCTCGTCAAGACCCGGGTGAGGGGCGTCGAGGAGACCTTGAGCCAGCTGATCTACGACGACGATCCCGTCGTGGCGGCGACCGCGATCGATGTGGTGCGGGAGCGAAATATGTGGTCGCTGACGTCCGACCTGGAGCAGGTTCTACAGTTTCGCGAGGTGCGTGACTTCGCCGTCTTCGAATCGGCGTCTTACGCTCTCGCCGCGTATCGATTGACGAGGGAGGAGCCGCATGCAATTTGAGCTTCTGCCTCCGGTTCCGGCCGTCCAGCTGGTGCGACGGCTCAAGGAAATTCCGCTCTTTCGTTTCGCGTCGGTGGACGAGCTGTTTCGCATCTCGACCATTACCCAGCAGGCGCGCTACCCGGAGGGAGCCGTCGTCCAGAAGCGAGGAGCCCCGACCGAGTACATTCAGGTTCTGCTCGAGGGCAAGTTCCACATCGGCGACCGGCACTCGGAGGGGCGTTCCGCCGCACCCCCCGTGATGCTCGGCTTCCGCGAGGTGCTGCAGGGGACCGCGCTCCAGGAGGAAGCGCTCGCGGAGAACGAGTCGATTGCTCTCGTCATGCCTGCCGAAGAGTTCCGCGTGCTTCTCGCCGCGAACATCGAGCTGGCGCAGGGACTCTTCCGAATGCTTCTCGAGCACTTCCCGGACGCCGGACGCGTCTTCTCCGAAAGCGAGATTCGAGCGCTGGTGACGCGCGAGAACGACGACGTGGCGTTGAAGACGGTGGACAAGGTGATGCTCCTCCAAACGGTGCCGATCTTCACCCACGCCACCGCGGAGGAGATCTATGCTCTCGCCGCGATCTCCCGGGAGCTGCCGCTCGAGCCCGACCGAACCCCCTGGTCCTCCGGCGCGGCTGCGTCGATTCTCGTGCTGCTCTCCGGAGAGATCGAGCTCACGCTGGACGGCGGGAGCCCCATCATCGCGGGAGCGGGGCAATGCCTCGGCGTAAACGAGACCTTCGCGGGAACGAGCTGGAAGCTGAGCGGCCGGGTGGGCCGTCGCGGCAAGGCGCTCCAGAATCGAGCGCGACCCGCTGTTCGAGCTTCTCTCGGACCGGATGGACTTGCTCCAGGGGATCTTCAGCGCCGTCTTCCAGCGATGGGCGGCCGACGCCGAGGTCTCTGGATGAGCGTCACGCGCCGATGGCGCCGCTCGGAAACGCTCCTTCGAGCCTCCCTGGCGGCGGCCGTTCTCCTCCTCTCGCCCCGCGGATTGTGGGCCCTGGCGGAGGAGGAGCCCCAATGGGAGTGGAACGGCGTCACCCGCATCGTTGCCATCGGAGACATCCACGGAGCCTACGACAACTTCGTCGCAGTTCTGAAGAACGCTGGGCTCGTGGACGACAAGCTCCACTGGATCGGAGGCCAGACGCACCTCGTTCAAAACGGAGACGTCATGGACCGCGGTCCCGAGTCCCGAAAAGCGATGGACCTCCTCATGGACCTGCAGGAAAAGGCGGAGAAGGCGGGCGGATACGTCCACTGCCTCATCGGCAATCACGAAGCGATGAACATCGTCGGCATCCTCGATTTCGTGTCGAAGGAGGAATACGAATCCTATGTCGATCGCGACTCGCGCCGCCGGAGAGAATCGACCTTCGACAACTACTACGACAAATTGAAACGCGATGCGAAGGAGAAGGGCACCGAGCCGCCCAAGAAGAACGATGCCAAGAGGGAGTTCGAGGACAGGTATCCCCTGGGCTTCATCGAGCATCGACAGGCTTTTGCCGCGGATGGTCGCTACGGCAAGTGGATTCTGGGTCACAACGCCGCGATCAAGATCAACGGCATCGTGTTCACTCATGGCGACTGGAGTCTGAAGTTCTCGCAAATCGGGATCGCTGAGCTGAACCGCAAGGTCAGGAGCGAGCTCCGCGGTGAAAGCGCTCTCGAAGACGGACTCACGTTCGACTCCGAATCACCACTCCAGTATCGAGGGCTGGCACAGACGCCGCTCACCAGGGCGGCGCAGCAGGCGAGGCTGGCGAACGTCGACCTGATCCTGGGCCACCTCGGCGCCAAGCGCATGGTGGTGGGGCATACGGTGACGTCGGGGGTCATCGAGTCACGGTTCGGGGGCAAGCACATCAGCATCGATTGCGGCATGCTCGACATCTACCACGGAGGACATCGCGTCGCGCTCGAGATCGTCGACGACCGACTCGAGGCCATCCACGACCGCGGAAAAGTACCCATCCCCGAGACCATGGACGAGACCAACTTCGAAGACTACGTCCGGGCGGTCGCCGCCGTCGCCCCGGACAACGTCGATGTCCAGCTCAAGATCGTGGGCTTTCTCCAGCGTCAGAACCGCGACGACGACGCCGCCTCCCTTCTCCTGAAACTGTTCGAGACGCCCGGGCGGGTTCCGTTCCGGTACCGCGACGAGCTGGGAGCGTACTACGAGTCCCGGAACGAGCCCGCGAAAGCGCGGGAGCAGTACCTTGCCTATGTCGAAGGGCTGGGGGTCCTCGTCGACGCGAACCCCGACAACGGCAACCTGGCGAATCTCCTCGCCCGGTACTGCGTCGACAAGAACCTCGAGCTCGATCGGGCGGACCGCGTCCTGGCACGGGCTCTCGACCGCGCGCCGGGGACTCCGAACTTCCTGCTCACCCAGGCACGCCTGCGGATCGCCCAGTCGGAGTTCGCGAAGGCACTAGCGATATTGGCCGGTCTCGGTGAAGACAAGACGATGGGATACGAGATTCATTACTTCGAGGGTCTCGCCTACGTCGGCCTCGAGGACGAGGACCACGCTCGCAGAGCCTTCGAGCAGGCGATCGAAGCGGCGCCGACGCGCAACGAAGCTCGCGACGAATTGAAGAAGCTCGACGAAGCCAGCGTCTCGCGCGCGCGAGAGACGGAGCTCTCGACGCTCACGACGGGGTAGGGAGCGGGTGGGAGGGCCCGGGGACCCTCCCGCTCCCTGAGGACTCGTCGGGCGAGCTAAGCCTTCTTGGGGACGACGGCGTCCTTGCAGGCCTTCGCGACGCGGAATTTGACCACGGTCTTTTTCGGGATCTGGATCTCTTCACCGGTCTGAGGATTGCGACCCTTCCGGGCCTTGCGGACCGATTTCACGAGCTTTCCCAATCCGGGAATGACGAACTGGCCCGCCCTCTTCGTCTCTTTGACCGCGAGGTCCGCGAGCTGATCGAAGAACGCAGCCGACTGCTTCTTCGGAATCTGCATCGTTTCCGCGAATTGCGCAACGATCTGGGTTTTGGTCATGGGTTTTGTCGCCATTCCTCAAGTCTCCTTTGGATGAGCATTCATGACAATCACATTAGCCCGAACGTAAACGGGTAGTCTGCAACCACACAACGTACTCTTTCGACCACCCACCGATGGGGCGGCCCAAACTCGTCTTCATCGATTGCTTTGTTGAGTAAGACTTCGACCGTGTCTCAACCGGCGGTTATTCTAGTCGCGTCGCTTTCAATAAGCAAGCCCGGAAGTCGAGAAACCCGCGAAAAACGGGGGGATTTCGTGGGGAGGCGCGCGAGTTGAACGTAGAATGAACCCATGCGAAGCGCACCCTCCCCCGCCGGAGACGAACGGGGAAGGCGGGCCGCATCACGTCCCGGGCGCATCGTGAGCCTCGTTCCGTCCACTACCGAGACCGTTTTCGCCCTCGGTGCCGGCGATCGGATGGTGGGAGTGACGCGCTTCTGCGTGCATCCGCGCGAGGCGCGGGAACGAGCGGCGATGGTGGGTGGGACCAAGAATCCCGACGTCGAGCGAATTTTCGCCCTTCGTCCGCACCTGGTGCTCGCGAACCGCGAAGAGAACCGGAAAGAGGACATCGAGAAGATCCGCTCCCGCGTCGAGGTCCTCCTCGCCTTTCCCAGGACGGTGGGCGAAGCGTCCTCCGATATCCTTCGGCTAGGTGGCATCCTGGGCACGGACGAGCGCGCACGGGCGATCACCTCTTCCATCGAACGCGCCCGTCTCGACCTTCGCCGCGGCGGCGTCCGGCCCTTCCGCTTCCTCTACTTCATCTGGCGCCGCCCGTTCATGGTCGCCGGCCCCGAGACATTCATCGACGGCCTTCTCGCCGAGGCGGGAGGCATCAACTGCGCCCCGCGCGACCGTGGGCGCTATCCGGAGCTCGGCGCCGAGGAGGTCGAGACCGCGGGCGCCGACGTCCTCCTGCTGAGCTCGGAGCCGTTTCCCTTTCGAGACGTGCACCGCACCGAGCTCCGGGCGCGATTCGCCGCGGATCGCATTCTGCTCGTCGACGGCGAGCTCCTTTCCTGGCACGGGGTGCGGCTGATCGAGGGACTCCCCTACCTCGGCAATCTCACCCGTCACATCGGCGATCTTCTCCCGAACGAGACCGACGAGAAACGATAGCTTTGATAGCCTTCGTCGAAGCCTCTTCGGTACCGCGACGGCGCCGAGCACCCGATGTGACAGAATGGGGGACAGGTTGAGATTCGACCCATGCCCCGCGCGGACGATTCCTCCGAGTTCGGTCTGAGCCGCGCTCGGCTCCTTGCCGTCATCCTCGTCGTGCCCGTCGTCGGTCTCCTCGTGGCCCGCGCCCTCATCGCCTATGGAGAGCCCGGACACTCGAGCTATGTCGTCCTCGCCGACGTGTCTCTGTTTACCGGCTTCGCCGGCGTCGTCCTCGCGGGCGCGATAACGGCTGCGGGAGCGCTCGCCGCCTCGAGCCGAGAGCGACTTCTCCTCTTGTTCCGGCCCGGACTCTACTTGACGGCGGTATGGCTCGTCGTCCTCGTGCTGCTCCACGCCGCCATCCTGATCGCCGTCGTCTACCTTCTCTTTCGAGCGCAGGGATTCGTTCTGAGCATCGGGCTCGGAGCCGTTCTCGGCGTGGTTGCCATGGTCAAGGGTCTCTTCACGCTGGTGCGAAGAGGAGAAGTGAGCGTGTTCGGCGTCCGCGTCCTGCCCGAAGACGCCCCTCGCCTCTGGGATCGCGTCAACGGGACGGCGAACCAGATCGGAGCGCTCCGGCCGGAGAACATCGTCGTGGGACTCGACCCCAACTTCTTCGTCACCGAGCTCGACGTGAAGTGCGAGAGCGGCCCGCTATCCGGGCGCACCCTTTTCTGCTCGCTTCCCCTTGCGAAGATTCTGAATACCGAGGAGTTCGTCTCCGTCATCGGCCACGAGCTAGGACACTTCAAGGGCGCCGACACGCAGTTCAGCGAGAAGTTCTATCCGATCTACAGCGGCACGGCCTCGGCCCTCGAATCGGTCACCTCGGCGCATCGAGGCGGGATGCAGCAGATCGCTCTGCTCCCCGCGATTGCGGTCCTCGCTTACTTCATGGAGACCTTCCACACCGCCGAAAGACGCATGAGCCGCACCCGGGAGCTCGCCGCCGACGCCGTGGGGGCGAGCGTGACGAGCCCCCGCGTCACCGCGTCCGCGCTCGTCAAGGTCCACGCCTTCGCGCCTCTATGGCC
The DNA here is from genome assembly GCA_963815675.1 of uncultured Acidobacteriota bacterium. Taxonomy (GTDB): domain Bacteria; phylum Acidobacteriota; class Vicinamibacteria; order Marinacidobacterales; family SMYC01; genus CAWFHP01. Next base: position 831,015 of record CAWFHP010000004.1, on the reverse strand, counting down.
ACTGGTCCAGAAAAATATCGTCTTCGGTATTCGGGAGCGCCGCATGTTCCTGAATCTCAGCCAGCTCTATGCCGAAGGGGCGCGCCGCGTATCGAGTCCGAAGCTCCTCGAGGGTCTCGCTCAGACTCACCTCGCTCATCCGACCGATTCCCACCCGCCCCTTCAGGCACGCCTCGAGGCGCTGGGTGTTCCGATCGACAGCGTCGCCGCGCAAGGACTGACGACGGCGATCGCCGAACCCGCCGTCACCCTCATCGAGGGCGCGGACAGGCTCGACAGGCGGCTCTCGGTTGCCTACCAGGAGCTGTTCGCCCAGCGGCTCGGGGTGAACCTTCAGTCGCTGCCCCACTCGCGGGAAGACGACGAGCCCGGTCGAACCGCAAAACGGCGCCGTCAGCGACGCAGGGATTCTTCCCGCAAGCGGCGTCCTTGACCTTCGACGCGCGGCGTCAGCGCAATCGGGCGAGCTCGGAGGAGCCAATCTTCGTCGCGGGACCCATCACCATCGAGTTGAACAGTAGCTTGAAGGTGGCGGGAGTCTGCGCGCGGAAGTCCACCTGGGTTCCTATCGTCACCGCCTTCCCTTTTCCGACATCGAACGAGACGACGTTCGCTCGATCGCGCAGAAGCTCGTCTCCCAGGAGCCAGCCGCTCGCCACCTGCTCTTCTTCGTCGGGATACTTCGCCGCCACCTCGCTCGGGACGTCGAAGCTGGGCTTCACCCGATAGGCCTGGTCGAAGGCGAAGAAAACGGGCCAGCTCGCAGGCATGCCGTAGGCGACGGGATGGCGCACGTCGAAGTCCTGCTTCAGTAGAGATCCGGGACAGTAGAAGAGAGACGTGGGATCGACGACCCGATTTTCGAGGGTCTTCGCCAAACTGGAAGGACTCTGAAACGCCTCCTTGAGCATCTGGTCCACTCCGGCGGCGGAGATCGGGGGCTTCGGCTCCATTTCCGGCGGCCTGGCGAATCGGGACGAGGAGCCAGGGAGAACGGGATCGAGAGGAAGGTCCAGCAGATCCCGCGCGGTCGCGACCGCGCTTCCGATGGCGACGAGCGTGCCGCCTCCTTGAACGAAACGACGGAGCTCCTCCCAACCCGACGGTCCGATTCCGTAGGCCCACCTCCAGGACTCGTCATATTGGTCGGGCGAGAGGCCATTCAGCATGCGGCTCCGGGTCGTTCCAGAAGGGAGAACGACGACGTCGTAGCTCGACGAGAGGTCGGAGGCGAAGTCCGTCGACGACATCACCTTGAAGTCGAACCCGTACTTCTCGAACAGCCACATGAGCCATCCCGCGGGCATGTTGTTCGCGGCCTTGTAGAGGCCGACGCGCGTCGGTCGCTTCAGGCGATAACCCTCGACCCGCGGTGCCGAGTCGGACCCGAGAACGAGAAGGCTCGAGCTTCGCGCGAGCTCGGCCAGCACTCTCTCCGCCTTCCCACTCGGTGGGACGAGAAAGGCCCCGGGAACGAGCTTCTTTCCCGAGACTTCGAAAGGGGCGGCAGCGCGGAGCACGGGCACGTCCTCCGCCTGAAGTCGATTGAGCGCCAGAAACGACGCGTTGGTCTCCGCCGGCAGGACGTAGGCGAAGCGAGGACGAGCGGGCATGGAGAGCGGCTCGGGCCTCATTATCTCGATGCGCTCGGTAGCGACGGACAGCGGCTCGTCGATGCGATCGACGTCGACACCGAGGAGGTATCCAAGAGTGTGTCCGGTCACGTCGTAGGGCGGGATGGGCGGACCGCCGGGGTAATAGCGGAGATCGGGATACTTCTGGATGGAGAGCATCGTCTTCGCGAAAGCGCCGTAGGGCTGGTCTAGAGGGATGACCCAGGAGCCTTCCCGGTAGGTCTTGCCCCCGGCGGTGAAGTCGGACTTCGCGCGATGAATCTCGACGTCCCCGAAGTCCAGGATCTCGAGAAGGTGCTCGGTCTCGTACGGGTCGCGCTGATCCCGGGGGACGACGAAAGCGAAAGGGGCCTCGTTCCGTGTCACCCAGTCGCGATGAATCTGGTAGAAGTTCTGGAGCCACTCTTTCCGATATTTGGCGACATGGGAGAGCCCGGCGAAGACCGCCGTCATGCCGTAGTCCATGATCTGGGAGAGGTGCCACTCGGTGCCGGCGAAGGGCCGGGGATAGTTCCACCGTGCGTCCTGCGGACCGAGGGGCCGGCCGGTGGGGCTGTGAAACGGGTCGGCGATGTCCGCGCTCGCGATCTCGGTCAGGATGCGCGGCTGGCCGTGATAGACCATGTATTGGCGCGCCGGCGCCCACAGGTCGTACTGGCCGTCGTAGAAGATACCGCTCTTTCCCGAGGCGACGAGACGGGAGGCCATGGCGAGCCCGAGCTGCGCTTGCTCTTCCGCGATCAGGGGATGGATGTTCGGGTCGTACGGGTCCTGAAACGGCGGAACGAAGATGCGCGGCCCCATCGGCCCCATCTGGTGCATGTCGTGGGTCACCGTGGGGCGGTAGACGTTCTGGACCTTCTCCACGTTCAGGCGGGTCTCGACCTGAGTGAACATGAACCAGTCCCGGTTGTCATCGTGGCCCGCGTACTTGTGATAGAGGTCGGGATAGACGCGGCTATAGGACGTCCCTTTGGTCTTGTTCCAGAAGTCGATCACCAGCACCTGGCCGTCGGGATTCTGGGACGGCACGATCAGGAGCACGGTGTCGTCCAGAATCTCCCGGACCTCGGGAGAGTCCTCGGTCGCGAGACGATACACGATGAGCGGAATGGACTGGCCGTTTCCGACCTCGGTCGAATGAATGGTGGCGTAGAGGAAGTAGAACGGCCGGCCCTCGTCGACGAGCGCCTTCGCCTCGTCCTCGGCGAGCCCGCGCGGGTCGGCGAGGCGGTTCTCGATCTCGACGAGACGGTCGAGATGACTCAGGTTCTCGGGCGAGCTCACCGTGACGAGAACATAGTCGTTTCCCATCGTCGTCTTGCCCAGCTCTTCGAACAGGACCCGGTCGGAATTGGCCGCGATGTGCTTCAAGTAATCGACGACGCGCGGATAGGTCGCCATCTCCCCGTCGGTCCCGAGCCGGAGCCCGAAAAACCTCTCGGGAGTCTGTATGGTCTCGGCGGCGAGGCTCGATGCCCATACCGCAAGGGCACCGACGACGAGCCCGAGCCGCAGCGAGCGCATCCTTCGCTCCATCCGTCTTCCTCGCGTCAGTGAAATCTGAGAAGCTGCTCGACGCTCAGGAGTCTCCCGTCGACGACGACAATCTCGGCCTTGCGGAGGTTCCGAATGTCCTCGGTGGGATCGCCGCCGAGCAGAACCAGATCGGCGATTTTTCCCGACTCCACCGTTCCGAGGTCTTTGGACGCACCGAGCGCCTCGGCGGCAACGCGGGTCGCGCTCTCGATGGCGCCCATCGGTCCGAGCCCCGCCTCGGAGAGCTCTTCGATCTCGAGAATGAGGCCGAGTCCGTAGGGCACGATGGCGGAGTCGGTGCCGGCGACGATCTTGCCGCCACGCTCATGAATGGCGGCGATGGTCCGAAACAGCGGCGCGACCACTTCCGTCGACGCGGCTCGATCCTCATCGTTTATTTCGCTCCGGTAGCCCTCCTGCACGAAGGGAGGAAACAGCGTCACGAAGCGTGGGTCGCGGAGAAGGTCGGGCTCCCGGGCGAGAGCGAGCGACCATCCTCCGTGGATGAGAACGGTGGGCGTGAAATAGACGCCCGAGCGCGCGATGAGCTCGATGACGTCGTTATAGGTCCGGCGGAGATCGGTGATTTTCGGCGAATAGCCGCGGCGGGAGGTTCCCCGAAGGTGCTCGATCCCGTCGATCCCATAGGCCACCGCCGGATAGACCTCGTGGGAAGTAACGAAGATACCCTGGGCGTGGGCTTCCTCGATGGCCTCCTTCTGAAGCGCGTCGGGAAGACGCACATACGTCTTCACCAGGTCGTAGTCGAGAGCGAACGCCCGCTTCATTTCCTGCTGAAGCTCTTCCCGATCTCCGATGGCGAGAGCGCCGGCGTAGTAGACCCGGTCCCCGTCCATCGTGGATCCGGTGTAGAAGACCCGCGGGCCGACGCGCCGGCCAGCCTCGATCGACTCGCGCTCCTCGATAACGCGGTAGAGAGCGTCGGCCGGAGTTCGCATCGAGGTGACGCCGAAGGAGAGCCAGACCTTTCCCTGGCGGCTTCCCCAGGCAGGAAGGCCCATGTGCGCGTGCATCTCGATGAGACCCGGTATGAGCGTTTTGCCCGTTCCGTCGATGACCCGCAAGGTCTCGTCGATCGTGCCGCCCGTCGGGTCGATGCGCTCGATGCGATCCCCCTGAATGAACACGTCTCTCGCTTCTCGCGGCGGAGATCCGGTGGCGTCGATCAATTTCACGTTGCGAATGACGAAACGTCCTCCCGCCGACCTCGTTTCGAAATCCTGGCGGAGCGCGACCCGCTTCACATCGCCGCTCTCGACACTCACGACCGATAGGCCCGCCGCGGCGATGAAGAACATCCTCTTGCCGTCTCCCGACCAGCTCGGGAAGTCGATGGGCTCACCGACAATCTGCTTCGGACGGCCGGCGACCTCGCCCGCCGGAGTCACCGGCATCGTCCACAGGCCGCCGTCCATGGCGAAGGCCAACGCACCGCCGTCGGGACGCCATTTGGGACCGTCGCCGTCGCGATTGCCGAAGCTCCGGTCGGGCTCGTCCAGGAGCTTGGACTCCCCGGTCACGGCGCTCACGATCAGAATCCGGTTGTAGCCCTCCCGGAATCGGGTCGAGAATCGGAACGAGCACCGCCATGGCGATGTGGATGGAGTCGCTCGACCAGGAAGGAATGCCTACCGCGTTCCGGGGCTCGGTGAGAATACGGTCGCCGCTTCCGTCGACTCCGATCACGTGAAGCCTCGACTCCTCGTCCAGATAGGCGATGGTCTCTCCGTCCGGCGACCAGGCGGGAGTGAGCTCGGCGCCCATTGAAGACGTGAGCCGCCTCTCTCCCGAGCTCGGGGGCGCGGAGACGTCCTTGATCCAGAGGTCCATCGTCCCGCCTCGGTCCGAGCTGAAGACGAGGGAGCGGCTGTCCGGGGACCAGTCCGGATCGCTGTCGAGAGCCTCGTCGCGGGTCAGAGGCACCGGGTCCCCGCCATCGGGCGAGACCACCCACAGATCTCCGAGCGCGGTATAGGCGATGAGCGAGTTGTCGGGAGCGACCACCGGCCGCACGAGGCCACGAACCCTTCTTCGTTCCCGCCCCTGAGGAAAAGCAACGGTACGCCGCTCATAAGCAGGGCGATCGAGAGTGACCTGAACGTGAAATGGGACCTTCACCGGGGAGGCGCCGTCGCTCAACGACTGCTTCCAGAGCGACCCCGCGGCGCTATAGAGCACCTCGTTCGCGCTCGGCCAGCCAGCGCGGAACGGGAAGACGTCATCCGGGGTTTCGAGAAACCTTGGCTCTCCCCCGGTCGCGGATACGACAGCGAGACGGCTCGCGCGCGCCGCCTGCCCCATGGCGCCGGCGCTCGTCGATTCCAGCTCCAACACCCGCACCGAGAGACGCTTCCCGTCGGGGCTGAACGACGGCGACGCAATCGGGCTCGAGAACGACGCGACCGCCGTAGGTTTTTCTCCAACCCCGGCCGCCCGGGCGGCGACGCGATACAGACCCATCGCACCGTTCGGATCCCGCTCCGAGACGAAGGCTATCTCCTTTCCGTCGGGCGACCAGGTGGGCTGATAGTCGTTCGCCTGGTGATCGGTGATTCTCGCGAGCTCGCGGGACTCGAGGTCGAGGATCCAGACGTCGTAATTCCCCGATCGGTCGGAGGAGAAGGCGACCCGCTTGCCGTCGGGAGAGAGCACGGGCTCGCGATCGTCCGCGGGGCCCTCGGTCAGAGCGACGGGGCTCGAGCCGTCGGCGTCCATCGCCCAGATGTCCCAGGTGCCGTTGCGATAGGACTGAAAGACGATGCGGCTTCCATCGCGTGCGACGTCGGGCAGGCGATCGTCTCCGAGGCTGTCGGTCAAGGCGACCGCATCGCCTCCCTCGGAAGGAATGCGCCAGAGGGTGCCCTGAAGGTCGAGCACGATGCTCCCGTCGGGAGGAGACAGTGCCGCCGCGAAGTTGGTACCCTCGTCGAACGTGACCTCGATCGTCTTTCCGAACATGGGACGAGCGAGCGCCGTCCAAAGGAAGATGCCGATTCCGAGCGCACGCGCCCGAAGGACCATTCCCACCTCCTCCGAAACGACCTTTCTACACCACGCCGCATCGCGGCGCTAGTGGGCTGTAACAGCTATTTGGTGCGCAAATCGCGAGGTCATTTTGTGTGCTGGCAAGGCGCGATGACGACGACATATCCGGATATTTCGAGGAATCGCAACGCCGCCAGCGCGCAAAAGGGCCCGCGATTTTGGCGCGAAATAGCTGTTACAGCGCACCAGTTGCGAGAGTCGCGACGAGATCAGCGGGAGACGTTGCGAATCCGCGCCGCGAGCAGAGGCGCCAGCGTGAGAACGGCCATGCCGAGGAGAAGTAGTCCTCCCCGCCTGGGATCGTAGTCGGACAGGATTCGCTCCCAGGAAGCCCCGAGAAGCCGGCCGAGCGAGATCTCGAACGCGAGCGTGAGTCCCAGCCACGCGAGACCAATGGCCAGGAGCTCTCTTCTCGTCGTGGCGCCGATCCATCCAATGAACAGGACCGCGATGGTCAGGATCAGGACCGACCCCGTGAAGACCGCGATCTGCCGTGCGCGCATGTCTCCCAACAGGGGCTGGACCCACAGGGTGCGGGCGATCCCGTGGAGCGTCTCGGACGCGATGATCACGAGCCACACGGCGAGACTTCGAACGACCTTCACTCCTCGTTTCCCTCTTCCGGCGAGGGAGTGCCCTGATGGAACGTCATCTGCCATCGTCCCTGCCGTCGGATCCAGATCGAGCTCCGGAGCGAGGACCTCGACGTCCGAGCCTCACCGCGGTCAACGCGCGCACGGTAGGTCGCGAGCGCCACGTCGGGCCCGAGCTCCCGCACCCGGAAGTCTCGAACCGAGATTTCGACGGGACTTTCGCAGGCGAGACTCGCGATGACGGCTTTCTTGTCGAACGTCCGGCCCGAGCTTCCAAACTCGACGAACTCTTCCGCGAGGAGCACGTCGAGCCGTTCGGGCGAAGCGCGAACCGAAGGCTCGAGCAACTGCATCTCGAGCTCCCGAATTTCTTCGGCCACCGACATACCCCATCGACGTCCCCGGCGCTCGACGACGAACGACCTATTGGGCTGTAACAGCTACTTGGTGCGCAAATCGCGAGGTCATTTTGTGTGCTGGCAAGGCGCGATGACGACGACATATCTGGATATTTCGAGGAATCGCAACGCCGCCAGCGCGCAAAAGGGCCCGCGATTTTGGCGCGAAATAGCTGTTACAGCCCACTCTAGACGCGACCGATGCCGATACAGGCTTCCGCGCCCACGCTCGGAGCTCCCTCTCCGAGAGATTCGAAGAAAACCTGTCCCACCGCGGCGGTACGGTCGGGACCGAGCCGCTCGAACAGGTAGGCGAGCGGAGGAGCGGAGCTCGCGAAATCGGGCCAGAAGCTGCGAGGAGACTCGATCCTCGAGTGAGCCACTCACCGTCGTCACCTCGACGTCTCGGAACCCTGCTCTCTGCATCTGGGCACGGAGCGCGTCTTCCCCGGACAATCGCGCCCATACCGGTGGTCCGGCGGAAGCTTGGAGCTCGGGAGCGACGGTTGCGATGGCTCGCATCACCAGCGACATCAGCTCGAGCTTGGTGACGTCGCCCCAGCAGACGATCGCCGATCGACCGCCTTTCCGTACGACCCGCTTGAGCTCCGACATGCCCTGTGGAATATCGGGAAAGAAGATGAGTCCGAGCACGGAGGCGCTCGCGTCGAAAGAGCCATCGGGTACCGTCAATGCCTGTCCATCCATGACTTCGGCGGCGAGCCCGGAAAGTCTCGCCGAGGCGGCGCGCTCTCGAAGGCGGGCCACCATTCCCGGGGCGAAGTCGGTCGCGAGGACCTCGGCCCCCGCACGCGCCGCCATGAGACTGAGCGCCCCCGTTCCCGCGGCGACGTCGATGAGACGCTCGCCGGGCTTCACCTTCAGAAGCCGCAACGCCTCGGCGGCGAACTGAGAGCTCAGGCCCTCGAAAGCCTGCTCGTAGCTCGAAGCGATGACGCTCCACTCCTCGGGCACTTGGTCGGCGCTCAAAGCTGTCATCTCTCGACCTCCCATCCCGCCAGCATATGCCCGTCGCGAGCGACGCGGCAAGGACTCTTCCGAAGACGGATCCAATTCCGAGTCGGTCGGGTTAAGGTAGGGAATGCGAACGAGGCCGACGGTGGCTCTCACTCTTTGCTTTCTGGGCGCGCAGTGCGCCCCGTCCCAGGATCGGCCCCCCGGCACCAATCGTCTCATCCACGAGTCGAGCCCTTACCTGCTGCTGCATGCGCACAACCCCGTCGACTGGTACCCCTGGGGCGAGGAAGCCATCGAGCTCGCCCGGAAGCTCGACCGGCCGATCTTTCTGTCCATCGGTTACTCCACCTGCTACTGGTGCCATCGGATGGAAGCGGACATCTTCGAGAACACCGCGATCGCCGCCCTCATGAACGCCGGCTTCGTCAACATCAAGGTCGATCGAGAGGAGCGGCCCGACCTCGACGAGGTCTATATGACCGCGACCCAGCTCATGACCCGGAGTGGCGGCTGGCCGAACTCGATCTTCCTGACGCCCGATTTGAAGCCCTTCTTCGCCGGTACCTACTTCCCTCCCGAGGATCGGGGAAATGCCGTCGGCTTTCCCACGGTCCTGCGCCGCATCCAGGATCTCTGGAAGAGCGATCGCGCTCGCGTCGAGGAATCGGCGGGGCAGGTGGCGAAGGGCCTCGAACGGGTCATCACCGAGCGAAGCGCGCCCGCTTCCGATGTGCCGGACCGGGCGGTGGTCCAGGTGGCGTTCGAAGCTCTCTCCCGCGGCTTCGACGAGGAGTGGGGAGGCTTCGGCGGCGCGCCCAAGTTTCCCTCTCCCGCGAACCTGTACTTTCTGCAGTCGCGGGCCGAGGCGGGAAGCCAGGAGGCGCGGCGCATGCTGATGGAAACGCTCCATCACATGGGCGAGGGAGCCATCTACGACCAGCTCGGCGGCGGATTTCATCGCTACGCCACCGATCGCGAGTGGCGAGTGCCGCATTTCGAGAAGATGCTCTACGACAACGCCGCCCTCGCGGAAATCCTAGTCAGGACGGCCAAGACGAGCAACGATCCGGATCTCGAGCGGCTGGCCCGCGGGACGCTCGACTTCCTCTCGAAAGACCTCACCGGCCCCTCGGGAGGATTTCTCTCCGCCATCGACGCCCAGACGGAGGGCAGGGAGGGAGCCTACTACGTCTGGACCCGAGAGGAGGTTGCGCGCCTCCTGACTTCCGAGGAATACGCTCTCTTCGCTCCGCTCTTCGGCGTCGATCAGAATCCGAGCTTCGAGGAGAACGAGCATACGCTCTATCTGACGACTTCCTTGGCCGAATACGCCGAGCGCGGCTCGATGAGCCGCGAGGTGCTCCTCTCGCGTTTGGAGCCGGCGCTCCAGAAACTCCGCGCCGCCCGCGCGGAAAGGCAGTTCCCGCTCGTAGACGACAAGGTGCTCACCGATTGGAACGGCATGGCGATCGCCGCGATGGCGGAGGCGGGAAACGCGTTGGCGGAGCCGCGATATCGGCAGGCGGCGGAGAAGGCGGCGAGCTTCGTGCTCGACGAGCTCTGGAGCCCGAAAGGACCTCTCCTTCACGTCTGGCGGGAGGGGCACGCGCGGCTCGACGCCTTTCTCGACGACTATGCCTTTCTCATGAGGGGCCTGCTCGTGCTGCATCGAACGACGGGTGACGCGAAATGGCTCGAGGCGACCGAGCGGCTCGCGGACGAAATGGAAACGCGTCTTCGCGACCCCAAGGGCGGGTACTACCAGAGCGCGCCGAAACCCTACCTCCTGTACCAGTCGAAGTCGGCGAGCGACGGAGCGATTCCGTCGGCGAACGCCGTCGCCGCCGAAGCCCTCCTCGAGCTCTCGGAGCGCACCGGAAAGCCGGTCTATCGAGCCCGGGCCGAAGCGGCCCTCGAGGCATTCGCGAACGACATGACCCAGTACCCGCGCGGGACCTTGACTCTCGCCCTCGCCGTCGACCGGTTTCGCGGAGACGAGCCGAACCAGACCACGGCGGCGCCCTCAGCACGGGCGGTCTCGCCATCCTCCGGGATCGTGGCACTCGCCGAGTCCGTAGTCGAGTCGCGGCTCGACGTCTCGGAGACGAACAATCCGTCCTGGACCCCGTTCCGGGTCACGCTGCGCATCCGCGAGGGCTGGCATATCAACTCCAACCCCGCATCCTCCACCAACCTCATTCCCACCAAGGTCACGGGTGAGGCTCGAGATCTCGTCTATCCGCGAGGAAGGTCCATGACCTTTTCCTTCTCCGACGAGTCGATCTCGGTCTACGACGGCGAGGTCGTCGTAGCGGGAAGGATGCGGAAAGGAGCGTCTTCTCTCACCCTCGTTTACCAGCCTTGTGACGACAGCCGATGCCTCTCGCCGGTGACGCGGAGGCTCGAGGCGAAACGATGAAAGGGTGCGCCGGCCTCGCGCTCACGATCGCGCTCCTCGCTCGACCTTGCGCCGCGCAGCCACACGTCTATGCTCGTGTCGACGACCTGGTCCAGGCGGCGTTCGACGAGGACGGAGTGGGAGCGGTGAGCTTCGGTATCGTCTCCGGCGGCGAGCTCGTCCACGCCGGAGCCTTCGGCTTCGCCGACATCGAGCGGCGGATTCCCGCGACACCGGAGCACGTCTATCGCATCGGTTCGGTGACGAAGCAGTTCACCGCGCTCGCTCTGCTGAAACTGGCCGAGGCCGGGACCCTCCGGTTGACGGACCCGGTGGAGCGGTATGTACCCGAGATCCAGCGGGTTCGCGATCGGTTCGCCGGAGCGCCGCCCCCGACGCTTCTCCAGCTCGCAACGATGACGTCGGGGCTCGCTCGCGAGCCCGAGGACTTGCGTCGGTTTCTCGTTGGCCCGGCGTCGGAATGGATGAGCGTGGTCCTCACCGCCCTTCCCCGGGTGAAATTCGACTTCCCTCCCGACACCCGCTACCAATACTCGAATATCGGCTACGCGATCCTCGGCGCCGCCATCGAGCGCGCCTCGAGTCGGGACTACATGGAGTATGTGCGCGACGAGATCCTCGAGCCGCTCGGCATGAGAGACACCGATTTCGTTCCGCGAGCCGTCTTCGAGAAACGCCTCGCCGCGGGCTACGAGGTCGAGAACGGAAAGCCCGACCCCGCAACGCCGGCCTGGGAGCACCTGGGACGCGGCTACAAAGTCCCGAACGGAGCGCTCTATTCCACCGTCCCCGACCTCGCCCGCTTCCTCTCCTTCGAGCTCGGCCACGGGCCTATCAGTCGTACTCTCCCGAGAGCGCCTGGCGGAGAATTTCAGCAGGGTGAGCTCCGCCGGTGGAAATCTGACTTCCGGCTACGGCATCGGCTTCGCCGTCGTTCGCCGGGGCGAGCTCGTGATCGACGGCCACGGCGGCTCCGTGGCCGGATACCTCGCCGGCGTCTACTTCGATCGCGAGAGCGATACCGGGGTCGTCGTTCTTCGAAACGTGACGGGAGGAAAGCTCGATGTGACCGAGCTCAGCTATCGGATGCTCGAGCTCCTGCACGCAGCACGTTGACGCGGGGCGACCCGACTTCCCGTCGAGAGTCGCCGCCCCGAAGCTCCGACGAGAGCAACGGGAGGGCCTCGGAGTGCTCCCGCAACCTTCCTGCGATACGATGTCCCTCCCCCTTTACCGACGGAGGTGCAACGGTGAGGGTCGGTCGGCGAGATTTCCTGCGGGGACTTCTGGGTGCCTCGGGCGTCTCTCTGCTCTCGGAGAGTCCGCCCGCGCCCGAGCGCTCCGGAATCGATCACGTCGTCGTGATCATGATGGAGAATCGGAGCTTCGACCACTTCCTGGGTTGGCTCCCCAACGCCCGCGGAGCGCAAGCGGGCCTCACCTTCATCGATTCCGACGGCGTGGCGCACGCCACCCATCGTCTCGAGGGCGACTACCGGGGCTGCGGCCACTCCGATCCCGATCACTCCTACGAGGGTGGCCGGATCCAGCTCGACGGCGGGAGCATGGACGGATTCCTGCGCTCGGGCGGAAACGACGTATTCTCCATCGGCTACTACCTCGAGAGCGACCTGCCGTTTTACGGAGCGCTGGCTCGCAACTACACCGCTCTCGACCGGTACTTCTGCTCCATCCTCGGGCCGACGTTTCCCAACCGCATCTTCCAGCACGCGGCGCAGACGGACCGGATCTCGAACACGTTCGCCATCTCGAGGCTGCCCACCATCTGGGACCGTCTGGCATCCGCGGGAGTGAGTGCTCGCTACTACTATTCCAACCTCCCGTTCCTCGCTATTTGGGGAGCAAAGTACCTCTCCATCGCCGCGCCCTACAGGCGTTTCCTGAAGGACGCGGCGGCGGGAACGCTGCCCGCGGTGTCGTTCATCGACCCTCGGTTCACGCTCGGAGAGGGAGGCCGCGCGAACGACGACCATCCGTTCGCCGACATCCGCGCGGGAGATGCCCTTCTCGCCAGGACGTTCCGCGCCCTGACGCGCGGTCCCGGATGGCCCGGCACGGTCCTGATTGTGAACTTCGACGAGTGGGGTGGATTCTTCGACCACGTGCCGCCGCCGCGGGCCGCGGCGCCGAACGACGCCGACCCCGACCTCGTCGACGGCAAATCCCTCCTCGGTTTCCGCGTGCCCGCGGTCATCGCGTCGCCGTGGACGCGGGGCAACCCGTTGTTCCCGCGAGTCGGAGGAATGACGTTCGACCACACGTCGGTGCTGAAGCTCATCGAATGGCGGTGGGGCCTGCCCCCGTTGACCGCGCGAGACGGCTCGGCGGACGTCGGGAACCTTGCGAGTCTCTTTCAGTGGAGCCGGCCCGATCCCCGTGTTCCGCGCCTGCCCCGCCCCAGGCCTCCTCTACCCGCGCGTTGCCCGGAGCCAGCCTCTCTCGACGTCGACGGCGCCGGCGACGACTCTTGGAGCGGTCTCGTCGAGTCCGGGATCACGGCGGGGTGGCCGATTTTCCGCTGAGGGAGAGGGACGGTCCCGCGTCCGGTGGAGGCCGAACTTTGAGTCCCTCGCCACGCTCACATGAAGCGAGCTCGACAACCGGACGGTCTCCCCGAGGGAGCACCTCCGCTGCCGGCGCTCCAAGCCTTTGCAGGAGACCCGGGGCTACTGGATGCGGACTCCCCTCCGTTCGAGGACCGCGGGAGATCTCAGCATCTTCCGCAGCGCCTCGAGGGTCACCCTGAGCCCAGGCGTCGCGTCCGACGCGACCGAGCCCAGCCACACGTCAACCGCTGCCAGGTCCGCCCGGGAAACGCTCACTTCCTCCCCGTCGAGAAGCCCCCGAATCTGGGGTCGCAAGCGTTTCAGTAGGTCCCGTTCCTGTCGGCGCAGCTCGGGGGCAAGGAGCAGAAGGCGGCTCAATTCCGCCGCATGCTTCGATACCAGTTTCCGATAGTACGCGCGGACCCACCTCGCCCGAGCCTGCTCTGTCCGGAGCTGCGGCAGCCGAGGCTCAGGGTTTCTACGTTCGAGATCGACGGTCTCAAACGCGTTTCGTGAACCACCATCGCCAGGAATGACAGGAACGAGCGGAACGACGATAAAACGGCCAATGGCGGCCGCGGATCCTGTCAGCGGCACGGTGTCCACAACGGCGTTGGTGAGGGTGTCGATCACCGAGACCGTCCCGCTCGCGTTCGCCACATAGACACTCGTCCCCAAAGGAACGACGTCCACACCGAAAGGACCAACGTCGACTCCGATCGTGGTGAGCACGGTATCGCTCGAGGTATCGATGACGGAAACTGAGTCGTTTCCCCAATTGGCCACATACACGCGGCTTCCGTCCGGAGTGACCACCAACCCCACAGGAAAGTCTTCCACCGCCACCGTATCCACCAGCGCATTGGAGGCCGTATCGATCACCGAGACCACGTCGTCGACGCCCGCGAGGCAGAAGGTGTAGGTGAATCCGCTCGTCACATAGACCCGGGAATTATCTGGAGAAACGGCTATGGCGGCGCTACAGCTCGCCGCGGCCACCGTGTCGACCACGGTATTCGACGCGTGTCAATGACCGAAACGGTACCGTCCCAATTATTGGCTACATAGACACGGGACCCGTTCGGAGAGACGGCCACTCCGTAAGGACCGTTCCCGACTTCGATCGTATCGACGACGGTATTGGTCGCGGTGTCGATAACTGCGACAAAGTTTTCGGGAAAGGCCAGCTTCTTCCAATCAACGAGGCTCGCCGCCACATAGGCCCGCTTACCGTCCGGAGCGACTGCAACACCCAGCGTATATCCATAGACGTCCCCGCTTCCCGTCACGATCGGAACCGAGGTAAGCAAGGTATTCGTGCGGGTGTCGATAACCTGGACGATGCCGTCGGGAGACGCATCGGTCGGTAACTTCGTGGCATATACTCTCGTGCGATCTGCAGGATTGACGGCGATTCCGGCGATACCGCCCACGTTCGGTACATTACCGACCACATTGTCGTTGCCGGTATCGATAATCGAGATCGAACCGCCGCCTCGGCAACATAGGCATAGGGGGAACAGGCGGTGGCGCCATAGAACGAGATCAAGACGACGAATACTGATCCATACCGATCGCAGAAGTGAGACATAGCCCCTCCGTGAAATAGACCGGAGGACGGCGACACGTCGACGAAGCCGCTCTCGCTGAGTCCCGCGCGGTCACTGTGCTGACGGGTGGGATCGTAACAAAGTCGCGTCGAGAAGAGAACCTGGGACCGTTCCGCGAAAGCCCGAGCTAGGCGAGGTCGCGCTCCATGCTGTAGGTGAAGGGTGGATATGGAGAGAGCGAGGTCAGCACGAGCCCGGGGAATCAGTCGCCCCGCAGATCGATGCGCTCGCCGCCGGCCGCGAGCTCGACCTCCAGGACCTCGTAGCTCCACGTTCCCGCACGTTTGGTGGCGATCGCGTAAATCGTTCCCGTCCCCTTCGAGCCAGAGATCGGAATGGTGATGTCCGCTTTGCCGGAGGCGCCGTCGACCTGGATGTTGCCCACCAGGTACCAGCCGGTCTCGATGGGCTCGCCCAGCGCCTCGACGACCTCCTGGCTCGAGCGGCACTTCTCGACCGCTTGCTTGTAGACGTCCGAGCTCTTCATGAACCCGAAAACGACGAGGATGATACCGGCCGCGAAGGCGACGAGAGCCACGACGCTCGTCAGACAGCCGAGCGGTACGACCCACTTCCAGTTCCGGCCGAGCCATGAGGAGGGTGGCTCCTGCTTCGGGTTCTGGTTCTGGTTCTGGTTCTGGTTCTGCATGCTTCCAGCGTGAGGGACCAGGCCCCCGGCGCGCAAGCGGCTTTCTTGTGCCGCCTCGAAGAGCTCGCTCGCTACGACGCCCCGACAGATCGGGAACTCATCGAATCGCTCGCTCGCCGAAGCAGGGTGCCGAAAAAATCATGCGCACCCCACGCGAGCGGAGCGAGCGCGGCCCGCCGCCGTCCGCAGCGAGCCCGCGAGCGGAGGACGGCGCGCGAACGAAGAGAGAGCGCGCACTGAGAAATGGGCCGACGACACAAGAAGCCTCGGGGGTGGAGCCCCACGGCATCAATGCACACGAGATGTTCGAACGAAGGCTCACGGCACTGATTCGGATCGAGCGAGGATTCGTCTAGCTTCCTTGAGATGGAGCGCTTCGACCATCTCGTTTCCCAGGGTAGCGACGTTTTTCCCCTGGGCGAACGCCTGTTCCATGACGTCTACCACCCTTCGGGCGCGCTCGACTTCCTCGAGAGTGGGAGAGAACACCCGGTGGATCGTCTCGATCTGACTCGGGTGAATGGCGGTCTTTCCGTCGAAACCGAGCGCCCGGGCGCGGCGAGCGCTCGCCTCGAGTCCTTCGAGATCCTTGTACTCGAACCAGGGAGTATCGAAAGCCTCGACTCCGGCGGCCCGGGCGGCAAGAAGGACCTGCATGCGGGCGAACAGAAGCTCCGACTCGTCGGGGAGCCTCCCCGCGCGCACGCTCTCTCGATAGTCGGCGGCGCCGAAGAGAAGCCCTTCCACGCGCGGAAGACGGGCGAGCTCCGCCGCCGCGAGAACGCCACGCGCCGTTTCTACCATGAGCAGCAGCGGTACGTTTCCCGCCAACGTGGCGGCCCGAGCCACGAGGGAAACCTCTTCCGCCTTGGGCAGGACGGCCGCTCGCGGGGATAGCTCGGCCACCATCGCGAGGTCTTTCTCGCCCCACGGGGTATCGAGACCGTTGGCGCGAACGAAGACTTCGGATCTCCCCCAGTCGAATCTGTCGATAGACGGTTCGGACTCGTTCCCGGGCCTCGTCCTTGCGGTCCGGATGAACTCCATCCTCCAGGTCGAGGACGAGCACGTCGGCGCCGCGACTTCCCGCCTTTTCCATCATGTTCTCGGACGAGCCCGGCAAATAAAGGATGGAACGGCGCCTGGCCTCGACCATGCCGGGCATCCTACCACGTGCCGAATCGGCGGCTCTCGGGCCCTTCCCCCTCGCGCTCCGAAAATGTTGAACTCCGGCAGCGTGGGTTGCGTAGAGAGCAATGGAACTGGAGGAAGCTCGATGAATGGACATTCCCTGAAAGCAGGTGCGATCGCCGCCTTTCTCTTCGCCACGACCCCTCTTTTCGCCCAGACGCCCTGGATTCACGTCGAAGTGAACGAGGGCCGCGACCAGGACTCTCACGTCAAGGTCAACCTTCCGCTCTCGCTCGTCGAGGTCGCGATGGAAGCCGCGCCCGAGGACGTCCTGGAAAAGGGCCACATTCGCCTCCATCCCGACGACGACGTCGACGTCGAGGATCTGCGGCGGGTGTGGAAGGAGCTCCGCGCGACCGGCGACACGGATCTCGTTTCCGTCGAAAAAGAAGACCAGACCGTCTCCGTTCGCCGTCAGGGTGAGCTGGTGCTGGTGAACGTCGACGATCGTAAAGAGAACGAAAAGGTCCAGGTGCAGGTGCCCGTCTCCGTGATGGACGCGCTCCTCTCCGGTGAGGGTCAGCAGCTGAACCTGAAAGATGCCATCTCCGCGCTCAAGAGCCTCCGGGGCGAGATCGTCCGCGTCGACAACGGCAACGACAAAGTGCGGATCTGGATCGATGAGAAGGACTAGCGAGTCATGTTGAAAGCCGCTGCCCTCGTTCTTCTGTCCCTACCGGTCCTGGTCACAGGACTCCTGGCGAGCTCGAGCTGTGTCGTGGTCGACGTCAAGCAGGCCGACGGCCCGCACATCATCGTGCCCGTGCCCTTGATGCTCGCCCGCACCGCTCTCCATTTCGCTCCACGGGAAGCGACGCACGTCGAGGTTCCCGAGCTCGAACGATACTCGGAGCTCGGAAAGAAGCTCATCGCCGAGCTCCGGAACGCTCCCGATGGGGTGCTCGTCGACGTCGACGATCGAGACGACCATGTAACCATCGAGAAAGTGGGAGACGAGATTGAGGTCGAAGTCCACGACGCCGCCGACGACGTTTCCGTTCGGCTGCCGCTCGCAGTCGCCGCCCAGATCTTCGACAGCTACGACGGCAAGACTCTCCAGGTCGCGGACGTCCTCGGCGCTCTCTCCTCGGTATCGAGCACGAAACTGGTTCACGTCAGGAGCAAGGACGAGGAAGTCAAAGTCTGGATCTGGTGAGCTCCGCCGGGAGTGCTTTTCTCCCTCGAAATGAATTAGACTCTCGGGAGTGGAGCATCGGATCATCCGTCTCGCCCGCGACTCTCGTCAGGGCGCGACTCCAAAGCCCCGAAACTGACGCTCGATGGAGCTCGATACCGTTTACGCTCGAAACGATCGAGTGGTCTCCCGCCGTATCGTCGACGAGCTGATCCTCGTGCCCATCCGCCAGAGCGTCGCGGATATGGAGACGCTCTACACCTTGAACGACGTCGGCGCGCGGGTGTACGAGCTCATCGACGGCGAGCGCCGTGTTTCCGCCATCGTCGAGACCATCGTCGCCGAGTTCGACGTCAGCCACGAGACGGCAGAAACGGACGTCCGCGATTTCATCGCCCAGCTCCTCCAAATCGAGGGCATTCGCGAGATCGAAGGTTAGCAACCGCGTCAAGTCAAGTTCCTTCAGGAGACTCCCCGTGAAAAAAATCTTGGTGCTCATCATCGGGATCGTTGGATTCGCCGCCGCGGCTTCGAGCCAGGCAAAACAAGCGGAGACGGAGACCGAGACCGACGCCGCGCTTCGCGCGCGCGCCGCGCGCTTGCACCGCGAGGCGATCGTCCTCGACACCCACGCCGACCTCACCCCCTTCATCCAGAAGGACACGAAACCCGCCGAGATCACCGACCCCGGCCTCGCGGGACCCGGCTACGACCCCTCGACGGACCCGCTCCATGCTCCCATCCTCACCGAGTGGGCGAGGAGCTTTCCTCCCGGTCCCTGGAGCTTCACCGAGCGCCACCCCGACGGCTACATGGATTTGCCGCGCATGAAGGAGGGCGGTCTCGACGCCGAGTTCTTCTCCATCTACATGGACGAGGAACGGCGCCCGGGAATGTCGGTCATGCGCGCTCTCGAGCAGATCGAGTCCATTCGCACCCTTTGCGAAAAGTACCCCGGGGACATCGCCCTGGCGACGACGGCGGACGACGTCCGCAACATCGTCGCTTCGGGACGAATCGCGGCACTCATGGGGGTCGAGGGCGGCTACATGATCGAGGACTCGATCCGCGTCCTTCGCGCGTTCTACGCTCTCGGGGTGCGCTACATGAGCCTCTCCCATGCCTTCAATACCCACTGGGCGGACTCTTCGGGGATCGGCGACCCGATCTCTCCTCGACACGGAGGACTCAGTCCTTTCGGGGTCGAGGTGGTGAAGGAGATGAACCGGCTCGGGATGATGGTCGACGTCTCTCACGTCGCCGACTCCACGTTCTTCGACGCTCTCGCCGCGAGCGAGGCCCCCGTGATCGCGTCCCACTCGTCGGTCGACGGCGTCAAAGAGCACGCCCGCAACATGTCGGACGACATGCTCCGGGCGCTCGCGAAAAACGGGGGGTCATCCAAATCGACGCCGTCATCAAGTACATCGACCCCGTCGAGCGAAAGAAGACACCCATCTCCGTCTTCATCGACCACATCGCCCACGCCATCGAGGTCGCGGGACCCGACCACGTGGGGATCGGGCTCGACTACGGCTACGACGCCCCGGCGCCCCAGGATCTCGAGGACGTCTCCAAGCTTCCCAACGTGACCTACGAGCTCCTGAAGCGGGGCTACGACGAGGCTACGGTGCGGAAGGTCCTGGGAGAGAACACCCTCCGCGTCATGGCCGAGGTGGAGAAGGTCTCGAAGCGCCTACGCGCGCGCTAGTCGCGGCTCCGGAGCTTCGAGAGCAGCCGGAGGATCTCCAGGTAGAGCCAGACGAGCGTCACCATGAGCGCGAAGGCTCCGTACCACTCCATGTACTTCGGCGCTCCCTGGGCGGCGCCCCTCTCGATGAGGTCGAAGTCGAGCACGAGGTTGAGCGCAGCCACCGTCACCACGACGCCGCTGAAGAGGATCCCGATTCCGCCGTTTCCGAAGATACCGGGAATGCTGATTCCGAAGAACCCGAGGACGAACGACGCGAGATAGACGAGAAAAATGCCGCCGGTGGCGGCGACGATCGCCTTCTTGAAAGTAGGAGTCGCCCGGATCAAGCCCGACTTGTACGCGAGGAGAAGCGCCGCGAGCGTCCCGAACGTCAGACCGACGGCCTGAAAAGCGATCCCGGGATAGCTCGTCTCGAGCATCGCGGAGATTCCGCCGAGCACGAGGCCTTCGAGCAGAGCATAGATAGGAGCGGTCACCGGCGCCCAGGGCATCTTGAAGACGGTGACGAGAGCCATGATGAATCCCCCGATGGCTCCGCCGATGAGCCAGGGGCCCACCGCCGCCGGGTTACCGCTCGACGTATAGAGGTTCCACGTCCATCCCGCCGAAAGGAGAGCGAGCGCAAGGAGGATTCCCGTCTTGTTGGCGGTACCCTGGATGCTCATCACCTCGCCGCCGACGCGAGCGCCGAGGTTCGAGAACACTTTCTCGTTCAGAGTGGGATTCGCGGTACGCATGATATGGCTCCTCATTATTTGTAGTGCCGTGGGGCCCACGCCCACGGCTTTGTGTCGTCGGCACGCTCCCCACTGCGCGCTCTCTCTTCGTTCGCGCGCTGTCCTCCGCTCGCGCAGGGTGCGATGACTCTCTTGAGCACCCTGCCTTATGACTACGGCCCAAGTATAGACCGACGGCGGCTAGAACCGGAACAATCGGGTGAACTTCACGATGAAGCTGCGGGTCAGTGTCGTGGGAAAGCCCGGCGAAAGCGTGTCGCGCCCGTCGCTGTAGACGACGAACAAGTCGCTTCCCGGCTGATACTCCCAGCGGAAACGAACGTTGGTCGACAGCGCATCGTCGGCGGAGTTGTACTGCACCAGGGCGGCGACGAAGCTCCGCGGGCTCAAGTTGTACGTCGCCCGGAGCCGTACCAGGTTCGTGGTAAACGGCCCTTCGGGGATATCCACCCAGTTGAACGAGATGTTCGGCTCGAGCGCGAATTGTTTGCCGACGTCGATCCGGCCCCAATAGCTGAGCTCCGTCCGCTTGCCGCCGTAGAACTGGCCGACATCGGCACCGACCCACCCCGAGACCGGGCGCTGGCGCCCGAACCAGTAGCCCGCCGATACCCGGTCGAACTGATAGCCCCCAACGCCGATGAACGTCCCTTCGATGATCTCGAACGGCTCGGAAAGAAACTCGTAGTCCCGGCTGAAGGCGATGCTGGCGAAGTCCGAATTCTCCATCTGGGTGCGCCATTCGAACGTGAACAGTCTCGTCTGGGGCTCGCCCGCGACGGACTCGAAGTAGTCGTAGCGTCCCTCGAAGGCGAATTTTCGGACCGCGGGAAGAATGGCTTTGGGCCGGGGGCTGAAGCGCGCGACCACGTTGTACTTGCGGAAGTCCTCGCGTCTCAGGAAACCGATGTCGGGATTGAAATCGGGGTCGACGACGAGGTGCTCGGCCTGAAAGCCGTAGCGGTCGCCGTCGTAAGCGACGGCGGCGCGGTAGCTCGCGTCCGGTCCCGTGCGTCCCGGGGTCTCGGTCTTGGCGTAGTAGGTGTTGATGTTGAGGTTCTGAAAGAAGCTGAAGTTCCCGTCGACCCCGATGGCTCCGTTGTCGCCGGTGCCGTCGACGTTCTCGCTCCGATAGGTTCCGATGAGACCGATGTTGCTGCGACGGAGGATGTCCCGCTTGACCCGAACGACGGAGAAGTTCGTCGCCGGAATTCCAACTTGTGGCAGGTCGCGGGTCGAAATGCTCAGCAGCCCCAGCGTGTACGGACCGGCGCGGCCGGTGAGCCGACCTCCCGCGACGATCGGAACTTCCTGCTCGTCGTTCAGGCCGATGCGCCGGCTGAAGAACAGAAACGGCGCGTCGGACGCTCCTTCCCACGGACCGCGGTCCCGGCCTCCGAAATTGAAGATGCCCTGTCCTTCGAGAAAGAACTCGCGCTTCTCGGGAAAGAAGAGACTGAATCGAGTGAGGTTCACCTGGGCCTCGTCGGCCTCGACCTGGGCGAAATCGGTACGATAGGTGAAGTCGAAGGTAAGGCTCTTGGTGAGTCCGTACTTCGCGTCGAATCCGGCATCGGCCGCCGGGTCGTTTCGAACGACGGGCTCCGCATCGAGGTCGGTCTGGACCGAGCCGCTGACGTAGGGCTTCAACTCGAGATTCATCGACTTCGACGGTATCTCGATGCCGACGAGAGTCGCCGCGTAGGACAGCTTCTGGATTCCGTCCCGGCTGAACGCCGCAGGAATCGGGGTGAGGTGGTCCCATTCGTTCTTCCGCTTCACGATGCGGCGGAAGTTGATTCCCCAGATCTGGGCGTCTCCATCGCGGTAGCGAAGAGACTTGAACGGTATCGCCATTTCCACCGTCCATCCCTGGGCAAATCGGCCCGTCTTGACCGCCCAGACGGTGTTCCAGTCGCTGTTGGTCGTCTGCTCGTCGGTGACCTGCCCGTCCCAGAGGGCCCCGAGCGGATTCGTCTGGAAGAGGAACCCATTGCGGCGATCGTAAAACGTGTCGAGAATGACGGCGAAGTTCTCGTTGGCGCTGACATTCCGGCTGTCCCGCCGCATCTCGTTCGCGATCATCTCGTCGGGTTGAGAGTCCCAGAGCCTCGCCGAAAAATAGACGTTGGCCTCGTCGAAGAAGACCCAGACCTCCGTCTTTTCCGTCTCGGGACGCCCTTCGTGAGGCTCCTGCTGGATGAAGCCCTCGATCGAAGCCACGGTCGTGTAGATCCGTTCTTCGAGACGGCCGTCGATATGGAGCGGCTCGTCGAGGCGAACGGCTCGAACGGTGGCACGACCTCCCGCGTCCCGGTTCAAAACCGAGGGAGCCTCGGGGGCGGGCGGTCCATCGATGAGGCGATTGAGCTCTTCCCGGCTCAGTACCGATCGAGACGCCGATTGGGCATCTCGTTGTTCGATCTGCATCACGAGAACGAGCGCGAGAACCGCCGCCGTTCGAAAGTTGAAAATCCGTTGAACCATGTCCGGCACGAGCCTAAAACTCCATTCTACCAAGTTGGAGGTGGCCGGGCGGACCGGGACCCACGATCAGACTATCGGGGGCTCGAGGTCCACTCCCACCGCGCCGGGGCTCGCGGAGGGCCGCCGTCGATCCCCGGGCGTTGGCGCGCGCCGTGGAAGTGACCCTCCCGGGCTCCCTCATGACCTGGGCTTTCTACCAAGAGGGGACGGCGGAGAAATGGCTACGTCACGACCTCGAGGCTCTTCTCGCACCACTCGCCGCGAAGCCCCGCGGAAAGACTGGACGGAAGCCCGAATAGCGGTTTTCTAATCTCTGTGCTAGAATCTTCGCTTTTTGAGGCGACCATTTCACGGGCAATCTTCGCAAACCACTTCAGCGCCCGGGGAAGCTCTCCCACACCCGGAGGAATCCAACCTTGATTCGAAGAGTTCTGTTCCGTTCCACTCTCGCGTGCTCGTTCGCTCTGTCTTTCGTTTCCTGCGGTTCGGAGAGCCCAACGAGCTCCTCCACCCCCGCCATCACCGCGCCGACGGTGCAGGCGCCCGCGACGGGATCGGAGGTGACGAGCTCGAGCCCGACTCTCACCGTGGGAAACGCGACCGGCGCTCAGGGCCTTCGTTACCGCTTCGAGGTCGCCACCGACTCCAGCTTCAACAGCCTCGTCGCCGTGGGCGACGACCTGCCCGAAGGAGGTTCGGGCACGACTTCGTGGACGGTGTCTCCCGCACTCGACCCCGGTGAGACCTATCAGTGGAGGGCGCGCGCGTCGTCCAGCGGAAACGCGGGCCCCTATTCCACCACCGCGAATTTCGAGGTCGCGGGCGGTTTCCACTCCAATATCCCGGTCGCCGGAATCTACGTGTCCGATCCCCTGACCAACGGATCGTCGGTCGGAGAAGTCTACAGCGGAAATTTCAATTCCCGAGGATGGATGGCGACCGAGGCCGCCGCCTACATTCGCTACGAGGTCCCTCCCACTCCCAACGGCTTCGTCGAGTTCCAGGTGACGAATCTCCGCAACCCCAACCCGCGCTCCGACAAGCGCGCTCTCATCTGCATGTGGGACCCGACCAAAGGTGATTTCACCGACAATCCGTTCCGGGTGAACATCTCCAAGTACGACACCGAGCTCGTCACCTTCGGCCACGTGAGGCTCCGCTGGATCTCACAGGGCGAGGAGCGGAACACCTGGATCGATTTCTACGATTGGGACCCGAACCACGTCTACACGTTCCGGATGGAGTGGGGCGCGTTCCCGGAGATTGTATCGAGCCAGCGCGTGCGGGTCTTGATGGACGGCGCCGAGATCCTCGTTCGGAACTACGACAAGATTTACCGGCCCACCACCCAGTGGGTCGAGCTCGGGATGGCGCAGCGGGAGGAGTCACTGGAGCAGGCCATTTACTCCAACGTCACCATCGGCGTGCGTCAGCCCTGAACCGAGGTCTCGTCGAGGTTAATTTCCCGCAATCTCCACAATCTGGCCGGGCGCTAGCCCGGTTCGGGTGACGACCGTTCCTTCCTTGAACGTCACGCGAATGTCGTACGTGCCCGTGGGAGCCACTCCGAAGTGGAGGCGGGATGGATCCTGGCTGCAGTAGCCGGTCGCGGACTGAACGACGCGATACCCGAGGAGCGCGTCCGCCTCGCCGAGATGCCCTCCCTGGTAGAGAGCGACCTCGGCGCCGATGGCGCCTTTTTCTCCGTTTGGAGCGGTGAGAGACACCTCGAGCCAGCCCCCGGCGGGGGAAGACTCGTTGACGAAGAACGTGTTCGGGCCCTGCTTGCTGGCGATGAGCAAGTCGAGGTCGCCGTCGTTGTCCATGTCGGCGAACACCGCCGAGCGGGCGTCGAGACCGATGCCGTCCAGACCGACGGAGTCCTGAAAGCGGAACCCTCCCTTGCCGTCGTTCAGGTAGATGCCGGTGGACCCGGCGATGTAGAGGTCCAGGTCTCCGTCGTTGTCCACGTCGCCGAACGCGGCGGTGTAAGCGATTCCGTCGAAGCGCTCGACGAAGTGGAATCGTCCCTCACCGTTGTTTCGATAGAGCTTCGAGCCTTGATAGCCCGTGATGACCAGGTCTAGATCGCCGTCGTTGTCGATGTCCTGAAAGCTGAACCCGTTCGTCCCGCGGTAGTCGCTCGTCGTCTGCTCGTACTGGATCCCGACGAACCCGGTCCGTTCCACCAGACGGCCCGAATCCGCTTCCAGAATGGCCACTGGACCCACGCCGTCCGCTCCGTCGACGTACTCGAACGCGGTCAGAGCGACGTCCGGCTTCCCGTCGCGGTTGAGGTCGACGATGGTGAGCCCCTGGTTCGCGAACGACGGATCGGCGTCGCCCTGGAGCCTCTGACGTTCGAACCGAAGCTCGCCCTGATTCATGTAGACGTTGGGCATCGCGCCCTGCCAGCCGGTCACCACCACGTCGAGAAACCCGTTCCCGTCCAGATCGGCCGCTCCCACACCGCGGGGGCCGATGTCGCGCACGTCGATTCCCGCGGCATCGGAGATGTCGACGAACCGCCCCGTCCCGTCGTTTCGATAGAGACGATGGTGCCCGCTCCAGGTATGGGCGTTGAACAGGTCGAAGTCGCCATCGTTGTCGAAGTCCGCGAAGATCGCGGCGTGCGACTCCTCGGAAACGTTGTCGACGGTGCCGTCCTCGAGCGTCACCGGGAAAAACCCGTCGTCGGCGACGCCGGCGAGAAGACCGATCTCCTCGAAACGCGGCGGGTTTCCACCGTGGTTTCGGAACAGGAGGTCGGGGCGATTCTGCTTCGGGTCGAAGATATGGGTGACGTAGACGTCGAGCAGACCGTCGCCGTCGATGTCCGCGACCTGGATCCCATGCCCTCCGTAGCCTGTGATGCTCAGGAAGCCCGATTCGGCGGTCGCGTTCTTGAACCGTACTTCTCCCGAAGCCGCCGGCGCGGACAAGATGAGGACGACCACGGCGATGGGGACGACAGTCGAGATGACTCGTTTCATGGGGGTGCCTCTCTGGATTGGTCGTATCCGAGATTGGTGGGCGGTGTAGGGCTTGAACCTACGACCCCCTGGGTGTAAACCAGGTGCTCTCCCGCTGAGCTAACCGCCCGATCCGGGAGCCTTTCAGTATATCAAGCTTTCCTCGGAAGCTCAGGAGCTCAGAAGCTCAGTAGCTGCGTGTACTTCACGATGAAGGCGCGGTTCTCCAGCATGCCCATCTCTCCCCTGAGGTCGTTGTACACGATGAATAGATCCGACAAGGGCCGGTGGATGAAGTTGAACCGTATGTTGCTGCTCCACTCGGCCGTCACGTTGTTGTACTGGACGAGCGCGTTCAGGAACATGCTGGTCGTGAAGTTGTAGGCGAACCGGGTCGTCAGGAGATGGGTCTTGAAGTGGCCCTGCGGCAGAACGATGTCGTTGTAGGACCAGTTCGCACCGGCGGAGAGCTTCCTTCCCGCCTTGACGACGGCGCCGAGAGAGACCGAGTCATTGGTGCCGGAATAGAAGCCACCGGTGCCCACGCGAAAGTTCCAGGAGAGGGTGCGGCTGGTGTCGCTGAACATCGTCGCGAACCACTCGTCGAAGGTGTAGAAGCCCGCGGGGATGAAGACGTCGGGAAGTAGCTCGAAGGGTTCCTGAGGCTGCTCGAGGTTCGCGTTCAGTCCGACCTCGATGAAGCCGCCGTTCTGCAGCTGAAAGGCGAGATGGGTGTTGAAATAGCGGCTCACGGCGACGTTCGCCTGGTCGGTGAAGTATTCGAGCTCGACGTGGGGGTTGATCTCCACGGAGCGAGCCGGGCAACCAGTCGGGACGATAGTGATAGCCGAAGTAGTTGCTCGACCGCTTGACGCCGATGCGGGGAGCGAAGCCGACCTCGGGGTTGAAGTTGTCCTGAAGCGTCGAGTAGGCGTTCTGGAGCTCGAAGAGCCGTCCCTCGTAGCCGAACGCGATTCGACCGGCAAGATCGTCTCCGGAAAGACCGGTGGTGCGCGTCTTGGCGATGTAGGTGTTGACGTTGACCTCCGGGCTCAACCGGAAGTTGGCGTCGGCCCCGATCCCTTGATTGGAGTGGTCGGTCGTCATGTTGTTCCGGTTGATGAAGATGACACCAATATCGGAGTTGGCGAAGATGTTCCGTTTGACCCGCATCACGGTGAAGTTGTCGCCGTTGCCGGCGAGGCTCTCTTCGTTCAGGTCGGCCTTGCCCGTTTGAATGTTCAGAAACCCGACGTCGAACGCCCCCATCCGGCCGGTGAGCCTCCCACCCCCGGTAACCGGAATCTGCTCGCCGTCGTCGGTGAGGCCGATACGGCGACTGAAGAAGAACAAGAGATCCTCGCCACGGCTCTGGCCTCCCGCGAGGTTCGACGCCGACGTTCCGAAAGAAGATTGAAACTGGGTGTTCCGCTGATTCTGAGGAGGTCCGAAGCGGAAGATGCCCGAGTTCTCCAGAAAGAAGGCCCGCTTCTCGGGAAAAAAGAGGCTGAAGCGAGTAAGGTTGATTTGCTGGACGTCCGCCTCCACCTCCGAAAAGTCCGTATTCAGCGTGAGGTCCAGACGGAGACTGCCGCCGATCCCGAGCTTGGCGTCGACTCCGGCGTCGAGCTTGCCGTCGGTCGGTATCCCCGCATCCTCATTGACGCTTCCCTTTCCATACGGGGTTACTTTGATGTCGCGTCGGGAGTGGAGACCCTCGAGTCCTTCGAGGGTCCCCGCGAGAGACACCCGGGTGAATCGGTGGATCCGGGGCAAGGGCGACCAGTAGGAATCCTCGTTGAGGCGACGCGTCCTCCGGATGAAGTTGATGCCCCAGGTCTGCGGGTCCTCGTCTCCGTAACGCAGCGTCTTCAGGGGAATGGAGATCTCGGTGACCCAGCCTTCCTCGGTGACGCGGCTCTTGACGAACCAGACTCCGTCCCAGTTCGAGTTGAATTCCTGCCCCTCGTTCACGAACTGGCCATCGAACTTGGCTCCCGCGGGATTGGTCTCGAACATGAACCCGTTTCGCTCGTCGTGAAACGTATCGAGCACGATGCCGAAGACGTCTCCCGAGCGGGTGTTGAAGTCCCGCTTCAGGTCGTTGACGATGATCCTGGCCGGCTCTTTGTCCCGGGCGATGGCGCCGAAGTAGAGGTTGTCGTCATCGTAGAGGAAACGCACCTCGGTGTCGTAGGTGGCAGGCTCGCCTTCCCTGGGGTCGTTCTGAATGAAGTGAGTCGCGATGGGAGCATCGACCCAATCGCGCTCGGAGAGGATTCCGTCGATTACGATTCTTCCCGTCGCGCGCCTGGCCACGAGCCGGCGTTCGAGATGTGCGGTCTCGTAATCGATGCTCTTCGGCGCGCCGAGGGCCGGCCCGGCCAGTCCGGCCAGGAGGCAACTCGTTGCAAATCCAGGTGTCAACCGCCTCATCGCGTCGCGCATTCTAGCGCGAATCTCGCCGCTCGCGGCAATGGCACCGAGCGCCATTCTTTGCTAAAAGTTCCTCCATGCCCGGCACTCGATTCTCGGACGTCGTGAAGGTCCTGGTCCTCGTTCTCGCGTTATCCGGTTCGGCCGCCGCCCAGAAGGAAGATTCTGTCGGCGAATGGCCCTACACCGGAGGCGACGCCGGCGGGCAGAAATACTCGGAGCTCGCGCAGATCGATCGGGGGAACGTTTCCCGCCTCGAAGTCGCCTGGACCTGGGAAACGGGTGAGGTACCGGTACCCGGACCTCGGCTTCCCGTCCCGAGAAACAAGGTGAGGCCGGCGAGCTTCGAAGGAACTCCTCTCGTCATCGACGGGGTCATGTACATCAGCACCTCGTACAACCGGGTGGTGGCGCTCGACCCCGATACCGGGGAGGAGCTCTGGGTCTACGATCCGAGGACCGTCGACTGGGGTCAGGTCCCGAACGGCACGGGCTTCGTCCATCGCGGCGTCGCAACCTGGTTCGACGGCGAGAAGCGACGCATCTTCCTCAACAGCCGCTGGCGGCTCATCGCCATCGATGCTTTGACGGGCGAGCCGATTCCTACTTTCGGAAGTCGGGGCGAAATCGACCTGACCGAGAGGCTCCTCTGGCACACGAACCGCCTCCATTACACGCAGACGTCGCCTCCCGTCGTCTACAAGAACCTGGTCATCGTCGGAAACGGGGTCTGGGACGGTTTCGTCTACAAGCAAGACCCTCCCGGGAACGTGCAGGCGTTCGACGTTCGAACCGGGGAGCTCGTCTGGAGCTTCAACCTCATTCCTCAAAAGGGCGAGTACGGGAACGAGACGTGGGAAGACGGGTCCTGGCGAACGACGGGACATACCAACGTCTGGGCTCCCATCACCGTGGACGAGAAGCGGGGCCTCGTCTATCTCCCGGTGGGCACCCCGAGCAACGACTACTATGGCGGCGGCCGAAAGGGGAACAACGTCTTCGCGGAGTCCATCGTCTGTTTGAACGCCGAGACGGGTGAGCGCGTCTGGCACTTTCAGGCGGTCCACCACGGTCTTTGGGACTACGACATTCCCGCGCCTCCGACGCTTCTCACCATCGAGGTCGGAGGGAAGAAAATCGACGCCGTGGCCGTTCCCACCAAGATGGGCTTCGTGTACGTATTCGACCGCGTCACCGGAGAGCCGGTCTGGCCCATCGAAGAGCGGCCCGTTCCCGTGAGCGACGTTCCCGGGGAGCGCTCCTCGCCCACGCAGCCTTTCCCGACGCGCCCCGCACCGGTATCCACGCAAGGGTTCGGAGAAGAAGACGTCATCGACTTCACTCCCGAGCTCAAGCAGGAGGCGCTCGCGATCCTGAACAAGTACCGCCACGGGCCTCTGTTCACGCCTCCGTCTCTCCAGGGGACCATCGCGATGCCGGGAATTCTCGGAGGCGCGAACTGGGGCGGCGCCGCCGCCGATCCCGAGACCGGCTGGCTCTACGTCAAATCCTCGAACGCGCCGTTTCTTCTCGCCCTCTCTCAGGCCGATCCCGACAGGACCGAAGGCGACTACGACGTGGACCGGACCCGGCGCTCGCTCAATCTCCCGAACGGTCTGCCTCTCAACAAGCCTCCCTACGGACTTCTCACCGCGATCGACCTGAACCGCGGCGAGCACGTGTGGCAGGTTCCCGTCGGGGACGATCCGGCGGTGAGAAACAACAAAGCCCTGAAAGGAGTCGCCCTGCCCGAGGCGCCTGGGAGCGGTCGGGGCAACGGGACCGATCGTCACCAAAGGGGGGCTCGTCTTCGTGTGTGGAGGCGCGGACGCTCTCTATGCCTTCGACAAGAGCACGGGAGAGGAGCTGTGGGCCGGCGATCTCGGGGTACGGTCGAACGCGAATCCCATGACCTATCGCAGTAAATCCGGCCGCCAGTACGTCGTCATCGCCGCGGGAATGGGCGAAGGGAACAAGCTCGTCGCGTTCGCCCTTCCATGATTTGATCCTCCTCGTTCCCGGTGCTAGCGTGAACCGGAGTACAATAGTCTCGGAGGGACTGAAGAACATGATGCAACCTTTGTACGATCCCGAAGCCGTTCGCCCCATGTGGGAGGAGCTCGCCCAGTGCGGCGTGGATCCCCTCCACACCGCCGAGGAAGTGGATCAGGCGATCCAGGCCAAAGGGACGACCTTAATCATGGTGAATTCCGTCTGCGGCTGCGCGGCAGGCTCCGCGCGCCCGGGCGTGACCAGGGCGCTCCAGCACACCGTGATCCCGGATCACCTCAAAACCGTTTTCGCCGGCGTCGATCGCGAAGCCACGGAGCGCGCCCGGGAGCACATGGTGGGCGTCGCGCCCTCCTCGCCGTCGGTCGCGCTGTTCAAGGACGGCAAGCTCATCTATATGCTCGAGAGAAGGCACATCGAGAGGATGAACGACGAGCTCGTCGCCGAGACGCTCGCGAAGGCATTCGACGAGCACTGTTCGCGGCCGGGACCGTCCGTTCCGAAGGAAGTCTACGAGAACATCGAATCTCTCCGTCAGTGCGGCTCGTCCGTTCCTCTTTACAATCCTTTCCGGTGACCTCGAGCCGGGTCGTTTGTCCCTCGTGGAGGACGGCCCGGCACGTGACCTCGATCACGCGATCCCGCTAAGTCCTTCCATCTCCTAACGCTCCGTTTCTGGCACTCGCCTTGCCTTTAGATCGCTCCAGAGCCCGGACACGAGCCGGGGAAAGGAGGAGGGTCATGAAAACCCTCATGGGATGGATCGTCGGGGTGTTCGCTCTTGGACTGGTTGCGGGAAGCCTCTATCGAAGCACCGCCGCGGATAGCGAGCCGGATCGCGGAAGCCTCGAAAATGCTCTTCGCTCCACTCCTTCGGTCGACTGCGGTGCGGGAAGGCAGGCCGTGCTCGCGCCCATCCCCGCGGACGGTGGAACGGCTGTCCAGATCAAGTGCGTGCCGACTTCACCGGTGCGTGAGCGTGTCGTGGCCGCGGCGGCTCCGACTCCAGCTTTTCCGCCCGTAGTCGCTGCGAGTCGCGAAGAGCCTGCCCTGGCTACTTCGAGCTCGACTTCGGCTTCGAGCGAGACGCCTCGGGTCCCCGCGACCGCGGAAAAGTCGTCTCGCTCCGCGAAGGACCACGCCCTCATCATCGGAGGAGCGGCGGGCGCCGGCGCCGGCATCGGCGCCATCGCCAAAGGGAAGAAAGGCGCGGCAGTAGGAGCCGCGATTGGCGGAGTCGCTGGAACCGTCTACGACGTGCTGACTCGCAACAAGAACTGAAGCGGGTCGAACGGCGGATGCCCTCCCGCCACGGAGGGCATCCGCGCTCGTTCGCCCCCGCGGCGTCCGGCCTGGATCTCAGCCTTCGAGAAGAAGGTAGAGCGAGAAGGCCTCGACCAGCGGCGGCACCACGAAGCAGACCGAGGCCATGTCGGCCCAGATTGGCCAGACGACGAGATAGGGCCCCGTACCCGCAACGGTATGCGACGCGGGATTGGGCGTCAGAAGAGCGTGCATCGTTTCCTCGACGAGGTCGTCCTCGAACAATCCCCTGTCGACAAATCTGAGATTCATCATCGCGTCGAAACAGTAGACGAGGCTCGCATAGGCCTCTGCCCCCTCCGGCGTGTAGAGGTCGGGGTCGGCGAGCAATTTCCTGGCCTGCTGGCTCACGTAACGAACGGCGGCGGCGACGGTGCGCTCCCCGAGAAGCCGCGGATATCCACTCCGCCCGATCTCGAGGATCCTCTTGTGTGCCCGCACTACGTAAGCGACGGGTGCGACCGGAATGGTGTAGTAGTCGTAGGCGAATCGGCGCCAGGACAACCTGTGGCGCAAGGCCATGTACGTGGCGTCGTCGACGAAGCTGACCGCGTTGGCGATGTCCTCCCGGTAATCATCGGGCACGTCGTCGAGCAGAGGGATGGAAGAGAGAACGTTCGCGTTCACCACCGCCGAGAAATGCTGTGCCTTCTCCGCCGACGTCCCGTAGAAGGTGCCCAGCGGGAATCGGTCCTCTCCCCCCTCCCCCCGCACGCGAAGATAAAGGTCCTGTGAATCCGGATCGAGATCATTCCAGTCTTGTTTCGAGCCGAGCAGCGGGGCGTAGATATCCACTGCGGTGATCGGGTCGTTGTACTCCAACATCCCGGGCATCGAGTCGTCGATAGCCATGGACCAGGCCCAGATGTCTCCATCGCTGAGGTTCGCCAGGTTCTTTCGAACCGAGGAAGACAGCCGCGTCTCGACCGCGTCCGGCAGGAGAGCCGGGAGGCGGTACCCATCCACCAGCGGGTACCAGCCCATCGTTTCCGGCGGACAGGACCAGACGTCCTTCGACGTCCCCTGGAAAAAGCGGGGCAACAGACGGGCGCGCTCGACCTGCGTCCGAATGGCCTCCCGCATCGGCTCGGTATCGATCGCGTCGACCTCGCCGAGGATTCGATAGGCCTGCGAAAGAAACCACAGGCCCATAAAGGAGGACCCGCTGGCATCGACCACATCCTGGACGAGCGGCTTGAAGCCGCGCAGCGTTCGGTGCTGAAAGTCCACCAGCGCCGGATATTCGCCGACGGTGAAGCTTCGATCGGGGGGCAGGTCGGAGATAGTCTTGTACTGCGCTTCGTCGGTGTTCTCGATCAACTCGCGCAGGCGGTCGGCGAGCTCCGCTTCGACGAGCCCGGGGGACCTCCGGGTGGGTGGGTTTGCCTCTCCCGACGCGAGAACGGGAAGACTCGAAAGCCAGAGGCTTCCGACGAGCACTGAAGTGAGGGTCGTCGTGTTCATCTCGGCTCAGCTCCTCGTCGGCGTTCGATGGAGAGCCGGTGGAGACGCGAGCCAGCCGACGTCAAAAGGAGCACCCATGATGCGTCACGCCTCCCGGCGGCGCAACCCGCGCACCAGGCGGTCGCCGACGTCCGCTACGAGAACCGCGGTGGATGCCGAAGCTGCCAGCCGGTGGCGTCCTGGTAGGCTTTCGCCACCGCGAGCATCTCCGCTTCACCATAGAGCTTCCCGATGAAGGTGATGCTCGTCGGGTTCCCCTTCTCGTTGAAGCCGCTCGGAAGGGTCACCGAGGGATGGCCGGTCAGGTTCGTCACCTGCGTGTTCCGGGTCGCGACCGGATTCGGCGTGTAGTCGGCGTAATCGAAGGGAACGGCGTAGACGTCGACCGCCTGCATCAGCTCGTCCATCGCTTCCATCAGCCTGGTCCGGAGACGCTGGCTGTGGAGGTAGTCGACGGCAGGTATCAGATGAGCGCTCCGGTTCCAGACGACGCGGTCCTGTCGCTTCAGCGTGGCGCTCTCGGTCTCGAGCGGGTCGCGAAGCTGCGCGGCGCCTTCGACCCAGATGACGGACGACAGGTCTGGGGTCGGCACGTTCGGAAGCTCGACGGGAAGAAGATCGATTCCCAGACGACGAAGCGCGTCCAGCGCCGCGGCGTCGTTGGCGTCGACGCGGGGCGTCTGCCGCGTGTCCCGAAAGGCGGAAGCGAGGTAGCCGACGCGAAGCCGTTTCACATAAGGGCCCGAAGCGCGCGCTCCGTCCCAGTTCAGAGGGACGCTTCGCGCCGTCGCGTCCCGGCCGTCGGCGCCCTGGATCGCGTCGAGCACGAGGGCGCAGTCCTCGACCGAGCGGCACAGCGGTCCTATCTTGTCGAGGCTCCACGAGAGCGACATCACCCCGTACCGGCTCACTCTGCCGAAGGTGGGCCGGAGACCGGTCACCCCGCAGATGCCCGACGGCTCGACGATCGACCCGCCGGTCTCGGTTCCGACGGAGAATCCCACGAGACCCGCGGCGGTCGCGGACGCGGGACCGGCCGATGAGCCTTGAGAGCCCATCTCGAGATCCCAGGGATTGTTGGTCCGGCCGCCGAACCAGACGTCGTCGAGCGCGAGCTCTCCCGTCGAGAGCTTCGCGACGAGAACCGCGCCGGCAGCGTCGAGTCGCTCGACCACGGTCGCATCCACGTCGAGGACTCTTTTCGCGAAGGGCTGAGCGCCCCACGTCGTGGGATAGCCGCGAACGCTGATGATGTCTTTCGCGCCCCAGGGAATGCCGTGCAGAAGACCGCGATAGCGGCCCGCCTCGATCTCTTCGTCCGCCGCCCGGGCCTGCCGCATCGCGCGATTGTCGGTGAGGGTGACAACGCAGTTGAGGGCAGGGTTGTGCTTCTTCAAGCGTCGAAGATACATCTCGGTGAGCTCGACCGACCGCACCTGCCGGGTCCGCACCAGCTGAGCGAGGTGAGCAACGGGCCAAAAGGCGAGCTCCTCGAGATTGACGGGCCGCGAAAGCTCGGGCGGTGGCGACATCCGGAGCCCGCGGTCGGTGCGGTCGATGGTCTTTCCCGGCAGGAGAGGATCGAAGAAGACGGGAGGCACCACCCGGTTATCGAGCTCAACCGCCCGGAGGCTTCCGAGTCGCTCCCGCGTGCTCACGACCCCCGCGATCATTTCCCGGAGCTCGCCGTCAGTGAAGGACAAGCCCGCGACCTCCGCGGCGCTTTCAACATCGTGAGGGTGATAGTCTCGCTGCCGCTCGACTGGAGCCGGGCCCAGAGGACGCCGGGGAGAAGCGTCGAGCTCAATCCCACCGAGCTGAAGTAGGCGACAAACCGTCTGCGGTCGATCATCGTCGGATCCTTTCCAGAATCGGGTTCGTTCGCGTAGAGTACACGAAGCGCCCACTCCCCTGGTAAGGTACGAGACCCGAGACCGAGATCGATGGAGGCATTCGTGAAAGAGCGTTTGGGGTTTGCGGGACTGACGATGACGGCGGTAGTCTCTCTCACCATGTGCGGGCGAACCGCGCCCACTCCGAGCTTCGCGAATATGGTCGACGAGTATCTCGACCAGTTCGCCCTTCGTCATCCGTCGATCGCGGCGGGCAACGGGATTCATTCCCACGATGACGCGCTCGAGGACTTTTCCGCTGGCGCCGTCGCCGCCGAGGTTTCCTGGCTGAGGGAGTTCCGCTCGAGGCTCGACGCCGTGGACGAAGCCACGCTGACACCCGACGAGCGGGTGGACCGGCGCATCCTGCAGGGTGTCATCGACGGCTGGGTGCTGGACCTCGACACGGTGCGCAACTGGAAGCGAAATCCCATGATTTACGCCTCCGCCATCACCGACGGCGTCCACGACTTGATGACGATGGAGTCCTCACCCGCCGAGGAGCGGATGAGACGAGCGGCCTCGAAGCTCGACGCCGTTCCGAGGCTCCTCGACGCCGCGCGCGCGAATCTCGAGAACCCTCCGCGGGTCTTCGTCGAGCGCGGCATCGCGATGCTTCGCGGGGCCTCCGGTCTTCTCGCGAAGGACCTGCCCCTCGCCTTCGCCGACGTCCGCGACCCCGGGATTCAGGACACCCTGAAGGCCTCGGCGACCAAGGCGGGCGCCGCCATCGACGCGTACGTGAACGAGCTCGATTCGAAGGTCTTGCCGGCGGCGAACGGAGACTTCGCGACCGGCACCGCGAACGTCGAGGCACGCTACCGCGCCGAGGAGCTGATTGATCTTCCCGCGAGCCAGCTTCTCGCCATCGGAGAACGGGAGCTCGCGAAAGCCCAGACGGAGTTTACCGAGACCGCGGCGCTCGTCGATTCCTCGAAGCCTCCCCTCGAGGTATGGAGCGCGGTGCTGAAAGATCATCCCGCGCGGGGCGATCTCGTCGCGGCCGCGCAAAAGACGGTCGACGATCTCTTCGCCTTCATCCGGGACAAGCATCTCGTCGAGATTCCCGATGGCGAGCGCGTCATCGTCGCCGCCGCTCCCGCCTTCGACCTCGGTCTCGCCTCGATGCACTCCTCCCCGCCTCTCGAGCCTCATCCGGTCAAGAGCTTCTACTACATCACCGACGCGAGCTCGGACTGGACGGCGGAGCAGCAGGACGCCTGGCTACAGAAGTTCAACTATCCCACCCTCGCCGACATCTCCGCCCACGAGGTGGCGCCGGGACACTATCTCCACAGCCTCTTCATGCGGCGCACCCCGGGAAGATCCGCCGGATCTGGATCGGGCTCAATCCGTTTCCGCAGCCTTCTTCGGGACAGGATGGCTGGGCGCACTACGCCGAGCAGATGGTGAGCGACGAGGGCTTCCACCGCGAGGACCCGAGGTACAAGCTCGCCCAGGTTAGCGAGGCCCTCACCCGGATCTGCCGGCTCATCTCGGGCTTGAAGCTGCACAGCGGAGAATGGAGCGTCGACGACGCTCAGGAGCTCTTCGAGCGCGAGGCGCACCTTCCCGCACCGGCGGCGCGCCAGGAGGCGGTACGCGGCACCTATGACCCGACGTACGGGGGGTACTTTCTCGGGAAGCTGGCGGCACTGAAGCTGCGGCGCGACGTTGCCGCGGCCGAGGGCGGGCGCTTCGATCTCGGGAAGTTTCACGAGCGCGTGATGACCAACGGGATCGCACCCTGGTGGGCGCACCGCCAGCTGATGCTTCCCGGAGACGCGAGCCCGGTCGTCGAGTAACTGCCTTTTCCCTTCCCTCAGTCCCCGTTTCGTGTTGAAACGGGGCTGAGGGGCTTTCCCAACGACGAGCGGATGGCCGAGGCTTCGATTCCCTGGAAAACGTTGGTGGCATGTGGCTTGCAAAGGAGCAGTCGAACGGCACCGATCAAATCGTGGAGGCCATCGAGCGCATCCGTCTCCAGGTGCAGGACAACGCCGCTGGAGTCGGGCACTGGTCGCCTCCGCCGAGGAGCTATCCCGCCAGGCGAGTCAGTAGCGAAGGCTATCCTCCCGCTTCCAGGTCGGTTGACCGGCGCTCATTTCTTGCGCCTGTAGATCAAGTCGTACTCCGCGGTCCACGTCGATCCTCCGTCGGTCGAACGCTCGCTGAACTGTCTCACCTGGTCGGGGCCCTGGGGAAAGAACGTCATGCGGCGAAGCGCCGGATGACCCTCGCGATCCTTTACCTCCGCGCGGTAGTAGAGGTTTCCGTCCCGTGCCTCGCCCTCGAACTCGATCATCTGGCCCATGCTGTCCACCCAGATCTGCTTCCAGGATTGGGTCGTCCGATTGTACAGGTTGAAGCTCTTCCCCTCGTATCCGTTCTCGCCGGTCCAGTTCTCGAAGACGATACATCGGTCGAGCAGGAGCTCGATGTGGCTCTTCCCCGCCGACTTGCCTTTCGCGGTCTCGACCTCCCAGTCTCCGAGCCAGAAATCGAGAGCGCGGTACTCCGCCGAGCTCTGGCACGGTGAAGCGGGGGCTCCGGCCGTCTGCGCCCGAGGTGAGAAGCTCGACGGCCTTCGTGAGCGCGATGTCGCGGCCTTCGATCCTTCGAGCCGCGTTCACGTTCTGGGGCGGAGCGAGACAGCGGCCGCGATGCCGAGAAAGATCGCCGTCCCCACGACCATCTTGAGCTCGTACTGAAAGACCGACTCGACCGACGCCGGTGGAATGAAGGCGCTGGTGAGGGCGAGAAGCGTCGAGACGAGCCCGAGAATGCCGCAGAGGAGGACCCAGATGCGGCTGCGGAAATAGCCGCCGGGAGTACCCGCCACCTTGAGCAGGCCGGCGTAGAGATAGACGAAGGGAATGAGCTGCAGGACGACCGCGAGCTCGAGCAGGATGAGATACGCGTCGCGGACGTGCGCGCCGATGAAGCTCATCGAGATGAAGACGGTGGAGGCGGCCGCGTGCACGACGAGAGCGACGTAGGGAGTGTGCCAACGGGGATGAACCCGGCCGAGTGCCGACGGAAGGTAGTGATCGAGTCCGGCGACGAAAGGAATGCGAGCCGAGCCCCCCAGCCAAGCCGAGGTCGCGCCCGCGATCGAGAGGCTCAGCACGAACGCCACCGGAGCCACCAGAACCGCGACCCCCGCGATTCCTCCCAACTTCTCGAAAGCCTGGAGGACGCCCTGGATCACGCTGATGTCGTTCGCGGGCAGAGCGAGAAGAAGCGCGAGGCTCGCCGCGAAGTAGAGAACGGCGCAGGCGATCCCTCCCAGGAGAACCGCCATGGGGACCGTGCGCTTCGGGTCCTTGATCTCGTCTCCCATCACCGGGCCGAGCTCTAGCCCCACGACCCCGAAGCAGATCACGCTGAACGCCGAGACCGTGCGCCAGTCCTTCAACGCCGGCAGGAGCTCGGAGGCCTGAGGAAGAACGAACGTTCCCGTGTTCGTCGACCGGAAGACGGCGGCGAGTCCGACGATGACGAGAAGGAGCGTCGCCACCACCGCGCCGACGCCGCCGGCGTTGTTCACCCACTTGCCCACTCCCAGGCCGAGCACGTTGAGGGCGGTGAAGATCCACAGGAGACCGACGGACACGACAAACACAAAGATGCGGTTGTCGCCGAGCGGGATCGTACTCGGCCCACCTACCCAGACGGCGATGCCCACGAGGTAGAAGAGAAGCGTGGGTATGTAAAAGATGTTGTTGGTCCAGTAGCACCAGCCGCTCACGAACCCGTGGAAGTCGCCGAACAGACGGCGAGTCCACAGGTAGATGCCGCCTTCTTCGGGATAGCGCGCCGCGAACTCGGCGACTGCGACCCCCTGCGGCAGGAAGAAAAAGGCGAGCGCGAGCGCCCAGAGCGTGATCGAGGGAAAACCGCTCGACGCGGTGACCGGCACCAGATTCAGATTGAGGATGGCGACGATGTTGAGAAGGACGAGATCCCAGAGTCCGAGGGCGCGTCGCAGCTCGTGGCGCGGGTCGCCGTTGGGAGAAGGTGCTTCGGTCTCGATCCCGGTCCCGGTGCTCATCAATGCGGCCGGTCGCTAATCTATGCGCACGACCGCGAAGAGTCAAAGACCTCCGGCCGAGCTACCGGATCCGAATCGATCCCGAGCTGGTGTCGATCTCGAGCCGGTGGCCGCCGCCGCGCACGGTGCCGGTGAGCTCTTTTTTCGAGATGCGCCCGCTCAGGGTGATGGGGATCTCGGTGTCGATGTGTCCCGAGTGGGTCCGCGCGGCGAGCTCGAACCCCGCGTCCGTGCCGAGCTCGACGGTGACGCTTCCCGACGCGGCTTCGAGGCGCCAGTCGTTCGCGATCTCGCCCTGAGCACGGATCGACCCGCTGCCGGTCGAGACCCGAAGCCCGCCTTTGACCCCGCGCACGTCGACTCCTCCCGACCCGGACTCGATTTCCACGTCCCCCGCGCCCGTCTGCTCGACGTCGATGCTGCCGCTCCCCGCGTTGGCGGTAATCGCGCCGGCGACGCCGCGCGCCTCAATCGAGCCGCTTCCCGTCTTCACGTCCAGCCGTCCATTCGCGGAGTCGACGCGAATGCTCCCTGAGCCCGCCCGCGCGTTGACGCTGTCGCCGATGGCGCCGAGCGTGAGACTTCCGGACCCGGAGCGGGCGTCCACCGGCCCCTTTACGTTCCCGATGGTCTGGCTTCCCGAGCCCGTCCTGGACTCCACGGAAGTGTCCGGTGGAACGGTAATCTCGTAGCTGATGCTGACGTCGCGCAGAAGGTCTTCGTCCGCGGCAACGCTCCGCCCCACGCGAACGACGTTCCCCTCCTGAACGATAGGGGGATTGGCCTCGATCCGCCGAACTCGCTCTTTGCCGCTCGAGCCTTTCGCATCCCAGCCCAGCCGGATCTCTCCGTGAATCTGTACGCTACCCGCGGCGCCCGGGCTCACCCGGATGCTTCCCGAGCCGGTCTCGACCTCCAGCCGGACGGGACCGGTGACGTCGAGGGTCTTGTCGAAGGATCCGTCCTGGGCGGCGACGGTGAACGGGACGAGAAGCAAGAGGACGACGAGCTTCAGACGCGAGACGAGGTTCATGGTTGTGCCTCCGTCCTTACTGACGAAGATTCGGCCGGAATGGTTGCAGGTTTTTTTGACGGCGGGAGACCCGAGTTGTCGCGGGTCGAGGCCAGCCTGTCTGCATGTACCGAAAGGACGGAGGCACGGGGGTGGAGAGAATGCCTCATGAAAGGATTGGAGACGGCATCCTGCGCAAGGTGAACTGACCGCGAGCCCAATGAGGGGCCTCGGTCGCGGCCGGGACGCCGCGGTTCCGCTGCGGGAAAAAGTGGTGTCCCCATTTTCTCCACTGGCTCGATTGTGATCGCTCACGTCTCGTAGGCCCCCACCGTCGGTTTGTGTTAACGTCCGGCCCCGATGGCGGTCTTCCGATTCCTCGCGCGGCAGCTCGCCCCGCTCACGCTCGCCGGGGCCATCGTCGCCTACCTCTATCCGCCGTCGTTTCTCCTCTTCGCCCACTCCTTTTTGTGGTTCTTCGCGGCGACGATGCTCGCACTCGGCGTCGTGCTCGAGCCGGAGGATCTGAGGCGGACTCTCGCGAAGCCGCACCGGATCCTCCTCGGGGTCGCGACCCAATTCACGGTGATGCCTCTGCTCGGATTTGCCGCCGCCTACTTCAGCGGTTTCCCGCCGGCGCTCGCGCTCGGATTCGTCATCGTGGGTTCGGCGCCGGGGGCGATGGCCTCGAACGTCATCGTCTACCTTGCGGGCGGGGCACTCGCCTACTCCATCGCCCTCACGACCGTCGCCACGTTTCTATCGCCCGTCCTCACCCCCAGCCTGGTGAAGTGGCTCGGGGGCGCTTTTCTTCCCGTCGCCTTCTGGCCCCTGTTCGTCACCATCGTCCAGACGGTTCTCGTCCCGCTCCTCCTCGGAATGATGGTCCGGCGTTTTCTCGGGCGGCGACTCGAGCAGGCGTCCATCATCTGCCCCGGGATCGCCACCGTCTCCATCGTGGTGATCTGTTCCTACGCGGTCGCGGCGAACCAGGAGCGGCTCGCGACCGTGGGACCCAAGGTCTTTCTGTATGTCGTTCTCGTGAACGCCCTCGGATATCTGGCCGGATGGTATCTGGGAAAGCTCTACCGGTTCGACGACCGGCACCAGCTCGCTCTCTCGATCGAGATCGGGATGCAGAATGCCGGGCTCGGGGTAGCGCTCGCGCTCGAGCACTTCGACCCGGAGACGGCGCTCCCCGGAGCGCTATTCGCCGCGTGGTGCGTTTTGACCGCCGCGGCGGCGTCGAGCTTTCTCCGCCGCCGCGCGGCGGCCGGCGGGCCGGCTATTGCCTCGTCTTCGCCTGCTCGATGAACTGAGCCCATTGGGGCTCGCTGGCCGGGTCCCAGATCTTGCGTAGATCGGCGCGAGCCTGGTCTTCGGAAACGCCGAGCTTCATCGTGCGGTAGAGATACACGAAGGCCGACACCCTCATGTTGGCGAAGCAATGAACGTAGACCTTCCGGTCCTGGTTCGCCTTCATGATGTCGAAGAAGAGATCGAGATCCCGCAGCGCCGGCTTTTCCCAGTCGACGGGGATCTGGATGTACGTCATCCCCTGCTCGGTGACGAGGAACCCTTCCTCGCCGTTTCTCTCCTTGCGCGCGGGAGCGAGGTTCACCACGACGTCGAATCCGGCTTTCTTGATGGCGGGAATCTCGTCGTACTCGATCTGGCCGGAGGTGGCGAGCTGGTCCGAAATGCGAAGGTACGCCTTCGCATCCTCGATTTTCTTGTCGCCGTTCTCCGCGGCGCTCGAAGCCGCGGCGATTCCGATCCCCGCGACCACGATTGCGATCGCCGTCGTTCTCGCAATTCTCATCTCGCCTCCGATGCCTCCCGGGCGCGCCGGATCAGTAGAACGCGGCCCCACCGTCCGGAGCGCGGCGGTCGGAACCGCCTTCGAGCATTCCGTCTTTGGGATTCAGCACGATGACCTGAGCGACGCCCTGATTTCCGATCTCGTGGAGATCGTGGCCCATCCACTTGAGGATGTTGAGCGTATCCGGGGAGAAGGCCCCGTGCTCGTAGTTGAGCCGATCGGGAAGCCACTGGTGGTGGATGCGCCCGGCGTCCACCGCCTCCTGCGCGTTCATACCGTGATCGACGGTGTTCAAAATCGTTTGGAGGACGGTATTGATGATGGTGCGTCCGCCCGGGCTACCCGTCACCATGAAGAGCTTGCCGTCCTTCGCGACGATGCTGGGCGTCATGCTGGAGAGCATGCGCTTTCCCGGCTCGGCGAGGTTCGGCCGGGTTCCGATGAGACCTCTCTCATCGGTAATGCCGGGACCGGCGTTGAAGTCCCCCATCTCGTTGTTGAGGAGAAAACCCCCGCCGGGGACGACGATCCCCGAGCCGTAGCCATACTCCAGGGTATAGGTCACGGAGACGGCGTTCCGACTGGCGTCCACGATCGAGAACTGGGTCGTCTGATCGCTCTCCGTCGCCCACTCGAAGCTCGCGGGCGAGGACTTCGAAGCCCGATCGAGGTGAATGGTCTTGCGAAGCTCGGTGGCGTAGCTCTTCGACGTCAGGCGGTCGAGAGGCATGTCGGTGTTGAAGTCGGGATCGCCGAGGTACTGGGCGCGGTCGGAGTACGCGCGCCGCATCGCTTCCGCCATTCTGTGTAGAGTCCGCGCCGAGCCGAAACCGTCGGACGCGAGGTCATAACCCTCGAGGATGTTCAACATCTCCACCAGGGCGACTCCTCCCGAGCTCGGAGGCGGCATCGAGATGATCTCGTATCCCCGGTAGGTCCCCTTGATGGGCGCCCTCTTCTTCGGCACGTAGCTCATCAGGTCTTCTTTGGTGATGAGGCCGCCGTGGGCCGCCATGTCTTTTTCAATGAGCTCCGCCGTCTCACCTTCGTAGAATCCCGCCGGACCCTTCTCCGAGATCCTCACCAGGGTATTGGCCAGGTCCGGCTGCTTGAGAACGTCTCCGATCCCGTACGGCTTGCCGTCCTTCGAGAAGCTCTTCACCGTGCCGGGGAACTGTTTCAAACGGTCCCAGTCTTCCTCGAGACTCCGAGAGAGCCCGTCGGTGACGACGAACCCCTCGCGCGCGAGGTGGACCGCGGGCTCCACCAGCTTCTCCCACGGAAGGCTCCCGTGCTCCTTCCAGGCGAGGTGCAGCCCGGCAACGGTTCCGGGTATGCCCACCGAAAGATAGGAGAGGTGCTGCTTCTCGTAGCTGTACTCGCCTTTGTCGTCGAGCCACATCGTGGGGTTGGCCTTCTTGGGCGCCATTTCCCGAAAGTCATAGGTGACGGCCTCTCCGCTCTCCGGCCGGAACACGAGAAAGCCGCCGCCGCCGATGTTTCCCGCCGACGGGTGGGTGACGGCGAGGGCGAAGGCGGTTGCGACCGCGGCGTCGATCGCGTTGCCCCCGGCCTTCATCACGTCGACTCCCACCTGGGAGGCGATGGCGTTTTGGGACACGACCATTCCATGTTGCGCCCGGACTGGTACGCTCCCCGCAAACGACGACAGGGAAACGAGAAGGACAAATATCGAGACCAGGGCGCTCCGCACTCCAAACCTCTTCATGGGTCGATTCTCCTGAGATATCATCGAGCTCGAATTCTACATCACTCCGGCGGTTCATGTGACGTTCGAGTTCTCGCCCGCTCTTCGACGGCTGCGCCGTTCCCCGGGTTTCACCACCATCGTCGTTCTCGGAATGGCGCTCGGCATCGGAGCCTCCGCGACCCTGTTCACCGCCGCGCGAGACCTCCTGTGGAGCGTCCCCCCCTACCCGGAGCCCCATCGCCTGGTGATGCTCCAGGAGACGGGGCCGGACGGGAAGGCGGCCGGCATTTCGCTCGAGGACTTTCTCGATGTTCGCGACGTGGCGACTCGCCTGGGGCGTTCGGCGGCCTTCCGTCTGAGAAGCTTCGGGCTGACGCCGGCGGACTCCACATCGAAGCCGGCGGTGATCCAGGTCGGGCTCGTGACGTCGGATTTTTTCTCTACCCTCGAGGTCGACCTCGCGCGGGGACGGAGCTTTACCGAAGCGGAAGAGGAGAGCGAAGCTCCCGTCATCGTCCTCTCGCACGAGGTCGCCCGACCGCTCGGGTCGACCGTGCTCCTGAACGACGCCGCCCGAACCGTCGTCGGCGTTCTTCCCGAAGGGTTCCGCTTCCCCATCGCGCCTGGCCTCTTGCCGGGCATGGGAACGGGATCGGCGCCCCAGGCCTACATCCCGCTCAGCCATCGCGACTACGGAGGCAAACGCGAGGTCCGCACCCTTGGCGCCGTCGCCCGACTCTCGGCGAACGCGAGTCTCGACGAGGCGCGCGAGGAGCTCGACGCCATCGCGAAGCGAATCGCCGCGAGCCACCCCGAGACCAACGAGGGCTTCGGCGCCACCGTCGTTCCCCTCGAGGACGTTCTGGAGTCGCCGAACCGCGGACCGCTCGCCGCTCTCGGTGGAGGGACGCTCGCTCTCGTGGCGCTCGTCTCCTTCAACCTCGGGGGCCTCTTCCTCGCACAGCTGATCGGACGCGGTCGCGAGGTCGGCGTGCGCATCTGCCTCGGAGCGCGCCCCCGCGACCTCTACGGGGTCGTATTCACCGAGATGCTCCTCGCGACGGGCGCGGGCGCCGCTCTCGGACTTCTCGCTGCCCGCTTCGCGCTGCGCGCGCTACCTCCCCTCCTGGAGCTTCTCGGAGGCTTCGCCCCGCGCACGCTTGCGCTCGGCCCCGGAGCGATCGCGGTCGCCGCGCTCGTGGCGCTCGCCATCCCCTTCACCCTCGCGAGCCTCGTTCTCTACTTCTGCTTCAGGGGCTTCGGGGGCTTCCGCGGAAATCTCGAATCCCTCCTCCGGACGGGCTCGCTCGCGGGACGATCGTTCGTGCGGGCGAGACGCGTCGTCGTCGTGGCGCAAGTCGCCCTCGCGGTGCTCCTGCTCCAGTCCGCGGGTCTACTTGGGAGGAGCCTTCTACGCTTGTCGGCCGTCGACCCCGGCTTCGAGAGCGATGGGGCCTACGCATTCGGGCTCGGCCTCCCGGAGGCCCGATACGATTCCGACGAGAAGATGCTGCGCTTCCACCGGAATCTGGAAGAGTCACTCGCGTCGATTCGGGGAGTCATGGCCGCCGGCGCCGCGGCGG
This sequence comes from uncultured Acidobacteriota bacterium, assembly GCA_963815675.1. GTDB lineage: Bacteria > Acidobacteriota > Vicinamibacteria > Marinacidobacterales > SMYC01 > CAWFHP01. Next base: position 786,019 of record CAWFHP010000004.1, on the reverse strand, counting down.
GGTATCAGCTCTCGAGCGGGATCCGCCTGCGCATGAGTTTTCGACTCGAGGGCTCCTCGCTCCGGAGGATCGACTGGCCGAGCGTGTCGGCGCGGCTCGTCAGCCCCGGCTATCTCGACTCGCTCGGCGCTCCTCTGCTTCTAGGGCGGAACCTGACGTGGGAAGACGGGCGGACGCGGCCCGCCGTGGCTCTCGTGAACCGGGCTTTCGAGAGCGTCTACCTCGCGGGGTCGGACGCGTTGGGAAAGAGGATCGAGCTCAGCTGGCAGCCTGGCGTTCCGTACGAGATTGTCGGTGTCGCAGGAGACATCCGGCAGCTCGATCTGCGACGCCCCGCTGAGCCCGAGATCCTGCTGCCGTTCGCGCGGTTTCCTCCCGACGGCGCGGTGTACGTCTTTCGAACGTCCCGTCGCGATCCCGCGTTGGGAGAGTCGGTGCGCGCCGCGGTCGACAGACTGGATGGCCGCCTCGAGAACATCCGGATTCGACCCTTGAGCGACTGGGTCGAGGAGAGTCTCGTCCGCGAGCGCGCGTCGACGGGTCTCGCGTCCTTCCTGTCATCGATGGCACTCGCGCTCGCCGCGCTGGGCGTCTACGGCGTCCTCGCCTTTTCTGTCGTCGAGCGCCGGCGCGAGATCGCTCTCAGAGTCGCGCTCGGCGCGGACCGCACCGACATCCGTTCGATGGTCGTCGCCGAATCGACGAAGATGGCTCTGCTCGGGCTCGTCCTCGGCCTCGTTGGCTACGCGTTCGTCTCTCCCCTGCTGCGGAACCTCGTATTCGACCTCGGTCCCGACGACGTTCCCACGCTTCTCGCGACGATTCTGGCACTCGCTGCCGTCTCCGCCGCAGCGTCGTGGGCTCCGGCGGCGAAGGCCGTCCGGACGAATCTGATGGATGTTCTGAGAGAGGATTGAACTGCCCGCGCGAAGTTGCCGCCAAGTCGCAGGCGCGCGAGGATCTCGCCGTCATCGGACGGCGCTTGTTTTGTCTTCCCGTCCACGCGCGGTCGCGCCACGAGCCTGATCCCGTGACACCAGGGCCCCAGGACCTCGCCAGTCTCTTCGTTCTCCGGCCCCTGCTCCCACCCCACGGGAGGTGCCCGCTGATGAAGCTCGTCCTCTTCCGGCATGGCGAGCGTTGCCGGCCGGCCGGGCCCTGCAGTCGCCGCACCCCCACCCCAGGCCTATCCGTCTACCGACGCCGCAACCCTCGCGCGACCTCTTTGTCTCAGCTCCTCGACGCCCGCTGAGGACCCGGTTCATCCCGGCGGAAGACTCGTGAGCCCGCAGCCGACAAGTCGAGGCTCGGTGTTCCTCTTGAACCGCCCTGTACGGGACCGTACGCACGGTGGTGTGGGAGCTGGGGGCCGGCAATCCGCCCCCGGCGACCTGATTCGAGTGCCTTGACTTGATTTAGCCGACTATGTAAGCATTCACGGCATGAGCGAGGTCTTCAATCTCGGCGAGTTCGAGCAGGTCGTCCTCCTCGCGGTCCTCCGCCTCGGCGACGAGGCGTACGCGGTGCCGATCCTCGACGAGATCGCGCAGCGCACGGGTCGCGCCGTCTCGCGCGGGTCGGTGTACGTGACCCTCGACCGGCTCGAGACCAAAGGCTACCTCCGCTCGCGGCTCGGCGATCCGACGGCCGAGCGCGGCGGCCGCGCGAAGCGCTACTATGCGCTGCGTCCTCGCGGGGTCGAGGCGCTGCGGGCCAGCCGCCGGGCGCTCATCGCGCTGTGGCGCGGCTTCGAGGCGCGCCTGGAGGACGCATGAGCCGCCGGCTGCCGCGCGGCGTCGAAGCGCTGCTGGGTCTCGTCGTCCCGAGCAACCTCCTCGACTCGATCGCCGGCGACCTCGAGGAGGATCACGCGCGGCGATACGAAGCGGCCGGCTGGCGCGCGACCCCGGCGACCTGGTGGCAGGCGGCGCGCATCGCGAGCGCGTTCGCGTGGGAAGGTGCCATTCGCGTTCGCGAGCGGCGTTCGCCGGCGGTCGCGCCGGTCGCGCCGGTCGGAAACGAGGCGCCCAGGAGGGTGGCGATGATCGACTCGATCAGGCAGGATCTCGGATTCGCGGTCAGACTGCTGCGTCGTCAGCCCGGTTTCGCCATCATCGCTGTGCTGGCGCTGGCGCTCGGCATCGGCGCCAACACCGCGATCTTCAGCATCGTCGACGCCGTGCTATGGCGGCCGCTACCCTTTCCCGAATCCCGCGACGGTCATCTCGCTGGCCGAGCAGCGCCCGCGCGAAGGGCGGCTGCACGGGCAGGTCTCGCCCGCGGACTTCTACGACTGGCGCCGCGAGGCGACGTCCTTCTCCGATATGGCGGCTTACCGCGAGGTCGCGCTCAACCTGACCGGCGCGGCGGAGCCGCAGCGCATACACGGGACGCGCGTCACGAACGGCTTCCTGCGCATCCTGGGAATGACGCCGGCGCTCGGCCGCGACTTCCGGCCGGACGAGGACACGCCCGGCCGGGAGCGAGAGGTGCTCCTGAGCGACGGGTTGTGGCGCCGGTTGTTCGGGGCGGACCGCGCGATTGTCGGACAGAAGGTGATGCTGGACGGCGAGCCGTACGAGGTGGCGGGCGTGCTGCCGGCGGCGTTCTGGTGGCCGACCGATCCGGAGTTCCTGACGCCGTGGGCGCTGGACGATCACGATCGCACGCTGCGTGGCGCCCACTTTCTGGACGTGGTCGGGCGGCTCCGTCCGGGCGCCTCCGAGTCGCAGGCGCGCGAGGAGCTCGCCGTCATCGGCCGGCGGTTGTCGGCGGAGTATCCAGCCGAGAACACGGACCATTTGCCGGAGATCCGCCCCTTGCGCGCGGCGCTCGTCGGCGACACTCGAACGGCGCTTCTCGTCCTGCTCGGCGCCGTGGCGTTCGTCCTTTTGATCGCGTGCGCGAACGTCGCGACGTTGCTCCTCGCGCGCGCATCGGGCCGTCAGAAGGAGCTGGCCCTGCGCTTCGCGATGGGCGCCGGTCGCGGGCGTATCGCGCGACAGTTCCTGATCGAGAGCCTCGTCCTCGCAACCGCGGGCGGCGGCGCCGGCCTGCTGGTCGCTGACCGGTCGATCGCTGCGTTCCGCACGCTCCTGCCGGCGCAGTTCGAACAGCTCCCCGGGATCGCTGGCGTGGGCGTCGACGCGCGGGTGCTGGCCTGGGCAGCCTTTGTGTCGCTCGCAACCGGCCTCGTCTTCGGGAGCGTGCCGGCGCTGATCGCCTCGGATCTGCGGATCGGCGAGGCGCTCGCCGAGGAGACCCGCGGCGGCGCCGGCTCCGCGAGAGTGGCGCGGTTTCGGTCGATTCTCGTCGCGTCCGAGCTGGCGCTGTCCGTCGTCCTGCTGGTGGGAGCCGTACTCCTGATGGTCAGCTTCCGGCACCTGATTGACGTGGCGCCCGGCTTCCGTCCCGAGCAGCTCGTCACGGCGCGGCTCACGCTTCCCTACTCCCGCTACGCAGCGCACACAAGGGTCACCGCCTTCTACGGGTCGCTGTTCGAACGGCTGCGCGCGACGCCGGGCGTCGTCCGTGCCGCGGCGACCTCGGCGCCGCCGTTCAGCGGCCTCGACGCGGGCTTGGATCTCCAGATCGAGCGTCGGCCCGAGCCGGCGCAGCAGCAAGTACGCGCCTATCCCCGCCTGGTCTCGACCGGCTACTTCGAGACGATGGGCATTCCGCTCGTCCGCGGCCGGAGCTTCGACGAGCACGACGACGGGACGGCGGGAGACGTCGTCGTCATCAACCAGGCGGCCGCGCGGCGCCACTGGCCCGACGAGGATCCGATTGGACAGAGGATCCGCATCGGCGGGCAGCAGACCTGGATGACCATCGTCGGCGTCGTGGGCGATGTCCGCCACGTCGGCCTCGACGCCGAGCTGGAGCCCGAGGCGTTCATCCCGCTGGCGCAGGGCTTCGACGAGCTCGGGACCGCGCTCGAGCGCTCGCTCACGATCGTGGTGCGCACGGCGCCTGGGGCCGGCAGTCCCGACGCGCTGCTGCGGAGCGCGGTTGCGAGCGTCGATCCGCAGCAGCCGGTCGGCGCGATCCGGCCGATGGAGACGTTGATCGCGCAGTCGGTCGCGCCGCAGCGCCTCAACTACCTCCTGCTCGGCGCCTTCGCGGTCGTGGCCGTCGTGCTGACCGCGGCCGGGCTGTACGGTGTGATGGCGTACGTCGTGGGGCAGCGCACGCGCGAGATCGGCGTGCGGATGGCGCTGGGCGCGTCGGGGCGGCAGGTGGCTTGGCTCGTCCTCGGCGACGCCGGCCTCATGATGCTGTCCGGCATCGCCCTCGGAATCGTCGCCGCGCTCGCGCTCGCGCGGGCGCTAACGTCGCTCCTGTTCGGCATCAGCGCGGGCGATCCCGCCGTGTACCTCGCGGTCTCCGCGATGCTGCTCGCGGTCGGCGTCGCCGCCACCGCCGTGCCGTGTCGCCGCGCGACGAGAATCGACCCGCTCACCGCGTTGCGGAACGGCTGACGCCGGCCGCCTCCGTTGGGCGATTGGATACCAATAGGCTATAGCGGGGAAGTCGAGCTTCAGCGACAGGTAGACGCCGAGGGCCGAGACGAACGTTCCCGTGCTCCACCCGATAGCGAGGCGACGGCCGATCCGGGTGGCGTAAAGCATGGCCGCGACCGAAGGCACGATGAGATAGCAGAAGACAAGGAGTACCCGGGCGAGCTCAGTTCATGCTGAGGAGCCAGATATCGGACTCGACGCTACTCCGAGTGAAGTAGAGCGTTCGGTTGTCCTTCGAGATACCGACCATTTCAGCGGAGGAATCCTTCGGTGCGTAGATCTCTCGGGTCTCGCGGGTCTCGCGGTCCGCGAGGAAGAGACTGCTCGCCGCCGTCTCGTTACCGCTATGAAACACGAGCCGGCGACTTGTCGGCGAGCCAGCGTGGCAACGATCCGAAGTCGGTCAAGGTGGTCAACTCGCCGGAACGAAGGTTGTAGACCGCAATGCCGTGCTCGCCCGCCTCGTCGCTCAGATAACCCGCGAGCCAGGCGCCGTCGGGCGACCAATCGTGCGGGGCGAATCGATGGAAGTTCTCGTTGGGGCTTTCCAAGACCCGAGCGGGAGTGGGCCTCGATCAGCTGAAAATAACGCCGTCGAGCGGGGTCTCCTCCGTCGGTAGACGGCCGACGGGCAGGCGACGGCTCCAAGGGATGGGGCAAGGCTCCCCATGACGGAGCAAGACGAGCTCGTCATCGATGTCCGCCCTGTCTCGCTCGGGGTCTCTTCGGGGAGTGCTCTGATCGCGACGTTCCGACCGAGCTCATCGCCCTGCAATGAGAATTATTGCAGGGCGTTCCTTTTGGCGCGTCCAACTCCCCGGGATGGCTACCACGCGAGCATCCCGCGCCTCACATCACGCTACATCACGCGAGGTCGAAGCGGTCGAGGTTCATCACCTTGTTCCACGCAGCCACGAAGTCACGGACGAACTTCTGCTGCGAGTCGTCACTCGCGTAGACTTCCGCGATGGCGCGGAGTTGCGAGTTCGAACCGAACACGAGATCGACACGCGTGCCGGTCCACTTGACCTTCGCCCGTCGCGCGATCGCGCCCCTCGAACATACCGTCGCCGGACGGCTTCCACTCCGTGCGTCATGTCGAGCAGGTTCACGAAGAAGTCATTGGTCAACGTCTCCGGCCGGTCGGTGAAGACGCCGTGTTTTGACTGGCCGACGTTGGCGTTTAGAACGCGCATGCCGCCGACGAGCACCGTCATCTCGGGCGCGGTCAGTGTCAGCAGTTGTGCGCGATCGACCAGCAATTCCTCCGCCGGTTGGTGAGTCCGTTGGCCGAGATAGTTGCGGAACCCATCTGCTTTCGGTTCGAGCACAGCGAAGGACTCGATGTCGGTTTGCTCCTGCGTCGCGTCGGTACGGCCGGGTGCGAAGGGAACCTTCACATCGTGCCCGGCGTTTTTCGCGCTTTTTCGACGGCGGCGCAGCCGCCCAGAACGATCAGGTCGGCGAGCGAGACCTTCTTCCGCCGCTCGCTGTTGAATTCCTTCTGGATCTTTTCCAGCGTTCCGAGCACCTTCGCGAGTTTGGCCGGTTGGTTCACTTCCCAGTCGCGCTGTGGATCGAGACGAATGCGCGCGCCGTTCGCGCCACCGCGCTTGTCGCTGCCGCGGAACGTCGACGCCGACGCCCATGCGGTCGAAACCAATTGGGAAATAGAGAGTCCCGAATCGAGGATCTTGCCTTTGAGCGCGGCGATGTCATTTTCGTCAATCAATTCATGGTCGACAGCGGGAACGGGGTCCTGCCACAGCAGATGTTCCTTTGGAACCTCCGGTCCGAGGTAACGCGAGATGGGGCCCATGTCGCGGTGCGTCAGCTTGAACCACGCCTTGGCGAACGCGTCGGCAAATTCGTCCGGGTTTTCGAGGAAGTGCTTCGCGATCGGCTCGTAGATCGGGTCCATCTTCAACGCCATGTCCGCCGTGGTCATCATGAGCGGTTGCGTCTTGGACGGATCGTCCGCAGCCGGCGCCTGCTTCGCCTTCGATGCTGCCGTCGGCGTCCACTGGTGCGCTCCCGCCGGACTTTTCACGAGTTCCCATTCGTAGCCGAACAGATTTTCGAGGTACGAGTTGTCCCACTTCGCCGGCTTGGGGGTCCAGGCACCCTCCAGCCCGCTGGTGATCGTGTCACCCCCCTTGCCGCTGCCAAACTTGCTCTTCCAACCGAGGCCCTGCTCTTCGATGCTGGCGGCTTCGGGTTCGGCGCCGACGAGCGCCGGATCACCGGCACCATGGCACTTGCCGAAAGTGTGGCCGCCGGCCATGAGCGCGACCGTCTCGTAGTCATTCATCGCCATGCGGGCGAAAGTTTCCCGAATGTCCTTGGCCGACGCAAGCGGATCCGGGTTGCCGTTCGGTCCCTCCGGATTCACGTAGATCAATCCCATCTGCACGGCACCGAGAGGATTCTCGAGTTCCCGGTCGCCGCTGTAGCGCTCGTCGCCGAGCCACGTGGTCTCCGAACCCCAGTAGATTTCTTCCGGTTCCCAGATGTCCTCGCGCCCGCCGCCGAATCCGAACGTCTTGAATCCCATCGACTCCAGAGCCACGTTGCCGGCGAGGACCATCAGGTCGGCCCAGGAGATCTTGCGCCCATACTTCTGCTTGATCGGCCACAACAGTCGGCGTGCCTTGTCGAGGTTCACGTTGTCGGGCCAGCTGTTGAGCGGCGCGAAACGCTGCGCGCCGGACGATGCGCCACCGCGGCCGTCGGTGATGCGGTACGTGCCCGCACTGTGCCACGCCATTCGGATGAACAGCGGGCCGTAGTGGCCGTAGTCGGCCGGCCACCAGTCCTGCGAGTCCGTCATCAGTTCCTCGAGGTCCTTCTTCACGGCCTTGAAGTCGAGTGTCTTGAACTCTTTTGCGTAGTCGAACGTCTCGCCCATGGGATTCATCATGGGCGGGTTCTGGTGGAGAATCCTCAGGTTCAACTGGTTCGGCCACCAGTCCTGGTTCGACCGGGTCCCCATCGTCGTGTTTGCGCCCGACATCGGGCACCGGCTTGCTTTTCGATCAGTCATGGCTACTCCTGATATTGAGTGAAGGATTGCGTGTCGTCGTGAACGGTTGTGAGTGGTTGTAAGCGCCTGCGTGTGTCGTGGGCAGCCGCATGGATCGCTGCACTACCCCTGGCATCGCGGGCATCGCCCCCAGTAGATGACCTCGGCTTCGTCGATCTCGAATCCGTGATCCTCGCTGGCGGTGAGGCAAGGCTTCGACCCGACCGCGCAGTCGATGTCGTACACCTTGCCGCAGCCCCGGCAGATCAAGTGGTGATGGTTGTCATCCACTCGATCCTCATACCGGGCGGCGGATCCTGTCGGCTGAATCCGGCGGACGAGATTCTTGTCGACCAGGACGCCGAGCGTGTCGTAGACAGCCTGGCGGGAGATCGACCCGATCGCCGCCCGGACCTCCTCGGCGAGCTCCTCCGCCGTGGCGTGCGGATGTGACGCCACCGCCCGCATGACGGCCAGTCGTTGGGCCGTCACCTGCAGACCGTGCTGGCGAAGCAGTTGGTCCATTTCGTGCGACATCAAATTTAGCCTATCGCCAATATTAGATATTGTCAATTATTAGACTAATGCCATTCTACTGCGGCACGACGAGGGCCAACAAGATCGTCGGCGCCATCCGAGTCCGAGATCGAGAAACTCGCGACCATGCGGAAGCGCTATGGGCTGAAGTGGCGACAGTGCCGGCGTCGGAATGTTTCGCCCTTACCGTGTCGCTATTCAGCAATACCGATATCGGGGCGCGAGAATCTTCGATCTCTCGGGCTGCGTTTGGGGCTCGTGGCCATTGCGGGTGGCAGAGCACTTTCCCCGATGCCGGGCCCTCGCGCTCTCGAACTCGGTGCCGCAGCGGCGTTACATCCTGTCCGAAGCCAGGAGGCGCGGTCTCGCGAACATGGAGGTCGTGACCGCGGACATCAACCGCTTCGACACCGATCGGCGATTCCACCGGGTCGTATTGATCGAGATGTTCGAGGACATGAAGAACGATGAGCGCTTGATGGCGCGCCGCGCGGTGGCTTCGCCCCTGGGGAAGCTCTTCGTGCACATCTTCACCCACGGTCAACGAGGCGGATGCAAAGGGGGCGCACGGACGGATCGGAGCTCGTGGGCCCAACACGCTGTAAGGCCAAGGGTGAAGCGGCCTACTGGGTAAGGACCGTCGCCGCGTCGCTCGCCCGCACCTCCAGCATCGTCCTCCACAGCGCTGCGTAGAGACGCCGACCGATCGAGAACCTCTTGGCAGTGGTCGCTTCACGCAACAGGTGGGCCAGTTCAGGGTCGCCGAGAGCGCGTTGCAGCCAGGCCCGGGTGTCGGGCGGTGAATAGAGGCGGGCGGGGTGCAGAGCGCGAGAGGATTCGAGGTCGGATGCGAAGCCCTCCGGGAACGACGAGCGGGCCGCGCTCCGGAGGTGCGAGAGAACGCGGCTGCGGCCGGTAACGGGATCGACGCGAAACAAGCGTGTCAGCTCGTCCACGACCAGATACGTCCCCGCCGCTTCCACTGCAACATCTGAGACTCTCCTCGAAAACGAGCGCCCGCGGCCGGTGTTGCCGAAGTACGGCGTCCAGCACACGTCATTTTGACCGAGGCAGGTGCCGCCCCCGGAGACCTTGTGCCGTTCGCCGCTCACGGGATCGAGGAGTACGACCGTAGCTGCCTGAGCCAAACAGTAAACACAGAACTCGGACGGGCAGAGCACGACGCAGAAGAACGCGAAGTGGTCCTGCGCGATCACGAGGCTCCCGTCCGGAGCGACGTCGATGCCGCGAGGCGCCTCGAGAGACGCGCCGTTCCCCGCCGACGGACCCGAAATCTCGCTTCGGTCGCCGCTCACCGGCTCGATCCGTATGATGCTGGCAGACGTGCGACTCCCCGAGACGGTGACAACGTTGCCGGCGACGAGCTGACCGTCACTCTCGACCGCGATGCGTCCCACCCGGTCGAGGGCGAGACCGTGCCCCACGGTGGAGCTCGATATGACCGAGCGATCGCCGCTCATCGGATCGACGCGCAGCACACGATCGGGCTCGTGCGGCGCAGCGTCCACGACGAAGAGGCTGCCGTCCGGTCCTGCAGCGATGGCCCGCGGCGTCTGGAGCAGCGGTCCGATTCCTGTGGTGGCGTCGGAAACGATGGTCCGATCCCCGGTAACTGGGTCGACGCGGATGATTCGTGGATCATCCAAGGCGGCGTCGGTCACGACGATGGACCCGTTGATCTCGCGGCAATGTCCCAGGGACGCGAGAAAACGGGCCCACTGCCGATGTCGGCCGTGGATACGCGGCTCGCGGCGCCGGCGATGGGGTCGATCCGCAGCACTCCTACCGAGAGCGCGGGCTTACTCGAGTTGGCTGGTTTGAGAAAGAGTGGTTCCCTCTTGAGGGCCGTCACCTGCTGCCGCAGAGCCAGATTCTCGAGCACGAGCTCGGCTCGCCGCCGACACATCGCCCGCAATGCGTGGGCGCCAACAGAGATGAGGAAACGAGAACACCGAGCATGGCGGCGGAGTTTCGCCCTCTTCGACCTCGAACTCGAGCGGGATGTAAGTCCTTGATTTCAAGACCTGACGAGTAATGACGAAGGACAACCCGCGTCCGCCGGGCGATTGGATGAGATAGGCTATAGGCCATGCGCATCACTCCCGGCCGATCAGGCTGCCATCCTCCTCGACGCCGCGTTCCTGCCGGCCCCCAGGCGGAACATCCGGCAATGGCGCGCGTCATCGCGGCGATCCGGGCCGGCAAGGTCGACTACCGCCCGGACGACATTCGCACGAGCGCCAGGATGTCCGATGTGTAGAGAAAAGGACGGATGACGACGCTCGTTTTCGAAGTCTTTTCCGACTACGTTTGACCCTGGTGCTATCTCAGTACCGGGCGTATTGAGCGGATCCGACGGACGTTCGACGTCGAGCTGAGAGTGACGCAGTTCCCCCTGCATCCGGACACCCCGGAGGACGGGCTGGCTCTCGAAACGCTCTACCGGCGGCTCGGAATCGACGTCGACGCCGCGCAGGCGCGGCTCGCGGAGCTGATGAAGGCCGAGGGACTGCCCTACGGGAAGCGCACCCACACCTACAACAGCCGTCTGGCGCAGGAGCTCGCCAAATGGGCGGAGGAGCAGCCCGGAGGCGAACGGATCCACGATGCGCTCTTCCGCGCTTACTTCGTCGAGGGGATCAACCTCGCCCGGGTCGATCGACTGGTCGAGATCGTGGGAACGCTGGGACTTCCCGAGTCGGAGGCAAGAGACGCTCTCGAGTCTCGGAGCTACCGGGCGAAGGTCGACGCCGACTGGTCCCGGTCGGCCGAGCTCGGCGTCACGGGAGTTCCGACTTTCGTCGTGAACGGCGAGGGCATCGTGGGCGCGCAGCCCTATCCCATCCTCGAGCAGTTCGTGGCCGACGCGGGGGCCCGCCGGCGCGAATGAAGCCTAGACGGTGATGAAGATCCGGCGGCGGTAGAGAATCGACAAGACGAGCCACCAGAAGAGGATGGTGGCGAGGGCGAACGCGAGCGAGCCGTTCAGGGGACCCGCCCACGACGCGAACGCCTTCTCGTACACGATCTGGTAGAGGCTCGCGACCGATCCGTCGGGGCGCGCCACTTTGTAGAGAATCATGCTCTTCGCCACCAGGCCGGAAAGCACGAACACCGCGATGGCGTTTCGCCCGAAAACGACCGCGGGGTAGGTCCAGCTCCTCCACTTCTTCACGTCGACGACCCAGTAGAGAAACGCGAGGAACTGGAGCGCGGCTCCCGCGGTGAAGACGACGTAAGAGCTCGTCCAAAGGTTCTTGTTGATGGGAAACCAGATGCTCCAGATGAGGCCGGCGAGGACGAGGACCCATCCGAGGGCGAAGAGACCCGCCGCCATCTCGTGGCCGTCCGTTCGCTTTCGCAGCCGCTCCCCGATGAAGTATCCGATGAGGGTCGACGCGATCGCGGGAAAGGTGCTCAAGATTCCTTCCGGGTCCCACGTCGTCCTATAGAGATTTCTCCGGAGGACGAACCGGTCGAGCCGCGCCGAGAGGCTCCCCTCGGGGGAGAGGTCGCTTCGCATGACGAGCCAGTAGCCCAGGAGAATCGCGGCCACGATCCAGTACTGCGTTCTCCGTCGGGTATAGAGCACGACGAGAGACGCCGCGAGATAGCAGAGGGCGATGCGCTGGAGGACACCGGGGATACGGACGTGGCCCAGCTGGAAACGCGGGAAAGCCGCCATGAACACGCCGAGGCCGAAGAGAATCAAGCTTCGCCTCACGACCTTCCCGAGGAGCACCCGGCGAGGCTCTCCCGCCTTGGACGAGAACGCGAGGCTCATCGAGACGCCCACGATGAACAGGAAGAAGGGAAAGATGAGGTCGGTCGGCGTCCAGCCGTCCCACTCGGCGTGGAGAAGGGGCGGGTAGACGTGGTCCCAGCTCCCGGGGTTGTTCACGAGGATCATCCCGGCGATCGTGATCCCGCGGAAGACGTCGAGAGAGAGAAGCCGTTCCCTCGTTTCCACGGGCAGAGTCTACATGAGCCGTCGAGACAAGACTACGGACCCCTCACCGCCGGGAGATGCGCTCTATCGCTTCGGCGAGATCGGTTTTCATCGATTCCAACTCTTCGAGACCGATGCTCAGCCGGAACAGGGTTCGGCCCTCGTAGCGAAACGGATGCACTCAATCCGTCACCCGCCCCGCCTTGATGAGACTCTGAAATCCGCCCCAGCTCAAACCGATGGCGAAGACCCGCATGGAATCCAGAAACGTCGAGAGATCGTCGCGTGAGGGCTCCCTCTTCAGAACGAAGGCGAACACTCCCGAGGAGCCCGTCATGTCCCGCTTCCAGATCGCGTGCTCGGGGTGGCTCTCGAGCGCGGGGTGGAGCACGGTGTCGACGGCGGGATGAGTCTCGAGCCACTTCGCGATCGAGAGGGCCGAGGCTTGCTGGTGGGCGAGTCGCACTCGCAGCGTGCGAAGTCCCTTCAAGGCGGAGTAGCACGACTCCGGGGAGGCGAACCGCTCGGTCGCTTCGTAGAACGCTTCGATCTCGCCGAAGCGCTCCTCGTTGGCGGTGATGACTCCGAGGAGCGTGTCCGAGTGTCCCGCGATGTACTTGCTCGCGGAATGAATCGAGACGTCCACTCCGTGCTCGAACGGCCGGAAGAAGAGCGGCGTCGCCCAGGTGTTGTCCAGGACGGTCACCATGCCCTTCGCCCGAGCGATCTGGACGGCGGCGGGGACATCCTGGAGCTCGAAGGTATTCGACCCGGGCGACTCGAGATAGACGAGCCGGGTCTCGGGTTTGAGAAAGCGCTCGAGATCGCGGCCGACGGTCGGGGGCAGGTAGTCCACCGCGACCCCGTACTTCGAGAGGACGTGGTCGCAGAACTCTCGCGTCGGACCATAGACGTTGTCGCAGACGAGGATGTGATCGCCTGCCCGGGTGAAGGCCATCAACACCGTCGCGATCGCGTCGAACCCTGAGGGACAGAGCCTGCAGGCGTGGCCCCCTTCTAGCTCGGCGAGAGCGTTCTCGAGCTCGAGCTGCACGGGCGCGCCGAACGTCCCGTACAGCTTTCCATGAAAGGGCTTGTGCTCCGCTTTCCGGTAGCTCTCGTAGGTCTCGTACAGAACCGTCGAGGCGCGATGCAGCGGAGGATTGATGGTTTCGAAAGGGTCGACGTCTTCACCCTCGGCAGGCTCGTGAGGGCCACCGTCGCCGGAGCTCTTGGATTTTCCTCGTTTCACGGGCAGAGTTTACAATAGCCGTTCAACTCAGGGGGAGTTCGATGAGACTAATCGAGCTCGAGTACCGTGGTATTGGTATTGACTCTCGGGGTGGCGTTCTCGGCGGCGAGCCAGCCCTCGCAGGCGAAGAAAACCGCGTTCACCTGGATCGACCGCAACGAGGAAGCGGTGATGGAGGTGAACCAGAAGATCTGGAGCTATGCCGAGACCGGCCTTCAGGAGGTCCGCTCCTCGAGAGAGCTCATCGACTTTTTGAAGGCGAACGGCTTCACCGTCGAAGAGGGAGTCGCGGGGATGCCGACCGCCTTCGTCGCGAGCTACGGGAGCGGGCGGCCGTTCATCGGCATCCTCGCCGAGTACGACGCCCTTCCCGGCCTCTCGCAGGACAAGGTTTCCGAGCGCAAGGAGCGTCCCGGGATCGATGCGGGTCACGGTTGCGGTCACAGCATTTTCGGCACCGCGAGCACCGCCGCCGCCATCGCGGTGAACCAGGCGATGGCCGCAGGCGGCGTCTCGGGAACCATCAAGCTCTACGGCACTCCCGCGGAAGAGACCGGCATCGGGAAGACCTACATGCTCCGCGACGGCTACTTCAAGGACGACGACGTCATCCTCACCTGGCATGCGGCCCCCGTGACCGCCGCCGGCTACGGCTATTCGAAGGCGAACGTGTCGGTAAAGTTCCGACTTCAAGGGTCTCGCCGCCCATGCCTCGGTCTCCCCCGAGCTCGGGAGAAGCGCTCTCGACGCGGTGGAGCTCATGGACGTCGGAGTCAACTACATGCGCGAGCACGTCAAGGAGGACACGCGAATCCACTACGTCGTCACCAACGGAGGCGGCCAACCGAACGTCGTCCCACCCGCGGCGGAGGTCTGGTACTACATCCGCGCGGACAAGCACCGCGACGTCGAGGACCACTTCAAGTGGATCAACGAGATCGCCAAGGCGGCCGCCGCCATGAGCCGCACCGAGCTTTCTTCGGTGCAGGTCGACGCCGACATGCACGAGGTGCTTCCCAACCGGGCGCTCTCCGAGCTTCTGCTCGAGAACCTCGAGCTCGTCGGTCCGCCCCGGTTCACCGAAGAGGAGAAAGAGTTCGCCCGGATGACGCAGGCGGATCTCCCGCGCAAGCCCGACAAAGCGCTCTCCGAGGACATCCAGCCTCTTCCCGCCGAGCCCAGCCAGGGCGTCGCTTCGACCGACGTCGGCGACATCAGCTGGTTCGTCCCCGTGGGACAGCTCACCGTCGCCACCTATACCTACGGCGCCCCGGGGCACAGCTGGCAGATCGTCGCCTGCACTGGAACCTCCATCGGAGAAAAGGGCATGCTGGTGGCGGCCAAGACGCTCGCCGCCACCGCGATCGACCTCTACGCCTCCCCGGATCGCATCGCTCGGGCGAAAGCCGATTTCGAGGCCATCCGGAGACCGCTTCAGTACACGACTCTGATTCCAGAAGGCCAGAAAGCCCCCAGGACAATCCGGTAGGTTGATGGGAAGAGCGGTCGGCGCCGAGGGGAGGCAATGCCTTTCATGAGCTGCGTTCTTCGAGCGATTGGAGAGAGTTTCGATGTGGACGCCTTCCTCGGGGACAGCGCGTTCTCACGGGCGAAAACCTTTCATCGCCGCGAGCCGAGCAGCGGCGACGTCGGAGAGGTCGGGGAGAGCGGCCCTTCCGGCTTCAACCTTCCCGTGAGTGACGCGGGAATGGACGAGCTCGAACGACAAATCCAGGACGCCGCCAATTTCCTTCGCGAGCACGAGGAAGAGCTGCGCCGCTTGTCGCGCTTTCCCGGTCTCGAAGCGGTCTGTCTCGATTTCGCGATTCGGCGTCGCGACGTGGCCGCCCAAACCGACGTCTTCCCCGCGGACCTGCTCTGGCAGACGGGGGCTCTGGACATAGACCTGGTGGTGACTCACTACGCGGTCGACGAAGACTCCAACGGGACGTTTCAGGCGTAGGACGCCGCAATCCGCCCTGCTCAGCGGGAATCGAGCAGACCCGGCTCGGCGATGATCTTCTCGATCGCATCGGCGTCCATGGGCAGGACGGCCGACAGCACCTCGTGGCCGTTCTCCGTCACGAGAATCATGTCCTCCAGGGTCACCCGGAAGTTGTTTTGATCGGGGAGCTTCATCACCGGCTCGATGACGAAGACCTGCCCGGGGACGAGCGGCCTCGCGGCGTCGCCCGCACCCCCGAGGTAGTAGTCGACGTAGTGACCGAGTGGAGCACCGTTCTCGTGACGGTCGATGTAGCTCTGGACGCCCCGCCTCAAGACGTCGTCGTCGAGCCGGGGAAGCTCTCGTTTCATCGCTTCGACGGAAGCGAGAGCGATGTCGCGCTGGGTAGCTCCCGGCCGGACGGCGGCGAGGGCGGCGCGGTAGGCGATGAGGTACAAGTCGTATAGCGCCCGCTGCTCCTTGGTGAACTTCCCCGAGACCGGGGCGGTGCGAGCGAGGTCGGTCTTGTAGTAATCGGTCTCACAGGAGAGGTCGACGAGCATCACTTCTCCCGGCTCCATGACCCGGTCGAGCTTGTCATGGTCGTTCAGGATGTCGATGAAGCTCTTCATGAAGTTCGGCCCCGACTGCAGGTCTTCCGAATAGGCCTCGCGCTGGGCCCCGTTGTCGAAGCAGGCGAATCGCGCCACTCCGTCGAGCTGCGACTCCCGGATTCCCGGGCGAACCGAGCGCAGAGTCGTAAGGAGGCTGAGGCTCGAGATCTCGACCGCCTTTCGTATGGCGGCGATCTCCTCGGCGTCCTTGACCGATCTCATCTCGGTCAGGACCGGGTCCAGGTTTCGAAATTCCATCCAGGAGAAACGGCGCTTCAGGCTGGAGGCGAAGTCGCGCTGCCGGTCGGTGGGCTCGTCGAGTCCCTCGGGGAAAATCTTGACTTTGGGAAACGGGAAGAAGTCCTCGCGTCCGAGAAGCAGATACACCGGGGGTTTTCTCTCGGCGAGCGCGTCGAGGTCCGGGACCAGCTCGGCGCGCGGCTTCACCGAGTGGAAGCCGGCGGCGAGCAGCTCTTTTTTCTTTCCTTCCGAGACCTGGAGCATGTAGAGGTCCGAGGTGCGCCGCGCTCCATCGACGAGGAGGACGGCGTTCGACTCGGAAGCGCCGAGGCCGGTTAGATAGTAGAAGTGGACTTCCTGTTTGAACTCGTTGCTGGTGTAGGAGGGGTCGTAGCGGTGTGCCTGCCAGTTGGTGCTGAAATCCGCTTCGGCGAGGAGGAGAGCGATGCCGTTCCCGATCTTCTCGTAGAGCCTGTCGCGCCTAGCGGACGGTTGCGCTTCGACGCTCCCGCTCGAGAGCAGCGCGGCGGCAACGATGAAAAACGCCCGGCGGTCTGGTTTCGTCAAGAGATTCCCTCCGAGGCGCGCATCCGCCCCCGGAGGGAGCCTACCTAAGTCGCCGTGCTCAGTTCAACTCGCGGAGGGCATCGGTCCTTCAACGCATCCGCGCGTCCCGCTCTTTGGCGAGCACGAGACTGGCCTGGGCGGCGTCGAGGAAATCCGACATGGTGGCGATGACCTCGCGGAACTCCTCGGGAGAGCCCCGGCGGCCGGGACGGTGAGTCTCGGACCGCACGTGGAGAGTATCCGCGGACACCTGTGTCTCGACGCTCCACCGGGCCATGGACCCTTCCCCGTCGTCGGCGTGAGTCGGATGGGACGCAACGCGATAGCCGGTCGGGGCGGCAACGCGAGTCTCGCTCTCGAAGACCAGCGGGTACGCGATTCGGAAGGGAGTCTGCCGTTTCTCGGCCGAGACCACCGAGAGGAAGGTTCGTTCCCAGATCGCGGGAAGCTTCCCTACGAGCATCGCGTCCGCATCGTGAAGCGCCCCGTCGATACGATAGCGGAGGCGGAGTATGAGCGCTCGTCGAGGCTCGGCGAGGTTCTCTTCTTCGAGATCCTCCAGCCGCGCATGCCCGCCCGAGTCGAGATAGCTCTGCACCCGCGCGCGACGCGCCGCGGTGTCACCATTCTTCAGCACCGACCGCAGCCAGGCGCCGTAGTAGCCGTCGACGGTAAGGACTTCATCGACCACCAGATCCCGGCCCTCGGCTTCGACGCTCCGCACCGATCGTACGTGGCTGCTGT
Source organism: uncultured Acidobacteriota bacterium (assembly GCA_963815675.1). Taxonomy (GTDB): domain Bacteria; phylum Acidobacteriota; class Vicinamibacteria; order Marinacidobacterales; family SMYC01; genus CAWFHP01. The sequence continues at coordinate 768,605 of CAWFHP010000004.1, read as the reverse complement.
CCTCGGGATAGTCGGGCAGCGGAACGAGGCGCGGGCTCGCCGGGTCGAGAAGAAGCGCCGTCTTTCCTCCCAGCCCCATCGGCGGTAGCCGGGACACGTCGTAGTTCTTGTCGGTCAAGTCGAAGAAGCGCCCGCCGTCGGAATCGCTGGAATAGACGATCATGTGGTCGAACTGATCGATGGAGGGGACGTCCTCCTGAATCTCGAAAGCGGCGCTGACCAGGACGAGCTCGGCGGGCCGATCCAGCGCGCGGAGGAGCGAGTAGAAGAGCAGAGCGAGGTCCTTGCAGTCTCCGTATTTGTTCCGGATGATTTGCGCGGTGGTATTGGGAAGCCACGCGCGGCGGCCGAACTCGATGGCCTTGTACGTATAGCTCTTCTGGACGTAGTCGGCGATCGCCTCGAGTTGCGCCTCCTTGGTGTCGAGTCCTCGTACGAGGGAGCGCGCGAGCGCTCTCGTCTCTTCGTCGATGACGAGCCGCTCGTGTATGTCTTCGAGGTAGTCGCGCCCGAATCCTCTCCCAGGCGGCACCACCATCACCCACCCATACGAACGGAAGGTACCGCTCGACGGAATCTGCGTAGTCTTCCGAGCGATACGGCGGCGGGCTCGCTTGCACCCAGTACACGGCGTTCGGAAGTACCGTCTCCGGCTCGACGTGCTCCGCGTGATACCGCATCTGGTCGATGCGTCCGCTGAGATAGAGGCTCGCGCGCAGGGCCGGGAAGCCCGATGAAAAAGCGTGCCGGACGTAGGGCATCGTCTTTGGAGGGGACAGGCGCTGCCAGGTGACGGTGAGCACGATCGAATGGCCGGGCTCGAGACCGGGCACGGGGACGTTCAACACCTTGTCCTCGGTCGCCATGTCTCCCGAAGTGTCGTCGGCCACGTAGTAGCTCGACCGGTCGCCTTCGGCCACGAGATTGCCCACGGCGTCGAGAACGCGGAGCTCGTTGACGTACAGCCGTTCCGAAGTCGGGTCGAAATCGAACTGGAACGAGTTGAAGGTGGAGAGGGCCTTTCGATCCAGAATCCGAACGACGTATCGCTCGGTTCTTCGATAGTCCTCTCCCGGAAGGAACGGAATCGCCGTCACGCGGTTCGCGTAGTAGGCCCCGAGCTCCGAGATCGCGGCGGCGTCGCGCTCCGCCGGTGAGTCCGCAAGCGCCGCGGGGATCGCGACCGGTTCGATGGGTCGCCGCGCCGGCCCCTGGTCTCCCTCGCCCATGAGACCCGAGACGTGAGTCAAGTAGTCGCGCGCTCCTTGATGGGTGGGGTCGACGTCGAGCGCCGCCTGAAACGAGGTCTTCGCCCCGGGATAGTCCCCGAGCGCGAGCTCCGCCCTGCCTTCGAGGAAATGAGCTTCCGCGGTGGCTTCACCTTTGGAGACGAGGTTTCGTGCGAGAATCGCGGGACTCACCGTACTTGGCCGCGACGTAGTACGACTCGACGAGGTCGAGGGTAACGTCCTGGTCGTTCGGAAACGCCCGGTGCCTCTCCTCGAGAAGGGCGATCGCGCAATCATGCTGCTCGAGCCGGCGGTAGAGAGCCGCTTCATACCGGGCGGCGGTGAGACTGTCTCGACTCTCTCGGTACGACTTCACCGCATCGAGGGCGTCGTCTTTCCGCTCCATCTCCCAAAGGAGCTCTGCATAATCGATGAGGTCGTCGTCGTTCTGATAACCCTTGGCGAAGAGCGCCCGATAGAGCTCCACCGCCTGATCGCGCTTATCGAGCTTCTCGAGAAGGTACGGGCGATAGGATTGGAGACGGAGGTCGTCGGGAAAAGCGGGCGTGCGCTCGTCGAGCTTCCGGAGGGCCTCCTCGAAGCGACCGGTGTGGGTGAGCGCCGACATCAGGTTCGAGAGCATCGCCGCGTCGGAAGGCTTGCCGTCGACGGCGGCGTCGAAATACCCGGCGCTCATCCCATATTGCCCATGGCGGTAATACTCGATGCCGATGTCGTTCAGGGTCATCGCTTGCGATGTCTTCTCGGACTCGTCGAGCTTCCACTCCTTCGCCCAGGCGAGGTCGGGGTCGAAATGAAACCGAGCGAGGAGATCGTCCAGAACGCTTCGGTCCTGGGCACGAGTCCAGACAGCGACGAGGTAGCCCACCTCCGCGCCCTTCCAGACCTTCATGCGGTAGACGTAGTGGCGTTCGTTGACGTCACGCTCGAAGTCGATGAGGTAGCCCCGCCGGCGATTCTCCTCGATGGGTCGCACGGCATCGGTCGCGATCGAGGACCACTCGATCTCGAGTCGCTGGAGAAGTCCCTTCGCCAGGTTCTCGGGAGACGGATCGAGCTTGCTCGACGGGCCGAAATGGACGGGAATCACCACGAAGCCGGATTCCTCCTGGAGGCCGCCGAAGTCGGCGGCAGGTGCGTCCTTCGCGATACTGTCCCAGCGAGTCCAGCGAGATCCGGTGAGCCTCACGCCGTAGCCGTAACGCTCCGAGCGATAGTCGCTGAGAAGAGGTGTCTCGACGGCAGGGCTCGGTTCCGCTCCCCGGTCGAGAACCGCGAACCCGGTCTCCACGGACAGGGCCTCCCTTCGAAGGGTAGTGAAATCCGCGTCGGACTTGAGCGCCCAGGTGACGAGCTGGTAGACGTGGTCCCGATGCGAGCAGACCCAGTGCAGGTAGTTGGCCTCCTTCGACAGGATGCGCGCCTCGGAGACGAGGAGCACGCCATCGAGTCCGTTGAGCGACATGGGCTCCTCGGAGACGAAGCGATAGCTGTCGACGCGGCTCTCGAGGCTCGCGCGCACCGCGGCGGCTGCCGCTTCGCTCGTAATCGTGTCTGGAGGAATCTGCTCGACGACGAGCATGAAGACGACCTGCGGCTTGCTCCGCATATAGCCGATCACGGCCGCGGAGTTGAAGCGTTTGACGTCGAAAAACGCCCATTGGTCGGGAGGAGAGGTGAAGGAAAAACCGAGATCCTCGAAGAATGTCAGCTTGCCTTCGGGCGCGGGCCCGGGGTCCGTGGCGGGAAAATAGCGGCGATACACGTCGGCGACCGCCTTTCCCGTAGAGTCTCCCGCGGAGCCGAACGCGCTCAGGAGCGCCTTCCTCATCGCCTCGCCGACCTCCCGCCCCACAGGGGTCTCCCAGAAACGCACATAACGCTCGACCTCGGTGTCGGACAGCGGGCCGTAAGCACCGTTCAAATAAGCTGCGATTCCCTCCTGGAAGGGGCTTCGGCCTCCGAAGTCATCGGGGTTCGGGCGCGTCGCGCTCGGGGGCTTCTTGAACCGGTCGGGCACGCTCGATTGGAAGCTGTCGAACATGCGGGAAACAGCGCCCGTGTACATGTCGTACCAGGTCCCCGAGAATCTGAGTGGTCTTCTCGAGGCGGGCAACGAGAACGGCTTTGGAAGGGCTCGTCTTCGTCGAGGGCACGCCTCCGCTGGGGCCGAGCCCGAGGCCGGGGCCGAGTGTTTCTTGCCATCTCTCGCGGGCGAGAACTCTACGGGTGCCCGGTGCATCGAGCCAGGCGACCCAGGCATCCACCGCCGCTGGGCTCGCCGTCCGAAGGAACGTCGTCGTCGCCTCGGAGAAGAGTCGATTGGGAACGAACGAGCTTTTGAGGGCTTTCTGGAGCTCCGCCGTCATCGCCGTGGAAAGGGTGCCGCTCTGGCCCAGCATTCCCTGGTCCAGTCCGTCGAAGAACGCCTCGAGTAGGGGCTTTCCCCCGTAGTGCTCGATGGCCCAGCGCACTTTCGCGTTTCGCTCTTTCGGGATCGAGAGCTCTTCGGGCTCACGCGCCGCGCTCGAAGGCTCCGGCGGAGCAGGGGCTCGGGTGGACGCCGCGCCGCGGGTGGCCTCGACGTCGACGTAGCTCCGAGGGAGGGAGCGAAGCTTCCCCTCCAGGGTGGTGATGACGACGACGGCATCCTTGATCTCGTAGCTTTCTACCGTCATCCGTTTTCCGTCGGTAAAGACGACGACCTCGTCGGCGAGGCCGAGACTGGCGGAAGACAGCGCACAGAGCAACAGCAAGAGGAGTCTCATGGACATCGCTCCCATCTTCGACGTACCCCCCGATACCGGCGGATATCGCACGGACTTCCTCTCCAGGGCCGCGGTCGGTCGGGGCGGTCCGGCGGGAATGAAGAGTTTTTGGGCTTACAAATAGACTAACTCTTTTCGGCCGGAATTTCATCCTCGATCGAGTGCGCCGTGAGCCTGCTTGAAGCGCCCGTCCTCCGTCATTACACTCCCCCGACGCGAGGACCCAATGAAGATAGCTCTCCTGCTCTTTCTGGCCGCGGGCATCTCCCAGGAGAAAGCCCGAGACGACTGGGATGTCACGAAGGCGCGCGGCACGACGCGGGAAATACGATTCACGGCGTCCGAGGGGACGTTCATGTCGGTGGACGTCTCGCCCGATGGCACGTGGCTGGTATTCGATCTCCTCGCCAACATCTATCGGCTTCCCATCGATGGCGGCGAGGCGACCTGTCTCACGTCGGCGAGCGGCGTCGCGCTCAATTTTCATCCCTCGATCGCTCCCGACGGCAAGCACATCGCGTTCGTTTCCGACCGGACCGGACAGAACAACCTCTGGGTCATGGACGCCGACGGAGGCAACCCTCGCGCCGTCGCCCTCGATCCCAACGTGCGGGTCTTCGAGCCCGCCTGGACCCCGGACGGCGAGTACATCCTCGTGCGACGGATGGAGATTGGTGATGAACGTCGGCCTACGAAGACGGGTGTCTGGATGTACCACAAGGACGGAGGCACGGGTGTCGAGCTCGTGGGGAAAGACCAGCCCGGAGCGTCCTGGCCCTCGGTCTCTCCCGACGGGGCCTACGTCTACTTCCACGCGAACGAAGGTCCTCCCCTTCCATCGGGCTATCGAGATCCGCTGAAGGGCTACACCCAGATCCTCCGCTTCGAGCGCACGACCGGCAAAGTCTTCCCGGTGACGGCGGGAGAGGCCGAGCAACAGAGTCGTTCGTCGAGCGGCGGCGGCTATGCCGCCGAGGTATCTCCTGACGGAAAGTATCTGAGCTTCGCCCGGCGCATTCCCGACGGCACCATCTCCTACAAAGGACATCGATACGGGCCGCGCACCGCGCTCTGGCTCCGGGACCTCGAGTCGGGAGCGGAGCGCCTCCTCATGGATCCCATCGAGGTCGACATGGCGGAAGGGATGAAGACCACTCGCATCCTTCCCGGATATAGCTGGTCGTCCGACGGAAGTTTTATCGTGATCTCTCAGGGAGGAAAGCTCCGCCGTCTCGACGTCGCCACCGGTGAGGTCCGGAACATCCCCTTCACCGCGCTCGTCGATCGCACGATCTCGGAGACCGCCCGGGCCCGATTTCGCGTGACCGACGACGATCTCCACGTTCGTTTCCTCAGGTGGGCAACGGCGAACGCGAGCGAGACGCAGATCGTCTTCCAGGCCGTCGGCAAGATCTGGAGCGTTTCCCCCTCGGCGGGCTCTCCCCGTCGCCTCACGCCCGAGAGCTTCACCCCGTTCGAGTATTCCCCCGCCTGGTCTCCCGACGGCACCACCGTCGCCTTCACCTCCTGGGACGTCGAGAAGGGAGGAGATCTCTACGTGGTCGCGGCATCGGGAGGAACACCGCGGAAGCTCACCGTGAAAGCGGGCGAGTACCTGAATCCGGTCTGGAGTCCGGACGGCTCCACGATCGTCGTCGCGCGCGGCTCGGGCGCGACGGCGCGGCACAGCACCTGGGCGATGAATCCCTGGTATGACCTCGTCTCTGTCCCCGCGGGAGGCGGCGAGGCGACACCCCTCGTCCGCGTATCAGGAGAGGGCTTTCGTTCCCAGATCGTCCGTCCCTCCTTCGGCCCCGACGGTCGCTTGTTCTATCCCGAGCCGGGCGCGGAAAAAAGCGACGCGGGAGACGTCCCTTTTACTCTCCTCGTCTCCGTCCGCCCCGACGGCACCGACCGGCGAGAGCACCTGAAGTTCCCCTTCGCCGACGAGGTCGTCGCCTCGCCGGATGGTACCCACGTGGCGTTTCAGGAAGGCGACAACGTCTACCTCACCGCCTTCCCCTACGGGGGCGCGGGGAAGGATCCGATCGAGATCGACAAACGAAAAGGCGCTCTTCCCGTGACCCAGCTGAGTCGGGAAGGCGGACTGTTTCCGCGTTTTCTCGACTCCCATCGCCTGGAGTACGAGAGCGCCACGCGGCACTTCACCTACGACGTCTCGAGCGGCGAGACGCGGACGACGGAGATCGATCTCCGCGTCCCCCGGCCCATCCCGAAAGGGAGCATCGCTCTCACCGGTGCTCGCATCATCACCCCGCATGATGGACGGGTCATCGAGCACGGTACCATCGTCGTCGAGGGCGCGCGCCTCCGCTGTATCGGCGAGTGTCCGGTTGCGGGGGTCGACCGGACCATCGACGTCACCGGCAAGACGATCATTCCCGGTCTCGTCGACATGCACGCGCACCACCATCGCGAGCATCGAGGCGTTCATCCCGCTCTCGACTTCGAAAAGGCCATCTACCTCGCCTATGGCGTTACCACCGATCTCGACCCCTCCATGTGGTCGGAGAACGTCTTTCCCGCCGCCGAGCTCATCGAGGCGGGCCTCATGGTCGGACCGCGGACATTCTCCACGGGCGACCCCCTCTATCGTGGCGACGGTGCCCGCCAGAACGAGCTCACGAGCTACGAAGTCACCGAGCAGAACATCGATAGGCTCGCCTCCTGGGGCGCGGTCGCGATCAAGCAGTATCTGCAGCCGCGGCGCGACCAGAGGCAATGGGTCTCGGACATCGCACGAAAAAAGGGCCTCATGGTGACGGCGGAGGGAAGCGATCTTCCGTACAACCTCTCCATGATCATGGACGGACAGACCGGTTGGGAGCATCCGCTGAGCTACATGCCGGTCTACGGAGACGCCGCGAAATTCTTCGGGCTCGCGGGAGCGGTCTACTCGCCGACCTTCATCGTGGGAGGACCCGGGCCCTGGAACGAGGAGTACTTCTTCCAGCAGTCCGACGTCTGGAAGGACGAGAAGCAGCGCGACTGGCTGCCCTGGCGCCAGCTCATACCCCATAGCCGACGCCGCATGCTTCGCCCCGAGACCGACTACAGCTTTCCCCTGATCGCCCAGGGACTCGCCGACATTATTAAGGAAGGCGGCTGGGGCGCTATCGGCTCGCATGGCCAGCAGCACGGGCTCGGACCACATTGGGAAGTGTGGATGGCCGCCTCGGCGCTCGGACCGATGGGAGCGCTCGATGTCGCGACTCGTCACGGCGCCCACTTTCTCGGCGCCGAGCAGGACATCGGGACGCTCGAGGTCGGAAAGCTCGCCGACCTCATCGTGCTCGGGTCGAACCCGCTCGACGACATCGAGAATACCCTCGACATGGTCTACGTGATGAAGGGCGGCATCCTCTACGAGGCCGATACGCTCGACGAGGTCTGGCCCGACAAACGTCCTTTCGGCAAACACTTCTGGGTGGATCCGGAATCGCTCCAGATCAACGACAAGCCGATTCGTCCGCAGTGACGCTACCTTTCGAGAGAAATGGACTTCGTCACCCGCGACCTACCGATCTCCCGATGCTGCGGCTTTCCGGCTCGGCCCTTGCTATGCTGTAGCCCGTGACCGGTTCCTCCAGACCCTCCCTCACCGCCGGCCGTGTTTCCCCGAGCTCGGATGATCTCGACGAGGGTCTGTTTCACGGGGTCAATCTCCTCGCGAGCCTCGACCAGCTCCGAAAACAGCTCGTTTTTTCCCTTCTGAGCCTCGCCGCCGCTTTCGTCCTCTGCTTTTCGGTCTCGGACCATCTCTACAGCTTCCTCATGGGGCCGATTCGCGACGCCCTGCCTGCGGGAGCCGTTCTCATCGCCACCCGGGTCCCCGAAGTCTTCATGCTCCATCTCAAAATGGCGCTCTTCGCTTCGTTTTTCCTCGCGGGACCGGTCTGGCTCTTCCAGCTCTGGCGGTTCGTGGCCACCATTCGCCCCATGAGGCACACGGTGATTCCCGTCGTGTTCATGGGAATCGGTCTGTTTCTCGCGGGCGCGGCCTTCGGGCATTACGTGCTGTTTCCGTATGCCGTTCGCTTCCTGACCACGGTCGGGTCCGGCTCGACCCAACCCACGCACCTGATGCTGAGCGTCGAGGCCGTGTTCTCGTTCTACGCGCAGTTCATTCTCGGCCTGGGCGCATCTTTCCAGATTCCCACCGTCGTCCTCGTTCTCTCGATGCTGGACCTGGTGACGCCCCGGTTTCTGATCAGGCAGCTCCGGATCGTGATCCTCATCGTCTTCACCATCGCCGCCATCCTCACCCCCACGCCCGACATGATCACGCAAACGCTTCTGGCGCTTCCCATGATCGGTCTGTATGTCATCTCCATCGGCCTTTGCTGGCTCGTCACCAGGCGGCCCCGAGAGCGTCTGCCGTCCGGCGGAGATGGAGAATGATTACTCGTGCCGGAGCACTTTCAAGGGGTTCGAGCGTGCCGCGCGCCGAGCGGGGAAATAGGTCGTTGCCAGCATGACGAGGGCGAGAAGGAAGGAGACGGCGAGAAACGTCTCGGCGTCCGTCGGGCTCACGCCGTAGAGAAAGCTCTCGAGAAGCCGCGCACCGGCGAGAGCCGCCGCCCACCCGATCGAGATTCCAACGGCAACGAGCAGCAGGCCCTCCGCCAGCACCAGCCCCACAAGAGCCTCGGGGCGCGCCCCGAGCGCCACTCGGATCCCCATCTCTCGCGTCCGCCGGGAGACCGCGAACGACATGACGCCGTACAAACCGAGGGCGGCGAGAAACACCGCGAGAGCGGCGAAGACCGTGAGCAGTCGGGCGGCCATTCGGACGGGAAACAGTGAGTCCGCGATGAGCGACGAGAGCGGTTGAACCGCCGCCGGGAGGTTCGGTTCGAGAGAGAGAATCTCCCGCCGAACGTCCGCCGCGGATTGCACCGGAGCTCCACGCGTGCGAACGAGGAGCGTCATTCCCGTCTCGTGCTGCTGGCCGAGCGGCTGGTAGAGAAACGGCGTCGCATCCTCTCCGAGAAACCGGTACTTGCTGTCCCGGACGATGCCCACGATCTCGCGCCATTCCTCTTCGGAGCGGTTCAGTCGAACGCGCTTTCCCAGCGCGCTTCCCAAGGGAAAATAGCGGGCGACGAAGCTTTCGTTCGCGATCACGACTCCGGGCGAACCCTCGACGTCTCCAGGCGAGAAGTCGCGGCCGGCGACGAGGCCTATCCCCAGGGTGCGGAAATAATCGAGGCCGACGACGTTCGTCGCGATCTCGAGCTCCCGCCCAGCGGGCTCGGGGGGAAGATCCTCGACCCAGAGACTCGTCGTGCGGGCTCCCGACAGCGGAGCTATCCGCGCGAGACTCGCGGACTCGACGTTGGGAACGCCCTCCATCCGTTCGACGACGGCGCGGTAGAACTCACGGCCCTGCGCTTTCGTGTAACGGAGCACGTCGATCGAGAGCTCCGATGCCAGAACCCGGTCGGCGTCGAAGCCTGGAGAGACGGCCGACGATCGCCAGAAGCTCTTCAGGAAGAGCCCGGCCCCGACGAGAAGAACGATGGAAAGCGAGATCTGCGCGACGACGAGGGCGTTTCGGCCGGTAACGCGGGAGCCGTCGCGCCCGCCCTCCCCCGAAGAGCCGCGCAACGCTCGCACCAGATCGGAGCGCGAGCCCTGAAGCGCGGGTGGAATGCCCACGAGAAGAGCCGACACGATCGAGGCGAGAGCGGCAAACGCCAGGACGCGAGCGTCGACCTCGTAGTCGAGCGAGAACGCGAACGCCCCGTTCGCGGGCACGAGGCGCGACAGCCCGGCAAGAGCCCAGCTGGCGACGAGCAGGCCCAGGGCGCCGCCCATCGCGCCGAGGAGAAGGCTTTCGGTCAGAAGCTGCCGCACGAGTCGTGAGCGGCTGCCGCCGAGTGAGAGGCGGATTCCAATCTCTCGCTTTCGAGCGATCGCGCGCGCGAGCAGAAGGCTCGTGACATTGGCGGTCGCAATCAGCAGGACGAGGGCGGCAACCGCCATGAGGAGAATCGCGACCGATCTCAAGACCGGGTAGCCCCTCGGATCGATGTGCCTCAGCGGAAATAGCGTGGCCGTTTCCCCGGCATTGGTGTCCGGATAGGCTTCGGCGAGACGGCGGGAAAGGGTGGCGACCGACGCTTCCGCCTCCTCGATGGAAACGCCCGGGGCGAGTCTCCCCACGACCTGGAGCCAGCTCGCGTTCCGGCGCTTCAGGAGATCGGGGTTCATCTCGCCGGCGAATCCTGCGCGCGGAGGCCGTATCTCCGCTTGCATCATCATCGGAACGTAGAAATCATAGCTCTCCAGTACCAACGGCCCCCGAAAGCCGGCGGCGGTAACGCCGAGAACGGTATAAGGTCGGCCATTGACGGCCACGGTGCGGCCGACGATGGTTGGATCCGATCCGAAACGCCGTCTCCAGAGACCGTAGCTCAGAACGATGACGGGACGCTCTCCGGGAATGCGGTCGTCTTCGGCGGTGAAGGTGCGGCCGAGCCCGGCACCGACACCGAGCACCTCGAAGAAATTTCCCGTCGCGATCAAGCCGTGGGCAAGCTCGGGCGTTTCCGAATCCGAGAGGCTGACGGCGACTTCACCGAAAGCGGCGAGACCGTGGAAGACGTCGCTGGCGTCGCGATAGTCGAGATAGTCCGGATACGAGATCAACTGATAAGGACGCTCTCGGGGGCCGGCAAAAAGGAGCACGAGCTCCTCCGGAGCCCGGGCGGGAAGCGGCCGGAGAAGCGCCGCGTTCACGATGATGAACATCGCGATGCTCGCGCCGATTCCGAGCGCCAGAGACGACACGGCGGCAACCGAGACCGTGGGAGTCGTCCACAGGAGCCGCAGGCCGTGACGAACGTCCTGCCAGATGCTCTCGACCATCGTCCGCTCTCCAGATTGTTCTTCCTCGGACGATCCCGTCCCGCAGCCGAACAGAAACGTCGCGCTGCGGGGCCGTCGGGACCCGTCAGGAGCGGGAGGTGCAAGCTCCGTGCCCGGCGCGCTAGATTGTCGCCCAGATGTCGATGGACTTCACCCTCGTCGCGACGGCGACGTTCGGCCTCGAGTCGGTCGTTGCCCGCGAGCTCAAAGCCCTCGGCTACGAGAGCCGTGTCGTCCGACCGGGATGGCTCGCGTTTCGAGGCGACGAGAGCGCCATCGCGCGCGCGAACCTATGGCTCCGCGCCTCCGACCGGGTCCTTCTCGAGCTCGCCCGGTTTCCCGTCGAGGACTTCGGCGAGCTCTTCGACCGGACGAGCGCGATCGCCTGGGAAGAAATTCTGCCGAAGAGCGCGCGGGTCGCGGTCCGAGGCCGTTCCGTCAAATCCAAGCTCTCCAGCGTTCCCGCGTGCCAGAAGCTCGTAAAGAAAGCGATCGTGGAGCGGTTGAAGAAAGGACATCGGATCGAGACCGTCGCCGAGGATGGCCCGCTCTTCCCCGTCGAGATCGCTCTTCTGGAGGACGAGGCACGCCTCGTCGTCGATACGACGGGCGTCGGTCTCCACAAAAGGGGATATCGAACGGAGTCTGGAGGAGCACCTCTCAAGGAAACGCTGGCCGCGGGCCTCGTGCTCCTGAGCTTCTACCGCCGCCAGAGGCCCTTTCTCGATCCGTTCTGTGGCGCCGGCACCCTTGCCATCGAAGCCGCGCTCATCGGAAGGAACCGAGCACCCGGTCTCGGGAGGAGCTTCGTCGCGGAGTCCTGGCCCCTCATCCCCGGCCGGGTCTGGGCGAGAGCGAGGGACGAAGCCTGCGACCTCCTGGAGCCGCCGCTCGACGAGAGCATCGAGGCCTCCGATCGCGACGAGGCAGTCCTTGCCCTCGCTCACCACGCCGCCGAAAAGGCCTCCGTCGCCGGGGACATTCGTTTCGAGCACAAAGACTTTCGCGAGATCTCGAGTGCCCGTGATTACGGCTCGCTCGTGACCAACCCTCCTTACGGCGACCGGATCGGGGAGGCCAACGAGGTTCGGACTCTCTACAGCGCCATGCCCGAGGTGTTTCGTCGCTTCCCCACTTGGTCGTTCTTCATCCTCACCGCGAGGCGCGAGTTCGAACGGGTGCTGGGGCAGGAAGCAGACCGCCGGCGAAAGCTCTTCAACGGGGACATCGAGTGCACCTACTTCCAGTTTCACGGGCCGCGACCGGGGAAAGACGAGAGCCCGCGCCGGGCGTTCGGAGGCGTCGACGACAAAGCGCTCGGACAAGCGGAGATCTTTCGAAACCGTCTGCGAAAGCGCGCGCACCATCTTCGCAAGTGGCCGAGGAGCCGCGGTACGGATTGCTATCGGCTCTACGATCGCGACATCAAGGAAGTGCCCGTCGTGGTGGAAAAGTACGGGGATGGCCTGCTCTTGATCCCGTCGAGCGACCCGATCATGAGCCGCACTCGCGCCGAATACGAGGACTGGCTCGATTCTGATTTCCCGCGCGGCGACAGAGACGCTGGGGGTGGCCCTCGAGAACGTCTTCGTGCAGGGTCGCGCGCGGGACGAGACGTCCTTTCCGATTCGGGAGGCGGGCCTCCGCTTCGAGGCTCGACTCTCGGCTGGCGGAAGCATCGGGCTCGAGCCCGGAGACCGCGAGCTCCGGAAGTGGGTGAAAAACGACGCCCGCGGGAAGCGCGTGCTCGTGCTCGGCTCGGACGCGGGCTCGTTCGCGGTGGCGGCGGCAGCGGGCGGCGCGATCGCGACGACGTCGGTCGGCCTCGGAGATCCGGCTCAGCGCCTCGCCGCGGAGAGCTTCGCTCTCAACGAGCTCGACCCCGGATTGGCGCACTTCGTCCACTCCGACCTCGAAACGTACTTCGAGGAAGACCGAGGGCCGTACGAGCTCGTCTTTGCTTCTCTACCGAGCCTGGACGGCTTCGCATGGTTGGGAGGTCGGATCGCGAGAAGCGTACCTCCCGGCGGAATCTTCTATCTCACGACGCGCGCTCCACGTCCCCGGCTTCCGGCCGAGGCACTCGAGCCGTGGGCGGTGGAGGACGTCACCGCCAGCAGCATCCCCGAGGAGTTCCGGAACCAGAAGCTTCACCGCGCCTGGCGCATGACGAGAAGACAGGAGGCGTGAAATGCGCGATCCCGGCCGCGACCGCGAAGGACTGGAGAAGAGCCCCGCCAACTACGAGCCTCTCACCCCGATCGATTTCCTCGCGCGAACCGCGAGCGTGTACCCCGAGCGCACGGCGACGGTTCACGGCTCGACGGATTTCACGTGGGGCGAGACGTTCGCACGCGCCCGCAGACTCGCCTCGGCTCTTTCCCGTCGGGGGATACGACGAGGAGATACCGTCGCCGTCATGCTCCCCAACGTGCCGGCGATGATCGAATGCCATTTCGGGATCCCGATGGCGGGTGCGGTTTTGAACGCATTGAACGTCCGACTCGACGCCCAGGCCATCGCTTTCATGCTGGAGCACGGCGAAGCGAGGGCCCTCCTGGCCGACCCCGAGCTTTCGCCCGTCGTAGAGAAAGCGCTTCTCATGCTGGGGGAGCGAAGGCCGCAGCTGGTGGTCGACGTCATGGATCCCGACGGGCCCCGAGGAACGCTCGTGGGAGCGACGAATTACGAGTCGCTCCTCGAAGAGGGGGATGCGGAGTTCGAGTGGATCCGTCCCGCCGACGAGTGGGACGCGATCGCACTCAACTACACGTCGGGAACGACGGGCAACCCCAAGGGGGTCGTCTACCATCACCGCGGAGCCTATCTGAACGCGCTCAGCAACATAGTGGACTGGGGGATGCCGCGGCACCCCGTCTACCTCTGGACCCTCCCGATGTTCCATTGCAACGGCTGGTGTTTTCCCTGGACCATAGCCGCGCTCGCGGGAACGAACGTCTGCTTGAGGCGCGTCGAGCCGAAAGCCGTCTTCGAATCGGATCCGGGAGCACCGGGTCACGCATTATTGCGGCGCGCCCATCGTCCACTCGATGCTCGCCGGCGCCCCGGCGGAGATGAAGGCCGGCATCGCCCATCGCGTCGAAGGCCTCGTCGCCGCCGCCGCGCCGCCCAGAGCGCTCCTCGAGGCGATGGACCGGATGGGTTTTTCTCTCACTCACGTCTACGGACTCACCGAGACCTACGGCCCGGCGGCGGTCTGCGCCAAGCACGAGGAATGGGAGGCGCTTTCCGTCGACGAGCGCGCGCGGTTGAACGGCCGCCAGGGCCAGCGCTACACGCTCCAGGCGGGAATGACGGTGATGGATCCATCCACGATGAAGCCCGTCCCCGCCGACGGCGAGACGATGGGAGAGATCTTCTTCCGGGGCAACATCACCATGAAGGGATACCTGAAGAACGCCCGAGCGACCGAAGAGGCGTTCGCCGGGGGCTGGTTTCACTCGGGCGATCTCGCGGTGAAGCACGCGGACGGTTACATCAAGATCCGCGATCGCTCGAAAGACGTGATCATCTCCGGAGGCGAGAACATCTCGTCGCTCGAGGTCGAGGACGTCATCTACCGGCACCCCGCGGTCCAGGCGGTGGCGGTCGTCGCCAAGCCGGACGAGAAATGGGGAGAAATCCCCTGCGCCTTCGTCGAGCTGAAGCAAGGGGCGAGCACTTCGGAGCGCGACATCATCGAGCACTGCCGGCAGAGCCTCGCGCACTTCAAGGCCCCGAAAGAGGTCGTGTTCGGAGAGCTCCCGAAGACCTCCACGGGAAAGATCCAGAAGTACGTCTTGCGCGAGAAAGCCCGCTCCCACGACGCGATCGATTAGGGAAAATTAGGGACAGTCCCTAATTTCTTTTTTGCGCCTTTGCGCCGTCGGAAATTAGGGACTGTCCCTAATTTCTCCGCGAGCTACTCGGCGCGCAACGTGCGGATGGGATCGATCCGCGTCGCCCGGCGGGCGGGAACGTAGTTCGCCAAAAACGCGACGAGGACGAGCACCAGCGTCACGGTGACGAAGGTCAACGGATCGAACGGGCTCACCCCGAAGAGGATTCCCGAGAGAAACCGTCCGAGAGCGAGCGCTCCCGCGAGCCCGGCGACGGTGCCGAGGACGACGCGCTTTCCTCCCTCGGAAACGATCATATGGACGACGTCGGAGCGTTTGGCCCCGAGCGCCATGCGGATCCCGATCTCGCGCTCCCGCTGGCTCACGGCGTACGACATGACGCCGTAGATTCCCATGGATGCCATGACCAGCGCGAAGGCGGCGAAAACGAAGAACATCAGGACGATGGCGTCGACGTTCGCGAATTCCCGATGGCGGCGCTCCTCCATCGTCAGAATCTCGTCCACCGGGAGCTGGGGATCGAGCGCCTTCACGACATTGCGAATGGGCTCGACGACCGATTCGGGCGCTCCTGCTCCTGCGGTTCGAACGACGAGACTCATCGCCGCCGACGGGCCCTGTGCGAAAGAGAGGTAGACCTGCGGTACGACGGGCACTTTCCGGTCCAGATGAGCGACGTTTCCGGTGACGCCCACGATCTCGAACCACTCGGACTCCGATGTCCCCGCGGGCTGGATGAGCCGGCCGAGCGGGTCCTCGCCTTCGAAGAGACGCTCCGCAGCCTCCCGGTTGATGAGAGCCACCCGGGGCGCGCCTTCCCGGTCACCCTCGCCGAAGTCTCGTCCCCGTAGAAGCGGGATCTTCATCGTCGAGAGATAGCCCGGGCTCACGGTGAAAAAGTACGCGCTCGGACTCTCGTGGCTCTCGGCGGTCGAAAGGCCCCGAATACGAAGATTGCGGCGTCCACCGCGCTCGGACAAAGGAACGGGGTCCACGACGGCAGCTTCGGCGACGCCGGGGGTCGCGAGCAATCGCTCGAGGAGCTCCCGGTAGAAATTTCGGACCTGGTCGTCGCTCAGGTACTGGGTGCGCGGCAAATCGAGGCCGACGGAGAGAACGCCCTGGGGCTCGAACCCCAGGTTCGCCGTCTTGAGCTCGATCTCGGATCGGATCAGAAGGCCGGTCACGAGCATCAGCATCAGGGCCATCGCCACCTGTCCCGCCATGAGGAGGCCTCGCGAGCGAAGAGTCATCCGGCCCGCTCCCGCTCTGCCTCCTTCCTTCAGGCTCTCGATCAGATTCGGTCGGGAGGCGCGGAGAGACGGGAGCAACGCGAAGAGAAACGGCGTCAGAAAGGAGATCCCCAGCGTGAAGAGAAGCACGCGCGAGTCGACGACCGCCTTGCCGTAGATCCAGTTCTGGTCGGAGGTGACGAAGAAGAGCTCGAGAAGCGCCCGGGAGAGCAGGAGCCCGAGACCACAGGCGGCGGTCGACAACAAAAATCCCTCCGTGAGGAACTGCCGGACGAGACGGAATCGTCCCGACCCGAGCGCTAGCCGTAGCGCGACCTCACGGGTCCGCGCGGTGGAGCGCGCCATCAGCATGTTGGCCACGTTGACGCACGCGATCCAGAGCACGAACGCAACGCTCACGATGAGCGACCACATCATGGCGTTATCGTCGTCGTTCATGATCTCCTGGGAAACGGGACTCACCCGGAAGTTCCATCCTTCGCTTTCCGGATGTTCGCGCTCGAGGCGCGCGGCGACCGTCTGGCACTCCTCGCTCGCCTCTTCCACCGAGACGCCCGGCTTCAATCGGGCCTGGGTAAAGGCGCGCCGATCGTCCCGCCGCGTCGTGGCGAGATCCATGCGCAGGGGAACCCAGACGTCGATGGCAGAGAGATCGCCGAACTCCATCTTGGGAGAGAGCACCCCGACGACGGTATAGGCCTCGCCGTCCATTCGAATGATGCTCCCCACGACGCGCGGGTCCTCGCCGAAGTGACGCTTCCAGAATCCGTCGCTCAAGACGGCGACGGGCGCGGCCCCGGGACGATCCTCGCCTTTCTCGAAGCTTCGCCCAAGAATCGTTCTCACGCCCCAGAGCGGGAACAGGTTGTCGCTCACGCGAAAACCGCTCACTCTCGACGGCTCCCGTTCGCCGGTGAGGATGAAGTTGTCCGCGTAGCCCACCGAGATTCCTTGGAAGCTTTGGACCGATTCTCTCAGGTCCGCCACTTCCGGAAAGGAGAGAGCCGTGCGGTTCTCTCCCGCGCGCTCGTTCGTCGCCCAGAGGAACACGAAGCGGTCGGCCTCGGTCACCGGAAGCTCGCTGAACAGCAGCGCGTTCACGACGCTGAAGATCGTCGTGTTCACGCCGATCCCGAGCGCGAGAGTCGACACCGCGATCAGAGTGAATGCCTTCGACTTGACGAGCGTCCGAAACGCGCTTCGTAGGTCGCGCATGATTTCCATCGTAATCCTCCCCCGGTCTCGAGATCGACGCCCGCCGCCTTGGATCCGTATCCCCACGTGGCGGCGTCGCGTGCGTCGATGGACATCCCACTGCTCGACCATCGCCATCGCGGCCATCCCCGCGAACGTCGCGACCGCGAACCGATACAATCCCAGGCGGCCGCGCTCGTCGAGCGCATCCTTCGAGCGGCGCTCGAAAAGGCTCGCCATATCGTCGGCGAACAGGCGGCGGAACGCTTCCGGATAGAGGCGCAAGATCCGCGCGAACGCCGCGCGGAGGAGCTCCCGGTCCCGTCCGCCCATTTCGGTCTCAGCCCTTTCCCGTGCGGGGAAGCTCGGAGAGAGCGAGGCTCGAGAGCCTCCCGAGCCGCCGCGCCTCGCTGCGGAGGGCCGCTCGTCCCGCGGCGGTGATTCGATATCGCTGCGGCGGTCTTCCCCGTCCCACGGGACCTGCGGTCTCGAGAACCTCGACGTATCCGCCGTCGACCGACCTCTTCAACGACCGGTAGAACGAGGCGATGGGAGGCGCCTTGGAGCCGCCGAGCTCACGTATGCGCGTCAAAACACCCTCCGTATCGCAAGGTCCGTCCTTTAAAGTCAGGAGAATCTCGAAGATAGGCGGGCTGATCCCCTCTCTCTCAGCCATGGCTATTTTTTATCACAATGAGAAATATTGCCTACACCCCGGCCCTCGTTGCTTTCCGCCATACCCCTGGTAACGGGCCGGACGGCCCGGTTGTTCCGAGAGCGCGGGATTTTGTTCGCGGGGGAGGCCGACCCCCCCCGGAGGACCGTTGCCCGGCGCCGCCCGGCTCGTTGTGGTAGTCTCGAAGGGTGGAATCCCGGCAAAAACGTGGAGTCCAGAGGAGGACGTCATAAACACCAAGATATTTGTAGGGAACCTGAGCTACGAAACGACCCGTAGCGAGCTCGAACAGCTGTTTTCCGAGATCGGTGAAGTCGTCGATGTGTTCCTGCCGACCGACCGTACCAGCGGCCGGCCGAGAGGATTCGCGTTCGTGGAGTTTGCCGATGGATCCTCCGCCATCCAGGCGATCGAGAGATTCGACGGGCACCAGCTGAACAATCGGGAGCTTCGTATCAAGGAAGCGGAGGAACGGCAGCGAAGCGCGCCGAGCTACTCCGACGGCGGACACGGCGGGTCGGATTTCCGAGCCCCCAAGCGTCCGAAGCCCAAGGGAAGCCGCCGCAACATTCGAGGCCGGAAGCGGGGATTCTGAGCCCTCTCGCGCTCGCACGAGCGCGACGGCGCGATCGCTCTTCCCTCACCCAACTTCTTCGCGGTTCCGAGCGTCCAATGTCTCGGAGGAACCGCTATGAGGGAATGGCTGTGTGAGCTCTCGGTCGCGTTTCGTACGCTTCGCCAGAATCCGGGCACCACGCTCCTCGCCCTCTCGATGCTGGCGATCGCCATCGCCGGAGGTACCGCTGTCTTCACTCTCGTCGACGCGGTGCTCTGGCGCCCGCTTCCGTACCGGGAGCCCGGCCGCGTCGTAGCGCTGTTTCGAAACGACCTCGGTCCCCGGGAGCGGCGCAATCCCACGTCTCCGGCCGATTTTCGTGACTGGCGAAAGGCGAGCGAGACTCTCGTCTCGATGACCGCCGCTCGCCCCTGGTCACCGGTGCTTTCGGGAGACGGGGTCGCGCGGAAGATCCCGGGGCTGAAAGCCACGGGGTCGCTCTTCGATCTTCTCGGGACGCCGTCGTTTCAGGGACGAGTCTTCGATGCGGCCGAGGCCGAGAAGGATGAGAAGGTGGTCGTCCTTTCCTATCGACTCGGACAGCGGCTTTTCGGAAGCGAGCGCGACGTCGTCGGCCGCCACCTCGTGCTCGATGGCGAGAGCTATCGCGTCATCGGCGTCATGCCCCCGGGGTTCTTCTTTCCACCCTTCTGGGCGACGGATGCCGAGCTCTGGACCCCGCTTCACTGGACCGAGAGCGAGCTCGCCAACCGGCGCTCGCAATACCTGCGGGTGTTCGCGCGCCTCGCCCCCGGCCAATCGCTCGACGACGCCCGCGCCGAGACTGCTCTTCTCGGAGACCGGCTCGCGCACGCGTTTCCCGAGACCAACGCCGATTCCACCATCAACCTCGAGCCGCTGAGAGAGCCGGCAGTCGGCTCGGAGAGGCGGGCGCTCGGAATCCTTCTCGCCGCGGTCGGCGTCGTGCTTCTCATCGCCTGCGCCAACGTGGCGAACCTTCTTCTCGCCCGCGCCGCGGGACGACGCCGTGAGATGGCGATTCGTCTCGCGCTCGGCGCGGCCCGCTCCCGCCTCTTCCGGCAGGTCGCGATGGAGAGCCTGGTTCTCGCTTCGGTCGCGGCCGTCGCGGGATCGATGCTCGCCGCTCTTCTCGTCCGGACGAGCTCTCTTCTCGCCGCGGCCAATCCCTATCCCGTCGAGCCCAGGCTCGACGTCACCATCCTCGGCTTCGTCCTCGGGATCACCATCGTCGCCGCCTTCCTCTTCGGTCTCGCACCCGCCCTCCATGCCGCGAGGACGACGTTCGAGACCGAGCTGCGGGAGAATCTTTCGCGGCGAGACTCCGCCGTTCCGTCAGCCCTCGTCATCGCCGAGGTCGCTCTTTCCCTCGCGCTTCTCGTGGGCGCGGGCGTGCTGATGCGAAGCTTTGTTCATCTTAGCCGCTCCGACCCCGGCTTCCGTCGAGAGCGCGTCCTGACCCTGGACCTTTCGCTGACGGGCACGGGGTATGCCGACGCCGCCCGCCAACTGCCTCTCTTCGATCGCATCCTCGAGCGGGTCCGCTCGCTTCCGTCCGTCGAAGAGGCGGCACTGGTGAACCACCTCCCCATCGGAGGAGAATCTCTGGAGGACCCCTTTCGTCGTCGACGAAGCTCAGCTCACGACGGACCATCTGCCCGCGGCCGCCTACCGCGTCGTCTCGCCGGGCTACTTCCGAGCGCTCGGCATTCCTCTCGCGGAGGGAAGAACGTTCGACGGCGGCGATCGCACCGACTCGCAACCGGTCGTGGTGGTGAACCGCACGCTCGCCGATCTCTTCCCGGGTAATGAAGGCCCCCTGGGCAGGCGGATTCGCTGGGGTGGGACGGGGAGCCACGAGGCCGTCGTCGTCGGTGTCGTGGGCGACGCGAGACAGTGGTCGCTTTCCGATCCCGTGCGGCCCGAGATCTATTTTCCCTACGCCCAGAACCCCGCGCCGTGGTTTCTCCAGACGACGCTCGTGGTGGCGGGTGCGACCGCGGGGAATGGCCCGCTCGAGTCGAGCGTCCGCGCCGCGCTCACGGAGATCGACCCCGAACTCCCTCTGATGGCGGGGCGGAGGATCGAGGCCATTCTCGCCGGAAGCCTCTCGCAGCCGCGGCTCCAGTTCGAGTCTCATGGCTCTGTTTGCCGGCGTCGCGTTGGCGCTCACGCTCGCGGGCGTCTACGGCGTCATCAGCTTCGGCGTCCGCCGCCGCTATCGGGAGATCGGCATGCGTATGGCTCTCGGGGCGTCGCCCGGAAACGTTCGCGCGATGGTCCTGCGCTCTGGGCTCTTCCTCACCGCCGTCGGGGTCGCGCTCGGCGCCGTCCTCGCACTCGCGCTCGGCCGCACGCTCGAAAGTCTCCTCCACGGCGTGAGCGCTTTCGACCCGGCGACCTTCGCGGGAGCGGCCGCGATGCTGCTCGCCGCCGGCGCCGCCGCGAGCTTCCTTCCCGCTCGACGGGCCTCCGCCCTCGCGCCTCTGGAGGTTCTCCGGGACGAGTGAGCTACGACCCGACGGGTTTCGGCACCGCCGGGTAGAGCCCGCGCGCCGCCAGGTCCTTGTAGAGCGCCGAGGCTTTTTCGATGGTCTCGTTCAAATCGGTCGTCGCTTTGGAGAGATCGTCCGTCAGCTTACCCACGAGCTTCGTCTGCGTCTCGGTCGGCCGCGCGGTCGCGCCGAGGAGTCCGCGCCGCAAACGGTTGATCGCGCCTCGGACGTCGTCCTCCGGAGGCGGGCCGGGCTCGCGGTGGCCGACGCCGAATCGGCGTTGCAGGTCCTCCACGCGCTTCGACAAATCTTCGAGGGCGCTCGACGTCTCGGTCGGGAAGGTCCTTTGTTTCGATCCCCGTCTTCACGTTACCGAGCTCGTCGGCGAGCGCGACGACGGCGTTCGCCGCGACGTTGGCGCTCCGATTCAGCTCGTACGCTCGCTTGGCGGTCTCGTCGTAGACTCGGCGGTCCTCGGCGGTGATCTGGACGTCGGGATCCTGAGACACGCGCAACGGGGAGCTCGCTTCTTCCTTCCCATCCACGAGAACGCGGACCTGATAATCGCCGGGCGTCACGAAAGGCGCGCTCGTCCGGGAACCGAACTGGTTCGGGTCCTGTCCCTTCACATCGGGAAGAGGAGGCCATCGAAGATCCCAGGCGACATGATGCATGCCCGCGGTTTTGTCATCCTTGAGATCGTCTCCTTTCATCTCTCTCACGACGTTCGCTGCGCCATCCCGAATCTCGATCGCGACCTCCTTGGCGTCGGCAGCGAGACGATAGGTAACGAAGGGCGCCGGGCGCGGGATTCGTTCCCAGGAACTGGCGGTTGCCCTCGAAGTCGCGCATCCGATCCCCCGCGGTATTCCGCTCCACTCCCTCGGGAACGGGAAAGAGGTAGGCCGCCTTCGACGCTGCTTTCGTGTATTCCTGAAAGGGCGCGAGGTCGTCCAGGATCCAGATGCTTCGTCCATGGGTCGCGAGCAGCAGCGCGTTGTCCCGAGGGTGGAGCGTGATCTCGTAGACGGGAACCGTGGGGAGATTCGCCTTCACCCGATGCCACTCCCGGCC
Organism: uncultured Acidobacteriota bacterium; assembly: GCA_963815675.1. Lineage (GTDB taxonomy): Bacteria > Acidobacteriota > Vicinamibacteria > Marinacidobacterales > SMYC01 > CAWFHP01. The sequence continues at coordinate 746,546 of CAWFHP010000004.1, read as the reverse complement.
TCGATCGACGGTGACGTAGAGCCCTCGTTCGGTTCCCAGATAGAGGACGTCGGGATTGCGGAGGTCCTCGGTGATGGTGCGCGCCACTTCTCCCGCCGGCAGATTCGCCTCGAGCGCCCGCCAGCTCTTTCCGAGGTCGTCGCTCGCGTAGACGTACGTGCCGAAATCTCCCAGCCGGTGTCCGTCGAAGGTGGCGTACACCGCGATCGTCGGCGAATCGCGACGGGGCGAGCCGGGAGACGTAGGTCCCCTTGGGAAGCCCGGGAACGTTCTTGGTGACATCCGTCCAATGCAGGCCGGCATCGCTCGAGACATGCACCAACCCGTCGTCCGAGCCCGCCCAGTACAGCCCCGGCCTTCGCTCCGACTCGGCGAAGGTGACGAGCGTCGGGTACGCGTCGAGGCCGTCGTTTTTCGCGATCTCGATGTCCTTTCCGAGCACCCCCATGATCTCGAGCTCGTCTCGGTCCGCGTTGGTGGTGAGGTCCGGGACTCACCGCCTCCCAGGCGAATCCCCGGTCGCGCGAGCGGAAGACCTTGTTCGCGGCGACGAACACGGTCGCGGGGTCGTGGGGAGAGAGGAGCATCGGCGTATCCCAGTTCCAGCGGAGCTTGGGCTCTCCCTCGGCCGCCTCGGGGCGGATGGGCTGCCGCTCGTTGGTCACCCGGTCGATCCTGTTCATCCGTCCGTTCTGGGACTCGGCGTAGAGGATTCGGGCGTCTCCCGGATCCGCCTGCGCCACGAACCCGTCGCCGCCTCCGATGATGAACCAGTCGTCGTTGGCGATGCCGTCGCGGCTCCGAACCGCGCTCGGCCCGCACCAGGTGTTGTTGTCCTGGAGCCCTCCGCAGACGGTGTAAGGGGTCTTCATGTCGTAGGTCACGTGATAGAACTGACCGAGGGGCATGTTGTTGAGCCAGACGTAGGTCGCGCTCCGGTCGTAGGAGATTCCAACCCCTCCGTCGCCGCCGATCATCAGGTGATTGGAGTTGCCGGGATCGACCCACATCGCGTGGAAATCGACGTGGATGCGCTCGGCGCCGTCGTTGCGGAACGTCTTTCCGCCGTCGTCGGAGACGAAGAGCTCGGTTCCCGAGAACGTAGACGCGCGAGTCGTCGTTGGGGTCGACGCGGATCTGGCTGAAATACATCGGCCTTGGGTTCGTCGAGGAGAGCTTGCGAAAGCTCTTGCCCGGCGTCGTCGGAGCGATAGACGCCGCTTTCCTTCGGGTGCTCGATGCGGGCATAGACGACGTCGGGATTCTTGCGATAGAGGTCGAGCCCGATTCGACCCTTGGGGCCCTCGGGAATTCCCTTCGTGAGCTTCGCCCAGCTCCGGCCACCGTCGCTCGTCTTGTAGATGGCGCTACCCGGTCCTCCGCCGTTGAAGCCCCACGTCGCGCGGCGCCGCTGGTACGTCGCGGCGTAGAGGACCTTCGGGTTCCGCGGGTCCATGACGAGCTCCGTAGCGCCGGTATCGTCGTCGACGAAGAGGACCCGGTTCCACGTCTCGCCGCCGTCGGTGGTTTTGTAGACGCCCCGGTCCCCGCCCGGGCCGAAGAGGTTTCCGAGAGCGGCGACGTAGACGACGTCCACGTTCGTGGGGTCGATCACGATCCGCGCGATGTAGCGCGAGTCGCGAAGCCCGACGTTCTTCCAGCTCTTCCCGCCGTCGGTGGACTTGTAGACTCCCTCGCCCCAGGAAGAGCTCTGCCGGTTGTTGTTCTCACCCGTTCCCACCCACACCAGATTGGGATCGTCGGGCCCAATCGCGACGTCGCCGATGGAGGAAGTGTCCTCGTCGTCGAAGACGGTCTCGAAGGTCGTGCCGTTGTTCACCGTCTTCCACAGACCGCCGGTCGCCGTCGCCACGTAGAAGACGGCGGGGTTCGACTCGAGAACGGCGAAGTCGTCGATGCGGCCCGCCGGGCTCGCCGGCCCGATGGAGCGGAACCGCAGGCCGTCGAAGGGCCCCTTGTCGCCCGGCGCCGCGGCGACGAGCGTCGCCATCAGCAGAAAGGAAATAGAAAGCGAGGGTGAAGGTCTCGTGGTCATGTCGCCTCCTCGGCCCGGCGAGGAGCCTAGCACAATCGCGCCGGAGACCGCGTAGTAGAATGGCCGCCATGATGTTGATGTCGATGTCGATGCCGAGAAGATTGTCGTATGCCCTCGCAGCATGGCTCCTCGGAGGGAGCTTTCTCGAAGCGAGCGATATCGCCAAAGTACCGGTGGAATCCTTCGAGCTCGCGAACGGGATGAAGATTCTCATGGTGCGTAGACCCGAGCTCACGACCGTCTCCGCCGGCTGGGTCGCCCACGTCGGCTCGTCGAACGAACGGCCCGGCATCACGGGCCTCAGCCACTTCTTCGAGCACATGATGTTCAAGGGCACCCGTACCATCGGGACGACGAACATCACCCGCGACCTTCAGATTATCGAGGAGCAGGAAACCCTCCAGGATCAGATGCGGGCGATCTATCGCAAGCAGCGGGAGCGCTACCGCCTCGGCGAGATCGACGATCCCTACGATCCCGCGGCACGGCCGCCCGAGCTCGTCGAGCTCCAGAAGAAGTTCGACGCCCTCACCGAAGAGCAGCGCAAGCTGATGGTCAAAGACGAGTTCGACAAGATCTACACCGGCTTCGGTGCCTCGGGGATGAACGCCTTCACCAACGAGGACGAGACCGTTTACTTCATTACCGTACCCGCCAACAAGCTCGAGCTCTGGTTCTGGATGGAGTCGGACCGCCTCTTGAGCCCCGTCTTCCGCGAGTTCTACTCCGAGAGGGACGTGGTGCACGAAGAGAGGCGCCTGCGCACCGAATCGACGCCGACGGGTAAGTTCGACGAGCTGTTCGACGCCATGTTCTGGGAATCTCACCCTTATACCTGGCCGGTGGTCGGTTGGCCTTCCGACCTCAGGTCCTACAGCCTCGCGCAGGCGAAGGACTACTTCGCGACCTACTACGCCCCCAACAACGTGACCGCGGCGCTCGTTGGAAACTTCGATCCCGCCGAGGTGCGGAAGCTCGCCGAGCGTTACTTCGGCCGTCTGAAGCGCGAGCCCGCCTCCCCCCGACGTCGTCACGCTGGAGATGGAGCCCCTCGCCGAAAAACGGATGGTCGCCACCTGCGAGTGCCAGCCCCAGGTCGAGCTCCGCTACCACACCGTACCCTTCCGCCACCGCGACTCGTACGCGCTCGAGGTGCTGGCGGGGCTCTTGAACGGCCGGAGCGGCCGGCTCTACAGCTCCCTGGTGCTCGACCGCGGCATCGCTTCCGACACCGGGGCCGCCCAGGATTCGAGAAAGTTCGAAGGTTTGTTCGTGCTCTCGGCGGAAGCGAAGGGAGACGCGACCCCCGAGAATCTGGAGAGTGCCCTGCTCGACGAGATCCAGAAGATTCGAGAGCAGCCCATCTCCGCTCGCGAGCTCCAGAAGGTCAAGAATCAGATCACCGCCAGCTCCTACCGGCGCCTCGCGAGCGGGTTCTACCTCCTCATCCAGCTCCTCGTCTACGACGGGCTCGGTGACTGGCAATACATCAACGAGTGGGCGGATCGAACGCTCGCGGTAACGGCCGACGACGTGAAACGGGTCGCGGAGAAGTATCTCGATCCCGGGACGAGAACCGTCGGTCTCTACTATCGAGCCCCGGAGGCGGCGAAATGAGTACCGCGCGACGGATCGCAGGCCACCTCGCTTTGTTCCTGGCACTCGCCGCGGCCGGATGGGCGCAGGCGCTTCCGGTCGAGAAGACGGAAGCGATTCCTCCCCGACCCGAAGACCTCACGTTCGGTGAGCTCCACTTCGATGTCCCCCCGGCCGATCGCTACCAGCACCGTCTTTCCAACGGAGTCATAGCCTACGTGGTCGAGGACCATACCTTCCCTCTCGTAAACGTGAGCATCCTCCTCCGACAGGGAAGCTACCTCGAGCCCGCCGACGAAGTCGGGCTCGCCGGCGTTACCGGCGATCTTCTCCGCACCGGTGGCACCGAAAGGCTCGCTCCCGACGCCTTCGATGAAGAAGTGGAGTTCCTCGCCGCGAACATCTCGAGCTCGGGAAACGACGACAGCGCGAGCGCGAGCCTTCGCTGCATCACTCCCGTGCTCGACCAGAGCATGGCCCTCTTGTTCGAGATGCTCCGCACGCCTCGTTTCGACGCCGGCCGTCTCGCGATCCAGAAGACGGACCTCCTGGAGGCGATGCGCCAGCGGAATGATGACGCCGGCGACATTCTCGGGCGCGAGTGGAGCTGGCTCCTCTACGGGCACGATTACTACGCCAGTCGGAGGATGACGAAGGAGACTCTCGACCGCATCACCCGCGACGACATCGTCTCGTTTCACGAGAAGTACTGGCGGCCGGAGAACATGATCGTCAGCGTCTCCGGCGATGTCGATACCAAGGAGATTCTGAAGAAGCTCGAGTCTGCGCTCTCCGATTGGCCCGGCAAGGGTGCGGACAACCGCTGGCCGCCTCCGCAGCCGACCTTCACGCCCGAACCTGGAGCCTACCAGGCGGAGAAGGACATCCCCCAGGGCAAGGTAATCCTGGGCCACCTCGTTCCACGCTGGACCGACTGGGAGAACCCCGATCGGGCGGCGCTCCAGATGATGGACCAGGTGCTGGGCGGCGGTACCTTCACCTCTCGATTGATCAAGCGCATCCGATCCGACGAGGGTCTCGCCTACGACGCGGGGTCGAACTTCGGTTTCGACGCCCTCTCGCCCGGCGCCTTCACCATCTCTTTCCAGTCGAAGAGCGCCACCGTCGCTCTTGCCACCAAAATCGCGCTGGAAGAGATGCGCCGCATGCAGACGGAGCCGGTGAGCGCGGACGAGCTGGAAGTGGCGCGCGCCTCGCTCATCGAGACGTTCCCTCAGCGCTTCCAGTCGGCGCAGCAGATCGCATCGATCTACGCGTATGACAGCTTCATCGATCGATCGCACGATTACTGGAAGAAGTGGCGCGACCAGGTCGAGGCGGTGACGGCGGCCGACGTCGAGCGGGTGGCCCGGAAGTATCTGAAGCCAGACCAGATCGTGTTTCTCGTCGTGGGCAAATGGGCCGACATCGAGAAGGGCGATCCCGAGGGACGAGCGAGCATGAAGGATCTCTTCGGCGGCCAGGTGACTCACCTGCCCGCGCGGGATCCCTTGACACTCGAGGCGGCTCCCGAGTAACCGCCGGATGCGACGATGAGCCGATGGAGAAGCTGGGGGCTCGGCTTCCTGTTCTGGACCGCCGTCGCTTTGTTCTTCTCCACCCAGCGCTACATCGCGATGGGCGGGGACACGGGAGCATGGAAAGAGTCTCTGCGGATGAGCCTCTCCCAGTGGTATTGCTGGGGGCTCCTGAGCCCCTTCGTGATCCTCGGCGATCGATGGGCGGCGAAGAGCGGGGACGCTTCCATCGGCACCCGGGTGCTTCGACACGTTCCCCTCGCCATCCTGTTCGTCGCGGTGTACGTGATCCTGCGCACCAGCGCGGATGATTTTTTCGGGATCCACGAAGCCGATTGGAGCGTCGCATCGTTCGGCTCGCAGTTTCACTGGAACCTTCTCATCTACGCCGTGATGGTAGGTGCTTTCATCGCGCGCGATGCCGAGCGCGAGGCGAGAGAACGGGAGCTCCGGGCCTCTCAGCTCGAGACCCGCCTCGCCGAGGCGCGTCTCGAAACCCTCAAGGTGCAGCTTCGCCCCCACTTTCTCTTCAACACCCTCAACGCCATCTCCGCCTTCATGGAGAAGGACCCCAAGACCGCGCGGCGGATGACGGCCCACCTCGGCGATCTTCTCCGTCACTCGCTCGACAGCTCCAACCATCAGGAGGTTCCTCTCGCCGAGGAGCTGAGCACCGTCGAAGACTATCTCGCGATCCAGCAGATTCGTTTCTCGGGAAAGCTCGACGTCGAACAGTCTATCGAGCCCGAGACCCTGGCCGCCGCCGTCCCTCCGTTCATCCTCCAGCCACTCGTGGAGAACGCCATCGAGCACGGCCTCGCGGGAAAGGCATCCGCGGGCCGCATTCTCCTGAAGGCCGTCCGCCAGGGCGGGTCGCTCGAGCTGACCGTTTCCGACGACGGAGTCGGGCTCGCGCCCACGTGGAATCACAAGACCAACGGGAACGGCTTCGGGATTCGGAGCACGACCGAGAGGCTCCACGCCCTCTATGGAGACGAGGCGCGCGTCGAGATTCGCAGCGGAGCTCCCAGCGGAGTCACCGTGACCTTGACCCTTCCCTTGCGAGCCCATGCGTAGAATCCGTACCGTCATCGTCGACGACGAGCCCCCGGCGCGAAGACGCATCGCCGAGCTCCTGGCGCGCGAGCCCGACGTCGTCATCGAGGGAGAGTTCGAAAAAGGGACGGAAGCGCTGGAAGCCATGGAACTTTCCGTCCCCGACCTCCTCTTTCTCGACGTGCAGATGCCCGAGCTCGACGGCTTCGCCGTTCTCGATCGGATCGCGAGCTCGAGCTCGTCGGAGCCGCCTCCGGTCACCATCTTCGTCACCGCCTACGACACCTACGCTCTCAAGGCCTTCGAAGTGCGGGCCCTCGACTACCTCCTGAAGCCCTTCAGCGACGAGCGCTTCGAATCGGCGCTCGCGAGCGCGCGGGAGAGGATCGTTGCGAGAGAGAAGGAAGCTCTCGGAGAGAAGATCCTCGCCCTGGTCGAGACCCGCGAGCCGTCGAAGACCGCGTTTCTCGACCGCGTCGTGATCAAGAACGCGGGCCGGATTCGTTTCGTCGACGTCGCAGATATCGACTGGATCGAGGCCGCGGGAGTCTACGTGACGATTCACGAAGGCTCGCGCGAGCACCTCCTCAGAGAATCGCTGAGCGCCATCGAGACGCACCTCGATCCCGTGAAGTTCGCGCGCATCCACCGCTCGGCGATCGTCGCCCTCGACCGCGTGAGCGAGCTCCGCCACGACGAGCGGGGAAACTACCGCGTCGTCCTCCGGAACGGCACCTCCCTGCGCCTGAGCCGCCGCCATCGCGAAAGTCTCGAGCGCCGCATGCGATAGAGGGAGTACAACGACATCTATACGGATCGCTCAACCGTAGACCGACAGCTATGGTCGTCCCGGGCCGAGGACCCGATGTGCGCACCCGGCGATCTCGCGGCGCCGAGAATTGCGGCGCTGCCTGCATAGCATTCCGATGATTGGGCCGTGCGGCTCGGAGCGTCTCGCCGTTGCCTTGACCGCGGAAAAAAGTTGGGTTCTCGCCAAGATGGCGCGTCGCAGAACAACTGAAGCAGACGGTCGGTGGACCGTCTGTTCACAGAAAAGGATCTATACTTCTCTTAGCGAGCTGCCCGCTGCTTAGCTTTACGGTCGAGCCGCGGCGCGGGAGATTCCGAAGGTATGCGCGTTAGATTCCTGGGAAGCGGAGACGCATTCGGCAGCGGCGGTCGTCTGCAGACGTGCATCCTCGCCGAGTCCGATGCGCACTCCTGCCTGATCGACTGCGGTGCATCATCGCTCATCGCGCTCAAGGGGGCGGGGGTAAACCCGAACGATATTGATACGGTCCTCGTCAGCCATCTGCACGGAGATCACTTTGGTGGTCTTCCGTTCCTCATTCTCGATGCGCAATTCTCGAGTCGATCCAATCATCTCCTGGTTGCCGGTCCCCCAGGTCTCCAGGCCCGCGTCGTCGAGGCGATGGAAGTCTTCTTCCCTGGTTCGTCCGGTGTTCGACGGAAGTTCGAGGTTCGGTACCAAGAGCTTTCCGAGGGTGTTCCCGCCTCCGTCGATCTGTTCCGCGTGACGCCCTACGAAGTCCTTCATACATGCGGCGCCCCTGCCTATGCGCTGCGTGTCGAAGTCGACGGCCGAATTGTCTGTTACTCCGGCGACACCGCGTGGACAGATCGCTTGGTTGCAGCTGCTTCGGGAGCCGATCTCTTCATCTGTGAGTCGTACTTCTACGACAAACAGGTTCCATTTCATCTCGACTACGCAACGTTCATGCAACATCGTTCGGAGTTCGACTGCAAGCGCATTGTCCTCACACACATGGGCTCCGACATGCTCTCTCACCTGCGTGACCTGCGGCTTGAGGCGGCGCACGATGGATTTGAAGTCGTCTTTTGAGGTGTGGGATGGGCTGGAGCCTGGCACTCGGTGCAGTCGAACGTGGCCTTTCCCTCACCAAGTAGCGGCGGGCACGATGGAGTCAAACGAAGTGGCGGAGACTGCGGTCCAAGTGAAGCAACGGCCACGCCGCCGGGCCTGACGTTGGACGGACCGCGGGAGTGGCAGCGAAGGAATGGCAGAGTGGAGTGACGACCCGGCGTTCTGGCAGGCGATGGAACCGGCTTTGTGCGCACCAAACCGGCTCGCCGGCGCGGAAGGCGACGTCGAGGCGATCCTAACCTGCGTGGAGCTGTCTCCAAATGCGAGAGTGCTGGACCTCGGTTGCGGGTCCGGCGCACACGCGATTGCTTTGGCCCGCCGTGGGCATCAAGTCACCGGTGTCGACACGTCACCCCGTCTGCTGGACCGCGCGCGCACCGCTGCTCGACGGGAAGGGGCTCACGTAGAATGGGTCGAGGCGGACATGCGGGAGTTCCGGCGGCAGGAGAACTTCGATTTGTCTGCAGCCTGTACGCGTCCTTCGGGTACTTCGATGACCGGCAGAACCGGCAGGTCTTGGAGAACGTTCGCGCAAGCCTGACGCCGGGCGGCACGCTGGTATTGGATTCGGTCGGACGAGAAACCGCCGCGCGCCATTGGCAGGAGCGGCGTTGGCATGAAGTCGAGCACGTCCTTTACCTGGAGCACTGCACGCTCGCCGACGACTGGTCCTCCATGGTGTCGGACTGGATTGTGGTGCGTGAAGGAACCCGGCTCGACTTCCGCGTGAAGCAGCGATTGTACTCAGGCACCGAACTGCGAGATGTACTCGTATCGGTCGGATTCGCCGACGTGTGCCTCGCCGGTGGCCTGGACGGACAGTCGCCCTATGATGAGTCCGCTCGGCGCCTCGTGGCCGTGGCCGCCTTGCCGTTCGTTTCAGGGTAACGCACTCACGGCTAGAGCGGAATCATGGACCAAGTTCGAAGAGCCTACGCCGCGCTGGGCCTGCCTCACGGTTCCTCGTACGCGACCGTCCGGCGAAGATACCGAGCACTTGTGAAGACGTGGCACCCGGATTGCTTTGCCGCGGACACACAAGGTCAAGCGGAAGCCAACCTCCGCATGAAGGTCATTAACGACGCCTACACCACCTTGATGCAGCAGCACGGGTTCGTCCAGTCCCCGCTTGCTTCAGGACAAGCGAAGGCGCCGCCCGAAGGACAACGACGCCTCTCGCGCGAGGAAATCGACGCGATGGTGGCAGCCATCGGTTCCGGGGGCCCTCTTGACGGCTTTCTCGACGGGGTGGGCTGGGTGGGTAGCACCATCTCGGCCGTTTTCACGGCGCTGTTCCTCCTGGGTCTCGTGTTCCGGATCGTCGTGACTCTGCGCAGCGGGAACTGGCGCGAGCTTCTCGCAGATCCTGGAGACGTCTTGCTCGTCGGCGTCATTGTCATTCTCTGTGTGAAGGAATACGTTCAACGGCGTCGGCTCGGAGCCGTCGGACGTGACCAAGACAGGGTGAGTAGGTAGTACCGTCGTGATCGTCGTGGCTTTCCCATCCGAGCAGGAGTGGAAAAAGTGACTATGGCTCCGACCGGCACAACATGATGGGCGAGTTGCTCACTTTCGTTGTCGCCCCAGCGATTGTTGCCGTGCTCGCTGCTTCCGCGAATCGAACACGGGACCTCTTTTTCTGGGCCATTCCGCTTTGCCTTGTTGCGACGGCTGTCCTCGTCTCGCTCGTTTCGCTCTCCACGGCGAGCGCCTTCGATCGGAAGCAAGACCTCGCGGTTGCGCTCGTATTTTTCGGGCTTCCCACGGTAGCGGCGTTCACTCTTGCGCCCAGAGCGAGATTTCGCAAGCGTCGTGGCTTGGCGGTCATTGCAGCAACCGTGACCTATGTTGTTACCGAATTCGCATGCCTCATCGCCGCTGTCAATCTCGGGCTCCTCAAACCATAGACTTCGGCCATGAGACCAGCGACCGGGCGCGCGGTTGATTGGCTCCTCAGCGGAGATCCTTCGATTCGCTGGCAGACGCTGCGTGATCTAGTCGGGGCGGCAGAGCGCACCGTCGAGCGGGAGCGAAAAAGAGTCGCGCGTGATGGATGGGGCGCTCGTCTGCTCGCCCGGCAGGATCCTGAAGGCAGGTGGGCGGGAGGTCTGTACTCGCCGAAGTGGACCTCGACGACCTACACCATGCTCCTGCTTCGTGACTTCGGTCTGCCTGCCACCAACCGGCAAGCGCGAAAGGCCTGCTCTCTGCTTCTCGACGGAGGGCTCCAGCGCGACGGCGGTATCAGCTACGGAGCGTGGGCCCAACGGACGCGCCGAGGCGAGACCTGCGTCACCGGAATGGTGCTTTCGCTCCTCTCCTACTTCGAGTATGAAGACGATCGCATCGACACCATTGCCCGCCACCTTCTGGAGCAGCAGATGCCTGACGGTGGGTGGAATTGCCAGCGTGCCGCTGGCGCCACGCACGCATCCGTCCACACGACGATGAGCGTCCTCGAAGGCCTGCGGCTGTACGAGCTATCCGGCCGACGACTCGCGCGCGCGGTGCGCTCCGCCGAGCGCCGGGGCCGCGAGTTTCTCCTGATTCACCGGCTCTTTCGCTCGCACCGTACCGGCAAAGTCATCAAGTCCACATTCACCCGTTTCTCGTTCCCGCCGCGGTGGCGCTACGACATCCTCCGGGCCCTCGACTACTTCCAGGCCGTCGACGCGCCTCGCGACGAGCGCCTCGCCGAGGCCATCGACATCGTCCGGAAGAGCCAGCGTTCCGACGGCCGTTGGTTGCTTCAAAACGGCTACAAGGGAAAGACGTACTTCGAGCTGGAACGCCTGGGAGCTCCCGGCCGCTGGAACACGCTCCGCGCGTTGCGGGTGCTGAAGTGGTGGGATCGGGGTCGGACGAGCGTGACGCGCAAAGCGTGAAACAAATCGGACCTGGCTCCGAAACCGCTCGCGCGGAGGTCTCGCCGCTGTGCATGGTTTGACGGGGTGGGAGCGGCAAGTGTACACTTCATGGGTACACTTCGTGACCCATGCGCAAGATCAACGTCAAAGAGGCGAGGGACAATCTGAGTGCCCTGCTCGACGCGGTCGCGGCGGGAGAGGAAGTTGTGCTTCTGCGTCGGGGGAAGGAAGTTGCCCGTCTCGTGCCCCCGCGCGCCCGGGCGAAGCGCCTTCCGAGCCTCGAGGCCCTTCGCCGGTCCATCACCGTAAAAGGGAAGACGCTGAGCGAAGAAGTGTTGCGGGGTCGGGATGAGCGCTTTTGATCTATATCGATTCGAGCGTGATCGCTGCCTACTACTGCCCGGCACCTCTGAGCGCGAAAGCGGAGCAAATCATTCGGGCTGAAACCCGACCCGCGCTGAGCGATCTCACCGAAGTCGAGCTATTCTCTGCCGTTTCACGCAAGACGCGAAGCCGCGAGCTCTCTCGTGACGCTGCCGAGCGCATCGTGGCTCAGTTCCTGGCCCACCTGGACAGCGCCCTGTATACCCGTATCGCTCTGGACCGGCGCCACTATCAGCTCGCGAGAGACTGGCTCGGCCGCTTCAGCACGCCCTTGCGCAGCCTCGATGCGCTGCATCTGGCGGTTGCGTCGATCGATCGTCTTCAATTGGTGACGAGCGACCAAGGGCTCGCTCGTTCTGGGAAGAAACTAGGGGTCTCGGTGCGGCACGTTTCGTGACATGACTCGACGGCGGGCCGGGGATTCACACCCACGTCCACGGCCCGCTCGTTCGCTAAGCTCTCGGGATCAGGATTCGCGGTCTCGACGGCGAGAGGCCGGGCGCCGGCGGGAGCGGTTCTCTCCACGGGGACTCCAGTTCGGGCTCGGGCCTCGACCTCGACCCCCCGGCCGCGGCGCGGGTTTTCTGCCCCAGGTGCGCTCTTTCGTGGGCGCGGCATGGCGCTCCGGGACGGGCTCGAATCCGTTGATGACGAGTTTCGGAATCGTTCGTTTCAGCAGGCGCTCGATGGCTTGGAGCTGCTCGCGCTCGTCGGCGGAGACGAGGGAGATCGCGTCGCCCTTGTTGCCGGCGCGGCCGGTGCGTCCGATCCGGTGCACGTAATCCTGGGGAACGTGAGGAAGCTCGTAATTCACGACGTGGGACAGTTGATTGATGTCGAGTCCGCGCGCGGCGATGTCCGTCGCCACCAGGACCCGGAACGAGCCTCGCTTGAAATCGGCGAGAGCTCGAAGTCGAGCGCCCTGGCTCTTGTCGCTGTCGATCGCGCCGGCCCGGATTCCGTCCCTGTGGAGGTCCCGAACGAGCCGGTCCGCGCCTCGTTTGGTCCGGGTGAATACCAGAACCTGACGAAAGTCACGCGACCCGACGAGAAAGCTCAGAAGCGCAGTCTTCCGTCCTCGATCGACGGGATGGACGACCTGGGAAATGTCGGCGGCGGCGTTGGTCGTGTCCGAGACCTCGATCCTTTCGGGTGAGTTCAGAAGGACCCGGGCGAGCTCCTGGATCTCGGGAGACAACGTCGCCGAGAACAGAAGATTCTGACGTGTTTGCGGGAGCTCCTTCAGAATCTTCCGGATGTCGTGGATGAAGCCCATATCGAGCATCCGGTCCGCTTCATCGAGAACGAGAATCTCGACCTGGGAGAGGTCGACCGTTCTCTGGCTCACATGATCGAGAAGGCGTCCCGGGGTCGCCACGAGAATCTCGACGCCGGATCGAAGCGCTTCGGCCTGGGGGCGGAATCCGACGCCACCGAAGACCACCGCCGATCGCAGCGACAGGTATCGACCGTACGTTTTCACGCTCTCGCGCACCTGGACCGCGAGCTCGCGGGTGGGCGTGAGGATTAGGGTTCGAACCGCGCGCCGGGCGGGCCGGCGCGATTCTTTGCTCAGCCGCTGCAAGAGCGGAAGCGCGAATCCGGCGGTCTTTCCCGTTCCGGTTTGGGCTCGGGCCATGATGTCCCGGCCGTCGAGGATGGCGGGAATGGCGAGAGTTTGAACGGGTGTGGGAAGGCGATAGCCCTCGTCGGCGACCGCACGCAACAATTCGGCCGAAAGGCCGAGGTTTTCGAAAGACATGGACAGAAGTTCACTCCTGATTCGGCCTACCCGGTGCGAAAGCCGCACGAGGCCGATCTAGGCGGGTTCAATATGGGTTTGGCGTTCGGGGATATCCAGGAAGGGTTACCGCGACGGCGCTCGGGCAGATCGGAATGCGCCAAGACGCAACCGGATTATAGCAGGAATTCCGTCCCGCAGCGGACAATTTCTCGATCGCGACCCGTTCAGGGCGTCGAGGGCGGCGGCACGCGCCGCTGGGTCGCCTGCTCGAACGCGTACGCGAGTCCGATGAGGCGAGGCTCGCTGCATGATTTCCCGGTGAAGCTCACGCCGAAGGGAGCCCGCTTCGCGTCGAAATCCGGGGGAAAAGGCGGTGTCGGATCGTTGGGCACTCTTCCGAAAGGGACGATGACCGTGGGGTAACCGGGCCGGGCAGCGATGGAAGCCCCGCTCGGACCGGGAAACAAGAGCGCGTCGAGATGGTTCTTCTCCATGACCTCATCGATGCCGTGCGTCGCGGTGAGAAAAACGTCCTTCACGCGGTCCGCGTGATAGGCCCCCTCGTCGGCGGCGAGGTCAATCTCGTCGGAGATGTCGAGCTGTGACTGCCCGTACTTGATGGCGCCTTTCGGGGCGTTGTCGAGATTGAAGAAGCGAAGGTCGGTGAGGGTCTTGATGGGGGCGTTCGGTCCGAGCGTTTGCGAGCCAGCGGTTGAAGTCGCGCTTCATGCCGTACTTCAGGATGATCGAGCAGTCCGAGTCCTCGCCCTTGCGGTCGTCCACCCCCGAGCAGATTCCCCAGTCGAGGAAGTTGTTCTTCGGGTCAGGATCGACGATGCTCGGAATATCGGAGGGGTCCACGATGACGGCGCCCTGTTGCTTGAGGATCTCGATCGCGTCGGCCATCACCGCCGCCCGCTCTTGACGCAGTCCTCCCCGCGGGCGATTCCCTCCCGGAGGCGTCACCTCGTCGTAGTAGTACGCGCGAGGGATGCCGATGCGTGCTCCTTTCAGGGCGTCGCGCTTCAAAAAAGGCGTGTAGTCGCGGTTGGGTGGCGGAGCACAGACCCCGGTCGCCGGATCGTTGGGATCGGCCGACGGACTCTCGAGCGCGCCGAAGAGGATGGCCGCGTCGGTGACCGTCCGCGCCATCGGCCCCGCCGTGTCCTGGTCGGCGGTGATGGGGATGACCCCGTAGCGACTGATCCGTCCCACGGTGGGCTTGATGCCCGCCAGCATGTTCTGGTTCGACGGGCTCAATATGGAGCCCGAGGTCTCGGTACCGACGTTCGCCGCCCAGAAGCTCGCCGCGGTGCCGATTCCCGAGCTCGACCCGCCCGTCCCGAGGGCGGGCCGACCGTCGTTGAAACCGGGACGCGGATTGGGACGAGGGTCGTACGGGTTCATGCCGTAGCCGCCGACGGCGCTGTAATTCCCGGGCATCGGGGTCGGTTCTCCCGCCACCCAGTTCGCGAGCTCCGTCATGACCGTCTTGGCAATGATGACCGCTCCCGCGTCCCTGAGGTTCCTGGTGAGTGTCGCCTCGTACGGCGGGATGAAGCCCTTGAACGCGAGCGCACCACCCGTCGTGGGAACGTCCGTGGTAAGGATGTTGTCCTTGAGTGCTACGGGAATCCCGTGAAGCGGACCGCGCACGTGCCCCTGGGCGCGCTCGCGGTCGAGCTCTTCGGCCTCCGCGAGCGCTTTCGGGTTCACCGCGATGACGGCGTTCACCGTGTCCTCGTAGGTGGCGATGCGTGCGAGGTAGAGGAGCACCAGCTCCCGCGACGTGACCCGGCCGTCCGTGAGCGCCTTTTGAAGGTCGGGTATCGTCGCTTCGACGACGTCGATGGTGTCACCGGCACCGGCGCGAGGTTGGGCGCTCAGCGTGGCGGTCGCGACGACGGTGACGAGGGCAAGAGTCAGAACGGTCAGTGTTCGTGTCATCTTCTTCTCCATGCACGAGATCGCAGATGATCGTCCAGAAGGGCGGCTGGAGTCAAAGGGGCGCGGGAGGCCTGGTCAAAGCGGGGTTGCTCCTTCATGAACCCTGCGGAGACAACAATGGCCCGCCGTTCCCGCGACGGGAACGACGGGCCATTCGAGGGGACGGACTGAGAGAGCCCGAACGTTCGAAGCCTGAGGTCCCTTTGGACCCTGGGTTACCTCGAACTCGACCTGCTGTCCTTCACGGAGCGAGCGGAAACCGCTGCCCGCGATGGCGGAGAAGTGGACGAAAACGTCGGGCCCGTCTTCACGCTGGATGAAGCCGAAGCCTTTGCTGTCGTTGAACCACTTGATGGTGCCTTTAACCATGCGAGGCTACCTCCTTTCTTACAAATTCTCCCCGGTGGGAGTGAGGTAAGGTGTAGACCTTGCGATGGCGAAGGCAAAAAAAAACCACAGGAGGTTGGTACTTCTTCTCCCGTGGCCGTTGTGCGATTCCAGCAAGACAAAACTACACTCTACGGCTGGAAGTATAGCACGAATGCGGCCCCGGCTCAGGACCCGTCCATTCCCGGTAGTCTGCCGATCTCCGCTCGGTGGGACCGGTCGTGCTCGCTCATCAAGAGGACGAGGTCGCGCAGGGTCAAAGGTCCGTAGTCCTCCAGCACGCCTTTGCGGTCCCACTCGGCGGATGAGACCTCGTGGAGCGCGTGAAGGTTCGCCTCCCGCGCCGCCCGGAACCGCCTCATTCCTTCCGTGATGTCGCGCGTGGAGTACTGGCGCTCGCGAGCGATTCGATCCCCCTGGAAGTCGGCGAGAAAGGGATCGTCTTCCGTCCGCAGGCGTCGAATCCGTTCTCCGAATCCCTCGGCCTCCAGATTGGCGAGATGCCATACGTTCTCCAGGAGAGAGAAGCTCCCGTCCGGTCCGGGTATTTTTGCTTTCGCGTTGCCCAGGCGTCGCCGAGTGCGCTCGAGAAACTCCGGCATGCTCGCGAGCTCTTCGAAAAGAGGATTCATCGGCCCGCGTCCGCGAGCAAGCCCATCCAGTCCTGACCCTCGGGCAAGTCCGAAGGAGCCGGGAAGGGATGCTCGGAAAACAGCTCGAGCCACTCCTCGAGCTCTCGCGCTCTGTCGCCAACGACATCCTTCACTCGGAGGACGTGGCTCCGGTAGAAGCGGAGGTGTTCTGGATCCACCACTCCGGCTGCAATGAACGCTCGGGTCTTCTTGAAGCAGCGGCAGGGATTCGAGCGGTCGACGAGTCCGCAATGATGGTTCATGAACTGGAACAAGTCCTTCCGAGCTCGGCTCAGTTTCTGCCGATAGTTGTCCCGGCTGATACCGAGGATCTCCCGCTCCGGTCGCGTCCTCCACCCGTAGAAGGCCAAGAATGAACACGAGACGCTGCTCCCGGCTGAGGCAGAGCAACATCCCCGTCATGCAAGCGATCTTCGCCTCCTCCACCAAACCGAGTGGATTGGCCGCGAACTCGCCCTCACGGGGTGGGTCGCCATCGGCACTGCGCTGGAGCCGCTCGGCATACTCTTCGAAAGAGAGCTCGCTCCTCTCCGAGCCCCGTTTTCTCATGTTGAGGACGTGGTTGGCGGTAATCCGATAGACCCAGGTGCGGAACGCGCTCTCGCCTCGAAAGGTCGAGAGCCGGGTGACGACCTTGGTGAGCACTTCCTGAGCAACGTCTCGCGCATCTTCGGGATTCCAGACCATCCGTAGCGCGACGTTGTAGACGAAAGCCTGATGGCGACGAATGAGGGTATCGAGCGCCGGTCGGTCGCCGCTTTGCGCCGCGGCCACGAGCTCGGAGTCGGGCGAGCTCTCGAGGTGGCTTTGCGGATTCATCGGTCGGGGATTTCCTCCGCCACGGGTCCATCTATACCCCAGAAGACCCCCCATCTACCGTCCGATTTTTTCAATATCTCCACGTAGCGGCGCCTCAGGGTGGACGTCGCCCCACCGGCCCTGGGAGTCACGCTTTCGACGAACTCTCCGCGCTGGAACGCCCACGGCCCCGCGATGATGAGCTCGTCCGAGGTCACCACGATGCGACTGTCGAATCGATTGAAGAACCGCCGCCACTTGGCGCGCGTCACGTCGCGAGACTCGAGCGACACCTTCGCGTTCACGTCCACGTGTGGGTCGGTATAGACGGCAACCGCTCGCTCCGCGTCGGCGTGGTTCCAGGCGTCCACGAAACCCTCGACGAGCGCGCGTATCGCGTCCCGGTTTGACAGGCGATCCACCGCCGTTTGACGTTCGGGGGCCGAAAGCACCCCGATAGCAAGAACCGTCCAGGCAAACAGTCTCACGTCTCGTCACCTCCATGTATTTGGACCGCCACCGCGGCCCGGTGTGACAGACGAGTCAAAAGAAAGGGGCGTCGCCGGTAATTCCCAATAGACGGGGCAGGCTCTCGAGGGACTCAATCTCGAAGTCGGGCCTCCCGGGCAGTCGCTCTCGCTCCTGGTCGAAGCGGTTGACCCAGACCGTTCGAAACCCGAAGGTCGAGGCGCCCGCGACGTCCCATGCGTTGGACGACAGAAACCCGACGGAAAAGGGCTCCACGCCGAGCTTGTCGCTCGCCAACCGATACACGCGCGGGTCGGGCTTGAAGACCTGCACTTCCTCCACCGACAGAACGAAATCCAGGAGAGGCCCCAGCTCCGACGCGGCGACCGCGGAGCGCAACATCTCCGGCGACCCGTTCGAGAGGATGGCGGTTCGCCTTCCTTCCGCTTTGAGGGCGGCGAGCGTTTTCGGTACTTCGGGGTAGCAGTCGAGCTCGAGATAGGCTCCCAGCAACCGCTCCCGCAATCCGGGATCGTCGATCCCATGAGCCGCCATGGCATATTCGAGGGCCTCTCTCGTCACCTGCCAGAAATCGGCATGGCGCCCCATGAGACTCCGGAGCCACGTGTACTCGAGCTGCTTTCTCCTCCATAGGCTGGAAAGCGCATCCGCCCGCTCGCCGAGCCCCTCTCGCGAGCTGCGAACGGGCGCGTGGACGTCGAAGAGGGTTCCGTAGGCGTCGAAAACGAGGGCTCGCACGTTCTGGAGGTCCATCCGTGCCGAATCCTGCCACAGACCGGCTTTGCTCTCAATCCGGCTCCGCTTCGGCACAGATTCCCATGAACCCCGAGGCGGAAATTTGCGTCACTAGGGACATGGGAACGTCTTTCGGAACCTCCATCCGGCAGCTCGTCCGCAAACTGACTCGCTCACCTGGTTTTACCCTCGTCTCCATCCTGACCCTGGCCCTGGGCATCGGCGCCAACGCGACCATCTTCACCGTCGTCTACGGAGTCTTGCTGAAGCCGCTCCCCTTCGAGGAGCCCGAGCGCCTCGTCGGGGTGTGGCATCGCGCCCCCGGTCTCGGATTCGACACCGTCAACCAGTCTCCGGCGCTCTACTTCACCTATCGCGAAGAGGGAAAGGTTTTCGAAGACGTCGGAATATGGGACAACGGCCAGGCGACGGTGACGGGCCTCGGGGAGCCCGAGCGGGTCGACTCGATGAGCGTCACCGACGGCACGCTGAAGCTCCTCCGGGTCGAGCCGATCCTCGGGCGCGTCTTCACCCGCGAGGACGATTCTCCGGGAAATCCTCTCACCGTGATTCTGGGTTACGCCTACTGGCAAAGGCATTTCGGTGGCGATCCGGCCGTTCTCGGACGTAGCCTCGTCATCAACGCAAAGAGCTGGGAGATCATCGGCGTTCTCCCGCGAGATTTCCGATTTCTCCGCTACAGCCCCGACCTGTTTCTCCCCGAGCAGTTCGACCGCTCCGAGCTCGAGATGGGAGACTTCAGCTATCAAGGCATCGCTCGACTGAAGCCCGGCGTGAGTCTCGAGGAGGCCAACGCCGACGTGGCGCGCATGATCCCCATCGGGGCGGAGAAATTCCCGAAAGGCCTGACTCTCTCGATGATGCAGCAGGCCCACTTCGGTCCCGACGTCCATCCCCTCAAACAAGACGTCGTCGGCGACGTGGGTAAAGTGCTCTGGGTCCTCCTGGGCACGGTGGGGCTCGTGCTCTTGATCGCCTGTGCCAACGTGGCCAACCTTTTTCTCGTCCGGACCGACGGCCGCCAGCAGGAGCTCGCGCTCCGAACGGCGCTCGGAGCCGGCCGGGGACGACTGGCGCGGGAGCTCCTCCTCGAGAGCACCACCCTCGGAATCCTGGGTGGCCTCCTGGGCATCGGATTCGCTTTCGTGGCGCTTCGACTGCTCCTGGCGCTGAAGCCCGAAAGTCTCCCGCGGCTGGACGAGCTCGGGATCGACGGCACCGTAATCCTCTTCACCGCCGGAATCTCGGTCGCGGCGGGTGTCGCGTTCGGCCTCATCCCGCTCGCGAAGTACGGCCGGCTCCGTCTGAGCTCGGCCCTCAAGGAGGGTGGCCGCGGATTCGAGCGAAGGACGGGAGCGCCACCGGGCGCGGAGCACTCTGGTCGTGTTGCAGATCGCGCTCGCTCTCGTCCTGCTCGTCGGCTCCGGACTCATGATCCGAAGCTTCCAGGCACTGCGCGGCGTCGAGCCGGGATTCAGGCATCCCGAGGACGTCCTGACTCTTCGTTTGTCGATTCCACGGGCCGAGATCGAAGACCCCGAGGCGGTGGTGAGAATGCATCAGCAGATCCTGGAGCGCATTCGTGCGCTCCCCGGAGTCCAATCCATCGGGCTTTCCAATTCCATCACGATGGACGGGCACGACAGCAACGACGCCGTCTTCGTCGAGGACTTTCCCGTTCCCGAGGGCCAGCTTCCTCCGATCCGCCGATTCAAGTGGATCGGAGAGAACTACTTCGAGACCATGGGGAATCCCGTTCTCGCCGGCCGAGCGATCACGTGGGCCGACATTTACGACAAACGACGGATCTGTGTCGTGACGGTGAACTTCGCGCGGGAGTACTGGGGAGACCCGCAGAAGGCACTGGGGAAGCGCGTCCGCCAGGAGCTTTCCGGCGGCGACTGGTTCGAGATCGTGGGAGTCGTGGGGAACGTCTACGACGATGGCGTCAGTCAGAAACCGCCGGCCGTCGTGTACTGGCCGATGCTCGTCACCGACTTCTGGGGGGCGAAGGTCTTCACCCAGCGCTCGATGTCCTACGCCATCCGGAGCTCGCGCCTCGGCTCCGCGAACTTCCTTCAGGAGATCCGCACCGCGGTCTGGTCCGTGAATCCGAACCTCCCTCTCGCCAACGTTCGCACTCTCCAGGAAATCCTCGACGAGTCCATGGCACGAACTTCCTTCACCTTGGTGATGCTCGCAATCGCTTCCATCGTCGCCCTCGTGCTCGGCGCGATCGGAATCTACGGCGTCATCTCTTATACGGTCTCGCAGCGTACGCGGGAGATCGGCGTCCGCATGGCTCTCGGAGCCGGACGGGGTGACGTGAGCCGGCTCGTTCTGCGCGAGGGATTGGTGCTGATTCTCTTCGGCCTGCTGGTGGGCCTCGCCGCCGCTTTCGGACTCACGCGTCTCATGTCGGCGCTCCTCTTCGGCGTGAGCGCGTCCGACCCGCTCACATACGTCGGCGTGTCTTTCGCCCTCGCCGCGATCGCCATCCTCGCGAGCTACCTTCCCGCCCACAGGGCCTCCGGTCTCGCTCCAACGGAAGCGTTGAGGTGGGAGTAGCCAGGCCTCGGACCCGTTATCGAAGGCACGCTTCGGTAACCGCGGCGGAAAGACTCATGCTATGCTGGCGCCGGTCGGGTCGCCGCAGTTGTCGAACGAGAGCTTTCGTATAGGGAAATCCGTCGAGGACTTCTGTCGTCCCTGCAAATCCATCCGCGCCCATACGATCACTCTTCTCGACGCCGACTCCCGTCTCGCGCGCGTCATCTGCGATACCTGCGGGAGCCAGCACCATTACCGCGGCGTCACCGTCACCGCGCCCGAGCAAAGGGTCGAAAAGGAAAGGAGCCCTTCTTCCATGCCCGATAGCTCTCCGCACGATCCACCCTCTCAGGGCTCGCCCGGCGATCTGGAGACGCTCCTTCGCCGCATCCTGCGAGAGGAGACCGGATGGGCTCCAACCGCGATCGCCGAAAAGTGGCGAGGCGGAGAGGTCGTGCTCCGACCCGGGAAAGCGGGGCTCCAGGAGAAGTCCATCCCCGTCGACGTCTTGTTCCGCAAGATCGTCTCCGTTCGCAACAAGCTCCGCGTGCTCGAACAGCAGGTGAACGCCGCCGACGTCCCCGACGACTTGAAACTGCGGCTCCAGAGCTACATCACCGGCTGCTACGGGAGCCTCACCAGTTTCAACGTGCTCTTTGCGCAGGAGGAGGATCGTTTCCGTGGAACCGGCAAGGAAGACTGACGCTGAGGCCTCACCGTCGACGAATGGTTCCAGACATGGCGGGAATATGCGGGACGAGCCCACTTCGCGACGTGACTTTCTCCTCTGGAGCGCGGCCCTCGCCGCGGGCGCTGCTTGTCACGGGAGCGACACGACTCGGAGCTCGACGGGAATGACCTCGGATTCCCTGGTGAACTTGTCGGCCACCGACGCCGTCGAGGCGATGAAGAGGGGCGACTTGCGTGCCGAAGACTACGCGTCGGCCCTCCTCGCGCGAGCGGAATCGGAAAAAGCGCTGAACGCGTTCATTACCCTGGATCCTTCTCGCGTGCGTGAAGCGGCGCGCGCCGCCGACCGCCTTCGTGCCTCGGGCGTCCCGCTCGGCCCGCTCCACGGCCTTCCCATTCCGATCAAGGACAGCGTCAATACCAAAGACCTCCCCACCACCGGAGGCACTCCCGCCCTCCGGGACTTTCATCCCAAGGAGGACGCTCCCGTCGTCCGGACTCTTCTCGAGGCCGGAGCCATCGTGATGGGAAAGACGAATCTCCACGAGCTCTCCTGGGGCTGGACGAGCAGAAATCTCGCCTTCGGCGCGGTCCACAATCCCTACGATCCGAGCCGCATTCCCGGTGGAAGCAGCGGTGGTACGGCCGCCGCGGTCGCGGCCCGCATCGCGCCCCTCGGCATCGCCGAGGATACTGAGGGCTCCATCCGTGTGCCGGCGGCGATGTGCGGGATCTTCGGGTTCCGCCCGACGACGGGACGCTATCTCACGAAGGGCGTGGTGCCGATTACGCCACTCTTCGATCAGATAGGACCTCACGCGCGCACCGTTCGGGACCTCGTGCTCTTCGATTCGGT
The DNA here is from genome assembly GCA_963815675.1 of uncultured Acidobacteriota bacterium. Taxonomy (GTDB): domain Bacteria; phylum Acidobacteriota; class Vicinamibacteria; order Marinacidobacterales; family SMYC01; genus CAWFHP01. Next base: position 724,273 of record CAWFHP010000004.1, on the reverse strand, counting down.
CGTCGCTACGGACGCGGACGCCGGCCCTTTGTCCGCCGTCGCGCTTCGGGGCGTCCGCCTGGGGATCGCGCGAGGATATTTCTTCGACCGGCTCGATCCCGAAGTCGAGCGGGTGACGAACGACGCGTTGCGAAAACTTCGAGACGCGGGCGTCGAGCTCATCGAGGCGGAGGTCCCCGGGCTCGCCGATTTCGTCGCGGAGATCACCGACCCTGTCCAGATCCACGACGTGGTGCCCATGCTCACGAAATACCTCGAGGAGTTCGACGCGGGCGTCTCCTTCGACGAGCTCCTCCGGGAGGCGAGCTCGGACATCAAGGCCGACTTCGAGCTCAACGCGGTGCCGGGAGCCCCGCGGGCGATCTCGGAAGACGCCTACCGTGCCGCGACCGAAAAGGCTCTACCCGAGCTGCGTGAGACGTTCCGTGCCTACTTCGAGAAGAATGGTGTCGAAGCCCTCGTCTTTCCCACGACGATGGTGCCACCACTACCGATCGGGCAGGAAACGGAGGTCGAGATTCAGGGCGAGAAAGTGAGCTTCGCGACCGCGGTATCGCGGAACATCGCTCCCGGGAGCACCGCAGGTCTTCCCGGTCTCGTCGTTCCCTCCGGGCTCACGCGGGATGGACTTCCGGTGAGCCTGGAGCTCGACGCTCCGGTGAGAAACGACCGGGCGCTTCTCGGCCTCGGGCTCGCCGTCGAACGGGTGCTGGGTACTCTCCCCGCTCCGCCGCGGTAGCGGAGAGAGACTCGGCTCAGAAGTTACAGGGCTCGAATGATCCAGCGATGCCAAACGCGAGCTGGAACGTCCCCACGGGCTGACCGTCGGCCTCGAGGCTCAGCGTCATGTTCGTCCCGTTCACCGTCCCGGTGAAGCGGGCAGGCCGCGGCCCACCGAGCACGAGAACCGGATCGTACGTTCCGCTGATGTCGAAGTGACCGGAGCCGTCGAGAACGAGGGGCCCGGTGATCTCACCGAGAGCTCCGCATTTGAACCGGGCGCTGGAAGCGGTATCGGAGACCCGCAAGTCGACGTTGGTCCCGCCCCACTCGCCCGTCGCGACGCGAGCGTCGGTTGGTCCGGTCGTGCAGCCGGCAGCGAAGAGGGAAACGAACAGGAACAGCAACAGGAACAGAAACACGTGCTTCGTCATGGGTGCGATGCTCCTGCATCGATTGCAGCAGAATAGACAGGAACTCCTTCCGCCACCAAGTTCTTCCGGCTGCCTTCCCAAAAATGATAGTCTCGCGACCCAATGAAGCCCTTCGTGAAAGGCGACTGGGAAGGTTTCTTTTCCGCGTTCATCAACAACCTCGTCCAGTTCCTGATCCTCGCCGCCCTGTGCGAGACGGTGCTCGGTTTCTCGTCGGAGCTCATCTACGGGACGATGCTCCCCGGCGTGGCGATCTCCTTCGTCGTCGGAAACGTCTTCTACGCCTGGCAGGCGCTCGAGCTCGCGCGCCGGGAGGGACGCGACGACGTCTGCGCTCTTCCCTACGGCATCAATACTCCGAGCCTCATCGCTTACGTGTTCCTCGTCATGCTTCCCGCGAAGCAGATCGCACTCGCCCAGGGAGCGCCGAATCCGGAGCGGATCGCCTGGCAAGCGGGTCTCGTCGCCTGCTTTTCCTCGGGGCTGATCGAGATCGCGACGGCGTTTTTCGGAGATGCGCTACGACGGATTACGCCCTCGGGCGGCGATGCTGGCGACTCTGTCTGGTATCGGCCTCGGCTTTCTCGCGCTCGGCTTCGTGCTCCAGACGTTCGCTCGGCCTCTCGTCGGGATCACCACCATGGCGGTGGTCTTCGTCGTCTACTTCGGCCGGGTGCAATTTCCCGCGCGCCTTCCGGGAAGCCTCGTCGTGCTTCTCGTCGGCGGTGCCCTCTCCTGGCTCATCGGCATCGCTCCCGTGGGCTCGAACCCCAGCGGCCCACTCGGACTCTATTGGCCCCATCTCGTCTTTGGCGAGATCTGGCGCGGTTTGTCCGGAGGCCAACTCCTTCCTTACCTCTCGATCATCATCCCCATGGGCCTTCTGAGCGGAATCTCTTCCCTCCAGAACATCGAGTCCGCCGCCGCGGCTGGCGACTCGTATTCGGTTCGGCCGAGCCTCGTCGCCAACGGGCTCGGCACCGTCGGCGCGGCTCTGTTTGGCTCTCCCTTTCCGACGTCGATCTACATCGGCCATCCCGCCTGGAAGGCGGTCGGAGCCCGCGCGGGGTACTCGACGCTCAACGCCATCTTCGTCACCGTCATGTGCCTCACGGGCACGTTCGCCTTGATCGAATGGGCGATTCCCGCCGATGCCGGACTCGCCATCATCGTATGGATCGGCATCATCATCACCGCGCAGGCCTATGAAGTGACGCCCAGAAAGCACATGGCGGCGATTGCCGTGGGCATGATTCCGGGAGTGGTGGCCTGGACGAGCCTCACGGTGAAGACCGCTCTGCGATCGGTGGGCTACGGCGCGGGGGGAGGGCTCGTCTTTTCTCCCGATCTCGTCCGCGGCATGCATGCGAGCAATCTCTACATCGACGGAGCATTCGCGCTCGAGCAGGGTTTCATCTACTCCGCGATGATCCTCGCGGCGATGACGGTCTACATCATCGAGCGGAGGTTCCTGCGCGCCGCGGCGTGGAGCCTCGCCGGCGCGGTGCTGGCTGCGCTCGGACTCATGCATTCGTTCCGCTTCACCGCGGGCGACACCGTCGTGAATCTGCCGCTGCTCGAGCTCCTCGGCTCGCGCAGCCACCCTCACTCACTGGCGGAGCTCGTGCCCGCGTGGGAGTACGCGCTCGCCTACGCGCTGGTCGCTCTCCTCCTCGTCCTGTCGCGCTTTTTCGGCGAAGCGTCTTCCGGAAGTCCCGCGAGCGAATGATGAGTGCCGAGAGCCGGGAGAAGAGAAGAGAGAGTACCGAGGGGGAGCTTCCCCTTCTCGACCTGCACCGCCACCTCGACGGGAACCTTCGGCTCGAGACCGTTCTCGATCTCGGCCGCCGGCACGGCGTCTCACTTCCGGCGGACGACGTCGAAGCCTTGCGGCCTCATCTCCAGATCCTCGAACCGGGGCCGGATCTCCCATCGTTTCTCCGCAAAGTCGAGCTGATGTCGAGCGTGCTGGGCGACGAGGACGCGTGCCGGCGGGTGGCCTACGAGAACGTCGAGGATGCGAGCCGCGAGGGACTCTCCTACATGGAGCTCCGCTTCAGTCCTCTGTTCATGGCGCACGCCCATCGGCTCCGGCCGGAAGGGGTCGTCGCGGCCGTCGTCGAGGGGGCGAACGCGGGCGCGCGGGATCACGGCGTTCCGATGAAGCTCGTCGGCATTCTCAGCCGGACGTTCGGGCCCGAGGCGGCGACGGTCGAGCTCGAAGCGCTCCTCGCCCACAAGCAGCACCTAACCGCCCTCGATCTCGCGGGCGACGAGGCGATGTGGCCGGGCGAGCACTTCGTCGAGCACTTTCGGCGGGGTCGGGACGCGGGCTGGCGCATCACGGTACACGCGGGTGAGGCCGCCGGACCCGGGAGCGTCTGGCAGGCCATCCGGGACCTGGGAGCGGAGCGGATCGGCCACGCGGTGCGCGCCACCGAGGACGAAGCACTTCTCGACTACATGGCGGAGCACGCGATCGGGATCGAGTCCTGCATCACGAGCAACGTCCAGACCAGCACCGTTTCCAGCTACGAGAGCCACCCGCTTCGGCTCTTTCTCGACCGAGGTCTCCTCGCGTCGATCAACACCGACGATCCGTCGATCAGTGGCATCGACCTCGCCCACGAGCTCACCGTCGCCGCGGAGGCGGCCGGGCTCACCGGAGCCCACGTTCGCCAGGCCCAACGAAACGCGGTGGCGAGCGCATTTCTCTCGGCCGAGGAGAAAGCAGGGCTTCTCCAGGCTCGCCGCGACTGACGACGCGCCGCCCGCTTCGGATTTCCGCTCGCTCGCATCACGCCACCCGCGCTTCGCAACATGGCTCGGCGGGAGCACCACTCCGGGAAGGACAATGTCGCTCGAGTTCTTCTGGAAGGAGAGAACGAGCCATGAGAAAAACGTTGCTGCCGATTCTTACCGCCCTCTTCGCGGTCAACGTCTTCGGGGCGCAGGAGACCCCTCTCGGCTTCGCCAAAGGCTGGGAGCTCGAGGGCGAGGGTACGAAAGTCGAGACCTTAATGGGACGTTCGGCCCTCCGGATGCGAACGGGACGGGCCATTCAACGGGACGTTCGGTTCCAGGACGGCACCATCGAGCTCGACGTTCTGACCACCGGGCACCGTTCGTTCTTCTTCGTCCAGTTCCGCATGGCGTCGGACGAAGAGCACGAGGAGATCTACTTCCGTCCTCACAAATCGCATCTTCCCGACGCGATTCAATACGGGCCCATTTACCATGGCGAGGGCAACTGGCAGCTCTATCACGGCGATGGCGCCACCGGGTTCGCGGATTTTCCACGGAACGAATGGACCCACATCAAGATCGTCGTGAGCGGAGCGCGCGTCGCCGTCTTCGTGGGCGGCGTGGCCACACCTCAACTCCTCGTCCCCAAGCTCGCGCGAGCGAGCGTTTCCAGTGGAATCGCGCTCCAGAGCTTTCTACCGGGAGGAAAGCCCGCGGACGTCTATCCCACGAGCTTCTCCAACGTCGTCGTCCGTCCCGGCGAGATCGATTACGACTTCCCACCCGTCGAGGCCGAGGTCCCTCCGCTCGCAGGCACCGTCTCGGAGTGGCTCTTTTCGCAACCCTACGCGACGCCCGATGGTCCCGTACGAGAGCTTCCTTCGGGATGGAAAGAGAGTCGATGGAGCAAGCTCGCCCCCGAGAGATCCGGGCTCATCGTCATCGGAAAATATTTCGAGCGGCCGCAGGCGAACCAGCGTGCGACCGTCCTCGCGAAGCTCCGCCTCACGTCCGACCGCGACCGAAGGGTCCCGGTTCACCTCGGCTACAGCGACGAGATCACGGTCTTCCTGAACGGAGCGCCGCTGTTCACCGCGAACGACAGCTACAGCTTCGACCGCCCGCGTCGCGAGGGGCTCATCGAGCCCGACCAGGCCGTCGTGTATCTACCGCTGGTGGCGGGAGACAACGAGCTCGTGCTCGCGGTGACCGACGTGTTCGGCGGCTGGGGGCTGATGGGAAGGCTCGAGGCGTCGGCGTCCGGAGTCACTGTCTCCGCCCGATGAAGGGAGTGACAAAACCCGGCCAATCAGATTAGACTCTGCCCGCTTGCCCGGAATGCTCCGAGGAAGGGGGACCTCGTGGCCGCGACCCATCATGCTCGTACGGCGCTTCGCGCTCTGCTCCTCATCGCCGTGCCCGCTTTCGGCTGGGTCCGCAGCGCCCGCGCGGGAGATTCCTGGACGGAGGTTCGGAGCCCTCATTTCGTCGTCGTCAGCGATGCCGACGCCGGCCGCGCCCGGGAAGTCGCTCGCGAGCTCGAGCGCATTCGCGCTTTTTTCGCGGCGGCCCTTCCCGAGCTGGCCCTGACGCCGGAGACGGTACGCGTCTTCGCCGTCGAGAACAAAAAGAGCCTGGCGTCGCTGGTGCCGGAGTATGGCCGGCTGGGACTCGCGGTGCCGGCGGGCCTCTTCCGTCCTGGATACGGCGGCGACGACATCGCGGTACGTGTCGATCTGAGAGGAGTGAGGAAGCACTCGGTTCTGTACCACGAATACTTTCACCTGCTCGCGAGAAGGAATCTCGGGAGCCTCCCGCTCTGGTTGAACGAGGGTCTCGCGCAGTTCTGGGGAAACACCGTGCTCCACGGATACGAGGCCGAGCTCGGGCTGCCGAGCATTTCTACCCGCGCTCGGCTGAGACGAGACCGGCCCATTCCCCTTCCCGTGTTCTTCGCCGTGGACTACGACTCGCCGTATTACACGGACGCGAGAAAGAAGTCTCTCTTCTACGCGCAATCCTGGGCTCTCACTCATTACCTGCTCTTCGGAGACGAAGGGGCGCACCGTCCCCAGCTCACCCACTACCTCGAACGGGTGGAGCAGGGAGCGGACCCCGTCGTGGCAGCCGAGCGCGCGTTCGGCGACTTTCGGCAATTGAGCGACAACCTCGACGAGTACCGGTGGGCGCGGCGTTTCTCCGTGCTGCGGTTGCCGGCGCCCGCGGAGACGCACGACGATTCCCTGTCGGTACGAAGTCTCTCCCCGGCGGAAGCGAGTGCGGTGCGAGCGGACTTCCTCGCGCATGGTCCGAGCTTTCGCGACGCCGAGCCTCTCGTCACCGCCGCCCTCGGGCTCGCTCCCGGGCTTCCTCTCGCGCATCGGGTGATCTCCCTTCTTCACTTCCGCGCTCAGGAGGAGGTCATTTGGAGGAATCTCCAGTCGAGCACGAGCCCGATGCTCGATCGAGCTCCCACCCCCTCTCTGCGGGAGACGTCTCCGCGGATTCGACCTCTTCCCCGTCTCCGCCTCCACCTCCGCCTCCGATTCCGATGCCGTCGATCTCACCTATCGCTACGCCGCGCAGGATTGGACGCTCGAGCGCGCGCTTGCCGCGGTCCGAAAGGCGAGGAAGCTCGACCCGCGCTCTCCTTCTTATCTGAACGACGTCTGCCGGTACGGGAGTCTCGCCGGGCTCGCGCGGGCGGTCTTCCCCGCCTGCGATGCCGCCGTCGAGTCCCGTCCCGCGGACGGTCGGTTTCGGGAGAGCCGAGCCGTTGCTCGGTCGATCCTCGGCGACGTCGAAGGTGCCGTGGATGACCTCCGCGTCGCGCTCGCGGACGAGTCTCTCGAGCTCACGCCGGACGAGCGGGCCGAACGGCGCCTCTGGATACGAAGACTCGAGGCACGAAAGAATCCCTTCGACGAAGAAACGAGACGAGAGCTCCTCGGACCGCCCTTCTGAGGCGGGTTCTCGTCCTTCCACGCTTTCCTAAATCCTCCGGATCCCCTATCCTCGCGACCGCGGCGTCCGCGCCCATCGAGGAACGAACCATGACCATCACCACGAGCCGAAGCATTGTTTCGAGCGCCGGGATTCTCCTCTTGCTCTCGTTCGCCACTCTCGTCCAGGCGCAGTCTCCGTATGCGCCCGATACGCCCGAGCCGGGGTCGGTCGAGGAGATCGCGCGCTTCACCACCGAGTCCCGATTCCTGAGCCCCTGGGTCGCCTACGTTCCCGACTCGCCGACGGTGCCATCGCCACGCGATTATCTCGGGCACATCGCCGGCGCGGCGGGCGAGCTCGCGAGCACCTCCGAGATCTACGGCTACTTCCGGGAGCTCGCCCGCACTTCCCCCCGGGTACAGGTGGAGGTGATCGGGCATACCGAAGAGAACCGGGAGATCCTCCTCGCGGCCATCGCCGATGAAGACGGGATCCGCGGGCTCGACGAACTGAAGCGGGCGACCGCCCTTCTCGCCGACCCGCGCCGGACTTCGCCCGAGCAAGCGGAGGGCATCCTCGCCCGGGCCCGACCCATCTACTACTTCAACGCCGCGATCCACGCCGACGAGAGCGTGAGCCCGGACATGGTCATGGAGCTCGCCTACCGTCTCGCCGTCTCCGAGCAGCCCATGATCCGCAACATGCGCGAGAAGCTCGTCGTGTTGATCAACCCCGTCTCGAACCCCGACGGGCGCGACAAGATGGTCGACTGGTTCGAGCGCTATCTCAAAGGGAAGACCGACTATGATTCTTTGCCGCGCCAATCCCCGCCCTACTGGGGGAAATACGTCTTCGTGGACGCCAATCGCGACACCCATCAACAAACCGAAGCGCTGAGCCGCGCCGTTCACCACATGTTCTTCGACTACCACCCGACGGTGGTCCACGACCTCCACGAGGCGATTCCCCTTCTCATGACGTGGAACGGAACCGGCCCCTACAACCCGCACCTCGATCCCATCGTGCTCAGCGAGTTTCTGGAGATGAGCTTCCACGAGATGAGCACGATGTCGGCCCAGGGGATGCCCGGGGTGTGGACGTGGAACTTCGGAGAGGGCTTCGGCCACCACTACCTCGACTCGGTGGCGATGAACCACAACTCCATCGGGAGGGGCTACGAGACGTTCGGAAACGCCACCGCGGAAACGGTCAAGCGCACCATCAATTCCCGCACGACGACGCGCGAGTGGTATCGACCCTGGCCTCCTCCCGAGACGCTCGTCTGGTCCCACCGCGACGGACTGAACTACTCCGAGACCGCGCTGTCTGTCCATTCTCGACTACTCCGCGCACGAGGCGGAGAGGCTGCTCCGCAATTTCTACCAGAAGGGATACAACTCGTGGCAGAAAGGAGTCGCGGGAAACCCCTATGCCTTCGCCATCCGGGAGGATCAGGCCGACCGGCGGCGCGTGGCGCAAATGGTCGATCGACTGCTCACCCAACACATCGAGGTCGGTCGAGCGAGAGAGCCCTTCGGCGTCGCCGAAGGCAGCTTTCCCGCGGGAACGTACGTCGTCAGGCTCGATCAGCCTTACCGCAACTATGCGGTGGACCTCCTCACACCCCAGGAGTTTCCGAAGGACGCGGAGCACGAGCCCTACGACGACGTCTCCTGGGCTCTCCCCGTGCACTACGGCGTCGACGTCGCTCGCGTCGACGACGGAGCGATCCGCAACGTAGCCCTCGATCCGCTCGCGGGCGACGTGCACGCGTCAGGAAGCGTCTCCGGCTCTGGACCCGTTTATCTCGTCGCCGACCGCGGACAGGAGGCTCTTCTCGCCGCGCGCTACCGCCTTTCGAAATTCAAGGTGGAGATCGCGGAAGAAGGCTTCGAGGCCGACGGGAACGCCTACCCGGCGGGCTCCTGGATCCTCCCTCCCGCGGACGGGCTGGAGGCCGCGGTTGGACCGGTCGCGGACGAGCTCGCCCTCGATTTTCGAAGCGTCGCTCGCGCTCCCGAGGTGAAGCGCCACGATGCTCCTACGCCCCGCCTCGGAGTGTGGGTGCCGTGGGCCGACACCGACTCCATCGGCTGGATTCGATACACCCTCGACCAGGAAGAGATCCCGTACACCTACTTACGCGACGAGGAGATCCGAGCCGGAGACTTGAAGGGCAAAGTGGACGTCATCGTCTACGGTACGGTTCTCCTCGATCTGCAGGGACAGATTCACGGAATCGAGGCGAAGGATGGCCCCATGCCCTTCGAGGCGACGCCGGAGTATCCCAGTCTGGGAAAGCCCATCTCCTCCCACGACATCACCGGAGGCATCGGCTTCGAAGGCCTCGCGAATCTGGAGCGTTTCCTGAAGGACGGCGGCGTCCTCGCGACCCTGGGGACGGGCTCCGACCTCGTCCTGCAGACGGGAATCGTGCGGAACGTGCACCCCTCGAACGCGACCGGAATCTCGACTCCGGGTGCGGAGCTCGGCGCCCACTTCTTGCGGCCCCGCCATCCGATCGCCTATGGCTATTCAGCGGACCCGTCGGTCTTCCGTTCCAACTACACCGTCTACGACGTGCCCCGGCGCTGGCTCACGATGTCGTACTGCACCTCCTGCCTCAACGGTCCCGTCGATCCAAGGCCGGTCGTATTGGAGTGGCGCGGGACGCTCGTGAGCGGAGGCGCGCGCGGTCTCGACAAGCTCGCCGGCCACCCCGCGATCCTGGACGCGCCCGTCGGCGCCGGCCACGCCCTCGTCTACAACTTCAACCCGATGCACCGGGACTTGAATCACTCGGATTATCGTCTGCTCTGGAACGGGATCCTCAACTGGAACGCGCTCCCGGGGCTTTGAACGAAGAAATCAGCCCGGTAACTCTCAACACGCCGCCCGGAGCTCGTGGCGGAGGCGCGACTCGTTCACCGCCATTCGGCGTCCGACCGACGAGATCGCGCCCCGCCGGCGAAGCTCGGACAGAGTCAAGCTCACGATCTCGCGGCTCGCGCCGATGAAGTTGCCGAGGTCCTGCTGGCTGAGAGGAATGTCGAGCTCGGTTCCCTCCGCCCCGGGCTTGCCGAACCGTTCGGCGAGCTCCAGCAGGAGGTGCGCGAGGCGGGCGGGCACTTTCCAGAAGAAGTAGGTCTCGAGCCTCCGCTCCAGACGGCTTCTTCGACCGGCCATGAGCCGCGCGATCGAGAGCGCGAGGGCAGGACGTCCACGAAGCGCGCGGTCCATGACGAACCTGGGAATGGTCTCGATCTCGACCTCCTCGAGCGCTTCGGCATAGGTGGCCTCGCCGCCGTCGTCGTCGACCGCGACGAGAGACATCTCTCCGAAGACGTCGCCCGAGTCGAGGAGCTCGAGAATGATCACCCGGCCTTCCTCGGAGAAGCGAAGCGCCTTCATTCTCCCGTCGAGCAGGAGGTGGAGACCGGAATGCGCCCCTTGCTGAAACGGCACCATGCTGCCTTTCGACAGACGTGTCCGGCGGCCGGTTACCCCGAGCGAAGCGAGGGCGGAGCGAATCTCTTCCGACAGGTCCGATGGCGTGCACCGGTCCGTCGGGATCGTAAGGACGGCGTTTCCCAGCATGGAGATCCTTTCTTCGAGCTTCCGGTCTTCCTCAATAGCAATGATGATGCCAGACGGGCGACCGCGCGGAAGTCCCCGCGAAACAGGAGGTTGCGAACCAGACTTCGGTTCCGAACGTCGGATGACTTACGTCGATTTGGAGAGTGGGTCGAAGATCGTAAATACCGCCCCCGGAAGCGGCGGCGGCGCGGCGATCCCTGCGTCGAGCGAGCCAGCCGCGCCGATTCGCCCCTCCGTTTCCCGCGTCGCGGCGTTCTTCCTGTTAGCGGCTTCACAGGTCGGAGGAGCTCGCATCTCTAGAATCCGAACAGTGCTTTCTCACTTTCTCAGAGGGGACCCTCGACGATGACACGCACATTCACGACTCTCGTGCTCGCATGCTCCTTTTGCTTCTCACTCCGCGCCGAGCTCGCCCGGGCTCAGGTCTTCGAGAGCACGGAGGAGCTCGCCTTCGATCGCACGGAGTCATGGGCGATGAAGTACTACGCGTCGCTCGCTCTTCTCACCGGGATGGGAGTTCCCGACCGCATGGGAGCGGGGGCGATCGACGTCGGCTTCGAAGCGAGCTACGTTCCCCAGCTCACGGAGGATCAGCAACGAGTGGGGTTCGAAGGGACCAAGGTCGAGGATTTGAACCGGACGCACTTCTTCGGCCGAATTCGCGGCAGCGTCGGGTTGTCGGAAAATTACTCTCTTCTTCTCGCCTACCTGCCGCCGATCGACGTCGGCGGTACCAAGCCGAACTTGTTTGCCGCCGCCATCGGTCGGCCGTTCCAGGTCTCGGAGAGCTTCCGCGTCGGCGTGCGCGGATTCGGCCAGCTGGGAACGATCACCGGCGACATCACTTGCAGCGCCGACGAGATCGCGAACGGACCCAATCCCTTCCATTGTGAGAGTCCCTCGAACGACCAGCTCGACCAAAGGCTCGCGGGTCTGGAGCTGACGGGAGGCTACGTCTCCGAAAGCCCGTTCCGTCCCTACTTCGGCGTCTCGCTCAACTACCTCGACTTGAAGTTCCACGTCGATGCCGCGTACGCGGGAATCGTCGACCGGACGCTCGAGACCACCCACGGCGGAACGGTGTCGCTCACGGGAGGTCTCACCTACGTCGCGAACGAGAAGTGGCGGGTCACGGGCGAGATGTTCTACTCGTGGCTCTCGGTCGTGCGGCCGCCGAGCAGCTCGTCGGTCAACGACGGGCTCCTGAACGCGAGGTTCCTCGTCACCTATCGAATTCGTTGACTTGCCTTCAGTTCATCATCCCGACGATGTGAGCTGGCTAACAGGATGGGGAGCCCCGGGCGCGCAAGATGGTGCTGTCTCCTGGAAGCTATACTCGGAACGATGTCTTGGAATCGCGGCGGTCCGGCCCGGACGTTCTTGCCGCTGCTGTGTTTTCTCGCCGCGACCGGTCCAGCCCGAGCCCAGAACGATGGGGAGGCGGGCGACGAGAAGAGTTCCTCGTTCGTCGGGAGCCGACTCCTCTATGGAGGGGAGGTCTCGGCAAACTATGCCCCCACCGATCCGGGCTATTTCAACGTGACCGACTACGGGAGGGATGGGCTTCGGCTTTTCCGCCTCAACTTCGCGCTGGAGTTTCGAGCGGCGGAGTCGCTCTCGTTTCTGACCGAGATTCGCTCCGACAACCTCGACGCGCCCCGCCCCTACGCCCTCTACCTGCGATTCCATCCCTGGAAGTCGCGGGAGGTCGATATCCAGGCGGGACGCATTCCGCCGGTCTTCGGCAAGTTCGCGCGGCGCCGCTACGAGTACGACAATCCTCTCATCGGCTATCCGCTTCCTTATCAATACCCCACGATCTTGCGGCCCGACTCCGCCCCTTCGACGCTCGACCAGCTCCTCCGCTACCGGGGCTACGGCTCCTACGTGCGTTATCCGTTGGGAGACACGACGCCCCGTCAAGGCCTCGCGCAAATCGACCCTTTGAGGTGGGATACGGGCGTCGAGGTGCGTCTCGGGCGCGACCCGGTCGCGCTCGCTGTCGCCGTGACCCAGGGAACGCTCTCCAGCCCGCGGGTTCGCGACGACAATGCGGGAAAACGAATCGCGGCGCGCCTCGGCTTGCGTCCACTGTTCGGTACGGAGCTGGGTTTCTCCGCCTCGCGCGGCGACTACGTCTCCGACGTCGTCAAGGCCGCCCTTCCCGAAGGGACGAGCGCGGCACTGTCGGCCTCTCATCAGAGCGCATTCGGTCTCGACGCCGAGATCTCGCGCGGCGCATGGCTCGTGAGAGGCGAAGTCATCTGGACCGGTTGGGACGTACCTACGTTGTCGACCGGAGCGCTATCCGCCCTGGGATGGGTGGTCGAGGGCCGGTACAAGGTGCTTCCCGGATTCTGGGTAGCCGGACGTCTCACCGGATCGCGATTCGAGAGCATCGACACGCCCGAAGGCCTCCTGACGTGGGACTTCCCCGTGACCCGGGTAGAGGCGGGCGTAGGCTACGAGCTGAAACGGTACCTCCTCGCGAAGTTCGCCCTCCAGTACAACGATCGGGCCGGCGGAGAAATCCGGACTCGCGTCATTCCCGCGGTGCAGCTCTTGTTCTGGTTTTGACCCATGCGACGGATGGGCGTCTCGATCGTGTTCTCCATTCTCGGCTTCGCCGTTTCGCCGGCGGCCGAATGCGCCGATGCGGCTCCCGGTACCATCACCGGCCGGGTCGACGTTCGCCTTCCGCTGAGCCCACCGCGCGCACGGCCGTCGGTTCGCGAGAATCGGTGCGCCCACCGAAAGAGGGGCTCCCGACCGGCGGCAGAGCGTCGTCTACCTCGAGACCGCCCCTCAAGGGGCATTCGAGGATCGGCCCCCGGGCCGGGCCGTGCTGGATCAGAGGAAGGAGACCTTCGTTCCCTATGTGCTTCCGATCGTCAAGGGAACGACGGTCGAGTTCCCCAACCACGATCCCTTCTACCACAACGTCTTCTCGCTCTCGAAGACCGAGCGCTTCGATCTCGGCCGCTACCCTCAGGGACATTCCAAGACGTTGCGGTTCGATCGGCCCGGCGTCGTCCGCGTCTTCTGCGAAATCCATTCCCACATGAGCGCGTTCATTCTCGTTTTCTCTCATCGCTATTTCGCCGCGACCGACGCCGACGGCCGATACCGAATCCAGTCCGTGCCGCCGGGGGACTACCAGGTCCTCGTCTGGACCGATGGGGAAGACCGCGTTCGACGAGGGGTGACGGTGCCGCCGGGAAGAACGGTGGAGCTCGATTTCGTCGTCGAGCCGTGATGAACTGAGGAACCGATGAACCGGGGATCTCGGGATCGAAAACGATGAACGCTCTGTCTTCGCTCAAGAACCGCGTGTTCCTCGCGTCCGCCTTCGGGGCCGTCGTCTCGATCGCCGTGGGGACACAGTTCGTCACCGCGCGGGTGACGAGGGAAGCCGAGGGGGGGTTGCGGCGAGACCTCCGGCAAGCGGCCGACCTCCTGGAGACGGTTCAGCGCCAGCGCCAGCAGACGCTGGCCGTTCTCGCCGGGCTCGTCGCCGATCTCCCCAAGCTCAAAGCTGCAGTCGCGACCGGTGACGGACCGACGGTGGACCCGATCGCCCGCGACTACCAGAAGAGCCTAGGCGTGGGTGTTTTCGTCGTCACCGATGAAGCGGGGAAGGTCCTCGCCTCGGTCGGCTCCCGCGAGAAGGTGGTGACCGGCGAAGCTATCGACCGTGCGCGAGGCGGGGCGGCGTCGAGCTATCTCGCGGAGACTCGCAAAGGAGTCCTCCGGATCGCGACTCTGCCGATCGTGATTGGACCCGCGCCACCCGAAGTGCTGGGAACGCTGAGCGTGGGCTTGTTTCTCGACGACGCGCTAGCACAGGAGCTCGCGACGCTCACCCAGAGCGACGTAATCCTCGTTGCCCTCGACCGGCCCGTTGCCTCGACTCTGTCGTTCGGCCCGTCCGAGATCGCGGCGCTCGTTTCGAACGTCGACGACAGCGTGAAAGTCCGAGACGACGACTATGTAACGGTGCGGCGCTCCCTCGAGATTCCCGGGGCCAAGGGCGTCCTCGCCGTCCTCGTGCGATCCCGGACGGAACGGCTCGCCTTTCTTCGAACCTTCCGCGACGGCCTAGTCATCTCCGCGCTCTTCGGAATTCTCCTCGCGACGGTGCTGAGCTACGCCGTGGCCCGAACGGTGACCCGGCCGCTCGCCGCCATCACCGATACCATGCGCGAGATCACCACGACCGGCGATCTGGCCCGCAAGATCGATCTCCCCGGGCCCCTCGTCGACGAGGACGCCACCGTACTCGCCCGGGCCTTCAACCGGCTCACGGAGTCCATCGCCCGGTTCCAGCGCGAGGCCGCATCGAAAGAGCGGCTCTCGGCGCTCGGACGGATGTCGACCGTCATCGCCCACGAGATCCGGAATCCTCTCATGATCATCAAGGCCTCGGTTCAAGGACTGCGGCGGAAAAAGCTCTCCCCCGCGGAAGTCGCTGACGCGGCCGACGACATCGACCACGAAGTGGCCCGACTCAACCGAATCGTCGGGGACGTCCTCGACTTTGCCCGGCCCATCGTTCTCGACGTCCAGCCCACCGACGTGAACGGAGTCTGCCGGAGCGCGGTCGCCGCCGTCGCCGTCGACGAGAACGGCCCCGTGGTCGAGATGCGCCTGGAAAGCGATCTACCCGAGCTCGCGACCGACGCCGAACGACTCCTGCGGGCCCTGGTGAACGTCATCACCAACGCGAAGGACGCGGTGACGGCCAGGAACGGAAGCCAGGGTAATGGCGGTCCGCCTCCGAATCGAGCTCGAAACGTCGCGCGGAGCTGACGGACGAGTCACCATCGTCGTGCGCGACCACGGCATCGGAATCGCGCCCGACGACCTTCCCAAGATCTTCGAGCCGTACTACACGGGCAAGCGCACGGGCACGGGACTCGGGCTCGCCATCACCAAGAACATCATCGAGTCGCTCGGTGGTACCGTCGGCGCCCGGAGCAGACCTTCCGAGGGAAGCGAGAAATCCGGATCGAGCTCTTTCCGGGAGGAGTCGGGGGCGCGCCGATGACGGCATCGGGGTCGCATCCTGCTGGTGGACGACGAGGAGCGTCTTCTCAAAACGCTTGGCCGTGCCCTCCGCGACGAGGGCCACGACGTCTCGGTGAGCTCGAGCCCGGCCGAGGCACGAGACGCTGCTGGCGGAGCGAGAGCTTCGACCTGCTCGTCGTCGACAACCGCATGCCGGAAATGTCCGGGCTGGAGCTCATTCGCGAGCTCGCCGCGTCCGCGCCCGAGAGCGAGCGACCCGCAGATCCTGATGATGACCGCGCACGCGACCGTCGAGAGCGCGATCGAGGCGATGAAGCTCGGCGCCTTCGACTATCTTCAGAAGCCGTTCGAGGTCGACGAGCTCCTGGTGGTGGTCGCGACGGCGCCCTCGAGCACCAGCGGCTTCGCAGCGAGCACCGCGTACCTGCTGAGCGAGCGGAAGAGCGAGTTCGACCACTACGGAATCGTCGGCCGCAGCCGCGCCATTCAGGAGGTGATCGAGAAGCTGGAACAGGTGGCGCAGTCGAAGAGCACGGTGCTCATCACCGGGGAGACGGGCACCGGCAAGGAGCTCGCCGCGCGCGCCATCCACGACCGGAGCGCCCAGCGGGAGATGCCGCTCATCAAGGTCAACTGCGCCGCCATCCCCGAGACCCTCCTCGAGTCCGAGCTCTTCGGCCACGTGCGGGGCGCCTTCACCGGCGCCACGTCGAACAAGAAGGGCAAGTTCGCGCTCGCCGACGGCGGGACGATCTTCCTCGACGAGATCGGGACGATGAGCCCGGCGCTCCAGGCGAAGCTCCTGCGCGTGCTGCAGGAACGGGAGTTCGAGCCGCTGGGCTCGGAGCGCACGGAGAAGGTCGACGTGCGGGTCATCGCCGCCACCAACCGCGACCTGCGGACAGATGGTGGCCGCCGGCGCTTTCCAGGAGGATCTCTACTACCGGCTGAGCGTGATCCCGATCGAGCTGCCCCCGCTCCGGGAGCGGCCGCGAGGACATCCCCGCCCTCGTCGACGCACTTCATCGACAAACATCAGCGCGAGCGGGAAAGCTCCGGTCGAGCGCGTGACCGACGAAGCCCTCGAGGCACTCTCGGTCTACGAATGGCCCGGGAACGTGCGCGAGCTGGAGAACTGCATCGAGCGCGCGGTGGTGCTCTCCCGCCCGCCGGTTCTCGGCCTCGCGGAAATCTCCCTCCCGTCCGTCGGTGCCACCAGGCGGGATGGACTGCCCTCTCTCGACCTCCGTCACAACGTGGACTGGGTGGAGCGTGAGACCGTCCGCCTCGCCCTCGAGAGAGCGAAGGGCGTGAAGAAGCTCGCCGCCGCGCTCATGGGCATCAGCCAGCGCGCGATGAGCTATTACTTGAAGAAGTTCGGCCTGGGGTGACCCTCCGGGACCCGTCGCGCTCAACGATAGGCGATGGCGTCAATCTCGACGAGGAGTCCTGCCATGGGGAGTGCCCCGGCTTGCACCGTGGTGCGTGCGGGTCGATTGCCGGCGAGCATTCGCTCGTAGACGGCGTTCATTTTGGAAAAGTCCCGCATGTCGGCGAGGAAGACTCCGCATCGAACAATCTTGTGGAGCCCCGAGCCCGCGGCTTCGAGGATCGCCCGGATATTCTCGAAGACCTGCTGGGTTTGTGACTCCACGTCCTCGCCCGCGAGCCTTCCCGTCTTCGGATCGACCGCGCCCTGGCCCGATACGAAAATCAGCTCTCCCAGCTGCACTCCCGGCGAATAGGGGCCCAGCGCCTTGGGAAGCGCGGGAGCGGTCACGGGCTGGTGTCTCGGCGATTCACTTGGGCTCAACGTCTCCTCCATTCTGTTTCTTCTTCTACGGCGATAGATGCGTCGGTGCAAACGAGGATCTTCAGAGTCGACCTCGAGAGGGCCCGGCTCCCAGACGGTCTCGTCAATCTCGGGAAAGTAGATCGCGCCAGGCTCGTCGATGGCGTCGGGAACGAGGGTCACGTCGAGGAAGTCAGCATGACGCATCGCTTCCTCGTAGATGCGCGCGCCGCCGATGAACCAGACGTCGCCCTCCGAGGACGCGAGCGCCTCGCGAATCGTCGGGAAGCACTCGACGCCCTCGAGGTTCCGGCTCGTGATCACGATGTTGCGTCTGCCGACGAGAGGCCGCTTCGGGAGCGACTCCCACGTGAGACGCCCCATGATCACCGTCGTTCCCAGGGTGAGTCGCTTGAAGCGCCTGTGATCCGCCGAGTAGTGCCAGGGAAGCGTTGCCATCGACGCCGATGACCCCCTCGGGAGAGACGGCCACGATGAGGCCGACGCTCATATCGCGACCTTGAAGGGGATCGCGGGATAGGGGTCGTAGCCCTCGAGCCGAAAGTGATCGAGGATCGGTCTCGGTGTCCTCGGAGAGATGCTTCGATGTCGTCGAGGCGGCGCGGCGGCTCGGAAGATATCCCGAGTCGCGGCAGTGGCCGCGGCTCGCGCTCGAGCTGCTCCCGAGACCGGGTACGTGATCGTACTCCGCCATCGAGCCGTCGGGCTTGGCGGTGTAGATGTGCGCGTCGATCAGGGTGTGGGCGAAGATCGCCCGGCCGCATGCCGGTGAAGTGCGAGAACAGCTGCGAGGAGGAGGCTGTAGCCGGCGATGTTGTAGGGCACGCCAAGGGCGACGTCGCAGCTTCGCTGGGTCAGGTGCAGGTTGAGGCGCGGCTCGCCGTCGGCGCCGTTCTGGACGTTCAAGATCCACAGGCAGTGGCACGGCGGCAGCGCGCTCTGCTGAGCGTTGCCCGGCGCCCAGGCGGTGATCACCAGGCGCCGCGACATCGGGTTGCGCCCGAGCTCGTCGAGGACCCAGCGCGACCTGGTCGTTGAACGCCGGCCCCCCGGCCCGTCGTGCACCGGGAAGTGGCGCCAGAAGTTGCCGTAGGCGCTCGGCACGGTGCCGTCGGCGTCCGCCCAGGGATCCCAGAACTTGCACCCGTGCTTGCGCAGAAGCCCGATGTGCGTGTACGCCGGAGAGGAACCAGAGGTTCTCGACGACGATGTTCTTCCACGAGATCTCCTTGGTGGTGAGCAGCGGGAACCCCTCGTCGAGGTCGATCTCGTAGTTGATGTTGAAGGTGGAGAGGGTGTCGACCCCGGTGCGGTTCTCCTTGCGGGTCCCCGTCTCGAGCACTTCGCGGACCGCGTCGAGGTAGGCTTTCATCGGAAGGCCGAATGATAGGACGGGGCTTTCTTCGAAGGCAAATTCAGCTCAGAGCTCGTTTGAGGGCCGCGAGAAAACGTTCGATGTCGTGCTCGTCGTTGTAGACGTGAGGCGTCACGCGAATGGAGGTTCCTCGAACGCTCACGTAGACCTTCTGCTTCGAGAGAAGCGCGGGAAGATCGCGGGGCGCCTTTTCTCCCAGCTTCAACCCCAGATAGTGAGCGGCCCTCCGATCCCGGGGAAGGGATTCGAGCCCGAGGGCGCGCGCGCGCTCGGCGATGGTCTCGGTCATCGCCCCCACCGTCTCGGCGATGTTCTCTACACCCCATTCGAGGATCTGTCGTATGCCCGCTTCCGCGGCGGGAACGAGAGCGAAGTTGGAGCGCTCGCCGACGTCGAAACGGACCGCTCCCGGCGCGAAATCGTCCTGATACTGGACGAGGCCTGAGAAGTTCTCCGCGTCCTTGCGGTGAATCCAGTTGTGCTCGATGGGCTTTCCTTCCTCTTGCCACCGCTCGGAGACATAGAGGAGCCCGAGGGAGTAAGGCCCCATGAGCCATTTGTACGTGGCCGCGGTCATGAAGTCGGGCTGCACCCGGCGAACGTCGAGGGGAAAGGCGCCCAGGGATTGGGTCACGTCGAGCGACAAAGCGATTCCCAACCTTCGGCAAACTCTCGAGATGCGCTCGAGATCGAAGAGCCCTCCGTCCGTCCAGTGGCAGTGCGGCAGGGCGACGATTCGGGTTCGTTCGTCGACGGCGTTGAGAACCGCCTCGGTCCAGTCCCCGTCCGCCGGTCGGGCAACGGTCGCAAGCCTCGCGCCCGCCTCGCGGGCGCGCTCCCGCCAGGGGTAGACGTTCGAGGGAAACTGATCCTCGACGACGAGAATCGACTCACCGGAAGCGAGCGGCAGGTTCCGAGCCGCGACCGAGACCCCGTAGCTCGCCGCGGGGACGATGGCGATGTCTCGGGGCTTCGCGTGAACGAGATCGGCGAAGGCCGCGCGCAGCCGGTCGGAGCCCGAGAAAAAATCCGGAGGCGAAATCTCCCACGGATGGCATTTCCGCGTGAGCCCCTCGACGGCGGCGTCGCGGACCCGGTTCATCAGCGGCGACATGTACCCGCAGTTGAGGTAGGCGATGTCGTCGGGAATGTCGAAGAGATGTCTCTGGCTCGGAAGCTTCATTCTTGGCCTCACTGACTCATGGTTCGCTCGCACAGGGCGCGAATGACTCGCTCCCTGCCCTGCTGGATTCTAGTCCAGAAGCCTCCGCAGGTCGTCCCGGGTCAGGGTAACTGCGGGGGCGCCGGCCGCCAGCTCGGCGAGGGCACGTTTTTCGTCCTGGAGCGCGAGGATGCGCTCCTCCACCGTGTCGGCGGCGATGAGCCGGTAGACGAAGACGGGCTTGTCCTGACCGATGCGATGAGCGCGGTCGAACGCCTGTTGCTCCACTGCGGGATTCCACCATGGGTCGAAGAGAAAGACGTGATCGGCGGCGGTGAGATTCAGTCCGGTTCCGCCGGCCTTCAACGACACGAGAAAGATCGAGACGCCGGGATCATGCTGGAAACGGTCGACCACCGCGGCTCGATCGCGGGTGGAGCCGTCGAGCCGGACGGTGCCGTAGCCGCGCTCCGCGAGCCTCGGCTCGAGCAGATCGAGCATCGACGTCCATTGCGAGAAGACGAGCGACTTGTGTCCCTCGGCCGCAGTGGTCTCGAGAGCATCGAGGAGTACCTCCGTCTTGGCAGACGTGGGAGCGTCATGGCCCGGCAGGAGCGAGGGGTGGCAGGCAGCCTGCCGCAGGCGCAGGAGGGCCTCGAGCGCTTCCAGGACCGACCCGCCCTTCTTCAGCTTCTCGACGACGTCTCTCCGAGCCGCGAGTCGCACGGCGTCGTAGATCTCGCGCTCGTCGACTCCGAGCTCGGCGCGGAGAGTCGTTTCCGTGCGCGGAGGGAGCTCGGGAGCGACTTCACTCTTGAGCCTTCTCAAGAAGAACGGGCGGATCCGCTCCCGCAGCCGATCGAGGGGCTCTTTCGCGCCGCGCTCGACCGGACGCACGAACCTCTCCTCGAACGACTTCAGCCCTCCGAGAAATCCGGGATTGAGGAAATGGAACTGACTCCAGAGGTCGACGAGTCGGTTCTCGATGGGAGTTCCGGTTAGGCTGACTCGAAACCGAGCGTCGAGCCGATAGACGGCGCGGGCGAGCTCGGTCTCGGGATTGCGTATGGCCTGGGCCTCGTCCATCACGACCACGTCCCAGAAAACGGCGGAGAGCGCCTCCTGGTCCTGCCGCAGGAGCGCGTGGCTGGTGATGGTCACATCGGCCTCGGGATCGAGCGCGCGTGCGCGTCCGTGATAGAGCGCTACGCGCAGATCGGGACGGAACTTCCGGGCCTCCTCCATCCAGTTCGAAAGTACGCTCGTCGGCGCGACGACGAGGCACTTCCCGCCGAGAACGGCGAGGGTCTGAATGGTTTTTCCGAGACCCATATCATCGGCAAGGAGCGCGCCGAGTCCGGCACGGCGGAGAAAGTAGAGCCAGTCGACCCCCGTTCTCTGATAGTCGCGGAGCCTTTCTCGAAGCCCGGGGGCAACGGGGGCCGCCGGCAGCGACGAGAAGTCTTCCTCGAGGAGAGACTTCAGCTCCTGGAAGCCCGGAGGAGGAGGTACGTCGAGCTCCTCGGCGAGCCGGGCGAGGTCGGGAAGGGACGCTTTCGGCAGTCGTCCCGTCGCTTCTCGGGCGGCGAGGAGATCTTCAATCTCGTCGGCGTAGCGCTCGAGGAAATCGGCGGGCAGCGGCGCGAAGCCACCTCCCAGCAAAGGAACGAGGCTTCGTCCTTCGCGAAAGCGCCGCAAGACCGCCCTCGGGTCCGCGCGGCGAGCGCCGCTTGTGAACGATATCGCGAAGTCGTCGCCTTCGACGGACAGCCGTCCTTCCAGCGTGAGGTGGAGTCGAAACTCCCCGCGCGCCGATCCATCGACGACGCCTCCGAGTCCGTCGAGCTTTTCCATGAGCTCGACCGCCGCCTCGGTCTCGAGCTCTTCGCCGCGGCCGAGGGTCAATCCCGTCTCTCTCCCCAGGCGTTGTCCGAGCTCCCGCTCCCCTTCGAGATCGCGCAACGGGACCTCGCCGCCGAGAGAGACGAGACGCTCTCCTTCGACACGGGCACGCGGTGGATCTCCGTAGACGACGCGAGGGAGAACGTAGAGCCCGTCGTCGCCCTCGCGCTTCAGGAAGAACGAAAGACGCGGCCTCTCCCGGACCGATCCCGGAAGCCTCACGGTGCGGATCTCGACGGGCGCGCGTTTCTTCAACGCGGGAAGGACCTCCCCCACGAGCTCGGCCACCTGCTCGGAGCGGTAGATTCGACCCCGGGAGAGCTCTTCCCATTCGCGACCGGTCAGACTCGGCTCCCCCTCCGGTCTCAATCGGTCCGCGACGAGAGCGATCCCGTTGCGGAAGGTTTCGCTCACGCCTCCACGCTCGCCGAGCCGGAGAACGAAGCCGCCGCCCGCCGCATCCTCGACGGCCACCGGACGGACCACCGGCTCCGGCGAGACGACAATCGGCTTCCCGTCGAGAGTGATTCGTTTCGATCGAGAGAGCGCCTGAAAGACGCGGGGAACGGCCTCGCGCTCCAGAGGGCCTCGGTAGCTTCCTCGGAGTGCCCGTTCGATCTCCACGTCCTCCGGGGAAGCTTCGAAAGACGGCCCGGAGACCCGGCCGGAAGCAATGGCTTCGAGAGACACCTCGATGGCGCGGAATTCTTCCGCATCGACAACCCCCCTTTCGAAGACGAGCCCCTCGCGCGACCGGGTGAAACGATAGACGACCGGCCTTCGGTCGGAGCTCGTGCGGGAACCGGAACCGGAACCGGAACCGGTGCCGGTGCTGGTGCCGCTGCCGGTGCCGGTGCCGGTGCCGGTGCCGGCGCCCGCTCGGGTCTCCGTTCCCTGCCGCAGGGCGATGACGGCCGCTGCCACGTGCTCGCACGCGTCGAGCGGGCTTCCACAGTCGCACTCCCAGTCACCGTCCCCGGGGAAGAGACCGACCCGAGGGCTGAGGACCGAGCCGGGAACGAGCACCCGGAGAGCGACTTCCTCTTCGTCCCGGGACTCGATGGAAACGGCGCCCGCGCGGGCGAGGGTTACTCCTTTCGACCAGGCTTCCGGAGGCGCGAGCTCTCGTACCGCGTCGAAAAGGGACTTCACCGGGTTATCGATGGGTGGCGAGCTCCGGAAAGAGAACGAGAGGCTTTCATGGCGACTTCACCCCGTTCGCCGAAACGGCTTTCTCCACGATGAATTTCAGATTCCCGATGCTGAAGTTCGGCGTCTCGCGCCCGTTCACGTAGAGGGTGGGGGTCCCCATGACACCGAGCTTCCTTCCTTCGTCGATGTCGGCGCGGATACGCGAGGCCGGCTCCTCGTCGGCCATACACGAGGCGAGCTCGCTCTCGTCGAGACCGAGAGATGCGGCAAGCCCGTCGAGGGCGTCCGGGGACAACTCGGGCAGCTCGAATATCGCGTCATGGACCTCCCAGAAGCGTCCCTGCCGTCCCGCGCAGCGCGCCATGCGCGCGGCGCGACAGCCGAGGGGATGGAGCTGCGCGCGGATGTAAGGGTTGCAGGACGAGTCCAGGGGAAAATTCTTGAACACGAGCCGTACCTGGTCGGGATAGAGCTTCACGAGCTCCGAAAGGGTGGCGCGCGCCTTCTTGCAGAAAGGACATTGAAAGTCACTGAACTCGACGACGGTCACGGGCGCATCCACGGGACCCCGAGCGTAGTCCGTGGCGGAGATGGGGATGTCTCGCTTTTTCGATGAGCCGTCGTCCGGCTCGCCGTTCCGGACCCCTTCAGCCGCGCCGTCGCCCGCCGGCGCGGGCGGCCTCTTCCCCAGGATGGCGACGGCCACGGCGAGGCCGACGAGCAGCACCACCGCGACCGAGACACCGAGGCGGTTGATGCCGGCCGCCTGGGAAACTTCCGATCGCGACGGGCCTTCCTTCCGCGCCTCCGGCGCTCGTTTCGCAGCTTTCTTGGATTTCTTCTTCTTCGACATGATTCAAGAGCGCGGAAGGAGCGTTCATTCCGGGACGAGTCGGGCGAGCCGCACTCGAGGGGGGCCCTGACTCTGGGAATCGGTCCAGGCCACGAACACGTTCCCCTCGAACGCCGCCATCGGAGTCTGACTCTGGAAAGGAGCCGGGGTCGAAGGTACCTCGACGCGAATCCCGTCCGCTGCCCAACCGGCCGTCGAGGACGCGAACCCCGCGAGTCCGAGCGAGACCAGGAGCCCTAGAGCGAGCTTCGTTCTATAATGATGTCGCTCATGACCATTGGTCTTCTCACACTTCATCTTCTCTCCATCGTTGCCGTGGGGATAACTGTATTTTACGGTATCCATATCCCGGACGGGGGAGGGGCTTTCGGCCATCACTTTCTCTACGCCCTGGGCGCCGCCTCGCTCGCGGTCTTCACCCACACCATGACCTATTTCTACTTCGTGGGGATGGGAGCCAATCTGAAGCGCGCCGTACAGGAGTACGGACGCGGCCAGGATCGGCTGGTGGAGAGCCGCCGCATCAAAGGGCGGGTCTTCCCCTGGGCGTTCGGCGGAATGGGACTCCTCATGGCGACCTTCATCCTGGGAGGCGGAGCGCACACCCGGGTCATCCCGGGCTGGATCCACGGGGGGCTCGGCTATCTCGCTCTCGCGTACACCATCGTCGCCTTCCTCGTGGAGGGCTTCTACCTGCTGCAGCAGAACGGCGTGGTGAACGACTTCAACCGGGAGCTCGTCAGCGCGGAAGAGCCCGGGCGCTGAAACCAGGCCTTCTCGATCCGCTCGCTTGCTCGGCGCTCGAATGCCTAATGGACGTGAGGGGCGAGCGGCGCCTCGGTGGCGGGAAGGAAGACACGCACCCTCGTACCCCGCAGGGGATAGCTGTCCACGAGAATTCGGCCGCCGTGACGGCGCACGACCGAGGCGACGATTGCCATACCGAGACCACGGCCTCGTGACCTGGTGCTGAAGAACGGAACGAACATGCACTCGACGGTCTGTTGCGACATACCATCGCCGTCGTCCACGATTTCGATGAGAGCTACCGGCCCGGCCGGGAGCGCATCCTGCCCCACGGCGTTCGCGCTTCCGGGAACCTCGTCGCCGGCTATGGTGCGGACGCGTACCTCGACGGTTCCACCCCTCTGGCCCACCGCCTCGCAGGCGTTGGCGATCAGCTGGTGAATCGTCCAACGGAGGGCCCGGGCGCTTCCTCGAACGAGCGACGGTGACTCGCTCGCGCCCGACCAGATGAGAACGTCGTCGGAGATCGTGCGCTTCCACTGCTCCACCACCGAGCCGAGGAGAGCGCTGACGTCGACCGGGCACGCGTCTTCGACGTCGTGGCTCGCGTAGAGCATCAGGTCGTCGACGAGCTCCTCCGCCGCCTCGATCGCGGCCTCCGCGGGCTGAAGACTCTCCGGTGCAAGACGCCCTCCGTTCGAGGAGGGCCACACGACGAGTAGCCGCAGCTGGTCGGAGACGCTTCGTAACGCCTCGTACATGCGATAGGCGACTCCCTGGGCGAAATCGACCGACGCCTCCAGTCGGGCCTGCTCGACCCTCCTCAGCCAGTGCGTTTCGAGCCGGCCTTCGCTCTTCTCCAGGAGGGTCACGAAGGTGTCGGTCATGTCGGAAACGCACTGACGAAGCCGCTCCGCAACGTCATCTCCACGGTCGCCGAGCTTCCGCTCGACCTCGATCCTCGCCTGCTCCGACTCGCGCAGGCGGCCGGCGAGCTCGCCCGTTTCATCGAACGCGGAGGCGCGGACGGATTCGATCTCTCCATCGAGCTCGAGCGTTCGCGAGATCAGCCGGTTCACCCGATGGGCCGTCCATGTCAGGAGAAGCCCGAACAGAAACATCATGGCCCCCATCGCCACCCTGAGCTCGTCCCCGAACAGACAGAGATGAATGGCGGCGGGCAAGAGCGCCGGGATGGCAAAGGCGAGAAAGGCGTCCA
Source organism: uncultured Acidobacteriota bacterium (assembly GCA_963815675.1). Lineage (GTDB taxonomy): Bacteria > Acidobacteriota > Vicinamibacteria > Marinacidobacterales > SMYC01 > CAWFHP01. Next base: position 698,580 of record CAWFHP010000004.1, on the reverse strand, counting down.
TCCTCACCGAGAAGGTCGCCGCCGCCCCCGCCACCATGCCGCCCAACACGAAGGCGACGAAGGTTTGATGGGGGACGGAGGCGGGAAGGAGCCAGATGCCGGCTGAGCCCCAGATGAGCCCGGCGGCGAATATTCCCGCGACGAACGAACCCGTCCAGCGCTCGGCGTCGAGCTCCCGTTTCGCGGCCACCCGGCGGAACCATTCGAACTGGATGGTACGAGCCACAGTGAGGACCACGAGGCTGGACCACCAGAGCGCGAGGACGTCGGTATCTATCTCGTTGCGAAGAATTCCGACGAGGATGGAAGAGTTGACGAGGGTCGCAGCGAAGCCGATGGGGGCGTTCTCGTAGAGTCGAAAGACCTGCTCATTGAGGCTTCGATCTCCGAGGGAGACACTCTCTCCCACGAATTCAGCAGATATCGTCATGTCCTGACCCGCGTAAAAATACGAAGTTTCGGATAGGAGCCCAAAGGACTATATCATATCGAAACCCAGGGAGGCGGAATCAAACCGCGCTGGCCAGAAGACGACTCTCGTCGTGAATGGCCCGGCTGAGCTCGCGGTATCCAGCCTTCCAGGGACCCGTGGCGGCGAGAATGCGCCTGAGGCCTCTCGCCACCGCGTTGCCGTTGGTGGTCTCGAATCGGAATCGTGAGAGACGCACGAAGTGCTGCGAGAGCTGTCCCGCGTCGAAGAAGACGTCGCCGCAGACCATCACCCGGTCGGAGAACAGGTCGCTCGCGATCTCCCCGCGCCCGTCGTTTCGGAGGCGGGCGAAGCACCCGAAGACGACCTTCTCCAGATTGAAGAGGAGGTTCCGCAGTTGGAGGTCGATCGCCCGGCTGACGATTCTCGTCCTCCACGAAGTACTCGATGAGCCCGCGCTCGTTGAATGCCCGCAGGTTGGGAGGTGTGGTGGGCTCCGGGCCGAGCTCGGAGAGAGCGTCTTGCTCGGGAAGAGCGAGCCCCGAGCTCGCCTCGCCCGTCGCGGCCATGGCGGCTTTCACCCCGCCCGAATGCTTTGTCGCTCGATCAAAGTAGGTACGGGAGAGCGATCGCACGACCTTGAAGTAGGTCGTGAGCCCGAGGATCGCGCCGAGGCGGAACTGGAGGTTCTCCTGCACTTCACGGACGAGATGGTCCCAGCCGCCTTCCTTGACCACCAGTCCGGCGAGACCGCCGTCGACGAAGACCCCTCCCGATATGCGATCGGCGCCGATGTGAACCACCATCCTCGCACGATGGGAGTCCTCTTCCGCCCGCAGTACCGGAAAGCCGCAGCCCACCGCTGCCGCCAGGATCTCGGGAACGAGAACCGTCTCCCGGGGCCGGATGCTCCCTTCGAAGCAGTGACGGAGATTGAAGAGCGTCTGCATCCCCGAGCCGGTGGGCGCGCTGGCCCAGAGCCGCTGCCGCAGGAACGTGCCCCGAGGTACGACCCGCTGGAGATAGCCGCCCAGAATCCTGGGGTCCTCCAGGCGGCCGGGAAAGACCGAGACGACATCCCTGGATTTCCCCACCAGTCGGTAAGCCTTCTGGCCCACGGCCCGAATCTCGCCTTCACGGACCTGCGCGAGCGCCGGATAGTGGGTCTCTTCGATCTCACCCCGCCTTCGAGTCGAGAGCACGACGCACTCCCGCGAGTCGAGAGCGAGACCGATTTCATGGCGACCGAACATGACGTTGGCTCCTCGGACTCTCCACCGGGGACACTCTCCCGATGTGAAATTCTCCGGCGCGGGCGCTGTCTTGAGAGCGAGAAGTATAGCAGAACGGGCAGAAATCGGCGCGGAGGGACTAATCTTCGACTTCGACGGCGAGTCCCTCGAGATCTCGAACAATCGACTCGACCTTCTCGGGAGAGAGGTCGTGCTTTTGTGCGACTTGCTCCAGCTGTTCCCACCGGATGCGGCGCGTGGGTGTGGGTCCGGTCGGGCCGAAATCCTCGTCGCGCAGCCGGAGCGAGACCACGTCCCACCGGCTGTAGTGGCCCATGCAGTCGAACACGTTCTTGGCGACGATCCGATCCTTCGGGTCGAGCTCTCCGAGCACCAGCTCCTCCTTGTGGAAGACGGGCTCCGTCACGTACGCGCCGAAGGGATTGGCGATGGCGCTGCCTCCCATCGCCCACTTCCAGGCTCCCGACTTCTTGAAGGGGAAATCGTCAGGAACGGCGTCCTCGGGAAGGTACATCGAGGAGCTGACGACGAACGTCTGGGTCTCGAACGCGTACTCGCGAATGGCAGAGTCCTGATCGGAGAGATAGAGGGGACGGACTTTTCCGCTCATGTCCCGGATGGAGTTTCCCTTGCCGCCGTAGCTCCACCACCCCGGCCAGCAGGCGGCGTGGATCTCCTCGCCCTTGGTCGCCATCGCCGCTTTCAGGAGGGTCATGTGGTTCTCGAAGCAGACGAGGCCGCCGAGCTTTCCGAATTGGGTGTCGAACACGCGAAGGTCCGACGCGTCTCCCCGCCCCCAGAAGAACCGCTCTTGATGGGTCGGCATGAGCTTCCGGTGACGGCCGAGAATCGTGCCGTCGCGGTCGAGGAAGAGCATGGTGTTGTAGAGCGTCGCCGAGCCTTCCCAATCGTCCTGCTCGTTGATCCCCACGACCGCCACTACCCGCGCGCTCGCCGCCGCTTTCGCCAGAATCTCGGTCTCGCGACTCGGGATGCGCACCGACTGGTCATAGAACGCGACGACGGTATCCTTCCAGAGGGCGGCCGACTCGGGACTGGTGTAGCCGAAGTTGTTCCGCCAGTAAGGATAGGTCGGAATTCCGGTCTCGGGGGTGACGAGAAGCTCGACACCCCTCCTCCCCGCTTCGACGATCGTGTCGGCGTACTTCTCGATCGACTCCTTTTTTTTCATGAACACCGGGGCGACCTGCGCCGCCGCGGCCAGAACGGGACGTTCGAGGTTCATCATTTCCAAGTGCTCGACTCGCTCTTCGCTCGCGCAGGGTGCGTATGACTATTCAGCACCCTGCTCGTAGCTTTCGATCGGAGGACAGACGCAGACGAGATGACGGTCGCCGTAGGCGTTGTCGATGCGCGCGACCGGAGGCCAGAACTTGTGCTCCTCGACCCAGGGCGCGGGGAACGCCGCCTGCTCACGCGAGTACGGATGAGACCACTCACTCGCGGCGATTGCCGCCGAGGTGTGGGGAGCGTTCTTGAGAACGTTGTCCTGGCGATCGGCGCGGCCTTCTTCGATGGCCCGGATCTCCTCGCGGATCGAAATGAGCGCGTCGCAGAACCGATCGAGCTCTTCCTTGGATTCGCTCTCAGTCGGCTCGATCATGAGCGTCCCCACAACCGGGAACGACATCGTGGGCGCGTGAAAACCATAGTCCATCAGACGCTTGGCGATGTCCTCCGCTTCGATCCCGGCGCTCTTGAGCGGGCGGCAGTCGAGAATGAACTCGTGCGCCACGCGACCCTTCTCGCCTTTGTATAGAACCGGGTAGTGCGCTTCGAGGCGCTTCGCCATGTAGTTCGCGTTCAGGATGGCGATGCGCGTCGCGTCGGTGAGCCCGTCGGGCCCCATCATGCGGATGTACGACCAGGAGATGGGAAGAATCGCCGGACTTCCGAAGGGCGCCGCAGACACCGGACCGATGGCCTTCTCCCCTCCGACCTTCGCGAAGGGATGTCCGGGGAGAAAGGGGGCCAGGTGGGCCGCGACGCCTATCGGGCCCATGCCCGGACCGCCGCCGCCGTGAGGAATGCAGAACGTCTTGTGGAGATTCAGGTGGCAAACGTCGGCCCCGATGAGCCCGGGCGAGGTGAGGCCGACCTGGGCGTTCATGTTGGCCCCGTCCATGTAGACCTGACCGCCGCGCTCGTGCACGATGCGGCAGATGTCTCGGATCTTCGACTCGAAGACCCCGTGGGTCGAAGGATAGGTCACCATGATCGCGCCGAGCCGATCGCGATGGGTTTCCGCTTTCTTCTCCAGGTCTCGGATGTCGATGTTGCCGCGCTCGTCGCAATCGACGACGACGACCTGATAGCCGGCCATGACCGCACTGGCGGGGTTCGTGCCGTGAGCCGATACCGGAATGAGGCAGACGTTTCTCGCCCCCTCCCCGCGGCTCTCGTGATAGGCACGAATGACGAGAAGCCCGGTGTACTCCCCCTGAGAGCCCGCATTCGGCTGGAGGCTCACCGCGGCGAAGCCGGTGATCTCTCGAAGCCAGTCCTCCAGATTGCGATAGAGCTCGCCGTAGCCTTCGAGCTGGTCGTCGGGCGCGAAGGGATGGGGCGAGGCGAACTCGGGCCAGGTCACCGGGATCATCTCGGTCGTAGCGTTGAGCTTCATCGTGCAGGAGCCGAGCGAGATCATCGACGTCGTCATCGAGAGATCCCGCGCCTGCAGCCGGTGCATGTAGCGAAGGATTTCGTGCTCCGAGTGATAGCGGTGGAACACCGGATGGGCGAGAAGCTCGCTCGTCCGGCGGTGAGGGGCGAGGATGTCGAGCTCCGCCTCATCGACCAGGCTTTCGAGCTTCGCTCCACCCGCCCCGAAGACCGAGAGAAGCGTTTCGACCTCCGCGAGCGTAGTCGTCTCGTCGAACGCGACGCCCACGTCTCCACCGTCGTAGCGGCGGAGGTTGAATCCCTTCTTGCGGGCCTCGTCGATCGCGCGCTCTCCATCGGAGGGTTTCATCGCGATGCGGAGCGTGTCGAAGAACGGTTTCGTTCCGACGTCGAGACCCTTCTTGCGCAAGCCCGCGGCGAAAAGAGAGGTGAGGCCGTGCACTCGCCGGGCGATCCGGCGAATGCCTTCAGGACCATGGTAGACGGCGTACATGCTCGCCATGATCGCGAGAAGGACCTGCGCGGTGCAGATGTTGCTCGTCGCCTTGTCGCGGCGAATGTGCTGCTCGCGGGTCTGGATCGCGAGGCGATAGGCGGGCTTTCCCGCCGCATCCTTCGAGACCCCGACGATACGACCGGGTATCCTGCGCGCGTGCTCTTCCCGCGTCGCGAGAAACGCGGCGTGGGGGCCGCCCGCTCCCATGGGAACGCCGAAGCGCTGCGAGCTCCCGACGGCGATGTCGGCGCCGAACTCACCGGGTGGCCGGAGCAGGGTCAGAGCGAGAAGGTCGGTTGCAACCGTGACCACCACGCCTTTCTCCCGGGCACGGCGGCACAGGTCTTCGTAGTCCTCGACGCGGCCGTCGGTCGTGGGATAAGAAAGCAGGATCCCGAAGAATTCCTCGGCGTTTCCGGCATCGAGGTCGATGCCGCTCGCCGGCCCGACGACGACTTCGATATCGAGAGCTCGTGCCCGCGTCTGGACCACGGCGATGGTCTGCGGATGGGTGTCTTCGGCGACGAAGAAACGATGGTGCTCGGTCCGGGCGATGGCGACGGACATGCTCATCGCTTCCGCGGCGGCGGTGGCCTCGTCGAGAAGCGAGGCGTTCGACAGTGGCAATCCGGTGAGCTCCGAGACCATCGTCTGGAAGTTCAGAAGAGCTTCGAGGCGCCCCTGCGCGATTTCGGCCTGATAGGGCGTGTACTGCGTGTACCATCCTGGATTCTCCAGGATGTTCCGCTGGATCACCGCCGGAGTGATGGTGTCGTAATACCCGAGTCCGATGAACGAGCGCAGGACGCGGTTCCTCTTGGCGAGAGCTCCGAGCTCCTGGAGAAGGGCATGCTCCGTCTGGGCATCGGGTAGAACGAGCGGCTTCTCGCGGAGGATATCGGCGGGAATGGTATCCCGGACGAGCTCCTCGAGACTCAGGTAACCGACGAGCTCGAGCATCGCCTCCACGTCCTTCGGTCGGGGACCGATATGACGGGGCGAGAAACGGTCGCTCGGCTGGAGCTCCTGGAGCCTTCCGCTCGTTTTCGACTCGCGCGCTCCAGTGGCGGCGGAGACGGGGCTCAACCCTCGCTCTCCTGGTCGAGATAGGTCTGGTACTCGCTCGCGCTCATGAGCGATTCGAGATCGGCGGGGTTCGAGATCTTCACCACCAGAAGCCAGGCCTCGCCGTAGGGATCGGAGTTGACCAGCTCGGGCTTGTCCACCACCGTCTGGTTGATCTCGACGACCTCACCCGAAACGGGGCAGTACAGCTCCGAGACCGCCTTCACCGACTCGATGGTCCCGAAGACTTGCATGGGCGCGAGCTCGGCGCCGACCTCCGGAAGCTCGACGTAGACGACGTCACCCAGCTGCTTTTGGGCATAATCGGTGATCCCGACGGTACCCCGGCCGGAGTCCACCTTGATCCATTCGTGCTCTTTCGAATATTTACGATCGTCAGGAAGCATCACGTTCTCCCGAATCTCTCAGACTCTATATTAGAAAGCGCGTTCGGACGCGAACGAGCGGAAAGGGCGGGAGTTGGGAGCGGGTCAACCGCTCTTCTTCTCCCGCTTGTAGAACGGAGTCGGCACGACTCTCGCCTTCGCGCGGCGGCCGCGGATCTCGACCTCGAGCTCGCACCCGTCGCTCGTCGACTCGAGGGGAAGATAGGCGAGGCCGATATTCTTCTTCAAATACGGAGCATGGCTCCCGCTGGTCACGGTATCGGATGACTGGCCGTCGGCGAAAACAGGATAGCCGTGCCGCGCGATGCCCCGATCTACCATCTCGAAGCCAATGAGCTTTCGCGACAGGCCTTTTTCCTTCTGGCGCGCGAGGGCGTCGCGTCCGAGGAAATCCCCCTTCTGCCACTTTACGATCCACTCCAGGTCGGCTTCGAGGACGGTGTGGTCCTCGTCGATATCGTTGCCGTAGAGCGCCATCTTGGCCTCGAGCCGTAGCGTGTCGCGGGCGGCCAGCCCGATGGGCTTCAGCCCGAAAGACGTGCCGCGCTCGAGAAGTCCCCGAGCCAGCTTCTCCGCCCGGTCCGCGGAGACCATGATCTCGAAGCCATCCTCACCGGTGTAGCCAGTGCGGGAGACCACCGCGTGCTCGTCGAGGACCCTTCCCTCGGCGAACCGATAATACTTCATGCTCTCGAGATCTACGTCGGTCAGCGGGCGCAAAATGTCCCTCGCCGCCGGCCCCTGGAGCGCCATCAAGGCATAGTCGTCGCTCCCGTTTCGGAGATCGACTTTGCCTCGGAGCCTGGAAGAAATCCAGTCGAAGTCCTTGGCGATGTTGGCGGCATTCACGACCACGAGATACTCGCGGTCGCCCGTGCGATAAACGAGCAGGTCGTCGACGAATGTGCCCCGGTCGGTGGTGAGCGCGGAGTAGTGGGCCTGACCGATGGCGAGCCGCGAGACGTCGTTGGGCGTGAGCTGCTGAAGGAGGGACTCGGCATCCGGCCCCTCCACGACGAGCTCTCCCATGTGGCTCACGTCGAAGAGCCCGGCCTTCTGCCGCACCGTCATGTGCTCCTCGACGACGCCGGAGTATTCCACTGGCATCTCCCAGCCGGCGAAGTCCACGAGCCGGCCACCGAGCTCCCGATGCAGAGAGTACAGGGGAGTGCGTTTCAGCGAAGAGTCGGAAGTGGTCATCTCGGGTGCGCTCGGTACGAATCCTTCGGCCGTCCTGCTGGAACCGAGACGTCGACGGCAGCCGGAAACGCTACCACACCCCCCGGGGGCTGTCAATCCAGCGCGACTTTAACGACGCCGCGGCACTTCACGGCGCAAACCCTGCTATCCCATTAGAAACAATAAAGAGTGCGAATGGGGTCGTCGACCCGGCGAGTTGTAAGGGGTGGTCCCCGGCCACTATACTGAAGATGAACCCGAGAGACGACCCTTTGATCTCCCGCGAGAAGAATGCCCGTCGCCCCAGCGGTGAGACCTATGTCGTACACTGCTGGAACTGCCTCAACGACTTCGAAGCGGTCGAAGCCGTCTGGTGCAGCTGCGACCCGAAGCACCCCTCGAAGCTCTGTCCCTTCTGTCTGCATTGCTTTTGCCCGGCTGACGACTCCTACAAGAGGAACTTCTGGGACGGCGCCCCAGCCTCGCTCAAGGACGAGGTCGCGATGCTGGAACGCAGCCTCGACCGGCTGGGCGAGATCCTGATCCGCAATCAGAAGCTGAAGACACCGCAGCTGCTCGAGGCCCTTCGGGAACAGGAACGTACGGGAGGCCTTCTGGGAAAGATCCTCGTCCAGCGTGGCTGGGTAACCCAGCAGGACATTGACCACGCCCTCCGCTACCAGGGCTACCAGCCTCTCGTCGATACCCAGGGGCTCGAGCTCACTCCCGCGCCTCAATCGGCAGCGGGCAACCCCGTCCAGCTCCTGGAATATCTGCTCTCCCTCGCTGCGCGAAAGGGCGCGTCGGACATCCATCTCGAGCCATCGGCCACCGAGCTTTCCATCAAACTTCGCATCGACGGCCTCTTTTATAAGATAAAGCCTCTCCAGGGTAACGCCACCGTGCCGCTGCTCCAGCGGATCCATGAGCTTTTCGGTCTCGATTCGCGCCACGAGGATCTTCCCCAGCGGGGCCGGGCACACCTCGAGCTCGAAGGCCACGACTTCGACCTGGTGGTTCAGACGCTCCCGACGAGACTGGGAACGAGCGCGACCATCAAGCTCGTCGACCGGCGCTTCTTTCTGAAGAACTTTACCGCACTCGGTTTGAGCCCCGCGGACCAACTCTTTCTCGTGCAGGCCCTCGACGCTCCCTCCGGCCTCATCATGGTTACCTCGCCCCTCTACAACGGCTCTATGACGACTTCCTACTCGCTCATGGACCACGTGGCGAAATCGGAGCGGCGCGTCGTGAGCATCGAGCGGTCGATCCAGTGGGAAGTGCCTTACGTGCACCAGATGGAGGTGAACCAGGAAAAAGGGCTCGACTTCGCCGCCGCGCTGCGCTCCGCGGCGGGCCTGAAGCCCGACGTGGTTTTCATCCTCGAGCTCAACGATCGGGCCACGGCCAACCTCGCCTGCCAGCTCGCCACCACGTTTCTCGTCATCACGACGTTCCCCGCCTTTGGCGCGACGGAGTCGGTCTATCGATTCCTCGAGCTCGGCGTCCCCGGGACGCTCCTCGCCCGCGGACTTTCGCTCGTGTTGAACCAGCGTCTCGTGCGGAGAATCTGCCCCCATTGCCGCGACGAAGGCAGCAAGGCCGACCCCAAGAAGCTCGGCCCCTACGGGATCAGCCCCAAAGAAGCGAAAACGCTACGGCTCTTCAAGGGTCGGGGTTGCAGTTATTGCCACCGCCTCGGCTACCGCCGCCGCAAGGGTCTGTTCGAGCTCATCGTCGTCGACCCCGGCTTCCGGGAAAAGCTGACAGAGGGACCGTCGCTCGCGGAGCTCGAAGCCGCAGCCAGACGCTCGGGGATGGAGTCGCTCCGGCTGAGATGTCTGAAGGAAGTGACCTCCGGTGTCACGTCACTCGACGAGTTCATCCGCTGGCGAATGTGAGGTAGCGGCCACACCGTCCCCTCCCTCGCGCGATCGTCCTTCGCCTCGCTCCCATCGCTGGTAGCGGTCCAGAAGGGTAGAGAGGAACTGCTGGCGAAGCTCGGGGCTCGAGAAGACGACCTGGGGTACCCATCGCGTCTTTCCCTCGACGACGAAGCTTCTCGAGGGAACGGCGGCGAAGAGTCCCTGGTCCTTTCGCACGATGCGAAACCCCTTGACGATGACCCCGCCCGCCAAGTCGACGTCGGCGAAGGCCACGATCTTTCCGTCTTTCGTCTTCGGCAAGTAGAAACTGGGATCCATGATTTCCTCCTTTGCGTCGATGTGGCGGAAAAGAGCCTCACATCGCTTGCCACTTTCCGAGGTGATAACGCGCCACCCTCACTCTTCCTGTCGAGCCGAGAATCACGACGGCGTACACCATGCCGTAGTCGTTGCTGAGAAAGAGGGTGCCGCTCGTCGAGGCTCCTATCGGCGAGAAAGAGACGATCTTGCTCCGCCCGATCCGCAGCCCGGGAAAAGATGGCTCGTCCGCCCCCACGGGCAGGGTGCCGTAGCGGACGCCGGGAAACGTGCGGGTCAAAGGGTAAGGCTCGCGAATCCGTTCTTCGATCCCGCGCTCGATATCGAGCCTGCGGATCCCGTTGGAGTTGCCGTCGGCATAGATGGAAAAAACAGGATCCCCGTCGACCTCGTCGAAGACGACGCCGACGTAGCGCGCCTCCCGCGCCGCGCGCGCCCGAACCTCACGGAGGAGTCCTCGAAGATAGAACGCGGCTCCGCGCAGGCGCGATTCCCGGACGTAAGCGCTCGTCCGCGGGATGGCGGCGGCGAGAACGATAACGATGATGGTGAGAGTGACGATGAGCTCGACGAGACCCATACCCACCGCGCGCGCGGACGAGACGATGCGGCCGGCGGGAACGGTTTCCCGCCGGCCCTGCCTCGGATGTCCTTTCGACTCCGCGGCCGACATCTTCATTTCTTTCGCGGTTCCTTCTCGGAGCCGAGAGTCAGCATGGGGCGGAGCTTGAGATACGTTTTCTCACCGATTCCGCGGACGTTCATCAGCTCTTCCGTCTTTTCGAAAGGGCCGTTGTCGGTGCGATAGGCGATGATGCGCTTCGCGACCTGCTCTCCGATGCCAGGGAGCTTCGCCAGCTCCGCCGCGTCGGCGTGATTCAGGTCGACGCGCAGCTCTTGTTTCACGTTCGCCGACTTCGCCTTTGCACCATCCGCCTTAACGGCCTGCCCCGCCGAGAGAGTGCCGACAGAGCCGATGACCCAGACCAGAGCCAGAAGAAATGTCTTTCCCATTCGCGTTACTCCTTTTCCGTAATTTCGTTCATGAAACTCGCGGTGGCCCACCTGGCGACGGGAGCGCCAGGCGGGCCGCCCGCATCCATTCCGGATCGCACGCGGCCAACCGATGCGCCGACACCGCGCCGGGTACGAGCCGTTCTCATCCTTCATTCGATGTCCGAAGCTGAAACCGTTCGATCACCTCCTTTCCTTGCCGGCGGCGAGAGTCCGCCGCGGCCAAGCCCTTCGAGCGCGTCGGCCACGCTCTCCGGTTGGCGATCGCTTAGGCAAGAGGCGGACCACTTCTCGCTCTCCTGCCGCTCGCTCGATGAAGTAGCTCGTTTGCAGTGGGTTCCGAGTCCTGAGTCTCATCGGCGCCACGCTCGACGGTCTGCGGCGTCGTCAACCGGCGTTGACGATGGAAGAGGAGCGCATGCGGAAGTGCCGGTTGCAGACGAAGATGTCGCCGTCAACGTCCGTTGACACGCCTTCGTCACCCGTACGAAAATCGACGGGACGCGCCCCGCGGAACCTCCCCGAACGCCTCCAAAGTGCGAGAGCGAGAGCGGAGTTTTGTGTTACTATTTAAAGTTGTGGTTGAGGTTCCGCCCTTTTTTCTCCGCGTCTGAAACGACGTTTTTCGTTCGACTCGAGAGGCAACTCTCTAGGCAGATTCCATGGAAGATAGAGAAAGCGGGAGTCTAAAACAGAAGCCCGCTCTGGACCTTCTCGTCGAGCTGCATCGGGGCTCGGTGACCGGCTCGCTCAAGCTCGAGCGCGCTCCGCTCCAGAAGGCCGTCTACTTTCGCGATGGGCAGATCCTCTTCGCCGCTTCGAACGACCCCAAAGACCAGCTCGCCTCGATTCTCGTCGAGGAAGGCAAGCTCGGTCCCGATCAGATGCAGGTGGCTCAGGCCCGCGTCTCTCCCGGCAACCCTCTCGCGAAGGTCCTGACCGAGCTCGGCTACATCTCCCAGCGCGAGCTCGCGGACGCCGCGCGCATCAAAGTGGAGAAGATCCTCACCGATCTGTACAGCTGGAACGAAGGGACCTATCAGTTCCTGACGAAGTCTCTTCCCAAAGGCGCGATCGACCTCGAGCTATCTAGCGAGAGACTGCTCTTCGCGAGCATTCGACGAGTCCAGGATTGAGACTGGGTCCTGGCGCAGCTCGGCTCGCTCGAGAACGTCATCACCCCCACTCCCGAGCTCGAGCGCTTCATCGAGGAGACCCACGCCGACCCTCTGAGCGCCGAGGTCCTCCGGCTCGCCGATGGCGTCAAGACCGTGAAACAAATCGGAGCGGTCTCGAGTCTGGGAGAGTTCGAGGTCTGTAAGGTTCTGGCCGCGGCTCTCGTCGTGGGCGCTTTGACCGGCGGAGGCGTGTCCGGGGTTGCGGCGCACGACGACGCTTTCTCGTTTCCTGCCGTCGACCAGGTCCTCGCCGCCCCCACCGCGGCTCCGCCGAGCTTCGGTGCCGAGACCGTCGGCGTTCCAGTCTCAGCCTCGGAGCCGGCGGAACAAGAGCCCATCAGCTATGACACGATTTTCCAGGCCGCGGTAAAACCGCCGCCACCGCCCGCCGAGGAGAGCGAGAGGACGGTCTTCGAGCCCGTTCCTCCAACGCCGGGTCCGAGCGCTCCCGACCTGTTTTCGTCCACTCGCACCGCCGAACCACCTCGCCGGCCCGCCGCGTCCCAGCTTCTCATCGACGAGCCCGAGCCCGACACCAGTGACGATTCTCACGCGCGGCGCCCGCCCCGTCCGAAGAAAATGAGAGGCGGCGGCGTGGCGCGAGGTGGCAATGGAGGTGGTATGGTGAAATGGCTCGGAGCCGCGGTTCTCGTGGGTGCGGCTGCGTTCTCGGTGTACTACTTCGTCTGGCCGATGGTCTTTCCCGAAAGCGGGCCCAAAGCCGGAAGTGCGACTGCCTCCACGGCGACGAGGCCCACTCCGAATCCCACTCCCCAGGTGGGAGCGAATGACACGGCCGCTCCCTCCGCGTCCGCGACCTCGACCGCACCGGCCGCTTCGACGAGCCCTACGACACCCGGCGGAGCGCAAACCTCGGGCACCCCAGTAACAGGTCCCGCAACGACCGACCCACGAGCAACCGGTGTGCCACCCTCAGGGGCCGCTGCCACTCCGAGCGGCGCACCGTCCCCGTCGCCGAAGGCCTCCTCGAGGGTGCCCGGGGGGTCGACGAGTCCCAACCCTCCCTCGACCGCTGCCTCGGCTCCCCGCGCAACCACGTCGGCACCACCGGCGCCGCGGCCGACACCAACGCCGTCCGGAGTTCCCAAGCCCCTGCCGACTCCGCCGAGCTCGGGAACGGCACCGGCAGGTGGAGGAGGACGAGCTCTACTTCAGAGCGGGAAGCTCGACGCCGCCGCGAGGGCGTTTCAGCAGGAGATCCTGTCCACCGGGTCCCGGAAGTTCACCATCGCGATTGGCTTGTACTGCAACGAGGAGAACGCGGGTCGAATCGTCGAGGGCGCCGCTGGCTCGAGCCAGATCTACGTCCTCCCGGCATCGGTCCAGGGCCGCAGCTGCTACCGGATCGTGTGGGGGCTGTTCGACACCGCCGATGCGGCCGAGCGCGGGATGGGCTCGGTTCCCAACGCCGTTCACGGCGGAGATGCCGCGGTCGTCGCCGTGGCGCGATTTCTCCAATAAGCCCGGGAACGGGATGAGGACTGGACTCGAACGGCTTGCCGGCGCTCTCGTCATCCTTCTCGCCTCGAGCGCCGCTGCGACCGCTGCGACCGCTGCGACCGCCCCGACCGAGATCGTGCTGTTTCTCAGGAACGGCCGCCAGATCGTAGTCGACCGCTACTGGGAGAAGGGCGAACAGGTCTTCTACGAAAAGAACGGCAGCCGCTTCGGTTTTCCGCGACGTTTGCTCGAACGAGTGGCGGGAGTAGCCGAGGAGGATGGTGGCGGCGGCGAACCGAGCGCTGAAGACGAAGCCGACGGTTATCGAAACGAGGTCTCGACGGCCGCGGCCGAGGCGGCGCGCCGGTCGAGCCGGGACGGTGACATCGAAGAAGCCATCCGGCAGTACAAGAAAGCGCTCGCGGCCGAGCCCACCGACGTGGCCTCCCGGGTCGAGCTCGCGGTTCTCTATCTCGAGAACGGGAATCTCTACGCGGCCGAGAGCGAGCTCGAGCAGGCAAAGCGAGCGACGCCCGAGGACACCAGGGTGCGAGAGCTTCTCGGCGACGTCTACTACCGGATGGGACGAACGCCGCTCGCCATCCGCGAGTGGCAGACCGCCCTTTCCAGCTCGGACAACCCGAGCCCCGGCCTTCTCTACAAGCTCAAGAAAGCCCTCCGCGAGAACGACGAGGACATCGACTTCGAGGAAGTCGATCGCCCCCACTTCCTCATTCGCTACGAAGGAACGGTCGACGAGGCCATCGGACGGATGGTCGCTTCCGCACTGGAATCGGAATACTACGAGCTCCGGCACGAGCTCGATTTCGTCCCCCCGACGCCGGTCGAGGTGACGCTCTATACCAACCAGGAGTTTCTCGACGCGACCCGCGCTCCCACGTGGGTGTCGGGATTGAACGACGGCGAGATTCGAGTTCCCGTGGAGGGGCTCTCGGAGATGACGGCGAAGCTCCGCCGCGTTCTACGCCACGAGCTCACGCATAGCTTCGTCACCGCGATGACCGGCGGCAATTGTCCCTCCTGGTTTCAAGAGGGCCTCGCGCAGCTTCGGGAAGCAAGCGATCGCCCCGATCCCGCTCCACGATTGAAAGCCGCGCGCGCCGACGGAAGCCTGACGCCGCTATGGACTCTCGAGGGGCCGCTCCTCAACGATTCCAAGGACAAGGCCCTGCTCGCGTACGCCCAGGCGCTCTCCGCCACCGAATACATCACCGCCAGAAAGGGCCGCGGAGCGCTGCTCCAGATCCTGCAGCTCCTGTCCGAGCGACACGGCATGGGGGATGCGCTGAAGCAGGTTGTCGGGTTAGACTACCGCGAGTTTCAGACCGCTTGGGAAGCGGACCTCGAGCGCTATACGCCCAAGGGACGTTGAGATCCCGAGCACGGGGGTCGGACCATGGCATCTCACCGAACGCTGGTCTCGGGAATCATATCGCCCTTTCTCGCCGCCGGGCTGGGTCTCGCGACCTACCGGGTTCTCACCGCCGCGAGCGTCGACCGGGATGCGGACTTTGTCTTCCGGCTCGCGTCGACGGCAGCGGCGATGACGGTTCCCTTCTGGATCACGATGGCGCTCGCGATTCGCGACCGCCGCAAGGGAACGGTCACGAGCGGTGGACGTGTGGGCTTGGTTTTGGCGTTTCTGTCCCTCGCTCTTCTGTGGCTTCCTCTCCGTGGGGCAGTCGCACGGTCGAGCCAGGCCCGCAACCTCGCCCTCGCCGGCGTCGAGGCTCCACCGTTCGACAGCGTCGATATCGAAGGAAACGTGCATCGCCTCGCCGACACGCACGGTAAGGTGGTGCTGATCAACATCTGGGCGACGTGGTGTCCGCCCTGCCGCGCGGAGATGCCCGCGCTCGACCGTCTCTATCAGGAACGGAAGGACCAGGGCTTCGTCATCTTTGGCCTGTCGACCGAGGATGCCGAGGTGCAAAGGAAGTTCGCCGCCGATGTCGTGTCGGTGAGCTACCCTCTACTCACCATCGCCGGCGATGTCCCTCAAATCTACCGCTCCACGGCACGCTACCCCGCCAACTTCCTCATCGACCGGCACGGACGCCTTCAGCCGGCGCCGAGCACCGAGCGCCCGTTCGAAGAGCTGGTGGCGCGAGTCGACGAGCTCCTCGCCGCCCCCGCGGATTAGCAGGGTCCCGGGCTCGCGGCTAATCGTCGGTTGCCAGCACCGGGCGGCGCGCGGCGATCGAGTCGAGCTCGCTTTCGAGCACGGCAATCTTGGCCTCGAAGTCAGGGCGCAGATCGTCGGGCACGGGAGGGCCGGGCGGAAAAATCTGAGTCAAGGGGTTGACCGGCTTTCCGTACCGGTACAGACGGAAATCGAGATGGGGTGCGGTCGCGCTTCCGGTGTCGCCGACGTAGCCGATGACCTCTCTCTGGTCGACGCGTTTTCCCACGCTCAGGCCCGAAGCGAAGCGAGACAGGTGGAGATACTTCGTCTCGTAGCCCATCGCGTGACGGAGGGTGATCTGGTTTCCGCCTCCGCCGCGCCATCCACGGTCCACCACCACACCGGTGGCGACCGCGAAAACCGGCGTCCCTTTCCGGGCGGCGTAGTCGACGCCCAGATGCGGCATCCGGCGGTGCTGGATCGGATGCATCCGGTTGTAGGAGAACCCGGAGCTGATGCGCTCGAACTTCAGAGGCGCGCGGAGAAACGCCTTGCGGAGGGACTTCCCTTCGGGGTCGAAGTAATCGCGCTTGCCCGCGGCGTCCTCGTACAGAAAGGCGTCGAAGACCCGCTCACCGCCGAGCGTCGAGACGTAGCGTGCCGCCCGCACTTCTCCGTATCCGACGAACTCCCCGTCCCGATAGAGCTTGTCGACGAGGACTCCGAAACGATCACCCTCCCGGCTCTGGGTGTGAAAATCGATGTCCCAGGAGAACACGCCCGCGAAAGCGATGGTGAGAGACGCGGTCTCTCCGAGACGTGCCATGCTGGCGAAGAGGTTGTCCTCGAGCGTCCCCGAGACCGCGACCGTCCGGTGCTCGAGGTCGACCCGCGTCCACTCCGACTGCCAGCCGGGGTCCGACCGAAACAGATGGACCCTTTCCAAGTCTCCATGCCGGACGAGAATCGAGTCGACCTTGCCCCCATGGTAGGTGATATCGATGTCGTCACCGTCCCTCAGGGTGCGGACGTCCATCACCGCGGATAGGGCGCGACCAATCTCGTAGACTTCGCCGCCGCTGAAGCCGTTGCGCGAGAGGACGCTCGAAAGGCTGTCACCCGGCCCGAGCTTGTCGGGAATGGTGAGCTCCGTCGCGTCGTTCGCAACGTTCATCGCGGCATCCATCGGCGCCGCCTCGCTCTCGAGCCGGGAGGAGACCTCCGGCAGTGGGCCGAGACGCTCGAACGCGAACGCCCAGAGCAACGACGCCCAGGCGGCGAGCGATGCCGCAAGCCATACGCCGAGCGTTCTCAGGAAGGGCTTCGAGCGTCTGGACAGGCTCAAGCTCCTGCGCCCTCCGCGGATTCGCCGCCGTCCGCCAGGAGGCCGTAGTACGTGAGGGTGCGCTCCAGGCCTTCACGCAGGTCGACGGCGGGGTCGTATCCCAGATCCTTGCGAGCACGGGAAATGTCGGCGAGGGAGTGCGGGACGTCACCGGATCGCGCTTGGGCGTAGCGCGGCTCGAGAGGCGAGCCCGCGAGCTCGGCCATGCTCTTCCACAGCTGGTTGATGGTGATCCGGTCGGAGCATCCGATGTTGTAGATGCCCCCGGACGCCTCGGCCCGGTGGCAAGCGGCGTAGTTGGCCCGGGCCACGTTCTCGACATAAGTGAAGTCGCGCGACTGCTCGCCGTCTCCATGGATCGTGGGAGGTGTGCTAGAGACGATCGCCTCGATGAACCGGCTCACGACACCGGAATAAGGCGAGCTCGGATCCTGGCGGGGTCCGAACACGTTGAAATAGCGCAGGGAAACGGTCTCGAGCCCGTACAGCCGGTGGAAGACCGAAGCGTAGAGCTCGCCCGATAGCTTCGAGACCGCATAGGGCGAAAGCGGCTCCGTCGGCATCGATTCCACCTTCGGAAGCGTGGGGTTCGCGCCGTAGACAGAGGACGAGGACGCGTAGACGAGCCGCCGGACGGAGGCGGCCGCGGCGGCGCGGAGGAGTCGAAGCGTGCCGGTGGCGTTGGCCTCGTGGGACTCGAGAGGGGCCTCTACCGAGCGGGGCACCGAAGGAATGGCGGCCTGATGCATCACGTACTCGATGCCTTCCACCGCGGCCTTCACATCCTCATCGGACGACAAATCGCCTCGCACGAGCTCGATCGAGGTCGCGACCTCCGCGAGGTTCTCCTCCTTGCCGGTCGAGAAGTTGTCGAGCACTCGGACCCGGTCTCCTCGGTCGAGGAGAAATCGCACCAGATGAGAGCCAATGAATCCCGCTCCTCCCGTGACCAGATACTTGGCCAACTCTCCCGCCTTTCTGGGGACTAAAGCGCCGTGGAAATATCGCGGCCGCTTCAGTTTAGGGGTCAACCGGCGAGGGCGTCAACCGGTGAGTCGTTCTTCCTCCCAACCTACCCCCATGTCGCGGCCGCTCGCGGCCTCGGGACGCATGTGTTAGCATAAAAAGAGTTACCAGTCTCATCCGTTCGTCCGGATTGACGCACCGTCTGAAAGCCGGAGCATTTCGAACCTTGCAGGGCGATCTCACCCGCGATGCACTCGGCGATGTCGTGCGGACTCTGTACGTCAACCGCCGGAGCGGGATCCTCCACCTCACGCAGGGCAAGGTCAGCAAGCGGATCTATTTCCGCAAGGGTTCGATGATCTTCGCCAACTCCGACGTCGAGACCGACCGTCTGGGAGAATTCCTCATCCGACGGCAGTTCATTTCTCGCGACGACTTCGGGAAGGCGTCGCAGGTGATGAGGGAGACGGGCAACCGGTTCGGCCGCACGCTGGTCGAAGCTCGGCCACGCCACTCCCGATGACATGGAAGCCCGTGTCGTGGAGCAAATTCAGAGCATCATCTATTCGCTTTTCGACTGGGACTCGGGCGCGTACCGGTTCGAGCAGCACGAGAACCCCGTGGACGAGGACATCGTTCTCAACCTCTCCACCGCAGACATCCTCCTCGAAGGAGCGCGGCGGCTCGACGACATGTCGAAGGTCAGGCGCGCGGTGGGGATCCGAGCCGCGTCCCCCAAACGACCGAAGACCCGCTGCTGCTCTACCAGAAGATGAGCACGCTGAGCCAGTCGGAGTATTTCATCCTCTCGAGAGTCGACGGGCTCAGCTCGGTCGCCGACATTCTGGCGATCTCACCCATCGGCGAGGACGAGACTCTCCGCTGCATCTACGGGCTCGTTTCCGCGGGAGTGCTCGAGTTCCAGGGTGGGTCACCCTCGCGGGACGAGTCCCTGGCGCCGACGGCGAGTGACGCGGCCGAGGACCCGCGATTCCCCCGCGCCCGGCTCCGTCCCAACCGCCGACGCCAAGAGTCGAGATCCCGCGGCCGGACGTAGAGGAGCGTCGGTCCGACGTGAATGCCTCGCGGCCGCGGCCGACAGTCGAACCGAAGGTGGAGCCGGCGGGACCGAGTCCCGAGGAAATCGCGGTTCACGAGGACATCATCGAAAAGCACGCCTCGCTTCGAGAGGCTACCGTGTACGACCTTCTCGGAATCACCATCACCGCCAACGATACCGAAGTGAAGAAGGCGTACTATGCGATGGCGAAGAAGTACCACCCCGACCGCCATCACTCCCCTCACCTCAGGGACGTGCACGGTCTTCTCGAAGAGCTCTTCGGCAAGATCACCGACGCCTACCAGCTCCTTTCGAGCCCCCTCGAACGGAACCGATACGACGCGAAGATTCGGGCCGAGGGCACGGCCGCGGTCGCCGGTGGCATGGGACCGAACGCCGAGGAAACCTCGGAATCCGCGCGGAAGAAGGCGGCGGAAGAGAACTACAAGGAGGGAAAGCGATACTTCGACGAGATGCACTTCTTCGACGCCATTCAGTGTCTGAGGGAGGCAGTACGGCTCTACCCCAAGAAGAACTACCACAAGCTGCTCGCCCAGGCGTTGATGGAGAACCCGAAGTGGCTCAGAGAGGCGGAGGAGCAGTTCCGTTTCGCGCTCAAAATGGATCAGTTCGACGCCGAATGCTACATCGGTCTCGGCGAGATTCTACGACAGCGAAGGAATGAGCACCCGGGCCCAGAAGATGTACGAGCAGGCGGCGACTTACGACCCCGAGAACGCAGCGGTCCAGAAGAAAGTGGTCGAGAAGCGGTCGCAGGGGATGGAGACCTTGAAGAAGATCTTCGGCCGCAAGAAAGACTGAAACAAAGCCTGCTCGAGTCGGCCGTAAGCCGAATTCTGTGACTCCCGCGAGTCGCCTCGGCGGAAGCCGACGGTCATTTCTCTAGCCGAACGATTGCTCGCCCGGTCGAGCGACCTACCCGGAAGCTTCAGGCGGGCAGCCCTCGAACGCTTCCCTATTTGGTCTTGCTCCGTGTGGGGTTTACCCTGCCTTGGATGTCACCACCCAAGCGGTGCGCTCTTACCGCACCTTTTCACCCTTACCGCTCCCCCGAAGGGAAACGGCGGTATTTTTTCTGTGGCACTTTCCTTCCGGTCACCCGGACTGGCCGTTAACCAGCACACTGCCCTGTGGAGTTCGGACTTTCCTCTCGCTCTCCCGTCGGCCGAAGCCAACGGGGCGGCCAGCGACCATCTGACCGGCTCGAGCAGGCGAGGCCATTATGCGCGCCCGACGGAGGGCGCGCAACACGACCGGTCAGCCGTCTTCCTCCTGATGGATTTTGTACTGCTCGAGCTTCTTATAGAGGTTGCTTCGCGGAGTGCCGATGACCTGGGCGGTCTGGGAAATGTTCCAGCCGTTCTCTCTGAGCTTTCCGACCAGAAAGGCGCGCTCGCTCGCTTCTTTGAACTCCTTCAGCGTGGACGTGCCCTCGCCGCCGTTCGATGAAGCCTCCTCGCCGTAGCGAATGGAATCGGGAAGATCGGAAAGCTCGATCCGGTCGGAGGGCGCCATGATGAGGAGACGCTCCACCGTATTGCGGAGCTCACGCACGTTGCCCTTCCAGGAGGCGGACATCAGGCACGCCATCGATTCTCGAGAAAAGCTCTTCTTGCGAAGGTTGTCCTCGGAAGCGAAGCTCGACACGAAGTGCTCGACGAGGGACTCGATATCCTCTCGCCTCTCTCTGAGCGAGGGGGTATGGATGGGGATCACGGAGAGGCGGAAGAAGAGATCCTCGCGAAACTTCCCCTCCTCGATCTCCTTCTTCAAATCTTTGTTGGTGGCGGCGATGACCCGAACGTCCACTTTGATGGTAGAGGGAGAGCCCACGCGCTCGACCTCGCCCTCCTGCAGCACCCGCAGCACCTTCGCCTGGGTCCGGGGGCTCATGTCTCCCACTTCGTCGAGAAAAATCGTTCCCCGGTGGGCCTGCTCGAACTTGCCGATTTGCTTCGCGGTCGCTCCGGTGAACGAACCCTTCTCGTGACCGAAGAGCTCGCTCTCGATCAGATCCTCAGGAATGGCGGCGCAGTTGACTTGCACGAAGGGACCGCGAGCTCTCTGGCTGTTGGAATGGATGGCGCGGGCCACGAGCTCCTTCCCCGTTCCGGACTCCCCCGTGATGAGCACGGTGGCGTTGGTGGGCGCCGAGCGTCGTATCGCTTCGCGCACTTTCTCGAGTGCGGACGAGCTCCCCACCATCCGGTATCTCTGTTCGAACCGGAACCGGAGCCGCCCTACCTCGTCCTCGAGCTCTTTCCGCTCGAGCGCGTTTCGAACCGCGACGAGAACGCGCTCGGTCTCGAGCGGCTTCTCGATGAAATCGAACGCCCCGAGCTTCGTCGCCTGGACGGCGGTCTGGACGCTTCCATGGCCGCTCACCATGATCACCTGCGGTCCGGCGGCCCTCTCGGTCAGCTTTTCCAGGACTTCGAGCCCGTCCATTCCCGGCATCTTGATGTCGAGAAAGACGAGGTCCGTCGGCTCTTTCTCGATGAGAACGAGGGCTTCCGCGCCCGACGAGGCTTCGACCACCTCGTAGCCCTCGTACTCGAGAGTCATCCTGAGGGTCTTGCGGATGGGCTCTTCGTCGTCCACGACGAGAATACGAGACTTGACCATCGTTTCGTTTCGGTTTCCGCGAGTATAGCACGCATGGATCGCCGTCCATCGAACGGCGATCGGCGAGCGGCGGATGCCGCGCTTTTACGCGGACGCGAGCTCGATTTCCGGTGTCGGTTCTCCGAAACCCACGAAGCGCTCCACGTGCCCCTCCAACCGGGGGCCGTCGACCCCGAAGAGCGATGGCTTCCTCCCGGACGGCGTTCCCGCGCGGCGAAGACTCGCGCGCGCCCGGGTCAGGAGCTTGCGGGCACCGCCGATCTCTCCCAGCTTGCACTTGAGGCAAGCGGCGGCGAGCTGAACCAGGCCCTGCAGAAAATCACGAGCCTCGGGCTCGATTCCGTCGACCGCCCAGAGCCGCTCCCAGTAGGTATGCGCCTCCCAGTAGTAGCCGGCGTTGAACAGATCGACGCCGAAAAGATAGTCCTCGTTCTTGGACCAGCCTTCGGCGGTGAGCCCCACCGCCGGCGGTAGACGGACCCCGTACATGTGCCCGTGGCGATCGCGCTCGGGGTGAGGCGTCGTGCCGGGGAGGTGCCGATAGGCGGGAAACGGGCGGTCGGTATACCGCTTCACGGGTCGCGGCAACCGCGCTAGCGGTTACGGTCGATGACGTAGTACGCGAGCGCCATGAGCACCTCTTTGGAGTTCGAGGGTGGAAGTCCCTCGAGACACAACTGGGCGTGCCGCGCGTACCTGTCCGCCACGCCGCGCGCTCGCTCGAGACAATGGTTGCGGCGCACGAGGTCGAGAATCTCCTTCCGGCTCACGTCATCGATCGCTCCCCGCTCGAGCACCGATTGCACCGTGGGGAGGGCGCGCGGCTCCGCCTCGAGGGCATAGATGATGGGGAGGGTCACGTGGCCTTCTTTCAGATCCGAGAGCACCGGCTTTCCCAGAATCTTCTCGTCGGCGGTGAAGTCGAGTAGATCGTCGGCGACCTGGAACGCCATTCCCAGGTTCATCCCGTATTCGCCGAGAGCATTCGCCTGCTCCACCGACTGTCCTCCGAGCAGCGCCCCCATTCGGGCGCAGCCGAAGAAGAGATAGGCGGTCTTCCTCTTCAAGATATCGAGATGCTCTTGCTCGGTGAGATCGAGGGCCCCGCCCCGGGTGAGCTCGAGAATCATTCCCTCGATCATCCTGAGGGTGATCTCGCAGATCACTTCCAGGATCTCGAGACTTCCCATCTCGATCGCGAGCGCGATCGAGCGAATGTAGAGAAAATCTCCCAGGAGCACGGTGAAGTCGTTGCCGAGGAGAGCGTTCACCGACTGCTGCCCGCGCCGGATGGTGGCCCCGTCGACGATGTCGTCGTGGACGAGGGTGGCGGTATGGATGAACTCGGTTACCGCGGCATAGGCCGGCCCCTTGTCCCCTTGATAGCCGCAAGCTCTGGCCGCCAGCAGCAGAAGGGCGGGCCGGACCCTCTTGCCTCCGCTTCGGTAGATGTACCGGCTCGAGGACTCGACGAGACTGAGCTTGCTCTGTACTTTGTCACGAATGATCTGCTCGACGGCGTCGAGATCGTCCTGGATCTCGACGAACATGCTCTCGAGCGACAACGAGGGCTCGGTGAGAGGCGACTGGGTCTCGGGTGCCTGCATCAGATTCGTCTTTCCCTTGTGGCTCTTCTGGGCACTGGTGGACTCTTTCTTGTTTGAGGTATTGATCGAGAACGAGGGGCGCCTATCGGTAGTTGGTGAACTGCATGGCGATCTCGAGCTCGGATTCTTTCAAGAGCCCCATCACCATCTGGAGATCGTCCTTGTTCTTGCCGCTCACCCGGACCTGATCCCCCTGGATCGCGGCCTGCACCTTCCGCTTGGTGCCTTTGATGATCTTCACGATCTCCTTCGCCTTTTCCATCGGGATCCCCGCTTGCAGCTCGATCTTCTGCCGAACGGTGCCCCCGAGGGCCGACTCCACCTTACCGGCCTGGAGCGCTTTCAATGGAACTCCGCGTCTGACCAGCTTCGTATCGAGCACGTCCTTTGCGTTCTGAAGCTTGAATTCCTCGGAGGAGCGCATCTCGATGGCTTTGCCGTCGTCGACCAGCTCGATCTCGGTACCCGAGCCCTTCAGATCGAAGCGATTCTGGATCTCCTTCATCGCGTGTTGGATGGCGTTCCGCACTTCCTGAAGGTCCACTTTGCACACGATGTCGAATGAGCTTTCTCCCGCCATCGGACCCCCATTATTACGAAAATCCCCTCCCCGGGCAATGGGAGGGATTAAGCCAGGCGAAACAAGCGCCGGAAGTTTTCGTCGGTGGCCCGCTCGACGTCCTCGAGCGAGACCCCCAGGAGCTCGGCCAGCACCCGGGCCGTCTCCCGGACAAAGGCGGGCTCGTTCCGCTTGCCTCGATGGGGAACGGGCGCCAGATAGGGACAATCGGTCTCCACGAGGAGGCGTTCCAGAGGCAGTCGCTCCGCCACGGCCCGAAGGGTCGAGGCGGTCTTGAAGGTGAGGATGCCCGAGAACGAGATGAGAAACCCCTGCTCGATCGCGTGCTCCGCGGTCTCGAGGTCGGCGGTGAACGAGTGCAGGATTCCCCCGACCTCGTTCGCGCGCTCCTCCTCGAGGATGGCGCGTAGATCCGCGGGCGCCTCTCGATGGTGCACGATGACCGGGAGTCCGAGAACCCGCGCCACGCGAATCTGCCTCCGGAACACCTCACGCTGGAGCTCGGGCGGTGAGAGGTTGTAGTGATAGTCGAGCCCGATCTCGCCGATGGCGACGAGACGCGGCCTGCGGGCAATCGTCTCGAGCCGGGCCTCGCCGCCCCATTCGTGGAAGATCTTCGCGTCGTGGGGATGACAGCCGATGGCGGTATAGAGCTCCGGCCTCTTCGCCACGAGAGCGAACGCGCTCTCGTAGGAGCGTTTCTCGTCGATCATCCCGAGAGAGAGGATGGCCCCGACTCCCGCCTCCCGGGCGCGCTCGAAAACCAGGTCCCGGTCGAGGTCGAAAGCCTCCATGTCGAGGTGAGCGTGAGAGTCGATCATTGCTTCCTGGCTTTCACCTGATCCGCGTAGCCGAGCGAGTCGATCCTGCGCACGTCATCCTCCGACATCACCGCCCCGGCCGGCGGCGGCTCCCCCGAGCGCAGACGCTCCTGATCGCGATACCAGCGAAACAGCTCCTGCCGCAGATAGCCTTCCCGGACGGCGTCCGTCCCCGCGAGGTTGGTCGTCTCTCCCGGGTCCGAAGTGAGGTCGTAGAGCTCGCTTCCGCCGGTGCGACTGTCCCAGATGAGCTTGAAGCGAGAGTCGCGCACCGAGTAACGGGGCCGGTCCCAAACGGTTCTCGAGAAAGCCAGGCGCTCGTCGGCCCCGTCCGCTCCGCCGGAAGACCGGCTATCGCGGCCGACGAGAAACGGAACGAGGCTCTTGCCTTGCATGCGGGCGAGCGCGGGGTCGCGGCCGAGACCTCCGAGCTCCAGGATTGTCGGGGTCAGGTCGATGAGCTCGACGAGGTCGGGAACGCGGCGCGGCTTGAAGCCAGCCGCGCGAACGAGAAGCGGAATGCGGATGCTCTCCTCGTAGAGCTGGGTGTTGTGACCGAGAAAGCCGTGCTGGAAAAGAGCTTCTCCGTGATCCGCGGTGACGATGACGACGGTCGGGCGCGAAGACTTTCGATCGTCGAGAATCCGAAGGACGTCGCCCACCAGGCTGTCGACGTAGGCCAGGTTTCCATCGTAGAGCCCCCGTATCCGCGAACGGACTTCGTCGGTCGGTGGGTTCCCGGATATAGATGCGTCGTTCAGCGCATCCACCACCGCGGCGTCCCGAATCCCCTCGGGATAGAGGACCCCGGGGCCGTAGCGGGTATCGAAAGGTGGAGGAGGGTTGTAGGGAAAGTGAGGCTCGCGAAAATGAAGGTAGGCGAAAAACGGCTCCTCCGAAAGCTCTTCCGTCCATTTCCGAAACGCTCGCACCACCGAGTCGCCGTGGCCGGTGTAGTCCTTCTCCTCCCACACCGGAAAGAACTCGCGGTAGCCACGGTCGAGCCCGAAGATCTTCGAGACCACGGCGTTTCCCGCGAAGGCCGCGGTGCGGTATCCGGCCGCGTCGAGGAGCGCGGGAAAGGTGACGACGTCATCGCGCAACCGATCCGCGAAAGATACGCTCTGATGGCGATCGGGATACTGCCCGGTCAGAAGCGACCCGATGGAAGCGATGGTGTAGACCGCCTGGCTCACCGCCTGGTCGAACACGACGCTCTCGCGTCCGAGGGCGTCGAGCACGGGACTGGGACTCGGGGTCTCTCCGTTTCCGTATAGACCCATGCGGAGAGCGCTCGCCCCGTCGAGGACGACGACAACGATGTCCGGTCGATCGAACGGGAGTGGTCCCGACGCGGGCATCGTGTTCGTCTCGGCGGGAGCGACGAAGAGCTCCGGCCGCAGGAGCACCGACTCACGGGAAGCCTCGAAGCTCAGCTCGAGCGGAGAGCCGGGGGCCGCCGCCGGAATCTCCCGCTCCCACGAATGCTCGCCGTCCTTCGCGATCTCGAACGTCTCGCTCCAGATCGGAGCGCCCGCCGAGCGTAGCGTGACCGCGACCGACGCGCCCGCGGGAGCTCGGAGCGCAAGAGGCGCCTCGGCGCCCATCCGAATCGAAAGCCGCGCTCTTCTCGGGAGGTCGACGAAGAACGAGAGCCGACCCTGCGCGGGAAGGAAGACCGCTCCTCCCGGCTCGCCCTCGGGCGCGACGCGGGCAAAGGGACCGACGCGGGAGCTCCAGTCTCCGAAGGGCACCTCGAACCGGTACAACGCGACGGCGAGCCGCCGTTTGTCGGCGCCGGCGCGCGTGGGCCCGCCCGCATAGCGGAACCGGAGCTCGACCTCGTTCTCGCCGCGGCGGACGGGGATCTGGACCGCATAGCGGTCGCGCCCCGGCCGGAGCTCGATAGGGGCGAGCTCGGTGCCGTTCACCGTCATCCCGACGTACTGCGCGGGGCTTCCCGGATAACGGAAAGGCTCGCACTCCATCCAGGACAGAAACGAGCCCTCACGCGGACTCTGGAAGCGAAACGAGGCCTGCTCCGACACCGCCCAGCGGAAGGTATTGCCGTCCGGCGCAGCCTCTCCGTAGGACCAGCCATCTTCCAGCAGCGGCAGCGCGTCGGGAGATCCGGCCTCGATCAGAACGCCGTCCCAGCTCTTCTGGGCGCTGGGGATGCGCTCGACGAGGATCTCTTCGGGCTTGCGCTCCGCGGGCCGGCACGCCTCGTGGAGCTCGAGGGCTCCTAGGACGAGGAGTAGCCTCCAGGCGAGTTTCACTATTTGACCCGGCTTCCCGGGGCGACCTCCTTCTCGAACGTGGCGAGAACCGGCCCGTCGTCGGTCGAGGCCGCGAGGAGCATGCCCTGGGACTCCACCCCCCGGAGCTTCGCCGGCTTCAAGTTGGCCACCACGACGATGTGCTTTCCCACGAGAGCGTCGGGCTGGTAGGACTTCTTGATCCCGGCGACGAGCTGCCGGGTCTCTCCCCCCAGATCGATCTGGAGCTTCAACAGCCGATCGGCGCCCTCGATCTCGGAAGCCTCGAGGATCCGCGCAACCCTCAGGTCGAGCTTGCCGAAGTCCTCGATGGTGATCTCTTCGCGTTCCGGTTTCCGTTCCGTCGATTGTGGGTTCTCGCTCTCAGTCATTCCTCTTCCTTTTCTCGACCTCGACCTCGACCTCGACCTTGTCCTTTGCCCTCACCCTGGCCCTGGCCCTGGCTCCGGTCTGAAGCGCCGCGCGCTCGACTTGTCTCAAAGGTACTCCGCGCGCCTCGGCGATCCTGCGGCAATCCTCGTACTCGGGAGCCCGACGAACGACCCGTCCCGAGTAGAGCCCTTCTTTCACCTTCACCTCTCCGAAACGCGTCTTCACCCGAACGAAACGCCGCTCGAGGACCTCCCGCCGCACTTCGTACCACCGCAAGCCGAGCGTCGCCCCTTCGGAGAAGAGAATATCGCTCACCCGTTCGCGGTCTCCGGGGTGGGCGAGCACTGTCAGGTTGACGCCCGGACGATTCTTCTTCATCTGGACCGGCGTCACGAAAACGTCGAGGACGCCGGCGGCGAGGAGGCTCTCCGACAAGTAGCCCACGGCCTCCGGTGTCATATCGTCGACGGTGGCCTCCATCACGAGCGCGAGCTCGCTCCTCGTTCCCTCCGCCTCCCGATCCCGTTCCCCGAGGACGAGCCGAAGCGCGTTCGGTCGGCCCTCGCCGGGGTCCCGGGTCCCGAGACCGTAGCCGATGCGACGCAGAGTCATCGCCGGGAAGTCCCCGAAGCCACTCGCGAGTCCGGTGACGAGAAGAGCGCCGGTGGGCGTCGTGCGCTCGAAATCACTCCCGTCGGAGAAAACGGCCGCGCCTTCGAGCAGGAGCATCGTGGCGGGAGCGGGAACCGTCAACCGCCCGTGCTCCGACTCGACGAAGCCTCCTCCGACGTTGATGGGCGAGCTCGAGACACGGGCGACACCGAGGAGCGAGACTCCGACCACGGCGCCGACGACGTCGACGAGGGTGTCGAGGGAGCCGAGCTCGTGCAGGTGGATCGTCTCCGGCGAACTGCCGTGAACCCTGGCCTCGGCTTCGAAGATCCGTCGTATGAGCTCGCGCGATCGATCCTTCATGTCCGGAGCGAGCGCGCTCCGGCGGAGCATCTTTTCGAAGTCCGACCAGTGGCGGTGGCCGCGGTCGCCCGGGGTCGACACTCGTATCGAGGTACCCGCGACGCCCCCCCGCGTACCCCGGGAGCGCGTCAACCGAAACCCGTCGACGGAAAGCTTCGAGAGCTCCCGCTTCAGCCGCGGAAAGGAAACGCCTAGATCGACGAGAGCGCCGAGGAACATGTCCCCACTCACTCCAGCCGAAGCGTCGATGTAGAGGATTCGTTCTCGCATGCGGAAGAGAGTGCAGTGTGGCGAGAAAACGAGCGATTGGCAAGTGACGCCAGAGACCAGGCGAGCTAGCAGGCCGGAGGAGCAGGGTGCGGAACATTTCATACGCACCCTGCGCGAGCGGAGCGAGCACGGCCCGCACGGGCCGACGACATCCGAGCCGTGGGGGGGGCCCTGCCGCACTACAATTTTGCTGCTACAGCTCGCCCTGCTCCTTGAAGCTCCAATAGCGGCCGGAGGCGAGGATGACGTGATCGAGCAAATCGATTCCGAGGATCTTTCCCGCCCGCGACAGACGCAGGGTGAGCTCCCGGTCCTCGCGCGAGGGAGTGGGATTCTCCGGAGGGATGATTGTGGAAGGCGACGAGAGAGGCGGCTTGGAGGATGGTGGCCTCGCGAAACACTTCGCGGGGATGGACGAGCGAGCCGTTGAGGCTTCCGGTCGAGACGACCTGGACCTGCTTCAGGCGGTTCCGGGTATCGAGAACGAGCACCCCGAACTCCTCGAGCGGCTTGGTGCCGAAGCGCGGGAGGAGGAATCGAGCGGCATCGCCCGGCAGTCGGAACTGGGGTCGGGACGAAGGGGACGGCGCGGCGGCGCGCTTGCCGAGCTCGATGGCGGCGAGGATGCGGGCGACCCTCGCCTGCTTGAGACCTCGCAATCGGGCGAGACCGGAGGCGGTGCTGCGAGAGAGTCCCTCGAGCCCGCCGGCCCGGTCGAGCAGGTGATTGGCGAGCTCCAGCGCGGAGCTCGCTCTCGTGCCCGAGCCGAGCACGACGGCGAGGAGCTCGTTCACCCCGAGGTTCTCCGGTCCCCGCTCGAGGAGCTTCTCGCGAGGCCGGTCGGCGGGCGCGAGCACCCGCAACGGAAACGACCCCAAACCTGGTTCTCCCATCCTTCTTTTCATCGAAGATAGACGAGAAAACGAGGCGCGAGCCGCCTCGGAAGGGACTCACCGCGTCAGAACGGTCTCTCGCTCCAGATCGAACGGCTCGGCCGGGCAGTGAGGCGCGGGCTCTTCGTCGCCCGTCCAGCGCACGAGAACGAGCTCCCCCGAGCGCCACGCGCGCTTGAGCGAATGAACGGTGTCGGAGCCGAGCACGTTGCTGCTCTCATCGGGCGCTTGTTCGCTCAGCGCTTCGCGGGCCCAATCTACGAGCTCGACGAGCGACTGCGACGCCCAGCCCTCGGCCGAGACCTGGGCGATGGGAAGCAAGCGGCCGGGCTCGGCGAAATAGGCCACTCCGACCGAGCCTTCGGGAGTCACCTCGTCGAGCTTGTGGCCGGCGTCGACCGCAACCTCCTCGAAACCCAGGGCCCCGACGGAGCACATGCAGCTCGACGCTCCCGAAGCTGAACTCCGCGTCGTACGTCTGGACCCGATTCGAGGTCCAGCCGAGTGTGAGACGGCGCCCGGTGGAGAGCCGCGCGATCGCCTCGGCGGCGTGCGTCCGAAGAGCGCGTTTCAATCCGTCCACCGAAACGAGTTCTCTCCGCACGAGCGTCTTTCCGAGAGGCCTCTGTTTCCGATAACAGTGGTCGAAGACCTCCTGGAATGCCGCGGCGGAGGCGGTCACCCCCGCCTGGGAGCGAAGAAGGTCGTTCAGCCGATCCTCCATGTCGGCCGCCGCCGCCCAGCAGACCCGGCGGTCATCGATCAGGATGGTGCCCTGAGGCCCGTTCCCGTTCGTCGACTTGAACACGAGAGCACCGGAGGCGCCCGCGGGCAGCCCATCGATACCGCGCAGCAGGCGCAGTACGGTCGGCGGATGGATGGTGTCGTTCGCGAACATGGGCCGGGGTATCCAGTCGAAAAGACAGATGCAAGACGGGTGCCGACCGGATACTCTACTAACCTATTTAAAATTAGAGACTTAAATCCTAGGCCTGCCCGGCGTGCAGCCTCGGGTGGGGGATTCTCGCTACGGAGGGAGAGCGCTCATCGCTCGAATTTCAAATCTCGGTGCCGTCGGGAATAATGACGTCTTTGGGAATGACGACGATGCCGTCGCGGATGACGTAGGTGTCGCTGTCCTCGTTCGCGACGCCCCTCTTGTTCACGATGCGAACGCCTTTCCCGATGCGGGCGTTCTTGTCGATGATCGCCCGCTCGATGACCGCGCCTTCACCGATCCCGATGGGCGGGACACCGCGGGCGTGATCCCCGTCGATGGCTTCCGGAACCTGGTAGAAGTCCGCGCCCATCACGACCGACTCCTTGACGACGGTGCCGCGCTCGACTCGGGAGCGAATGCCGACCACCGATTTTTCGATGCGGCAGTGGTTCAGGATACATCCCTCGGTGACGAGAGAGCCGACGATGTTGCACTCGTCGATCTTGCTCCCGGGAAGAAAGCGGGGATGGGTGTAGATGGGAGCGACGGGTACGTAGAAATTGAAGCGCGGCAGCGGATCGGTGAGAAGAAGATTTGCGGTGTAGAACGAGCGGATCGTCCCGACGTCCTCGAAATAGCCCTCGAAGAGATAGGCGAAGAGCCGCCGCCGTCCAATGAGCTTCGGCAGGATGTCGTGCCCGAAATCGCGGTCTTCCGACTCGTGGAGCACGTCCTCGAGGACCTGCCGGTCGAAGAGATAGATGCCCATCGATCCGAGAAACCGCCCATCCGATTCGAGCCCGCCGAGGGCGTCGGGCGACGGCTTTTCCACGAACTTCGTGACCACCCCCGACCCGTCGATCTGGAGGATCCCATAGCGGCTGGTATCCTCGCGGGCCACGGGGGTGACGGCGAGCGTCACTTCCGCCTCGTTCTGCCGGTGCTGCTCCACGAGCTCGCGCAGGTTCATGCGGTAGAGCTGGTCGCCGCCGAGGATCAACATGCGGTCGATGGCGGGGCGAGTCACGATGTGATGCAGGTTCTGCCGGACCGCATCGGCGGTGCCCTGGTACCAGGATTTATTCTCGAACGTCTGCTCGGCGGCGAGGATGTCGACGAAGCTCCTGCCGAAGGCGTCGAAACGATAGGTCTTGGTGATGTGGTTGTGGAGCGAAGCCGAGTTGTACTGCGTCAGAACGAAGATGCGTCGGATCCCGGCGTTGATGCAGTTGCTGATGGAGACGTCCACCAGCCGATATTTGCCCCCGAAAGGAACGGCCGGCTTCGAGCGCTGCTGGGTGAGAGGGAACAGACGTTCGCCGCGCCCTCCACCGAGAATGAGCCCCAAGGTCTTTTCCGGCACGGCGAGGCCATCGTATCACGACCTTTCTTTTGAAAAGCACGCTCGCTTGAGGATACCTTTGTGACGAGGAATCGATCCCATGGACTCATTGAAAGAGCTTCTCGCGGGCCGTCCCGCGGTGGTCGCTAGGACCAAGCACGGCCAGCTCATTCCCGGCTACCTGGAAAAGGGAAAGCTCCTCACCCGCGGCGTGTTGAAGATGTCGGACGTGAACGGAGAGCCCATCCCCGTCGACATCCACAAGCTGAAAGGCGTCTTCTTCGTCCGCGACTTCACCGGGAACCGGGACTACCTCGAAGAGAAGACGCTTCTCGGCGATCCCGAGCGCCCCGGCGTCCGAGCCCGTCTCCGCTTCGAGGACAACGAGATGCTCGAGGGAGTGACGGAGAACAACCTCGAGCTTTTGGTGAATCCCGGATTCTTCTTCTGGCCCGGCGATGCGAAATCCAACAACCGGCTGATCTACGTGTTGAAGGCGGCCCTCATCGGGTTCAGCATCCTCGCCGTCCGCCACAAGTGAAAGGCCTCTGCACTCTGCGCGCTGCGCCCTTCACCCTTCGTCCTTCTCGTCTTTTTCGCCCCCACCGAACACTCCCAGCCAGTAGTCGACCTCGGCAGACGACGCCTGAGGCTTGTCCGAACGCTCTTCCCGCGCCTTCCGGCTGGCCCGTCCTCGGACTCGTTTCATGCGGAGCGGCGCCCACTCTTCGGGCAGCACGACCCGGGCGCCGAGGCGACGTACCTGCCAGGAAAGCTCCCGGTCGGCGGTGACCACGGATACCGTGACCGCGACGCACTCACGCCGGGCGATGGCGCCTTCGAGGAGCGAGACGATAGCGCCGTCGGCGTCCTGGGGAGGAGTGGAGTAGCGCAGGCTCAGCATTCTGTGTGGTGAGGGATCCGGCGGGCCGGCTCCCCCTTCCGCGGAGTCGAATACGACGATGACCCGTGAGGAGCGGAGGATGCCCGAGGCTACGAGGGTCGCGACGAGCGCCCGTCGTCCCGCGGCGAGGCCGGCGCCTTTCTCGGCGTTGAGAAGCGACGGGATACGGCGAATGGCGTTATAGCCGTCCACCAGAAACATCTCGACGTCTCGAGTCATCTCGAAAGACGGGCAGGTTGCGGTTGCGGACCGGGCTCAGCGGTACTCGATCTCGAGAATCTCCAGCTCCACGTCCCCGTCCGGGACCTCCAGAGTGACGACGTCGCCCTTTTTGGCGGAGATCAGGGCCTTGGCGATCGGGGAGATCCAGCTGATCTTGCCCTTCGCGGGATCGCTCTCGTCCACGCCGACGATCTGGTACAGCTTTTCGTTCCCGTCTTCGTCGGCTACGGTGACGCTCGCGCCGAACCGTACGCTGTCCTGCTCCTGAGATTTCGGATCGACGACGACCATGTTGGCAACGCGGTCCCGCAGGAACTGGATCTGGCGATCGAGCGCCTCCAGCCGCTGCTTCCGCTCCGGCCCCTTTTCCGCGCCCACGCGCGCTCTCACTTCGCCTTCGAGACGCGCGAGCTCCGCCTGCAGCGCCGCCGCTCCGTCCGGGGTCACGTAGTTCTTGACCCCCGGCGGCAGCAAGTCCTTGGGCTCGGGATAGACCTCGTCGAACGGGCCTTCCGCGGATTCTTTGGTAAAGGCTTTGCTCATCACGCTTCATCTGGCCCGATGAATAGAGGAAGGTCAGCTCTCGAGACGGGCCGGATAAGGAGGAAACTAGTCTACGGGGTCGCGAAAGGCAAACGCGTTCCGACGCTACAGAATCACGCGGTCGTTTCCCGCCCGCTGCGTGATTCGTTCGCGGTCGAGCCATTCGAGAAGGGGGATCGCGTGCTTGCGGGTGACGCCCGCCATCTCTTTGAAGAAAGCGACGTCGATCCGCTCTCTCTGGCCTTTGAACCCACGGACGCTCGACTTGAGCTCCTCCAGCACCTCTTTGTGGAATACCATGCCGTCCGCGATCTGCACCAGGGTTCCGTCTTTGATCACGACCCGCTGGACCCGCTCGAGGAGCTTCACGTCGAGCTTGGCTCCCGACGCGATCTGCTCGAGACTCTTCGGGCTGTAGCCGGCGCTGCGGTAATGCTCGACGAGGACCTCTTTCGCCCGAGCCTCGTCATCACTCAGGTGAATCCGATGATCGGCGGTCGACACCAGCTCTTTGGATGCTCGGAGCCGTCCCGCCTCCCCGAGCTTCTGGAGAATGAGCTCGAAGACCTCCACCGGCGCCCGGCCCGACACTTTTTCCCGAAGCTCACTCTTCGGCATTCCGGCGAGGAGGGGGTTTTTCTTCTGGAACCGCCGGAGCTCGGCTTCGATCTTCTCTCCCAGGCCGTCGACGACACCGGGAGCGACGAGGATACGGGGCGCCTTCGAGACGGCGATGACCTGTTTGTCGCGAAGGAGAGTCGAGACAATCGACTCGAGCTCGGAGCGGCCCACGCCCAACCGCCGCCGAAGGTCGTCTTCGGAACGTCCGGAGAGTCCGCTCTCGGCGACGAATCGCGCCGCCGCGCTATTCGCATCGGACTGTTCGAGCGCGACGAGGCGCTCGACTTCCACGGGGCGGCTCACGGAGTGCTTGTCGGGATAGGCGTCGAGCACCTGGCCCCCCGCGATGGTGTCGAGAGGTGAGTAGCGTCTGAGGATGAATCGGTCGCCGCGGGCCGCGACCATCGGGACTTCGAGGCGAATCTGAACCATCCCGCGCTGCCCGGGGGCGATCGCCTTTTCTCCCCCGAGAATCCGGACCCTCGCGAGAGCTTGTGCCGTTCCGAGGTGCAGGTGGACTCGAGTCAAGTCCTTCACCGGCATCGGAGACGACGCGAGCACTTCCAGCACGCAGTCGATCATCATCGTCGGCCGAAAGGTCCCGGGCTCGACGAGGGCGTCGCCCCGCTCGAGATCCGAGACCTCGACTCCCTGCAGGTTCACCGCCGTCCTCTGTCCCGCGGAGGTGAGACTCCGTTTCCCGCCGTGAACCTGGAGCCCTCGCACCCGCGCTCTTCCGCCCCGCGGCAGTATCTCGACTTCCTCGTCCTGCTGTACCTGCCCCGAGACGAGGGTGCCGGTCACGACGGTGCCGAATCCTTTCATCGAGAACACCCGGTCCACGGGAAGCCGAAACGGACCCGTCGCCGGACGAGGCGTCGCGCCTCGCGCGAGCTCGAGGAGGGCGCTGCGAAGCGCTTCCATTCCCTCTCCCGTGCGGGCGGAGACGGGAACGACCGGTGCGCCCTCGAGAAAACTTCCCGCGACGAGCTCCCGCGCCTCCATCGTCGCGATCTCCCGGAGCTCCTCGTCCACGAGGTCGCTCTTGGTGATTGCGATCAGGCCCTGGGGGATCCGGAGCAGCCTGCAAATGGCGAAGTGCTCGCGTGTCTGAGGCATGACCGACTCGTCGGCAGCGACCACGAGCATCACCACGTCGATCCCTCCGACGCCGGCGAGCATGTTCTTGACGAAGCGCTCGTGACCGGGCACGTCGACGAACCCGAGAGACAGACCGCTCTCGTCCTCGAGAAAGGCGAAACCCAGGTCGATGGTGATGCCGCGTTCCTTCTCTTCTTTGAGCCGGTCGGGGTCGGTTCCGGTGAGAGCGCGGACGAGGGCGCTCTTTCCGTGGTCGATGTGCCCCGCGGTTCCGATCACGACGTGCTTCATGGCGAAGCCTATGATAGCCAAACCGCTCCCCCGGGAGACAGCGGCCCAGGATCTGTGTTACATCAACGGGCCGACAACGGAGGTGAAGCGAACATGCGGAGGTTTCTACCGGGTTTTCTCGGCTTCATTCTGGCGGGCTCGGCGCTGTGGGCGCAGGAGCTCGGTCCCACCCACGGATCGCTCGTCATCGTGGGGGGAGCGATGGAAGACAAAGCCATCATGCAGCGTTTCGTCGAGCTCGCGGGAGGTCCCGACGCCCCGATGGTCATCATTCCCACCGCGGGCGAGGAAGACAACTACGACCGGTACTACCCCGGCGTGCGTCCCTGGCAGGAGCTCGGGGTCCGGAACATCACCGTGCTCCACACCCGCGATTGGAACGTGGCCAGCTCCGCCGAGTTCGTGGCGCCGCTGCAGAAGGCGCGCGCGGTATGGTTTCCCGGGGGGCGCCAGTGGCGTCTCGCCGACGCCTATCTCGACACCCGGACCGAGCTCGAGCTCCGCGCCGTGCTCGATCGGGGCGGCGTCATCGGCGGCTCGTCCGCGGGTGCGACCATCCTCGGCTCGTTTCTCGTGCGGGGCGATACCCGCAACAACACCGTCATGGTGGGAGATCACGTCCGGGGCTTCGGGCTGTTGAAACACTCGGCCATCGATCAGCACCTACTCACCCGGAACCGGCATTTCGACCTGATCCCCGTCATCGAAGCGCACCCCGACCTGCTCGGCATCGGCATCGACGAGGACACCGCTATCGTCGTTCAGGGCGACAGCTTCGAGGTGATGGGCCGGAGCGTGGTGGCGATCTACGACCACAAGCGCACTCTCTCCGACGGAGGACGCTTCTATTTTCTCCGCCCCGGGGATACCTATGACATGAAGGAGAGACAAGCGCGCCGGCGCGCGTTCTCGGAGGAGCCTTTCGACGTCGTGAAGGACGAGCCCTGGCCCGATCGCAACTGAGCAATGCCGCTCAGAGGCGCTTGGCGATCCGCTCGACGAGGGATTTCAAGCGCTCGAAGCGATTGGTGCCTTCCGCGACCCCGAGCCCGATGGGGCTCAGGATGACGGTCTTGTCCGAGACGTTGAGCGCCACCACCGCCACCTGGGCCTTGGTCTCGCCCTTCGCTTCCTGGATCGCCACGGCGGCGGCGCTGCTCATGCCCGAAAGCTCGGAGACGCGATAGCCCTCACCGAGGTCGATGGCCGCGGTGACGTTCGGAACCACCGGACCCACCTGAAGGAGGAGTGCGGCGTCTTCGTTCGCCGGCCAGGAGCAGAGCTGCGATCCGTCCGCGAGCGACTCACTCGCCCCGGCGCCCACCGACGTTCCGAAGATCTCGTCCACTTCCGCCTGCATCAGGAGTCCGCAAGCGCCCTTGCCGCTCGGCCTCGTCGCGGCTCCCGCACTCTGCGGCTTCGCGGGCTCGCCGCCACCTCCGTTCCCGCCGCGGCCATCGCTTCCGCTTCCGCCGCAGCCCACGAACAGAGCCGATACCGCTACGCCCAACAAGAGTCGCCATGGAGCTCGGAGTCGAGACACGTCTTTTGCCTCCCAGGGACCGAAGGAAATGGGAATCCAAATGGGGTTTCCTCTCACCCTACCAAATGAGGCGCGTTCGTCAAGCGCAGGGCCGGTTGCTATCATCCGTCGAGCGCAAACCAGGAATCGAGCATGCTGGAGCTGAGCGAGAATCTCTTGGAACGATCTCCCGAGGAGACGTCCCGGCATCTCTGCCTCGGTCTGCTGCAGGAAGCGTCCGACGCCCTCTCACGCCTCGATGAGTCCGCGGATGAAGAGGCCCTCCACGACTTCCGGGTGGCGCTCCGGAGGCTCCGGAGCTTGATTGGCACCTACCGGTCCTATTTGAAGGGGTCGGTCAAAAAGAAGCTTCGAAAGCGCCTGAAGGACCTCGCAGCATCGACCAATGCCGCACGCGACCGGGAGGTACAGATTGAGTGGCTTTCGCGAGCGACGGGTCGAATCCAGCCGGATGCGGAGCGCGGTGCCCGGCTCCTGCTCGAGCGATTGAGCTCGCTCGAGAGCGCGGCTCCCGCGACGGAAGCGCTTCGCGAGGGATTCTCGGGGCTTCATCACACACTCGGCAAATCGCTCTCGCGCCTCCGCCTGCGTCTCGACGAAGAGGGCCCGAGCTTTCTGTCCGCGACGGGGAACCTCCTCGCCGTCAAGGCGGCTAGTCTCGACGACAGCCTTCGCCGAGTCAGCTCGGCCGAGGATGGAGAAGACCTCCACCGGGCCCGCATCGAGGCGAAACGGCTTCGCTACCTTCTGGAGCCTCTCCAGGCGGAAGTCTCCGGCGTTCGCGCGCTCGTGCGCCAGATGAAGACGCTCCAGGATCTTCTCGGTGATCTCCAGGACGCGCGGGTCCTCGCGCAGACGATCTCGGACGAGCTCGAGCGGGCGGCCATCGAGGAAGCGCACCGACTACGGGACCTGGCGTTCCGCGAAAGCGCCGTCTCCAACGACGGGGACGCGTACGAGCAGGACCATGAGCATGAGCGTGACCACGAGCCCTCGCACCCTGGCCTCCTCGCGCTTCTGCGAGCCCAACGGGAGCGCCGCCATCGCGTCTACGAGAAGCTCTCCCGGGAGTGGCTCCCGCCCTCCTCCGAGTCTTTCTTCCAGGAGCTCTCCGGGCTCGCGCGACGTCTCGCCGCGAGCTCTCAGCGCCCGAAGCCCCGCCGCCGCTATCTGCTCTCAAAGGTCCCCGACGAAGCGAGGCGCCGCGCTCCACGGTTTGTCCGGCAGAGCTTCCTTCCCGGGCGACGAATCCATGAGCAGGTCCTCTCGATCCGGACCGGCAGGCGCAGCCGGTTCGTCCGGATCACCTCAATCGACGGCCGCTCCCGAGTGGAGGAGCCGATCTCTCACGAGCTATTCGAGACGCTTTGGGCCGCGACCCGGGATCGACTGGAGCGCGTACGCTTCGAGGTCCGAGACAACGGAGGCGTGCACTGGTCGATCGACGAGCTGCCGGAGAGAAACCTGGTGCTCGCGGAGGTCGCCTCCGAAGGCGACGAGGCTCCTCCCGACTGGATGAAGCCCTTCGTACTCCGAGAAGTCACCGGCCTGCGCAAATACCAGTGGGAGTCGCTCGCCCGGGCGATGGTCAACCGGCGAGCTCGCTCCGTTCCTGAAAAACCTGCCGGTCCTCGAGACGTAGCGCGGTAAGGTCTCCTCCCCACGCGCAGCCGGTATCGAGGCCGATGGCGTTTCTCCCGAGGTGGAGACCGAGGCGGGCCCAGTGCCCGAACAAAACCGTGACGGGCGGCGGAAACGAGCAGAGCTCGAACCAGGGCCGACAGCCGGCGGGAGCGTCCTCGGGAGGTCCGCTGAACTCGAAACAGAGCTCTCCCTCGGCAGTGAGAGTTCGGAGCCGGGTGAACACGTCGAGGACGAAACGCCTCTTGTCGGAATCGGCGAGATCGGGAGTGAACCGCCGCGCGCGGGCGTCGGCCGCAACCGGCTCGAGGAGCTGATATCGCCTCCGAGAGCGGAGAGATTCCTGCGCTTCCCAGGCGAGCGCTTCGGCCTCGTCGAGACTCCACTGTGGAAGAAGTCCCGCGTGGACCATGACGAAGTCGTCCTCGCGATGGAAAAGCGGCCGTCCCACGAGCCATTCGAGGAGCGCATCGAGGTCCGGCGCCTCGAGGACGGCGTCGAGGGTGTCGCGACGGCGCGGCTCGCGGAGCCCCTCGGCGAGGGCGATGAGATGGAGATCGTGATTGCCGAGGACGGCCGTGACCGTCCCCCCCATTCCCTTGGCCCATCGCAGAACCTCGAGCGAGTCCGGACCCCGGTTGACCATGTCGCCCACGAGCCAGAGCCGGTCGTTGCGCGCGTCGAAATCGATTCGGCGCAGCAGACGAGTAAGCGTGGTAAAACAACCCTGCACGTCACCGACGACGTAGGTGGCCATAAACAAGTTTACTCTAGCCTTTCAAGTCCTCATGCCAGACAAGAGTCGCTCTGACGTCTTCGCCGCCGTCGATCTCGGCTCGAACAGTTTTCACATGAAGATTGCGCGGCTCGTGCACGACGAAGTGAACGAGGTCGATCGCCTCCGCGAGCGAGTCCGTCTCGCGGCCGGGCTCAAGGAAGATAAGACGCTGAGCGACGAGGTCCTCGAGCGCGCCATGGAGGCGCTCCTCAAATTCGGGGAGAGGCTTCGCGACATCCCTCCCAAACAGGTGAGGGCGGTGGGGACCAACACCCTCCGGCAGGTGAAGCGCCCCGGCGCCGTGTTGAGAAAAGCGGCGGCGGCCCTGGGACATCACATCGAGATCATCTCCGGACAGGAGGAGGCGCGGCTCATCTACCTCGGCGTCTCTCACGCCCTTTCCTTCGCGGGGGAACGTCGGCTGGTGGTGGACATCGGCGGCGGCTCGACCGAATGCATCATCGGTGAGGGTTTCGACTCCTTGCGGGCGGCGAGCCTCTTCATGGGATGCGTCTCGTACACCCAGCACTTCTTTCCCGACGGGGTGATCACGGCCCAGAACATGAAAGCGGCCCAGACCGCCGCCCGGGTCGAGCTTGAGACCATCGAGGACCGGTTCAAGAACCTGGGCTGGGACAAGGCCTACGGCTCCTCGGGAACGATCATCGTCGTCTCCAACATTATTAGAGACAGTGGATTCGGCCCGAGCATCCAGCGGAAGTCGCTGAAAAAGCTCGAGAGGACGATGGTGGAGGCGGGTCGGATCTCGAAGCTCGCGCTCCCGGGCCTCTCCGCCGAACGCGCCCCGGTCTTCCCCGGCGGGGTCGCGATCCTGAGGAGCGTCGTCGACGCTCTCGGCATCGAGGCCATGGAGCCATCGACGGGTGCCCTCCGCGAAGGAGTCCTCTACGACCTCATCGGCAGGGCACGGCACGAGGACGCGAGGGAGCGTGCCATCCAGCGCCTCGTCGAGCAGTACCGGATCGATACCGCCCAGGCCGACCGGGTCGAGCGGACGGCGCTCGCCGGGCTGAAGCAGCTCCGGGACGGCTGGAGCCTGGGCGAGCCCGAGTACCGGCAGCTCCTCACCTGGGCCGCGAGGTTGCACGAGATCGGCCTCACCATCTCCTATAGCGGCTACCAGCGGCATGGAGCCTATATCGTGGCGAACTCGGAGCTCCCGGGCTTCTCCCTGGACGACCAGTGTTTTCTCGCCGCGCTCATCGAGTCTCACCGCCGGAAGCTCCCGGGGGCTTCGCTCGGGGAGCTGACGCAGGTCGACGAGGAGACCGCTCTGCGGCTCGCCATCATTCTCCGAATCGCCGTGCTCCTGAACCGTGGGCGGAGTCCGCGACCGCTTCCAAGGATCGTCGTGTCGGGAACGAAGAAGAGCCTGTCCCTGGGCTTCCCCGAGGGGTGGCTCGAGGAGCATCCTCTCACGACCGCCGATTCTCGAGGAAGAGCAGGCGTACCTGAAGAAGGTCGGCTACGAGCTCGCGTTCGAGTAGCTACCTCTTCTTCAGTCGGTCACGTAGCTGAAGAGCTTGTACTTGCCCTGCCACTCCATCACCGAGCCGAAGAGGTCGACGAACCCCTCCTTGCCGGTCGCGGCATCCCGCACGCGAACGCGCGCGTCGCGGTGGATCTTGAAGGTTCCGTAGTCCGCCGTCCCGTCTCGGAATCGAATCTCGAGGAGATCGAGGTTCTTTCCCTTGTAGCGGTGAAAGTTGCGGGCGATGGAGCTGATGCTCCGCTGATGGAGCTCGCTCCACACGAACTCGAAGGGCAGGCTGCGCTCGGGCCTGGACGACGGAAGCTCGGGCCAGACGTAGAGGCGAAACTCGTCCTTGCTCAACGGCAGCCGTTTGAGCGCTTCCACATCCTCTTTCTCGATTCCGTCCAGGACCGCGCGGGCGAGCTCCTCCGGCGAAGCGAACGTCTGGGAAAGAACCGGCCCCTCGTCCGCCGTCACTTCGGACGCCGCGCCGCCTCCAGCGGCATCTCGCTCACAGCCGGCGAGGACAAGCGCGGCGAGAAGAAGAGGCAGGCCCCCCGCGACACGGGGGGCCGTACGAGACAGAATCGACATGGGCAAGCGTTTCTCCCGCGCCTACCTCGGCTCGAAGTTCGTCCAGCCCGCGAGCCAGTTTCCGAGGTACGGCGTGTCGGGGTTGGGCTCCTTGTCCGGGCCCATGGCGCCGAGGAAAGGCGCGGGCTCGAAGAACCCGTCGTTCGGCGGGAGCGACCAGGCGACGGTTCCGTTGATCGCGTTGCCGTCCGAAAGAGGCCGAAAGTCGGGCGAGACGAGATCGTAGGGATCGTGGAGCCCGGGGTCGACGACGACGATGTTCTCGCTCATCTGGGTGGCGAACTGCTCGGTGGTGAACGGCGGCGGCGGATTCTCGGAGGAGTCGTTGGAGAAGTTCGTGCCGTTGTCCCAGAAGATGATGTTCTTGAGAACGATGCCCCCCGCCGCCGCGATCTGGAACGTCGTGGCGTGGTCGATCTCGAGGCCCTTGTTCTTGAAACCCATCACGATGGAGTTGGCGATCGTCGCGGCGGTCCCTTCGCGAAAGAGGATGCCGCGGTCGCTCTCGGTCCCTTCGTTGTAGTCAGGGTCGCCGATGAGCGTGACGTTGTAGAGCTTGGGGTTGGAGCGGGGCGTGAGGTCGTTGTTCTCGGCATTGTTGTCCGCTTCGATGCCCCGGTCCGCGTCGTCGCCATGCTGTTGCGCGATCCAGAACTGTCCCCGGCCGGTCCATCCGTTGGTCCAGTCGAAGCTGTCATCCGATTCACCGGTCATGACCGCATATTTCACGTCGACGGTGCCGCCGAAGAACTCCATGCCGTCGTCCTTGTTGAAGTGCACCTGGAGGAACTCCGCCTGGGTACCGCGGCCGACACCCTGCCACGCGATGCCGTTGAGCTCGTTGTCGGGGCTGAACTCGGTGCCCGCGTATTCCACCCGCAGGTAGCGGTAGACGCCGCTGCTGTCGTCGGGGTTCGTCCCTCCGTACGGTCCCGTATCGCCCTCCCCGAACGCCTCTCCTCCCGGATCGTTGATCGGCGCGGATCCGCAGATGATGAGGCCGCCCCAGTCGGCTCGATCCCTCTGGCCCGGCGGCTGGTCGCTCGTCATGACGATGGGCGCGTCGGCGCGCCCGTTGGCGAACATCTGCCCGCCACGGGAGACGACGAGCGTCCCGTTCGTCGCCTTGTCACCGATGATCCGGGTCCCCGCCTCGATGGTGAGCGCCGCTCCCGCGTCGACGAATACCGCGCCCTGGAGAACGTAAACCCGGTCCGCGGTCCATGTGGTGTTCGAAGTGATGTGTCCGGAGACCGCCACGACGTTCGACTGGGTGAAGGCCTTCGGGCCGAGAAGGCCCGCGGTGACGAAGAGGGCGGCCAGCAACCCGCTCGCCCGTTTTACCGTTCTCACATGATTCTTCATTCGACTCCTCCGAGGCATGACCTCACTGAATGGGGCCGCGAGGTGTTCCGTGACCCCAGGCGTTTTTACACTTCCTCGTTGAACCGCCAATGACGGTCGCGTGAACAGCTCGTAAATTAACCACCATTCAAAAGACGGAATAGGAGAAGCTCACCGCGAACGCCGGACCCAGGTTGTACAGGCGCTGGACCTTTCCTCCCTGGGTGAAGAGATAGTCGGCGTTGGTGAGGTTGTCGAAGATGAAGCGAAGCTGGGCGTCTCCGAAGCGCTTGATGGCGACGAGGTCCAGCGTTCCCCGGCCTTCCTCGATGATATCGGGAAGACCGAGCGAGCCGACGTCGGTGATGCGATCCCCGAAAAAGTTGTAGAGCACCCGGGTAGAGAAATCGAACCAGGGCCACTCTATTTCGGCGACGAGGTTGAGCACGTTCTGGGATTGGCCCGCCAGGGGACGGCTCGTCGACGTTTGCACCTCTCCCGTGGCCCGACCGATCTGAATCTCCGAATCCACGAAGGTGTAGTTGGCGGCCATCGTGAGATACCGCGCCACCCGCTTGCGCGCTTCGAGCTCGATGCCGGCGTTGCGCGCTCCCTCGGCGTTGGTGAAGGTCGTCCGGAGCTGCGCCGTCGCCTGTACCGTGCGCTCGATCGGATCCTGGAAATCCTTGTAGAAGAAGCTCGCGGCGATGACCTCCGAGGAGGACGGAAACCACTCCCAGCGCACGTCGTAGTTGGTGATGAGAGCGCGCTTCAGGTCGGGGTTGCCCACCGTGGCCCGGCCGCCGACCACGTCGGTGAACTCGTAGGGAGCGAGCTCGCGGAACTCCGGTCGGTTCACCGTCCGGCTGAGCCCGAACCGCAGATTGATGCTCGGCGAAAGCGCGTAGATCGGATTCAGGCCGGGCAGGATATCGGTGTCGTTCAGCGTGGAGGTGATGGGCGTCGGTGCGATGGCGAACAGGTCGAAGGTGTCGACGTTCTGCTCCGAGCGTTCGATGCGAACGCCTCCGATGAGACGCCAGCGCTCGGTG
Organism: uncultured Acidobacteriota bacterium; assembly: GCA_963815675.1. GTDB lineage: Bacteria > Acidobacteriota > Vicinamibacteria > Marinacidobacterales > SMYC01 > CAWFHP01. Next base: position 654,879 of record CAWFHP010000004.1, on the reverse strand, counting down.
AAGGGCAGGTCGACCATGCCGTAGCCGGCGGTGATGGTTTGATCGGCGGTGTAGGCGTCCGTCGCCCGCGTCTGCTCCTGAAGCTCGAAGTAGGGGCCGATGTTCTCGGGAGCGAAGAGCACCTCCGGCGGCTGGGTGATGTCGATTCGACCGGGGGCGATGTTGACCAAGCGGAATCGCCGAGAGGAGAAGTCCCGGTTGCGCTGCTGGACGTAGGGACCAACCTTGACCATGACCGGCAGCCCGCTCCACTGGGTGGTGAAGAAGCTCCAGTCGAGCCCGAGCTCGTAGATGTGGTCGGTCAGATCGTTGTACATGCGGAATCCGCTCTGGGACTCGTCGGCGAGCTGATACTGGTTGATGTTGGGATTGAGCTCGTAGAGGGTCTCCCGGAGGTCGGGCTCGTCCCTCACCGCGTTGGAGAAGGTACCGCGCCACTCGAGGCGACTGTTGGCGAGGCCGGGGATGAAGTGCTCGCCCGAGATCTTGCCCGAGTAGACCGATTCCTGAATCCAGTAGAGTCGCGAGTCCTGGATGTCCCGGTCGATGTCGGAGTTGAAGCCTTCGAAATACCTGGTCTCGTTCACCGAATTGTTGGTGTAGAAATTCTCGAAGGCGATGCGGTTGTTTCCGTTCATCCGGTAAGCGAGGTTCCCCACGAGCCCCATCGTGGTCTTGGTCGTGGAGGTATCGAAGGTATAATCGTGCTGGAGAACGACGTCGTTTCCGCCCACCTTGTAGAAGTTCTGCGTCTCGTTCTTCTGGTTCTGGTTCCTGTGGTTGTAGGCGATGCTCGCGACCGCGCCGAGCTTTTCGCCGCTCTTGCCCCAGACGAGGCTGTAGGACTGATTGGGGACCGCGCTCCCGTTCACCCGCGGTTGCCATACGTCGGAGAAGGAACGACCGAAGGTCTGGAGCTCGTCCCGGGTGAAGCCGGTGCCGCTGAAGGTACTTCCACGCACGACTTTCTCGTCGGTGGGAATGATGCCGGGAAGGGCGCGGGTGCCGTCATCGTACCCGAGCCAATCGCGGCTGCCGCCGGGGTAGGTGCCAAAGTCGTCGAAGGTCGTTTCGCTGTTGAACCCCTGGCTCAGACTGAAGTCGAAGACGGGATTGTCGGGAAAGTTCAGAGGCTCGATCTGGACGAGGCCGCCGGTGAAGTCCGCCGGCTTGTCGGGCATGTAGGTCTTCTGGACCTGGACGCTCTGGATGAGCCCCGAGGGAAAGAGATCGAGAGGTACGACTTTCTTGTCCGGTTCGGTCGTAGGAAGGGTCGCGCCGTTGAGCTGGGTGCTGCTGTAGCGCTCTCCCAGGCCGCGCACGAAGACGTACTGTCCCCCGACGACGCTGAGCCCGGCGACGCGCTCGACCGCCGCCGCCGCGTCGGAATCGGCGTTCTTGCGCATGTCCTCGGCGGAGAGATTGTCGGAGATCACCGTCGCCTTCTTGCGCTCGATGAGCTGCGCCTCGGCGGTGAACAGCTGCGGGGTCTCCACGTCGGCGGTGACGGTAACTTCTTCGGTAAAGCGCTCCATGGTGATCGCGATGTTCAAGTCGACGGTTTGACCGGAGATAACGGTGACGTGGAGGGTCTGGTCCTGGTAGCCCGAGAACGTGACTTTCAGGTTGTAGCTACCGGGGGGAAGCTCGACGACGTACTTGCCGTCCATGTCGGTATAGACCACATGTCCCGACTCCACGACTTCCACGGGCGCCATCGGAAGGCTCATCGCGTTGAATTCGTCGATGACCGTCCCCATGACCTTGCCCATTTTCTGGGCCGAGGAAGGAGCCGCGCTCCACGTAACGAACAGCGCCGTAACGACGGCGTTCCTCCAACTCATCGACATTGACCTCACGTTCATGGACCGCTCGCATGGAGAGAGCACCCGCCGACCCCAGCCGCGGTCGGGTTACTATCCGGGAGATCCGTTGATGTCGGATGAATGGGGTGTGAATACTGCGTGAATGGCGACTGTGTGCAGTCGGTCTACGCGCTATCGCACGTAGAAGCGTCAGGATGCGACGGTCTCGAAGAGGTAGCCGGCACCGCGCATGGTCTTGAGATAGCGCGGGTGAACGGGGTCGGACTCGATCTTTTCCCGGAGCCGGCGGATGTAGACGTCGACGCTCCGCGGAGTCACGAATCGCTCCGTACCCCAGACGGCGTCGAGAAGCTGATCGCGGGAGAAGACGCGATTCGGACGGGAAGCGAGAAAGTAGAGAAGCCGGAACTCGAGCGCGGTGAGCTGAATCGGCTTCGCCATTGCGCTGGACACGGTAGGAGCTCGGATCGATGGTGAGGGGACCGATGAGAAGCGTCTCCTCCGCTTCGGTCTTGTCCTTGTCGCGCTCGGCGCGGCGGAGAAGCGCCTTCACCCGTGCCACCATCTCGCGGACGCTGAACGGTTTGGTGACGTAATCGTCCGCGCCGAGCTCGAGGCCGAGCACCCGGTCGGTCTCCTCGCCGCGAGCGGTCAGCATGATGATGGGAAGCGACTCGAGGTCTTCGTTCTTTCGAATCTCCTTGCAGACATCGATGCCCGATAGCTGAGGGAGCATGAGATCCAGGATCAGAAGATCGGGCGTACCCCGCCGCACCATTTCGAGGCCCGTCTTGCCGTCGGTGGCGGCAAAGACCTGAAAGTCTTCCTTCTCGAGGTTATAGCGAAGCAGCTCGACGATGTCGGGATCGTCTTCGACCACGAGGATCCGTTTCATTTGCGTCTCGATGTGCGCACCATAGCGAAACGAGACGGCAGATCGCAAGAAAAGATTATCGTCGGTGTCTGCGTCGACGTTGGTGAGGGCCCCGGCCGTTCGTCTTCGAGCCGCGCTTGTCTCCACGGCCGCGTCGCGGCTTGACGCCTTCGATCGAGAGATCCACGCGCCGCAGGTTGAGATCGACGCGAATCACCTGGGCGCTCACCATATCGCCGAGCCGGAACATCCGGCCGGTCGACTCGCCCCGGAGGCTGTGGGCCTCTTCGTTGTAGTGATAGTAGTCGTCGACCAGCGAGCTGATGTGCACCATGCCTTCGACGAAGAACTCCAGCAGCTCGACATAGAGGCCGTAGCCGGTGACTCCGGTGACGACGCCTTCGAACACATCGCCGACCTTGTCCGCCATGAACCGGACTTTCTTCCAGTCGACGAGCTCGCGCTCGGCATCGTCGGCGCGCCGTTCGGTAAACGAGCTCCTCTCCGCGATCTCGACGAGCCGTCGCTTTCGCTCTTCCGCTTTTTCCCCCTTGGGAGGCCCTTTCTCGCGCAGCTCGCGAAGAAGTCGATGCACGACGAGGTCGGGATATCGCCGGATGGGTGAGGTGAAATGAGTGTAGTAGGCCGCGGCGAGCGCGTAGTGACCGCGATTCTCTTCGGAATACACCGCCTGCTTCATCGTCCGAAGCATCACGTAGGAAACGAGTCTCTCCTCGGGCTTGCCCTCGACGCGGGCGAGGAGTCGTTGAAAAGCGCGGGGTTGGAGCGACTCCGACGGCGAACGGAGACGATAGCCCAGTCCCATGATGAGCTCTTCGAAAGCCTCCACCCGCTTCTCGTCGGGCGGCTCGTGAATGCGGTAGAGGGTCGGAGCTTTCTGCTCCGCGAAGCGGGTGGCGACGGTCTCGTTCGCGAGCAGCATGAACTCTTCGATGATCCGATGAGCGACGTTGCGCTCCGCGACCCGAACGTCCACGACCCGGCCCGCCTCGTCGAGAGTCACTTCCGCTTCCGGACGATCGAAGTCGATCGCGCCCCGGATCTCGCGGCGCGCACGGAGGATCTTGAAGAGCGCGAGCATCCGCTCGAACAGCGGAACGAGCTCACGGTACTCCTCGAGAACGGCAGGGTCGCGGTCGACGAGGATCTGCCGCACCTTGGTGTAGGTCATCCGCGCGCGGCTTCGCATGACGCCGTCGGCGAAGCGGCTCTGGATCACCTTTCCCGCCGGGCTCACCTCGACGAAAACGCTCTGCACCAGCCGATCGACCCCCGGGTTCAGGGAGCAGATTCCGTTCGAGAGACGCTCGGGCAACATCGGAATGGCGCGCTCCGGGAAATAGACCGAAGTGCCGCGGTGGAAGGCCTCCTGATCGAGCGTCGAGCCCTCGCGGACGTAATGAGAGACGTCCGCGATGTGGACGCCGAGGAGAAAGTTTCCGTTCTCCAGTATCTCCACCTCGACGGCATCGTCGAAGTCCCGCGCGGTCTCCCCGTCGATGGTGACGATGGGACGCTCGCGAAAATCCTCGCGCTCCGATAGCGCGTCGGGGCTCACTTCATCGGGAATCGACTCCGCCTCCGCGAGAACCTCGGGGGGAAACCCGTCGGGAAGACCGTGCTTCGCCACGACGACCCGCAGGTCGACCCCGGGATCGTCCACGTTCCCGACGACCTCGACGATGCGGCCGAGCGGCGCCCGGTAGGGAGTCGGATAGCGGGTGAGCTCGACGACCACCATGTCCTTCGCCCGCGCCCCCTCGAGGTTCTTGTCGGGAAGAAAGACCTCAAAGGGGAACCGCGGATTGAAGGGGACGACCCTGAGTACCGCCCGCGTCGATCTCGAGACGTCCCACGATCTGGGTGGTGCTCCGCTCGAGCACTTTCACGATGCGGCCTTCGAGCCGGCCGTCCGCCGCCTTCCGGTCCACGTGCACGAGAACCCGATCGCCGTGAAGCGCCTCGGCGAGCTCCGTCGGCGGAACGAACACGTCGGCGAGCCCCGGTTCCACGGGGACGACGAAGCCGAACCCTCCCCGCTTCATGTCGAGCCGTCCCACGACGAGGTCCATCTTCTCGGGAAGCCCGATGCGATCGGTGCGGGTGCGGACGAGCTCGCCCTTCTCCACCATCGCCTCGATGACCCGCTTCGCCTCCAGGCGCGCTTCGCCCTTCACCCGGAGCTGCTTGATGAGATCTCTTTCCGTCGTGGGGCGCCCGACGAGCCGCAACCGCTCCTTGACGCGCCGGCCCAATTCGAGAGAGGAAGGGGACGTTTCAGATTTTTCGGTCATAGGTGCGACTTTGACAATACGCCGCCGTCCGCCTATGATTCAAATCCGCGAGCGTCTTCACTCCATAGTGCCGAAGTGGCGGAACTGGCAGACGCGCTGCGTTCAGGGCGCAGTCCTCTTATGAGGGTCGGGGTTCAAATCCCCGCTTCGGCACCAGCAATGGTTGTGCGTCCTGTTTTCAATGGGTTACAGCGCCTGCAGTGTGGCCAGCGCTAGCCATCTGCTAACAAGCTCGGGCGATGTGTTGCGGGAATGATTTCTAGGAGTCCGTTCGGCTTCGCCACGCGCTTGGGCTCTGAGTGCCTAGCCATCGCTGTTCTCGGGCGTGTGCCTCAGCCGACTGACCCCTCCGAAGTTGACGCGGCCATAGAGATCCAACTAGGTTAGAAAGATGAACCCGTCCAAGTGGGCATCGCTTCAGAATCCGCCGATTGTGGAAGCGCTTCTCGATATTCGGGCGGAACTCCCGAAGACCGCTCAACTTGAGCAACTCTCACGGCTCGAGGAACCGTTCAAGAAAGTGTATCCGACTAAGAGAGCACACTTCTCGTGGCGAGGCGACATGCACGTGGCGTCAGAGACTATCGAGGTTGTCAAGAGTGGCGGACAGGATGGGCTCGTTTTCCAATCCCTCGACGGCCGACGGATAGTCCAGGCGAGGCTTAATGGCTTCACCTTTAACAAGCTGAAGCCTTATGATTCGTGGACGATTTTCCGCGACGAAGCGCGCTCAGCTTGGAACATCTACGTTTCGACAAGTAATCCGACACGAATTACTCGGCTCGGACTGCGATTCATCAACGCCATCCAGCTTCCCTTTGGGTCTGAGTTCAAGGACTACTTCCGCACTTTCGTTGAAATCGCCCCGGAACTGCCTCAGTCTCTTGAGAGCTTCATCGTCCGACTCATCATTCCGTTCGAACGATTCAACTGCAAAGCCATCGTCACAGAAACAACGCGCCCGCTCATTGACAAGCAGACTGGCCGGCCCGACCCCGAGAAATTCGATTTCGTGCTCGACATCGATGTCTTCAGAATAGGGACTTTCTCTAAAGATAGCGACGACATGTGGGCTGCGTTTGACCTCATGAGAGAGGCCAAGAACGAACTGTTTTTTGCAAGTATCACTGACAGAGTTAGGGAGTTGTTCGCATGAGTAGCATTTTGGACGTCGGAACAAGCCGCGAGTTGCTGGCCGATTACCCGTACGCCTCGATCAACGATGGGGACGAAACGAAAAATGCGGATGATGTGGCACAGGATGTTGCGAGAATACTTCACGAGATCTGTCAGCACATTGCGATACCGCTGACCTACCAGGATGTTCGGCCTGACGCTCGGTTTCGCGAACTCGCGCAGCAGTGGCAAGCTGAAACCTCACATCTCTCATCCATGACTGCCAAAGCGACACACCCTGCGTATCAGCAGATCATCGGCATGGGCAAAGAGGCGTTGCCGCTAATCCTGGCAGACCTTCGGCGTGCGCCAAAGCATTGGTTTTGGGCGTTGCGCGCGATCACTGGCATTGATCCTGTACGTCCCGAAGACCGCGGCCGGATGGCTTCGATGACGCGGTCCTGGCTGAGTTGGGGCCGGGACGAAGGCTTGCTTCCAGACGATGAGCCTTGAAGGAATCTTTCCGGGTTTGTCTCAATTCGGGTACCAGATCACAAGCGAGAAGACACCGGATTACAACTGCATTGCGTGGGCAGTTGGAGTCACCGAAGCTTGGTGGTGGCCTGACCCCATGTACCAGTATTACTGGCCGCCAGAGATTGCACGGAGCGAAAGCGTTGAAGCGTTTGTTGCAGCTTTCGGAACGCTCGGCTATTCGGAGTGCCCCAGCCCCGATCTTGAGATAGGTTTTGAGAAGATTGCACTCTTCGTCGATCAAAGAGGCGTACCTACTCACGCGGCTCGACAAAGGAGCGATGGCAGTTGGACAAGTAAGCTGGGTGAACTCGAGGATATTGGCCACGTTCAACTGGAGGCTGTGAGCGGGTACGCATACGGGAGCGCAAGGGTCTTCATGAAAAGGCCTGGCGCCAGCTAAACAGCCGACGCCTTCCGCCAGGCAGGGCTCTTGGTCGACCAAATGCTTGGAGGGTTTGCTCCGATTCCACTGACCTATCTCAGACGTTCAGGTTTGGGAAAGACCGGTTAGCAAGCCGTTAGTTAGCTACTACCGCCAACACGCTGCATCAAAAGGTTGTTCAGCCCGATGCAGAAGCCCAGATTTGGCACCATCAGTAAAGCGATATGCCCTCAACGATGCGATCGGATGAGGAGGGATGGGAGCCATCGAGGGCTCTTCAATTCCTGGCAAAGCAAATTCCACCGCGGGAGGTCCCGGGTGGCCCAAATGTCCTCCAACGGCTCGGTGAGTTCGCCCTCGAAGTGCGCGGTGTCCTCGTTATCGACCATGGCCGTGGTGAGTCGCATTGGAATGAACCTGTGGCGCTCCGCCTCCCCATCTGACCGGTCTGCAATCAGACGGTGGCTCTGATCGCGGCCCAGCTCGAAAAGCGCGGCATCGCCATCATCGTCCTCAATCTCCTGCGCAACCCGCGCGCGCTCCTCCTCCCGTTCCGGCACGCATGCCCTCGGGCGACGCGATCCGGAGCCGGAGCACCGGGTCCTCGACGCCGCCGTGCGCCTCGTCGAGGATGAGGCCCGGACCCCGCCTGTGCTCGTAGATTTCGAGGAGATCGAGAGCGATGAAGCCGGCCGCGGCCCGGACCGGGTCGAAGCAGAGCCGAATCGGAGGAGGGGCACGACGCGAATGTGCCGGCCGGTCTGGAGCGGACGAAGCGTCGCCTTCGGCAACCAGGAGCGGCTGAGCGAGGGCCGCTTCTTGATTCGAAGTTTCAAGGAATTTTCCATCCGGGTCCGTCTATTCCATTGGAAGCGGATTCGACGTTCGGACGACCGGGCTCGGCAGCGAACGTCTCGATGGGAGGTCCATGATGCGACGTCGCAAAGTGCTTTTCCGCGGGATCTACCTCTTCGCTCTCTTTACGATCGCGCGAATTTCATTCGGTGGACCGGTCGCGAGCGGAGTGGACGAGGCATCGCAGCGCGTGTGGGAGGAATTTCGCCGCGAGTTTCCTTACCACATCCAGACGCTGGCTCTTTCGGAACGGAGGCCCGATGGGTCGCGGACGCTGATCGTCTCCGAGCCCCCACCTGATTCCTCCCTGGCATCGATTCGTGCACTCGACGGTGCGCTCACCACCGCGGGCGTCCTGCTACATCCCGTCGGGTACGACGGATTCACCCTCGACGTGGTCGCGAGGATCAAGGTCGATGACGGCGAACTGGGTGGTCTGGTCTCCCGTCTGTCTCGAGAGCTGTTTCACACGAGCTACAAGGCGCATGTTCTGCGGCTTCCAGCGAAACACACGAAGCGCACGGCCAATCTCGACCTCCGGGTACCGGTGACGGATCTCGACCGGTGGATCCGCGCGGCGGGCGCCCGGTTTCGATCGATCGACAGCGGCGCCGTCGTCGACTGGAGGTCGATGCGCCTGCGCGAAGTGCCCGAAGTCTTCGTCTCCCAGGATCCGGGACTCGTCGTCTGGTGGCTGCCCGCCGGGGCGCGACTCGCCGATCACCTCGCGACGGCGCGCCAATTCGCGATCGATTCGGACCTTGTCGTGGGCGCCCTGATTCAGCAGGAGGGTTTCGCCATCGTCGGGCGTGAACGCCTGGAGCCGCTGGATCGTCTGCCGCCTCTCAGAGCGGAGACGATTCTGCTGCTCGCGTCGGTGGAGACGGATGAGCTGGCGCAGAGCTACGAGCGGAGGTTCCCGCTCGCCGGACGCTACGACTCTCAGAAAGACTGGGCGCCGATTTACCTCAGCCCCGAGCTTCGAGATACGGAGTACGGCAGCCTGCTCAACATCGCGGATCAGCTTCTCAAATCCTGGTCGAACGCGGGGCAGACGACATACGCGAACTTCGCCTATCCCACGCCTCCACGCTTCCCATTCAAAAAGCCAGTCCTCACCCATCTCGAGGTCGACCAACTGACGTACAACTGGAACACGTCCGGCGCAGGTTACGCCGTCACTTCGGATGAAGGAGAGACCTATGCGCTGAACCGCACCGGCGCCCTCCCGGTCAGCTATCTCCCGGGTGGAGACGAGCAGGCCGTGGCTTCGGCCGGCGACGCTACCATCGTGGCGCTTCGCGGAGCGGAGGATTCCGCCTACGAGTACTTCGCCGAGCTGAGCGACCCGAATCTCGTTCGCGTCGTGCAGTACGGCGCCCTGTATCAGAATCTTCCGTCTCGCACCGCGGCTCGACGTGGCCTCACCGAACCCCCGGGGCCACGTCGGCGGGTGGCTGTACGACACCCTGCGAACCATGATCCGAGACATCGGGCAGATCGAGCCCGACGAGGTCCAGGCGAACGCTCGGGAGCTCCTGACCGTCGTGGAGCGATGCGTCGGAGAGAGGGCGACCGACGATTACGTGAAGCAATTCCAAGCCGCGCTCTCGATAGCCGCGGCGGTCGCGAAAGGCGCCAGCGAGGACGAGCTGGCGAACCTCGCCCTTTTCGTCATTAGACCGGTCGAGGCCGTGGGCGACAACAAGACTCTGGCCCTCGTTCACGACGCGTTCCGGTGGATTCTTCCAGCGATGGCAGCCCAGCAGGAGACGTACCACCGATACGCGCTCTATGCGAGGGAACATTCCGACGCACGGTGGATTGGAACACCTTGGGTCGTCCTCTCGTCGACAAGAGGGATCCTGAAGGACGTCAGCGGAGGACACAATCTCGATTCCACCGTCGTACCCTTCGTGCTCGACCGGAAAGTTCCCACTGGAGACGTCCGGGTCTTCACCCGAGACGGCCGAAGCGCAATCCGAGTCAACCCCAACGATGCCTCCCGGCTTTCGCGTCTGACGAGAATCGCGGGTGTGCATCTCGGCAACGACCGGGACCTGGAAGCGGTGCTGCGGCGCGCCTTGCCCCGTGCGTTGGCGGAGCCTCCGCGACCCGCGAACGTGGTGCTCGGGCGGCCGGCCGCGTCCGGGGCGGGTGGTCCTCGTGCACCTCGTGGCGCCCAAATCGGAGCTCCCGAGGCGGGGCCTTTCAATCGATTCGCGTCTGGTTGGGAGCTCACGCCGGAAAAACCACCGGGTTCTTTGGCGAACGACCTGCGCGCGGCGCGGGCGCGCTACAAGAACAGCGTTGTCCTGGAGCGAAGGGACGACGGCATCTTCTACGTGTCTCGCGAGGAGGGGCAACTGCTCAAGGCCTTCACTCCCGAGGACGCCACCGACCTGCTGGTGAGTCTTTCCCGAACGAGCTCCGCGGACGTCCCCCTGCAAGTTCATCTATCCGGGCTCACGGCGCCGGAAGCCCAAGCGATGGTGCAGTCCGTCCGCGTGCGCACTGCAGCGCTCGGCCGAGGCGAGATTCGCGGACGGCTGCGCACCGAGGGACTTCCGCTCGATACATTCAGCCCGCGCGCCGCAGCGGAGTTCGACTTCTCACGGTCGGTCATCCGAGAGTTGGCCGAGCTTCCAGGCTCGCGCGGGTTGCATTTCACCGTCGACGTCCCTCCAACCGTCACCGCGTCGGGATCCACCCACGGATTCATTCGCGGGAGGATCGCTTTTGCCCGGACCGCCGCGGCCGACGTGATCGAGCGGTTGAAGCTGAGAGTGCGGAGCGTGTTCGACAGAATCCTTTCCCGCCCCGCTTCGCCGGACGTCGAACCGCTTCGGATCATGGACGACATCGAACGTGAATTGCGGGGAATCGCCCGAGAGTCCGGCGTCGAGATCGAGACGCTCGAGCTTCAATTCCAGTCACAGATGGAGGACTATCACCTTGTCCGCCGCGACCTTGGCCAGCAGTCAACGTGCGGTCAGCCCTCGTGATTGCGCGCTCGCGGTCGGACTGCCGCTCGACGCCCGGCAGTTCTATTGCGACCTCGAGTCCGGAAACGGCCGTGACTTCGCGCGAAGCATCCGGCGTCGCTACCGTGTCAGTCCGGAAGGAGCATGGAACCTGTACCGCGGAGACGCTCGCTACCTCGGCGAGGTCTGTGACGCTGCCGAGCAGGCAGGGGTGCTGGTGGACCGCGCCGCAACCGCCGAGGCTCTGAGAAGTATGTTCGCGCAAAGGACCATCGTCACGATCGTCTCGCACCTTCGGGTGAAAGAGTTGAGCGGGCGCGACGTCGTCGACCCGGCGGGTCTCCTCGCCGCCGTCCGAACGGGAACGGACCCGGTGTCGCGACACCTGCGAGAACTAACGGAAGATGTCGACGACAGTGACACGGGACTCTCGCGTCTGGTGGAGCTGCTGAGAGAGGTTGCGGTGAAGGCATTGGAAGATTCGGAGGACGAGACCGGCGCGGCGCGCTCCGAACGTGGTCCTGACGAGGGAATTCCCTCGCAGTACCTGCACCGGATCTTTCTGGAAACGCGCTACCCGGCCCACATACGCCCGGGACCAGTCATCGACCTCGCCGCGGGCGCCTGTACGACCCGAGAGCTCGTTCGGCTGATTCCCAGCGGGTTCGATGGAATCGTCGATCTCACAGTGTGCAACTCGTCGTTTCTGGCGCCGCCGATCAAGACGGCCCGTCCAAGCTGCCTGGTGGCAATCAATCGGAAGAAGGCTTCCACCGTCTCGAGAATGGTGCGGTACCGTGTAGCGGTCGAGAGTCTCTCCCGTGTACCGCGTCCATTCGGTGAAGTCCTCGCGGACGTGCACAGTATGTCATGGGAAAGGATTCGGCCATGAGCCTGATGAGTGTTGTGCGCGGCTACGCCGACCCGGACCGAACGCCCCAAGGCGGCGATGAGGCGAGGCGTGAAATCTCCGAAGAGACCCGGAAGAGTCTGATCAAGGACCTTAACGCGCTCCACAAGCGGAACGGCTGGCTGGTGCGATTCGTCGTCGGGCTGCTGGTGACGCTCTTTCTGGCTGCACTCGCGCTGGTATTCGCGTCGCTGGACAAACCGGTGATGATGCAAGCGGGGGCCGCCGCCCTGGGCCTCTCGGCTGCAGGCTGCATTCGCTGGCTTCTCGGAGTGTGGCGCGAGAAGGCCAACACGGAGCTTCTCGTGCGACTGGCGGTCGATCTCGAGGGGGAGGCGCTGGCCGCCGCCATCAACGTGTTAGCATCCACGAATCGGTTGGTGTAAGGACGTGCCGGCCCGCTCGTGGTCCTTGAGTGCGTCGCCTTCGGGCGATTTGTGTTCCCCCGGCGCCACTCTCGCTCCCTGAACGCGGGGTTCGAAGGAGGACCCGCGTCCTTTCGTTCGTCCCTCTGTTGCGGAAGTCCGGCTGCGGCGTGTCGCCAAATTGAAGGTCCAAAACTTGGGCGGATTCGAGAGGACCCGTGAGAACTGGTGAGCACCCGACCGAGGGCCGAACCCGCCGCTGCTGAAGCACTTAGTGACTATTGAATTAACAAAACGGTCTGGCCGTTTCCCCGCTTCGGCAACCATAGTTCGCTCGGCTCTTTCGACTCAACGAGTTACCACCTAAGAAGCTGCCGTTGACTAAAAACGGATACTCACGGAAGATCGACTCGGCAGAAGACAATCCCTCGGCAGGTGGCTTTGGATTGCCCTCACGCATCGACGCGAGGGGTGCTCGCGGCATGCTCGAGCTCGGCGCTCGTCGAGGTCTCCTCGTTCATGGGAACAGACGCTGGCGACTCCGGAGAGAATCGACATTGGAGCTCCTCTACGGTCACCGACGGAAATCGCATCTAGCAGCGGTCCGAGCACAAGTCACGGGCGAGCTCATACGACGAGTGGACGCCCTCGCCGAACAGCTCGTCATCGGCGGGTACGCCGTCGAAGCGCTGGCCGAGCAACGTGAGTTTCGGGAGACTCGTCTATCCCCGCAAAGCGGGGTCTGCCGGAAAATACTCTGCGGTGATCCGCGCTGCAGCGAACGCGTCCCCATCCACGCTCCGCGGATAGCCTCGGCGAGTCTCTAGCTTAGACAGACGTCCGCACCTTCTCGCGACTTGAGGATATACGGAATTACGGATATGCTATAATTCTGTATGGCTGATTCCAAGACGACCGTGATCGTCTCTCCGCGCGGTCAGATCACGCTTCCCGTTGAAGTGCGCCATCGGCTCGGTATCAAAGAGGGTGGGGTCGTCACTCTGGAAGAGCGCGATGGTGCCCTCTTGTTGCGGCCTGCCGCCGTCGTCGAGTTGACGATGTATTCCGACGAGGACATCGCCCGTTGGGACGCCGAAGACGAGCTCAGCGGTGCCGAGCGGCGACGCGTCGAAAGAAAGCTCGCCCGCAGGTCGTGAAGGTATTTCTCGACGCGAACGTCCTTTTCACGGCAGCTCACAACCCGCGCGGGAAAGCAGCATTCATCGTCGAGCTGGCGCTGAACGGGCATTGGGAGGTGGTGAGCTCCGGTTTCGCAATCGAGGAAGCCCGAAGGAACCTCGAAGTCAAGTTCCCCAACGTGCTGGAGGTCTTCGAAAAACTGATTCGGAATATCAGCGTGGCACCCGATGTTGCGCACGAAACCTGTCCCATCGATTTGCCCGAAAAGGACGTGCCCATCTTTTTGTCCGCGGTTGTTGCCCGATGTACCCACCTGCTGACCGGAGACCTGAAGGACTTCGGGAGATTCATGAACGAGCCGAAGCGGACGTCCGGTCTCGTCATACAGACCGTAGCAGAGTTTCTTTCGGCGCTCTGAAAGCACCATTCTTCGAGAGCTCAGGAAGAGGCTCCATCGACCTCTCGTCCGGTCCAACGCTCACTTCAATCGGCTGGCCCAGTCGACGACGACGCGGATGCGCCGGATGGCGCTATCGTCAGCGGGGACGCTCACGATGAAACGCTGGCCGTCGGCACGTACCACCCATTCCAGCGCGTTCTCCTCGGGATTCACGATTGCGGTATCGAACAGAGACTCCGGTTTGCCGACCTCGCCGTCCTCGAATGCCGCCGCGGTCAGAGTTCCGTTGAGGTTGAAGATAGAACAGCTCTTTACTGTCTCCGCACCATTTCGGCTGTTTCGCGCCATCGAGCGAAACCTGGACGGGCTGCCCCTCACGCTGAAAGGGAATGACGTAGACTTCGTAACGCCCCGATTGTGTGGACGCATACGCGAACCACCGGCCGTCCGGCGAGATCGCGCCGTCATCTTCGTCGAACTCCGTGACGACGGCCTCGGGGGAACCGGTTCCCGTCAGTGGAAGAATCCACAGATCCTGCTGATTGTTTTTGTGGGTGTCGAACACGACGAAGCGCCCGTCGGTGGAAGCGCTGTTGACGTGCTTGTCCTGAACGGATTGGAACACCAACGTGGCCTCATCGTTGCCATCCACTCGCTTCTCGAAGAGGAATGAATCCATCGCACAGCGGGCGACTTGCCCGTTTGCACCAAGGATCAATACCTTGCTCATGCGCGAAGCTCCCTTGCGGCCGCCCGGGGCGCTTACAGTTCGCGGCGCACGGCATGCTCGCGTGCGATCAAGCCTCGGACCGGACGCGCTTTGCGAACGGCTCCATCACCGTTACCGGTCGATCATTCGCTGCGCGCTCTCGGAATACCGGTCCCCGTGCACTTTGATCGATGCGGCGGCGCTTTCGAGCTCGCGCAGGTCTTCGGACGACAGCTCGACGGTCGCCGCGCCGAGGTTCTCCTCCAGGCGGTGCAGCTTCGTGGTCCCCGGGATCGGAACGATCCACGACTTCTGGGCGAGCAGCCACGCGAGCGCGATCTGCGCCGGCGTCGCCTGCTTCCGCTCCGCAATCCGGGTCACCAGGTCCACCAGGTCCTGGTTGGCCTTGCGGTTCTCGGGCGTGAAGCGCGGGACGGTGTTTCGGAAGTCGGAGCTCGCGAACGTCGTGGTCTCGTCAATCTTCCCCGTGAGGAACCCCCTGCCCAGCGGGCTGAAGGGGACGAACCCGATCCCGAGCTCCTCGAGGGTCGGCAGGATCTCCGCCTCAGGCTCCCTCCACCAGAGCGAGTACTCGCTCTGAAGAGCCGTAACAGGCTGAACGGCGTGTGCCCGTCGGATGGTCGAAACCCCCGCCTCCGAGAGACCGAAGTGCTTGACCTTACCTTCCTGGATCAGGTCTTTCACCGCCCCCGCGACGTCTTCGATCGGTACGTCGGGGTCGACACGGTGTTGATAGAACAGATCGATGGCATCCACCTTGAGCCGGTTCAGTGACGCCTCGGCGACCTCCTTGATGTGCTCGGGCCGACTATCGAGGCCTGGAAAGGCAAACCCGAACTTCGTGGCGATCACCACTTGCTTGCGGAAGGGGGCGAGGGCTTCGCCCACGAGCTCTTCGTTGGTGAACGGACCGTAGGCTTCGGCTGTGTCGAAGAAGGTCACTCCGCGCTCGACGGCTGCGCGGATGACTCTGATCCCCTGTCGTTTGTCGACAGCCGGGCCGTAGCCGAAGCTCAACCCCATGCAGCCGAACCCGAGGGCGGAAACCTCCAGATTGCTGTTCTTTCCAAGTTTGCGCTTTTCCATTGTCTCTCCTCTCCGATATAGGGTCGGTTACCGCCGCCCGTATGCCTCGTTACCTGCGCACATCCTGGCCGGCAGGCCCTTGAACTACAGTCCACGTAGAATATCCAGATATGTCGTCGTCATCGCGCCTTGCCGGCACACAAAATGACCTCGCGATTTGCGCACCAAATAGCTGTTACAGCCCACTAGCGCTCCAGGCGCAGGAGCCCTAGAGCCGCAGCCACGAGCAGGACGCCGCTCAACCGGCTCGTGGCCGTGGCGAAGCGCGGCCGCATCGCGACCCTCAACGCTCGGGCCGCGGCGGCGCCGTAGACGGAAAGCACGAGGAGCTCCAGCAGGATCGACGTGACGCCGAGAAGGAGAATCTGAGGGACGACGGGCCTTGAGCGATCGATGAACTGAGGCAGGATGGCGACGAAGAACAGCAGCGCCTTCGGATTCGAGAGCTGGAGGATAAAGCCTCGGAGAAAGAGCGTCCGACGCTCGACGCCGTTCCCGTTCCCGTTCCCATTCTCACGATCACCGGGGAGGCGCGCGGGCCGGAGCAGGGCGGTCGCGCCGAGATAGAGAAGGTATGCGGCGCCGACGGATTTGACGAGGGTGAATAGATAGCCGGACGCGGTCAGCAACGCCCCGACGCCGGTCCCCGAGATTGCGAAAAAGAGAGCGTTCGCGAAGAGGATACCCACCGCGGACCAGAGCGCGTCGGTGGATCCGCACCGAAGGCCCTGCGAGACGACGAACAGGACCGCGGGGCCGGGCGTCACGGTCAAAACACCCTCGGTGAGGGCGAACATCAACCACAGGGACCAGTTCATAGTAGACTCGCGCTCGATCAGTTCCCGGACTCCCCGAGGCGCACCGGCAGCCGGCCGGTCTCTTTGACCGTCTCCAGCACGATCGTCGTCCGGGTCGACCGCACGGATTCGATGACACCCACTTTTTCCCGCAGAAAGCGCCCCAGCTCCGCTGCATCTCCCACTCGCACCTTCACGAGGTAGCAGTCTTCCCCGGCGACGTGGTGCACCTCCTGCACCTCTGGAAGCTTCGAGAGACGGAGAGCCGTTTCAATCTCTCCCACGCGCTCGTCCGCCTTCACGAAAATGAAGGCCGCCAAGCCGAGGCCGAGAGCACCGGGGTCGATGCGGGTCTCGTAGCCCAGGATGACTCCTACCTTTTCCAGCTTGCGCAGGCGCTGAAAAATAGCCGACGCCACCAGCCCCACGCGTCGACCGATCTCCGCGTTCGGCATCCGGGCATCCTCCTGGAGAAGAGCGAGGATTTGCAGATCGACGGAGTCCAACGAGGTCGCGAGCGACGCATTCATTCCGTCCGCTCCTCGCGCGCGCCGAGAGTCTCCACGAGTCCCCGGACGAGCCGCTCGGCATGGACGCCTTCCGGATCCCGTTCCGCGTTGAACTCCGTCACCACGAGCCCGACGCATTGGGGCGCGGAGGCGAAGATTCGGAGGGCGGCAAAGGTCGAATCGAGGTCGAGTCCGTGAGGATGGGGAACGTCGGCGGCGGCGAAGTCCATCACGTCCACGTCGAAGTGAACGAGGAATGCGTCCGACCGATCTTCCAGATGGAGCAACGCGTCTCTCGCCGCCTCGGCCGGATTCGATTGGACCCGGGCCAACGGGTACTTCGACATCCGCGAGCGCTCCAGAGCTTCGAGCTCGGGAGGGTCCACCCAACCGGAGTCCACGTCGTATCCGAAGAGAACGACGTCCTGATCAGACAGCAACGGGCGCCGCGGGCCGATGCCGGTGAGCTCCGGCGCGCCGCGACCGAGGATATGTGCCATCACCATTCCATCGAAGATCCCCGAACGGGTGGTCTCCGGTATGTTGAGGTCCACGTCGCCGTCGAAGTAGAGGAGGCCGAGCCGCGGTTGATGACGGAGCAGGCCTGCGATGACGCCGAGACTGAGGGTGCAGTCGCCTCCCAGGACGAGCGGGAGCCGGCCGCTCGCGACGGCCTGCTCGACGCGATTGGCTGCCTGCCGGGCCACGTCCAGTACGAGAGAGAGGTTTTGTCGCGACGCGTGCTCGGTGTCCGGATGAAACGAGGCGGGAGGGAGGTCGCCTAGATCGGACACGTCCAGCCCCTCGGCCCGCAGCCGGTCCACAAGCCCGGCCGCCCGGAACGCGGCCGGCGCCCCCTCTTGCCCCGTTCCGTGCGCCCCGGCGCTCGAGGGCACGCCGATCAGTGCCAGACCACGAGTCCCGTCGAACGATTCATCTTCTACTAGCATTATTTCAAGATTATACATCTCTACAAATGCGTCTGCAAAGACGATTCGTAGCAACCCGCACGCAGATCGCCAAGACGCTCGACAGTACAACGCCCATCTTCGCCGACGACGCGAAAGACGTCCGCAAGGCCTACAAAGGCATAGAAAGCGAAATGGCCAAGAGCGAGAAGCAAAGCGGGAGCCCGTACGGCAGGAGCTCGAGGAGATGAAGACGGAAGCCGACGCTTATTTCGCCGGCTGGACGCTCGGGCACAGATCTGAACCCGAAAGGTATCTCGAGCCTCAAACCCGACGCCGACAAGCTCAACGGTGAGGCGACAGAGCTGTTCCAGAAGATCGATACTTTGGGCCCGGAGCGTCGCGGCGGGTGAGAATTCGCGGGGATGCGGAATCTGACACCGCTTCCCTCGACGACACGTCCGCGCCCCCGCCTCTGAGAGCATTTTCCTCACCACAGGCCTGGCACGAGGAATGCACCCGGGATGGAGAGGAGGACAAACATGTCATCCACTTCTCTCGACACAATCGATTCTTTCCTCGCGGGCCACCGTCTCGCCCTGGTCGGCGTATCGCGGGATCCGAAAGACTTCACCCGCACGGTGATGCGGGAGCTCCTGGCGAACGGCTACGAGGTCGTACCGGTCAATCCGGTCGCGAGCGAGCATCACGACTCGATCGAAGGTCGCGCGGCCTATCGGCGCCTCACGGAAGTGCCGGGCACGGTAGACGGCGCGCTCGTCATGACGCCGGCGGAGGTAACGCCGGAAGTCGCTCGCGACGCGCTCGCGGCGAACATTCCAAGGGTCTGGATGCACCGAGGCATTGGGACTGGAGCGGTCGACGACACCGCCGTGGCCCTTCTCCGGGATCGCGGCGTCGAAGTCGTCGCGGGCGAGTGCCCGTTCATGTTCGTCGGAAAGCCCGCGGGCGCCCACCGCCTCCACGGATGGATGAGGCAGCTACTCGGGCGTTACCCTCGGCGGGCCGGGATTCCTGTCCAACGCCCGTCGCACTGAGCGCTTCGGCTGCCGATCGAAAGAATCCGTCGAGGAAAGGGACCCGTCCATGCTGATCGATCGATACCTGCCCGAGTTCGACGTGTCGGAGCTCATCCTGGTCGAAGTGGACGCGCCGTCGTCCGTCGTCTTCCGCGCGATTCGCGAGACCGACCTCCGCGACCCGGTGGTGAATGCCCTTTTCGCCCTTCGCGAGGCCCCAATGAGGGTGTCTAGACTTCTTCACGGCGCTCCCGCGCCGCCCGATCCGGGGCCGATCACCTTCGGGGACTTCGCCCGTGGCGGGCCGGGGTGGACGTTTCTGGGCGAAGACCCGGGCGTCGAGCTCGTCATCGGCTCGGTCGGCCGCTTCTGGCGCCGCGACTACGGAGGTCGGCCCGTGAGTCAGGCGGAGTTCGTCCCGTTTCGCGAGCCCGGCTTCGCCAAGCTGGTCGTCAGCCTGGCCGTCCGTCCACGCCCTTCGGGAAGTGGAACGATTCTCCGATACGAAGCGCGGACCGCGACGACGGACGACGAGGCACGACGCGTCTTCCGGAGGTACTGGCGCGTGATTCGCCCCGGCGTCGCCATCGTCATGCGGCGCGCCCTGAGTCGGATCCGGAAAGAAGCGGAGCGTCGAGCGCAATCGCTCGTGCACGGCTGAGCTTCGCGAGCTACCGCTTCGACTTCTCTTTGAGAAACGTTCCCCGGTCGAGCTCCTCGAAGGCCTGCCGGAGCTCGGCCTGGGTGTTCATCACGATGGGACCGTACCAGGCGACGGGCTCCACGAGCGGCTTTCCGGAGATCAGGAGGAACCGCATCCCCTCGTCACCCGCCTCGACCGAGAGCTCTTCGCCGCGATCAAACAACACGAGCGAGCGGTTGTCGGCAGTCGCGGAAGGCGCGGCGTCCGCCCATCCGGCCGGCTCGGTGGGCACGGAGAGGGGGGCCGACGCATTGCAGAACTTTCCGTGGCCCTGGAAGACATACGCGAAGGCGTTGCGCGTCGTCTCCACCGGAAGCGTCTTCTTCCGGCCCGCCGGAACGAAGACGTCCAGGTACACGGGATCGATCGCCACCTCGTCGACGGGACCGGTCTTCCCCCAGAAGCGTCCACAGACGACCCGAACCTCGGTCCCGTCGTCGTCGGTCGCCACCGGGATCTCGGCCGCCTTTACTTCCTGGTAGCGGGGCTCCGTCATCTTGAGCCGCGAGGGGAGGTTCGCCCACAACTGGAACCCGTGCATCCGCCCGTCCCCGTCGCCCTTCGGCATCTCCTGGTGGATGATGCCGCTTCCTGCCGTCATCCACTGGACATCTCCCGAAGCGATGACTCCCCGGTTTCCCATGCTGTCCCCGTGCTCGACGGTTCCGGCGAGGACATAGGTGATGGTCTCGATCCCCCGATGAGGATGCCACGGAAACCCGGCGATGTAGTCCTCCGGCCGCTCGTTGCGGAAGTCGTCGAGGAGAAGAAACGGATCGAAATCGGAGGTGTGGCCGAACCCGAACGCGCGTCTCAAGTGGACGCCGGCGCCTTCCAGCGTCGGCTTCGCTTTGACGATGCGTTTGACGGGACGTACGGACATCTTCGCCTCCCTCCCGAATCCTCGCCTCGTGACGAGGCGAGTCTCGATTGCAGCCTAGCACGACGACGGAACGGCCGCAGAATGGGACGGCTACGAACGCGGCTTCCGCTGGGAAACGATGCGCTGGTAGTTGCTTTCGGCGAACTCCTCGAGCGATCGTCCGAACTTTTTCGCGAGCTCGCTCCAGCCAAGCGTCTTTCGTGGCCGCAAGTCGTCGCTCATGTCCTGGGCATCGCGGGAGCGTCCACCCCCGGTCGGAATCGACTCGCCGGAGTAGAGAAACTCGTCGTCCGTCTTGTAAGCGCCCGCGTCGAGGAAATAGCCGAGGGCGAAGCCCTTGTTGGGGTCGACGCGGCGGCCGAGGATGCGCAGTCGGACGTCGGCATCTTTCTCTTCGTCGACGAGCTCGACCCAGTCGCTCTTCTTGAGGCTCTTGCGCAAGTCGCGCGCCGATTCCTCCAGATCGATGGCCCGCTGCTGGGCTCCCTTGTAGACGCCGCTCGCATCCGCGCCCACGTACATGCGGACTCGCCCCTGGGAAGGCTTGTGGGACGGAGCCGCGAAGGCTGGCAGAAACAAAGACACGAGAAGCAGGCCCGTTCTCATCGTTGCCTCCCTTCTGGAAGCGCCTCCTGCAATTACCGTAGCATGAGCCGATCGTTATTTTTGTGTCAAGAATTCATGGAAATTTCTAGCGAAGAGTCGATTGCTGTCGATTTAGTTATTTTAGTCGTTTACAACGCGTACTCCTCGAAGGATCGCGTGACGCGGTAACATTACTGGTACATTCATGCCCGTTCCTATCCTCGATCTCGCGCAATGGTATGGGGGCTCGGAGACTGACCGAGACGCGGTCGCCCACGCGTTACGGGCGGCGGCGATCGACCCGGGTTTCTTCTATCTCTCCGATCACGGGGTCAGTCTGGAGCTCGTTCAGTCGGTGAGAGATCGGGCGCGCGTCTTCTTCTCTCGGCCGCTCGACGAGAAGCTCGCTATCCATTTCGATCGCACCGGAAGACAGCGCGGCTACATTCCCCTCCGCGCCGAGAGCTCCGACCCCCAAGGCCGCGGGGACGTCAAGGAAGCGCTCGATTTCACGTTCCCCGTTCCGCCCGAGAACGTGAGCCCGGCCGTCGCGCATCGAATGTACGGTCCCAACCTCTACCCCGACGGGATTCCCGGCTTCCGAGAGATCGTCAGCACCTATTTCGACGAAATGATCACGCTCGGCCGCACGCTCTTCGAGATGATCGCCACCGGTCTCGCGCTTCCGCGCGGATACTTTCACGACAAGACCGATCGCCCCATCGCGCAGCTGCGCCTCCTTCACTATCCGCTCCAGTCGGGAGGAGCGGTGGAGCCGGGAATCGGCGCTCACTGCGACTACGAATGCTTCACCATCCTGGAGCAGGGAGAGGTGGGAGGGCTCGAGATTCGAGATGCGAACGGCCGGTGGCTCGAGGTGGTACCCAAATCGGGAACGTTCGTCGTGAACCTCGGTGAGATGCTCGCGCGATGGACCAACGACCTCTTCGTCGCGACGCCCCACCGCGTGGTCAACCGCACCGGAAAGGAGAGATACACGATTCCCTTCTTCTTCGGAACGAACTACGACACATCCATAGAGTGTCTTCCGACGTGCTCCGGAGTCGACCGGCCACCCCGCTATCCTCCCATCCAGGCGGGCGAGTATCTCGCCGCGCGGCTCGACGAAATCTACGGCTCACCTCCTGACCTCTAGTCAGGGTGCTGAAAGAGTCATGCGCACCCTGCGCGAGGAGCCGTCAGCCGGAGCGCAGCGCGAAGCGCGGAGCGCGGAGCGACGAGCCGCGGGGGTGGGGCCCCGCGGCACTCAAGAACGAGCGCGCACTGACACAATGGGCCGACGACACAAGAAGCCGTGGGGGTGGGGCCCCACGGCATTAATGCACTAGAGAAACGCGCGTTACTCTAAGATACCCTCGTGCACCGGGAAGGCTTCTGGGTGGCGTTTGTCGCGAGCATCGCCACGCTCTTTGTTTCCGGTTGTCGCGAGTCCTCGCTCTCCCTCGTCGATCTGCTGCAGGAAAGCGCGGGGGGCAGGGGCAGCGTCATGACCCTCGATGATTGTCGCGCGGTGACGGCGCCTCTGCCTTCCGAGATCGCCTGCGACGTCGAGCTCCCCGACGAGCCCTTCCTCGAATTCTCGATCCGGGTGGGCGCTCCCGGCGACGCCCCCCGAGGAGTCGTCCGTCTTTCGGTTCACCTCGCCGGGGACGGCGAAGACTTTCTTGTCTTTCAGGAGGACGTCCGCCCGCGACGCGGCACCGAGTGGCGAGAGCGCAAGGTCAACCTCGCCGCGTGGAGACACGAGCGCGTTCGTCTACGCTTCGTCGCCGAGCCGGGAGATGGTGACGCCATCGACCGGTTTCCCGACGGTCTCCAGGTCGCATGGGGAGACCCGACGATCATCCGGTCCAACGCACACGACGTGAAAATCCGACCGTCGGTCGTTCTGATTCTCGTCGACACCCTCCGGCGCGACTATCTGGGCTTTCACGGATTTCGTGAGCCGATCTCACCCAACCTCGACTGGCTGGCGCGAGAGTCGGTCGAGCTCGACAATGCTTTCAGCCAGGCCCCCTGGACCAAACCGTCGGTCGCGTCCCTCTTCACTTCGCTCTATCCCGACGTCCACGGACTGAACAACCACGAAGGCCTCTTCGGCAAGCGCGCGACCGACGCGCTCACCACTGGCATCCTTCCCTCGGACGCCGTCACCATGGCCGAGGCGTTTCGAGATGCCGGATATCGTACCGCCGCGTTCGTGGCGAATCCCTGGCTGGACCCGCGGTACGGGTTCGACCAGGGCTTCGACGTCTATCGGATCGAAGAGAAGACCGACGGCATCCTCGGCGCCGCCCGCGAATGGATGCGAGAAGAAGCCTCCGCCGCTCCGTTCTTTCTCTACCTGCATTTCATGGACGTGCACGGCCCCTACGACGCTCCCGAGGAAGACTTCGAAGCGATGCTGCCGAGCTCGAGCCTGGACGTCGGCGAGCCGCCTCCGCTGGAGGAGCTAGTGCGTTTGCCTCCGTACCTCCAGAACATTCCCTGGTTCACCGACGAGGAGCTCGGGAGCGGAACGAGCGCCCGGGCCACGCAGGCCACGCAGGCCAAGCGGGGATGGGGCGAGCTCATCGATTACCGCTTGAAACGCAGCCGTACCCTCCGCGCACGCTACGCGGCGAACGTGAGGGACTTCGACCGACGGATCGCGCCCTTTCTGAACGAGCTCCGGCTCTCCCCTTGGAACGAGCGCACGATGGTAGTCGTCACCTCCGATCACGGCGAGGAGCTCCTCGAGCATGGCGGATGGGACCACGGCTTCACTCTCTACGACGATCAAATCCGCGTGCCCCTCCTCGTCCGACTTCCCCGCGCGCGAGGAGCGGGCCGACACCTCTCTCGTGCGGCGAACCTCATCGACTTGATGCCGACGCTGCTCTCGGCGGCGGGTATAGACGTTCCACCGGCGGTGGAAGGCACCGACCTCTCGTCCCTCCTCCTCGTCGGCGACGAACGCGAAGGCGAGAAGCGGGATGGGCCATCGAGCCTCTTCGCCACGATCTCGACGGCGACGAAGCACCGTGAAGGGGTCTATGCCGTGCGCACCGAGAGATACAAGCTCATCTTCGACACTCAGACCGGCTCCGCGTCCCTTTTCGACCTCGCCTCCGATCCGGGCGAGTACCGGGATCTCTCCTCGAAGAACGGAGCGCAGGTACGCGAGCTCGAGCGCCTCCTGTCACGACATCTGTCGGACGCACGCGCGAGAGCGCTCAGCCCGGAGAATGCTCCCATTCCGGACGCTCTCCAGAAGCGCCTCGAATCACTCGGCTATCTCGAGCGCTAGCCGCCGGAATCCGGCGCTCTACTCGTAGCGCAAGACTCCGAATCGGATTCGGTGTGCGCCGCCCGAACGGCGGGAAGGAGGCTTGCGGTCACGGGGACGATCAGGAAGACGCCGACCACGGCGGCGACGGTGAAGGGGTCGAATGGACCGATGTGAAAAAGGAGCGATGCGATGAGCTTCGCGGCGACCGCGGCGAGGGTGAGACCGATGAGAAGCCCGATACTCCCGAGGCGAAGCCCCTCACGCAGAACCGCCCTGGCGACGTCGGCGCTCGAGGCGCCAAGAGCCATCCGGAGACCGATCTCACGACGCCGGGCCGCGACCGAATAAGCGACGATTCCGTAGATCCCCAGACTCGCGAGACCGAGAGCGACGGCGCCGAAAATTCCGAGAAGAAGCGCGCTCAGGCTCCATTGGAGGGTCGACTCGCGAACGATATCCTGCATCGGCCTCGACGTGAGAGGAAGATTGGGATCGACGCGCGCGAGGGCCTCTTTCGTCGTGGCGATGGCCTGCTCGGGCGGTCCCGACGTCTGGACGACGAAGAAACGGCCGCCGCTTCCCACCTGATCGAGAGGGCGGTAGATTTGCTCCGGACGCTCGTCCTCGAACCCCTCGTGCCTCACGTCGGAGGCGACCCCGATGATCGTCGCGGGCTCCGCTTTCGGCCCGTCGCCTACGAGGATGGTCTCCCCGATGGGGGACCGGTCGGGGAAATAGCGGGCGGCGAGCGAGGAGCTCACGACGACGACCTTCGGCGCCGACGGACCGTCCATGGACTCGATTCCTCTGCCCGAAAGGAGGGTGATACCCATCGCCGCGAAGGTGTCGGGCGAAATGCGGAACTCCCGTGCCTGAGGCCAGGTCTCATGCCGAGCCGGCGCGCTCGCGGGAAGGGCGAACGGTACCGTCCAGATGGCATGATTCATGGGGAGGGGAACGATCGCGCCGACGGCGCGAACGGAGGCAAGCGCGCGGAGCTCGGTTGCGGCGCGCTCGAAATAGCTCCGCTCGGAAGCGGGGCCGCGGTATTCCGTTTCGGGGAGCGTCACTTCGATCGTGAGCAGGTTCGCCGGATGGAAGCCCAGGTCGACGTTCGACAGCTCGAGAAAGCTCCTCAACATCAAACCCGTGCCCGCGACGAGAACGACGGACATCGCGATTCTCAGCGGCGACGAGACCGCGGCGGAAGAGGAGCGCGGAGCGACCGGCGCCGGAGCGACTTCCCTGTTTCAGAGCGCTGGTTAGATCGAAGCGGGACGCGACGAGCGCGGGAGCGAGACCGAAGAGAATCGGCGTCGAAAGCGTCACCAGCATCGAGACGAGAAGAACGGAGCCATCGACCCGGACGTCGCCGACGCGAAAGAGATCCTCGGGGACGAGCGGGCCGAGCACGCGCGCTCCCCAGTAAGCGAGAAGCACTCCCAGCGTTCCGCCGGCGAGGGCGAGAAGAAGGCTCTCGCTCAGCAGCTGTCTCACGAGACGGGCACGGGACGCGCCGAGCGCGGAACGCACCGCCACGTCGCGGCGTATGAGGCTCGTCCGGGCGAGGGTGAGGCTCGTCACGTTGACGCAGGCGATGAGAAGCACGAACGCTACGGCGGCGATGAGCACCGCGAAGCTCGCTTCCATCACTTCGAACGCGAAGTTCAGCGCCTCCCGCATGGGCTTCACGCTGACGCCGTCGAAGCGTCCGTCGACGTCTGGATAGAGCTCGCGGAGCTCGCGCTGGATCCTCACCAGCTCTGTCGTCGCCTGTTCGCGCGAGACCCCGGGCTTCAAACGGCCCACGGGGATGAACTGGTCGCGATCGCGCGGTTCGGTTGCGGCGTCTTCCCGCAGCGGCACCCACATCTTTACGCCGCCGAAGGGAAAGTTGAACTCCCGCGGCATGACCCCGATGACGCTGAAGAGCGCGCCGTCGAGAGAAATCGTTTTGCCGACGATGGTCGCGTCGCCCCCGTAGCGCCGGCGCCAGAGACCGTCGCTCAATACCACGACGTCCCGGCCCCCCGGGCCGTCCTCCCCCGGCCGAAACGTACGCCCGAGACGAGCTTCGACCCCGAGGACTTGGAACATGTTGGCCGACAGCACCCCGGCGACGACCCTCTCGGGTCCTTCTCTCCCGGTAACGTTCTTCGTCCGGTAATAGTAGGCGGCCAGCTCGTCAAAGGATCGAGTGCGGATTTCCCAGTCCCGCAGCATGGGCAAGGAGAACCGACCGCTGTCCCATCCCTCGACCGGATCTCTCTGGCCGATCTGGACGAGACTCTCCGGTTCGGCAAAGGGGAGCCGTCTAATAAGGTAGGGATTCATGAGGCTCACGATCAGGGTGTTGGCGGCGATGCCGAGCCCCAATGTGATGATGACGACCGACGCGTAGCCAGGACTCTTTCGCAGCCCCCGGGCCGCCAGGACGAGGTCTCGCCAAAGCCCCTCGATTCTCATCCCTCCATCCTCCGACGCGAGCTACGGAAGCAACGGTGATTTTGTTCGATGGAAGCGGAGGACGGGTTCGATCCGTCGTTCGACTCATGGGCTAGCGACCGAGACCCGCGGATTCGTAGAGCCTCATCTCGCCGGCGTAGAACGTGAGCCGAAGCACGAGCTTCGCCACGAGAAACGCCTGACCGACGAGAAAGGCGAGCACGACTCCCACTACGGTCGCCTGCCCCGGACCGGGAGCGACGAGCCAGTAGACGCCGAGGAGGATCACGCCGAGGAGACCGAGACCGATTTCGAGCGTCAGCGTCTTTCCCAGGTTTCCGAGCACGAAGCCGAAGCCCTTGAGCATCGCCAGGAGCATGCTCCTTCGGTTCTCTCTGAAGGTGGCGATCTTGGCATAGTCGAACGCCATGTTGACGAAGGAGAGGAGAAATACGATGAGGAGGGCGGCGAGGAGAACGTAGCTCAGGACCGTTTTCTCCACGGTTACGTCACGGGTCGCGCCTTGAATCCAGCCGAAGAGCCAGGTGGAGAGCCGGTACACCAGGTAATAGAAAATCCCCGAGAGCACCGCGAGCCGAAGAAAGCGGAAGAAGAAGGCGCCCCCCTGAGACAGAAACTCGGAGAGCCGGAACATTCCCGCTCCTCCGCCGAGCCGGTGCAGGATGCCGCCGAGAAACAGCGCCCAGACGACGGCATAGAGGACGCCGACGGCGACCAACCCTCGAAACGTCCCGAACAACCCGCCGTCGAACCAGGCCTCGACGTTGTCGAGAAACGCCCCGACTCCCACGATGCTGGGAGAAAGAGTGGTCTCGACGCCCTCGGCACGGGAGCGGTACTCCCCATACCAACCCATGTCGAAACCGTCCCGGAGCTTCTGGTGAACGAGGCTCGCTCCGATGGAGCTCTCGATCGAGCCCGCCATGACGACGGCGAGGGGGAGCGCCACGACGAAGTTGAAGAGCCACAGCCAGAACACCAATAAGGGAGAGCTGAATACCCGGGCCAGACCGTTGAAAGCCGCTTTCACCGCCGACATGGTCACTCTCCCCTCTCACGCGAAGAAGGCGAACGTCGCGAGGAAATCCTGGAGCCAGATCATCCACTTGGAGGCCCACTTCCGGGCGGGAAGCGTCGCCTGGGGCTCCAGGAGCTTCGAATTGTTGGTGTAGTAGAGATCGAGCACCAGCTTTCTCTCGGGATCCACGGCGGCGTAGCGCAGTTTCGACGGACGCTCTTCGACGTAGAGCTTCCAGCGATCCTTGCCGTCCCAGTCGTGTCGGACCTCGCTTCCGTCCTCGAACGAAAGGAGCACCGTGACCGGGAAGGTCGCCGAGCCGTTGCGTCGGACCACGACCTCGGTACGGTAGCTCTTCGCTTTCTCCGCCGACTCCTCCGGCGTCTTCTCGGGAGGGACGAGCTTGCCGTCTTTTTCCTCGAAGCCGCGCACCTCGACGGGAGTGCTGCTGACCTCGTCGACGCCGTAGTCGAAATCGTTCGAGCTTCGGTAGACCTGATCGAAGAACCAGGTCAAGTCCTGACCGCTGACCTCGTTCGCGACGGCGAAGAAGTCGTCCGGTCTGGGATGGTGGAACTTATACCGCTCGAAGTAAGTGGACATGATCTTCTGGAGCACGTCCCAGCCGAGGGTGCGCTCGAGCGTATGGAGCCACAGCGCCGTCTTGTTGTAGCTGTGCGCGCCGCCGGTCGCGGGAAAGTAGAGATAGGTGGGAGTCGACTGGCGGTCCGAGGTCGCGGCATCACGGTAGCCGTCGATGCGGTCTCCGCCGACGATGCGGTCGATGGGAATCGAGCGGAACATCAACGGCAGGAATCCCGAGAGCCGGTCCGCGCCGGGAGGATTCAGATAACGCTTCACGTAGGACCTCGGACCGTAGGTCACGTCCATGGTGCGCGCGGTGGAGAAGGTATTGAATCCCTCGTCCATCCACGCGTTCTCGAACTCGTTGTTTCCAACGATTCCGTACCAGAACTGGTGGCCGCACTCGTGCACCGTGACTCCCTCGGGCGAGCCGCCTCCCACGGGATTGAGCCAGCGCGTCCCCGCGGTGAACAGCGTCGGGTACTCCATGCCCCCGGCGCCGCTCCCGTAGGCGGGATCGACGACGGTGACGTGACCGTAGGGGTACGGGCCGTACCACGTTCCGTAGTTTCGAAGAGCGGCCCGGGTCGCGTCGAAGTGCCTCTCTTTCTGGGAGAGATGCTCGGGCTGGAGCAGGAGCCGCATGTCGACGGGTGGGAGCCCGTTCTCCTCGAAACGCTCTTCGAGCACGAGGAAATCCGGACTCGCGGTCCAGGCAAAATCATGGACGTCCGTCTGCCGGTATCGGTAGGTCGTCTTCCCGCCGGCGTCCTGATGCTCCACCTCGAGGCCCGTCGCTCCCACCACGAAGCCCGAAGGCACGGTGATGCTCACGTCGTAGTCGCCGTAGTCGGAAAAGAACTCGGTGCCGGCGTGGAACTGGTGCGCGTTCCAACCGGTCGGCTCGAGGACGGCAATCTTGGGAAACCACTGGGCGATGAAAAAGAAGTTTCCCCGGAAGCCAGTGCGGGCGAAGGTCCTCGGAATCTTCGCGTCCCAGGAGAGCTCGACTTGAGCGACACCGTCGGGAGCGACGGGCTCGGGGAGCGGCACCACCATGACGGTACGATCCTCGGGGTTCCCGTCGTCGGGGGCCTCGAAGCGGGCGCGCGAAGTGACGTCGATTCCAGCGACGCCGATGTCGGGGATGAGCTCGATTCGACCGGACGTCCTGGTAACTCCAGTCGCCAGGCTGTGGATTCTCGAGGTTACGGCCGCCTCGTCGGAGAGCCGCTTCCTCGAGCCAGGTGCTCTGGTTGTTTCGCCAGGCGTTCCAGTAAAGATGTAACCGCAAGTCTTCGGCCGCGACCGGCTGGATGTTCTTCCAGGTGATGGTCTCTTTGGCCTTCAGCGTCTTCGCCTCGGCATCGAGCTCGACCTCGATGCGATAATTGGCGTTTCGGGGCGAGAGCGCCTCGGAGCCGCTCGATGGCTCCTGCGCCGAGACCGACAGCGGGAGAGAACAGAGAGAACCGATCCAGAGCCAGCGAAGCGTCGGCATGACTTTGCCTCCTGGAGCAACCTCGATTACCGCGACGAGTGCCGTCGAGGCGGCTGATTATAGGGGGCGATCGGGCCGGGCACAACCCATGGGCGAGCTCGAGCTCCGGAGGCGTTTCATCACCGTCGTGCCCTCGCGCCCGGCGCGATAGAATTCGGGACGAGTCTTGGTCGCGGGGAAGTCTAGCTCGCAACCCCCGGGCGTCTTTGTCACAACGCGTTGACGCGATTCCGGCCAGTGTCTAGAATAGGCGCGGTCGCTGTCGGGCCAACCGAGCGAGCCACGCGGTCGTCACGTACTCAAATCCTTCTCGCGTACCCGGATTCCCGTGCGAAAGTGGCGGAATTGGTAGACGCGCTGGACTTAGGATCCAGTGGGGCGACCCGTGGGGGTTCGAGTCCCCCCTTTCGCACCATAGACCTGGAGAACCATTGAGTTGAAAGTCGATACCGTCGAAGAGGGCTCTTCCCTGCGCCATCTGGACATCGAGCTACCCCCGGAAGACCTCCAGGCCGAGTTCGAAAAAGAGGTGGTACGGCTGAGCCGCAGCCTTCGTCTCCCCGGTTTTCGCAAAGGAAAGATCCCCAAGGACGTCGTTCGAGCGCGGTTTCGCTCCGACGTGATGAGCCACGCCGTGCAGGATCTCGTTCCTCACGCTCTGAGTCAGGCGCTCAAGGAGCACAACCTGTACCCTCTCGACGATCCGCGCATCTCCAAGCTCGAGTCGGAGCTCGGCAAACCGCTCAAGTTTCGCGCGTCCTTCGAGGTCATGCCCGAGATCGAGCTCGGCGAATACAAGGCCCTCGAGGTGGAGAAGCCTTCGACGGAGGTGACCGACGAGCAAGTCCAGAAGGGTATCGACGCCCTTCGCGAGCAGAACGCCCGTTTCGATCCCATCGAAGGAAGAGGCGCGCAGGACCACGACTTCGTGATGGGAGACCTCACCGAGAGACCCGTGGGCGGCGGAAAGGCGGACAAACACGAGGGAGTGAGCATCGAGGTCGGCTCCGACTCCTACCACCCCTCGCTCCACGAGCGCCTCCAGGGAGCCAAGCCCGGCGACGTGCTGAGCTTCACCGCCAGCTTTCCCGCCGAGCATGGAAACCCGGCCCGGGCGGGAAAGAGCTTCGATGCGGAGTTCCACGTGCTGGAGCTCAAGCAGAAAGTCCTTCCCGCCGCCGACGACGAGCTTGCCAAGGATCTCGGCGACTACGAGACCCTCGCCGATCTCGAAGCCGACCTGCGGAAGCGGGCCGAGGAGCGGGCGCGCCACGACGACGAACAGGAGACGCGCCGGCGCCTCCTTTCGAAGCTGGTGGAAGCGAATCCCTTCGACGCCCCGTCCTCCCTCGTGGAGATCGAGCTCGATTCGCGCCTGGAAGCCGCCGCGCGCGACCTCTATCAGAGGGGAATCGACCCGAACGCAGCCGGAATCGACTGGCAGACAGTGCGCGGCAACGAACGGGCGGCGGCGACGGAAGCGGTCAAAGCGTCCCTGCTCCTGGAGAAGGTCGCGGAGAGGGAGAGCCTCACCGTGTCCGAGGAGGAGCTTTCGACGGAGATCGAGCGTTTCGCCGGCGCTCTCGACAAGAGCGCTTCGGCCGTTCGGGCCCAGATGGCGAAGGACGGAAGCCTCGAGCGCCTACGCGGCCGACTCCGCCGGGAGAAGGCGGTTGACTTCATCAAGCAACATGCTAAACTTCAATAGGGGTTGAACTTACATGCTGATCCCGATGGTGGTCGAACAGACCAACCGGGGTGAGCGCGCGTACGATATTTACTCGCGCTTGCTCAAAGACAACATCATCTTTATTGGCACTCCCATCGACGACAATCTGGCGAACCTCGTCGTGGCTCAGCTCTTGTTCCTCGAAGCGGAAGACCCGGAAAAGGAAATCTCGATCTACGTGAACAGCCCCGGCGGCTCGGTCACCGCCGGGCTGGCCATTTACGACACCCTCCAGTTCATCCGTCCCGATGTGACGACGTACTGTCTCGGTCAGGCCGCGAGCATGGCGGCGGTGCTTCTGGCGGCGGGTACGCCGGGAAAGCGCTTCGCCCTCCCCAACTCCCGGGTCATCATCCACCAGCCTTCGGGCGGCGCGTCGGGACAGGCCACCGACATCAACATCCAGGCGAAAGAGATTCTTCGTACACGACAGCGTCTGAACGAAATCTTGTCCATGCACACGGGACAGGACATCGCCAAGATCGAGCAGGATGTGGAAAGAGACTTCATCATGACCGCGGAAGTCGCCCGCGAATACGGTATCATCGATCAAGTGATCTCGAGGCGGGTCTAGCGGCGAACGGATTCCACGAGGACGGGAGCGAGCGTGTCAAAGAAGAACGGGGATCCTGAAGTCCTTCGGTGCTCTTTCTGCAACAAGGACCAGAGCGATGTGCGCAAGCTCATCGCGGGGCCGACGGTCTTCATCTGCGACGAATGCGTCGAGGTCTGCAACGACATCATCGCCGATGACAACCGGTTCGAAAACCGCTCGCAGAGCTCGAGCCTGCCCACGCCCGTCGAGATCAAGCAATTCCTCGACGAGTACGTGATCGGCCAGGAGGACGCGAAAAAGCGCCTGGCGGTGGCGGTCTACAATCACTACAAGCGCGTCCACATCATGAAGTCGAAGACGCGTCAGGACGTGGAGCTCACCAAGAGCAACATCCTTCTCATCGGAGCAACCGGGACGGGAAAGACTCTCCTCGCCCAGACGCTGGCGAAGCTCCTTCGGGTTCCCTTCTGCATCGTCGACGCCACCACCCTCACCGAAGCGGGATACGTGGGAGAGGACGTCGAGAACATCATTTTGAAGCTCCTCCAGGCGGCCCAGGGCGACATCGAGAAATGCCAGGAAGGCATCATCTACATCGACGAGATCGACAAGATCTGCCGCAAGGACGAAAACCCCTCCATCACCCGCGACGTTTCGGGAGAGGGAGTCCAGCAGGCGCTTCTGAAGATCCTGGAGGGCACGGTCGCGAACGTTCCACCCCAGGGTGGGCGGAAGCATCCGCACCAGGAGTTCTACCAGATCGATACCACCAATATCCTGTTCATCTGCGGCGGAGCCTTCGTCGGCCTCGACAAGCTCATCGAGCGACGGATCGGCAAGAAGAGCCTCGGCTTCCGCGCCG
Organism: uncultured Acidobacteriota bacterium; assembly: GCA_963815675.1. Lineage (GTDB taxonomy): Bacteria > Acidobacteriota > Vicinamibacteria > Marinacidobacterales > SMYC01 > CAWFHP01. Next base: position 621,925 of record CAWFHP010000004.1, on the reverse strand, counting down.
AGGCGACCAAGAAGATCGCGGACATCGATCGCGAGCACATCCTCGATCGAGTCCAGCCCACCGACCTCATCAAGTACGGGCTCATCCCCGAGTTCGTCGGGAGGCTCCCGGTGGTGGGAACTCTCGCCGAGCTCGGCTGGGACGCCTTGATCCGGATCATGAGCGAGCCGAGAAACGCCATCATCAGGCAGTACCAGAGACTCTTCGAGTACGAGAACGTGAAGCTGCGCTTCACCGACGATGCGATGAAAGCGATCGCCGACCAGGCGGTGGAGCGCAAAATCGGCGCCCGCGGCCTCCGGATGATCATCGAAGACCTCATGCTCGACCTGATGTATACTCTGCCATCTCAAAAGAAGGTCAAGGAAGTCGTGGTCACCAAGGAAGTGGTAGAGGACCGTGAAAAACCGGTGACCCTGATCGAAAAGGCGGGCTGAGGCAAGGTTACTCTCTTTCTCCGGCCCCGCGGTTCTGCTTTTCAAGCGCGTTTAGCAACTTCGAGACTCTACGGACCTGCCCGACGACGTCCCTCGACAGCTCCAAAACGTAGGGGGCGCCGCCGGCCGAGTACATCCCCTTGGTGATTCATCCGGCTCGGCGAAAGAGAACCCGAGCGAGTTGAGATTGGCAACGACAACGACAACGACCAAGGCAATTTCCGCGAGAGAGAGCAAAGGGAGCGATGTTCGGATCGAAGAATAGAGAGCGGACCGAGATCTATGAGACCTTGCCCATGGTCCCGCTCCGGGACGTGGTGGTCTTCCCCTATATGATGATGCCCTTCGTCATCGGGCGCGGCACCTCGATCCGGGCGCTGGAGTATGCGCTGGCCCACGACCGAAGAATCTTTCTCGCGGCGCAACACGACGCGACCACCGACGATCCGCGCGGCGCCGACATCTACACCGTGGGAACGGTCTCCAACATATTGCAGTCGGTGAAGCTTCCCGACGGTAACATCAAGGTACTGGTGGAGGGTCTCGACCGGGGGCGCACCATCGAGTGCCGGGACGACGACGGCTTCTACAAGGTCGTGGTCAAGATCGTCCCCAAGTCCCGCGAGACTTCGGCGAGCGCCGACGAGCTGATGAGCAAGGTCGTCTCCCTGTTCGAGCAGTACGTCAAGCTCGCCCAAAACCTCCAGAGCGAGGTCAAGAACGCCGCGGTGCAGGTCGACGACCCGGAGAAACTGTCCGACACCATCGCCTCCCACCTGGTGATGTCGGTCGATGAGAAACAGAACCTCCTCGAGGTCTGGAATCCCATGGAGCGCCTCAATCGGATCGCCTCCGTCCTGGAAATGGAAGTGGACAAGCTCCAGGTCGACCGTAGGATCCAGGGCCGGGTGCGCAAACAGATGGAGCGGGCGCAGAAGGAGTACTACCTCAACGAAAAGATGAAAGCGATCCAGAAGGAGCTCGGAAGAAAGGACGATCGAGGAAGCGAGATCGAGGAGCTCCGGACCAAGATCGCAGAGGCGAGGATGAGCAAGGAGGCCGAGGACAAAGCGCTCGCGGAGCTCAAACGTTTGGAAGCGATGCCGCCGATGTCCGCCGAGGCCACCGTTTCGCGGAACTATCTCGACTGGCTCCTCGCCGTACCGTGGCAGAAGAGGACCCGCGAGAGTCGTGACATCACCCGGGCGGAGCGGGTGCTGGACGAAGATCACTATGGGCTCGCCAAGGTGAAGGACCGGATTCTCGAGTTCCTCTCGGTGAGACAGCTGGTCAAGAAGCAGCGCGGACCCATCCTCTGCCTGGTGGGCCCTCCGGGTGTCGGTAAGACATCTCTCGCGCGCTCGGTGGCTCGCGCCACCAACCGGAAGTTCGTTCGGCTCTCTCTGGGAGGCGTGCGAGACGAAGCCGAGATCCGCGGCCACCGGCGAACCTACATCGGCGCCTTCCCCGGCCAGATCATCCAGATGATGAAGAAGGCGGGGACGGTGAACCCCCTCGTTCTCCTCGACGAAGTGGACAAGATGAGCATGGACTTCCGCGGCGACCCGGCGTCCGCGCTCCTCGAGGTCCTCGATCCAGAGCAGAACCACTCTTTCCAGGACCACTATCTCGACGTCGAGTACGACTTGTCGAACGTGATGTTCATCGCCACCGCCAACGTCATGCAGAACATGCCGCAGGCGCTGATGGACCGCCTAGAAGTGATCCGCCTGCCCGGCTATACCGAAGAAGAAAAGCTCGAGATCGCGAAGCGGTTCCTGATAAACAAACAGAAGGAAGCGAACGGGCTGAAGAAAAAGAACGTCGTCGTCGCCGATGAGGCGGTGGTGGAGATCGTCCGTCGTTACACCCGCGAGGCGGGAGTGAGGAGCCTCGAGCGCGAGATCGCCTCGGTGTTCCGCAAAGTGGCGCGCAAGATCGTGCGCGACGGGGGGGAGTCCGAAGTGCGCATCTCCCCCGAAGGGATTCCCGAGTACCTCGGCGTCCAGAAGTTCCGTCCGCGGAGCAAGGAGGTACAGGCGGAGGTGGGAATCGCTACCGGACTCGCCTGGACCGAAGTGGGGGGAGAGCTCCTCACGACCGAGGTCACGCTGATGCCGGGCAAGGGAGACCTCACCCTGACGGGAAAGCTCGGCGAAGTCATGCAGGAGTCCGCCCGCACCGCGGTCTCGGTGATTCGCTCCCGGGCGGACCAGCTCGGCCTCCCCAAGGACTTCCACAAGAAGCTCGACATTCATCTTCACGTCCCCGAAGGCGCGATCCCCAAGGACGGCCCCTCCGCCGGGATCACCATGGCGACGGCGTTGCTCTCCGTGCTTTCGGGAATTCCCATCCGTTCCGACGTGGCCATGACGGGGGAGATCACGCTGCGAGGTAAAGTCCTCCCCATCGGCGGCGTCAAAGACAAGCTCCTCGCAGCGCACCGGGCGGGTATCACGAAAATCATCATTCCTCGTGACAACGAGAAGGACCTGAGCGAGATCCCGGAGGAGATCCGGAGAGAGCTTTCCATCGAGCTCGTCGACAAAATCGAGGAGGTCTTCGATATCGCCCTGACCGCCCCGCTCGCCCGATTCTCCATCGCCGAAACGGCGGTCGAGGCGGAGACGCTCGAGGCCGAGCTGGGCGAGGAGAGAGTGAGAGGGGACGACGAAGGTCCGGTGGCGGGTGAGTCGGTAGCGCATTGAGCCGGACGCGGAGCCGGAATCGCCAAAATCGAATGCGGGGCGCGGGCTCCCCGGCGAATCGAGGGTCGAACAACTGGGGTCGGCGGCGACCACCGTCGCCGCCGGAGCCCCGAGATCACCACGAACGACATGGTTAACGAGACAAATGGGCAAGTCTCTACCGGTAACGCTCATCAAGACTGCCGGCAACCCTCAGGGCTTTCCGCCGGCGGAGCTTCCGGAAGTTGCCGCGGTAGGACGCTCCAACGTCGGAAAATCGAGTCTTCTCAACGCACTGGTGGGAGTGAAGCGCCTCGCTTTCGTTTCCAAGACTCCGGGACGAACACAGGTGATCAATTTCTATCGCGTTGGCTCGGAGATGACTCTGGTGGATCTTCCGGGCTACGGCTTCGCGAAAGTACCCGAGTCGGTGAGGAAGAACTGGCAGAAGCTGGTGACCAGTTATCTCTTCGAGCGGGCGATCCTGACTCTCGTCGTGCTTCTGGTGGATGCGAGGCGCGAGCCGATGGAGAACGATCTCCAGGTGAGAGATCTCCTGGAGCAAGCGGGGATCGACTACCTCGTCGTCGCCACCAAGACCGACAAGCTCCCCCGTGGCCGCCTCATGGCAGCGCTGAAAAAGCTCGAGACGGTTTATGGGACCGCGAAGAAAGTACCGGTTATTCCCTTTTCCGCGGTCACGAATGAAGGAAGGAAAGAGCTATGGACGATGATCGAGAAACGCGTTCGCGAGGCGAAGCGGGCACCGAAGAGCTAGAGGAGAACCCTTCCCGCGGCGAGCCCAAGACGAAGACCTTGAACATCGCCGAGCTCAAGGAGATGAACATCTCCGCCCTCGCGAAAGTAGCCAAGGATCTCGGCGTTGCCGGCGCCACCGGCATGCGCAAACAGGAGCTCATCTTCAAGATCCTGCAGGCGCAGACCGAACAGAGTGGCCTCATCTTCGCCGAGGGCGTGCTCGAGTTCCTGCCCGACGGGTTCGGCTTCCTCCGCTCGCCGGACTACAACTACCTGCCGGGGCCGGACGACATTTACGTCTCCCCGTCCCAGATTCGACAAGTTCGACCTGCAGACCGGGCGACACCATCACGGGGCAGATTCGCCCTCCCAAGGAAGGCGAGCGCTACTTCGCCTGCTCAAGGTCGAGGCGGTCAACTTCGAGCCGCCCGAGGCAGGCCCGCGACAAGATCCTCTTCGACAACCTGACGCCGCTCTATCCGCAGGACCGCATCCGGCTCGAGACGCACCAAGACAACCTCTGCGCGCGGGTGATGGACCTGATCACCCCCATCGGCAAGGGCCAGCGCGGCCTCATCGTCGCCCCGCCCCGCACCGGCAAAACCATGCTGCTGCAGAACATCGCCAACAGCATCACCGCCAATCATCCCGAGGTCGTCCTCATCGTGCTGCTCATCGACGAGCGCCCCGAGGAAGTCACCGACATGCAGCGCTCGGTCCAGGGCGAGGTCATCAGCTCCACCTTCGACGAAGCCGGCCGCACGCCACGTCCAGGTGGCGGAAATGGTGATCGAGAAGGCCAAGCGGCTCGTCGAGCACAAGCGCGACGTCGTCATTCTCCTCGACTCCATCACCCGACTCGCCCGCGCCTACAACACCGTGGTGCCGCCCTCGGGCAAGGTCCTCTCCGGCGGCGTCGACTCCAACGCCCTGCAGCGGCCCAAGCGCTTCTTCGGCGCGGCCCGCAACATCGAGGAAGGCGGCTCGCTCACCATCATCGCCACGGCTCTCGTCGATACCGGCAGCCGCATGGACGAAGTCATCTTCGAGGAGTTCAAGGGCACCGGCAACATGGAAATCCATCTCGACCGCAAGCTCGTCGACAAGCGCGTCTTCCCGGCCATCGACATCAACAGCGCGGCACCCGCAAGGAAGAGCTTCTGCTCGCCAAAGAAGAGCTCAACCGGGTCTGGATCCTGCGGAAGGTCCTCTCCCCTCTCTCCCCGGTCGAGGCGATGGAGCTCCTCCTGGACAAGATGAGCAAGACGAAGAGCAACGCCGAGTTCCTCTCCTCGATGTCGGGCTGACACTCCCGTTGACGCGAAGACGCTGAGACCGTATCGGTTTTCTTTGCGCCTTTGCGCCTATGCGTTAGATTCCTTTTCCTGATTCTTCCATCTCCTCGGCCGTCGTTTCTGCCTTCCTTCGGAAGATGAGGATCTTCAGATAGTCCGCCTCGGCGAAACCGACGGGGTGATCGCGCTCCGGAGCGAGGCGCTCGACGAACCGGAATCCGGCCGGTAGCGCCCGTCGCACCGTGTCGACGAAGAGATCGGGGCGGATCCGCGAGGTGCAGCAGCAGGCTACGAGAAGCCCGCCGGGGAGCACGTGAGGGGCGAGGCGGCGGTACAGGCTTTCGTACGCCCGGAGCACACCCGGGACCTGGGCCGTCCGGCTCGTCATCTGAGGCGGGTCGACGACGACGACATGGAATCTCTCCTCGGGAGCGAGATCGGGCACCCATCGAAACACGTCGGCTTCAATCCACTGGTGGCGGTTGGGGTCGATCGGGTGATACTCGGCACCGAGAGCGAGCGCCTCTGCCGACGCATCGACGTGCCAAATCTCGACCGCTCCCGCGGCCTCCGCGGCGGTGCCGAGGGTTCCGTTATAGGAGAAGAGGTCCAGAATCCGGCGGCCCGAGAGATCCTGAGCACGCAGGAAGCGGCGCAGACCGCGGAGGTCGAGAAATGCGCCCGTTTTCTGTCCCCGGAAGGGCGCCACGGCAATCTCGCGCTCGTCTTCGTGAAACCGTACCAGGTCTGGGACCCGGCCGGACGCGACGCGCAGACGCTTACCGGTTCCCGGCATCTGGCCCTGCCGGCGCGACGCCGGCTTCCACAGGACGCCGTCGAGGCGGAGCTCCCGGCGCAATATCCGGGTGAGGAGTCGTGCCACGGGATCCGCTCCTCGAGCGTAGCTCGAGACGACGGCCACACCCGCGTAGACGTCGGCGGTCACCGCCGGAATTCCATCGTTTTCTCCGTGCACCGCCCGGTAACCGTCGGTCTTGCGGCGAACCGCCTCACGACGCTCCAGGGCTTGGCGAACCAGCCCGTCGAAATACCCGGCCCTCGGCGGCTCACGCCCGCGGCGGAGCACCCGGATGGCGATGGCACCCACTTTCTGGAAAAAACCCCAGCCCACGACCTGGTTCTCCCCATTCACGAGCCGGAGCCACTGGCCGTCGGCGAAAACGTCCGCCGCCGAGCTCACGTGCCGTCGGAAAATCCAGGGGTGGCCGCTACCGAGGACTCCCAGAGCGGCCTTGTTCAGCTGATAGCGTCGGGGGGTTTGGCTCGTTCCCATGCTTTTTCGCGGCTTTGGGCTATAATGATGGATTGCTTGCTGCACGCCCGGTACCCGGGGCTGTGAGATCAGGAGTATTGTGCCATGAAGGCTGAAATTCATCCCAAATACGAGACGATATCGGTTCGCTGTGCTTGCGGGGAGACATTCACCACGCGATCCACCAAGGGCGGAGGCGAGATCCGACTGGAGATTTGCTCCAAGTGCCACCCCTTCTTCACCGGCAAACAGAAGCTCATAGACTCCGCGGGACGGGTGGAGCGGTTCCGACAGAAATACGGAGATCGGCAGCGCAGCACGACCGCGAAGTGACGCGTCAATCGGCCGATTGAGCCGATTGAGCCAATACAGAACGCTGGCGACAGCGAGGCTGACCTCATGAGACGTCTCGAAGACAAGCTCGACGCGGTGGAAAAGCGCTTCGAGGAAGTCACGGCAGAGCTGGGAAAGCCGGAGGTCGTTTCCGACCCTTCTCTCATCCACCGGCTGGCGAAGCTCAGGACCGAGCTCGAGCCCGTGGTCGAGGAGTACCGCCGGCTCAAGTCGACCCGGACCCAACTGGACGAGACGCGCGTCATGCTGCGCGAAGCGGACGAGGACGATCTCCGAGCTCTCGCCCAGGAGGAAATCGACCGGCTCTCGTTGGAGGAGGAGCGGATGCTCCAGGAGATCCGCCTGAAGCTCCTACCGAAGGATCCCAACGACGAGCGCAACGTGATGCTCGAGATCCGCGCGGGCACGGGGGGCGAGGAGGCGGCTCTCTTCGCCCAGGAAATCTTCCGGATGTACGCGAAGTACGCAGAGAAGCAGGGCTATCGCGTCGAGGTCACGAGCCTAAACGAGACCGGTATCGGCGGCATCAAAGAGGTCGTCGCGCTCATCGAGGGACGCGGCGCTTACAGCCGGCTGAAGTACGAAAGCGGAGTCCATCGCGTTCAACGGGTTCCCGCGACCGAAGCCTCCGGTCGAATCCATACTTCGGCGGTGACTGTCGCCGTGCTCCCCGAGGCGGAGGAAGTCGAGGTCGACATCCTCGACAAGGATCTGAAGATCGACACCTACTGCTCATCGGGTCCCGGCGGACAGAGCGTGAACACGACCTACTCCGCCGTGCGCATCACTCACCTCCCCACTGGACTCGTCGTGACCTGCCAGGACGAGAAGTCCCAGATCAAGAACAAAGCCAAGGCGATGCGAGTGCTGCGCTCGCGCCTCTACGATCTGGCCCGCAAGGAGCAGATGGATCAGATCGCGAGCGAGCGGAAAGGCCAGATCGGATCGGGAGACCGGAGCGAGAAGATCCGCACCTACAACTTCCGTGACGGACGGGTGACCGATCACCGGATTCACTTCACCCTGCACCAGCTCGACGCGGTTCTCAACGGAGACCTCGACGAGCTCATCGACGCCATCGTCACCCACTACCAGACCGAAAAATTGAAAGAGGCCGAGGCCGCCGTTCAGTCGTGACTACCGGCTCCTCTCTGAGCGTCCACCGCCTTCTGGAGCGAGGAGCCTCGGAGCTTCGGTCCACCAGCGTCGAGAGGTCGCGGTTCGAAGCGGAGCTCCTCCTTCGCCACGCCCTCGGCTGGTCGCGGGAGTCGCTGCTCGCTCGGCTGCACGAGCCCGTGAGCGCCGAAGCCGCCGGGCACTACTTTCAGCTCGTCGAGCGTCGACGGGGACGGGTTCCCATCCAGCACATCCTGGGCAACCAGGAGTTCTTCGGTCTCTCGTTCCGCGTGACTCCGGCCGTCTTGATTCCCCGTCCCGAGACGGAAGGCCTCGTGGAAGAGGCCCTTCGCGAGCTCGGAGGCGGAACCCGGACCGCCGTCGCCGCGCGGATCGCCGACGTCGGCTGCGGGAGCGGATGCATCGCAATCGCCCTCGCTCGGGAGCTCTCCGAGACCCACATCGTTGCCATCGACATCTCCCCGGCGGCCCTCGCCGTTGCCCGTGAGAACGCGATCCGCCACGAGGTGGAGGGCCGGGTGGAGCTCGTTCGAGGTGACCTGCTCGAGCCGCTGCTCGAGCGGGGGAGTCGCGTCGATGCCGTGGTCAGCAATCCACCCTACGTCGTCGACGCCGAGATCGAGTCTCTCGCGCCCGAAGTCTCGGAGCACGAGCCCCGAACGGCGCTCGCGGGCGGCGGCGCCGACGGCCTCTCGGTCGTCTCCCGACTCCTGGTCCAGGCATACGACGCACTGAAGCAAGGCGGGCTCCTGTTCATGGAGATCGGGCAGGGACAGGATCGGCGGGTCGCCGAGTTGACTTCCGACTCGGGTCTCGAGCTCCTCCGTATCGTCCCCGACCTCGCCGACATTCCGCGGGTCGTGGTAGCCCGGAAGACCAGGTAGCGCGAGTCATGGACAAGCTGCGCATCACGGGAGGCAGAAGGCTCTCGGGGACGGTTCGCATCGGCGGAGCGAAGAACGCCTCGCTTCCCGCGATGGCGGCGGCGCTCCTCACCGAGGAGCCGATCGTGCTTTCGAACGTGCCCGACGTGTGGGACGTGGGAACGATGAGCCGCCTCCTGGCCAAGATTGGCGTCGCCTGCGAGCGTCCGTCTCCGCACGATCTCAAGCTGGTGGCGCGGGATCTCGTCTCCTGCGAAGCTCCCTATGAGCTCGTCCGGACGATGCGCGCTTCGGTCCTGGTCCTCGGTCCTCTCGTCGCCCGCGCGGGACGAGCGAGGGTATCCCTTCCCGGCGGCTGTGCCATCGGCGCCCGGCCTATCGACCTGCACATCAATGGCCTTCGCAAGCTCGGAGCGCGCATCGAAATCGAGCACGGCTTCGTGGAAGCGGAGACCGATGGGCTGAGGGGCGAGCGTATCCGGTTCGAGACCGTGACCGTCACCGGAACCGAGAACCTGATGATGGCGGCGAGCCTCGCGCGCGGAACGACGGTGCTAGAGAACGCGGCTCGCGAGCCGGAGATTGAGGATCTGGCGGCGTTGCTCACGACGATGGGCGCACGCATCCGCGGAGCGGGAACTCCCCGCATCGAGATCGAGGGGGTCGAAAGGCTGGGAGGAGCGCACCACCGGGTGCTGCCCGACCGGATCGAGGCGGGCACCTATCTCGTGGCGGGCGCACTCGTGGGTGACGGGGTGCACGTGACCCACTGTCGTCCCGAGCACCTGGGCGCCGTCCTCGACGCGCTCTCGCGGTCCGGCGTCTCTCTCGATTGCCATGAGACGAGCGTCTCGGTCGGGGCGCGCTCCGCCCCCCTCCGACCGATCGAGGTCACCACCGCTCCCTATCCCGGCTTCGCCACGGACATGCAGGCGCAGCTGATGGTCCTCCTCACCCAGGCCCACGGGACGAGCCGTATCGAAGAGAGGATCTTCGAGAACCGCTTCATGCATGTCGGCGAGCTCTCCCGCATGGGGGCCGTCATCGAGCTTCAAGGTCCCGACGCCCTCGTTCACGGCCCGAGTCCCCTGTCGGGCGCCAAGGTGATGGCGACCGACCTCCGTGCAAGCGCTTGTCTCGTTCTCGCCGCTCTTGCCGCCGAAGGGGAGAGCACGATCGACCGCATCTACCATCTCGATCGCGGCTACGAGCACATCGAGGAAAAGCTCCACGGTCTCGGCGCCGACGTGTCACGAATCCCGTGAGGGCGGCCGCCCCCGCCCGTAGGTTTTCCCCGACAGCGATACCCGTCCAAACCGACGCGACGTCTCCGTAAGCCGCTGAGACTCCAGCGCCTTGAATACCCGCTCGTTCGTGGCACTACTCTTGCTCTCCAGGTTCCATCGAGCCTCGAGCTCATGGGGGGAGGAAAAGAGATGATTTGTCCTTCTTGCAAAAAGAGCGGGCCGGCGGCGTTTCGCTGCCGCAGCTGTGGTGCCGAGCTGATGCGGGGGCGCTATCGAAGCGACTCCTCGGGATCCTCGCCGTCGGCAGGGGCGCGGGCGTTCCGCACGCCGATAGCCGCGGTCGCCGGTGCCGGTGCCGGTGCGCGGTGGCGCGGCCGTTGCCGACAATCCCTACGCGACGCCCCGCTCGTTCGTCGCACGCACCGGCGGTTCGGAAATCGGGGCGAGCGACGTGCTCGCCTCGCGCGGCTCGCGTCTCGCCGCGGCGATGATCGACGGCCTGGCGGTAATCGGATTGTTGGTCCCCGCGATCGGCGGCTCCCTCTTGCTCGACTCCGACTCCGCCGCGTCCACCGCCGGCGGGCTCGGAATCGCGGTGTCGGTCATCGCGGTCCTCGTTTTCTGCGTGTATCAGATCTCGATGCTCCTGCGAGAGGGTCAGACGCTCGGGAAAAAAATGATGCACATCCGCATCGTCAACTACGACGACGGATTGGTTCCTCCGGCGACGAAGCTGCTGGTGATGCGCTATTTCGTCAACTCCGCGCTGGGGAACATTCCCTTCTATACCTTCGTGGATCTCCTCTTCATCTTCGGAAACGAGAGGCGGTGCATCCACGACTACCTCGCGGGAACGAAGGTCGTCGAGATTCGAGATCTCTCGAGATAGCATCGGCGAAGATCGTGTTCCTTCGGAGCGTCGCGGCAGGCGTATCCTCTTTTTTTTGGGAGAGGCTCTGCTAGACTAAGAGAAGATTCTCCTGGCTTCGCTACCCCTTCGACCGTTTTTGCCGATGACGCGTCCCGACGACCGATCCGCCCGCGTTCTGAGCGAGGAGACCTATCTCGAGATCCCGGAGAACGTGCGGCTCGGCTTCCGTCTCGCCGGCCCGGGGACGAGGCTCGGAGCCTATCTGCTCGACCTGGGATTTCGGACCGCGGTGCTCTACGCGATCGTGACCCTGCTATCGGTGGTGCTCCTTCCTTTCGCGACAACGGGTCTTCCGGTCGGCGCTTACTTCGTAGTCGCCTTCCTCCTCGAGTGGGGATACGGCTTCTTCTTTGAGGCCTGGTGGAACGGGCAGACCCCGGGAAAACGCGCTTTTCGTCTTCGAGTGATCAAGACCGAGGGATACGCCATCGGCTTCTACGAGGCGATGATTCGCAACCTTCTTCGGGCGGCGGATTTCGCCCCATTTTTCTATGCCGCCGGGTTTCTCACCTCCATCTCGAATCCGCGAATGCAGCGCATCGGCGATCTGGTGGCGGGCACGATGGTCGTCCGGGAGCGAAAGCCAGAGCTCGCCGGCGAGCTCGAGGGTCTCGCCGAGTTTCCCATGTTCCCCGCCGAGGCCTTTCGTCATCGCTACCGGCCCTCGGAGAGGACCCTCGAGGTGATCGAGGGACTCTTCCGCAGGAGAACCGATCTCGCTCCCGCGAGACTCGACGAGATCGCATCGATCCTCGCCGAGCCGTTGGGCAAGCGTCTCGATTCGTTCGAGGACCGGAAATACGCTCGCAGCCAGCCCTCCGAGTTCCTCTTCCGCCTGCTCAGAAGCCATCGCATGCGTCCCGACGGCGCCGTCGAGCGCGAGCGAGACGTCGGGGGTCCGGCAGCCCAGCGCCGCGCGGCGTCTGCCCTGTTCTCCGCAGTGTCATGAACAAGCAGTCTTTTCTCAAAGAGCGCGAAGGCTCCTGGAAACGATTCGAGATGCTTCTCGGTCGCGCCGAGGCGCCGGGCAGGCCCCGGCTCAGCCCCGACGAGGTGAGCGAGCTATCGGAGCTGTTTCGCGCGATCTGCTACGACCTCGCGCAGGTGCGGTCGCGGGATTGGGGCTCGTCTCTCGAAACGTTTCTGAACGACCTCGTTGTTCGGGGTCACGGCGCTTTCTATGGAGGTCGGCCCCGCCCGAAAGGCCAGGTGGCGCGCTTCCTCTCGACGAGCTTCCCCCGCCTTCTGCGGCGCAACCAGGCTTTCTTCTGGACGGCGCTCGCGCTTTTCGCGCTCCCGATGGCGATCGCCTGGATCGTCGTGGGACGAGATCCTTCGCTCGCCTACCGCGTGCTCCCGGGAACGGCCCTCTACACCATGGAGGAGATGTACTCGAAGGATGTCACCGCGGTCGAGCGTCAGGATGCGGCGATGGCCGGATTCTACGTTCGCCACAATACCTCGATCGCGTTCCAGTGTTTCGCTCTGGGATTCTTCCTCGGCCTGGGCACGATCTACGTGCTCCTCTCCAACGGCATCCAGCTCGGCACCGTTGCCGGATACGTCATCGCGCAAGGTCACGGAGAGCGGTTCCTGGGATTCGTCGTCTCTCACAGCTCGTTCGAGCTCACCGCCATCGTCATCGCCGGCACTGCCGGGCTCGTCCTCGGCCACGCGATCGTCGCTCCCGGGTCGCTCTCGCGTTCGCAAGCGCTGAAAGAGCGGGGACGGGTGGCGGTGCAGCTGGCGCTGGGAGCGGCGGCGATGCTCTTCATCGCGGCGCTCATCGAAGGCTTCTGGTCCGCCCAACCCTTTCCGCCGATGGTCAAGTACGTCGCGGCGACGATTCTCTGGCTGACGGTGGCGGGTTATCTCGCCTTCGCGGGACGTGGAGAGGAAGTGGCGTGAGGCTGGAAGACGCGACCCTCGCCCTCGAACCGCGCTCGGTGGGCGCCTCGATCGATCTCGCCATCCTCTTTTACCGGCGCCACGCGTCGAAGCTCCTGGCGCTTTCGGTTCTCTTCGGCGTCGTTCCCGTCGCTCTGGGAGGGTTACGGGCGAGGGAGGGAGACGGGTGGATCTGGGCGGCGGCGCTCTTCTTTTTCGGCTCTCCTTTTCTCGGGGCGGCGGTGGTTGCGGGAGCGGGACACCACGTGTTCGGCGAGGAGTTCACCCTGAAGAATTCCCTCCGGCACTTCCGGCATCGGCTTCCCAGTCTCCTTCTCGTATTGCCGCTGGCCCGCGCCGTCTTCGGTGCGCTCGGCCTGCTATGCTGGGGTCTCGCCTGGGTACCGATCGCCTCCCGATACGGTTTCTTGTCCGAGGTCATGCTGCTCGAGCAGCTTCGGGGGCTCCGCGTCGCGAAGCGACTCGAGGAGATCTTGAAGAATGCCTTCGTCGAGGCTTGCGGAAGGTATTTCGCCATCGCCTCGTTCGCCCTGCTCGTCTCCATCACGCTGTTTGTCTTTCTCGATCTGGGTTCGCAATTTCTCTTCGGGGTTCCGATTCTTCTCGCCAGGGTTTCCTGGGCGGTGGCCTTCGAGGACGTTTCAAACCTGCTGTCGTACGATCCCCTCCTCGTCATCGCTCTCGCGTCCGTTCTCTGGCTCGTTTATCCGCTGGCTCGATTGGCCTGGTTCTTCTGCTATCTCGACGCGCGCATCCGCAAGGAAGGATGGGACGTCGAGATCGCGTTCCGGGTGGAAGCCCGGCGGATCGCGTGAGCGGGGAAAGCTCATGAAACATCGACGGCGCGGGCTCGTCTTCGTCTTCATCATCGTCCCCGTCTTCTGCGCTCTATCCATGCTCGCCGCGTCTCCGGTCGAGGCACGGACCCAGGAGGCTCAAAAAGGACAGGTCGACGAGCAGGATGCCGGCGGATACCACTACCTGGACGAGGGCGACATCCGTCAGGCGCTCGAGGACACTCTCTCCCAGCCGGACTTCGTCCGTTTGAGGTCGGAGCCGCAGGAGAAAAAAGAGCCCTCGGAATCGGAGACCCCGGGGTGGCTCACCCGCTTCTTCCGCTGGTTGTCGGGACTCGGCGGCAAGAAAGGCGACAACGGGAGCTCGACCTCGGACCTCGCTCTCCCCACCGCCGCCATGAGACTCCTCCTCTTCTCGATGGCGGTACTGATCCTGGCGGCGGCAATCGTCTTCATCGCGAAGGCGGCCCTCACGACCGTGAAGGACAGAAAGATCGCGGAGGAGGCGGCGGCACGGGACCGGATCTTCCAGCCGGGCGCGGCGCCGGGAGAGATTCCACCGGAAGAATATTGGCGGCGCGCGCTTGCCCATGGAGAAGGCAAGAGATACCGAGAAGCGATCCGCGACCTCCTCCTCGGAGCAATGAGCGTCACCGAAAGGCGTGGGCTCATTCGGTTCCGAAGAGGCCTCACCAACCGGGACTATTTCTACTCGGTGCGCGGGTCGGAGCGTGACTCTTTCGGTCGGATCGCGGCCGCGTTCGAGTACATCTACTTCGGCCGGCGGGCGGCTACCTCCGACGCCTTTCGCGAGTGCTGCCGCGAGTACGAGAAGAGCTTCGGGGAGGCGTCCACGTGAAGCGCGCCGAGTGGCTGTTCCCCTTCGTCATCGTCGGGCTTCTCTTCGTGGGCTACGGCATCGTTCCTCTCCCGCGGGAATCAGAGAAGGCGGACTCCTTCAGCGTCGATCGCGGCGGGAAAAGAGCGTTCTACGACCTCGCCGCGCGGCTTCTCTCGAAGGTGAATCGAAACGCGAGCTCGCTCATCCCCGCCGATCCCGACGCGGACACCCTGGTCATCCTCGGCCCCTCCCGCTATCCCGACCGAGCGCAGTGGCAGACACTTCGCGATTGGGTGTCCCAGGGACGAGCGCTGGTGTTTGCCGCGAAATGGCAGGACCCCGCGGTCCGGCTCGACGCCTTCGGGATCGAGGTGGTCCCTAAGATGGAGGCTCCCGCCGAACAGGGTTCGGAGCGCGGTGAGGCCGAGGCGGATTCCAATCCAGCGCCAGCGCCGTCAGCGGCAATCGAGACCGAGCTCGCCGACGGAGATCTCGATTGGCGATCGTCGGGCGAGGTCCGCTTTACCGATCCCAAGGCGACGGTGGAAGTCGCGTTGAACGGATCGCCACAGGTGGTCTGGCAGCCCGTGGGTAATGGAGTCATCGTAGTCCTCGCGAGCGATTTCATCTTCAGCAACCTCTCCCTGACCAAGCCCGACAACGGCGTACTGGCCTTTCGCATCCTCGAGCTGGCGTCACCGAGCGGGCCGGTTACTTTCGACGAGGGCATGAACCTCGCCGGCGCCCCTCGAGTGGTCGGTGTACTTCTCGAGCCGCCGTTCCGCCTCCCCACGGTCCAGCTCCTCATCGTCACCATCCTCTTCGCGTGGATGGCGAGCCGGCGATTCGGACCCATCGAAAGCCACGGGAGTCCGGCCCGACGGAGCCTGGTGGAGCATGCCGAGGCGCTCGGAAATCTCCACTTCCGCGTAGGGACGGGCTCTCGTCTCGTCGCCTCCTACCTGGAGTACTTCCGGCGGGAGCTCGGGCTCCAGTACCGTCCCGCCGAGGCGGCGCCCACGCTCGAATCCCCGCGGGGAACGGGCGGCGGCTCGGACGTCATCACGCGCGCCCTTCGCGCGGCGAAGAGCCCGCACCTGGATCGCGGACGAGTGGCCGCCATCATCGCCTCGCTCGCGAAGCTGCGCGTCCGGACCGACGCCCCGAGCCCCGGGAGCGGAACCACCGTGCCGGCGCGGAAATCGAGGGTGGGCACGGCCCTCCCCGGCGAGCCGCAACCATCGAAAGGAGCGTAGACCCGATGGAATCGTCGACCAGCCGAGCCCCGATGAGCCTCGCGCGCGTGGCGGAGCTCTTCGAGAAGACACGCGCCGAGGTGGGCAAGGTCATCGTAGGCCAGGAGCGACTGGTGGAAGGCGTCCTGGTAGCGCTCTTCTCCGAGGGAAGCGTGCTCCTGGAGGGGGCGCCCGGCCTGGGCAAGACGCTCCTCGTCAACGTTCTCTCCCGGACCGTCTCCTGTCACTTTCGCCGCATCCAGTTCACTCCCGATTCTCATGCCGTCGGACCTGACCGGACACTCGGTGTTCGACATGAAGGAGCAGGAGTTTCACTTCAAGCCAGGCCCGGTGTTCACCAACCTCCTGCTCACCGACGAGATCAACCGCTCACCGCCCAAGACCCAATCGGCGCTCCTCGAGGTGATGCAGGAAAGACAGGTTACCGTCGACGGGAAGTCCTATCGATTGAGGCGACCCTTTCTCGTGCTGGCCACGCAGAACCCGCTGGAGCACGAGGGAACCTATCCGCTTCCCGAGGCTCAGATCGACCGGTTCATGTTCAAGCTGCTCGTGGACTATCCCTCGCTGGAAGAGGAAGGACAGATTCTCGACCACTACGCCGCCGGCCGGGATCCCAGGGACCTGACCGGATTCGACGTCCAACCGGTGATGCAAGCGGAAGAGGTGCTCGAGGTCCAGCAGGCCACCAGCAAGGTGATCGTCGAGCCCACGGTGCTGCGCTACATCACCGAGATCGTGGCCAAGACCCGGAGCTGGCATTCGGTGTCCGTGGGAGCGAGTCCTCGCGGCAGCGTCAACCTGCTCCTTTCTTCACGCGTTCTCGCGGCCTGTCGTGGCCGGAATTTCGTCGTGCCCGACGACGTCAAGGAGGTCGCTCCCTGGGTCTTGAGGCACCGACTCATTCTTCGCTCCGAAGCCGAGATCGAGGGTGAAACCTCGGACGGCGTCATCGGACAGATCCTCGATTCCGTCCCGGCGCCACGATCGTGATTCCCGGGCCGCGACTTCTCTGGCTCTATGCCCTCGGGGGAGGGTTGTTCGTCGTGGGTATCTTCGTTCCCGCCCTGGTGCTCGCGGGACTCTTGTTCAACTGCGGCGTCACACTCGTCGCGATCTTCGACTTCTACCGTACGGTGCGGCCCGAGCGCATCGAGATTCTTCGAGAAGTCTCGGAGGTGTTGAGCGTGGGGGCAGCCAATCTGGTGCTCCTGCGGCTCGTGAATCGCTCGGCCGTTCCCCTTCGCGTCGAGGTGACCGACGAGCCGCCCCAGCCGTGTCGAGTCGAGGGACTACCCTTCGAAGCAGACCTCCTACCCCAGCGCGAGGTCGAAGCTTCCTATCACCTGTTTCCCAACAAGCGGGGGGCGAACCGCTTTTCTTTCGTGCACCTGCGCTATCCGAGCCCCTATCGGCTCTGGACGCGGGTGGCAAGGCGGCCCCTGTCGACCGAGGTGAGAATCTATCCCGACATCCGCACCGTGAGACGCTTCGACCTCCTCGCGCGTCGGAATCGGCTTTCGGAGATGGGCTTGAAACTCTGGCGCCTCAAAGGCCGCGAGGGAGAGTTCGAGAGACTCCGCGAGTATCGGCGCGAAGACGAGATCCGCAACATCGACTGGAGAGCGACGGCGAAGCACCGAAAGCTCATCAGCCGCGAGTACACCACCGAGCGCAACCAAAATATCGTCATTCTTCTCGACTGCGGCCGCTCGATGCTCAACGAGACCGGTGGCATCTCGCACCTCGATCGCGGGCTCAACGCCTCGATCATTCTGAGCTATATCGCCCTCGGCCAGGGAGACAACGTGACTCTGGTGGCCTTCTCCAACCGCATCGAGCGCTATGCCGGTCCGGTACGCGGCAAGGCCGCGGTCCAGGCCCTCATCCGCCAGACCTACGACCTCGAGGCGAGGCTCGAGGCCTCGGACTACGCTCTCGCCTGCGAGGACCTCCTCCGGCGCCACCGGAAACGAGCGCTGGTTCTTCTCATCACCTACGCTCTCGACGAGCAGCATCTCGATTCCATCGGCCGCTATTTGAGGAGCCTGACCTCTTCGCACCTGTTTTTGTGCGTGCTCCTCAAGGATTTGCCGCTCGTCGCCCTCGCCGAGCGACAACCTTCGACCGACCTCGAGGCGTATCAAGCGGCGTCGGCGGCAGAGATGCTGTCCGCCCAGGAAAGAAGGCTCTCGGCGATGCGGGCCTCGGGAATCCACGCCACCGAGGTCGTGCCCAACGAGCTCGCGGCGGAGGTCATCAATCAATATCTGGACGTGAAGGCGCGTCACCTCTTGTAGGGCCGGAGGGCGCGGAGCGGGAAGAAGTCGGGACACCGGGACCCGGCCGCGGGCTTTCTCTCCCCGCGGCCGGGCAAGCTCGAATCCGGCGATCAGAACGGCGAGACGCGGAATCCTTCCACCAGTAGCTGGAGAGTGAACTGGCCGACGCCCGGCGGGGCGGGATCGTCGTCGAAGGTGTCGTCACCCCAGACGGATACATTCCCGCTCGCTCCCAGTCCGCCGCTCTCGGAGACGTAGAGGTTTCCATCCCGAACGAAGAGTCCCTGGACTTTGCTCTCTCCGACGCTTGCCTCGTCCTGTCCTGCCTGCGTCGAATCGAGATCGAAGAGCGGCTGTCCCGACTCGATACCGACCGAGTAGAGCGTGCTCGAGAAGGTGACGGCGCAGTTGATAACGTCGAGGTTTTCCCGCGAGGCGGCGAAGAACACCACCGGGGGCCTAGGATCTCCAATCGTCCCGGCGGTGACGGCCTGCACGAACATGCGCTCGTCGGTGTTGAAGACCCGTTGGTAATTCGGCAGATCGCCCGCCGCGTACTGAGTCGTGTTCGCCCCGTCGGGGTCGTTGTCGATCCAGGTGCGGAACTGGAAGCCTTCCGGCGGAACCGGGGCCCTGCGGTCTCCACCCGAGCCCGCCATGACAAAGAC
Organism: uncultured Acidobacteriota bacterium; assembly: GCA_963815675.1. Classification (GTDB taxonomy): domain Bacteria; phylum Acidobacteriota; class Vicinamibacteria; order Marinacidobacterales; family SMYC01; genus CAWFHP01. The sequence continues at coordinate 603,169 of CAWFHP010000004.1, read as the reverse complement.
GCGGTCGGGACTGAACGAGTCGTTCAGGATCGTTACCGCCGCGGTGATCGGCTGGTCCAATCCCATTTGGGAGAAGACGTTCATCGTCCATTGGTTGGGGTCGACGTTGGACGTGTCCATCTTCCAGACTCGTCCCTGTATATCGGGAATGTAGACCCTGGTGATGAAGTCCTTGTTGTCGGCGGAATCCTCCGCGTGGGGATTGAAGAGAGTCGGCGTGGCCGGAAGGGCGTTGTAGTCGATGGCGGCGCTGCTATCGGTCGAGACCTGCGCGCGATGATAGATCACTCCGTCCTCGGCGCGGAAGGCGAAGAGGAACTGTCCCTCGTGAGCGGTGTTGTCGCAGCCGTAGCCACCACCGGCGAACACCAGCCACTGGTCCACCTTGTTACCGGTGTCGCTCGGACTCGTGCGGGTATCCACGGGCCCGAGCACGGGAATCGACCAGGTTTCACCCAGCCCGTCGAGGTCCCCTTGGGCGATGCCCTCGCGGTTGCCCACGTTCCAAAGGAGCTGCAGAGAGAACACATCGTTCGCGAGAATCGGTGATATCGAGTGCGGAGAGGAAACGCCCGCCACGACCGCGAGCGGTAACGAGGAGCGTATGCCAGGCGTTGTCTCCCCCTCGATCGAGGCGCAGGAACGCGTCCTCGACGTTGGGCGCCGACGAGAGGGTAAACTGGTGATTCAGAACGCCGTTGTTCTCGGTGACGACGAGACGCACGAAGTCTTTCAACGTACTCCGGCTCCCGGGCGTCTCGGCCGGGTCGAGCCCGACGACGTCGTCGGGAAGGAAGCCCATGATCTCGAAGCCGGTCTCGGCGTCGAAGGCATGAAGGACTCCCGCGTTCGAGGTATAGAAGACGACGGTCCTTCGATTGAACTCGTCCCAGTAGAAACCTTCGCCTGCTTTCGAGCCGCCGACGCCGTAGTCACTGGAGTGATTCAGCGGCGGATCGAAGTCGGGCGACCGCGGCGGATTGGAGACGACGGCAACGGCGCCCGCCGTGCTCTCGTAGAGCTTCCACGTCGGGTTCCCGTTCTCGTCGGTAGTGGAGAAGTTGAGCGTGCCATCGCTCTTGTAAATCGTTCTCGTCAACGGATCGACGGAGAGGCGATAGCCCTGCATGACCTTGACCACGATGTCCCGCGCGTCGTTGTCCGTCTTGGCGCCGCCTCCGACATCGCTCAGATAGCCGGCCGCCACGCCGAGATCCTGGGGGGTCACGTTGGTCGTCGTAAACGGCCGGAGAGTCGTGGAGCCCCGCTTGTTGAAGAAAAGGAGCCGGGAGCTCGGATCCCGGTTCTGGAGCTCCACGCCCGCGTCCCAGAGCTCGGTGAAATCCGCCTCGCGCGCGCTGCGGGGAAGATTGGGGTCGGTGACCTTGTAGATGTTGGTCGCCCGCAGGTGGCCTTTGAACCCGGGCACTTGCACCGAGGTGGTGAAGAGCACGTTGTCCCGATGGTCGGAGCGTACGGTCCGGGCTTTCCGGATCTGATCCGGGTTGGAGAGACTCGCGGGAAAGACGTCCGCGGCCGCGACGGCGGTATCGGTAGTGGAGGCAATGACCTCCTTCACCGAGCTCACGATGGGCGCCCCGAGAGTCACTTCCGTCCGGGGGATTCCGATCTGCGCGAGGATGTCCCGGAAGGCGTTGAGGAGCTCGTCGCTATTCGCTGTTGCGAAATACGGGTGTTTCACGAGCTTGGGGTCTCGCGGCGGGACGAGGTTCGCCCCGCTCGCCATCCAGGCGATGGTGCTGACGCGCTTTATCTCGTCGGGGTTAAGGACGTCAAAGCCGATGACGTAGATGTTCCCTTTCGAGCCGTCGAGAGCGGGATCGATTTGTTTGAGCGTGAACTCGGCCTTGAGACCGGCGTTGTAAGAAGCGATGTCGTTCGGATCGGTCGAGGTCTGGGTGATGTCGTATGCGTCCTTGTCTGGACGCATGTTGACCGGGCTCACGAGACTGCCGCCGAGAGTCCCCGGGTAGCCTCCGGTGTCGCACTCGCAGGTGTCGACACCGTCGGTGAGATGAATGATGTAGTTCTTCTGATTGGTCAAGAGACCGGTGACGAAGTTCTGGGTGTTCCCCTTGATCAACCCGTCGCCGATCATGTAGCTCGCGATCTGGGTGAAGGCGATACCGATCGGGGTCGAGCCGCTCGCCGTCAGCCCGCTCAGGATGTTGCGCACCGCCGGGCGGGAGTCGATGCTGCAGGTGCCTGGATTCACGAACGAGTCCTCGTTCAGGCCGGCACAGCTGCTCGGCTTGTCGGGAAAGGTATCGCCGTTCGCATCCTCGGCGGTGGTCGCGGGAAGCGCGCACTTGGAACCGCTCGGGGCGTTTCTTGCGTAGTTGACGATGCCCCAGTTGACGAGGGGACGTCCCGCGCCGTCGACGAGCTCGTTCATCAGTTGATTGATGTCGTTTTTCGCCTGCTGGAGCTTCGTCACCGTGCCGCCCGCCGGGATCGAGCCCATGGACCCCGAAGTGTCGACGATGAGCCAGACGTTGTTCCGGAGCCCTGAGTTCAAGACGTCGAGAGGATCCTGCCCCCTCTCGATGAGACAGGGCCCGGTCACCGACTGAGCCCTTCCGGTGCTCGTCCAGGCGAACGCCATCACCACGGTGATGGTCGCCAAAGTTGCTCGTTTGAGAACTTGAATCCAGACTTTCATGATTGCATCCCCGCCCGTTCAGTTCGAAGGAAACTGAGACGATTGCACTTCGTTATAACCGGCCTGACGGCTCCCCTGATCGCTGCCGCTGGTCACCCGCCCGTACACGTCTCCTTCGACTCCCGACGTGGGACGCCGCACCATCATTTCGAGCCGCCGCAGCGAGACCGACTTTCCCGCTCCCGCTCCCATGCCGCTCGGCGCCGTGCCCTCGGCGGTGAGGATGACCCGATCGTGTAAACCGTTGGGGTTACCGGGGTCGGGAGCCCCGTAATCCTGGATGCCAACGATGGGACGCCGAACCCACAGAGTAAATGTCCCTTCGAGGTCGGCGGCGCCGTCGCCGTCGAGATCCCCGGCAACGGCAGCACCCGGCGCGCGGAAGTCCCATTGGGCGAGCGTTCCGTCGGGGCGAGGCAGAACCTTGCCGATATAGACCCGGACGCAGGGACCGGCGGCGAGCGGTGGGCAATGGTCTACATAATATTGATATTCTCGACATCCCGGTGTCGACGGGTCACAGACGTTCTCCGGCAGCGCCTGGCCCCAAGGCTGTGAGCTGTCGCTCACCCTGACGTCGGGTCTCGCCGGAGGGAGAATGTTCCGGAAGTCTCCGTCCCTCAGGAGAGTCTGCCCCAGTACGTTTTTTCCGTACTCGAGAGCCGCGTCCGCGTTGAAAAAAGCCTGCTCTCCCCAGCGATAGTTGATGGCGATGTCCTTCTCCGTGGTCGTGGTGAGCATGAGAGCCATGCCCAGCACGGTGAGAACGAAGAGGACCAGAATGGAGATGACGAACGCGGATCCTTCCTCGCCGAGAGCCCGACTCGAATCTAATGTTTTATTTGATTGCATGGATCTCGCTCCTCAAATGTCGCTTCAACCCACGTTGGCGGTGCGATAGGTCGTGAAGCGTGCTTCGCCGATGATGGCGAACTGTTCTCCTCTTCCCGCGGTCGAAAGGCACCGTACCCGGATCTCGACCATCTCGAGAGGCAGATTCGCGTTGACGGTCCGGATCTGCCAGCGCACTTCATAAAAGCCGTTTCCCGCGACCGGCAGGCCCCGGGCGTCGTAGTCCTGGACGTAGCCCGCGGCGGCCGAATCGAGGTCTCCGCCGTCCGCGAGCGCGGGATTCCGGGTCTTGGTCAGGGGATCGACGTAGAAAGGCGTCGCCTTGAGCTTTTCCAACTGCTCCTTGGCGAGCGACGACGTCGACGTCATGCGGCCTGAAAGGGTGTTGGAGTTGGTCGCGAGAACGATCATTTGAGCGAGCGATAAGAGGCCCACAGTCAGAATGATGATGGAGACCATGACCTCGACGAGCGTGAAGCCACACTCCTGACGATGCCCTTCCTGCATACCGTACTCCGTCCTCATGGCTCGACCTCGACCCCGACCCGGACCCGGCCACCGGGAGTGACGAGGACGGTCCGGGTCAACGTGGTGTTGACGTCCCGGATGGTGATGAGCCAGTCACCGCCGGCCGACTGTGTGATAGCCGCTGCTCCCACCGGGCCGGCGGCGTTCACCGCCGCCACCGAGCCGTCCGACCGCAAAAGAAGTGCGTTTTTGTCCCCCGCCTCGAACTGAATATATTGGGGCAACTGCTCGGGAAGTCCATGGGGCGATTGCACCCCGAGCCCCGGGTTCGGGTCGACGGTGTTGTTGGGCGGCGCGGGCACGGTACCGTAGCTCACCACCGACCGGTCGTAAACGCCGGGATTCGCGGGGTAGACCCCTCCGTCCCAATTCCCCGTCCGGGGATCGGGGTCGAGGCTCGTGAACTGATAGTCTCCCGCCACGGGATAATTGAAGTTGAGCAGGATGCCGCGAGGCGAATTTCGCTTGACCGCCACCGCCCTCGCTCGCTGGATCTCGGCCGCGATACCCTGCGCGGCCCCCGTGATCTTGTACTGCTTCACGAAATTGAGACCCATCGGTATGGACGCCGCCGAGACGATGGCGATGATAGAAATGACTACGATCAGCTCGATGAGGGTAAACCCCCAGGATAGCTTTCGGGGCGCTGAGGTCACCGAGGTTGCTCCTTCCATGGTTTTCACGGTCGGTCCATGGTTGTACGGTCGGGGAGGTGTGAGCATATCACAGCTGCCCTGTCAAGACCAAAGAGCCCGGATTCTCCTGGCGAGCTGGCGAGCCCGGATCTATTCTCCGACCTCGCCAGCTCCGGAGCGGAGAAGAGATTGACGGAAACCCCACGAGACGGGGACCTCGCAGAGACACTGCGCGCGCTTCCGAAGGTCGAGATCCATCTCCACCTCGAGGGGGCAATCCCTCTTGCTTCCCTGTGGGAGCTGGTAAGGAAATACGGGGGCGGGGGCCTCGGCGGCATCTTCGAGCTCGAGCAGCGGTTTCGCTACCGCGATTTCCCGCACTTTCTCTCGACGTGGATGTGGAAAAACGGCTTCATTCGCGAATACGACGATTTCACCTTCATCGCCGCCGCGGTCGCGAGAGATCTGGCTTCCCAGAACGTTCGTTACGTCGAGGCGTTCCACTCTCCCGGCGATTTCGCCGTGCTCCACGGGCTCGAACCGGCACGGATCACCGAGGCGGTGAGGAGGGGTCTCGACGCGGAGGCGGAATCGAATCGAGGTCCGTCTCATCGCCGATCTCACCCGCGACTTCGGTCCCGAGCGCGGCCTGGGCTGGCTCCAGGAGATCGCCGGGGAAAAGCCGATGAAAATCGTCGGCATAGGGATCGGGGGCTCGGAACAGGACTTCCCTCCGGAGCCCTATCGCGAGGTCTATCGGACGGCGCGCCGACTCGGGCTCCGCACCACCGCCCACGCGGGCGAGGCCGCGGGTCCGGTGAGCATCTGGGGCGCGATCGAGGCCCTGGAAGTGGATCGGATCGGGCACGGGACGCGCGCGGTCGAAGACCCCGCGCTGGTGCGATATCTCCAGGAGCACCGGATTCCGATCGAGATGTGTCCCATCTCGAACTACCGGACCGGTGTGGTGGCGAGCATCGGTGAGCACCCCATCCGCAAGCTCTTCGACGAAGGTCTTCTCGTCTCCGTCAATACCGACGATCCCAAAATGTTCGACACTTCGCTCCTGGCCGAGTACATGGCGCTCTGCCGGGAGCTTCGGTTTACCCTGGACGAGATTCGGATGCTCGCGAGAAACGCGATCGATTCCACCTGGGCCGACACCGCTACCCGGACGCGGCTCCACGAAGAGCTCGCCGCTTCACGGTAGAATCGAGTGTCCGTCGCAGGCGTGCCAAACAAAGCCTCAGCGAGCGGAGCGAGCCCGGCCGGGAGGAAGCGGTCGCGCCGAAGGCGCGTAACCGCGGGAATCCGGCCGTCCTCCCCGCGCGAGGAGCGCGGGGAGCGAGCCGAGCGAAGAGCGAGGCGAGCACTAAAAAAGGAGGAAGTTTCCGTGACTTACGAACGCATCGTCGTCGACCCCTCGTCTCCGGTGGCGCGGCTCACGATGAGCTGGCCCGAGAAGCGAAACGCTCTCTCCATTCAGATGATGGAGGAGATCACCGCGGGTCTCCGTGAGCTCGCGGAGCGGCCGGAAGTGCGAGCGATCGTGCTCGGCGCCGAGGGAGGAGTTTTCTCCGCCGGGCACTATCTTCCGGAGATGGTAGGCAAAGACCTGGCTCATCAACGCCACGTGTTCACTGTCTGCATCGAAATGATGGAGACCGTCCAGAGCGTCGAAAAGCCGGTGATCGCCGAAGTCCCCGGAATCGCGACCGCCGCCGGTTGCCAGCTCGTCGCGGCCTGCGACCTCGCCGTCGCGTCGGACGACGCCCGTTTCGCCACTCCCGGAGTCAAGATCGGTCTGTTCTGCAGCACTCCGATGGTGGCGGTCTCACGGGTCGTCGGCCGCAAGAGGGCGATGGAGATGCTCCTGACCGGCGAGCTCATCGACGCCGAGACCGCGATGGACTGGGGGCTCGTGAACCATGTCGTGCCCAAGGCGAAGCTCCGGGAGGAGAGTGAGCGTCTCGGACACAAGGTCGCCGAGGCGAGCTCGCTCGTCGTCGCGCTAGGAAAGCAGGCCTTTTACACTCAGATCGATCTCGATCAGAAAAAGGCCTACGACTACACCCGGGAAGTCATGAGCATGAACGCGATGGCGGCCGATGCCCAGGAGGGGATGACGGCGTTTCTGGAGAAGCGGAAAGCCTGCTGGTCCGGGCGCTGAGAGCCATCTGCATCGATGCCGTGAGGACCCACGCTCACGGCGCCTCGTGTCGTCGGCCCATTCCTTGCTGCGCGCTCCGTGCGCGCATGTCCTTTCAGCACCCTGCTAATCGACGGGAAGCTCTTCTCGCTCCAGCCGGTAAAACGCTCCCTCCGGAGAACGGTGGAATCCCGTCACCGCGTAGGCTTTCTCGAAATAGCTCTGGAACACGCGACGAGTGCTGAGACGCCAGTCGAGGGCGAGCGCCATGTCCTTTCCCATGATCGCGTTGATGCTTTCCGGGATTTGCACCAGGAACGACTCCTCGTCGATGCCGAGGTCGAGGGCGAGCTCGTCGGGTGGTCGCGCGAACCCCGACCCGTTCCGCGTCGCGACGTTGGCCTTCGGCAGACTCTCCCAGCCCTGGAGATCCGGGAAACTACCCGCCTTGGCCCCGACCACTCTCTCACTCTTCAACAGCCATTCGGCCTCGAAGCGATCGGTGGGCAGGCTTCCGTGAAGGGGGCTCGTGCTCTCCCCGTACAGGTTCACCCGGTACTTCCGCACGATCGCGCCCAGGCGGTTGACGTTCAGGTTGGCGTTCACTGCCTGCAGCGGATCGAATGTCCAGTTGACGAGCTCGATCCCTTTGGCGAGAACGCGATCTCGCTGTGCCCACTTCAGCGTCTCGCCGAGACCGGACCCCCGGTATTCGGGCACGACGGCGAGCATGTGCGAATGGTGATAGGGGTGGTCGCGCTCCCACCCGGAGAAACCGCAGACGAACCCGACCATCCTGTCCGAATCGAATGCTCCGACGAGCACACCCCCGAAGTGGTGCATGGCGATCAGATGGAGTGGGGGGACGGCATCGGCGGGGCTGAAGCCCCAGACCTCGGTCTGGAGGCGAGCGCACGCCTCGTAGTCGGAGAAGCTCTCGAAATCGCGGATTTCCACGGTCACGGCGGCATGATATGACCGGGACGGAAACCGGTCAATCCAGGGAAGCGCCGGTGGTGCTTTCGTCGCGGGCGAGCGCCTCGAGCTCGCTCTCGGCCTTCGCCATCAGACAGGAAACGTCGTCACCGTCGTGGGGAAACGACGCCATGCCGAAGTTGAGCACCGGGATGATGGGGGGGATCTCGCCGCCCACGGGGAATGGGTTCCTCTCGACCGCCTTTCGCATTCTCGAGACGATCCTTCCGCCACCGTAGCGGTCGGAAGCGAAGGCGGTCATGGCGATGCGATCGCTCGAGGACATCAGGCCGACGAGATCGACCTCGCGCAGTGAAGCCATGGCTTGCTCGGCCACGTGCCACAGCACCGACTCGTGGTACTCCTTGCCGAAGAGCTCCACGATCTGGGACAGATCCCCCACCTGAATGACGATGAGGGTGAGAGGACGGTCCACACGCTTGCACTTCGAAAGCTCGCGCTTGAGCTCCCGGAAGAAGTCCTCTTCCTCATAAACGGGAACGTCCCACTTCCGGGAACGGGGACGCCGTGTCTTCCGCGGTCTCGGTTCGACCACCTCGGCGGCCTCGACGGGAGTGGGCGCGTCGCTGGCCGGGTCGGGCTCGGACTTCGGTGCCACCCCAGAGGATCCGTCCTGTGAAGTGAGCGCCTCGAGAAACATCCGGTTCTCCAACGTCAGCGGCGGCGCATCCGGGCCGACGGGCGTCTTTGCCGGCACGGGCTCTTCAGGCGAAGCGTCGCCCTCCCCCTCGGGATGCGAAGCTCGCGCGAGTGACGCGGCTTGTTCCACCGTCATCTCTCGCGTCTGCGCCTGCGCTTCCATCCAGGAGGCTTTCTCCGAATCGACGATGGGCGGAGCGTCCAGCTCTTCGGCCGCGGTCGGCTCCGGCGCGTTCTCGGCCGTCTCGGCGGCTTTGGCCGCGAGCTCAGGCTCGGGCTGTACTTCGACCGATTCCTCGGACGCGCCTGTGTTCGTCGCCTCCCGATCCGCGGTCACGCTCTCGCGATTCTGTGTGCCGTCCCGCACCGTCGCGGGCGTCGCGGGCGTCGCGGGCGTGGCCTCTGGAGATTCCGGCGCTTCCGCGGACGCCTCTTGTTTTTCTTCGGGACCCGCCGTCGCCGCTGGCGTGGCTTCCTGAGATTGTCCCGATCGTTTGCACCGGTGTCGCCTCGGAGGAGACGTTCTCGCCAACCGACTCCACGGGGGTTGGAAGCGCGGGTGGCTCCGTGTCCGGCGCCGGTGCCGTCGGTTCCACCGACGGTGTCTCGGGGACGCTCGCGTCGGGAGCGGAAGCGGAGACCAACGCAGGCCCTGGCTCTGGCTCTGGCTCTGGCCTCGCGTCCGATGGCTTCTCGGGCTCGGAGGTGGAGCTCGCGGCCACCGGCTGCGACTCGGGCGCCGGTGCCTCTTTCGAAGCTTCCTCACTCTTCACGCGCACCGGAATGGTTTCCGCTGCCTGACGATTCCGCCCGGACTGGGCACGTTTCACCTTCTGCGTGACGCTGCTCTCTGGCTCTTTGACGTCCGCAGCGGGCTCGTTCGTCTTCTGCTTCTCGGTCGACTCGGGCTCGGGCGCTTCCGCTTCGCGAGTCTCGGGTATGCCCACTCCCTCGGAGTGAGAAGACAGGTCTTTTTCCTCGCGGGAGACCGGAGCGATGCGCGCGGGCATGGGCTCTTCGGACTCCGCGCCCCGGCGGAAAAGCCGCCCCAGGAGCCCCCGTTTCCTGGGATTGCTCGCGACGGGCAGACCGAAGCGTTTCAGCAAGCTCGACTGAGGCGTCCGCGTACGCCGGGAGAGCAGCTGCACGACCAATCGCTGCAGCTCGGGTGGACGAAAGGGTTTCGTGAGAAACGCGTCCGCTTTGAACTGCTGGACCGCCTCGTTTCGATATTGCTGGCGAAGATAGACCCCGGTGAGAATCAGGACCTGGATTCCCTTCAGCTGCGGGTCGCTCTTGATCTGCTTGCAGAGGTCGAAACCGGAGAGACCGGGAAGGAGCGCGTCGAGAATGACGACGTCCGGCCGCCGCTCGTAGACGGTCGGAATGACCTCGTGGGGATCCCGGACCGAGAAGATCTCGCTCCCGATGGCATGGAGTGCCCGCTCCACCGATTTGAGGTCTTTCTTGTCGTCGTCGACGATGAGTATGGAGGACTGGCCTTCCGTCATAGAACGCTCGCCGTCGTCTCGATTCGAGCCCGCACTCTTCCGGCGTCGAGCCGCGCGATGCCCTCCTTCGGGAGCCCCCCCACCGAACCGTGCGGGAGCGGTTTGAGGCCCCTGTCGTTTGCCCCCCGGGGATTCTCCCGTGGGGGAAGCGAGGCCTCGAGTGGGCAACTTCTGAATTAGTTTACCCTCCTTCTCGCCGGATTGCGACCCGGAACTCGCGGCGGGCGACGTATCGAGTCGTCGAATCGAGAAACTTCGTCCCTGCATTGAAAAGCCGCCGATCTCAGTGCTAGTCTGGGGTGCGAAATGGAGAAAAGTCGCGGAGTTGGCGGGGGACTGGGTCTTCGCGCCACCCTCCTGGGCGTCGGAGTCCTCGCCATCGTCGTCAGCGACCAGGTGACGAAGCTGCTGGCGAGCCACGCCCTCGGGCTCGGCCAGTCGATGGCCGTCATCCCCGGGTTTCTCCACTTCACGCTGGTCCGCAACACCGGCATGGCTTTCGGGCTCCTCTCGGGCTCCGACATCCCGTTCAAGTCGATTCTCGTGACACTGGCGTCGGTCGTGGCCCTTTCCGCCGTAACCTTCTACGCTCTGCGCTCCCCTCACGCAGAGAAGCTGACTCGCTCCGGCCTCACCTTCATCCTGGGCGGCGCCATCGGCAACATCATCGACCGGGCTCGTTTGGGATACGTCGTCGATTTCGTGGACGTATTCGTCCGGGACGCGCACTGGCCCGCGTTCAACGTCGCGGACACGTGCATCTGCATCGGAGTCGGGCTTCTGCTCCTGGATAGCCTGCGAAGCCGCGAGCCCGCGCTTCGCGGCGAGCCCGAAGTCGCGACGGAGAGCGGACGGGGGGAGCCTTAGCTTGTTTCCCAAACTATTCGATTTCGGCGAGGTGAGCGTCCTGGGCTTCCAGTTCCACGCGATCCTTCACACCTACGGGTTTCTCCTCGCCGCCGGGTTCCTCGTCGCTCTCAAAGTAGCGGCCTCGAGAGGGCGCCGCTTCGGCGTCGAAGCGAACCTGATGATGGACCTCGGTCTGTACATCCTCGTCTCGGCTCTCGTGGGAGCGAAGCTGCTGCTCTTGATCGTCGACTGGCAGCACTACCGCCACGACCCGCTCAGCCTCATTCGTTCCGGCGGTGTCTTTTACGGAGGCCTCGTGGCCGCGGTTCTGACCTCGGTCTGGTTCTTCCACAAACACAACCTGTCGACGTGGCTCATGACGGATATCCTCGCGCCGTCGGTGGCCCTGGGACACGCCATCGGACGACTGGGATGTTTCAGCGCCGGCTGTTGTTACGGAAAGCCGACCACCATGCCCTGGGGCGTTACGTTCACCGATCCTTACTCCCGGGAGATCGTAGGGGTGCCGTTGAACGTACCTCTCCACCCCACCCAACTCTACGAGTCTCTCGTGGAGTTCGCCCTGTTTGGGTTCCTCGTGTACCTCACCAGCCGCAAGAAGTTCGACGGGCAGATCTTCTGGACGTACGTGGCGCTGTATTCCGTGGCGCGGTTCATCATCGAGTTCTTCCGGGGCGATCTGGAGAGGGGCTTCGTGCTCGGGGGTGCGCTCTCGACGTCTCAGCTGATCGCCATCTTTCTCCTCGCCACCTCCTCGTTCGCCCTCATAGCCCTGAGCCGGATCCCGAGACAGCGAACCGCTTGAGGACCGCGCCGCGCCGAAGCCCGACGTAGAGGGGCGAACGCGGGACGCGGGCGATGGGATGAGACAGACGGCACAGAGCAGGAGTTTCGTCGTCGACGAAGAAGTCGCGGATCTGCGTCTGGACACGGCGCTCTCGGCGCATCTCGAGGACGTCAGCCGCGCCCGCGCCAAACGCTGGATCGAAGAAGGTCGCGTTCGGGTCGAGGGCAGGAAAGGCCGAGCTTCCCGGATATGCCGCGCTGGCGAGCTCATCGAGATCCTCATCCCGGCGCCTGAGCCCGCCGAGCCCCCTCCCGAAGTGATTCCGCTCGCGATCGTGTTCGAAGACCGGGACGTCGTCGTCGTGAACAAGAGCGCGGGAATGGTCGTCCACCCGGGGCCGGGGCACTCGACGGGAACGCTGGTCAATGCGCTCCTGGCGCACTCGAAGGACCTGAGCGGGATCGGAGGAGTCCTGCGGCCGGGAATCGTTCACCGGCTCGACGCGGGCACGTCGGGACTCATCGTGGTGGCGAAGAGCGACCGCGCCCATCGCGACCTCGCCGCCCAATTCCAGGCACGTGAAGTGGAAAAACGCTACCTCGCGATCGCTTACGGCAGTCCTCCCGAGCGATTCCTGGTGAATCGCCCTCTCGGCCGGGACCCGCGGCACCGGACGAAGATCTCGAGCCGGAGCCGCAGGCCGCGCGAGGCGACGAGCGAGATAACGAGGCTCGAGTCGCTGCCCTTGAGTGCTCTCGTCGAGATCCGCATTCGAACGGGCCGGACCCATCAGATCCGGGTTCACCTGAGCGAGGAAGGCCATCCCGTCGTGGGAGACCAGGAGTACGGCGCGCCTCGTCGAAATGCGCGTCTGCCGTCCCGCGACAGCATCGCCTTTCGAAGACTCCGGGATTTTCCCAGGCCGGCACTCCACTCTTCCGTCCTCGGTCTGCGCCATCCCGTGACCGGAGATCTCATGCGATGGCATGCTCCTCTGCCGGAGGACATGAGCGCGCTTCTCGAAGAGCTTCGTTCGCTTCGCCCCGAGGCCGGCCGGCCGACTCATGCGTAAATGGACCAACTGCTTCGTCGCCGGCCTGTTCGCCGCGATCCTGGTGACCGAGCTCGTCTTCATGCTCAATCCCGAGGTCCCGCACACGCCGATGAACGTGCTCTCGGTGCTCGGGGTTTTCTCGGGGACTTACGGGATCGCGGTGAGCGTCGGCATGTTCGTTCTCCTGTGGCTCGTCGAGGCTCTACGAGGCGAGCCGCTGCGGCCGGCGTGGCTCTCCTTCCGGCTCTCGACCTGGCTTCTCAGCCCTCAGCCTCGCTTCGGCCGCCGTTCTTCTCTGGCACAATCTCGTCGGGCTGCGCCTCTATCTCCCCGAGGAGACCCTCCATCTGCTCCGGCTCGACGCCACCGTCGTCTCCACCGGTGCCGGCGCATTTCTGTTCATGGCTCTGTTCCACTACTCGTTCGGGCGCCGCGGCGCCGTGCTGACGTACCTTCTCTCCGCGATCTCTCTCCTCGCGGCGGTGACTCTGCCCCTCGTCTTTCGTCCCCGGCCCGAGCCCGAGCCGGCGATTCCGCGGATGCCGATTCAGGACGCACCTCTCTCGCGCCGGGTGACTCTCATCGGGCTCGAAGGGGCCTCGATGTCCTACGTGCTGCGTTCGGTCGCCGAAGGAAAGCTTCCCAACTTCGCGCGCCTGATCGAGTCGGGTGCCTCGGGTCCCTTGAGGACGATCTATCCCACCGAGTCACTGGCCGTATGGACGAGCATCGCCACCGGCAAGCTTCCGAGCGAGCACGGGATCAAAGGGTTCTATCGTTATCGTTTCCCCGGCGTGGAGACGCCCTTCACCCTGCGGCCCCGTGGGCTCGACTTTCGATCGCTCGATCGGGCCGGCCTGGTCCAGAGAAGCGCGGTGACCGCCTCGCTGCGACGTTCGCAGCCTTTCTGGACGATCCTGAGCCGCTTCGGCGTTCGCGTCGGGCTCGTCCGCCTGTGGGGGAGCTACCCCGCCGACGACATCGACGGCTTCGTCGTCTCGGAGTACTTCCATCGCCAGGTGCGGGAGCGGTTCGACCCGCCTCTTCCCCACCTGACGTTTCCCGAAGGCCTGTTCGCCCGGCTCAGCTCACAGGTGGTGTTTCCCGATTCCATCGACCCGGAGACCTTGAACCGGTTCGTCGATACCTCGGTCGCGATCGAGGGCGACGGTTTTCCCTGGAAGGAGAAGCTCACCCGCGCGCTCGCCGACGACATGACCTACGAGAGAATCGGGAATCTGTTGCGTCAGGAGCAGGATCCCGATGTCTTCGCGATCTATTTCTTCGGGCTCGACGTCATCGGTCACTATTTCACCAGGTACTCGCAGCCCGAGCGGTTCGGCGACGTGAGCGACGCGGAGATCCGCAAGTACGGCCGCGTGGTCGAGGCTTACTACCGATACCTCGACGGCATCGTGGGAGACTACATGCAGAAGCGAGCGCCGAACGAGACCCTGATCGTCCTTTCGGGACACGGGATGGAGCCTTTGACCCTCGCCCGCCGTGTCATCGAGCCTTTCAAAGGAAATCCCTACCTTTCGGGATTCCACGAAGGCTCGCCCGACGGGCTTCTGATTCTCAGCGGAGCGGGGATCGCGCCGGGAACGAAGCTCCAGGGAGCATCCGTTCTCGACATCACGCCCACTGTCCTCTACCTCATGGGCCTTCCGCTGGGACAGGACATGGATGGCTTTCTTCTGACCGACGCTCTTCTCGACGATTTGAAGCGAAACCAGCCCGTCACTCTCATCTCGTCCTACCGCAATTTCCTCATCGAGCCGCGCCGGACCGACGACGGAACGGACGAGGGATCGCCGCTCGACGCTCTTCCGGAGATCCTGGAGATCCCGGACTGAAAGCTGATAGGATCCGCCCGCACCCCGATGAAACAGGTCGTCGTCATGGACCGCGGTACGTTCGAGACGACGCTCGACCGGTTGGTATCCGAGATCGTCGCCAGGACGAGCGATTTCGACGGTCGACTCTATATGGTAGGAATCCGCACCCGCGGAGTTCCCCTCGCGCGGCGGCTCGCCGAGGCGATACGGAAGAGGACCGGCTCTTCTCCTTCGCTGGGGATCCTCGACATCACGCTCTACCGCGACGACCTGACCGCGGTGGCGCAGCAGCCCATTCTTCGCGAGACGGAGCTCCCCGACGCGGTGGACGGCGCCTGGATCGTACTCGTGGACGACGTTTTGTTCACCGGCAGGACGGTGCGAGCCGCCATCACCGCCCTCATCGACTTCGGACGACCGCGGAAAATCGAGCTCCTGGTCATGGTCGATCGCGGCTGGCGCGAGCTTCCCATCCAGGCCGACTACGTGGGTCGAAAGATCACGACCACGAGAAGCCAGACGGTGAACGTTCTCGTCGCCGAGGAGGATGGGCGAGACGAGGTGATCATCGAAGAGAACGGCCGTTCGCGATGAGGCTCCGAACGAAGGATTTTCTCGACATCGACAGCCTCTCCGTCGGTGACGCTGAGCTCGTGCTCGAGACCGCCAACTCGTTCAAGGAGATTGGGACGCGCACGATCAAGAAGGTGCCCACCCTCCGCGGACGAACCATCATCAACCTCTTTTACGAGCCCAGCACCCGTACCCGGGTCTCGTTCGAGATCGCGGCCAAGCGCCTCTCCGCGGATTCCATCAACGTGAGCTCCTCGGGAAGCTCGGTGGTAAAGGGCGAGACGCTTCTCGACACCGTTCGAAATCTGCAGGCGATGGCACCCGACGTTCTCGTGATGCGCCATCAGGCGTCGGGCGCGCCCGGCTTCGTCGCCCGCCGCTTGAAGGCGGCAGTGGTCAACGCCGGTGACGGAATGCACGAGCATCCCACCCAGGCCCTCCTCGACGCCTTTACCATCCGGGAGGCGAAGGGAACTCTGAGCGGCCTCCGGGTCGTCATCGTGGGAGATCTCCTCCACAGTCGGGTGTTCCGCTCGAACGTGAAGCTCCTCACGAAAATGGGCTCGGAAGTCGTGGTGGCCGGCCCCCCGACGCTCATTCCCCCGGCCGTAGAAAAGCTCGGAGCGATTGTGGCTCCGCGGCTCGACGAAGCCATTGCGGGAGCCGACGTCGTCATGATGCTGCGGGTACAAAAGGAGCGGATGCTCGGAGCCTACTTCCCCTCGGTGCGCGAGTATTTCCGTCTCTTTGCCCTCACCACCGCTAGACTCGCCCGGGCCAAGCCCGACGTCATCCTCATGCATCCCGGCCCCATGAACCGGGGTCTCGAGATCGAGTCGGCGGTCGCCGACGGACCCTATTCGTTGATTCTGGAGCAGGTCACGAACGGGGTCGCGGTTCGGATGGCGATCCTGTATCTGCTCACCGGAGCAGGAGAGGACCCATCGTGAGCCGGCTCGTCATCCGAAAGGCGCACATCGTCGATCCCGGAAGCCACGTCGACCGGATCTCGGATCTCCTGATCGAGGACGGAAAGATCCGGGCCGTCGACGACGGGATTCCCACCGACGATGCCGAGGTGGTGGACGCCCGCGGACTGTACGCCGTTCCCGGCCTCGTCGACATGCACGTTCACCTCCGCGAGCCCGGTTTCGAGTACAAGGAGACGATTGCCTCGGGCACGGCGGCGGCGGCGGCGGGCGGCTTCACCGCGGTGGCGGCGATGGCCAACACCGAGCCTCCCAACGACTGCTCGTCGGTGACGGAGTTCATCTTGCGGAAGGCGGCTCAGGCGGCAATGGCCCGGGTCCACCCCATCGGCGCCACCACGAAGGGCCTCCTCGGAAAAGAGCTCGCGGAGATTGGGGAAATGGTGGCGGCGGGGGCCGTGGCGATCTCCGACGACGGCCATCCCGTCGAGGACGCGAACGTGATGCGGCGGGCGATGGAATACGTCGCGATATTCGACGTTCCCGTAATCGAGCACTGCGAGACCCCGGAGCTCCACCCGGGGGGCGTCATGAACGAAGGCTACTGGTCGACGACTCTCGGCCTGCGCGGCATCCCGCGGGCCTCGGAAGAGATCGCCGTTTCGCGCAACATCCATCTCGCCGAGCTCACCGGCGCGCACCTTCACGTGGCGCATCTGTCGACCGCGGGAGCGCTGCGCTCGGTGCGAGAGGCGAAGGGGCGTGGTCTTCGCGTGACCTGCGAGGTAACGCCTCACCATCTCCTCTTCACCGACGAGCGGGTGTCGGGCTACGATACGAACGCCAAGATGAAGCCCCCGCTGGTGACGGAGGAAGATCGCATGGCGCTCATCGAGGGGCTGAAGGACGGTACCGTGGACGCCATCGCCACCGACCATGCCCCCCACCATCAGGACGAGAAGGACGAGGACTTCGACCACGCTCCTTTCGGGATCGTCGGCCTCGAGACAGCGGTCGCCCTCTCCATCGACCGGCTCGTCCGTCCCGGGCTCATCGAGCTCGGACGAATGGTCGAGCTTCTGTCCGCGGGTCCCGCCCGCATCCTCCGTCTCGAGGCGGGGACTCTCGCCGTGGGCTCCCCCGCGGATGTCACCCTTCTCGATCTCGACCGCCGGTTCCGCGTCGAGCCCGTATCGTTCGCGTCGAAATCGCGCAACACTCCCTTCTCCGGTTGGGATCTCCAGGGACGAGCCGTTCGTACCATCGTGGGCGGGCGAACGGTATGGCGCCTGGAATGAACGGTGGTCGGGGCCTGCGGCGGGAGCTGGAGCGGCTGAGGCGCCACTACGACGCGCGCTATCTCGTCTCCGACCCGCTGGAGTTTCCCCATCGTTACCGTGAGCGCGCCGACCGGGAGCTCACCGGGCTCGTCGCGGCCTCGCTCGCCTATGGCAACGTGAAGACCATACGGGCGAGCCTCGAGCGCGCTCTCGAGTTCCTCGGGCCACGCCCCGCTTCGGCGGTGACGCGCATGGAGCCGAAGGAGACCCTCCGGGAGCTCGGCACGTTTCGCCATCGATGGACCCGCGCCGCTGACGTCGCCTGCCTTCTCCTGTTCGCGAGACAGATGATCGAATCGTTCGGGCAGCATCGGCGGTTTCTTCTCCGAGACGTATGTCGAGGGCGATATGGCGCGGAGCCTTCTCCGCTTCTCGGAACGGGCCCTCGCGCTCGACCACGGAGGTCTCTACCGTTCGCGCTCGCTTCCGGCGAACGCCGGGGTGCGATTCTTCTTCCCGAGTCCGCTCACGGGAGCGGCGAAACGTCTCAACATGTACCTGCGCTGGATGGCCCGACCCGACGACGGCGTCGATTCTCGGTCTGTGGAGCTTCGTGCCGACCCGTGAGCTGGTCATTCCGCTCGACACCCACATCTATCGCATCGGCCGTCACCTCGGATGGACGGAGAGGAGGACTCCGGGATTCCGCGCGGCGTTGGATATCACCAGGAGCCTCGCGCGCTTCGACGCCGAAGACCCGGTCAAGTACGATTTCGCTCTCTCGAGGCTGGGCATCCTCGAAGACTGTCCTCGCCACCGTCGGGCGCTCCATTGCGGTCTCTGCGAGCTCGTGCGGAGGAGCCGCGCGGCATGACGGCGTCTCTGAAACCCTGCTGCATCGAGGAGGCGAAGAAGTCGCTCACGCGACACCGGGACATCGCGACCTGCGATGGATGCGGACGCCTCCTCCTCGCGTACGCAAACGACCGCGACTATCGGAGCACGCTCGAGGAGCTCACCCGCCACGGCGTCCCCTTCGAGACGGGAGTCGTGGGCGAGCTCCACGTCGTGGCCAAGCCGAGAGCACCGTCCGAAAACCATTGACCGCGGAACCGTTTCATCCCTTCGCTTTTCTTCCCGGTGGACACCTGCAGACGCTCGCGGGCGTCGTCCTTCGCTCCACGCTGCGCTGGCCTTTCCCCACGGAAGACGTCGTCGTCGAAGCAGACGAGGGCGTCAAGCTCCTGGCGCGTGCCTCCTGGCAGAGTGAGGTCAGGCGGCCGGCGCTCGTACTCGTCCACGGCCTCGAGGGCTCCGACGCCGCGCCGTACGTGCTCGCGACCGGTGCCCTCGCTCATGGCGCGGGGTGGCACGTCGTGCGCATGAACCTTCGGGGATGCGGCGATTCGCTCTCTCTTTGTCCGCGTCTCTACAACGCCGGTCTCACCTCGGATCTCATAGCGGTCCTTCGCTTCGTGGCCTCTCGCGCCCCGCGCGTCGTCATCGCGGGATTTTCCCTGGGCGGAAACCTCGCGCTTCTCACACTCACCCGTGAGTCATCCCGGCTGCCGGAAGAGATCGTCGCCGCCGCCGCCATCTGTCCTCCACTCGACATGTCCGCCTGCGCCGACGCCCTGGAAAGAAGATCGAACCGGATCTATCAGCGGCACTTCGTCCAGTCCCTTCTGGCCTCCTATCGCAACCGCCAGAGACTCTCGCCCGAGCTCTATCGCGCCGGTCGCGAACGGGGCATCCGAACCCTGCGCCAATTCGACGACGCCATCACCGCTCACTACGGCGGCTATCGGGATGCCGAAGACTACTACCGTACGGTGAGCCCCGGCCCTCGACTGACGGCAATCGATCGGCCGACTCTCGTTCTCGCGTCGGGCGACGATCCCTTCATCCCTTCCGCGAGTCAGTCGAGGTTTCCTGTCTCCGATCGCGTGACGGTGGAGATTCCGCCGAGCGGAGGCCACGTGGGATTCGTCGGTCGTTCGCGCGCTCCCGGACGATTCTGGGCGGGCGAGCGCGTCGTGTCGTATTTCACCGAACGGCTCCACGATGAGTGAACTTGGGGTGGGACTCTTCGAGATTTACTTTAACGATCGGAGCGAGCCGCAAGGGTCGAGAACCGCGACGGCGGTCTTTCGGCGGGCGAGAGGAAGCGATTCGGAAATTTCAGCTCTGCGGCGGCGGCGCCGAGGCGAAGGAAATGCGTCCGCCCAGCTTGGCCCTCTGTTGCAGCGAAATTCCGGTGGCGCGCAACATCTCTTGTTGCCGGCGTCTCTTCGCCAGCTCCGCGATGGCCTTGCGCCGATTCTCCAAGAATTCCGGGTTCGGAGACTTGCTGGACTTCGCCATTTCAAACTCCCTTCGCGGTGGATGAATGGTCCATGAGGTTCCGATAACGTTACGCGAGGAGGGACGATCTGTCAAGCCGGGGAAAAATCTGCATTATCATATTGACAATACCGATTGGCAGAAAGAATAGAGCGCGGCGAAAGTCGGCGGGTGCGCATGAAATCGACGCGAAGGCAGGTTTCGGGCGTGCCTTCGTGCTTTCGGCTCGATTTTTCGGGTGGATCTCAGCGAACGGAAACGTTGGCTCGATCGAGGATGGTTCCCTTCGCTCGCTCGAAGGCGACGATGGCCTTGTTGTAGTCGATGAGGGCGGAGAGCTCGTTCGCGGCGGCCTGGGCGAGATCGCGCTGGGCTTGCACGATGAGGAAGCTCGTGGACATTCCCACCTCGAACTTCTTCTGCTCCGCCTCGAGCCTCCGCTGCGCCAGCTCGCGGGCGACGCGGGTGGCGTCGATCCGCTTGCGGTTGGTCTCGACCGAGCGCGCTGATTGACGAACGTCCTGAGCGATCAGGATTCTCGTTTTCGTTGATTTGAGCCCTCTGCTGCCGGGCCGAGACCTGGGCCTGCGCGTGCTGGGCCACGACCTGGGAGTTGCCCAGCGGATAGGAAACCTGGAGTCCCAGGGTCCAGTCTCGAAATTGTCCGCCGAATATCTGATCCACGGCGTCGCCGTAGCTGCCGGGAATGATGAGGCTGGGCGCGCTGGCGAAGTTGTCACGGACGAGCTGGGTGCCGCCAATCCCGTTGAGCGCGAACGAACCGACGGCGTCGAGCTGGGGAAGCATCTGATTCTTCGTGTACCGGACGTTGTACTCGCGGGTCTCGAGCTCGATCCGCGACTGCTGCAGCTCGGGCCGCCGCTGGAGCGCCGTCGTCACCGCGGCGTCGATATTGACCTGGACTTCTTCCATCGTGGGGGCATCGGAGGGGTTGTAGTCCTTGTTCCAGAAATCGGCGGAGTCGGGATCATTGACGAGACTCTTGAGGACGTCCTGGTTGGTCTTGATCGCTTCCTCGGCGACGATGACCGCCTCCTCGCGCGCCGCGACCTCGGCCTCGGCCTCGAGCACGTCGATGGGTGCCATCGTTCCCACCTCGACCTGGATCCGGTTGTTGCGCAAGAGCTCCTGGGCGAGCGAAAGCGACTGCCGGGCAACGGCCAGGTTCCGAATGCTGAATACGAGGTTCAGGTACGCGAACGACACGTCGCGTACGGTGTCCATCACCCTTGCTTCGAACTGGGCCCGCGAGCTTCTCTCCCCGTTCTGCGCGACGGTGATGCGCTGTTTGTTGGTATCGACGCCGAAGTTCTTGGCGAGAGGCTGCGTTATCGTGCCGCTCAGAGCGGAGCTGTACAGCGGGTTGAACCCCGAGAACGCGCTGTTGGTGGTCGAGCGCAGGTTTTGAAACGTGACGTTGTAGTTGGCGCCCGTCCTGATCTGTTGCTGCCAGACGAAGCTGTAGTTCGTCCGGGTGCTCGCCAGCACCTGAGCTCCAATGAGCTGGTTCTGGGCCGGCGTTCTGCTGTCGAGGTTGTTGAGGTTCGCCGACATCGACGGCGCGTAGACGCCTTTCGCGGTGTTGGTTCCCTCGGCCTGGACCTGCGTCTGGAGGCGCGAAACGACGACGTTGAGGTTGTGCTCGAGCGCCAACTCGATCGCTTGTTGGAGAGTGATGTCGACCGGTGTCAACTCCTGGGTCGCGGATGCGGCGGGTGGAGCCGGCTGCTGGGCTTCCGGGGCCGGAGCCGGGACCGGGGCCGGTGCCGGTGTCTGAGCTGCGAATCCGCTCGTCGCCAGCGAGAGCGCGGCGGCGAGCCCGATCCAACGGACTAGGTGATTGGCTTTCATGACATTTCCTTCGATGCTGGGTTCCAAGCTCGCGACCTCTGTCGGTCCTGGCGGGTCCAAACGGACGACGGCACCTCGTTAGAGTTTGTACGCGCTGCCGATGCCCCAGGTTCCCGAGTGCAGAAGCATTTTAGCCCGCCCCGAAGCTCAAAATGGCAAAAATGAGGGTTTCGGAGCAAGGCCGGAGGCCCGAAGTCGGACTTGTCCCGCCGTAGCCCGAAGGGCGAAGCCGGACTCGCACTAAAATGAGGGCCCGTGCCGACCTTCAAGATGACCCTTGCCTATGACGGAACCGAGTACCGAGGTTGGCAGCTCCAGCCGGAGGGCGACACCGTCCAAGGGCTTGTCGAGTCGGCTCTCGCCCGTATGGCGAAAGCCCCGGTCCGGGTGACCGCCGCGGGACGGACCGACAGCGGTGTTCACGCCTCGGCCCAAGTCGCGCATTTCCGCCTCGAGCGGCCGATCCCCCGCGATGGGATCGTCCGGGGCCTGAACGCGATGCTTCCCAGGGACGTCCGGGTCCTCGACGTCGACCGGGTCGAAGAGGATTTCCACGCCCGGTTCGGGGCGCGCTCGAAAACCTACCGGTATTTTCTGGACCGGGCGAAGGTGTCGTCTCCTCTGCGCTGCCGTTTCACCCTGCACTACCCCCATCCACTCGATCGAGACGCTCTCGATCGCGCGGCCGCCCTCATCATCGGCGAGCACGACTTCGACGGTTTCCGGGCGAGCTCCTGCGAGGCGCGGACGACGACACGATCCTGCACCCAATCCAGCTGGCGCGCCGAGGCGGACGAGCTGGTCTACGAGATCGCCGCGAACGGCTTTCTCCACCATATGGTGCGGAATCTGGTGGGGACGCTCCTCGAGATCGGACGAGGAAAGCGCGCTCCCGATTCCATCGAGGCCATCTTCCGATCGAAGGATCGCACCGAAGCGGGACCTACGGCTCCTGCCCACGGGCTGCATCTGATCCGCGTCGACTACTGACATGCGCAAGAGGAATACGAATACCACTGCGACTACCGCGGCGAGCGAAGCCATCCGTCTTCGCGGAATCCGGCAGAACAACCTGAAGAACCTCGACGTCGACATCCCTCTCGGAAACCTTCTAGCGGTGACGGGAGTCTCGGGATCGGGGAAGTCCTCTTTCGCGTTCGACACCCTCTACGCGGAAGGCCAGCGCCGATACGTCGAGAGCTTCTCGACCTATGCCCGACAGTTCCTCGATCGGATGGACAAGCCTCTCGTCGACGAGATCGAGGGGATCCCTCCGGCGATCGCCATCGATCAGAGCAACCCGGTCAAGAACTCCCGATCTACCGTCGGAACCATGACCGAGATCAACGACCACGTGAAGCTCCTCTTCGCCAAGATGGCGACGCTGCACTGCCGCAGGTGCGCTCTTCCCGTCGAGCGCGATGATGCCTCCCGGGTCGCGGCAAAGCTCCGGGCGGAGCAAGGCCGGCGAGCGCTCGTGAGCTTTCCCGTGGCGCTCGGGGAACGGGTCACGGCGGAGGAGGTCGCGGCCGAGCTGAACGACTCCGGCTTTCGCAGGCTGCTCGACGAAAGGGCTTCCGTGGTCGAGCTCACCGCCGAGCGGCTCCGGGAGCGGGACAGGGCCGTCGTGCTCGTGGATCGCCTCGAGATTCGCTCCCACGACACCGATCGGCTCGTCGACTCCCTGGAGCAGGCGATGCGATACGGCAAGGGCCGGGTGAGCGTCTGGCTCGAGAACGCGAGACGGGACGGATTCGAGGAGAGGAAGTTCAGCGAAGGCCGGCACTGCGCGCCCTGCGACATCGATTACCCGGAACCGGTCGCGAATCTCTTCTCCTTCAACAGCCCCCTCGGCGCCTGCGCCGCATGCAAGGGGTTCGGACGCACGATCGGGATCGACATGGATCTCGTCGTCCCCGATCCCAGGCGCTCGCTCTCGGAGGGCGCGATCAAACCCTGGACGACGGAGAGCTATCGCGACGGCCAGGACGATTCTATTGGCGTTTTGTCGACGACGACGTATTCCGAGCGACCGCCCGTGGAAGGATCTGGAACCCAATCATCGGGACCTCGTCTTCGCGGGCGACGAGACCTTCTACGGAATCCGTGGATTCTTCGAGTGGCTCGAGAGCAAAACCTACAAGATGCACATCCGGGTGCTGCTCTCGAAGTACCGGAGCTATCGACTGTGCGAGGACTGCCAGGGGACCCGTTTCTCGCCGGACGCACTGCTCTACCGGCTCTCGGGCAAGACCATCGCCGAGATCTACGCTCTCGACATCGGAAGCGCTCTCGAGACGTTCCGCTCCTTTCGGCGACCCTCGGAGAATCCGCTCGCGGAGATGCTCGCCGACGAGATCGAGACCCGCCTCGACTATCTGGTGCGCGTCGGTCTTTCTTATCTCACGCTCGATCGGCAGTCACGGACGCTCTCCGGCGGCGAGGTACAAAGAGTCGACCTCACCACCGCCCTCGGCTCCTCGCTGGTCGGAGCGCTCTACGTTCTGGACGAGCCTTCCATCGGACTGCATCCACGGGACACCGACAGGCTCATGGACATCCTGAAGAAACTGAGAGACTCCGACAACACCGTCGTGGTGGTGGAGCACGACGCCGAGGTGATCCGGCGCTGCGATTGGGTGCTCGATCTCGGTCCGGGGGCGGGCGAGCGCGGAGGCGAGATCGTCTACTTCGGTCCCACGGAGGCACTCGCGCGCGAGGGCAACTCTCTCACCGCTCAGTACCTGCGGGGCACGCACTCTATCCCTCTCCCGGAGCCGCGGAGGCGGCCCGAGCCCGGCCGCGCCATCACCATCCGCGGAGCGCGTGAGAACAACCTCCAGAGTATCGACGTCGAGATCCCGCTCGGCCTCCTCACCGCCGTCACCGGCGTTTCGGGCTCGGGCAAGAGCACGCTCGTCGAGAGCATTCTCTATCGCGGCTACCGCCGTTCGAGAGGCGAGAGCACCGCTGCCGCCGGAGCTTGCGACCACATCGATGGGCTCGCTCTCGTCGAGGAGGTCGTCCTCGTGGACCAGTCGCCCATAGGACGAACGCCCCGGGCCAATCCCGCGACCTATCTCAAGATCTACGACGGTATCCGCCGTCTCTTCGCCTCCGCTCCCGAGGCGAAACGGCGCGGTTTCGACGCGTCGACCTTCAGCTTCAACGTCGAGGGCGGCCGCTGCCCGCTTTGTTCCGGCGAAGGATTCGAGAAGATCGAGATGCAGTTTCTCTCCGACGTCTACGTGACCTGCGAGGCCTGCGGAGGCTCCCGGTTCACCAAGGACGTCCTCTCCGTGCGATACCGCGGAAAGACAATCCGCGACGTTCTCTCGATGACGATCTCCGAAGCGAGCTCGTTCTTCCGCGGGCGGTCCCGGATAGTCGGTCCCCTTTCGGTCCTTTCGGAGGTGGGCCTCGGCTACCTGCGGCTGGGCCAGCCCCTATCGACGCTCTCGGGTGGCGAGGCCCAACGTTTGAAGCTCGCCGCTCGCATGACTCGCTCGGACTATCGCGACGTCTTGTTCCTCTTCGACGAGCCCACGACCGGCCTCCACTTCGAGGACATTCGCGTACTTCTCGAGTCGTTCTCGCGGCTCATCGCGCGGGGGGCGTCGATCCTCGTCATCGAGCACAACCTCGACGTCGTCAAGTGCGCCGATTGGGTCATAGACCTCGGACCCGAGGGTGGACGCGCGGGAGGTCGACTCGTGGCGGCCGGCACTCCGGAAGACCTCGCGCGGATCGAAGGCTCTCATACCGGGAGGTACCTGGCGCCTCACCTGCGGGAGACCCCGCCGCGGCTCGAGCCCTCCCCCCTCGAACGGGCGCCTTTCCCGGAAAGGACGATCCGCGTGCGCGGCGCGAGGCAGCACAACCTGAAGCGGCTGGACGTCGACGTTCCCCGGGACCGGCTCGTCGTGCTCACCGGCCTCTCGGGCTCGGGGAAGTCGACCCTCGCCTTCGACATCATCTTCGCCGAAGGCCAGAGACGGTTCCTCGAGAGCCTCTCCGCCTACGCACGCCAGTACATTCAGGTGGTAGACAAGCCCGAGGTCGATCTGGTCTCCGGGATCCCACCGACGATCGCCATCGAGCAGAGACTCACCCGCGGCGGCCGGAAGTCGACGGTGGCGACGGTGACCGAGATCTACCACTACCTGCGTCTCCTCTATGCCAAGGCCGGAGTCCCCCACTGCGTGGATTGCGATCTCCCCATCCTTCCGCAGACCGAGGACCAGATCCTCGACGACGTCGCGAGCCGGTTCGCGGGAAAGAAGATCCTCGCCTTCGCGCCTCTCGTCCGCGCGAGAAAGGGCTCCCATCGCGAAGTGATCGAGCGCGCCCGTAAGGATGGCTTCACCCGGATGCGCATCGATGGAAAGCTCGTGGCAGCGGCGAAAGCCCGACCGCTGAGACGCTACGTCGAGCACGACATCGAGGTGCTCGCCGCCGAAGTCGACCTGAAACGCGATTCGACGGATCGGTTGAAGCAAGCCGCACGGCTCGCCCTCGATCTCGGCAAGGGAGCGATGCTCCTCGTCTCCGCTGGAGAAAGTCGCTATTACAATCTCGCGCGGGCCTGTCCGCGGTGCGCGCGCAGTTATGAGGAGCCCGACCCCCGTTTGTTCTCTTTCAACAGCAAGTACGGCGCGTGTCCCGAGTGTGACGGCATGGGCGCGCTCGAGGGCTTCGAGCGGGACCTTCTCGTTCCCGATCCCTCCCGGAGTCTCGCCGCAGGGGCGGTGGCGATTCTAGAGCGAGCTCCCGCGAAGCTTCCGGGCCTCGTTCGCACGCGTTTTCGCCGGCTGGTGCAGGAATCGGGAATCGACGGGAAGCGCGCGTTTCGGAGGCTCGCCGCGGTAAAGCGGACGAGGCTCCTTTCGGCCCTTTCCTCCTGGCTCGAGCCCATCTACCGGGACTCTCAGGGCGAGCTGAGAGCGTTTCTCGCGCAATACCGCTCGGAGACGACGTGCTCCGCTTGCGGCGGCGCGAGAATCCACGCGGTCGCGCGCTCGGTGAAGCTGGGCGGAGTCGGGATCCACGAGACAACGGCTTCGACTCCGGGCCAGCTCCTTCGGTTCCTGGAGCGGTTCCGGGCGACGGAGCTTCGCGCGAGCCACAGGATCGAGATCATCGCCGAGCCGGTCCTGAAAGAGCTCGAGGTGCGCTCGAGGCTTCTTCTTCGGGTCGGCCTCTCGTACCTGGAGCTCTCACGCCCCGCGACGACCCTCTCCGGCGGGGAAGCGCAGCGGGTCCGCCTCGCAGCCCAGCTGGGCTCTCACTTGAGGGGCGCCTGCTACGTTCTCGACGAGCCCACCATCGGTCTTCACGTGCGAGACAACCGTCTGCTGCTCGGAACCCTGCGTGAGCTCGCCGAGAGCGGGAACTCGGTCCTCGTCGTCGAGCACGACGAGGAAACGATCCGGAGCGCCGACCACGTCATCGACCTCGGTCCCGGGGGCGGCAGCGAGGGCGGACGAATCGTCGCCGAAGGCACGCCCGCACAGATCCTCGAAAACCCCGCCTCCATCACCGGCCGAACTCTGAACCGGACGTTCGCTCCCTCGACCCGCGAGCACCGTCCGGTCGAAGGCGCCCGCTTCATCGAGGTGCGGGGCGCGCACGCGAACAATCTCAAGAACCTGAACGTGAAATTTCCCCTCGAGCGGCTCACCGTGGTCACCGGTGTCTCCGGTTCGGGCAAGAGCAGCCTGGTACGCGACGTGCTCTATCGGGGCATTCATCGTGCTCTGGGGGGCGCTTCGCTCCCCGGCGCTCACGACCGCATCTCGGGCCTCGAGCCTCTACGCCGCGTTCTCGAAGTCGATCAGACGCCGATCGGCAAGACCCCTCGCTCGATCCCGGCATCCTACGTCGGCTTTTTCGACGAGATCCGCAGGCTCTTCGCCTCGACCACGGAGTCGAAGGCAAGGGGGTTCACGCCCGGACGCTTCTCGTTCAACGTGAAGGGAGGCCGCTGCGAGGCCTGCGCCGGGCAGGGAACGATCAAAATGGGGATGAGCTTTCTCCCGAACGTCTACGTTCGCTGCGAGCGCTGCCAGGGATGTCGCTACAACGAAGATACCCTGGACGTAACGTTTCGAGGAAAGAACATCCACGAGATCCTGGAGCTGACTCTTTCCGACGCCGAGGAGATCTTTCGACCCATTCCCACGATTCATCGACCGCTGGCCCTGTTGAACGAGATCGGTCTCGGCTACCTCACCCTGGGCCAGCCTTCCAACAGCCTCTCGGGTGGCGAAGCGCAGCGGATCAAGCTCGCGTACGAGCTGGCGAAGCCCGCGCGCGAGGCAACGCTCTATCTCCTGGACGAGCCCACGACGGGACTCCACCTCGCCGACATCGACAAGCTCGTCCGGGTGCTCCATTCGCTCGTGGACTCCGGTGGGACGGTCATCGTCATCGAGCACAACCTCGACGTCGTCGCCGAAGCCGATCTCGTCATCGACCTCGGGCCCGAGGGTGGCGCCGGGGGAGGCGAGCCGTCTTCTGGGGTACTCCGTCGGAGCTCGTTCGACGAGAAGACTCCTACACCGGACGATTTCTTCGAGAGCACCTACGGGCGCGCCGCCCGAACAGACCGACGGGATCCGAGAGCGCCGCTTCTCGAGGAGATTCGTCACAGCGCTCATCCAGGCGACGCACTCGACCGGAGTCCGGCTCGCCCGCGCTAAGGGAAGAGCCACTGGGGTAACGGCGCGGCGACCTGCGCACGGAAAGGGTCCCGAGCATCCTCCGCTCATTTGAAGGTGAAGCCCGGTTGTCCGTGACGTTGGCCGTCACGATTGGCTGACGCCCCTTCTCGACCTTCATGCGGAAGAAGAAAAATGGCGGGAATTTCTCGCTCGTGCGACGGCGCTCCGCAATCGGGCAAATCCAATTAAGAAAGCCCCGACGGGCTCGATTTGCCCCCGGGGCTTCCTTTGCAGAGCTGGAGGCGGTCTAGAGCCCTCTCACGTTCGAAGCCTGGTCTCCCTTCGGGCCCTGAGTTACGTCGAACTCGACCTGCTGTCCCTCCCGGAGCGAGCGGAATCCACTTCCGGCGATCCCCGAAAAGTGAACGAACACGTCGTGGCCGTCCTCAGTCTGAATGAAGCCGTAGCCCTTGCTGTCGTTGAACCATTTCACGGTTCCCTTTGCCATGCCCGGCCTACCTCCTTTCACGAAGATTCACCCGTCTCGCTTACGACGGGGTAACGTGTAGACCTTGCATTGGCAAAAGCAGCACTGCTCGTCAAAGACAAGAGAGAAACTACACTTTACCGCGTAAGTATAACAGGAATGATTGGGCTCCTCCTCTCCGCGCGGAGAGGAGGAGCCCTGCCGAGGGGTCGAGTGTTCAGGTTGGTCCCGGAGCTCGGCAAAAAGCTCGGGCGTCGACCACTCCCTGTTGGGACGAAGGGAGAGCGCCTCAGGCATCCGTATCGAGATGCGGGCACGACTCGCGCGGGCGAGAGCGAAGGCCAGGACCCGGCACCCGTCACCGCTTTCGCGTCTGCGTCAATCGCTCACGTATCCACGGTCGCGCAAAGGTATTGCAACGCTTGTGCCATGAAAAGAGCGCTCGGTTAAACCCAGCGCAACTACTCATTTACCGTCGATCCCCCTGTTCACTCTCGAACCCGCACTCTGTAAACGAACCCGACAGGGCTCGCTTTCCGACCTGGACGAGCAGGGCCACAAATATCTGTCATTTGGAACGACTTGAGGTAGCCCAGGTGGGTTGTCGGCGATCCTGACGCGGAGCTCCCTCCCTTTCTCTCAACGGCCACGCGCATGCGCACGCGCTCGAGCGAGCGAGTCTTTCAGACGAACATCTTCGGGAGCGAGGGCCAGTGCTCGCTCGTAGAGCTCCACCGCACGGTCGAATCGGCCGAGCGCTTCCGAGCAAGCGGCGAGCAGCACGAAGCGGTCGGGCTCGTTCGCACGGTCGAATCGAAGAGGCTCGAGCTGGTCCACGACTTCGGAGTAGCGTCGGGCGGAATAGCGAAGCGCGGCGAGCTCGAGCTCGAGCCCCGCGTCGCCGGGAGTCGAGGAGACCGCCGAGCTCATCTCCTCGATGGCCCGGTCTCGCTCGCCCCGCAGGGAAAAGGACGACGTCCGACGCCGCCTGTACCGGGACTCCTCCGCTGGAGTGCGCTCGCGCGCGAGAACGCGCACGGCTTCCGGTCCCTCCGGCTCCGGCTTCCAGAGAAACGTTCGCTCCTCGACGCCCCGAGAGTACGTCACGCGCAGTCGGTAGAATCCTCCGGTGCGACCTTGCAGAGGGAGCTGCTTCGCCATCAGCGATCCTTCGACGGGCTCGCGCACGCTCCAGAGCACTTCGGCACCGTCCTCTCTCGGTCGTTCGAGCTCCCAGGCGATTTCGCCGATCTCGTCGTCCACCTGCACCACGGCGAGCGAGGGATGAGTGACGACGTCGCCAGCGAGTGGACTCACGAGCCGACCTCCGACTAGGAACGGAAGCCCGGCACGGGCAGCGCTCGCATCCGAGACAAGGCGTGCGAGAACGAGCCGATGCGGCGTCACCGATCCGAACCCGCTCGCCCGGCCTTCGTTCACGACAGTGAGCTCGAGCCGCTGCGCGCCCTCTGGAAAAAGCCGACGTCCCTGGAAGCTCAACCCCGTCGCGGGAGTCCCCCCCGCATCGCCGCGGAGCTCCTCGAGCTCGAGGACATCTTCCCACCGGTCGAGCTCGACTCCGTCGCCCAGGACCCGTCCCGAGACGGTGAACCGACTGCGCCGTGCCCCGCTTCCGTCGGCCACATCGCGCCAGTGAAGTTTTTCGAGCTCCGCGGGCGGAAGCTCCATCGCGTAGTGGATCTCGGGAACGCGAGCGTCGTCCTCGAAGGCCGCGGCCTCGAGACGAACGGAAATCTTCTCGAAGCTCGCTCCCGCCCTCACCGACCCGGACACCTCGCCTCGGCGGCTCTCGGCGA
The DNA here is from genome assembly GCA_963815675.1 of uncultured Acidobacteriota bacterium. GTDB lineage: Bacteria > Acidobacteriota > Vicinamibacteria > Marinacidobacterales > SMYC01 > CAWFHP01. The sequence goes on along the minus strand of CAWFHP010000004.1, from coordinate 572,664 downwards.
GATTCGGGGAGTGCCGCGAGAGTGGCGAGGAGTCCCCCCGCTCCCGAGGGCGAGCTCTCGACGAGGTGCTCGACGGCGAGTCCGAGCTCGGGGTCGATGCGCGCGATCTCGGGGAGGCCCGAGGCGAGCTCGAGCCGTCCCGGCTCGGCGGCGGGAATGAGAGCAGCGAGACCGTCGGACGCGGGGTCCCAGAGCCGGTAGAGCGCGTCACCGAGAGGGCGGAAAAAAACGAGGTAGAAGGAATCGGGCAGGAGCGATATCGAGACGCCGGTGTAGTGCCAGAGCTCGATGGGCACGACACGGTTTCCCGCCGACGCGAAGCTCTCCCGGTAGGCGGGCTCGCCGAGGAGCTCGAGGATTCGACCGCGCTCGGTGAACCGGCCTCGCAGCGCGCCGGAGCCGAATCGACGATCCGACTCTTCCAGTAATCGAGTGTGGGCGACTTCGGCCTCGTTCTCCGGCGTCCCCGGTGTCGGATCGCGACGGGCCCAGAACCGCTCGATGAAGCGATCCCGCTCCTCGTCGGTCGAAAGAGCTTCGAATCGCGCTCGCTCTTCGGTGGAGATGATGAAATGCACCTCCTCCTCGATCCAGCGGGAATATCGCGGGGCGAGCGGTTCGGCCGCGGTCCGATTGGGCACGAGAGCGACGAGCGCGCCTGCCGCGACCGCCGCACCCAGGAACGAGCCGACCGCCGATGATGACATGAGAAGCTTTTCGCCGGTATGCTACAGTAACAGCATCGTGCTATGAGCCGCCAGGACATACTCGAAGCAACCCGCGAGGGATTGATCGAACGCGAGCTGTTCGAGCAGATCGACCTCGAGCGGCTGCCCCGGCACATCGCCATCATCATGGATGGCAATGGCCGGTGGGCGCAGAAGCGCGGTCTGCCGCGGGTCGAGGGCCATCGCGCCGGGATCGCTTCGGTGCGCGAGGCGGTGGAGACCTGCGCCCGGCTCGACCTGTCGGTGCTGACCCTCTACGCCTTCTCCGTCGAGAATTGGAAGCGACCCAAGACCGAGGTCGACGTGCTGATGAAGCTCCTGAAACAGTATCTTCGTCTGGAGCTGTCGACCCTGATCCGGAACGACATCCGCTTTCGCGTGCTCGGCCGCATGCCCAACCTTCCCGACGACGTCGTCGGAGAGCTCGAAGCCGCGATGGAGCGCACGAAGGGCAATCGCGGGCTCCAGTTCAACATCGCGCTCAACTATGGAGGGCGCGCCGAGATCGTCGACGCCTGCCGGGAGATCGTGGCCGATGCGCTCGCGCACGGCGAGCCGGGTGAGCTCGACGAGGCCACGTTCGCTTCCCATCTGTACACCGCGGGCATGGCCGACCCCGATCTGCTGATTCGAACGAGCGGAGAGCTTCGTATCTCGAACTTTCTTCTGTGGCAGATCGCCTACGCCGAGATCTGGGTGACCGAGACCCTCTGGCCCGATTTTCGGAAGCGAGACCTCTTCGAGGCGATCATCGACTTCCAGAAGCGAGAGCGCCGTTACGGAGGGATCGCCGCGGCCGCACCCACCCGCAGCACCGCGTAACAAATGACCCGGATCCTGACCGCGCTGGTCGCGGTTCCTCTCCTGCTCGTCGTTCTCCTCCTCGCTCCCGCGTGGATATTCCTCGCCCTCGTCCTCGGCTGCGCCGTCGCCGGTTACTGGGAGATCACGACTCTCGCCGCGAGAGCGGAATGGAAGATGCTCGGCATCGGGTATGTGCTCGTCGTGCTCTTCGTCGCCGGCTTCTATCCCGGCTTCCCCCTGCCCGAGTCGATGGCTCTTCTCGTCGTGGTGCTCGTGGGATTCGCGGCGGTCTTCTCTCGCGAGCCGAGCCGCGAGACGCTCGGCGCTCTCGCGATGACCGTCTTCGGGGTGCTGTACGTCGGCTCGCTCTCGGGAAGCGTCGTCGGGATCCGAATGGTCGAGCCCGACCGAGACGGCCGTTTCTGGACCATCTTCCTTCTCGCCGTCGTCATGATGGGAGACGCGGGAGCCTTCTTCGTGGGGCGGGCTCTCGGACGACGGCAGCTCGCACCGGTCCTGAGCCCGAAGAAAACGGTGGCGGGTCTCGTGGGCGGAATCGCCTTCTCGATCGCGACCGCGCTCGTGCTGCGCGCGCTGTACTTCCGCTCGTACTCGCTTGCCACGTTCGCCGGGCTCGGACTCGGACTGGCGCTCTTCGGCGTCGTGGGAGATTCTGTTCGAATCGCTTCTGAAACGATTGGCGGGGACGAAGGACACCTCGTCCTTGATTCCGGGCCACGGCGGCGTTCTCGACCGGATCGACAGCCTCCTGTTCGCCGCCCCGGTGCTCTTGCTGTTCTTGCGCTGGGTCGCGCTCCGCGAGCCCTGAGCGGGTCGTTTCTGGAAGTCCGCCGCTTTGGCTACAATGAATGGGCCTCGTCGCCATTGGGCTCGATGAGGGCGACTATTCGGATGAAGGGCGCGAAATGACACGGAAGGGCATCTCCATCCTCGGATCGACCGGCTCGATCGGTACCAATACCCTCGATGTCGTCGAGCGAATTTCCGACCGCTTCGAGGTGGTGGCTCTTTCCGCCGGGCGACGGGTCGATGTCCTGCGCGAGCAAATTGCACGGTTTCATCCCCAGCTGGTGAGCATCCAGAGCGAGGGAGACGCCGATCGCCTTCGCTCGGAATTTCCCGCGATCGACGTGCGAAGCGGCATCGAAGGGATGGTCGAAGTCGCGACCCACCCCGACAGCTCTTTCGTGATGTCCGCGACCGTGGGGGCCGTCGGCCTCGTTCCCACGCTCGCGGCGGTCGAAGCGGGTAAGACGGTCGGGCTCGCCAACAAAGAGACTCTGGTGATGGCGGGTGAGCTCATGACCGCGGCGTTGAAGCGCCGGGGCTCGGAGCTCATTCCCGTGGACAGCGAGCACAATGCCATCCATCAATGTCTCGACGGCAGGCCGCACGAGGCGAAACATATCTGGCTCACCGCCTCGGGAGGACCTTTCCGCACCTCCTCGCTCGAAGAGATGCGGAAAGCGGCCCCGAAGGACGCGCTCAAGCATCCGACCTGGACCATGGGCCCGAAGATCACCATCGACTCCGCCACGATGATGAACAAGGGATTGGAGATCATCGAGGCACACTGGCTCTTCGGAGTCGCCGGGGAGCGCGTGAAGGTGGTCATCCATCCTCAGTCGACGGTCCACTCGATGGTCGAGTTCGAGGACGGCTCGGTCGTGGCCCAGCTCGGCATCACCGACATGCGTCTTCCCATCCAGTACGCCATGACCTACCCCGAGCGGCTTCCGACCGGGCTTTCCCCGCTCGAGCTGGGCGCCCCCCTCACCCTCGATTTTCATCCTCCGGACCTGGAACGGTTCCCCTGTCTCGGCCTCGCGTATTCCGCCCTCGAGATGGGCGGCACCGCCCCGGCGACGCTCAACGCCGCGAACGAAGTCGCGGTCCAGGCGTTCCTCGACGAGCGCATCGGATTTCTCACCATTGCCGAGATCCTCGGCGAGGTCCTCGCCGCCGAAGAAGTGCTTCCCGCGCGTGAGCTCGAGACGGTTCTCGAAGCGGATCGGAGAGCCAGGGCGAGGGCGGAGCGCCTCATCGAGGCGGAAGCATGGGCGGCGCCATCGGTTGACAGCATATGACCACTCTTCTCGCTTTCGTCTTCGTCCTGGGCGTTCTCGTTTTCTTTCACGAGTCCGGCCACTTCCTCACCGCCAAATGGGTCGGCGTGCGGGTGAACGTGTTCTCGCTCGGCTTTCCCCCGAAGCTCATCGGGCGAAAGTGGGGCGACACCGAGTACCGAATCGGCCTCCTGCCGCTCGGTGGTTACGTGAAAATGGCGGGAGACAATCCCGTCGAGTCCACGGGGGATCCCCAGGAGTTCATGAGCCGCTCGAAGTGGGAGCGGCTCGCCATCCTCGTCGCGGGACCGACCGCGAACTTGATCCTCACTCTTCTCATCTTGACGGTCTTGTTCACGATCGGCGTCGAGCGACCTGCGGGGCTGGACGATCCCGCGGTGGTGCGCTACGTCGTGGCCGATTCTCCCGCCGAGAAGGCCGGTATCGAGCCCGGCGACCAGATCGTCCAGATCGGAAGCGAGCCGGTCGAGACCTGGAGCGAGGTGGTCGATCGAATCGTCGTGAGTGCGAACGACACCCTCCCCATCGGCATCGAGCGCAACGGCCAGAGGATCACGAAAGAGCTCAAAGTCGCCGCGCGGGACGAGGACGGAGCGGGAATCGCCGGGTTCCTGCCCGCGGTGCAACCTCTGGTGAGCGGGGTCAAAGAGGACTTTCCCGCCGAGCAGGCGGGCATGCGTGTGGGCGACATGATCACCAAGGTGGATGGCAAGCCCATCTATCACTTCGCCCAGCTCATCGACGCCATCGAAGCGCACAAAGGCAGTCCGGTCAAAGTCGAGGTGGTTCGAGGACAGGAGACTCTCGATTTCACCCTGGCTCCCAAGCTGGACCAGGGGCACTGGTTCATCGGGGTCCAGTTCAATTCCTCCCCGATGGTGCTGCATCGCTATCCGAATCCCCTGCAGGCCTTCGGCGCCGCCCTCTCTGAGACGTCTCGGTTTACACGGATGACGTTCGTGATCCTGGGAAGGCTCGTTACCGGACGGGCATCGGTGCGGCAAATGTCCGGACCCATCGGCATCGCTCAGCTTTCGGGAGAGACGGCGCGACGCGGACCGAAAGACCTCTTCACCTTCATGGCCTTCCTGAGCCTCAACCTCTGCATCCTGAACCTGCTCCCCATCCCGCTGCTCGACGGAGGCCACATGGCCATCATTACTCTCGAAGGACTCGCGGGCCGGGACTTCAGCCTTCAGGTCAAAGAGCGAATCCTCCAGGTAGGCTTCGTCATGTTGCTTCTGCTGATGGTGACGGTCATCTACGTGGATCTGTCCAAGATCGAGGTGATCGGCAAGTATCTTCCCTGGTAGGCCTGGTGGGCCTGGTCCCCTAGGCCTGGTAGACCGGCCAGTATCCTGGGCTGCGAAGGCCTCTTCCGAATCTGCTACTATGGCTCTCTTTAAGAGGGCAACAAGTTCATGAAGATCGAATCCATCGACATCCTCGAGGTGAAGCTCGACCTGAAGCAGTTTTTCGAGACGAGCTTCGCGCGGGTCACGTATCAGAGGTTTCTGCTGCTCCAGGTTCAGGTGGACGGCGTCACCGGCATCAGCGAGTGCGTAGCTGACGAGACCCCGAGCTACTCGTCGGAGACAGTGAAGACGGCGCTAGCCACCATCGAAGACTTCATCGCACCGGCGGTGTTCGCGAACGACTATCGCCATCCCGACGAGGTGCTGGCGTCGCTCCGTCACATCCGAGGCCACAACATGGCCAAGGCGGCGGTAGAAATGGGCATCTGGGAAGCCTACGCGCGCATGCGGGGAGAGCCCTTGTCCAAGGTCCTCGGCGGCACCCGTAGCGAGATCGCTTCCGGGGTCTCGATCGGAATCCAGGACAGCATCGATCAGCTGCTGGGAAAGATCGAGGGCGAGCTCGCCGACGGCTACCGCCGCATCAAGATGAAGATCAAGCCCGGGTGGGACGTCGACGTCGTCCGCCGGGTGCGGGAGCGGTTTCCCGACACGCCTTTGACGGTGGATGCCAACAGCGCGTACAGCCTCGCCGACGTCGCCCTGTTCCAGGAGATGGATCAGTTCGATTTGATGATGATCGAGCAGCCTCTCGACTACGAGGACATGTGGGATCACGCGAAGCTCCAAAAGCAGATCAAGACACCAATCTGTCTCGACGAGTCGATTCACTCGGTGGAGGGCGCGCGTAAAGCGATCGAGATGGGTGCGACCCGCATCATCAACATCAAGGCGGGTCGGGTCGGCGGTCTGACGAGCGCGAGGAACATCCAGAAGCTCGCCGCCGACCACGGAGTTCCCGTCTGGTGCGGAGGAATGCTCGAAAGCGGCATCGGGCGCGCCCATAACGTCCACCTCTCCACCCTTCCCAACTTCACCCTTCCGGGAGACGTAGCCGACAGCAAGCGCTACTTCGTCGAGGAGCTGATCGAGCCGACGGTCCAGGTACGAAAAGACGGCACCATCGCCGTACCCCAGGGCGCCGGCATCGGCTACGAGGTGCAGATGGACCGTGTCGAAAAACATCTCGTCTCCCGCCGCCGCCTGAAGCCATAGCCTCGTCGATGGCCCGGAGAGCTTCCCTTCGTTTCGGTTTCTCGATCGCCGCGCTCGTCTCGCTCGGCTGCCCGAAGGCGCCGGAGCAGGTCGAAGTCCCGTCGCTCGAGGACAATCTCGCGCGCCTGATGAAGCTCGAGGACGAGCGCTCGTTGGGAGACGGCGAGGTGGTCGCTCGGCTCGGAGATCCGGAGCCGCTTGCCCGAGCGCGCGCCGCGCTCGCCCTTGCCCGCATCGGTTCCCCGGACGCTCCTTCGCTTCTCACTCCGCTCCTCGACGATCCCTCCGCCTACGTGCGCCGCACCGCCGCCTTCAGTCTCGGCATCGCCGGGGAGGAGCTTCCTCCCGATACGGTGTCGCGGCTGACGAAGGCTCTCTCGGACGACGATGAGGGCGTCCGAGGACGAGCCGCCGAGGCCCTCGCGCGCAAACAGGGAGCGGCCGCCGCGGAGCCGATCGGCGGAGCGCTCGCGGCGCTGGTTCCGAAGGGAAAGGAGCCCTACGATTGGACCGAAGCGATCACGAGCTCCCTGCCCCTCGAGCACTCGGACATCCGGCTCGAGCTGTTCGCGCTCGCCCGCGTCGGGAGCTTGCGCTGGTCCTGGGATGCCCTCGCCACGGAAGGCCGGACGCCTCGATTCGCCTGGTGGCCGGCAGCCTGGGCGGCGAGCGAGCTCGAAGGCGCCGAGCTCCAGCCTCTTTTTCTCTTCTATTCCGGCTCTCCCGATCCGGTCCTCCGGCTCTATGGGGCCCGCGGCCTCGGGGCGCTGTCGAAAGATCGTGCCTCCGACGGCCTGCGCCAGCTTCTCTTCGACCCAAATGACAAGGTGAGGATCGAGGCCGTCCGTTCCGTCGCGCGCCTCGGAGCGAGCGAGCTCGTCCCCGACCTTCTGACCCATCTCGGTGCCGACACCGTCTACCTCCAGGCGGAGATTTTGAAGGCCTTTGCCGTGCTTCGAGACCCCTCCACCGTCGAGCCGCTCATCGATCGCGTGGGCGACCAGAGCCCCTGGATACGCGCGCTCGCGCTCGCCGCCCTGGCGCGTCAGAACGAGGAGACCTTTTTCCTGATTCTCGCCGGCCTCGGATCCGATCCCGCCTGGCGGGTGAGACAAGAGCTGACCGAGACTCTCGCCTCGATGGGAGGCGCGCGGGCTGCCGCGATTGTTCGGTCGATGGCGGAGGAGCCGGACGCCCGCGTTCGCGCTTCCGCGCTCGAGGCGCTGGGACGTCTCGACCCCGAGAGCGCCCCGGGAATCCTGATCCGACACCTCGGGGCCGACGACCCTTTCGAGCGGGTCGCGGCGGCTGAGACTCTCGCCGAATTGCGGGCGCGAGACAGCTTCGCTCCCATCGAGCAGGCTTTCGTCGTCGAGACCGAAAAAGATCCGAGAGTTCGCGCCGCTCTCCTCCGGGCGCTCGCCACCCTCGACCCCGCGGCGGCCGAGCCCGTCGTGCGTGGGGCGCTCGAGGACAGGAGCTATCTGCTTCGTCTCGTCGCCGCGGAGATCCTCCGGCACTCCGGCGCAACGGATACCGCTGTCAGGCCCCGCCCGAGCCTGCGCGGTCTCGACGAATATTTGACTTTGATGAAGGCTCCTTATTCCCCGGAAGCCTTCCTCGCCACATCCAGTGGAACCATCGAGATCGAGCTGTTCATCTCCGACGCTCCCGAGACCGTCGCCAACTTCATCCGGCTCGCGCGCGATGGATTCTTCGACGGGCAGACGATCTATGAAGTCGTTCCCAACGGCTACGTGGCGGGCGGCGATCCTCGCGGTGACGGAAGGGGAGGTCCGGGATACACCATTCCATCGGAGATCAACACCCGACCGATCGTGCGCGGCACGCTTCTGCTCGTCGAAGAGGGACTCGATACCGGTGGCAGCCGGTTCCAAATAACCCATCTACCGAGGCCGGATCTCGAAGGCCGCCAAACTGTCTTTGGACAGGTCAAGAGCGGCATGGAGATCGTGGACGGCCTCCAGCCGGGAGATCGGATCCAGCGCGTCACGGTCTGGGACGGTGTCCGTCCCCCCGGCGGTCCCGATCGGTGACGGGTCCTCCGTAGTGCCCCGCTACCGGCTGCTCGCCATCGACCTCGACGGAACGCTGCTGAGCTCGCGACGCGAGATTCCCGAGGAAAATCTTCTCGCCGTCCGCGTCGCCGCCCGTGAAGGCGTCGCCATCGCCATCGTCACCGGCAGACGTTTTCCCGCGCTGCGCCCCTACGTGGAGCCCCTCGGTATCGATTGCTTCATTGTCGCCAACAGCGGCGCGATCATCCGGGACGGACTCTCCGGGCCGATTCTGCTGCGGCGTCTTCTCTCTCTCGACACTGCCATCGCCGTTCTCGAGCTCTCCCTTCGCGAGCAGATGGAGCCCATCCTCCATGATGGCCCCGACGCCGAGGGCCATCTCATCCTGAGGGCCTCCGCCAGGGGTCTTGCCTCGTTGGGGCGCTACCTCAACAAAACGTCTCCCCCGCCTCGCTTCGTCGATGCCATCGAGCTCCGAAGAGCTCCCGTCCAGGTCGGATTCACGGGAGGCGTCGAGCGAATCCGATCGTTCGAAGCCGAGATCCTCGCGACCCTGCGCGAGCGCGGTCTGGCCGCGAGCCTGGCGCGCACCGAGTACGTCGAAGAAGACCTCGCTCTGCTCGACGTGCTCGCCGCGGGAGCGACCAAATCGAAGGCCCTCGAGTTTCTCTGCCGGCGGATGGGGATCGGGATGGAGAGTGCCATGGCAATCGGAGACAACTGGAACGATCTGGAGATGCTGGAAAGCGCGGGTCTCGGTGTCCTGATGGCAAATGCGGTGGACGAGCTCAAGCGCCGCCGGCTCGCGCTGACGCTCACAAACGACCAGGCGGGCGTGGCATTCGCCATCCGTCGCTACTTGCTGGAGGAAGAGGTGAGTGGCGAAGCCGGTGGGTGAGAGCGTAAAAAAAGGGGGTGAAGCACTCACCCCCGCTCTCGGTACCCCTGAGGAAGTTTCTTACTTCTTCTTCTTGCTTGCTTTCTTAGCGGTCGATTTCTTTTTCTTAGCCATGTTTTCGCCTCCTCTCTTTCACGGGGTAGAGCGGAGAGGACCGGAGCCGTTTTTGCAATACGAAAACCAGAAATGCTTCACGACTTCTCAGCCTTTCCGCTCACCAAGCCCGGGAGCCTCGAACGACCCCCGACTCCGGACACAAGCGTCCGGAGTCGTCGTCGCCCCAAAAACGGGCAACGACAACTACAAGTCGTTTGAGTCTGGGCTTGGCATACTAGATGTAGCATAAGGAAGGGCGCGTTGCCTGTCAAGCCTTTTGTAGCGTTTTTCCGCGGTTACGCTTTTGCCATGAACGTGTTAGGCGGAAAGATCACGACAAGCCGCGGCCCGCGCAGTGTTTTCTCGCGAAGGGGTCGATGACGGGATTTTCGTTCTCCCTCGTCGCTCGCGCCGGTAGAGCGAGACGGGGCCGGCTCTCGACGCCACGCGGCACGGTCGCGACCCCCGCGTTCATGCCGGTCGCGACCCAGGGCGCGATCAAGGCGCTCACCACGAGACAAGTCGAGGATCTCGATGCTCAGATCCTGCTCTCCAACACCTATCACCTGATGCTTCGTCCCGGCGCCGCGCGCGTCGAAGCACTCGGCGGCCTCCATCGAATGATGGACTGGAACAAACCCATTCTCACCGACAGCGGCGGCTTCCAGGTGGCGAGCCTCAGCGCGCTCCGCAGGATCGACGACGCTGGAGTGACCTTCCGGTCCCATCTCGATGGCAGCCTGCACTCGCTCACGCCGGAGGGGGCGGTCGCGATCCAGGAGAAGCTCGGCTCCGACGTCGCGATGGTTCTCGACGAATGTCTTCTCTACCCCGCCGATCGATCCGAGGCGGGAGTCGCGGCGGCGAGGAGCCTCGACTGGGCCATGCGATCGAAACGCGCGAAGAGTCGCGGCGATCAGGCTCTGTTCGGAATCGTCCAGGGTGGAGTCTACGAGGATCTCAGGCGGGAGAACGCGGCCGCCCTCGTCGAGGGAGGCTTTTCCGGCTATGGAATCGGCGGGCTCGCCGTGGGCGAGCCCAAGGAGATCATGAGAGAGATGACCGGTATCTCGACCGAGGAGCTCCCCGACGACCGGCCGCGTTACCTCATGGGGGTGGGGACGCCCCTCGACATCGTGGAGTCGGTGGCGCTCGGAGTCGATATGTTCGATTGCGTCCTTCCGACTCGTAACGCCCGCAACGGGACGCTGTTCACCAGCGCCGGAAAGCTTTCGATCAAGAACGCCCGATTCGCCGACGACGGTGGTCCTCTCGATCCCGCGTGTCGCTGCTACACCTGCTCGCGTTTCTCCCGTGCCTACCTCCGGCATCTCTTTGTCGCAAGGGAAATGTCGGCGGCGAGCTTGAACACCATCCACAACCTCTTCTTCTACCTCAACCTGATGAGCACGATCCGGGCCGCCATCGAGGAGGGCCGATTCGAGTCGCTGCTCGTCGAGATCCGGAATCGCCCGGAGAGCGCTTAGCCCCCGGACGTCTTCGTTTCTCGATGGTCGTTCTCACGGCTTGAAGCCTTTTTGCCAGTGAACTATCATGGTTCGGATGTTCACCCTTTGGGTCGCGCCGTGGCAGGGATCGAGCTCCTTCCTCACGAGCCAAATGCTGATGATGGTCGTCATCTTCGGCGTCTTCTACTTCATCGTGGTCAGGCCGATGCGCAAGAAGCAGCAGGAGACGGAATCGATGCTGAGTGAGCTCAAAAACGGCGACCGGGTGCTCACCACCGGAGGTATCTACGGCACCGTCGTGGGCGTGACCGACGATTCGATCCAATTGCGGATAGCCGATCACGTCAAGGTTCAGGTGGCCAAATCTGCCGTCACGCAGCGTGTCGACGACGCCTCCAAGCGATCCTGAGACCTTCCGCCGCGCCGGCCGACCCCCGGTCGGAAACGAATGGGTGGAGCCAATGACATTTGGAGAACGATTTTCATGAAGAAGAACCTGCGATGGAAAGCGGTGGCGATCGCGGCGGTCGTCGCCGGGTCGATCTGGGCGTTCTACCCACCCCAGGAAAAAATCAAGCTCGGGCTCGACCTCAAGGGAGGAATCCACCTCATTATGAGGGTGAACACCGACGATGCCATCAACGCCGTGACCGACGAGCTCACCGGGCTCCTCTCGAAACAGTTGGACGATCAGAGCATCACTTTCGGGAAAGTCGAGCGGAAGGCTCCCGGCACCATCGAGGTCGCCGGGGTCGACATCAACAAAGACACCGACTTCCGCCGCACGGTGGAAACGAACTTTCCGACCTGGGAAGCTCGAAGCCTGGGGTCGGGGAACTGGGAGCTGAAACTCCGACCAACCGAGATCACCACGCTGCGCCAGGAGACGGTGGCCCAGGCGATCGATACCATCCGGCGCCGAGTGGACGAGCTCGGCGTCGCCGAGCCTCTCATCGCGCCCCACGGTGACCAGGGCAACCAGATCCTCGTTCAGCTGCCGGGCTTCGACGACGTCGCGAGGGCGAAAGAGCTCATCCGATCGACCGCCAAGCTCGAGCTCAGATTGGTGCGCGCGATGGGGCTTTCGGAAGAGCAGGTTCTCGGCTCCAAGCCGCAGCCGTCGGGAACCGAGATCCTTACCGGGGTCTCCGAGGCCGGGGGGGCGGACAAGGCCTACTATCTCGTCGACCGGGTACCGGTCATCACCGGACGCGATCTCAAGAACGCGCGGCGGTCTCTCGACTACAAGACCAATACCCCGAACGTCTCCTTTACGTTGAAGCCCGAAGCCGCCGGGCGGTTCCAGAAGGAGACGAGAGAGAACATCGGCCGGCAGCTCGCGATCGTGCTGGACAATCGAGTCATTTCGGCTCCCGTCATCCAGGGGGCCATCTACGACCAGGGGCAAATCACCGGCAACTTCACCCTCGACCAGGCGCAGGACCTCGCGATCAAGCTTCGCTCGGGGGCGCTCCCCGCGTCACTCGAGTATCAGGAAGAGCGGACGGTGGGTCCCACTCTCGGCGCCGACTCCATACGCAGCGGGATCACCGCGTCCATCGTGGGACTCGCGATCGTGGTGGCGTTCATCATCTTTTACTACAAATGGTCGGGTCTCAATGCCGTCGTGGCGCTGACGATCAACCTTCTGGTTCTGCTCGCCGCTCTCGCTTACTTCCGGGCCACGTTGACTCTTCCCGGTATCGCCGGCGTCATCCTCACCATCGGCATCGGCGTCGACTCCAACGTGCTCATCTTCGAACGGATCAAGGAGGAGCTGAGGGCAGGAAAGACACCGAGGACCGCCGTCTCCGCGGGGTTCGCGAAAGTCTTCTGGACGATCCTCGACACCCACCTGACGAGTCTCGTCGCGGCCGCCATTCTCTTTCAGTTCGGGACCGGACCGGTCCAGGGTTTCGCCGTGACCCTGATCATCGGTCTCGTCGCCAACATGTTTACTTCGATTTTCGTCTCCCACTTCATCTACGACTTCGAACTGGGCGCGCGTCGGCAAGTCGAAGCCCTCAGCATCTGAGCGCGGGAATAGGAACGTTATGGATTTCATCGGCGATACCACAATCGACTGGCTGAAGTACCGCTGGCACTTCATCATTCTTTCCCTCGTCATCGGGATCCTCGGCGGCGCCGACATCGCGCGAAAGGGTGGGCTCCAATACGGCATCGACTTCTCGGAAGGGACGATCGTATACGCCAAGTTCGAGCACACTCCGCAGATCGACCGGGTCCGCCAGGCGCTCGAGCAAGCGGGCATGGGCGAGGCGGTCATCCAGCGCTACGACCGGGAAGAGTTGAACCTGGTCATGATCCGGGTGGAGCGGAAGAACGGCGATTCGTCCGAGCTCGACACGACCGCGAACCAGATCCTCGACGTGCTCAACAAGAACATCACCGACAACAAGCTCGTCGACTCTTCCACCGAGATCGTGGGGCCGGTGGTGGGCGCGGAGCTCCGAACACGAGCCCGGAACGCCACCCTGTTCTCCCTGCTCGCGATGCTCATCTATATAGGGTTCCGATTCGAGCCCATCTTCGGAGTCGGCGCCACCGTCGCGGTGTTGCACGACGTGCTGCTCACGCTCGGTCTCGCCTCGATCTTCAACATGGAGATCAGCCTGAACGTGATCGCCGCTTTCCTGACGCTGGTGGGCTACTCGGTGAACGACACCATCGTCATCTTCGACCGGGTACGAGAGAACCGGAAGGTCGCCCGCAAGCAGTCGTTGTACGCCCTTCTCAACATGTCGATCAACCAGACGCTGCGCCGGACGATTCTCACCTCGAGCCTCACCTTCATCATGGTGCTGTCTCTGTTCGTCCTCGGTGGCGAGGTCCTCCGCGGGTTCGCCTTCGTGCTGGTAGCGGGAATCATCGTGGGCACCTATTCGTCGGTCGCCATCGCCTCGCCCATCGTTCTCTGGTGGCGCAATTTCCGAGACAAGCCCGTCGCCGACCGGAAGAAGTCGAAGGCGAAGTCGAAGGCGAAGGCCGAATCCGACGCCAACGCCAACGCTCGCGTCTGATCGGCGAGCGGGACTCGTTCTGCCGCCTTCGGCGGTTTGGGGACCATCCCGGCGAGGATGTAAGATGAGGGTATCCCAAGCGCCTCGCGGGGGGGACGTGCCTCCGAGGCGATACGGAGGGCCGCCACGAGCGACCGGGACCACCGACTGCCGGAATCAGGCGCCGACGTTGTCGCGCCGCGGGAATGGTTTGCCGAAACCCTCGGCTGCGGCCGCTCGAACGCTCGTGCCCGCTGGCTTTGCGCCCCCGTGGGGGCGGCCATTCACGGTCTTGCTCTTTGTGGCTTCGTTGTCGCCGCTCTCTGGTCCGGGGCCGTCCCGTTGGAGCGGCCGGGCCTTCCCCCTCTCGTCCTGCTGCTCGCACCTCCTCCGCCGCCGCCGATAGCTAGCGGGAGCCCGAATGGGGCCCGGGAGGTCCCGCATGTGGTCTCTTCGAGCGCCTTTCCCATTCGGGCGCCGTCGATTCTCGCCCCTCCCGTCCCGTCCATCCCGCCCGAGATGCTCTCTGCGAGCTTCGACGTGCCTCGCGGCGTCGCGAACGGCTTCGACGATGGCGACCCGGACGGAATGCCCGGAGGGAGCCCCGGTGGGGTCCTCGGAGGGGTTCCGGGCGGTATCGTCGGGGGTGAAGTCGGCGGAATCGGGATCCGCGCTGCCTCGGTTTCCGAAGCCCGACGTCGGTCCGAGCCCGATCCGCATGCCTCAGCCGAGCTACACCCGAGATGCCATTCGCGACAAAGTCGAGGGTGCGGTGGTACTGCGGGTCATCATCAACGAGCAAGGGAAGGTCGAAGTGCTCAAGGTGCTTCGGTCGGTGCCGGAGCTCGACGAGGAGGCGATTCGGGTCGTGGAATCGCGCTGGCGGTTCCAGCCGGCCACGAAGAACGGCCGACCGGTTCCCACTCTCAGCGATCTCGTCGTCCGGTTCCGCCTCTACTGAAGCACGCGGCGTCCCTCCCGCCTGCACCTGCTTGACAGGGAGACGAGCTGGCACTAGCATACACGGCTCGATTGCTGGTGGTCCCTCCAACCCCCGGCGAAAATGGTTTGACAAGGAACGCCGATTCCGGATATGCATACGACTCCGGTCGGGGCCGGCCGTAGTGGGCTAGATGGTCTCGTTCTGGGCCTGTACTCTTTGTCAGGCATCGAGGACCGCGTTGAGAGTTCCGAGCAATCCACTCGCGGATTGGAACCTTTTCGCGGAAGTCGGTGTCTAAGTGCTCAGCCAGGGGGACCTTCCCTCACGTCCTCCGGGTAAGAGCTTACGGATGCGCGAGTGGCTCGAGTTATTGATAAGTCGTTCATAACTTCTCGCGAAAGGAGCGCCGAACGCCGTGCCGAAAGAAATGTTTGATCTCTCACTGGTGCCCGAAGGGGGCCGGGGGGGGAGATCGCTTGCCAGTTTCCTCACTTCGCTCCTCATTCAGGGTGGCATTCTGGCGGCCATCATCATCGTGCCCCTGATGGCGACGGACAACCTTCCGACGCCCGAAGGAATCATGACGTTCATGGCGCCGCCACCGCCGCCACCTCCACCGCCACCTCCACCGCCGCCGCCGGCAGCGAGGCCACGCCCGGTGGCTCCGAGGCCGATTCTGGCCCCGACCCCTCAGTTCGTGGCACCGGTCGAAATTCCCGACGAGATCGGAATGGACGATCTCGGCGGAGTGGATTTCGGTGTGCCGGGAGGCGTCGAGGGTGGAGTACCTGGAGGCGTCATTGGTGGAATCGTGGGCGGATTGCCGGACGCGCCACCACCGCCGCCGAAGCAGGAACCGGTTCGAGTCGGAGGCGATATCCGGCCGCCCAACAAGGTCAAGGACATATCGCCGCTCTATCCCGACATCGCCAAGCAAGCTCGCGTTCAGGGCATCGTGATTCTCGAGGCCATCATCGACCCTCAGGGAAACGTGACCAACGTGCGCGTGCTCCGATCCATTCCGCTTCTCGACCAGTCGGCCATCGACGCGGTCAAGCAGTGGAAATACGAGCCGACACTGCTGAATGGAGTTCCCGTTCCCATCGTGATGACGGTTACGGTGAATTTCTCTCTCAGTTAAGGGTAACTTCAGCCAAATTTTGAGTCGATTTTAGAAGCACCAACCAGCCAGGAACACACAGGAGGCAATAATGTCGTTTAGTTTGTTGGATGTCTGGAACCACATGGGAACGACCGCGAGAGGCGTGAACTTCGTCCTGTTGATCATGTCGATCTTCTCCCTGAGCGTCATGATCGAGCGGTTCATGACCTACCGTCGCGCCAAGAAGCAGTCGCGGACTTACGCTCCCAAGGTCGCGAAGCTCCTCAAAGACGGGAAGATTCAGGACGCGATCAAGATCAGCAGCGGCAAGGACGTGAAAAACAGCCACCTGGCCAGGGTCCTTCTCGCCGGCCTCCAGGAGTACGAGTACCAGAAAGAGACGGGCGGTCAGTCGCGCGACGACATGATGGAAGCGGCCCATCGCGCCATCGAGCGCGCCGTGGCGCTGAATCTCATCGACCTCAAGCGAGGCCTGTCGGGTCTCGGCACGGTGGGGGCAACGGCACCGTTCGTGGGTCTGTTCGGAACGGTCGCCGGTATCATCAACGCGTTTCGAGGCATGGCGCTCACCGGCTCAGGCGGTATCGGAGCGGTCTCCGCGGGTATTGCCGAGGCACTGGTCGCGACTGCGTTCGGTCTCTTCGTGGCCATTCCGGCGGTGTGGGCGTTCAACTATCTGACCACCCGCGTCGAGGGCTTCACCGTCGAGATGGATAACAGCGCCTCCGAGCTCATCGACTACATGGCGAAGAAGACCGCCGCGTAGGACCGCGGTCTTCGAAGATTATCAAAAGGAAAACAAACCATGGGTATGAGTGGTTTAGGTTCGGGAGGCACCAAGTCCGACATCAATATCACGCCCCTCGCCGACGTGATGCTGGTGTTGCTTATCATCTTCATGGTGGTCACTCCTCTGCTGCAAAAGGGCGTCGACGTCAAGCTCCCGGAGGCCGAGTTCCCCTCGGACCACCCCGACAGCGAAGACGCCGTCAACGTCGCGGTCCGCATCGACAACACCCTGTACCTCAACATGATGCCGGTGGCCGAGTCGGAGCTTCCCACGAAGCTCAGCGAGGAGTTCGAGGGCAAGACGGACCGGGTCCTGTTCCTCAAGGCCGACGAGGGTCTGGACTACGGAGATGTTCTGCGGGTCATGGACCTTTGCCGCGAGGGCGGAGCAGACGAGATCGGCCTCATTACCGAGCTGAAGACGAAGAGCTGAGGTCGAGCTCGAGCGTCAACGCCCGCAACGTAAGGAGCGCATTCTTATGGCTATGGCAACCGGCGGCAAGAAAGGCGGCATGTCCGACATCAACATTACGCCTCTCATCGACGTCATGTTGGTGCTGCTCATCATCTTCATGGTGGTGACCCCGCTGACGCAGAAAGGGCTGGACGTAGAGCTGCCCGAATCGGCGGACAAGGTCGAGAACTCGCAGCCCGATCCGAACCAGCTCGTTCTCGACATCGATCCGAACGGCCAGGTCACGATCAACAAGCAGCCCGTCAACTGGGACGAGCTGCCCCTTCGGATTCGCGACATCTTCGAGACCCGCTCGGACAAGACGATCTTCTTGAGAGCGGCACCGACCTTGAAGTACGGTCAAGTGGTTGCCATTCTCGACGTTGCCAAGGGCAACGGTGTCGAGCGCGTCGGGATCGTTCCGAACGATCAATTCGGGCGGCTTCGGCGGCGGCCGCTGACGTCCCGCGCCCGAAATCGTTTCCGGATCGAGCGAACCGAGACAAGAGGGGAGTCGGAGGGGTCCTGCCCTTCCGACTTCCCTCTTTTTTTTGAACAGAGTCTACGGACGAATATCTTCGAGAGTGACCTCGAAGACGCTCCCTCCGCCGTCCCGGGCACGACAGATCGCCTTGCCTCCGTGAAGTCGTGAGATCTTCTGCACCAGGGCGAGCCCGAGCCCCACGCCGTCGCTGGTAGCCGCGCGGGCGACGCTGCGAGGTTGATAGAAGGGCTCGAAGATGCGCTCGCGCTCCTCTTCCGGAACGCCTGTGCCGCAATCCATGACGAGGATGCGTACGCCGCGTCCCGTGGTGCTCGGCCGCACGTCGACGTCGATTGGAGTCCCGGGAGCGTAACGCCGGGCGTTCTCGAGGAGGTTTCGGAAGAGCCGACGGACCAGCGCCCGGTCGCCGCGGACGACGACGGGAGCTCCCTCTATCGAACAGCCGTAGCGAGCCGCCTCCTCGGCCGCGAGCGCGAGGACGTCGACCTCCTCCTCTTCCCGCACCGCGCGGGTCTCGATGCGGGTGGCCAAAATGAGCTCGCCGATCAGGCCGTCCAGCGCCTCGATGTCCTCTTCTGTCTTCCGCCGCAAAGAAGGTGTGGCGGCACCGTCTCCGAGGAGCTCGACCGCCACACGGATACGCGCCAGGGGTGAGCGAAGCTCGTGGGACGCCCCCGCGAGGAGGGCTCTCTCGCCGTCGACGAGGCGTTCGATACGGGCCGCCGCCTGGTTGAAGCTCGAGGCGAGCTTCGCGATTTCATCGCTCCCCTCGACCTCCACGCGGGCGCCGAGGTCTCCCTCGCCCAGCGCCTCGACTTGTTCCTGCAGCCGCTCCAGCCGCCGCGTCAGGCGCCGTACGAGAGGGTACGACCCGACCGCCACCGCCGCCGCCAGCAGCAACACCCCAATCAACGCCGCGAGGGCGCGCGCTCGTTGATGATGGCGAACGACGAGCCAGCGTCCGTCGGTCAGCCGGAGAACCATGGTGAGCCCTCCTCCACGCGAGTGGAGCAGGCGCGAGTCCTGCCAGCGAGGATCGGGCTTCGACGGCGTCTCTCCCACCGCTCCGACCAATCGTACCTGGTCGTCGAAAAGGGCCAGGCTGACGCCGAGCCTCCGCGACAGGCGCTCGAGCGCCGCCACGACTTCACCCTTCGACGCGTCCGGAGGCGGCAGAAGGTCCTCGGCGAGAGCGGCGAGCTTGTCGAGGCCGAAGGCGTCCTGGGGTGCCAGGTAGAGCCAGGTGAAAGAGAGCAGGAGCGCGAGGAGAAAGAGGATCCCCACCAGGCTCAGGTAGATCTGCAAATAGAGTCTTCGCATCGGATATTCAACGCCCGCATCCATGCGGGCCGTCGGTCCCTCGCCGGTTCCCGTGATCTACCGCGACACGCCCTCCGGTTCGTCGCTGGCGAAGACGTAGCCGACGCCGCGAATGGTGAGGATGCGGTGCGGCTCGCGGGGATCGTCTTCCACGGCGGCGCGGATCCGCGAAACGTGCACGTCGATGCTGCGGTCGAAAGGCTCCAGACCTCTTCCCCTCGAGCGCCGGAGGAGCTCGTCCCGGGTCATCACCCGGCCGGCGTTCTCGGCCAGAGCGACGAGAAGATCGAACTGATATCCAGTCAGCTCGCGCTCGTTCCCGTCGAGCCGCACGATGCGACGGGCGCGATCGATCTCCAGACGCCCGAGCCGCAGAACCTTCTCCGCCCCCGTCGACGCCCCCAGGCTGCGACGATGGCGGCGAACCAGCGCTCGCAGACGGGCGACGAGCTCGCGCGGATTGAAAGGCTTCGAAAGATAGTCGTCCGCCCCGAGCTCCAGGCCGACGATTCGATCGGAATCGTCACCGCGGGCGGTCAGCATGAGCACGGGAACGTCGCTCCCGCTCCTGAGGCGTGGCAGAAGAGCAAATCCGTCTTCGCCGGGAAGCATGACGTCGAGGACGACCACGTCGAATCGCTCGGTTTCGAGCTTCTGGATCCCCGCTTCCCCGTCGGGGGCCCAGACGACGCCGTGCTCGTGACCCGAGAGGTACTGGGCGAGCATCGAGGCCAGCCGCTCGTCGTCGTCGATGAGAAGCACTTTCACGCTGGCCATGGCAATGATCTACTTCGAGGTGCCGAAAACACGAAAGGGCGAGGCCCGAGCACATCGGCTCGGCCTCGCCCTTCGTATATCCTCGAAGAAGAGGAAAAGAGAAGCGCGAAGACGGGTTCGTCTAGTGACCCGTTTGCGGCGCCGGCTCCCCCTGCTTGCCCGCTTCGGAAGCGGCGGCCTTGGCGGCTTTCTCCTCTTCCTGTTTCTTCTCGCGAAGCTTCATCGCTTTGTCCCTCAGCTCGTTCGCTTCTTGCTCGAGCTCGGCTTTGCGCTTCGGCTCCACCTTCGCCTGCTCGCGCAGGAGCAGGTTCTTGTAGATGAGGGCGTCGATGTACTGATCGTCGATCTGCAGCGCCTGGTCGAGCTGCCCCAGACCCAGCTCGATGTAGCTCTTCTTGTCCTGTTCGGTGAGGCTGGGGTCGCGGTAGACCTTGTCCCAGTAGTGCACCGCGATGAGGTAGTAACCTTCGGGATTGTTGGCCTGAACGTCCCGGGCCTTCGCGAGCCACTCCATAGTCTCGTCGAAGCGGCCATACTTGTTCAAAAGGTTGGCCACCTGCCGATAGGCGATGGGATCTTCGGGGTGAAGGTCCACTGGCTTCTTGTAAGCCTCGACCGCCTGCTCGAGAAGAGGCATCTCGTCGGGATCGTTGAATCGCTCGTAGACGTCGGCGAGGGCGTAGTAGCGCTCCGGCGTCTTCGGATCGAGCTGAATGAGGGCCTGGAAGTACTTCTCCGCGTTCTGGAAGTCGTCCAGGTTGTCGCGGTAGATGGCGGCAAGCTGTTCCATCGCGTACTGCTCGTAGGGCGCGAGCATCGCGTAGTCCGGCGCGTATTTCACCGCGAGCTCCTGCGCCTTTTCATAATCGGCGATCGCCGCCTCGAGCTGTTTCTCGTTATCGGGGTCGTTGAATTTGGACGGCCGATAGATCAGATGGTGGCTGCTTCCGCGATAGAAATACGTAGTGACGAGCACGCGTGGGTCGGGGTTGGGGTCGAGCTCGAGAGTCGTATTATAAGAATTGATAGCGTCCGGGTACGCTTTGTTGGCGTACTCCTGGTTCGCCTCCTTGAACGCCCGCCGCGACTTGAGCATGTTCCACTTCTGCTGAACGTTGGAACAGCCCGTCATGGCGCCGAGCCCGCTCAGGCCTACGAGCGCCATCATTATGATTCCAAGAGCTTTCCCACGCTGGGTATGCATTTCCAAAAACCCCCTCTTATGGAGTCCCTCAACGATCTTGGGGAAACGAAGTATATTATGCGCATCCAGGACAGTCAAGAAAGAGGAGCTTCGGGTCCGCCGTCTTGATTCGCGGTCGGGGCCCGCCTATCATGGACGTGGGATAGGGCAAGATAAAGCACGATTCGCGCGCGATTGCCCACCAAACCCATGATCCGGTTCGAGAACATCCTGGAAAAGGTCCGCGCCTACCAGCCGGACGGCGACCTCGAGCTGCTTCGACGCGCCTACGTCTTCTCGGCGAAGGAGCACCGGGGACAGCTTCGTAAGTCGGGCGAGCCCTATCTGATCCATCCTCTCGAGGTCGCGAACATCCTCGCCGAGATGCAGCTCG
This sequence comes from uncultured Acidobacteriota bacterium, assembly GCA_963815675.1. GTDB lineage: Bacteria > Acidobacteriota > Vicinamibacteria > Marinacidobacterales > SMYC01 > CAWFHP01. Next base: position 551,483 of record CAWFHP010000004.1, on the reverse strand, counting down.
ACGTGGTCTGCGTCGCCTGCGGCCTTCTTCACGACGTCGTGGAGGATACCCTCACCACCATCGAGAGCGTCGAGGAGTACTTCGGCAAGGAGGTCGCTCACATCATCGAGGGGCTGACCAAGATCAGCAAGATGCAGTTCTCCTCCGCCGAGGAGCATCAAGCGGAGAACTTCCGAAAGATGCTGATGGCGATGGTGGACGACCTCCGCATCATCCTCGTCAAGCTCGCCGACCGGCTCCACAACATGAGGACGCTGCAGCACCTCTCCGAGGATCGAAGAATCCATATCGCCAACGAGACCCTCGAGATTTACGCCCCCCTCGCCGGCCGGCTCGGTATCGGACGGATCAAGGCAGAGCTGGAAGATCTGTGCCTCAAGAACATCGAGCCCAAGGCCTACGGGATCCTCGCCGCGCGCGTCGAGGCGAAACGAAAGTGGACGGAGGAGTTCATCGCCGAGATCAAGCAGGTACTGGAAAAGAACCTGGAGGAGAACGGAATCCCGGCGGAGATTACCGGCCGCACCAAGAGCATCTACAGCATCTACCAGAAAATGAAGCGGCAGCAGATCGAGCTCGACCAGGTCTATGACTTCATTGCCCTCCGCATCATCACCGACAGCATCCGGAACTGCTACGGGACCCTGGGCATCATTCACAACACCTGGCGGCCCGTTCCGGGACGCATCAAAGACTTCATCGCCATGCCGCGTCCGAACGGCTACCGATCTCTCCATACCAGCGTCATCACCGACACCGGCGTGCCCTTCGAGGTCCAGATCCGCACCGCGGAAATGCATCGCGTCGCCGAACAGGGGATCGCGGCACACTGGAAGTACAAGGAAGGCCGGCCGTTCGAAGAGGACGACGTCCAGAACTTCGCCTGGCTCCGCCAAATCATCGAGTGGCAGCGCGAGGTCAAGGATCCCCACGAGTTCCTGAACAATCTCAAAGTCGACCTCTACCCCGAGGATGTCTTCTGTTTCACTCCCAAGGGTGACGTAAAGTCGTTCCCCCGGGGCGCGACCCCGATCGACTTCGCCTACGCCATTCACACCGACATCGGCCACCAGTGCGTCGGGGCCCGCGTCAACGGACTCATGGTGCCGCTGCGTTACAAGCTCAAGAACGGCGACATCGTCGAGGTCCTCACCTCCCGCGGCCACCGGCCTAGCCGCGACTGGCTGTCGTTCGTCGTCACCTCGCGAGCGCGCGACAAGATCCGGAACTTCCTCAACGCATCGGAGCGCCAGCGAAGCATCGAGATCGGGCGGAAGCTCATGGAGAAGGAGTCCACGCGCTTCGACATCAACTTGAAGCAGGCGCTGGACAACGGAGCCCTTCCCGAAGTCCTGAAGGAGTACGGCTACTCCAAACAGGACGACCTCTACGCCGCCATCGGATACGGCAAGCTCTCACCCAGGAAGATCCTCGCCCGTCTCGTGCCCGCGGAAAAGCTCCAGGAGAAGATGGGTGCGGGCGCCAGCCTGGCGCGGGCGGTACGCCGGGTCCTCAAGGGCTCCGACGACAAAATCAAGGTCGACGGAATGGACGACCTCATGGTCTACCGAGCCAAGTGCTGCAACCCCATCCCAGGCGAGAGCATCATTGGATACATCACCCGCGGCAAGGGGGTCTCGGTGCACTCGGTCCATTGCCCGAACCTGCTCAACCTCATGGTCGACCCCGAAAGGCGGGTCGAGGTCTCGTGGCAGGGAGAAAAGGACGCCAAGTATGAGATCACGCTGTCGGTGAACGTCGAGGACCGCAAGGGCATCCTGGCCGACATCACTTCCACCATCGCCGACACGAACACCGACATTCGCACCATCGAGGCCAAGACCTTCGAGGACCGCAAAGGCGCCATCGACGTCACCGTGTCCATCAGCAACCTGAAGGAGCTCGACCGAATCACCCGCTCCATCCGGTCGATTGAGGGCGTTCTGGACGTGGCCCGGCCGGGCATGCGATAGTTCGCGTCATGAAAGAAGCCATTCTGAGCGACGGTGCTCCCGCGCCCATCGGACCCTACAGCCAGGCGATACGCTACGGAAACCTCCTATTCATCTCGGGACAGATTCCCCTCGACCCGAAGACGGGCAAGATGGTAGAAGGCGACATCGAGACCCTGACGCGCCGCTGCATGGACAGCATCGTCGCCATCCTGGAGGAGGCGGAATGACGCCGGCCAACATCATCAAAACCGGAATCTTCCTCGCCGACATGAACGATTTCGCCGCGATGAACGGAGTCTACGGCGGCTACTTCCGCGACGGCATTCCCCCGGCCCGGGCCGCGGTCCAGCCCGCTCGGCTTCCGAAAGACGCCCGAATCGAGATCGAGGTGATCGCGGCCCACTAGCTCTTCGGCAGCTCCGCTTCGAGCTCCCGCAGGTGGCGGAAGCTGTAGATGCCGGAGTTGTGGCCGTCCGACCAGTAGATCTGGATGGCGTAGTTACCGACGGACTCGATCCGCGTCGGCCCGAAATTGGATGGGAGGAGGAGGATCGAGCTCTTCCTCACGCCCGTCCATTCGTCCACGCAGACCGCGCAAGGACAGTGGTTCCTGAGGAACTCGAAGGGATAACGCGACTCCGTCCCGTCTCTCCAGACGACCCGCAGCGTCCTGTCCTCCGGAATGATCTCCTTCGGCTGGCTTCCGAATGCCGCCTCGTAGTTCGCTCGGGCGACGGCGCTCGCGACTTTCGACGCTATCTCTCGATAGGCGACCGCCGCGGGAGCTCCCTGGTTCCGAGCGACGATGGGAAGCCCCTCGTCACCCGACACCACGACTTCGGGGTCGATGGGAATCGCTCCTGAGAAACGGGATTCCGAACTCCCGGCTGATTGTTTCCCCTCCGCCCTCTCGAAAGATGGCCGTCTTCTCTCCGCAGTGCGGGCAGAGGAAGTAGCTCATGTTCTCGATGACGCCGAGAACCGGCACCTGCACCGGCTGGAACATCCGGAGCCCTTTTTCCGCGATGGTCCGCGCCACGTCCTGGGGCGTGGTGACGATGAGGGCGCCCGTCAGAGGCACGCTCTGGGTCAGGGTGAGCTGGACGTCTCCCGTGCCCGGAGGCAGATCCACGATCAAGTAGTCGAGCTCGCCCCAGGCCACTCCCGACATGAACTGCTGGATGAGGCGCGTCGCCATCGGTCCTCGCCAGATCACCGGCGTCTCCTTCGAGGTCAGGAGCCCCATCGACATGATCCGGACGCCGTGGGAGGTGAGGGGAAGGATGCGCTGGTGCTCGTCGGTCTCGGGACGGTCGCTCAATCCGAACATCGTCCCCTGGGACGGACCGTAGACGTCCGCGTCGCAAAGTCCCACCGACGCTCCCGCCTGCGCCAGGGCGACTGCGAGGTTGGCCGCGACGGTGGACTTGCCCACTCCGCCTTTCCCCGAAGCGACGGCGACGAGATTCTTGACCCCCTCTGGCTTCTGAGGAGCGGGGGCCGTCTCGCGCCCGCCGGGCAGGATGCGACTCGGGGCCTCGGGTGTCGAGGAGACCGACCAGGTCATGCGAACGTTGGCCTGGTCGATGCCGGGAAGCTCGAGAAGGGCCGTTTCCGCCTCCTTTTGCAGCCGTTCTTTGGCCGTGCTCGCGGGATTCGGGAGCTCGATATCCAGGCTCACGATGGGGGCGCAAATACGCAGGTTCTTGACGAACCCCAACGTTACGATATCCCGACCCATATCCGGGTCGTGAAGGCTGGAGAGCTTCTCGAGGATGGCGTGCTCGGTTACGTTTACGTTTGACATGACCGTTCATTATAGGCGGCATGGGTGATCTTCCCGCAACGCCGGGAGCTTGATCCCGATGACTCTTTGTGAAATAAGAATCCGTCGACGTCGACGCGTTTAGAATTCCCCCTCCCAGGAGGTCCTCACGATGAACCGCACCTTCGTTTTGCTCGTGACTCTTGCTTTTTGTCCGACCTTCTCATGGACCCAGGAGACCACGAAGCCCGCCTCCGAGGAACAACAGGAAAAAAAGGAGGAAAAGAAGAAAGAGGAGGAGGAAGCAAAACCGGAGTTGACCTACTCCGAGACCGTGGTGGTCACCGCCTCGAGGGTGGAACAACAGCTCATCAACGTACCTGCCACGCTGAGCGTCGTCACCTCGGACACGATCGAGAACTCTCCCGCGCAGGATTACGCCGATCTCATGCGGACGGTTCCGGGGGTGAACGTGGCGCAGACTTCGGCACGCGACATCAACATCTCGACCCGGGGCGCGACATCGACTCTAGAGACGTCGCAGCTCGCTCTCCTCGACGGACGTACCATCTACCAGGACTTCTTCGGCTTCGTCGCCTGGGACTTCCTCCCGGTCGACACGAGCGAGATCGAGCAAATCGAGAATGATCCGCGGTCCCGCATCGGCGGTCTGGGGCGCCAATGCGATGTCGGGGGTGGTGAACATCATCACCAAGACGCCGCGTCAGCTGAACGGCACGACCGTGACCCTGGGTTATGCAGCGGTGAATCGAAGCGCACCCGACAACGACCTCGGCACCGGTAACGCCTACAACGTGAACCTGACTCACGCGCAGATACTGAACGATCGCTGGGCGTACAAGATCTCCGCCGGTGTCTATGGGATGGACCAGCTCGCGAGACCCATGGGAAGCGTCCCGATCACCGACGATCCGCGCCGAGGGCCCACGGGAGGCGGGCTCTATCCTCCTTTCCCGAACTCGGGCACGACCCAGCCGAAGGTGGACGCGCGGGTGGACTACGACTTTCCCGACGGACAGCAGAAGCTGGTGTTCGCGGGAGGGGCCGCGGGCACCAAGGGAATCATCCACACCGGGATTGGTCCTTTCGACATCCAATCGGGAACGGTGCTCGGCTACGGCAAGATCAACTACTCGCGGGGTAATCTGAAGGCGAACTTCTTCACCAACCTCCTCAACGGCACGGCGCCGGCGCTGCTGGCGGTCGGCAGCGATGGGAAGCCCATTGACTTTCTCTTCAACAACAAGACCTACGACTTCGAGCTGGGCAACTCGAACGTCCTCGGCGGCCATCACATCCTGACCTACGGCGGGAACTTCCGGTACAACTCGTTCGATCTCTCGATCGCACCCCTCGGGAACAACCGGACCGAGGGTGGGTTCTATGCCCAGGACGAGATCTTCTTCTCCGATCACTTTCGATGGCTCGTAGGCGCCCGCGCGGACGCCTTCAGCGTGATCGACAAGTTCGTCGTCTCCCCGCGCACCACGTTCATGTTCAAGCCGAAACCCGATCACGCGTTTCGTTTCTCGTTCAACCGCGCCTTCCGGGCTCCCTCGTTCGTGAACAGCTTTCTCGATGTCACCATCGTGCAAGCGGTGGATCTCAGCGCGCTCAACCCGGCGCTCGGTCAGTTCGCCTTTCCCATCCTCGCCACCGGGAACACCGACCTGGTCCAGGAGAGCCTGACCGCTTACGAGATCGGCTACACCGGAACGTTCGACAACCGCTTCACCGTGAACGGTGCCTTGTACCGCAACCAGACGAGCAACAACATCTTCTTCACTCAACCGCCAGGCGGCGTGTACACCAGCAGCAATCCCCCACCGGGCTGGCCCCTCCCGCCCGTCGTGCTCGACCTGCTGGCCCAGCAGCGGCCTGTACCTGCCATCGAACTTCACCTATCTGAACTTCGAAGGTGTGAGGGACTGGGGTGTCGAGCTCGGGATTCGACGCACGAGTGACGCCGCAGTTCACTCTCTTTGCCAACTACTCCTGGCAGGCCGAGCCCAAGCCCGACCGACGCCGCGGACTTCGGCGAGCTCAACATTCCGCCCGCGAACCGCTTCAACGTCGGAGCGAGCTTCACCCGAGGTCGCTTCTTCGGTAACGTCAGCTTCAACTATACGGATTCCGCGTTCTGGACCGACGTCCTCAACACTCCCTATCACGGTCCGACCGATTCTTACGGAATGCTCAACGGCAGGATTCGGCGTCCGCTTCGCCGACGACCGCGTCACCGCGTCGGTGAAGTTCACCGATCTGAACAACGCCAACGTGCAGCAGCACGTCTTCGGAGATATCCTCAAACGCCAGGTATGGGGAGAGCTCCGGTTCGCTCTGCGCTGAGAGTCGAAAGGGAGCCGGAGCTCGGGCGGCTCGTTTTCGGAACGAGCTGCCCGAGTGCAAGGTCTCGTTTAGCGGAGCGACTCCATGACCTCGTCGAGCACGGACTTGGGAGGCCGCACCCGCTCGACGGGTAGAGGTCGCGAGCGGCTCGTCGACGAGATTCAGTAGCTCGACGAAGTTCTTCTCGTTCGGGTCCACGAAGATGAGCCCCGTCAGAAACTCCTGCTGTTCCCGCGCTTCGAGAAGGAGCTCCATCGCCCGGCGGCGGCTCGTGGGGTCGTAGTCCCGGTGGAGCTTCCTGAGAAGGACATGGGAGCCGTCGTGGAGCTCGACGTCCTTGGTCTCGCCCTCGTCGTACTCCACGTCGATGGGCTCGAAGAAAGGAATGAAGTCCACCTCGTGGATCAGCTCCTCGTCCTCTTTACCCCAGGTATAGCTCTTGGTCGAGCCCGCGTGATTGTTGAAGGTTACGCAGGGGCTGATGATGTCCAGGACCGCGGTTCCGCTATGCGCGAAGGCCCCTTCGAGCAGCGCCACCACCTGTTTGGGGTCGCCGGCGAAGGAACGGGCGACATAGGTCGCTCCGAGCTCTACCGCGAGGGCGCAAAGGTCCACCGGCGGCAGTTCGTTCACGACGCCGGTCTTGAGCCTGGAACCTAGATCGGCAGTCGCCGAGAACTGTCCCTTGGTGAGACCATAGACGCCGTTGTTCTCCACTATGTAGACGACGGGAAGGTTGCGCCGCAAGAGGTGCACGAACTGCCCGATTCCAATCGAGGCGGTGTCGCCGTCACCGGAGACGCCGATTGCCACGAGGTTCCGATTGGCGAGAACCGTTCCCGTCGCGATCGAGGGCATGCGGCCATGGACGGCGTTGAACCCGTGGCTCCGGCTGAGAAAATAAGCGGGAGTCTTCGACGAGCATCCGATCCCCGAGAGCTTCGCCACCCGGTGGGGCTCGATTCCGTACTCGTAGAACGCCTTGATGAGCTGGGCGCTGATGGAATCGTGACCGCAGCCTTTGCACAGCGTCGAGGGCTTTCCCTTGTAGTCGACCTGCGCGAGCCCGATGCGATTTACTTTCTTGGGGGACGATGCGGATTCTTCGACGGTTGTGGTTGACATGATCTTACTTCCAATTTACCTCGATGTTCGCCTCGAGCGAGTCACGCGGGGCCGCGCTCCTGAGCGAGAATTTGATCGGTGACGAAGCGGGCGTCGATGGGAAGTCCGCTGTAGTGCAGGACGCTTCGGAGCTTTCCGATCAGCTCCGGTTGTGAAGCGAGCTCGAGACGAATCAGCTGCAGCATCTGGGCGTCGCGGTTCTGCTCCACCACATAGACCCTTCGGTGCCGGGTGACGAAGCTCGCCAGGTCCTTGGTGAAGGGCAATGCGCGGAGCCGGAAATAGCTCGATTCGAGCTCGCTCTCGTCGCGAAGCTGGTCGCGGGACTCCACGATGGCCCAATGGGTCGTTCCGTAAGCGATGATGCCGATTTCGGCGCTCTCCTCGTTCTCGACGACGGGCGGAGGAACGTAGCCCCGCGCCGTTTCGAACTTGCGCGCAAGCCGATCGAGGTTCTCCACGTAGTCGTTGGGCCGCTCGCTGTACTCCGCATCCGCGTTGTGACCGCTCCCCCGGGTGAAATAAGCCGCGAGAGGATGGTTGGTTCCGGGAAGGGTACGATAGGGAATCCCGTCCCCGTCGACGTCTCGATAGCGACCAAACGTTTCCACCTTCTCCAGGTCGGCCGCGGTAAGGACCTTGCCGCGGTCGAGGGGCTTGTCGGGGTACTGGAACGGGTCGGACATCCAGACGTTCATGCCGAGGTCGAGGTCCGACATCACGAAGACGGGGGTCTGGAAGCGCTCGGCCAGGTCGAACGCGGCGCCGGCGAAATCGAAACACTCCGAGACGGAGCTCGGGAAGAGCAGGATGTGCTTGGTGTCGCCGTGGGAGAGCAGATAGGTGCTCAGGACGTCTCCTTGGGACGTCCTCGTGGGGAGGCCGGTCGAGGGGCCCACCCGCTGGATATTCCAGATCACCGCGGGAATCTCGGCATAGTAGCCGAGCCCCACGAACTCGCCCATGAGGGAGATGCCGGGCCCGCTGGTGGACGTCATCGCTCGCGCTCCCGCCCAGGACGCCCCCAGGACCATCCCGATGGCGGCGAGCTCGTCCTCCGCCTGAACCACGGCGAACGTGGCCTTCCCCGTCTTCCCGTCGATGCGATAGGACTTCAGATAGTCGATGAGCTGTTCGACGAGACTCGACGAGGGCGTGATGGGATACCAGGTCACCACCGTGACCCCGTTGAACATCGCTCCGAGAGCGCCCGCTGCGTTGCCGTCGATGAGAATCTTCCCTGCGGTCTCGTTCATGCGCTCGACCCGGAGGGATTTCGACTTGGAGAAGTGCTTTTCGGCATAGTCGAACCCGACGTCCACTGCTTTGACGTTCAGATCCACCGCCTTGGTCTTGCCCTGGAACTGCTTCTCGATCGCGGTTCGGATCTCGCGCTTGTCGACCTCGAGGAGATAACCGACCACGCCGACGTAAATCATGTTGGCGAGGAGCTTGCGGAGACGCGTGTCCTCGATCACGCTCTTCGCGAGCTCGGCGAACGGCACCGGATAAGGAACGATGTCGTTGCGAAGCTTCTCGAGGCCCAGGGTCTCCTCGTAGACGACTTCCGCACCCGGTTGCAGCGCGACGACGTCCTCCCGCGCGGTCTGCGGATTCATCGCCACCAGGATGTCGACTTCGCGCTTGCGCGCGATGTAGCTGTTCTTGCTGGCCCGGATCGTGAACCAGGTCGGAAGGCCCTGGATATTGGAGGGGAAGAGGTTCTTGCCGCTCACGGGAACGCCCATCTGAAAGATGGAGCGCATCAGAACGCTGTTGGAGGACTGGCTCCCCGACCCGTTTATCGTGGCTACCTGGATCGAGAAATCGTTGACGGTGGCCGGCCTGGTCTTGGGCCGTGCCTCACCTTCGAGGGTCTCGGTTGACATGTTCGGAGTTCTCCCGGATTGCGAGGGATTTTGTCGTGTCGACGTTCCGTCGTTCGCGGCGCCCCGCTTGGTTTACCATACGAATCATACCAAATAGGAACCCCGATGAAAAAAGACCCTGGCGTCGAGGTTCATTCTTATCCATAGTTTACGGACGCCTCGCTGCGGTGCGCTCTCGCGAGCTCGAACGCCTCTTTCGAGCTACACCGTAGCGAGCGATTTTGTAGTGAAGGGCGCGCGGGCTGATCCCGAGAATCTCCGCCGCCCTTTGACGGTGGTCGGTCACCTCTTCGAGGGTGCGCCGAATGACGATCTCCTCGACCTTGCGGAGCGGGGTCCCGAGCCGGATCGAGATCCTCCTTTCGCCGCTGGGCTCGTCACTGAACAACTCTCCGGGGAGATGCTCGGGTCGGATGGTGGGAGCGTCGACGGTGACCGTCAACCGCTCGATGACGTTGCGGAGCTCGCGGATATTTCCCGGCCACGAGTAGCGGCCGAGGAGCTCCATCGCTCGCCCCGAGATCCGTTTCACCGCGCGCCGGTTCGCCCGGGCGAACTCTTCGAGAAAGGTATCGACGAGAAGAGGGATATCCTCGCGCCGTTCCCTCAATGAGGGCAGATGGATGGGCACCACCGCCAGCCGATAGTACAGGTCCTGACGAAATCTTCCTTCGCGGACCTCGCTGAGCAGATCCTTGTTGGTCGCCGCGAGGATGCGCACATCCACGCGAACGACACGGTCTCCTCCCAGCCGCCGGAACTCGCGCTCCTGGAGGACGCGAAGGAATTCCACCTGGGTCTTGGTGCTCATCTCGCCCACTTCGTCGAGGAAGAGCGTTCCTCCATCGGCCATCTCGATCTTTCCGGGCTTGGCATCGACGGCGCCGGTGAAGGCGCCGCGCTCGAAGCCGAACAGCTCGCTCTCTAGAAGGCCCTCGGGGAGCGCGCCGCAGTTCAAGGAGACGAAAGGTCGCAATGCTCGAGGGCTGCGCTTGTGGATTGCTTTCGCGACCAGCTCCTTTCCCGTGCCGCTCTCACCGGTGAGCAGGGTGGTGGCGGAGGTGCCAGCGACCTGGTCCACGATCTCGTAGACATCGGTGATGGAGCGGCTCTTCCCGATGACGCGCCCGTACTCGTCCTTGAGCGACAGACGCTCACGAAGCGAACGATTCTCTTCCGAGAGGCGGCGCCGCTCCAGCGCCTTGCGAACGAGAACCGGCACCCGGTTGGCGTCGAGCGGCTTCAACAGATAGTCATAAGCGCCGAGCTTCATCGCTTCTACCGCCGCCTCGACGGAGCTTTCGCGGGGACCGGTGGTGAGAATGATCTCGGTCTCGGGAAGCTCGCGCTTGAGGCGCGACAGCTCGCTCAGCCAGTCGGAGGACAGGAGATCGACGTCGATCATCGCGACGCCGTAGCGCGCGAGCTGCTGGGGAGTCTCGATTCTCGTGGCCATGTCCACTGCGAGCCCGCTCTCGGAGAGCCACCCGGCGACCAATCGCCTCTCGGACGGCAGGCGATCCACCACCAGGACGCTTTCCGACGGGTCGCGGCGCGCAGGCCCCATCGGCATCAGACCGGCCTCGTACGAACGGTCAGGACCGATTGTCGCCGCGGATGAGTCGATGGAGCTTCAGCTCCAGCAACAGGCGCTTCGCCTCGGCATGACCAGGTGAAATCGCGAGCAGCCGCTCGGCTTCCTCGATGGCTTCGCCGTAGCGACCCGCCCGACTGAGGTGCGTCGCGAGCGAATGCCGCAGACGAACGTCTCCCGGTTCGTCCTGCAGTCGCTCGCGAATGAACGCGATGAGGTTCCCGTAGGGTGCCCGGGGGCGCTTTCGGCTCGTGATGCGTCTCCAAGTTGTCTGCATTGCTGTTGCCTCTGTCGAGTCTGTCGGGTCTGTCGAGAACGAGCAAGGGAGCAAAGGTCGTGCCACGACGAGGATCGCGCGCAAAACACTGAATCTGAACAGATTGCGCGTGCTTCACCGCAAGAGCCTCCCTGCGCCCGTCCGTGTGTTGTGCAGTCTTTGCACAACCAGTGATTTTACCTCGCGGATAACTTCCATGCAAGGCTTGGAAGAGTTGCTGTTATTGCGTCGTAACATGTTGGAATAACTTAGCTTGATAGAATAACGCAAATAGTGCGCTTACGCTCGCACCGAGCGCCGCAGATTATGCCCTTACGCCGTCGGCAGTGGGTGCGAACGTGACTTTGACATTCGCCGCGATGGGCTTCTACACTTCGTCCAGCGTTTTCGGGATCAAGGAGGACGGATTGCGACCCACGTGGAAAGGTTTTCTGAAGCTCTCGCTCGTGAACATCCCGATCCGGATGTATCCCGCGGCTCGATCCGAAGCACTGTCTTTCAACCAGCTCCACAGCGTTTGTCACAGCCGCATCAAGTACGACAAACGCTGTCCCACGTGCGAGCGGAGCGTCAAGAGCGACGAGATCGTCAAGGGCTACGAGTACGCGAAGGAGCAATACGTCATCATGGAGGAGGAGGACTTCACCAAAGTCCGGCTCGAGTCGACGAAGTCCATCCAGATCGTGCAATTCGTCTCCCGGGACGAGATCGATCCCCTGTACTACCATGGCTCGCACTACCTCGTTCCCGACGGGCCGGTCGGGATCGAGAGCTTCGCCACCATTCACAAGGCCGCGGAAGACACGGATCGAATCGGGCTCGCTCGCGTGGTGATGAACGGCAAGGAACAGGTGGTCGCGATCCGCCCTCGAGACAAGACCTTCGTGATGTCGGCTCTCTACTACGCCGACGAGGTCCGAGCCTTGAGTGGCATCGAGGAGCTGGAGGCGACTCCTGCGGTGAATCCGGAGGAGCTCAAGCTCGCGGCGCAGCTCATCGAGAACATCACCAAGCCGTTCGATCCCGAGGCGTTCCACGACAACTATCGTGAGGCGTTGTTGGAGGTCATCAAGGCGAAGGCCGAGGGCAAGGAGATCGTGGAGCCACCCGAAGTGGAGACGGGCAAGGTCATCAATCTCATGGAAGCGCTGAAGTCGAGTCTCGAGGCAAGCTACTCGCAGGCGCCGGCGACGAGTGACCGCGCGAAGGCGTCCAACGAGTAGGAAACCGCCCGCGGATGATCGTGACGAGCTCGGGCGCGACGGGCTCGACGCGAGGATCGCCCCGATGCTGGCGGGGACGAGCGATCCGTTCGACTCCGAGGAGTTCCTGTTCGAGATCAAATGGGACGGGATCCGGGCGCTGGCGTTTTTCGACCACGGAGCCGCCCGGATTCAGGGAAGGAAGCTCACGGACCGTTCCTCCAGCTACCCCGAGATCATCGCCGCCCTTCGCCAGTTGCCGGGCGACGGTGTCCTCGACGGCGAGATCGTGGTGCTCGATGACGAAGGCCGGCCGGACTTCCAGCGGGTGCTGGCGCGGGAGCAAACGCTCGCACCAGACGCGGCCCTCGTCAAATCCCGCAAGCATCCCGCCGCCTACATGGCGTTCGACCTTCTCGCGCGAAATGGAGACTCGCTGTGCGAGCTCCCGTGCCTCGGGCGCAAGCGGCTTCTTTCGGAGCTCTTGAAAGGCGCCCCCTCCGCCATCGTCGAGAGCACCTATGTCGTGGGAAAGGGCCTGGCCTTCTTCGAAGAGGCGGCACGACTCGGCCTCGAGGGTGTCGTGGCGAAACGAATCGAGAGCCGATACGTTCCCGGCGAGCGCACCCGAGACTGGCTGAAGCTCAAAGTCCGCCGCGAGATTGACGCGGTGCTCGTCGCCCTGGTCCGGCAGCGTGGGACGAAGCGAGTGAAGTCCCTCGTTCTGGGAGGCTACCGAGACGGCCGTCTGGTGTGGATCGGAAACGTAGGAAGCGGACTCGACGAGACGACGCTCGCGGGCCTATCCACCGAGCTCGAGACGTTGCGGGGAGCCCGCCCCGAGGGGTTCTCCGCGGAGGCCCCGGGGGAGATCGACTGGCTCGAGCCGCGCCTCGTCGTGCGCGCCACCTACTCCGAGCTCACCCACGAAGGCCGCCTCCGCCATCCCGTTTTCGAGGGCTTCGTCGACAAACGTCCCCAGGACTGCCCCACCCCCGAGCCCCGCAGTTTAGGTTGAAATCGGGGAAGGAACGCAAAGACGCAAAGAGGCCAAGGCACAAAGGGTCTCGATCTTTTGCGGCTTTCGGGCGTCCGCGTCTTTGCGTTTTGGTTTTCTTCTTACTCGATCAGCTCGAGGAAATCTCGGACGAGCTGACCAGTAATTCCCCAGATGTCGTTCTCGCGGTACTGATAGTGGTAGATGTCCCGGACGGTGCCGTCTTTCAGCTTACGCTTCTCCACGCGAAGGGCGGAGGGATCCGTGAGGGCGTCGATGGGCACCGCGACGAGCTCCGCCACTTCATGGTTGAGCCGAAACTCATAGGGACCGCGCACCACACCGACGAAGGGCGTGATGCGAAAACCGGTAATCGTCCCCCGCTCGTCCATCTGACCGAGGAGAGTCACGTCGCTCTTCTGGAGACCCACCTCTTCTTCGCTCTCCCTCAGAGCCGTCGCGAGAGGCGTCCGATCGGCCGAATCGACGGCGCCACCGGGAAAGGAGATATCGCCCGGCTGTCGCCTCAGCCGAGCGGAACGACGGGTGAGCAGTAGCCGATGGGTTTGCTGCTCCACGATGATGGGCAGGAGCACAGCCGCGGGTCGGAGACTCCCGCTCGCGGAGGGTCTCGGTCGCGGTTGGCGGGCACTCAGCCTTTCGCGGACCCGCTCCACTAGATCTTGCACAACGAGAAGGATACCACCCTCGGTCTAGGGTATAATTCGCATCCGACATGCAGCTCAAATGGCGACGAGTCTCACGACTCCTGGTCGCAGCGACGCTGACGGCCGCGATATTCGGCTCGGCGAGACCGGCAGCCGCCGGCGACGCCTTCGTCAAAGGCGGAGTCATCTTCCACCCCCGGGATCTCGGATTCGAGGGACGTTGGCGGGCTGCCTTCGGGAGCGACTACGCCGCGAATTTCTCGGAAACGCTCTTCGTCGGCTTCGAGCTCCAGACGTCCGTTTACCGCCAGGACGTCGCCGCCAGCGGCCCTACTGCGACCATCCTGCCCCTCAGCGGCTTCGTTAACGTGAAGTACAAGTCACCGGGGATGCGAACGCGCCCCTTCGGCGGGGGAGGGCTCGGTCTCGTCAGCCGCATTCAGTTTCTTTCCGGCAACTCGAACTGGCAGAAAAATTTCGGGTTTCACCTCCTGGGAGGGGTGGAGGTCGGCCACCTCGTTCTCGAGCTCCAGCTTCAGAAAGGCTTCGACTCCGAAGTCGAGACGGAATGGACCGCCTATGTCGGCGTCGTTTTCTAGAGCCCGTTCCCGATGAAGCTCCGGGCCCGCGCCCCATCCAGAATCGACCTCGCGGGCGGTACTCTCGACCTGTGGCCCATCTACCTGCTCATCGAGCAAGCGGCGACGGTCAACCTCGCCATCGACCTGTATTCCGATGTCTCGATCGGACCGTCGGTCGACGGGAAATGGCGTGTTCGCGAAACGGTCTCCGGACGCACGGTCGAAGCCGAGACTCCCCGGGAGCTCTCACGGCTCGAAGGCGCGGAGATCGCGGGGCGACTCCTCCGGTTCTTTTCTCCGCCCGCACCTCTCGAGCTCGTGACCCACTCCCAGGCGCCCCCTCAAGCTGGTCTCGGTGCCTCGTCCTCGCTCGGGGTCTCGATCGCCGGCGCCTTGAACGGATGGACGGGCTCCCGATACTCCGCTCAGGATCTCATCGAGATCGTAAAAGACGTGGAGGTCGAGGTTCTGGGCACGATCACCGGAGCGCAGGATCACTATCCCCCGGTCTACGGCGGAGCGATGTGCCTGTGGTGGGAGAAGCTTCACCACCGCCGGGAGCCGATCGCGGTCGATCGCGAAGCGTTCGAGAGACGATTTCTCCTCGCCTATTCTCATCAGCCCCATCGTTCCGGAGCGACCAACTGGGAGGTGGTGAGACGTTTTCTGGAGAAGGACGCGGGCGCCCGCGACGCCCTGGAGAGAAGCGGCCGAACCGCCGTGCGGCTGCGAGATGCTCTCGTGGCGCGCGATCTCGACCGGGTCGCGGTATTGATGGGAGAGGACTGGGCGGCACGGCGCGACATGGCGCCTGCGGTCTCGAGCCCCGAGCTTCTGTCGATCATCGATGCGGCCGAGAGCGCCGGAGCGATCTCCGCCAAAGTCTGCGGCGCGGGAGGAGGAGGTTGCATGGTGGTTGCCGTTCCGGAAGCCAAGCGCGATTCGGTCATCGCGGCCATCCGGAGCGCCGGCGGCTCACTCCTCGACTACCATCTCGTCGAGCGCGGGTTGGAGCTCGGCTGCCCGGACGCATGACGGGCGCGGTGGAGAGGAACGGATTGGAAGGAGTCGTCGTCGCCATCGGAACGACGCGCGATCCCAAAGTGCGGGCGGTACGCCACGTGCTCGACGAGCTCGTCGGGCGGTTCCCCGATTTTCTCGCCGGCGGTCCGATACGTCTCGAGGCGAGGAGAGTGCCGTCGGGCGTGCCCTCGACGCCGCGCAACTTCGGGGAGTCCATGGAGGGCGCCCGAAAGCGTGCGGAGCGAGCGTATCAGGGGCTCCGGTCCGAGGGATTCGAGCCGCGGCTCGGGATCGGTCTCGAAGGCGGCCTCACGTGCCAGAGCGACGTCACCTTCCTCGAGGCCTGGGCTTACGTCACCGACGGAGCCCGCGGGCACTTCGGAAGCAGCGGCTCGATTCCGCTCCCGGACGAGCTCGCCGGTGACGTCATGAGCGGCGGCGAGGATCTAGGCGCGGCGGCCGACCGTTACTTTCAAAGGCGGGAGATTGCAGCCCGCGAGGGTACCTTCGGCGTTCTTACCGGGATGATGGTGAGCCGCGAGGAGGCGTTCCGGCGAGCGCTCCTCCATGCCCTCGCTCCATTCTATAATGCGGGTGCTTACGGGACCGTGGCCGCCTTCGCTAAAGCTACGACCGCAAGCCCGAGCAGGGTGCAGAAAAAGTCATAGGCACCCTGCGAGAGCGGAGCGAGCCGAGAGGAGAGCGCGGCGAGCACCGAGAAAAGGAACCTCATGGACGTTTTCCGTTCCCACCCGGGCTGGATCGAAGTCATCACCGGAAGCATGTTCAGCGGCAAGAGCGAAGAGCTCATTCGCCGTCTCCGGCGCGCGCAGATCGCCCGCCAGCGGGTGCAGATCTTCAAGCCGGACATCGACGGTCGCTACGGACTGCAGCACATCGTGTCCCACAGCGACATGCGCATCGACGCCGAGCTGGTCAAGACGGCCGACGAGATCCTCGACCGTCTCCTGCCCAGAACGGAAGTCGTCGGCATCGACGAAGGACAGTTCTTCGACCTGAGGCTGGTCGAGGTATCGAACCTTCTCGCCAACAGCAGCAAGCGAGTCATCATCGCGGGCCTCGACACCGACTATCTGGGAAAGCCCTTCGAGCCGATGCCCCAACTCCTCGCGGTTGCGGAGTACATCACCAAGACGCTCGCCATTTGCATGCGCTGCGGCAATCCCGCCAACCATACCCAGCGTCTCGTCGCGTCGACCGATCGCGTCGTCGTGGGTGGTGCCGAAGCCTACGAGGCCCGGTGTCGGAAGTGCTTCGAGCCTCACCTCGAGGAGGACCAGAGACGCGAAGCCCTCGTCGCCCAGATCGCCAAATCGAACCGTCCCGGCTCGGACCCGACGTCGCGGTGATACCGTTCCCGCAGCCCTTCCACTAGAAGGTTGGCCCCCAGGATCGCGAGCGTCAGAAGGGCCGCCGGCGGGAGCCACGTCCACCAGCGGCCGCCGAGGAAGCTCGACGTGGCGAGCGCACCCTGCAGCATATTCCCGAGGCTTGGCTCCGGCTCGGTCAGTCCCAGTCCCAGAAAAGAGAGCGTCACCTCCGCGAGAAAGAAGTAGGGGAGGTACAGCCCCAGTTGGAGCAGCAGGTAGGGCCTCAGTACTTTGAGCAAGTGACGGCGCAGGATCTCTCCCCGGGAAGCGCCCGCGGCGAGAGCGGCGACGACGTAGTCCTGCTCCCGGATGGAGAGCACCTGGCCCCGTACCAGCCGGGCGACGCCGCTCCAGCCGACGGCGGCGAGCGACATCACGACGATGCCACCCGCCTCGAGTGGCGAGAGAGCGTCGGGAAACAGGTTCCTCAGACCGAGAATCAGGTAGAGCGCTGGAAGCGCCATGAACAGCTCGGTGGTACGCATCACCAGCCGATCCCAGAGCCCTCCCAGAAGTCCCGCGATCGCGCCGAGAATGGATCCGAGGACCAGCGTCACCGACACTCCCGAGATGGCGGTGACGAAGGTGTAGCGGGTCGCGGATAGAGTTCGGGAGAAAACGTCACGGCCCAGCTCGTCGGTCCCCAGAATGTGTGCCGCTTCCCCGCTGGAGTGGAGCGATGGCGACTCCGCGACGCGATCTCTGTCTTGATACAGAGGCGGGTACGCCACGAGCAGAGGACCGAGAGCGGCCAGAAGCAGGAGGCCCGCGAGGATGCCACCTCCAGTCCTCAACGGGAAGCCTCTTCCAACCGGATGCGGGGATCGACCCGCGCCAGGAGGAGGTCGGCGAGCAGGCTCGCTCCCGAGAGAACGACGGCGGAGACCATGAGCGTGCCGAGCAAGAGATACGGATCGCGGTTTTTGAGCGCGGTCAAGGCGAGCCAGCCAATCCCCGGCCAGCCGGTGATGACCTCGACGACGAATGCCTCGCTCAGAAGACGAACGATTGAGCTTCCCGCGTAGCTCACGAGCGGCACCAGCCCCGCGGGAAGAATGTGCCCGAAACGAAGCGTGGCCTCGGCGAGACCTCGCGCCCGGCCGGCCCGAACGAAAGGCGCCCGCGTCAGCTCGGCGAGAACGCCCCGAGACTGAAGGAAGAATCCCGGAAGCATCACCAGACTCAGGACGGCCGCGGGAAGGGCGAGGTGGGTGAGGTAATCCATGGTACGCGCGAAGGGGGGAAGCGCAGAGGCGTCGAGGCTCGATCCGCCGCCTACGGGAACGATCCTCCAGAGGGCGGCGAGAGCCATCGCCAGACTCGCGATGACGATAGGGTGGATGGAGGCGAGGGTGAGCGCGCCGCGGAAAGCCCAGCGGTCCCAGATTCCATCGATCCTTCGAATGGACCGGAGCCCGAGAGCGAGCCCGCCGAACAGTCCGACCAGGTGAGCGGTCAGAGCGAGGATCAGGGTGCGCGGAACGCTGTCGCGCAGGAGTCCGAAGACCGGCCTCTCGAACACGAGGGACGTCCCGAAATCTCCGTGTACCACCCCCGAGAGCCACGAAAAATACTGGACGTACCAGGGCCGGTCGAGCCCGTAGCGCCTGACGATCTCGAGGATGACGCTGTCGGGAATGCGCGGGTTCGAGCGGATGGTGTCGATGAACGACCCAGGCGCCCAATAGAGAAGGAGAAACGAGAGTAGGCTCGTTGCGAGCAGCAATGGAATCGCCGTTGCCAGGCGAGCCACGATGACACGGCTCATCGGAAGTGGCTCTCGATCTCGATCTCGACTCTCGGGACCGCGCGGGTCGCCGGGTCCGCTTAACCGGACCGCTGACCCTGGAGCTCTTCTTTTTCGAAGAGGCTCGGCTGGTAGCTGTCGGCCGGCGCCTCGCCGCCGCGCTTTCTTCCACGGCGGCGGGCTTTGTCCTCGTACATGTTCTTGTCCGCCGCCATCAGCAGCGACTCCAGGTCCTTTCCGGCGGCGGGGTAGGACGCGAGTCCGAGCGAGACCCCGACCTTCAAGGGCGTCCCGGCGCCCACGTCGAGCAGCGTCGCCTCGACGGCGTCCTGGAGACGGTAGGAGAACTGGCGCGCCTGTTCATAGGACGTCTTGGGAAGAACGGCGATGAACTCGTCGCCCGCGTACCGCACCAGTACGTCGGCGTCGCGCATGTGCTCCTTCAAGATGCGTCCGACTTCTTTGAGGAAGCGATCGCCGCTGTGATGACCATAGCGATCGTTGACGCTCTTGAAATCGTCGAGATCCATCTCGATGACGGTGAGAGGCTCGCCGTAGCGTTTGGCCTCGGAGAGGGTCTGCTCGAAGAAGATGTAGAGGAAGCGCGAGTTGGGAAGCCCGGTGAGCCGATCGGTGAAAGCGTCTTCCTGGGTCTCTTCGAACCGGATGGCGTTGAACAGGGCGATCGATGCCCGATTGCTCACGATTTCCATGAGGCGAATGTGGTCGTCGGTATATCTCTCGTCTCCCGCCACGTAGAGCGCGATGGTGCCCAGGGGCCGTTCTTCTTGAACCAGTGGCGCGAGGAGCGAGTTCGCGTAGAGACTCTTGATCTCCTCCGGAAGGGTCATGGTGTCTGGACCGGGGTGGACGTTATAGAGGAAACGATTGTTGGCCGCGACCCAGCCGGCGAGCCGGGTCCCGATCTCGATCGAGAGCTCGGAGAACGCCTCTTTGTGGGCGCCACCGACATGAGCCGGCCGGAGCTCGCCGGTGCTGTCGTCAGCGAGATAGATGACGAGGGTGGTGAAGGGGACGATCTTCTCGAGCTTCGAGGCGAGGATGGTGAGAGTATCGTTCCGCGACAAAGAGTTGCCGATGTTCTGGAAGATCTCGAACAAGGTGAAGATTTCCTGCTGGGGCTCGGAGATTCGAGCTCGAGAGCGTGACCGACTTCGGTTGTCCCACGATGTCGCGGTCGCGCTTCGAGTCCGTGTGCTCCTTGGGCTCGGCGAGCGAGCGCACTTCGATGGAGTTGAGCTCCTCCTCGAGTGCGGGGAGCACGTCGAGAAATCGTTTGAACACGTCGGGGTCGAACTTGTGCGCCTCGCGCTTCATGATCGCGACCGCCGCCTCGCGGGACAGAGAGCGCCGGTAGACGCGTCTCGCGGTGAGGGCTTCGTAGCAGTCGGCGATGGCCAGCACCCGGGAGCCCAGCGGGATCTCTTCGCGGCGAAGCCCGTCGGGGTATCCGCTCCCGTCCCAGTTCTCGTGGTGGTGCTTGACGATTGAGACCACGGGAAACGGGAAGTCGATGGAGGCGAGAATCTGAGCACCCACGGCTGGATGAGTGCTCATTTTCTGGAACTCGCGCTCGGTGAGACGCGTGGGCTTGTGGAGGATGTACGAGGGAATCGAGATCTTGCCCACGTCGTGGAGAACCGAGGCGTAACGAAGTCCCTCGTAGGTCTTCTCGTCCACATTGAGTGCCCGGGCGAGACCGAGGGTGAGCGCCTGGGTCCTCTGGATGTGGGTGTGCGTATGGTGCTTGAAGTCGGTATGAAGCTCCATCGCGTCGATGCAGAAAGCGAAAGCCTCGAGAGTCTGGGTATGGACTTTCGCGAGCTCCTCGTACTTTTCCTTGTAGAAACGGTGGGCGTAGTAGGCGACCACCCAGAACGGGAGAGCCAACGCGAAGGCACCCGGCCCCACCACCTGATGGAAGAGGTAGACGATGGCGGCGCCGCAGGCCGAGGCGATGAAATAGGCGGGGAGGAGGGGAAAGTCCTGACGCCACAGCTCCCAGAACGCCGCCTGTCCCGAAAGCGCCTGGGCGACGTGGGTCGCGAGGCCGTTGACGAGAAAGTAGGTCAACCCGACGAGCAGCACCGGAAAGAAGATTTGAGGCGCGGTGACCGGCTCCGCCGGCTTCACCGCGATGAAGACGCTCCCATAGACGAGCGCCTGGAGCGCACCGGAGGAGAGATTGAAAACGGCGCGGAGTCGGCTCCAGCCAAGGGGAATCCCCCGATGCTCCTGGGGCTCTCGCTCGACCGCGAACCAGTAGCTCACGAGGTTGAACAGGCCGTGCGCGATGATTCCAGGCGCCAGGCCGTAGATCATCACGATGGAGATGATCAGGCAGTCGGCGACCGCCATCCAATTGGTGGTCCTCGGAATGCGGACCACCCAGCGCGCACTCAGCCCCGCGACGAGCAGTATGCCTAGAAGGCTGACCAGCTCCTCAGGAGGCATAGAGCTTCCGAGGCGGAAGGTACGGTAGAGTGCGCCGAGGTAAACAGCGACTCCACCCCCGACGACCGCGGAAACGTAAATCCTGACGCTGGCTGGCCGATTTTGCCAGTCCATCACGACTCGAACACCAAGGTTGTTAGGCAGAGCGCCTAAGGATTAAAAAAACTACGGTAAGAGTCCGGTTGACAGCCCAACCCTTCCGGCGCCGAAGGGATTTTAACTAACCCTGTGGTGGGGACGCTATCACAAAAGCGGTCGCTCAATCAAGAAGTCTCGTCCCCCCGAACGAGAAAGAAGCTAGAAGCGGGGAAAACGAGGAGACCGCTCCCCAGGGTCTCCTCCGTCCTCGTTAAGGATGGAAGGACATATGAGGCAGGAGAAAAGGGAATCAATGCAACCAACAGCTTCAGATGTTGATGATGGTCCCGGGAGCGGAGCGCTCTTCGAGCTCCTCGATGTTCAGTTCGACGACTTCCCGGACATCCTGAACATTCTGTACGTTTTCCATGATTCACTTCCTTGTTCGATGAAACGATGAATGTGCATCTGACAATAAATTTATTTCTGATACGAAAGCTTCAGACCCAGAGAATTCCTTGCATCGATGTTTCTCCTCTTCTGAAAAAGGGCCTATCGCGACCGACTGGAATCAGTCAGCCGGAATGGCCTCCCTGCAAACGGTTTGTTGGGGTGGGATTCGGCTTCGGCTCTTACGGAACGAGCGGTCCCTGAGCAAGGCGGGCAGTCATGAAAGTCGTAATAAATGAGAAATAGAACAGAATTTCCCGCTTAGCTCGCTTTGCCGTGGGACGGCCCCTACGCCAGCCTTTTCCCGAGCGACACCTCCTTTGGCTGCCCGGAGAGAGAAACAACTGCTCTCGGGATAGTTAGTTTACTTGAAACGTGAGGCGGAAACTACAGGCAATTTCAAGGCGGTTCAGTGACGTGAATCACTCTTTCCCCTCGTGGGGTTTCCCCCCCGATTCCGCGATGAAAATCTCCTCGGTGTTCCAGAGAGCGTGGGGAGCGAGCGCCGTCGGCCGAAGCGCCTGGACACGCCGGCTCACCGCCAGCAGCGTGTGGGGCACGACGAGGTCCAGGACCGGGAGCTCGTCCGCGACGATTCTCTGCACCTCGAAGTAGCTCTTTCGCCGCTCGTCGCGATCGACGGCGGCCATCTGACGATTCATCAGCTCGTCGATGCGCGCCTCCCACGGTGTCGAGGGAGACGACTGGCCGGGGTTCCAGAGATGAAGGGCCGCCGAGCTCATCCAGAAACCCATCTCCGCCGAGGGATCGGTGTCGGTCGACGTGATTCCGAGGATCCCCGCTTCGTAGTTGTGGTTCCCCGTCAACCTCGCCATGAGATCCGCGGCCTCGATTGGCGCGGTATGGGCCTCGATCCCGAGGCTGTCCAGATCCTGCTGAATGAACGCGCCCATGCGGGCGTGCTGCGTGCTTCCCGAGTTCGTGACCATCGTGAGCGCGACCGGATGCCCATCCACGTCCTGGAGCTTACCCGCCGGGCTCCAGGCAAATCCTGCTTCCCGAAGGAGAGCGCGCGCGCCCTTCGGATCGCATGGCACTTCGGCGAGAGACGGGTCGTGCCAGAAGGAGTTGGCTTCGGAGACGGGTCCTTTCGCCGGCGTCGCTCGGCCGGAGAAGACGACCCGCGCCATCGTGCGCCGATCGATCGCCATCGAGATCGCCCGACGAAATCGTATGTCGAGGAACCACTTCTTCTTCCAGGAGGGAATGGGCGAGTCGGGATTGAGGTTGAACCACAGCCTCTCTGACAACAAGCCCGGTCCCAGGTCCAGCGCCGAAACGTCCGGAGACGTCTCGCCGCCGAGAAGCCCGAACGCCTCGGGCGTGAGCATCTCGACGAGGTCGGTATCTCCCGTTTGTAGACGCAGGACGCGCTGGTTCTCATCGGGAACGATCTGGAAAACGAGCCGGTCGAGCCGCGGGTACGTCCCGTCGGATCCCGACATCCAATAGTGAGGGTTCCGTTCGAGCACGATCCGTTCAAGGGGCACGTATTCCCGCAGCACGAAGGGTCCGAGCCCGACCACGTTCTCTATCGGAGCCCCGATGCCGGTGTCTGCGGCGAGAGTGCCCTCGGCAAGGCTCTTTTCCAGAAGATGCGCCGGAAGGATGGGAATGCTGTCGAACATGCGCTCCACTGTCCCCGTCCTGACGGGAAGAATGAAAGCGACGGTCGACTCGTCCACCACCCGCGGCTCGATAGGCTTTCCCAGGATCTCCGCGGTCTCGCGCAGAGGGCTCGCCACCCGATCGTCGTACAAGGCGCGGAAGGTAAAGGCCACGTCATTCGAGGTAAAACGCTCGCCGTCGGAGAAGCGAACGCCTTTGCGGAGGTGCATGACGAGGCGCTTTCCGTCCTCGGAGAACTCCCAGGACTCGGCGAGCGCGGGTTCCATCTCCTGAGTCTCCGGGTCGAGGCGGAGTAGCGACTCGTGCAGTTGGTCGGTGACCATGTGAGTCACCCGATCGGGCGCGAGGAGGCGGTTCCAGGTCTGGGGCTCGGTGTGGATGGCCACGCGAAGAATCTGGCGGGATTGGTCTTTCGGCGGCGTTGCGCAACTCGCGCTGACCGCGAGAGCGACAAAGACTCCCCACCATCGCCACGACACGAGAATTCTCCGATTCCGTTGGAAAAAGGTACTTTGCCCGTCATGCTACCACCGGTGTCAATCGTTGCAAGGGGCGAGACCGGGCTCTATAGTGGAGCGGACGAGCCCTCGCTCCCGTCAGGTACCGATGAAGATGCTGAGTGTCATCAACATACTGAACATCCTGCTGCCTACACTCTACGCGCTCTTGTGGGCGGACTACGCCTTGTTGTTCTTCCGTAACGACCCGTTCGCCGAGCGGACGGCACCGGCCCTGCTCCGGCTGGCCGTCGTTCTTCACGCCGTCCTGCTCGTGGCCCGCACCCTGCACTACGAGCACTTTCCCGTCGCCACCGTATTCGAAGCCAATTCGGTTCTCGCTTTCTCCGTGGTGCTGATTTATCTGCTCATCGAGGCCCGAATCGGAGTTCGAACGACGGGATTCTTCATCATCGGAATCGTATTCGCTTTCCAGCTCGTCTCTTCCGCCTTCGTCGAGCCTCCCGCACGCTTCAACGAGCTGCTGGGAAAGCCCGCGTTCATGCTGCACGTGACGTCGGCCTTGCTCGGCTATTCCGGTCTCGCGGTTTCCGCGGTATACGGCGTCCTCTACCTGATGCTCTTTTACGACATCAAGAAGCACCGTTTCGGGCTCATCTACAAACAGCTGCCGTCACTCGAGGTGATGGCGAGCTTCACCTATCGCTCCGCGTCGGTCGGCCTCGCGTTTCTCACGGTGGCGATGGTAGGCGGCTTCGTCCTGCTCGTCGAGGTCTACGGCACGTACTGGAGCTGGGACCCGAAGCTCATGACCACCTGTATCGCGTGGCTCATCTACAGCCTGGGGCTCGGGGCGAGCCGCATCTGGGGCTGGTCGGCGAAGAGAGTCGCGTTCACCTCGATCGCGGGATTCACTGTCATCCTCTTCTCCCTCGTCATCGTGAACCTGGTTCTCACTCGATTTCACGTGTTCGTGTGACATGGATCTCGTCGTCGTCGGCCTGAACCATCGAACCGCTCCCGTCGAGGTGCGGGAGCGGGTGGCGTTCAACGACGAAGAGATCCACACGCTGCTCGGGCGCGCGCGGACCGAACGGGTGCTCGCGGAAGCGATTCTGCTGTCGACCTGCAACCGCACCGAGTTCTACGCGCTCTCGAGCGACAACGGGGCGGCGGAGATGTATATCCGCAAGCTCATCGCCGAGGCGAAGAGCGTCGATCTCGCCTCCCATCCCGGATACGCCTATACCCTCACCCGGCTCGAGTCGGTGCGTCACCTCCTCCGGGTCGCCGCCGGTCTCGATTCCCTCGTTCTCGGCGAGTCGCAGATACTCGGCCAGGTCCGAAGGGCCCACGAGCTCTCGCTCCAGAGCGGGGCCTGCGGCCTGGTGATGAACCGCATTCTGCATAGCGCGGTCACGGTGGGGAAGCGTGTTCGCAACGAGACGATGATCGGAGCGGGTGCGGTCTCGGTGGCGAGCGCCGCCGCGGAGCTCGCCGACAAGATCTTCAAGGACCTCTCGTCCCGCTCGGTGCTCCTCATCGGCGTCGGGGAAATGGGCGCGCTCACCGCCCGCCACATGGTCGAGCGGGGCGTAGCCCAGCTCACCATCGCCAACCGCACCTTCAGCCGGGCGGAAGGGCTCGCGCGACAGCTCGGCGGAACACCGGTGCCGCTCGACCGGCTCGCGGCTTCGCTCGCTACCGCGGACATCGCCATCAGCTCGACCGGCGCCACGGTCCCCATCGTCACCCGCGACCAGATGCAGTCGATCGTGGCTCGCCGGGGCGGAAAGCCGATGTACATCATCGACATCGCCGTGCCTCGCGATTTCGAGGCCTCCATCGGAGAGCTCGACGGCGTCTTTCTCCACGACATCGACGACATGAACCTGCTCGTCGATCGGAACTTGACCAAGCGTCGCACCGAGATTCCGAAGGCCGAGACCATCGTCGAGAACGAGCTCGAGAACTTCGTCAACTGGAGGAGCTCGCTCGCGGCGACGCCACTGATCAAGAAACTCCGAGAGCGGGCGGAACAGCTCCGTTCGCACGAGGTGTCACGCAACCGCAAGAGGTTCTGCAGCGGCGATCGCGAGCAGCTCGACCTCATCACCGAAAGCCTGGTGAACAAGATCCTCCACCCGCTGATGAGCCAGGTCCGGATATGGAGCGATCAGGGAGACCTCGGTGCGCTCCGAATCGACACGCTCTACGAAGCGTTCGGTCTCGACCGGCCGGAACCGGGCTCGGACGAGGAACGCTAGCCCCGTTCTCCGCAGTCCCGGAGTCGCCGGATGTGGCGACGCTCTGGGGCCGCCGAGCAACGCTTGGAGATTGACATCGTTATGGACTACTGGCGACGAGAGCCCGTGATCCGCGGCGGTCTCATGGGACCAACCAGGATCGACGAAACTTGGAGGAGCGACACCATACCGGAGGTGGAGTGCGGAGAACGGGGCTAGCGTTGCGACGGTTGCGCGTCGGCAGCCGGGGAAGCCGGCTCGCTCTCGTCCAGGCTCATTCGATCCTCGACGCCATTCGCGAGAAGCATCCGGGAATCGAGGTCGACCTCGAGATCATTCAGACCCAGGGCGATCGCGTCACCGATCGCCCGCTCAGCCGCATGGGAGCCTCGGGCCTCTTCATCAAGGAGATCGAGAGCGCGCTTCTCGAGGGCCGGATCGATCTCGCGGTGCACAGCATGAAAGACCTTCCCTCGAAGCTCTCCCCCGGTCTCGCGCTCGCGGTCACGACCGAGAGAGCCGACCCGCGGGACGCTCTCGTGTCGCGCACCGCCACCGACATTCAGACTCTGCCGAAGAGCGCCGCCGTCGCGACCGGGAGCCTCCGCCGGCGCTCTCAGCTCCTCGTCCGCAGGCCCGATCTCGAGGTGGTGGACCTCCGGGGCAACGTTCCCACCCGGCTTGAAAAGTTCGACCGTTCGACCTGGGAGGCGGTCGTCCTCGCGGGCGCCGGGCTCGCGCGGCTCGGCCTCACGGACCGCATTCGCTCCTACATCCCCGTCGAGGACATGCTGCCCGCAGGCGGGCAGGGGGCCCTCGCTGTCGAGACGCGAGCGGACGAGGACGAGATCGTCGAGCTTCTGGGGTTTCTCCACCACCTGCCGACCGCCCTCGCCGTCGCCTGCGAACGAGCGTTTCTGGCTCGTCTCGAAGGAGGCTGTCAGGTACCCATCGGAGCCTATGCCGAGGTCCGGAAGCGTTCCCTCCTGCTCCGTGGCTATGTCGGCTCCGTGGACGGCACTCGGCATGTCCGGCGGGAGATCGAGGGGAATCCGGACAGGGCGGACGAGCTCGGAGTGGAGCTCGCCGAGACGATGATCGCGGAGGGCGCGGAGGAGATCATACGCTCCGTGGGAGAGGGTATATGAGCTCTCTACGACTCGAGGGAAAGTGCGTCGTCGTAACCCGGCCGCGTCATCAGGCGCACTCCCTGAGCCAGGCTCTCGGAGAGCTGGGAGCGCGGGTGATCGAGGCGCCCGCGATCGAGATCGTGCCGCCTTCCGATTTCGGGCCCCTGGACGCGGCGCTCACCGATAACGACGCCTACGATTGGGTGGTGTTCACGAGTGCCAACGCCGTCGCCGCGTTCTTCGAACGGCTCTACCGCGTGAATCCCGAAAAGGATCTGACTTCGCTCTCGTTCGCCGCCATCGGTCCCGCGACCGCCGAGAGCCTGCGCGAGCGCGGCTGCGAGGTCGCGGTCATCCCCGACCGCTTCGTGGCGGAGGAAGTGTTTCGCGCGCTGCTGGGACGAGAGCAAGTCGCGGGGAAGCGCTTCCTCCTGCCGAGAGCCGATATCGCCCGCGAAGCACTGCCCGAGCTCTTGAGAGCCGCAGGCGGCCGGGTCGACGTCGTGGTGGCCTACCGCACGCTTCCTGCGACGGAGGAGATCGGGCGGGTCGCAGCGCTCCTCGGAAACGATGAAGTCGACGTCGTTACGTTTACCTCCGCTTCGACCGTTCGCAGCTTCTTTTCCGCTCTCAATCCTTGCTCGGTCGCCGGACGGTTTGCCGCCGCGAGCATAGGCCCCATCACCTCGAAGGCGCTCCGCGAGCTCGGGGTCGAGCCGGCGATCGAGGCGGCGAGCTTCGACGTTCCGGGGCTGGTGCAGGCGATCGTGCGCTATTGTGGCGAGAACTGATATCCTTCGCCGGAATCGACATCGACATTGAGCTCCTTCTCGCCATGAGTCGAAACGAACAGCTCTACGAAGAATCCCGCCGCTACATGCCCGGAGGCGTCAACTCTCCCGTGCGCGCCTTTCGCGGTCTCGAGATCGCGCCTCGCTTCATCGTCGAAGGCCGCGGTTGTCGTATGCGCGACGAGGATGGTTCGGAGTACATCGACTACATCGGAGCCTATGGACCGCTCATCCTCGGCCACTCGCACCCGGCGGTCGTCGAAGCGTTGAAAGCGGCACTGGAGCGCGGGACGAGCTTCGGGGCCCCGACGGCACTCGAGCTTTCGATGGCGAAAAAGGTTTGCTCGATGGTGCCGTCGGTCGAGATGGTGCGGATGGTGAGCTCGGGAACCGAGGCCACTCTTTCCGCCATCCGCCTCGCGCGGGCGGCCACCGGCCGCGAGGGCATCATCAAGTTCGAGGGCTGCTATCACGGGCATGGCGACTCGTTTCTCATCCGCGCCGGTTCGGGCGCGCTCACCATGGGCGTTCCCGACAGCCCCGGTGTCCCCACCGCTCTCGCCGCGCTCACTTTCATCGCACGCTACAACGATCTCGAGTCGGTCGCGCGCATCTTCGATTCCGAGTCGAATCGCGTCGCGGCGGTCATCGTCGAGCCGGTGGCCGGCAACATGGGAGTCGTACCGCCGGTGGAAGGTTTCCTGCAGGGCCTTCGCGAGCTTTGCCGCGCGAACGGCGCGATTCTCGTCTTCGACGAGGTCATGACCGGATTTCGTGTGAGCCGGCGGCGGAGCTCAGGAGCTCTATGGCGTCGCTGCCGACCTCACGACGCTCGGGAAGGTGATTGGAGGAGGACTTCCCGTCGGAGCTTACGGAGGAAGGCGGGACCTGATGGAGCAGATCGCGCCCGCGGGCTCCGTCTACCAGGCAGGAACTCTCTCGGGTAACCCCCTCGCGATCACCGCGGGCCTCGCGCAGCTCGAGACTCTCGAGGAGACGAACGCCTGGGAGCGGCTCGAGCAGAGTGCGGCCTTTCTCGCGCGAGGCATCGAAGCCATCCTCGCCGAGATGAATCTGGAGCTCGCGCTCAACCGCGTGGGCTCGATGATGACCCTCTTTTTCACCGACCGGGAAGTCGTCGATTTCGAGAGCGCCACCAGCTCCGATACCAACCGCCACGCGCGCTTCTTCCGCGCGATGCTCGAGCGCGGAGTCCACCTCCCGCCATCGCAGTACGAAGCCCTCTTCGTCTCGCTCGCTCACGAGCAGGACGATCTGGATCGCACCCTCGAGGCGATACGAGAGAGTCTCCGCGAAGCCTACGCCGATTAGGCCAGGCAAAAAGTCGGGAGCGCGCTAAGCGAGCTCGACCCAGATCTCGCTTCCCACGACCTCGACGGGGTAGGTCCTGACCTTCGACAGCGGATTCAGTGGAGAGCAGCCCGACTTCAAGTCGAACCTCCATTGGTGCCAGGGGCAGAGAACGACGCCTGACTCGACGTCGCCTTGGTGGAGGGGTCCGCCCCGGTGCGGGCAGGTCTCGTCGAGAGCGAAGATCTCGCCCTGGTAGCGGAAGAGCGCGAGCCGCCGCTCGCCGACGTCCACCGCGACGCCACGATTTTCCACGAGATCCGAAGTGGAGGCGACGCGGTACCGCAAGGGCTCAGCGTGCGGAGGCTCGAAGCCGCTCGAACGCCTCCTCGGTGAGATCCTGGCAACCGAGGCAGGGAGGCTGGCCGTCTTCGGGACGATGGAAATCCGATCCGCCCGAAGCGAGAAGGCCGAGATCCACGGCCATCGCGCCATACTCCGCCGCCTTCTCCGGTGTGTGATCTCGATGAAAGACCTCGATTGCCTGAAGTCTGTCGGGAACCATCCGGGGAATGAGGCTGTCGTCTCTCAACAGCACCGGATGCGCGAGCGAGGCAACTCCGCCAGCGTTACGGACGAGATCGACGGCGTCTCGTACCGTGACTTCGTCATAACCGACGTAGGCGGGGCAATCCTCGCCCAGATACCGGTCGAACGCCTCGGTGAGTGAAGAAACGACGCCCCGAGCCACGAGCTCTTCGGCGACGTGAGGCCGACCGACCGTTCCATGAGTCGAGCGGGCGAAGATGGATTCGGGCGGGATCGAAATGCCCTGCCTCGCGAGCTTCTGAACGATCTGATGGATCCGGTCGACGCGCCAATCCCGCGCTTCGGCGAAGAAACGCTCCAAAGCGGGCTCGCGAAACTCGATGAAGAGTCCGAGCACGTGCACCGAGACGTCTCCGAAATTGGCGCTGAGCTCGACTCCCGGTACCAGCTCGACACCGAGCGCGTCCGCCTCCTCGAGGGCCTCGGGAATCCCGTCCACGGTATCGTGGTCGGTGATGGCGAAGGCCCGGAGGCCCCCGGACTTCGCCGCGCGAACGAGCTCGCGTGGCGACAGCGTGCCGTCGGAGGCCGTCGTATGAAGGTGTAAATCGTAGAGCGCCGTTGGTTTCATGAGCTTATGAGAGCCGCGGAGGCCACAGGAGCCGTTTGTGCCCACTCTCGTAGCGCGAACCGTTCATGGTAGGGAACGGCGTCGCCCGTGTCAACCGACTCACGGCTCGGGCCGGGATCGCGACAACTTGACAGCTCTTCACGGGTCCCGCTATACTCATGTCTGAGTCTTTTGGTCAGAGTTCTGCGATTTCCTTGGCGCAAACGATTGAAACGCCACGGGATACGGCCAGAGGATACGAAATTAGGAGAGGTTTTCCATGGTCAAGATCACTTCCGTCGCCGCTACCAAAGTGCACGAGTTCCTCGAGCAGAACGGTCGTCCCGAGGCCGGACTCCGGGTCCGCGTCGTGGGCGGTGGCTGCTCGGGATTTCAGTACCAACTCGCGCTCGACGACGAGGCGGCCGACGGGGACCAGGTGTACGAGGCGAACGGCGTCAAGCTCTTCGTGGATTCGCGAAGCCACCTCTATCTCGACGGAACGGGAATCGACTACGTCGAGGACATCATGGGCTCGGGGTTCAAGTTCAACAATCCCAACGCCACCGGCAGCTGCGGTTGCGGCGAGTCGTTCCAGGTCTGAGCTAGCCTCGAGACCGCGGTTCTGTCGAAGGGATCCTCAGAAGGGTCGCTCGACGTTTCTCTTCTTCGTACCCTCGTTTGCCACCGTGACGATGCCCCGCGGGAGCACATTCACTATATAGTACCGTTCGTGCTCGTCTCGCTCCTCCTTCCGCCACGATGCGCTCCCGCGTCCGTCGAGGCTGCGGCGCAGCGCCGTTTTCCGCCGCACCGAACGTGATCGCCCAGGTAACGTCCGCGATCGCGGCTCACCTGGCGGCGGGGAGCATCTTTCTGACCGCGATTCTGGGACTGACCCATCGGCTGCCGGCAGGATTCGTACGCTTCTGTACCGCGGCTTGCGCGGCCCTTGCCCTCCTCGCGGCGCTCCTGGATTCGTCGAGCCTCTCCGGTCGCCTCGTCTGGGCAGGCCTCGCCCTCGTTTCCTTCGGGTGGTATCTCGCCTCTCGCCTGTCGCCCACCGCGGGCGGACTCGCGAGAGCCCTCTCCCTCATCGCCGCCGCCGCCTCCGCCGCCGCTATCGTCCTTTCCGCCTATTCCGACTCCTCTTCCCTGCCCTTCTGGCTGGCGGTGGTCGGAAGCGCGAGCGCCTCGCTTCTCCTCGGTGCGGTAACGGTGACCATGGTCCTTGGACACTGGTATCTCGTGGACACGAGCCTTTCCATCGCACCTCTCGCGGATGGCGCGCGCTGGTTTGCCGCTGCCGTTCTCGCGCGTTGGGGAGCGGTCGCGGCCGCCCTCATCTACGGTGGGTGGGCGACGCTTCGAGTCGGCCGGCTCGCCGATTTGATCTTCTCCACCAGCGGCCTGTTTTTCCTGTTCCGGAGTCTCATGGGGCTCGGCGCGCCGCTCGTTCTCGCCGGTCTCATCTGGCAGACGGTGAAGATCCGCTCCACGCAATCCGCGACCGGGCTCCTCTATGTCACCCTGGTGCTCGTCCTCTTCGGAGAGCTCGTATCGGAGTTTCTCCACGTCTTGACGGGCTATCCTCTATGAACGGTCCGCAGGTCGGATACTTCTGCAGCAAGTGCACCCGGTACAACGTTTATTCTTTCCCGCTCACTCCCGACGCCGGACGATGCGTGGAGTGCGGAAACGTCGATTCGCCGCGCCCGAGCGAGGTGCTCCTCTCCGGGGGACCGATCGATCGCTGTCCGCAGTGCGAGAACCACCAGCTTTATACCCGCAAGGACTTCCCCCAGCAGCTGGGGTGCGCCGCGGTCAGCGCAACGGTGCTCCTGTCGAGCCTCGCCTATGCCATCTGGGACGTGCCCGCAGCCGTCGCGGTGCTGGCGTTGGCGAGTCTCCTGGATTTCACGCTCTACCATCGACTGGGTGAGGTCACGGTCTGCTACCGGTGCCACACGGAGCTGAGGGGCTTCACTCCCAACCCGAGCCACGGCCCGTTCGATATGCATCGGGCGGAAGAGTACGAACAGGGAAGCTGAAAAAGGGGGAGAGAAATTACTCGGTCTCGATGGCGACCGGCCCCTGAGGCACCTTATGGGAGTGGTGCGGGGCGTTGAGCATGTCCGCCATGGTCACGCTTCGGAGAAAGCCCGCCATCTGACTCTGAGCCTGGTCCCATACGGAGAGCATCTCGCAACTGTCGAGGATGGTGCAGTCGTCGTGATGTCCCTCGACGCATTTGTTCAGACGGAGGGGCCCTTCGACGCTCTCGATGACATCGAGGAAGGTGATCTCTTCGGGCGAACGGGCGAGCGCGTACCCGCCATGGGCGCCTTGTTGGGACTTGACGACGCCGCGATTCGCCAGGAGCGGTAGAATCTGTGCGAGGAACGCCTGGGGAATCTCCTTGGCCTTCGCAATCTCGCTCACGCGTCCGTAGCGTTCGGGCGCGATTCGGGCCAAATAGATGACTGCCCGAAGCGCGTAGTCGCTTTTTCGTGAGAGCTCTAACATAGCGGCCTGCTGAATGATCCTTACTATAATTATATCGCAGGACGGCCGAACTGGACGCAGGCACAAGGGGTCGCCACGGCCCCCGGGCGAAGACACGGACCGGCGAATGAGCGTGGGGCCATGAAGCTCATCATCTTCGACCTCGACGGAACCCTCGTCGACTCGACCGAGGACATCGCCCGGTCGGTGAACGAGCTCCTCGAGACCCTCTCCCGCGCGCCTCTTCCCCACGAGCGCATCCGCGGCTACATCGGAAACGGCGTCCGCCGGCTCCTCGAACGGGCCCTCGGCGAGACCGGACCCTCCGAGCTCGCCCGGGCCGAAGAGCGCTACCTCGCCATCTACCGGCGGCGACTCCTCGAGACCACCCGCGCGTACCCCGGCGTCGCGCCCGCCCTTCAGGCTCTCTACGGGGAATGCGCTCTGGCGGTGTTGACGAACAAGCCGCTTCGGGAAAGCCTCCTCGTGCTGGATGGACTCGGACTCACCCGGTACTTTCAGGCGGTCTACGGCGGCGACTCGTTTCCCCGGAAAAAACCGGACCCGGCCGGAGTGCTTCACCTGCTCGGGGAAACGTCCGCTTCGGCGAGCGAGACACTCTTCGTAGGCGACTCCGTGGTGGACCTCGAGACCGCGAGCAACGCTTTCGTGCGCTCCTGCCTCGTCGTCTATCCCGCGTCCACGCCGTCTCCGGAGGACGAGCTTCGTCCCGACTTCTTCGTTCACGATTTGCGGGAGGTCGTCGCTCTCGTCCAGACTCTCGCCGCTCGAGCGAGGGAGGGTCCATGAAACGGGTTCCCATTTTCCCCCTTCCCGAGACCGTGTTCTTTCCCTCGGTAAAGCTTCCGCTCCATTTGTTCGAGCCTCGCTACCTGCAGATGGCCGACGACGTCCTCGCGGGAGACCGACTCCTCGTCGTCGTTCTCCTTCAATCGGGATGGCAAACCGACTACTACGGGAATCCCCCGGTGCACGAAATCGCCACTCTGGGGAAAATCGAAGCACACGAGCGGCTCGACGACGGCCGCTTCCACATCCTCCTTCGGGGGATCGAGCGGGTCCGATTGCTTCCGCCGGAGGGAGAGGAGCAGGTCCAGGGCAAGCTCTACCGCGTCCGTCCGCTGCAGCCGGCTCCGGAGAGCTCCCCAGGCCCCGGCGCCGCGACGGGAGCGATCGCGGACCGACTCGGGCTGCTCTGGCGGGAGCTCGCGCGTGCGCGCGGAAGACCACGGGACGAGGAAGCTTTTCTGCGAGAAGGAACCGCTTCCTTCGGCGCGCTCGTGAACCGCGTCGCGAACGATGTCGATATCGCTCCCGTAATGAAACAAACGCTTCTCGAAAGCGACGACCTCCTGGAGCGGGCCGTCCTCCTCGAGCGGTACGTTACCGAGGCGCTCGAGTTCTGGAGAACGCTCGCGCGCCTCCGCCGGCTCGTCCCCGACGACCCTCGCGCCAACTGAATGGAGCGACTCCACCATTGCAAGCCTGCTTCCCCGATGCTAATCTCCTTGTATCTGAGCCTCATCCATGTTTCCACGAGCCGGAAAACGCATCCACGGCTCGTTGCTCTTCCGAGTGGCACGTGCCATCGATTCTGATCGTCGACGACGAAGAAACGGTCCGCGACACCTTCCGCGACGTGCTCGAAGCGGAGGGCTACGAGGTCACGACCTCCTCGAGCTTCAACGAAGCCAAGGAATGCCTGCGCCAGAAGTGTTTCGACGCGGCTCTCGTCGACCTCATGCTGCCCCGCGAGAGCGGGATGTCGATCCTCAGCTTCGCCCGGGAGCAGGATCGGGAGCTGAGCGTGGTGATGGTGACCGGCCATCCCAATCTGTCGACCGCGGTCGAAGCCCTCAAGCAGGGAGCCTACGACTACATCGGAAAGCCGGTGACCCGGCAGGCTCTCCTGGCGGTCGTCGAGCGGGCCTGCGAGCGCAACGCCCTTCTTCGCGAGAAGAAACGACTCGAAGCGGAGAACGAAGACTACCAGCGCTCACTGGAGAGGAAGGTTCGCGAGCGAACCGCGCGTTTGAGGGAGTCGGAACGGCGTTATCGCGAGCAGTTCCAGGAGACGCGGCGCGCTTACGACGAGCTGAAGAGCACGCAGGAGAAGCTCATTCGATCGGAACGGCTCGCGGCGGTGGGAGAACTGGCGGCGCAGATCGCCCATGAGATTCGAAACCCGCTCGGCGCCATCTCCAACTCTGTCGGTGTTCTCAGGAGAGATCTGGACTTGAGGGGCGACGATCGACGGCTCCTCGAGGTGGTGCACGAGGAGGCGGAGCGTCTCGAGAGCATCATCGCCGACTTCCTGAAATTCGCCCGGCCGCGTCCCATTCACCGGACGCCTCAGAACCTGGTGGAGATGGTCGACGATCTCCTTCTCCTGCTGGGCCAGAAGCTTCCCCTCGGGAGCAGGAAGAGCCAGATTCGAATCGAAAAACGCTACGATCCCAACCTCCCCGTCGCTAGCCTCGACGCCGCCCAGACGCGGGAGGCGCTCTGGAACCTCCTGGTGAACGCCGTCGAGGCGATGTCCTCCGGTGGCGTGCTCGAGATAGCGCTCCAGGGTGCGGAGGATGGAGCGGTGGAGGTGGTCGTTTCCGACACCGGGAAGGGAATTCGGGAGGAAGATCTGAAGAAAATCTTCGAGCCGTTCCACACGACCAAGGCCGACGGGACCGGTCTCGGCCTCGCCATCGTGCAGCGCATCATCGACGCGCACGGGGGTGAAGTTTCCGTGTCCAGCGACGAGGGGCGAGGTAGCTCCTTTCGCCTCAGGTTTCCAGTGAGCTCCAATGAGCGCCAACCGATCTCGATACACGGCTGACGAAGCCGCAGTGACCCGCGCACCGGGCGTTTCGGTCCTGGTGGTGGACGACCAGGCAGCGATCCGCGAGTCCATGGTCATCACCTTCCGGCGTGAGGGCTATTCCGTGGCCTCCGCCGAGAGCGGCGAGGAGGCAATCGAGCTGCTCCAGCGAAAGCCCTTCGATCTGGTGGTGACCGATCTGCGACTGACCGGGATCAATGGGATCGAAGTGCTCAAACAGAGCAAAGAGCTCTTTCCCGACACCGAGGTGGTCGTCATGACCGCCTACGGCACCATCGAGGGCGCGGTCGAGGCGATCAAAGCGGGAGCTTACGACTATCTCACCAAGCCGTTTCAGCCGGAGGAGTTGACCCTCGTCTCCCAACGGGCGCTCGAGCGCCGAGGGTTGACCCAGCGCGTGCGCCTCCTGGAGGAGGCGGTACGGGGTCGCCATCCCTTCGAGGACATCGTCTGCGCTTCGTCCGCGATGAGCGACGTGTTGAAGATGATCGACCAGGTGGCCCGCCTCGACTCGACGGTGCTCATCACCGGAGACAGCGGAACGGGCAAGGAGCTCGCCGCTCGCGCCCTCCACGCGCTCTCTCCCCGCAAGGACAAGCCGCTGGTGATCGTCAACTGCGGCGCGATTCCCGAGAACCTCCAGGAGAGCGAGCTCTTCGGACATTCCAAGGGCTCGTTCACCGGCGCCCACATCGACAAGCGAGGCCTCTTCGAAGAGGCGCATGGGGGAACCGCTTTCCTCGACGAAGTGGGCGAGCTCACCCCCATGGCACAGGTGAAGATGCTCCGCTTCCTCCAGAACGGCGAAGTGCGTCGGGTGGGTACGACCACCAGCCGCAACCTCGACGTTCGCATCATCGCCGCCACCAACCGGGACCTGGAAAAGAGCGTGAAAGAGGGCGGATTTCGGGAGGATCTGTACTACCGCCTCAACGTCATCCCCATCAAGCTCCCCTCGCTTCGCGATCGCCGGGAGGACATTCCTCCCCTGGCGCAGCACTTCGTGAGACGGATCGCCGATCGCATGGGAGCTTCGCAGCCTCTCGCGATCTCGCCACGCGCCATGGAGCTCTTGATGAAACAGCCGTGGCGGGGCAACGTGCGGGAGCTCGAGAACATCATGGAGCGCGCGGCAGCGCTCGACCGCGACGGAATCATCGGGATGGACGACCTTCCTTTCGAGGACGCGCAGAGGAGCGAGGATCGGATCATCGAGCGCGCCCGGCGCGGGGCGCTGACGCTCGCCGAGCTGGAAAAAGAATATATCCTCGAGGTTCTGGCCGAATGCAACTCCAGTCGAAAGAACACCGCCAGCCGCCTCGGAATCACGACCGCCACCCTCTGGCGCAAACTGAAGCAGTACGAAAAGGAAGGCTGAGCCGACTCCCTGGTGCTCAGAGCTTCAGGAACGTCGATGGCCGGGTCGACCGTTTTCGCTTTCTCGAAGGTCTTCTGGGCTCTGAGGTGCAGTCCCACATCCTGGTAGAGCTTGCCCAACGACACGAAGTACGCTCCCCTCCAGGGATCGAGGTTGGTCGCGATCCGGAGGTACTTCTCGGCGTCCTGGCGCCACTTGGGATTCTTGGACAGAGACAGCCCGAGGAGATGGTAGACCTCGGCTCGCTCCGGAGCGAGGTCGACCGACTGTTGGCAGAGCTGAATCGCACTCCAGAAGTCGCCTTGATGAAATGCGTGCTGTGCGCGCTGGAAGAGCGATTTCGCCGTCGCGGCGTCGGCCGTGGGGCGGCTTTGGGGTGATTCCGAGGAGGGAAACGACCTCCGCCTCGACTCCTCGTACATCGACTCCTTTTCCGCGAGCTCCTCGTATGCGGAGCGGGCTTCCGACGTCAGAACGTCGCGAGCTTCGGTGACCCGGCGAAACAAGTACGAGAGCTTTTCCTGGAACTCCGGATCGGTGTTGCGTCGAAATCGATCGGGGTGGAACCGTCTGGCTCCTCGCAGGAAGGCCTGCTCAATCTCCTCAAACGGTGCCCCGCGCTCCACTCCCAGCACTTCCCAGTGATTCTTGAACTGGTACTCCTGAAACAAGAGCTCGATCTCCGCGACCTCCCGGTCCCGGTCGGCCTCCCGCTCGGAGCTTCCCGAAGGCGGCGGCGCTTTCTCTTCGGCGGCGCTCGCCCCTCCCTCGACGGCTTGCTCTCCCTCGGGCACGATGAGCTCGGCTTGCAGGAGGCCCGCGAGAGTGCGGGCGGTCAATCTCTTCCGAGAGCGGGCTCACGCTGAAGATGTCCGACGGGGTCTGGGTCCCGTCGACCCGGGAGAGGACGAAGGCCTCCTCCGGCTTCAGGTTCACGTCCTGGAAACGCTTCAGCGGATCCTTGGGAAAGCCGAGGCGGCGGCCGTCCTGTTTGAGAGACCGGACGACGTCGTCGACCTCGGGCGTCCGTCGCGCCGCTTCCATGAGAATGTCCGCCACGGACAGGGGAGCCTCGAGAAACGCGTCGACGCTGGCGAGGGGTGAGAACGCGAGGCGCTTCGGGGGACTGATGAGCTGAGTGCAGGCGATGTCGAGGAGCTGCAAGCGAACGAACGCCTCGAATCTCCTCTTCGGCGATGAGGTTCAGCTCGGTGAGGATTTCACCCAGGCGCCATCCGCTCTTGATGAAGTGGGAAGCGTCGTCGAACTGCTGGCGGGTGATGCGACCTTGTCGCATCATCACCTCGCCCAGACGGTCCTCGGTGAGACTCGATTGGGCGCTCACGACGAACCCGGAGCTGAAATACACCGCGCGGCGAGCCGATGCCGCTTCGCAATTGAGAACGCCGGTCCGCTTGCCGAAGTAGAGCTTCTTGAAGGCATCGGCGACTTGCTGGTTCACGAGCGTATCGGGGGATGCACGTCTCTAGACGGAGCAAAATGACTCGGCCCTGGATCCACGGTCTCTCGTCGAGTATGTCAATGATTCTAACAGATTGCGAGACGAGCTGGCACGACGTTGGGAGTGGAGACTGCATCTCATTATTAAACGCTCGAATTCGTGAAAAGGATTTCATTTTTGAATCTTTCGCGACAATCGAATCTGAGTGACGGGCATAACTTCAGAGAATAGGCCACTTACTAATTCGGTGATAGATGGCACACAGCTTGCTTGCCATATGGACGAGAACGCAAATTGGCGTCGCTCCCCAATCTCGACGCCAGCCCCGGGAGGTGCCCCCCGCACCGCCTCCCGGGGATAACTTTTTTAGGGGTACTCAGCTCGCAACCACGCTCGCCGGAGCGCCGCTCGTAAACAACAGCTTCCCGCCATCGAAGTCGACGAGGAGCTTCTGTCCGTCGAGAATTTCTCCCTTGAGCAAACGCTTGGCGATCTCGGTCTCGAGAGAGCGCTGGATGGTCCGCTTGATCGGGCGAGCCCCGTAGACGGGGTCGTATCCCGCCTCCGCCAGGTACGCTTTCGCGGCATCGCTCACTTCGAGGTCGATGTGACGCTGGGCGAGCCGGCTCCGCAGCCGCTCGAGCTGGATGTCGACGATCCGAACGAGCTGCTCCCTGTCGAGCGCATGGAACACCACGGTCTCGTCGACGCGGTTCAGAAACTCGGGCCGGAACGCCTGCTTCAACATGCCGAGGACCTTCTGCTTCATGCGCTCGTAGCCCTCGCCCGCCGCCGTCCCCTCGAAGGCCAGGATCTCGGAGCTTCCGATGTTCGATGTCATGATGAGGACGGTATTGCGGAAGTCCACCGTGCGCCCGTGCGAGTCGGTGAGACGACCCTCGTCGAGAATCTGAAGCAGCAGGTTGAAGACATCGGGATGGGCCTTTTCGATCTCGTCGAACAGAACGACGGAGAAGGGCTTGCGCCTCACCGCTTCGGTGAGCTGGCCGCCTTCCTCGTAGCCGACGTAGCCGGGCGGGGCCCCGATGAGCCGCGCCACGGCGTGCTTCTCCATGTACTCGCTCATGTCGATGCGGACCAGCGCCCGTTCGTCGTTGAACAGGTATTGCGCGAGACTCCGAGCGAGCTCGGTCTTTCCCACACCGGTGGGTCCGAGGAAGATGAAGCTTCCGATGGGCCGGTCGGGATCCTGGATTCCGGCACGCGCCCGCATCACGGCATCGGCGACGGCGTCTACCGCCTCGTCCTGCCCGATCACCCGGCGGTGGAGCTCGTCACCGAGCTGCAAGAGCTTTCCGATCTCCCCTTCGAGAAGCTTGGAGACGGGAATCCCCGTCCAGCGCGCGACGACCTGGGCGATATCCTCGTCGTCGACTTCCTCCTTGAGCAGCATGCTCTTCTTTTCGGAGAGCGTCTTCTCCGCCTCCTTCAACTTCGCGTCGAGCTCGCGCAGACGCCCGTAACGGAGCTCCGCGACCTTGTTGAGCTCGTAGGCGCGCTCGGCCTTTTCGATCTCCTGCTTCGTTTCTTCGATCTCTTCGCGCAGCTTACGGACCGATGACAGCAGCTCTTTTTCTTCCTTCCATTGGACCCGCAGGGCGTCGCCGTCGCCCTTGAGATCGGCGAGCTCGCGCTCGAGCTGCTGCAGTCGCTCTTTCGAGGCCTTGTCCTTTTCCTTCTTCAGCGCCTGGCGCTCGATCTCGAGCTGCATGATTCTCCGGTCGACTTCGTCGAGCTCGGTGGGAACGCTGTCGATCTCGGTGCGCAGCCGAGCAGCCGCCTCGTCCACCAGGTCGATGGCCTTGTCGGGAAGGAACCGATCGGAGATGTAGCGTTTCGACAGAGCGGCGGCGGCGACGAGCGCGGCGTCCTTGATCCGGACGCCGTGGTGAACCTCGTACCGCTCCTTCAGCCCGCGAAGGATGGAGACCGTATCCTCGACCGAGGGCTCGTCGACCACGATGGTCTGGAACCGCCGCTCGAGGGCCGCGTCTTTCTCGATGTACTTGCGATACTCGTCGAGAGTGGTGGCGCCGATGCAATGGAGCTCGCCCCGCGCCAGCATGGGCTTCAGGAGATTTCCCGCGTCCATGGCGCCTTCCGCCTTGCCCGCGCCCACGACGTTGTGGAGCTCGTCGATGAACAGAATGACCTGGCCGTCCGACTCCGAGACCGCCTTCAACACCGCCTTCAGTCTTTCCTCGAACTCGCCGCGGTACTTGGCGCCGGCGATGAGCGCCCCCATGTCGAGGGCGACGATGCGCTTGTTCTTGAGCCCCTCGGGAACGTCGCCGCGCACGATGCGCTGCGCCAGCCCTTCCACGATGGCGGTCTTGCCCACTCCGGGCTCGCCGATGAGAACGGGGTTGTTCTTGGTGCGACGCGAGAGAATCTGGATCGAGCGGCGGATCTCGTCGTCGCGTCCGATCACCGGATCGAGCTTCCCCTGCTCGGCGAGCCGGGTGAGATCGCGACCATATTGATCGAGCGCCTCGTACGTCGTCTCGGGATTCTGTGTCGTCACGCGCTGTGAGCCCCGGACCTCTTTGAGAACCTCGAGGAGTCTCTGCCGCGTCGCCCCCGATTCCGCGAGCAATTTCCCCGACGCGCCCTTGTCGCTCGCGATGGCGAGGAGGAGATGCTCCACGCTCACGATACGTGTCCTTGAGCTTCTCCGCCTCGGAGCTGGCCTCATCGAGGACCGACCGCAGCCGGCCAGAGAGATACAGCTGCCCCGATCCGGGGCCTCCCACACTCGGAACGCTGCCCAGCTCCTGTTCGAGCCTTCCTTTCAGATACGGTGGGGTTCGCGCCCAGCCCGCTGAGAATCCGCTCCGCCAGACCGCCTTGTTGCTCGAGCAAGGCGAGGAACAGATGCTCGACGTCGACCTGCTGATGGCCGCGTCGTGTCGCCAACGCTTGCGCGCGCCCGAGGGCCTCCTGGGACTTTTCCGTGAACTGATTGACATCCATCGCCTCGGTCCTCCTTCTGGCCTCGAAGAAGTTTAAAATATGCGTCTACGTATGTCAAGATATTTGATGGCCACAGGCTAATTTTCCATTGACTTCTCGACTCGGGCTGGGTATACTAACGTTGCGAGCTTGGAAGCCGACTGGACACAAGCCACTGCAAATAAAGAGTTTACATAGAAGGAGTGACGAACTATGGCTAAAGCAATCGGAATCGACCTCGGAACAACCAACTCCGTCGTGTCGATCATGGAGGCAGGCGAGCCGAAAGTTCTCGTCAACTCGGAAGGGGATCGCGTGACCCCGAGCGTCGTTGCCTTCAACAAGGACGGCCAACGGCTCGTGGGACAGGTGGCTCGCCGCCAGGCGATCACCAACCCCGAGAACACCGTTTCTTCGATCAAACGGTTCATGGGACGGAAGTTCGACGAAGTGAAGGACGAGATCGCGATGGTCCCCTACGCGGTAAGCGCGGGACCTGGCGGCGACGTCCGAGTGAAGGCGGGAGGCAAGATGCATTCCCCGCCGGAAATCTCGGCGTTGGTGCTCGGAAAGCTGAAACAGGCGGCCGAGGATTATCTGGGTGAGAAGGTCACCGACGCGGTGATTACCGTTCCCGCCTACTTCAACGACTCGCAGCGCCAGGCAACCAAGGACGCGGGCGCCATCGCGGGGCTCAACGTTCTTCGCATCATCAACGAGCCCACGGCGGCGGCACTCGCTTACGGCCTCGACAAGAAGAAAGAAGAGACCATCGCCGTGTACGACTTCGGTGGCGGTACGTTCGATATCTCCGTCCTCGAGGTCGGAGACGGCGTCATCGAGGTGAAGGCCACGAACGGCGATACCCATCTCGGAGGCGACGATCTCGACAAACGGATCATCGACTGGATGATCAAGGAGTTCAAGAAGGACCAGGGGATCGATCTCTCCAACGACAAAATGGCGCTCCAGCGCCTCAAGGAAGCTGCGGAGAGGGCCAAGATCGAGTTGTCGACGTCGCTCGAGAGTGAGATTCACCTCCCCTTCGTCACCGCCGATTCGTCGGGCCCCAAGCACCTGCAGCTGAAGCTCACCCGCTCTCAGTTCGAGCAGCTCGTCGCGGATTTCATCGAAAGGACGCTCGAGCCCTGCCGGAACGCCCTCAAGGACGCCGGAGTCGAGGCGAAGGACATCGACGAAGTGGTTCTCGTCGGCGGCTCGACCCGGATCCCCAAGGTCCAGGAGATGGTGAAGGAGCTGTTCGGTCGCGAGCCTCACAAGGGAGTCAACCCCGACGAGGTCGTCGCCATCGGCGCCGCCATCCAGGCAGGAGTGCTCCAGGGCGACGTGAAAGACGTCCTGCTTCTCGACGTGACTCCGCTGTCTCTCGGGATCGAGACCCTGGGAGGTGTCTTTACCAGGCTCATCGATCGCAACACCACCATCCCGGTCCGCAAGAGCGAGGTGTTCTCCACCGCCGCGGACAATCAGACGAGCGTGGGGGTGCACGTGCTCCAGGGTGAGCGGGAAATGTCGCGGGACAACCGAACCCTCGGGCAGTTCCAGCTGGTGGGAATTCCGCCGGCTCCGCGAGGCGTTCCCCAGATCGAGGTCACGTTCGACATCGATGCCAACGGCATCGTGAACGTCTCCGCCAAGGACCTGGCCACCGGCAAAGAGCAGGCCATCACCATCACCAGCTCGAGCGGATTGAGCCAGGCCGACGTCGATCGAATGGTCAAGGAAGGCGAGAAGAACCGCGACGAAGACCGGAAGAAGCGCGAGGAAGTCGAGGCGCGCAATCAGCTCGACAACGCCGTCTTCTCGACCGAGCGAACGCTGCAGGAAAACCGCGCCAAGCTCGACTCCTCGGTGATAGGAGAGGTCGAGAGCGCCCTCGAGGACGCGAAGAAGGTTCTCGAGGAGACGCGAGAGGCAGTCGCGCTCGACCGGGTCAAGGAAACCGTCGAGAAGTTGACCAAGGCCTCGCACCGCATGGGTGAAGAGCTCTACAAGCAGGCGTCAGCCTCGCCACCCTCGGGCGGAGAGCCCGGCTCGGCGCCGCCGTCTTCGAACCCGGACGAGGACGTCGTCGACGCGGAGTTCACCGAGGTCAAGTAATCCGCAGAACGAGACCGAAAGGTCGGGCCCCCGCTCGCGGGGGCCTTTTTTTCTTCAAACGGGGCGGCAGCATGCCGCGGCCTAGCGCGGGGATTGGCAAACGTAGCCGCGCAAGCTCTCGATTTGCTCAATCCGGCCGAGGACGATGAGAACGTCGCCCACGGCGAGCCCGGTGTCGGGACCGGGATTGTAGATGGCTTTTCCTATCTTACCCCCCTTCCGCAGGGCGAGCACGATGAGACCCGTTCGTTGCGGAAGCCTCGCCTGAAGCAGCGTGGATCCAGCAAGCTCGGAGTCGGGCTCGATCTGCGCTTCTTCGAGGTGCAGCGTGACGTCGTCGGGTCCCGTCAACGCGGCGTCGAGGAAGCTCACGACCGAAGGGCGTAGAAGCATCGACGCCATTCGCACTCCGCTCGTTATGTTGGGAGAGATCACGTGATCGGCCCCCGCCCGACGAAGCTTGTCGAGAGACTCCTCGTTATAGGCACGGGCGACGATGGTGAGGTCGGCACGGAGACCTTGCGCCGTCAGGCAAAGAAGGAGATTGTCGGCGTCGTTCGCGAGGCAGGCGGCAAGTCCTGCGGCTCTCTGGATTCCCGCCGCTTCGAGAGTTGCCTCGAGCGTGGCGTCCGCCTCGATAAGGGAGAGATCGGGATGCTCATGGAGAAAATGCGCGGCGCGTTCCGGCCGGTTCTCCAGAAGAACGAAGCGTCTCCCCGAGCGACGCATCTCGTCCATTACCACTCGCCCCATACGCCCGCCGCCGCAAACGATGTAGTGATTGTTCATCCGCGAGACATTTTCCATAGTTCGACGCCTCCTCAGCCAACCGCCGAGATCGAGCTCAACGATTAGGGCAGTGGTGAGACCCCACCAGATACCGAGGCCGGTCATTCCGAAACCGATGAGGATCATCGCCAAGGACCG
This sequence comes from uncultured Acidobacteriota bacterium, assembly GCA_963815675.1. Taxonomy (GTDB): domain Bacteria; phylum Acidobacteriota; class Vicinamibacteria; order Marinacidobacterales; family SMYC01; genus CAWFHP01. The sequence goes on along the minus strand of CAWFHP010000004.1, from coordinate 506,928 downwards.
ACCGGCATCGGAGAGCGGGTGGACTTCCATGAACCCGACCGAGCTCACGGTGGTGACCGACATGTAGAACGCATCGAACCAGCTCCATCTCTCGACCAAACGAAAAGCCAACGTGCCGAGAGCGATCACGACCGAGAAGTAGACACCCGCCCAGGCGAACCTTCGCCCGAAGGGCCGCAGCTCCTCTCGAAGTGATGGTTCAATCATGTCTCTAGTACATTGAATCCGTGGCCCCCCACGGATTCTCGTGTCGTCGGGCCATTCCCCTGTGTGCTGACTCTTCAGCACCCTGCCGTGTTCGAGCGCGGATGCTCGTCCCGCTCTCATTCGTCTGTCAATCGGTGAAGGTCGGGCGGTCGTGGTCCAATCGACGGGTTTGTCCTCGGCACAGGACAACGACCGCGAGGGGGATCCAGGACCCGGGCACGAGGCCGGTGTGCGCCAACGCGAGCTGCTCCGTCGGTCTGGCCTGTTCCTGCTCAGATCACTCCGCGCTTCTTCCCCACCTCGGTGAAGGCCTCGATCGCCTGCCCCACCTGCTCCGGGCTATGAGCTGCGGAGAGCTGTACTCGAATGCGCGCCTTGCCCTCGGGCACGACGGGAAAGCTGAACCCGACCACGTAGATCCCGCGATCGAGAAGGTCCCGGGCCATGCCCTGGGCGAGTCGCGCGTCGCCGAGCATCACCGGGACGATGGGATGAGTCCCTTCCACGATGTCGAAGCCCCTCTGCTTCATTTCGCTTCGGAACCGCTTGGTATTCTCCATCAGCCGCTTCCGGTGGTCCGACGTCGTCTCGAGCATGTCGAGCACCCGGTTGGCGGCGGCGACGATGACAGGGGCGAGGGAGTTCGAGAACAGATAGGGGCGGGATCGCTGCCTCAGAAGATCGATGATCTCGCGCCGCCCCGACGTGAATCCGCCCGCGGCGCCTCCGAGCGCCTTGCCGAGAGTCGACGTGACGATATCGACGCGGTCGCGAACCCCGAACAGCTCGGGAGTCCCCCGGCCGGTCTCTCCCACGAACCCGGTGGCGTGGGAGTCGTCCACCATGACCATCGCCTGGTAGCGCTCGGCGAGATCGCAGATCTCCGGAAGAGGAGCGTAGGTGCCGTCCATGCTGAAGACTCCGTCGGTGGCGACGAGCCGCAGCCGGCAGGAGCGGGCATCCTGGAGCTGTCGCTCGAGGTCCTCGAGGTCTCGATTCTGATACCGAAAGCGCTTCGCTTTCGAAAGCCGGACGCCGTCGATGATGCTGGCATGATTCAGGGCATCGCTGATGATGGCGTCTTCTTCCGAGAGGATGGTCTCGAACAGCCCGCCGTTCGCGTCGAAGCAGGAGCTGTAAAGGATGGCGTCGTCGGTCCCGAGAAAACGTGCGATCTTGCTCTCGAGCTCCTTGTGGATGTCCTGAGTTCCGCAGATGAAACGAACGGACGATAGACCGAAGCCCCGCGCATCGAGGCCCTCGTGTGCGGCCTTCAACACCTCGGGCTCGCTCGAGAGTCCGAGGTAGTTGTTGGCGCAGAAATTCAGCACCTCCCCGGACTGAACCTGGATACGGGCCCCCTGGGGCGAGCGGATGACCCGTTCGCTCTTGTGGAGGCCGGCCTCCTCGATTTGCTTCAAGACGGTTCGATAGTGCTCGCTGGCTTCATCGTACATCTCGGTCGAGTCCTCCCGGGCTCAGGCGGGCTGATCTCGCGAGCGTTGCTGACGTCGGAGGCTCGCGATGAGATCGCCCGTCAAAAGCAAAAAGACCTTGATCGGGTCTTCACGGTTTCCCGTATCCGCCGATTCGGGCTGGTAGCGTAGCAGGTCCTCGATCGACCGGAGAAACAAGACCTGGTCCGACTCCCTCACGCCCGAGAACGAGAGAAACTGCTCCGGCCTGAAGTCAGAAAGTAGTGTTTTCACCCGAAGGAGCTGGTCCGGGCGCCGGCCCTCGTCGAATTCCTTGACCCGACCGAAGAGGTTCGAAAGAACGTCGAGCAGCTGCCCGATATCGAGGACGTTCTCGAGATCGCGTCGAAACAGCCGCTGGCGGGTGAGCGAGGGATCGAAGACGACCAGTTGCTCGAAGATCGACGCCGAGAGTGTCTCGTGAATCTCCCGGATGCGAAGCCCGAGCTCGTCGACCACCGCGTCGATGCGACCCGCGAGAAACTCGCGATCCACTCCCCCGTCGCGGTCACCACTCCGCGGCTTGAGCGGAACGAAGCGGCGAACCCATCGGGCGAGCTCCTGCCTCATGAAGCGCACGTCCCCGGCGAGGTCCCGGACTCTCTGCCCGTAGCGCCCCCGGAGCTGCTCGCCGCTTCCGGTCAAAGGGCAGCTCGTCATGAACTGCTCGAGTTGATGGATGCGGCGGCCCAGGGCGAAGACGTTCTGGCCGAGCTTTTCCACCTGCCGATCGTAATGCGAGCGCGCCACCAGGGGATCCTCGCTCCTCGCTCTCTCGGCGAACGACTTGAGCTCCTGGCGAATCACCTCCATGCCGGTAAAGGCTTCGGACGACAGGAGCGCGGCCTTCAAGAACAGCTGCTCCACCAGGAACTCGGTGACCTGCTGGTCCGGAATCCTCCGGACGCAGTCGTTCAGAACGTCGAGAGAGGTCTCACGGGCAAGAAACTCGAAGGCCGACTGATTCTCGCCCGCGGTTCAATCGCTCGAGAAGCGGGTGGCAGAGCTTGCCTCCCCGCAGGAGCTCTCCCGCAGAAGGGCCCGCCCCACGTGGAGGATTCGCTCGGAGCGACAGCGATCCGGCCCGATTGGGGAGCTGTACTGCCATGAGAGCTTCCTTGGGTTCGAGGCGCCGTCACGGCGCCGATGGGGCGCGAGAAATAGTACAGGAGCCGGGAAGAGGTGTCAAAGCTCCGCGCGATCAGTCTATTTTCGAGCGCAGGTGTCCGAGCCGGCTCACGATCGTCTCCCGCAGCCGACGAAACTCCACGAGATCGCCGCGCGAAAGCGCTTTCTGGCACGTGTCGAGCTTGTCGACGAGCTCGCCGAGATTGCGCCGCTCGAGCTCTTTCCGAACCGAGCCGAGATCGGCCTCGATCTTGTCGAGGGCGCCAACGCCCAGATTGTTGAGGGTCGCGATCACCGAATCGAGCGTCTCCAAACGTTCTCTCTCTTTCGAAGCGCCGGGATTGCCCGTCCGCCACGGAGTCGCTATTCTACCCCGGCCGGTACTTCACCCATGCAGGATCCCGAGCCTCCCGGAACGGGACGAGAGTCCCCGAGCTCGTTGAGCGCGGCCATCGCCGACAAAGCCCGAGCCGTGGGCTTCGATCGCGTCGGCTTCGCTCCCGCTCGTATCCCCGAATCGAGCCCTCATCTCGAAGAGTGGCTCGCCCGGAATTTTCAGGGCGATATGGCCTGGATGTCCCGACAATCGGAGCGCCGCACCGACGCGAGCAAGAGCCTTCCGGGAGCGCTCTCCCTCGTTTGCTGCGCGCTCAACTATTATCAGGGTCCACCGGTTCACGGCCCTCGGGGAACGGGGACCATCTCGACCTACGCGCGAGGCGTGGACTACCACGTCGTCGTCGAGAGAAAGCTCCGCGAGGTGGCGTCGTTCATCGAGACCCAGGCGAGCGTCGAAACGAGGATCTACGTCGACACCGGCCCCCTGCTCGAGAAGGCCTATGCCGTCTCCGCCGGGCTCGGCTGGCTCGGCAAGCATTCGAATCTTCTCTCCTCCGAGGGAAGCTCCTGGTTCTTCCTGGGCGAGATCCTCGTTCCGCTGGCTCTCGACGGCGCCGAGCCAGCCCGCGATCATTGCGGGAGCTGCACCCGGTGCATCTCCGCCTGCCCTACTGGCGCCATCGTCGAGCCCTACGTCGTCGACAGCCGCCTGTGCATTTCCTACTTGACCATCGAGCTCCGTGGTCCCATACCCCGGGCGCTCCGCCCGCTCATCGGAAACCGCATCTACGGCTGCGACGACTGCCAGGACGCATGTCCCTGGAATCGTTTCGCGGTGAAGAGCGAGGAGAGCGCTTTTTTTCCCCGCGAGCCCCTCGCCTCCATGGATCTCGTCGCAATGCTCGGGATGAGTCGCGAGCGCTTCCTCGACGCGACCCGGACGAGCGCGATGCGCCGGGCGCGATACGCCGGCTTTCTCCGGAACGTGGCGGTCGCTCTCGGCAACGCCCGTGATCCCGGCACCATTCCCGCGCTCTCGAAAGCCCTGTCCCACGACGAGCCCCTGGTGCGCGGCCACGCCGCCTGGGCCCTGGGCGCCATCGGAAACGGCGAAGCCCGAGCGCCGCTGGCGATGCGGCTCGCCGTCGAGCAGGAGCCGGACGTGCGCGGTGAGATCCAGTGGGCGCTCGCGGAGATCGCTCGCTCCTAGACTCTCAATCGAGAGGCTCCACCGAGACGTCGGCGAGCCAGTTCTTGATTCGGGCGAACATGCGCTCCTGGCAGAACCGTCTCCACGCGGACTGGACGAGGGGGAGTCCGGCGACGGCGTCCTCGAACCGAAAGTACCCTTCGGGCGCTCGCAGGGTCGACTCCAGCGCGCGACGATCGGGCTCGCGCTCGAGGGTCGCTACGAACTCGCGCAGCTCGTGGAAGGGCACGAGTCTCTTCGTGTGGGGAATGAGCACGTAGCGCTTTTCCGAGGTGATCGCTCGCTCGTCTTCCTCCTCCTCGTCATTGTCCAGATAGGAAGAGAAAAAGTGGACCGCGCCCGTCTCCCGGTCGAAATAGTACCGGTGATCGGTCGAGCTGTCGGCGAAAGCTTCCTCGAGCTCCTCCCAATCGACTCGGATGCGCCGCCATTCGAGCTCGGTCATCGCTCGTAGTCCAGAGTGGCGACGTCCCAGAAGCTCGCGTAGGACCCCTTGTCGTAGAGCTGGAAGAAACGGTCCATCTTCTGGCGCAACGAGCGTGCTTCGCAGACCGGGCAGAGCCGCCGGGTGAGGATAGCCGTAGCTGAAATAGGCTCGGATGAACTGGCTCGATTCGGATCTCGGCAGAGAGCGAACGTTCTCGACGTAGGTGGGAAACGAGTCCGTTTCGCATGAGATAGAACTCGACGTTCGAGACGTAGAACGCCGTGACTTTCTCCCCCTGTTCTCGAGCGAAGTCTCCCACCGCGCGCAGGGCATGCGGCCCGGCGAAGTCGCCCACCACCGGGATCAGGTGACCGTCCACGGCGAGCTTGCGTACGTAGTCATAGTCGTCGGGGCGTGAGAGGAAGTGGGCCGGTCTGTCGTCGACACCCTGGGCGAGGAGGAGCCCCCGGTACGAAGGATGGTAGGGCATGGGAGGCCGCCCGAGGCTCTTGAACCGAAGGTCGAGCTGCTCGTCGAAGAAAGAGTGATAGATGAACTCCATCACCTTCTCGTCCCTCTCCTCGAGGGGTACGCGCAGGTTCTCGTGAACGTGTTTCATCAGCGCGGCGAAATTCCGCTCGAAGAGCTTCTCGTCGCGCCCGGAGCGCTCGAACGCCGCCACCACGTCTTGGAATGGCGCGCCGGGAGCGACGGTCTCCTCGCATCTTCGGGAGAAGAGCCAGCACAGGTATTCGTACGGCGTCTTTGCTTTGACTAGGATGGCGTTCAGCAGGAGATGGTGCAGCATGTTGTCCCGTCGAACATCCACGATGAACGCCCACTTCGGACGAAGGCGTCCGATGTAGTGGAAGTTCTGCTCCGGACCGACGCCGATGTAGACGCCGCCGACGGGGGTGAGCTCGGGAACGACCTGGACGTAGGCCGACTCATTGGAAATGAGGTTGTCGGTGTCGAAGTACCCGCCCTTCTCCGAGAGCGTCTCGACGAGCTCGGCGAACCGGGTAGCGGTCTTCTCCCGCCGAGAGCAGAAGGCCAGTGCGAGGAGGAGAGCGAGGAGCAGAGAAGCACCCGGAGCCACGGGGGCGCATTCCGATGGGGCCCCCGCTCCATGCTCCGGCGATACCGCGCCATTCGGAATCCTTTTTTGGCGCTCAGGATCCCTTGAGCGCTGCCAGCATCTCCTCGACCGAGGTGAACTTGAGCCGAGGACGCTCCGTGTTCTTCGCACGTTCCACCTCGAGCGCGTCGAGCTTCTTCCAATCGTCGTAGGAAACGAAGCTCGGTTTGCAGCTGCGAACCGAGCTCAGGGCCGCCGAGACCTCGGGCGACTCCGGATCGAGGTGAATCCCCCGGCTCAGATCCTCCATCATGCACTCCACCGTCTCCAGTGCATCGGGCTTGTTGGTACCGATGACCCCGGTGGGGCCGCGCTTGATCCAACCGCCGCAGTATAGACCGACCACCGGTTTTCCATCGGGCGAATCGAGCACTCGGCCCTTCTCGTGGGGGATGACGCCCCAGTCCTCTCGAAAAGGAACTCCGGGGAGGGCGACGCCGCGGTAGCCCACGGAGCGAAAAACGAGGCCGACCGCGATCTCCTCGAACTTGTCCGTCGGTCGCGGGCGAATCGATCCTCGCTTGTCCAGATAGAGCTCGTTTTTCACCAGCTTGACCGCGCCTATGCTGCCGTCCTTCCCGGCGATGAGCTCGACGGGAGAAACGCAAAACCGCAGGATCAGGACCTTCGACTTTCCCGAACGCTTCTCCCGCGCGTACTGCTGCAGGATCTCGAGCTTGCGGTCGGTAGAGGGATCCGGGTTGGCTTTCATGAACTCGCGTGTTACCTCGTCGACCTCCGCTTCCTCTTCCGGCACCCGGATGTCGGCGTCCTCCATCTCCCCGAGCTCTTTGATCTCGGGATTGCTGAACGCCGCCTGGGCGGGCCCTCGTCGGCCGAGCATGTAAACGGTTCTCACCTTGGAGGCGGCGAGCGCTTCGAGCGCGTAATCGGCGATGTCCGTCTTCTCGAGCTCCTCCTTGGTGCGGCAGAGGATGCGGCAGACGTCGACCGCCACGTTTCCAACCCCCACCACCGCGACCGCCTCCTGCGAGAGGTCGAACTTCCGGTCCCGATAGTCGGGGTGGCCGTTGTACCAGGCGACGAACTCGGTGGCCGCGTGGCTCCCGTCCAGGTTTTCTCCGGGAATGTCCATGGTGCGATCGATCTGCGCCCCTACGGTGAAGACGATCTGGTGGTAACACCGTTTCAGGTCGTCGAGAGTGACGTCAGTGCCGAACTCGACGTTACCGAAGTACCGGAACCGCGGGTTCGTCGCGATCCGGTCGTATGCCTTGGTGACCGACTTGATCTTCTGATGGTCGGGAGCGACGCCGCCGCGGACGAGACCGAAGGGAGTCGGCAAGCGATCGAAGAGGTCGACTTCCACGACGACGTCCTTGCGCTTGAACAGGTGCTCGGCCGCATAAAAGCCCGTGGGTCCCGCTCCCACGATGGCCACTCTCAGGGGGTTGTTCTCGGTTCCGATCGAATTCGCGCTCATCTTGTCTTCCGTTCCTCATGCTCTACATGATCTCTCGACGCCTCTTCCCGTGTCGAGGCGGGGTGAACAACCTTTTATTATACAAGGAGGCTTTGACGGCGAGGGGTGTGTTGCAGAGCCGGGGGAGGCGGGGGACGCCGGTGGGCGGACTCAGGCTCAGCGAGCGTCGCCGCCCTCGCGGGATTTGTCTTCCTGGGTCTTCGAGCTTTCCTGGGACCTCTCCTGGCGCTCCTTGTCGTGCTTCGCCAGCATTTCGTCGAACTTCCCTCGTTGCTCGGGATTTAGCAGACTGCGGATATCCTCGCGAAAGCTCATGCGAAGCTCGTCGAACCGAGTCCGCGAGTCCTGCCAGAACCGTACCGCGGTCTCGTGGTTCTTCTCGAGCACCTGGTCGAGCTGCGCCGTCTGGCCGTCGGTGAGGTCGAGCTCTTGTCGGAGGCGGGCGCGGAACCGTTTCGCGTGATCCTCGTGGTTTCCCTCGGAACCGGAGTCGACGTTGGTCGCAGACTCCACCGTAGCAAGGAGCAGGAAACGATCGACGAGAACCCCGACACCGATCCCGAGTAAAAGAACCGCTGCCAACGTGATCCCGACCCACTTCTTCTTCGATTCCATGTCACCGCTCCGGAGGAAAGGGCTCGAGGGCGATGCTCAACACCGGCTCGCCCGCGCTGGTCGCGCTGAACGCGGTATCGGTTCCCAGTGCTTCCAGCTCGAGCGCTTCGAGGTTGCGCTCGTCGCTCGAAGAGAAGAGGACACTCAGCAGCGCCGCGACGAGAACGAGGGCGGCGAGCGGCAGGAGTCTCAAAGCGAGCTCGCGCCAGGTCCACCAGGGTGCGACCGACAGCTCGTCCCGCCGGACGCGAAACCGCGCGAGAAAGCCGGGATCGGCGGCGATCTCGTCTCGCTGGATGCGAGCCAGCGAGCGGCTCGTTTCATCGAGCGAGTCGGCGAGGGCCCTGCAGCTCGAGCAGCGCGAGAGGTGGCGCTCGACGTCCGAAGCTTCGCCTTCGGAAAGCTCGCCGTCGAGCCAGGCGGAGATCTTCGACTCATCCTTGAGGCAATCCATGCGCTCCCTCCTCGACGTTGTCGACGTCCGCGGTCCCTTTTTGGGACTTGGAAGCCTCGCGAGACCTCGCATCCTGCAAGAGAGCCCTGAGCTCCATTCGCGCGCGGTGGATGCGCGTCTCCACCGTGCCTATCGGCCAGTCGAGCGCTTGCGCGATCTCCTGGTAGCTCAGCCCCTCGACTTCCCTCAAAATCATGACCGTCCGATATTCGGGTCTCACCTTCGACAGCGCCTTCGACAGCGCGAGCCCCGTCTCGAAGGCCGCTTCGGCTCCCGACTCGCGCGCCCCATCCAGCTCCACCTCTCCGCGGCGCGTGCGACGCCGGAGCTCGTCCTGCGCCCGGTGGGCGGCGATACGAAAGAGCCACCCGCGAACCGTTCCTTCGCCGCGAAACGTCCTCGCCTTCCGATAGGCGGCCAGGAACGTCTCTTGCGCCACGTCTTCCGCCAGCGCCCGATCCCGGAGCATCGCCGACGCGAGATTTCTCACCCGAGCCTCGTAGCGGGTAACCAGGTTCTCGAAGGCCCGTTCGTCGCCATCGAGGAAGCGCGCGAGATCTCGGGAATCCTCATCCATCGACGAGCCAGCATAACGCGTCCGCGTCGTTTCACGTGCGGCCTCTCCCTTTCCGGAGTACCCCTGCTCATAGAGATAGACGAGCCGGAGCGAGGATTTATTTCACCGGCCACGGAGAGGGGTAAAACTTTGTAAATTATGGATACAAAGGGAATAAGATGCCGGCTGCGTGGAGAGAACAACCTATGCCCGGAGCCTCGGCCTGTTCGACGGCATGATGCTCGTCATCGGCGGCATCATCGGGGCCGGAATTTTCCTCAATCCCACGATTGTCGCCCAGAGGACCGGGTCGGCGCCCTGGACGCTGTTCGTCTGGGGCCTGGGCGGAGCAGTGGCCCTCATCGGGGCGATGTGTTTCGGGGAGCTCGGGGCCCGCAGGCCGCAAGCGGGAGGAAGCTACGTCTACCTGCGGGAGATTTTCGGTCCCCTCCCGGCGTTTCTCTACGGATGGACCTATCTCGTCGTCGTGAACAGCGGTGGCATCGCCGCCGTGGGGGTCACCTTCGCCGGATACGCCTGTCGTCTCGTCTCGCTTCCCGACGCATTCATTCGACCCGTCGCGATCGCGGCTCTCGTGGTGCTCCACGTCATCAATTACTTCGGCATCCGCCCGGGAGCGATCACCATCAACATCTTTACCGTTCTCCGCCTCGCCGCTCTCGCGGTGCTGATCGTGGCCGGACTCGTCGCCGCTTCCGGATCCGCGGCTTCGCTCTTACCGGCGGCGACGGGACTTCCGGCAGGAGTCGCTCTGGGAAGCCCCAGCTTGCGCGCCATCGGCGCCGCCCTCATTCCCGTGCTCTTCACCTACGGCGGATGGCAGCATTCGAATCACGTGGCGGGCGAGATCGCGAGCCCCGAAAGAAATCTCCCGCGCGCCCTCATCCTCGGTGTGACCACCGTCGTGGTGTTCTACATGCTGGCGAACGTCGCCTACCTCAATGCCCTCGGCGTCTCCGGGCTCGCCGCCAGCATGGCGCCGGCGGCGGACACCATGACCGCCGTCCTCGGCTACTTCGGCGGGCAGCTCATCGCGTTTGGCATCATGTGCTCCACCTTCGGATTCCTGAGCCTCGTCATCCTCGCCGGACCACGCATCTATCAGGCGATGGCGGACGACGGCGTCTTCTTCGAGAGCGCGGCGCGGCTCCACCCTCGATACCGCACCCCGTCGGGTGCAATCGCCGTCCAGGCGGTCTGGGCGATCCTGCTCACTTCGAGCGGCACGTACGGCCAACTGCTGGACTATGTCGTTTTCGGGGACTGGATCTTCTTCGGCCTCACGGTAGCGACCCTGTTCTTCTACCGCAGGCAAGGTATGGCGCCATCGGGGAGTACTGCCTTTGTCTGGGGCTACCCGGTTACGCCCGCGCTCTTCGTCACCGTCGCGATCGCCACCGTGGCGAGCTCGATTCAATCCAATCCGAGAAACGCCGCCATCGGAGGCGCTCTCATCGCGGCGGGGATTCCCGTTTACTTCTACTGGAAGCGCTCCCGCCGATCGTCTTGACCGTACGGGCGCGAGCGCCCGTTCTGGGAGGCTCTTCGAGGAGAGCGCCGAGGCGGGTCAGAAAAGGTTGAAGGGTCTCCAGGAACTCTTCGAATTGCGGGCTCCCGCCCTCCGCGGCCTCGAAGTCGGGCGATATCAGCAGGCGGCGGAGTTGATGCATGGCGTGGGTCGAGGGAAGAAAGAACTCGACTCCAGTGAGAGCTCCACCCTTGACCCCGTTCTCCCCATGGATCGCGAGACGGATCCAGCGAACGCGTCCATGAGCTTCGAAAAGCTCCGGTTGCGCCGCGAACTGGATTCGGAACTGCAGCCTTTGTCCGCGGGCGAGGATTCGATCCGAATGGAAACAGGCCCCGTTCTCGCAGATATCGCTGACGATTCCGAAGGCGGGCGGGATCAACGCGCCCTGATACAACGCGGCCGAAACGATACTCCTCGGTCGTACACGCGGAAAGATGCGCTTGTCCGCCGGCGCAAGAGTAGTAGCCACCCCAAAACCCCCCGAAAACCCAAAACCCCGGTAGCTACTGTATCCCTTCTCCTCCCGGTGTCAAGCGGCATCCGGGGGGACGGTCACGGTAACCCGCCCTCGACGTCGGCCGAGAGCTGGGCGCGGATCCAGGCCCTCGCCTTCATCCAGTTGCGCTGCGCCGTTCGGAGAGAAACGCCGAGCGCCTGCGCCGTCTCCTCTTCGCTCAAACCCGCGAACACCCTGCACTCGACGGTGCGCGAGAGATTCTCGTCGCGCTCCTTCAGCGCCTCCAGTGCCCGGTCGAGATCGAGAAGCCAGACGGCCTGTTCGTCGCCCGCGACCCGTTCTTCGTCCAGAGTCACGGCAATGCCTCCCCCGCCGCGCTTGTCCGCGAAACGGGCGCGGGCGCGGCTGACGATGATCTGCCGCATGGCGCGAGCGGCAATCGCGAGGAAGTGTCCGCGGTCTTCGACGCGCATTCCCTTCTGTCCAGCAAGCTTGAGATAGGCCTCGTGAACGAGACCGGTGGTGTCGAGGGTCGCGCCTCGCTGGGTGCGGCGAAGGTGTCCCCGGGCGATTCGCTTCAGCTCGTCGTAGATCATGGGGACGAGCTCGTCGAACGCGTCGCGGTCGCCTCCGGCGTAAGCCTGGAGAAGACGCGTGATCTCGCCTTTTTCCACCATGGGTCAGTTTCTTCGGGTACAGCAGAATAGCTCCCCGTTTGAGGGTTTCGCAAGACCCAGGTGCTTGATATCATGACGCGCATGACTCGCTGGATTGCCTCGATCCTGCTTCTCGCACCTCTCTTCGTACCGCCGCGGGTAAACGCCGCGGACGAACAGGCTCAGAAGATCGCCGACCAGGTGATGGAAGCGCTCGGCGGCCGCGACCGCTGGGACCACGCACGGTTCATCCACTTCACCTTTCTGAGAAAGGGGAAGAGCCTCGAGATCACCTGGGATCGGTATGACGGACGGTACCGGCTCGAGGCTACGAACGACGCCGGGGTGCCCTTCGTGGTCGTGATGAACCTCAAGACCCGCCAGGGAAACGCGGCGCTCGACGGTCGCCCTCTCGAAGGGGCGGAGCTCTCGGAGTACCTGACTCGCGCTTCGCGGATGTGGGCCGGGGAAACGTACTGGCTTCTCATGCCGTACAAGCTTCGCGATCCCGGTGTCGTACTGACTTACGCGGGAGAAGAGACGGTGGGAGGCGTGGTGTACGACAAGCTGCACCTGACCTTCGACAACGTAGGCTTCACTCCCGGCGATCAGTTCACCGCTTACATAAACCGGAACTCCCACCTCATGGATCGCTGGCAGTTCAAGCTCCAGGGCGGATTCGAAGGCGACTACCGCTGGTCGAACTGGCAACGCTTCGGGGGCATTCTCCTCGCGACCGAGCGCACGGGGAACAACGAGACGATCAACTTCGAGAACATCATCGTGACCGATACCCTCTCCGACGAGGTCTTCACTTCGCTCAAGCCGGTCAAGCTTCCCTGAGACACTACCTCCCGAAGACGGCGTCGATGGGTGGTCCCGCGTGCGGGTTGAACTCCCGGTAGTCGAGACCGAGCAGACGTAGAATCGTCGCCGCGATCTCGCTCTGAGTGGCGTCCGGACTCGGACCCGCCTCGCCTCGAGCCGGCGTATCGGGACCGATGACCGCGATCCAGATATTCTCGCTCCCCTCGATGCCGGCATCGTGATCGACCCAGTCCCGCGGTGCATTTCCGCGACCATGGTCGGTGGTGACGACGAGGGTCGTTCTTCCTCGATAAGGCGCGAGAGACTGGACGGTATCCCACCGTTCCACGATGGAGCCGTCCATACCGTTGAAGATTTCCTGCGTCCGGGTCCCGTCGAGGGTCACGAGGATGACGTTCTCGGTCGCCACCGTGGGCGCGGTCAGAAGCAATGGAAGAAAAACCCCGTGGCGATCGACATGGCCGAGACGGTACTCGATTTGAGCGGCCGTCCTCAAATACAATCTCCCCGGAGGTCCCCGATGAAACTAGCCCCCGGCCCAATCTCGCTCCTTCTGCTGACGCTCGGCGTTCCCGGCTGCCAAAACGGAGGTGGCGGCGCAGCCGCCCCCGCGCCCGGCCGCGCCGGCGCCCGAGCCGACGCCGTTCCCTCGACGCGTGAGGAGCTCATCGCGCGCGCGAAGTCGTTCGAGCTTCCGACGGAGTACGTTCTCCCGCCGGGTGATCCCCTCGCGCACAACACGTCGGGCTTCGCCAAGATCCTCTGCTCGGCGGTCTTCATTACCGGTCTCGATCCCGACTTCGCCGCCGAGAACATCGGCTACTTCACCGCTCCCTATGAGGAGCGGGCCAAGGTCACGGACCGGAAAATCGACTATGAAAAAAAGGAAGTCCGCCTCACGCTTCCGAACGGAGTGGTCCGCGTCGCCAAGTACTACGGCGATCAGGGCTGCGTCACGCTTCCCATCGGGGAGGATACCGTCCATTTCACTCCGGTAAAGCTCACCAGCTCGCTTCCGGACGCCGCCACCACGCCCTGGCCGATGGGAGACGTCGTTTCCGACGAGCCGCTTCCCACGGAGATCGACGCCGATAAGGTCGCGCGCGCCGTGGCAGCCGCGTTCGAGCCACCCGAAGGGATGACCGCCGCCTTCGTCGTGACCTGGAAGGGGCGCATCATCGGCGAGCGCTATCGAGACGGGATCACGATGCATACGCCGCTCGAGAGCTGGTCGATGGGAAAGAGCCTCACCGCCACCCTCATGGGGATCCTCGTTCAGCAGGGCGTCTACAAGCTGGACCAACCGGCGCCGATTCCCGAGTGGCAGGAGGAGGGAGACCCGCGGGCGAAGATCCGCATCGAGGACATCCTCCACATGTCGAGCGGACTGCGCTTCCGAGCGCCTATGGATCCCGACTACGACCCCGCCATCGGGTATCCCGATCATCTTTACGTCTACACCGGAAGCGTCAACTCGTTTCACTACGCCGCGACCCGGCCCCAACAGTGGCCCCCGAACACCGTGGGCCGCTATCACAACTCCGACCCGGTGCTCACCAACTACCTGATTCGCCTCGCCGTCGAAAAACGTGGAGAGGAGTACCTCTCGTTCCCGCGACGCGCTCTCTTCGACAAGATCGGAGTCCGCGACATGGTCCTCGAGACCGATCCCTTCGGCGACTTTCTGACGCAGGGCTACGAGTTCGGCTCGGCGCGCGACTGGGCGCGCCTCGGCAACCTCTATCTCCAGGACGGAATGTGGAACGGCGAGCGCATCCTTCCCGAGGGCTATGCCAAATTCGTGAGCACTCTCGCGCCCGCGTGGAAGGCGGACGGAAGGCCTATCTACGGGGCTTTCTTCTGGATCAACGGAGACGGAACGTTCCCGATTCCGAAAGAGGCGTACTCCATGCAGGGAGCGGGAGGACAGTACACCATCATCATCCCTTCACATGATCTCGTCGTCGTGCGCCTCGGACATTACAAGGGAGCGGAGCCTGGCGAGAAGGGGTTGTCGAACGCCCTCGCGCTCCTGATGGAGGCGGTGCCCGAGAGTCACTGACACCACCGAGGGGGCCTCAGCCGAAAATCCTTCCCTGCATCACGTTCTTCATCGTGACGACTTTGAAGCCGTGGACGAGCGGCATCAGCTTCTCTACCCGTCCATGGGGGATGAGCTCGTTGGTGAACAGGATGACGGTGACGATGGTACGGTCGAGGTAGGCTCCGCCGAGGCCGAGCACGGTTCTCACGCCGTTCTCCACGACGAAGTCCTGGTCGGGCACGACCTTGAAACCGTCTCCGGTATCGACCTCGCGGGCATCTTCGACATAGAGGACGCGTGCCATCTGGCCCATCGATCGCACGACCATGTTGAGCTTTTGCTTTTCGACCCATTCGAGACCCGTGCCCATGTCGCTCATGAGACGAGCGACCATGGGAATGGTCTTGATGAAGCTCGCCTGGGTGAGAGGAATGGCGAGATGACGTCGCGACGCCAGGCGCTCGTTCCAGGGATTGCGCTTGCCGCGCGTTCCCAGAAGCGAGACGACGGTCGTCTTCTCGTTGAGGGCGCTCTCACATTCCCGCTCGCGCGCGAGAGCGCGCGCGAACTCACGGTCCCGCTCCGGTAGGGCTCCGAAGGCGACGGTCGAAAAGACCCGGAACAGCACCGCCGACTCGGACAGCTCGCTGAAGAGAAGCTCCACGAATCTCTGCGAAGCCTGCTGGAGACTCTTGCTCTCTTTGAGCTCGACTTCGATGCGCCGCTGCAGCTCACGGACGTTGTCGAAGGTATAGGTTGCGAACCGGGTCATCGGATCATGATTGCATAAACGGTCCGAATGCTCCAGATACCGCGGAGCTCAGGGTTCTCCGCCTTCGATAAAAGTGTGGACGTCCTTCAATAGCTCGGTACGCGAGGTCTCGTCGAGGTACATCATGTGGCCCGCCTGATAGTAGGTGAAGTGGATGCGCTCGGGGACGATCCCTTCTTCCGAAAGCGCGTTCTCGGCGCCGAAGAAGGGAGTCGCGAAGTCGTAGTAGCCGCAGGCGACGAGGACCCTCAAATCCTTGTTGCGCCTCATCGCGCGGCCCAGATTCGGGACCAGGTTGACGAACTGGCCTCCGTTCGGCGCCCGGTCGGAGACGAGCCAAGCCCAGCTGGTGGCGGCCTCTCGGCTCGAGGTAACGTACCGCCGCTCCATTTTGACGTGAAGAAAGTCCGCCAGATGGGAGTTGATGGCGGCGGTGAAAGCGCTCCCTATGGAGTCGCTCGTCGGATCCGATTCGTAGGTGTCGGCGAGGACGTCGGGCTCGATGCCGAGGTAGCGGCCATCGAGACGGCCCACCACCCGGCGCTCGTCACGGAGCAGCTGCTTGAAGAAACGGAAGACCGGCACGCGGAGGTTCGCCTTGTCGAGGTAGTCCTCGTCGAGTCCGGTGTAGCGGGAGAGCTTTTCCAGGACCCGGCGGCGCTCGTCGTCGGGCAACCGGTTGCCGGCGATCAGGCCTCGGGCATATTCGCCGCGCGAGAACTCGCGAACCTCGTCGAGAAAAGGGGCGAGCTCCTCCGGGCGGCTCGCCAGCTTTCGGTGGTACCAGGCGGTGGCGGCGTAGGTCGGAAGAAACGAGACGTAGGCCATGATGGCGCCGTTCTGGAATCGCGAGTTCTGGTAGTCGAGAACGGTCGAGATCAGAACGATTCCATTGACCGAGATATCCCGCCGCGACAGCTCGTCGGAGACGACCGCCGAGCGCGCTGTCCCATAGCTTTCCCCGATGATGTATCTCGGCGAGTTCCATCGATCGTTCTCCGTGATCCATGCCTGGATGAAATCGGCGATGGACCGCGCGTCTTCCATCACGCCCCAGAATTTCTTGGGGTCGGTTCCGCCGAGCGCGCGGCTGTAGCCGGTCCCCACCGGATCGATGAAGACGATGTCGGATACGTCGAGAAGGGTCGTGGGGTTGTCGACCACGCGATAGGGTGGGGCACCGTCGTCCGTGGGCTCGTTCGGCACGACGACCCGTCGCGGTCCGAAGATTCCCATATGAAGCCAGAGCGACGCCGAGCCGGGACCACCGTTATAAATGAAGCTCACGGGACGCTTCGACTCGTCGGCGACGTCCTTCATGATGTAAGCGATGTTGAAGAAACTCGCGACGGGCTTACCCTCCTGGTCGCGGACGTAGGTCTCTCCCGCCCGGGCGTGGAAAGCCACGAGCGTGCCGTTGAACGGTGCCGAGTGCTCGGTGATGAACTCCTTGGGCTCGGGAACGGACTCGGCCCCCTTCGGCTCATCGGGCGCCTGGGCGCGTGCCCAGGGGAGGCCAGGGGAAACGAGAAGAACCACGAGCGCCAACCATACGCCACATCGAGAATTCATTTTGCTCGCCTTTCGTTTTCGGATTCCGTGCTGGATCCTAACAGAGGATTCGGCGGTCGGCCGCGACTCGCCGGAGCCGTTTGTTTTCCCCTCTTCCCATCGTTTATCTTGTCAAGATATCGAGGGAGGGACTCGGTCATGCGCAAGAAGTGTTTTCCGGTCCGAATCGACGCGCTCGCGCTGAGCGCGCTGAGCGCCATAGCGGGTCTGGTGGCGGCATCGGTCTCGGCGAGTCCGCCCGACGGGGTCGCGACCTTTACCCGGGACGTGGCTCCCATCTTCCAGCAGAAGTGCGAGTCCTGTCATCGCGTCGGCTCGATCGCTCCCATGCCGCTCACGAAGTACGAGGAGGTCCGTCCCTGGGCCGACGCCATCCAGGAAGCGGTCGGCTCGCGCGTGATGCCGCCCTGGAGCATCGACAAGACGGTAGGCATCCAGAAATTCAAGAACGACCGGTCGCTCTCCGACGAGCAGATCGAGACCATCGTGAAGTGGGTGGAAGCGGGTGCCCCCAAGGGCGATCCGAAGGACATGCCGCCTCCGATGAGCTGGCCCGAGCAGGACGGATGGATGTTCGCGAGTCAGTTCGACGAGCCCGACCTCATCATCGAGTCTCCGCCCTACACCATGCCGGCCGAGGCACAGGATGCCTGGTATAAGCCGGTGGTGGAGACCGGTCTCACCGAGCCCCGTTGGGTGCGCGCCATCGAGATCCGCCCCAAGACGGTCGCCGGTCGAAGGATTACCCATCACGCGCTCGCTCGGCTCCAACAAGACGAGCCGTCGTCGGACGATCAGACCAACGCCGACGATGGCGCCGACGTGGGCGCCGGCCTCTTCATGGAATGGGCGGTGGGAAAGCAAGGCGAGCTGATGCGTCCGAACAGCGGCAAGCTCATGCTGCCCGGCTCGAAGATCGTCTGGGACATCCATTATCACGCGGTGGGTGAAGAGATCACGAGCTCGAACCAGCTCGCGATCTACTTCTATCCCAAGGGCCAGGAACCGAAGTACCGTCAGGTGCTCGGTCTGTTCCATGCCATCCAGGGTGGTCCCAAAGGGCTCGACATCCCTCCCAACACCATCAGCGTCCACCAGGGATTCCACGTGATGAAGCGCGCGGGGCGCATCGAGAACTTCCAGGCGCACATGCATCTGCGCGGCAAGGCGATGTCGATGGAAGCGATTCTTCCCGACGGCACGACCGAGACCTTGAGCTATGTGAACAACTTCCAGTTCAACTGGCACAACAACTACATCTACGCCGACGACGTCGCGCCCCTTCTGCCGAAGGGCACCGTCCTGCGTTTCACTTCCTGGCACGACAATACCGCCGCCAACCGCGATAACCCCGATCCCAATCAGTGGGTCGGCTGGGGCGATCGCACGGTGGACGAGATGGCCCACGCCTGGGTGAACATCACGTACATGAATGACGAGGACTTCCAAGCGGAAGTCGCGGCGCGAAAGGCACTGGAAGCAGCGGCGATGCCGACCGCGGCAGCGCAGCAGCACTGACGATGCGGAGCTTCCCACTCGCTCTGGCGCTTGCGGCGAGCGGCCTCGCGGTCGCCGCGATCGTCGGGGCGGCTCAGCTCCCGCTCTCCCCGGCGGTCGATGCCGGCGAGAGCGTCACTGCCGTTTACGAGGGCTGGTATCCCAATCCGGACGGCACCTACAGTCTGCTCGTGGGCTACTTCAATCGCAACATGAAACAAACCCTCGATATTCCGATCGGGCCGGACAACCATATCGAGCCGGGCGATGCCGACCAGGGACAACCCACGTACTTCCTTCCTCGCCGTCAGTGGGGGGTTTTCACCGTCACCGTCCCCGCCGACTTCGGAGACAAGAAGGTCGTCTGGACCCTCGTCGCGAACGACAAACAGACGCAGATACCGATGGGCCTGAACCCGCTCTACAAAGTGGAGCCCTTGCTGGATGCGGCTCAGGGCAATACGCCTCCTGTTCTTCGATTCGCCCCGGACGGCTCGAAGTTCCAGGGGCCTCCTCACGGGATCGCGACCGAGCTCGAGGCAAGGGTCTCGGAGCCCGCCGAGCTGACCCTCTGGGCGAGCGATGACGGGCTCGTCGACCCGGACCGGACGGAGCGCAAGGGCGCACCGGTGACGGTGTTCTGGAGCAAATACCGCGGACCGGGCGACGTCACCTTCAGCAACGCGAGACCGGAAGTCGACCTCGCGAACGACGGCAAGACCACCACGACGGCGACGTTCGCGGCGGCGGGAGAGTACGTTCTTCGCGTTCAGTCGAACGACGTGTCCGGCGAAGGAGGCGGAGGCTTCCAGTGCTGTTGGACCAACGCGCATGTCAAAGTCAGCGTCAAGCCCGCAGGAAACACCCAATAGACGCCAGGAATCGACTCAACCCCGATCCGAAACGACGTTGAGACGAGCGCTTCTTTCCTGGAGCAGTGGGAAGGACAGCGCCTGGGCTCTTCACCTCCTGCGCCAGAGGGACGACATCGAAGTCCTCGGCCTTCTAACGACGATCAGCCGGCCGCATGCGCGGGTGGCGATGCACGCCGTCCGCGAGCGTCTCCTCGAAGCGCAGGCGGCGGCGGCGGGCGTACCCCTTCGCAAGGTCTTCATCCCCAGCCCCTGCCCCAACGAAGAGTACGAGCGGGTCATGGCGGAGGCGATGGACCAGGCGAAAGCCGACGACATCGACACCATCGCGTTCGGCGATTTGTACCTGGAGGATATCCGACGATACCGTGAAGAGCGGCTCGCCCCGACGGGACTCTCGCTGCGTTTCCGCTCTGGGGAATGCCGACCGACGAGCTCGCGGATCGCATGGTGGCATCCGGCCTCGAGGCCTACATCACCTGCGTCGATCCCCGTGTTCTCGATCGCTCCTTCGCCGGCCGCCGCTTCGACCGGAAGCTGCTCCACGAGCTCCCCGAAGGCGTCGACCCCTGCGGGGAGAACGGCGAGTTCCACACGTTCGCCGTCGCCGGTCCCATGTTTCGAGAGCGTCTCGCCGTAGCCCCGGGAGAGGTGGTGGAGCGGGACGGCTTCGTATTCGCCGATCTCGATTTCGCCCTCGGGCCCCGTTAGCACTTTCGATCGCGCGCCGATATTGCTATCAATCGTTCGAGCCTCCCTCGGTGGCTCAGGAGTCATCCTTGATAGCCCTCGCCCTCTCTTTGCTGGCGCTGCAACTGCCGGTGACCGATGTCGAGGTGCGCGGGAACCGTCTGGTCCCCGACTCTTCGATCGAGTTCTACCTGGGTTTTTCCGGCAGTCTCCCGCTATCCGAGCTCGCTCTCGCCTTCCGGCGGCTGTGGGACACCGGACTCTTCGAAGACGTGAGGTTCGATACCGTGCCCGAAGAGGGAGTCCTCCGGCTGGTCGTCGAGGTGAAGGAGAAACCACTCCTGCGGGAGACGCGCATCGTGGGAGAGCACGTTCCGGAGGCCGAGATCCTCGAAGGCTTGCGGCAGTCGGGCATCTCGCTCGCGAGAGATCGTCCGTTGGGAGAAGACGATGCCCAGCAGGTCGCGAAAGTCGCCGAAAGCCTTCTCGGCCGGGAGCTCGAGGTCTCGGCGAAGCTCGAGCCGGCGGGGGACCTTCGCGTCGACCTCGTCCTCGAAGTGAGACCGAGACAGTGGAAGCACGTGGAGAGCGTTCGCTTTTCCGGAAACCGTGCTCTTTCCGACAAGGAGCTCGCGGAGGTCATGCGTCTCGAGCCTTCGAGCTGGATCTCCAGGCTGACGCACGAGGACCGCTACGATCCCGAGACTCTCGAAGCCGACGTGGAACGGGTGCGGAATCTCTACCGGAGCCGCGGCTTCGCCCGCGCGAGCGTCAGCCCGCCCGACGTTCACGAGGACCCTGAGGGAGTCTCGATCGAGATTCCGGTCGTCGAAGGAGAGCGGTACCGTTTCGGAAAGCTCGCTGTCGAGCCCGGCTCGCTGCTTTCCCAGGACGAGGCGAGCACGTTCCTGCCGGAGAGCGGAAGCACCTACGACGCGAGCGCTCTCGACGCGGCCGTCGAGAGACTGACGAATCGCTATCTCGCCCGCGGCTACCCCCTGGCGAGGGTCGATCGCGAAGAAACGAGCGTCGCGGGCTCTTTTACGATCGACGTGACGTTGCGCGTGATCGAAGGACCGTTTCGCCGCGTCGGGTTCATCAACTTCCACGACAACCGCCGCCATCGCGACGCCGACTTGAGGCAGCTCCTGGGCCTCGTCGAGAGCGAGCGGTTCGACCCCCGCGACGTCGACCGCGCGGCGGAGACCCTGATGGCGACGGGAGACTTCGTCCGGGTCTCACCCCAGGTCGATATGGACGCGAGGCCGGGGAAGGCGGATGTGGATCTCCACGTCCAGGAAAAGAAAATCTTCGAGTACCTCGTCGGCGGCGGACTGGAAGGTACCCAGGGTGGGACGGGAACGGGGGAGCTCATCGCGAGGGGTCTTCTCGGGCGATCGGAGACCATGAGGCTCGATCTGGACCTCGGCAACCGATTCCAGAACATAGTCGCCGGCTACCGCGACATCTCGACTCTGGGCCATCGCCTCTACCTCGCGGGCGATTTCCGAAAGTATCATCTCGCGTTTCCCGACGAGACCGCGGAAGATACGACCGACTTCGCCGCTCGCGCGGGAGGTCCATCGGGATCGAGCTGGCAGTTCCTCGCGAGCTTCCGATTCAGCAGCTTCAGCCTCGGCTCGACTCTAGATAGCTACGTGCCCTTTCTCACTCCGTTTCTCGGAATGCGGTTTCATACCTATCGCGCCGGAATCGCCCTCGCGAACGAATCACGCGACCGAGCCATCTTCGCCACCCACGGCCACCTTTTGTCGGCGGGCTACGAGCTCGTCGAGGGGGACGTCGAGATCCAGCGGCTGCGCCTGGAAGCGAGTGTGCTCGGAACCCTGGACGACGCCCACCATCACCTGGTCGCCCTCTCCGCGAGAGCGGAGGCGCTCTCCGCTTTCGGGGCGACGGTGGAGGCGGGCGTTCCCCGCTTCGAGCGCCTGTTTCTGGGGAGCGAGAACGACCTGAGAGGCGTCCCCATCCGCGGCGTCGGCCCGCGAGACGGGGCCAACGTCGTGGGCGGCGACCGCCTCGTCTTCGGAAGCGCCGAGTATCGTTTCGCCCCCTTCGATCGCTTCCGCGTCGTGGGGTTCTTCGATCTGGGAAACGTGTTCGCCACCGATTTCGAGGGGGACCCGGTTCCCGCGATGCGCTACGACGTCGGTGGCGAAATGCAGATCCTCGCACCGGTGGCGAACGTTCCCGTTCGGATCGGGTACGGTCTCGACTTGAATCGCCTACCCGACGAGCCCCGCGGGCGTTTCTTCGTCGCTCTGTCGCTGCGGTTTTGACACAGGCTCGGGTCGCAGTGGCCCGACGGGGTCGCATCGTGGTAAAAGTGACGGCTGGGCATTCTCGTTCACAACTTCGACGAGAGGGGGACTGAGCCATGACGAACGAGCTGACGCGACGAGACATTCTGCTTACCGGTATGGCGGGACTGGGCGTTCTGGCCCTGCCCGAGTGGGCCTTCCCCCGCCTCGCTCCGGGCGAGGCGGTCATTCCTTTCACCGATATTCCCGAGAGCTTCGCCGCCGTTCGCGGACCCGAACGAAGATTTCTGGACCTCCGTGAGATCGACGGGCCCTACACGCCCGCCGACCAGTTCTTCACGACGCAGCATCACGGCCACCCCGCGGTCGACCCGCAGACCTATCGTCTGAAAGTGACCGGGCTCGTGGAGCGGCCCGCCGAGCTGAGCATCGAGGACATCCGCGGCATGGGAAAGACGGTGCTCGATGCCGGGTTCGAATGCTCGGGCAACAGCGCCCGCTCGGTGGAAGGTCTCGTCTCCAACGGACGCTGGACCGGTCTTCCGCTGCGAGACGTCCTGCAGAAGGCCGGCGTCAAGGACAACGCGAGAGAGGTCGTCTTCTTGGGTGCGGACCACGCGACCGAGGAGGTCGAGTTCCGCGGCCGGAAGTATCCGGTGGAGCAGCAGTACGGCCGGAGCCTGCGGCTGGACGAGGCGATGAGCCCCGAGCCGTTCCTCGCTCACTCGCTGAATGGCGAGCCACTCACGGTCGCCCAGGGATTCCCGCTTCGGCTCATCGTTCCCGGCTGGTACGGGGCCCCCAATGTGAAGTGGCTCGCGAACATCAACGTGCAGGAGGACCCCTATCTCGGCAAGTACCAGGTGAACTGGTACCGCACGCTGCGGGGCGAGATGATCGGCGGCGAGCTGAAGTGGACCGAGAACGCCATCACTCACATGCGGGTGAAATCGGCCATCGCCCGCGTGACCCGCACGGGAGACACGTACAAGATCATGGGCTTCGCCCTCACCGACGGCACGCCGCTCAAATCCGTCGAGGTCAAGATCGACGACGGTCCCTGGCAGGCCGCGACCCTCGACACCTCCCTCGGCAAGTACGCCTGGAAGCTCTTCACCTACGAATGGAAGGGCGCGAGCATGGGCGAGCACACCCTCGTCTCCCGAGCGACGGACGTCAATGGAGAGGTGCAGCCTACCGCCGAGGAGCTCGAGAACAAGAAGACGTTCCTGGAGGATAACGGCCAGTACCCGCGCACGATCTTCGATCTCGTAGTCGAACGGGCGAGGCGACGATTCAAGCTCGACTCGGGAGGGAGTTATGCTCGAAAGACACGACAGCAATGGAGTGCGCCTGCTCGGGATCGTCGCGCTCGCCTGCGTTCTCGCCGCCACCACGGCGTCCTCGGTCGCGCCTCCCGAGGACTGGCACGTCACCGCCGACGTGGCCGAGAGCTGCAGCTGCGCGATTTCCTGCCCGTGCAACTTCGGCTCGCCACCGACCCACGACTACTGTTACGGCAATCGCCTGTACCAGATCACGAAAGGCCACTACCGGGAGACCGACGTCTCGGGCCTCGAGCTCGTCGTCACCTTCTCGATGGCCAAATGGGCCAAGCTCTACGTCAGCGACAAGGCTTCCGAAGCGCAGATGGCGGCGCTCGAGAAGCTCGTTCCCCTCGTTCTCGGGGGTTTCGAGCGCTCGGGAATTCTCTCCACCCAGAAGGTGCCAGTGGTCGTCGAGCGCTCCGAAGGAAAAGTGAAATTCAGCGTTCCGGAGTCCGCCGTGGACATGGACGTCATGACCGGCTATGACGGCAAGCCGGTGACGGTCGAAAACCTCCCCTCGGTCACGTACCAGCACTATACGCAGTACAGATCCGTCGTGACCCGCCACCGAGGCGGTGACAAGGAGTTCGAGTATTCCGGCACGACGGGCTTCACCTCGAAGCTCGACGTCGGCGGAAAGACCGAGTAAGGGGACGTCAGGGACCGCGGACCTCAGCGTTGGTAGAGCAGGCGGGGGTCGTTAGCGGGGGTCTTTCAGTGGGGACGAGACGAAGCACTCACCGGCGGCGACCGCACGAAGGGCCGCGCTCAGGTCGGAGGCCGCCGACGCTTTCAGAACATAACCCAACGCCCCCGCGCGAAAGGCAGCGGCAACATAAGCCGGCTCCGAATGGACCGTCGAGAACACGATTTTGACCGCCGGGCTCGTGCGCGCGAGCTCGCGAGCAACGTCGAAGCCGCTCATTCCGGGCATGGAGATATCGCAAACGACGACATCGGGAGAGAGCTCCTTCACCGCGGCGACGGCGCTCGCGCCGTCCGAGACGGCAGCTACGACTTCGCAGCAGATGCTCAGCATCTGGCAAAGGTATTCCAACACCGCGGGGTGATCGTCGGCGAGAATAACGCGAAGCTTGCGAGTATCGTTGTCGTTCAAGTTGTCCGGCTCACTTGTCCGGGCCCCGCCACAACATCATGGGCACCAGCTCCGAGCTCTTGTCGCGTGATGCGAGTAAAAAGATACGCACACCGACTCTACCGTGGGAGCGTCGTCAGCGGAACTAGGTGGTTCCCTAGCCGAGAGCGTTCTCGCTGCGCGATTTCACTCTTCCGCGGACACGAGGCCGTGCGCCACAGCGTATCGCGTGAGCTCGGCGGTCGTACGCCGACCGAGCTCCTCCATGATGCGCGACTTGTGGAACTCGACGGTCTTCACGGAAATGCCGAGGATCGAAGCGATCTCCTTGGTCGACTTGCCTTCCGCGACCAGCTGAATGACCTCGCGCTGCCGCGGCGTCAGGCGCTGCGCGTCGTTGCGAGGTCGCGACGAGCTCCCGGTTTGGCAGAGAGCGGTGGGGTCGATGACGTCTTTGGCGACCGCGGACGTCACGTAATAACGGCCCTTCAGGACTTCTTCGATGGCGAAGATGAGCTCGGTCGCCGCCGAACGTTTCAACAGATAGGCCGAGCCCCCCGCACGGAACGCTTCCGTCACATACATCGGGTCCGCGTGCATGGTCAGAAACACGATTTTGGCGTCGGGCACTGCCTTGCGGAGCTGACGGGCGGCATCGATACCGTTCAACAGTGGCATGGAGATGTCGAGGACGATCACCTGGGGACGCAATCTGGCGGCCTCGGTCACGACGGCACGGCCATCTTCTACCGCTCCCACGAGGTCGAAACGCGACTCGAGAAGTTTCCGAATCCCTTCCACGACGAGCGTATGGTCGTCCGCCAGGAGAATACGAGCTCGATCCACGTTTGCCGCC
Source organism: uncultured Acidobacteriota bacterium (assembly GCA_963815675.1). Classification (GTDB taxonomy): domain Bacteria; phylum Acidobacteriota; class Vicinamibacteria; order Marinacidobacterales; family SMYC01; genus CAWFHP01. Next base: position 481,433 of record CAWFHP010000004.1, on the reverse strand, counting down.
TCGAGGTTTTGTCGCCCGGTAACAGGGAGAAGACGATTCTACCCGAACTGGCGCTGGCGTGCGGGACCGGCGCTATGAATCCAGAATATGGCGGACCCTCACGGTAAGCGTTTCTCGAGTGAAGGGTTTCTCGAGGTAACCGCCGTCCTCCGGTACCAACCCGTGGTGCACGAGGGCATCCTGACCGTGCCCCGACATATAGAGTGTCTTCAAGCGAGGATGCCTCTGAGCGACTCGCTCCGCGAGTGCCGGGCCGTCCATTCCCGGCAGCACGACGTCGCTCAGCAGAAGCTGAAGGGGACCATCGTGGCAGGCGAGAACTTTCAGGGCCTCCGCCCCGTCTCTCGCCTCGAGGATCCGGTAGCCCGCCCGAAGCAGCGACTCCCGGACCACGAAGCGGACGACGTTGTCGTCCTCGACGACGAGAATAGTCTCGTTTCCGATTGAGCTTCGCCCCACGGCGGAGCTTGCCTTTCCTAGGGTCACCGCACACTCCTCGTTCGCCACTCGGGGAAACTCGATGGAGAACGTCGTCCCCTCGCCGACGCGGCTTCGTACTCCAATCGAGCCTCCGCTTTGGGCGACGATTCCGCGAACGGTCGCAAGGCCGAGGCCGCTCCCCTTTTCCTTCGTGGTATAGAACGGCTCGAAGAGGTGGGCCAGAGTCTTCTCGTCCATTCCGTGTCCCGTATCGATCACCCGTAGTCGGGCACGGCCGGCCGCGTGAGATTCGTCGGACCCGATCTCGTCGGTGCAGACGGTGAGTCGCCCGCCGGCAGGCATCGCGTCTCTCGCGTTCACGATCAAGTTGAGCAACAACTGCTCCATCTGCGCGGGGTCGGCGAGAACGAGGAGGGGCGCACCACAGAGCAATGTCGTGACGAAAATATCTTCCCCAATCAGACTCCGGATCAGCTTGACCGTCTCCCGGGCTTGCCGGTTCAGGTCCAGTACCACCGAGGGAACTTCCTGCCTCCGGCTGACCGCGAGAATCTGCTGGACGATGACCGCCGAGCGCTGGCATGTCTCGAGCGTCCGCTCCGCCCCTTCGCGCAGAGGGTGACCGGCCTCCAGATGATCGAGGACGATCTCGCTGAATCCCGCCATCGCCGTGAGCAGATTGTTGAAGTCGTGGGCAATACCACCGGCTAAACGCCCCACCGCTTCCATCTTGATCGCCCGATGGAGCTGGGTCTCGAGCTCCCGGAGCTCTCTCTCCGTCTCTTTGTTCGCGGTCAGGTCTCGGGCCTCGAGTACGATCTCGAAGGGTGTGCGCGAGTCGCGCTTGGTCGCCAACGCGCTCATTTCCATGGGGACGTCCGTACCCGTAACTGCGTTTCGAAACCGGCGTTCGCCGTGCCAGGCGCCCGTCTCCAGCACTTCGGGCAGGATAATCCGCTCCCACTCTCCGTCTGCATCGGAGAGCACGTCGGCGAGCCCCGCCTCGACGCCCGGACGGAGGCCCAGCACCCTCCGGCCGGCCGGGTTCACGTAAAGAAGCTCACCGCCGAGCGATAGAAAGGCGATGAGGCTTGCGCTGCCTTCGAGGAGCGCGGCCATACGGTCACCGGCCTTGTGCCCCATCGACTCGTCGTCCGCGCTCGAGTTCACCGGACCCCTCCGTCCGAAAAACGCTCCGGCTGGCCTTCCAGGCTCTCGGAGCGACGCCTTATCGTTTTCAACATGATAAACGACCGGGTCCTGCCCCGAATACTGGGGAATACCCTAGGTTCTAGAATTTCGCGGGAACAGTTGGTGCAGAGGGACTTCCGCAGCTCGAGCTTCGAAAACTTGATCGAGTGTCCCTTGTCATTGCATGATACTCCATTACTCGATCGAGACTTCCGACCGATTCCTTTCATGCAGAACGAATATGGGCCCGTTTCCTCCTCCTCGTCGGAGTCCGCTCCCGATTCTCGTCCGGCGGCGTTTCAGGGGGCGATCGTCGGTATGGGCGCCTCCGCGGGAGGCCTCGGAGCGTTCAAGAAATTCTTCTCCGCCATGCCGCCCGACAGCGGAATGTCCTTCGTCCTCGTTCCCCATCTCGACCCGACGCACGAGAGTCTCATGGTGGATCTCCTTTCCCGGCACACGAGCATGCCCGTCGTCGAGGCCCGGGAGAACATGAGTATCGAGCCGAACCACGTCTACGTCATTCCCCCGAATCGGAACCTCGCCGTCGCTCGTGGCGTGCTGCAGCTGAGCGAGCCCCCGTCGCCCCGAGGCCTCCAAACCGCCATCGATTTCTTCTTTCGCTCGCTCGCGGAGGATCAGAAGGAGAAGGCCATCGGCATCGTTCTTTCGGGCACGGCCAGCCACGGCGTTCCGGGCTCGAAAGAGATCAAGCTCGCGGGCGGAATGGTGATGGCCCAGGCTCCGGAGACGGCCGACTATGACCAGATGCCACGGAGCGCCATCGCCACCGGGCTAGTGGACTATGTGCTCCCGCCGGAGGAAATGCCCGAAACGCTCATCCGGTACGTGCAGCACCCCTACATGATCTCCAGGGCCAAGTCTTCTCCGCGCGAGCCGGAGGCGGAGGCGGACGAGATCCTCCAGCACATCCTCACGACGCTCCGCACCCGGACCAAGTTCGACTTCCGCTGTTACCGCAAGGGCATGTTGCTGCGCCGCATCGAGCGGCGTATGGGTCTCAGCCACATTCAGGATCTGGCCGCCTATCTGGAATTCCTGCGGGACAATCCTCGGGAGATCACCGCACTCTACAAGGATCTTCTCATCGGAGTCACCAGCTTCTTCCGTGAGCCCGAAGCGTTCCACGTGCTCGAGCACCTCGTCGTTCCGGAGCTCGTCGACCGCGCCACCGAAGAACAACCGGTTCGCGTCTGGGTTCCGGGCTGCGCCACGGGCGAGGAGGCCTATTCGATCGCGATTCTGCTCGTGGAAGCTTTCCAGGCGGCCAGCAAAGCGCCCAGCATCCAGATCTTCGCTTCGGATATCGACGACGAGTCCCTGGAAGTCGCGCGCCAGGGAATCTATTCCGAGAGCATCGCTTCCGGCGTGAGCCCTGCGCGTATCGCGCGCTTCTTTGTCCAGGTCGACGAGCACCACCTCCAGGTGGCCAAACTGCTTCGCGAGATTTGTATCTTCTCTCCCCAGAATCTGATCGGCGACGCGCCCTTCTCCAGACTGGATCTGGTGAGCTGCCGAAACGTGTTGATTTACCTCGAGCCCGATGTGCAGGCCAAGATCATCTCGCTGTTTCACTTCGCCCTGAAGCCCGACGGCTACCTCCTCCTGGGTACCTCGGAGACCGTGGGCCGCCACACGGATCGATTCGACCCCGTCTCGAAGAAATGGCGCATCTACCGCCGTATTGGATCGACGCGGCGGGAGCTCGTCGATATCCCCATCATTCCCCGCGACGACAGGCGACTTTCCCCGACGATCGTCGAGCCGCCGTCGCTTCCGAGGCGGGTCGTGGAATGGATGGAACGGCAGTTGCTCGCCAACCACACGCCCGCGGCGGTACTGATCGACGTCGCTCAGGATACGCTGTGCTACCACGGACCGGTCGTCGACTACCTCGAGTTTCCCGGGGGAGAGCCAACGCGGAACTTCCTCGCCTTGGCGCGGCCCGGGCTGAGGACGAGACTCCGTGCCGCCATCCGAACGGCGGTGAAGGAGGACCGGACCGTGACCGACGCCGACTGCCGGGTCAACCGAGGCGGCGCCCATGTTCCCTGCGTCATCTCGGTGAGCCCCCTTCGAGACGAAAAGGAGGTGGGGCTCCTGCTCGTCACCTTCCGCGACCGGGTACAGGCAAGAGCATCGGAGAGCAGGGAGAAGCCAATCGAAGAATCCGTGGTAGTGCGCCAGCTCGAGCACGAGCTCGAGACGACGCGAGCCGACCTCCAGAGCGCTCTCGAGGAGATCGAGAGCTCCAACGAGGAGCACAAGATCTCGAACGAAGAAGTGCTCTCGATGAACGAGGAGCTCCAGTCGGCCAACGAGGAGCTCGAGACTTCGAAAGAAGAGCTCCAGTCGCTGAACGAGGAGCTCTCGACCGTCAACAGCCAGCTGGTGGAAAAGGTGGACGAGCTCGAGCACGTGAAGAGCGATCTCCTCAACCTCATGAACAGCACGGAAATCGCGACCATCTTCCTGGATGCCGACCTCCGCATCCAGAGCTTCACCCCCGCGACGAGCAAGCTCATGAGCCTGGTCGCGTCCGACGTGGGCCGCCCGATTCGCGACTTCTCCACCAGGTTCACCGATGAGTCTCTTTTGGAGGACGCGCGGCAGGTCATGGAGCGGTTGACTCCCATCGAGAAAGACGTGAGGACGGAGGGTGACGCCCGTTTCTACTCGCGCCGGATCCTTCCCTACCGCACGGTCGACGGTCGCATCGCGGGAGTGGTCGTCAACCTCGTCGATATCACGGATCGAAAACGCGCCGAGGCGGTGCTCACGGCCGTCAACGAAGAACTGGAGCACCGGGTCACCGAGTCGGAAGAGGAGCTCGGCACGACCCAGGAGAGCCTCATCGAAAGCGAGAACCGGTTCCGGCTCCTCGCCGAGAATGTGCCCGGCTTCTTCTGTTACTGCGACACTCGCGAACGCTATCAATTCGTCAACAACGCGTACGCCGAGCTCTACCAGACTTCGCCCGATCGGATCGTGGGCCGGCCGATGCGAGATGTTATTGGAGAACGAGCCGCTGTCGTCGCCAGACCCCACATCGATGCCGTGCTCGGCGGGCGGGAGCAGGTTTACGAACGGCCCCTCTTCATGGGAGAGGAGGAAAGCCGATGGCTACGCGTCCGTCAGGTGGCCGATCGGGACCTGCAAGGCAAGATCCGCGGCTTCTATACGCTGATGACGGAGATCACCAATCTGAAACGCGCCGAGAAAAAGCTTCGGTCCCTCTCGGCCCGGCTTCTGACGGCCGAGAAAGACGAGCGGCGGCGCATCGCCCGGGAGCTCCACGACGATTTCAGCCAGCGACTCGCTATGCTCTCCGTCGAGGTTGAAGCCGTCAAGACCAAAACTACGGGCAACCAGGCCGCGGACGAGCTCGACGTTATCCTCCAGCGGCTCGGGAACTTGAGCGATGACGTCCACCGGCTGGCGTACCAATTGCACCCATCCATCCTCGACCATCTCGGTCTCGCCGCGGCCCTCCAAAGGGCGCTCGAGGAGTTCTCCACCCGCCACGGGATCAAGACCCTCTTCCGCGAGCGCGGACCCACGAGGGAAGTCCCCACCGAGGCATCGATTTGTCTCTATCGGATCGCTCAGGAGTGTCTCACCAACGCCGCCAAGCACTCGGGGACCACTCGGATCTCGGTTCGCCTCCTTGCCAGCTCGAGCAAGGTTCGATTCTCGATTCGCGATTACGGAGGAGGCTTCGACGTCGACGCCAAACGCCGGGAGGTCAAAACACTCGGTCTCCTCGGGATGGAGGAGCGTGCCCGGCTCCTCGGCGGCACGCTCACCATTCGGTCCAGCTCTCGGGGAACCGTCGTCGGGGCGACCTGCCCTCTAGCCGCCCCCCAGGAATAGGCAGCGGCCGCGCCCCGCGCCCCGCGCCCCGCGGGACAAGGGTTTTTTGTCGGGCTGGCTAGGGAGATGCCTAGTTCCCGCTCGCGGTCCGGTGAACTAGCCTTATCGATGAACGGGCTCGAGGGCGCGTGTCGAGAGCAGAGGCGCGGCGGCTTTGGCTCGAGGCGCGCGCCCCGCCCGTCATCCCTGGATACGCATCACCTGCTCCGACGTTCTCTTCGACACCTTCGTCGTTTCCTCGGTGTGGGTTCCCCTCCGGGCTGCAGTCGATTGGCATCCAATCCATAACAGCGCCGAGCTCGTCCCTTTCGCCATCAAGTACGGCATCGTCGCTCGAGTCCTAACCGGTGAAATGGAGCTCGCGTTCATAGGCTCCGACTTCCCCTTCCGCTCGCGACTGTTACATTCTCCCGGCTGGCCTGGTAATTTCACGAGTACTCCTGGTTCCGCCATTTCGATACCCCTTTTGACGCTCGACTCATCTAGATGTCGGCTCGACGGGCAAACCAAAGGAGGCACCACATTCGATTACACGTTCTCGTTCTCAGTCTCGGTCCCGCCGTTTTGCGGTTCGTAGCGGACCCGCGAACACGCGGTCAAGAAGGGTGGCTCGTCTTATGCCTGGTACCGGGGGTGGGAATCGAACCCACACGTCCGAAGACAGGGGATTTTAAGTCCCCCGCGTCTACCGTTCCGCCACCCCGGCTCGGGGGCGGCTCAATTGTGCACGAACACGTGTTCGTCGCGCGAATCCGTGTCTACTCCACGGACGGGAACAGCAGCTCGATCTCGATCTCGAAATCCGGCCACGCGACGGGGGTGATGCGAGCGCCAGGCTCGTGCGTCGAGCGGTTCCCGTACGCGCCGCCTTTCGGGTCGCGGAAGACCACCAGCGTGCGGTGTACGAGATTGACGACCCAGTATTCCGGAATGCGCCCCTGGGCGTAGAGCTCGGCCTTTACAGTGAGATCGTAGGAAACGGAGGAGTCGGCCACTTCGAGTACGAGAAGGGGCTCGGTTCCGTTCGTTCCGTACGCACTCAGGTCTGGATTCGAGTAGATGGCGACGTCGGGCTCCGGCTCCGAATCGAGAGCCTCGAGGCGTAACGGCTTTTCTTCGTAGACGCTCGCTCGGCCCGCGAGGCGCCGAGCGAAGAGCTCTCGTATTCCGGTCGTGGTAATGACGTGAGACCGCTTCTTCGGGCTCATCTCACGGATGACCCCACGGATGAGCTCCACCCGGTCATCCTCTCCGAGGATCCCCGCCGCCGCCATCTGGTGGTACTCCTCCACGGTGAAGTGGCGCAATCCGATGGTGTCCATCGCCTCATTCTATCTCCCGTGATGGGAGACGAGAAAAGGGACGGAGGTCCTCCTCAGGAATGAGGGAGCGTTGGTGGGAGATCGGCGGGTGTCGCGCAACCGGACGTGGATTGTCCCACCGCTTGCGACATTGCCGCGTTCAGAGGGGTTGGAGGCGGCGGGCGGATTCGAACCGCCGAATAGAGGTTTTGCAGACCTCCGCCTTAGCCACTTGGCTACGCCGCCACAAGGGGTTAGTTGGAGCGGGAAACGGGATTCGAACCCGCGACTTCAACCTTGGCAAGGTTGCACTCTACCACTGAGTTATTCCCGCTCAAAACGGACAAACGATATTAGTAGCAGAGCGCCGACTCGTTGTCAAAATCGCAGTGCGTCCTCGAGGACGTCGACTCGAGGGCGGCTGCCCTTCCGGAAGGTCACGCCCACGACGTCGAAGCGAACGTTGACGTCCGAGAGCCGTCGCGCGCGGAGATAGGCCCGGGCGAGTCTTTCCAGGCGCCGTCGCTTGTCCCCGTCGACGGCGTTCGTGGGAGGGCCATAGTCGCTTCGGGACCGGGCCTTGACCTCGACGACGACGAGCGTCTCGCCGTCCCGGGCGACGACGTCGATCTCCCCCAGCCGGCACCGCCAGCGCCGCTCCAGGACCTCGTAGCCTCGCCTGCGGAGCTCGCGGACCGCCAGATCCTCGCCCCGGCGTCCGAGGTCCGGGCGTGCGAACAGGCTTCGAGCCCGGCGTAATCCGGACCTCAGAGCACCGGCAATCCCTACTTTCGTCGCCACCTCGTTCCCGCGGGGGTGTCCTCGAGCACGATGCCCCGAGCCTCGAGCTCGGCGCGAATCGCGTCCGACCGCTCGAAGTCGCGGTGAGCCCGGGCTTCGACCCGCTCTTGAATCAGCTTCTCCACCTCCTCGTCGAGCGTGAGCTTCTCGCTCTGAGCGAAGACGGCGAAGACCGAGTTCATCCGGTCGATGGCCTCGCGAAACGCGTGAGCGTCCCCCTTGGTCACAGAAGACGAAGAAAGTACCGTGTTCCCCTCCTTCACCAGGTCGAAAAGCGCCGCCAGCGCCGCCGAGGTGTTGAGGTCGTCGTCCATCGCCTCTTCGAAACGCTCCAGAGCCCGCTTGGCGGCACCGACTGCCGCCTCCGACGGCTCGCCCTCGCGGCTCACCTCGGCCAGACGATCGAGAAAGTCGTCCACCCGCCGGATCGCGGTCTCCGCCTGCCGGATTCCCTCACGGGTGAAGTTGAGCTGCTGCCGGTAGTTGACCGACACGAGAAGATAGCGAATCGCCAGCGGGGAGTAGCCTTCGTTCACCAGGTCCTTGACGGTGAACTGGTTCCCCTTCGACTTCGACATCTTCTCGCCTTCGACGATGAGGAACTCGCTGTGCATCCAGTGCTTCACGAAAGGCTTTCCGGTGGCCCCCTCGCTCTGGGCGATCTCGTTCTCGTGGTGAGGGAAGATGAGGTCGACTCCGCCGGCATGGAGATCGAAGGTCTCTCCCAGGAGCTTCATCCCCATCGCCGAGCATTCGAGATGCCAGCCCGGGCGGCCGGGTCCGATGGCGGTATCCCAGAAGGGCTCGCCCTCTTTTCTTCCCTTCCAGAGCACGAAGTCCCGGACGTTCTCCTTCGTGTACTCGTCGGAGTCCACCCGAGCGCCCGCCTTCATCCCCATCACGTCGATACGGGAGAGCTTTCCGTAGTCGGGAAGAGAGTCCACCTTGAAGTAGACCGAGCCGTCGCTGCGATAGGTATGGCCGCGCTCCTCGAGCCTTTGCACCAGCTCCACCATGGCGTCGATGTACTCGGGGTCGGTGGCCCGCGGGTAGTACGCCGCTCGCTGGATCTTGAGTGAGTCGCTATCCTCGAAGTACATGTCGATGAACCGCTGGGTATACTCTCGCAGTTCGATTCCTGCCGCCCGAGCTCCACCGATTGTCTTGTCGTCGACGTCGGTGAAGTTCATCACCTGAGTGACTTTGTATCCTTTGTACTCCAGGTAGCGCCGCAGCACGTCCTGAGAGACGAAGGTCCGGAAGTTTCCGATGTGCCCGCGGTTATAAACCGTGAGCCCGCAGGTATACATCCGTACGTGCAGGTCGTCGAGAGGCTCGAACGGCTCGATTCTCCCTCCAAGAGTATTCGTGAGCTTGAGCTGTGACATGTTTGACTGACTCGTTTCGTTTCGTTTGGTTTGGTTTCGTCCCGTCCCGACGCCGCGGGGACGGGACCCGGGCGCCCGGCTAGTTTCGTTGCACCACCATCAAGGTCAAATCATCCGACAGGCCGGCCCCCGCCGCAAAGACCCTCACGCCCGCGAGAAGCCTCGCCAGAATCTCCCGCGACGGGAGCCCCTTGCTCGTCCGGAGCAACTCCAGGATGCGCTCCTCGTCGAACTCCTCGCCATCGGGGCTCCTCGTCTCGGAGAGTCCGTCGGTGTACATCACCAGGAGATCCCCGGAGTCGAACCGCGTCCGACCCGGGGTCACGTCGAGATCCTTGAGGAGCCCGATCACCGGTCCGCCGTCGACGAGGCGCTCGATGGTTCCGCCCGCGCGCACCACGATTGGATAGCAGTGGCCGGCGTTCACGAACTCCATTTCCCCCGTCCTCGTATCGAGACAACCAAAAAAAGCGGTGACGTACCGGTTCAACTCGGTGCTCACGTAGACGACCTCGTTCAGCCGCTCGACGAGGTCCTCGAGGGAGATCTCTCCGAGTCCCGCGAGCGCGTGAATCGCGGCCTGGGCGGAAGCCATGAGAAGCGCGGCCCCCGTTCCCTTCCCCGATACGTCGGCGATGACGAGCCAGTATTTTCCTTCCCCGCGCTCGAGGTAGTCGAAGTAGTCGCCGCCGACGGTGAGACAGGGAATATTGATCCCGTCGATGTCCCAACCTTCGATCTCGGGATCGCCGTCGGGGAGAAGCCCGCGCTGGATCTCGCGCGCGAGCGCCATCTCCTTCTCGATCTTCTGCTTTTCGATCCACTCGCCGGTCAGACGCAGATTGTCCAGCGCCGAGGCGGTCTGCGAGGCGAGCGAGCGAAGAAACCCCCGGTCTTCTTCCGACATCGGCCGGCCCGAGGCGCGGGGTCCGAGGAGAAGAGCGCCGTGAGAGCTCGCGCCCGAGCGCAGAGGAACGACGATCTCGATGCCCGCACGGACGAGACGCTCGCGTAGCTCCTTGCTCTCGAGCTCCGACACCGCCCGAGTCCTCGTTGAGATCGTGGAGGGCCTTGCCGTGGGCCTCGAGGGCGGACCGCTCGTCGAGCGGCAGCGGCACCCCCCGCTCGGCGACGATGGAACCGTCCTGAATCAGGATGGCACGGGTGGTGAGAACCTGGCCGAGGGCGTTGGTGAGCAGAACGTCTCGAACCCTCCCCACGTCCGGGCTCCGGTTGAGCTCCCGAGTGATGTCGAAGAGGGAGTTGAGCTGATAGACCTTGAGCGAGAGCTTGCGGTTGAGCTCCCGCAGCTCCTCGTAGATTCTGCCGTTGTCGATCGAGGCGGCGGCGGAGACGCAGAGCGTCTCGGCGAACTCCATTTCCTCTTCCCCGTACGGCTCGGCGCGGTCGCCCAGGAGGAGGACTCCAACGAGACGGTCGGACTTCGCGAGCGGAGCGACGATCGAGGCGTGGGTACGCTCCCGGAGCTCGCTCTCCCACTCCGCCGTCATCCTGTCAGGCACGGGAAACGACAGCCGGGACCACTCGCCATCGGACCTTCCCCGGCGCGCTGCCGGCACCACCCGGTCGTCGGTCCTGAGGAGGATCCCGGCCCAGCTCGAGCGCATCTCTCCCAGCGAGACGAAGAGCACAAGGTCCAGGATCGTCGGAGAGATCGAGCGACCGGTTGAGGGTGGAGTTGAAATCGAGGAGGGTGAGGACTTCGGACAGACGGCGTTTCAGCTCCGGTTCGCGAATCTCGCGCACCAGTGGCGCCAAAGCCTGCTGGTAGCGATACGACGTGGGGGTGCGGTCCTCCGGCATCACGTTCGACTTTCTGTCTCTCGTTGCGATTGAGACGCCGCCGGGGAGAGCGGCGCCAGACTTGGCGAAGCTTCGGGCTAGCTCTTACCGGAGCTCTTCTGCTTGTAGCGCACCATTACGCACATGTTCTTGCCGGTCCCCGCACGGCCGTGCTCCACCTTGTCCATCATCTGGCGCATGATCGTGAGCCCGAGCCCGCCCGTCCGTTTCTCGGCGACGAGCTGGTCGAGATCGAACTCCGGCAAGGGCACCGACGAAAGCGCTCTCCCGCCGTGAAGAATCACGATGTCGAGGCTCTCGCCTTCGGGATCGAAATGGACCTCGATCTCGTGCCCGGGCTCGCCTCCATAAGCGTGCTGGATGACGTTGGTCGCGGCTTCGTCGACGGCGAGCGCAATCTTGTCCGCTTCCGCTGATTCGAATCCCGTCGCGGCGGCAAGATGCTTGGTGAGCTGATGCAGCATGTTCAAATAGCGACTCTCGCTCGGAAAGCGGAGCTCCATCATCGGCCGCTTTGAATCGGGCCCGCCGTTTTTTCCGCTTTGAGCTTTGGTCGCCATCTTGGGTTGGAAGCCTCCAGGTGGGATGCGCCCTCGACCTCAGCCGATCGAGCTCGGCTGATAGCTCTCCAGACCCTCCCGCTCCGAGGTCAGAACCTTGCAGAGGTGATTGAAGCCGAGAACCTCGAAGATGTTTCGCACCGTTTCGTTCAGCTCGGCGAGACGGATATCGCCCCCTCGCAATCGAATCTCCTCGATGAGTCCCATGATGACCCCGAGCCCGGCGCTCGCGATGTACGCGAGATCCGAGCCGTTGATCAGGATCTTGAGGTGGCCCTCTTCGATCGCGTTCGAGAGTACTTGCTCGAAATGCCGGACGGTATGGGCATTGATGAAGCCCTTCGGGGTAATCACGGTAACGTCGCCCACCTGCCGGCTTTCCACCATCAAATCAGGCACTTTCCTCCCTCCGGGCCGCGGCAGGCGCGCGTTTTCGGCGCCCGCACTCCTAGAGCCCAGTGTTCGTTACGAATTCTACAACACAAGGTTCCGCCCGCGCCCGGGGTCCCGGAAGTAGCTCTTAGCCTCCTCGCGGTCCCGACCGAGCTGCGCGACCAGGGCGTCCGCCGAGGAAAAGGCGACGGTGCCTCGTATCCTTCGGTGAAAGAACAGCCGCAGCGTCGTCCCATAGATGTCCCGGTCGAACTCGAAGAGATGGGTCTCGACCGTCCGCTCCTCGAGACCGAAAGTCGGCCGTCGCCCCACGTGGGTCATCCCCGGATAGGTCGTTCCCCCGAGAGTCGCCTCGGTGACGTACACTCCGTCGCCCACCAGCACGTCCCCGTCAACCTTGATGTTGGCGGTGGGAAAGCCCATGGATCGGCCCCGGCCGTCGCCGCGAACGACCACTCCCTCGATGAAGTAGGCTCGCCCAAGCATCGCCGCGGCATCCTCCACCCCGCCCTCTTTCAGGCTCTGCCGGATTCGGGAGCTCGAGATCATCTGACCACGGTACTCCGAGGCTTCCACCTGATGGACGACGAAGCCGAAATACTCTCCGAGCTCGCGGAGCGACTGCAGATCTCCGGTGCGACCGTGGCCGAAGCGGAAGTTCGCGCCAAGAACGAGCTCCGCCACCCGGAGCTTCTCCACCAGTACCCGATCGACGAACTCCTTCGCCGAGATTCGGGAGAACTCGCGAGTGAAATGGATGATCACCAGGTGGTCGAGACCGAGCGAAGCGAGCACTTCCTGCTTGAGCTTCGGGGTGAGGATTCGTTTGGGCGCATTCTCGGGCCGGAGAACGCTCACCGGATGGGGCTCGAAGGTGACTGCGACCGCCTCCGCCTCGAGGGCACGAGCGCGCGATTGGAGGAGTGCCACCGCCCGCTGATGGCCCAGATGGACTCCGTCGAAATTGCCCAGGGTCACCGCGGGACGGGAGCCCGGAGGTAGATTGACTTCGGGGTAGTAGGATATGCGCATCGAGCTCGAGTCCGATGTCACGGACTCGAAGATCCTACCGAAGAAGCGCCGCTCAAGGTAACGTCTTCCGGCAGGATCTCCCGCGCGATGGTCAAGTAGGGCTCTCCCGTAGGGCCGACGGCCTCGAGGATGACTTGCTGCGAAGCTATTTGATAGCGGAACGTGTCCCCGCTCGAGCTCTGCAAATCTTCCGCGGTGAGCAAGGGCGGGCTGGCGTTTACGAGGTCGTCCAGGCTCGAGGGATAAGTGCCGAAAGTGAGATAGTAGATTCTGAGTGCCGAGGCGACACGCTGCAACCGCGCCATGTCCCGGCTCGCCTGGATAGCGGACGCTTCCTCCCGGAAGAAGCTCGGCCGCGTAGGTACACGGAACGGCGTCGAATAGGAAATGAGGAGTCCGATGAGGGTGAGAACGACGACAGCGACGAGAGCCATCGTCCCCGTCGCCTGTGTCGGGGCCGTCCGCACCTGCCTGCCGACTTGTGGCACGGCACGCGCGTGCTCCTGGCTCGCCGGCGCGACGAGGTTGCGATCGATGAAGTCGAAGAGCGTCCGGCAGACGTCGAAATCGGAGAGCCCCGTCAGTTCCATCAACGTCGCGACCGATCGGTTCCCGTCCACCAGCTTGTAAATCAAGAGCTCCTGGGGCGCCAGGTGGACTTCCGACGTGGGCGTCGAGCTTCCGCTGGAGCCGCCATCGAGACTACCGAGAGCGGATTCGAGCCCACCGCCGTCGTCTTTCTTGCTCTCCTCCATCCGGATGTGCTTCAAAGGCACGAGAGGCCGGAACACCGATTCGAGCGACGGAATGCGCTTTTCGATGATCGGCCATTCGTCTACCCGCCGGATCCCCTCCATGAGGATGTGGTCGGTCGAGACCGGCTGTACGTTTTCTCGGTCGTAGTCGGCGTCCGCGGTGGTATCGAAGTCGTACCGCCCCCGCTTCCAGCGGAAGACGCGGAAGACGATTTGCTGCACCTGCTCCGATAGAGCTCCCTTGAGGTCGTCGCGGCTGATGAAGCCCTGACTGGTCAGGACGAAACCGAGCCGCTGCATCGATACCTTCTGTTTCGCCAGCGCCTCTTCGAGGACCTCCTTGCGAATCTTGCCCTGTCGCACGAGGACGTTCCCGAGGAGATTGTCGAGTCTCCTCACGGTGGAATCGGCGTGCACGACCATTCCTTGCTCGAAGACGACGGTCACCGTCTCCCGGTCGCTCTCGAGAGTGAGCAGGCCGGTCTTCCGCTGCATTCCGATGAGCTGGAAGATATCGGGAAGCGCGAAGTCCTTTAGAGTTCCCGAGAGTGCCATGGTCTATCCGCGGCCTCCCGCCGGTCGCGCCACGAGATTCGCGGTCACGAGCACGATGACCATCATCCCTGCCAGCAGTGTCGAAACGCTGCCCCCGAGACCGAGCAGACCGTCCGGCAGAGAGTAGAGCGAGCCGCCGAGGATGATGCCGACGACTCCCAGGCACCACAGGAACAGGAGCATCGTTCCGAGAAGAGGCCCGCCTTCCCCGATGTGACCCGCGCCGGGAGTCACGATGGAAAGAGCCCGGAAGACGAGCGCCCGGGTGCGATTGGCTTGCTGAACCTGGCCCAGCTTGTCGTTGCGAGCCGCCGCGGACACGCCATCCTTCATGAAGAAGAGGTGGTAGCACTGAGTGCACAGGCCCTTTCTTCCCGTTCCGATCTGGCAGCGGCCGCAGAAGGGGCTTCCGCATTTCCGGCAGCGCTGGGTGAGCTTTCGATCCTTGAAGGAGATCTCCAGGGCGAGAATGAGCGCCCCGAACAGCACCGGCGCCACGACGAACCGCAGCCCCCAACCACGAAGCCCTCCCAGCACCGAGGCCCGCAGCTGTTTCGGCGACGACTCGTCCCTGATTCCCTCGCGAAGCCCGTAGAATTTTTCCAGGATCTGCATGTCGTCGAGGCGCGCATCGAAGACGACTCGATAGTCCCCCGTTCGCTTCTCGTGCGCCGCCACCGCCGCGGAATCCAGGCTCTCCGCACGCAGCCGGGCTTCTTCGCGCTCGGCGAACTGGAAATTCTCGGCGTGGGCGAGGCTCTTGTTGTAGAACGCCATCGCCTTCTGCGGATCCTCGCTGATCACGTGGTTGTACTGGACGAGCGCACCCTCCCAGTCGAGCTGCGCGAAGTAGATGTTCCCGAGGTTCAGCCTCGAGTCGAGGTCGCCAGGAAAAGCGTCGAGAATCTTCCGGTACTGCGTGGCCGCGAGCTCGTAATCTCCGAGATTCTTGTATTGCGCCGCGAGGAGAAACTGGAGGTCGCGGTCCTCGGGGTGCTCCTTAGACGCGCTCCGGAGGAGAGCCACGTCGCTCACGTCGAAAGTACCGGTGAGACTCGAGAGAGACGCCTGATAGAGGGGATTGGTGCTCGTCTTCGCCCAGGCCGAATAGAGCTCGGCGAAGGGCGCCGCGGCCAGCAGCAACATGAGCCCCAGGACGGAGACCGTTCGCTCCTTTACCGTCTGGTAGCCGAAGGTCACTGCCAGCCAGTAGGGCGCCAGCCAGCCGATACCGGCGGTCAGGATCACCGGCAGGGCGAGTATGCCTATGGCGGCCGCGAGTATCCCGGTTCGGCTCAAACGCTCCCCCAGCCTCTCTTCGAGATCGTGGTAGAGCAGGATGCCGTAGCGGTAGAGCATCAGAAGCGCGAAGATGAAGAAGACCACCGCCAAGGTGGAAAGCAGCAGATAGACGAGGTTCCAGCTCGCGTAAGCGCCGTCGCGCTCGGAGCGCAGCGCCACCAGCTGAGCCCGGATTCGGTAGGCGATGGCGCTGACGTAAGACAGGATTCCCTGCCGTGCCGATAGCCGCGCCAGCCCCCAGAATGCCGTGGGCAGATTGGGCGCGAGCTCGCGGGCGATGTTGAAATCCTTCCTCGCTTCCTCGAGATTACCGGTGTCGAGCTGAGCGAAGCCCTGGTACACGAAGCAGGTGCCCACGTCCTCGAGGTCGAACGCGTTGCGCTCGACGCGAAGCCGCTTGATCTCGTCGAGCATCCGGTTCGCCGTCTCGGTGTCGCCCGAGCCCGAAGCGAGAAGGTACCTTCGCCAGTAGTGGTCGAACGAGGTATGGAGCGATACCGGTTGATCCTGCGCCGGCGCCTGGGCGGAACCGCGAGCGGCGGCGACGAGGGACGACGCCAGAAGGACGAGGAGGACGAGCGACGGCCTGAATGCGGCGTGCCGCGGTCCTTCTCCGCGCGTTGGTGAGAGCCGATGCAAGTTTCGAGCCCTAGCTTTTCGTGACCTTGGCTTTGACCATGAACTCCATTCGGAGCTGATAGAGGATTTCGTCGAGTGCCGCTTCCTCGTCACGCGCGAGGTTTCCCTTCGTCTTTTCCTTCAGGACCTCGAGCATCGAGATCATCAGACGCGCCGATTCCGGATCCTCGTGTGACTCACCGGTCGCAGGATGCGGTGCGCCGAGCGCGAAGGAAGCCTGGGTGGCCAGGAGGCTCAGCAAATCCATGAAGTGCAGATCCATGTGGCCCGCCGCCTGATATCGCCTCTCGGCCTCGAGTCTTTCGCTCCCCTTGCTGGCAAACGCTGGCGCCGGAGTCGAGCGATCCTCGATTGGCGCCGAAACCTCGGACCTCGAGTACTCCTGCGTCTGGTCTTCATCCGACGTCTCGATCCGTTCGCCCTCGCGGGTGAACGATCTCCGGTCCGTGACCTTGAACCCCTTGGTCTGCTCCTCTTGCTCGCTCATGATTCCGCTTTGTGCTCGGTGAGAGCTCGGTATAGTCGAAAACGATGAATGGTCCCCGTCGCTGAAACCGGGTCTGTGGTGTTCTTGTTCAGGGCCGGGGGCAATAAGCTAAGATAACATGGCGTTTTGAGTGAATCAACAGACAGCGTCGGCTCTATCTTGCATTGTATCAAAGATTTAAAGCGACGTACGGCGGGATACCGGTGACGGCGGGCGGGGAACTGGAGAAGCTCCTCTCTCTCATGGCCCGTCTGCGCTCTCCCGAGGGCTGCCCCTGGGATCGTGAGCAGACGATGAGCTCGCTTCGTCCCTTCATTCTCGAGGAAGCTTACGAGCTCATCGAGGCCATTCACGGCGGCGAGCCCGACGCGATTCGGGAAGAGCTGGGAGACCTGCTCCTCGAAGTGGTCTTCGTAAACCAGATCGCGGAAGAGGAGCGGCTCTTCGAGATGAGCGAAGTCATCCGCACGATTCACGACAAGCTCGTCCGGCGCCATCCCCACGTGTTTCGCACCGAGGAGGAGAAAGCCGCGAGCGCCGGCGAGGCGCTCGAGCGGTGGGAGGAGATCAAAGATCGCGAGAAACCCGAAAGAGATCCTCCTCGACGGCGTCGCGCGCGCTCTGCCGGCGCTCGCCCGCGCCCAGAAGATCTCCCAGCGTGCCGCCCGAGCCGGATTCGATTGGAATTCGAGCGACGAGGTGCGAGCGAAGCTCGACGAGGAAGTGGAGGAGCTCGAGCGCGCGGCGGCGGAGGGAAATCGACCGGCGATCGCCGAGGAGCTCGGGGACGTCCTCTTCGTGCTCGTCAACCTCGCGCGTCATCTCGACGTCGACGCCGAAGTCTCGCTCGCCCGCGCGACGGAGAAGTTCACCGAGAGGTTCCAATTCCTCGAGCGGTCACTCGAGGCGGAGGGACGGAGCGTCCCGGAGGCGACGATGGACGAGCTCGAGGGACTCTGGATGAAAGCCAAGAAGAACACTCCTTCGAGCTCGGAAAACCCATAACCCAGGAAGAAAGGGTTATCCTCACTCACCGCCGGTTATTCCGATAAGTCTCGACTTTCATCCCGCCGGCCTCATCGAGGCGGACGGTGATGGCGCCGTCCTCGTCGGTTCTCCGGGTCTCGATACCTCTCGCGCGGAGCCGTGCCAGAACGGCGTCCGACGGCAGCGGGCGTCCGGGAGCCCGTCTCGCCGACACGATCGCGAGCCGGGGATGTACTCGTTCGAGAAACTCCGTCGTCGTCGAGCCCCGGCTGCCGTGGTGGCCGACCTTCAAAACCTCGGCGTCGAGGGCCATTCCCCTCCGCACGAGGACGTCTTCGACTCTCTCTCCCGCGTCACCGGTCAGGAGGATGCGGGAGCGTCCGAACGTGAGACGCAGAACGACGGAGCGCTCGTTCTCGGATTCGACCGGCTCACCAGCCAGGGTATCGCCCGCCGCAAGCACCTCCCACGAAACCCCGCCGAGCTCGAATCGCTGCCGCGGCCGCAGCCGGCGAACCGGCGTTTTCCGCCGGCGCGCGATCTCGCGGAATTCCCGGTAGGTCGGACGGTCCCACCTCGGAGCACCCGCCCAGATCTCACGCACGTTCATGGAGTCGACGACGGCGAGGAGACCTCCCAGATGGTCGTAGTCGGTGTGAGTGACGACGACGGCGTCCAGGTCTCGTCCTCCGTGGTCGAGAAGATAGGGCAGCACCACCCGTTCTCCTACGTCCAGAGAAGAGGCGGGGAGACCTCCGCCGTCGACGAGCACCCGCCCTCCCTGAGGAAGGCGGAGGACGAGCGCGTCGCCGTGACCCACGTCGAGAGCGGTGAGCTCGAGCTCTCCCGTGGGTGACGACGACCGGAAGAGAAGCGTCACGAGAAGCAACGGGATGGCGGCAAAGCCCAGGACCCGAGTCCGCCTCCCACCCCGGCGGATGGAGACGACGGTGACGACGTATAGAACCACCCAGAGAATCGAGGGCCGGGCGACCGCGATCGAGCCACCGGGAAGACGCGACGCGATCCGCGCGGTCTCGGTGAGCAACCAGGCCCCCCAACGTGCCGTCGCGCTCAAAACCGTCTCCAGGACCGGCACTCCCGTGAGGGCAACGAGCGCGAGCCCAACCACGACGAGCAAACCCGCGAGCGGGATCGCCACGATGCTCGCGACCGGAGCGACGGGAGTGAAGCTGTGGAAATGCCACGCGGTGATGGGAACGACGGCGATTTGAGCGGCGACGGAGACGGCCATCGGCGTCCCCAGGGGACCGAGAAAGGTGAACCGTCCCGCGAGCGCCTCGGCCAGCCAGAGGATGGACGCCATGGCGGCGAAGCTCAGTTGAAATCCCGGGTCGGTGAGCCAGGCCGGCTCCCAGCTGAGCAGGAGGAGTCCAGCGAAGGCGAGGGCGTTGGCCGCCGCCCGGTCGAGACTCAAAAGCCGGGAGCCGATGACCGCGGTGGCGACAACGACTGCTCTCACGACCGGCGCTCGTCCTCCGCAAAACGCGGCGTAGAGAGGAAGGAGAACGAGAGCGATGGCGAGCGTCGGGGCTTCGTCCATGCCCAGGCGTCGAAACGCGAAATAGAAGACGAGGAGGACGATGGCGACGTGGGCTCCGCTGATTGCCATCACGTGAAGGATTCCAGCGTGGCGGTAGAGCGCCTCGTCTCTCGGCGAGAGCCGGGCCCGATCGCCGGTGACCAGCGCCACGACGACTCCCAGCGTGGGATCGGGGCGCGAGCCGAGAGAAGACTCCAGCCTGCGGATAGCGAGAAGACGAAGCCGGGAGATCCAGGACGCGAGAGAGACGCTCTCGTTCTCCGTCGTCACCAGAAGCGCGCTCTTCACCGAGGCGTTCAGATCGATTCGCTCCAGCTCGAGATAGCTTCGGGCGTCGAATCCGCTCTCGTTCTGGAAGAACGAAGGCTCGGACAAACGCGCCCACAACGAGATCCGATCTCCCGAGGCGAGCTTCGATAGACGCGAGAGATACCTGCCGGAGATTCTTGCCCGAATGCCTCCCCGGGCCGAGAGCACCTCCCTCCCCACGCGAATCGTCTCGCTGTTCAGGTTGAGGAAGGCGAAATCGGGTCCGACCTCGGGCTCGCGGCGAAGCCGTCCCGCGACGCGGCTGGGAGAGACGAACGATTCTTCTCCGAGCCGACGGTGCGCCTCCGGAAGCGAGCGTCGCGAGGGCTCGTCGAGGCGCAGCTCGCCCGCGAAGAGTCCGATCGCGACATAGCTCGTGAGAACGAGCCGGGAGGCAGCGCGTCGCGAGCGCCGCGCGACGAGAAGGCCCCCCACGAGAAGCACCGCCCCCGCCGCGAATGGAATGGCGGGAGCCCTCTGGAGTGATGGAAGGGACCGCACCAGCGGTGCGGACGCGAGCGCGGACGCGAGCGCGAGCCCGGCGATGAAGGCGACGGTGAGCGGCACCGCGGGAGCCCGCACGTCAGCGGGCCTGCCCCGGCACCGGTCGTGACGGCTCTAGAAGGTCACGTCTTTCCGGTTCTTCTTGATGACGAGGCCCCGCACGAGCGCTTCGAAGTCGGCCGCGTTCTCCTCCCGCCGGCTCTCGGGACAGGTGAGGCTCAGAATGTACGCGAGGTCGCGAGAGTAGAAGACGACGAGCCGGTTGAAGACGGGGGCGGTTCCAGCGTTCTTGACGAACCGGAACTCGTGCGCCGTGTAAGGATCGAGACCCAGCTCGGCGTTCTCGATGCCGCGGTAACCGGGTGCCTGCGCGATCGAGGACTCCACGTCCCGGACCGCAGCCGCGAAATCTTTCTCGCTGCGAATCTTCTGCCGCATCAACGCCAGCGTCGCTCTCGCCTCGGTGCTCTCGTTGCTCATCGACACCGCGACGTCGAAGGAAGGCGGCATCTCCTCGATCTTCCACGCGGCCGACGGTACGGCGAGACTCACCTGGAGCTCGTCGTTGGACCAGACCGGGGGCGGAATCGACGAATTCGGATTCGGAGGCGGACTCGTGGTCACGGGCGCAGGAGGAGGAGCAGGAGCGGGATCGGGATTGGGAGCGGGAGCGGGAACCGGCGTTTTGACCGGAGGCTCGGGCTCGACCGATTCGGTTGGCATCTCCATGCGGGGCTCGGGCGCCGGCGGTTTCGGAGCGGGCGGGGGCGGTGCTGGCGCGGGTCGAGGCGCCGCCGCCGGCGGGGGAGCCTTCTCCTGACCTCCTCGATTCGCCTGTTCCGTCGCCGGGAGGTTCACGAAGGAAAGTGGCAGGGAGCGGAGCTTTCCCTCTGTCGTCGTGAAGAGCACGACCCCCTCCTTGACCTCGTAGCTTTGTACGTCCATCCGGGATCCGTTGGCGAACACGAGGATGGAGTCGGCGTCGGCCGAGCGAGCGAAGGAGGTGGCGAGCATCACGACGAGCAACATCAGGCCTCTCATGGATAGCTCTTCCTTTTGCGCCGTTCCGAGGTCGGGATGAAAACCGTCGAGCCGGAAGCCCGGCCTCGCGGCACACAAGTAGTATCGTCCCCGATTCGGGAGATGGCAAGTCAGGGCGACGTTGCCGGACGAGATTGCGATTGAGAGAAAACCACGACGGTCTCGAAGTGGTGGGTGTTGGGAAACAGATCGACGAGGGTTGCGGATTCGATCTCGAAGCCGTGCGCCGCCAGACGCGCGCTGTCCCGAAAGAGAGCGGCGGGATCGCAGGACACGTACCGAATCCTGCTGAGGGGGCTCTGGCCGAGGGCATCGACGAGCTCCGGCCCAGGCCCGCTACGCGGTGGGTCGAGGATGACCACGTCCTCCTTTCGCAGCCGATCGCGAGCCGCGTACCGCGCCGCATCGCCCCGAATGAAGCGCAGATTGCCGAGGCCCGCACGTGCCGCGTTCGTCTTGGCGTCCCGAAGGGCCAGGGTCTCGGTCTCCACCCCGATGACGTTCGACACACCCCGCGCCAGAGGGAGGGCGAAGAGTCCCACACCGCAGTAGAGATCGAGGCCGCGGCTGACGGTCTCGATGCCTTCCGCACCAGGCGCGGGAACGACGGCGCCCACGAGCCCGTCGAGGAGGAAGCGGTTCGCCTGAAAGAAGCTCCCCAGAGACTGCCGCAGCGTGAGATCTCCCACGCGGTGCTCCACGAAGGGCTCGCCGGTCCGGACCACCGGACCTCCATGGAAAACGGCGCCCACCAACCCCGTGAGGCCGATCCCAGAGCGGAGCTCCTCCCGCCGCGGCGCGTCGAGACTGCGAAGACCATCGGTCGAGGAGACGACGAATCGAGCGGCAATCCTCCCTGGCTCGTGGCTCGATTCGTCGAGCTCGACCGAGATCAGGCTCTTCGCGAGGGGCCGCCGCTCGGTGAGCGCGCGCCGCACCCGGTGCCACGTCTCGTTCAGCGTCGTGGAGCCGAGAAGACAGGTCTCGACATCCACCACTTCGTGGCTTCCCCGTCTCCGGAAGCCGGCGATGGGTCGGCCTTCGGCGAAAGCGACGTGGAACCGCAGCCGGTTCCGGTAACCGAGCTCCGCCGCGGACAGGGCCGCGACCGGAGCTCCTAGACGGACCCGGGCGCGCTCCAGTCCCTCGGTGAAAACGACCTTTTTCGCCTCGAGCTGCGCTTCGGGCCGGAGATGCATCAGAGCGCAGCCGCCGCAGCTCTGATAATAGGGACAGGGTGGCGGCCGGCGGCTCGCGGAAGCGTCGAGGAGCTCCACCGACCGCGCGCGAACGAAGTCTTTCTTCTCCCGGACGACCCGTACCCGGTGCCTCTCTCCCGGAGCGGTACCCGGCACGAACACCACACGCCCCTCGTGGCGGGCGAGCCCGTCTCCACCTACGACAATCTTCTCGATGCGTACGTCGAGCTCGCGTCCGCCCGGCGGCGAGGAAGACTCAGCGGGCATAGAGACTCAACATGGGAAGCTCGAGCTTCTGGCGAAGCCGTCTCCGATAGGCGCTCTCGAGCGCAGACCGATAGACCTTCTCGGGCATCCGCTCGCGGTACGATTCGAGGGTCGACGCGGCCTGCCGGCGCAGCTCGGCACGGACCGACTCTTCCACTACCGTCTCCGCTTCTTCGATGAGACGCCGGTCGGCCTCGGCAAGAGCGTCCTCGAGCTCCGACAGTCGCGCCGGGGAGGAGCTGGCGTGATTCTCGTCGCGTGCGGACGCCACGAGAGCGGAGACCTCACCGAGCGCAAGAGCGAAGCGTTCGCTCCGGGAGCCGAAACGCTCCTCGGCCGCCCGTAACCGTTCCTGGATCTCGTTCAGCTGGACGCTTACCGCAGCCGATACCGAGCCGTCGCCCTCGCCCCCGCCCTCGCCCCCGCCCTCGCCCCCGGTTGACGTGACGCGGAGCCCGAGCCGCGCTTCGCGAAAACGGCGAAAGGCCGACTCCACCGTCTGCCGGCAATAGCCGAGCTTTCGTGGCTTCAGTCGGCTCTTCGGCCTCTCGAACACACGGTCGATGCCCTCCTTGACGACTTCGAGAGGGATTCCGAGCTCTTCCCATTGGGATACCAGGTGCCATTCACCGGGAGTGATGAACAGCGGGCTCCCGCGGCGCTCGACGAAGTAGGACTCCACCTCCGCATAGTAGCTCTCGTTCGCCGTCGGGCTATTCATCGAGGAGATGTACGTCATCCGAGCGCAGGATTTGGATCGTCCCATCCTCGAGCTCGACCCGCAAACCGCCGTCGGGAGCGATCCCGCGGGTCTCGGCCAGGTAGCTTTCGCCCTCTCTCGATACCACGCGCACCCGAAGCCCCTCGACTCCGACCGCGATCTCCTCGAAACGCGCGAGGACCCGTGCGCGGTCCTCGTCGCCCCATTCCCGGTCCAGCCAGGCTTCGAGTGACATGACGACCTCCAGGGCGAGATCCGCAATTGGAAGCTCACGGCCGAGAATGGCACGAACCGACGACGCCCGGGAAGCGACTTCAGGAGAGAAGCTCTCGGGCGACTGATTCACGTTGATGCCGATTCCGACGACCGCCGCCTCGAGCCTCGCTCCCGTGAACGTCGATTCGCAGAGGATTCCCGCGATCTTCCGTCGTTCGACGTAGAGGTCGTTGGGCCAGTGAAGACGGGCTTCGATCCCGCTCGCGCGCGTCAGGGCTTCGGAAGCAGCCACCGCGGAAGCGAGGGGCAGGAGGTCGAGAGACCGAGCGCCCGTTTCGTCGGGACGGAGCACTACGCTGAGATAAATCCCTCCGGGCTCGGAGTCCCACCGTCGGCTCCAGCGCCCCCGTCCCGCGCTCTGAGACGAGGCGACCACGACGCTGCCGTGCGGAGCGCCCCGTTTCGCGAGGGAAGAGGCGAGCAGGTTGGAAGAGTCGAGCCAATCGGCCGAGAGCACGAACGCCCCCCAGTTGGAGCGTCGTTGCCGGAGGCGGGCACCGAGACTCTCACCTTGCCCGAAGCCGACACCGCTCCCCTCGGTGGGCATCATCGAGGCCATGGTTTCGAGCGGGTCAGGTCAGTTTGGGGATCTTCGCTTTCAGCGCGGCAATCTCTTTCAGGATCAGCCCTTCGGCGAGGTCGGGGACGACCTCCCAGGCGATCTCCTGGATGACTTTCTGGGAGAGCTTGTCGACGACTCGCTGTGCGACTTTTTCGATGAGGGCGTCATCGATGGACATCGTTGCACCACCTCCCGGAGAGGAAGCCTCCTCACCGACCAATCCCACGTCCTCGAAATCGGTTTGCGGCGTGTCGGAGGTATCAATCTCGTCGAAGAGCTCACCACGCTGGGCCGACGAAGAGGACACCGCCGCCGGCTCGAACACCGCCTCGACGGACACCTCCGATCCCATCGGCTCCATCACGTCCAAGGGTTGCGGCTCGCTGTCAGCGAGGATCTCGGGCTCTCCGTAGGATTCGAGTCCCCCGACGGGAGGGGATCCGCTCGAACTCGCCGCTCACCGCGGAGTCGATGGTGGCATCCGTGGAAAAGGGCTGTGCCGCCTCTCCGGAGCCCATGGATGAGGAGGGCATATAGTCCTCGAACGATGCGGGCTGCGGACTCGAATTCTGAGTCAGGGGCGGCGGCATGACGAGCGGAGGAACGTTCTCTTCGGGCTCTTCGGGCTCTTCCGGCGACGGCTCCGGTACCGGCGGCGGAGCGTAAGAGGCGGGGCTCGATCCGGCGGGCTCGGCGAACTCTTCGAATCCGCCATAGTCGGGCTCCGACGTCGGCCCCGGATCCGGCTCCGAGTTGGGCATTTGCCAGGTCGCGTCGAGATCGCCCGCTTCGTATTGAATCGCGTCATAGTCCGAAGCGCCGAATGCCCCAGGCGTTTGTTCCGAGGCATCGGGAGCTCTTGGCGCCTGCGTGGCCTGCTGCGGCGGCGCGATCGACGGAGGTGCCGGCATGAAGACGGTAGAGCTGTCTTCGTCCTCGGAGCCCATCGGCGACACCACTTCGCTCCAGATGTCGTCGGCCTCGTCCGTGGCATTGGCGCCCGTGGAACCGCGATCCGATTCGCTTCCCCCCAGAAGAACGGTGTGGTCGCCCTCACCAATCATGAGCTCGCGCTCCCCAGCCTCGACCGCGAACGCGTCGTCGAGCCCCGAGCCGAAGTCGGGAGAGGGAGCAGGAGGCGGCGCCGACGCCGGGGCTTCAGGTCCGCGCGGCGCGGGAGGTGCGGGACCGAGACTCGAAGGAGGCATCATGACCGTCCGCTCGTCGGTGTCGAAATCCGCCGCCGGCTGCGGCGGACGCGTCGGAGCCGGAGCTGGCTGGACACGCGGTGCCGGGGGAGCGGGAGGTCGGACTGCGGGCTGAGGCGTCGGCGCTGGTGCGGGTGGCGCTGGTGCCGCTGCTGCCGCCGGCTTCGGAGCCGCGGCCCGCGCGGCGGGAGCCGGTGTCGAAGCTGGAGCTTTGGCGAGGAGCTCCTTGACTTTGGAAATCAGCGTCTGCGGCTCGAATGGCTTCGCGAGAAACCCGTCGCAGCCCGCGCTGCGCGCCCTCTCCTGATCGAAAGGCTCGAAGGCACCGGTGAGCAAGAGAACGGGAATGTGTTTCAAGTCGGGGCTGGATTTGATGAACTCGCAGACTTCGTAGCCGTTTTTCTCGGGCATGATGATGTCGCACAGCACGACGTGCGGCATGATCGAGCGAATCTCGTCAATCGCCTTTTGGCCGTTGCCGACGGTGTGAAGCTCGAAGTCCTCGTCGGAAAAGGTGAGCTCGATGACCTTCTGGATGGTTATGCTGTCGTCGGCGAGCAGGATCTTATGTCCCATCGCCCCTCCTTCTGGCCGCTGGAGATGGATTGGCCTTCGTTCGGTCTGCGAATCGCAATTTTGGCTAGCTCGGCTATCGAGAGTTTTGCAAAATGTTAGCACGCAGTCGAAATGCTGTCAACCGAAGGAGTTTCATAATTCCTTGTTTACAAAGGGGATGCAAACGCGAGCCTGCCTCTAGCGAGCGGCGAGCCTCGATTCGAGAAAGCTCACGATCTCGCTCGTGCTGGCGCCCGGCTGGAAGACCTTCTGTACGCCCATGCTCTCGAGCTCGGGAATGTCGCGATCGGGAATGATGCCGCCGGCGAACACGAGGACGTCGTCCATTCCCTTCTCCCCCAAGAGCTTCAGCACCCGCGCGAGCAGATGGTGATGAGCTCCCGACAGGATCGAAAGCCCGATGGCATTCACGTCTTCCTGTAGCGCCGCCTCCACGATCTCCTCCGGCGTCCGGCGCAGGCCGCTGTAGATCACTTCCATCCCCGCGTCTCTGAGGGCGCGAGCGACGACGAGCGCTCCGCGATCGTGGCCGTCGAGTCCGGGCTTGGCAATGAGAACGCGAAACGGTCTGGACCGGGTCATGGGAATCAGAGGGCGCGTCGATAGCGCCCGCCCACGTCGTACAGAGCGTGGGTGATCTGTCCGAGGCTCGCCACCCGGACGGACTCCATGAGCTCGGCGAAAACGTTGCCGTTCTCCTCGAGCGCCGATTGCTTGAGCCGCTCGAGCGCGGCTGGAGCCTCGCTCTCGTGGAGCTTCTGGAACGCGCGAAGCCGCCGAATTTGATCCTGCTTTTCTTCCGGCGTCGCCCGCGCGAGCTCAATCTCGCCGTTGCTCTCACGTTCTTC
The DNA here is from genome assembly GCA_963815675.1 of uncultured Acidobacteriota bacterium. Lineage (GTDB taxonomy): Bacteria > Acidobacteriota > Vicinamibacteria > Marinacidobacterales > SMYC01 > CAWFHP01. The sequence continues at coordinate 454,808 of CAWFHP010000004.1, read as the reverse complement.
CTCGGCGTCGACGAAGCAGTTCACCCCGACGATGGGAAGCTCGCCGCTGTCTTTCTTGAGCTCGTAATGAAGAGATTCCTCCTGGATGCGGCCCCGCTGATACTGGAGCTCCATCGCTCCCAGGACGCCCCCCTCTGGTTGATGCGGTCGAACTCCACCAGCACCGCCTCCTCGACGAGATCGGTCAGCTCTTCGACGAGATAGGAGCCCTGGAGCGGATTCTCGTTCCGAGTCACTCCGAACTCCTTCTGGATGATCTGCTGGATCGCCATGGCCCGCCTCACCGACTCGGTGGTGGGCGTCGTGATCGCCTCGTCGTACGCGTTCGTGTGCAGAGAGTTGCAGTTGTCGTAGATCGCGGTCAGCGCCTGGAGCGTGGTCCTTATGTCGTTGAACTGGATCTCCCGTGCATGAAGCGACCGGCCGGACGTCTGGATGTGATACTTGAACTTCTGACTTCGCTCGCTCGCCCCGTACCGGTTCTTCATGACCCGGGCCCAGATTCGCCGCGCCACCCGGCCGAGGACCGAGTACTCGGGGTCGAGGCCGTTGCTGAAGAAGAACGAGAGATTGAGCGCGAACTCGTCGATCACCATCCCGCGCGCGAGGTAGTACTCGACGTAGGTGAATCCGTTGGCGAGAGTGAACGCGAGCTGGGTGATGGGGTTCGCTCCCGCCTCCGCGATGTGATAACCGGAAATCGAGACGGAATAGAAGTTGCGGACGGAATGGTCGATAAAATACCGCTGCACGTCGCCCATGAGCCGGAGGGCGAAATCGGTGGAGAAGATGCAGGTGTTCTGCGCCTGATCTTCCTTCAGGATATCCGCCTGTACCGTGCCCCGGACGACGGAGAGCGTCTCGCGGCGGATGCGGCGCGTCTCCTCCTCGTCCGGCTTTCGTCCCTCGCTCTTCTCGAACCGCTCGAGCTCGCGATCGATGGCGGTATTGAAGAACATGGCGAGGACCGTGGGGGCGGGCCCGTTGATCGTCATCGAAACACTGGTTAGAGGATCGGTGAGATCGAAGCCGGCGTAGAGCTCCTTCATGTCCTCGAGGGTCGCGATCGAAACTCCGCCTTCTCCGATCTTTCCGTAGATGTCGGGTCGCTCGTCGGGGTCCTCACCATAGAGAGTCACGCTATCGAAGGCGGTCGAGAGTCGCTTCGCGGTGTCGTTGCGGCAGAGAAAGTGGAATCGCCGATTCGTTCTCCGGGGGCCGCCCTCGCCGGCGAACTGGCGACGCGGCGCTTCCTCGGCTCTCTTGAACGGGAAAACCCCGGCGGTGTACGGATAGTAGCCGGGCAGGTTCTCCTTCGAGCGGAACCGGAGGATCTCGCCCCAATCCTCGAAGGAGGGAAGGGCGATTTTGGGAATACGCGAGCCGCTCAACGTGGTGGTCGTCGTCTCTACCGAGATCTCTCTCCCTCTAACCCCGAAGCTCACCGTCTCTCGGGAATAGCGTTTCTTGAGCTCCGGCCATTGATCGACGAGGGCCATGCTCTCGTCGCGGATCTCCTGCCGCAGCTCGCGGGAGCGCGCCCGTATGACCGCCGCCGCCTTCTCGTCGTCGACCTCGGAGAGGGCGCCTTCCAGCTGGAAGAGCTTTCGGGCGACCGTGACCTCCGCAGAAATTCGCTCCTCTTCCTTGCGCACGAGCTCGACGATGTCGCCGAGGTAGCGCGCTCGCTGTTCCGGAATCGGCGACTTTCGGACACCCACCCGTGCTTCCGCGACCCCTCGTCCGGAAAGCCGGGACTCCGGGAGCGACGAGTCCTTGTCTCGCAGGCGGGATACGAGCTCGAGATAGAGGGCGGTGACGCCCTGGTCGCCGAACTGGCTGGCGATGGTGCCGAAAACGGGAAGCTCGGAATCGAGGACGTCGTGAGCGATCTGTCTTCCCCGCCGGAACTGCTTCCGCACGTCGCGAAGCGCGTCCTCGGCTCCGCGGCGGTCGAACTTGTTGATGGCCACGAGATCGGCGAAGTCGAGCATGTCGATCTTCTCGAGCTGAGAGGCGGCCCCGTACTCCGGGGTCATGACATAGAGGCTGACGTCGGCGACGTCGGCGATCGCGGACGACCCCTGGCCGATGCCACTGGTCTCGACGAGAATCACACGGAAGCCCGCCGCTTCGAGGATGGCGATTCCAGCAAGGGTCGCGTGAGAGAGCTCGGAGCCCGATCCCCGCGTAGCGAGGCTCCGCATGAAGACGTTGGGCCGATCGATCGCGTTCATGCGAATGCGATCTCCGAGGAGAGCCCCGCCCGTCTTCTTCTTCGTCGGATCGATCGAGAGGATGGCGATGGGAAGCTCGGGTGCGTCGGTCACGAGACGTCTCACCAGCTCGTCGGTGAGCGAGCTCTTGCCCGCGCCGCCCGTGCCGGTGATGCCCACGACCGGTGCTTTCCTCTTCCGCGCGCTCGCGTTCACGATGGCGTCGAGCGAGACCGGGGAAGCGCCGTTCATCTCCGCCTGGGTCAACAAACGGGCGATGCGGCCGGTGCTCCCGGGCTCGACGCGGCCGAGCTCCGCCGCCTGAATCGGCGGAAGAGCGAAATCCGACGAGCGCAGCATGTCGTCGATCATCCCGGAAAGCCCCATACGCCTTCCGTCCTCGGGCGAATAGATCCGGGTGACCCCATAGCTCTCGAGCTCCCGGATCTCTTTGGGCACGATGACGCCGCCCCCTCCGCCGAAGATCCGGATGTGGCCGCAGCCGTTGTCTTTCAGCCGATCGACGAGATAGTGGAAGAACTCGTTATGGCCGCCCTGGTAGGAGCTCACCGCGACCGCCTGGACGTCTTCCTGAATGGCGGCGCTCGCGATCTCGCGGACCGACCGATTGTGTCCGAGATGGACGACCTCCACGCCCTTCGCCTGCAGAAGCCGGCGAATGATGTTTATCGAAGCGTCATGCCCGTCGAAGAGCGACGCCGCGGTGACGAAACGGACGTTGTTTCGCAGTTGGTAGGACTCGCGGCTCACTTGCGTCATCGGTACGGGCGCGCCTTCACTTCAGGATACTCCAACGGCGCTTCCGGCCGCAGGCAGGACGAGCGGATCGCGCTCGCCGGGCGTGAAGATGCCCCGGCCTGGCACGAACCGAAGAGAGCTATTCCTCGGAAGCGGCGGAAGCGGCGGAAGCGGCGGAAGCGGCGGCGGCGAGGTCCATTTCCTGCGTCGAGTTGATGAGCTCTTTCAGCTCTTTGCCCGGCTTGAAATAAGGGACCTTTTTCGCCGGCACGTCCACGCGCTCGCCCGTCTTGGGGTTGCGCCCCTTACGGGACTCGCGCTGGCGAATGCGAAAACTACCGAAGCCCCGAAGCTCGATCTTGTCGCCTCGGTGAAGAGCATTGATGATGCTCTTGAAGACCGTGTCCACGATGATCTCCGAATGCTTTTTCGTGAGGTCCGAGACCCGGGACACTTCCTCGATGAGTTCCGCTTTCGTCATGTTTGAAGACTCCTATCTGGCGGTGGGGCCTCACGCGATCGGATCCGGACGACCCGCGGGGGCCCCACCCCCGCGGGTCGTTTTCAAAGAAATCGCCTCACGTCACTTGCTGACGCCTAACTCTTGTCGGCGTCCGTCTCCGGGTTCGCCCGCGTGCTCGAGGCCCACTCGGCGCTGAAGTCCGCCACGTCACCGAGTGTGGCGTTGGGCGAGCCCTGGCTCGAGTAACGGCTCTCGTAGTCGTCGCGATTGACGGCCCGAATCGAAAGTCCGATCTTTCGGTCCAGAGACGACATCTTGATGATCTTCATGCGGTAGGAATCGCCGACCTTGAGCTTGTCCTCGGGCTTCTCGACTCGCTCGTCGTCCACCTCGGAGATATGGAGGAGCCCCTCGATGCCCTCTTCGATCTCGACGAAAGCGCCGAAGTTCGTGAGACGGACGACCTTGCCGTCCACGATGTCGCCTTCCTGGTGCCGATTGAAAAACTCCTCCCAGACGTCGGCTCCGAGCTGTTTGAGCCCGAGAGACAACCGCTGGTTGTCGGCATCGATGTTGAGGACCACGGCGTCGACGACGTCGCCTTTCTTCAGAACCTCCGACGGGTGATTGATCCGTTTGTTCCAGCTCATGTCGGAGATATGGATGAGCCCGTCAATCCCCTCCTCGACCTCGACGAACGCGCCGAAATCGGTGAGGTTTCGAACTTTGCCCTGAATGCGGGCCCCGGTCTCGTACTTGTCCGCGAGCTGCTGCCAGGGGTTGGGCTCGACTTGCTTGAGGCCGAGGCTGATGCGGCGCTCGCCGACGTCGACCTGCAGCACCATGGCCTCCACTTCGTCGCCCACGGTGAGAACTTTGGAGGGGTGCTTGACCCTCTTGCTCCAGGACATCTCCGAGACGTGAATGAGGCCCTCCACACCGGGCTCGAGCTCGATGAACGCGCCGTAGTCGGTGAGGCTGACGACCTTACCCTTCACCCGGGAGCCCACGGGGAACCGCTCCTGGGCGGAATCCCATGGATCGGGGGAGAGCTGTTTGTAGCCGAGCGAGACCCTCTCGGTCTCGCGATCGAACTTCAACACCACCACTTCGATTTGGTCGCCGACGTTGAACAGCTCCGACGGATGCTGGATGCGGCCAAACGACATGTCGGTGATGTGCAGCAGGCCGTCGATTCCCCCGAGGTCGATGAACGCGCCGTAGTCGGTGAGGTTCTTCACCACTCCGCGGAACACGCGACCCTCTTCGAGGGCGAGGAGAGTCTCCTGCTTTCGGCCGGCGAGCTGCTCCTCCATGACCACCTTGCGGGACAGGACGATGTTGCCTCGCTTCTTGTTGACTTTGATGACCCGCATCTCGAGCTCTTGGCCTCTGAGGCTGTCGAGGTTCCGCACGGGGCGGACGTCGACTTGAGAGCCGGGGAGAAACGCGCGGACGCCGATGTCGACGGCGAGGCCTCCCTTGATGCGCTCGATGACGCGACCCTTGACGATGGTCCGGTTCTGGTACGCCTCTTCGATCTGGTCCCAGACCTTCATCTTCTCTGCTTTTTCGCGCGAGAGGACGAGGTAGCCGTTCTTGTCTTCCGCTTTCTCCAGAAGAACGTCGACGGTGTCGCCGACCTGGATGGAGATGTTGCCCGTCTCGTCCTTGAACTCGTTCAGCGCGATGATCCCCTCGGACTTGTAGCCGACGTCGACCACCACCTCGCCGTCGGAGATCTGCAGCACCTTCCCCGATACAACCTCGCCCTCGGCGATGTTGCTGTTGTACTCGTCGAGCAGCCGTTCGTACTCTTCGGGTGAAAACCCCGATTCATCGCTTTCCATGAGACCTCGATCGCCAAGGCTCTCGGAAGCGTTTCTGGTTTCGGCCATGCCTGTTATGGTTCCTCCTAGAAGTGATTTACAGGTGAGCGCGCGATCGGGCCGCTGTTGTTGGTTGGTAGGCTCGCTGCAATAAGGGCGGGCTGACCTGCAAGGCCTTATCCTACTCTATTTAATCGGCTTATGTCAAGAAACACATCGTCTCCTCCGGAAGGCTCTCCGCTCGGCGATCCGGTGCGTCCGATTCGCTCTCGCGATGGGTGAAGAACAGATGCAAGTCTCTACGTCAGCCGCTCGGATCCAGGTGGAGTCTCTTCTTCGCTTCGGTCAGCAGAATCTCGAGCGTCGCCTCCGGGTCGAGGTGGGTGGTGTCGATGAGAATCGCGTCCTCGGCGCGGCGCAAGGGAGAGTGCGCGCGGTTGCGATCGGTGCCGTCACGCTCGGCCAGCTCCCGCTGAACGCTCTCGAGGCTCGGCCCCTTTCCCTCGGCGCGCTCCTGATAACGGCGTTTGGCGCGCTCGTCCTTTTGCGCGTCGAGGAAAAACTTCAGGTCGGCGTCGGGAAAGACCTCCGTCCCGATGTCCCGCCCCTCGAGCACGACTCCACCCCGGGCGCCGATCCGCCGCCAGAGCTTGACGAGGAGCGACCGCAGGAGGGGGTGAACGGCGATCCGGGACGAGGCGATGGCGACCTCCTGCTCGCGGATGCGACGCGACACGTCCTCACCGTCGAGCAGAATGCGCTCGAAGCGCTCTCCGTCGAAGGCGATGTCGGAGCCCCGGGCGAGCACGACGAGGGCGGTTTCATCATCGAGGGCGACGCCGGTGCGCAGCGCCTTCAACGCGACCGCCCTGAAAGTCGCGCCGGTGTCGAGGTATACGAGGCCGAGCTTGTCGGCGAGGTTGCGCGCGGCGGTAGTCTTGCCCGCGCCGGCCGGTCCGTCGATGGCGATGATGGGGCGCCCTCTCATGAGCGTGATTTCCTTGCTCCCCGCGTACCCCGCGCCGGGCGTGGCCCTTTCCTCTTCGCCGCGCTCGCCGGGGGGGCGCCCTTCCTGTTCCCGGCGGGTCGGGTCAAAAGCTCCAGCTCCGCGGCACTCAGAGGACGGTATGCACCGGGTGGAATGCCCCGGAGCGTCAACCGTCCGATGCGCTCGCGGTGGAGCTCGACTACGGGGAAGCCCAGCACGCCGAAGATTCGACGGATTTCCCGGTTCTTACCACGACGAAGCGAGGCGCGGAGCCGGGTCTTCAGGTTCTTCGCATCGAGATGCGATGGAGCTCTCTCGGCCCGCCCCGAGAGGACTTCGACCTCGTCGAGCGCGAGCCGCTCTCCATCGACGACGAGGCCGCGGGTGACCCGATCGAGCACCTTGTCGTCGGGGCGCCCGGCGACGGTAACGAGGTAGCTCTTCTCGATTCCGAAGCGCGGGTGGGTGAGCTTGTACGCGAGCTCGCCGTCGTCCGTGAGCACCAGGAGTCCGGTCGAGGCCATGTCGAGTCTTCCGACGGGGTAGAGGCTCCGCAGAGACTGCGGCAGCAGATCCATGACGGTGGGCCTTCGTCCGGGATCGGACCGGGTGGTGACGTACCCTCTGGGCTTGTTCAAAACGACGGTGCGCCGCGCTCTCCCGGGTCGCACCCGGGCACCGTCCACGCGGATGTCCTGGGAGTCCGGATCGGCCGAAGTGCCGAGCTCCCGAACGACCTCGCCGTCCACCTGGACCCTGCCCTCTTCGATGAGCTTCTCAGCGGCCCGGCGCGAAGCGATCCCGGCTCCCGACAGAATCTTTTGAAGACGCTCTTTCACGGCAGTTTTCTCGATCGAGACCCCGAGAGACCGGTTACTCACTCGGAGCGAGTGTCGTCGTCGGTGTCGTCGGTATAGACGGTGTCCGGGGCGGTTTCGGACTCGATCTCGGACTCGCTTTCGATATCGGCGGCGACGTCGACCACTTCGGAAGATGCGTCCGCCCGATCCGCGGTGTCGTCGACGGGCGCCTCCAGGGTTTCGCGATCAACGGCGGGCAGCCCTTCGAGGACCTCGAGCTGCTGGGCGACATCCTCGCCGAACACCTCGGACATGTCCTTGAGCTGGGGCAGGTCCTTCACGTCCTTGAGTCCGAAGCGCAGCAGAAATTCCTGCGTCGTCCCGTACATCAAGGGCCGGCCCACGACGCTCTTCCGACCGACGATGCGGACCAGCTTCTTCTCCAGAAGCGTCCTCACGACGCCGGGCGAGCGAACGCCACGAAGATCCATGATCTCGGGAACGGTGATCGGCTGGCGATAGGCGATGACCGCGAGTGTCTCGAGGGCCTGGAGCGACAGCCGCGCGGGCTTTGGGCTCGCGACCAGCCGCGAGACCACCTCGTGGACCTCGGGGCGGGTCGTGATCTGAAAGCCTCCGGCGACCTCGACGAGCTGCAGCCCACGACCCTCTTCCTGGTAGACCTCGCGCAGCTTGTCCAGCGCCGGCCGTACGAGGTCCCCCGATTCGGGAAGGAGCTTTCGAAGATCTCTCGTCGAGAGCGGCTCTCCGGAAGCGTAGAGGAGTGCTTCGACGCTCGCCTGGACGTCGGCGAGCGGAGGCGCCGGGCTCTCGTTGATCGCCGCGTCCATCGACTGCGGCGTCTCCAGAATCTCTTCCATGTTCGTCTCGGAAGGCTCGTCCCCGTTCGAGCTATGCGACATCGTCGAGACGGGTGACGTGGATCGCTCCGAAGAGCTTCTGCTGATGGATCCGCAGGAGTCGCAGACGAACCATCTCGAGAAGCGCCAGGAACGTCACGATGATGGTGGCGCGGTCGTACGCCTCCTCGAAGAGGTCCACGAACGTGCACTGGGTGCCCGGTGAGAGTCGGACCTTGACCCGCTCGATCATCTCCTCGATCGAGATCGTCTCCCTCTCGAACACCATGGCGGAGCGCTTCTGCGCGCGATCGAGGACTTCTCGGAAGGCGCTGATGAGCTCGAAGAGGTCCACCTCCAGAAGGCCCTCGGCGGAATCGGAGTGCCCGTTCGAAGCGAGAAGGGCGCGAGCCGAATCCTCGGCGCGGATCCAGGTCGCGGCGCGGATCTCCTCCTGTTGGTGGAGCTGCTGCGCCGCCTCTTTGTAACGCTCGTACTCGAGCAGCCGAGCCACGAGCTCCGCGCGTGGATCCTCGCCCGACTCGTCGCTGGTGCCATCCTCGTGAGGCGGGGGGAGAAGCATCTTCGACTTGATGTGGATCAGCGTTGCTGCCATCACGAGAAACTCGCTCGCGAGGTCGATGTTGAGCTCCTGCATGATATCCAGTATCTCGAGGTACTGACGGGTGATCTCGGCGATGGGAATGTCGCAGATGTCCACCTCGTTCTTGCGAATGAGGTGGACAAGCAGCTCCATCGGCCCGTCGAACACCGCGAGCCGGACGTGGTAGCGGGGCCCGAGGACTCCGTCGTCATCGGACGACGGTCCGAGATAGAGCTCGGTTGCGCTCATAGAACTTCATCCGCGGGCGGAAGCCTCACCGCCGCTCGGACCGCCTCCATGGTGCTTCCCGTCACCTCTCGCGCCCGGCGGGCTCCCTCGCGGAAAACGTCCCGCACGTAGCCGAGATTGTTCTCGAGCTCCCGCCGCCTCCGCGATACCGGCTCGATTCTCTCCACGACGCGGTCCGCGAGAGCGCTCTTGCACTCGATGCAACCGATCCCCGCGCTCCGGCACCCTTCCGCCGCCCAGGACTGCGTCTCCTCCGTCGAGAAGACTTTGTGCAGATCGAAAACGGGGCAAACCGCCGGGTCGCCCGGATCGGTACGGAGCTTCCGGGCAGGATCGGTCATCATCGTCTTCAGCTTCTGACGAATGGTCTTTTCGTCCTCGGCGAGACCGATGGTGTTCCCGTAGCTCTTCGACATCTTGCGGCCGTCGGTCCCGGGAAGCTTGGGAGTGGGCGTCAGCTTCACCTCGGGCTCGGGCAGCACGGAGCCGTAGAAATGGTTGAACCGCCGAGCGATCTCGCGAGTGAGCTCGACGTGAGGTTTCTGGTCCTCTCCGACGGGGACGGCGTCGGCGCGGTAGATGAGGATGTCCGCCGCCTGCAGGAGGGGATAGCCGAGAAAGCCGTAGGTATTGAGGTCTTTTTCCCGGAGCTGGTCGATCTGCTCTTTGTACGTGGGGACGCGCTCGAGCCAGGGAAGGGGCACCACCATCGAGAGCAGCAGGTGGAGCTCGGCATGAGCCGGGACCTGCGACTGGATGAAGAGCGTGGATTGTTCGGGATCGAGTCCCACGGCGAGGAAGTCGAGGGCGAGCTCGCGCACGTTCTCCCGGAGCGCCGAGGTGTCGGCATAGTCAGTGGTGAGCGCGTGCCAGTCGACGATGCAGTAGAACGTCTCGTACTCGTCCTGCATCGCGACCCAGTTCGAGAACGCTCCGACGAGATGCCCGAGGTGGGCGGGCCCGGTGGGCCGCATACCGGATAGAACGCGCTTTTTCCCCATGATCACGGTTCGATTCGCCGCGATGCTAGCACAAACGAGAAACACGCGAGAGCCTCGCTTGCGGTCGCGTTTTCCGGTCGAAGGCGGGCTACATCATCTCCCGCACGTGCTGATGGACCCGGGAGCCCAGTTTCGGCCCGAGAATCTCCTGGAGGTCCGAAAGCTCCGCCGCCTTGACGCCCTTGAGGCTCTTGAACCGGATGAGGAGCTTTTTTCGCATCTTCGGTCCCACCCCCGGAATCGCGTCGAGCGAAGAGCGAAAGTCGCGCGCTTTCCTCTGCTGGCGATGAAAGGTTACCGCGAACCGATGAGCCTCGTCGCGAACCCGCTGGAGAAGCTGGAGCGCGGGCGAGTGGTGGTCGAGCACGATGGGGTCGGACGCTTCGGGGCGGAAGACCCACTCTTCTTTCTTGGCGAGGCTCGCCGTGGGCAGATGGGTGAGGCCGAGCTCCTCGAGAGCGTCTAGAGCGGCCGCGAGCTGACCCTTTCCCCCGTCGATGAGGATGAGATCGGGAAAATCCGCTCCCTCCTCCAGAACGCGACGGTAGCGGCGCAACACCACCTCGTGCATCGACGCGAAATCGTCGGGCTTGCCTTTGGTGAGGCTCCGGATCTTGAATTTCCGGTAGTCGCTCCGCTTCGGCTGCCCCCGTTCGAAGACCACCATCGAGGCGACCACCTCGCTTCCCTGGATGTTCGAGATGTCGAATCCCTCGATGCGCTCCGGTCTCTCCGGAAGCGCGAGCGCCTCCCGAAGCGCTTCGAGCCGCATCTGCGCCTGTCGTCCTTCTTCTCGAAAGTCGAGCTCGTAGGCGAGCCGGGCATTCTTTCCGACGAGCTCCACCAGGTGCTTCTTCCCGCCGCGGCGAGGAACGAGAATCTCGACCTTGCTTGCCTTTTGCGCGCTGAGGTGCTCGGCTACGAGGAGTCGATCGGGAAAATCCGTGGGCACGTGGATCGTCGCCGGGAGATAACGGCCGAGCTCGTAATACTGTTTCAGACTCGCCTCGACGAGCGCGGCGTCATCGTGGAAATCGATGTCCTCGAGCAGGAAGCTGTCCCGATCCACGACCTTCCCCGAACGCACCGAGAACACCTGGAGCACGGCCTGGTTGCCCTCGCGGTAGAAGCCGAAGACGTCGGACTCGTCGCCCCGCACCCCGGCCATCTTCTGGCGGGTCGAGAGCTCCTCGAGCATGTGGACGTTGTCCCGGAGTCTCGCCGCCTCTTCGAAGCGCTCCACCTCGGCCGCTTCGAGCATCTGCTTTCGGAGCGAATGCATGAGGTCGTCGTTCTTGCCCTCGAGAAAGAGACGGGCATCGTCCGCCGCTTTTCGATACTCGGCAAGGCTCGCGATGGTATCGACACAGGGTGCGATGCAGCGATGAATCTGATACTGGAGACAGGGCCTCGGCCGGTTTCCGTCGAGCTTTTCCTTGCAGTTGCGAATGCCGAACAGGCGGTGGACGAAGTTCGCCGTCTTTCTCGCCATGCTCGCGGGCACGTAGGGTCCGGAATAGGCGTTCGCGTCCGTTCCCGGCTGGCGCACCACGTAGAGCCTCGGGTACGTTTCTGCCAGCGTCAGCTTGAGGTACGGGTGGTTCTTGTCGTCCCGCAGCAGCACGTTGAACCGCGGCTTGTGGGTCTTGATGAGGCTGTTCTCGAGGACGAGCGCCTCGCGCTCGGTGTCGGTGACGACGATCTCGACGTCCTCGATGCGATCGACCAACCGGTCGAGCCGGGGGCTGTCGACACGCGCTTCCTGGAAATAGGACCGCACGCGGCTCCGGAGAGAGCGCGCCTTTCCGACGTAGAGGATCTCCCCACCCTTGCCGCGGAACATGTAGACTCCAGACGACTTGGGAAGCTCGTCGAGCTTTTTCTGGAAGATCTCCACTCACGAAAGCCATTCTAGTACACGCGGTCTCGGCGTCTTCGCGAGGGGCGTTGACCGAGGAGGCTGGATCCGGTTACGGTTGGCGTCCGGGGGAAAGCGACCCATGACGAAGCTCGACCTCCATCGGCTCCACTTCGCCTTCACCATCGTCTACCACTATCTGTTTCCCCAGCTCACCATGGGACTCTCGCTTCTGATCTTCATCTGGAAGACGAAGGCGTGGCGCGGCGACCCCGGGGCGAACGTGGCCGCGCGCTTCTGGATCCGGATCTTCGGGGCCGCCTTCCTCATGGGCGTCATCACCGGCATTCCCATGGAATTCCAGTTCGGGACGAACTGGTCGCGCTTCTCCGGTTTCGCCGGAGGCGTCATCGGTCAGACCCTCGCCATGGAGGGGGTGTTCGCGTTCTTCCTGGAGTCGAGCTTTCTCTACCTCCTCGTCTTCGGCGAGCGAACGCTCGGGCCGCGCGGCCACTGGCTTTCGTCGCTGGCGCTTTTTCTCGGCACCTGGGCGAGCGGCTTCTTCATCGTCTGCACCAACGCGTGGATGCAGCACCCGGTGGGGTACGTCCTTCGGCAGGACGGCTCCGCCGAGCTTTCGAGCCTCGCGGCACTGCTGACCAATCCCTGGGTCTTCCCGCAATACCTCCACACCATGGCCGGCACGACGATTACCGCCGGGATCGTCGTCAGTTCGGTCGGTGCCTTCTACGCGCTCCGAAACGAGCACGCGGCCGCGGTCCGGTCGTTTCTCTCGGTAGCGGTCGTGACCGCGCTCCTCGCGAGCCTGCTGGCCGCGTTTCCCACCGGCGACATGAGCGCCAAGCTGGTGTATCGCCATCAGCCGGCCGCGTTCGCCGCGATGGAAGGTCATTTCCGGACCGAGGACCGCGCGGCACTCGTCCTCGTGGGACAACCCAACGTGGATACGCTGTCGCTCGACAACCCGATCGCCATCCCGGGTCTGCTCTCGTTTCTGACCTACGCGCGGTGGGATGCCCGCGTCGAGGGGCTGACCGAGTTTCCCGGAGCTCGTGGCCGACGAACGTCCCCCTCCTCTACTACAGCTACCACATCATGGCGGGCCTGGGAACGCTCTTCATCGCCGTTCTCCTGGCGGCGGCCGTCGGCATCGTCCGGGGCACGCTCTATCGGCAGCGGTGGCTCCTGTGGATGCTGATGGGCTCGCTTCCCTTTCCGTTCATCGCCAATACCGCCGGCTGGATGACGGCGGAGTTCGGCCGCCAGCCCTTCGTCGTGTATGGCCTGTTGCGGACGGCAGAAGGGACTTCGGAGCAGGTCTCGACCGGGAACACGGTCTTCACTCTCCTGGGCTTCGCCGGCATGTACGCGTTCGTATCCGTCGTGTTTCTCTTCGTGATGCTCCGCATCGTCGCGCGGGGCCCGGACGAGAATCGAGCTCGACGGAGGAACCCACTGATGGAAACGCTCTGGTTCTGGCTCGTGGCCTCGATGCTCGCGACCTTCGTCGTGCTCGATGGCTTCGATCTCGGTTGCGGAATTCTCTATTTGTTCGTAGCCCGGGACGGCGACGAGCGGATCCAGGTACTTCGGACCGTAGGACCCGTCTGGGACGGAAACGAGGTCTGGCTCGTTGCGGGAGGAGGCGTCCTCTTCCTCGCCTTCCCCACGCTCTATGCGGCTTCTTTCAGCGGATTCTACCTGCCCCTGATGATGGTTCTCTGGCTTCTCATGGGACGCGCTCTCGGGCTCGAGATGCGCCATCAGATGGAAGACCCACTCTGGACGCAATTCTGGGACGCGATCTTCGCCTTGTCCTCGGCGCTGCTTGCGTTGTTCCTGGGAGTCGCGCTCGGAAACATCATCCGGGGAGTTCCGTTGAACGAGCAGGGCGTCTTCTTCGAGCCGCTCTGGACGGATTTCCGCGTGCGAGAGGCGACGGGAATCCTGGATTGGTTCACCGTGTTGGTCGGACTGAACTCGGTCGCGGCGCTGACCTATCATGCCGCTCTGTGGCTCGATTGGAGGGGGGCTGACGGGGTCCGCGCGAGGATCGGGAAGGTGATCCCTCCGCTCTTCGTCTCGTTGCTGGTGCTCTCAATCGCGACCCTCGCCGCGAGCCTCCGGGTTCAGCCTCTCGTGAGCGAGCATCTTTCGGCGCGACCCTGGAGCGCTATCCTTCCCGATCGCCGCCATCGCCGCGATGGGCGCCTCGCTTCCTCTGCACCGACTGCAGCGAAGAGGCAGGGCGTTCGTCTCGTCGTCGCTCGCCCTGTACGGCATGATCCTCGGGGCGGCTGGCGTGCTCTTTCCGTACGTACTCCCCGCCCGCACTCCCGGATGGGGGCTCGACGTTTACCGTTCCTCGTCCTCCCCCGAGGCACTGCGACAGGCCCTCTATTGGTTCGTTCCGGGAATGCTTCTGGCAGCGAGCTACACCGCGTTCATCTACAAGAGACTTCTGAGCGGAACCTTGATGCCTCCGGGAGACGAGCCTCACGCGAGGGCATGAAGCGGGCCGCTCCGGGCGACCGGATTCACGGAGCGATGCGATTGCGCTCGGAAGAGCCCGCGGAGGCGGTCACGGTCTCGCGCCGAAGCGGCGGAGCCTCCTTGGAGCGGCGGGAGACGTAGGGATCCCCCTTTTGAGGTGACCGCCAATTGTCGAAGAGCCCGACGATCTGGACGCAAGCAATGGTGCAGTAGCGGGCGCAGGTCTTGGGACGCTCGTACTCGCGCCGGAGATCCTCCCGGGTGTAATCGACGAGAGCAACGCCGGGATAGCCGCGCTGCTGGGAGCAGAGGTGCACCAGACCGTCCTCGCAGATGTAGAGGTAGCGCCCTCCCGCCCGGCAGCGCCAGTTGTGAGGCCGACCGTGGGCCAGGTTCTCGCGAAACCCGATGAAACGCGCGTAGCTCTTCTTGCCATGCTGGCGCAGGCGGCTGTAGACGTCCATCTCGCGGGCGCCGAGCGGCACGAGCTTTCCCGCGCCGTCGTGGATGATGCCGAGCGTCGTCGAGAACCCGAGCTCGACCGCCCTCTCGGCGACACGGATGGCGTCCTCCGGATTCTGGATGCCGCTGCCGATTACGGAGTTGATGTTGACGAAAAACTCCGCGTGCTCCGCCAGGTTCCTGAGCTTCTGGTCGAGCACCTTCAGCGATTTTTTCGAGACCTCGTCGGGATTGAGATTGTCGATGCTGATCTGGAGGTGCTGGAGCCCGGCGCGGTTCAGCTTCTCGATGCGCTCCGGCGTCAGGAAGTATCCGTTGGTGATGAGCCCCGCGATCATGCCGTGGTGTCGGATGCGCCGGATGATGTCGTCGAGCTGCGGATGGAGGGTGGGCTCTCCCCCGCTGATGGTCACGATGGCCGTCCCGAGGTAAGCGAGACGATCGATGCGACGGATCATTTCATCGAGCGGCACCGGGGGCGAGAAGTCGTCGTACTCGTTGCAGTAAGTGCAGGACAGATTGCACCGTCGCATGGGGACGATGTGAGCGAGGATGGGATGTCGGGTTCGGGCGAGCCCCTTCGCGATCATGAAGAGCTCCCGCGCCCGCACCCGGATCTTGTTCCTGAGCTTCATCGCCCCTTCATCCCGCTCGACGCCGGATCATGATCATCCCATCGGCCGCCATCGTCAATTGCGAAGGATCTCCACGTTCGCCGGCAGCTTCAAATCGAAGATGCCATCGGGGAGCGGCCCGTTGACCACTACGTCGTGGAACCGAATCTCGGTATGGTCCCGATTGCTCTCGTAGAACACCGACTTCACCGGCGTCCAGGTCTTCTTTTCGAGCGTGAGCTCGATCCTGGCGAAGATCGACGCGGAGGAGTCGGGCTTGGGTACGAGTCCGAGCACGACGGCATCGGGCGTCTCCTCGACGAGGCTCACGTCGTAATTTTCCCGGATCTTTTCGTTGGACTTCCCGAACCCGACGAGCAAGTCCGTCCCGGTTTTCCCACCCTTGCCTTGCTGGAACTCGTTCACCTGATTGGCGGTGGGATTGTAGAGGCGGCCGAGGCCGTCTTTGACCACGAGCACTTTGGCCCGCGGCGGCTCGGTCTCCCAGCGAAGGCGCCCAGGTACTTTCAAGTAGAGCTTCCCTTTGCTGGTCTCCTCGTCCTTGAGAATGAAATCGTGATCCGTCTGCTCGAAGTCGGCGGAGAGAGTCGTCAGGCGGGCGCCCGCCTTCTTCATCTCCGCGAGAATCTCGTCCAGACGGCCGGCCTCAACAGCGGATGCAAGTAGGAACGAGGCGACAACGAGGAAGAAAACGACGCCGTGTCTCGATTTCATCGAAAGGGGACTCCTGATGGGAGTCTAGCGCGCGCGGGTACGCGCTTCTCGGGGCTCTTCGACCAGCTCGGGCGACGTTCCGTAGCTTACAATCTGGCCGTCCAGCATCTCCACGATGCGATTCCCCATCTCCGCCGCCTGCGGGTTGTGGGTGATCATGACGATGGTCTGCTCTTTCTCGCGATTGAGGTCGGCGAGGAGTCTCAGCACCTGCTCGGAGTTTCGCGAGTCGAGGTTCCCCGTGGGCTCGTCGGCGAGGATGATGGCGGGGCTGTTTACCAGGGCCCGCGCGATCGCGACGCGCTGCTGCTCGCCCACCGAAAGCTCGAGCGGTTTGTAGTCCAGCTTGTGCCGCAGGTGTACGATCTCCAGCAAATCCCCGATTTCGCTCCGGCTCACGGGAGGACCACCGTAGATCTGCCTGGCAATCTCGACATTTCCCTGGACGGTGAGCGTCGGAAGGAGATTGAACCGCTGGAACACGAAGCCGATTTTTCGACAGCGGAGCCGCGTTCGCTCGGCGTCGGAGATCGTCGCGAGATCGATGCCGTCCACGAAAACGTGCCCCGACGTCGGGCGCGAGAGTCCCCCGAGAATCTGGAGCAGCGTCGTCTTCCCGCAGCCCGAAGGCCCCATGATGGAGACGAACTCGCCCTTCTTGATGTCGAGGTCGATACCCTGGAGGGCGGGTACGTCGAGTGCGCCGGTGTGGTAGACCTTCCGCACGGCGACGGTCTTGAGTACGCTTGCCCTCTCAGTCATCGATATCAATGGTATCCGTGCCGTCATCAGCCCAGGCCGCGAGGTCCGGTTCACTCGAAGTTGAGCGCCTCCACCGGGTCCAGCTTTGCCGCACGATACGCGGGGTAGAGCGCTCCGAGAAGGCCTCCGCTGATCCCTAGAATAGCCGAGAAAAGAAACCAGCGGGGGATCAAATCCACCGTGAGGCTGGGGAAAAACGAGAGAAGCGCGACGCGGCCGATGACGGAAAGGAGGAATCCCGCGCCCACCCCCATCGCGCAAATCAGAAAAGATTCCGCCATCACGACTCGGATGATGTAAACCTTGCTCGCTCCCAGCGCCTTGAGGATTCCGATCTCGCGAGTCCTCTCGATGATGGTGGTGTACATCGCGAGAAGAATCACGAGATAGCTGATGAGCGCCGCGAAGACGGAGAGAGCCCGCACGAACTCCTTCAAGCCGAGCGCGTTCTCCTTCATCGCTTCTCCGAATGCGGAAAGAGGAGTGATTTGATTTCCGGGGAATCGCGCCTCCAGATCTTTCGCCGCCTGGGGCACCGACGAGCCCTCCTTCAACTTGATGAAAAAGAAGGACACCTTGCCATCGTTGGCGGTGGCTTTCTGCAGGTCGCCGAGGCTCACGTAGATGCGGACGCCGGCGCCCGCTTTGCAGATTCCCACGACGGTGAAGTCTCGGTTCAAAATCTCCATCTTGTCGCCGAGATGAAGGCCGTCGGTCGCGGCGAGCACTTCGTCCACTAGAAGATCTCCCGACGATTGGAGATTGTGACCTTTCACGATGCGGATCCCGCTTCCCACGCGGTTGTAGGTCTTCTCGTCGATGCCGAACATCATCACCAGCTTGTTCTCGCCCTTCAGCCGGGTGATGCGTCCCGTCAGTACCGGGGCGGCGACGGCAACCCCGGGCACTTCCGTCAGCAGCTCGCCATAGCGCTCGGGCATGACGCCCGAGTTCAGCACGAGAAACGGCGAGGAGTCGGGACCCTGAAAAATGAAATCGGCGCCCACGTTCTTGATGCGGTCCGCGGTCTCGTCCAGGCTCCCGTGGGCGAGTCCGACGAGGACCAAAACCAGCGCGACGCCAAGAGCGACCGCGAGAATGCCGACCGTCGTACGGGTCTTGCGATTGAAGATATTGGCGATCGGCAGATTGGCCATGCTGGGCAGTTTCCCGGATTCCTGCGGCATCCTTATGCGGAAGGATGTGTAAACGAACAATGCTAACAAAAGCCAAGCCAAAGTAGCAACTTGGTTTGCGGCCGCGCCTCGCTCGCCGAGACCTCCCTTGGTATACTCTCGGCCGTGAAAGCTATACTCGTCCGCGCCGTCGGAGGACCCGACGCTCTGAGCCTCGAGGACGTCCCCGAGCCCGCCCCCCAACCCGGAGAAGCACTCGTCCGGGTGAAAGCCGCGGGTGTCAATTTCATCGACGTCTACCACCGTACCGGCCTCTACCCGATGCCGATTCCCTTCACACCCGGCATGGAAGCGGCGGGAACGGTCGAAGCGGTGGGAAAAGACGTCACGGAAGTGAAGCCGGGGGATCGGGTCGCCTATGCCATGACGGCGGGCGCTTATGCCGAGCTCGCGGTCGTTCCGTCCTGGCGGCTCGTCCCCGTGCCGGACGGAGTGAGCCTGGATCAGGCGGCGGCATCGATGCTCCAGGGGATGACCGCTCACTATTTGTCCCATTCCACCTATCCGCTCGCGGCGGGACAAGCCGCGCTTGTGCACGCCGCCGCGGGGGGAGTGGGACTCCTGCTCGTCCAGATGGCGAAACGACGCGGCGCCATCGTCTTCGGAACCGTCTCCACGCCGGAAAAGGCCGCGGCGGCGCGGCGCGCGGGCGCGGACGTGACCATCCGATACACCGAAGAAAACTTCGAAGTGATCGTGAAGCGCGAGACCGACGGCCGTGGGGTCGACGTGGTTTACGATTCGGTCGGGAAGACGACGTTCGCCAAGAGCCTCCGGTGTCTCAAGCCCCGCGGCCTGCTCGCGCTCTATGGACAGTCGAGCGGTCCGGTGCCGGCTTTCGATCCCGCTGAGCTCGCGAAGGGAGGCTCGCTCTTTCTCACCCGACCGAGCCTCGCCCACTACGCTCTCGATCGCAAGGAGCTCCTCGAACGGGCCGGAGACGTTCTGTCCTGGATCTCGAAAGGCGAGCTCGAGCTAACCATCGACCGGAAGCTTCCCCTCGGCGAAGCCGCCGAAGCCCATCGGCTCCTCGAAAGCCGCAAGACGAGCGGAAAGCTCCTGCTCGAGGTCTAGATTTCGCGGGCGTAGGCGCGGTCGAGGAGCACCACCGGGTGCACCACTTCCGCTCCAAGATTGTTTCTGCGGACTCCCTCCGAGAGCTGGATGTGGCAGCCGGGATTCCCGGTCGCCACGACGTCGGGCCGCACCTTCGCGATCTCCTGCATCTTCCCATCGAGAACCTGCATCGACAGGTCGTAGTGGGTCACGTTGTAGATTCCCGCGCTCCCGCAGCAGCGTTCGGAATCGAGATGCTCCACGAGCTCGACTCCGGGGATGCTCCGGAGTATCTCGCGCGGCTCGGTCTTGACCTTCTGCGCGTGGAACAGGTGACAGGGCGCGTCGTACGCGACGCGGAGAGAGCCGAGAGACGCCCGCGGGGCCTCGAAGCCCCCGCGCACGAGCAGCGCCGATATGTCCACGACGCGGCGAGCGAATCGACCCGCCCGCTCCTCGCCTTCCAGGAGATCGTGATATTCGGCAAGGGCCGCGCCGCAGCCGGCGGCGTTGACCACGATGTGCTCGATGGAAGGATCCTCGAAGACCGAGAGATTCCGCCTCGCCAGCCGGCGACCGGTCTCCCGGAGCCCGTTATGGAGATGAAGGGCCCCGCAGCAGACCTGCGCTCTCGGAACGACCACTTCGTACCCGTTCCTGCGCAGGACCCGAACCGTTGCCTCGTTCACGTCGGAGAACAGATGGGACCCGATGCAACCCGTGAACAGCGCGACCCTCCCCCGCTTGTCTCCCAACGCCGGAACGATCTCGGGAATACCTCGTGAGCGCGGAGGGGCGAGATCGGGCATGAGACGCTCCCGCCGGGCGAGCTCGGGCGCTACCCGGGAGAGAAGAGCGCGCACCAGCGACCGCAGCCCGCTCCGCTGGTAGCCCCGGAGAACGGCCATCAGCAACGAGAGCCTTCGGGGATGGGCCAGGACTCCGGAGAGAATCGCGCGTTTCGAGAGACGGACGATCGGGCCTTCCTGCCGCCCCTCGGTGATGAGCGACCGCGCCTCCTCGACGATCGAGCCCACGGGAACGCCCGACGGGCATACCGATTCGCAACCCCGACAGGCGAGACAATCGTAGATCTCCGACGCCATTCCCGAGGTGAGGGCAATGCGGCCTTCGAGCATCGCGCGCACGTTGTACACTTGCCCCCGCGGCGCCAGCGATTCCCTTGGAGCGGCCTGATACGCGGGGCAGGCTGGAAGACAGAGCCCGCAGTGCACGCAGGCCAGCGTCTTTTGATAGAGATGAGACTCGGCGGGAGTCACAGGCGCCCCACGAATCGGCCGGGGGAGAGAATACCCTTCGGATCGAGCTTTTCCTTGGTGCGCTTCATCAGCTCGAATCCCCCGGGGAGCTCGCCGAAGATATCGGCCTCCGCTTTCAGCGACGAAGGCGCCCTCTCCACGACGACGTTCGCGCCTTCGAGCTTGGCCGCGTCGCGCCGGTGCGCGAGCGCCTCCGGATCCTGGGTGTGGCTGTAGACGAGACCGCCGTCGGGATAGGCAACGAGAGCGCCACCATCCTGCCACCTTTCGGCGAGACCGAAGCTCCGTGCCGGCGCCGTCTGGCCCCGGAGGAGCATCTCCCCCACGCCCAAGGAGCGAAGGGGAAAGTCCCTCAGATCATCCCAGAGGCTCGAGGCCACCGCTTCTACGGGGCGGGGCGCCTGGCGCCGCCGCAGCTCCTCAGCGCCCTCCCGTGCCTCCTCGCCGAATCCCTCGAAGCGCAGGAGGATCGTCCAGTCGGCGAGACCGAGCTCCTCGGCGTACGACGGGTTCAGAAGAGCGACTGCCTCAGGCGCGAGGGCGAGCCTCGAAATCATGCGGAAAGCATCCGCCGCGCCGGACGCGCGGCGAAAGCGAAGAGCCACCGTCACGACTTCTTCGGGTAGCGCCCGAAGCCTGAGGAATGCCCGGGTCATCACCGCGAGCGTCCCCTGGGATCCCACGAAGAGCTTCATCACTTCGTAGCCGGCGACGTTTTTCACCACTCGACCTCCGGCCTTGACCGGGGTGCCGTCGGCGAGCACCGCTTCGAATCCGAGAAGCAAGTCCCGCGGCCGCGCACCCGGCCGGCGCCGGAACCCCGGCTCGCCGAGCGCCATGATGCCGCCGATGGTCGCCTTCTCGGGAAATGGAGGGTCGACGGGCAGGAACTGCCCCGCGCCGGCGAGCTCGCGCTGCAGCGTTCCGAGCCGGGTGCCGGCGCGGACCGCGACGGTCAAATCGCCGGGAATGTGGTCCTCGACTCCCTCGAGACCGAGAGTCGAGAGGTAGGCGTCGAGCCGGTTCGGCGGGTTGCCCACGTCGAGCCTCGTGCCCGCGCCCACCGGAACGACCGCCATCCCCTCTTGATGGCAAAGAGTGAGCGCCCTCGCGCAGGCCTCCTCGTCTTTCGGAAGCAGCACTAGCGCGGGGGATGTCCCGTCAATGACGGGATCGCCGGGAGCGGGAGGCCGGGCGGCGACCTCACCGAGAAGGCGGCGCACGGATTCCAGCGTCAAATCCACGCTCCCGGCGCCGCCGCGGTGCTAGGAAGAGACTCGCTCCGCTTTTCGCCGCAACCCGACGAGGTGGGGAGAACTTTGCCGGGGTTCAGGAGGCCCTGCGGGTTCCACACTTCGCGGAGAGCGAGCATCAGCGAAAGATCCTGCTCGGAGAAGAGAAGGCTCATGTAGCTCGCCTTCTCCGTTCCGATTCCGTGCTCGCCGCTGATCGTGCCTCCCATGGACACGCAGAGCTCCATGATTTCCCTGCTCGCAGCGAGCACGCGACCCTTCTCGTCGGGATCGCGGCCGTCGTAGGGAATGCAGGGATGGATGTTGCCATCACCGGCGTGAAACACGTTGGCCACGCGGATTCGATACTTCGCGGCGATCTCGGCTACCCGGGAAAGTGTATCGGGAAGGCGCGAGCGGGGCACCACCCCGTCCTGAACGTAGAGGTCCGTCGACATGCGGCCCATGGCACCGAAAGCTCCCTTCCGGCCGAGCCAGAGGCGCGCACGCTCGGCGTCGTCCCGGGCAACGCTCACCGAGATGGCGCCGCGCTCGAGACAGAGCCTTCGGACGTCGCGCTCGAGGTGTTCCATCCCGAAGCCGGCGCCGTCTAGCTCCACGAGGAGGACGGCCTCGGCGTCGGTCGGGTAGCCCGCAGCGACGACGCCCGCTTCGACCACCTCGATGGTAGGCCGGTCGAGCATTTCGAGAGCGGCGGGAACGATTCCGGAGGCGACGATATCGGAGACGGCTTCACAAGCGGCCACCATGGTGCGAAACGGAGCGAGCATCGTCTTGACCGATTCCGGGAGAGGCATGAGCCGGATGAGCGCTTCGGTCGCGATCCCGAGCGTGCCCTCGGAGCCGACGAAAAAACCCACGAGATTGTAGCCGACTCCGTCGCGTGGTCCGCCGAGCATCACGATCTCGCCGTCGGGAAGAACGACGGTGAGCCCGAGAATGTGCGCGGTGGTTGCCCCGTACTTGAAGCAGTGGGGCCCGCCGGAATTCTCCGCGACATTGCCTCCCAGCGTACACGAAGACTGGCTCGACGGATTGGGTGCGAAGTAGAGCCCGTGCTCGGCGACGGCGCGGGAGATTCTGGAGATTCACCATACCGGTCTGGCAGAGGGCGAGACGGTTTCCGAGGTCGAGCTCCAGAAGGCGGTTCATGCGGCTGAGCCCGACGATCACTCCGCCCTCGCTCGCCGTCGCTCCTCCCGAAAGCCCGGTGCCCGCCCCCCGCGCGACGAACGGGACGTTTTCCCGCGCGCACAGCCCGACCACCGCGGCAACCTCCTCGGTTATCGCGGGGAGCACGACGGCCTCGGGCGTCGACTTGAAGGCCGTCGACCCGTCGCATTCGTAGACGAGGACGTGATGGGGCTCGAAGAGAACGGATTCCTCGCGGGAGGAGCCGTTCGAGCTCGTTCTTGAAGGACGGGTCGAGCATGGCGCGGCGTCGCTGCAGCTTACATGCTCCGTCTATCCGGCGGCAAGGAGCTCGGGTATCGGCGACCTCGAGGGGAAAGAGGCGGTGCCGATAGACGCCTTGTTTTGAAGGGGATGCCGGGTAGGGGGTTGCCAAACTCGGGGCCGTGTACTACATTATTTGTTTTGGCCGTTTCGAATGAGTCGAACGAGTGAGTTTCGAGGAGCCCCCGAGCATGCGACGATGACCGCCGAGGGTACGAATCGCCTTCGCGTCTCGGACCGCGCTCGCTCCCGCATTCTCGGGATTCTCGAGGAGCGCCGGAAGGACGGCCTCGAGGCCGGAGGCAAACCCGCCCTGTCGGTGAGGATCTTCGCCGAAGCCGCTTCGACCCCTACGCCGGATGAGATCTCCCGACGAATCGAGCTCGCACTCGCCATCGACGAGAAGCGCCCGGGAGACGAATCGATCGCCGACGAGGCGCTTCCACTCGTGGCGGACGGTGAGAGCGTTCGTGCTCTCGAAGGGCTCGTCCTCGATTACGAGGAGTCGATGGCCTTTCACGGGTTCACGCTTACCCGGGGACGTAGTTGCGTCCCTCCCGATTTTGCCGAATAGTTGAAGTACGAAAGAGCGATCACCTAGAGCCCGGTACAAGCCGGTACACGAGACACGGAGAAGGAGTTGCCAAATGAACACTAGGGCGTCTGAGAGCGCCAGCTTGGCCGTCAAGACTGTCGACCTGGAGGAGGGCTCGTTCGAAGTCCTCGATGGAAAGCTCAAGATGTTCTCTCGAACGCTCCAAGTGGTGACGGGATCACGGGTGGAGCTCTATAACGTCACCGACAAGATCAAGGATCTGGTGAAATCGTCGGGTATCAAGGCGGGATTCCTCATCCTGTCGACTCTTCACACGACGACCGCTCTGTTCATCAACGAGTTCCAGGCCGCTCTGATGGCGGACGTGAAGCACTTCCTCGAGCGCCTCGCGAACCGGGAGCACGGCTACCTCCACAACTGCGAGGACTGCTCCGACTGCGAGCGCAAGAATGCCGACGCCCACATCCGCGCCCTGGTGCTCGGCCACCACGTGACCCTTCCCATCCAGGGGGGCAATATCCCACTGGGCCAGTGGCAGAGCATCCTCTTCGCCGAGCTCGATGGTCCTCGCGAGAGGAGCCTGACGGCCCAGGTCATCGGCGTCTAGCAGGGTGCCGAAGAGCCCCACGGCATTGATGCACTAGAGAACGCGGGCTAGAGAGAGCTCGCGCTTCGAAAGACGGGCGCCGGGCGGAGGACGACGCTGATTCTTCGAGTCGAGTTCCAGTTCAACGCCGCGCATCGGCTGCCCCGATACGAGGGCCCGTGCTTTCATACTCACGGCCATAACTACAAGCTCCTCGTTTTCGTCGAGGGGCCGGTCAATCCCGACACCGGTCTTTCCATCGATTTCGTCAGAGTGAAGGAGACGGTGCGTGAGCACGTACTCTCCGAAATCGACCACAACGATTCTCAATCGGATCCTCGACAATCCCACCGCGGAGAACGTCGTGGCCTGGATGTGGGGCCGGCTCGAGGCCCATCTTCCGGGACTCCGGGAGATGCAGCTCTACGAGACCAACGACTGCGCCGTGATCTACCGGGGAGAGCTCCATGGCCAAGACGCGAGCTCGCGGCTCTAGAGCGCCTTCCGCCGCCTTCGATCTCCCGGGAATGCGAAAGGCGATCCACGACTTCCTGCGCGCTTCGGGGCACGAGGTGGAGGGAACGGAGCTCGAGGAGACTCCCGACCGCGTCGCCCGCATGTTCCGCGACACGTTTCTCGACGGCTACGATTGCGACCCGGCGCGGGTCTTCCAGGAGGCCTATTCGACGAGCGGCGCCGGGACCACTGGTCCGGTGCTCCTCGAGGGCATTCCGTTTCATGGCCTGTGCCCCCACCACCTGCTTCCCTACCACGGGGTCGCGCATCTCGCTTACGTCCCCGGCAAGAGGCTCGCATCGCTGTCGAGTCTCGCACGGCTGGTGGATTGCTTCGCCCACCGTCTTTCGATCCAGGAAACGGTGACCCGCCAAATCGCCGAAGCACTGGCGCAGCACCTGGGAGCGTCGGGCGCGGCGGTCGTCCTCGAGACCGACCAGCTCTGCATGACGATGCGAAGCCCGGAGCGCAAGGGGACCCGCACGGTGACGCAGCATTTCACCGGCGCCTTCGCCAAGAGAAGCGACCTCAGGCTGGAGCTCCTCACGAGCCTCGGTGTGTTCGGCACGTCGAACGCGCTCAAATGACCTTCGCCCCCCGCTCCGCGATCGTGACGGGCGCGAGCCGGGGCATCGGCCGCGCCACCGCGCTCGCCCTCTCCCGAAAAGGGATCGCCGTCGCCCTCGGCGCCCGGGACGCCGGCGCCCTCGCTGCCGTCGAGAAAGAGATTCACGATCTCGGCGGTGACGCGGTCGCGATTCCCGCGGACGTCTCCGACGAGGCCGAGGTCGCGGCTCTCGTGGAGAAGAGCGCCCGGACGCTGGGTCCCATCGATCTCCTGGTGAACAACGCCGGCGCCGTCGCGCGGTCCGAGATCGTCGAGATGGACGCCGCTTCCTGGGACCGCGTGATCGCGGTGAACCTCAGAGGCGCCTTCCTCTGCACCCGCGCCGTGCTTCGGCAGATGATCCCACGGGGCCGGGGCCGCATCGTGAACGTCTCCTCGATATCGGGAACGTTGGGAACCCCGAGCCTCTCCGCTTACTGCGCGTCGAAGTGGGGACTGCTGGGCTTCGCCAAGGCGGCGGCCGAAGAGCTCCGGGACAAGGGCATCCACGTCTTCTCCGTCTGTCCCGGCTCGGTGAGAACGCCGATGCTCCAGCAAGGCCTTCCCGGCGCCGTCCCCCGGATGGAGCCCGAAGATATCGCCGCCGTCATCCTCTATCTCGCCACCGAAGCCCCGGACGCGATGACGGGCGCATCCCTCGACGTCTTCGGGTAGAAATCCCTCTAACGGAAGACCAAAACGCAAAGGTGCAAAGGGATTCTTGGCGTCTTGGCGTCTTTGCGTTCGGTTTTTCCCCTCTGCTCTTGAATTGGTTTTCACCGGTTGGGAAAGATCTCGCGGAACTTGAGCTCGTCCGCTTCCGTGGGCCTGTACTCGATGTCGAGAAAGCTCCAGCGCACCACGCGGAGGAGATTGGCGAGAAAGGCGAAGATTCCCACCGCCAGCACGAGAGTCCCCACGTGAAGCCCGAATGAGCTCGACGAGTACACCGCGAGGGCGGTTCCCGCCGCTCCCGCGAAGGTGGCGAGGCTCGCCACCCGCCGAAGAGCCGCGCTCGGCAGATCTTTCATTCCCGGCACCGGCCTCTTGCCGAACTCGGAGCGGAATCGCTCTTTCCAGACCCAGATGGGAAAGAGCTTGAACGCGATGGTCACCACGGTCAGGCTCATGAAGCCGAAGAGCGCGAGCAGGCCGTAGGCGAGCTGCGCCCGGCCCCGGGCGGGATCGATTGCTTGCGGCCAGCCGAGCGCGAGCGCGATTCCGAGACCCGCCGTCGCCGCGAGCAGGGTCAAGCCGAGGACTTCCCATTCCCGGGCTCTTCCCGAGAGGAACGCCCGTATGGGTCCGAACGACTGCCAGAGCGCGCTCAGAGCGAGGGCCATCGCGAAGGGGACCAACGGCGTCTCCAGGAGCAGCGAGGCCGCGAGCCCGAGCGTGCCGATATGCAGGAGCGAGAACCGGACGGGAAGGCTCCACCGGGCTCCGACGGTCGTGGGAACGAGCTCGAGCTCGAAGCCGAATATCATCGACGCCACCCAGCCGGCGCCCGCGAGATGCGCGTGGGCGAAGACGTTCGGAAGGTATTCGGTCGCGAGAAAGGAGGGTCGCAGGTCGTAGGCTTTCACGAGCGCGAGCACCATTCCCAGGCTCGCGGCGAGGAAGAATTGCGCCACGGAAGCGGCGACGAACCGGCGTGGCCAGTGCGCTTTTTTCGCGGGGCGGAAGAGATCGCGAAAGTTGACGAGCTGCACGAGCGCCGCTCCCCAGACGAGGATAGCGGACCAGCTCATCCCCTTCCACTCGCCAATCCAGAAGTGCGCGATCATCCCCCAGGCGCCGACGAGAAACAAGACGAGCTGGGCCGCCGCCAGACGCCTCGACTTCGCTTCGACGCCGAGCAGCATCGGGGCGAGTCGATAGAGGACGCCCATCATGAGCGACGAGAGAAACCCGAGCGTCACCAGGTGGGTGAGCGCGAGAAGGGGCGCGAAGTAGAAGAACTCGAGCAGAAGCTCGCACCGGAAAACCAGCCAGACGGCGGCCGTCGCGAGCGCCAGAAGTCCGTTGAGGACGAAGAGCTCTTCGACTCGAGGGCGGCGCCTCAACCGCATCGCTCTATGCTGTCTCCGGCCCTACCATGAGGACGCGAGCGCGGCTCATGGCTCCGCCTCCTTCTCAGGCCTCTCAGCCCATGGTGGCGACGTGGAGCGGCTCGATGTAGTACTTCACCCGAGTTTCCGTCGGGCTGCGGAACGGATACTTGTCCTGGTCGAGATACTTCTTCGCCATCTTGTCGATGTGGGCGTCGGCGCCCTCTTCGGTGATTTTTACCACCCGTCCGCGGATCATGAGCGCACGATAGGGATTGTCGGGATCGGTCGCCGAGAGCGCTACCCGGTCGGAGGCTCTCATGTTCCGGTCCTTCACCCGGCCTTTGGCGGAATTGATGATGATGGTATTCCCCTCGCGGTCGACCCAGACCGGACTCACCTGGGGATTGCCATCCTTGTCGCGGGTCGCGAGATGGACGAGCGTCTTTTTGTCCAGGATATCGACAAAGGCTTCAGGAATCGTCGCTGACATATCGTGCTACCTCCGGAAATTTCGAAGCTCATTCATGGGAGATGGACTCTCTTTTTCGATCTCGGCTTTGACCGCTTCGAACGGAACCCCGGCGGCGAGGGGTCTCCCGTTGATGAAGAGCGCCGGCGTTCCCGTCACGCCAATGGCGACGCCCTCCTGGATGTCCTCGTTCACCTCGTCGCGATGGCGGTCGGAATCGAGACAGCTCGCGAAGCCCTCGGCATCGAGCGCGAGTCTTACCGCCTTTTCCTTGAGCTCTTCCGGTGCCAGGGCCCGCTGTTCGGCGAACAACAGATCGTGCATCTCCCAGAAATGCCCCTGATCGGCGGCGCAGAGAGACGCTTCCGCGGCCTTCTGAGCGTGGGGATGGATGGAAAGAGGGAACTGCAGGAAGACGACCCGGACCCGGTCGGGATATGCCTCCCGGATCCGCTTCAGGGTATCGGTGAAGCGATTGCAGTACGGACACTCGAAATCCGAGAACTCGACGATCGTCACCGGAGCGTTCGCCGGCCCTCGTGAGGGATGTCCCTCGACCGCGATGGGCACGCGGAAAGGCTCGAGAAGCACGGAGACTCGACCCTGGTCCCGAAGGCGCTCGAACAGGGCTTCTTTCGCGTCATCCTGCCGTTGCTCGACGAGGTATTGGCGAATCTGAGAAGCGATCTCCTCTTTCGGGTGACCTTGGAGACGGTCCTCGTTCGCCTCGTACCACTTGTCGACGTCGGCGTCGCCGACGGCGACGTTCCGGGTTGCCTCCGCGAGGAGCTCCTCGGGAGACTTCCCCTGGCGAGCAGCCTCCTGCTCGAGAAGCGTCCGGTGGATCAGATTGCGCAGGCTCGCTTCGATGAGCTGGTGGCGGCTCTTCCGGTAGCCGAGCTCGAATCTTCTGGAGCTCGACCCCGGCGGCGCGCTCGACGTCGGCGAGGGTGATCTCCTCACCGTCGATGGTCGCCACCACCTGTTTCGCCTCGTCGTGCGCCTCTCCTCCCTGCGTCAGGAGCAGGAGCAGGAGCGCTTGCGCGACGAGGGGAAGGATCATTTTTTCGGCTCGGGAAGCGTGAAGGCTTTCGGCTCGTGCTGGAACCCCATCCGGTTGTGAGACCCGTCGCAGAAAGGCTTGTTCTCCGAGTGGCCGCAGCGACAGAGCGAGATCGCTTCCCGGCCGCGGAGATCGTAGCTCTCCCCGTCGGCATCCTTCACTACGATGGCGTCTCCCGTACTCTTGACGCGCAGAGGGCCGTTTTTCGAGACCGTGATCTCCATGTCGAACGCTCCTTTCCGATCTTCCTGAAAATCGCTAGTATAACACTCGAGGTGAACGAGAGCCTCGAAGGAACCATCATGTCCGAAAACGAAGCCCCCAAGAGTGCAGTCGAGCTCGCCATGGAAAAGCTCCGAGCGCGGAGCGACTACCAGGAGCACCGGCTCAGCGACGAGCAGAAGGCGGAGATCGCCGACCTGAGGAGTCGCTGTCGCGCCAAGATCGCCGAAGCGGAGATCCAGCTGGAGTCGAAGCTCGGCGCCGCCCAGAGCCTCGAGGAGATCGAGACGCTGCGCGCCGAGCTCGCCCGCGAGAAAGAACGGCTCACGACCGAAATGGAGGAACGAGTCGAAAAGGTGCGCTCCGGCTCCTGAAGCCGCAGCGGCGACGACCATGCCCTCGACAGTTTTCGACTCTTTCTATTTCAAAGACCGCTTCGGAAGCGCCGCGATGCGCGAGATCTGGAGCGACCGGTCCACCATCACACGCTGGCTGCAGGTGGAAGCCGCTCTCGCCCGGGTCGAAGCGGATCTCGAACTCGTTCCCCGGCGCGCAGCGAGGGAGATCGCGGAAAAAGCGAGAATCGAGAACCTCGACCTGCGCTCGATGAAGCGTGGCTTCGACCGTACCTGGAACCCCGTCGTTCCTCTCGTCGACGAGCTGAGGAAAGCGCTCTCTCCCCAAGCCGCGGGCTATCTTCACTGGGGCGCCACCAGCAAAAACATCTTCGATACCGGGCTCATCCTCCAGGTCAAGGACAGCTACGGAGTCGTGCTCGACCACCTCTGGAAGGTTCTCGACCGTCTCGCGGAGCTCGCTCGCGAGCACCGAGCAACGATCATGGCGGGACGCACCCACGGGCAGCACGCTCTCCCCGTGACCTTCGGCTTCAAAGCCGCCGCCTGGATCGACGAGCTTCTCCGCCACGAGTATCGACTCGTGGAGAGCCGGGAACGGGTTCTCGTGGGAGAGTTCGGAGGCGCGGTGGGAACGCTCGCCGCGCTCGGACGAGACGGCCTCGCCGTCCAGGAGCAGTTGATGCAGCGGCTCGGCCTCGCGGTCGCGGCCATCCCCGTCAAGACCGCCGGCGACCGGCTCGCCGAGTTCGCACTCCTCGTCGCGATGCTGTCCGCGAGCCTGGGGAAGATCGCCCAGAACATCTACAACCTGCAGCAGACCGACATCGACGAGGTCTCGGAGTTCACCGAGGGCAAGGTGGGAAGCTCGGCGATGCCTCACAAGCAGAATCCGGTGGCCTCCGGCTCCGTGGTTTTCCTGGGACGGCTGCTTCGCGCCAACGCCATTCCCGCGCTCGACTACATCCACGCCGAATGGGAAGACGACCACCGCCAGGGGGAGACGGCCTGGAAGTTCGTTCCGGAGATTTGCCTGCTCGTCGACGCCCAGCTCGAGCTCACCGCGCGTCTCCTCGCGAGTCTCGTGGTGAAACCGGAGCACATGCGAAGGAACCTCGAGCGCGCCGGCGGTTTCGTGTGCTCCGAGGCGCTCCTGATGCGGCTCTCCACCGCCATCGGGCGCGATCATGCCCACGCGCTGGTGAGCGAGCTCTCACGCGACGCCCGGGCAAGCGAGAAATCTCTTCGCGATACCGCGGCGGAGAACCCGGTGGTGCGACGCTACTTGACAGCGAAGCAAATCGAGGATTGCCTCGAGCCACGTTCCTACCTCGGGGAGACGGACCGGCTCGTGCGAAGAGTGCTTTCGAGCTATCGCAAACGCCGGAGCGCGCGCGAGTCGGCGGGCAAGAGCAAGAAGAGGAAATAGACGTGCGAAAGGTCCTCTTCTGCCTGTTCGCCGGCCTCCAGGCTTCGTGCGCCCAGGCGCCGATCCGGGAGCTCGCGATGACGACGGCGCGGGTCGAGAGCGCCCGGCGCATGGATGCACCCCGGTTCGCTCCCGACCCGTTCGCCGAAGCGGAATCGTCGCTCGCGGAAGCGAAGCGACTCGTGGACGAGGGGAAGGACTATCGCGGCGCGATCCGGGCGATGGCCGTCGCGAGCCTGCGCGCGGACGAATCCGCCACGCGGGCGGATTCCGAGCGCCGGGTTTTCGAGCGCCGACTCGGTCACCTGCTGTTGGAGCTCGAGAGCCTTCTCGAGATTGCCGCGGCGCGGGGAGCCGCACGAGAAAACCCGTCGGAGCTCGCGAGCCTCCGCGCCCGCTACGAAAAGGTGCGCGACCTCTCGATGGGGCCGGATGCGCTCGAAGCGATGGAAGAAGGCGCCGCGCTCCGCCCCGAGATCCTCACCTTCGAGGAAAGGTTCCGCCCGTAAATGGGTTCAGCTCTCTCGGTAGAAGTAGGTTCCTTCGGCGACGACGACGGCATCGCCGGTGACGAAGACGTCGCCCTCGGCCTGCCACTCTACCGTAATGGTTCCGCCGTCGCACCGCACCTCGACGGGACTCTCGGCGCGGCGGTTGAGGATCGACGCCACGGCCGCGGCCGCGGATCCCGTCCCTGAAGAAGCGGTCAGCCCGGCACCCCGCTCCCAGATACCCATGCGGATCTCGTGGGAAGAGAGAACCTGGACGAGCTCCACGTTGACTCTTTTCGGAAAACGCGAATGGCTCTCGATCCGAGGACCGATGCGGAGAAGCTCCCCGGGGTCGTAGACGTCGGTGAAAACGACGGCGTGAGGATTTCCCATCGAGACGGCGGTCACCCGCAAGGCTTCCGCATCCACGTCGAGCGGGACGTTCACCGCGGGGGCGTCTCCGGGCTCGGCGACGAAGGGAACGTCGCTCGCCGCGAGACGCGGCTTTCCCATGTTGGCCCGAAACCGGAAGCGGTGACCGGCGCGATCGACGAGGGCGAGAGAGAGCTTCCCCGCTCCGGTGCGGATCGTCAGCGACTCGTTCCCCGCACGTCCTCGATAGACGAGATAGGCGGCGAGACAGCGCAGCCCGTTTCCCGAGATCTCCGCGGGCGAGCCGTCGCTGTTGAAGAGGGTCATCTCGAACTCGGGCTCCCCTTCCACGGCCGAAAACAGAATGAGCCCGTCGGCCCCTACGCCTTGCAGGCGATGGCAGATACCGCGCGCGAGACGAGCTGCTTTCCCGAGATGGATGTCCACCTCGTCGCGGGAGACGAGGAGAAAGTCGTTCCCGTGAGCCTCGGTCTTGGCGAAGGGAACGGCCGACATGGCGCTCATCTTAGTGCATCAATGCCGTGGGGCCCACCCCCGCGGCTCGTCGCTCCGCGCTTCGCGCTACGCTCCGGCTGAAGGCTCCTCGCGCAGGGTGCGCATGA
Organism: uncultured Acidobacteriota bacterium; assembly: GCA_963815675.1. Classification (GTDB taxonomy): domain Bacteria; phylum Acidobacteriota; class Vicinamibacteria; order Marinacidobacterales; family SMYC01; genus CAWFHP01. Next base: position 422,510 of record CAWFHP010000004.1, on the reverse strand, counting down.
CTTTTTGGGCACCCTGCTAAGTGCCGTGGGGCGCTTTTCTGGAACGCCGACGCGGCCTAGTGCTCCTGGCCCTGGGCGATGGCACTCTCGCTCTCTTTGCCTTCTTCCCGAGGGTGCGGGTGCCAGAAATAGCGGACATAGAGAAGGGCCAGAGCGTCGTAGAACGCGTGCACGAGAGTGGGGAGAAGGAGGTTCCCCGCCGAGATCTGCAGGGAGCCCAGGAACAGACCCGCTCCCGCGGCCCAGGCGGCGAGGGGCCAGAGGCCGCGGCTCGGCCCGTGGAGAAGTCCGAAAACGAGGCTCGCCGCGACGAGGCCGATGTGAGGCTGAAGAAGCCCCCGGAAGAGGAGCTCCTCGGAGAATCCCGCCATCGCCGCTCCGAGAAGGAGCTCTCCGAGCGAAGCCTCTCGCACGAAAGGAAAGATATCCTGCTCGAGAAACTCGTAGACCGTTGGAGCGACCGCGGACCTCCGCCCCAGAAAAAAAAGTCCGAAGTTGAGGGCGGCGAAGAGGAAGGTTAGCCCGCACGCGGCGAGCAGGATCGCGGGGCTGAGTCGATAATCGATTCCCTCGCGACCGATGAGAAGAGCCCAGAGGATTCCCGCGCCGCCCAGACCGAGCTCGGGCACGAGAAGCCAGCGGAACGGGCTCGCTCTCAACGTGAGCGCTTCTCGCGGTGTTGCGGCGCAATCGGGAAGGTGGCGAGCGCGCGCACTTCCAGAGGCCCCATGCCTTCCTGGACCGTTCGGAACGACCGGGCGACGTCAGAGCTCTTGTAGACGCCGCGGTTGGTGCCCACGATGACATCGGAAGACACTTCGGCTTCGGCCCCGGGAACGGAGATCGACAAGACGGACAGGCCCTGAAGGTCCTTCGCCTTTCGAAATTTCTTGCCGCTGTCGTCGGAAAGGAACAGACCGTCATCGGTCCCTACCAGCAGGAGGCTTCCCCACCAGACGAGCGCCCGCACCGTCGCCACCTTCAGCTCCGCGTCGTTCAGAGGCGCGAAGTGGGCGCCTCCGTCGGTGCTCTTGTACACGCCTCTTCCGCCGGTGCCGACGAAGAGCGTCGGGTCGAGGGTGAAGTACCTCGAGATTGCGAGAGAGAGAAGCGGGACCGGGGGAAGACCCTCTCCCACCGGGAGCCAATGCTCCCCCATGTCGACGCTCTTGTGGAGGCCGGAATCGGCGGCCACGAACAGCTCGGGTCCGGGCCAGTTCATGTCCCGTATCGCCGATTGCAGCTCCGACTCGCCCACCCGTTGCCATTTGTAGCCCGAATCGGTGGAGCGAAACAGCCCGCCCGTCGTGCCGACGAACACCGTCGGCTCCAGGGCGAAGAGCCTGGCGGTGAGAAATCGCGTGACCTCGGGCGCGTGCTTGGGCCAGCTGGGAACCTGCCTGAAGGTCTCTCCGAAGTCGTCGGAAACGAAGAGCCCGCCCGTGCCTCCCGCGAAAACGGTCGGTCCCAGGCAGGCGAACGCGTTCATCTCTCCTTCGAACCCTCTGAGATCTCCGCGAAGCCGCTCCCAATGCTCGCCCCAGCTGTACGAGATGAAGGGCCCCTCGGGGGTGGCGGCAAAGAGGCGCGAGATCGCGTCCTGGGCCAGGGTCGCTGGGGGTGAGAACAGCAGGAGCAAAACGGGGACCACCCGAAGGGCCCGCATCGGTCTCAGTCTCCCGACTCTTGTCGATCCAGGAGGATCGTCACCGGTCCATCGTTTACGAGATGCACGGCCATGTGCGCCTGAAACCGACCGGTCTCGCAGCCGACGCCGATCTCGCGGACGCGGGCGACGAATCGTTCGTAGAGCTTCTTCGCGATGTCGGGCGGCGCGGCGCCGACGAACGACGGCCGCCGACCCTTTCGCGAGTCCCCGAGGAGAGTGAATTGGGAGACGGCGAGGAGCGAGCCTCCGACCTCCGAGGACCGAGCGATTCATTTTTCCCTCGTCGTCCTCGAAAATTCGAAGCGACACGACCTTGTCGGCCATCCACAGCGCGTCCGCGTCTTCGTCCCCCTTCGCCACGCCCAGGAGGACGACGAGACCGCGCTCGATCGCTCCAACGATGTCGCCTTCGATCTCGACCCTGGCCGACGACACCCTCTGGACGACCGCCTTCACATTTCGCCCGGGTCGGCTGGATCGCCGGTCGCGCCTCCCCGGACGCCGAAGGCCCTCAGCACGTCGAGAAGCGAGCAGACCCCCTCCATTTCATGGACGTTCGCACGGCTCACGACGGGGAGCAAGTCGTAGCCCGTCTTCCCCATCCTCTCGAGAGCGAGATCGAGAGAGTGATCCGCGTGCAGGTGAGGGAAGGTGCGCCCGTCGAGTAGGGAGCTCACTTTGGTCTGACCCTTGTCTCCGTTGAGCGCTTTCTGGAGCTGAGTGAGCGACACCACACCCCAGACGCCGCTCTTGTCGACGACGGGCCAGGCACGGAGGCTGCTGTGGCCGGCCCGGTCGAGGCAGGTGGCGACGGTCATGTCGGTGGTGAAGGTCTCGCGAGGAGGCCGCATGGCGAGCCGTACCTCGAGGTGCCGCTTCGCGCTCTCTGACGTTGGAAGGTGGATACCCTCCTGAAGCGCGAGAGCCTCGTAGATCGGCTCTCGCTGCAGACGATAGGAGACGATGAAGCTGATGAGGTTCGAGATCATGAGCGGGACGATGATGGCGTAGTCCTGGGTGATCTCGAAAATCATGATGACCGAGACCATCGGAACGCGAAGCACTCCGGCAAACGCCGTTCCCATTCCCACGAGCGCGTAGGCCCCCGGACCTGCAGTGAACTCCGGGAACTGCATATGGGCGATGCTCCCCACGATCCCCCCCACCATGGCGCCCACGAACAGGCTCGGTCCAAAGATGCCGCCGGAATTGCCCGAGGCGTAACAGACGGCGATGGCGAAGACCCCGAGCACCATGAGCACCACCATCTGGGTCAGCGCCATGTCTCCGTTCAGGGCCTCTCCGACGGCGCCGTAGCCGAAACGGAAGTACCCGGGAAGCATATAGGCGAAGACGCCCACGGTGAGCCCCCCGACCGCCGGCTGGAACCAGCGGGTCTTCAGAGGCATTTTCAGGAATCGCTCGCGGAACTTGAGGATGAGCTTGACGAGGACGACCGAGACGAGACCTCCCACGACGCCGAGAACGGCGTAGATCAGGAACTCCGCCGGGTTGACGACCTCGTAAGCGGGAACGTGGAAGAGCGGCTCGTTGCCGAGAATCATTCGGAGCACGAACAGGGACGTGGCGGCGCTGATTACGACCGAGCCCAGGATGGGGGCGTGGAGGTTGCCCATGATCTCTTCGAGGGAGAAGAGCACGGCGGCGATGGGGGTATTGAACGCCGCGGCGAGAGCGGCGGCAGCGCCGACGGGGACGAGCATCTTGATCTTCTCTCGCGGGAGCCCGAGGGTCCGGCCCAGGAGAGAGGCCAGGCCCGCTCCCATCTGAACCGACGGCCCTTCTCGTCCGAGGGCGATGCCGCTCGCGAGCGTCGGCGCGGCGCAGAGAAACTTGCCCAGCACCGTCCGCAGCGAGATGTAGCCCTCCCGAGCGTAGAGAGCGGCTTTCGTCTGGGGAACGCCGCTCCCGCGGGCTTCCGGAAAGAACCGATAGAGGAGGTAGCCGACGACGAGGGTCGCGCCGATCGGGGTCACCAGCCTGCGCCAGTGAGGAGACGATGGCGCATAGAATCATCCCCGTGAGGCTGTCGGTGACGACGATGAAAGCGACGACGGTCAGACCGACGAGGGCTCCGATGACGAGCGTAAGTACGAGAAAGACCTGGTTCTCGTTGCGCGCCGAGAGCGCCTGGACACGTTCCTGGAGGCGGTGGGTCCAATCAGCGATGCGGCTCAAGTTGGCTGCACCCTCCGCGCCGAAACGCGATCCGCTGTGGAGCGGCTCAGCCGCGGGCTCGTGGGCTCTGGCATGGCGAACCCGGCATTATACTGTGGGTGCTCCCTGCTTGCGGGGATACTCTTCACCAACCGGACCGAGCGCCATTCTCGCCGGGTATCGAGTCTCGTAATGGACTCCTGTCAACTCTGTTTCTTCAGGAGCTTCAAGATGTCCTCCGATCGAGGACGGTCGGCGGGATTCTTGTTGAGACAGCTCATGACGATTTGATCGAGCACCTTGGGCACTTCGGGGCGGAGCTTCTTCAGGCCACGAGGCGTGGTGTGCACGTGGTGATACAGCACCTCGCCGTCGCACGAACGGCGGCTCGCCCGCGAGAAGATGATAGACCGTTCCCCCGAAGGCGTAGATGTCGGTGCGGAAGTCGATGGGCTTTCCGAGGATCTGCTCGGGGGACATGTAAAGAGGCGTGCCGCTCGCCTTCTCGCTCCCCTGGGCTTTGGCCTCCCGGAGCACTTTGGCGAGGCCGAAGTCCATGATCTTGACCACCCGATCGGAGCTGAGCATCACGTTCGAGGGCTTGATGTCGCGATGGACGACGCCATGCCCGTGGGCGTGAGCGAGGGCTTTCAACACTCCCACGACGAAATGGAGCACCGCGGGTATGCTGAGCCGCACTTCACGCTGGAGGATGTCGAAGTACGACTCGCCGGCGACGAACTCCATGGCGATGAAGAGCCGATGCCGGTCCCGGTCGACGTCCATGTCGTAGACGGTCACGATATTGGGGTGATTGAGCTGCGCCGCCGACTGCGCCTCCCGGAGAAAGCGGTCGCGAACGTCCTTGACCTCCATGAACTGCTCCATGAGCATCTTGTAGGCCACGACGCGATTGAGCCGCAGGTCCCTGGCGCGGTAGACGACACCCATGCCCCCGGCACCGAGCTTCTCGATGAACTCGTAGCGTTTGCCCTCGGGTAGGTCGTCGTCGGCGAAGCTCCTCTTGGGAGGATCGGTCACGCCCTGAGAGAGCTTCCGCTCGATGTCCTGGAGCCTCCCCACCGCGTCGCGATAAGAATAGTTCTCGGCAACGATTTGCTTGAGGATGTCGGCGGCGCCTCGATAGTCGCCCATCTGCTCCGACGCGACCGCGAGGGTGTGATAGATGTCCATGTTCTTCGCCGAGAGCGGCGTCCCCGACAGGGCCTTCTTCAGCTTCTCGACGGCGACTCCGGGGAGATCACGCTCCATGAAGCTGTGGGCGAGCTCCACGAGAGCGTCCGGATAGCTCGGATCCGAAGCCTGGACTCTCTGGAGATAATCAATCGCCAGCTCGGTGAGGCCCTTTTTCCGCGCGAGCGTCGCCGCGCGATAGAAGGCGCCCGCCTCGGCATACATCCGCGTCGCCTCTTCGAAATCTTCGACCTTCTCGTAGAGCACGGCGGCCTTGGAGTACTCCTGGCATCGGCCGTACATCTCCGCCGCCCGGTCGAGCTGCTCGACACGCTCGTAGGCTTCGGCCGCCTGGCGATTGGCGCCGCAGTGCTCGTAGCAACGAGCGGCGTCGAGATAGTTCCCCGCCTCCTCGTAGACCTCGGCGGCGCGCAGAGGGTCCCCGCCGAGGAGGAACTGAACCGCGGCCTCGTTCTTCTGGTCCTGTTTGTAGAGCCACTCACCGCGCATCTGCGCGGCGCGCACGCGATCTCCCGCCAGGGCGTAGACGTCGGCGGCCTGGTCGACGGCGCCGGCTCGTTGATAGAGGTCGGCGGCTTTCACGTGACGGTTCAGCTTCAAGTAGAGCGACGCCGCTTCTTCCCATTGCTCTCCCCGCTCCAGGACCTCGGCGGCCTGTTCGAGGAGACCGGAGCGCTCGAAAGCCTGCCCCGCGAGGCGGCAGTATTTCGTGAACTCGGCATGGTCCGCGGGCGAGCGGGTCACCACGATGCTGCCGAAGCGATCCTCGAGGTAGCGCCGATAGTTCTCTCCCGCCCGGCGATTGTCGCCCGACTGGGCGCAGACCTCGGCGGCCTTCAGGAAGTGGCCGACGCGCTCGAACACATGCGCCGCTTCCGTGAGCGCTCCCGCCTGGACGAGGAGCCGCGCCGCTTCATAGTTCTGACCGTGGCTCTGATAGATCTTCGCCGCCTCGCGGAAACGCCCGTCTTCTTCGAAGATCTTGGCCGACCGTTGCCAGTCTCCCGCGACATTTGCATCGGTCTTGGCCGCGCTCACGGTCCCCGGAGCGTCTTTGCCTCCCATGCCGAAGATCTTTTTCCAGCCGGATCCACTCTTGGCCGCACCCAACAGGAGGAGCGAGCAGACGGCGAGGGCCGAACCGAACAGATCGAAAGGCCCCACGATCTGAAGCATCGATTAGCGCTCGCGCGACGGATTCACGATTTCGTAGTCGGTCTGGGCTGGGGTCGGCAAAACGTACCTCTATTATACAGACCGGCTCGGGGATGGAAACACGAGGCTCACGGCATATCCCGCGACCACGGCGACCACGGCCCCCACGAGGTTGTAATAAAGATAGGACACGCCCGCGTAGAGCATGGTGAGCTGGACCGCGATCAGCCCGGTCGCGACCCCCAAAAAAGCCCCGTTGCCGTTGGCCCTCTTCGTCCCGACGGCAAGGATGAAAACGCCCAGAATGGGCCCGTAGAAGTACGAGCCGATGCGATTGACCGCCTCGATGGCCGATCCGAGACCTCCCATGTAGAGCGCGCAGAACGTGGCGAATCCTCCCCAGAAGAACGTCGCCACGCGGCTCACCCGAAGAAAGTGCTCGTCTTCTGCTTCGGGGCGCAGGTAGCGCCGGTAGAAGTCCACGACGGTCGCCGTCGAGAGGGCGGTGAGCTCCGACTCCACCGTGGACATGGCGGCAGCGAAGATGGCGATGAGAATGAGCCCGACCACCCCTGGCGGAAGCCGGGTCAGGACGAACGTCGGAAAAATGTAATTGGTGTCGTTGAAGCTGGGATCCCCGTTCTCTTTGACGAGATCGATCACCTGCTTCCGAACGCCGTCGAAACGCGTCTCCGCCTCGAGGAACGCCTGTCTCGCTCCCGGCGTCTCGCTCTCCGCTCGATAGAGCGGCGGCGAGCGTCGATGCCGCCTCCCGTCTACGCTCGAACGCCTCGTCGTAGTCACGCTGCAGCTTGTCGAGCTCTCCGTTGTGGGACGACTCCGAAAGTCGCTCGAGCGCTACCGGGTTGAAGACCACCGGAGGCTTTTCGAACTGATAGAAAACGAAGAGAAGAGTCCCGGTGAGCAGGATGACGAACTGCATCGGGATCTTCACCAGGGCGCTGAAGAGGAGAGACAGACGGCTCTGGCTCAGAGAGCGCGCCGTCAGGTAGCGCTGCACCTGGCTCTGGTCGCACCCGAAATAAGAGAGCATCAGGAAGGTTCCACCGACGATGCCGCTCCAGAAGGTATAGGTCACGTCCGGCGCGAGGCTGAAGTCGACCGTCTCCGTTCGTCCGGTAACGCCGGCGAATCGAATCGCGCCGAGGAAGGACACGTCGTGGGGAAGACCGAAAACGACCGAGCCGAGACAAAACAGAATACCGAGGAAAATGATCATCATCTGCCAGGTCTCGACCCACATCACCGCACGCATGCCACCGAGGGCGGTATAGATGGTGGCGCCGACACCGATGGCGACGATCAGAATCTTCTCGTCGATACCAAAGACGATCGCGAGCACGACCGAGGGGGCGTAGATGACGACGGCATCCGAGAGACTCCTTCCCACAAGAAAGAGAAAACTGGTAAGGCTCCTCGTCTTGCCGTCGAAGCGCTTTTCCAGATACTCGTAGGCGGTGTAGACCCGCGCGCGGTAGAAAAACGGCACCAGCGTCGCGCAGAGGATGACCATCGCCAGCGGCAGTCCGAAGTAGATCTGGATGAAGCGCATCCCGTCGACGTAACCCTGGCCCGTGGTCCCGACGAGCGTTATCGCGCTCGCCTGCGTGGCCATGACCGATAGCCCGATGGCCCACCAAGGCATCGACCGCTTGGCGAGGAAATAATCCTCCAGGCCCTTGTTGCCCCTGCCGGTTCGATAGCCGATGAAGGCGATGAGCCCTACGTAGAGGATCACGACGAGGAGATCGAGCCAATGCATCAGCGGGCGAACCGGGAGAAGAGCAGGAGAAGGAGGTAAACGAAGACGGTATTGGCCACGACGACGGCGTAGAACCGGCCCCAGGTGCCGAAGACCGGAGGGGGCGGATCGTACTCGAGGTCGTGGCTCTCGTCAGTCTTCAGGGGTTTCGACATGGCGGCGACGAGGCGACATTATAGCGGTCCACCGCGGTCGAATGTGGAAGCGCGGGCCGATGTCAGACGGCGAGGGCCTGCGCGCGATAGTCGCCGTTCGTTCCCGCTCCGGCGGCGATGGGAACGTGATTCACGTGCCAGCATTGCGGGCAGGCGACGGGGCACATCTCTTCCGCCTCTCCTGCCGCGGCCTGATACACGACCTCGAACGGGGCCGAGCATCCTTCGCACGAGTGACGAACTCTCCGCTCGCCTTCTACCGCGGCGGGGGCGGTGGGCGAGGGCGAAGAAGAACCGTTCCCGCCGACACTTGCCGCCTTGAGAGCCCGGCGGAGCGCACCGGTGAGATCCTCGGGCGGGGTCACGAGACTCAAGCCCTTGTACTGTGGATCGGGACCATCGATCTCCACCGACCACTGGTTCGCGATCTTCACGAGAGAGACGTTCCACTTCTCGTCCTTCGGGCGTTCGGCGAACGCACTCTTGACGGAAGAGCCGACGTCTTCTTTTTCTTCCTTTGCGCATCCCGCGATCATGATATTCAGGCTCATCATCCACCCTGTGGATCTCGTCCAAGACACCTGACGCCCTCCCCCAACGGGGGCTCGCTGCTGTGGACCTGGTTCTCCGGAGTCTTAATTATTCTACCAAACGCCGCCGGCCTTTAGTTTGGCTATAGTAAAGATGCAATGCCGTCTCGGCTTCGCCCAGAGAGCCGACCCGCGTGGGCCGGCTGGCTCCCGCTCTCAGCTCTCGTTGCCGTCGTCGCCGCCGGCGCCGCGGGGTGGTGGAGCGTCGCCGTGGCCCGACGAGGGGCGGTCGAAGGTGCCGTTCTCGCCTTCGAGAAGGAGCTGGGCACGCAGGCGCGAACCATCGAGAGCCGCCTCGGGTCCGCACGCGGCGACCTCGCCTTCCTCGCCAGCTCCGCGCCCCTTGCGCGAGTGGGCTCCGAGGAACCGGCCCTCGCGCAATGGCGGGACGTCGGAGCCGAGAGCGCCGTGCTTCTGTTTCTTCGCGGCCATCCCGAGGTCGTTCGGGTGGTGGCACTCTCTTCCGACAAGACGCCCATCTTTCACGCCGGCCGGCGTGGAGGCGTGCCGCTGTTGTGGGTCGCGCCCGATCCGACCGGGCTCGAGGGCGTCGCTCTCGCGCCGGGCAGGCGGCGACTCCTCTCCGAGGTGACGTGGCGCGAGTCGGCCGCGAGCGAAGCGAATCCTCCGTCACTGGAGATTGAAGTCGAGCCGTCCGAGCTCCTGCCCCCCCGGGAGGCGGGTTGGCGGTGCGAGCTCACCGATGCCGGCGGGACTCTCCTCGCGAGTCTCTCGGCTGCCGATGCCTCGGACACCCCCCGGGTGCACGCGCAAGCGTCGATCGCGGCCGACGGTTGGTCGTCCCCGTCGCCCTGGCGGCTCGCCTGCGATCAGCCGGAGATTGCCGCGCTCGGCCTCGTCGAGCCCCTCGTGAGACGGTATCGAACGACCCTCCTCGTCGCCCCGGCGGTGATGGCGCTCGTGCTGCTCCTCGGTTTTTTCGCGGTCAAGGAATCGCGACGCCGGGAGCGCATCGAGACCACGGCCCGGGAACAGGCGCGGACGCGCGCCCTCGAGCAGCAGCTGTTCCACGCCGAGCGGCTCGCCACCGTAGGACGGCTCGCCGCCGGGATCGCCCACGAGATCAACAATCCTCTCGAGGGCATGTCCAACTGGCTCAGTCTGGCACGGCGCGAGCTCGCCCGCGGGCGGCTCGAGGAGGTGGAGAGCCATCTCGGCCAGGTGAAGGAAGGTCTGGACCGGGCGGCGGGCATCGTGCGGCAGGTATTGTCTCAGGCGGAGCCGTCGAACGAGAGTCATACCGGAGTGGATCTCCACCAGGTCATCCGTGATACCGCGCGCCTCGTCCAGTCGCGAAGGGAGTTTCGCCAAATCGAGCTCGCTCTCGATTTCATTTCCGGCCCGCTTCTCGTTCAGGGAAATCCGATCACCCTCGGCCAGGTGACGCTGAACCTGCTGCTGAACGCCTGCGAAGTCCAACCGGGAGGTGGTGAAGTTCGCGTGAGCACCCGGAGGGAGGACGGCATGGCGGTGGCGGAGTTCGCCGACCGCGGCGCGGGGGTTCCGGAGGCCGATCGGGCCCGCATCTTCGAGCCCTTCTTCACGACCAAGAGCTCGACCGGGCTCGGACTCTCCATCTCTCATGGAATCGTGCGGCAGCACGAAGGTGAGCTAACCTTGTTTCCTCGAGAAGGAGGAGGGAGCGTCTTTCGCCTGGCTCTCCCCGCGGAAAGATGACCGAGAAAAAAACCGCACCCCGGGGACGAGTGCTCGTCGTAGAGGACGAGGACTATGTACGCCGCTCCCTCGTCGCCATCCTCGCTGCCCGCGGCTTCGACGCCAGCGAGGCGGCATCGGTGGCGGAGGCGACGGAAGTGCTCGCGCGCTCACCCGTCGACGTCGTGCTCTCGGATCTACGCATGCCGGGAGCGGACGGTCTCGAGCTCGTCCGCCGGCTGCAAGAACGGGACCCAGAGCTTCCCATCGTGATCCTCACCGGTCACGGCACCGTCGCCTCGGCCGTCCAATGCCTTCGGGCCGGCGCGAGCGACTATGTCCTCAAGCCCGCCGAGCCCGAGGCCCTCGAGGTCATCATCGAGCGCGCGATGAGCTCTCGCTCTCTCCGCCGTGAGGTGCGCTACCTCCGGAGCACGATGAGCCAGGGAGCGATCGTCCCCATTGGATCGAGCGAGCCCTGGAAGCAGGTGATGTCCAAGGTGGATGCCTCCGCCACCACCGACTCCACCGTTTTGCTCGTGGGAGAGTCGGGAACGGGAAAAGAGCTCCTGGCGCGGCGCATCCACGAGCTGTCGCCCCGCGCGTCCGGACCTTTCGTCAAAGTGAACTGCGCCGCGGTGCCGGTCGAGATGTGGGAGAGCGAGTTCTTCGGCCATCGCAAGGGTGCTTTCACCGGCGCCGATTCGGATCGCGAAGGTCGCTTTCAGCTCGCCGATCGCGGAACGCTGCTCCTCGACGAGATCGGAGCCATGCCCGCGGCGGGACAGGCCAAGCTCCTGCGGGTGATTCAGGACGGAGAGTTCGACCGGCTGGGCGACGCCGGGCCGACCCGGGTCGACGTGCGCATCGTCGCCTCGACGAACAGCGACGTCGAGGCCGCGGTCCAAAAGGGGCAGCTTCCGCGCGGATCTCTTCTTTCGGCTGAACGTCCTCGGTATCGAAGTTCCGCCCCTCCGGGAGCGACCCGAGGACATCCAGCCCCTCGCCGAGCATTTCGTTTCCCACATCTCGGCGGGTCTCGGGAAGCAGGAGCCTGTCGTCCCCGCCGAGACACTGGCGAGACTTCGCGCCTACTCATGGCCGGGAAACGTCCGCGAGCTTCGGAACGTCCTCGAACGCGCCCTCATCCTCTATCCCGACCCCGCGGAAGGACTCCTCCAGCTGGACCTTCTCCCCGCTGGAGGCTCGGAGACCAAGGCGGAGGAGGCACCGGACCTCAATCTGAGAACCGCGCTCTCTCACCTCGAGCGCGACCTCATCCAGGAGGCGCTGCGGCGCGCCGGATCCTCCCGCAAGGACGCCGCCCGACTGCTTGGCGTCGATCCCCGCAACTTGAGCTATTACCTGCGTAAACACGACCTCGAGCCGGCCGACTGAGCGTCCGAGCGCGCGGCACGAAGACGGAGTTAGAATTCGGTACCGATCGCAGCGTCGCGGTCGCCTTGGATCGACGGGGTATCTCATGCGCACGAGCGTCTTGTTCCTGATCTCCATCGCACTGTTTCCATCCGCGCCGGCATGGACGGCTTCGGGCGACCTCTTCGGGCTCGCCGACGTGTTCCAGCTCGAGTGGGCGTCGGATCCCCGGATCTCACCCGACGGCCATCGCGTCGTTTTCGTTCGCAACGGCTTCGACGTGATGACCGACAAGACGATCTCCAACCTCTGGGTCATCGACTCAGACGGCACGGACCTGCGCCCGCTCACGAGCGGCAACGACGGCTACCACTCGCCGCGCTGGTCGCCGGACGGCGGGCGTCTGCTCTACGTGGCGAGCGCCGGAAGCACGCATCAGCTGTTCGTCCGCTTCCTCGACACCGGCCAGCAAACGGAGCTCACGCGCGTCGAGCGCCCGCCGAGCTCCGCCGCCTGGTCGCCGGACGGAAAGTGGATCGCGTTCCAGATGTTCCTCCCCGTCAAGGCGCCGTCGGTGGCGGAAATGCCGGAAAAGCCCGAGGGAGCCGACTGGGGTCCGCCCATCAAGTACATCGATCAGATGTCTTATCGCGCCGACGGCGAGGGCTATGTCGAGCGAGGTCGCACTCACCTCTTCGTGCTCCCCGCGGAAGGCGGAACGCCCCGCCAGCTGACGAGCGGCGACTGGGACGACGGCTCACCCCATTGGACGCCCGATGGGGCGGCGCTCCTCTTCGCCTCGAACCGACACGAAGAGCGGGAGTACGACCCCGCGGATTCGGAGATCTGGAGGGTCGACGTCGCTGACGGTACGGTACGAGTCCTGACCGACCGGCACGGACCGGACACGAGCCCGGTCCCCTCTCCCGACGGAAAGAGCATCGCGTACCTCGGCTATGACGAGCATTACGTGGGCTACGAGATTACGCGTCTCTACGTGATGAACGCCGACGGAACGAACGCTCGCGTCGTGACCGCCCGGTTCGACCGGGACGTCCAGGATCCCTTCTGGAGCCGCGACGGCCGCGGGCTGTATTTCCTCTACGACGAAGCGGGAGACACGAAGGATCGGATTCGTGACCATTCCGGAAGACACGGTGGAAGTGATCTCCGATCACGTGGGTGGCCTCTCGCTCGGCCGCCCGTACGGCGGCGGACAATTCTCGGTGTCCCCCGACGGAACGTTCGCTTTCACCCACACCTCCTTCGACCACCCGGCGGACGTCGCCGTGGTGAGAAAGGGAGAAGCGGCGCGTCGAATCACGCGGCTCAACGACGATCTCCTCGGCCACAAGAAGCTCGCCTCCGTCGAGGAGATCCACTACAAGTCGTCGTTCGACCAGCGCGACATCGAAGGATGGATCATGACCCCCGCGGGATTCGATCGGTCGAAGAAATACCCCCTCCTCCTCGAGATCCACGGCGGGCCCTATGCCAACTACGGCGCCCGTTTCGCGGCGGAGCTCGAGCTCTACGCCGCCGCCGGCTACGTCGTCCTCTATACGAACCCGAGAGGCAGCACGAGCTACGGCGAGGAGTTCGGCAACATCATCCACCGCGACTATCCCGATCACGACTTCGAAGACCTGATGTCGGGTGTGGACGCGGTCATCTCCCGCGGCTCGATCGATCCCGACCGGTTGTTCGTGACCGGCGGAAGCGGCGGAGGTGTCCTCTCCGCCTGGATCGTCGGCCACACCAATCGGTTTCGCGCGGCGGTGGTCCAAAAGCCCGTCATCAACTGGTACAGCTTCGTGCTCGACGCCGACGGCCTCGCGTTCTTCTCCAAGTATTGGATGCCGGGCTTTCCCTGGGACCACGTCCAGGAATACATGGAGCGCTCACCGATCTCGTACGTTGGGAACGTCGAGACCCCGACGATGTTGATAACGGGCGAAGTCGATTACCGCACCCCTTCGAGTGAGGCGGAGCAGTTCTACGGGGCGCTGAAGCTGCGGCACGTGGATACCGCCATGGTCCGGATTCCCGACGCCTCGCACGAGATTGCCGCGAAGCCGAGCAACCTCATCGCCAAAGTGGCATACGTACTGGGTTGGTTCCGCAGGCACGACGCGACGGCATCCGCGGCTCCCGCCACGAACTGAGGTGAGAGGGCGTAGAGATTATGGCCCGATGACCCCGGACTACGGATCTCGACGGATCCTGACAACACCAGAGCTCACCGCCGTTTACGGCGTCGGCGACGCCGCGCCCGGCCATAGAGACTACGAGCGCGCTTGTCGCGTCCGCAGCCGTCGGACGGGGCACGCCGTCTCGATCCGGCTCGCTTCAAAGGAGTTGCCGCGATCGTCGCGGGGGCACCGGGGATGGCATCCACATTGCTTTTGGTCTTCCCCGTCGTTTTCTAGCTGGGAGGAGGGGAACCTGTGGCTTCGAGAGAATCATCGTCGTCCGTCTCATCGCGGTGGAGCCGCTTCATGCTGTGGGGCTTCATCGCCCTGCTGGTGAACGCGAGCTACCTCGCGGCGTTCGCCGATCCGACGCTCTTCTACTTCGGGAACGTCCTGCTGCACGTGGGGCTCGGCCTCGTGCTGCTCGTCGCGGCGTTGCCGCTCTTGAAGAGGGTAACGAGCGCGGGAGTCGGATCCCGGACGTCCTGGCTCGCGGTGGCGCTCGCTCTCATCGCGGCGGCGGCGACGGGGATCTACCTCATCATCGTGGGGAACCTGACTCCCCAACGGCCGAATCCTTGTCGCCCACGTCGCGGCCGGAATCGCGGGCGCGGTGTTGTTCGCGACCGCATTCGGAAGAAAAACGTTCACCTATCTCGTGGCGGTCGCGATCGCCTTCCCTCTGGGAGCGCTTCTCCTCGGAACCGAGTCCCAAACACCGGTGAACCAGAAACTTCCCCCGACGGAGATGGCGAGCGAATCCATGGGCGGCGCGAACGGCCCCTTCTTTCCCTCTTCCGCGTCGACCGTCAGCGGGAAGCGCGTTCCCAAGAGCAAGTTCTTCATGGAGTCGGAGAGCTGCGGAAAGTCCGGGTGCCACGAAGATCTCTACAAAGAGTGGAACTCCTCCGCCCATCACTTCGCCTCGTTCAACAACCAGTGGTACCGCAAGGCGGTCGAGTACATGCAGAGCGTTGCCGGGGTCACTTCCTCGAAGTGGTGCGGCGGTTGTCACGACCATGCGCTGATCTTCACCGGTCTCATGGACCGCCCGATCCAGGAAGTCATCGACACGCCGGAAGCGCGCGTCGGGCTCGGCTGCGTCTCCTGTCACGCCGTGGTCGACGTCGACGACACCATGGGAAACGGGGGCTTCACCATCGAGTACCCGCCGCTTCACGATCTCGCGACGAGCGACAACCCTCTCATCCAGGGGATGCACGACTTTCTCATCAAGCTCGACCCGGAGCCTCATCGTCGCACCTTCCTGAAGCCGCTACATCTGGGGGACAGCTCCGCGTTCTGCTCGAGCTGCCACAAAGTTCACCTCGACGTCCCGGTCAACTCCTACCGGTGGATTCGCGGGTTCAACGAGTACGACAATTGGCAGGCGAGCGGAGTATCCGGCCAGGGCGCGCGGTCCTTCTACTATCCGAAGCAGCCCATGACCTGCATCGACTGCCACATGCCGATGGTGGCCTCGCGCGATCCCGGCAACGACAACGGCATGATCCACTCGCATCGCTTCGCCGCGGCCAACACCGCGCTTGCCACCGCGAACCGCGACGAGAAGCAGCTCGAGACGGTGACCGACTTCCTGAAGGCGGGCCAAGTGACTGTGGATCTCTTCGCCCTCGTGCGGGGAGGAGGGCCTCCCGCGGGCCTCGAGGGGCGCACGCCCGCCGTCGCCGAACGGCGCATCGCGAGCACGTTCGCGGTGGGTGAGGAATCGGAGATGACCGCTCCCTCACGAATGCAGGCGCCCACGATCGAAGAGGAGGTAACCGCGCCCCTCGACCGCCCGGGAGTGACGCTCGTACGAGGAGAATCGGTTCGGCTCGACGCGGTCGTGCGGACGAGAAACGTCGGCCACTTCTTTCCCGGCGGCACCGTCGACGCCTTCGACACCTGGCTCGAGGTCCAGGCGGTGGACGACGAGGGAAAGATTCTGTTTTGGAGCGGCTACGTGGAGGACAACGGCAAGGGACCGGTCGATCCGGGAGCACATTTCTACAAGTCGTTCCAGATCGACGGGAAGGGCAACCCGATCAACAAAAGGAACGCCTGGGCGGCGCGCTCCGTCGTTTACGTACATCTCATCCCGCCAGGAGCGGCGAGCACCGTGCGATTCCGTCTCGAGATTCCGAAGGACGCGGGCTCGAAGATCACGCTCAAAGCGAAGCTCAACTACCGCAAGTTCTCCTGGTGGAACACCCAGTGGGCGTATGCGGGGGTGCGCGACCCGGCCCAGCCAAACCCTGCGGTGACGAAAGACTATGACGACGGCCACTGGGTCTTCACCGGAGACACGAGCGGGGTCTCCGGTGAGGTCAAACAAATCCCGAACCTTCCGATCACGACCATGGCCGAGGCCGAGGTGACCCTTCCGGTCTCGGACGCCCCGGTGGCCGTGGCGGGCATCGAAGGCAGCGAGCCCTCGGACGCGCGGACGGAAGCTCTGCGGTGGAACGATTACGGGATCGGGCTGCTACTGCAGGGGGACCTCCGGGCGGCAGAGCGGGCGTTCCTTCGGGTGACGGAGATCGACCCGAGCTACGCCGATGGCTTCGTGAACGTGGCGCGGGTTCGCGTGCAGGAAGGGGATCCTCCCGGGGCGCAGGAAGTGCTCGACAAGGCCCTCGCCCTCTCTCCCGAGCTCGCGAAGGCGCACTACTTCTACGGCCTGACCCTCAAGACCGAAGGTCGGTACGACGAGGCGCTCGACCAATTTCGTCAGGCGGCGGCAAGTTACCCGCGGGACCGGGTGGTGCGAAACCAGATCGGACGCATCCTGTTTCTGAAGCGTGATTTTTCCGGGGCGATTCGGGAGCTCGAGAAGACGCTCGCGATCGATCCCGAGGACCTGGAGGCACACTACAACCTCATGCTCTCTTATCAAGGCATCGGAGACGAGAAGAAGGCAGAGCTTCATCGGGAGCTCTATACGAGGTTCAAGGCCGACGAGGCCTCGCAGTTCATCACCGGCGACTACCGGAGGCTCCATCCCGCGGACAACAACGAGCGTCTCGCGATTCACGAGCATCGAAACTCGTACGGCGGAGAGTTGCCGGTCGGAGCGGCCTATCCCACGGCCGCGGGAGGTGGACGATGATTCCTGCCCTGCTGCTTGTACTCGCCGCCGCGCCGGAGGATGCGGCTCCGCCGGCGAAGTTCGTCGACGTGACCGAAAAGGCCGGGATTCACTTCGTCCACGAGAACGGCGCTTTCGGAAAGAAATACCTTCCCGAAACGATGGGAAGCGGATGCGCCTTCTTCGACTTCGACTCGGACGGCGACGAGGACATCCTGCTCGTGAACGGAACCAGCTGGCCCGACGCGCCGAAAGCCTCATCCAAGCATCCGACGGCGAAGCTCTATCGCAACCGCGGTGACGGGACCTATGAAGACGTGACCGCCGGGGTCGGGCTTCGATCGGTCGATCTACGGAATGGGGCTCGCCATCGGGGATTACGACAACGACGGCGACCCCGACGTCTACCTCACCGCGCTCGGTCCCAACATTCTCTTGAGGAACGACGGAGGGGGAAAGTTCACCGACGTGACGACGGCGGCGGGCGTGGGCGACGCGGGGTTCGGCGCGAGCGCGACCTGGCTCGATTATGACAGCGACGGCGATCTCGATCTGTTCTTCGTGAACTACGTCCAGTGGTCGCGCGAGAAAGACCTCTTCTGCTCTCTCGACGGGAAGACGAAGTCCTACTGCACCCCCGAGTCCTATCAGGGGGCGGGACCGGTGCTCTTCCGCAACGACGGTGGCGGGA
The DNA here is from genome assembly GCA_963815675.1 of uncultured Acidobacteriota bacterium. GTDB lineage: Bacteria > Acidobacteriota > Vicinamibacteria > Marinacidobacterales > SMYC01 > CAWFHP01. Next base: position 404,737 of record CAWFHP010000004.1, on the reverse strand, counting down.
AGTTCACCAACATGACCCAGGAGTCCGGGCTCCTCAATCCACGCGGCAAAGGCCTCGGCGTGGCGGTTCTCGACTTCGACGACGACGGACGTCTCGACATCGCGGTCTCGAACGACACCCAGCCGAACAACCTCTACAAGAACAACGGCAACGGGACTTTCACCGACGTCGCCGTGCTCGCGGGCATCGCCTTCTCCGAGAATGGGGTGGCGCGAGGAGCGATGGGCATCGACGCCGCCGACTTCGACGGGAGCGGCCGGCAGAGCCTCGTCATCGGCAACTTCTCGAACGAGATGATCTCGCTCTATCACAACGAGGGCAGGGGGTTCTTCATCGACTCCGCTCCCGTCTCGGAAGTGGGACGGGCGAGCCTGCTCACCCTCGCCTTCGGGGCGTTCTTCTTCGACTTCGACCTCGACGGAAGACCGGACATCTACGTCGCCAACGGCCACGTGGAGAACGAGATTCAGGCGGTCCAGCAGCGGGTCACCTACGCTCAGCCGCCGCACCTCTTCCAGAACCTCGGTGATGGCAAATTCCGCGACGTCGCCAAAGACGTCGGACCGGAGCTGCAAAGACCGGTGGTTGCCCGAGGGGCGGCCTACGGCGACATCGATGCCGACGGCGATCTCGATTTGCTGGTGACGACGAGTGCGGATCGCACGTATCTCTATCGCAACGACTTGACCGCGAAGCCGAGCTGGATCGGGGTTCGCCTGAAGGGGAAGACGAGCAACCGCGACGGGATCGGAGCCCGCATCCGCCTCACGGCGGGAGGAAAGACCCAGACGGCGATGGTGAAGAGCGCCACCGGCTATTTGTCCCAGAATCAGCTTCCGGTCGTGTTCGGGCTCGGCGCGGCGAGCTCGATTACCGCGATCGAGGTTCGATGGCCGAGTGGAAAGATCCAGACACTGGAGAAGCTCGCTCCGGGACGAATCCACATCGTAGAAGAGCCTTGAAACCTCTCACCGCTTGCAGCCGACTTACGGCGCCTTCCAGGTGACGGTTCGTCGGATCACCCGAGTCGTGGATCGTTCAGCCAGGAATCGAGCTCTCGCAATCGATGGAACCCGGAAGCCCACTCCCGCGCTTCGTCACGCATCTCGGGGTATCGGCGCAGTAGCTCGGCAACGTCCAACAGGTCGCGGGGACCGCCCGCCCGAAGCTTCAGTTTGATCAAGTCCGCCAGCGCAACGATCAAAAGTTCGCCTCCCCCGGGAAGGGTCACGCGAATGGCGTTTTCCCATGCGATCGAGACCAACGGAGGAAGGACCTGGAAGGGGACACTCCCCACCTTGCCGTGAATCACCCAGGGGATATCCCCTTCGAGCACATCCCCGCGTCGAAGCTCGGTCCGAATTTGATGGCGGGTCAGGAGCTGCTGGAGCGCGTCGGGGTCCAGACTCGAGACAAAGTCGATGTCTTCCGTCGCGCGAACGTGCCCCCAAGCAGAGACCGCGAGCCCGCCGATGAGCAGACCGCTCTCCCCCAGAATCGAGGAGAGCCGCGCCGCGGCGCTAGTCAGGTCGTCGGCTTCCATGGGGAACCGGCGTCTTCTTCCGCACCTGGTCGCGCAGATCGAGGCACAAGGCGCTGAGCGCCGCGCAGCGAATCAGCCGTTCGCGCATCGCACGCGCAAGCTCCGCCTCTTTCGTCGCCTCGGGTGTCGAGCGGTTCTCTTGGGCGCTCATCAACAACATGTTACCGCGGATGTGCGCCGGCCGCTCGGCATCATGGGTTAAGATAGCCGCTTCGTCAGCGCAATTTCCCACGACGAGAGAGGGGAACATGACCAACGCACGACTCGTCACCCGTATCGCCCTGACCATCGTGGTCAGCGGACTGGGCAGGGCCCGCGCCGAGACCCAGTCCTCGGGCGCCGCCAATTCGATTCCCAGCATCGAAGAGAAGGTCTCCTCGATGCAGAAGCTCGACGGCTACGTTCCGCTCTACTGGGACGAGCGCGCCGGGATGCTTTGGATGGAGATCTCCCGCTTCGATACCGAGTTTCTCTATTCCAACGGGCTCACCGCCGGTCTCGGCTCGAACGACATCGGGCTCGATCGAGGCCAGAGCGGAGGCGGCCGTCTCGTTCGCTTCGAGCGTGTGGGGCCGAAGGTCTTCCTCGTCGAGGTCAATACCGACTTCCGGGCGTTGAGCGACAACGCCGACGAGCGGCACGCCGTCGAGGACGCGTTCGCGCGGTCGACTCTCTGGGGTTTCACCGTCGCCGCCGAGACCGGCGATCGGGTGCTGGTAGACGCCACTGATTTCTTCCTGCGCGACGCGGTGAACGTCATCCCCCGCTTGCGGCCGGGGAGCTATCGGGTCGATCGCACCCGCAGCGCGATCCACATGCCGCAGACGAAGGCGTTCCCCAAGAACACCGAGGTCGACGTCACTCTCACCTTCACCAAAGAGCCGGCGCCACGGGATGGCGGCATCGGGCCGCCCGAGGGACCGACGAAGTTGGGTACGAGCATCTCGAACGGCGAGGGCAACGGCTTCGGACTGTTCTCCGGAACGGTAGCGAGTGTCGCACCCGATGCCGAAGCGGTCACGCTCAGGGAGCATCATTCGCTCGTCGAGCTTCCCGACGGAAACTACACCCCTCGGGAGAGCGACCCCCGCGACGGCTATGGCGCGATGACGTTCGTGGACTACGCCACTCCTCTGGGAAAGCCGATGATCAAGCGGTATGTCCGCCGACACCGGCTTGCGAAAGTCGACCCATCGGCCAAGGTGAGCGACGTCAAAGAGCCCATCCGGTACTACCTCGATCGCGGAACCCCGGAGCCGATGCGCTCGGCGCTCCTCGAGGGAGCGCGGTGGTGGAACCAGGCGTTCGAGGCTTCCGGCTTTCGAAACGCTTTCCAGGTCGAGGTCCTTCCGGAGGGTGCAGACCCGATGGATATCCGCTACAACGTGATCAACTGGGTCCACCGCTCGACGCGAGGCTGGAGCTCGGGGGCGACGGTCATCGACCCGAGGACGGGCGAGATCATCAAAGCGGTGGTGACGCTCGGCTCGCTCCGAATACGCCGGGACTACCTCATCTTCGAAGGACTGCTCTCTCCCTACGAGACGGGGACGGAGACGCCTCCCGCGCTCGCCGCCGCCGCCCTCGGTCGATTGCGACAGCTCGCCGCCCATGAAGTCGGCCACACCCTCGGCCTGTCCCACAACTATTACGACAGCTCCAAAGGACGGATCTCGGTCATGGACTACCCCCACCCTCTCGAGGGGCTCCGTCCCGACGGTTCCATCGATCTCTCGAATGCTTACGCCGTTGGCATCGGTGAGTGGGACAAGGTCACGATCGCCTACGGTTATCAGGATTTCCCCCGGGGTGTCGACGAGAACGAAGTTCTCCGCTCCATTCTCGACGAGGCCTGGAGCCGGGACATCCGCTTCATGTCGAATCAGGACATGGAGGTGAGCCCCAAGAGCGACTGGTGGAACAACGGCCGCGACGTCACCGAGGAGCTCTCGCGCCTGATGAAGGTGCGGCGCGCCGCCCTCGATCGATTCGGTGAGAACGCGATCCAGCACGACGCGCCGATGGCGACGATGGAAGAAGCCCTCGTTCCCATCTACCTCTACCATCGCTGGGCGGTCGAGGCCGCGTCATCCGTGGTCGGCGGAGAGGACTATATCTATGCTCTCCGAGGCGACGGACGCATACCGTTCACCCGGCCCACGGCGGCAGAGCAAAGAGCCGCTCTCGATGCGCTCACCGAAACCCTCGCCCCATCGGAGCTCGCGATCCCGAAATCGATCCTCGACGGCATTCCTCCACGCCCCCTGGGCTACGGCCGGAACCGGGAGCTATTTCCTCGCACGACCGGCGACGCCTTCGATCCGATCTCGCCCGCGGCGATCGCGGCCGACGTGACCATCGGCTTCGTTCTCGAGCCCGACCGGGCCGCTCGAGTCGTCGCCCAGCACGCCGTCGATCCCTCTCTACCGGGGCTGGGAGAGGTCATCGATTCGACTGACCACGGCGACCTTCGACGCCGCGACGAAAAACGACTACGAAGCCGAGATCCGCCGCGCTTCCGAAAGGGTCCTCGTCGACCGGCTGATGTGGCTCGCCGGAAGGGCGCCGATGGCGCAGGTCCGAGCGTTGGCGCTCTTGAAGCTTCAGGCGCTCGGAGAAAGAATGAAGGGCGCGTCTTCTCCGGACGAGAACGAGCGCGCGAGCTCACTTCTCCTTGCGAACGACATCACCCGATTCCTGGAGCGGCCCGCCGAGACGCTCGCCGCCCCCTACGTCGCGAAGGCGCCGCCGGGCGCGCCGATTGGTGGCGACACGGGAATGGACTGGCTCTCTCCCGTGCTCTGGGATTGCGCGGGAGACGATGCGCCCGTCGTCTGGCCCGTCGAGAGAAGCTATCGCTTCGGGATCTCGTCGCGATAAATGACGCCGCCTTTCATCACCCAGCGAACGTGCTCGAGCTGGGACATATCGGTCAGCGGATTGCCTTCGACGGCGACGAGGTCGGCGTACTTTCCGGAGCGATCGACCCGACCCGGTCCTCCCAACCCATGATGCGCGCGTTGAGGCTCGTGGCGGAGACGATTGTCTGCATCGGCGGCTCGCCTTCCTCGACGCGCATCGTGAGCTCGCGGGCGTTCCGGCCGTGGGGGAAGACGCCGGCGTCGGTACCGAACCCGATGGGGATGCCGGCGGCGAGGGCTCGCTGAAACGTGCGGTACGCGACCTCCGTCATCTGCCGGGAGCGCTCGATCTCGGAGTCGGGAACGCCGGATCCCTTGCCTTCCTCGTTTATCGCCGTGGTGACGTACAGCGTGGGGACATAGTAGGTCTCCGGATGCTCTTTCAGCAGAGCGATGCCTTCGTCGTCCATCATCGAGCCGTGGTCCACCGTCCGCACTCCGGCGCGAATGGCTGCTTTGATGCCATCGGCGCCGTGGGCGTGGGCGGCCACGAAGCGGCCCCAGCGCTTCGCCTCCTCGACGGCGACGGCGATCTCTTCGTCAGAGTACTCCTGTGCGCCGGGAGGGATCCCCTTGGAGAGCACGGCGCCGGTCGCGAGAATCTTAATGAAGTCCGAGCCGTGCTTGAAGTTCGTGCGCACCGCGTGGCGGACGGCGTCCACTCCATCCGCGAGCGTCTGGACGATGGGAACCTCCACGTAGATCGAGAATTGCCGGGCGTCGCCGGCACCGCCGGTCGGAGTCACGTAGTTTCCCGCCACCATGAGCCGAGGCCCGGGGACGACGCCCTGATCGATGGCGTTACGGAGATCGACGTCGACGTAAGGCCAGGTAGGGCCCATGTCGCGACAGGTGGTGAACCCGGCGCGGAGAGTGGTGAGGGCGTTTCCCGCTCCCGCGAGAGCCGCCTGCGATGGCGTCGTCTTGAGCAGGACGTCCTCCCAATGCACGCCTTCGACGTCGGCCAGGTGGGTATGGAGATCGATGAGACCCGGCAGGAGGGTGGCGCTTCCGAGGTCGATGACCTGCGCACCCGGAGGAACCTCGTTGCCCACCGATTCGATACGGTCGCCACGGATGACGACGACCGCGGAGGAAAGCTCCTTACCGGTCCCGTCCAGAACCCGTGACGCCTTGACCGCGACCACCGGCTGCTGCTGAGCCGCGGCACCGAGCAAGACGAGGGCGAAAAGCGCATTGTTGATCATGGGCGGTGATTCTATCGCTCTTTGACATCGTATTTTTCACTCAACTATGCTCCGAGTCCATGAGGGAGCGTCGAGGAGACGAGCGATGAGAAGACCCCCTTCGATTGGGCGCGCGACTGGGTTTGGGCTTTCTGCTCTTCACGGCCGTCGCCTTCGCGCAGCTCGAGCCCATTCCCGAGGACACCGGAGCTACCGGACTCGCTCTCCAGCTTCGAAAGCTGGGATCGGGCGCGATCTTTCTTCATACCACCGCTCACCCCGACGATGAAGACAACGGGCTGCTCGTTCTGATGAGTCGCGGGCGGGGAATTCGCAACGGCGCTCCTGACGACGACTCGAGGCGACGGCGGCCAGAACGAGATCGGACCCGAGCTCTTCGAGGCCATCGGCATTCTCCGGACGGAGGAGCTCATGGCGCTCCATCGCGTCGACGGGGTCGAGCAGTATTTCACCCGCGCGTATGAGTTCGGCTACTCCTTCAGCGTCGAGGAGACGCTCCAGAAGTGGGGAAAGGAACAGATCCTGAGCGACATCGTGCGCTTGATTCGCACCATTCGCCCTGACGTCGTCGTCTCGCTCCCACCCCGGGGAGAAGGCGGAGGCCAGCACCATCAGACCTCGGCCATCCTGACCAAGGAAGCGTTCCGGGCGGCGGCGGACCCCGAGCGGTTTCCAGAGCAAATCCGCGCGGGCCTTCCGCCCTGGCAGCCCCTCAAGCTCTACTCCCGTCTTTCCGTCGGTCCCGGAGGCAGGCCGCGGACGCCCCCCGGTCAAGAGGAGGAAACGCTGCATCTCGTGAAAGTCGATACCGGCGCCTACGATCCCCTGCTCGGTCGCTCCTACTATCAGATGGGCGTGGAGGGGCGCTCCAATCACAAGTGTCAGGGCATGGGACAGCTCCACGCCTCCGCCGGTCCCCACGATTCCGTGTGGCGGCTCGAAGATTCGGTCATCCCGGTCGCGGAGCACGAGAGCGATCTCTTCGACGGCGTCGAGACGGGCCTCGACCGGCTGAAGGCCTTCAGCGCCGCTCCGTTCGTGCGGGAAGGGATCGACGCACTGAAGGTCGACGTTGCGGCGGCCTCCGCCGCTTACGATCCGCGAGCCCCCTGGAACACGCTGCCCGCGCTTCGCCGCGGGCTCGTCCTCGTCCGAAAGCTCCGATCCGAGCTCGCTTCGAGTGCTGTTCCCGCCTCGGAACGATATGAGCTCGAGCATCGGCTCGCTCCCAAGGAGAAGGACTTCGAGAAGGCCATCGCCCTCGCTCACGGACTCGTGTTCGTTCCCACGGCGGATCGCGGCGAGGTCACGCAGGGGCGCTCGATTTCGCGTCGAAGCGCAGGTCACGAATCCGAGCCCCGAGCCCGTGGAGATTCGAAGGATCGAGGTGGAGACGCCGTCGGGCTGGACGACGGAGAGAGTCGACGAAGAAAAGACTCCCTTCCCCGGCCTTCCGGCAACGCTGTCGGGGAACGAGCCGCTCGACGCACACTTCGATGTGACCGTCGCTGCCGGCGCCGCGTACGATCGACCCTACTGGGCGAAGACCGATCCTTCGGTGGATCGGTTCACGCTTCTCGAGCCCGCGAGCTTTGGTCTCCCCTGGACCCCTCCGGCCGTCTCCGCGACTCTTACATTCCGGTCGGGCGACGTCGAGATTCGCTCGAGCGTACGGTGGAGTACCGTTATGAAGGTCGCTGGGTCGGCGGGGAAAAGCAGAAGCAGGTCTCCGTCCTTCCCCTGGTCTCGGTGACGCTCACTCCCGACGTGGTCGTTTTCCCCGCGGGTGCCGACGACAAAACGAGACCGGTCTCGGTGACCGCCTTATATAAAGGTAGAGAGGCCGTCCAGGGGACGCTGAAGCTCGAGGCTCCCTCCGGATGGCGGGTCGAGCCTGCCGAGTCCCCTCTCGACTTCCAGCGAGAGGACCAGGCGGTGACGGTCCGCTTCCGGCTCATGCCTCCGGAAACGGTCGCCACCGGCGACTTCCAGGTTCGGGCGGTGGCGCGGCTCGGCGATCAGGAGTTCCGAGAGGGGGTGCAGACGATCCAATACGACCACATCCAGACGCGGTACCTCTATCACCCGGCGGAAGCGAAAGTGGAAGCCCTCGATCTCCAGATCGCGCCCGTAAGAGTGGGGTACATCGAGGGCGTGGGCGACGAGGTGCCAGAGGCCATCCGCCAGCTAGGCGCGAGCCTCGACTTTCTGAACGAAGACGACCTCGCCGAAGGAGACCTCTCCCGATACGACGTGATCGTGACCGGGGTCCGGGCGTATCTCAATCGCCAGGACCTTCGGGCCTACAACCGGAGGCTTCTCGATTATGTCGCTTCCGGGGGCACTCTCCTCGTCCAATACAACAAGCTCGAGTTCAACGATGCTCAGTGGGGGCCTTACCCCGAGAAAGTGACCCACAACCGGGTCACGGTGGAAGAAGCTCCCATTCACATACTCGTGCCGGACGACCCCGTCTTCAACGAGCCCAACCGCATCACCGAGAACGACTGGGGCGGCTGGGTTCAGGAGCGCGGCCTGTACTTCCTCTCCGACGAGGGCGACCCCCGCTATCGAGACCTCATCTCTTCCGAGGATCCGTGGCCGTACAACGCGGGAGTCAAGAAAGGAATCCTCGTCGAAGCGCGGTACGGCAAAGGACGTTGGATCTACATGGGGCTCGGTTTCTTCCGCCAGCTTCCCGCGGGGGTACCGTCCGCCTATAGACTCTTCGCCAATCTCCTCAGTCTCCCCAAGACCGCGGCGGCACCCGCGGAGTAGGGAGCTGCGTCGGCCCGCCTACTGTTCGAGATAGGCGGTCTTGGCGTCGTCGATGTCGCTCACGACCTTCCGCGCTCGGGCTTCGATGTTCTTCAGGAGCTTGGGAAGGTGGCTCACCGCAAGGATGCGCGTGTCACGCGAGCAGTCGAAAACCGCCTTTGCGTACTTCTCGTCTTCGGGACGAACGTAGAGCGCCCACCCGCCGGCCTGGTTCAGCACCGCCTGTCCGTAGCCGAAGTATGCGTCCTTGTCGCCCTTCGTCGGCCGCGGCAGCCTGACCTCCCCTTCCACGTGAAGGTTCAACTGGTCGAGCTTTTTCTCGACGCTGCGCAGGATGTGGTTGAGGGCATCGGTGGCCTGGTTCAGCTCGGCGCCCACCTCCGCGAGGCTCGCGAACGTGCTTTCGAGATTGGGAGAGACAGGAGAGTCGGACATGGCTTCCACCACCCTTCCGGTATGGGCCGTAGTAGGCTTCACGCCAATCCGATCGCTCCGGCCCGGGAAACGATGGGACCGACTCGGAGTCCCCTCCGAATCGAGACTAGAATAACAGAAAACGCTTCTACTCCGAAAGAGGCGCAGGAGTACCGAAATGGACGAACTCAGCAGCGAACGAGTGGTATCGCTCAGGACACGCTTCGCCGGGCTCCATGCGTCCGGCACCTTCGTGATGCCGAACGCGTGGGACGTCGGCTCGGCTCGGATCCTCGAATCCCTCGGTTTCAAGGCGATCGCCACCACCAGCTCGGGACACGCCGCGTCGCTCGGGCGGATGGATCAGCAGGTGAAGCTCGGCGAGCTCCTCGAGCACGTCGAGGCTCTCGTGCAGGGAGTGGACGTGCCCGTGAGCGTCGACGCCGAACGTTGCTTCGCCGACGATCCGGAGGGAGTCGCCGCCACCGTGAAACAGCTGGCGCAGAGGGGCGCCTCTGGCGTCTCCATCGAGGACTACCACCCCGAAACGGGTATCGAACCGGTCGCGGTGGCCGCCGAGCGGGTCGAAGCGGCCGCGAGAGTCGCGAGAGCCCACGGAATCACGTTGACGGCGAGAGCCGAGAACCATCTGTACGGAGTCGACGACCTCGACGACACCGTCGCTCGGCTCGGTGCCTATCGCAACGCCGGCGCGGACGTCGTCTACGCGCCCGGCCTCGTGAACGTCGAGGACATCACCCGCGTCGTCGAAGAGGTGAGAATTCCAGTCAACGTGCTCGCTCGTCCGCACGGCCCGAGCGTGCCGCAGCTGGCCGCGGTGGGCGTTCGCCGCGTGTCCACCGGCGGAGCCCTCGCGTTCGCCGCCTACGGCGCCCTCGCCGCCGCCGCGCGCGAGCTCCTCTCGTCCGGCACGTCGGGCTACACCGCGGGATCGCTCTCCGCCGACGATCGCCAGCGGTCTTTCCGGTGACGGATCCCGACAGGCGGCGTGCGCCGATTCTTTGCTCAGGGCGGTATTGACGTTATACTCACACCCCTCGTGACGGGACGAAACGTTGAGTAACAAGCTGTCACGGGAGACCATCGGCCTCGCCTTGGGTCCCGTCGTCTTCGCGGCCATCCTCGCTCTACCCCTTCCCGGCCTCCCGACCGCTGCCGGGCGCATGATGGCGACGGCCTCGTTGATGGCGATCTGGTGGGTGACCGAAGCGATTCCTCTCGCCGCCACGTCTCTTCTGCCCCTGTTTCTGTTTCCCGTGCTCGACCTCGGCACCGCCGCTCAGGCGGCCGCTCCTTACTCCAACCACGTCGTGTACCTGTTTCTCGGCGGCTTCATGCTCGCGCAGGCGATGCAGCGGTGGAACCTTCATCGCCGCATGGCGCTCCACATCGTTCACCGGATCGGAGCGTCTCCCTCGCGGATCGTGCTCGGCTTCATGTGCGCCACCGCGTTCGTGTCCGCCTGGGTCTCGAATACCGCGACCGCGGCGATGATGATGCCCATCGGACTCTCCGTCATCCAGCAGGTGGCGGACGCCATCGAGAAGAGGCGCGCGGCGGGAGATACGATCGACGTGGACCTGCGCCCGGGCCGGTTTCACTTCGGCGTCTGCCTGATGCTCGGGATCGCCTATGGAGCTTCGATCGGGGGCCTCGCAACCCTCATCGGAACCCCGCCCAACGTCCTTCTCGCGGGAACGATGCAAGAAAGCTACGGGATCGACATTTCGTTCCTGAAGTGGCTCGGCTTCGGCCTCCCTCTCGCCGTGGTCTATCTGCCCCTGGCCTGGCTCTGGCTCACCCGCGTTGCCTATCCTCTCGAGATCCGCGCGATCCCGGGGGGAACCGACCAGATTCGAGACGAGCTCGACAAGCTCGGCCCGATGTCGACGGGCGAAAAGAGACTGTCGGTGGTGTTCGGGCTCGCGGCGGCCGCCTGGACCTTCGCGCCGCTATGGACGCGTCTCGTGCCCAACGGGGACAAGATCGAGGACTCCACCATCGCGATCGCCGCGACCATCCTCCTGTTCGTCCTGCCCGCGGGCGGGGGCGAGCGGATTCTCGATTGGGAGTGGGCGACGAGACTTCCGTGGAACGTGCTGCTTCTCTTCGGAGGCGGCTTCTCTCTGGCCGCCGGACTGGAACGGAGCGGGCTCTCCGAGTGGGTCGGGGACAACTGACGCTGTTTCAAGGCGCGCCCCTGCCCCTGTTCATCGCCGCGGTGGCGCTGCTCCTGGTGATCCTCACCGAGTTCGCGTCCAACACCGCTTCCGCCGCGATGTCCATTCCGATTCTCGCCGCCACCGCGACGTCGCTCGGGATGTCGCCGCTTCTTCTCTGTATTCCCGCGACCATCGCCGCATCCTGCGCCTTCATGCTCCCCGCGGCGACGCCCCCGAACGCCATCGTATTCGGAACCGGCTACTTCACCATCCCCCAGATGTTGAGAGCGGGAATCGGGGTGAACCTCATCGGGATCGTCCTCGTCACCCTGTTCACCCTGCTGCTCGTACGTCCGATCTTCGGGATCTGACCGCGCGTCATCCTCATTCAGGCCTGTACCCAGGCGTAAGTCAGTCGGGAATCACGGGAAGAACGAGCCGCGACGGGTGCTCGCGGTCGTGGTAGATGGTGTTGGTCGCGATGACGCCCGGCCGGTCCTGGAGCATCTCCTTTCCGGTGTTCCCGTTGGGATACCACTTGGGGAAGCTGCTGCTCGTGACCGCGAGGCGTATCCGGTGCCCTTTCTTGAACCGGTTGGAGACCGGGTAAATCGTGAGGGCGAACGGATAGATCTGTCCCGGCGTCATGAGGACGGGAGCGGTATCCCCGTCACGGTAGCGCGCCCTCAGGATCACCTGCCTGAGGTGTTGCGCGAAGCCGGACGGGTGCACGTCGATGAGGGTCACCACCCAGTCGGTGTCGACCGCCGACGAGGACGCGAACAGCTCGACCCTCGAGAAGCCCGTGACCTCGACGTCGTTCTCGAGGGGCGGAGTGGTGAAGGTGAGGCTCATCCGATTGGCCGGCCTCGTGTCCTGCGCGCCTTCCGGCTCGACGAACAGATCCCCTCCAATGGTGGGAACGGGGTGCGCCGGATCGTACTCGAAGGAGTCGGGCATCTCGCTCGCCGGCAACTCCGGCAGTAGAGCGCCGTCGTTCAGGGAATCGACGCTTCCCGACGGTCCCCGCCGCAGGTAGTAGCTGGTATCGACCTGGCGCTTGAGCGGGAACTCCTGCTCGTCGCGCCAGCGGTTCTCTCCCATCACGTAGATCCGCACGGGAGGCTCGTTCATGATGCCGTTGTCGATTCCCTTGAGATGGTAGTCGAACCACCGGAGTCGAAGGGCGTCGTAGTCGATGTTCGACCCGGGGAAGGTCATCGCTCCCACTCGCGGATTGGTGATGTGGCCGTCGCCGTGAGTCCAGGGGCCGATGATGAGCTTTTGAGCTCCCCGCGCGCGCGGGCCGCCTTTTTCCCCGATGCCGTTGAAGTGCCGGACGGTGCCGTGGACGTGGCGGTCGTACCATCCGCCGAGGTGGTAGATGGGCACGTCGATCTCGCTCCAATGCTCGTCGACGGCGAGCCTCCGCCAGTAGTCGTTGTAATACGGGTTTCCGATGAGATCGTTGTACATGTCCGAGAACATGGCGGTGGTGAAGTCGTTGCCCGCCTCCGCGTGCTCGTCGTACCAGCGGTACCACGCCGGTCCCGATCCCAGGTAGCCGCCATGACCGGGGGTGTTCTCCCGGAGCGGCTTCACCATTTCACCCTGAGTCAGGAGCCAGGTCGGAATGACCATGTGGAGCGCGCCCCCCGGCCAGAAGACGTCGCGGTAGCTGTTCGCCGAATACTCGGCGCAGAACATCGCATCGAGATGGGGCGGCCGCGTGGGGGCGGTGAGGAGCTGATTGGCGCAAGTAAACGAGAGCCCCATCGTCCCGACCTTGCCCGTCGAGTAGTCCTGCTTCGCGGCCCATTCGATGGTGTCGTAGCCGTCCCGATGCTCCCCCCAGCCTTCGTCCATCAGCCAGTAGTACTCGCCCTCGGACTCGTGCCTGCCCCTCTCGTCCTGGACCATGGCGACGTAACCGCGGGCGGCGAAGTACTCCGCGTGCGGGTTCTCGCATCCACCCTTGCCGTAGGGAGTTCGCTCGATGACGACGGGAAAGGGCCCGGGCCCCTGCGCTTTCGGCAGATAGACGTCGGTGGCTAGACCGACGCCGTCCCTCATCGGCGCCATCACCTGGTGGCATTCCCAGTTCTGCGCCAGCGCACTCGCGCAGGAGAGCAGGGATAGGGATATCGAAGCGAGAATCGCGAATCGGAGAGAATTGGATGGTCTCATGAGTCTCCTCCCACCGGGCGTCAAGCGCCGTGGCACTTCTTGAACTTCTTTCCGCTTCCGCAAGGACAGGGGTGTTGCGACCGACCTTGGGCGAGTCGCGCCGCACGGTCGGAGGACCGAGAGGCTTGCCGTCGGCGAAGTACCATCGATTCGGCCCGCTTCACGAACGTGCTCCGCTCCCGGTGCTCCTGTTCGCCTTCCTCGTTCTTGAAACGAGCAACGAAGTCGACGGTGCCCTTGCTGTCCTCCAGCCCTCCCGCGGCGGTGGCCAGGATCTCGAGCCCGAGCCACTCCACTCCCTCGGCCCAGGCGCGGGCCTCTTCGGGATTGAGGCTGTCCCGCGTCCTGGGATCGTGCGTCTCGGTGATGTAATCGATGCGAGCCGTCGTGTACGCGGTATAGCGCGAGCGCATCAACGCCTCCGGTGTCGGGGGCCGCTCACCTTCTTCGATGTAACGCCCGCAGCACTCCGCGTATCCGAGCCCGCTTCCACATGGACAGTCGTTCACGTTTCCTCGTTCCGCCCCCGAGAAAGCCGCCAGCGAACACGGGAGCACCCGCATTCTACGGCAATCTGACGTGATACACTCGCGCCTCGTACGAACGAACGACTTCCATGAGTGACTCGTGCCTTACCCAGCTGCTTCGCGGGTAGCTCGTGACGCCGCTTCCCACTGGCTGGTTGTCCTCGGGAGAAAATAGGTCCGACTGTCCCCAATACTGTCCCCAATTAGGGAACGGTCCGTGGCGATGGGAGCCCTAGTATGAGACAAATGTCCGGGACCCACCTGCAAGCCGCTCCTACGCCGAGCGCTCGCCCGCCTGGTCCGCGCGGCTACCCCGTCCTGGGAGTGATTCCACAGCTGAGGTCGAATCCCGTTCGAGCGCTTCTCCGGGCAGCCGACCGCTATGGCGACCTGGTGCACCTGAAGGTGGGACCGCACCACGGCTATCTCTTGTCGAGGCCGGACGACATCAAGCACGTTCTGCAGGACAACCACGGCAACTATCGAAAGAGCCCCTTGTACCAACGGCTCGTTCCGCTCGTCGGGCAAGGACTCCTGACGAGCGAAGATCCGATTTGGCTGCGGCAGCGCCGTCTCGCGCAACCGGCGTTCCACCGCGAGAGCCTCGCATCGATGGTGGACGCGATGGCAGGTGAAACCGAGGCCACTCTCGAGCGCTGGACGGGACTCGCCGCGCGAGGGGAGTCCGTGGAGCTCGTCGACGAGATGATGGACCTTACCCAGCGCATCATCGTGCGAACGATGTTCAGCACCGATTCGGGGCCCGCCGCGGGGATCGTCAAGAGGACCTGGCCCATCGTCAATCAGCGGATCGGGGAGACCTTCTGGGCGACGGCGTTGGAGACCCGCCTGCCCCTGCCCGCGAACCGTCGTTTTCGTCGGGCGCTCGAAGAGCTCGATACCGTAGTGTATCGACTCATCGACGAGAGGCGGCGGTCCGGCGGAGACCGGCTCGACTTGTTGTCGATGTTTCTCTCCGCCCGCGACGAGGAGACCGGCGAGCGCATGAACGACCGTCAGCTTCGAGATGAAGTGATGACGATGCTTCTAGCCGGGCACGAGACAACCTCGCTGGCTCTATCATGGACCTACTTTCTGTTGTCGGACAGGCCCGATGTCGACGAGGGGATTGCGGAGGAGGCGAGTCGCGTCATCGCCGGGAGGTCGGTGAGCTTCGCCGACGTCGAACGGCTGACGTACACCCGCAAGGTGCTGCAGGAGGCTTTGCGCCTCTACCCTCCCGCGTGGGGGTATTCGCGTCAAGCGCTCGCGGAGGACTCGATTGGAGGCTACCGGGTGCCGGCGGGGTCTCTCGCCTTCATCGTCCCGTACGTCGTGCACCGGCGGCCACACCTGTGGCCGGACCCGGAGCGATTCGATCCGGAGCGGTTTACCGCGGAACGCGTGGCATCACGGCCGCGGTTTGCGTACCTGCCGTTCGGCGCGGGCCCTCGCCAGTGTATCGGCAATCAGTTCGCGATCGTCGAAGCGACGTTAATCCTCGCGATGGTGTCCCGGCACTACCGGGTCCGGCTCGCCCCCGGCCAGCATATCCAGCCCAAGGCATTCATCACGCTGCGGCCGCATCCCGGCATCGCTGCGCAGGTCGCGGCCCGGGACACCGCGCGTCCGACGAAGGAACGTCCGGACGCGAACGAGAACGAATCGGGCTAGCAGCCATCCGACATGTCCGTTCTCGGACAACTCGCAGGAAACTGGTGCCTGTCCCTAGTTATTGAACGGTTTGTTTCATAAGTGGGGACAGGCACTAATTTCCCGCCGGGATTGGTTCGGTGGCTGGCGCGCTGCTCCTCCATCGACCATATAATCCCCGCGCATGAAGGCAAGCCTCGCCGACGTTGGCGTCCTGTTCTTCTATCTCGGGCTCATGCTCTACATGGGCTATCGGGGTTACCGGAGAAGTCGAACCTCCTCCGACTACCTCCTCGCCGGCCGTAGGCTCGGCTACCCGATGTATGTAGGCTGCCTCGCGGCGCTCGCGCTCGGGGGCGCGTCGACCGTCGGCACCGCCAAGCTCGGGTACCAGCACGGAATCTCCGGCATCTGGCTCGTCACCATGATCGGGCTCGGGATCGTGGCGCTCGGAGCTCTCCTCGGAACGAAGCTATCCAATCTCGGCGTCTTGAGCCTGAGCGAAATGCTCGAGATTCGATACGACGGTCGAGCCCGGCTCGCGAGCGCGCTCATCACTGCCGTCTATGCCGCGATGGTCGCGGTGACCCAGGTCATCGCGATGGGTACGATCCTGAGCCCGATGCTGGGCTGGACTCGGACGGAAGGTATCCTTCTCGGCGGCTCGGTCGTGCTCCTCTACACGTTTCTCGGTGGCATGTGGTCGGTCTCGACGACGGACTTCGTCCAGTTCGCCTTCATGACCATCGGCGTTTTCTTTCTCGTCCTTCCTCTCGGGCTCCGTGCGAGCGGCGGGCTCGGGAGCCTCCTCTCGGCGCTTCCCCCGTCGCATCTGCGTTTCGATACCATCGGCTACGGCTCGATCCTCTCGTACTTCCTGCTGTTCTTTCTCGGTCTCATCATCGGTCAGGACATCTGGCAGCGGGTCTTTACCGCGCGCGATGCCGGGGTGGCACGGCGAGGAACGATCGTCGCCGGCGTCTACTGCATCGCCTATGCCTTCGCCATGGCCCTCATCGGCATGATCGCCTCGGTGCGGTTCCCCGGGCTCGAGGACCCGCAGGCGGCCTTCGCGACGGTGGCGGTCGAGATGCTGCCCGCGGGTCTGGCGGGAGTCGTGCTCGCCGCGAGCTTGTCCGCTCTGATGTCCACCGCGAGCGGCACCCTCCTCGCCTCCGCCACCGTGCTCGCCAGCGACGTCTATCGCCGGTTCGTGAGACCTGACCTCGATGACGCGAAGTTTCTCCGGACGTCACGGCTCCTCACCGGCATCCTCGGTGTCGGCGTCGTCATCGTGGCCTTGTTTCTGGGTGACGTGATCACGGCGCTCGACGTCGCCTATACGTTCCTGACCGGGGCGGTGTTCATGCCTGTCGTCGCCGCCCTCTTCTGGCCTCGAGCCACCGCGACCGGGACCGTCGTCTCCATGTGCGTGAGCGCGGTCGCGGCGAGCGCGGCGATGATCGTCTTTGGACCTGGATCGACGCCTCCCATCGTCATCGGGCTGGTGACGAGCCTGGCCGTCCTCGTCGGCGTGAGCTTTCTCACGACGGCTCCCGACGTCGGGCGGCTTCGCTCGTGGGAGCGCCGCCTCGCGGGCGGGGCTGCGAAAGAGTGATACTCTCGAAGCGCGGTCGTTGATGTGGCGGAGAAAGGTATGAGGCTTTCGAACGATGCCCTGACCGCTCATCGCATCTACGAGCTCGTTCGGGTCCCTGCCCTCTTGACCCTCGCCGTCACACTATGGCGTCTCACCGGGGAGACCCTGCGATGGTCCGCGCGATGGTTCGACCCCGAGGCCGGAGGAGGGGGAGCTCTCGTTGGCATCACCTGGCTCGCGCCCGTCTTCGGCGCCTACTTCGCCTTCGTGCTCGCGCGGAGCGGACGCCGACCCTCGAGCCACGGTCGGGCGATTGCCGTATCCTGGCTGGGCTTCGTCGTCGCGGCGTTGGGCTCGCAGTTCCAGGGTCAGGTACTCGAAAGAAACTTCCTCCTGGGTCTCGTGTACATCTGGATTGTGGGCGTCGTCGGAGCCGCCATCGCTTACCGGGGCTGGCCCGCTCTTTCGCGAGTCCTTCTAGCCTACGCTTTCGCCGCCCGGATTCCGGTCGCCATCATCATGCTCTTCGCGATTTGGCGGGGCTGGGGCACGCACTACGACGCCGTCCCGCCGGGCTTTCCGGAGATGAGCTGGCTCCCTCGGTTTCTATGGATTGGCTTGCTCCCGCAGCTTCTCTTCTGGGTTGGGTTCACCGTCGTCACCGGAAGCGCCGCGGGAAGCGTCGTGGCTGCGCTGACGGGAGCAAGCCGCGAGGGCACGCGGGCAACGGAGACCCGATGAAGATGGAACCCAAAGAGCGAGACGGGCGCAATCAGCCTCTCGGTGGAAACGAGATGCCACGCTTCGGCGGGCCGGCGACGATGATGCGGCTTCCCTATCAGACGACGGCGAACGGGCTCGACGTCTGCTTCATCGGTGTTCCCTTCGACATCGGCACGTCGAATCGAAGCGGGGCTCGGATGGGACCACGCCAAATCCGCGCCGAGTCCGCCCTCATTCGTCCCTACAACATGGCGACCCGGGCCGCGCCTTTCGACAGCCTTCAGGTCGCCGACGTCGGCGACGTCGCGATCAACACCTTCCACATCGAGAAGAGCATGGGAATCATCGAGCGGGCCTACGACGCGATTGTCGAGGCGCGTTGTCGACCTCTTACCCTCGGCGGAGACCACACCATCGTGCTTCCCATCCTGCGCGCGCTCGCGAAAGTCCATGGCCCCCTCGGGGTCGTTCACGTCGATGCCCATGCCGACGTCAACGACACCATGTTCGGCGAGAAGATTGCCCACGGGACGCCCTTCCGCCGCCTCGTGGAGGAAGGGCTGGTCGACGGACGGAGGGTGGTGCAAATCGGCCTCCGCGGCACGGGATACACGGCGGAGGACTTCGACTGGCCTCGCGCGCAGGGCTTCCGGGTGGTGCAAGTCGAGGAGTGCTGGAACCGTTCGCTCGCGCCGCTCATGAAGCAGGTGCGCGAACAGATGGGAAAAGGTCCCGTCTATGTCAGCTTCGACATCGACGGTCTCGACCCGGCGTTCGCTCCGGGAACGGGCACCCCGGAGATCGCGGGGCTCACGACGTTTCAGGGCGTCGAGATCATCCGAGGTACACGAGGCCTCGACGTCGTGGGCGGCGATCTCGTGGAAGTGTCGCCGCCCTACGATCCCTCGGGCAATACCGCGCTCGTCGCCGCGAACCTCCTGTTCGAGATGCTTTGCGTGCTTCCCGGAGCCGTCTACCGAGAGTGATGGACATACGACCGGTCGCGGCCGCCGAGCGCAACCTGGGCGGAATCGACTTCTTCCTCTTCTGGGCCGGAGTCGCGATCTCGCTCGCCGAGATCTGGGCCGGCGGGCTTCTCGCACCGATGGGGTTCTGGATGGCGCTCTGGGCCATCCTCCTCGGTCACGTCGCCGGGAACACGCTGATGTGCCTCGGCGGACTCATCGGATCGGACCACGGCGTCACCTCCATGGTCTCGGTGCGGCCGTCGTTCGGGATTCTCGGCTCGAATCTCGCCGCCGTGCTCAACATCGTCCAGCTCGTCTGCTGGGCGTCGATCATGCTCATCATCGGAGGACGGGCGGGGGCGATGCTCGGGGTCTCGAGGGGCGGGCTCCTCGCGTCGGACTCCTTCTGGATCGTGCTCATCGGCATCGGGACCTTGCTGTGGGCCCTGCTGACGGGACAAAAAATCTGGAAGATGATGCAGACGGCGGCGGTGATCGGGCTGTTGCTGGTGTTGGTGGCAATGAGCTGGAACGCCCAGCGCCAGCTCGGAGGCACCGTCGCGCCATCGAACGCTCCCGCTATGCCGTTCATGACCGGACTCGACCTGGTGATCGCCATGCCGATCTCCTGGATGCCCCTGGTAGCCGACTACTCCCGGTTCGCCAGGAGATCATCGACGGCATTCTGGAGCACCTGGTGGGGGTATTTCCTCGTCTCCTCGTGGATGTATGTTCTCGGCTTGTCGGCGACGCTCGCGACCGGAAACGCCGAGCCCCAGATGCAGCTCCTCGGGATCATGGGCGGAGCGGGACTGCTCACGCCCGCCCTCCTCCTCGTCGTTTTCTCCACTATTACGTCCGACTTCCCCGACATCTACTCCGCGACCTGCTCGGTGTTGAACGTTTCGCGAAGAGTCTCGGCGAGGACGGTCATGGGAATCACCGGTGTTGTTTCCATCGCCGTCGCCCTCGTCTTTCCCATGGAGCGCTATCAAGGGTTCCTCTTCTTCATCGGCGCCATGTTCGTCCCGCTCTTCGGCGTCGTTCTCACCGATTACTTTCTCGTCCGCGAACGAGAGCTGGACCTGGCGTCGCTCGACCGGGTTGGTGGACCGTATTGGTACTCGCGCGGTTATCACTGGAGCGCGCTCGCAGGCTGGGCGGCGGGATTCGCGACCTATGAGGCGATCCAGCTCCTGGACTACCCCATCGGAGGATTGGTTCCGTCCATGCTCGTAGCCGGCCTCCTCTACTACGGCGCCCGCCGAGCGACTCCCCGAGGGTAGGTCTTCTCTTTCTTCACCGAATGTCTTTAGGATGGTGAGGAGTTGTCCATGAAAATGAGAATATCGGTCTTTGTTGGTACCAGCCTCGACGGGTTCATTGCGCGCGTCAATGGCGACCTCGACTTCCTGCCGCCGGGCGGCGGCGAGCCCCACGGCTACGACGAGTTCATGGCCACGGTGGACGCGCTCGTCATCGGACGCAAGACCTTCGAGACGATTCTTGACGTTCGACACCTGGCCCTATGGGGACAAGCCCGTTTTCGTGCTCAGCACGCGCGCCCTGGCCCCTGCCCCGCCCGGGGCGGTGGTGGAGCGAATGTCCGGAGATCCGGCCGAGATCGTGTCGCAGCTCGACGATCGCGGCATCGGGCACGCGTATGTCGATGGCGGGATCACCATCCAACGGTTCCTCCGGGCCGGGCTCGTTCAACGCCTCGTCATCACGCGCGTTCCCGTGCTCATCGGAATCGGAACCCCCCTCTTCGGTGCCATAGAGCGCGACATCGAGCTCAGACACGTCCGGACGAGGCAGTTCGAGAGCGGCCTCGTCCAGAGTGAGTACGAGATTGCCGATTGACTTGAAGAGACAGCGTCTCTCTTCGACGACTACTCTTCCGCAGCGGTAGCGGTAGCGGCCGCGGCCGCCGCTTCTCCCCCGCTTTTCGACTCCGGTCGGTGGCGCAAGACGCCGACGAGCCAGACGAGCCCAATCGCGGCAACGAGCACCATGAGCCATCGCACGAGGCTCACGAGCGAGGCGGCGTCCACGGCGGACCAGGAGAATTGCCGCAGCACCGCGGCTCGCTCCGTCATCCAGTGCCAGCCGGTGTGGGCGACGATGGCGGACAGGAGTATGGTCCCCATCCGCTCGGCGACGACGTAACGGAAGAAGAGCGAGAGTGCGGGAACGAGCAGGACGAGCACGAGGAGCTGTCCGAGCTCGACGCCGATGTTGAACGAGAGCAGCGACGTCAACAGGTGCGTGCCCGCGAACTGCAGCGTCCGGCGCAGCGCGAACGAGAATCCGAACCCGTGCACCAGTCCGAACGCGAACGTGATGATCCACCGGTTGTGGCCCTTGCCGCTCACGATGTTCTCGAGCGCCATGTAGACGATGGACATCGCGATCAAGGTCTCCACCAGAGGCGGAAACCAGAGCGCGTCGGGCGCGAGGTCGTAGGCGGAGGCAATGAGCGTGATCGAGTGGGCGACGGTGAACGACGACACCACCATCACCAGCGGGCGGATGCGCCGGAACGGGATCACGAGGCAGAAGAGGAAAAGAAGGTGATCGATTCCGTCGAGTATGTGGAAAAAACCCATCTCGATGAACCGGAGCGCCGCCTGGTGCCAGCGCGGGTCGAGCCGGACGAGACCGGGGTCGCCCTGGAACTCGAAGGCGCGCACCGCTCCCCCCGGTGGAAGAAACCGCAGAACCGTCACTACCCGCATTCCCAGCCGGGCGAGCCCCGGATGAATCGAGAGCTCCGCTCGATCCGACTCGATCGGATACTCGAACGCGACGTCGAGCAGGCCCTGATCCCAGATGAGCTCGGTGTCCTCGGGCAGGGGTGGCCCTTCGATGTGCTCCAGCGCCTCTTCATACGACGCGAACGACCGATCGGAAGGTAGCGAAACGCGTGCCTTGACCACGGAGGGACCGGCAAGCCGCCGGCTTCCCTCGTAGAGCTCGATCGCGTCGGAGATCCAGAGAGTCGAGGCGTCCCGGAGCGCCCCGCCCGCGGCCGCGATGTCGAGGTAGCCCGGACCGCGGACGGGAAACTCGATGTCCCGCATCGCGCCGATGGGCACTCGAACGAGCAGGTGCAGCGTTCGTCCGTCGGGCTTGAGAAACAACTGGACGGTGACGTCGCTCGGAATGTCGTGAGCTCGCGCCGCGGAAGCGAAGAAGAGCAGGCCGAGCGGGGCGATACCCACGCCACCGGCCAGAATTCGGCGACCGAGCCGCGAAAGGGCCTTCATCGCCCCTCTATTCTGCCTCCTTCCTGCCACCGGCGCACCCTCGAAATCCCGGAACCCCATGCGAGCCCTTTGAGAGCGACTCGTGTATACTGTCGCCTCCGGCGGCCCTCCGGAGCTCCGGCGGGCCCGGCTCGGATCTGATCTGAAATGGAGGAGAAGGCCAACATGAAGCGAAACCGCAATCTCTATGTCGGTGGGGCGTTTCTCGCACTCCTGGCAGCGCTCGCCGTCGGCGCCACCTTCCTGCAGAACCAGGCTATCGCGGAAGATACGCTCCAGGCGCCCCGGTTCGAGGTCGACCCGATGTGGCCCAAACCGCTGCCGAACCACTGGGTCATCGGCTCCGCCATCGGCGTCTCGGTCGATTCCCAGGACCACGTCTGGATCATCCATCGGCCTGCCTCGCTCGACAAAAAGGAAACCTACCCTACGCTGGACCCGCCGGCGTCTTCCTGTTGTTTTCCCGCTCCTCCGGTTCTCGAGTTCGACCAGGCAGGGAACTTGATCGGGCACTGGGGCGGTCCGGGCGAAGGCTACCAGTGGCCGGAGTCGAACCACGGGATCACCGTCGACTACAAGGGCAACGTCTGGATCGGCGGCAACGGCAAGGAAGACTCCCAGGTCCTGAAGTTCACGCAGGACGGCAAGTTCCTCATGCAGATCGGCAAGAGCGGCATGCATAACGGGAGCCTCGACACCAAGAACGTCAAGGGCGCGGCGAAGATTTTCGTCGACCCCAAGACCAATGAGGTCTACATCGCAGACGGCTACGGGAACAAGCGCGTCATCGTCTATGACGCCGATACCGGAGCGTTCAAACGACTGTGGGGCGCGTACGGCAACAAGCCTGACGACACCAACCTCGGCCGATACAACCCGGACGCGCCGGTCGCGCAGCAGTTCCGGAATCCGGTTCACTGCTCGCAGCTCGCGAACGACAACCTGCTCTACGTCTGCGATCGTCCGAATGATCGGATCCAGGTGTTCACCCGCGAAGGCAAGTTCATCAAGGAAGCCTTCATCGCCAAGCGGACTCTCGGCGACGGTTCGGTCTGGGACATCGCTTTCTCGAAAGACCCCGAGCAGAAGTACATCTACCTCGCCGATGGAGCGAACGAGAAAGTCTACGTTCTACTCCGCGACACCCTCGAGATCCTGACGAGCTTCGGAGACGGCGGCCGCCAGCCGGGGCAGTTCTACGCCGTTCACAGCATCGCGACCGACTCCAAGGGAAACATCTACACGACGGAGACCTACGAGGGAAAGCGCGTACAGAGGTTCGTCTACAAGGGCCTCTCGCCGGTCTCGGAAAAGGACCAGGGCACGCCCTGGCCGCATACCAAGTAGCTTCACGCTCGAAGAGAGCCCGAGCCGGTCCAGCGGACATCCCGCCGGACCGGCTTTTTTCTTTTCGAGGTCGCTTCAGGCAAGCGGCTCAGAAGACATTTGCACGGGAGGCGCCTTCGCAGTACAACCAGGCGGCTCGAGGGACTTGGATCGATGGCATCTCGACGACGGCAACGGCCCCCGAAAGGACGCGAAAAGGGGACCGGCCCTTCGGCTGAACGAAAACGCGGACCGGCGCTCGACCAGAGCTTTGCCGCACGCGCAGGGCGGGTGTTCTGGGTGCCGCTTGCAACGACGGTCGGCCTCGCGTTGCTGTCGTTGGTACCTCGGATCCTCGATAGCCCGGTTCTGGCGCGATCCTGCTGGACCGCGGCCATGGGGTTGGCCGTCTGGCAGGCGGCACTGTTTCTGCGACTCAAGAGTGAGTCGGCACCACGTTTTCTCCGGGTCGAGCTGCGACCGCAGCACTACCTCCAGGCGGTGGTCCAGCTTTCGGTGTACGCGTACTGGGGCTACTACTGGCGACCCGTCTATGACCATGCCTGGCTCTTCGTGGCGCAGCTCGCGTTCGCCTACTCCTTCGACATGCTGCTCGCCTGGTCGCGTCGCGATATGTACGTTCTCGGCTTCGGTCCATTCCCCATCATCTTCAGCACCAACCTCTTTCTGTGGTTCCGGGATGACTGGTTCTACCTCCAGTTCGTGATGATCGCGGTCGGATTCCTGGGGAAGGAGTTCATTCGCTGGAGCCGAGACGGCCGGCAGGTGCACATTTTCAACCCCTCCGCCTTCTCGTTGGGATTGTTCTCCCTCGCGTTGATCGCGACGAGAACGACGGACCTCACGTGGGGCCAGGAGATCGCAACAACCCTGAGTCTCGCGCCACACATCTATCTGTTTCTGTTTCTGATCGGTCTCGTCGTCATGTACTTCTTCTCGATCACGCTGATTGCCGGCTCGGCGGCGATGGTGCTGTTCGGCGCGAGTGCTTTATACGCGGCGGTGACCGGGGTACCGTATTTCGTCGATTCGGAGATTCCGACCGCCGTGTTTCTCGGTCTGCATCTGCTGGTAACCGATCCGTCGACCTCTCCGCGAACCCCCGCGGGAAAGTTCATCTTCGGCATCCTGTACGGGCTCGGCGTGTTCGGACTCTTCGCGCTCCTCGGAGCCTTCGGAGCTCCCACCTTCTACGACAAGCTTCTCTCGGTGCCCCTCTTGAATCTGAGCGTTCGACGGATCGACCGTTTCGTGGCCAGTGCCGTGGCGCCCGCGATTCGGAACACGCCGTTCGGTCGTCTTCGCCTCGGCTGGACGCCCGCCCGCAGGAACCTGGCCTTCATGGCGATATGGGCGGCGTTGTTTGGCGTCATGACGAGCGTCGGCGCCACCGATGGGACGCAGCCTGGTGACAAGATCCCGTTCTGGGAGCAGGCCTGTTCCGAGGGTCGTCGGAACGCCTGTGAGCGCTTGGTAAGGATCGAGGCGACCTACTGCGGCGACAACTCCGGATGGGCGTGCAACGAGCTCGGCCGTTACTACGCGGAGGGGAAGATCGCCCCCGCGGACTCGGAGCTCTCGCTCGGCTATTTCTCGCGAGCCTGCGAGCTCCGGTTCGAGGCCGGCTGTATCAACCTCCTGACTCCGGAGAGTCTTCGCCGCGCCGACCCGCGTGTACTCGACCTTCGACTCTTGCTCCGCGAGGGCGGAGCGAATCTGATGGAGATGCCGGAGCGAGAGCTCTACCGTCGCGCTTGCGACCATGGATGGACTTTCGCGTGCCGAGGCACGGCGTCCGGTGGATGATCCTGGAGTGAAATCGGCAACGGACGCACCCGAGCCTTCGGCTTCTCCGAGCAACGCCAGAGGAGTCGCGCTCATCGCCGCGATTACGCTCGCCGTGACCGGATGGTTGTACTCTGAACGGCCGGGGGCCACGGCGCGGTCGGCCCCCATACCCGCGTCGGGCCGGACGGCTCTCCCGGGGTTTCGCTCGGACGCCTGGTTTCTTCCCGACGACGATCTCCTTGGATTCGTCGAGATCCCGGCAGGGCCGTTCGAGATGGGAAGCGATCCGAGGGTCGATCCACTCGCCTTCGACAACGAGCGATGGTCCGCGACGAGCGCGCAGGGTTCCGTGGACCTCCCGGTCTTCTACATCGGTCGTTTCGAGGTCACGGTCGCCCAGTTCCGCGCGTTCGTCGAGGAGACAGGATTCCGCGCCGACGCCCGGGCCCTCGAAGGGGAGCCCGTTCACCCGGTTGCCTTCGTATCGTGGCCGGACGCACTGGCGTACTGCCGGTGGCTCGAGACCACCTCGAGGGAATCGGCGAGCACTCCGCCGCGGCTCCGCCGTTTGCTCCATGATGGCTGGCGCGCCACCTTACCGAGCGAGGCGCAGTGGGAGAAGGCGGCGAGAGGAACGGATGGCCGGATCTTTCCGTGGGGCAATGAGCCGCGGCAGGACCGGGCAAACTTCCGGGCCTCGAGCGTGGCCCCGGTAGGAAGTTTCCCCTGCCCGGAGTGCAGCTTCGGTCTATCCGACATGAGCGGGAACGTCTGGGAGCTGACGCGAAGCCCCTCGCGGCCTTACCCGTACGATCCCGCGCTCGACGACGTCGATCTCGACGCGGAGGCGCTGTTCGTGATGCGCGGCGGGTCGTACGGCGACCCCGTCCAGAACGTTCGCGCCGCCATCCGAGGCGGAGTCGATCCGGGCGCACGTCGCCCCTTCATCGGATTCCGCGTCGTCCTGACCCGAGTCGGGCCCTGACCCACAGGGCCCGACTCGCTCATCTTGTCGGTCGCGGTCTGACGAGCTCGACGATCAGTGGTGCGTGGGTTTCTTCGCCGCGTCCTCGGGGCCGGGAATCGCCATCGCCGCCAGGCCGTCGTCGAGCTGGACGAGCACGTACTGCTTGCCCTTGTGGACCCAGCTCGACATGCCGTAGCCCGTCGGTCCGGGGATCTCGACGGCCCCGACTCGCTGGCCGGTTTTCTTGTCGATACCGAAGAGGTTCCACTTTCCGTCGGCGGTCTGGCCTGCCGTGATCAGGAGGGTCGGCGTTACGACCATGACCGGATAGCCGCGCCGGCCGGGGTTGGTCATGACTCCGGGCGCACCCTTGAGCAATGGGTTATTGCGGATCTCGTCCTGCTCCGCCTGCTCCGCATCGCCATTGGGGATCACCCAGAGAGTGTCTCCCGTGTTCATGTCGATGGCGGTGATACGGCCCACGGGCCCCTTCCAGATGGACACGCCATCGAGCTTCGCCATGTCGGGGCGAATCATGCCGGCGGGCCGGCGGGCAGCCGCTCCAACCGCACGAGACCAGTCGGAGTGGGTCTTGCCCGTCGGGTTCTGTTTGTCGAGCGGGGAGTCCTTTCCAGGCATGAGGGGATAGGTCGAGCACTGGCTGCTGGAGGCGACGAACATCACGCCGTTGACGGGATCCGCCACGGCGGGACTGTAGATGTTGGCGCCGCCCCCACCCCCCGGACACGACATACCGGCACCCGGCCAGTTGGCATCGGGGCTGCCGGCGACGACGGGCGGGTTGAACAGCGGGAAGAAGAGGTTGTTCTCCTTCGCGTACTGGAGCACTTTCTGGTGAATCTCGGCCGTGTAGTCGATCAGATCTTTCTCTTGCCGACCCTGCAAATCGAATGGCGCCGGCTTCGTGGGAAACGGCTGCGTGGGCCAGAGCTTCTCGCCGGGAACGGTCGACGCCGGAACGGGCTTCTCGGGGATGGGCCGGATCGGCTCTCCCGTCTCCCGATTCAGCGCATACACGAAGCCCTGTTTGGTGGCCTGGAAGATACCCTTGATCTTCTTCCCGTTGACTGTGACGTCCATCAGCACCGGCGCCGTGGGCGTGTCGTAGTTCCAGATGTCGTGATGGACCATCTGGTAGTGCCACTTGCGCTTGCCGGTCTTGACGTCCAGTGCGATCAAGCTCGTGCTGAAGAGGTCTTCACCGGGGCGGAAGCCACCGTAATAGTCCATGGTGGCGCCGTTCGTCGGGACGTAGACGAGCCCGAGCTCGGGATCGGCCGACATCGGCGCCCAGGACGAGATGTCTCCCGTCCACTTCCAGGCGTCGTTCTCCCAGGTATCGTGCCCAAACTCCCCCGGACGCGGAAGGACGTGAAACTTCCACATGAACGCGCCCGTGCGGGCGTCGTAGCCGAGGATGTCTCCGGGAACGTTCTCGATTCGGGTCTGGTTGTAGCCCTGCTCGGCGGAGTTCCCCACGACGACGACGTCGTTCACCACGATCGGAGGCGAGGAGCTGGTGATGTATCCGAGCTCGAGCGGAAGACCCTGACCGGGGTCGTAAGGCTGGTCCCAGGCTTGCCACGGTCCCCAGTCCTGGATGAGATCCCAGACCAGGTCGACGGTGCCCGACTTCGGGAACCCGGGGAGCTTCACGGGCTTTCCCCAGTTCTCGAGGGGCAGCCCCGTCTCGGCGTCCAGGGCATGGAGAAAGAAGGCCGGCGATATGATGTAGACCACCCCCCGCCCGTCGATCTTGCCGTAGGCAACGCCCTTCCCGTAGCCCTTCCTCATCGAGTAGTCGAAACGGAAGGTCTTGGGCTCGTTGAAGCTCCAGAGAAGCTCTCCCGTCGCCGGGTCGAGGGCAATGACGTACCGGCGCTCGCCCGTCACCGTGAGGAGCTTGCCGTCCACGTAGCTCGGTGTGGCCCTGGCGGTGCTCTCTCCGAAGCTCGCGGCATTGAATCGCCAGGCGACCTTGAGGTCCTTGAAATTGGACGCGTTGATTTGATCGGCTGGCATGTAGCGCGTATGCCACGCATCACCACCCAGGAAGGTCCATTCCCCGTCTTTCGTCCCCGGTCCCTGAGCCGTGGACGTCAGTGGCAGACAAAGCAGCGAGCCGAATGCTAGCGTGAGCCGAAACAAAGTTGGCACGTGGAAAGACCACCTGCGTTGGTAATCACTCATAATCCTCTTCTCTTTGCTAACGAGTTGACCGGTCGATGGATCCCGGACCCCCGTGGTTGGGGAGCAGGCACCACCATGAGCCTCGGAGGCAAACCCCCGTCGACGAGCCCCATATGAATCTCACAGATTCGTCACAAGATCCAGTTGGAAATCGGCCCGGACGTCGTGCGCCCCACTCTCCGAGATCCCCGCTGCGGGAGGCGGGCCACCCGCCGTCGTCGGCCAGGCTACCAGCTTCCTCCCCCGCCGCCGCCGAAGCCGCCGCCGCTCGAGCCTCCGCTGAACCCGCTGAACCCGCCGCCTCCTCCTCCCCCGCTTCCGCTGCTGCTCGGCTGCGACGTCAGAGTCGAGCCCATCGCGTGCATGCTGCGACCGAGGTCCGTCACCATCACGCGCGGGTAGAAGCCGCCTCCTGCCGAAGAGGATTGGAACCAGTTCGGAGGCTCGGTCAACAGACCCTCGAAGCGCTCCGCCCACTCGTCGGCGACACCGAGAACGACCGCGTAGGGCAGAACTCGCTCGAACAGCGTCGGATCCTCTTTCGCCATCCGCGCGATCCGGTCCCTCTCCACGCGCGCGATGAACTCCTTGAACCCGAGGCAGTAGCGGGCCAGCCGGGCTCCCTCGGGAGTCTTCGACGGCATGGCCTTCGAGAAAATCCAGAAGATGGCGACGGTCAGAAAGAGGCAGAGTCCGGCGAAGAGGACGAAGCTCGCGGGATCGGGCGGAACGATGGCACGCACGGCGTTGGTTTGAAGCAGGGCGATAGCGAGAAGGACGGGGACGATCGCGGCAGCGCATCCGAGCCCCCGGTAGAGTTGGCGGACGCCCTCAGGGTCGCGCGGGAAGAGACGCTTCGCCAGCATCTCGGAGGTAATCGCCTTCCGAATCGAAGGTATCGACGTGTAGAACTTGTTCTTGAGGCTCGAAAGCAGAACGTGGTCCCCGGAGGCAAACAGCGCATTGAAGAACGCGGTCTCGTGCGCGGATAGATCGCCGTCGCCCGGCTTCCGCTTCTCGAAGAGATAGTCCTTTTGTGACAGAAAGAGGAACTTCGTCGTCTCGACTTCCTCGATCTTCAGATAGCCGCG
This sequence comes from uncultured Acidobacteriota bacterium, assembly GCA_963815675.1. Taxonomy (GTDB): domain Bacteria; phylum Acidobacteriota; class Vicinamibacteria; order Marinacidobacterales; family SMYC01; genus CAWFHP01. Next base: position 375,359 of record CAWFHP010000004.1, on the reverse strand, counting down.
GACGGCGAGATCGAGCACCGTCGAAACGATGTCGGGCGTGTCGATGGTCTCGTCCACGAGCGTTCCCACCTCCGCGGGCGAAAGGCCGGGTGGAGGCTCGTATTGGACGACGATGGGCATGTTCCGCCCCGGGTCGCGCCCGCTCTTCAGATACAGGTACAAAAGCCCGACCAGCGAGACGAGAGGCAGGAGCGCGGCGAGGAAAAACCCGACGTTGTCGGAGAGCTTCCACCACAGCTCTCGCGCGGCCGAGGGCGGCTGGAGGACTCCCTTCGGGACTCCCAGAACGATGGTGAGGCCCTCGGACGGTCCGAGCTCGCGCACCTCCGCGTGGTAGATACGTCCCTCGAAGCTATCGGCGGCCTGCGTCGTCGTCGAGCCCATCCTGCCGGTAAAGGTTTGATGACGCACGTCATCGGACGAAACCCCCTCGGGGAGCACGACCTGGACGCTCGCCTCGTGGATAGGCCAGTCCCATTCGGTCCCGGTGACGTTCCAGTAGAGCTCGTCGTGGCTGTCGAAGCGATTGATCGCGCGCTGCACACGGTAGGTGATGACGTACGCGACGCGTCCCGTCACCGTTCGGTTGGGGTCGCCGATACGAAGGAATAGATCGCGGCCCTGGTGCGAGAGAGTGAAGGGATATGCCGTTTCCTGCTCGTTTTTGACCGAGAGCACCCAGAGTCGGACCGAGTATCGGGTCGCGACGGGAGCGCCCGCAACGGTCTCGGTACGGCTGTAATCGACGGGTATGGTTCGGAAGATGCCATGCTTCTGGAGGTCGCCGAAATCCACCTGGATGGTCTCGGTCACGAGGAACGAGCTGTCGCGATCGAGAACGATGTTGACGTGGAAACGGTCGATCTCGATCGCATCGGCATCGCGGCCCGCGACGACGAGTCCGGCGAGAACGAGCACCGTCCCGAGAATCAGTCTCTTCGTCATCATTCGAATCGGTCGCTAGAGCTCCACCTTAGCCGCTTGCCGCTCGTCGGCGCCAGCTTGGAAGAACAACTTCTCCCGGAACCCGAGGGCGCCAGCGATCAAATTCGCCGGGAACATCTCCTGCCTGGTATTGAAATCGCGGACCACCGCGTTGTAGTAGCGGCGGGCGTTGGCGATGTCGTTCTCGATGCGGGTCAAGTCGGACTGGAGAGCGAGGAAACCCCGGTTCGCCTTGAGGTCGGGATAGGCCTCGGCCAGCACCATGAGCTGCCGCAGATTCTGGGTCAGGTCGTTCTCGGCGGAGATCCTCGCGGCGGGTGACGCGGCCGCGGCCGCCTGGTTTCTCGCCTGGACCACACGCTCGAGCGTTTCCTTCTCGTGTTTGGCGTATCCTTTGACGGTCTCGACGAGGTTGGGGACGAGATCGTGGCGCTTCTTGAGGTGCACGTCGATGTCGCTCCAGGCGTTGTCGCTGGTGTTGCGGAGACGCACGAGGCCGTTGTAAACGAACACCGCCCAGAAAAGCACCGCGACGAAGGCGACGAGAACGAGAAGGCCCATCAGCTTACGCCTCCAACGCGGGAGGAAGCTCGCTCCATCCTTCCATTGAGAGGGAATTGGCAGGAAAAATCAAGCTACGCCGGGCCTCCTGTCGCTCACATCCTCAATAAGGCTCTCGAGTCCGGGCGAGGTCACGAACCGCCCGATGGGCCTCGTCGATCGCGGTGTTGGTAAAGGCGGCGGCTCCGGCGTCGGAATTGGCGATGGCGAGACGGCCGAAAGGCCTTCGGCCGACGACGTACGGTCGCTCCTCTTCCGGGACGTCGGGGTCGGACAGGCTATCGGGAGTGTAGGCATAGCCGTGGGGCCAGCGGTTGACGGTAATCCCGAGAACGTCCTCCGCGGGATCGAACCCGCCTCCCGCGAGTATCCTTCCCAGCTGGTCTCGGATCGAACGCTCCATGTCCTCGAAAGACGTCGTCAGCATCTCGTACATCCCGGCGCGCAGCTGCTCGCGGCGCGGCATGAGACCAGGCTGGGAGGGACAGCGGCTCATGTGGAGCACGATGGGCTCCTCCGGCGACTTCGAGCAATGGTACCCGCCGATCGAGACCGGCTGATCGAGGCTCACGTTGGAATGGTACATTCCCGGTGCGCTCACCCGGCTCACGCCAAGCTCGTCGAACGCCTTCCAGTTGCGGATGAAGACGTTGGTATAGAGCAGCGGGACTTTGGCCGCTTGCGCGAGCGCCGTCTTCTGGGGCTCGGGAAGCTCGGGCGCGAGAAACCGGATGATGGCGTTGTAGCAGGCGAGGACCGCGTTGCGGGCGCGGATGCCGTGCACTTTTCCGTCGGAGACATAGGCGAGCCGGACCCAGTCGGCTCTCTCAGGTGGACCGTCGTGCTCGACCCGCACGACCGTGCTCCGGAGACGAATCCGCACCGCACCGTCTTTCTCGTCGAGGCGCTCATACTGCAGCGGCGCCTCGACCACCGACTCCATGTCGAGCTCGCCGGGAAGCGCTCTCGGGACGAGCCGATTGACCAGCAGGCGCGCGATGGTGGCGTTGCCGTCGGGGAAGTGAAACGTATAACGTCCGAAGTCGAGCCGCGGTACTTCCTCGAGACCGAGTCCGGCGAACCCGGGGGCGCCGCTGTGAGCGGCCTCGAGCGCGGGGCAGGTGTCGATGTACTTGTTGTTCCGGAAGCTCCAGTACCGCAGAAAGGGAATGGCGTCGGGCGAGATGCCGGCCACCTGCACCAGGTAATCCTGGTAGCTCATCCGACTCAGGCGGTCTTTCTTCTCCGCGGAAGTGAGGTCGGCTAAATAGTCCTTCGAAGGATCGTCCCGGTAGAGGCGGGACAGATCCCGCCGCGCAGCGCCCGATATGGGAGCCTTCTCCAGGAACGCGCCCCAGAGCGCGCCGTCGTTCGAGCCTCGGCCGCGGCGTTCCGGCATACCGGTCAGGAGGCGATCCTCGCCGAACGTCTCGCGGTCGAAGAACATCGCTCGTTTCAGCCCGAGCTTCGCGTAGAGATCGCGGTCGACGAATTGGGGGTAGCGCGCGACGTCGATACCCAGGTCCTCGATGAGAGACTTCGCCGCGTAGCTGTAGGGAAACGGAGTCGAGATGCTCATCGTGCCGCCGTAGCCGATGACAGCGTCGGCCGCGGTACTCGAACTCGTTGCGTTTGGCGTGCCCTCCGAAATCGTCGTGGTTGTCGAGAATCAGCACCTTCTTGTCTTCACCGAAGACCCGGCGGAAGAAGTAGGCGGCGGAAAGACCGGAGATCCCGCCGCCGACGACGACGAGGTCATACTCCTCTCCCGGATCCAGAGAGAAGCGTCCCAGGTCCTGGAAGCCTCCGTCTCGAAGTTGATGCGCGACTTCGAACGAACCGACGTGACTTCCGCGGAGACCCGTGAGCGCGGGCGGATAGTACGCGGTTTGGGGCGCGCCGGCGGTTCTTTCGCTGGCCTTCGCCCCGGGCGCGGTCCCACCGAGGAGCGACGCCCCCGCGACCCCGGCGGCGATGCCGTTGATGAAGTCGCGCCGGGTGATGTTTCGATTCATTCCGAGCTCGCGGTCACGGTCACGGTCACGGTCGCGGCGATTCTGCATGTCTACTCCTCCTTGTGGGCCGACGGAATCGGAGTTCTCTCGAGCGCCCGGGCGCCTTCCTCGAGCCTTCCCGCGACGAGGAAGAGCGCTTCCCGCAAGAACCCGGCCGCTTCCTCTTCGAGCTTCGCTATCCGGGGCGCCGCCGCGGCGGCGGGGCTTCCCCGCTTCAAATCGAGATAGATCTCCTGGAGATCGGGACTCACGAAGCGCGGTTGCTGATCGTACTCCCAAACCCAGCCCGCGGGCTCCATGGAAAGGAGCCTCTCGGTGAGATAGGTCTCGGAGGAAACGAGCTTTCCCCAGGACATCGTGGCAACTTTCTCCAGCGCTTCCGCCGCTCCCGACCCGTCGCCGGCTTCGGCGGCGACCCGAGCCCGGTGAAGCGCCTCGATGTCGGAAGCGTAGGGTGTCGTCTTGAGCGTCGCTCCGCGGTAGCTCAGGCTCAGGAGCCAGGGAAGAAGCTCCTTTCGCGTCTTCATGAGCCACTCGTTTACGGGCGCGGCGGCGGCAGGCGAATCGATGGACGAGCGCGCCGCTTCCACGCGCGCCGCTCGCTTTCCGAGCTCCTCCGCGGCCGCGACTGCGGCCTGCCAGGACGCCTCGATTCCGGCGGCAGAGACTTTCGTCTGCCCGTCGCGAAGCTCGCCTTCGGCCCAGCGGGCGACTTCGCTGAAGCGGATGGGAAGAACGACCGCCTTGTCGGCGCGCATGACCCCGAGCGCACCGAGGCGGAGATCGATCGCGAGATTCTCGAAGTGCTCGGGACGGGCGACGTCGAGCTGCGTGTGGTAATAGGACTCGTAGCTGGAGCCTGACGAACCGCCCCAGCTCAGATACGAAGCGGCGCCGCCCCCGACCGAGCCCAGATTCCAAGCGTCCACGAGAGGCTGCAAGCCGGACTCGACGCTCAACCGATCGGAGAGCCCCGCGGACGCGACGAGCTGTCTCTGAAATTCCAGGTTGTCGACCGTCGCTCGCACGCGTCCTTTGTCCGAGGGCCATCCCGCGAGGTCGATGTTGAATCCATAAGCGAGTCGGTTGGTGATCTCGGGATGGGCCTTCACGAAGGCATAGGAACCGGCGAGCCAGTCGTATCGCGTAAAAGGCACTCCGGCTTCCTCGCTCCCGAAGGCGATGAAGAGGAGGCTTCGCCGCGGACGATAGCCCGCCGCCAGGACTCGAGCGAGCTCGATCATGGACGCGATGCCGATGCTGTCGTCCTGGGCGCCCTGGAACCAGCGGTCGTGATGAGCGGAGATCGTGATCCACTCGTCCGGATGAACGCTCCCGCGAAGCGTGCCGATCACGTTCTCGGAGAATCCGTAAGACTCGTCGACGCGGTTCTCGAGGTCCACCCTCGTCTCGCCGGCTCGCATCCGCTCCTGGAGCTTCCTCGCGTCGGCCACGGTGATGCTGACGGCGGGAATCTGGTTTCGATACCAGACGCTGTCCTGCTTCAACGCGTCGTCGAGGGGCTTTCTTCCGTAGCCGTAGAACAGAGATCGCGGCGGCGCCTCGATGCGACGCTTCCACGATGGCATAGCTGGGCCAGAGCGTCCGGTGGACGAGGACCACTTTGCCGTCCACGGCGCCGACGCCCTCGTAGTCGGCAGCGAGACCGTCCCCGGCATCGACGAGGGGAGCTTCGAGGTGGCGGCCCTCGTCTCCGTTGCCTCGACGATAGCTGACGCCGTCCACGAGACCCCAGGTCCCGGGCGCCGAATGAAGGCTCACGGCCGGGAGGGCCTCACCCCCGACGTGCAGGGAGACCTCGCCGTAGTCGTATGCCCGAACGGGGAAGGTCTCCCTTCGGACCGAAAGCCCGATGCGCTCGAGCTCGCCCTGGATGAAGTCGGCGAGACGTCTCTCGTCCTCGCTGCCCGCGACCGCCGTGCCGATTCCCGCGCCGGAGCGGTTGTGAACGACCTCTTCCGAGAGCCACTTCATCCGGTCGTAGGTGCGTCCCACGTCGAGAGCGTCGAGGACGGTGCTTTCATCTTTCGATGGCGGCTGCGCCGCGACCGGCCGGGAGAGGACGAGGGGAAGGACGAGGACGAGGACGAGGACGAGGAGCGAGAGCCGGAAACGGTTCATGGAGACGACCTTTCTGGTGAATTCCCGAAGGCACGAGCCACGTTCCATTCGTGTACACGAACTGCGCGTCACGATCAAGAGTGGGCAAAGAAAAACCTGGCCTACCTCCGTCTTCCGGGGTCATTTGAGCGATAATTCCGGCCCATGAGAACGAGACCTCACTTCTTTTGCTTTGCGCTGCTCATCGCCGGCGTTTCGGGAATGGCCGAGGCTCGAGGCGGGCCGGACTTCGCGCGAGCTCGCGACGAGGCGGTAGGCTTGCTCCGCGACCTCGTTCGAATCGATACCAGCAACCCGCCGGGAAACGAGACCCGAGTCACGGAGTACGTGAAAGGAGTGCTCGAGAAAGAGGGAATCTCGTCGAGCTTCTTCGCTCACGAACCGTCCCGGGGCAACCTGGTGGCTCGTTTGAAAGGTAACGGCTCCAAGAGACCGCTCCTCCTGATGGCGCATTCCGACGTCGTCGGCGTGGAACGGGACAAATGGACCGTGGACCCCTTCGAGGGAGTCGTCGAGGACGGCTACGTCTACGGCCGAGGAGCCGATGACGACAAGGCGATGCTCGCCGCGAGCCTGGAGACGATGCTCCTGCTGAAGCGCGCCGGCGTCCCTCTCGAACGGGACGTCATCCTGCTGGTCGAGGCGGGAGAAGAAGGGACGACCGAGTTCGGCATCGACTTCATGGTGCGGGAGCACTGGCCCGAGATCGACTGCGAGCTCGCCCTGAACGAGGGCGGAGGCATCCGCCTCGGAGATGACGGCCGCGTCCGATACGTCTCGGTGGCGACGACGGAGAAAGTCGGCCTTCGGGGGGTGAAGCTCATCGCGCGGGGGACGTCGGGTCACGGATCGATGCCTCGCGTCGACAATCCCGTCGTTCGCCTCGCCGCAGCGGTGGCCAAGGTGGGACAACATCAGATGCCGATGCGACTGAACGAGACGACCCAGGCCTACTTCGAGCGTCTCGCCACCATCAGCTCGCCCGAAGAGGCGTTTCTCTATACCCACCTGCAGGACCCTGACCTGAGCGAGATGGTCCAGGAAAAGCTCCGCCACTCCTACATCCAGGCGAGCTCGATGCTCCGGACGAGCATCTCCCCCAACATCATCAAAGGCGGCTTTCGCCGGAACGTGATCCCGGCCGAAGCGGAAGCGGAGCTCGACATCCGCACGCTTCCGGACGAGGACGTCGGTGCTCTCCTCGACGAGCTCCGTCGTGTCATCGACGACCCACTCGTGGAAGTCGTGCCCCCCGCGACAAGCCGCCCGGCCGCGCCTCCCTCCCGGCTCGACGGCGAGCTCTTCCGCGCGCTCGAGACGGTGCAGGCGAGTCTGTTTCCCGACGCGATTACCCTTCCCACGATGCTCACGGGAGCGACCGACTCCGCGCAGCTGAGAGCGAAGGGCGTCCAGGCTTACGGAGTGGGAACGGCGGGGACCGAAGCCGACGAGCGGGCCCACGGAAACGACGAGCGGGCCTCGGTCGCGGGCCTGGGACTCTTCGTCGAGTACCTGTATCGGACGGTGGCCGCCGTCTCGTCTCACTCCCGGCCCTGAACGGTCGCGGCGCTCACCGTTCAGCGTACTCGAGCGTCGAAGATGGCTTCGGCCGCGCGCAGTCGGGATTGAAAGAACGACTGCGGGAACATACCTCCGAGAAGAAGGACGAGAACGAGCACGAGAAACGAGACGCGCTCCCGAGGGCGGACGCTCTGGGCCACGCTCGACACCGTGCGGGCACCGCAGAAGAGCACGAAGTAGCTGCGCATCACCGTGATGCCGTTGAGAGCCGATGCGAGGAGTACCAGCGCGCCTCGAAACGGGGTCTCGGTGAAGGCTCCGTGAGCGAGCGCCTCTTCCCCGACGAATCCCAACGTCCCGGGAAAGCCGACACTCGCCAGTCCCAGGATGAGAAAGGAGACGGCGAGAAGCGGCATCCGCTCGTAGCCGCCCGCATACCGGCTGAGCGAGAGCTGGCCCCGTCGCGCCTCGAGAGCGCCAATCGTCAGGGTGAATCCGGCGAGAGCGAGCCCGGTGGAAATCCACAGAGCGAGCCCGCCCGCGAGCCCCATCGCCGTGCGACTGTCGAGCCCCGCCATGACCAGCGCCGACTGGCTCATGAAAAAAGCGCCGAGGGCGCGCCGCACGTCGTCCTGGACCAACGCGAGTCCGGCGCCATAGATCGCCGTCGCCAGGGAGGCGAGACCGATGAGCGAAAGGAGGGCCGCGCTGGCACCGGGAAGAATGAGACGGACCGCGGCGTAGGCGGCGATCTGAGGTGCCGCGAACAGAATCGCCGCGCCGAGCGGGAGGTGCTCGAACAGCGGAAGGACCCAGGAATGGAAGGGAAAGACACCCTTGCGAATCAGGACCGCTGCCAGAAGCAGGAGATTCACTCCCACGGTCGCCAGAACCGAGCCCGAGAGCAGAACGCCGAGGCTGAAGAGAACGACGCTCGCGGCCATGTACAGACCCACGCCGCGCACGCTCGGCCGTGACGTCTCTCGAGACCGCAGCTCCAGATACGCGTTGAGCGTCGACATCGCCCACAGAAAGGCCAGGAGGGTTGGCTCGACCGTCGCGAAAGTACCGAGGACGATGCTCTCGGCGACGAGGATGCGTCGAACGGAGGCTTTCGCCCGCTCGCTGCGCGGCGCTCCGAGCAGAACGAAAGCGAAAAGGAGAGCACCGAACGGAAGGAGGAGAGAGCTGAGCTCGTCGACGAGAACGAGCGGTCGGCCCAGAATCACGCGCGACGGATCGAAGGGATCGACGAGGGAAGCGGCGCTTCCGCGGTGATGGAACTCGAACGCGATGACTCCCGAGAGCAGGAGCTCGACCCAGCTCACGCTCAGGACCACTCGCCGTCCCGCTCGGCCGGTAAGAAGGGAGCGTGGAGCGAGCGCCACGACGCCGGGAAGAAAGGCGATGAGAACGAGCCACGGACCGGAGAGCTCAGCCACGTTCGTCCTTCGCTCCTCCGAGGCGCTCCATCCCTCGCTTTTCCACCGAGTCGAAGAACCGGAACAGACGGTGGAAGGGCGCGATCGCATATCGTTCCAGGAGGTCGTCGAGATGGGCCCGCTCCAGGGAAAAGAGGTAGAGGCGTCGCTGAAGCGATGAAGAGACCATTCGCTCGAGGTGGAGCCCGGTTCGCCCCGGGTGCCCGCCGACGGCGTTCTGGAGCTGGTGGAAGTCGTGCAGCACGGAGGGCGCGCGCAGGAGCTGCAGCGTGCGGGTGACGGCGTTTCCCAGGAGGTGAAGAAGAGGAAGGAGGCGTAGTCCCAGACCGATCTCGATGAAGATGATCCCGACCTGGGTCAGAGACGCGTAAGCGAGAGACGTCTTGACGTCGGTTTGTACCCGTCCAGAGAGAGTCGCGTGGAGCGCGGTGAGAAGTCCGACGCCCGCCACCGCCATCGACGCGAGAGGCGAACTGTCGAGAAGCGGCGAAATCCGCAGCAACAAGTAGGCGCCGGCATGGACCGAGAGCGCCCCGTAGAAAATCGCGCTCGAGGGTGTGGGACCTTCCATCGCGCGCGGGAGCCATCCGGAAAAAGGGACCTGCGCCGACTTGCCGGAGGCGGCGAGCAGCAGCAGGAGCGCGAGGACGGTAGCCGTTCCACCTCGAAGCCCGGGCGCGTCCCCATACAGGAGCTCGAGATCCCCCGTACCCAGTTGGTAATGCGATGAGCGCGACGGCCGCGAGCAGGCCGACATCGCAGATTCGGTAGACGACGAAAGTACGGAGTCCGTTCGTGACCGGAGGCCGCCTCTCGTGGTGGAACGCGATGAGAAGCGCCGAGCTCAGCCCCACCAGCTCCCAGGCGGCGTACACGAGCTCGAGGCTTCCGGCGAGCGCGGTGAGCGTCATTCCGAGACCGAAGAGCGCGAGGAGCACGAAGAATCGGTTGAACCCAGGCTCACGATGGAGGTAGCGATGTGCGAAAGCGCCGACGATTCCGCAGAGCGCGGCGATTAGGGTCGCGAACGCCGCCGAGAGCGGGTCGACGAGAAGCGAGACCTCGAAGTGATAGCTCGCCGTCTCGAGCCAGTCTCCGAGAGGAACGACGACGGGGCTCCCGCCGCCGAGCGCACCGAGAGCGACGATTGCGAAGAGCGCGACCGACGACAGCGTCGAGAGAAGGAACGTCACCTTGGTGAGAAGTCCCGCGAGCCTTTCCGGAAGGGGACGGAAAACGAGCGAGGAGCCGCCGAGCGCGAGGAAGAGGAGCGCTTGCGCCCCGACGATGACGAGGCTCAGCCAGACGACGAGAAAGCTCGAGCTCATGGTTTCCCGGATCTCGAAACGATGCGTACCGGGGGAAGATGATCCATGCGCCCCTCGTACCAGTCGCGCGACGAGGCGAGCTCGTCGAGAGCGTCTCTCTCGGACTCGTACTTCGAGAACCCGGTGGACTCACGAACCCGGATCTCGCTTCCGGAAGGGCTCAGGACGGCGAGCTGGATCCAGCGATGGTCGGCGAGATGGAGAAGGCGCAGATCCCGCGCGAGGGCACGCTCCAGGAGACCGGGCGTCGTTTCCACCACGATCAAGAGCCGAACCGGCTCGTGGATCTCTACCATCTGCCAGGGAAGACCGGTTCGGAGGTCGCTGGCGTGTCCGTCCATCACTCCCAGAAGCGCGGTGATGTTGTGCGGGAGCTTGGTTCCGCATCCGTAACCCACGGGGTCGACATACGAGAAGTAGTACTCGAGGTTGATGCCGGCGACGACCGGAACCGCGGCGGCGAGGGTGCGGGTGAGTACCGATGCATCGCCATCGTCACGCGCAGGATCGTAGGAGACGAGGAACGCCCGCCGATCGAGGAAGAGTCCGCGGGTTCGAGACCTCCGCCCGATGATACAGACGGCGTTGGTCGCGTGACCGTACTCCGGCCGTGTCTCCGAGAGATCTTGCGAGCGACGCTCCACGTGCGCGAGCGCCGCCCCCGGAGACAGATCAGCTGAAAGAAACTCGAAACGGCGGCATCGCTCGTGGGCGCTCCTCGCCCGGGCGCGCTCGAGGGCGTTCTCCACCAGCGCGAGCTTTCCCCGGAACTCCGACGGCACCGCGTCCCGGTCGGCAAAGCTCACCGAGTCGTCGCAGGTATTGTGATAGCAGCCGACGAACCAGGTCCCGTCCGGGATGGCGCACCCGCGGTCACGCAGGAGCGCGCGCACTCGTCGATCGTTCGCCATCTGCGCGAAGGCGCGGGCGTTCGGACCTCCCCTGCCTCCTCCGCAGGCGCCGCAATCGTGCGCCGATTCGTGTGGGTTGTTGAGGCTCGCGGAGCCGTGGCCGACGATGGCGACGATTCGCGCGAGCCTTCCCGAGATTCCGATGTCCCGAAGCTGCCGCTCCACGATCATCGCCATCTCCTCCACGGTGAAGCCCGCATGCTTGCCGAGCGAAGGCCGGCGCGTCTCGTCTCGCTCCAGAGCGAGCCGGCCCTGCTGCGGCTCGAGCAGACGACCGACGCCGCTGCGAAAACGGGCGGTCAGGCGGGGAAAGAGGACCCGACACGTGAGCGGCACGACGGCGGCGAGGCCGAGCAGTCCCGTCAGGATCGTCCCGCGGGTGAAGGTACGGCTCCCGACTCTCGTCTCGTGGACGAGACGGCCGAGGAATCTGCGAAGCGCGCGTTGCCGGTGGACGCCGGACTCTCTTTCGTTCTGCGCGAGCTCCTCCACTTCGTGCTCCGGCTCGATAGCGATGGGACAAAGCGGCCTCGCGTGCGCATCCTCGATGCCGCGGTAGTACATGACCACACCGAAGAAGCCCGCGGCACCGAAAGTCTCGCACCTCGGCTCGACCTCCTCGAGGTGGCGGCGGATCGACTCTTCCCTCTCGTCGATGCAGAAAACGGCCTGAAACAGTGCGTCCGCGCCCTCCTCGACCGGTTCTCGCGCTCGCACCGAGATCGCGTCGAGGATCTCGATCCGATACCGCCGCTCGAAGGCAAGATGAAGGAGACGGCGGCGAGACAAGGGAGCGAAGGTCTCGATCTCGGTTAGGATCCGGGTCGTGCCCTCTTCGTCGAGACGAGACAAGGCGGAAGGCGACCAGGCGAGGGCCTGGGCGAGCAGGAAGAGTGAATAGGCCTTTTCTTCGGCGCTCGGGGCCGCCGGCGGCGAGCGCTTTCGACGAAGCTCGTCCCTGAGGTCCCGCAACTCGCCTCGGAACCCGAGCTTCCTTTCAGCCAGTTCCTCGAGTGCCCTGGCCTCGAGAAGGAGGCGGATGGCGAGGAAGTCGCGGAGTCTCGCGTCGGGAGCATGGACGGGAACGCGGTCGGGCCGAGCCTCGATTTGCCACATCATCCCCGCGAAACCGCGAAGGACCAGAAGCGTCGCCGCGACGAAAGGCTCCCATTCGCTCTCGGAAACCCCCAACCGGTCGAGCGACTCGACCGCCGAGTCCGCAGGCGAGAGTCCACGGTCGGACGCGGCCGAAAGATCCCGGGCGAATCGCTGCATCCACCGGGGCAAAAGAAGCGACGGACGATACAACTCGCCAACGGCGTGAAAGAATCCCCCCGTGCGTCCGGGCAGGGGCCAATACGCGATCCCCTGATCGAGGAACGAGGCCGAAAGCCGGATGAGGACGGGGTGAACGAGCTCGTCGGAGTCGGCGCCCGTCGCTTCGAGAAGAAGGTCCCGGTGGCGGATGCGTCGGACGGGCTCGAGCTGAGGCGGCTCGAAGGAAACGCGAGAGACGGCGTCGAGAGCGGCCGTCCAGAGAGGGAGATCCCCGGAGACGGCCCGAGTCTCGGCGACGAGCCACGAGAGCCCGGGTCCCTTGTCTTCGGGAAAGCGGTGGCGCAGCATCGCAAGCCGGATGTCGCGACGAGTCGAAAGCCCGGAAACCAGCTCCGCCCCCTCCGGTCCGAGCTCTCGCTCCAGAACGGAGTCGATGTCCTCGCGGCGGATCCGGCCCTTCTCCATCTTCTGTCGATAACGTTCTTTCGGAAGGAAAGGCTCGCAGTCGAAGAGACGGCCGGCCTCGACCACCGCTTCCTCGAAGTGCAGATGCTCGAAGGCATGGAGGGTATTGTGATGGATGAAGGTGGAGATCGGACCCTGCGCCGGGAGGAAATGCGCGGCGTGGCGAATGGCGTTATCGAGGAGGGCGACTCGCTGCAAGGAAGTCCGTAGAGTAGTTTGGACGATAGTGTACCGCGACTCCCCCGAAAGTGGAGAGCCCTCGGGGCCCGAACAGAATGGCGGTACGATACCGGGGCAAGAGAGGAGAGCGATGGAGAAGGAGAGGCGAACAGTGTCTTGGGGTGTTCTGAGCACCGCCAACATCGGCCGCGCCGCCGTGATTCCCGCGATTCAGGCGTCGAAGAACGGGACGGTGTCGGCAATCGCGAGCCGTGACCCCGCGCGCGCCCGAGACTTCGCCGCCGCGATCGCTGTCGACCGCTCCTACGGGAGCTACGAGGCCCTCCTCGACGACGAGGACATCGACGCGGTTTACATCCCTCTCCCCAACAGCTTTCATCGTGAATGGACCCTTCGGGCGGCGGCGGCGGGAAAGCACGTCTTGTGCGAAAAGCCGCTCGGCCTGAGCGCGGCGGAGTGCGACGAGATGGAGCAGTCGGCACGGGAGAACGGCGTTCTCCTCATGGAAGCTTTCATGTACCGCTTCCACCCACGCACCGACAAAGTGCGGGAGCTCGTTCGCGGCGGGGCCATCGGACCTCTCCGCGTCATCCAGTCCTCGTTCAGCTTTCGCCTGCGGAACGAGGACAACATCCGGATGAATCCGGAGCTCGGCGGCGGCTCGCTCATGGACGTCGGTTGTTATTGCGTCAACGTTTCCCGCACGCTCGCCGACGCCGAGCCCGTGGAAGTCCAGGCCTTCGCATCATGGGCCAGTACCGGAGTCGACGCCGAGATGGCGGGGACGTTACGCTTCGACAACGGCCTCTTCGCTCAGTTCGACTGTGCCCTCACGCTCGAGCGCCGTGAGTCCTACGTAGCTGCCGGACCGGACGGGCATCTCTCCGTCGCGTCGGCGTTCCTGCCGGGAACGGGTGAGACGACGATCGAGGAGATCCATGGCCGCGCCGGAACGACCCATCACAGCATTCCGGGAGCCGACGAGTACCGCCTCATGGTGGCGCACTTCGCCGAGTCCGTTCTCGAGGGACGACCGGTGCGTTATCCCCCAGCGGAAGCCGGGGCGAACCTTCGCGTGATTGAAGCTCTCTATCGCTCCGCGAGAAACGGCGGCCGGCCGGAAGCGGTGCCTGGCAACGGATAGTCCCGCGCTTCTTCCGCCGCGCTGGCACGACGACATCCGCCCCGTGGTATACGGCACGAGGAGGTATCCCGTGACGAAGCAACTTGCCTTCGGTCTTCTGCTCCTCGCCTCGGCTTCGAGCGCTCAAGAGCAGCCCTTCTGGCGCCCGGTCGTCATGGGTTCCGAGGCGATGGTCGTGGCCGAGCATCCGCTCGAAGCGCTCGCGGGCATGAAGGCGCTCGAGGCGGGCGGCAACGCCATCGACGCGGCCGTCGCCGTTTTTTACATGACGACGGTCGTAGAGCAGCACCAGGCGGGCGTGGGCGGGGACGGCTTCATCCTCGCCTATCTCGCGAAGGAAAAGCGCGTGGTGCTCATCAACGGGACCGGCCCGGCGCCGGCGCGCGCAACGCGTGCGTTCTACCAGGAGCTCGGTGAGATTCCCGATGCGGGGCCGCTCTCGACGGACGTGCCCGGCGCGGTGGGCGGCTTCGACCTCGCGCTCTCGCGGTACGGGACGATGTCTTACGGGAAGCTGCTCGCCCCCGCCATCGAGGCGGCGAAGGGACACCCCCTCGATTTCTGGGCCGCCGAAAACCACCAGAGCGCGGTCGACAAGATCTCCCCCTACGAGAGCTCGGTAGAACTCCTCATGCCCCAGGGACGCCCCATCGCCGCCGGGGAGATCTTTCGCCAGCCGGATCTGGCGCGATCTCTCGAGGCCATCGCCAGACAAGGAGCTGACGCGTTAACCGCGAGCCCGTGATAGTGCCTCGCTTCGCAGGCCTCGGCCAAGGTGGTCAATTCGCCTCCGGCATCTCAATCACGATCTTCCCAAACTGCGCTCCGCTCGCGAGCCGCTCATAGGCCTCGCGGATTTGTGAAAGCGGATAGGTTCGGTCCATCACCGGCCGGAGCGCCCCGCGAAAGACGAGCTTCATCACCCGGTCGAGCTCGCTCCGGCTCGCCATGCTGCTGCCGATGATTTGGAGTTGATGCCAGAACACGAGCCAGATATCGGTCTCGGCCATGCGCCCGGTGGTTCGGCCATAGGTGACGAGACGACCTCCTTTGGAGAGCGACTGCAGGCTGCGGGCCCAGGTGGCGGCGCCGACGTTCTCGACGACGACGTCGACGCCTCGGCCGCCGGTGAAGCGGCTCACCTCGGCCCAGACGTCTTCGCTCGTCCGAATCGAAGGCGACGTCCGCGCCGAGCTTTTTCGCCTGCTCGACCTTCTCGGCACTGCTCGTGATGGCGAGAACGCGGGCACCGGCGAGCCGGGCGATCTCGAATCGCCGCCGTCGCCACGCCGCCGCTCGCTCCCAGGATCAAGACGTCCTCTCCCGGCTGGACTCGAGCCCGGGTCACCAGGGCGCGCCAGGCGGTCTGGAAGACGAGAGGCACGGCGGCCGCCTCGACGAAGGAAACGTGCTGCGGCAGACGAAGGACGTTGGTGTGGGGA
The DNA here is from genome assembly GCA_963815675.1 of uncultured Acidobacteriota bacterium. Taxonomy (GTDB): domain Bacteria; phylum Acidobacteriota; class Vicinamibacteria; order Marinacidobacterales; family SMYC01; genus CAWFHP01. Next base: position 359,985 of record CAWFHP010000004.1, on the reverse strand, counting down.
ACGGCGACGAGCTCGGCGAAACCGCCGGGAGCGGTATCGCCGAGGATGCCGAAGCGGTCGCAGAGGCTCTCCTCGCCGGCCAGGCAGTGCTCGCACCAACCACAAAAAAGACCGGGATTCACGACCACCCGGTCGCCCGCGGCCACCGAGGTCACCTCGTCTCCGACCATGACGACCTCTCCCGCCACGTCCGCCCCTCCCCAGAAGGGAAACTTCATTCCTTCGGGAGCCGGGCCGCGCAGGACGAAGAGGTCGAAATGGTTGAGCCCGCAGGCGGCCACCCGGATGAGCACGTCCGCGCGATCGACTCGAGGCTCGGGAACCTCGAGCACCTCGAGCTTCTCCGGACCGCCACAGCTTCGGAATCCTCCTACTTTCATGGCGTTTCTCGCGTTCTTTTCGTCGACCCTCGAGCCTGATCCGTCGAGACACTCTACGCGTTTCGAGCGAGGCCTTCTACCGGGAGGAGCCCGGAGTCACCAGGAATCGCTCCTTCCACATTGAAAGACGAGCGTTTATGTTTCGTTTTTCAAGGTAAAGGCCTGCGGGAAGCCGTTCTACCGGCCTCGCCGAGAGTGGTACCATCATCTCGTGATTGTCGACTGTGGTGTTTATCGAGACGGAAAACGACTCCCGGGAGAGTTCACCCACCGGGCCGCCTGCGAGGAATGCAGCGACGGAAACGCTTTCGTCTGGATCGGGCTTCACGAGCCGACGGAAGAAGAGTTCGACTCCGTCGCGAGCGAGTTCGGCCTCCACGAGCTCGCGGTCGAGGATGGAATCAAAGCTCACCAGCGGCCCAAGCTCGAGCGCTACGGCGATTCGCTCCTCCTGGTCTTGAAGACCGCGCCGGTACGTGGACAAAGAGGAGGTCGTCGAAATCGGAGAGATTCTCGTGTTTCTCGGCGAGAGGTTCGTCGTCGTCGTGCGCCACGGGATGGCGAGCGGTCTCAAGGACGTCCGGAAAAATCTGGAAGAGCGGCCGGAGTTTCTCGCCTACGGACCGAGCGCCGTGCTCTACGGCATCGTGGATCGCGTCGTCGACGACTATCTGCCCGTGGTGGCGGGGCTCGAGGACGACATCGAGGAGGTCGAGCGGGACGTGTTCACCGTGGACAGGACGAATCCCGTCGAGCGCATCTACTACCTCAAGCGCGAGGTGCTCGAGTTCCGGCGGGCGGCGTCACCCTTGCTGGTGCCCCTCAATCAGCTCGCCACTCAGCCGGTAACGATGATTCGATCCGAGGTGCGCGAGTACTTCCGCGACGTCTACGACCACCTCCTCCGGGTCAACGAGCAGGTGGAGTCGTTTCGCGATCTTCTGACCAGCATCCTCGAGGCCAACCTGACCCAGACGAGCATCCGACAGAACGAGGACATGCGACGGATCTCGGCGTGGGTCGCGATCGCCGTCGTCCCCACCATGATCGCCGGCATCTACGGAATGAACTTCGAGTACATGCCCGAGCTCCATTCGCGTTGGGGCTATCCTCTCGTTCTCCTCTTCATATTCAGCGTCTGCTTCGCGCTCTACCTGTTCTTCCGCAAACGCGATTGGCTCTGAGGGGCCGACCGGTGCCGCAACAGCGAAATCGCGCCTCCGATGACGTCCGAACCGGCTCGAGTGTCGAGGCGCTCGAGCGGGCCTTCGTCGACAACCTCTTTTTCATCCAGGGCCGATTCATGCCGGTGGCGACCCCGAACGATCTCTACATGGCGCTCGCCTACACCGTACGCGACCGCCTCCTCGACCACTGGATCGACTCGAGCCTCCGATACTTCGAGAAACGCGCGCGAACGGTCTGCTATCTGTCGGCCGAGTACCTCCCCGGACCTCACCTGGGCCTGAATCTCGTCAACCTCGGCATCTACGACGAGGCGCGGCAGGCGATGGAGAAGCTCGGACTCGATCTCGATAGACTGCTCGCCCAGGAGGAGGAACCGGGACTGGGAAACGGCGGCCTCGGCCGGCTCGCCGCCTGCTTCATGGACTCGCTCGCCAGCCTTCGCATCCCGGCGATCGGCTACGGGATCCGCTATGAGTTCGGGATCTTCGACCAGGAGATTCGGAACGGGTGGCAGGTCGAGATCACCGACAAATGGTTGCGCCTGGGAAATCCGTGGGAGATCGCGCGGCCCGAGATCGTTTTCGACGTTCCCCTCGGAGGGCGTACCGAGTCGTACCGCGACGATGCCGGACGCTACCGCGTCCGCTGGATACCCGCGCGGGTCGTGAAGGGAGTCGCCTACGATACGCCGATTCTCGGCTATCGCGTTCCCAACGCGAATCTCCTTCGGCTCTGGAAATCGGAGGCCGCGGAGTCGTTCGACTTCCAGGCCTTCAACGTCGGCGACTACTACCGCGCGGTAGAGCGCAAAGTCGTCTCGGAGAACATCAGCAAGGTTCTCTATCCCAACGACGAGCCGGCGGCGGGCCGGGAGCTCCGCCTGCAGCAGCAGTTCTTCTTCGTCACCTGTTCGCTCCAGGACATGATCCGCATTCACCTCCAGACCGCGGCGGACGTCACCGCGCTCGACAAGAAATACGCCGTCCAGCTCAACGACACCCATCCCGCGCTCGCGGTGCCGGAGCTCATGAGGCTTCTCGTCGACGTCCACGGTCTCGACTGGGACCCGGCGTGGGAGATAACGCGTCGCACGCTCTCCTACACCAACCACACTCTGCTCCCCGAAGCGCTCGAGAAATGGCCGGTGGAGCTCTTCGGGAGCGTGCTTCCCGCGCCACCTCGAGATCGTCTACGAGATCAACGGGCGATTTCTCGAGGTGGTGCGCAGGCGCTATCCCACCGACGAGAGTCGAATCGCGCGGATGTCACTCATCGAGGAGTCGCCGGTGCGTGCGGTGCGCATGGCCCATCTCGCCACGGTGGGAAGCCACGCGGTGAACGGGGTCGCACGGCTTCACACCGAGCTGCTGAAGACCAGCGTGCTCCGCGACTTCTACGAGCTCGCCCCCGAGAGCTTCACCAACAAGACCAACGGGATCACGCCCCGCCGCTTTCTCGCGCTCGTCAACCCCCGCCTTTCCGCGCTCATCACCGAGTCGATCGGAGATCGTTGGATTCGCGACCTCGAAGAGCTCCGGCGCCTCGAGCCGTTCGCCGAAGATTCCGGCTTTCGCGAGGCGTGGCGGCGCGTCAAACGCGACAACAAAGCCTCCCTCGCGGACGAGATGCGGCGTCCGCACCGGTATCGAGGTCGATCCAGACACCCTGTTCGATATCCAGATCAAACGATTCCACGAGTACAAGCGACAGCATCTCAACATTCTTCGTGTGGTGGCGCTGTATCGCGAGCTCAGAGAAGGACGCGGGGACCGGACACCGCGCACGGTGATCTTCGGAGGCAAGGCCGCCCCGGGGTATTTGATGGCCAAGCTCATCATCAAGCTCATCAACTCGGTGGCCGAAGTGGTGAACCGCGATCCGGTGACTCATCCTTACCTCAAGGTCGTCTTCGTGCCCGATTACAACGTGAAGAACAGCACCCGCTGCTCTTCCCCGCTGCCGATCTCTCGGAGCAGATCTCGACCGCGGGCAAGGAGGCGTCGGGGACGGGCAACATGAAGCTCGCCCTGAACGGGGCCCTCACCATCGGCACCTACGACGGCGCCAACATCGAGATCCGTGAGGAGGTGGGGGCGGAGAACTTCTTCCTCTTCGGGATGACCGCCGAAGAGGTCTCCGACCGAAGGGCCGCCGGCTACCGCCCGCGCGAGCACTATCAACGCGACGAGTCCTTGAGAGAGGCCCTCGATCTCGTCGCGTCGGGCTTCTTCTCACCCTCGGAGCCGGAGCTGTTTCGGCCGCTCGTCGACTCACTCCTCGAGCGGGACGACTATATGGTCCTCGCGGATTTCTCCGCCTATGTCGAAAGCCAGCGGAAGGTGGACGAGGCCTATCGGGATCCAGAGCGGTGGACGGGGATGTCCATCCTGAATTCCAGCCGGATGGGACTCTTCTCGTCCGATCGCACGATTCGGGAATACTGCCGCGACATCTGGGGAGTGGACGCGGTCGAGGTCCCGGAGTAGCGAGTGATGAGGGGAACGATCAGCCGTCCGCAATCGAAAGGCTATCGTCCGCTCGTGCTACCCCTCTACGGATTGCAGGTGACCCAGTCGCCCTTCGGCGTCCTGCGTTTCGCCCAGACGTACCAGTACTCACCGTCGTAGGTCCAGAAGCCCGCTTCCATGAACTGCTCGTTATACGACGTCGTCTTGCGGCAGGCGCGGGACTGGTAGCAGCCCTGCCGGTCGCCCGGCATCCGCACCACCTGCCGTAGTCCCCTCCGGTTGTCGACGAAATCCCCACCGCACTTTTCGAGGAGAGCGGCGCGCGCGTCCGCCTCGCGGTTTCTGGGTTTCGGCCCGACCGCGGATTCCGCCGGCCTCGCAGCAGCGGTAGCTCTTCCATCGCTCGACCGCCTCGTCGATGTCTTCGAAGCAACGGTCCGATCTCTTCGTACTCTTTGGACTCGAGCAGTCTTCCCAGCGCGGCGAGCGTCGAGGCGAGCGGCATCACGAGGGTCCGCGGATCGCAGGAGAGACACCCGCTCGAATCCTGCCCGCGATTCTCGTCGACGAGCCCTCCGAGCGAGGTGAACGCGCTCGAAAGGAGACCTTCGATTCTCGCGGCACGACTTGAGATTCGCGGCACCGGCGCAATCGGGGAGGACGAGCGCGAGCTGAAAGGCGTTCTCGAGGTCGCGTCTCGCGGAGGTGGTCGTCTCGCCCTCCTTCGAGCCGCAGGGCGGACATTCCTGGGTCGACGTCGTTGCCGACGCCGCTGTCGTTGTCGTTGTCGTTGTCGTTCCCGCCTGAGCGCTCGGAAGAAGGGCGCCGACGAGCGCGGCTGCCCACAGGCTAGACAGGCCAGCTCTCCTGGTGGTACCCCATGTTCCAGAACATCCACTCGTACCGACTCGCGGTCACGTAGTGTCGGATCATGTTCGCGCGCGACGTTGGTCCTTCCTCGTTCGCCACTTCGTCCATGATCGAAAGTACCCGTTCGACGGTGGCTTCATAGGCCTCGCTCGAGTACTCGTCGATCCACCTCTGATAAAAAGCGTCCGGCGAGCCTTTCTTTCGAAGCGCTTTTCCGACTTCGGCGTAAATCCAGTAGCACGGAAGCATGGCGCTCAAGGTCTCGGCGAAGGGCCGGCCGTAGGCGGTGGCGAGAAGGTAGCTCGTATAGGCGAGGGTGGTGGGAGCGAGCGGACGGCTCTCGAGCTCCGCATCGGACAAGCCGAAATCACGAAAATAGCTCTCGTGGAGCTGCTTCTCCGATTCGAGCGATTCGATGGCGTCGCGGTCGAACGCGACGATCCAGGGGATCCTTCGGAGCTTTGGACGCCGCCACCGAGAGCACCCGGGCGAACTCCGTCAGGTAATGAGAGTCCTCCACGATGTAAAAGCGGAACGCGGCGCGATCGAGAGTGCCGTCGGTGAGCCCCGTGAGGAAGGGGTGAGTAATAACGTTGCGAAAGATGGGCTCGGCGGCTGACCACAGCTCGCCGGTGAAGCCTTTGCGAGGGCTTTGGAGCATCGACGCTCAGCGGGCTCCGGATTTCGGACGAGGGGGCGATTTCGTCGATGGATCTCCCTCGAGGACACCAGCACCCATGGAGTCGACGCGGCTCAAGATGAGCGCCCGCCGCTCGACGACGAGGTCGCGGTCCTGTCCCCAGATGTAGGGTTTGATGGCGTCCTTGATCTCATCTTTGGTCAAGCTCCGCAAACGCTCGATGAGCGCTCGAGGGTAACGAGTCGCATAGCTCTCCCGGTTGGCATCATACTCCACGCCCCAGAACCGGGCGTTGGTCCCGGTTCCGGTGGCGTTGAGGTCGTTCAGAAGCGTCTTTTGGTAGCGAAACGTCTTGGAGTTGTCGATCAATATCAGATCCTGGTCGGGAGAGACGATGGCGTTGTTGAGGTGGCGGTCGATGTTGGCGGTGAGATCGTCGAAGAGCCACATCACGCTCACCTGCTCTCGCCACTTCTCGATATCGGGAAACGTCCCCTCGTAATGGCTCATGGTGGTGCCGGTGACCCAGAGCTGCAGGCAGCCTTTCCGACCATGGATGCCGCGCGGCACCGTGGGAGGCACCATTCCGAGGCCGAGGAGCTTGTCGAGCTCGTAGGCCGCCACTTCGTTCCTCCAGCTGTCGTGGTCCTTGTCCACCTTCTTGTAGACCGCGTAACGGACCACGCCGTCGAGCTCGAGAGTCACCTTTTCGGGATGGGTGATGCCTTCCCCGATCTTCTTGCGATCGGTGATCTTGGCCTCCCTGAGGAAATTCTCGATCTCCTCGCGATTCGCCCATTGGGACTGAGCGAGCGTGACTCGCGGCAGAAAGCCGGTGAGAAGCAGAACGAAGAGGAAAACGAAGCGAAGCCCGCGCATGACTGCTTGCTCTCGGTGACAGTACTTTGATACACCGCTTCGACCCGGTTTTCAAACGCCCGGAACGGCCGCCGGTTCGAGATTCGAGGAGGACCCACGTGACCGCAAGACTCGCCCCGTTCACCGCGTCGCTGGTATTGGCTCTCGCCGCCTGCGAGGTACGTGCTCCGCACGAAGAGGCGACGGCACCGGAAACGCTGGAGGCATCGCTCCAAAAGGCCCTCGATGCGCTTCCTGCCAGGAGCTCTCTCTACGCCAGGAACCTCCCCACCGATCGCGAGATCGCGATCCGGGCGGACGAGCCGATGAACACATTGAGCGTCATCAAGATTCCGGTGATGGTGCTCGCCATGAGAGATGCCGAGGCAGGAAAACTCGACCTCGCCGAACGGTACACGATCCGACCCGAGGATCGCAGGCGAGGGAGCGGTCTTCTCCAGACCTTCGCTCCCGGACTCGCTCCCACCTGGCGCGACATCATGACCCAGATGATCATCACGAGCGACAACACCGCGACCGATCTGTTCATCCACCGACTCGGTCTCGAGCGCGTCAATGCCCTCCTGGAAGAGCAGGGATACAAGGAGACGCGGCTTCTCCGCACCACGGGCGACCTCTTCCGGCGGGTGTGGGAGCTCCAGGATCCGAAGAACGCCTCGCTCTCGCCCTCCGAAGTATTCGAGAAGGGGTTTCCGTCGGATGAAGGAGCCTACGAGCGCACGTTCACGTTCGAGGGAGATCCCACCGAATGGCTGGGACGAACGACGGCTCGAGAAATGTCTCGACTGCTGGGGCAAATCCTGAGCGGCGACCTCGCGAGCCACGAGTCGAGCGACGAGATGGTCGCGATTCTGCAGCAGCAGTTCTATTCGTCCCGCCTGCCGCGATTCCTGCCCGGCCTCGAGATCGCTCACAAGACGGGGGACTGGCCTCCGGTTGCGGGAAACGACGTCGGCATCCTGTTCCACCCGGGAGGCCCGACGATCATCTCGGTTTTCGTCAACCAGAACCGCGGCGACTTCGTGAAGGTGGAGCAAACCATCGGCGAAGTGGCCCGAAAACTGGTGGAGGCCTGGAGCCAGCCCTAGCCGGAATCCGGGAGGCGTCTAGCCGAGGATCGCGCGCAAACGCATCGAGATTCCTTCCCTTTGCACCTCTGCGCCTTTGCGTTTATCCCCGCTTTTCTAGGGTGTGGCGCGGAAGAGCAGCGCGTAGTCGCCATTTTCCACGGTTGCTCTTTCACGAGATCGAAGCCCGCGGCCTCCATCTCGGAGACGAGGACCTTTTCGTCGATGCCGTGGCCGTGGCGGGAGGCGGGGACGCCCGCGGGCCGGCCCCAGGGTTTGGGAGCGAAGTCGACGACGAGAAGGAGCCCTTCCTTCTGGAGTGCCCGCCGCAAGCTCGCCTGCATCGCTTTGGGATCCTGGAAGTGGTGATACACGCGTCGAAGCAGGATGGCGCTGCAACAAGCGTCAGGAAGTCCCGTCGACTCCTGAGTGCCGCGCGACGACGTCCACGTTCTCGAGCTTGTCTCCCTGCACCCGATCCTCGATCTTCTTCAGATCCGCGGGGTCGACTTCGGTGGCATAGACGTGGCCTTGCTCGCCCACTTGCTCCGCCAGGGCGACGCTGTAGCGCCCATCGCCCGCGCCCACGTCGGCGACCACTTCGCCCGGGTCGATGTCGAGGATCTCGACGAGGCGAGTCATTTCCTCCTGATCGACGGAGTCGGTTCGAACGAGAGCGCGGACGGTGAATGCCGATAGGCAGGCGGCAGCGAGGAAGGCGGTGAGACCGAGACCCAATCGTCGTCGTTCAAGTCTCATGGCACGCTCCTGCGGTCCATATTCATCCAGCTGGGCGATTTGTCCAAATAGGTTCTGAGCACGATCCCAACCTTCTCCACCAGCGTGAGCCCGATACGCCTCTCGAAGATGCGATATCCCGACGACTCGATGCGATCGAGGACCTGGTAGTAGACGGAGCCCATGAGGCAGGTGCAACGCCTGGAGTCGGGCTGGATGACCTCCAGGAGCGGCTCGGCCCTCCGATAGTGATCCCGTACCCGTTGCACTTGAAACCGCATGAGCTCGGCGAACTCGTGCGTCACTCGCTTCGCGCGTAAATCGCCTTCCGCGACTCCGAACCGCGCGAGCTCGTCCTGGGGCAGGTAAATCCGATCCTTGCCGATGTCTTCTCCCACGTCTCGAAGAATGTTCGTGAGCTGGAACGCCGTCGCCAGCTCGCGCCCGTGCGAGACGGCGACCTCGTCGCGGTAACCGAAGATGGCGAGCGACATCGTCGAGATCGTGGTAGCCACGAGGTCGCTATAGACCATGAGCTCCTCGAAGTCCCGGTAGCGCCTCTTCACCAGGTCCATCCGGCAGCCTTCGATGAGGCCGGAGAACGCCGCCTGGGGTATCGGGTAGCGCGCGACAGTATCGGCGAGGGCGACGGTGATGGGATGCGTCGGCGCGCCCGCGTACGCGCGGTCGAGCTCCTGCTCCCAGCGGTCGATGCGCTCGCGCACATCGGCGCCCGGATTCTCGTCGACCACGTCGTCGACGAACCGGCAGAAAGCGTACGACGCGTAGACGGCGTCGCGCTTGCTCCGAGGGAGAAAGCGGAACCCGACCGAGAAGTTCGCGCCGTAGCGGTGAGCGACGCGGCGGCAGAGCGCGTAGGCGTCGCGCAGATCGGTCAAGGACTCACTCCGCGAGATAACGCGCGACGAAATCGGCGGGGAGCGGCTCGGGTTCTCCTTTGCGGCCCTCGCGAGGCCGGCACCAGCTGCAGGGAATCTTGTGGCCGCAGGATTCCGCCTTCCCGAAGACTCGTTCCGCCAGCGGCGCGAGTGCAAGGCGGAACCAGGAGGGCCGGGCCCAGGAGTGAAGAAAGCTCCGGAAGTCCCGATGGGAAGATTGCCATACGAACAGACGCAGACCGTGCCGGCCGAGCGACTCGTACACCAGCCGGGCTCCGAGACTGGAGCGCATGGCCCGCAGAAACCGTTCTCTCCAGAGTCGGTCGTAGGGCACGTTCTCGACGAGGCTCCGCGCCGCCAGATGTCCCGACACCAGCGCGTAGCGGATCCCGAGACCGAAGAGGTAGTCCTGGAAGCCGCCCGCCTCGCCGGCGTAGAGTCGGCTCGCCCGCACGGAGCTGCGATGGAGGAAGAAGTTCATATAGGAGTAACCCGGGCGGGCATCGCGGATCTCGAACGACCCGAGCTCACGGAATCGTATCACTGCTTTTTCGAACTGGGCTTCGAGCTTTCCATAGCCGTCGAGGAGGGCGAGGCCGAGCGTGGCCCAGCCGTTGAGGACGAAGAAGTAGGCGTACCCGCCGGGAGCGAGCGCGGGGTCGAAGATGACCTCGATGCGATCGTCGGCGTCGGTACGAAAGGCGATCTCCTTGGCGATTCCGTCAGCCGGGCCAGGACCGGTGGCCACGATGTCCGCTCGTTCCGGGTCGAGCTTCTGCCCGTAGTGAATCTCGACACCGAGCGCCTGCGCCTGGGCGGCGAGAGCACGGTCGAGCGTACCCGGTTCGTTCCCCCTTCGCAGAAAGTACCCGTAGGGGACGCGACTTCGAACTTCGCGCTTCTTGCCGCGGTCGTCCACCAGGTGCGCCCAGGTAGCGGGCCTGTGCTCGAAGTCGGGAGCGATCCCCATCGCGCGGAGCTCGGCGAGCGCGTCGTCCTCCCGGCTGTAGCTTTCGAGGATCTGCCACTCGCCGATGAACCGCGCTCCCACCGCTTCCCGGCGCTCGAAGACGGCGACGGGGATTCCCGAACGGCGCAGATGGATGGCGGCGGAGAGTCCGGCGGGACCGGCGCCCGCGATCGTCACCGTCTTCACGAAAGCAGCTTCTCCACGCAGGCGTCCCACCGGACCGGCTCGACGTCCGCCTGTCCCATCGCTCCCATGCGCGCGGCGAGCTCGGGGCTCTCCGCCCACACATCGAGCTGCTGCGCGATCTGGAAGGGCTCGGGAAGAAGGACGTACCCCGAACGTCCAACGGAGACAATCTCCGCCGGACCGCCGCTGTCCATGCAGGTGAGGACGGGCTTTTTCGAGCGGAAGGCCTCCATGGTGACGAAGCCGTAGTCCTCCATGAAGGGAGCGAAGTAGACTCCCCGGCAGCGGGCGTAGTAGCTCACGAGCTCCTCGTCCGACACTCGCCCGACGAAATCGACGCGATCGGCGACGCCGAGCTCGGAGGCGAGCCGCTTCAGGCTCTCCTCCTCCTCTCCCGTTCCCGCAATGACGGCGCGAAATTCCTTCGACTTCAGCTTCGCCATCGCCTTCACGAGCATATCGACGCGCTTCAGAGAATGAAGCCGCGAAACGGTGAAGACAAAAGGCTCGTAGCCGTCGGTCCGATAGGGCCTCTCGGGAGGGGGTGGGTAGAGGACCTCCGCGGGGATGTCTCCGAACTCGCGCAGCCGCGCGGCGACCGTCTTCGACTGAGCATAGAGCCGGGTCACGTTGCGGGTGAGGAAATAGTGGTCCGCCCGGTGAATGAGGTAGCGCCGCACCGACTCTTTCACCACGCCCTTTTTCGAGAGGCGCCTCTTCAGGGCGGGCCACAGATCGTAGTATTCACGCATCCTATGGTTGAGCCAGCCGACGTGCTTCTCGTGGCGGACGGCGTAGCTCGGGTAGCGCAGAGAGATGATCTGGTCCACCCGATGGCCGTCGCCGGTCTCGCTCACGTCGGTGAGCCAGTTCGCGAGATAGGCACCGAACTGACGGCCGAATCGGTTCTGCGGTGTCGTCACCACCTCGGCGAGATGACCTTGCCTCCGCAGCGCCTTCGCGAGCTCGTCGGCGATCACGCGATGGCCACCGGACACGAACGGAACGTCCGAGGTCACCACGAGGACCCGCCGGGCCTCTCGGGACCGATCGCGCTCGGCCCCTTCGACGTCCCGTTCCACCAGAAGACTCAACGCCCTCCATCTCCGATTCGATGCATCCGATTGCCTGCTGCTCGTTAACCCGACGCCGCCGGTCGGACGGACGAGAAGCCTTCCCAAGCATAAATCAAACCGCCAGGGAGGTTCCCGACCACGCCGAGAGAGAGAATCAGGATCGAGAGCACGAACGCTCCATCGGGATCCATACCCACCTGGGAGAACAGCGCCACGTAAGCGACGTTCGCCGTTCCCCAGCCACCGACCGAGATGGGGAGCATGGTGACGACGAGAATGGGCGGCACGAAACAGAAAAAATAGATGCCAGGCGTTCCGAGCCCCATTGACTCCGACAGAAGCCAAGCCTGCAGCACGCGCAGGAGCTGGACCCCGACCGACATGCCCAGCACGAAGCCCAGCGTTCCTAGCTTTTCGCGATACCGTGCCATCGCCTCGATCGCTTTACGGGTCCATTCCGCGAAACGCGTGGTTCCGCCGCGGAAGCGCTCGAGGAGCGCGCGATGGACGGGCTCGGCCAGCGCGAGCGCGAGCCCCGCGATGAGACCCACCGAGCCCGCGAGCACGACATAGAGCAGGGCGGGGTGAGGATAGACGCGATAGAAGATCGAGAGCGACAGGAGACCCGTCAGGAGCATCGACAGAAGACCGATGAGCCGGTCCATCACCACCGAGGCAACGCCTTCGATCCCGCGAGAGGTCAGCTTCGAGAACGACACCGCCCGCACCGCTTCTCCTCCCACCCCGCTCGGAAGGAAGCTTCCGAAAAACGTGCTGAGAAAGAAGATCTTGACGAGCTTCCAGCGGGAGGCATGGACTTCCAGTGCCTCTACCAGCTTCATCCAGCGCAGCGCCATCAAGGCGCGGTCGGCCAGAACGGCGACGAGCGTCCAGAAGACGAGAAGGACATCGGCACGGCGGACGAAGCGCATCATGTTCTCGATGTCCAGCTTCGAGATCATGAAGACGATGAGCCCGACGCTCACCGCGATCCGCAAGACGAGGGAGGCCCGCCGTCGGAAAGAGCGCGCCTCCCCGCTCACCCGGTTACCGTTTGGGGCTCGCGGGCCCCGGTCGGAACTCCCGACTCGGGCTCCTCGAGGAAATCGAAGTCCCTTCCGTAGTCCCAGCGCGGTCGCTTGCCTTCCGCGCGATAGCGTTCGACGAGAAGCTCGTAGAGCCGTTCCATCTTGTCGACGAACGTCTGAATGCCGAAGCGTTTCGAGGTGAGGAGAGCTCTTTGGGAAAACCGCCGGGCGAGCTCTGGCTCGTCGAGCAGACGCCCCATCGCATGGGCGAGCGCTTCGGCATTCCTCGCAGGGACGACGAGCGCGTTCTCGTCGCTTCTGAGGACGTCCTTGAGCCCGTCGACGTCGGTCGAGACGATGGGCTTCGCCATCGCCATGGCCTCGAAAACGGTGAGCGGCGTTCCTTCCCAGAGCGAGGGAAAAACGGCGACGTCGAACGACGCGAAGGCGGCCGCCACGTCGCGCTGGAAGCCGAGAAACTTCACGCGTTCGGCGATACCGAGCTCGCGCGCTCGCGCCTCGAGCTCTTCTTGAAGCGGTCCTTCCCCGACGATGACGAACGAGACGTCGTCGCGCTCCCGGGCGAGGAGAGCCGCGGCCTCGACGAAGTACCGGTTGCCCTTGGACTCGTGGAGTCTCGTCACCGTACCGAGAATCCGCTTGCCGCCGGTCGAAGCGAGTCCGAGCGTCCGCTTCGCCTCGAGCGATTCCTCCCGGGAGAATGGGCGGAACTCGTCGAGGGGAGCACCGAGGTAGACTTTTTTCACACGCTCGGGAGCGAGGAGGCGGGCGTCGATACAGAACCGGCGCGTCGACTCCGAAACGGCGATGGCCACGTCGGTGACCGGGTCGAACAGCTTGTCGGGAATCTTCTGAAACCAGGGTGTATCGGTGAGGTTCGCATGCTCGTGGAGGACGTTCGGAATCCGAAGCCACAGCGCCGCCGCCCGGCCGAACGTCGTCGCCCCGTACCCATGAGCCTGGATCACGTCGATCTCGAGGCGCTTCAGGAGCGAGACGAGAGTCGGGAGGGTGGAGGGGTCGAACTTGCCCTTCTCCAGGTAGTAGACGGGGAAGCCGAGGCTCTCGAGCTTGTCCTCGGAGAGGTCTTTCTTGCGGAGACTCAGAAGCGACACCTCGAAGCGGGACGTGTCGAACCGCGGGATCATCCAGGCGAACAGACGCTTCACCCCGTGCATGCGGGAGCCCTCCCAGCCGAGGTGATCGCAAATCTGGAGCGCCCGAATCTTCGACACGTTCAGCGACCTTCACTCCCACTCCGCGACGGGGCGTGGAGCCGGTTGTACTTCCTGCCGATCTCGAGGAGGCGGTCGATGGGAAGGGCCTCGACCGAATGGCCCTCGTCGCCGGTCACCGAGACCGCCTTCAGCAGAGAGTTGTAGATGGCTTCCTCGGTCGCTTCGATGGTCGCCTGGAAGAGCGGGGACAGATCGTCGTTTCGAACGACGGGACCGCCTTCCGTTCTCTCCTTGCTCTCGAAAGCGCTCCGGAGCTCGCGAGCGGTGGAGAACGCAATCACGTAATCACCGCTTCCGTTGGAGGAAGTGGCGCCGGTGCGGGATAGCCCGAGCATCGCTCGTTTCGCGATCCGATAGAGGCCGTGATGGGCGACGGGAGCGTCGGTCGCCACCACCATCATGATGGAGCCGTCGGCGTCTCCTCGATCGACGTCGTCTTTGAGGTAGTACCGGCCGAGCTCCTGGCCCACGGGGAGACCGTCCATCTGGAGAACGCCGCCGTAGTTGCTTTGCACGAGAACGCCGACGGTGTAGCCGCCGAGATTCTCCGGAAGCTTCCGCGAAGAGGTCCCGATGCCTCCTTTCCAGCCGAAGGCGACGGTGCCGGTGCCGGCGCCGACGACACCTTCCTGCACCGGCCCTCCCTTCGCGGTCCGGATGGCTTCGAGAACGTGCCGCTCTTCCACGTGTCGTCCCCGGATATCGTTGAGATATCCGTCGTTCGTTTCTCCCACGACGGGATTGAAGGAGCGGACCTCCTCGTTTCCCGGAAGCGCCATGAGATAGGTGACGACGGCATCGGCCGCATGCCATACGGCGAGGGTGCCCGTGAGCACGATGGGCGACTCGATGTTGCCGAGCTCCTGCACCTGGGAGTAGCCGATGAGCTTCCCGAACGCGTTCCCGAGGTAGATCGCTCCCGGCACCTTCTCCTGAAAGAGGTTTCCGTCGTGAGGAAGGATGACGGTGACCCCCGTCCTCACGTTGTCGCCTTCCCAGAATCGTAACTTGACCCACGCGCAGGCCGGCGACGTCGGTGATGGCGTTGAGGGGCCCCGGCGGGAGGACCCCGGGGGCGAGCCCGATGTCGCGGGCCCGCGGTCGTGAGGAAGCATCGGGTTGCGCTTCGAGTGCTTTCGTTCCGAACGACATGGTCGAAATCCAAAGGAATGCGGCGAGCCGCGGGGCGTTTCTTTGCGTCATCATGGAATTGTGTCCCTGTTCGGGGTGTTCGCGGTGCCCGCGGTGGTCGCGGTGGTCGCGGGCCGTTGTTTTTCGACGGGACGCACCATCTTGTCCGAGACGAACTCGAGGGCGCGCCTCGTCCGGTCGAGATACCGCTCGTAACTATAGCTCTCGTCCGAGAGCCGCCGAGCCCTCTCCCCGAGCTGTTTCCGCTTCTCGCCGTCGCGAACGAGGGTGAGGATCCCCCGGGCGAAGGCCTCGGGCTCGGGCTCGGTGAGAACGGCGGTCTCGTCGTCGAGGACCTGGGTGTGGGTGAGAAGCCGGGTGGCGACGATTGGCTTTCCCGAGTGGAGATAGGAATAGATCTTGAGAGGGGTGTTCGTGCCCCGAGAGCGGGGCGAGACGAGGACGTCTCCCGCCGAGAGATACCGGGGCATCTCCGCCGGAGGGCGCTGACCGGTGAAGACGACCTTCGCCTCGAGCCCGAAACCGAGCGACGTCCCGTTTCGCTTCTTCGACCTGGGCCACCGCGCCTCCAACCATCAGAAGCCTCGCCGAGGGCTCGGCTTCCGTGACTCTCCGGAACGCTTCGTAAAGAAGAGGAAGCCCCTGGTAGGCCTCGAAGGTGCCGGTATAAAGAAGGACGAAGGCGTCCTCGAGACCGAGCTCCGCGCGGATGCGGGCGGCGTCCTCGGCCGAGATCTCGTAGCCGGCCTCCGCGAGCGGCGAGTTCTCGATGAGGAAGGTGGGCTTCGTCGCGTCCACGTCGCGAAACGACGTCGTTCAGATGAGGGCAGATCACGATGACGGCGTGGGAGCCGCCGAATGGTGATCCGCTCGGCGAGGTCGAACAGAGGCGTCAAGAGCCGCGATCCGCTGTACTTGAAGTTCGAGAGCTGCTCGGGAAGGGACGAATGCATGTCGTAGAGGAGGGGAACGCCGAAGAGCCGGGAGAGGAGAACTCCCATGAGCCCCGCCTCCTCGTGGCAGTCCAGGAGATCGTAGCGGTGTCCCACGAGCCGTCGAATCGATGCGGCGAGAACGAGGACGTCGAGAGCCAATTTGGGAAGCGAAGGCCCGATGCGGATCGAGCGGATCCCGGGAATCCGCGAGGTTCGGAATGATATTCAGGCCCGGCATGTTCACGTCTTCCCCGATGGGGTAGGTGATCATGTCCACTTCGTGTCCGAGCTCGGTCATGGCCCGCGCGCGGTAGAACTCGCTGAAAGGCGTACCCCGGGGCTGGAAGAAGGGTTGGGGGGCGATCATGAGAATGCGCATGCGAAGGGACCGGGGAGAATTATAGTCCGCGAGCCCCCGTCGGGGCCGACCGCTCGTTGGACGATGGGAGACAACGCGCGGGAGCATCGTTTAAGATGAGCCGCATGGCCGCAGACGAGACCGTGGGACGAAGCTCCTGGGCGGGCCATCCGGCCGGCCTCTCCACCCTCTTTTTCACCGAGATGTGGGAGCGGTTCAGCTATTACGGAATGAGGGCGCTCCTCATCCTCTATCTGACGGCGGCGGTTCTCGAAGGGGGCGTCGGGCTCAGCGCCGAAGCCGCCGCCGCGATCTACGGCTGGTACACGTTCGGCGTCTACGCCGCCTCCATCCCCGGAGGCTGGATCGCGGATCGCCTGCTCGGGCAGTACCGCTCCGTTCTCATTGGCGGAATCCTGATTGCCTGCGGTCACTTCAGCATGGCCATCGACGACATGAGGACGTTCTATCTCGGTCTCGTGCTCATCGTCATGGGAACGGGCCTTCTCAAGCCGAACATCAGCACCATGGTCGGCTCGCTCTACGAGGAAAAAGACCCGAGACGAGACGGCGGCTTTTCCATCTTTTATATGGGAATCAACGTGGGGGCCATGATCGCCCCGCTCGTCTGCGGGACTCTCGGGCAGCGCGTGGGGTGGCACTGGGGCTTCGGCGCCGCCGGAGTGGGCATGACCCTGGGCCTGGTCCAGTACGTTCTGGGAAAAAAACGCCTGCAGAAGGCTCTGGACCGAATCGAGGCGGCGAAGGCGACCCCCCCGCCCGGCCCTTCCGGCGAAAAGACGCCGCGGGAGTCCTTCACCCGTGCCGAATGGAATCGCATCGGCGTGATCGGCATCCTCTTCGTCTTCAGCACGTTTTTCTGGGCCGCGTTCGAGCAAGCCGGCTCGAGCCTGAACCTCTTCGCCAACGACCTCACCCGCAACTCGATTCTCAGCTTCGACTTTCCGTCGACGTGGTATCAGTCCCTGAACTCGCTCTTCATTATTATTCTGGCTCCGCTTTTTCCGCCCTCTGGGTCCGGCTCGCACAGAAGGATCGCGAGCCCTCGAGTCCGGCCAAGTTCTCTCTCGGGCTCCTCTTCGTGGGGCTCGGTTTCCTTCTGCTCGTGCCCGCCGCGCAGCTCTCGGGCACCGAAAAACTCCTCGTGAGCCCTCTCTGGCTCACCGGCGTCTACTTCCTTCACACGGTGGGCGAGCTCTGCCTGAGCCCGGTGGGTCTGAGTGTCGTCACCAAGCTCGCTCCCCCGCGCATCGTGGGAAGCATGATGGGCGTCTGGTTCCTTTCCATCGCGTTCGGAAACAAGCTCGGAGGCTTCGTGGCCGGGTTCTTCGAAATCCTGCCCCTGCCTCAGCTGTTTGGATCCGTTTTCCTCACCACGACGGTGGCGGCCGTCGTTCTCGCGCTCATGGTCAAGCCGATTCGGCGCATGATGGGCGGGGTGCACTAGCGGGCTGCAACAGCTATTCGCGCCAAAATCCGGGCCCTTTGCGCGCTGGCGGCGTTACGATTCCTCGAAATATCCGATATGTCGTCGTCATCGCGCCTTGCCAGCACACAAAATGTCCTCGCGATTTGCGCACCAAATAGCTGTTGCAGCCACTAGAGACAAGGTGGGTATCCACCTTGACATGACTGTAGCCAACTCCTGCCTTCGGTCCTCGCCTTCGACGACAAAGTCCTTCACCCGACTGGGAAAGCTGGTATCGAGATCGCTCCCCTGCGGTACATAGCTCAGGACAGTGCCGTCGCCCCAGAGGTAATCGCCGGCGACCTTCGCGAACGGTCATCTCGATGGGAGGAAGAATCGCGCGGCCTCCGCAACCGACCCGAAGACCGCCGCAGAAAAGAAACTCGGTCGCCACTTTCTTATTGGGAATCTCCAGCACCGGGATTGCGGGAGTACACGACCTTCCCATCCAAGATCGTCGTCGTGACCTCGAAGTCCTTGACCTTCTCGACCGGGACCGAAAAGATGTCCATCGACAGGACGACGATATCGGCCAGCATGCCCGGCGCCAGAGTTCCCTTGCGCTCTTCCTCGAACGACGCGTAAGCCGAGCCCGCCGTCCAGGCGTCGAGGACGTTCGCGAGCGGCAGCCGCTGGCTGGGCACGAATCCGCCTTCCGGCTTTCCGTCGAGCGTCTGACGGGTCAAGGCGGTGTGGATTCCGGGGCGAGGGTCGAGGTCGACGACCGGCCAGTCGGTGCCGAACGCAAGCCGGCCCCCGGCGTCCTGAATGCTCTTCCAGGCCCAGGCGCGCGAGGCCCGCTCGGGCCCTATGTTCACCGCCCAGACCTGGAGCACATTCTGTATGGGGTTCGCGTGAAAGGGCTGCATCGAGGCGATCACCCCGAGCTTCGCGAAGCGCGGGATGTCGGCGGCACTCACCGCCTCGATGTGCTCGATACGGTTTCTGCGGCCGCGGGCCGGCGCCGGGTTGACCTCGGCGGCATGCTCGTAGGCGTCGAGTGCCATGCGGAATCCCCCGGTCCCCGATGGCGTGGATCCAGAATCTGCCAGCCCTTCTGGTCCATCATCGCCACGATGCGGTTCATGTCTTCCACGGTGTAGTTGGCAATCCCGGTCGTGTCGGCGTTCGCGTAAGGCTCGAGCATGGCGGCGGTGTGCGCCTCGATGACGCCGTCGGCGAACATCTTGATCGCTCCCGTCTTCAAAAGCGCCGTCCCCGGATGCTGCTTCAGCACCTCTTCGTACCGAACGGCATCTTCTTCCGAGAAGCCGGGCCGCGCGGACAGGGCGGCGTACATCCTCACGCCGAGCTCGCCCCGGCGCTCTAGCTCTGAATAGAGCTCGAGCTCGTCGGGGCTCATCCCCGCGTTCTGGACACTGGTGACCCCGAGACTTTGCGCGTGGTGGATGGCCTTCTTGATGAGCTCGATCTTCTCGTCGCGCGTAGGCTGGGGCAGCACTTTGCGCACCAGACCCTGAGCCGACTCTTTGAGGACTCCGGTAGGCTCCCCCTTGGCGTCCCGTACGATGAGACCGCTCGGCGGGTCTGGCGTGTCCCGGGTGATGCCCGCGAGCTCGAGCGCTTTGGAGTTCACCCAGACGGTATGGCCGTCATAGCACTCCATCAGCGCGGGACGATCGGAGACCACCGAGTCGAGCTGCTCTTTGGTGGGAAGACCTCCAGGAAACGTTCCGTAGAGCCAACCGCGCCCCAGCACCCAGGGCCGGTCTGGTCCCGCGGCAGCGAAATCGCGGATCGCCTGTTGCGCCGCCTCGACGGTCTCGGCATCGAAGAGATTGACGCGATCGAGCGATTCTCCGCCGCTGAGAAAGTGGACGTGCGCGTCGTTGAACCCGGCGAGGACCGTCCCCCCTTTGGCATCGACGACGGTCGTCCCCTCCGCCCGGTGCC
This sequence comes from uncultured Acidobacteriota bacterium, assembly GCA_963815675.1. Lineage (GTDB taxonomy): Bacteria > Acidobacteriota > Vicinamibacteria > Marinacidobacterales > SMYC01 > CAWFHP01. Next base: position 340,489 of record CAWFHP010000004.1, on the reverse strand, counting down.
TCTCGATCTCGGCGGTCGTCCCGACGGCGAGGATCTGGTTGCCGCGCACAGCGACCGCTTCGGCCATCGGGGCACCCCCGCCGGGATACACCTTGCCGTTGACGACGATGAGATCCGCCGGATCGAGCCTGGGCCCGGCGATACAGGCCGAGAGAACCAGGAGAACGAGGGGACCGGCGGTTCGAAAAAACGAGGGGAACAAACGCGAGGACTTCATCATCGTGACTCCCTTGATGACGGAACCCGAAGTGTACCACGGTCGAAACCATCGATGAGGAAGGGGGAGGCCGTTTGTAGAGTGCGCCATGGACCATCCCCTCCGCGGAATGTCCTTTACGCATTTTCGCGGTCGCCGGAAGCGTGGCACCTGAGCCCATGGCGTTTCGCGGAAGAGCGACAGACGGGATCAGGCGGTCCCGAGGAGCCGCTCGTCGATGGGAAGGGCAAAGCCAACTGCCCGCGGCCAGTAGCACATCGCTCTTGCCATAGCCCGGGCGTCGGGCGAGAATCTTGCTGCCGCCCGAGGACGCCGATATGGCACAAACCGCACAGCACCGGCGTATCCAAGTCGCCGAGAACGAGGCCCAGCGAATCTTCAGTCTCCAGCAGCAGGCCTATCTCCGCCACCCGTATCCGAGCCTCGATGAGCGGCGGGCGAATCTCGACCGTCTCGAGCGTGTTCTGCTCGAGAACGAGATCGCGATCGCCGAGGCGATCGACGCGGACTTCGGCCACCGCTCGGCGGAAGAATCGAAGATCCTCGAGTTGTTCACTTCGGTGGACGGGATTCGCTACGCCCGGAAAAGGCTCCGGAAATGGATGCGGCCGCAGCGGCGGCACGTCTCGCTGCTGTTCGCCACCGGCTCGAACCGGGTCATTCCCCAGCCGAAAGGCGTGGTCGGTATCATCTCGCCCTGGAACTTCCCGCTCTTGCTCACCGTGAGCCCGCTCACGAGCATCCTCGCGGCGGGAAACAGGGCGATGATCAAGATGGCTTCCAACTCCAGGAATCTCTGCGAGCTCCTGGCGGAGCGGTTCCGCGCCGAGTTTCCCGAGGACACGGTGGCGATCCTCCCCGGGGTGGCCGCGCAGGACTTCTCCACACTGCCCTTCGACCACCTCATCTTCACCGGCTCGGCGGATGCGGGCCGCACGGTGATGCGCGCCGCAGCCGAGAACCTCACACCCGTCACCCTCGAGCTCGGAGGTAAGTCGCCGACGATCCTCTGCGACGACTTCGACGTCGACGAGGCCGCCTCCCGAATCCTCTACGCCAAATTCGTGAACGCGGGTCAGACCTGTCTCGCGCCGGACTACGTGATGGTCCCCGAGACGAAGCGCGATCGGTTCGTCGAGGCGGCGCGGCGGATTCTCCCCGAGCGATATCCGGACCCGAACGACCGCAGCTACACGTCGGTCATCAACGAGAAGTCATACCGCCGTCTCCAGGCGACTCTCGAGGACGCGCAGCGGAAGGGCGCCACGATCGTTTCCCTCGTCCCCGGCTCTGCCTCGAACGAGCGACTCCGGAAGCTCCCACCCCATCTCGTGCTCGATCCGACCGACGACATGATCGTGATGAGGGAAGAGATCTTCGGGCCTTTGCTTCCGGTGAAGACCTACCGCGACCTCGCCGAGGTCGTACGGTACGTGAACGCGAGGGATCGCCCGCTCGGCCTCTACATTTTTACCCATGACCGGGCGCTCGAGGAAAAGCTACTCTACGAAACGATCTCCGGCGGGGTGACGGTGAACAACTGCATGCTGCACGTCGCCCAGCACGACCTCCCATTCGGGGGGGTGGGCGCAAGCGGCATTGGCCAATACCACGGCTGGGAAGGGTTTCTCGAGTTCAGCAAGCTTCGGCCCGTGTTCCGGAACCCACGCTGGTCGCTTCTCCACTGGCTCTACCCCCCGTACACCAGCCGGACCCGGCGAATGATCGACCTGCTCCTCCGATTCAAGTTCTGAGCGGATTCGAGAAACATCGGTCCGCTCGCGGCTCGATGCCGCAGGTGCTAGCCTCGAGGTGTGCACGTAGTGGCCGTTGTGCGATGGGGATCGCCGCTCCTCGAAGAGCTTCCCGAGCTGGCGGCGCGGCTCGGCGTCGTGGCCTACAATCTGCGCCTGCGGCTCGCCGGTGGGTTGCCGGCCGTGTTCGCCCGGGTGGAGGACGGGACGGCGGCGGCGGGTCACGTCGGGTTTCTCCGAGCGCGAGGACACGGCGCCATCACCTGCGACGCAGAAGCGGTCCCGGGCCCGGAAAGTCAGCTCGTGCCCGTGGACTTCGAGCTGACGGCGACGATGCTTCACGGCACTTCCATCGAGGGGTCTCGCTTCGAGATTCCCTATCCTGAGATCATCGCGATCATTCACGCCGCCTGCCTGACCAGCGCCGAGCACACCGTAACAACCAAGGAAAAGAAGTTTTCGGCCGGGCGGGCCGTGCTCTCGGGAGGGATGGTTCTTCGCAAGAAGGTCGACCGCGTCGAAAAGACGGTCAGCGACGAGCAGGAGCGAATGATCTACCTGTTCTGCCGCACGCACCCTGCGGCCAGTGTCTGGAAAGAGTGGACGCTCCGCTACCAGGGCCTGGGCGACGAGCGTCAACTGACCAAGGCACAGAATTTCGCAGTGCTCTCGAAGAGGCTGCGCATGCTGGCCCCCCACGCTTTCCGCGACGAACGCCTCTTGACGCAGAAGCGACGCGCTGACATCTCCCTGTTCTCGGTCGGCGCCAAGGAGCGCCGTCTCGAGACCTCGAACGCCAGCGAGAACGACCTGGCTGCCTTTCTGCTCTTACGAGGTTATCTCGAAGACCAGCTCTGAGGCTTTCGAACGAGGAAGCATCCGCTCGAAGCGAAGACTTGCGGCTCGTCCACCAAGACGACAATCGCCCGCGCGCTCCTCCCCGACTTGTTCGAGACAGATGACTTCTCCTATCCTTTGTCTGGAACTTCCAGGATGAGAACATGAAAAAGTCGGGCGCGAGCCAAGGCCAGTCGGCATCGGAGCTCATCTCGAAAAGAATCGCCGAGCTCGGGGACTGGCGCGGGAAAACCCTCAGCAGAATGCGCAAGCTCGTCAAGCAAGCAGACCCGGACGTCGTCGAGGAGTGGAAGTGGATGGGCACTCCGGTTTGGTCGCACGACGGCATCATCTGCACTGGCGAGTCCTACAAGAATGTCGTGAAGCTTACCTTCCTCAAGGGCGCGTCTCTGAAGGATCCGGCCCGTCTCTTCAACTCGAGTCTCGACGGAAACGCACGCCGCGCGATCGACATCCACGAAGGAGAAGAAGTTGACGAGTCCGCCTTCAAGGCGCTCGTTCGCCAAGCGGTCGCCCTCAACCGTTCTGGCAAGTCGAAACCTTCGAAGAAAGCGAAGTCGTAAGGGATTCCCCCCCTGAACAGGTCCGACATCGGGGTGGCGACCCTGACGACGTGGCGAGACCTGGCTCGCATAATATGACTTGACAGGCATATAAGTGCTCGGCTATATGTCTATCGTGGAATCAACATTTGCCATCGTCGCCGAGCCCAATAGACGAGCCATCTTGAGCCTGCTGCTCTCGTCTGAGCGCTCCGTGGGCGAGATCGAGCGCGAGCTTCGACTGTCGCAGCCGTCCGTCTCCAAGCACCTGCGAGTGCTGCGAGAAGCTGGGTTCGTGGAATCACGAATTGAAGCGCAGCGGCGCCTCTATCGACTGAGGCCGGAGCCGCTCATGGAGCTCGACCGATGGCTCGTTCCCTTCCGGCGCTTCTGGTCAAAGCACGTCGATGCCCTGGAGCGACACTTGGACGAGATGGAGAAGGTGCCCTCTGTGAAAGGAAAGAAAAGACATGAGCAGCCGTGAGCCATACGAGCCGGGTGCCGCTTCTGGCGCTGAGGTTCGAAAGGATGGAGAGAAGTGGACGCTCGTTCTCGTCCGCGACCTCCCCCACCCTCCTGCAAAGGTTTGGGAGGCGCTCACGCATCCCGAGCACCTGCGCGAATGGGCTCCGTTCGATTCTGACCGGAACCTCGGTACCGTTGGCACCGCGAAGCTCTCGACAGTGGGGGCGCCGACGCCGCTTGTCTCCGAGACCCAGGTGAAGCGGGCCGACGCGCCCAGGGTGCTCGAATTCAGCTGGGGGGACAGGACATCCGCTGGGAACTGGAGCCGCTCGGAGGCGGCGGCACTCGGCTCACGCTTTGGCACAACATCGACCGTGGATTCATATCGATGGGCGCTGCGGGCTGGCACATCTGCTTCGATGTGCTGGAGCGGCTTCTCGCCGGCCGGCCCATTGGACGCATCGTCGGCGCCGAGGCCTTGAAGTTCGGCGGCTGGCAGCGATTGAACGCCGAGTACGCGAAGCAGTTCGGCGTCGAGACCCCCGGTTGGCCCCCTCGCCAGGCCTGAGCATGCCCCGCTCCAAAGCAATGTTCACCGGCTTCTGGATCGTCACCGCGCTCTTCTGCCTTCAGATAGGCTTCACCGCCTACGCGCAACTGCGCCTGCCGCAGGTGGCGGAGGCGTTCACCCACCTCGGCTTCCCCGCCTACTTCCGGGTCGAGCTCTCGTGGGCCAAGCTCCTCGGCGTGGTCCTGCTGCTCGCACCCGTGCCGGCGCGTCTCAAGGAGTGGGCCTATGCCGGCTTCGCCATCACCCTCGGCTCTGCGCTCGTCGCCCACCTCTCGGTGGGCGACGGCCCGGAGGCGTGGGGCTGGGCGGCGGCCACCGGCGTGCTCTGGGGGCTCTCGTACTTCCTCTGGCGCCGCCGCCTGCAGGCCACGCCGGAGCGACTGACGGCGTGGTGAGCATCATCTTTCCGGGGCTGGCCTGGCTTTCAAGATGAAACTCTCCCTCCGTCGAGGCTTCGGGGCGTTGGAGGCTCTGCGGATCCGGCTGGCCAGCCGCAGCCGCCAAAGCAAGATCGGGACGGCCAGGGCGCAGCGATGGGGCCGCCGATTCATGGGTCTCTTCTTCCGCTTGAATGCGTCGCCTTTGCTCCCCACCGCCCCGGCACTGACATCGGAGTTACCCGCCTCGAGGTGACCATCGATCAGCGCCTTGGGAAACTTCGAAGAGCGCCCTCGCCAGGGCGTCGGCGATGGCGCGCCCGATGCCGCGGGTCCGACCTCGTCGCCACGGCCACTTTTCCTTCGAGATCCAGGCGGGGATTTGTCATGATTGCGATCTTGACGCGATCGAGAAACGAACGATAGCCTTACCGCAGTCCAATCGACGACGGAGAACGAGCAACGTGGCAGACAAGATTGAGAAAGTACCCAAAGCGAGCCCACCGGAAGCCTCCGAAGCGAAGGAGAGCAAAGAGAGCTACGTTTCGAGCCAGCTGGCGCTGAAGACCTGGTCGGTCATCGCGCGTTCGTTCCATGAAGGGTGGGGAATCGTGTCCCTCCACAAGGCATGGGATTCCCGGAACGACGAGCTCGTCTTGTTCCCGTCTTACGCCGGACAGGATCCGGAAGCGTTGAAGCCGGACCTCTGGACGGCGTGGCGGCAGGAGTTGAAGCCGCCCCTCGGCGGCCATACCTACATTCGTGACCACGCCCGCGTCGCCGAGGCCATTCCGCTCCAATCCGCGGGGGCGCTTCGCCTCCTGGAGCGGGAATACGCGCTCAACCTCCCGGAAGCCACGCGACGATTCGAGTCGGGAAAGCCGGGGCTCGTCGCGCTCGTCCTGCGCGTGTACCATTTGACGCGTTCCTACAAGTTCTACGACGTGGCCGAGAAAGAAGGCGACGGCGAGTTCGTCCCTCTGCCCTTCGACGTCGACCTGGAAGGCTCGACGCCCGTCGTGCACGACGCGGAGTTCGACCGGAGGTGGGCGAGGGTCAAGAGCATCCTCGGCCGGGAGTAGGCGACCTACGCTCGGTTCTCGCGCAAGGAATCCAGGCGCTCGCGAGACTCGCTTTCCCGACACAACCGTGCCGACGGGCAGGACGCCCCCTGTATCATCTTGATCGCCGAGATCGACGCGATCGGGCAGTCACGCTCCTCGGTCGGGGTGATGCGCACCAACGACGAGCGGGATTCTGGGGTCGCGAAGCTCGTCCGACCCGCGAAACTTCTCGAAGCGCGGCTCGATCGCCTCACGGAGGTCATTCGTGGAAGCGAGCACAGACGGGGCCGCACTCCAAAGCGCCAGAAGACAAGGGACGAGACATGTCGCTTCGCGCCACCGGGCTCGAGACCAGAGGCGACCGGCCAGCCGAGGCCTCTTCGCATGAAAGATCGGAACTTCTTGCCGACGATTGCCGACACCTCGAGGCTCCGATGGCGATCGAACGCGCTCACTGGTGCGGATTGTCCTCCCAGGCGAGGCGTCAAGAATCTCATCCTAGGCGAGCTGGATCGACGCCAGGAGAACTCGATGCCCGTCCGGTACCGGTAGCTGGGGCAAAATAACCCTGGAAAGGGGTGGTTCGGTGAAGATTTCCAGGATCGGACTGGTCGTCATGGCTTTCTCGGTGTGCGCCGCTGTCGCCGAGGCCGTGCAGACGGGGAAGCCTCGCGCACGCGCCCTCGGCATTCCCTTCGACGGTGAGCCCGGCCCCCTCGACGCGATCACCGACGTCGCCGGAGTCGAGGTCGGAGAGACGACGCTCGTTTCCGGGGAGGGCAACGACGCGGTACGGACGGGCGTGACCGTCGTGCTGCCGAGGGGAAAGACTTGGCAGCCCGTGTTCGCCGGCACCTACGCGGGCAACGGCTTCGGCGATCTCACGGGCACGCACTGGGTCGACGAGGGCGGCGTTCTCGGCGGCCCTGTCGCGATCACGAATACCTGGAGCGTCGGAACGGTGCGAGACGCCGTGCTGCAGTGGTTCGACAGGGAGCTCCGGTTGGAAATCGACTGGCATCAGCCCGTGGTGGGAGAGACGTCCGATGCTACCCTGAACGACATCGCCGGCTTTCATGTGAGGCAGGAGCACGTGTTCGCCGCGCTGAACGGGGCCCGGTCCGGCGCGGTTCCCGAAGGCAACACCGGGGGCGGTACGGGGATGATTTGCCACGGCTTCAAGGGCGGCACGGGCACGGCCTCTCGTCGAGTCACCGTGGCCGGCGCCAAGTACACCGTAGGGGTGCTGGTGCAGGCGAATCACGGCTCGCGCCAGGAGCTCGTCATCGCGGGAGTGCCCGTCGGCAAGGAGATGGCAGACGACGCTCCCGGGGCGGCGGACTTGCGAGACCCGGACCGGGACGTCGACGCCGGGCTCCGTGAAGGCTCGATCATCGTCGTGGTGGCGACCGACGCCCCTCTGCTTCCCTATCAACTGAAGCGGCTCGCTCGCCGTGTTCCGATGGGAATCGCGCGCGTCGGGGGGACGGCGTCGAACGGCTCGGGCGACATCTTCATCGCCTTCTCGACGGCCAATCCGGAGGCCGCTCGCTCGGGCGGCGGGCCGATCGCTTTGACGATGCTCCCCAACGAAAGCGAAAGCCCGTTTTTCTCCGCGACGATCGAGGCCGTGGAAGAATCGATCGTGAACGCGCTCGTCGCCGCCGAGACCATGACGGGGAAGAACGGGCGTCGCGTCGAGGCCCTCCCCCACGACCGGCTCCGGGAGATTCTCCGTCGCTACAACCGTCTCGAGAACTGAGCGGCCGGTTCCCTCCCATCCATTCGGGATTGGCGACGCTCGCGGCGAGATATGGCTGTCCTTCGTCCCAAGCCGATCCCGCTTCACGCCAGGCAAGGCTGACGTACTCTTTGGGGTGACTACCGGAACGACGCCGGCTCCTGAATGTTACAACCCCTTCAAACGAGCTCGATCTCATCTACGAGAGTGTGAAAGAAATCGCGCGACCAAATCTCCAGGGCCCGGGGGTCGATGACGAACGGCGTCACTTCTACTCGAGCATGGTCGACATCCAGCTGGCCGATAGCCTCGTGCACCATGGCGCGGAACGAGTGCGCATCCAGAGGTTTGGCACCGTGATAGTCGCCCGACTGGCGCATCCTCTGCTCGAGGTGGCTCAGATGCAGCTTCGGGTAGTTGGCCACATACCATACGAAGTCATACCAGTCGCGGCCCTTGACCCGATTGCGCCACCGACGGCACAACAGCGCGTGCATCTTTCCCGCGAACAAGTCAGGAGGGACGTAAGTGCGGACCGCGAACGGAACGGGTTGGAGGATCGGCTTCGGTTCCGTTTCGAACCCACCAGGTGGATCGATGTCCACCTCGAGGCGGATCTTCAGCCGTTGCTCGGACTGGACCCCGGCGAGCAGTCTGCGATCGGCGTCGATCACGAGCAGTTGTTTCAACGTATTCGTCTTGACGAAAGCCGATTCGATGGGACTGTCCTGACTCTTGTCGATGACGGCGAACGAAACCTCGAAGCCGAAGCCCGCCAACTCTCTCTCGAGCGACGAGCCATACCTCGCCAGTGAAAAATCCGGTGTCGGTTCCAGCAACGAGAAATCCAAATCTTCCGAGTAGCGATCGAGCCCGTACAGGATGCGCAGCGCCGTGCCACCATAAAAGGCAGCATGCTCGAAGAACTTGCTGCGCCACAGCCCGAGCAACGCCAGCTGTTGAAGAATCTCCCGGAGAGCGGCAACGTTCTCTTCGACCGTGTCGCGCGGGTAGCGCTCGAGCATGCGCTGAATGGCGGGATTCATGAGCGCTCACCGAGGCTTTGGGAAAGATAGTCGCGCAGCAGACGAATCTTCCTCGAGCCATACATTCGCGTGATGTTGTCGACGAGCGCGAGATCGAGTTTGCGCAACGCGTCGGTATCGACTCGCAAGTCTTCATGCAAGAACGCGCGGAAGTCCCCTGTCTTGCGCGGGATGAATCGCCGGTCTGTCCAGACCTTGTCCGCCAGAGCTTTTTCGGGTGCCGCGATGAGAAAATGCTGCCCGCCTTCGGTCTCTCGCTGATCGATACCGACCGCATACTTGGGCTCCGACAGAAACCGGTAGGTGAACAGGCCTAGCGGCGTTTCGAAGCGGCGCGAGCGCGACAGCGTTACCGATGTCACCACGGTGACCCGTTCGGGAATGATTCCGTAAAACGCGAGCGCGTAGTCGAGACTGATATACGAAGGTCCGTAAATCAAGTTCGCCAGAATCTCGCGCGACCGTGGACCTCGTTGGTACGTCTGTCCGAAAACGTAGAGTCCCTTCTTGACTCTGATAATGTCGCCGGCGCTCAAGAGGGAGCGAACCTTGTCGCGAGGCTTGGCGTAGCTCGAAAGGCAACTCATTAGTTGTTGATAGTCAAACACTTCTGTCTTGATGGAACGGCGGACCGCGTCGATGCCTCCCATGAGCCATTCTAGTCAAAAAATAGCGAATATGTCCACCATTGGTGGACTTACTGGCGTTATTTTGTCAGAAGGTGGCCAAAATATCGAGGGTCCAGAGTCGAGGCTGGACCGTAGCACTTCGACTGCTCGAAGTTATCTGTAGCTCGAGATGGACACCGGCGTCGTGGACTTCCGCACGATGAGCTTCGACTGTTCCATCAGATAGGGCTCAGAGGCTTGCAAGCGGTCGTCTTCCGACGGCGCGAAGGAAGTCGAACCCGATAAGAAGCACGAACCCTGCCGCAGAGGGTGCGCCGGCCACGTAGGTCAGCGCGGCCACGCTTGCGTTCCGCGCAATGTCGCTCGAGAGGCGAATCACCCGCGTGCGCGGGTCGTAGTGATCGGAGAGCTTTCCCGGTGCCACCCCGAGTTGTACGCCGCCGAGCCCGTTCGCGTCGAGGATGTCGCGCGCGACTTGAGCGCCGTTGAGCCCCGCGCGGTTCGCGACTCGCGCGTACTTCGCGTAGGTGGCGTTGAGCTTCTGGCGCACCGCAAGCCCGAACAGATACGTCGCTCCGAGGATGACGTAGTAAGCCACGGAGTCCATGTCCCAATCTCCTGATGCGCGGCCCGGGGAACCTTACCGCCGATGCGTCCAGCCCGCAGCGGAAGTCCTCCGACGGCCAGGGAAGCGCTCCGTCGAACCGAATCGGGCTGCGCGCGTTCTAGATGATGAGACGCACCCCGCCGAGCTCCGCCAGACCGTAGAGAAAGTGGTCCCCGGGAGACGCGATGAACATGAAGTTCATGGGGATTTGCCACTCTTCCGAGAGCTCGCGGATGAGCTCGGGACCGAAGACACCCTTTCGAACGACGAACTCGATGTCGATCTCGGGATACGCCTCGTCGAGAAAGGCCAGGTCCTTTGAAAGACGAGGCGGCACCTCCTTGTCGTCCTGGACGACGGTTACGACTTTGATGCGGTTGGTATGCTCGTTGTGACGGACGTAGAGCATGGCCTCGTTCAGGCTGTGGAGGTCGTCCCCGCGCGTGAAGAAGACGACTTGTTGGGAATTGATCTCGTCCATCTTGGCGCGGATGAACGTCGCGATGGCGTTGGTCACCCCGGCGATGGCCTCGCTGATGCGGCGGACGAAGAAGAGGCAGGCCTGGAGGATCCCGATTCTCCCCAGCATGATCATCGCCACCGCCGCCGTCGGAACGAGATAGGCGAGGAACACGCGGAAGTACTCGGGATGGAGGATGATGTTTCCCACGAGGCCGAGGAGCACGGCGCCGATTCCCACGAGAACCGTCGGCCAGGACGCGTGGGAAGGACGCGGTAGTCGCGCTCGCTTCACCTTCAGGAGAATGTTTCCGATGCCGAAGAGCGCCATCACCGATAGAAAGGAGATGGTATAGACGCCGGCGAGAGCCCCGATGTCGCCTCGCGTGAAGAGCAGGATCGAGACCGACACGATGAAGAAAGCGACGATGATTCGGTGCGCCGTGCTGACGGCGGTTGGTCTTCAACAGAAACTGAGGCAGCACACGGTCGAGGGTCATGCGTTTCACGAGGCCGGTGACACCAACGAAGGAAGTAAGCACGGCGCCGCTCAGCACCAGGACGGCATCGACCGAGACGAGGATCGAAAGCCAACCTCCACCGGCGAGTCGTCCCATGTGCGCGAGGAGATTCTCCCGGTGAGCCGGGACGTCGCCGATGGGGACGAGGGCGAGCGCCAGGAGCGCCATGAGGGGATTGAAGACGCTCACTGCCACCCACATGTTGCGGAGCGTCCGGGGGAAAACGCCTTCCGCTTGCTCCTCGACGAAGTTGGCGGAGCTCTCGAACCCGGAGATCCCCAGCATCGCTGCGGCGAAACCGAAGAAGAGCGCCCGCGGAAGGCTTTGAGAGGGCGCCTGAAGATTCGCGGTCAGGACGTCCAGCCCCCCTGTTACGAGGAACAGGCCGCCGACGACGAGCAGGAGCGTGAGGCTCGCGAGGTGGAAGAGAAAGATGACGACGGCGACCCGCGACGACTCCTGGAGGCCGACGATCGTGAGAACCATGAAGACGGCGAGCAGCCCGATCGTCGCCGGAACGACGGGAAGCTCGCCCCAGAGCGTATGGGCGTAGTGCATCGCCTCGCTCGCCGAGATCACCGCGGTCGCGACGTAGGAGAGAGCGGTGAGGCTGGCGGCCATCGAGGCCATGCGCTTGCTCGTCGTGTTCAGAAGGGCGTTGTAGGCGCCGCCGTTCAAGGGCAGGGCGCCCACCACCTCGGCGTAGACGCTCCGGAAGAGAAAGAGGACTCCCGCTACCAGAAGAAGAGAGACCCACGCCCACTTGCCCCCGGCGATGATGGCGAGCGCGGAAACGTAGAGGCAGGACGACGTGATGTCGTTCCCGCAGATCGCGGTGGCGGGGAGCTCGCGGAGGCCGCCATGCTTGTGTGCCGTCGGGTGCGGAGACGCAGCCTGCGCGTCGGGTTTCGACTCGGACTCGGACATGGAAATTGGTTTCGACTCGGGACGAGGAGGTTCTCAGGGTGTAACGAACATGGTAATTCCACGCTCGTCGCGGGCGCAACCCGGTCATTCGCGGAAGGCTAACGACTCGCTCCGGCGCGCTGAATCAACGATGTGCTACCACAGCGGGTCGACTTGTCCATTTGTCGAATAGAAGAGCTCGAAGTTGACATCGATCAGACGAGCCCGTAGGATGCGCGGTCTACATTTCGAGAAGCGGAGGGTGTATGAAACGGTCAAGATCGCTCGTGCTCGTTCCCTGTCTCGCTGTCGCCATCAGCACTTCGGCGATGGCGCAACCAGCGCCGGCGCGATTCCTCACCGTGTACAACATCACAGTGAATCCTGGTGCCAACGCGCAGTTTGAGGACTATCTCCAGAAGATCAAGCAAGGCGCGGAAAGAATCGGTGCGCCGCAGCGATGGGCCACCTTCGAAGTCGGGTTTGGCGGACCGGGCAATACCTACGCCATAGCCCTTCAGTTCAACAAATGGGGCGAGATGGATGCATGGACCCGCGTCCCCGAGATCCTCGAGAAAGCCTACGGCGCCGACGAAGCGGCCAAGATTCTCCGGTCGGGAGGTATGGCCATCGCGAGCTCCCAGACCACCATCTCTCGTCTCTCGAGCGATCTCAGCTACAACGATGGCTCGGCCGCTCCCGCTCCGATGTTCATGATCCGAGCAACCACGGTGAAGCGAGACATGCAGGACGCGTACCGGAATTTCCTCGTCAAGCTCAACCAGGCCTGGGAGAAAGCCGGGGATCGCCGGAGGGTCATTCGCCGGGAGAACGTGTTGGGCCCATCGCCCGTGTACACGAGCGCCACGCCGCTCGAATCGTTGGTCAGCTCCCGCGAACGAGCCGGTCCGATGAGCAAGCCGAGATATTTCACGTAGTGCGCTTTGGACTCCCAGACCTCCGACACAGTTCCCCGATGGCACGAGCCATGTAAAATACCTTCACAAAAGCGTTTCCGCGGAAACGCGCCGCCTGTTATTTGGTTTATTGGAGGAGGGAATCGTGGCTCACGAGATCGATCGCAGGCAGTTCCTGGAAAGCGCAGTGGCAGCACCTCTCGTCGCGGGGATGACCACCGCGCAGTCTCCGCGACGGCCTCTCGTCGTCACGAGCAAGACCAATCCGCTCATCCGTGAGGAAGTCACGTCCACCGCGTGGCGCATCCTCACAGGGGGGGGAAGCCCAATGGATGCCGCGGAGAAAGCTACCAACGTCTCCGAGCTCGATCCCCGGGATCCGACCGTGGGCTATGGAGGCGATCCGAACGAGGACGGCTTTCTTCAGCTCGACGCATCGGTCATGAACGGAGCCGACGACAACAACATCGGTGCGGTCGCAGCGATCGAGAACATCAAGACTCCAAGCTCGGTGGCGCGGCTGGTCATGGAGCGGACCGATCACTGGCTCCTCGTGGGAAAAGGGGCGCTCCGCTTCGCGAAGATGCACGGCCTCAAAGAAGAAGACCTGCTCACGGAAGAGGCTCGACAGCACTGGGTGGAGTGGAAGGAGACGCTGAGCAATCGCGACTACTATTTCCCGCCCAAGAGCCACTTCAAGCCCGAGGGGGGAGGCACCATCAACGTTCTCGCTCTGGACGCGAGAGGCGACATCGCGGGCGTCACCAGCACCGTCGGTCATCATTTCAAGATCGTCGGACGGGTGGGCGACTCTCCCATCATCGGCGCCGGACTCTACGTCGACAACGCGGTGGGAGCCGCCGGAGCCACCGGGCACGGCGAGGAGGCGGTAAAGAACTGCGTCAGCTTCCAGGTCGTGGAGAGGATGCGCGAGGGTCTTTCCCCCCTCGACGCCTGCCGCGCCGTCTGCCAGCGCGTAGTCGACCGCCACGGCGGAAGACCGCTCTTCGGCCTGAAGCTGGTGGCGCTGAACAAAGGCGGCGACTACGGGTGTTGCGCGGTTCGTGGAATGCAGGAGGCCGGGGCGAGCTCGTTCACCGGTCTCGGTTTTGCCGTCCACGACGCGCGGGGCCATCGCCTCGAGCCCGGAGATGCTCTCCTGCCTCCCATGACCCGGGAAGAGATCGACGCGATCCCGTGGCGATGAGACTCTACGAGCTCGACCAGGGCATCTCCAGGAAACGCTTCGCCGCGCGGCATCGGACCATGCTATCGGCGACGGCTTACGTTCTAAACGAGGTTCCGATATGACCATGACCACGCCCCGCAGAAGATTTCTGAAGCAATCCTCCATGGCACTGGCAGGCACCCTCGTGCCACGCCATCTCACGGCTTCACTCGAAACCACACGCATCACAGGGATCCAGCTCTATTCCGTCCGGGAGGACATGAAGATAGATCCCCTCGGCACTCTGAAGCAGTTGGCGGCCATGGGTTACGAGCACGTCGAGCATGCCGACTACGCGGATCGCAAGTTTTATGGATACCGGGCGGCGGAGCTCAAGAAGGTGCTGGCCGACCTCGGCCTCAGCATGTTGAGCGGCCACACCTCGTTGGTCGAGAGCCACTGGGACCGAGCGAAGAACGATTTCACTGACGAATGGAAATACACGGTGGAGGATGCGTCGGTAGTCGGCCAGCAATTCGTCATCAGTCCCTGGCTGGAAGAAGGATCGCGGGAAACCTACGACGTGCTGAAACGCTTCCTGGAGCTCTTCAACAAGAGCGGAGAGCTTTGCAAGAAGTCCGGAATGAAATTCGGCTATCACAACCATGATTTCGAGTTCAGCCAGAATCTGAACGGCATGTCGGTGTACGACATCATTCTTGAGAGCACCGATCCGGACTTGGTCGCCCAGCAATTGGACATCGGGAATCTATACAACGGAGGCGCCAAAGCCCTCGATATCGTGAAGAAATATCCTGGCCGAATCGTTTCCATGCACGTGAAAGACGAGATACGCAGCCGAGAGGGGAACGACCCGTATGAAAGCACCGTCCTCGGTGCGGGCGTCGTCGGCGTGAAGGAAGTGATCGACGTCGGACGGAAATCGGGGACGGCTCACTTCATCGTCGAGCAGGAATCCTACCAGGGCAAACGTCCCCTCGAATGCGTGAAAGAAGACTTGGCCACCATGAAGAAGTGGGGGTACTGAGCCCGAACGGCCGGGCGCCTCTTCCGAACGTCGCTCCGAACTCGAGGACCATCTTCTATTTACGGACGCGTCAACTTCGCGCTTGTATACATACCAACTAGTTGGTATGCTCCTGGGTCATGGCCGCTGAAACACCTGTCAAACAGAGGATCCTCGATGCCGCGTTGAGCCTCGTCCGCACCAAGGGCTACACCGCGACGACGGTAGACGAGCTTTGCGCCTCGGCGGGTGTGACCAAGGGCGCTTTCTTCCATCACTTCAAGAGCAAGGAGGAACTGGCGGTATCGGCCGTTTCCTACTGGTCCTCGACGACGGGCGATCTCTTCTCCCAGGCGCCGTATCACCTGCATTCCGACCCTCTCGATCGGGTGCTGGGATACGTCGACTTCCGCAAGGCGATTCTCAAGGGCTCGGTCCCCCAGTTCACCTGCCTGGTGGGAACCATGGTTCAGGAGGCGTACGAGACGCATCCTCCGATCCGCGACGCGTGCCAGCGCAGCATTTTCGGGCACGCCGGAACGCTCGCCGAGGACATCGCGCTCGCGAAAGAGCTCTACGCACCATCGGGAACATGGACTCCCATGAGCCTCGCGCTCCACACACAGGCGGTGATTCAGGGCGCCTTCATTCTGGCCAAGGCGGCGGGAAGCGCCGAGGCCGCCGCCGAGAGCCTCGACCATTTGCGCCGTTACCTGGAATTTCTGTTCAACAAACCCACGGGAAAGAAACGGAAGGAGCCGTGAAACCCATGCCTTCACAAAAGATCACACCCTGTCTCTGGTTCGACTATCAGGCGGAGGAGGCCGCCGAGCTCTACACCTCCATCTTCGATAACTCCCGAATCTCGCGGGTAAACCGCTACGGCGAAGCGGCCGCCAAGGCCGCGGGCAGGCCCAAGGGCTCCCCGCTGACCGTGACCTTCGAGATCGAGGGGCAGGAGCTCACGGGATTGAACGGAGGCCCGCACTTCAAGCCGAATCAAGCGGTCTCGTTTTACGTGAGCTGCGAGTCCGTACAGGAGGTCGATCGCCTCTGGGAGCGGCTCTCACCGGGTGGGCAGGTCCGCATGCAGCTGTCCCAGTATCCCTTCAGCGAAAGATACGGGTGGATCGAGGACCGGTTCGGCGTCTCCTGGCAGCTCAATCTCGACCCGTCGGGGTCCAAGCAGAAGATCAAGCCCTTGCTCATGTTCTCCGGGGCGCAATGGGGAAAAGCCGAAGAGGCGATTACCTTCTACACGTCCGTTTTCAAAAACTCCCGCATCACGAAGATGGTGCGCTACGGCAAGGACTTCCCCGGCCCCGAGGGGAAAGTCGTCCATTCGGCGTTCTCCCTGGACGGGCAGGAGCTCATGGCCATGGACAGCCACATCGACCTCCCCATCGACTTCAGCCCGGCGATTTCGCTTTTTGTGAAATGCCAAACGCAGGCTGAGATCGACGAGTACTGGAAGGCACTCTCGGCCCACGAGGAGGCTGAGCAATGCGGGTGGCTCAAAGACAAGTTCGGGCTCTCATGGCAGATCGTGCCCTCCATCCTGGGCGAGCTCCTGGGCGGGCCGGATCCCACCCAGTCCGAGAAGGTCATGACAGCCCTGCTGCAGATGAAAAAACTGGACGTCGAGAGGCTCCGGAGCGCCGCGGTTCAATGACGGTGCGCGCTTCCGGCTCCAATCTTCAGAAGCGAAAGGTCGCACTCAGCTCGAGCCGCCTCGCGGTGAGCAGGTAGTACTGGGAATCGCCGAGCTCGCTTTCCGAGACCGGAGGACGGGTGTCGTTCAAGTTCCGGGCGTCGAGGCGGAGCTCCCACCGCTCCGCCCGATAGCCCACTCCCCCGCCGAAGGTCGTGTAGGCGTCTGCGAGCGCCGTGTTGCGCTTGTTGAGATAGCGGCTTCCGATGACGTTCACCTGAACCGTCGCGATGAGCCCGAGGGGCGGCGCGTAGGTGACTACCGCCGAAGCAAGATGGTGCGGCGACATCTCGACCCGGTGGCCCGCGATCTGCGCGGGCACGCCGTCGAACTCGGTCAGATAGTCGGTGAAGCGGGCATCGTGATACCCGTATGTCGCCCGGGCGCTCCAGTGCCGGGGAAGTTGATAGCCGATGGTGAAGTCGACGCCTTTGAAACGCTGATTCCCTCCGTTGGTGAGCGATGGGAGGCCGTCGACGATTTGCGCGATCACGAGATTCTCGATGTCCATGAGGAAACCCATGACCTCGTAGCTCAACCTCGCGTCGAGAAGGCGTCCTTTCACGCCGAGCTCGTAGCTCACCCCCGTCTCGGGCTTCAGAAGTCCTTCCCCCTCGCCTCCCCCTGCCTCCTCGGCAAGGCCGAAGTCGAAGGCCGCGGGCTTGAACGTATTCTTGTACATCCCGACTAGACGCAGCCAATCGGCGCCTTCTTTCCAGAGGTCGAAGGCGGCGCCGACGCTTCCGCTCAGTCGCGTGTTCTCCTGGTGATTCGCCTCTTCTCCCGGAGGCGCGGGAGCTCCTGCGTCCTCTTCGCCCTCGCGCTCCTCATTGGTCCGGTTGAGACGCACTCCCCCTTCCAGACGCAGACGCTCGACGGGATACCACTCCCCAAACGTGTAGAGTCCGATGAAATCACGGCGATCTCCGACACCGAGGTCGAGCTCCGTCGGCTCGGTCACGGTCGTGGCGGGTTGTCCCGACAGAGGCGCGAAGTAGTCGAAGTCGGCCCCTTCGGCGTCCCCGTTTCCGTGGATGTAGTCGAAGCCGGCGAGGACCTTCCATGCCGACCCTTTCGACCAGGCGATATGGCTGTCGGCGTATAGGTCGAAGGTGTCGATATTCTCCCGGATGCCGCGTGCGTTCGGCATCGAGGGGTCGCCGGAGAGCGAGCTCAAAAAGCCGCGGAAGATCTTCTGTTCCGACGAGGCGAACTGGGCAATCGTGGACCAGCTTCCTCCAGCGAGCGGGCGGTCGTAGCCGGTCGCGACCGAAAAGCGGTTCTCGTTGAAAAACGCCCCTTCGGGGTTCTGATTGGCGTCAATGGGAACGGCATCGGTAAGCGAGCTTCCTTCTCGCGGATGGGGGCTCGCCGGGTCTTGATCGAGGAGCGTCACGTCGACGTCGAAACGGAACTGCCCCTCGCCCACGGGACGGGCGTTTCTCCACAGCACGTGGCTCCTTCGGAAAGACGTCCGATCGTCGCGATAGCCCTGTCGCTGGAAGTCGACGGCGAGGCTCGAGGAGAACCCGGCCCATCTCGGGATCGCGGTCGTGTACGCGGCCCCGCCGGTCGCGAAGCTCCCCCCGTTGATAACGAGCTCCCGATTCGCCGTTCCCGCCGGGCGATGGATGATCTGAATCACCCCGACGAACGATGTCGCGCCATACATGACGGGCGCCGCCCCGCGCTGGACCTCGATCCGCTCGACGTCGTTGAGGTTGATGGTGGAGAGCGCCGGGTTGTAGGCGCCGCCCCAGGGGACGCCGTCGACGACGAGCAGAAACGCGTCCATCTCGCGGAGGCCCCAGAACTCGGGCACGTAGGAAGCCGGACCTCCGTCCCCACCGGGTGAAATATCGACGCCGGCCGCGAGCGCGAGCGCGCTCCTGAGATCGGTCGCGCCTCGGTCCTCGAGCTCCTGAGCGGAGAAGACCTCGATCGCACCGGGAGTGTCCGCCGGAGGCTCGGGAACCCGCGTCGCCGTCACCTCGACGTACTCCTCGTGGGTGAGCTGAAGCTCGCCCTCTTCGGTTTTTTTCTCCTGGGTCTCGGTCTCCTGCGCCCGCAGCGGGAATGGAAGAGCGATGACGGTGAGAAGGACCGCACCGAGCGCGAGGCCGCGCCAGAGACGTCCCGACATGATGTTTCGTCCTCCCTGCTCTAAGCCGTTCGGCCGAAGCATGGTACGTTTCCGAGACACCTACTACCAGGCTTCGTAGTTCCGGCAAGGAGTCCGAGATTCAGGTTTCGACCGACGCCGGTCGGTCTATCACTGTGGAAGGGATACGATTTTCAGGCCGCCGCCCCCACCGCGAGGCTACTTGGAGACCTTCACGAGCGACGGGGCACGCCTCATCGAAGAGACCCTCGACAGGCCGGATCAACACCCTGGGGTCCCCACGCGTCGCCTATTACGGAGAAGGACCGATCAGGGTTAAGATGCCGCCGCGTGAACGCAAAAGAACCAGAGCTCAATTCCAGCCACGAGCAGGAGCCCAAGGGGAAGCGACTCGCCGTTCTCTCCCTGGCGGCGCTCGGGGTCGTCTATGGCGACATCGGAACCAGTCCTCTTTACGCCATCCGCGAGTGCTTCCACGGCGAGTACGGCATCGACCCCAGCCCCGCGAACGTTCTCGGCGTCTTGTCGCTCATGTTCTGGGCGCTGGTCCTGATCGTTTCCATCAAGTACCTGGGGTTCGTCATGAGGGCGGACAACCACGGGGAGGGCGGTGTCCTGGCGTTGACCGCGCTCGTCGACCACCCCGCGGCGCTTCCACGGGGACGGGGCCTCCTCTTCATCGGGATGGGACTCTTCGCCGGAGCGCTGCTCTACGGCGACGGCATGATCACCCCGGCCATTTCCGTGCTCAGCGCCGTCGAAGGGATTCGCAACGTCGCTACCGGCCTCACTCCCTACGTCATCCCGTTGACCGTTGTGATCCTGATCGGCCTCTTCATGGTGCAGCGCTACGGGACGGAGCGGGTGGGAGTCTTTTTCGGTCCCGTTACGGGATTGTGGCTCCTCATCATCGCCGTGCTCGGGGTTCGGAGCCTCGTCCTCCACCCTCGAGTGCTCTTCGCCGTCAACCCGATCTACGGAGTCGAGTTCCTGCGCACGAACCACCTGCCGGGATTCCTCGTCCTCGGCGCGGTGTTTCTCGTCGTCACGGGGACGGAAGCCCTCTATGCCGACATGGGACACTTCGGACGCCGGCCGATCCGGCTCGCCTGGTTCTATCTCGTCTTCCCCGCCCTCCTCTGCAACTACTTCGGCCAGGGCGCGCTCCTTCTCGCGCATCCCGAGGCAGCAGCGCACCCCTTCTATGCCCTCGCACCGGAGTGGTCTCTCATTCCTCTCGTGATCCTCGCCACGATGGCGACGATCATCGCCTCCCAGGCGGTGATCTCGGGCGCCTTCTCTCTGACCCGCCAGGCGATCCAGCTCGGCTATTTGCCGCGGCTGCGTATCGTTCACACGTCGCCGACCGAGATCGGCCAGATCTACCTCCCGGAGGTCAACTTCGCGCTGATGGTCACGACCATCGGTCTCGTTCTCGGCTTCCGCAGCTCGAGCCAGTTGGCCGCGGCTTACGGCGTCGCGGTTACGGCCACGATGCTCATCACCAGCGTCCTCTTTTTTCTCCTGGCGCGCCGCATCTGGAAATGGGGCTTGCTCAAGGCGGGGATCCCGGTCGCGATCTTCCTGATAGTGGATTTCGCGTTCTTCGCCGCCAACATCAGCAAGATCGCCCACGGCGCGTGGTTTCCTCTCGTCATCGGGGCCATCACCTTTCTGCTCATGACCACCTGGAAGAAGGGACGAGCGATTCTGTACGAGAAGATGTATGCGTCGAATCCCCGGATCGAAGACTTCCTCGCCGAGATCCAGGCCGTCCCTCCGACGCGGGTGCCAGGTAAGGCCGTGTTCATGGCGGGCGGGTCGGACACCGTGCCTCCGGCGCTTCTGCACAACCTGAAGCACAACAAGATCCTTCATACCGAGGTCGCCCTGGTTACGGTCACGACCGAGGAGGTGCCGCGGATCCCGCGGAGCGAAAAGGTGGAGGTGCACGACCTGGGGCAGGGTTTCCATCGAGTCGTCGCACACTACGGGTTCATGGAAGAGCCGAACATACCGTACGTTCTGGCGCTGGCACGCGAGAAGGGCCTCGACTTCGAGCTCTCGGAAGTGAGCTTCTTCCTGGGCCGGGAGCATCTGCTCCCCGATCGGCGGCCGACGATGGCGGTCTGGCGGGAGAAGATCTTCGCGATCATGACCCACAACGCGCAGGGCGCCACCGCCTATTTCCACCTTCCGCCGGAACAGGTGGTGGAGCTGGGAGCGCAGATCGAGATCTAGAGATGGAAAGGAATAGGATGTCGTCGCGCAGGTTTCTCTCGATTCTTATCCCTCTCGCGGTCGTGTCAATCACCACCGGGTCGTTTGCCGAAGAGTACGACAAGGCTCTCTTTCAGGAGATGCGGTGGCGGAGTATCGGTCCGTTCCGCGGCGGCCGCACCAAGGCGGCCGTGGGGATTCCCGAACAGCCGAACGTCTTCTATATCGGCGCCGTCAATGGGGGCATTTTCGAGACCACCGACTTCGGACGCACCTGGCGTCCGATCTTCGACAGCGAGCCCACCGGCTCGGTAGGTGCCATCGCCCTCGCACCTTCGAATCCCGCCATCATCTATATAGGAAGCGGAGAGGGTCTCCAGCGGCCCGACTTATCGACGGGCGACGGCATCTACAAATCCACGGACGCGGGAAAGACCTGGACCCACCTCGGACTGCGCGACGGACAGCAGATTCCGCAGATCGCCGTCGATCCGAAAAACGCCGATCGGCTCTTCGTGGCGGTGCTCGGCCATCCCTACGGGCCCAACGAGGAGCGCGGCCTCTTCCGCTCGACCGACGGCGGGAAGAGCTTCCAGAAGGTCCTCTACAAGGACGAGAACACCGGGGCGGTCGACGTGGTCCTCGATCCGAAAAACGCTCGCACCGTCTATGCCGTGCTGTGGGAAGCGCGCCAGGGTCCATGGGAGAACGGCGAGTTCTCAGGACCGGGTAGCGGTGTCTTCAAGTCTACCGATGGAGGCGACCACTGGAAGCCGATCGACAACGGGCTTCCGACGTTCGCCGACGACGGCCTCGGCCGGATCGGCATTACCGTCGCTCCATCCAATCCACGGCGCCTCTTCGCCACCGTGGACGCGCGGACGAACGGCGGTCTCTATCGATCGGACGACGCCGGAGAAAACTGGTCTCGAGTGAACGACGACCCGCGCGTCACCCAGCGCGGCTCCGACTTCGCGGAAGTGAAGGTCCATCCGAGCAACCCCGACATCGTCTTCACCGCCAGCATCGTGGTGTGGAAATCGACGGACGGAGGGAAGCATTTCGACGAGATCCGGGGCGCTCCCGGTGGAGACGATTATCACCGTATCTGGATCAACCCGCGCGATCCCGACATCATGCTGATCGCCGCCGATCAGGGCGCGATTGTCACCGTGAACGGAGGCGAAACCTGGAGCTCCTGGTACAACCAGCCCACGGCGCAGCTCTATCACGTCACGGCGGACAACGCCTTTCCGTATCGCGTCTGCGGCGGACAGCAGGAAAGCGGCTCGGTCTGCATCCAGAGCCGGGGCGACGACGGGCAAATCACGTTTCGCGAATGGCACCCCGTGGGTATCGAGGAGTACGGCTACGCCGCCCCTGACCCTCTCGACCCCGACGTCGTCTACGGCGGGAAGGTCACTCGATACGATCGCCGCACCGACCAGGTCCAGAACGTCTCGCCCCGTCCCCTCCGCGACGGGGACTACCGCGTCGTGCGAACGATGCCGATCCTGTTCTCTCCCCTCGACCCGCACCGGCTCTACTTCGCCTCCAACACCCTCTGGCAGACGACGAACGGTGGAGCGAGCTGGGATCGGATCAGCCCCGATCTCTCGCGGGAGACCTGGGAGGTACCGGAGACGGTAGGGAAGTATCGCGGCACCGATGCGGCCAGAGTATCGAGGCGCGGGGTCATCTACACCATCGCTCCTTCGTACGTCGACCCGAACGTCATCTGGACCGGAACCGACGATGGCCTCATCCACGTCACCCGGGACGGCGGGAGGAGCTGGACCGACGTGACTCCGCCGGGCGTCACCGCCTGGGCGAAAGTTTCTCTCATGGACGCGTCGCACTCCGACGCCGGCGCCGTCTACGCCGCGATCAACACTTTGCGCCTCGACGATCTCCGGCCGCACATCTATCGCACCCGGGACTTCGGGAGGAGCTGGACTCACGTGACCGACGGCATTCCCGACGGGGGAATCGTCAACGTCGTCCGCGAAGACCCGGAGCGCAAGGGGCTCCTTTTCGCCGGTACCGAGCAGGCGGTCTACGTTTCGTTCGACGACGGCGACCACTGGCAAACGTTGCGCGGAAACATGCCGGCGACATCGATTCGCGACCTGGTGATCAAAGACGACGATCTCGTCGTCGGGACCCACGGACGCGGCATCTGGATTCTCGACGACATCACGCCGCTCCGGCAGTTGACGGCGGCGGCGGTGGCGCGCGACGCCTTCTTGTTCGCGCCCGAGCGCGCGTGGAGGTTTCGGTGGAGCAAGTACACCGACACTCCCCTTCCTCCCGACGAGCCCGCGGGCCAGAACCCGCCGGACGGGGCCCTCATCGATTACTACCTGAAGTCGGACGCCTCGGGACCGGTCACACTGGAGATCACGACCGAGCGAGGAGATCTCGTGCGCCGCTTCGCGTCGACCGATGCTTCCGAGCCGCCCCTCGAGGGACAGAACGTACCCTCCTACTGGCCGCGGCCTCCGCAGGTCTTGTCGGCAAGAGCAGGCCTCCATCGATTCGTTTGGGACCTTCACTACCCGCGGCCGAGCGTCCTTCGTTTCCGCTATCCGATCTCCGCCATTCCTCACGACACTCCGTTCGAGCCCTTCGGGCCATGGGCCGTCCCGGGACGCTACGTCGCGAAGCTTACGGTGAACGGGGAGACCGAGAGCCAGGTCTTCACCGTCGCCATGGACCCGCGGGTGAAGACGCCTCCCGCCGACATCCAGCTCCAGTTCGATCTGTCGATGAAGCTCTATGACCTGCTGCGGCAGGACTTCGATGCTCTGATGGCGGTTCGCCGTCTGCGCGCCGAGCCCCCGAGCCCGGCGGTCGACGAAGATGGATTCGAAGCTCGAGGCGAAGCTCGCTCAGCTCAACCACGAGCTTCAAACGCTCTACGAGATCGTCGAGGATGTGGACGCTGTCCCCACCTCACAAACGATCGACGCCGTGGCAGAACGAGAACGCGCGCTCGCGGAAACGCTTTCGGAGTGGAGCGCTCTCCAACAAAAAGCTCGATGACGGAGGGATCATGAGAACAATCGCACTGACAGGTTTCGCCATGCTGCTTTCTTCCTGGGGCTCCGCTGCCGGCGCGACGGTGGAGATCGAGATGATGACTCATCCCGAGGTGTATCGCGCGATCCACCAGGAAGGAAAGACGGTGGCCCTCGTCTACAACGGCGGTACCGAGCAGCGTGGACCCCATGCCGTCCTCGGAGGGCACACGTTGATGGGCAGAAGGACGGCCGCCGCCATCGCGGAGAAGCTGGGAAACGCGCTCGTCGCGCCGGTACTGCCTTTTTCCCCCACCGGGGTCGACCCCTTGCTTCCCGGAAGCGTCAGTCTTCCCCCCGAGCTTTTCACCGAGGTGAACGCGGCGGTGGTCGATAGCCTCGTAACCGATGGTTTCAAGACCGTCGTCCTCATGGGAGATCACGGCGGTGGACAAAAGGAGCTCGGAGAGCTCGCCACCCGCCTCGACGCCAAGTACGCTCCCAAGGGCGCCCACGTCTACTTCTGCGGCGACGTCTACAAGAAGGCCAACGCCGAGTTCGACGAATGGTTGAAAAAAGAAGGATACCCGGCGAGCGCTCACGGCGGGATTCCCGACACTTCTTTGATGATGTACCTCGGCGGAGACGAGTGGATCCGAAAGGATCAGATTGTCGCCGGCGATCCCGTGCCGCCGCCGGGCGAGCGCCCCGACCCCTCCCAGATGAAGGTCAACAACGGCGTCGTCGGCGATCCGCGCCCTTCGACCCCCGAGCTCGGCAAGCGACTGTTCGACATGAAGGTCGACGCCGCCGTCAAGCAAATCCGGGCTCTGCTCGGGAGCTGAGCCTTCTCGGGCCCCGCGCGGGGAGCGCGAAGAGCGAGGCGAGCATTGAGGAACGTGATCCTCAGGGCGCAGGGTCTCGGCTTCACCTATCCGTCTCGCGAGGTCCCTGTGCTCCAGGATCTCGACTTCGAGATCCTGAAGGGCGAGATCTTCGGGTTTCTCGGGCCGAACGGCGCGGGAAAGAGCACGACTCAGAAGCTCTTGACCCGAATCCTGCGCGGATACGAGGGAGCGGTCGAGGTCTTCGGCCGCGACCTCGCGCGGCAGGACCGGTCCTACTACAACGACATCGGCGTGAGCTTCGAGTTTCCCAATCTCTATCGGAAGCTGACTGCCGAGGAGAACCTCGAGTTCTACCGGAAGTTCTTCGACGTCGAGACCGACTCGCCTCGCGATCTCCTGGAGCGGCTCGATCTTCCGGCGGCGGATCCGCGTCCCGTCGGCCAGTGGTCCAAGGGCATGCAGATGAGGCTCGTCCTCGGTCGCTCGCTTCTCAATCGCCCCCGGCTCTGGTTTCTCGACGAGCCCACGACGGGGCAGGATCCCCGCCACGCCGTCCTGATCCGAAAAATCATCCGCGAGCGCGCCTCGCGGGGAACCACCGTCTTTCTGACCACCCACGACATGAGCGTCGCCGACGAGCTCTGCGACCGGATCGCCTTTCTCGTCGGCGGGCGCATCGCCGCGATCGATTCCCCCCGGGGCTTGAAGCTCGCGCATTGGAGGCGAGCGGTGCGGGTGGAGCTGCGCGACGGCGCTCGGATCGTTCGCCGCGATTTCGAGCTCGACGACGAGCGGGAAAAAGACATGTTTCTCGAGCTCGTTCGCGATCACGAAGTCGAGACGATTCATACGCTCGAGCCCTCCCTCGAGGACGTCTTCCTCGAGGTCACGGGCCGCGAACTCCTGGACTGAGATGAGGGGCTTCGCGCGGTGGGCGAGCGCGGTGAAGCTGCTCCTCGCGATCCAATACCGCTCCGGCTTCGTTCAGGTATACGTCGCGCTCGCTGTTCTCAGCGTCGTCGCGGTTAGGTTCGTGCTTCCCCCCGAGTGGATCCCGATCGTGGTGCCCGCCGTTCTCCTGGGCGAGTACGGAACGCTGGGTCTCTATCTCGTCGCCGCCGAGCGATTCCTCGAGCGAGAGGAAAGAAGCTCCACCGCCCTCGCGGTAACTCCGCTCGAGATCCGCGAGCAGGTCGCGGCGATGGTCATGGCCCCCGGTCTCGTCGCGGCGGCGGCGGGCGCGATCGTCTTCGGCGGAACGGTTGGCTTCGACGAAAGGCTCGCGCTCCTCCTGCCGCCTCTTTGTCTCACGACCGTCGTCGCGGGCTCGGCTGGCGTGATCCTTTCCTCGTACGTTTCCGCGTTCACCCGATTCCTCGTCGTCTCGATTCCCGTCTCCGCCCTTTTTCACCTGCCCTTTTTGTCCTATTTCGGGCTCACACCGCGGGCGATCTTCGTCTGGCTTCCCTGGGACGCGTCTTTGTTCTCGTTCGCGGCACTCGCCCGATCGGAGGTGACGACGGGCTCTTACCTCGCGATGGTCCTGGAGCTTGCCGTCTTCTCCGCTCTCGGCCTCCTCTGGGCAGAACGAGTCTTTACGCGCCGGGTCGTCGAGCGCATGGACTTCGAGCCTTGAAAGCCTGGACAGCGCTTGCCCTCAAGGACGCTCGCGTCGTCTACCGGGACAGCTTTCTTCTGACGCTCACTCTCGTTCCGCTCCTGGTGGCGTTGATCCTGCGCTTCGGCGCGCGCTTGATTCCGTTTCCCGATGCCGCCCTCTATCTGGCACCCCTGGTCGTTCTCCTGTCGCCCATTCTCCTGGGGACGGTTCTCGGCTTCGCGCTCATCGAGGAACGCGAGCAGGGGACATGGCTTCTCCTGCGGGTGCTTCCGCTCTCACCGCGTCACTGGCTCTTGTACCTCGTCGGAACGACGACGCTTCTCTCCTGCGCTTCGAGCTTCTCCGCGGCCTTTCTGTACGGCGGTCCGGTCGCGGACCGGCCCCTGTTCGTCGCCATGGTGCTCGCGTCTTCTCTCACCAGCTCCGTGACGATGCTCGCGCTCGGAGCCTTCGCTTCCAACGAGGTGGAGGGGATGGCGGTCTCGAAGATGGTGAGCGCCGTCGGGGTCGTGCCCGTGGTCGCGTTCCTGCTGCCCATGCCGTGGCAGCTCGCCTTCGTCTGGTGCCCCTGGTACTGGCTCTACCTCGGTTTGCTCGACGCTTTCGCGGGCGACCCATCGACGCTGTCCCTCGTCTTCTGGCCAGGATTTCCCGACGCGGCGTGGGTCGCGGTCCCCGTCGCGCTTTGTCTCGCGGCGACGGCGACGCTCGCGCGCCGCTACCAACGTCTCTGACTCACGCAGCCATTAGCAAGGGCATAACACGGGATTGCCGCAGAGGCGGGTGAGAGCCAGCCAAGGCTTCCGAAGATTCCCCTGACCCCCATCGCGTAGTGCCCCCGACCAATGGAACGTGCGCGCCATCCGCCGCACTGGCTTCCGGCTTGAGCGGGAACGCGTTGGCTCGTCGAACCAGAAAATCGCCTCTGGCCGCGGGGCGGCGGCGTTCTCGGAAGGGAGTCGAACCGTCGAGCCTCCATGGTGATGACGACCTCCTTGCCTCCCGATGTCGAAGAGAAAATCGTCTGCCGGACGCCCTCGAAGCCTGCATCGCCCCAGTTGCCGTCGGCGAAAGTTACAGTCGCGGTGATTCAGCCAACCTGAACGCGAAGTCCAATGAACTAATACCGCTACGCGGTGTAGCCCGACAACAATCGGGCAGATGCTGTTTTTCTTTGTCAGCATTCCTTACACACCGTCTTTGGATAGCGCCCCCATCGCCCACCTAAGCATTTGAACCGTAACGTTCGGCCACTCATGGCATCGTTTATGCACGATCATCCGAGTAGAACTGCGAAATGTGCCGCGTTTGGCTATGTTCGCCACCACTCGAGGCAATTGTTTTCCTGGGGCCAGCCGAGGTGCGTGAAGCGGTCTGGGCAAAGCAGCGCCCAACAGGAGAAGGCACATGAACACCATGAAACTGGCAGTACCTTTGTTCGTCGCACTCATTTGCGGTCCCATCCAGGCGCTGGCCACGCCAATACTGGGGACGGCGGAAGGTTTCGCGGTCCTGGGCGCCTCGACGGTGACCAATACCGGCGCAACGACCATCACCGGAGACTTGGGTCTCTATCCAGGCACTTCGTACACTGGCTCGGCGACCGTCACCCAAACTGGAGTGGAACACCTGACTGATGGGGTCGCGGAGCAGGCTCAGATTGACAACACCACGGCGTACAACGCTCTGAAAAATCTGTTGCCGACTACCGTGTTGACGGGTACGGATCTAGGTGGGCTGACGCTGACGTCGGGTATCTATTTTTTCGCGAGCTCGGCTCAATTGACGGGGACCCTGACGCTCGACGCCGAGGGCAATGACAACCCGTTCTGGGTGTTTCAGATCGGCAGCATGCTCACGACCGCCAGTGGCTCGGCAGTAACCATCGTCAACGCCGGTGCGGACGGCAGTACCGGCGGCGGTTTGTTCTGGCAAGTCGGCAGCTCGGCGACTCTCGGAACCAGCACGGATTTCGAGGGAAGTATCCTGGCGCTCACGAGCATCACTCTCGACACCACCGCAACAATTCACAACGGCAGGGCCCTTGCGCAAACTGGGGCGGTGACGATGGATACCAACACGATCGATATCAATTCCCCGCCTTTCACCGGCAAACTCACCGGCGGCCTTGAGTTTGACAATCAGGGGCGGATCGTAGACGTAGATACTGGGAAGCCCTTGGCCGCTGTCCCGGAACCCTCCACACTTCTGCTCTTCGGCTTCGGGCTGGCAGGGTTGCTTGCCACTAGAACAAGAAAACGGTCCGCTTCCCGTCTCCCTTGACGCATTTCGCGGCAGCACGCTTCGCGAGACAGCGCGCCAAGCGCTCCATTTCCTGAGCATCGCCCGAGTCCGTCGGCCAGCGGAGGTCGGCTCTCTGCGCAGATTGATGCGCGGTGGCGTAGTCCCCTGCGGGTTCCTGAAATTCTGGCACTGGGGAGCTAGCGGGCTGTAACAGCTATTTGGTGCGCAAATCGCGAGGTCATTTTGTGTGCTGGCAAGGCGCGATGACGACGACATATCTGGATATTTCGAGGAATTGCAACGCCGCCAGCGCGCAAAAGGGCCCGCGATTTTGGCGCGAAATAGCTGTTACAGCCCACTAGCTAGAGTCTGGTGGGTGGTGAAGAAGGTATTCGTGGAAGGGATGCGCACGCCGGCAAACGGGTAGCGCAGCTTCGAGGGGAAGCGCTCAGTTTGGTGTACCGGCGAGCGGAGCTTCATCGAGGAATCGCATCTGGGACAGGTTAAAGGGTCGACCTCGTAATCGAGAGGAGCCGTCGCCGTCCTTTCCGACCGATAGTTGGACCGACGGGCGGGCGCATCAAATAGCACGAAAGCCTATGGCAGCTTGCCTTCGTCTGGTGCCCCTGGTACTGGCTCTACCTCGGTTTGCTCGGCGCTTTCGCGGGCGACCCGTCGACGAGGATCTGATACAGCGAGGTGGCTCGTGGATTGCGCCGGTACGTGGTCGGTATGAAGCACCCTCGTTTGGCCGGAATGCTCGCAGGACGATTCCCTCGATGATTTCGAGAGCCGCTACGGCGTCGTAAACCTCGGCACCCCCGACCGCGAGAGCATCCAGCCAGACTCGACGAGGTGCGTCGCGCTCTCGACTACCGATTCGAGCCTGTGACGCCGGTGAAAATAAGACGAAGCGACCGTAAGCCTACGGTCTTCGCCGGGCCCGCCTCAACCCCGCGAGACCCAGCAGACCGAGCGCCAGCAGACTCATCGAGCCCGGCTCGGGAGCGAAACCGCCGTCGGTGATATGGACGTTGCCCGCGAGGGTGGTGGCGACGCCCTGGAAGTCCGTGTCCACGATCGTAAGGCCGCCGACGGCGCCGAACGAGTTGTGGGTCGGGTCGTTCATGTCGCTGTTCGTCAACGAGGGGAACATGGCGGCACCGGCCGCAGTCAGCGCGTAGGGCGCGGTGGTAGCGACGGACGTCACGGTGACGGGAAGAAACCCGAAAAGAGCGGGATTCGATCCGAGCGTGTCCGAGCGGCAGAAACCGCTTTCGGGAGAGCACTCGGCGAGGGCGAGAAGACCGCCCCCGGCGTTGACAAAATCAGCGAGGTCCGTCTTCCGTGCGATGAGGGCGTCGAGCTCCGCCTGGGTTAGCATCCCCCCGAACGAAGACGCGATCGCGATGGCCTCGTAGTTCGAAAGATTCACGCTCGCAAAACCTGTCGCGTCGACCCAATCGAACTCAGTCCCCTCGTTGAGACCGATGGCGGTGAGGCCCTGCTCTCCCACTCGATGTCCTGCGGTGGGGGCCAGGAAACTCTCCACCCACAGGAACTTGGTCGCCGAGTCCGTATAGGCGCCCCCGGTGACGAAGCTCAATCCTGCATTCAACAGGTTTTGGGCTCCGGAACTGCTCGGGGCGTGAAAATCGGGGTCGTGCCCGGTGATGAGGATGGGACCGGCCATGGCCGGAGAGGCAGCGGCCATGCAAAATGCAAGTATCCCGATTGGAAGCGTCGTTCTTAGGTGAGTCATTATGATGTCTCCTCTTGACCAACGGGATGCGAACGGTGCAATAACGACGCCAGCCGCCAAACCCAAGGTTCGCAAGGGTTTGGCTAATCAGGCTTCGTCACGATTGTAAGATTTTCCGACAACGACACTAGGTCCCGGTTCCCATTCCCTCGTAAGTCCTCATGATGTCCTTCTCGCACTGAGCCAAAGCAACTCCTGTAAACGCAGTGGAATGTGACCGGCTCGGTAGAACCCGGTGCACCCCCCCGAGGGCATGTAAGATTTCACGACACCCCTGGTGCCGATGGTAGGACGCGAGGACGTAATGGTGATAGCCACCGAAGACAAAGGCACCGACCATGGATCGGAAGAACATCCACAAGCGTGGCTTGGTCCAGAGGAGCGACGCGGCGACGACTGGCGCGACGACGATCACGACGAGGACGAATGCGTTCTCTTCGGGCGGGAGCGCGATCGCGAGTGCCTTGTGCGCGTCGCCGTGCCAGACGACGACACCGAGATGGATTGCGCCGAGTACGGTAACCGGGATGTCAGTCCTCATGTCGTGCCTATGCGCGTTTCTCATAGGCCACCGAAGTCATCGTCGGGGCTTGCGGCAGAGGAGCTGTATCGGGTGCGTGCGACCCTCCTCTATGTTACGCGCCGAGTTACCCGTTTTCTCCAAGGCTGTCTCGCCCATGAGAATGTGGACTCCGAGCGGCGGCATGGCCCCCTTCTCCGCTCTCTCGATGGCAGCTCGGTAGGCGGCGAGATACTTGGGACCGGTATCCTCGATGACGATGGACTCGAAGCCGGTCTTTTCGAGGATCGCTCGGGTCTCGGATGGCGTGACCAGATAGGAGCCGGCTCCGTCCATCGACCATGGCACCGGATAGTGGAGCTCGACCTTCGGACCCAGGCCGTGCTCGGTTAGCGCGAAGAAAGCCCCGGGCTTCAGTACTCGATAGGCCTCGGCAAAGAAGGCCGGACGATCCGCCACGTTCATGGTTGCGTGTTGGGTGTAGGCGCCATCGAAGGAGGAATCCGGATACGGCAGGCGCTGACCGTCGCCCCGGTCTATGTTCACCTCTGACTCCATTCGCAGGAGCGCCGTCAGCTTTCTGGCCGCTTCGACGAACGGCTCGGTGATGTCGAGGCCGCTCACGTGGCACCGGAACCGTTTCGCCATGTAGCGGGCAGGGCCGCCCAGCCCGCAGCCGATGTCGACGATGTTCTGGCCGGGCTGGATCGGCAGTCGATCCGCGAGGTCGACAGTCGCGGGAAACCCTCGCGCGTGAAAATGGTCGATGGGCGCCAGATCCTCCACCGTCAAGCCATCCAGCGCTTTTCCCGTCTTGTCCAGGGCGGCTACGATCAACGCGTAGACGTCGCCCCTGCCCCAATGGTCCGCGATGCCCCTTGCGTTCGTCATGTCGCCTCCTCGACCCCATTTTATCCACGGTAAGCATTCCACCGTCTCCATCGGCGGCTCCAGCATCGAGAACGTTGCGACTCCCCGTATGTCGGCCTCTCAACTGAAGACACCAAAAACAGCCGCAATCCTCCGTCGGGCAAGGCGTCGCGCAGCGGACGCCGTCGGAATCGTGCCCGCGGTCATGTTCCTGCTTCCCATGCCGTGGCAGCTCGCATTCGTCTGGTGCCCCTGGTACTGGCTCTATCTCGGTCCACTCGACGTCTCCCTCCCGCGTGCCGGTCAATGGGCACCTGTCCCCCGTTCCTCGTCCGCGGTACGATTCCGTCATCCGGAGAGGAGACATCCGCCATGAGAGTTGGACTGCAGATTCCAAAATTCACCTACGGTGGCCGCCCCATTCGAGAGACGCTGAAGACGATCGCGGAGACGGTGGAGCGGGGAGGCTTCGAAAGCCTCTGGGTGATGGACCATTTCTTCCAGATCGAGTACGTGGGTCCTCCGGAGATGGAAATGCTCGAGGCCTACTCGACCCTCGGCTATCTCGCGGGAGTGACGGAGCGGATCGCGCTCGGAACGCTGGTGACCGGCGTCGTTTACCGCTATCCCGGGATTCTCGTGAAGACGATGACGACCATCGACGTTCTTTCCGGGGGCCGCAGCTACTTCGGGATCGGGGCGGCGTGGTTCGAGCGCGAGGCCCGTGGGCTGGGAGTGCCGTTTCCGGAGACGAGAGTCCGCTTCGAGCAGCTCGAGGAGACGCTCCGGATCGCGCATCAGATGTGGTCCGGCAACGTCGGTCCGTTCGAAGGCAAGCACTATCGTCTCGCCGAGTCGCTCACGGTTCCCCAGCCCCTCACCCGTCCGCATCCACCCATCCTCATCGGCGGACTCGGCGAGAAGAAGACTCTAAGGCTCGTCGCGCGCTACGGCGACGCCTGCAACCTCTTTCTTCACCTGGGTTGGGACGTCATCGGGCACAAGCTGGACGTGCTCCGGCGCCACTGCGACGAGGCGGGGCGCGACTACGACGAGATTGAGAAGACGACGCTCGGAACCATTTCTCCGAAGATGACGACCGACGAGATCCTCGCCGCCTGTCACAAGGGGGCGGAGCTCGGAATCCAACACATGATCTTCAACTTCCCCGACGCGCACGAGATTGCTCCTCTGGAACGGTTCGCGAGGGACGTGATCCCTGCGGCCCGAGACATGGGCCCATGACGACGGCTTCGAGACGAGCCCTGCTGATGTCGGCGCTCGTGGTCTCGACCCCCGCGTGGGCACAGATCCGGGACGAGGAGAACGCAACCCTCGAGCGACTAGAAGTCGCACGCACCCTGGAAACGACACGGATCTTGTCGGAAGAGGTGGTGGAGAACGACTCCGGAGCCGGCGCGGGAAGTGCGATCTCCGGGAGTCCCGACGAGCAGAAGCTGGCGGATGCGATTGCGTCGCGGATGGCGTCGATCGGCCTCGAGGTGACGCGGGAGAGCTTTCCCGTTCGTGCCTACCGTTACGGCGAAGTGGACCTCGAGGTCGATGGGAAGCGGATTCCGGCCATCACCCTGCACTCGTCGGGCGGAACCTGGGGAAGTCGGGACGGCCTCCGCTATCGGAAGGGCAACGACGAGGACGGCACGACGCTTCACACGGAGCTCGTCGACGTGGGAGAGGGCTTCGACTCCGATTACGAGCGGGTGGGCAACGTCGAAGGCAAGGTGGTCCTCGCGCGCTGGACGACGTGGCCTGGATTTCTCATCACCCAGGCGGCGGAGAGAGGCGCCGCGGCCATCCTCGTCTACGACTATCCCGGAAAATCGCTTCCAGAAGCACGCAAGCAGAACACGGTCATCGGGCACGATCTCGTTCCCGGGGTCTCGATCTCCGTCGAGGACGCTCAGTGGCTGAAGGAGAGTCTGGCCAAGGGACCGGTCCAGGTGAGCCTCGAGAACCGTGTGGACCGCGCTCCGGGAACGTCCGAGAACGTCCTCGGAGTTCTTCGAGGAAAGGAGCTCCCCGACGAGTGGATTGTCGTCTCCGCTCATCACGATTGGTGGTACCACGCGGCGCAGGACAACGCCGTCGGCGTCGCCGTCGTGCTCGAGCTCGCGCGGGTGTTCTCGCTCGCCGGTCCTCCTCGCCGCAGCCTTCTTTTCGTCTCGTTCGGAAGCGAGGAGACGGGCGGGGTCGACGCCGCCTTCGATTGGCTGACCGGTTCCTACGCATTCGTGAAGAGACACCCGGAGATCACGGAGCGGCTGGCCTATTCGTTCAACGTCGATGGCGCCGGTTGGCCGGCGGAGAAGGGCTATCTCCACGCCACTCTCGATCAGATTCCGTTCCAGGAAAGACTCCTTCGCGATCTCGGCCTGGATTCACGTGTGAAGGTGGTCGAAGGCGTCACCGACTGGGTCGACGCGTGGAACCTGGGCGCGGTCGGTGGAGGGGCGTCGTCGTACCTCCTCTGGTTTCCGGCCCACGGAGCCTACGAGGGGCCCCAGTCCTTCTCGCCCTACTACCACACCCAGTTCGACGTTTTCGCCCCCGAACGGTTCGGCAATCTCGCGTTCGACCTGAAGCTCGCCGCGCTCGGAATCCTGCGGAGCGAACGGGCTGAGGTTGTGCCCGTTCACCTGAGCGAGGTCGGCCGCTGGGCCGCGGGCGAGCTCGAGCGAGATCGTGAGCGAATGCCGGAAGGAAGCCTCTCGCCCGAGCTTCACGCGGCCGCGGGGGCGGCGGAAGAGCTCCAGAAGCAGGCGAGCGAGCTCGAATCGCGGTTCGGCGACCTGCATGGTGAGACGGCGCGGACGGTGAATCTTGCTCTGATGTCGATCCGGAAAGCGGTCGTCCCCTGGCTTCTCTCTCTCAGCTCGGAAAAAGCGGTCCTGCAGACGACGCCCTATGTCGACGACATCGTGGCTCTATCCGAGGCGCTGTCCGCAGCGGAGCGCGGAGATTCCGCTGGCGCCGCGAAGGCTCTGGAAGATGCATCCACGATGGGCTGGGGAAAACGCTTCTCGTTTTCCGCCTACCGGAGGGAGCGTCTCTACGACTTCGGAGCCTCCGACTGGTCCTCCGAGTATCACCAGAATCCGCGCCCCGTGGATCCCGACGTCTACGATCTCCATCGCTCGTTCGAGGGCGGGAGCCCGGCGCCCGAGAGCTCGAGACGGCTCGAAGAGATGCGGGTCGAGAGCGAGGGTTACCTGCGTCAGGTCTTGTTCGTGGTGACGGCAAAGCTGGAAGCGGCAACGCTGGCGATTCGACGGCTCAACCTCACGATTGGCCCCACGACGCGGTGACCGCACGTACACCCCTGGCCGAACTAGTGGGCTGGCGACGGCCGCGCAGGGCGACAACCAGGCCGGCGGCGATTACGAGCAGCAGCCGGACGGGCCGGATCTGTCAGTCGTTCTTACACGGGGATGAAAAGGGAAAGAATCAATGTCGCGAAGTCTCCTGATCTCAGACAGATAACTTGGATTCCGCAGCATTTCGCCAACTGTAAGGAAAGTCGACTCGATGACGATCCTCGGAGTCTCCCGTCACTGGAGTTTCTCCGCCTTCGGTGACGTCCAGACTTTGAACCGCCCAGGTCCGGCGCACAGAGGCGCATGATGACGCTGAGGTCCTCGTCCTTGCGTTCGATTGGGAGCCGGTTCTCCTCCGGCTTTTCACCATCCGTGAGCGGTGCGATAAAATCAGGCCCCGAAAACACTGAGTGAGGTGGACGATGCGGGCCGGATCCGTGGCTCTCGTATCCGTGCTCTTGTCGTGGGCATCGATTGCAGATGGCCAGCCCAGGACGCGAGCGGAAGTCATCGAGGACGAGCGCGACGAGAAGACGATGAGACTCTGGCCGGAGCTGCCCCGGGCCCCGACTCGCGTCGTCCTCCGACAAACATTCGATTCGGACTTCAGCCTGTTCCCGATGTCCGAGGAAGAGGCAACCAGCTATTCATGCGGGCAGAAGCCGGACGCCCCCACCGGCGCTCGCTTCTATGGAGTCCTGTTCCGATTCAAGAGACAGGCGAGCGCCGTCCTCGGCCTCCTCCGGACTCGCGAGGGGAGACACTGGCGCCTCGTCGCCTACCGCGCGTTCGAGCCGTAGCCATGGGCATTCTCAAGATGGCCTGGAGAAACCTCTGGCGTCACG
Organism: uncultured Acidobacteriota bacterium; assembly: GCA_963815675.1. Classification (GTDB taxonomy): domain Bacteria; phylum Acidobacteriota; class Vicinamibacteria; order Marinacidobacterales; family SMYC01; genus CAWFHP01. Next base: position 304,502 of record CAWFHP010000004.1, on the reverse strand, counting down.
GTCGGCGCACCGTCGTCACCGTGGCGGCGATGACGCTCGCGCTCTTCGTCCTGATCCTCTACACCGGGCTTCTGGAAGGATACCTGCGGAACATGGAGGGCAACATCCTCGATCTCGAAGTGGGCGACGTCCAGATCCATGCACGGCATTATCTGAGCCGGCCCTCGATCTACACCCGCATCGAGAGCTCTGAGGATATCCTCCGCCGGCTCGAACAGCGGGGCTGTCGGGCGACGGCGCGCCTTCTCGGAGGCGGGTTGATAGCGGCGGGAGATTCCTCGGCGGGGGCGTCGTTCCGAGGCGTGGACGTCGAGCGGGACGAGACGGTCAGCAAGATCGGCGATCATGTCGGCCGCGGCCGCTGGCTCGACCCCGCCGATCCCAAAGGCGTCGTGCTCGGACGCCGGCTGGCGCGGACGCTGAACGTCGGCCCCGGGAACGAGCTCGTTCTCTTGAGCCAGGCGGCCGATGGGAGCATGGCGAACGACCTGTTCCAGGTCCGGGGCGTCCTGCAGAGCGTGGGGGACAGCACCGACCGCGCGGGGGTCTTCCTCACCGAGGGAGCCTTTCGCGATTTCTTCCGGTTGCCTGCGGGCGCTCACGAAATCATCGTGCGCCGGACTGCTGATCAGCGGCTCGAAGACGTCGTCGCCGCGGTACGCGACGTCGCTCCGGAGCTCGACGTGAAAACGTGGCGCGAGCTGATGCCCACGATGGCGTCGCTCATGGACTCGACGAGAAGCATCGTCCAGGTCGTGTTCTACGTCGTCTACGTCGTGATCGCGATCCTCGTTTTGAACGGCATGTTGATGGCGGTCTTCGAGCGCATTCGCGAGTTCGGCGTGCTGAAGGCGATCGGCGTGAGCCCCTCTACCGTGTTCAGCATCATTGTGCTGGAGAGCGCGCTTCAAACGGCCCTCGCGGTCTCGATAGGTCTCGCGCTCAGCGTCCCGGGGCTCTGGTATCTCACCACCGTCGGCATCGACACCGGAGCGCTCGGCGGGATTTCGCTGATGGGCGTCGCGTTCAACCAGATTTGGTACGCGGTCGTGACACCGTATACGTTCTGGGGACCGGTCCTCTCCCTCATCGTCATGGTGTCTCTGGCGGTGCTCTACCCGGCGGTCAAGGCCGCGCGCAGCACTCCCATCGAGGCGATGCATCATCAATAGAGTGTGGCGATGAAAGGCAATAGCCTCGCGGTCATGGCATGGCGGAACCTCTGGCGCAATCGCCGGCGGACGCTGTTGACACTGTCCTCGATCGTCTTCGGAGTGTTCCTGGCGGTGCTCTTCACCGCCCTCCAGGATCGCAACTGGGCCGACACCATCGATCTCGCCGCTCGGCTGAGTGGGGGCCACGTCACGCTCGAGCACCCCGACTACCTGGACTCTCCCAAGCTCACGCTGACGATCCACGACACGGACCATCTGATGGTGCTCGCAAGTCACGAAGCGCACGTGACCCGAGTCGCCGAGAGAATCTCGGGTCAGGCAATGCTCACCACCGCCAACGACAGCTTCGGCGCCTCCTTCATCGCCATCGACCCCGAACGAGAAGACGAGACGACGCTCTCGGTCCTGAAAGGGCTCGTCGAAGGCGGAATGTTCGCGACGAGCCGCGACCGTGGCATCATCCTCGGCCAGAAATTCGCGGAAAATCTCGGCGTGGGCATGGGAAATCGCGTCGTATACACCATGACCGACGTCCATGGCGAGATTGTCGCCGGGCTCGCTCGCGTTTCCGGCATCATCAGGACCGGTGCACCGGGCATCGACGGAGGATTCTGTCTTCTCCCCATCGACGCCGTTCGTGATCTCCTCGGCTACGCTCCCCACGAAGCGACCGAGCTGGCCGTATTCATCGACGACGAAAGACAGAGCGACCTCGTCGCCGCCAATCTACAGAATCAGGTCGGATTCGAGCGTCGCCGCACTTCCCTGGCACCGTTCCCGGCCCGAGCTCGCCGCGCTCATCGCCATGAAAGTCGGCGGTGCGCGGTTCATGGAGGTCCTCATCGCCGTTCTCGTCGCGGCCGGAATCTTCAATACGCTCTTCATCAGCGTCATGGAACGGGTGCGGGAATTCGGCATCATGAACGCCATCGGTTTCACCTCGGGGAAGCTCTTCGCTCTCGTGATGCTGGAAAGCTTCTGGCTCGCCCTCGTCGGCCTCGCGGCGTCGGTTGTGGTGACCGCCGGCCCTTACTGGTACCTGGCGTCGACCGGGATCAAGCTCACGAAGATCCTCGGAGGCACCAGCAGCATGGAAGTCGCCGGCGTCGCCATGCCGGAGACCATGCGGGTGGGCATCTTTCCCGGAAACGCCGCGATCATAGCCCTGTTCGCCGTTCTCGCTATCGTCCTTTCCGGTATCTACCCCGCATGGAAAGCGGGTCACGTGGATCCCGTCGAGACCATTCGACTGGTCTGAGGAAATCGTTCATGTCGGAACACCTCGATGCCGCCGTTTTGCTCGAGGACGTCACCCGCGTCTATCAACAAGGCCTGGTCCAGGTCCACGCGCTGCGCGGGCTCACGCTCACCGTGAAGAAGGGAGAGTTCACCGCCGTGTGCGGGCCGTCCGGTTCGGGCAAGACGACGATGTTGAATATCGTGGGCGCTCTCGATCGGCCGACATCGGGGCGGGTGATGGTCGAGGGGAGAGACCTGAGTCAGCTGAGCCGCCGAGACAGAAGCCTCGTTCGGCGCGACCGCATCGGCTTCGTCTTTCAAGCCTACAATCTCGTGCCGGTGCTCAGCGCGTACGAAGAACGCGGAGCTCGTGCTCTGGGCGCAGGGAGTGGACTTCGAGAACGCCGCGAGCGCGTCATGGCGCTGCTCGCGGAAGTCGGCCTCGAGGGCATGGAAGAACGGATGCCGTCGGAGCTTTCCGGGGGACAGCAGCAACGGGTGGCGATTGCGCGAGCCATCGCCCCCGAGCCGGCGGTGGTGCTCGCCGACGAACCGACGGCCAACGTCGATTCGGAGACCGCGGACAAGCTCCTCGGCATCATGGAGAAGTTGAATCTCGATCACGGTGTGACCTTCATTTTCTCAACGCATGATCCCCGGGTCATGGAGCGCGCCCGGCGTCTCGTCCGCCTCGTCGACGGCGCCGTCGACTCCGACGAAGTCCGTTGAAGCCGGAGGACCCGCTCAGGACGATTGGAGGGTGACTACGGATTCACCCGTGTGGCGCGCCAGGCCGGTAGCAGGCAGGCTATCAAAGCGACGGACCCGCAGAGCAGGGCCACAACGAGGAACGTGGCCGAATCGGTGGGCTCCACACCGAAAAGAAGCTGCTGAACGAGGTGCGTGGCCCAAAAGGAGCCCGTTAGACCCATCGCTAGTCCGGCCACGACCAATCCCATCCCGTGCGCCACGACCAGCGTCGCAACTTGTCCAGGGCTGGCCCCGAGCGCCAGTCGAACGCCGATGTCGTGGTACCGCTGGCTCACATAGTAGGCGAGCACCCCGTACAATCCGACCATGGCGAGCAGCAATGCGATGGTGGAGAAGAGACCGAGCGAGGAAGTGACGATTCGATAGTCTGACATCGCGTCGTCGAGGATTGCGTTCATCGTCGCTGGCTCGGCCAGCGCTATGTTCCGGCTCTTGGCACGCAGAATTTCCCGGAGAGGCGCGACCACCACCGCCGGGTCACTCGCGGTCTTGATCGCGATCCGCATCGCACTCCTCGGTACCTGATAGTACGACATATACATCGCATGGAAGGGCTCGGCCCGGACCCGGTTCAGGCGGGCATTTCCCACGACACCCACGACTTCGTGAACGACCTTTTCGCCCATGTCGACGATGAGCCTCTTCCCCAATGGGCTCTGCCCGGGAAAGAACAGATCGGCCAGGGACTTGCTGATCAACATGACCCGGAGATCCTTCGACATCGGTCCTGGCAATATCGCGGCCGGTGAGAAGCGGAATCCCCATGGTCTCGAGATACCCCGGGGTCACGCACCGGAAATCGGCAGAACGATTCATGTCCGATACCTGGGACTCGTCGGGCGGTTGGTCGGCGGAGTAGAGGTAGATGTTGCCGGACGGATCGCGAATTGGGAGCCGGTTGACGATTCCCGCGGAGACCACTCCCGGCAGGGCCTTTACCTTCTCGATCAGAGAGTCGAAGAACGCGATCCGCTTCACCGGATCCGCGTAGTCGTTCTCCGGTAGCGACACGCCGGCCGTCAAGACGTGGTTCGGGTCGAAACCGAGCTCGACGTTCATCTGTCGCGACAGGCTTCGGATGAGGAGCCCTGCTCCGATCAGGAGCATCACGGAGACCGCCACCTGGACGACGACGAGCCCGCTGCGCAGCAAGGCGCTCTCGTGGGCCCAGGTAGTCCTCGCGCCGGATTTGAGCTGTAGTGAGAGATTCACCACCGTGCCCTGGAGAGCGGGTACCATGCCAAACAGGACTCCACTCGTGAACGAAATGCCGAGAGCGAAGAGGAGCGAGGAAGCGTCCAGGGCGGGTCGCGTGATCCCGATCGGACCCATCGGCAGGAGTCGGATGAGGAGGGTCTGAAAACCGAGGGCGAAGCCGGTCCCGACGACGCCGCCCAGCGCCGCCATCAGGATGCTCTCCGTCAACAGCTGACGCACGAGGCGAGTCCGGGAAGCGCCCATGGCGGATCGAATCGCCATCTCGCCGAGCCTCGACTGTCCCCGCGCCAGGAGAAGTCCCGCGACGTTGGCGCAGGCCAGAAGCAGGACTAGAAGAACGGTACCCATGAGCATGAGCAGGCTCGCGCGCACGTTCTCGACCAGGGCGTCATGCAGACGCGTCAACAGCAGCGCCTTGCCTTCGTTGGTCCCCGGGTACTGCGCCTCCAGGTTACGGGAGATGACGTCCACTTCGGACTGCGCCTGCTGGAGCGTCACTCCCGGCTTCAGCCGTCCCACGAGCAGCAGGTTGTGCCAACGCCGGGCCTCGGCCCCAGGACCGTTGTAATAGGTCAGGCGCCAGATGTCAGCGTTCTGCATGAAGTGAAAGCCTTCGGGTAGCACGCCGATGACGGAATAGGGGGTGCCATCGATGATGAGGGTGGTTCCGACAGCTCCCGATGCGCCGGCGAAGCGGTGCGCCCAGAAACGGTAGCTGATCAGCAGGACGTTCGCCGCACCCGCGGTGCTTTCTTCGGCAGTGAACAGTCGGCCGAGGACCGGTTTGACCCGCAGCGTCCGGAAGAATTCCCAGGTCGCGAAGGCCGTTTCCACTCGCTCCGGCTCGGTCGCGCCAAGGACGGTCGCGCGGCCCGAGAAGAAGAACGCACCCAGCGAATCGAACGACGTGCTCTCGTCCCGGTAGTCGTAATAGTCGTATCCGGAAACCCAGGGATTGACGTTACCGCCGAATGTGGCCCTCCCCATCACGAGCCGATCGGGCTCCTCGAACGGAAGGCTACTCAGCAACGCGGCCCGCACGGTCCCGAACATGGCCGTGGTCGCCCCGATTCCAACCCCCAGCGTGAGGACCACCACCGCGGTGATGCCCGGCCGGCGGACCATCATCCGAACCGCATAGCTGGCATCGCCAACGAGGTTGCGCAGCACCCCGATCACTCTCCTTTGTTTTTATGACGAGAAACCCCGGCGTAACGTTCACCGTCTCGTCCGGATCTGATAGGCTTCGGCGGCGCTGGGTCATTCCGCTCACCACGGCTCAGACGGGAGAAGAAAAATGAAGCTATCTGCATCGTCATCGAGATGGGTATTGACCCTGGTTGCCGTGCTCTCGACCTTCCTGAGCGCGTGCGAATCGGGCAAGAGCAAGGGGGATGCCGTCGCGGCCCCTTCGAGCTCCGGCGGAGTACCTACTTTCACAGTGGACCCGACGTGGCCGCGCGAGATGCCCAACCTGTGGATTCTGGGATCGGTAACCGGCGTCTTCGTGGATTCGCAAGATCACGTCTGGGTCACGCACCTTCCGGAAACGCTGACGCCGGAGGAGACGTCCGCGGTTCAAGTTCCGCCCATCGGCACGTGCTGCGCGCCGGCGCCCGCGGTCATCGAATTCGACCAGGAGGGACAGGTCGTCCAGGGCTGGGGCGAGCCCTCTCAGGACATTTCCGTCTATCCCAGGAATCCTCACGGAATCTTCGTCGACCACAACGACTACGTGTGGATCGGGACCTACATGCATCACCGGGTCATGAAATTCCGGCGAAACGGCGAGCACGTCATGACCATCGGGGAATACGACAAGACGGGAGGGAGCAACGATACGCATCTTCTCGGCGGACCGGCCGGGATTTGGGTCGACCCCGAGACCAACGAGGCTTATATCGCCGATGGCTACAAGAATCGTCGCGTGATTGTCTTCGACGGCGAGACCGGCAAGTACCTCCGACACTGGGGCGCCTACGGCGAGCCACCCGACGACAGCTACGACTTCGGCGATTGAGACCCCGATGGCCCCCCTCCCCGGCAATTCTCGACGGTGCACGGCATCACCGGCTCGAAGGACGGCCTCATCTACGTCGCCGATTGTCGGGGCAACCGCATTCAGGTCTTCCACCACGACGGGACGTTCGTCGCGGAGAAGATCATCGCACCGCGTACCCTGGCGTCCGGCTCCGCGTTCGTCATCGTGCTGTCTCCCGACCCGGAACAGCAGTGGCTCTACCTGGCGGACGGCACGAACCACAAGGTCTGGACGCTCCGGCGGAAGGACATGGAGGTCGTGGGAGAGTTCGGCCGTGGCGGGCGACAGGTCGGCCAGTTCCTGCGGCCGCACGGCATGAGCATCGATTCTCACGGCAACCTCTATGTGGGCGAGGCTTCCACCGGCCGGCGCGTACAGAAATTCGTCGTCGGGTACTGAGACTGCGGGCTCAGACTCAGGGGTTGTGGCAGCTGACACAGAAAGTAGTGCCTGTCCCCACTTTGCGGAGGGTTTCGGGTTGGCATGTATTTTGGACCTGCTCCTCGTGGGGCTAGGAGACATGACCACCGCAACCGAGACCGAAACCATCTCCGTTTCCACATGGGCCCCGCCTCGGTGGGTCAACGCCATGGTGAAAGCGCTGCTGGAGACACCGGGCGTCGAGCGCTTTCTGGGCCGGGCTCTCGCACTCATTACCGTCACCGGAAAAAGGTCCGGTAAGGCCTACACCACTCCCGTCACGTACTATCGTGACGACGACAGCGTCATCGTGCTCACGAAGAGATTCCGCGTCTGGTGGCGGAACCTCGCGGAGAAGCCCGACGTCGAGCTCCGGCTCGCGGGACGGACGTTCCATGGAAAGGCGCGGGCGAGCGTGGGCGACGAGCGCGAGCTTCCGACTCTGGTGAAGCTCCTCGAGGGCCGACGTGCCGACGCCCGAGCCTACGGCTTGACCTTGGGCCCCGACGGCAAGGTGGACCCCGGTCAGGCTCGGGCTCTCCTCTCTCAGATTGTCGTCATCCGGATTGAGTTGAACGGGCCCGTACAATAGGGAATGGCTTCGTATCCGATGGAGGCGCGGCGGAGCGACCCGCCAGCGGGCGAGCGCATCTTCGAGCAGAACAAGGATGCCATCACCGGCCGACGGGGACCGCGCATCCGCTGTCCTCGCTGCGGCTGGGAGCCGGAGCGGGACAGTACCTGGATGTGCACTTGTCTCCACGTGTGGAACACGTTCGACACGAACGGACGGTGCCCCGCGTGCGGGCGCGAGTGGCTCGAGACCCAGTGCCTCCGGTGTCACCAATGGTCTCCTCACCGCGACTGGTACACACCGGACGACGACAGCACTTGACGAGGCATAGCTTGATGATCAATATATTGCCCATCAAGCCATGACAACCATCGGCGACCGGCTACCGCTGACCCCCCTTTCGTTCCAGATTCTCGTCGCGCTCGCCGACGGCTCCCGCCACGGCTACGGCATCATCAAGAACATCGAGGAAGCAACGGGAGAGCCCTTCCCCTCGAGCACCGGGACGCTCTATCTCGCCATCGAGCGGCTCGAGCAGGAGGGATTGATTGAGGAAGAGAAGTCTTCCGACCGTCGACGGCGTTACTACCGCCTCACCTCCCTGGGCCGTGAGGTCGCGGCGGCCGAGACCCGGCGCCTCGCCACTCTTCTCGGAGTGGCGAGAGGGAAAAATCTGGTGGGGGCGCGTCAGCTCGAGGCGCTCTTGAGAAAGCGGTGATCCCATGGCATGGCTCGAGCCGACTCTCCGTTTTCTCCTGCGTACCTATCCCCAGCCGGCGAGGAATCGGTACGCCGACGAGATCGTCGACGTCGCTCTCGAGCGTGTGCGCTCGGCGCGGCATGAAACGGGCGCTCTCGCCGGAGCGAGGGTCGCGGCTCGAGAGTGCGCCGGGCTCGTCGGCGCCGGCGTCCGATGGCGGCTCCGCGTCCATCGGCTCCGCGTACCCACGGTGACAGCGGACGCACGACGAAGAGGAAGACGAAGAGGAAGAGGAAAGAGCACCATGCCGATGAACATGGCCCTTCACCATATCCGCATCGCTGCCCGCGGCCTCTGGCGCCAACCGGCGTTTTGCCTCGTCGCGGTGAGCGCTCTCGCTCTGGGAATCGGAGCGAGCATCGCCATCTTCACGGTATTCCACGCCATCGTTCTCCGACCGCTCCCCTTCCGGGATCCGGCTCGACTGGTGTCCGTCTGGGAGAAGAACTCCGAACGTGGATGGAACCGCGCGCAGGTGGCCGCCGCCAATTATCTCGACTGGCGCGCCGGGGCTCATGGCTTCGACGACATGGCGGCAGACGACGATTGGCTCGACGAGAGCGTCTTCCTGGACAACCTGGACAACGGCGAGCCTTCCGTCGTCTACGCCAACCGCGTCACCGGGAACTTCTTCGACGTGCTCGGGGTCCCGCCGATTGCGGGCCGGGTGTTCTCCGAGTCGGACACCTGGGCGGGAGGCGAACCTTCCGTCGTGCTCTCCTACGCTTTCTGGAAGCGCCGATTCGGCGCGAACGAAGACGTCGTGGGTCGTACCGTGGAGCTCGATGGAATTTCTCGACGCGTCGTAGGCGTGATGCCCGAGGGTTTCGCCTACCCTTTCGCGGGAATCGATCTCTGGCTTCCCACCGCCTGGGAGCCGAGCCGCCGCCAACAGGTCTCGTTCCGGCGCGCTCACGGCATGAGGGTCGTTGGCCGTCTCGCCGCCGGAGTCTCCCGTGAAGAAGCGGAGGCCGAGCTCGCGGCAATCGCCGCACGCCTCGAGACCGAGTACCCCGACACCAACCGGAAGATGGGCAACGGGGGTCACGCCCCTGCGAGAATGGATCACGGGGGATACGACCCGGCCTCTCCAAATCCTCATGGCCGCGACCGGCCTGCTGCTTCTCATCGCCTGCGCCAACGTCGCCAACATGCTGCTGGCCCGGGGAGCGAGCCGGCGCAACGAGCTCAGCATCAAGAAGGCGCTCGGAAGTGGACGGAGGGCGCTCATCGCCGAAGGTCTGGTCGAAAGCCTTCTCCTTGCCGCCGGAGGGGGTGCGCTCGGGCTCGTTCTCGGACTCGCCGCCATCCGTCCCCTGCTCGCTCTGAGCCCGGAAGACCTCCCCCGTACGTCGGAGGTCGGTGTGGATCCCGTGGTGATTCTGTTCGCGCTCGGGGTAAGCGTCGCTAGCGGACTTCTCTTCGGCATCGTTCCCGCGTGGAGGGGAGCGAGCGTCGAGTCCGGCGCGGTTCTCTCCGATGGGTCTCGCGGATCGTCGCGGCGAACGTCGCGAGCCTCGAAGCTCCTCGTCGCCGCCGAAGTGGCGCTGACGCTCCCGCTCGTCGTGGGGGCCGGGCTCCTCGTCCGCACCCTCTCCCATCTCTCGAGCGTCGACCCCGGTTTTTCCGCGGACAACGTCCTCGTCGCCCGCGTCTCTCTCCCCGCGACCCGCTATCAGGAGGACGAGCGAATCGGAAACCTCTACCGGGATCTGACCGAATCAGTCCGTGCCATTCCCGGAGTCGAGGGGGCGGCCCTGAGCAGCCGTCTGCCTTTCGGGAACCAGAGATGGTCGAGCGATTTCACCGCTGACGGCTGGCCCTCCGACCGATTCGGGACCGACGTTCGCCACGGCGAGATCACCCCCGGGTGGTTCCGGACGATGGGAGTGCCGCTCGTCCGCGGAAGAGATTTCGATTTCGATGACCGTCAAGGCTCCGCTCCCGTCGTTCTCATCAACCGGGCTCTGGCGGAGAAATACTTTCCCGGCGAAGATCCCATCGGAAAACGCGTGGCGTTCGATCGCGTGCCGGATGCGGGCTCGACCTGGCGCACCATCGTCGGCATCGTGGGAAACGTTCGGCGCGAGGCGCTCAGCCTCGAGGAAAAACCGAGCTTCTACGCGCCGGTACTTCAGGACCCGACGAGGGTGATGTACGTCGTCGTTCGCGCCGAGAAGGACCCTTCGGCACTGACCGCGCTCGTCCGGGAGAAGCTGCGAGCGCTCGATCCGGGAGTTCCGCTCTTCGACGCGACCTCTCTCGATGCCGTCGTCGCCTCTTCCGTTGCCCGGGAGCGATTCCTGCTCTTTCTCCTCGCGCTCGCCGCCGCGATCGCGCTCGCCCTTGCGAGCGTGGGCATTTTCGGCGTCGTCTACTACTCGACCACGCGTCGGGTGCGCGAGATTGGGATCCGTGTCGCTCTCGGCGCCCGCTCGGCCTCGGTCGTGGCACTGGTGATGGTTTCGGGGATGGGCCCCGTTCTCGTCGGCCTCGCGGTGGGCGTCGTCACCGCCGCGCTCTCGACGCGGGCGCTCTCCAGATTTCTGTTCGAAGTGGAGCCGCTCGATCCGCTCACCTTCGCCGTGGTGGTGCTCGTCGTTCTCGTGACCGCTCTATTGGCCTGTGCGGTGCCAGCTCGCTGGGCGACGCGCGTCGAGGCCGCTTCCGCTCTTCGCGCGGAGTAGCGTCGCTTCGCCGCGGAGTCACGTGCGGTCGGACGCGGACAGCTCTTCGATCGCCACCGCGATGTCGGACTGACGGAAGGGCTTCGGCATCCATCGCGCTCCACCGCCCGCGATGACGTCTTCCAACGGCTCTTCGGAGTAGCCGCTGGTCAGGATGACCGGTAGGTTCCGGTCCAGCGCGCGCAGGCGCTCCAGCACCTCGCGCCCCGACATGCGAGGCATGACGAGGTCGAGGACGACGATGTCGATCATCTTCCTCTTCCTGGTGAAGATCTCGATGGCTTCATCTCCGTCGTTCGCCGTCAAAACGGAATGCCCGAGACGTTCGAGCATCCCGCGGAGCGACTCCAGAACCACGGACTCGTCGTCGATCGCGAGTACGCACCGGGGCGCCCCGGGCGACGGGCGCGGCGGATTCGCCGGATGCTTGCGCACCTCGGTCGAGGCCGGAAGGCTCAGGGTAAAAGTCGTACCCTCCCCCAGCTTGCTCTCGACGGCGACAGTACCGCCATGGTCTCGCAACGTTCCATAGACGGCGGCGAGTCCGAGTCCCGTCCCCTTCCCCATCGCTTTTGTCGTGAAATAGGGGTCGAAAATCCGGTCGAGATCGCCCCGCGGGATGCCGGTGCCGGTATCGGAGACACGAACCCGAATCCAGGGCATGGGCGGATTGCCGAAAACCAGCCTTTCCGTCGAGAACGACAACACGCCGCCGTCGGGCATCGCGTCTCGACCGTTGATGCCGAGGTTCAGGAGCGCGCTCTCCAGTTGGGCGGCGTCCCCGTCGATGACGTCGGGGTCGGCGGTGAGAGCGAGAACGATCTCGATCCGACGATTGATGCTCCGCTCGAGAATGGCGACGACGTTCTGAATCAAGTGGTGAAGGCCCGTCGGCTCGACGACTCGCTCGCGCTGGCGACCGAACGTCAGCAATTGCCTCGTCAGATGGGCGGCGCGCTCTCCCGTCCCGACGATGAGCTGGGCGTGTCGGGCGAGCTCCTCGTTGTTCGCCGCCTTGAGAGCGACGAGCTCCGCCTGCCCGATGATTCCCGTGAGCATGTTGTTGAAATCGTGGGCGAGGCCGCCGGCGAGCTTTCCCAGCGCCTCCATCCTTTGAGAGCGAGCGAGCTCGACCTCGAGCTCCCGGCGTCTCCGTTCGCTCTCGACCGCTTCTTCCTGCGAAGAGCGGATGACCTGGAGGGCGACGAACAGCATCACCGCCGTCATGGCCACCGAGGCGGTAACGACCGCCCACGATGCCGTCGGACTGGCCGCGGGGAGCGGCGTCGTCAGCATCCCGCGTAACTCCGTGATCGCCAGCAGCCCGGCGGCGAACGACGACGCCACGGCGAAACCCATAGCGGCGAGCCCACTCCACATCAGCCCCGCGCTCAAAACCACGAGAGGGTAGACGAATGCTCCGAGACTCCGCACACCTCCGTAGGTGTAGACGAGCACGGTCGCGAGCGCGAAGAAGAGGCAGTTGAAAGTCTTGGCCGCGAGAAGAGGACGTCCGAAGCGCACGAGCGCCAGGCTGAATACATGAAGAAGAAACGTAAGCCCGTAGCCCAGCATATGAATGCCCGGCTTCTCCCGCCACAGGGGCACGAGGAGAAACATGGATCCGGAAACGACGGCGCCGGCGGTGAGTATCTGAGTGAGGAGTTTCGAGCGCTCACGCTCGAGACGATTCTGGGAGGAGGATCCCTCGAAGAAAGCGAGCCATTTCACCATGTCGAAGGTACCCGACATTGTGATATCGAGCCCCGCCTCGGCACAAGCGGGTCGCGCCCCGGGGGGATTGCTCCCGGCGAGGAGACGGTCGGATTGAGGCGCGAGCGCGCAGCCCTTGCGTCCCTAACCGGTTCGCCTGGATGGGCTCAGGCGGCTCGCTCCCGTCGAGCCAGAACGCGTGCGAAAACCGCCGTCGCCCGCTTCATCTCGTCCATGGTGCCGAGCGAGACGCGGGCGTGGTCCGTGAGCGGGGGGAACGTCCGGCCCACGAGCACCCCTTCCTTGGCGCAGGCCGCCTGGAACGCTTCTGCCGACATTCCCGGCTTGACGAAGACAAAGTTGGCTTGAGAGTCCGCGACCTCGACTCCTTGCTGGTCGAAGAACGCTCGGGTGAACTTCCTTACTTCGTCGTTTCTCCGCCGTTCCTCGTCGAGAAATGTCTTCCCTTGTTCTAGGGCCGCTTTCGCGGCGGTGATCGCCGGAAGGTTGGTATAGAGCTCGAACCCTTCCCAACCGGAGATCTTGTGAATCGTCTCGGGATGCCCGACGACGTAGCCGATCCGAAGACCCGCCATTCCATAGGCCTTCGAGAAGGTACGGGTCACGAGCACCTTCGGATTCTCGGCCGCTAGAGGGACCAGGCTCTCGTGCGAGGGGAGGCTCACGTAGTCGAAGTAAGCCTCGTCCACGAGCACCGTCGTCTCCGGGGAGCTGGCTTGTAGCTTTCCGATGAAGTCGCGGACGTCGGAAGCCGAGTGGACGGTACCGGTGGGGTTATTGGGATTGCAGAGGTACACGAGCCCCGCTCCGCGGCCAGCGCCGGCGAGAGCGTCGAGGTCGATCCGAAGCGAGGCGTCGAGGGCGACTTCCCTCGTCGGTCGGCCGACGGCGTCGGCGTGTCTCCGGCAGACTTCGTACGTTGGTGCCGGCTGCACCAGCGGCAGGCTTTCGGAAGTGAGAAAGTCGGTCGTGGTGCGGAGGAGCTGCGTCGACCCGCAGCCGAGAAACACGTTCTCGCTCGAAAGCCCGTGGGCCTTGGCCAAGGTATCGGCGAGTCCGAAGAACTGAAAGAAGGGATACCGTCCCGAGCGATCCCCGCTGGCGCCGAGCGCAGAGCGGACGGCATCGAGCACGGCGCGGCCCGGTCCTACGGGATTCTCGTTGCTGTTGAGGAGAATCGTATCTGGATCCAACGAGCCGGCCGAGGCACCGAGCGCCTCCCGTCCTCGTCCCGCGATCCAGGCGGCGGCTCCGACCCCGAGCGACTTCACGAAGCTTCGTCGTGAGACCATGTCGTTTCCTCTCTCTATGCGCTCGGCGCCGTGGCCGCGAGCACTTTCGAGAATACCCGTGTCGCCTTTTGCATCTCTTCCATGGTGCCGATGGAGATCCGTGTGTGTGTCTTTTCGAGCGGCGGGAAGTCACGGCCCACGAACACGTCGCTCTTCTCACAGGCCTCGCGAAAATCCTTGGCCGGACGCCGCAGGTTCACGAAAAGGAAGTTTGCCTGGGTCTCGGCCAGGTCGTATCCCTGTTTGCGAAAGAAGTCCACGGTGAAAGCGCGGACCTCGGTGTTGCGCGCGCGCTCCTCGTCGATATGCCCCGGGTCCAGAAGCGACGCTTTCGCTGCCGCGAGGACGAGCACGTTGGTGTTGTTCCTTAGCTTGATTCGTTCGAGCCTGGCCACGGTCTCTTTTCGTCCGACGGCATAGCCGAGACGAAGCCCGGCCATTCCGAAAGCCTTCGAGAACGTTCGGGTCACGACGACGCGGGGGTTCGCGAGAGCGATCGCGACGGCACTCCGGTAGGACGGATCGGTCACATAATGATGGTAAGCCTCGTCGATGAGAATCACCGTTTCGGGGGAGTCTTTCCCCACCCGTTCGACGAACGCTTCCACGGCCGCGTTCGCGTGCACCGTCGCGGTGGGATTGTTGGGGTTGCAGAAATAGACGAGACCGGCTCCCTTCGCGGCGGAGGCCATGGCGTCGAGATCGATCTTCATCTCGGAGTCGAGTCCCACCTGCTTTACCGGGTGTCCGAGGATCTTCGCGGCTTCAGCCGACGTACCGAACGTCGGGCTCGCCGAGACGAGCGGTCTGTCCTTCGCGGTGAAGGCCCGCACGCTCGTCCGCAGGATCTCCCCCGAGCCCGCGCCGAGGACGATATTCTCGGCAGCAGCCCCATTCGTGCGGGCCAGGATCTCCGTTACCTCCTCGGCATCCACCCGACTGTTGCTCGGGTAGCGACCGGAGTCCGAGAACGCGGCGAGCAGCGCCTCCATCGCCACCGAGCCTGGCCCGAGAGGGTTCTCGTTCCCGTCGATGCGAATCTGACCGGGTCTGGGAGGAGCGAAGGAGAAGGGAAGCTTGGGCTTGCCGGGTTTCTGCTGTTCGGCAAGCCCCCGGAAGGCTTCGAGCCCTCGCGCGGAGACGAGGAGCGGGGACAAGCTCCCCGCACCCAATGCCTGTATGACGAGACGTCGCGTCGAGTCCATGTGCCCTCGCTCCTTCAGTTCGTCGCCATGTCGGATACGGCCTTCATCGGAGTCACGAGCTTTCCAATCCCCTCGATCTCGATCTCGACGACGTCTCCCGGCTTCAGGAACTCCGGGGGTCTCCGTCCCATGCCCACCCCATCGGGAGTGCCGGTGGAGATCACGTCTCCTGGATAGAGCGTCATGACCGAGGTGAGAAATCGGATCATGTGGGCCTCGTCGTAGATCAGGTCTTTCGTGTTCCCATCCTGCTTCACGACGCCGTTCACTTTGGTCGTGAGACGCAAGTTCGCGTGGTTGGGGAGGAACTCCTTGGGAACGATGTAGGGCCCGAACGGCGCTCCGCGGTCGATGCTCTTGCCTCGAAGCCAGTTGGGACCGGAGAACATCTTGTTGAGACGGCGACCCTCTCCGCCCCGGTCGCTCACGTCGTAGATGATGCTGTAGCCGAAGACATAGTCGTGGGCCTTCTCCAGAGGAACGCGGAGAGCGGGTTTGGCCATCACGATGCCGAGCTCGCCCTCCCAGTCGATGTTGCGACCCGCGGGAATATAGAACGGCTCACCGCTGGCGATGATGCAGGACCGCGGCGACTTGGCGAAAAAGTGGGGATCCTCGGTATCGGGGTCGACCGGCACCGCCTGAAATCCTCCGCCTCCAGCGGGAGGCCCGCCCGCGCCCGTCTGCGGGCGCGCCATCTCCTGCGCGTGCGACTTGTAGTTGGCGGCGGCGGCGAGAAGGTTATAGGGGTACCGGATCGGAGGTCGCATCGAGACCCGATTCGCCGGGAACGAGACGTCGTCTCCGAGCGCCGCCGTCTTGTAGAAGTTCGCGATCTGATAGAGCCGGGGCGAGACTTTCGCGTACTCCTCGATGAGAGCCTTCATCTCTCCGGGGATGGCGACCGCGGAAAGCTTCTGTTCTTTTTCCAGGCGTGCGTTCGCCTCGTGGATGTCGAGAAGCCTGTCCTTCCCTTCGACCAGCATCCCGAGCCTTGTCTTCCCCGCCGCCTCGAAGGTCGCGAGCTTGAACGGCGTATCCGGTTTGTCGGAAACCTGGGCCGAGGCGAGGCCACTCCAAAAAGCCAAGAGAACGATCACTCTCACCATGGGTGTCTCCTTTCGAGCGCACCATCATAATGCATTCGTGCCGTTCTTGGGCTCACCCCCTGCTTCTTGTGTCGTCGGGGTCGGATGGCGGGTTACTCTCGCAAGATCAGCTCCGCCTTCAGGAGCATGAAGCTCAGCTTGCGCGCGAGCTCGTCGAGGTGTTGGGCCGCCGCCGGTGAGTTGGCCTCCATCGACGAACGAACGTCTTCGACCAGCCCCAGAGCCTCGTCCACCGGGCCCTCGACCTCGCCCCCTCGATCGCGAACCACCCCGTGGAGGATGGTCTCGATGCGCTCGAGCTCGCTCTCCACCCTCGACGGATCCCCGTAGTAGAGACGATAGGCCCGGTAGGCACGCTCGTGGGCGTCGAGGAGGGGTACGTAGTACTCGGTCATTTTCAGGAGCGTCGCCTCCGACGTGCGGAGCTTCTCGAGAACTTCCGATTTCGGCGCGCCATCGTCGACCGCCTGGATGGCGGAGCGGACTTTCTC
Organism: uncultured Acidobacteriota bacterium; assembly: GCA_963815675.1. GTDB lineage: Bacteria > Acidobacteriota > Vicinamibacteria > Marinacidobacterales > SMYC01 > CAWFHP01. The sequence goes on along the minus strand of CAWFHP010000004.1, from coordinate 287,786 downwards.
GAGCGCCGAGGCGGACACGTCGCGGACCGCGGAGGCGGTCGGCTCTTCCACGATGGGTGCTTCTCCCGGTTGATGGCGCTCACACGTGGCGAGCGAAAGCGACGTCGCCAGTGCTCCAGCCAGAATCGCCGCGACAGCCGAGCTTCTCATCATCCCTCCCTTGCGCACGAGCCGAGCGGTATCCCCTGCCCCGCCGCGTCTCGGACTTCTTCCAGGAACCGATCGATCGTCGAGCCTTTCCACAGGATCTCCCATCGCGAGCGCGCCGTCTGGCCGAAGATCACGTGGGTGATCCCCTCGCGTCGCGCGAAAGCGATGAGCCCGTCGGCGGGACTGTCCGCCTTGACTCGTACTACTGTAGCGCCGAGTCGTTCCGCAAGCTCGATGTTCGTTGCCAGAGCCTCGCCGTCCGTCTTGCGGATGCGCCCCGCCTGCTCCCGGGGAGTCTCCACGTAAACCGCATACCAGCGCGCGCCTAGTCGCCCCGCGATCCGCGCGCCCGTTCGGACGACGCGGGGAGCTCGCACGTTCGAGCTCATCGCGACCATGACCCGTTCGGGAATGACTGCGGGCTCGAGCCCTTCGCGTGCCCGATAGGCCGCCGCTTTCTCCGAGACCTCGTCGGCCACCGCCCGCAAGGCCAGCTCGCGTAGAGTGGCGAGGTTTCCCTTGCGAAAGAAGTTTCCCAGCGCCTGCTCGACTTTCCCGGGAGGATAGACCTTCCCTTGACGGAGCCGTGTGCGCAGCTCCTCGACGGAGACGTCGACGTTCACCACCTCGTCCGCCCGGTGCAGGAACGTATCGGGGACGGTCTCGCGAACGCGCACGCCGGTGACACGACTCACGGCGTCGTTCAGCGTCTCGAGGTGCTGGATGTTCACCGCGGTCATGACGTGGATGCCCGCGTCGAGTATCTCGAGGACGTCCTCATAGCGCTTACGATTCTTCGAGCCGGGAACGTTGGTGTGAGCGAGCTCGTCCACCGCCACCACCTGCGGTCGGCGGGCGACGACGGCGTCGACGTCCATCTCCTCGAGCTCCACCCGACGATAGCGGACGCGGCGCCTGGGAACGACCTCGAGGTCTCCGATCTGCGCTTCGGTCTCCTGCCGCCCGTAGGTCTCTACGAATCCGATCACGACGTCGAGACCGCCCCGCTTCAGGCCGTGAGCCTCCTGGAGCATGGTGTACGTCTTGCCGACACCGGGCGCAGCGCCAACGTAATCCGCAGCCGGGCACGCCGCCGCTCGCGAAGGCGCTCGAGGAGACCATCGGGTGACACACGGCGCTCTTCCCCCACGAAAGGATTGTACCGGGGTTTCGAAGGAAGCTTCGCCGACCTTTATGACTTTTTAGCGGACTTTTGAGCCCTTCTTTAGTCGGAGCTTACTAAGCTGAAGTCATGAACGAGACGAGAGGAGCTCGCTGATGACAGTGCTCATGATCCTTCTGGGGCTCGGGAGCTTCGCCGCCATGCTGGCGTTCATTTCTTTTTGCGAAAGCGTGTAGCGCCGTGGATCTGTTCTTGCTCGTGCTGTGCTCGCTCGCCGCCGCATACCTGCTGTACGCCATGCTCCGACCGGAGCGGTTCTGAATGGAGAAGACCTCGTGACCACCGAGATCGCCGGCGTCATCCTCATGATGCTCGTTCCGATCGCGACGAGCCTTCCGCTCGGTCTCTATATGGCTCGCGTGTTCACTGGAAAGGCCACGTTCCTCGACCCGGTGCTGGTGCCGATCGAGCGAGCGATCCTGAAGCTCTCCGGCGTGAATCCCTCGGAAGAGATGGACTGGAAGCGATACGCCCGCGCGCTCCTGTTCTCGAACGGCTGCATGTGGATGGTGACGTTTCTCGTCGTTTCCCTTCAAGGAATTCTTCCTTGGAACCCCGACGGTATCTCGGGGATGGAACCGACCCTCGCGTTCCACACCGTCTCGAGCTTCGTCACCAATACCAACCTCCAACACTACAGCGGCGAGACCGGCCTGTCCTATTTGTCCCAGATGATCGTCGTCACCTTCCTGCAGTTCACCGCAGCCGCGAGCGGAATGGCCGTTCTCGTCGCCATCATTCGAGGGCTGGGAGGAAGCGGAATCGAGACCCTCGGGAATTTCTACGTGGACGCCACCCGCGCCGCTGTGCGCGTGTTGCTTCCGCTCGCCATCCCGGTCGCGGTGGTCCTGCTATCTCAGGGTACGCCGATGACGTTCGCGGGCGCCGTCCGGACGAGGACCCTACAGGGCGAAGAGCAGACCATCGCCCGAGGAGTGGTCGCGGCCGAAGTCGCCATCAAGCAGCTCGGCACTAACGGTGGAGGCTACTTCGGTCCCAACTCCGCTCATCCCTACGAGAACCCGACGCCGCTCACGAACCTGATCGAGCTCTGGTCGATTCTGGCCCTACCGATGGCCATGGTCGTAGCCGTCGCCTCGATGCTTCGACGCCGACGTCTCGGGGTCATGGTGTTCGGCGTCATGCTCGCTTTTTACCTGCCCCTCGCCGCGGTCGCCGTCCATCAGGAGCTCGAAGGCTCTTCGGAGATCTCGGCCATGGGCATCGCTCAACCCGAAGGCTCGATGGAGGGAAAAGAGGTCCGATTCGGCGCCGCGGCGAGCGCTCTCTGGGCGGTCTCGACGACCGCGACATCGAACGGCTCGGTCGACTGCATGCACGATTCGCTCACGCCTCTCTCCGGGCTCGTGGCGATGGTCGGTATGTGGCTCAACAATATCTTCGGCGGCGTCGGAGTCGGCATCGTCAACATGCTCGTCTACATCGTCGTGGCCGCCTTCGTGGCCGGCATGATGATTGGACGGACTCCCGAGCTCCTGGGGAAGAAGGTGGAGGCCTACGAGATGAAGCTCGCGAGCCTCGCGCTCTTGCTCCATCCCCTCCTCGTTCTCGGAGGAACGGCGATCGCCAGCCACCTCTGGGCGATCGACGCTCGACCCGGCAACGGCACTCGGGTGGCTCAAGAACCCGGGGCCCCATGGTTTCTCGGAAATGCTGTACGAGTTCACCTCCGCCTCGGCGAACAACGGGTCGGGGTTCGAGGGTCTCTCCGACAACACGCCGTTCTGGAACCTGTCCACCGGACTCGCGATGCTCCTCGGCCGTTACATCCCCATCATCGCTCCCCTCGCGCTCGCGGCATCCCTCGGCAAGAAGACCGCGGCGACCCAGACCGAAGGCTCTCTGAGCGCCGATACCTTCACATTCGGCTTCACCCTGTGGGCGGTGGTCGTGATTCTCGGAGTGCTGATGTTCCTGCCGGCGGGAGTGCTCGGGCCCGTGGCCGAGTATCTCGCCACATCGAGGTGACCGGTCATGCTCAAAGAGCTCAAGGAAGGATTGCTCTTCACCGTCTGGACGCTGCTCCTCTTCGGCCTCGCTCACCCCCTGTTCGTCTGGGGAATCGGACGGATCTTCTTCCCTGCCGAAGCCGAGGGGAGTCTCGTCCGCGGGCCCGAAGGCACCATCGTGGGCTCGCGGCTCATCGGACAGGCTTTTAGCGGCGACGAGTACTTTCAGGGTCGACCGTCGGCGGTGAGATACGATGCCACCTCGACCGGAGGTACTAATTACGGTCCCTCCAATGGGGCCCAGTCGAGCGCGGTGCGAGACCGCGCGATGATGGTGGTCGCTAGGGAAGCCGTTCCCATCGACCGCGTACCGTCGGAATCTCGTCACCACATCGGGGAGCGGAGTCGATCCCGACATCTCACCGATGGCGGCGGGGATCCAGGTCGAGCGGATCGCACGGGCCCGACACGTTGCCCCGGAGCGCATCCGCGAGATTCTCGACGCGCATCGGAAGGAGCCGCCCTACGGTCTCGTGGGCCTGCTCGGCCGGCCGCGATTCAACGTTCTCGAGCTCAACCTCGCCCTCGATGACGTTCTCGGCTCGAACGGTCGAAGGAGGTAGCACGGTGGCCGCGCACACCCGCCGGATCTCCCCCTGGGATTCGAACATCTTCCGAGTCGCCTTGCGCGATTCGTTCCGCAAGCTCGATCCACGGGTGCAATTCCGCAACCCGGTGATGTTCATCGTGGAGATGGGCAGCGTCCTGAGCACGTTCGTTTTCCTGCGCGATCTCATGGCCGGGAACGGGACCTCGCTCTTCAACGGCCAGGTGAGCTTCTGGCTCTGGTTCACCGTGCTCTTCGCGAACTTCGCCGAGGCCATGGCCGAGGGGAGGGGTAAGGCCCAGGCGGCAACTCTGAGGCGCACGAAAGCCGAGACGCTGGCGACGCGCCTCCTCGACGACGGCTCCACCGAAATCGTTCCCGCGACCTCGCTCCGGCGTGAAGATCGGGTCCTGGTGAACGCGGGCGAGGTCATTCCCGGCGATGGGGAGGTCGTCGAGGGAGTGGCGAGCGTCGATGAATCCGCGATCACCGGTGAGTCCGCGCCCGTGATCCGCGAGTCCGGTGGCGATCGCTCTTCGGTCACTGCCGGTACCCGCGTTCTCTCCGACTGGATCAAGATACGGATAACCTCGGAGCCGGGCGATACGTTTCTCGACCGAATGATCGCTCTCGTCGAGGGAACGGAGCGCAAGAAGACACCGAACGAGATCGCGCTCGCCATCCTGCTCAGCGTGCTCACGCTGATTTTCCTCCTGGTGGTCGTCACCCTGGAGCCGTTCGCGCGCTACGGCGGCGCCAGTGTGCCGCTCCCCGTTCTCATCGCTCTTCTCGTCTGCCTCATCCCCACGACCATCGGCGCGCTTCTTTCCGCCATAGGAATCGCGGGAATGGATCGCCTCGTCCAGCACAACGTCCTCGCGACGTCGGGACGAGCGGTCGAGGCCGCGGGGGACGTTCAGACTCTCCTCATGGACAAGACCGGCACCATCACCCTCGGTAATCGCCAGGCCACGGAATTTCTCCCACTCGACGGAGTCACGGAGTACAAGCTCGCCGAAGCCGCGCAGCTCTCCTCGCTCGCCGACGAGACTCCCGAGGGCCGCTCGATCGTCGTCCTCGCCAAGCAAGAGCACAATCTACGCGGGCGCGAGCTGGGATCCCACGAAGCGACCCTCGTCCCCTTCTCCGCCCAAACGAGGATGTCGGGACTGAACTGGAACGGCCGCGAGATCCGAAAGGGTGCGGTGGAAGCGATCGAGCGATATTGCAGGGGGAAGGGAGGGGCCGTGCCCCCTCAGCTCCGACGAATCGCGGAAGGCGTCTCGCGAACGGGTGCGACCCCGCTCGCGGTCGCCGAGGGCGGGCTCGCCCTGGGAATCGTTCGCCTCAAGGACGTGGTGAAAGGCGGACTCCCCGCTCGCTTCGCTCAGATGCGCGCGATGGGGATCCGCACGGTGATGGTCACCGGCGACAACCCGCTTACCGCGCAGGCGATCGCCGCCGAAGCGGGAGTGGACGACTTCATCAGCGAGGCCACGCCCGAAGAAAAGCTCGCTTACATTCGCAAGGAACAGGCGGGAGGACGAATGGTCGCGATGACCGGCGACGGTACCAACGATGCCCCCGCACTCGCGCAAGCTGACGTAGGGGTCGCGATGAACACCGGCACCACCGCGGCGAAAGAAGCGGGAAACATGGTGGACCTCGACTCCAACCCCAGCAAGATTCTCGAGGTGGTCGAGATCGGAAAGCAGCTCCTGATGACCCGGGGGGCGCTCACGACATTCTCCATCGCGAACGACGTCGCGAAGTACTTCGCCATCGTCCCGGCGATGTTTCTCCTCGAGCTCCCCCAGCTCGCCGCTCTGAACGTCATGCGCCTCGCGAGCCCCGCATCGGCGATCCTCTCCGCGGTCATCTTCAACGCCCTCGTCATCATCGCACTCGTTCCTCTCGCCCTCGACGGGGTCCCCTATCGACCGCTCGGCGCGGCCGCGATCCTGAGACGAAACCTGCTGATTTACGGACTCGGTGGCGTCGTCGTGCCTTTTGTCGGGATCAAGGCCATCGATCTGCTCATCAACTTCCTGCACCTGGTTTGAACGTCTCGGGCGCGTAGCCAAAAGAAGGGGGTGCCCGGCTCGCGCCCCGGAGAACACTCGAAACCTACGGGCTCTTGCAGTAGATTGTTCGCTGCGTGACGAGGGAATGCGGGACCACCGAGCTCCTTCGAGCCGCACGCATTCTTTCCTGGTGAAACACATTCGAGGAGGGTCCTCATGGGATTGCATCAACGATTCTCGACTTCTGCCATCGTTCTCCTGGCATCTGGATTCCTGCTATGCGCCTGCGAGCCCCGCGAGCCGGCGGATCTGGTGCTGTACAACGGCAAAGTGCTGACGGTCGACGAATCGTTCACCATCAGTTCGGCGGTTGCCGTCAAAGACGGTAAGATCCTCGCGGTCGGAGACGATGACGTCGCCAGGCGCTATCAAGCTCCGGTTCGGATCGATCTCGAGGGACGGACGCTGATGCCGGGCTTCATGGATACCCACATCCACATACGCACCCAATCTCACCGTGATGTGCCCTGTAACGAAGCCCGTTCGATCCAGGAGATCCAGGACATGGTCCGGGAGAAAGCGAAAGAGCTCGGACCGGGCGAATGGGTCACGGGCTACGGCTGGGACGAGGCGTTGCTCAAAGAGAAGCGCAACCCCGTTCGATCCGACCTCGATGCCGCCGCGCCCGACAACCCGGTGGTGTTGACGCGAGCTGGTGGTCACTCCAGCGTGGGCAACTCAAGGGCCCTGGAGATCGCCGGCATAACGAGCAAGACCCTCGACCCGGAGAGCGGCGTCATCGAGCACGACGAAAAGGGCGAGCCCAACGGAATCATCCGGGAACGCTCCGACCTCTACCGTAAGCACGTGCCCGACGACACCTGGGACAGTCTCCGCGCGAGCTACGTCGCGAGTCTGAAAAAGCTCCTTCCCCTCGGAATCACGAGCGTCATGGATGCCAGCGGATGCATCGACGACGAGCCCGTGGACCAGGGCGGCGTCGCGAACCCGGGACCGAGGGTGACCTATCGCCGGCTCCGGGAGATCTACGACCAGCAAGGCGACGAGCTACCACGCATCGCGCTCTATATCAGCTATCCCGGTAAAGAGCGGCTCGAGGCGTTTCCCCACCACACCGGTTTCGGCGACGAACGGGTGCGCATCGGTCCCATCGGCGAGTCCGGAGTCGACGGCGGTTTCACCGGTCCCACGGCCTGGACGCTCGTCGACTACAAGGAAATGCCCGGTTTTCGAGGGAAGGGCCGCTACACGGACGAACAGCTGCAGGAGCTCGTCGACACCAGCGCCAAGCTCGGATGGCAGATGGGGCTGCACTGCATCGGAGACGCCGCCATCGTTCAGACCGTCAACGCGTACTCCAAAGCGCTCCGCGAGATCGTCGGCCCGGCCAAGGACCACCGATGGTTCCTGGATCACTTCACCGTGATGCCGCCGGACGAGACGATGAAGACGATGGCGGAGGACAAGATCTACATCGCGCAGCAGCCGAATTTCACTTACAACCTCGAGGGACGCTACGTGGCGACGCTCGACGATTTCCGCGCGCAACATACCAACTCCGTCGCCACCCCGGTCAAGAAGTACGGCCTCTTCGTCGCCTTCGGCTCGGACAATCTGCCCATCGGGCCGATGGTGGGGCTCTACACTGCCGTTACCCGCAAGGGCATGAGCGGCACCGTGTACGGTCCCGACGAGGCGGTATCGATTCAAGAGGCGATTCGGATGTACACCGCCCATGGGCCGTATCTCACCTGGGAAGAGAAGATCAAGGGAACGCTCGAGCCCGGCAAGGTCGCGGACATGATCGTTCTCGCTTCCGATCCGCTGACGATCCCACCGGACCAGCTTCTCGATGAGAAAGTGGACCTCACCATCATCGGCGGAAAGATCGTGTACGACAGAAAGAACGCCGCCCCATAGCCGGGCTGGAAACGCAGGAGCGGATCGTGCGTCCCTCTCGAGGCGATCTCAATACTGCACGATGACGTCGTCGGGATAGCAGTACAACCAACGCTCCCCCGGCTCCGCCGACGCGATCACGGGATGCGCCGTCGCCCGCGCGTGCTTGGTGGCGTGCTGGTTGGGGGAGGAGTCGCAACAAAGAGTGCTACCGCACTGCTGACAAGTGCGTAGATGGACCCATTCCGAGCCGATCTTCATGCATTCGTCGCACTCCCGCCGCTTCGGGCGTTTCACCGTCGATATTGCGTCGAGGTGGGCGCAGGTTTCGGAAGCCATCGTCGTCTCCTTCGCGATTTCGCGCGGCGCCCATCGCCGCGACCTTTGGACATTCCCTTCACGGTAAGCTCGTCTCACGCATCGGTGAAGCGGTAGCCGATCCAGGGCTCGGTCAAAAGATAGCGCGGACGCGAGGGTTCGGGCTCGATCTTCTTCCGGAGAGAGGCCATGAGAACCCGGAGGTACTGCGGCTGATCCACCGCGTGAGGTCCCCATATCGCCTTCAAGATCGTCCGGTGGGTCGCGACCCGACCGGGGTGGCGGGCGAGAAAGGCCAGGAGCTCGAACTCTTTCGGCGTGAGACGAATCTCTTCGGCTCCTCGGGTCACGCGGTGTCGCTCGAAGTCGACGCGAAGGTCGCCCCGTTCGAGGACGCCGGCTGGCTCGTCCTCGTCTCCTTCGGCACGGCGTAGACAGGCTCGCACTCGGGCGAGGAGCTCGTCGGGCCCGAACGGCTTGGTCACGTAGTCGTCGGCGCCGAGGTCCAGGGCCGACACCTTGTCCTTCTCCGCCCCCCGCGCCGAAAGCACGATGATGGGCACACTCGAACGCTCGCGGATGCGGCGACACACTTCGAGCCCGTCGATATCGGGAAGACCGAGATCGAGAATCACGAGGTCGGGCGGGTCGGCCGCGATTTCGGCAAGCGCGCTCGCCCCGGTCATGACGCTCGCGACCTCGTAGCCCCGGTTGCGCAGAAGCGGCGTCATCGAGCGCAGGATCGACGACTCGTCGTCGACCACGAGGATGCGACGGGGCGAGCTCAAATCGATTCCCCGGTCACCATCGCCGCGGCCCGGCTTCGAGCCGGAACCACCATCGTGAAGCAGGCTCCGTCCGGCGGACGGTTCTCCGCCCAGATCCGTCCCCCTTCGGCGGATAGAAGACCCCGCGTGATCGAAAGCCCGAGCCCGAGGCCGAGACCGGGACCGGAGGTTCCGCCTTCGGACTTCTTGCCCTGGTAGAACCGCTCGAAGAGATGCTCGATGTCGACCCCGTCCAGACCATGCCCTTGATCCAGAACCCTGGCTTCGAGCCCCTCGCCGACGAGCTCTGCCGCGATGCGAATCACCGACCCCGGAGGGGAGTGTTGAGCGGCGTTCTCGATGACATGAGCGAGCGCGGCCGCCGTGAGCCGCGGGTCGATCTCGACCTCACGATCGTGCTCGGCCTCGATCTCCAGTCGATGCGCTTTGAGTGCCGGAGCGACGTGGGCGACGGCGGCATCGACCACCTCGCCCTGGGGTAACCCATTTCCTCTCGGGGGAAATGCCGGCGTCGATTCTCGCCATGTCCAGAATCACCTCGAACGCGCGGTTCAAGCGGTGGACTTCCCGGAGTGCAACGTCGGCTTGCTCGCGGCGGGAATCTTCGGAAAGCGCGGGCTCCAGAAGGTTTGTCACCGCCACACGAATCGCGGTGAGAGGAGTCCTCAGATCGTGACTGAACGAAGCGAGGAGGGCGGAGGCGAGCTCGGCGCGTTGGCGCTCGAGCTCCGCGTTCTTTCTTTCCTGGAGAAACCTGGCGCGCTCCACCGCAATCGCGGCCACACCCGCGACGGCGTCGAGCGTACCGGGGTCCACCGTCCCCCCGAACGCGCTCAAGAGCCCGACCAGCTCCGTTCCCATGCGAAGGGGAATGACCGCCTCGGAGCTTCCGTCCGAGCCGACCACCGTTTCCTGACCGCCGTAGGTGCGGCGGCGCGCGTCGAACTCGAGAGCCCCTCCCGCTCTCGCGAAGATGGTGTCGAGCCGTGAGTCTTCGATCGCGCTCGGGCGGACTCCCCCGTCATGGCGAATCCAGCCGTCGGATCGAGGCAGAAACAAGGCGACGGTGTCGAGCTCGAAACGGCGCGCGATGTAACGGGGGAGAGAGGGTAGAGCGGTATCGCTGTCGGTCGTGAGCAGAACGTCACGGCTCAAATCGAACAGCCGGGTGACCTCGTCCCGTCTCGCGATCGCCTCCTGCGCCTGAGCGCGCGCCGCCGAGGAGAGGTTGCTCGCGACGACTCCCACGATGAGGAAGACGAAGAGCGCGACCCAGTTGTCGAGTCCCCGGATGGTAAACGTGCCCGTAGGAGGCAGAAAGAAGAAGTTGAAGAGCGCGGTGGCGAAAAGAGCAGTCGCGATCGCGACCCACAACCCGCTTCTGGTGGCGACCAGAAGGATGACGAGAAGAAACGAGAGCGAGACCGTGGTCGGGTTCGCGAACGGAACGAAACGGCGAAAGAGAACGGTCGAGCCGATGATGCCGCAGCAAGCGGCGACGAGGTACGCGAGCTCACGACGAGATCGTCTCGAAGTCGCCATTCCCTTGGACGACAGTGTAGAGCCTGCCGCCCGCTCACCGCCAGTGCGCGAGTGTCGGGCTGTCGACTCGTTCGAATCCGAGCAGAGCTCGGGATCGCGACCGGAATGATGTGGCGCTCGAAGCCGGTGACCGGGGTACGTTTACACAAACCGAAGCTCGGTTGCGATCACTCGAACGAGCTCCGCCTCGGAGCTTTGAAGGAAGAAGTGACCGCCGGGCATCATATTCAAATGGAAGGCGCCGTGAGTCACGTCCCTCCACGCACCGAGCTCGGCGCTCCTCACGATAGGGTCCTCGGCGCCTCCAAAAGCCGTGACCGGTTGTTCCAGGGGCTCTCCGGGCTGGTACCGGTAGTTCTCGATCAGCTTGAAATCGGCGCGCAGAATCGGCAAGAACAACCTCATCAACTCGGGCTCCGCCAGGATCGGTTGCGGAATTCCGTTGTAGCGCTCCACCAGGTGGTTCACGAAATCGGCTTCCGGCAAATCGTGGCAGGGCGGCTTCCGGTCGACGATTTGGGGAGCGCCGCGCGCAGACACGAACAGATGGACGGGGAGAGGTCTCGCTTGCCGCCGCAGGTGACGTACCAGCTCGAACGCGATGATGGCCCCCATGCTGTGGCCGAAAAAGGCATGAGGTCGTTCGAGCGAGGAAGCGAGGCCCTCCGCGAGCTCGTCGACGAGCCGAGGCATTTCGGTGATCGGCTCGTCCCGCATACGGACGTCCCGACCCGGGAGCTGGACCGCGCACACTTCGATATCAGACGGGAGATGACGCGGCCACGAGCGGTACGTCGCCACGCTCCCGCCTGCGTGCGGGAAACAAAAGAGGCGAAAGCGGGCGTCGGGCAACGGCAGAAGGGAACGAAACCACTTGCTGGATGTCATCGTTCCCATGATCGCAAGTTCCCACCCACCGCTTCAATACCTGCCTCAGGCGAGGAGCAAGGCCCGGGCCCCGCGGCGCTAGTGTGGCCTGTAACAGCTATTTGGTGCGCAAATCGCGAGGTCATTTTGTGTGCTGGCAAGGCGTGATGATTTTTGGCGCGAAATAGCTGTAAACAGCCCACTAATGCACCAACCTCGGATTCCGGCGACTGAGCGCGGAGGAAACGGCTCGAGTAAGATCCCCGATCCCGTAGGGCTTGGGGATGAACCCCGACGCCCCGCCGTCGAGAAGATCCTGGACGATCTCTTCCGCGGCAAGGCCGCTCGAAAGAAGAACGGGCACCGGGCTTCCAATGCTGCGGAGGCGCTGATAGGTGCCGCTTCCCCCCAGCCCCGGCATGACCAAATCGAGGATCACGAGCGCGACGGGCTGTTTCGAGCCGCGAAGGAACTCGATCGCCTCCTCGCCGTTCGAGACCGTGGTCACCCGATAGCCGTGCGCCTCGAGGATGTCTTTTCCCAGGTCGCGCAGCACTTTCTCGTCGTCTACGAGAAGGATGAGCTCTCCATGTCCCAAGGGAGTCTCGTCCGCGGCTTGCTCGAGCGAGGGTGCCTCTTCCGCGAGATGGCAAGGTAGAACGACGTCGAAGCGTGCCCCTCGGCCGGGCGAGCTCTTGACCCCCACTTCACCTCCGAGCGAGCGCACGATCCCGTAGACGACGCTCAAACCGAGTCCGGTACCGGCGTCACCCTTGGTGCTGAAGAACGGCTCGAAGAGCCGGGCGAGCGTCTTGGCGTCCATTCCGACGCCGGTATCCTCGACGGTCAGCTGGATCCTGTCGCCGGCGTCGTTCAATCGCGTCGAAATCCGGAGAAGGCCGCCGCTGGGCATCGCATCCCGAGCGTTCACGCAGAGATTCAATACGATCTGCTGCAGCTGGCTGGCGTCGGCCATCATCGAGCGGACCCTCGAATCGAGACGCCTGTCGAGACGGATGCTCTTGTCGAGCGAATGTGCGAGGAGCTCCAGAGTCTCTTCCACCACGAGGTTGAGGTTTACGGGCTCCCAACGAGCGGGCGTCTTCCGCGATGCCGAAAGCAGCCTCCCGGTCAGCTCGGCTCCCCGGATCGCCGAGCGTTCGATCGTCTCGAGATACTTGGCGGCGATCGGCCGATCTTTCAGGTACGTCCTGATGAGAGAGGCGTAGCCCAGAATGCCGCCCAGCACGTTGTTGAAATCGTGGGCGATGCCCCCGGCAAGGGCGCCCACGACCTCGAGCTTCTGACTCTGCCACAGCTGGTGCTCGGTGCTGCGGAGCTCGGTAACGTCGCGCAACAGAATCCTCGCGCTCCTGGGGCGGGAATCGGTCGGACCGGCGGGACTCACCACCGCGCTCGCCAGCACTTCCACCACGGTGCCTTCCTTGGAGCGAAGCTTCAATTCCGCGCCGTGGATACGACCCTCGGAGAAGAGGGTTTTCTCGAGGTCGCGCCAGATGGAAAGCGAGTCCGCGGCGAGCAGCGACGAGAGCTGTACTCCCGCCAGCTCCGTCTCCGAGTAGCCGAGAGCCCTCCGGGTAGCGGGATTCGAGGCGCAGATCACTCCCGAACCATCGACGACGAGGATGATGTCGTTGCCCTCCTCGCAGAGTACGGCGTACCCCGCCTCCGACGCTTCGAGCGACTCGAATCGGCGCGCGGTCTTCAACGCGGTAGCGACGAGCTCAGCCACCGTCCGCGCCACCTCCAAATCGAGGCGCTCGGTCGACGGAGGGCTCTCGAGCAGCAACACGCCCATCGGCTCCCGCGCGTAGAACATGGGGACGAGGGCGAACGAACCGGGCGTGCTCCGTGCCGGGTACCTTCCTCCCGTGACCTCCGAGCCCTCGACGAGGACGGGAGCGCGCTGCCGGAGGGCTTCGTCGATGCGCGGTCTCAGAATCGAGATGGAGAGAGGACCGAAAGCCGCGGCGAGCCCGGAATCCGCCGCGAGGCGAAAGCTCGCGCCGCCCTCCTCTTCCAGGAGCAACGCGCTCCGGGGCGACCGCGCCAGGGGCGCTCCCGCGGAGACGGCAATCTCGACAACCGCGCTCGTCTCGCGCGTCGCGGCGAGGGCCTGAGCGAAACGCAGTAGACCGGATCGCGCTTCCGCCTCCCGTTCGAGCTCGCGAGATTGCTCGGCGCGGTCGAGGGAATTTCCGAGATGCTGGGCAACCCGGTAGACGAACCGTCGCTCGTGCTCGCTCAGAGCGCGGACCCCATCACAGTGATGGATAGCGAGCGCCGCGCGCTCCGCTCGCTCGCGCTCCACCGGTACGACGAAGAGCGAGCGCGGCGGCAACTTTCCCACGAGTGTCAGAAGCTCTGGATCCTCTTCCAACATCAAATCGGCAGAAGCGATGCGCAAAGCGAGCTCGCGATCCTCGACCATCGTCGCCGGGAGGCCAGCCGCTTCATCGAGGGGAGAGATCCCCTCCGCGAGATACTGAGTTCGTAGCCGGTAGGGCGCCCGTTGGGCTTTCTCGTAGGCCACGACGCGCGAAGCATCGAGCGCCCGTCCGAGAAACGCGCATGCGGTCTCCCATACATTCTCCTCGTCCAGGCTTCGAAGCTCCTCGGCGAGCTGCACGAGAAGGGCGTTCTGCTGCGCTTGATCGCGCGCGCCGCGCAGCTGATCGCGCATGCCGTCGAGCACCGCTTCCCGCTCGGAGCACCTGGAAGCGGATTTCCTCCAGACAAGACCCAGAACGACGGCCAGAATGCCTCCCGTCACCGCCATCGCGCGAAGAACGACCGGGCTCCACGGCATCCAGACGGTCAATATCAGGCCGAGTGGAAACAGAAGAAGCAGAAGAGCGAGGGCTATCGCCCGGAGCGTTCGCCGATTCATGGTTTGGAAGGAAATTTCGGTCAGTATAAATCCGACCCGGTGTCCGAGCAAATCGGAAGATGACTCGTGACCCGTACCTCACTCGGCAGGCTTCCCGAGCAGTCGGAACCGAATCAGGCGGATGGGAACGAGCCCTTCGGCGAGGATGGTTTGCTCCAGCTCGTCCTCCGTCGCGAGCGGATGAGCCTTCCGGTAGTCGTGCGCCAGCTCGTCCAGAAGGATGGAGCCGAGGGCAGCGCTTCCCGCTTCGGGATCGACGGAAACGCGCAACGCCTCCGCGGCGGCCCGATCGCGGCTGAGATAGCCCCTCTCCCGGAACTCCCGCTCCGCCTCGGACAGGCTCAATCCGAAAGCATGAGTCCGGACGACCGCCGCCAGTCGGAGGGCGGCGAGCCGCGAGAGCTGCAGGCGACGAAGCTCGAGCTCCGGGTCATCCTTCCTGTAGCCTTCCGAAACGAGTCCGGCGACCACTCGCGCGAGCCAGCCCTCGCTCGTCGTTCGCGAGACATCGACGCGTCGCAAGAGGCTCCTCGATTCCGACTGGCGAACATACTGCCGGTAGCGGCCCCCGACCTCCCCGAGGGTGAGGAGCTCGAGCTCACGCGGTAGAGCGTCCTCAGGGTTCGCGCTCACGAGGAGCGACACGTCCTTCACCGAGGCGAGGGCCGCGGGACGCCAGAGCCTCAAAAGGCCGGGAGCGAGGAAGTGGGCGGGGACCTTGCGCACCGGGATGGGCTCTTCGGGGCGTCCGTCGACCTGCCGTGCCTCGAGAAAGGTCCGGATCCTGGCCTCGAATTGCGACACTTCGTTCTCTACCGCGTCGCCTTCGGCCGACGCCCCCTGGGAGGCAGTCGCAGATAGGAGACTCTCGAGCTTCTGGTCGGGGAATTTCTCGAGCGCGAGCTCGGTGATCTCATTGGTGGTCTCGTCGATGCGCGCTTCCGCTTCGTGGAGGATCCGATCGACGGACCAATCCACCATCTCCCGGTATAGAAAGAACCGGGCGATTCCCTCTTTCCCGAGCGCGGATTCGACGGGCGCGCCCGATGGGGCAGGTGTTTCCGCGAGCCGAGTGACGAGGGCCTGGAGGGAACGCGTCGCGAGACGGCTCCTCTCCGCGAGGTCGGCGATGCGGTTCGAAGGAAGCTTCGCTTCGAGCAGCACCGGCAGGTCGGCGAGGAGATTGCGGCAGAGCTGGAACGATTGGAGTCCGTTGCGCCGCTCGGCATCGGATAGCGTACCCAGGTTCTCCCGGGCCTGGTCCAGCAGAGTCGGAATCGCGTCGAGTCTCGCGCCGAGCGCGTCGGTCCGGGAAGCGAGGTCCGGTGCCAGCAGCAGGGCCACGATGCCGCTGCGGATGGTATCGGCATAGAAAGCAGGGGCAGAGGCCCAGGTTCTCCGCGTTTCGAGATCGAAGAGCTCCGCCTTGGTCAGGCTGGTGAGCCAGAGGGCGTCGAGAAAGGCGGGCTGCGAGAGCGCGGTGAGCTCCAGACCCGACAGGCGGTTATGGAAATCGTAGAGCCAGGAGATTCGTCGCGCGATGTCGGTTCGAGAGAAACTGCCTATCTCGGCGTCGTTGCCGGCGAGCCCCGCGAGCGTCGATTCGACCGGGTAGAAGTGGAAGCGGGTCGTGACGTAGTCCTCCATGAGGCTTTCGAGCAGCCGATCTTCGTCGGAGAAGGACTCGGAAGAGTCCCCCGCCCCCACGCAGGCTCCCAGGATGGGCAGAACGAGAACGAGCGCGACGAGCAGGGCGCAGATTCGGACCGGTCTCACCAGCATGGCAAAGAGGATTCGTCTTGGCTTTGGTCTTTACTATCGTGTACAAACGCGAGCACCGTCAAGACGATGAGGAAACCCGGGGCCGAGCCGCTTCGCTTTCGGGGTGGAGCTTTCGGAGTCTTCGTGCCGTTCGCGGTGTTTCTCGCGGGAGTCGGCTGGCTCGGGATTTCGGGGGCGCCCGACGAGAGAGGGTTCTGGCCCGTCGTTCTCGGGGCGCTCATCGTCGGGATGCTACTCGCCCTGGATCGAGATCGCTTCACCGACGCCGTCGTCGAAGGGATGAGCCGGCCCATCGTGGCGATCATGATCCTCGCCTGGCTTCTCGCCGGAGCTCTCGGGCGGGTGCTGCAGGAGTCGGGCTTCGTCGAGTCCCTCATCGGGCTCGCGGGCGGCGCTGGACTCGGCGGCCGCGGCTACGTGGCGGCCGCGTTCCTCATCTGCTGCATCGTTTCGACCGCGACGGGGACGAGCCTCGGTACTCTCCTCGTTTGCGGTCCCCTGCTCTATCCCGCCGGAGGAGCGCTCGGCGCCTCTCCCGGCATCCTCATGGGCGCCATCCTGGGAGGCGCGACGTTCGGGGACAACCTTTCTCCCATCTCCGACACCACCATCGCTTCGGCTTTCACCCAGCAAGCGCGCATCGCCGGCGTCGTACGTAGCCGGCTCCGTTACGCGCTCATCGCCGGAGGCGTCGCCCTCGTGGCTTTTTGGCTCCTCGGCGGTTCGAGCGCCGGCGCCACGACCGGGCCGGCCCCGAGCGTCGACGGTAGGGCCCTCGCCATGCTCCTCGTTCCCGCGGTCGTCGTCGCACTGCTGCTCAAAGGCCGGAATCTGCTCGAGGGTCTGTTCGCCGGCATCCTGCTCTCGATGGCTCTTGGCGTGAGCCTCGGGCTGTTCGGGCTCGGAGATCTCCTTCGCATCGACGCCGAGAACTTCACCGCGAAGGGGCTCCTGCTCGAAGGAATGAACCGCGGCGTCGGAGCGTCGATCTTCACCCTCCTCCTCATGGGGCTCGTCGGCCCGCTCGAGGCGTCCGGGGTCCTGGATCGGCTGGTGGAAGCGGCATCCTCCCGGGTCCACACCGAACGCTCCGCGGAAGCCGGGATCGTCGCCGTTACGACCGCCGCCGTCCTTCTCACGACCCACAGCACCGTCGCGCTCCTCGCCGTGGGAGAGTTTGCCCGCAAGACGGGAGAACGATTCGGAATCTCCCGATACCGGCGGGCGAATCTGATGGACATCACCGTCTGCATCTTTCCCTTCATCCTCCCCTACATGATTCCCACCATCATCGCCGCGAGCACCACGTCCTCGGGCGCGCGCTTCGCGATGCCACGGCTCTCGCCTTTCGCCGTCGGGATCGCGAACTTCCACTCCTGGGCGCTACTCGCCGTCCTCATCGTCGCCGTCGTCACCGGGTTTGGTCGCGAGATAGAGACCTCCCAGGACGGAGCGCCGGCGTCGAGCGGCAACGAGTCCTGACGCCTTTCTTTGACAAGGCCCCCTCCAGCTGCCATCCTGATCTCGAAATCATCATCCAACGAGTCGCGCCGCGATCCTTCCGGGCTCGCAACCGAGGAGAGCTCCATGCTCAAGGCAGGAAGAAACCCGAGGTAGTCACGAGGAGGCGACGATCTCGAAGCACTGCAGGTCCTTCATCGTTCGGGAAAGATCGACGAAGCGATTTCGAGGCTGAAAGACCTGGTGAAGACACAGCCCAAATCGGCGCGCCTTCGCGTTCGACTCTCCGAGTGGCTCACGGAGGCGGGGCGACGCGAGGAGGCGATCTCGACCCTGTTCGCGCTTCAGGAGCTCCTGATGGCGTCCGGCAACCCCCTCGCCGCCATCTCCGCCGGGGTCAAGATCGTCGAGCTCGATCCAGCGTTCGACAACGCCTTGTCCTTCGTCGCAAAAGTGAACGCGACCCGCTTGCGAGACGAACAGCGAGCGGCGAACGAGACCGCGCTCGAAGCGTCGCTGGACCCCGACCTGCCTTCCGAGGAGGGTCAGGCGCTTTCCCAAATTCCGCTTCTGTCCGAGCTCGGCCCCGACGAGCTCGCCAGCGTCGCCGCGGAAATGAGACGGCGGCTCCTGAGCCCCGGAGCCGTGGCGTTCGAGAAGGGAGACCGGAACCGCTCGTCGTGAGCGGATTACTGGAGATCCGGAACGACGGGAGAAAGCTCGATACCGCCGCCGCCGGGCAGTGTCTCGGTGAGTTCGCTTTTCTCACCGGAGAGCCCAGAAGCGCCACCCTCGTCGCCATCGAAGAAAGCGAAGTGCTCGAGCTGCCGTACGAAGCCATGCAGGCAGTGGTCGCCAGCCACCCCCGGGTGGGGTCGGTTCTCGATCGCATGTACCAGGGCCGCGTGCTCGCCCGCGTACTGGCCGAGAGCCCGCTCTTCGAGTTCATGGACGCCGGGGAGCGACATCGGGTGGCGTCCCGGTTCGAGCTCATGACAGTCCCGAAGGGAATTCGGATCGTCGACGTGGGCTCCGACGACGGCTCGCTGTTTCTCGTCAAGCGGGGCGGCGTCGAGATCCGCAACGGCCAGGACCGCGTCCTGGGCACGATTCGGGCCCAACGAGTTCTTTGGTGAGGTATCGTTCCTCACCGGCGTGCCCCGGACCGCGAGCGCCACCACTACCGAGGACTCGGAGCTTCTTCGGATCGAGAGAGGCGCACTCGCGGAGCTCACCGTCGAGCATCCCCGGCTCGTCGAAGTGCTGAAGAAGTTCCATCTCGACTGGGTGCAGAACGCGATTTCGAAGGCGAAAGCCGCTCCCGGGCCTAGCGGCGGGACACCAGTCGGCCCAGGTTTCCCCCGAGGATGGCGGCCGCCTGATCGCGGCCGAGGGAGAGCTCTTCCATGACCCGCAACTGCCCATCGAGCTGGTCGCGGACGAAGCCTCTCGGAAAGAAGCTCGAGTCCGAGCCGTAGAGGAGCCGCTCCGGCCCCATCACCGAGATCGCGCGCTCGAAGACCGTTTTCAGGGTCAGAGGCTCGGGAAGCTTTTCCATCCAGGAGTTGGAGCTCGACGTGTCGGTATACACGTTCTCGCTCTCGCTCGCGGCGATCAAGAGCTCGCGAAATAGACCGCCGCCGAAATGGGGCACGACGAAAGAGAGCGAGTCGTATCGCCGCGCCGCTCCGGCGACGTCCAGAGGGTTGGCGTAGCGAATCTCGAACGGACTCTTCAGCCCGAGCTTGTCGCGGACCCCGACCTTCAGCATGCCGCAATGGACGAACACCACCGCACGGTGCGCCGCCGCCTCCTCGAGCACGGGCACGAGCGCATCCTCCCAGAGATGGAAACGATGCATTGCGGGAAACAGGCACATCCCCCGGAAGCCGAGCTCGCGAAACGCCCGTCGGGTCCGCTCGAGGGCGTCCGGCGCGCGGGGATTCAGCATGAAGTAAGGGATGAACCGTTGGGGATGAGCGCGGAAGGCGGTGGCGACCGACTGTTCGTCGCCGGGGACGCTCGCGATGAGAACCATGCGCGCCACCCCGTGGCGGTCGAGCTCTGCGACCCAGCGCGCGGCGAGCTCCTCTGAATCCACGGGCGGAAGCTCGAAGGGCAGCTTTCGCGCGAGAACCGACATCGCGTCGTCGCGCGCGGGCGGATGGGGAAGAGACGAAGCGAGAGTGAGAAAGAACTCGTGGGAGAAGAAATGGACGTGAGCGTCGACAACGTCGAGATCGCCGAAAGTCGTTTTCATTTCGAGCGGTTTACGGTATCACGGCGGGAGTCTCCGAGCCGACCCCGAGCCCCGTGACCCGTAGCGGCGATCTCCCTCGCCAGTCGAGCTCCACCACGTGAAGTCCGCGGGTCGAAGGGGGCGGGAGCTCGATGCGAATGGGCGTCGCGTCGACGTCGAGCAGGATCCCGGCATCGCCGATCGACAGCTCTCCTTCGTCGTGGGGGATCTCGAGGTCGAGGGTGAGCGAGACGGAACGACCCGCTTCCAGCGGTAGATAGAGCACCGCTTTACCGGGCGAGAGCTCACGAAGGCGCGCTCCGTTCTCGTCCCGTCGCCAGCCGGATCCGAAGAAAGGCTGCCCTCTCCCACCGAGAGGAATCTCGCCGACGTTCGTCATCCTGCGGGCGAGCCCGCGGTCCAGCGCGCCGGATCGCACCTTGAACAGGTCGACGTCGTCGTTGGCAAAGAACCGATCGAGCCATGGATCGACGCTCTCGACGTTCCCGGGGGGCGGCGCGTCCGCCCATACGTAGCCGACATCGAAACGATCGAGAAACCACGCACGGTAGGCGGCGTCCGAGGAGGAAAAGAACTGGGCGACGGCGTGCCGGCGGTAATCGATCTCGTCCCGACCAACGAACATGTAGTCGTAGCCCACGTAGGGATCGTAGACCACCGGCCTCCCGGAAACGTAGGCGAGAAGCGATGGGTGAGATCGATCGAGAGGCTCGACCCAGACGCTACCGGGAGAAGAGACCCTCCTCGCCTCGTTCGCCGCCGCCACTTCGGACGCTCCGATTCGGTCCGGTGGCAGCGAGGCTTCGTGAACGAAATGCTGCACCGTTGCGGGAAGAGCCAAGCCGACGACGGCGACGACGGCGAGCCAGGGACGAAAGCGCGCGAGGGCCTTCGCCGTCCAGAACCAGAGGACGATGCCGCTCTGAGTCGCGAACCATCCGACGTCGTTCAACGCTTCGAGTCGCGAGAGCCCCACCGCCTCCGCTGGGGCAACCCGGAAAGTCAGCGACAGGGGAAACCCGATCGCGACCACCCAGGCGAGCGTTCGCGTCGCGAGCTCCGGAGAAGAGAGATCTCTGACGACACCCGGTATCGCGAGAAGCCGCAGACCGAGAAAGCCGACGATCCAGAGGACGATCGCGGCGAAAACGATGGGAACGTCGCGGAGGTTCGAGGCAAAATTCCCGGCGTCGGCGAGTGCCGCGACCGCGCCCGCCCAATCGAGCTTCTCCATCGAGTAGCGGACGATCTCGAACGGTCGAATGCCGACCGCGGTGTTGGAGGAGGCGGCAGCGAAGAAGGTACGAAGAAGAAGAGGAGTCGAAGCGACGAGGAGCCACCCGAACGCCGCGAGGGCCCTACGCTCCCTTCGGCGCGCGAGCGCGGCGAGCCCGAGCGCGGCGAGAACCTGGGCGCCGAGGAAGACCTTCATGAAGAAGAGCGAGCCGAGCGCCAATAGCGTACCCGCGAGCGCTCCACGACGGCCCGTCCTCGCGTAATCGTGGAGCAGGCACAGCCCTACGAACAACGGCGGCAGGGAGGCGAGGAGCGGGTTCGCCAGAAACAGCGATACCAGCGCCCAGTCCATGAAGACGAGGCTCCACCATTCGACCGGGGGGCGGAAGAAGAAGAAGAATCCGAAGCCCGAGGCGAATACGAGGACGGCGGAGAGGAGCCGCACACCCTCACGGTCGCTCAGACGACGCGCTAGAGCGTAGGCGCTCAGCGCGTAGAGCGCGATGAACCACGAAGCCCCGAGACGAATGAGGCCGTCCATGGGAGAAACGCCGTAGAAGCGCGACCAGAGAGCGAGCTCCAGATGGTAGCCTACGTGGTAGCTGACGGGAGCACCCGCGACCGAGAGCAGCGTCGGCGGATAGGAGGTCTCGAGAGCGCGAACGAGGCCGAGGTGGAAGAGCGCATCTCTCTGTAGAGCGCGATCGAGGAGGAGATTGCCCGCGGCATCGAGCCGATAGAGGCTCCCCGTGGTCGCGAGATAGGCAACGAGGACGGCGAGAACGAGACCGAGGAGTGCCACCACCGACCGCCGGGGCCAGGCGAACTGCAGAGGGGAGCGATAGGGGAGGAAGATCGCCGCGAGCGCGAGAACGCCGGAGACAATCCAGTAAACGGCGGAAGGAAAGCCGCCCGCGAGAGCCGCGAGATAGAGCACCGCCGAGAATCGGCCCGCCGACGACGGCGGCGAAGAGCCAACGCTCCTCGCGTGAGCCGCCGAGGTCGAGCAGCTTCACCGCTACGAGGCCCGGGAGGAACTGACCGATCCCGAGGGCGGCGAGCGATTTCAGGAGCATGGAAAAGGTGCCGGCGGTGTCAAACCTCGAACAGGGCTTCCTTTTCCTTCATCGGCGCTCCCCGGAGCAGGTGGCGCGCCATGTGCAGAGACATCTTCATCGAATGGTCGGAGTTGTTGTACCAGTAGGCTCCGGTGCGGCCGAGAAGCTTCAAGTTGTCGATGGTTCCGACCATGCGGGAAGCCGCGGCGAAGCTCTCCTTGTAGCGCAGATCGTAAATGGGATAGGTGTCCCGGACGCGCTCGACGTGCACGGGACCGAAGTGTGAGGCGGAGGAGACGAGCTCGAGCCTCACCAGGTCGGAGAGGATCTGCGGCACGAGTGCCTCGGGGTCTTTCCACGGCCCTTCGCCCTCGAAACAGGTTACTTCGACGCATAGCCCGGTTTTTCCCGCGGGAGCCATGTAACCAGCCATTTCGTTGGTGATGGAGACGCGGGAGAGCAACGTGTCCTGACCACCGAAGTAGATCCACTGCTGGTGCTGGAGGACGTCCGCTTGGAGCTCGATATTGAAAAGGATGGTGCAGAGGTAGCGGATCGGCGGCGGCTCCTTTCCCAGGAGACGGGCGAGGGCCAGAAGATTGCCGCTCCAAACGAGATGCCCGGGCCGAATTCTCCGGCCATCCTGGAGCACCACTTCCTCGACCCGGCCTTGCCGGGTCTCGATGGCGGTGACGGTGTTCTCGAGAACAACCTCGCCTCCTCTTGTCTTCACCGCCTCGTTCAGCTTCTCGCAGAACGTTCCAAAGCCGCCGTAGCTCGGATAGATGAACTCGGTCACGACCGGCTTGGGCAGGAGAACGTTGCGGACCAGATTGAAGAGCGATTCGCTCTTCACCCGCTTGTCGATGACGGCACGGTTGATCCCGGTCTTGGCCCAGTCCACGTGGACCTCTTCGCAGGGAATCTGAAGGAACTTCTCGGTATAGGGCTTGAAGAAGAGACGATAGAGCGTGTTCCCGTATCTCGAACGGGTGTACTCGGTGAAGGAGTTCTCGTCCGCGGGAGGCTTTCGCCGCAGCAGGTCGAGTCCCGCCGACACCATAACCGGAAACGGAAGGCGGAAGAGGGCGCGCTGGTCGAGAGGCCAGGGAAAATAGCGGCCGAACAGGTGAACCGCGCTCGAGCGGTCCACCACCAGGTGGTCGTCGCCGAGAATCGAGAGCAGGAAGGAGAGGACTTCGGGATCCTCGGTGTGAAACCGCTTGGGACCGACATCGAAATAGAAATCCCCGTATCGAAACGAGCGGGCGAGCCCTCCGACGTGGTCGTTCCGCTCCACCACCAAGCGCGCTGCGCTTCTCGGACAGCACGGAATGGGCGAAGGTCAGGCCGGCGACACCGGCACCGACGACGACGAAGTCCTGGCTCTCTGGCATGAACCCGGCAGTATATGTTCAAGGACGGAGCACTTCCAAGACCGTCACGCCGTCGTTCGAGAACACGGGATGGAACAGCTCGGGCGCCTCGAAGAGCTTGCGGAGGTGCTCGCCGCGCACCTGAAGCTCCGCCGCGCCGATGAAGAGGTAGTCGATCCCCAGAGAAAGGGCGAGGCGATGCGCTTCTCGAGCGCTAGCCGAAGAGAAAATGGGACGGACGTACCGTCTCTCCCGGACGCGGTACTTTCGGAGATCGAGAAGAAAGATGGGCGAGCCCACCGCCATTCGTCTTTCGGCGATGGCAGGGAGGAATGCCCATTCGCCCGGCTCCCGCGCGCGGACGTCCCACTGCACGATTCCTCGTTTCGGAACGTGGACACGGATCCATTGGAGCGCTTCCCACTCGTCCCGGCTCACGACCGTAGTCCAGCGAAACTCACCGGGAGAGAGATTTCGATTCGAGATGTCCTGCGCGTTCACGAGATCGAGCGCGGCGGTCGCGAGCGCGGGGATCAGAATGAGCGCGTGGGGCAAGCGGAGCGCGCCCCGGAGAGCCGGCGCCGCCAGCAGACCGAGGGCCAGGAGAAGGACGCTTCCCGCCCGCCACGCCATCCAAACGCCCTCGTAGCCCTGAAGGTCGAGGAAGATGACCGCGGACAGGGCGATGAGCGCGAGCGCGGAAATCTCCAGATCCCTTCGTTCGAATCGACGGCGCAGGACGAGGAGCAGGACGAGAGCACCGCAGTCGAGGAAGAGGACGGAAGGAAGCTCGGCCCATCGGGGCACGCGGAGCGTGAGGGCTCCCCCGGCATCGCCGAAAAAACCGAGCAGAACGTACCAGGCGAGGAGGAGGAGCGCAGGGAGCGTCGTCCAGATGGACAGAGTGAGGAAGCGACGGAACGATTCCGAGCGAGACAGAATCACGAGAATCAGCCAGGGACCGGCGAGCATCGCCGTCACGATGCTGGTGCCCGCCATTCCCCCGAGGAGAATTCCGGAAAGCACCGCCGTCGAGCCGCGGCGAGGCTCACCCCGGACGACGAGAACGAGGAGCACGACGAGAAGGCTGTAGCTGAACAGATGCTGGGGGGTATACAGAAGAGAGCGATGAAGCCCGTCGAGCGAGACCAGGCCGAAGGCCCACCGCCCGAACGCGTCGACGTTCGTCTGACGCCAGCTCTCTCCACCCAGGAGCTCCCGCACGAGGGCGAAGATCCCTTCGTAGCTCACCGCTCCCACGACGACTACGGTGGCGAGGAACGCGCGCGACCGAGGGAGACCGATTCTCGACGCCCGCGAAGAAGAAGAGCGCGGTGAAGAGCATTCCCGAGGCGAGATAGAGCGAGAGGAGCGTCTGCTGATTCGAGGCCCATTGGCCGAAAGTGGCGGGATAGGCGAAGAAGAGCCAGTAGTAGCCGAGCCGGTCGCCGGCGTAGAACGGATTCGCGAGAGGGTAGCTTCCCTTCTGGAGCTCCGCCACCACCGATAAATGGGTCATGAGATCGGCACTGAAGTAGGCGCGATAGGCGACCCCGTCGGGAACGGTGGCCCCGACCTTCGAGAAAGGCACGATCACGAGAAGGACGGAAAACGCGAAGGTCGCGGCGAGCCAGCCTAGAGAGCCAGGCTGAGTCTCCACGGAATCTCTTCGCGGACTCGCGGGAATCCGGTGGGAGAGAACGAGCGTACAGAGGAAGAGCACGGCCGACGCCCCCAGGGCTCGAAGAGGGCTTCCGAGCTCGAATCGCACCAGAACGCTCGCGAGAAGCGAGCTCGCCAGATACCCCAGAGCCGCTCCCACCAGCGTGGCTTCGACGCCGGAGAACCAGCGCCGAGCGACGGGAATCCCGGGCGCGACGAAGACGACGAGGGACAAGACGAACCAAGACGCCTCGCCGAAGGAGCCGAAGAGCGCCACGAGACCAGTGAAGGCGAGAACGAGGCTTCCGCCCAGGAGGGCTCGCGCTCGACCGCGACGGCCGTCTATTTCGTGGCTCGTATCATGATGTGCCATCCGAACGGTCTCCGAATGGCGTCGGGAAGGACCTCGAAGAACGGCACGAGGACGTAGTTGTTGAGCTTTGCGGCGAAATTGTCGAACTTCACCGTCCGCTTGGGAAAGCGGTCGACGTAGATGCTCACGTTTCGAAACTCTTTGAAGAGCGCCCGGCACTCGGAGTTGGTGTACTTCCGGATGATGGGAGCGTCCTTGTCCTTGTGCTCGACGTTCGTTCCCGAGAGCCAGGACACGAAGTTGAACCAGGAGATCCGGTTGTAGAGCATGATGATCGCTTCGCCTCCGGGTTTCAGCACCCGGCGGACCTCCGCGATGGCCTTTTCGGTGTCGACGGTATGGTGGAGGACGCCGTGGGAGTACACGACGTCGAAGGTATCGTCGGGAAAGTCGAGAAGCCTCGGCGTTGCCTTGCCGGATATCACCGGAGTAACCCTCGCGCGCGAGGTTCGATCGGGCGAGCTCGACGGCGTTCTCGGTGAGGTCGCGCGCCGAGACCCTGGCTCCTGCTCTCGCGAACTGCATGAGATCGATGCCCGCGCCGCATCCGATCTCGAGCACCAGCTTACCCTTGTAACGGGGAAAGTCGACATACTTCCGAAGGTAGTCGATCTTGTCGTACCGGTACTTCTCCAGAGCGTCGAAGAACTCCGCCGAGCCCACGGGAAGGTCGGTGACTTCGATGTCGTTGACGTACTCGTTCCAGTATCGACGTACGTCTTCCAGGGTATGGGCCGTGACCATGAGCGAGGCGGAGTCTAGCAAGGGCCCGGGAGCGGGTCAAGATAGGGGCACTCGAGGCTTCCGAGACGTGAACCAGCATTCATCGATCGCAGAATTTCTTGCCTGCTCTCGACGAGGACCTATAATAGGCGATGCCCCAGCCAGGAAGCTTCGACTCCGAGGACGAGTTTGCGCGGGACGTCCTCGAGGGCCTCGCCCGCCGCCCGCGGATGCTGAGCCCGAAGTACTTTTACGACGAGACCGGCTCGGACCTTTTCGAAGAGATCACGCGCCAGCCGGAATATTACTTGACGCGCACCGAGGCTTCGCTTCTGCGTCGGTGGGCGCCCAGTATCAGCGAGCTCGTCGGCGATGACGTGAGCCTGGTGGAGCTCGGAAGCGGAAGCTCCGCGAAGACGACGATCCTGCTCGAGAGCCTTCTTGAGAAATACCGCCGGCTGCGCTACCTCCCCATCGACATCTCCGAGAGCATTCTCCACGAAACGGCGAGCGAGCTCGACCGGCGATACCCCGCGCTCGAGGTGACCCCGATCGCCTCTCAGTACGAGTCCGGCCTCTCCCGGGCGAGCGTTCTCATCGGCGAAGAGACGGGAGCGGGCTCGATGCTCGTGCTCTTTCTCGGATCGAGCATCGGCAACCTGGAGCCCGAGGAGAGCATCGACTTTCTCGCCCGTGTCCGGAAGAAGTTAGGCGAGAAGGATCGACTTCTCGTGGGTTTCGACCTGGTGAAAGCGGACGAGATCCTCGAAGCCGCGTATAACGACGAGGCCGGGGTCACGGCACGGTTCAATCTCAACCTTCTGGCCAGGATCAATCGAGAGCTCGGGGGCGAGTTCGATCTCCGGAGGGTTCTCACACCGCGCGTTTTTCAACCGCGGGCGGAGCCGGGTCGAGATGCATCTCGTGTCCTCCGCCTCGCAGGAGGTCTCGGTAGAAGCGCTGGGGCGCGCGTTTTCCTTCGAGCCGGGCGAAACGATCCATACCGAAAGCTCCTACAAGTACACGCGCGCCGCCTTCGCGGACGCCGCCGCCGCCGCCGGGCTCGACCTCATAGAGAGCTTTACCGACGAGAAGGAGTGGTTCGCGCTCGCTCTGTTCGGTCCCGCTTGAGACTCTGTCCCCGCCGGGTGACCGCATGAGCGTCCACGGTCTATGATGTCCTGCTATGCGTGAGCACAAGAGTGCCCTCGCCGTCATTGGCGCCATCGGCATCGTACTCTCCGGCTTCGCCCTCTCGGTCGACTACCCGAGGACGGCGGGGACCTTCTGGAGCGATGGTGCGACCTACTACACCATGGCGCAGAGTCTCGCTTTCGACGGAGACATCCTCTATCAGAAGCAAGACCTGGAAAGAGTCTTCCGCGAGTTCCGCAACGGGCCTTCCGGAATCTTTCTGAAGCGCGGTCGGACGCTCGACCTCACTCTCACCTCGAAGCTCCCCTTCCTGGCGAGCAAGGGCCCGCTGACGAACGACATCTACTACGCCAAAGCGTTTCTGTATCCCCTGATCGCGGCTCCCCTCGTGCGGATCTTCGGAACGAACGGCCTGCTCCTTCTTCACGCGATCCTGCTCACCGCGGTTCTACTCGCGGGGTACTTCTTTCTCGCCGCGTCGGGCTCGCGCGGGACGGCTCTCGCAGTGACGGTAACCTTTTTTTTCGCGACCGTCGTGCCCGCCTATTTCGTGTGGCTGACCCCGGAGCTGTTCAACTTGTGCCTCGTGTTCCTGGGAGCTTTTTTCTGGCTCTACAAGGAGCGCACCCCGACGCCTCCCCGCCTTCTGCGGGGCCTCCCATCGGACATCATCGCCGCCGTCATCTGGGGAGCGGTCACCTACTCCAAGCCCAATAACGTGTTCTTGGTCGTCCCGCTGCTCTTCCTCCTCACCTGGCGCCGCCAGTGGTTCCGGGCCCTATGGACGGGAGCGGCGTTCTGCGCTCGTGCTCGGCGGGCTGTTCCTCGTCCAGCTGGGAGTGACGGGCGACATGAACTACCAGGGCGGAGATCGCAAGACCTTCAGCGGCCGTTATCCTTACCAGCAGCCCGACCTCGATTTCGAGAATACCGGTCTATCGAAAGTGACGGCGGAGATCTATACCCACCAGCCGTGGGACATCGTGCTCCGCGACCTCTACCTCTTTCACATCGGCCGGTTCTCCGGCATGGCGATCTACTTCTTTCCCGCCGTCGCGGCGGTGGCGTTGTTTCTCCTCTCCCAGGAAAAGACGCTCTATCAGTGGCTCGTTCTCGGCGTCGCGACTTTCGGATGCCTCCTCTTGATCGTCTGGATGCCGGTGAATTACTTCGGAGGTGGGGGGACCATCGGCAACCGCTACTTCATGAGCATCTTCCCGCTCTATTTTTTCCTTCTACCCGATCCGCGCCGGCTGCTGGTACCCACTCTCGCTTGCTGGACCGTGGCCGCGGTGTTCCTGACGCCGATATTGGTCTCGCCGTTCGAGGCGGGGCGGAGACCGGGCCAGCACGCGACGAACGGCGCATTCAAGTGGCTTCCGCCGGAGCTTTCTCTCATCAACGATCTTCCCACCAACAGCGATCCGGCAAAATTTCGCCAGCGGTTCGACGACGGCTATCTCGGGTACTTCCTCGACGACAACACATGGGGTCGGGAGCGCCGCAGTCCCGGCGGACTCGGTTTCCACGTGAAGGGGGGAACGAAGGCGGAGCTCGTCGTTCGCACGCGCTTCGTGCTCGAAAAGCTCGTGGTGCGGGTCACGAACGTGGCGAGCGAGGACAATCGCGTGCGGGTTTGCGTGCCCGGGGGCTGTGAGACGCACGTGCTCGCACCGGGGCTGAAGGAGATACTGGAGCTGCCCGCGGGACGTCCCTTCCCCTACGAGGACTTCGGCCACCGCAGCTACTGCTACCTCGTCTCCATCGAGACCGAGAAGGGCTCGATTCCGATGCTCGAGAGCCGCGGAGAGACCGACTGGCGCGACCTGGGAGCCTTCGTCCACATCGAGCCCGATCCGTATCCCGGGATTTGACCGCTTCGCTGCCGGGCACGTCGGTGCCGGTAGACGCTCCCCTAAGCGAAGATCTATTCTTCCGGGGATCCGCGTGAAAGAGCGATGATCGGCAAGAAGGTCTCTCACTATCGCATCGTCGAGAAGATCGGCGAAGGAGGGATGGGGGAGGTCTATCTCGCCGAGGACGAGAAGCTCTTGCGCAAGGTCGCTCTCAAGTTTCTTGCGAAGGAGCTGACCCGGGACGAGCCCCGCCGACGGCGATTCGTTCAGGAGGCACGGGCCGCGGCCGGGATCGAGCATCCCCATATCGCCGCCGTCCACGACATCGATGAAGCCGACGGCCGTACCTTCATCGCGATGGAGTATGTTCGGGGGCGCAACCTCCGCGATTTCATTCCCGAGGGCGGGCTCGGCCTACGCCGTACGGTCGACCTCGCGATCCAGATTGCAGAGGGGCTCACGAAAGCCCACGACCACGGTGTCGTCCACCGGGACATCAAGCCCGAGAACGTCATCGTCTCGGAAGACGGATATCCCAAGATCATCGACTTCGGCCTCGCCAAGCTCCTGGAGCCGCTGACGAGGGAGATCGGACAGGGAACCGCGGGTCCGACCCAGACCCGTCTCGAGACCCGGGAAGGGTTGGTCCTCGGCACGGTGGCGTACATGTCGCCCGAACAAGCCCGCGCCGAAGAGATCGATGCCCGCAGCGACATCTTCAGCTTCGGAGTGCTCTTGTACGAAATGCTCACCGCCGTATCCCCTTTCCGCCGCGGAAGCGCCATCGAATCACTGAACGCCGTCATCAAGGAGGTCCCGGCGCCCCCGAGCGAACGAGGCGTCCAGACCCCGAAGGAGCTCGAGCGGATCCTGCGTAAGGCGCTCGCCAAGGACAAGAGCGAACGTTACCAGAGCATGAAGGACCTCGTCCTCGACCTCCGTGAGCTTCGCGATGAGCTCGTCAGCGGCGGACACGAAGCTCCCCAGACCACCACGCACCCAACCGGTCGCAGACTCTGGCCCGTCGCTGCCGCTGCGGCTCTGGCGTTCGTCGCGTTCGTTTCCGTTTTTCTGATCTCCCGCGATTCCAGTCCCGCGGGAATCGGAGCCTCCGGCCGGCCGGCCGTCGCCGTCCTTTACTTCGAGAACAACACCGGTGACGAGCAGATTCGATGGCTCTCGCAAGGACTCCCGAGCATGCTTCTCACCGATCTCGCGCAAACGCCGGGGCTCGACGTCGTCTCGAGCCAGCGCGTTCACGAGATCTTGAAGCAGATTGGACAGGACAACACCGAGACGATCGACAAAGGGATCGCGGCCGAAGTGGCGCGCCGCTCGGGGGCTGGCGCCGTGGTGGTGGGAAGCATCTTCAAATCGGGCGAGGAGATCCGGATCGACGTCCAGGTGGAGGACGTGGGGACGGGACGCATCCTCTCGGCGGAGAGCGTGCGCGGCACCGACGTCTTCCCGATGGTGGACGACCTCACCAGGCGCATCCGGACGGGACTGCGTCTGACCGACGCGCCGCCGACCCCGCCTCTCACCGACGTCTCGACCGCCTCGCTCGAGGCCTATCGCTTGTACGCCGAAGCCCTGGATGCGCGAAGAAACGTCCGCTACGCCGACGCGCGTGCTCTTCTGGAAAAAGCCATCGCCCTCGATCCCTCCTTCGCCATGGCCCACTTCGAGCTCGCTCTGATCGCTCGAGTCTATGGCCAGCCGGCGCTGGAAGAGGACCACATGGCCAGAGTTCTCGAGAACTTGAATCGATTGCCGGAGCGGGAAAGAGCTCTGGTTCAGGCTCGAGAGGTGCGCCTGAAGGGAGGCGACACGGCGAAGGCACTCGAGCTCCTGGAATCCCTCGTCGACAAGTATCCCGACGAAGAGGATGCCTACTTCGAGATCGCCGCGATCCGCAGACAGCAAGGTCGTGCCGATGGGGCCCTCACCGCCCTCGCCCGCGCCGTGAAGGCGATTCCGCAATCGGGCTCGCTACACAACGACTACGGGTACGATCTGCTGCGCTCGGGACGCTACCAGAACGCTCTCTCCGAGTTCGAAGCCTACGCCCGCATTCGACCCGATGAGCCCAATCCCTATGACAGCATGGGAGAAGTCCGTCTAATACTCGGAGACGCCGAGGAAGCCTTGAAGAGCTACGGACGCGCACTCGAAGTCGATCCGAACTTCGGGAACTCTCACGGCGGGCGCGCCTGGGCCTACGCGATGATGGGCCGCTACGACGAGGCGCTAGCGGAAGTGGAACTCCTCAGAGACCGTGCCGTTCGACTCGGGATCCCTCTCACCCTCTGGCATTTCATGCAAGCTTTCGCTCTTTCGCGCGTGGGAAGGTACCAGGAGTCGGAGGAGGAGCTTCGAAAAGCTGGGGATCTCGCCGAAGAGCTCGGGGACGACGTGACCGGCACCGGCGTGCACGCTCTGGAAGCCGTGGTTCGCCTGGAACGGGACGACCTCGACGGCGCTATCGCAGCGGCGCGCCGGGCGGAAGCGAGCTCGCAAGCGGTGAAGATCCCCGCCCTCAGGGAAGCGCAGAGTCGGATCACTCGGTCGCTCGAGGGCATCGCCCTCGCCCGTTCGGGTCGTCTCGAAGAGGCCCGGCGGACGCTGGACGAGCTCCGGGACTACCGCGAAGATCTGCCAGAACGATGGTTCCGTTTCGCTCTCGCGGGCGAGATCGCATTGAAGGAAGGCAGGCTCGACGACGCGGAGCAAGCGTACGCTTCCGGAACGTCGAACAAGATCTGGTTCAACCTCGGAACACCGCCGCCGACCGTCCTCGTCCAACACGCCCCGTTTCGCGACGGCCTCGCCCGGATCCGCAAAGCCCGCGGCGACTGGAAAGGAGCGATCGAGGCCTACCGGGCTCTCAACACTCCCGGCCGCGACAACCCCTGGACGTCCTGGCTCGAGCCGCGCTTCGTCCTCGCGACCGCCCGGATTCTACGCGAGCACGGAGAGACCGAAGCCGCGCGCACCGATTACCGTCGGTTTCTGGAGCTCTGGAAGGATGCCGACCCCGAGCTACCGGAGATCCGGGAAGCGAAGGAGCTCCTCGGGCAGGGGCGGCGTTAGTTCGCCCGGAGTATCCCTACTCGCGTTACGCCGCTTCCTCGCGCAACGTCGAGAATCGTGACGACGTCTCGATACCGAAGCTTCTCGTCGGCCATCAGAAAGAGACTCTTGTCGCTTCTAGCCTCGAGAATCGCGGCGAGGTGTGGAGCGAGCTCGTCTCGGGCGAGTGGCTTCCGGTTCAGGGTCAGCTCGCCGCGCCCGTTGACCTCGAGCACGAGCTGCGGGTCCGCCGGCTTGGGATCGCTGGGAGCAGCCGTCTCGGGAAGCCGCACGTCGAGACCCTTCTGTGAGAGTGGTGTGACGACCATGAAGATGATGAGGAGAACGAGCATCACGTCGATGAGCGGTGTCACGTTGATTTCGTGCTTCATCGACTCGGTTGGACACCGGTTCCCGGTCTCGGGTTCCGCGGGACGAGACGGGAGGGACGGGGTGGAACGAGACGAGAGCTAGAGCTCGACCAGCTCTTTTCCGATGAACTCGGGGGCGAGAGAGTTCGGCATCCACTCCCGAGAGATGGCGCACGAGGGCGTCGACCACCATGGCATCGAGATAGTGCTCGATAAGGCCCTGCTTTGCGACGAAGTGTACGCCCATTCCGGCTGGAAGCATGGTGTCCGAGAATCCCTCGTTCGGTGACCCAGGCGACCTTACCCGGAGTCTCGATGAGAGCCTGGTGGACGGAGTCGGGGCTCGTCAGATAGATCGTCACCGGAGACCGCACGGGAAGGAGCTGTCCCGCGGAGAGGAAGACACCTCCCCGGCTGATGTTGACCACGAGGCCGGCGAAGAGCTCCCCCGAAGCCTCGAACACCATCTCGGTCTCGAGAGGCACACGGAGCCTCTCGCGGGCCGTGACCTTCGTGAGGACGTCCTCGGCGGAAAAGCGCCGGGTTACCTGGCGGGGCTCGATACCGGTGTGGGACATCAAGAGGTCGTAGAAACCCTTGAGGTCCTGAAACCTCTTTTCTTCTTCTTCGGGAAGCGTTCCGCCCTTTTGCACTTTGGCGTCGTTGAGGACGGCGAACTCACCAATCAGGTCAAGTATGGTCTTCATGCGCACCCACCCCATCTCGTTACGTTCTGGTTCGCGAAGTCCGAATTCCGGGGGACGATGAATCCGTTCGAACAGTATGCGGCTGCCACGCCGCCCTGTCCGTGATCCGGGTCGTACTCTTTCCCCTACGCGAACGTGGGCATTCACCCACTCGAAGGGGGAAA
This sequence comes from uncultured Acidobacteriota bacterium, assembly GCA_963815675.1. Taxonomy (GTDB): domain Bacteria; phylum Acidobacteriota; class Vicinamibacteria; order Marinacidobacterales; family SMYC01; genus CAWFHP01. Next base: position 254,250 of record CAWFHP010000004.1, on the reverse strand, counting down.
CGGTGGATTCCTCAAGTCAGGGTGCGATCACCGCCAGTAGATCGGGACCGTCGAGGACCTCGCCGCACCGAACCAGCACTCTCGCGACCCGGCCACCAATGGGAGCACTCACCTCGAGCTGCATCTTCATCGACTCCACCACGGCGAGGACGTTGCCCTCCTCGACCCGATCCCCTTCGCGGACCTTGATCTCGAGGACTTTGCCCGCCATGGGAGCGCGCACCTCACCGTCGCTCGGGGCCAAGCGAGTACGTCGGTGCCCGTGTCCTCTCGGGTCCTCGAGAAGGAGAGTCTCGCCTCGAACGGTCAAAGCCATCTCGGACTCGCTCACCGCCGTCGCTACGGCGTCGATCTCCTCGCCGTTGCGAAGACGGACGTCGCCGCTTCGCCGGTCGAGCTCGAGACCAAGCGGCCTCTCCTCGAGCGCGCTTCCGACTCGAGCGTACTCGTTCGATACGTCGAGAAAGCGAGCGGTCATGGGACCGGCGGGTTGGAGGCCGTCGCCTCGGAGAGCGAAGGAGAGCCGCTCGCGGAATCCCGGTGTCGTGACGCGTCTCTGGAGCTCTTCTCCGATGAGCGGGCGGTTGAGCTCCTCGAGATGGGAAGCGATCCAGGTCGTCGAGACGCGAGCCGCTCGGAAATCGGGGTGGCGAAGCGCCGCCTGGAGAAAAGAAAGATTCGTCCGGGTCCCATGGACAATCATCCTCGCGAGACCTCCGGTCAGTCGATCGATCGCTTCGACTCCCTCGTTTCCCCGGAGGCGATGACTTTCGCGATCAGCGAATCGAAGTTGGGATGAATCCGTGCACCCTCCGTAACCCCGGAGTCCACCCTGAGACCGGTTCCTTCCGGCTCGCGGTAACGGACGAGCGGTCCGGGAGTGGGAAGAAATCCCGGCACGGGGATCCTCGGCCAGAACGCGGGCCTCGACCGCCCAACGCGAAGGCTCGGGAACGACGAAGCCCTTGGGGTCGGCAAGCGAAGAGGGCCAGACCCCTTCGGCGAGCTCGAGCTGCGCGGAGACGAGAATCGATGTCGTAGACGAGCTCCGTCACCGGATGCTCCACCTGGAGCCGGGTGTTCACCTCGAGGAAGTAGAAACGCAGTCTCGGAGTCGAGCAGAAACTCGACGGTGCCGGCGCCGCGGTATGCCGTGGCCCCAACGAGGGCGAGCGCGGCTCTTCCCATCCTTTCCCGGAGCGCTCGGTCCACGACCGGGCTCGGAGCCTCCTCGATGACCTTCTGGTGTCTCCGCTGCATCGAGCACTCGCGCTCTCCGAGAAAGACACCTCCTCCCTCGCCGTCGCCGAAGACCTGGATCTCGACGTGGCGCGGCTCGCGAAGATACCTTTCGACGAAAACGGTCGGATCGGAAAACCCCGACATGGCCTCTTCCGAAGCTCTTTCGAGGGCTCGGGGAAGCGCTTCGAGCGAGGAAACGACCCTCATTCCCCTTCCGCCGCCTCCCCCCGCCGCTTTGACCAGGTAAGGAGGGTCGATGTTTTTCTCGCGGAGACACGTTTCGAGGGCCTTTACCGAGGCGCCCTTCGTCTCCTGCGACGAGACTGCTTCGAGCACCGGGACGCCTTCGCCCGCCGCCAGCTGTTTCGCCCGCTCCTTGTTCCCCAGTTGCCTCATCGACTCCGCGCGGGGTCCGACGAAAACGATGCCCGCCGATTCCACGCTCTCGGAAAAGCCGGCGTTCTCCGACAAAAACCCGTATCCGGGATGAAGAGCGGTAGCACCCCACTGCTTCGCCGCGGCGACGATGGCAGCGGCATCGAGAAAGCTCCCCACCTCGAGGACGTCGTCCGCTTCTCGGCGCACGACGGCGTCGCGATCGTCGGGGGTCGAGACGACGGCGACGATGTAGTCGCGGCCACGCGCCGCTTTCAGGATTCGGCGCGCAATCTCCCCGCGGTTGGCGACGACGAGACGCTTCATCGGGACGACTTTCGAAGGGCTTCCACCCGCGCCGCCCAGGCGGGAGGCAATCTCGCGAAAAAGGCCTCGAGCCCCTTCCGTCCTTCGGGGGATCGGCGCGCCTTCGCAATCGAATCCGCGGTGAAGTCGATGACGTCGCCCTCGGGCAGAGGAGCGGCCTTCTTGAGAAGCTCCTTGGTCCGGCGCTGCGCTTCGGGGCCCGCGGCGAGAAAATCGAGAACGACTCGCTGGAGCGCGACCTCCCGTTCTGCGTCCGGGACCATGCTCGAGACGAGACCCGCGACAAAGGCGTCGGCGGCGGAGAGGCGTCGTCCGGTGAGCATCAACGGGGCCGCCTTCGCCAGACCAATCTTGCGCACGATGTAGGGGCTGATGACGCCCGGTACGAATCCCGAGGAGGACTTCGGACGTGGCGAAGACCGCGCCCTCCGAGGCGAGAACGAAGTCACTGCAGACGGTGAGCCCCAGCCCGCCTCCAATCGCCGCTCCTTGCACGTCGGCGATGACGGGAGCGGGGAAGTCGGCGAGCTTGTAGAACAGTCGGGCGAGGCTTTTCGCGTCCTCCAGGCTCTCCTCCTCGCTCTTTCCCGCGAGACGCTTCATATAGGCGAGATCGGCTCCGGCGCAGAAGACCTTGCCCTCCCCGGAAAGGAGCAGAAGACGCATCTGATCCGGCTTCGGGAATTCCGGCAAGATGGTCGAGAACGTCACCGAGCTCGCCGATCATCGTCTCGTCGAAGGCGTTGCGCACCTCCGGCCGCGAGAGCACGATGCGCTTGACGCCGAGGCTCAGCGATTCGACCCGGAGCGTCGAGGCCTGGGTGACGACCCTCTCGACGGGCAGATCCCTCATCGCGGGCCTCCGAGCTCCGGCGACGAGGCCCGGTCCGCGGGAGCAATCGTGTCGAGGAGAGCTCGGGGAATCGAGACCCGAGCGCGGAGAAGAGCCTGGCCGTAGGTCTTTCCCTGGGCGTCGATATAGAGGCTCACCGTGCCGCCGCCGCCGAGGGATCGATCGAGGAGAAAGTTCAACGCCCAGAGGTTGGGAACGAGAAAGCGGTGGACCTCGCCCTCGGCAATGCCCTCGAACCAGCCGCGCACCCGCTCGGCGGTGACGTTCTCCCGGAGCCACACGTAGCAGGCGGCGCTCCGCCCGATGAGCCCGATGTTGGAGGTGTCCCCCTTGTCGCCGCTTCGCGCGTGCGCGAGCTCCATGAGCGGGACCTCGACGACCGAGGAGGGAGAGAGCTCGGCGAGAAGCGACGTCGGGAACGGGTCGACGAGGTCGCGAGACGGCCGTGCCTCGCCTCCCGTGGCGGGCCAGCCGATCTCGGTCCGTTCGGAGATTTTCTGCGGCTCGGCGCCTTCGTCCTGGCTCCACACTTCGAGGCTCGCTGGAGCCACCTCCTGAGGAATGAGGCTCGGCCAGTAGCGAACGACTTCGGAAATGGAAGGAGCTCCACCGGTGACGGCAACGCCCGCCGGCCCGCTCAGGATGAGGCTCGGAAGCAGTTTTCGAAAAATCTCGAGCTTCGCCCGCTCGTGGTCGCGCGCGCCGAGGCGCAGGAGAATCTCCGTCACCAGGTGCTCGGGCGTGAGACCCCGGTGCGTGCTGTCGTCGCCCACGTACTCGGTGTGGCGTGCTTCGAGCGCGGACAGCCCCTCGCGCGCGATTTCGGCGTCGAGACGGGTCCAGAAGACGTCGGCGAACAGCTCCGCCTTCGCTCGCGCGTCCGGCCCGGAGATGATCAACGCCCCCGACGATTTGAATCCGTCTTCGAGCGCCATGCTGACCTTGAGCAGATCGGTCGGCTTCAATCCCCGCGCTCCCGAGACCCGGACGCGATTCTCCCCGACGGACTCGAGCTTCATCGTCGTGAAGTCGGCGATGGCGTCGGGAGTGATGTAGAGCTGAGGGTGCCCCATCTCGTAGAGAAACTGCTCACGTGTCGTCTGGAGGCTCACGAGACCGCCGGAGCCCGGATGTTTGGTGATGACGAACGAGCCGTCGGCTTCGAACTCCAGAATGGGAAAGCCGACGTCGACGTAGCTCGCCACTTTCTGCCAGTCGGTGAAGTTTCCACCCGTCGCCTGGGCGCCGCACTCGATGAGATGCGACGCGACGATCCCCTGGGCGAGCCGGTCGTAGTCGCCGGGACGCCACCCGAGCTCGTGGATCAAGGCGGCGAGCGTGATCCCGGTATCGGTGACGCGTCCGGAGAGCACGATGTCGGGATCGGACGCGAGCGCATCCACCACCGGCATGGCGCCGAAGTAGGCGTTGGCCGAAAGGATCTTGCTCCGATAACTTCCGAGCTCTTCGCCGGTCTCCATGTTCTCGAGAAGAACGCCCTTGTTTCGGAGCTCCTCGACGCGAGGCGCGATGTCGTCGCCGCCGACCACCGCGACCTTCAGCGGTAGATTCCGCTTCCGAGCCGCCTCGAAGATCGCCTCGGCGCAGGATTTGGGGTTCACGCCTCCGGCGTTGGTGATGATCTTGATCTTGCGCTTCCGGAGCTCGTCGAGGAGCGGCGTCACCTGGCTCACGAAGTCCCGCGCGTAGCCCGCCTTCGGATCGCGCGCATGCTGCTTCTGCAGGATGCTCATCGTGATCTCGGCGAGAAAGTCCATCGAGACGTAGTCGACGGGGATCGGGCCCAGGACCTGACGCCGGAGGGCGTAGGGATCGTCTCCCCAGTAGCCGCCGGCGTTCGCGATGCGAAGGGTCTTCTTCCTGGCCATCGGTCACATCCGGAACACGCCGACTCTCGTCTCCTCGACGGGAGCGTTCAGAACGGTGGCGAGGCTCAGCGCGAGAATCTCACGCGTCCTTCTCATGTCCACGACCCCGTCGTCCCAGAGCCGCGCCGACGCGTAGTAAGGGTGGCCCTCCCGCTCGTACTTCTCGCGAATGGGGCTCGCGATCGCTTCGGCCTCCTCGCTCGAGAGGCTCTTGCCCTTTCGAGCGAGCTGGTCGCGCTTCACCGTGACGAGGACGCTCGCCGCTTGCTCTCCCCCCATCACCGAGATACGGCTCGTGGGCCAGCTCCAGAGAAATCGCGGGTCGTAGCCGCGGCCGCACATCCCGTAGTTTCCCGCCCCGAAGCTCCCGCCGAGAATGACGGTCAGCTTGGGGACGCGTGCGGTCGCGACCGCGTGAACCATCTTCGCTCCGTCCTTGGCGATGCCTCCCCTCTCGTAGGCAGCCCCCACCATGAAGCCGGTGATGTTCTGGAGGAAGACGAGCGGGTATCGCTCCGTCGTGGCGAGCTCGATGAAGTGAGTCGCCTTGAGCGCGCTCTCGCTGAAGAGCACTCCGTTGTTGGCGAGGATCGCGACCGGCATTCCCTCGATGTGGGCGAATCCGGTCACCAGCGTCGCGCCGTAGCGTTTCTTGAACTCGAACAAACGGCTCCCGTCGACGATTCGGGCCAGTACCTCCCGCACGTCCACCTGGCGCTTGAGGTCCCGCGGCCAGACGCCGGGAAGCTCGTCGGGGTCCGAAGCGGGCGGCTCGGGAGACTGAAGCTTCACGTCCGCCTGGGAACGCTTTCCCAGGTAGCCCACGATCTCGCGAAGAATCTCGAGCGCGTGCTCGTCGTCCTCCGCCAGATGGTCGGCGACTCCGGAGATCTCGGTGTGGACCCGCGCTCCTCCCAGCTCTTCGGCGGAGACGTCCTCGCCGGTCGCGGCCTTGACCAGCGGGGGACCTCCCAGAAAAATGGTGCCGGTCCCGCTCACGATCACCGCCTGGTCGCTCATCGCGGGGACGTACGCGCCCCCCGCGGTGCACATTCCCATGACCGCGGAGAGCTGGGGGATGCGCGCGGCGCTCAGAACCGCCTGGTTGCGAAAGATGCGGCCGAAGTGCTCGCGGTCCGGGAAGACCTCCGCCTGAAGGGGAAGAAAGGCTCCTCCGCTGTCGACGAGGTAGAGGCAGGGAAGCCGGTTCTCGAGCGCGATCTCCTGAGCACGCAAGTGCTTCTTCACCGTGATCGGATAGTAGGTGCCACCTTTCACCGTCGCGTCATTCGCGACGATCATGCAGGAGCGGCCGCGGACCACACCCACTCCCGTGACGACGCCTCCGGCGGGCACGGGGTCTTCGTAGAGCTCGTACCCGGCGAGGGCTCCGACCTCCAGAAACGGCGCCCCTTCATCGCACAGGCGAGCGATGCGGTCGCGCACGAAGAGCTTTCCTTGCTCCCGGTGCCTCGCGTGAGACTTCTCGTCCCCTCCCCGGCGCACGACTTCGATCTTGCTCCGCAAATCCTCGTTCAGCGCCAGGTTGAAGGCGTAATTCTGCCGATACTCGTCGGAGCTCGTCGGGATCTGGCTCTTGATGACGGTCACGATTTCGCGTTTCTCATCAGGAACGGAAGTAGGGCAGGACCTCCCTGCCCAGGAGCGCTATCGCCTCGATCGGATCGGGCCCGAGCGGTGGACCGAAGCTCAGGTGGCGCGCCCCCGCCTCGACGAGAGGCTCGAGCCTTTGGATCACATCCTGGGCTCCACCGAGGACGCCGATGCGGAGCATGCGCTCGTCGACGAGAGACGAGGCCTTGTCCATGTCGCGTTCCTCCACCACCGCTTTGTCGATGATAGCGAAGTCGCGGCGCTCGAGGGAGAGTCTCTCCAGGATGAGGGGCGAGAGCGCGGAATCCGTAATAGGCGACCTTCTCCGCCAGAGCCCGCCTCGCCCGCTCGCGGTCCGGGGAGAGCGATACCCATACGCAACAGGCGAGATCGAGAGGGGCGAGCGCGGAGTCGCGACCGCGAGAGCCTTCCTCGAGGAGCGGCTTTACCGTGAAGTAATGCTCCGGCGGCATGAGGAGCGGAAGAGCGCCGTCGGCGATCTCGCCCGCGAGTCGGAGCATCCGCGGCCCGAGGGCACCGATGTAGATCGGCGTGACCCGCGGAGCCCGGAAGCGGAGGTATGCCTCTTTCGTCCACCGCAGGTAGCTCCCTTCGATCGACGCCTCCTCGCCCGCGAGCAGACGCCGGATGACGTCGACCGATTCCCTCACCGCGGCGAGCGGAGTCCGGTGCTCGATACCGACCCAGCCGAGGAAATCGCGCGCCCCGGCGGCGAGGCCGAGATGAAATCTCTTCCCCGAGAGCTCGTCGAGGGTGGCGGCGATCATCGCGATCTCGGCCGCGTCGATGGAATAGGGGTTGAGGATGCAGGTTCCGATGCCGATCTTCGTTGTCGCCCCGGCGACGGCGGAGAGGATGACGGGGGCGCTCTTGAGAAAGAGATCGTTGCTCACCCAGAACTGGTCGAATCCCGCGGCCTCCGCCGACCGCGCGAGGGCGACGTAGTCGTCGATGCGGTGATCGTTGTTGAGGCGGATGCTGAAGGTGAAAGGCTTCGTCATTCTCCTTCCGATCCGGATCCGACGATGGCGTCGGCCTCGATCTCGACGAGATACTCGGCACCGATGAGGTCGGCACGCACCAGAGTATTCGCGGGTCGGATCCGGCCGAAGCGCTCGCCATGAACGCCGGCGATCTTCTCCCAATCGTCGATGCGGGAGACGAAGACCCGGGTCCGCACCACGTCACCGATCGATCCGCCGAGCTCCTCGATGGCTTTCTGGATCTTGTCGAGGGCATAGCGCGCCTGGCCCGCCGGGTCGCCCGGCGCGACGAGACCGTCCGGCCCGGTCGCGGTCGTTCCGGATACATGGATGCTGATCTCCGACCCGGACCGCCCGACAGTACCCGTATTTCTCTTCCCAGGCGACACCGCTCCCCACCGAACGGCGATCTTTTTTCCCCGTCATTTCGAGACCCTCCGCCTTTGGTTGCGCGTTTCACCGTGCAGGCCCGACGGTATATCATAATGGGCTCGGACGTTCTTCGTGTCGATCCCACGGAAGCAACTCGCTGGCGCCCTCCTTTGCTCTTGCCTCTGGGTCCGTGGCGCAGTGGCGCAGCAGGACGGCAAGCCGGAGCGGCCGGCCGAGGCCGCGGCGACGCAGACGAACGCCGAGCCGAAACCGGTGGACGTCACCGACACGAGCTGGCGACGGCCTCTTGCGAGCCGCAACCAGATGCCGCTCTCCCTTCTCTTCGGGTATCTGGCGCCCGATCGGGCGGGCACGCTTTCCCCGGGGGCGCTCGGCATCGAGCTCAACTTCGATTACTCCAACATCATCACGTCGCAGGAATCCGATATCGAGAAGGTGAGGTTCGACGCCGAGTACTTGAGGACGCTCGTCGGCCTGAGACGCGGATTCGGCGGGGGAGTCGAGCTCGGGGTCTCGATACCGTTCTACGTCTACTACGGCGGCTTTCTCAATCCGTTCGTCAACTCGTTTCATCAGACGTTCGGGTTCCCCAACTTTCTCCGTGGACAAACGCCGTACGATCTCGTCAACCTCCGCTATTCCCACGGCGGGGACGTAGCGCTGAGCGCCGACCAGGCGTTCGGAGCCGTCGGCGACCTCTCCTTCGACGTGAAGAAGAAGCTCTTCGAGCGTCACCGCACCGCTCTCGCCCTCCGAGGGCTCGTGAAGCTTCCCACCGGCAAACCGGACACGGTCAGCGGAAGCGGCGCCGCCGACTATGGAGTCGGGGTCGCCTTCGATCGCGTCGGCGACCGCTTCGGGCTCTACGTGAACGCGAATTATCTCTTCGCGGGGACGACGGAGCTCATTCCCGCGAAAGATTTCTTTTCGCTCGTGGCGGCCGTCGACTGGCGGTTCAAGCCGCATCTCGCCGCCGTCCTTCAGGTCGACGCCGTCAGCCCTCAGCTCCAGGGAGAGCTTCCCCTCTTGAACCGCCGCGGGAGCCAGCTCGCGCTCGGGCTCCGCTGGCGGCGCTCCGAAAGGTTCCGCTACGAGTGGCGCCTCGTCGAGGACCTCTCCACGTTCTCTCCCGATTTCACCTTCGCCTTTCAGATGGGCATCTCTTTGAGGAACAAATAGCCGCCGTCGCGCCGAACTTGGAGTCTCTTGCGGCGGCTATCGACTCGTGCCACGAATCCGCTCTTTTCGGAGGCTCTTCCATGGCGAGCATTCACGTCTCTCGAACGGGTATCGTCGATGCCCCGCCCGAGCGGGTCTACGCGATCCTGGCGGACTATCGAGAGGCCCATCCCCGGATCCTTCCCCGGCCTACCTTCTCGGAGCTCACCATCGAGCGGGGAGGGAACGGTCCCGGCACGCTCATCCGCTTCGAGATGAAGGCTCTCGGCGCGACGAGACAGGTTCGAGCCGAGGTGACGTCGCCCGAGCCCGGTCGAACGCTGGTCGAGACGGATCTTTTGACCGGGGCGGCAACCACCTTTCAGATCGACCCCGTGGATGGTGGGCGTGCGTCGCTCACCATCTCGACGGACTGGACGGCGAGCGGGCTCACCGGCCTCGTTCAGCGACTCATGGCGCCGCCGTTTCTGCGAAGGCTCTACGCGGAGGAGCTCGGAAACCTCGCCGCTCTCTGCGCGAAAGACGGGTAAGAAGTTTTCTTCAATCGCTGTCGACCAGAGCGGCGGCGACGAGCGGCATCAAAATCTCGTGGTGCCCCACGAAGTCGAAACCTCTTCCCTTCCCGGTAACGGGCCGTTCCACGACGTTGACCCGCGGCCGGTAGTGGCGGATGAAGTCGAAGTTCGCGGTGGAGAAATCGGTGAGCGGGTAGCCCAGGTTCCGGACCACGCTCACCGCTTTCAGGAAAACCTCGGGCAAGAGCACCGCCGAGCCGAAGTTCAGGTACACCCCGCCGCCGTCGAGCCCCCGCACCAGGCTCGCGAAGAGCCGAAAGTCGAGGAGACTCCCCGCACCGATGGCTTCACCCGAGGCCTGGGGGTGCATATGAATGATGTCGGTACCGATGGCGACGTGGACGGACACCGGGATCGCGAGGCGATAGGCGTGCAGGAGAAGACTGAGCTTTCCGTGCGGCGGATCCATCTCCTCGAGAAACGCTCCCACCGACTCTCCCAGCCCCAGTCCGGAAGCCACGCCTTTGCGAATCGCCTCGTTGAGGAGCGCTCCCGTCTCCTCCGCCATCCCGAACTTTCCAGCTCCCAGACCTTCCGCGACTTCTTCCGACGTCTGGCCCGCTAACGCCATCTCGAAGTCGTGAATGATGCCTGCTCCATTCGAGAGCGACGCCCGAAACGTAGCCTCGCTCCATTAGATCGACGAGGAGCGGAGAAAGGCCGACCTTGATCACGTGAGCGCCCAGCCCCCATAGAAGCGCTCGATCCCCTTGCTTCGCTCGTTTCATTCGCGAGACGAGCTCGCGCAGATCGCGTGTGGCCAGGATATCGGGGAGGTTGCTCCAAAAGTCACGAAAGCTTCCGCCCGCGCGGGAAGGGTGTCCGAGCTGTCCCGCTCCCACCTTGCTCTTTCGGGAAGCGAGGGGATACGTCTCGAGCTTTCCCAGATCGAGCGGCGCTTCACGATACTTCGAAGCCATCAGGATGTCCTCTTTTCGGGAAAGAGCGCCTCTTCGATCATCTCGCAGAAGATATGGATCAGCAGACCGTGGACTTCCTGGATGCGCGACGTCTCCCGGTGGGGCACGGTGAGACAGAGGTCGACGAGAGGCGGAAGCTTCCCGCCGTCACGGCCGCTAAGGCCGAGGGTCTTGAGCCCCGAGGCCCGCGCCGCCTCCACCCCTTTGAGAACGTTGGGCGAGCTCCCGCTGGTGGTGATTCCGACGGCGACATCGCCGGGCGCGCCGAGCGCCTCGACCTGCCGGCTGAAGACGGACTCGAAGTCGGCATCGTTGGCGATGCTGGTGAGAGTCGAGCTGTCGGTGGTGAGGGCTATCGCGGGAAGCCCGGGCCGGTCGACGCGGAACCGGTTCACGAGCTCGGCGGAAAAATGCTGCGCGTCCGCGGCGCTCCCGCCGTTTCCGAAAATGAGAAGCTTCCCCTTGCCTCGGAGAGCGGAGGCAAGAAGCTCGCCCGCCCGAAGCACGGAGTCCGCCTCGTTCTCGAAGAACTCCCGCTTGAGGCGAGCGCTCTCCTCGGCGATGGCAAGGATTCGTTTCCGATCCACGGCGGGGATTATGGCACAGCCCCGTGGAGCGCGGGGTAGAGCAGCATCGCGTCACCGAAGCTGTAGAAGCGGTACCGCTCCTCAACCGCCTCGCGGTAGGCGCCGAGCACGTTCTCCCTCCCGCCGAGCGCCGAGACGAGGAGCAGAAGCGTCGCTCCGGGGCAGGTGGAAGTTCGTGAGCAGCCCCGAGACCCACCGGAACTCGAATCCGGGAGTGATGAAGAGAGACGTCTCGCGGAAGTCGGGAGAAGCTCCCTCGCGAGCGGCGCTCTCCAGAGCCCGCACGGTGGTCGTTCCGACGGCGACGACGCGCCCTCCCTCCTTCCGCGTGGCGTCGACTTTCTCCCGGGTCTCCATGGGAACGAGATAGCGCTCGGCCCCCATGACGTGCTCTTCGACCGCCTCCCCACGGATGGGAGCGAAGGTCGCGTAGCCGACGTGAAGGGTGAGAAACGCGGTCGCGATGCCTCTCGCTTCCAGGTCCCGGAAGACGGCGTCGGTGAAGTGGAGTCCCGCGGTGGGGGCCGCAATCGAGCCTTCGGGGCGCGCGTAGACCGTCTGATAGCGGGCCCTCCGGTCCTCTTCCTTTTGAGCGCTGTCGATGTAGGGCGGAAGCGGCGTCGTCCCGAGCTCGTCGAGAAGCGCCTCCCACGCGCCCTCGAAATCGAAGCGCACGACGCGCCTTCCTTCGGGCTCGACCTCGAGCACGACGGCATCGAGCCGTCCCGCCCCGAAAACGATGCCATCTCCTGCTCGGAGCTTGCGCGCCGGCTTCGCGAGCACGCGCCACCGCCGTCCCCCGAGATCCTCGAGCAGCAGAAGCTCCGTGACCCCGCCGCCTCTCTTCGCTCGGCCGACGCGCGCCTCCGCCTTCCGATGAGCCGCGCGGGAAAGACACGGGTGTCGTTCAACACCAGGAGATCTCCCGGCTCGAGGAGTGAAGGGAAATCGCGGAACACCGCGTGACGGATGCCGCCGTCGGGCGAGAGATGGAGAAGTCGCGAGCGGTCCCGTTCGGGGCGAGGCTCCTGCGCGATGAGCTCCCGGGGAAGCTCGTAGTCGAACTCGGAGAGGCTCGTCAAAAGAGGCGTTTCTGCGGGTCGGCGGGGCTCAAACCGAAATGACGGTAGGCCCTTTCGGTCGCGACTCTTCCTCGCGGGGTGCGGTCGAGAAACCCGATCTGGATGAGGTAGGGCTCGTAGATGTCCTCGATGGTGTCTGGCTCCTCGCCCACGACCGCGGCGACGGTCGAGAGCCCCACCGGACCCCCGGAGAACTTGTCCATGAGGGTCCTCAGGATGCTCCGGTCCATTTCGTCGAATCCCATCTCGTCCACTTCGAGAAGGGTCAGGCCGTCTTCCGCGACCTCGCAGGTGATGACGCCCTCCGCCTTGACTTGAGCGAAGTCCCGGACGCGGCGGAGAAGCCGGTTCGCAATCCGCGGCGTCCCGCGAGAGCGACGGGCGATGGCGGGGGCGGCATCCGGATGGATTCCAACGCCGAGGATCGCGGCGGAGCGCAGGATCACTCTCGTCAGGTCTTCCTCGGTGTAGAAGTCCAGGCGGTGGACGATGCCGAAACGAGCCCGGAGAGGAGAAGTCAGAAGCCCGGCCCGGGTGGTGGCGCCGATGAGGGTGAAAGGGGCGATGGGAATCTTCACCGACTTCGCCGAGGGTCCCTGGCCGATGATGATGTCGAGCTTGAAGTCCTCCATCGCGGGATAGAGAACCTCTTCGATGGCGGGATGAAGCCGGTGGATCTCGTCGATGAAGAGGACGTCTCTCGCCTCGAGGTTGGTGAGAAGCGCGACGAGATCGCCGGTCTTTTCGACGAGCGGCCCCGCGGTGGTCTTGATGTTGACGCCGAGCTCGTTCGCGACCACGTGAGCGAGGGTCGTCTTTCCGAGACCGGGCGGACCGTAGGTCAGCAGATGATCCATGGCTTCGCCCCGCTTCCGAGCGGCGGTGACGGCGATCTCGAGCTGGGTCAAGACCTTCTTCTGGCCGACGTACTCCGAGAATCGCCTCGGCCGGAGACTGAGCTCGAGAGACAGCTCCTCGTCGGTACGGCCGAGCGAAACGAGACGCTCTTTCATGGTCCCCGGCAGTCTACCTCCCCCCTGGATCAGACTTCCAGCCCGATGGAGCGCATGAGCTCGAGGGCGTTGCTCTTCTTCACCACACCTTCACGCATGTGGTAGTCGAACCGGATCTTCCCGTCCTCGATCTGGTCCTCGAAGTGCACGTTCTTCGCCGCGTCTCCCATCGTCTCCGCGAGTCGGGAGAGCGCGAGGTCGTGGGTGGTGATGAGTCCGATGGCACCCCGCTCGACGAGACCACGAACCACCGCCTCGGCCCCGATGCGGCGGTCGTGGGAGTTGGTCCCGTGAAGGACCTCGTCCAGAAGAAAGAGCACCGTCTCATCCCCGCTGGCGAGCCCCATCACCTGTCGGAGCCGCAGGATTTCCGCGTAGAAGTGCGAGATCCCCTCCTGGAGCGAGTCCTCGATTCGAATGGACGCAGCGACCTGGAGGAAAGAGAGCGTGAGCTTCCGAGCCCGCACCGGGGCCCCGGCGAGCCCGAGGACCGCGTTGACCCCGATGGAGCGCAGAAGGGTGCTCTTCCCCGACATGTTCGAGCCCGAGACCACGAGAAGCCGGAGCCCTCGTCCCAGGCTCACGTCGTTGCGAACGAGTCGCGCCTCGGGAATGAGGGGGTGGCCGAGCTCGTCGGCCTCGAAGAGCGCATCCTCGGAGGAAAGCTCGGGAAAGGGGTCGTCCGGATTCTCGAACGCGTAGCTCGAAAGCGCGAGAAGGGCATCGAGCTCCCCCACCGCTTCGAGCCAGCGCGCGACCGACGGACCGTTTCTCCCACGCCAGGCTTCGAGAGCGAACGCGAACTGCGTTCCCCATAGGAGAAGCGCAGCGACGGGGGCGAAGAGCTGGTTGCGGCGGGCGTCGAGAAGCTCCACGAGGCGGGCGAGCCGTCGAATGCGGCTCGAAGCCGGCTCTCCCTCGGAAACGAGCGCTCGCTTCAAGGAGTCGAGACGGGGCGAAACGAGCCGTTCGGACTCGAGGATTGAGAGGAGCGACGCGAGAACCGATAAATCGCGACAGGGGCCTTCGACGGCAGCGAGGACGGCGCGCACTCTCGCCCGATAGAGGGCGCCGAACGAGCCGCTCAGCGCGAGACCGGCGAGGAGCAGGGGACGACCCACCACCGAGGCGAGCCACAACCCGGTGAGAGCGGTCGCGATGGTGCCGAGAACGAGAGCGACCCAGCGACCGGAGGACGAAGAAAAGACGAGAGGCGCGGCTGCCCAATCGGCGAGTGACTTCGTCTGGAGGCTGACCGTCGCTTCGTCGGGCTCGCTCGCGAGTCGCTCTCTGAGATCCAGAAGCGGCCGGAGCTCTTCGACCGCTTGCTGGCGCCCCCGCACGGTTTCCAGTTTCGAGGGTCGCTGGAGCCACTCCGCGAGCGCCGCCGTTCCCCAGGGGCTGACGGTGGTGGCGAGGAGCTCGAAGAGCGAGCCCGTACCGAAAACGTCCAGATCGCGAGCGTAGGGGTGGTCGGGCGCGAGATGAGCCTCGCCGCCCGATCCCTTTCCCTGCCAGCGATCCTCGAGCCTCTCGACACCGCGACGGTAGAAGTCTTCCGCTCGACGGAATCGGTGGAGCGCGTCTCCGGCGCGTGCGTGAACGAGGAGCAGGACGAGGAAGAGGGAAACGGGGAGGAGGAGAGACAGCGGCGAGACGCGGTCCGTCTCCCAGACGAGCCAGAGCAGCGCCACCCCCGAAACGAACACGGCGAGCCGCGCGTAAGCGATGAGGGCGACTCTTCGCCCCCGACGCTTGACCTCGTCGGCGCGCTCTCGAAGCCGTTCCCGATATCGAGTGAGGACGTCGGCGCGCGTCATCAGGACGACAGCTTGCGGAGCACTTTCTTGAGTGCTTCTTCGAATGTCACGTCGGAGTCCTCGCGCACGATTGCTTCGACGCTCTTTTCCGCGTGGGCCCGGGCGAAACCCAGATTGGAGAGCGCCGAGAGGAGATTGTTGACCAGCGACTGGACCCCCGTGGGTGGAGTCGACGGGGTGGCCGCGATTGACGAGTCGACCTGAGGCATCTTGTCTCGAAGCTCGACGACGAGCCTCTCCGCCGTCTTCTTCCCCACTCCGGGAATCGCCCCGAGGCGCCGGAGATCGCCCGAACGGATTGCGTCGACCAGCACCGCCGGCTCCAGACCCGACATGACCTTCAGCGCGAGGGATGGGCCGACGCCGGCGACCGAGATCAACCGCTGGAACAGATGCTCTTCCATAGGCGTGGAGAACCCGTAGAGGGCGAGAATGTCCTCGCGCACGTGGGTATGCACCCGAAGAGACACGGTCGCGCCTTCCTCGGGAAGAAGGTAGTAGGTGGAGACGGGGATGAAGAGCTTGTAGCCCACGCCCCCCACGAGAACGACGACCTGCGTGGGGCTCTTGTGGCTGAGCCGGCCTTCGAGATAGGCGATCACCGCGCGGACGACACTTTCTCGGCGAATCGGAGTCGATGAGCGTGGCAGATTGCCGCGGCGAGAGCGTCGGCGGTGTCGTGGGGCTCGGGCGGTTCGTCGAGTCCGAGAAGCAACGCCACCATCCGCTGCACCTGCTTTTTGTCGGCCCGGCCGTAGCCCACGACCGCTTGCTTGATCTCGAGCGGCGCGTACTCGAACAGAGGGATGCCCCGCGAGACTCCGGCGAGAAGGACGACACCCCTCACGTGCCCGAGTCGGAGCGCGCTCTTCACGTTGGTGGCATAGAACAGATCCTCCACCACGACCTGGTCGGGGGACGATCGCTCGACGACCTCGGCGATACGCTCGTGAATCAGCTGGAGCTTGCGAGGAAATGAGAGCCCGGACGGAGGCCGGATGACGCCTTTGTCGACGAGACGGTGACGATGGCCGTCGGTATCGATCGCGCCATAGCCCGTTGCCTGCGAGCCGGGGTCGATCCCGAGGATCCTCAACGTTTTGTTCCGGGGCGTTCCGGTTCTCGAATCAGGCTCTTTCGGCCGCTCTCAGCTCGACATGGCGGCTTCGATCTCTCGTTCTTCGATATCGAAGTTCGCCCAGACGTTGGTGAGATCGTCGAGCTCCTCGAGGGCATCCATGAGCTTCAGCATCTGCTGGGCCTGCTTTCCCTCGAGCTTCACGTTCGTCTGCGGAATCATGCCCAGCTCCTCGGCGATGATGGGAATCTCTTTGGCCTTGAGCGCGTTCCCCACGGACTCGAAAGTCTCGGGGGCGGTGTAGATCTCCCAATTGCTCCCATCTTCCTTGACGTCCTCACCACCCGCCTCGAGCACGATTTCGAGCAGGGTCTCCTCGGGAACGTCTTTTCGCTCCACCACCAGGTAGCCCTTCTTGTCGAACATCCAGCTCACCGAGCCGGCCTCACCGAGATTGCCTCCGTACTTGGAGAAAAGGTGGCGCACCTCGCCCACGGTGCGATTTCTGTTGTCGGTCGTCGCCTCGATGAAGACGGCGACGCCTCCCGGGCCGTACCCTTCGTAATGGACTTCCTCGAGATTGTACCCTTCGAGCTCTCCCGTCCCCTTCTTGATGGCGCGCTCGATGTTGTCCTTGGGCATGTTCTCGGACTTCGCCTTGTCGACGGCCAGTCGCAGCCGGGGATTGAAATTGACGTCGCCCCCACCGATTCGGGCGGCGATGGTGATCTCTTTGATGATCTGCGTAAAAGCCTTGCCGCGCTTGGCGTCAGCGGCCGCTTTCTTGTGCTTGATCGAATGCCATTTGGAATGTCCTGACATGGCCAAAATCCTAGCATGAGCGCGATTTTCCCTCAATGGGAGGGAGTTAGTCGTCGAAGACGAAGGTGGGCTCCTGGTAGTAGCGGACTTTGTGCTCCGCGACCTTGTGGTGGATCTCGTCTTGCAGCCACCTTCTTTTCTCCTCGAGAGGAAGGCTGGACTTCAAGAGAGGCAGCCGCAGATTGAACCCGAGAACGCGCCGCGGCACCAGGATCCGGGTGACCCCCGACGGGAGAAGAAATCCGCCTTCGGCGACCGCGCGTACGTCCGGTTTGGGGAAATCGAGATACGAAACGAGCGCGCCGAAATGAGGATGTTGCTTCGTGAGAACCGCGATGTCGGCGTGGTTGACCCGATCCATACGGGCGTCACCCCGGTAGTAGACGTCGACCATGGCATGGAGGTTCTGAACCCTCTCTTCCAGAGGACCGCGCGACAAGAGGTGAAGCGCCTCCTCCTCCCCGGTGATGATGCTGGCGAGGAGATTCCCGCTGCGGGAGGCATCGTCGCCAGGTCTCCCCTTCTCTGCGGTGATTCCCGGGAGCCCCGGTGCCTGTTCCAGCAGCCGGTGCGCCTCGATGTCCCGCACGACGTGATTCCAATGGCGGACCTCGAGTCTCGGATTCTCGAAGGGCTCGACCTGGACGATGAGATGCGGGATATCCAGATTCTGGATGGCCGAGACTCGATTGGCGCCGTCGAGAAGGAGAAATCTGTCGCTCCCCTCGAGACTCGCGACGACGGGCGGATTCTTGAGGATCCCATCGGCGGAAAGCCGATTGATGAGACGCGTCACCCGCTCGAGATCGACTCGCTCGTGAAGGAGGAGATTGGAGACAGAAACGATGCGAAGATCGGGAAAGCCGCCCGAGGGCTCGGTCATGCCATCACCTTATTGCGCCGGATTGTGGTGCGGATTGTGCCGGCGAAGGAATGGTCAATTCGGTCGACCCTCGTCCACGCGCCGGCTCTTCCTCTGATGAGCCGTCTCCACGAGCTCCTCGATGTCATCACGGGACAATCCGTCGATGGCCCGCAGGAGTTTTGCCGCCTGCCTCGGCTGACGCCGTATGATTCGCGTCAAATCGTGGCGGATTCGCCCGGCGAGCGCGAGGAACTCGTCCGGATCCTGGTCGAGTGCCCTCGCGATCCGGACCACTTTCGACTCCGCCGGAGGGGGGAACACTTCGCGCTCGATCGGGGCGAGGTAGGTCGGGCTGATCCCCACTTTCTTCGCGAACTGAGCGATGCTTATGTTCTTCTCCTCACGAAGCTTCCTGACCATTCTTCCGAACTTCATCGTACCAGGCCTCCCTCCTGAAGACTGGATGGTTCCGTCGTCGGGTCCGACGAGCCAGTCGGAACCCGATGAGGCGATGAGCTCCTTGGTTTTGAATCCGCTCGTTCCGAGCGCCGACAACGGGACCAGGACGGTGGGATTCTAGTGGCCCGGAATCGACCAGGTCAAGACAACGGAGGGAGAGGCGGCCTCGGGGCCGCCGTCTTCGGGTGTTTTCGTATCGGAGGGATTCGTCCCGGTACTCTCAGCGCTCCGTCCCCATCCAGTCGGAGAGGCGGACCAGTTTGCCGCCCTCGGCCTTGCTCACCAACACGGAGTTCAGACCCTGATGGTTGTCCTTGCTGAAGCTGATTGGGGCTCCGAGCACGTTATCCTTCCAATCCTTGATACTCTCGAGTGATTGGATGAGCTTCAGGCGTGTAAGATTCGGGGCCGGCACGCTTCAAACCTTCCACCAGCACCTCGGCGCGAGAGAGTCCCCACATCGCGTAGGTTCCGAACTCCAGACCCTCGCCGTATTTCTGGATGATCTCGCGCGCCTTGACCACGCCCGGCTCGTCCGAGCTCGGCTCCGGGACGCTCGACGCCACGATGGCGCCATCCCAGCTGGGCCCGGCGAGCTTGAACATCACCGGGTCCGAAAGGATCTGGGTGCCGACGATTTGGGGTGCGTACCCATCGATGGTGTCGAGCGCCTTTTCCAGCGCCGCCGCCCCTTCGACGATGGTCCATACGAAAATGAGGTCGACCCCTTCGTCTTTGAACTTCTGCGCGACCCCGGTGAGATCGGTCTCTCCCACCTTGTAGGGCTGGGCGAGGGCGATCTCCTTGTCGGTACTATTTTTGAGGCCGAGGCGCACGCCCTCCTGTCCTTCTCTCCCGAAGGAATCATCCTGATAGAGCAGTCCGTATTTCTTGGCGGGAAGGTTATCGGACGCGTATTTCGAGAGGATTTTTCCTTCCGTCACGTAGGAGGGGAAGGTCGAGAACACGTACGCGTTGACCGGTGACGTCCAGACTCGCGAGCCCGAGCCCGGGTTCACCCAGGGGATGAGCTTCAGCGTCAGGTAATCCTTGACCGCGAGGCAGTTCGCGGTGCCGTTGCCACCGAGCAACGCGAACACCTGATCCTCGTCCACGAGCTCTTTGACGACGGCGGGGGTCTTCGCCGGATCGTACGCGTCGTCCTTGATGATGAGCTTGAGCTTCCGACCATGAACTCCGCCTTCTTCTTCGTTGACGTACTTGAAGTACGCGTCCATCGCGCGCGCGATCATCGAGAGCTCGGAAGCGGGTCCGGTCAAAGGAGCCCAGGTTCCGATGAGGATCTGATCGCTGGTGACCCCGATGTCGGGACCACCGCAGGAAGCGAAGCTAACAAGGGCCAGAGCCGCTAGAAGCCAGGTAACGGTTTTCGTTCGTTGCATCCTCGTCACTCTTCCAAGTTCCTGTCCATCAAAGATTTCCGGCTCATCCAGGCGAGCCGACCCATGTCCAGGGAACCAAGGGATCCAGGACCTCGAAGAGGTGAGCCGAGGCCCCGTCTCGAATGCGGTTCTACGGGACAAAAGAGCGAGGTATGCTACCACGAAACGACGACTCGGAGCGCTGAAAACGGGTCGCGGGCCCGGACGGATCTCGCCCCATCATGCTATAATTTCGGAGATTTCCTACCTTCAGATCGAACGAGACCAAGGAGCTCACCCATGAGTGACGAGTTGGAAGTCGAAGACGACATCTTCCTCGAGGAGGGTGTTCTCTATTGTTCCTGCGGAACTCCCATCGAGTCCGACGACGCGTCGGGCCTCATCGAGCGCACGGCTGGTCGGGAGTTCGTGACCTGCCCGTCGTGCGACATGAAGCATTTCGCAGAGGGGGGTCGGTTTCGGCTCGATGAGGAATAGCAGCGGTCGACCGGCTTCGTCCTGAACGAGCACGTTCCAACCGGACTTCGCCCTCGTGGCGGCAAAGCCGCCGATTTCCCGGGAGGAGGTGCGATACTCGCTGCTCGCTGCCCGAAAGCGACGTGAGCGGCTGTCGAGTCGCGAGCCACGATGGGCGCTCTCACAGGTGGGGAGCGAAATGCGAGGAGCGCCTCGAACTTCCCTTCGAGACGCTCCTCATCCGCGGGTGAGCCGGGACAAAACCCTTTGGCCCGGGTTACAACCGAAATCGAAGAACGAGCCTAGAAGTCGGACTCGCCGAAATCGTCGTCGCCGTCGTCGCCGAGAGTGCTTTCCGGCTCGTCGAAGCTCGACTCGCCGCCGGTCTCGGGCTCCGACTCCCACGACAACCCCGGGCTTTCACGTTCCCAGGGCGTGACGGCGGGCACCGCGGGCGCGGGCTTCGGAGCCGGTGCGGGCTTCGGCGCGGGCGCGGGCGTGGGCTTGGGTGCAGCCGGTTTCGGCGCTGCCTTGGGCTCTGCTTTCGGCTTCGGCTTCGGCTTCGGCTTCGGCTTTGGCTTTGGCTTCGGCTTCGGCTTTGTTTCGGCTTCGCCGCTTTCTTGGCCGATTTCTTCTTCGCGACTTTCTTCTTGACCTTCTTGGCGGCTTTCCTTTTGGCGACTTTCTTCTTGGCTCTTTTGGCCTTCTTTGCCTTCCGAACGCTCTTGGCTTTCTTGGCGGCTTTCTTCTTGGCGGCCTTTTTCGCTACCTTCCGCCTCGCCGTCTTTTTCTTTTTAGCTGCCTTTTTCTTGGCAGCGGCCTTCTTCTTTTTCTTCTTCATTTCAGCTGCCCACCTCCATCGAGCGCCGGTCACTTCCGTTCAACAAGCGACCGAATGCCGACTAGTTCTACCGGCCCGCGGTCGAGGATAACATTGAATGCTCGTCAACGTCATCCAACGACCGCCTCGAATGTCGCACTCATCAAGGAACCGATCCACGCCTCGATCGACACACTCGACTTCGGCGAAGACGACGAAATCCCAAGCGGTTCGGGTCGCGATTCTAGACGGCATTGCTTCTGACTGTCAAAGGTGTTTTTAATACAATTGGCGATGAAGGAGAGAGCGAACCGAGCATGAAACGAGTCGTTACCTACAGCCGCTTCGTGAAAATCGAGCACACTCTCTTTTCCTTCCCCCTGCTGCTGAGCGGCGCCCTCCTCGCCCGGGGAGAGTTGAGCGGAAGGCTCATCGTGCTCGTTCTCGCCGCCGGCACCGGAGCGCGTATCGCCGCACTGGGCTTGAACCGGATTCTGGACCGCACCGTCGATCGGGACAACCCCCGCACCCGGGGCCGGGAGCTCCCCGCGGGGGCGATGAGCCTGGCGGAAGCGTGGGGCGTCACCGGGGCCGGGATCGCGCTGTTCCTCGCGGCCGCTTACTGGATCTCGCCGCGATGCCTGGCGCTCGCGCCCATCCCCCTCGCGGTGTTCCTCCTCTACCCCGTGCTGAAGCATTTCACGATGTGGGCCCACCTCGGGGTGGGCGCGGCACTGGCGATGGGACCACTCGGGGCGTGGTACGCGGTGCAGCTCGATTTCCGCGACTTCGAGAACGCTCTCCTGCTTTGTCTTTTCACCTTCTTCTGGGTAGCGGGATTCGACATCATCTACGCCACCCTCGACCTGGAGTTCGACCGCTCCCGCGGCCTCTACTCGCTTCCCGCCCGACTCGGACGCGAGCGTGCGCTCCGGATCTCGTCCTGGTTCCACGTGACCGCGTTCCTGCTGCTATCGGCTCTATACCTGAGAGCCATGGGAGGACCCGTCGCGGCGGTGCTTCTCGGCGCGGTCGGGATTCTCCTGTTGCTCGAGCACCGGAGAACGAGCGACGTCGAGCTGGCTTTCTTCAAGATCAACGCCGTCGTCGGCTTCGTGGTGCTCGGCTTCGTCGTGGCCGGGCTCAGGCCTTCCCTGTTCTGAGGGAGGATCTGGGCGGTGCGGTACGTCGTGGGCATCACCGGCGCCTCCGGGGTCGTCTATGGGGTCAAGTTTCTCGAGCGCTGTCCCGGGGAGAAGTTCCTCATCGTCTCCGAGTGGGGCCGCCGCGTCCTCGGGCACGAGCTCGGGTTGACCATCGACGATTTGAGACCTCTGGTGCGGCAGGTGTTTCGTGACGACGATCTGGCGGCGCCTTTTTCTTCCGGCTCCAATCGCTACGACGCCCTGGTGCTGCTTCCCTGCAGCATCTCGACTCTTGCGAAGATCGCGAGCGGAATCGGCGACACCCTCGTGACCCGCGCGGCCCAGGTGGCACTCAAAGAGAGGATGCGACTCGTTCTCGGAATCCGGGAGACACCCCTGTCCTCGGTCGCGCTCGACAACGCCCTCAAGCTGTCGCGGGAGGGAGCGATCATCATGCCCGTCTCCCCGCCCTGGTACAAGAATCCCGAATCGATGGACGACGTCGTCAACGGCTTCATCGACAAAGTTCTGCCGCTCATCGGTGTTCCCGTCGAGGGAGGCTGGCGGTCGGACGAGATCTCCTGAGCATCTGGCGATGTCTCGGAGCCTGTGTCAGAATCTTGGCCGACGGGAGCCGACGTGAAGACAGCGATCGAGGACATCCTCTTTCAGGACCAGGCCCTGGTTCCGATCTGGGACAAGGTCCTGGACGGCGTGCGGTTGGACCGGGAGGACGGTCTCGCTCTTCTCCGGAGCTGGGATTTGACCGCCATCGGCAAAATGGCGGACCACGTCAAAACGCAGAAGTCGGGCGATGACGTGTACTTCGTCATGAACCGGCAGATCAACCCGACCAATCTCTGTGTTCTCGATTGCACCTTCTGCGATTTCGCCGCCAAACCGGGCGACGCCCACGCGTACGAATTGCGGATCGACGAGATCCTCGCGAAGCTCAACGACGAGCTTTCGGAAGTGCATATCGTCGGAGGCCTCCATCCCAGCTGGAAGTTCGAGGATTACCTCGGGATCGTCGAGGCGATCCACGACGCGTTTCCCGCCGTTCCGATCAAGGCCTGGACGGCGGTCGAGATCGACTGGTTCGCCCGCATCGGGCGCATGGGGGTCCCCGAAGTGCTCTCGCGTCTGAAGGCCGCGGGGCTCAAGTCCCTTCCCGGAGGCGGTGCCGAGGTATTCTCTGAAAGAGTCAGGCAGGAGACGTTCAAGCACAAGATGGGCGCCGAACGATGGTTCGAGGTTCACCGCATCGCGCACGAGATGGGAATTCCCTCGAACGCGACCCTGCTCTACGGGCACATCGAGACCTACGAGGAGCGGGTGGAGCACATGCTCCGGCTGAGGAAGGCCCAGGACGAGTCGCCGGGATTCCTCTCGTTCATCCCTCTCGCGCTCCAGCCGGGAGCGACCGGCCTCGTCGAGCGACAGGCCTCCTCCATCGAGGATTTGAGAACGGTGGCGGCCTCGCGGCTGGTCCTGGACAACATTCCCCACGTCAAGTCTTACTGGGTCATGCTCGGCGAGGAAACCGCCTCGGTGGCGCTCAACTTCGGTGCCAGCGACCTCGACGGTACGATTGGCGAGGAGCGGATCGCGCACTACGCACAGGCGAAGAGCGCGGTCGGCCTGGCGAGAGACAAGCTGGTAGAAATGATCCGGGAGGCCGGAAAGCGGCCCGTGGAGCGCGACGCGGTCTATAACGTCGTGCGCACCTACGACTGATTCCCGCCTCGTACCGGCCGAATGGATCCGACATGCGACTGGTCATCGGGCAGATCTCCTATCTGAACAGCCAACCTTTCTACCCGCTTCTCGTGGGCGAGCACCGGCTCATCCCGACTCCGCCGAGCGAGCTCGGACGCATGGCTTCCAAAGGCGAGATCGACGCCGGCATCCTCGCGACCGCCGACTATCTCGTGACCTCCGATCGATACGAGCCGGTGGCCGGGCTCGGGATCGCGAACCACGAGGAGGTCCGCAGCATTCTGCTCGCGAGCAAGAGACCGCTTTCCGAGCTCGACGGAGCCGTCGTGGGAGTCACCGAGGAGACTTCCACGTCGGTGCGTCTCATGAAGCTCCTTCTCGAAGTTCGCTATGGAGTACGCCCCCGCGCTTACGTACGCGGGCTGCGGGAAGCCTCGGATGCCTTTCTCGTGATCGGCAACGAGGCGCTAGCTCAGAACACGAGCCCTTCGCCCGGATTCGCCCACCGATACGACCTGGCGTCGGAATGGTGGGCCTGGAAGAAGCTCCCCTTCGTCTTCGCGCTCTGGGCGATTCGACGCTCGCTTCCAGCGAACGTGAAGGAAAGCTTTCGCGAGCTCCTGTTGCGATCCTTCGAAACGGGTCTCACGAACATCGAAGAGATCGCGGCGGAGCACGCAGGAAAGATCGGCACTGCCGCCGAGCTCGCGTCTTATCTACGCAACTTCCATTACCGCCTCGGGGCCGAAGAGATGCGCGGCCTCGAGGAGTTTCGACGACTCGTGCTCGAGCACGATCTCCTGAAGCCGATTTGAAGAGATGGTCATGACTACTCAATCCGCCAACGACGCTCGCATCCACGACATCCATGACAAGGTACTCCATCAAGAGCGCCTCGACCGCGAGGACGCTTTGTTCCTTCTGGGTGAGGCCTCGATCCCGGACCTGGGGCAGCTCGCCATGGTCGTCCGCAGGCGTCGCCATCCCGATCCGACCGTGACGTTCGTCGTCGACACCAATCCGAACTACACCAACGTGTGCAACGTCGACTGCACCTTCTGCGCCTTCTACCGTCCTCCAGGACACGAACAGGCCTACACCCATTCCATCGACGAGATGCTCTCGAAGATCGAGCGCTCGGTGGCGAAGGGCGTGACCACGGTGCTGATGCAGGGCGGGGTCAACCCCGAGCTGCCCCTCGACTACTACCTGGACATGGTACGCGCCGTCGTCGCGCGCTTTCCCGGAGTCACGCCCCACTTCTGGTCGGCGGTGGAGATTGAGGGAATGGCGGCGGTCTCCGGCCTGAAGGTTCGGGAAGTGCTCCGACGGCTCAAGGAGGCCGGGCAGACCACGCTTCCCGGCGGAGGCGCCGAGGTTCTCTCCGAGCGCGTCCGGCGAAAAGATCTCCCACAAGAAGGGCCTCGCCGCCAGCTGGCTCGAGGTGCATCGGGAGGCCCATGCTCTCGGCTTCCGCTCGACCGCGACCATGATGTACGGCCACGTGGAACGGGACGAGGACATCGTCGAGCATTTCGACAGCATCCGGGCGCTCCAGGACGAGCACCACGGTTTTACCGCCTTCGTACCCTGGAGCTTCAAGCCCGGGAACACGCCTCTCGAGAAGAAGTACCCCCGCCACGCCGGTCCCAACCAATACCTCCGGATGCTCGCGGTCTCGCGTCTCTATCTCGACAACTTCGACCACATACAGGCTTCCTGGTTCTCCGAAGGAAAGAAAACGGGGCAGATCGCTCTCCACTGGGGAGCGGACGACTTCGGCGGAACGCTCTTCGAAGAGAACGTCCATGCCGCGACGGGATTCGTGAACCAGACCTCGACGGAAGAGCTGAAGACCATCATCCGCGAGGCGGGCTTCCGCCCCGCGCAGCGCACGACGACCTACGAGATCCTCGAGTACTTCTAGGCCCGGAAGATCAACGCGAAGGCAAAGACGCAAAGGGGTATTTCCTCTTTGCGCCTTGGCGGGCTCTGCGTCTTTGCGTTCCTTCCAGGAATTTGTCCTACTCGGACCTCAAGGGGCGGGACATCAGGTCGCGCATCACGCCCTCGGCGCTGGTCTCGCCCCGGAGCAGGCGCTCCATGTGGAGGGCGATCGGCATTTCGACACCGTGGGCTCGGGCGAGGGCGACGGCGGCGTGGGTCGTGCGAATCCCCTCCGCGACTTGCTCCATCCCTCGGAGAATCTCCGAAAGAAGCCTTCCTTTGCCGAGCTCGATACCCACCCGGCGGTTGCGGGAAAGATGGCCGGTGCAGGTGAGCACGAGAATCGCCCATCCCCGCGAGGCCGAGAAGCGTCTCGCGGCGGCCGCCCATCGCCTCGACGAGCCGAGCGATTTCCGCGAGCCCTCGAGTCATGAGCGCCGCCGCGGGGTTGTGACCGAGGCCGAGGCCGGTCGCGACGCCGACGGCGAGCGCGACCACGTTCTTGAGCGCTCCTCCGAGCTCTACCCCGACGACGTCGTCGTTGGTATAGATGCGGAAGGTGCCGGTGGAAAAGCGCGTTTGAATGTCCTCCGCGGCCGCCAGGGAAGCACTCGCGGCGACGAGGGCCGTTGGCTCTCCCTTGGCGACCTCGCGGGCGAACGTGGGTCCCGAGAGCGCGACTACCCCGGACACCTCGGCTCCGACCTCAGCCAGCACCTCGTCGATGACCTCGCTCATCCTCAGATGCGTTTCCTCCTCCAGTCCCTTCGTGGCGCTCACGAGACGAGCTCCGGCGACCATCGAGGAAGTCATCTCGGTGAGTGTCCGGCGGACGTAGGGTGACGGGACGGCCAGGAGGATGATTTCCGCGTCCGAGACGGCCTCGACGAGACTGCCGGTGACGATGAGCGGCTCGGGCAGACGAATGCCCCGCAGGAAGAGCTCGTTCTCGCTCCGCTCGCGGATCGAGCGCCGCACCTCTTCCTCGCGGCACCAGAGGTGGACGTCGAGCCGGTTCTCGCAGAGGAGCTTGGCGAGGGCAGTGCCCCAACCCCCGGCGCCGACGACAGCGACCTTCACGTCGCAATCAGAAGACGGTGAGCTACGCTTCCTCGTCCTGGGAGAGCGTCTGGTAGAGAAAGTACACGAAGCCTCCCCAGGTGCCCGAAAGCACGAGAATCATGGTGATGATGCCGCTAAAGCTCATACGCGCTCCCGACGCGATCGGAAATCGGACTCCGAATCACTCCTCGTCGCCGAAGAAGAAGAAGTCCCCGCACTGCTTGGAACAGAACGTACGCCCGTTCCGATCGCTCCCACAATCGTCACAATAGTACTTGAAACAGATGACGCATTTCTTCAACGTCCGCTCTTCCTCAGAAACCCCACATCGCCAGCAGTGATGCTCCATGCCGACCTCGTTCTCCCTCGTTTCTCAGGAATGTTGCGGCGCGCTTTCCACGCCCCGCGCCCCGACCGTTTCTTGACAGCTCTCTTGAAACTCTTCTAACATGATACACTTAGAAGGAACTCCAAGCGAGCGCGCGTACCGAATAAGGCTGAGGCCGAAGAAAAACCCCCGTGGGAGTCGTGTCCTCCAACTTGCTGCCCTCGAGAGTGCTCGAGACGATGACTCGCCTGGGGATGGTGCGCCCCGGTGAACGAATCCTCGTGGGACTCTCCGGAGGTGCCGATTCGGCGGCGCTCACCGAGATCCTGATAGAGCTTTCCCCCCGCTTCGACCCGCCTCTGTCACTCGTAGTCGCGCACTTGAACCATCGGTTGCGGGAGGAAGCGGCCGAGGACGAGGCTTTCTGCCGCGGGTTCGCCGGGCGACTGTCCCTGCCCTTCGTTTCAGAACAAATCGACGTCGCCGCCCACGCGGCGAGCGCGAGACGCTCGATCGAGGACGAGGGTCGACGTTTGCGCTACCGCTTTTTCAACGATCAGGCGAGACGATTGGATTGCCAGCGGGTGGCGGTCGGCCATACCCTCGACGACCAGGCGGAGACGTTTCTTCTCCGTCTCCTCCGCGGCTCGGGAGGGCGGGGACTCGGCGCCGTCCATCCGGTGGTGGAATCCGGTCTCATTCGCCCTCTCATCGAGGTCCGGCGCCGCGCCCTCGAAGAGTACCTGGCGAGCCGGGGCATTACCCACCGGGACGATGTTTCCAACGCCGATCCGCGGTTCACCCGGAATCGGCTCCGCCATCAGACCCTCCCGGAGCTCGAGAAGAGCTTCAACCCCCGACTCGTCGAGACGCTGGCAAAGAGCGCTTCCCTGTTCCGCGACGAAGACGAGTGGATGGAACGGGAGACGGGAAGCCTGTTCGACGCCCTCGCCGTCCACGGAGAAGGCGTCGTCCGGCTCGACGTCGGGGCAATCGCCCGCCTGCACCCGGCGTTGCAGCGCCGGCTCGTCCGGCGCGCCATCGAGACGGTGCGGGGCGGGCTCGAGAACATCGGGCAGGTCCATGTGGAGGACGTCCTCGCGCTCCTCGCGGCGGGAAAGAGCGGCCGGGAGGTCCATCTTCCCGGCCTGCGTGCCCGCCGATCCTTCGGCGAGCTGAGGATCCGGTCGGTGGCGGGCGGCAGGCGGCAGAATCGCCCCGAACGCGGCTATAATGGCTTCGAGTACCGATTGTCGATCCCCGCACGAGTCCGGATTCCGGAGAGGGATGGCGTCCTCTCGGCACGGCTGTATCCGGAAAGCCGGCGGGAGCACGAGGTTGCTGCAAGGCGGCGGGCGGGCGGCGATGCGGTCCTCGTAGCTTTCGAGGAGGAATCGAAAGGGCTTCCGGAGCTCACGGTCCGGAGCCCGAGACCCGGAGATCGATTCCACGCGCTGGGCGCGCCGGGGTCGAAGTCTCTGATGCGTTATCTCATGGATAAAAAAGTCGACCGAGAAGCGAGGCGTCTCGTTCCCCTGCTGGTTCGAAGCCACCTTGGCGCTAGCAACCGCGGGGACGAGGAGATTCTCTGGGTGGTGGGGCACGGCGTTTCCGAGTCGTGCCGGATGTCGCCCGGACGCCGCCTTCTCGACCTGACATGGGTAACCACGACTTGAGCAACGGAGACGGTCTGCGAGTGCTCTTCGCCGAGGAGGAGATCCGTGCCCGGGTAAGAGAGCTCGGGCGCCGGATTACCGAGGACTTGCAGTCGGGAAACATCGCCTGCGTGGGAATCCTGCCGAACTCGATGGTGTTCATGGCGGATCTCATCCGGGCCATCGACGTCTCGCTCACCTGTGATTTTCTCAAAGTGGGCACCTCGGATGCGAGGCGAGTGGACATCGCTTTCGGAAACGCGAACGATTTCAGCGGCCGTGACGTATTGTTGATCCAGGGAGTCGTGGATACGGGTGTGACCCTTTCATTCATCACCGGGCATGTCCAGGAGACCTGGAAACCGCGTTCACTGAGAGTCGTCGCTCTCATCAACCGCGAGGCCCATCGCAAGGTGGATTGCCCCGTGGACTATGCTTGCTTCGAGCTCGACAAAGAAGGGTTCGTCGCGGGCTACGGATTGGGCTATCACGAGCACCATCGTGGTGCCCCGTTCATCGGTTTCGCCGGGAAGCAGCGCGGGGTTTTGGCGCCGGCATAATCTTTCGATTCGGAGGCAACCTTGAACTCCACCATGAAAAACCTGATGTTCTGGATGGTGGCTGCGCTCGTCATTTTCCTATTTTGGAGCGTATCCTCTCGCATCCAGAAAAACGAGCGACAGCTCACGTTTAGCGACTTCATGGGCCAGCTCGATCGTGGCCACGTCGCCAAGGTGACGATCACCGGCACCGGCGCGGGAAGCCAGATCGCGGGCGAGTTCAAGAACGGTCAGTCGTTCCGAACCTTCGCCCCTCCTCAAATCGAGAACCTGGTCAACACCATGCTGGACAAGGGAGTGGAGGTGAGCGCTCGAGACGCGAACAGCTCCTCCTGGCTGGGTCACATCATCAGTTGGACCCCCATCGTCATCATGATCGCGTTTCTGATCTTTTTCATGAGGCAGATGCAAGGGTCGGGCAACCGTGCCCTCTCGTTCGGCAAGAGCAAGGCGAAGCTCAGTAGCAGCCAACAGAAAAAGGTGACGTTCAAGGACGTCGCCGGCGTCGACGAGGCCAAGGAAGAGCTGCAGGAGATCATCGACTTCCTGCGGGAGCCCCAGAAGTTCCAGAAGCTCGGCGGTCGCATTCCCAAGGGTGTCCTCCTCATGGGCCCTCCGGGCACGGGAAAGACTCTCCTGGCACGCGCGATCTCTGGCGAAGCGAACGTTCCCTTTTTCTCCATCAGCGGATCGGACTTCGTCGAGATGTTCGTCGGCGTCGGCGCGAGCCGGGTTCGCGACCTTTTCGAGCAGGGCAAGAAGAACGCCCCTTGCATCATCTTCATCGACGAGATCGATGCCGTGGGCCGGCACCGCGGGGCGGGGCTCGGCGGCGGCCACGACGAGCGGGAACAGACGCTGAACCAGCTCCTCGTCGAAATGGACGGATTCGAGTCGAACGAAGGCGTCATCCTCATCGCCGCCACCAACCGTCCCGACGTCCTCGACCCCGCGCTCCTGCGACCGGGTCGTTTCGACCGGCGGGTCGTGGTGTCGCTGCCGGACGTGAACGGCCGCGAAGGGGTGCTGAAGGTCCATACCAGCCGGATTCCGCTTGCGAACGACGTGAATCTCTCGATTCTGGCTCGAGGCACTCCGGGCTTTTCGGGCGCCGATCTCGCCAATATGGTCAACGAGGCGGCTCTCAACGCGGCGCGCCGCGGTCAGAAAGTAGTCAAGATGATCGACTTCGAGTCGGCGAAGGACAAGGTGCTCATGGGCGCCGAGCGTCGCTCGATGATCATGAGCGACCTCGAGAAAAAGACAACCGCGTTTCACGAGGCGGGCCACGCGCTCGTCGCCGCCTTCCTCGAGAACGCGGACCCGATCCACAAGGTAACCATCATCCCGCGGGGAATGGCCATGGGCGTCACCATGCTCCTTCCCGAGTCCGACCGTCACAGTCACGACCGCGACTACGTCGAGGCGATGATCGCGGTGAAGATGGGAGGGCGCATCGCCGAAGAGATCATCCTCAATCAACTGACCACCGGTGCCCACGACGATCTGGAGAAGGCGACGGAGCTCGCGCGAAAGATGGTCTGCGAGTGGGGTATGAGCGAAAAGATGGGACCGCTCACCTTCGGGAGAAAAGAAGAGCAGGTTTTCCTGGGCAGGGACATCGCGCGGCACCAGGATTACTCCGAGGACACGGCGATCAAGATCGACCAGGAAGTCAAGCGCATCGTGGAGCAAAACTACGCCCGCGCCAGAACCATACTTACCGAGAACCGGCCGGTGCTGGAACGTGTGGCGGCTGCTCTGTTGGAGCGGGAAGTGCTCGACGCCGAAGACGTCAGGCTGCTCATCGCGGGCCTGCCGCTCAAACCGCGCGAGCCTGTCGAGGAGGTTGTGCCCGAAAAGGCCGAATCCAAGGAGCCGAAGGAACGGAAGGCGCCTCTCACGCCTCCGATCCTGCAGAATCCAGGAAGCGTCACGCAGAGCTGATCCCGCCGTCGGCGAGACACGCGCCTTGTCGCCGCCCTTCGGGGCTACGGCGGACGAGACCGCCAGCTTGCCCTTCGCACGGCCCGGCACCGAACGTTTTGGTGGAGAAGTGAGTGCTCAAGTGCGGCCCCTCAGCTTCCGAGCAAGGGGCAAGGAAATTCGATTCGAGCGCAGGATCGCCCTCATGGGGGTGGTCAACGTGACGCCGGACTCTTTCTATTCCGCGAGCCGTTCCCGCGCGCCCGAGCTCGCGGTAGAACGCGCCCTCGCGCTGGTCGAGGCTGGAGCCGACATCGTCGACCTCGGCGGCGAGTCCACGCGCCCCGGCGCAATTGCCGTCGGCGTCGAGGAAGAGCTGGGGAGGGTGATACCCGTCGTGCGAAAGCTCCGGCCTCTCACGACGGCGCTCGTTTCCGTCGATACACGAAAGGCCGCAGTCGCCGAGCTGGCGCTCGACGCCGGTGCCGACGTCATCAACGATATCTCGGCCCTCACTGGTGATTCGAGAATGACCGCTGTCGTCGCCCGGGCGGGCGCGGGAGTGGTCCTCATGCACATGAGAGGAACGCCCGGGACGATGCAACGGAATCCCGAGTACCGAGACGTCGTGGGCGACGTGAGCGCCGAGCTCGAGCGCGCCGTTCGCGAGGCGGAGGCAGCCGGGGTAGCGCCGGAGTCCATCTTCATCGATCCGGGCATCGGATTCGGAAAGACGGTGGCGCACAATCTCACTCTTTTGAACCGCCTCTCCTCTTTCTTCGACCTCGGCAAACCGATTCTCGTCGGGACGTCCCGCAAGAACTTTCTCGGCAAGCTTCTCGATCGCCCCGCCGAGGATCGCCTGATGGGAACCGCGGCGAGCGTCGCCTGTGCCGTGATCCGGGGAGCGGACGCCGTTCGGGTGCACGACGTCGATGAAATCCGCGATGTGGTGCGCGTCGCCGAAGCGGTCCGGAGCGAGGCTCCCCCGCCGTCGCCTCCGCCGGGCACTTCATCCCTTACCGCGTCCGGCCGAGAGCGATGAGCGGCGTTCTCGAGCTCGTCACCGGCCTCTACGAGCGCCTGTCCTGGATCGATCTCATCGACATCCTCCTCGTCAGCTACGTCTTTTATCGGATTCTCTTTCTCATTCGCGGCGGCCGCGCGTTCCAGATGGTCATGGGAACGCTCGTGCTCGTGTTTTTCTTCTTCGCATCCCAATGGGCCGACTTGACCACCGTCAACTGGATTCTTCGGAACTCACTGGGCTATATCGGGTTCGCCATCATCGTCCTCTACCAGCAGGAGCTTCGGAAGGCGCTCGCCCAGCTCGGACAAGCGCCTCTTTTCCGTTTTCTGAGCCCTTCGGCGAGCCGGGGGACGCTCGACGAGGTCATCTTCGCGGTACTGAGCCTGGCACAGCGTCGAATCGGCGGAATCGTGGTGCTCGAGAGGGACATCGGACTGCGCGGCTATATCGAGGGGGGAATCCTTCTCGATGCCGTCGTCACCTACGATCTGCTCCTTTCCATATTCAATCCGAAGGCGCCGCTGCACGACGGCGCCGTCATCATTCAGGGAGATCGGATCGCGGCCGCCGCCTGCTTTCTTCCCATCTCCATCAATCCCCTGCTCTCGAAAGAGCTGGGCACGCGGCACCGAGCGGCAATCGGCATCACCGAGGACACCGACGCCGTTGCCGTCGTGGTGTCGGAGGAGACGGGCAAGATCAGCGTCATGGAGGACGGTCACGTCGCATCCGATCTCGACGCCGACTCGCTCCGCTCCCGGCTCAAAGAAGCCATGGGACAAAAAGATTCTCCCCCGTCCGGCCTCCCCCCCGCGGGACCGACGAGCCCGGTGGCGACCGGCGCTCCGGTCCAGACGAAGGCGGCGTCCCGAGAGAAGGCCGACGTGGCGGAGCCTCGAACGAGATCATTATGAAGGCCCGTTGGACCGGCAACCTCGGGCTCAAGGCGGTTGCGGTATTGCTCGGATTCTCCCTGTGGTACGCCGTGGCGAGAGAGCAGGACGCTGAGTTCGCCCTCTCCATTCCCATCGAGCTTCGCGATCTGCCGGAGGGTCTCGAGGTCATCGGGGAGTCCGTCCAGCAAGTCGAGGTTCGCCTGCGCGGGCCCGCCGAGATCCTGCGCCGGCTCACACCACAGGACATGAATATCGGCGTCGAGCTCTCCGACGCCGAGCCCGGCGAGCGCCTCGCCTATCTCACGCCGCGAGACGTCTCGGCGCCCTTTGCCGCACGAGTGATGAGGGTCACCCCCACGAGCGTCAAGAATCGATCTCGATCGAACGCTGGAAAAGACGGTGGCAGTGATACCGAGGGTCGTGGGGGCTCCCGCCGAGGGATTCGAGATCCATCATATCGAGCTCGCTCCACGCGAAATCGGGATCGTGGGCCCCGCGTCCAGAGTGCAAGGACTCGAGCAAGTAACGACCCAGCCGGTCTCCGCCGATGGGTTGCGCGAGCCGTATTCCCGCGTCGTGCGGGTCGAGCTCGATCCGCTCGTTCGTCTCGCCCGGGAAACGACGGTCGAGCTCACCATCGACGTGCGCGAGGAGCATCTCCGAAGGGAGTTTTCGAACGTGGTTCTCAAGATCGAGCCTGCCGACGTCAAGGCGCGACTCTCGCCGAGCAAGAATCCGAGTCGTCCTCGACGGACCGAAGAGCGCCGTCTCGGTGCTGACGGCCGAGGACATCGAAGCCGAGGTCGATCTCGCGGGCCTGTCGCCTGGCCGCCACAATCTCGCTCCCACGATTTCCGTCTCGAGTGCGGAAGCGGTCCAGATAGAGATCGTCGCGGTGAAGCCCGAACAGATCGGAGTCCGGATACCATGAACAAGCTCTTCGGAACCGACGGAATCCGCGGCGTTGCCTATGAGCCGCCTCTCGACGAGCTCACCGTGACTCGAATCGGACTGGCCCTCGCTCGGAGCCTCGAGGCCTCTTCGCCACGCCTCCTGATCGGCCGGGATACGCGCAAGAGCGGCCCGGATATCGAGCGCTGGCTTT
Source organism: uncultured Acidobacteriota bacterium (assembly GCA_963815675.1). GTDB lineage: Bacteria > Acidobacteriota > Vicinamibacteria > Marinacidobacterales > SMYC01 > CAWFHP01. The sequence goes on along the minus strand of CAWFHP010000004.1, from coordinate 220,101 downwards.
CGAATGGCCTCGCCGACGGTGGCGCGACGGCGGAGTCGGCCGGGATCATCACCACTCCGGCCATCGCCTACCTCACTTCGAGCGAAGGGTTCGATGCCGGGATTGTCATCTCCGCTTCTCACAACCCCTACCGCGACAACGGCATCAAGGTGTTCACCTCCTCGGGATCCAAGTCGAGCGAAGAGCTCGAGGAGACGGTGGAGCGTTCGGTCGTGGCGCTCGCCGGTTCCCCCGGGCAAATGCGCTCCCGTCCGCTGCCCGATGCCGTCGGGCCCGCACCCGATCCCGATCCGCGGTTCGAGGATCTCTATCTCGACCACCTGCTTTCCACCGTGGACGCGTCCGCTCATCTGCCCCCGCTCGAAATCGTCCTCGACTGCGCGAATGGCGCCGGATATCGAGTGGGTCCGCGCGTCCTTAGAGAGCTCGGGCTCGTAGTCCATCCACTCTTCGCCGAGCCGAACGGGGAGAACATCAATCGCGATTGCGGCTCCACCTACATGCGGGAGGTAGCTCGCGCGGTCGTCGAAAAGAAGGCCTCGCTCGGCGCCGCGCTCGACGGCGACGGAGACCGGCTCCTCCTGGTGGACTCCACGGGACGAGTCGTCGACGGGGACGCCATTCTCTTGCTCTGCGCGCGGCGACTGAAGAAAGAGGCGCTTCCGGGCACGGACGCGGTGGTCGCCACCGTCATGAGCAACATGGCTCTCGAGGCGGCACTCGCCAACGAGGACGTCGAGCTGGTACGGGCCCCGGTGGGCGACAAGTTCGTCGCTCAGGAAATGGCCAGGCGTAATATCATGCTCGGGGGCGAGCAATCGGGACACATCATTTTTTCACCGTATGGATTTACCGGCGACGGACTCGTCACGTTGATGCAGGTGCTGCGCGTTATCGCACTCGAAGGACGGAGCCTCGATGAGCTCGGTCGTCTCGAGCCCTTTCCCCAGGTCCTCATGAACGTTCGAGTCCGGCAGCGGCCCGACGTTTCCAGGGTTCCCGCGATCGCCGAGGCCATCGCCAGAGCCGAGCAGACCCTCCACGGACGAGGACGAGTCCTCGTCCGATACTCGGGAACGGAACCGCTCCTTCGCGTCATGATGGAGGGGCCCGACGGCAGTGAGATCGAGCAGCTGGCGAGAGAGGTATCGGAGGCCGTGAGACATTCCATTGGAGACAATTCGTGATCGAGCTCGGAGTGACCCTGGATGCCGTCGCGATCCTGCGCGAGTCCCGGAAGACGAAGGGACCAGATCCCGTTTTCGCCGCGTTCGTGGCCGAGCAGGCAGGCGCCTCGGCCATCAACGTTCAGCTGCGCGGCGATCGGCGCCACATCCAGGAGCGGGATGTCCGGCTGCTCCGGGAATCGCTGGGCGTAGAGCTCAACCTGGTGATGACCCCCAGTCAGGAAATGATCCGATTCGCGTTGACCGCAAAGCCGGACCGGGTGACGTTCATCCCCGAGCGCCTCGAGAGCGCCGGCGGCGGCGGCCTGGACGTTCTGCTCAACACGCCTCAGCTCAAGGAGCGGATGCGGGAGATGCGAGAGAGCTCGATACTCCCGAGTATCTTCATCGACCCATCCATCGACCAGGTCAAGGCGGCGCATCAGGTAGGGGCGCTCGGTGTCGAGCTCTCGTCCGAAGTGTTCTCCGCGGCGAGCGACCAGGTCGGTTTCACCCGGGATCGAGAAGGGATCGCGAGAGAGATCCAGAAGCTCACCGACTGCGCGCGGCTCGCAGCCAAATTGGACCTTCACGTGGGAGTGAGCCAGGGGCTGACGCTGCGCAAAGCCCGGCTTCTCGCTCAGATCTCGGGACTCTCGCGCATCAACGTCGGCCACGCTCTCGTGTCCCGAGCGCTCATCGTGGGTTTCGAGACCGCGGTTCACGACTGGATGGATCTGCTGCGGCGGGCGGAGGCTGGGTCCGAGTGACGTCGACTTTGCCCGAGAGCGTTGACGCTGTTACCCATCTTTTGCTAAATTCAAGTATCCAGAGGACTAGCCAGGACCTTCCGGCGCGAGGGACGAGTTGGCCGATGCCTTCGGCTGGCGGCAATCGACGGTCCAGAGGACGAGATTGAAAGGCAAGACCAAGGAGAGCCCGAAGCCCGGGGACAAATCGACGCTTCGAGAGTATTTCGAGTCGATTTGCGTGGCGGTCATCCTCGCCCTCTTCGTACGGACGTTCATCTTTCAGGCTTTCAAGATCCCGACGGGGTCGATGGAAGACAACCTTCTCGTTGGCGACCACCTCATCGTCAACAAGATGCTCTACGCACCGACTCAGGCGGCGTTCGAGAGGAAAATCGAGCCGATCCGGTCGGTACGGCGCAAGGATGTCATCGTCTTCAAGTTTCCCGACGAGCCACAGCGGGACTTCATCAAGAGAGTCATCGGACTGCCGGGCGAGCGCATTCGAATCGAGAACAAGAAGGTCTACATCAACGGCGAGCCGCTCGAAGAGCCCTATGTGAAGTTCTTGTATCCACCGGGGGGTGGCGAGCAGTTCTACAGCGACCCGCGCGGAGACAACATGCCGGAGATGGTCATCCCCGAAGGACGGTACTTCGTCATGGGAGACAACCGGGACAACAGTCACGACAGCCGCTTCTGGGGTACGTTACCGGCCGATCTTCTGAAAGGCCGGGCCCTCATCATTTACTGGTCGTACGCCGCGGACCGTGATTCTTACACCAAAGAAGGATTGGAGTGGTTCAAGGATCTCGTGTCGATCATACCCAATTTCTATGGTCGCACTCGCTGGGACCGCTTCTTCCGACTCGTGCGCTGAAAACGCGTTCTTATGCGTCCGGTTCGTCATTCTTCCATCCAGGAGGCACGTCGATGAGAAGCAGGAAAGCCGAGCGCGGCGCCGCCAGCGTCGGATTGATCGTAGCGATCATCCTGGTGCTGTTCCTCGGCTACGAGGCCAAGCAGTTCGGTCCGTTACTCGTCGCTCAGTTCGAGTTCCAGGACTCCGTCATCGAGGCCACGAAGTTCTCTGCCGGAAAGCCCGCCGACACGGTTCAGGTGGAGGTCCTGAAGAAGGCAAACGAGCTGGCTCTCCCCATCACCAGGGAGATGATCGTGGTCACGAGACAGCCCACCAGCACCCGTATTCAGATCAGCTACGAGCTTGCGGCGGAGTGGCTACCGGGCAAGCAATACAAATGGACCGTGAATCTCGACGAAGAGAGCGTGCTCTTCTAGCGCACGCCCGATAGGCCCGCGCCCACGCGGGCAGGCGGGTCTGTTCTTCCGCGGCGCGGAGACACCGTCCTAGGGAGCGGAGCCCTTGGTCGCTCCTCCGCCGTCCGCCCGCCGTTTCAAGAACGAGAGCTTCTCTCGTTCCGCCTCGGTCTCGCTCATCAACTGGATGAGGTTCCGCAGGTTGGCGATCGCGGCAAGGATCGAGTTCAGCACCTGGCGTTTCTGCATCTTGAGCTCCAGAATGTCCTTTTCGATGTCGTGGGCTCGGGACTGAGCGGCCTCGACGAGACGGTCGGCGGCGAGCTCGGCTTCCTTCAACAGCATCTGCGATTGTTTCTTGGCGTTCTCCTTGAGCTCTTCCGAGGTACGCTGCGCCGCCACCAGAGTGTTCTTCAGAATCTCCTCTCTCTGATGATGCTCCGCCAGAAGCGCGGTGAGACGCCGCACTTCCTCGGCCTGCCTTTCGTTCTCCGAGCGGAGCTGTTCCATCTCCTCGGAAACGGCGTTGAGGAACATCCTCACTTCCGCGCCGTCGAGCCCGCGGAACGCTCGTTGCTGGAATTCGTGTCTCTGGATGTCCAGGGGGGTGAGTTTCATCCGTCGCTCCTTGTTTTTCTCGTCACCGGAGACAAAGGAGACAGGAGGGGACGAGGGAATGAGCCAATCGGTCCATCTTCCTGTCTCCTCACTGTCTCCTCCATCCCCTCGATCTCGTCTAGAGAATGTCCGCTCACGACGGCTCGCTCGATTGCCGTGCGGGGCGGGCTCCGAACAGTGCCGTGCCGATACGAACGAGGGTCGCACCTTCCTCGATCGCCGCTTCGAAATCATGGCTCATTCCCATCGAGAGCTCGCTTCCGAGCGACAGCCCGCGCTCGCGCGCTTGGTCGACCAACTCCCGAAGCCGCCGGAAGAAAGGACGGACCGCGTCGAGATCCTCGTAATAAGGTGGAAGTACCATCAAGCCCTCGACCCGAAGACGGGGAAGCTCCGCGAGGGCCTCGAGGGCCTCGAACAGTTCCGATTCTGGAAGCCCGAACTTCGTCTCTTCGCCCGCGAGGTCGACCTGGATCAGAACCGGCTGCACCTTGTCGAGCTCCGCCGCGGCGCGATCGATCCGGCGACCGAGCTCGACGCTGTCCAGCGAATGAATCATCTCGAAGAGCGAAAGCGCTTTCTTTATCTTGTTCTTCTGCAGGTGGCCTACCAGGTGCCATCGGACCTTCGAGCCGATCTCGGGAACCTTCGACTCCGCCTCCTGAACCCGGTTCTCGCCGAGCTCGGTGACGCCCGCCTCGACCGCGGTCCGGATTTCCGCGATCGACCTCGTCTTGGTGACCGCCACGAGGCGCACCGAGTCCGGAGCGCGACCGGCCCGACGGCAGGCTTCATTCATGCGGTCTCGTATCCCCTCGAGACGGTCCGGGATATCCATGACGCGACGAGATGGTTCGACTCGGCTAAAGCCGTGATAGTTCTACTATTATACGTGCGGGAGATTCGACCTGTAAATACTATCTACGGCTCTCCGAACGAAGCGCTGTAGGTGGGGGCCTCCCAGACACGGACCCGCCGGAGCGTCGCGGACTGGGGCAGTCGCTTTTGCAGCTCCCCGAAGAAAAAGCGCGCGAGGTTCTCGGTCGTGGGGTTATCCCGATCGAAGGGAGGAATCTCGTTCAAATGCCGGTGGTCGTAAGGCGAAACCACCTCTCGGAGCATGCCTTCGAGCTCGATGAAGTCGATCACCACGCCGAGCTCGGCGAGAGCTTCGGCGGAAACGAACGCTTCCACGCGAAAGTTGTGTCCGTGCAGAGGTTCGATATCTCCCTTGTAGCCCCGTAGCTGGTGGGAGGCAGCGAAGGTCGTCTCGACCGAAACCTCGTACTGTCGATTCATGGCTCGGGGTCGTCTCCTTCGAAGAACCGCGCGACGTCGGCGCGGTCGTGAGTCAGTCGATAGGGGGGAAGGCTCGTGAGAAAGCGCGTTCCGTAGGACATCGTAGCGAGGCGGCTGTCGAGGACGGCGACGACACCTTTGTCGCTGCGCGAACGGATGAGACGGCCGAGTCCCTGTTTGAGCGAGAGAATGGCCATCGGAACCTGATAGTCGCGAAACCCGTTGCCGCCCGAGCTCGATACCCAGTCGATTCGAGCCGAGACGAGGGGATCGCCGGGGACGGCGAAGGGAAGCTTGTCGATCACCACGAGAGACAGCTGCTCGCCCATGACGTCCACTCCTTCCCAGAAGCTCGAGGTCGCGAGCAGCACCGCCCCGGGCGTCTCGCGAAAGGAATCGAGGATTCTCGCTCCGGGAAGCTTCTCCCTGGACGAACAGGGGGTAGGGGAGCTCGCTTCCGAACGAGCGCCGAACCCAATGCAGGTTGGCGAAACTGGTGAAGAGCAGGAAGGCGCGGCCACGGCTCCATCGAAGGAGGTCCCGAATCTCGGCCGTGGCTCGCTCGAGGAAACCCGGGTCCCGGGGAGGCGGCAAATCCCGGGGAACGTAGAGAAGTGCCTGGCGCCGATAGTCGAACGGCGAGGCCAGGATCCGGCCGCGTTCGGTCTCGACGCCGAGCCGGGAGCTCAGGTACTCGAACGACCCTTCCGCCGCGAGCGTCGCCGAGGTGAGCACCACCGTGCGCTTCTTCTCGAGAAGCGTGCGCTGCAGCAGCGGAGCCACCAGGATGGGAGAGGCTCGCAGCGCGACCGATCGCTCTCTCTGTTCGCACCAGGAGACCGATTCCGGGTCGGACGCGTCGAGAATGACGTCCAGATCGGTCTCGATCTCACCCGTCCGTCGCAAGAGGGCGACGGTGCTCTCGTCGGGATTCGGAATCCCCGCGAGCCCGTCTCGGACCTTCAGGAGCTGCCGGCGGAAGCCATCCCGAGCCCGTTGCTGCTCCCCCGTCGCGCTGTTCGCTTTCAGCCGATAGCGCTCCTCCTTGGATCGATAGAGCTCGAAGAGCTCCTGACCGGCCGACCGGAGGCGTCGGATCTCCGATTTCGCGTCGCGGATCCGCGCCGTGGAGGACCGGTCCTCCCAGGCTTTCTCGGCGTCGTGGGCGAGCTCTTCCACACGTACGGTGCTGACCGTCAAACCGAAGTACGCAGTGGCCACATCCTCGATCTGGTGCGCTTCGTCCAGGATGAGATGTTCGTACTCGGGAATCACTTCTCCGAACGACCCCTCACGTACCATCAAATCGGCGAACAGCAGGTGATGGTTCACCACGATGAGCTCGCTCTCCGATGCACGCTGGCGCAGTCGAGTCACGTAGCATCGGTCGAAGTCGGGGCAATCTTTCCCGGTACAGTTCTCGCTCCTCGCCGAAATACCCTTCCAGAAATCGAGACGCTCGGGCACTCCGGGGATTTCGGCGCGGTCCCCGGTCTTGGTCAGCAGGCTCCATCGTTGAAGCGTATCGAGGTGCTGCGCTTCCTCGAAGAAACGAAAGGTTGGCTGGGCCGCGAACTGGGCGTAGCGAGCGATACAGAGATAATTCCCACGCCCTTTCATGAGACAAGCGCTGAAAGGAACTTTGAGAGCCTTGCGCACGAGCGGAATGTCTTTGTAGAACAGCTGCTCCTGCAGGTTCTTGGTGCCGGTGGAGATGACGACCCGCTGGCCCGAGAGGACCGCCGGGATCAAGTAGGCGAGGGTCTTACCGGTCCCCGTGCCCGCCTCGACGAGAAGCTGTCCGCCATCCCGGAGCACGTCGGCGACGGCGCCCGCCATCTCCTGCTGGGATCCACGGTGCTCGAATCCAGGTAGGGTCTCGGCGAAAGGCCCGTCAGGACCGAGGAGATTCCGGACACCCTCGGCGTCGAGGGCGTCGAGACCCCGCTCGAGGGCGGCGAAACTCGACCGTGGCCGGTCCGGTGGGCCGGGCGGGCCCGAGTGGCTCGGTGGGCTCGATGGGCTCACGACACGCACGACCATGATCCGGAGGGTATCGAAACCGGCGGCATTTCGTTACAAGACGAGATCGACGCGGGGTATCCTCCCCCGGGCCTCACGGAGCCTCTACGAGACTCGGGTAGAGGGGAAAGCCGCGCGTGAGCTCTTGCACCTGTTGCGCCACTTTGTCGAGCTCCGCCTGTTTGTCTCTCCCTCGAAGCGCCCGGGCGATGAGGCGGCCCACCAGCTTCATCTCGCCGTTGCCCATGCCGCGACTGGTGAGGGCGGGCGTACCCAGACGGATTCCGCTCGCCACGAGCGGAGGGCGGGCGTCGAAGGGGATGACGTTCTTGTTGACGGTGACGTTGGCCTTGTCGAGGGCTTCCTCCGCCTCCTTGCCGGTGATTCCGCTCGCCCCGACGTCGACGAGCAACAAGTGATTGTCGGTTCCGCCGGACACGAGACGAAAGCCTTCCTCGATCAGAACCTGTGCCAGCGTCTTGGCGTTCGAGACCACCTGCTTCGCATACGCCTGGAACGACTCCTGGAGCGCCAGCTGAAAACAGACCGCCTTGGCGGCGATCACGTGAACGAGAGGTCCTCCCTGGATCCCGGGGAACGTAACCCGGTTGATGTCCTTGGCGTACTCCTCCTTCGAAAGGACGAGGCCGCCGCGGGGACCGCGAAGGGTTTTGTGGGTCGTCGACGTCACGAAGTCCGAGTGCGGTACCGGGCTCGGATGAGCGCCCCCGGCGACGAGCCCGGCGATGTGGGCCATGTCGGTCACCACCTTGGCGCCCACCTCGTCGGCGATTTTCCGAATGCGAGCGAAGTCGATGAAACGCGGGTAGGCGCTGGCGCCGACCATGATCATCTTGGGCCGGTTCTCGCGCGCGAGACTCGCCATCGCGTCGTAGTCGATCTGTTCGTCTTCGCGCTTCACTCCATAGGGAATGACCTTGTAGAGGCGCCCGGAGAAGTTCAGCGGATGCCCATGGGTGAGGTGCCCTCCGTGCGACAGGTCCATTCCCATGAAGACGTCGCCCGGCTGGAGCAGGGTGAGATAGACGGCCATGTTGGCCTGGGTGCCGCTGTGAGGCTGAACGTTGGCATGCTCCGCTCCGAAGAGCTTCCGCGCCCGCTCGATGGCGAGTCGCTCGACCACGTCGACGAACCGGCAACCGCCGTAATAGCGGCGGCCGGGGTAGCCTTCGGCGTACTTGTTGGTGAAAACCGATCCGGTCGCCTCGAGCACAGCCAGGCTGGTAAAATTCTCGGAGGCGATGAGCTCGAGGCCGTCCGCCTGGCGATGAATCTCGGCTTGAATGGCGGCGGCAATCTCGGGATCCGCTTGCCTCAATGAAAGCTCTAGTTCTTTGCTCAACGGCGCCGTCCTCCGGGACGGCACCATCTTAGCGGTTTTGATCGGTTCGACGCGAACGCCAGATCGAGCTTCGATCCCCTCGTACGGACGGTGGGCTCGGTCCGGGGTTGGACTATCGCATACGGAGAAATTCGGTTACACTGTTAGAGTTTCTCGGTCACAGAAACGCAAACAAAAGTCAACTAAGGCACAACGGGGGCCGTTAGTTTGGAAGATCAGAGGGATAAGCTCCCAGCGTCGGAGCCCGTGTCCGCCGCGCCCGACTCCCACGAGTCCGATTCCTCCTCGCTGATTCCCGAGGAGGCCTCGGAGATTTACGAGCTCGTGGAGGAGGAGCCGGCGACGCTGCCTCCATCTCCTGCGCCTCCCGCCCCTCCGGCGGCGCCCGTGCGGCGTGGGGTTCCCGACTATCCTGAGGAAGCCCTTCAGGAGATCCGAGCCCTGCGCGCCAAGCTCGATCACAAAGACCGGCAGATTGAGCAGGTCATGGAGGCTTACCGGAGCAAGAAGGCGGAAACGGAAAAGCTCCGAAAGCGGATCGAAAAGACCGAGAGAAAGAGATTCGAGCAATCCAAGGGCGATTTCATCGCCCGCTTCGTGGAGGTGCTCGATAATCTCGACCGCGCCATCGACTCCATCGAGAACGCTTTCGATCCCGACTCCGTGCTCCAGGGCATCATGCTCGTCCGCTCCCGGCTCGTTCAGCTGCTCAAGGAGGAAGGACTCGAGAAGATTTTCGTCCGAGGACAGATCTTCGATCCCATGCACAGCGAGGCCGCCGGCATGGAGGACGTCGGGGACGAGTCTCAGGACGGTGTCGTTTTGAAGGAGCTCCAGCCCGGATACATGCTGAAGGGCGCCCTTCTCCGAGTCGCGCGGGTCGTGGTGGGGCGCTTCGGACGCGAGCAAACGGCGGCGCCGCCCCGACCGGCCGACGCTTCCACCGACTCCGAGACGAGCGAAGCGACGACTGCGGCGCGCTTACCGACGTTACCCACCGAGCCCTCGACGCCACCCGAACCGGAAACGCGTGAGCAGGAGAAGCAGTGGGAGGCCGACGGCTCCGTCCAGGAACTGGAGTTCAGCGAGGACGGTTTCGACTTCAGCTCCGATTGAGCCGCAGCCGGGAGAACCAAAGCGCGGTCTCTCGATGACGTCGGTCTAGCCGAAACGTCGACCGATAGCGGAACAGGATGCGGTTGAGTCCGCTCTTCCAGAGCCGGGCGGGAAGCTCGGTCTCTATCGTCTCTCCCGCTTCGCTCGCGACTGCGAATTCCCCGACTCGCTCCCCGTTGACCTCGAGATCGAAGATCGCGGTCGCGCCCCGAACCGCAGCGCCGAGCGTCATCTCCCCCGAGAGCCCGGGAGGCTCTCCCGTCGCCGGCAACATCACGAATATCTCCGATTGGGCTCCCCGCGACCTTCGGGTCGTTCCGTAAGCGCCGGGCTCGGGCGGAATCCCAGCCCTCGCCGAAAAACGGGAGCTCTCCGGCACCGATCTCCACGCCCGCGCGGTCGTCGGGTAGCGTCACTCCCATGAGATTTCCCCGCCCCGGCACCTGGTACAGGACGATGGCGTCGCCGAGCGCCGCGTCGGTCTCGAAGCGCCTCACTTCGCGCAGCATCGACGTGTCGATTCCCGGGGGATAGCCCGAATAGAACACCCAGTCGAAATTGCCCGTGAACACGCGCTCTTCGACCCCCAGGCGATGCACCTGGAAGCGCGCGTCGAGGCTCGGAGTGTACTGATCCTCGAGAACGCGAGCTCCCGCGGGAAGGTTCGCCGACGCCCATACCGAGGCGCGCTCCGCCGGCGTGGGTCGGCGCGACCTCACGAAGAGATCGAGGCTCTCCCACAGGAGCGGTCCCAGCATCGAGACGACGAGCGCCGCCGAGACGAGTGGAATCCTCCCTCGGTATCGCGCCCCAATCCATTCGGCGGCGTCGGCAGAGAGAAGGGCGAGCGGAGGCAGGAGCGGAATCGCGTGGCGGGGGAAAGCCCGCTCGAAGAACGCGAACACCAGAAGATAGAGAAGAGGGTAAGCGAGAACGACGAGCCGAAGCCGATCGCGCCTCGCGATGGCGCGTACCACTCCCAGAGCGGCGGCGAGGCCCGCGACGGGACCGAGACCCCGCGTCATCAGCGTTCTCACGAGCTCGACCGCCGCGTTCCTGTCGCTCGCCTGGTAATAACCGATGTGCATGCCGAGGCCGTGAAGGGACTGTCCGAAGTGGACGAACGTGTATGGACTCACGAGGGCGAAGGCGAGGGCGCCAACGAAGAGCCCGGCGAGCGTGTCGCGATAGCGCTTCATCGGCTCCGATCCGAGAGTCGCGGCGAGAACGTAAGGAAGCACGGTGAAGGCACCGGTGTACTTGACGGCGGTGGCGAGCCCCACTCCGGCTCCCGCCGCGAGGAAACGACTCCGGCTCGGATGCTGGCTGCCCGCGAGGCGCAAGGAAAACAGAATCGAAAGCGATACGAACAGGGAGAGCATCAAGTCGGGGTTGACCACGGCCGACTCGCGGCAGGCGAGAGGGGAAAAGGCGAGAAGGCTCGCCGCGAGCACCGCTCCCCACGGAGTGAGGAATCGGCGACCCGCGATGAAGACGACGAGTGCCGCGAGCAGCCCCGCGACGAGGGTCGTTCTACGCGCCGCCAGGTAAAAGCCCAATCGCGGCAGCTCCGCGATGGTGGCCCCCTCGCCCTCGAATCGAGACCAGAGGAGGTGAGCGGTGAGAGGGACCCTCTGGATGTAGAAGTGAAGCCCGGGATAGCCCGGGTGCCGGTGGTCGAAGTCGCCCGTCTTCATCATCTCGAGTACGTTCTCCACCACTTCCCCCTCGTCGGGACCGATGTACTGCTCGACGTCGTGGGAGGCGAGAGGCCATCGGATTGCGAGGGCGGCGAGGAGAACGATGCCGAGGGCGACCTGAGTCCGCGTGCCGGGACCCGAGTCAGAAAGGCGGGGTGCAGTGAGGTTCATCAAGCACCCTGCGCGAGCGGAGCGAGCCCGGCCGGGAGGAAGCGGTCGCGCCGAAGGCGCGGAGCCGCGGGAATCCGGCCGTCCTCCCCGCGCGAGGAACGCGGGGAGCGAGCCGAGCGAAGAGCGAGGTGAGCACTAGATTCGATCGCGCCAGTCTTCCAGCATGTCTCGAAGCGTCCGTTCGAGGGAATACTGTGGCGACCAGTCGGTATCCTTCCGGAGAAGGCTCGGGTCACCCAGAATCAAGGGGACGTCGAGAGAGTGGTAGCGATCGGGATCGACCACCACCTCGACCCGGGCCTGGGACAGACTGACGAGGCGATCGAGCACGTCTCGAATGGAGACAGCCTCGCCACGGCAGACGTTGTAGGCGGTGCCGGGACGGCCCCGTTCCACGATGCGGTGGTACGCGGCAACGACGTCGCGTACGTCGGTGAAGTCCCGTCGAACATCGAGATTCCCCACCCGGATGACCGGTTCGCGGATCCCTCTCTCGACCTCGACCACCTGCCGAGCGAGGCTCGAGCAGACGTAGCTATCGGCCTGACCCGGCCCGGTGTGGTTGAACGAGCGTGTCATCAGAACCGGGAGCTCCTCCGACCAGACCATGCGCATTCCGAGATACTCCTGGGAGGTCTTGCTCACGGCGTACGGGGTCAGCGGCTTCTGATCCAGCTCCTCGCGGATCGGCTGCTCGTCGGGAGGCACCTGCCCGTACTGCTGTGCCGAGCCCACGAGCAGGAGCCTCGGCTTCGTCCCCATCGAGGCCGCGGCGGCGAGCAGGTTGTGAGTACCGATGATGTTGATCTCGAGGGTGCGGCGGGCTTCCCGCCACGAGCCCTCGGGATTGGCGTAGGCCGCGAGGTGGAAGACGGCGTCGGGCCGAAAGCGAGAAACGCTGTCGCACAAGAGCCCGTGATCCAGAATATCGAGAGAAAAGATCTCGACGTCGTCGCCCAGGAGCCCGGCCCCACCATCGTCTGGATGCACCAGCCCCGCGACCTCGTGCCTCAGACCGAGAAGATAGGACGTCAGATGACGCCCGACGAAGCCGGCGGCGCCGGTGACGAGAGCCCGCACTCAGTCGATCTCCGACCGCCAATAGTCGAGCATGTCCCGGAGCGTCTGCTCGTAGGGAATGCGCGGATCCCAGCCAGTAGCCTTCCGGAACTTGGACGAATCACCGAGGAGAACGGGGACGTCCGAAGGACGGAGCCTCTCGGGATCCTCCTTCACTTCGACATCGAGCCCGGACATCTCGATCAGCTTGTCCAGCACTTCTCGAATCGAATAGTCCCGGCCGGTGGAGAGGTTGTAGGCCTCACCGGGCTCGCACCCCGAATCGAGCGCCAGCCAGTATCCGCGGACGATGTCGCGCACATCGGTAAAGTCGCGGCGCGCTTCGAGATTGCCCACGTAGATGACGGGAGGCTTTTGCTTCTTCTCGATGGCGGCCAGCTGTTTGGCGAAGTTGGATGAGACGAAGACGTCGCCGCGGCGAGGACCATCGTGGTTGAAACCTCGGGTTCGAACCACCTTCATCCCGAAGCTCTTGTAATACTGGTAGCCGAGATAGTCCTGACCGACCTTGCTTACGGCGTAGGGCGAGAGAGGACGGAGAGGGTTCGTTTCCCGAATGGGAAGCTCGTCCGCCAGGACCAGGCCGTACTCCTCGCTGGAGCAGGCGATTTGAATCCAGGGGTCGATGCCGGTCGCGCGCACCGCCTCGAAGACGTTGAGCTGCCCGATGATGTTGGTGGTCAACGATTCGGCGGGCGCGTTCCACGAGGAGGGAACGAAGCTCTGTGCCGCCAGGTGGAAGATGCGCTCCGGCCGAACCCGGTCCATGATCGCCTTGACCGAGCTCTGGTCCCGAACGTCGCATTCGAGAAGCTGGATCTTCGACTCGATCCCGCGAATGTTCTCGGTGCGGCTCCGCCATCGCATGGTTCCGAAGACCTCGACGCCGGGATGGTCGGCGAGAATGTGCTCCGCCAGGTGACTTCCTGCGAAACCGGTGATTCCAGTAATCAAAACACGCAAGTCTGGGGACTCCTTTCTCGATACGAGTGCGTTGTGAAGAACAAAACGCAGAGGCGCAAGGCGCGAAGACGCAAATGAGATTCGGTCGGTCCTTGCTCAGCGTCTTGGCGTCGTTCCGAGTTGGCGTTCGAATGCTCATGCTCTCCCTCATCGTCCCCGGGCTTGCTTCAAGTACCGGTGGAGGGCTTCCTGCCAGGTGAGGACGCAGGCTCCCGTCACCGCCCGATAGCGTTCGGTCGAAAGAACCGCGTAGCTCGGGCGCGGAGCGGGGCGCTTCAAATCACGTGCCCGGACGGCGCGAATCCGGGACGGGTCGAGACGGAGCTCCGCGGCAATCGCCCGTCCGAGCTGAAGCCAGCTCGTCTCTCCCAGGTTGACGTAATGAAAGAGGCCGCGGTGGCCTCCCCGTACCAGGGTCAACATGGCTGAAGCGAGCTCCGCGGCGCTCGTGGGAGAGCCTCTCTGGTCCTCGATGAGAGGAAGCTCCTCGCTCCGCACGAGCCGGCCCCGCGCCCAGTCGACGAAGCCTTTTCCCGGCCCATAGAGCCACGCGGTCCGGACGATGATGTGGCTTGCCGGGCAGGAGGCGGCGACGAGACGCTCGCCCTCGAGCTTGGAGCGCCCATAGCTCGAGAGCGGATGGGGCGAGTCGGACTCACGGTAAGGTTCCCCGCTCGCCTCTCCGTCGAAGACGTAATCGGTGCTGACATAGAGAAAGGAAGACCCGGCCTCATAAGCTCGCTCCGCGACCAGGGCCGCGCCTCGGGCGTTCACTTCCATGGCGCGCCCCGGGTCGAGCTCGGCGCCGTCCACGTCCGTGAAGGCTGCGCAGTGTAGCACGGCGTCGGGGGAAAACTCTCGAAACACCCGGGAGACGGCGTCGGCATCCGTGACGTCGAGGGCCACGCGGCTCCGGCCGAGCACCTCGTCCGTGGGCGAGGCCAGCTTCACGACGAGACTCCCCAGTAGACCGGTGGCTCCGGTGACGAGAATCCTCAAGTTCTATCTCCGTCCACGGCCGAAGGGCTTGCCCCGCCGCCCTTCGGACTCGAGCGGGTCGTCGAAACACGGCGACGGCACGTCAATAGGAGGTTCCCGAAGGGCCGCCGAGGGAAGTGCCGAAGCTTCCTACGTTCGCCAGAGTGATGCCGAATCGAAACGTGTTCTCGTCGCGGAAGGTCCCGAAGTTGAACCGATTGTAGTCGAAGAGAAACCCGCAGCACTGCACGTTGTAGACGACGCCCGCCCGAAGGTTCCTTAGGATCTTTAGCGACCAATCGTAGCTCGCGTCGGCGTGAGCCTGGAAACCCGAGCCGAGGTTGGCCGTTCCGCCGATGCGGAAGCTCGACCGGACGATCCCCCGATCGGGAATGTTGCGCCGGCTCCAGACTCCGTGCAGAGATCCCCAGCGGCCCGAGAAGCTTCCCGTCGTGCTCGCCGAGCGAACCGCATGGAAATTCAGGTCGTAATCCAGGTTCCAGGTCGCCGACAGGGCGCGCGAGGGGCGGAAATTCACCCGCGACGTGATCGGCGAGTAGTTGCTCGGAATTCCTTCGGCGGTGTAGTAGGGAGTCGAGAACTGAGGGTCGTAGAGAGAGGCGTTGGCCTGGAAGAAATACCGCTGCGAGAGAGTCCAGGTGAGCATCTGAGTGGGTGTGGATTGCTCCTTGCCGTTTACAACTCTCTTGGCGAGGATTCGATTCACGATAGAGAAGGCCACCTGATTGGTCCCAGGAAGGTAGTCGTTGCCGTCGAACTTCGGGATGGTATCGAAATCCTCGATCCGGGTGCGGTAGCTCCAGACAATCTGAGGCTCGATCACGTGCTTGTACCGAGCAGCGTAGAAGTTTCCCGGCGTGTTGTAGATTCGCGCGAACGTGGGTCCCCGAATGTCGATCGCAGTGTCCACAAAACGTCGATCGACGGGCTCGTCCGCGAGAAACTGCCCTGACGCCGTCTGAGACGACGTGTAGTGAGTGTAGCGCCCGGCGACGCTCGCGCGCATCGTCAAGTAGCTCAGACCGGTAAAGGGATACGAGATGGTGGGAGCGACGTCGAATCGACTGTATTGGAAGAGCTGATCGCCGCTCGTTCGTCCGAGAGACGAAGCTTCGCTGTCGAAAGAAAAGAGAATGGGAGTCGGCCCAATCCGGCTGGCACGCGATCCGAACGTCACCTGAGGCAGTATTTTCCGCGTCGCGATGGTACTTCCAAAGGAGGTATCGTTGCGATCGAAGAGGACACGGAGACTGTACTGGCCGAACGACTTCGAGATCGTGCCCGAGGCCCTCTTCGATCGTTGGGTGGCGCGATCGTAATTCTCCTGGAAACGCTGCTGGAAGTCGAAGCTGCTGAAGTAGTCCACGCGCGCGACAGAGCGGAACCCGTCCGGAAGCTCCTGGTTCATCGACGCGTTGACGGTATATTCGCGCGTCTGGTCG
Organism: uncultured Acidobacteriota bacterium; assembly: GCA_963815675.1. Taxonomy (GTDB): domain Bacteria; phylum Acidobacteriota; class Vicinamibacteria; order Marinacidobacterales; family SMYC01; genus CAWFHP01. The sequence continues at coordinate 204,135 of CAWFHP010000004.1, read as the reverse complement.
GTGGTGTCGTTCACGAAGAACGTATTCACCTGGCCTCGCGAACGGTCGCTCGCCACGTAGCGGTACTCGACCGTGCCCCCGTTTCCGACCAGCGAGAAACGCTCGTAGGCGAACGTAGCGTCCATCGAGCGGTTGATCGCCCAGAAGAACCCCTGGTTGAACAGGAAGCCTTTCAGACTCGAGTTCCCGATGCGGGGCATGAGGAACCCCGTCGAACGGCCCTGCTCGTCGATGGGGTAATAAAGAAACGGAGCGTAGAATACCGGAATCGATTTCACTTTCAAGAAAGGGTTGTGGAGCGCGACGTGGTGATCGCGCTTCAGCGTGGCCTTGCCCGCGGTGAAGTTCCAGCGAGGCACGGGCTGGGCACAGGACGTGAATACCCCGCCTTCGATGACGTAGGTATCTTCCGATATCTTCTCGAGAACGTCTCCGTAGAAGTACAGGTCGGCCCCGCTTCTTCCATGCGCGTTGTAGAAGCGGCCCGTCTTGGTTCTCAAATCGGCCTCGAGGCGGGTGGCGATGATCTTCTGATCCCCCTGCTCGTAAACGACGTTCCCCTCGGCGATGACCCGCATTTCCTCGTTCCAGAACTCGACCCTATCGGCGGTCAAGTGGACGTCGCCCGAGTGGATATCTACGTATCCTTCCGCCTTCACGTGGCCCTTTTCGACCTGCTGCTGGCTGTCGGCCTTGAGAGTCGTGCCCTCACCCTCGCCGCTCTGCGCAAGGAGCAGGGCTGCCCGAAAGGCTAGCAGGAAGAAGGGGATGACCGCGTACACTACGCCTCTACCCAGGGGCCCAGCGGGCATCGTTTCCGGATTATACACGACGGTAGCTGTTGGACTTTTTCCATGAAAATAGTCATAAATGGAACGATGCGGTCTGCTCGTCCGAACGTTCTTCTTCTTTCGTGCTACGAGCTCGGACATCAGCCCCTGGGCCTCGCCTCTCCACTCGCTTTCCTGGAGCGCGCCGGGGTCGCTACCGGCGCTATCAATCTCGCCGTCGAGCCCCTCGACGAAGCCCGAGTTCGCCGGGCGGATTTCGTGGCGGTGTCGGTCCCGATGCACACCGCGCTCGGTATCGCGCTCGCGGTCCTGCCCCGGCTCCGCGCGCTGAGCCCCGGTGCCCATCTCTGCTTCTACGGCCTCTACGCCACTCTGAATGCTGAGCTCCTCCTCGCTTCCGGGGTCGACTCGGTTCTGAGCGGCGAATGCGAAGAGGCTCTCGTCGACCAGATCGCTCGGTGGCGCGCGCGGACGAACCAGGTGGAGAGAAAGCCCCGTCCCGTCCTGAAGCGTCTCGATTTTCCCGTCCCTTCGCGGAGGATACTCCCGCCGCTCGAGCGCTATGCGGAGCTCGCGCTCCCCGACGGCAGCCGGAAGCGAGTGGGAGCGGTCGAAAGCTCCCGCGGGTGTCTCCACCTGTGCCGGCACTGTCCGATTCCACCGGTGTACGCAGGACGATTCTTCACGGTACCCCGAGAGACGGTCCTCGACGACGTACGCCAGCTCGCGGAGGCCGGGGCGCAACACATCGACTTCGTGGACCCGGATTTTCTCAATGGCCCCGGCCACGCCCTTTCGATTGTGAGTGCCATCCATGGCGAGCATCCGGGTCTCACTTTCAACTTCACCGCCAAAGTGGAGCACGTCGTGCGCCACGGTGACCGACTCGAGGAGCTTCGTCGTTTGGGATGTCTCTTCCTCGTCTCGGCGGTGGAGTCGCTCAGCGACCGCGTGCTCGCGGAGCTGAGCAAAGGCCACGATCGCGAGGGTGCTTTCGCCGCCCTCGCTCTCACTCGCGACGCGGGCATCGCGTTTCGTCCAACTTTCGTCGCTTTCACGCCGTGGACGAGGCGCGAGGACTATCTCGACATTCTTCGCTGGATTGGCGAGGAAGGATTGGTCGAGTCCGTGGATCCGATTCAGCTCACGTTGCGCCTCCTCGTGCCGCCTGGATCGCTTCTGCTCGAAAATGAAAGCTTGAGGCCTCATCTGGGCCACCTGAACGCCACGGGGCTCACCTATCACTGGACCCACCCCGACCCCGAGATGGACCGTCTGCAGAAGGGAGTCCAGAGCCTCGTCGAAGAAGGATTGAGATCGCGACGATCGAGCCACGAGCTGTTTCACGAGATCTTCGATCTTGCTTCCGGTGGAGAGCGGGTGCCAGAACCCCTGGCGGAGAGCCAGGAGCGCCCCGCCAGGCTCACGGAAGCCTGGTTCTGCTGAGCGGAGCCCACCCGGGACCAGTTGGGTCCCGTCACGGAGTCACGGGACGCTTCTACCGGGCCGAGCGCGGTATGATTGATGACGAGCCGAACCGAGCAGCCACAGCCCTACAGCACTGCTGCAGGAGCAGAGTGCTCTATACTCATCGCACCCTGCGCGACGAGCCGTGGGGGTGGGGTCCCCGCGGCCATGATGGATGCTGCCCCACGGCATTGATGCAGTAATGGAGGACAACGTGGAAGAGATTCGAATCACCGCAGAGCCCAAGGACGAATCGACCTGCCGGTTCGTCGTCGACCGCCCCGTCTACCCGGACGGTTCGGTGTTCTTCGCGACGAAAGAGCGGGCGCAGGGCTCGCCGCTGGCCGAGAAGCTCTTCGCGATCAGCGGGGTTTCATCGGTTCTGATCCAGGACAACCTCGTCACCGTGACGGCTCCCAGCGGAGGGAACTGGATGCCCATCGCCAAGCAGGTGGGAGGCGCGATCCGGGACGTTCTCCAGAGCGGGGAAAAGGCGGTGTCGGAGGCAGCCCTCGCGTCCATGCCCGATGCCGAGACGATCAAGCACCGGGTGCAGAGCATTCTCGATCAGGAGATCAACCCGGCCGTCGCCGCGCACGGTGGCTGGGTGGAGCTCATCGACGTCAAGAGGAACGAAGTCTTCATCCGTATGGGTGGAGGCTGCGTCGGCTGCGGTATGGCCGACGTCACGCTGAAGCAGGGCGTGGAGAAGACGATCCGTCAAGCGATCCCAGAAGTGGGGGCCATCATGGACACCACCGACCACGCGTCGGGCCGCAATCCCTACTACTCACCGGCGAAATGACGCTTCGACTCCGCGACCGATTCGTCAGCGGATGACGAGCTCGATCCTTCGGTGCGCCTCGCGGAGAGCTCGCTCGACCGCTTCCGCGTCCTCACCCCGGGCGAAGACGAATCCCAGATAGCTCGACCCTTCCGGCAAGGGCACGAGTCTTTTTCCTCGATGGGCGGTGATCTCCGATCTCTTCGATGCCGTCGACCGCTCGCGCTTCGTCGAGACCCTCGACTCGCTCGAGCACTCCGGCGCGAGGAATCGGGATCATCATCACACCCGCCGCCTTCGACTCCCTCCTCAGCGCTCCCACGTCTTCTCCCAGAGCGTGGCGGAGAACCACTTCCTCGAGCGAGATTCCCAGACCGAAACGAAGGGTTCGCGAGCAGAGGCCGCCGATCGATCGGCCGGCGATCTCGATGACGACCGGGCTCGCGTCCTTCGGCAGGCGCAGCTCGGCGTGTACCGGGCCGTGGACCAGTCCAATGGCTTCGGCGGCCGCCGCTGCCGCGGCGACGACCTCCCGCTGGGTCTCCTCGTCCAGACGCGAGGGGGTCACGTAGATGGTCTCCTCGAACGTGGGGCCCTCGAGCGGATCGGGTTTGTCGAAGAAAGCGAGCAGCCGCAGCTCGCCTCCGGTGAGAAGCCCTTCGACCGCGACCTCCCGACCAGAAACGTACTCCTCGACCAGGAGCGTACCGGCATCGGCTCCACCGCGGTTTCGGAGCTCGGGTCGGGACAAGAATTCATCGAGCCATTGGAAACGCTGGACGAAGCTCTCCCGATCGTCGACCCGCACCACGCCTCTGCTTCCGGAGAGAAACACGGGTTTCAGCACCACCGGAAAGGAAAGCTCTCTCGAGAGAGCGGCGGGATCGTCGGTAATACTCACGACCCGAAATCGCGGTGAGGCGACCCCGTGCTCCCTCAGCAACTCGCGCATTCGATGCTTGAGGCGCGCGGCGATCGCCGCTTCCGGAGGGTTCCACGGAAGACCGAGAGCCTCCGCGATCGCGGCCGCGACCACGACGGTCTCCTCGTCGACGGGCACCACCGCGCTCACGGGATGTCGCCGATGAAACGACAGCGCCCGCGCCGCGGCATCTTCGGGATGAAGAAAGTCGAGAGTGAGGAGCTGATCGCTCTGGAGCGCCTCCATCGTGCTCGACTCCTCGGAAGCGACGACGACGTCGATTCCAACGCGCGCGGCCGCATCGAGAAAGTCCGCGGTGCGGTAGGTCGTCGTAGGAAGCAACAGAAGAACGCGCGACATTGGAGTCACGTTAGCACGGCTCGAAGACGGCGCTTCTGCGAATCGTCCGCGAGGCGGGCAAAATGGGCTTTCACTTCAGGGAACGCTGATACTGAAGAAGCTCGTCGAGCGTGCGCCTCATCTCCTGGTCGGCGGGACTCGCTCGTACCGCGCTTCTCATCGCGGCTACCGCCTTCGCGACATCGCCCTGCTTGAGTCGGACCGACGCGAGGTTCTGGTACGCGACGGCGTAGCTCGGATTGCAGGAGACCGCCTTCTCGAGAGAATCGGCGGCCTCCGAGAGGCGCCCGAGCTGGAAATAGACAGAGCCCAGATTGGAGTGCGCGGAAGCGAAGCAAGGCGAAGCCGCGATCGCCCGCTGGTACGAGGAGATCGCGTCGTCGAGCTGGCCTTTCGTCGCGAGAGCATTCCCGATCTCCTGGTGGATGTCGGGATCGCCGGGTGCGAGCGACGAGGCGCGCCGGAGCTCGACGAGCGCGCGATCGACCTGTCCTTCACCGAGGAGAACCTGGCCAAGGTCATAGGCGAGCCCGGAGTCGCGGTCGTGGGACTTCGCGAGCTCCGAGAGCTCGAGGATGGCCTGCCCCCCTTTGCCTTCCTCGACGAGGAGCTGCGCCAGCCGCGCGGCCAGGGCCGAATCCGATCGAATCTCGAGCGCACGCCGGAGCCAGTCTTCCGCCCTCGCCCGATTCCCGCGCGCCGCCTCCACGTTCGCCAGCTCGAAGTAGGCTTTGGTGTTGCGCGGCTCGAGAGCGCGCGCCCGATCGAGAGCCTCCATCGCCGCCTCGGTCTTGCCCTGTCTCTCCCGGGCGATACCGAGCCCGAGCCGGCCGGAAAAATCGTCGGGCTCGAGCCTCACGAGCTGGTCGAACGCGCCCTCCGCATCGCTCGCGCGATTCGCTTTCAACAGCATCTCGCCGAGGAGAAGATAGAGGCGTGGTACGTCGGGGGCCTTCCTGCGGGCCTCGTCGAGACGCCGGAGCGCCTCCGAGAAAGCGCCCTCGTCCGCGGGAGAGACGGACTCGAAGAGCGGATCGTTGAGCGTGAGGTAGACGTCGAGACCGTCCTTGGGGTCGATCCGGTGCGTGCCCTTTCCGCCCGCCGGGCCCGCTGGCGTAGCCGAGCGTCGCGAGGCGACGGCGGGTCTCGGCATCGACCGGCGAGGGGTCGACGGAAGTTTGTTTCCCGCCGATCATCCCCAGAAGCTCTTCGCGCATCGCGCGCGCCACCCCGGGCTCTCGTTCCACGAGATTTCTGGTCTCCCCTGGATCGTCGGAAAGGTCATAGAGCTCGGGCCGAGGAGCGAGAATGAGCTTCTTCGTGCCGCGGCGAAGACTCTGGAGCGAGCTGAAGCCGTACTGAAGGCGCGCAACGTAGGTCTCGGAGTAGGCGGGAGGTGGCACTCCCGAGGGGCGGCCTTCGATCGCGGGGCGAAGGCTTCTTCCCTCCGCGGCCTGCATCGGCGGGAGGCCGAGAAGGTCGAGGAGGGTCGGCGCGACATCGACGATGCGCGCGAGATCGTGAACGCGCGCACCCCGGGGCGAGCCCGGATATCGCAGAAGCAGTGGAATTCGGAGCGTCGACTGGTAGAGGAAGTAGCCGTGAGTGAGCTCTCCGTGCTCACCCAGCGACTCCCCGTGGTCCGCGGTGAGCACGACGACGGTCTGGTCGGCGAGGTGACTCGAATCGAGCCAGTCGAGGAGGTTTCCCACGAGAGAGTCCACGAAAGCCACCTCTCCGCGGTAGCGGCTCTCGTCGTCGCTTCCCGTCGCGTAACCCTCGGGCGGGAGGTAGGGGGTGTGCGGATCGTAAAAATGCACGAAGGCGAAAAACGGCTCGTCTCTCAATCGTCCCTTCAACCAGTCGAGCGCCCGGCCGAGAACGATGTCTCCCCGGCGCTGCGCCACGAGCCCGCCCCCGCCGGCGGTTTCGTCCGCGGCCTCGCCCAGATCGTCATCATAGAGCGTGAATCCCTTGTCGAGACCGAACCGCCGGTCGAGAACGAACGCGCCCACGAAGGCGGCAGTGTCATAGTCCTTCGCCCTCAAGTAGCTCGCGAGCGTCTGGGCGTTCTCGGGCAGGTAGAATCCGACATTATCGTGGACACCATGAGTGAGGGGGCTCGTTCCGGTAAGGAGAGAAGCGTGTGCGGGAAGCGTCGTCGTCGCCGAGCTGGTGACGTCGTCGAACGACACTCCGGCCTCCGCGATTCGATCCATTCCCGGCGTTCTGAGCACCCGGGATCCGTAACTGGATAGATAGTCCGCCCGGAGCGTGTCGACGCTCACGAGGAGGACGTTCCATCGGTTCGGCCCCTTCGGCGTAGACCCGCAGCCCATCGATCCGAGGAGGAAGAGCGCCGCGAGGAGTCTCATTCTGAGTCGAAATGCCTGGGAAAGCTTAGTTCGCGAGGCCGGAAGGAGCAAGAGGCCCGGTGGTAGGAGGGTCGGTTTTGCGGTACTGTTTTGGAATGCGGGCGGCCTTTTCTGTCAGGCGTGTCGCGCGGGCCGGGGTCGTTCTCGGTCTGTGGATCGGATCGCCCTTACTCTCCACCGCCTCGCCGCGGTTCGTGGGGGCGAAGGCCTGTCTCACCTGCCATGCCGACACGTACGGCAAGTGGGACGCCTCCCGCCACAGCAAGATGGTACGTCCCGCGAGCCCCGAGGGAGTCCGGGGCGACTTCACCAAGGGAAAGATCCGTCTGCGCGGCGAAACCTACGTCCTCGAGGCGAAGGGCGGAGAGTATTTCATCACCGAGTCGCAGCTCAGCGGGAAGAAGACACGCCATCGCATCCTCTATACTCTCGGCAATCGGCGTATCCAGCACTATTTGACGGCCCTCGACGACGGCCGGGTGGTGGTGCTCGCTCCTACCTGGGACGTACTGCGCAAGGAATGGTTCCACAACATGGAGATCGTGGGGCGCGAGCCGGAAGGGGCCATGGCGGTCCAGGTCTGGAACAAGAATTGTTTCGGCTGCCACGTGAGCCAGGAGGAGCGCAACTTCGATCTCGCGTCCAAGTCGTACGACACCGATTGGGTGGACTTCGGCACGAGCTGCGAGCGCTGTCACGGTCCCGGCGGTGACCACGTCGATCTCTACACGAAACAAACGGCGACTGGCGCTTCCGGCAGCGCCATCGTCGTCCAGACCAAGCTCGACAACGTGAAGAACACCATGGTCTGCGGGCAATGCCACTCGCTTCGGGACACCATCGCCCCCGGCTACACCGCGGGCGAGAACTATTTCGACTACTTCCTTCCGTCGCTCGAGTACGGGCTTCCTCGCGGCGAAGACCCGGCGTGGTACGTCGATGGCAAGACGCGGCGGTTCTCGAGCAACACTCTGGGGATATGGCAGAGCCGCTGTTTTCTCGAAGGCAAGCTCGCTTGCACCAACTGCCATCGCGACGCGCATGATCCGGAGATCGAGAAGAACGTTCAGCTCCGTTTCGATAACCCGGCTCTCTGCACTGGCTGTCACCAGTCTATCGGAGCGGACATCCGGGCGCACACCCACCACGCGGAGGCGAGCGCCGGGAGCTCCTGCGTCGAGTGCCACATGCCTCGAAGCGTCGTGAGCATCAAGGCCAAGATGCGGGACCACAGCTTGAGCCTCCCCACGCCCGAGAACACCGAGCGTTTCGGAATTCCCAACGCCTGCAATATCTGTCACGAGGACGAGACGCCTGCCTGGGCCGCGCAGACGATCGACGGTTGGTTTCCCGACGCTCGGTCGAGAAGGCAGAAGCTCATCGCGCGCGCGGAGACGTTCTCCGGGGCGCGGGAAGGTGCACCGGACGCCGTCGAGAGGCTCGTGGCGCTCGCGGCGAACGAGTCCGAGCCGCCTCTTATCCGTGCCAATGCCGTGGGCTATCTGGGAAGGTATGGTAACGATCCCCGCACGATTCCCGCGGTTCTCCGCGCGCTCGGCTCGCAAGAGCCCATCCTTCGCGCGGTCGCGGCGCCCCAGCTCGCGCACATCGACCCCGCCCGGCTCGGAGTCGTGAAGCCGTTTCTGGTACGAGCGCTCGGTGACGACCGGCGCGTGGTCCGCATGGGAGCCGCCTTCTCGCTCCTCAGTCTCGGGGTACAGCATCTCGACGGCGACGACGGAGCCCGCTTCGAGGAAGCGAAAAAGATCTACGTCGCGCGCGCCGCGACTTCTCCCGATCACGCCCCTACCCAGCTCGACCTCGGGATGTTCTATCTCATGGACCGTGACCTGGCGCACGCGGCCGAGGCGTTCGAGGCGTCTCTTCGGCTCGATCCCGAGTCAGTCGGACGCCGACTACTATCGGGCCATCGCGCGCCTGGGCGAGGGTCGCCCCGAGGACGCGAAGAGCCTACTCAAGAAAGTGGGTGAGAGTAGCGCTTTCTATTCCTCGGCGAAGGCGCTTCTCGCCTCGCTTTCCAAGCCCTGAGACCCGATTGCGCCGGCGGCCTCTGCGCGCTAGAATACCGGCCTAAATCGTTTCCTGTCTGTGGGTTAGCCATGCGATACCGAACGGGACTCACCTTCTTCACGATCCTCTTCTCCCTCGTCCTGCGGGCGGCAGCCGCGGACGATCGTTTCGATCGGCTTTCCGAAAACTACAAGACCTGGCTCGAGGAGGACGTCGCCTACATCATCAGCGACGTGGAGAGGGAGGCATTCCTCGAGCTCGTCTCGAACGAGGAGCGCGAATCCTTCATCGACGTGTTCTGGAGGAAACGGGACGAGACTCCTTCGACGCCGGAGAACGAGTACAAAGAGGAGCATTACCGCAGGCTGGAGTATGCGAACAAGTTTCTGGGACGCGATACCTTTCGGAAAGGTTACCGGACCGACCGCGGCCGGTTCTACATCCTGCTCGGCGAGCCGCGATCGCGGCAGAACTTCGAATCGCGCGACAAGGTCTATCCCGCGGAGCTCTGGTCCTACAACAATCCCGAGCTCAAGAATTACGGGCTTCCGCCTTTCTTCAATCTGCTCTTCTTCAAGCGCCACGGCGTGGGAGAGTTTCAGCTCTATGACCCCGTGACCGACGGTCCTCAAGCGCTCTTGACCCGCGTCAATACCAAGAGCATGGATTTTCGCGCGGACGTGGAAAAGGCCTACAACGAGCTCCACTACGTCGACCCCGAGCTCGCCTCGGCATCGCTCTCCTTCCGCACTGACGAAGGCGACGTGGTCCAGTTCCAATCGCCGTCTTTCGGCACGATCGAGCTGCTGGATCAGATTGTTCATTCGCCCTTCTACGGCCTGGACACGAGCTACGCGGCGCGGCTCGATTTCGAGAGAGGATCGGTCGAGAGCGACTATCTCTTTCGATTCGTTCCGAGCTCAGGATTGATCAACGTCCTACCCGGCCCTCAGGGCGCCGCCTACCTTCACTGGGTGATCGAGCTCGCACCCGAGAACATCGCCTTCGTGAAGGATGCCGACTCGGGCGAGTATTCCTCACGATTCGTGACCTCGGTCGAGATCGAATCGAAGAGCATCCCGGGAAGGCTCGTGCTGCAGGACCGGAAGGAATCGTTCGTCACTCTCAAGTCTTCGGAACAGGCCTCGCTTCATCTTCCCCTGTCTTACTCGGGCATGATTCCCATCGTGCCCGGCGACTATGCGGTGCGGGTGATCCTGCGCAACCGGGCTTGCCCCGACAGGGACGAGAAGACCTGCATCAAGAGTTACACTCTTCTCGACGGTGACGTGAGCGTTCCCCGGTGGTCGTCGAGCCCGCTACTCGGCGACGTCATCCTCGCCTACGAGACCGACCTTCGTGGAGGCGAGCCCACATACCGTTCCTACGTTCTCGGCTCGCTTTCCATTCTTCCCAATCCCAGCGGGGTCTATGCGATCGGAGACGACGTGGTCGCGGTCGCGACTCCCTGGAAGCCCCCGGCGGGAGCGAGCATCCGATTCCAGCTGCGGAGTGCCGAGGACAAGGAGGGTGAAGGGACGCCCGGAAAGGTCGTGGCCGACCAGACGGTGCCGTTGAACGGCGACGGCCCGGTGGTCCAGACGATTTCCCTCGCGGGCTTCGACGGAGGGCGGTTCCAGCTGAGCGCGATGCTGCTCGACGCTTCGGGAAAGGAGCTCGATCGCAAGCTCGCGCCGCTCGTCGTCTCGCCCCGCAGCTCGATCCCGAGACCGTCGTTGCGCGGCGCCATGCCGCAAGTTCGCCCGGAGCTTCCCGGGATCGTGCCGATGGCTCTCGGCGAGCAGTATCTCGCGCTCGATCAGAATGACGAGGCCCGCAAGCTCTTCGAGGATGCGCTGGCAGCGAACCCGAAGCTCGGACCGGCCCGCGAGCACCTCGCGTCGATGGAGCTAGCGGCGGGAAACGCGGCACGGGTCGTGGAGCTTCTCGAGCCGGTCTACGCCCAGGTGAAGGATCGGTTCGAGGTCCTCGCACTCCTGGGACAAGCCTACTTCCGCGAAAATCGCTACCAGGATTCGGTCGACCTCCTGGAGAAGGCGATCGCACTCCGCCGTCCGCGGCCGGACATCCTGAACGTTCTCGCGAACGCGAACTATCGGGTCGGGAATCTCGCGCGAGCGCAGGAGCTGCTCGAACAGTCGCTCTCCCTCGACCCGAATCAGGATGGCGTGAAGGAGATTCTGGGCAAGGTCAAGGCCGAGCGCGCGGGCTCGGCCAAGAGCTGAGAGCCTTAGCGACCCGGCTCCAGGGTTCGAATGCGTCTCTCCGCCGCGGCCCGGCGCGCGGGGTCTCCCGCTCCCGACGCGAGAAAGCGACGATAGGTCGCCGCGGAGGACGCCTTGTCTCCCGCCTGCTCGTAGGCGAGGCCGAGGTTGAAGAGAGCCTCGTCCCGGGTGGAGTCGAGCTCCACCGACCGCTTCAGGGCCTCGACCGCCTCGCGGAAGTGGCCGGCGCGCAAGTAAGCGTTTCCCAGACCGAACCAGAGGGCGGCGTCTCGCGGCGCCTCGTCGGTCGCGGCGCGGAGCGCGTCGATGGCTCTCGAGACTTTGCCCTGGCGCAAGTATGCGAGACCGAGGTTTCGTCTCACCTCCGGTCCTTTTTCCCCCAGAGAAACGGCCTTCTCGAGCGTGGCCTCCGCCTTCGCGAAGTCGCCTTTCTGACCATAGAGAGGACCGAGGAGCGCCAGGACTCGCGTGTTGTCGGGAGCCTCGGCTAGCGTTTCTTCGAGAAGCGCCAGGGCGGCGGCGGGATTCCCCTCGGCGAGCTCCGCTTCGGCGAGCCCTGCCTTCCAATCGGGTGACCGCTTTGCCCCCGCGGTCTCCGGTTCCTCGTCGAGGACTCGTCTCGCCTCGTCGGGGCGACCCGCCTGCGCCAGGCTTCGAGCGAGCGCGAGGCGGGCGGGCTCGAGGCGAGGGTCGACTTCGAGGGCATGACGAAAATCCTCTTCGGCCCGGTCCCGCTCGCCCAGCTTCACGAGCACGGCACCCCGCCTCCAGTAGTTCTTGGCATCCTTGGGCTCGAGCTCCACCGCTTTCGCGTAGGCGCGGAGGGCGTCCTCGAGGCGGTTGCCGCGCTCTAGCGCCTCTCCCGCGAGGACGTGGAGGTCTGGATCCCATGGGGAGCGGGCGACGGCGCTCTCGGTAACGGAGATCGCCTCGTTCACTCGATTCTGAATGAGCAGGGCGACGGAGAGGTTCTCGAGCCCCTTCGAGTCGACCTCGCTCGTGAGCAGCAGCTCTTGGAAGGCGGCGATCGCCTCGTCGTAGCGTCCCTCTTCCGCGAGCAGGCTCGCGATCATCTTGCGGGCGAGCGTGTTCTCCGGATCGAGCTTCAGGATCTCCCGGTAAGCGGCGAGGGTCTCGGCCGGCGTCTGATCCGTTGCCGCCAGCAGGCTTTGAAAGCGCTCGTAGACCTCGACCCGATCCTTGGGGTCGGGAAGCTCGGAGGCTCGAGCACCCCGGGTTTGAGGCGCCGCCTGCGACGCATACCCCAGGCTTTCCAGTCGGCGAGCCGTCTTCTCGTCGAGCTCCATCGTCTTGCTGACGCCCGCCGGCTCCGCGGCCTCGAGCGATTGGAGCTGTCGCAGAAGGGCACGGGCCTCGGGCGGAGGGCTGTCGCTCCACAGATTCGTCATCTCTCCGGGATCGGCCTTCAGATCGTAGAGCTCCTTACGGGGAGCGTCGATGAGCTTGTAGCGGTCCGTGCGAAGAAAGCGGAGCTCGCTCCAGTTGAAGTTGAAGCGAGGGACGAATGACTCGCCATAGGCGGTCTTCGGAGCCGCCTCCTCGTCCTCGAGCACCCGAAAAAGGCTGATTCCATCGAGCGGACCCATGGGCTCGACGCCACCGAGCTCCAGCAGCGTCGGAGCGATATCCACCGTCCGCACTTGTCGTTCGACGCGTTTTCCCGCGGTGACGCCCGGCGCGTCGAGAACGAGCGGAACCCGCATGGTGGCATCGTAGATGAAAAGACCGTGGGTGGATTCGCCGTGCTCGGTCAGGCTCTCTCCATGATCCGCCGTCACGAGGATGGCGGATCTCGAACCGCCGTCTCCGGCTCGCACCGCGTCAAAGAGCGGTCCGAGCGCCGCGTCGGTATAGGCGATCTCCGCGTCGTAGGGACTATCGGGGTAGCGCTCCGCATAAGGGGAGGGAGCGTTATTGGGCATGTGCGGGTCGTAGACGTGCACCCAGAGAAAGAACTTCTCGTTCTCATGGGTGCGGATCCACTCCAGCGCCCGCGATACGACGACTTCCGCTCGCCGCTCGGGATAGTAGGCCTTGTGGACGGGGTTCTCTTCGGGCAGGTCGTCGTCGTACAGATCGAACCCCTGGTCGAGACCGAACCGCCGCTCGAGAACGAAAGCGCCCACGAAGGCGGCCGTCCGGTAGCCCGCAGACCCGAGCCTCTCGGCGACCGTCGAGACCTCGGCGGGTAGATGGAAGGTGCCGTTGTTCCTCGTCCCGTGGTGGGTGGGATAGAGTCCGCTCAAGATCGTCGCGTGCGAGGGGAGGGTCAATGGTGCGGCACTCACCGCGTCGGTGAAGGCCGCGCCCGCGGCCGCGAGCGCGTCGAGGTTCGGCGTGTCGACGTCGTGTCCCGCGTAGCCCACGTGATCGGCGCGAAGCGTGTCGATGGTGACGAGGAGAATGCGGTCGACGGGCCGCGACGGCCGGTTGCACGAAGCCGTGAGGCAGAAGAGCCCCACTCCCCCCGCGAGGAGCACCGATCGCCGCATGGGGGAAGTTTAGATCAAAAAAAAGGAGCCGAAGGGAGCTTCTCCCTTCGGCTCCTTTGCAGTCTCCTGCTAGAACTGGAACCTGGCTCCGATCTTGAACGTTCTCCCCTGAATCCACTCGATGATGTTGTCGAACGAACCTCCCGTCCGGATGATGAAGTTCGTCTCGGGATTCGAGTTGAAGACGTTGTAGATGTCGAAAAAGCCGCTCACTCGGAACTTGTCCGTCAAGTTGAACGTTTTGTCCAGCCGAATGTCCAGGAGCGCGACGTTGTCGGACCGGTTCTGATCGATGTTCTCGAGGAAGAAGGGCTGGGTGCCGACGTTCGCCAACGGCAATCGGTGCACGGGTGCCCAGGGCCAGCCGGCGACGTAGCGGAACGTACCGGCGAGACCCACTTCGTAAGGCAAGATGTACCGGGCCTGGGTCTGGAAGTTCCAGTTGGTGTTCTTTTGAAGGAGGGTCACGTCGCGGTTGTACTCGGGGAACCAGTAGACCTGAATCGGGTCCGCCGAGAGGTTCGAGGTCCCCTCCGAGCTCGGGCTTCGCATTTCGTTCCGCCACTGGTAGTCGAACGAAGCGTTGAAAAAGAAGTTCCCGCGCATGCGCCGGTTGAACGCGAACTGGATGGTGTCGTAGTTCCCGTCGGTATTTCCCGGAGCGTTGGTATAGGCCACGTCGCTCGTCGGAGCACCGTCGGGCAGCGTCCTCAGGTTCAGCGTCTGTCCGTTGAACGATCCCGGGCACCCGTCACAGGTGGCGGTGACGTTCTGGGTCAGGAGATCGGTGGCGCGAGCGCGGTTCAGCGTGTAGAGCGCCGAGCTGTACCAGTTGTTCCGCGTCTGCTTGCGTACGTACGAGAATCGCACTGAAGTATCGGCGACGAGCTCTTTTTCCAGCGTGAAGCTGAACTCGTCGGAGTACATCAGCTTGGTGTTCGGATCCACCGGGGTTCCCGCTCCCTCACCGCAGGTGCCGAAGCAGTCGACGAAGTCGCCGAGCTCCTGCATTCCGTCGTAGACACCGTTATTGTTCTGGTCGAGGAACTTGTAGCGGAGCTGCTGCTGTCCCGCAGGGTTCGCCCCCGAGAGGCCCGACCCGACGTTCCCGTAGTAGCGGCCGTAGTAGCCCTTGAGCACGGTCTTTCCTTCGCCCGTTACGTCGATGGTGACGCCGAGGCGAGGCGCGACGTTGTTCCAAGTGCGCACGCTCTGTCCCTGACTGTCCACCGGCTGGAAGAAGTCCGTCAACACCGGCGTTTGAGAGGAACCGAGGTAATAAAGCGACTGCCGGCCGAACCGGGCACCGATGGTCAGGGTCATCCGGTCGCTCACCGTCCAGACGTCCTGAGCGTACAAATCGGTGTGCTGGTTGCGGTCGTCGTTCAGCGTGGGGACGTTGAAGAAGTCGATCTCGTCGACCTGCCCGAGCTGCCCGGGTGCTCCCGTCGTCGCGGAACCGAGGTTCGAGTTATCGCGATACCGGAGCGTACCGGAGTTGGTGTTCCAGCCGAACTGGGAACTGTCGATCTGCCAGTCCCAGCCGAACTTGAAGTCGTGGCTTCCGGCCTTGTCGGGAACGTAGTAGCTGACCTGACCGGTGCTCTGCGGCTTGTAGCGGTACCAGGTGAAGGGTTGCCAGCCGGCGCCCCTCTGGTTGTTCGTTGCGGTGTCGATGCGGGCCGGCTTCTCGTTGGGGTCGACGGCGGGAACCATCGGCCAGCCGAACCCGAAGTGGCCGACCATGACGTTCGAGAACACGCGATCGTTCCACACTCTCTGCCACTCCGCCTTGTGGAGCCAGTCCCAGCTGGCCTGCGCGCGGATGGACTCGGCGGGGATGTTCAAGGAGAGGCCGCGATAAGGCTTCTGTTTGAGGTCCCACTGGGTGTAGCCGATGAACTGGTCTTTCTTGCTGATCTGCCAGTTCAACTTGATGGTGTACATGTCGAAGATCCCGATGTCGGTGGCGACGGCGGGATCCTGACCCGAGATCACCCGATCGATGAAGAAGTGGTTGTACGCGCCGTAGAACCACAGCTTGTCCTTCACGATCGGTCCGCCCAGATCGACATGGCCTTCCCAGAACTTCCGAACTGGAGCGGACGTTCCGCCCCGCGCTTCGAGGGAGGAGTCGATGTTGTCGGTGACGAATCCGGACGGCTCGTAGTCGATGTGATAGAGGCCGGAGAACTCGTTTCCGCCGCTCTTCGTGGTGGCGACGACCTGGGCTCCGGGAGTCGACATCTCGACGTCGGCGCCCTGGGCCGAGACTTGAAATTCCTGGATGGCGTAGTAGTCGTAATAACCACCGGCCGCCGACGTCCCTTCCGTCGTGTTGACGCCCTCGTTGATGATTCGGTTCTGGCCTTGTACGCCGAACGTGTCGTAGCCCGTTTGCTGGCTCTTGTGAGAGCCGCCGACATCGTACCCCTTCATGCGGACGCCAGGAGTCTGGTGGAGCACCGACCACATGTCGGTCGCGGACGGGACTTCCTGGAGCTTGGCAGTATCGAAGGTCGCCGTGATACCGGTGGTCTTCACGTCGACGACGGGAGACTCTCCCGTGACGGTGATGGTCTCCGCCACCGTCGCGATCTCCAGATTCACGTTGATGGTAAACGTGCTGCCGGTGGTGACGATGATGCCTTCACGGTTCAGCGTCTGGAACCCGGATAGCTCGAAGACCATGTTGTAGGTCCCGGGCGGCAGCGCCAGGAACCGATAGCTTCCATCGACGCCGGTGGTCGCGGTTCTCGCGCCCATGACGCCCGCACCCGTGAGGCTCACCGAGACCCCGGGTAGGACGAGCCCCTGTGCGTCCCGAACCACTCCTTCCAGCCTGCCGTAGCTCTGCCCCTGGGGAAAGGCGAGGCCGGCGCCCAGAAGGAAGGCCACGAAGAGGAACAGTGATCTGCGTACCATTTATGACTCCCTCCTCAGTCAGTATTCAGAAGAACAAACCTGCCGAGGGACAAGGAGCAATCGTCGTGCCAGGACCAACAAACTGGCACCTGTCTCGTCTAACCTGCTAATGGCAAAGAATTAATGCACTGTGCGCAGCCATGGGACCGTGGATACGACTGCCCGATGGATTCAAAAGAATGGATTGACAGTCAAGAAAATGGACGCACAGCTCCGAAATGGGTCCGAGATCCTCATATTAATTAAGGCCCGCTGGAAAGCTCTCGAACGTCCTCTTCCGCGACCGCGCTCAAGGTCCCGGGGGCTCGGGCATCCGGGAGCTGAGTTGGGCGAGAAAATCCGCCGGCGGCTCGAGCCCGATTTCGCGCGCCCGATGAACGTGCCGCCATGCGGAGGCGAAATCTCCGAGCCGGGCGTAGGTGACCGCGAGGTCGACGTGGATGTCGGCCCGCTCCGGCGCCATCTCGAGAGCGCGCGTGAACGACCGGACGGCGTCGGCGAGCGCTCCCTGGTGGAGGTAGACCTGTCCGAGCGCGTAGTGGGTCTCGACCTCCCGCGGGCTTTCCGCCAGGGCGCGCTGGAACAGGGCGATGGCCCGCGGGAAATCGCCTTCGAGCGCGGCCATTTTGGCAAGGCTCGCGAGCGCCCCGGCGTTGTGGGGTTCGAGCTCGAGGGCCTTCTCGAAGAGGGATTTCGCTTCCGCGAGCTCGCCTTTCTGGCTCAAAACGATGCCCAGATTGATCCGAGCGACGACGAGCCCCGGGTCGAGCTGGAGCGCGCGGCGGTAGCTCGACTCAGCTTCGTCCAGCCGCCTCTGACGGGACAGATTGTTGCCGAGGTTGTAGTGGAGCTCCGCCTGCTCCGGCTCGAGCTCGATCGCGCGACGGAGAAGGGCCTCGGCCTGCCGCGGATCGCCCCGGGCCTCGGCTTCCGTCGCTCTTTTCTGGTAGCCCACGAGCGAGACCGCTTCCTCCGAGACCGCAGCCATCACCCGGTCGTCGACGATCACCTCCGGCGGCAGCGTGCGAGCCAGGTCCGCGGCGGCGCGAGCCCTCTCCCTGTCGCCAGCTCGCTGGTAGGCTCGAGCGAGCGTGGCCTGAATCGCTCCCGCGGCGGGTTGAAGGGCGGCCGCCTTCTGTAGATGAGAGAGAGCATCCTCGAGGCTGCCCCCATCGAGCGCGAGCCGTCCGATCCCGAGCTCGGCGACCGCCACCGATCCGTCGATCTCGATCGCGCTGCGATAGGCGGCCATAGCCTCGTCGGGATGTCCCGACTGCTCCAGGAGCTCGGCTTCGAGAACGTGTAGAGGCGGGTATCCCGGATCGACGGCCAGAGCCTGCCGTACCTCTTCGAGGGCGGGCTCGAGCTCTTGAACCTGTTCGAGACAGCGGGCCCGGAGATACGGCCAGCGGAAGTCGGTGGCATCCAGACCTTCCGCCATCCGGTAGCTCTCCTCCGCCTCGCGAAAGAGATCGTGCGCCTGGAAGATCATCCCGAGCTTGCCCCAAGCACCCCCGGACCGCCCGTTCCGGGAAACGCTCTCGCGGGCCGCGTGAATCTTCTCCGCGACCTGAGGCTCCATCGTCGAGGTGTCGGGATTCGGGATTCGAGGGGGTGGGCCGACGAGCCCAGAGGACGGCGAGCAAGAGGCCGAGCAACCCCGCCCCGGTGAGGGCAATGAGAAGGCGCCCGGCGGGAGAATGGCGGCTCGGTTCTTCACGTCGGCGAGTCTTCCTGGCGGCCACCGCCCTCATCTTAACCTCGGAGGCCTGCCGGGTTTCCGAGGGCCCGGAGGCTCCTTGCGGGGAAGCGCCATGAGTTAAGCTGTTCCCATGAATCGGATCCTAGTGGAAACGACCGTCGCCGAAGCTCGAAAGCAAGCGAGCACCGCTCGGTGAACGCCATCGTCCTTCTTCTGCTGGCTCTTCCCCACTTCGTCGAGATGCGGGATGCCGCGGGAATCGACTACCGGAACGTCACCGGCGAGCCGGAGAAGCGCTTCATCGTGAGTTCGCTCGGAACCGGAGCCGCGCTCTTCGATTACGACCAGGACGGAGATCTCGATCTCTATCTCGCGAACGGGGCGCTGATCTCGGAGACCGAGATTGCCGGCTACGGTGAGCCCAGGCTCTATCGCAACGAAGGTGGCTGGCACTTTTCGAACGTGACCGTCGCGGCCGGCCTCTCCGGGCAGGCCTTCTCCCAGGGTTGCGCCGTCGGAGACTTCGATAACGACGGATATCCCGATCTCTTCGTCACCGGCATCGGCGGGAATCGGTTCTATCGCAATCTCGGAGACGGCACCTTCATCGACGCCACCGCGGCGACGGGAACGGGGCCTTCGCTGTGGGGGACGAGCGCGGCGTTTTTCGACGCCGACTCCGACGGAGCCCTCGACCTCTACGTCGACAATTATGCCGACCCCGACGTGCACAAGCTCCCGCTCCCGGGCTCCGCTCCGAACTGCCGCTGGATGGGCGTCGCCGTATTCTGCGGACCGACCGGCCTCGTGGGAGCGAGCGACGTTTTCTATCGCAATACCGCGAATGGTGCTTTCGTGGATGCGACGACGACGTCCGCTCTCTTCGACAAGAGCGCGGCCTACGGCCTCGGGGTGGTCGCGGGAGACTACGACGGGGACGGCGACCAGGACCTCTACGTGAGCAACGACTCCGTTCCCAACTTTCTCTTCCAGAACGACGGCCACGGAAAGTTCACCGAGAACGCGCTCTTCGCCGGGGTGGCGTACTCCACCGACGGCCTCGCCCAGGCGGGGATGGGCGTCGACTTCGGAGATCTCGACGGCGATGGAAACCTCGACGTCTTCGTCACCAACTTCTCCCACGACACGAATACCGCGTATCGCAACGTCGGAGGCGGGGTCTTCAGCGATGCCACGACCGAGATGCTTCTTCGCATGCCCAGCTGGTTCAATCTGGCCTGGGCGACCCGCTTCGTGGACCTCGACAACGACGGCGACGAGGATCTCTTCATTGCCAACGGGCACGTCTATCCCGATGCCCACGACGCCGACGCTCAGACCGCGTACGCCGAGCGCAACCAGATTTTCTGGAACGTCGGAGAGGGGAGGTTCGAAGAGGGGAGCTTTTCATCCGACGACGCGATGGAGGAAGTCTATTCGAGCCGCGGCGGCGCGTTCGGCGACGTCGACGACGACGGAGACCCGGATATCGTCGTGGTCAATATCGACGACCGGCCCTCGCTATTGAGGAACGAAGGCGGCGGCGGCCACTGGATCGGCCTCCGGCTCATCGGGACGCGGTCGAACCGGGACGCCATGGGCGCCCGCGTCTGGGTCCGCTCGGGCCCGCTCGTTCAAATGAAGGAGGTTCACACCTCCGGAAGCTTTCTTTCCTCGAGCGATCCCCGTCTGCTCTTCGGTCTCGGCGAGAGAACGAACGTCGACGAGATCCGGATTCGATGGCCGGACGGAATCGAAGAGCGGCTCGTGAACGTCCCCGCGGGCGGTTATCGGCTCATCGTCGAGAGCCGGAGCCCTTCGAAAGAGTGACCGCCCGGTTCGTCTCGGGACCGGGAAAGCTTTCCCGAGTGCCGTCGGGCCAGACGATCTCGATCGAGTCGATCCTGGCGCCTTTCGGGATCCCGAAATGGGCCCGCGGATCGTTGCTGGAAAGATAGCTGTAGCCCGGTGTCGCGACCCGGACGAAACGCTTTCCGCCCGAGACGACGGTGACGCGAGCGCCGGGGGCGTCGCGCTTCAGCCGTGGCTCGAACGCTCTCACGAAGAGCCAGTCTCCCTTCTTGGTAGCGTCGTTGCGATAGAGGCGCGCTCTCGCCGAGGTGTTGGTCACCAGCAGGTCGAGATCCCCATCGCCGTCGAAGTCCCCGAACGCGAGTCCGCGGCTCACCTCCACGAGCTTTCCGAAATCTCCCGCTTCGGAGCTCACGTCGCGGAACTTCCCCGCGCCGTCGTTCTCGAGAATCTGGTTGGGCTCGGCGTAGGCATTCCAGTAGGCGGACATCGCCGCCCCGGGGAGAACGGGATGCTTCTGGATCCTCCCGTTCACGACCGCGAGATCGACGTCACCGTCGTGATCGAAGTCGAAAAAGCCGACCCCGAAACCGGTGCGCGACAGACTGGCGGCAGCGAGGCCCGTCGCCGTCGTTCGGTCCTCGTAGCTCAACCCCTTCTCCCGGACGTAGAGAGTGTTGGTCTGGTTCATGATATGGGTCATGAACAGATCGAGGTCGCCGTCGCCGTCGATGTCCCCGGCAGTGATCCCCATGCCCGCCTCGGGCTTACCCGCCCCGTCGAGCGCAACCCCTTCCAGCAAAGCGTCGTCCACGAAGGTGCCGTCCCCCTGGTTCAGCCAGAGCTGGTTGGCCTCTCCGTCGTTGGTGACATAGAAGTCGAGCTTTCCGTCCTCGTCGAAGTCGGCGCAGAGCACACCGAGTCCCGGGGCCTTCACGTCTCGCAAGCCCGCCCGGGACGACAGGTCGGCGAAGCGGCGCCCTCCGTCGTTGTGATACAGGACATCGCTCGTCCCGCGAAAGACCTGGGGAGAGCAATAGTCCGCGCTTCCGTCCGCCGCGGTGCACTTTTTCTTCGGGTCGTAGGAAACGTAGTGCGTCACGTAGAGGTCGAGATGGCCGTCTCCGTCGTAGTCGCACAACGCCGCCGAGGCCGACCAGAAATCGCCAGCGATCCCCCAGGAGTCCGTGGCGTTCTCGAACCGGCCGTTTCCTTCGTTGAGATAGAGCACGTCGGGGCCGTAGTTTGTGACGTAGAGGTCTAGATCGCCGTCGTTGTCGACGTCTCCCACCGCCACCCCCATTCCGTAGCCGGTGTCTCCCACGCCCGCCTCCTTCGTCACGTCGGTGAAGCGGCCGTCCGCCTCCTGACGAAAGAGCTGGTTCGGTTTTCCATGTCCCGACTGCACGAGGTAAATGTCGAGGTCGCCGTCGCCGTCGTAATCGAAGAGCGCCGCACCCGCGCCCGTGATCTCGGGGAGAAGATAGCCGCCCTCCTCACCGGCATCGTGGGTGAAGGAAAGCCCCACGGCGTCGGTGACGTCGGTGAACCGACTCGACGGCCCCTCGGGCGCGGAAATCGCCGAGACGAGGGCGGCGAGAACCGCGACGAAGCTAAGGCTCACGGACGGTTAGCAGGCGATTGATCTCGATGGGACCGGGGAGGCTCTGCTCTTTTCCCGAGGGCCAGACGACGTCGATGCGATCGACCGACGTCCGGTCGCCGAGCCCGAAGTAGAGCGGATAAACGCTCTGGGAGAGATAGCCCGATTTCCCGTCGTTGACCTTGGTGTATTTCGCGCCGCCCGCGGTGACGACGACCTTGGCGCCCACCCCGAAGCGATTCGACGTCGTGCCCGTGAGTGCCACCTTCAGGTAGTGGACGGTCTTTTTCTCGCTCAGATTGCTCACGAGCACCATGGGGCCGTCGTTGAACTCGTTGGTCACGATGTCGAGGTCGCCGTCGTCGTCGAGGTCGAAGATGACGGACGAACGGCTCGCGCGCGCCGCCCACACCGTCGACCTTGCCCTCTAGGCGCTGAGCGCGTCGGGCATGGTCCCTGTCTTCGCCCGAGGCGTCGAGCTCGAACCACGGGTCGGCGATCGCTCCGCCCCGGCGGGCTCGACGCCCAGGACGAACTCGGCGTCCTGCGAAGCGCTTCCCGTTCGTCGTTCAGCAGCAGCGAGTTCGACGCCGTAGCGGAACGGGTAGTTCATGCCCGAAGTGATGAAGACGTCGTCGTAGCCGTCGGCGTTGAGGTCGCCCACGCACAGGCCCCAGGGCCAGTAGTTCTCGGCGCCGATCGCGTCGGACACCTCCTTGAACTTGCCCGTCCCGCGTCGTTGCGGAAGAAGGCGTTGCCGAAGATGCTGGTACGGCCGTCGCCTGGCGGAATGTCGTCCGGCCACTGCATGTCCGACTTCATCTTCTCGCTGCTCCGGTCCGATCTCGTTCGCTCATGTCGGAGTGCATGTCGGTGATGCATGATGTCCATGCCGGCCGTCGTTGTCGAAGTCGAAGACCTCGATGCCCATCGCGCCCCAGGGCGTGCGCGGGAAAGACCTCGCGGCTCTTGCGCACGAATCGCTTGCCGCCGTCGTTCTGGTAGTACTGGTCGTCGCCCTGCATGTTGAGCACGTAGAGGTCGGGCCAGCCATCCTCGTTGACGTCCACCGGGCTGGCATCGCCGGACCAGCCGCGTCGTCGACGAGGCCCATCTCGTGCGACACGTCGACTGAAGTGGTTCCCTCCGAGGTTGTGGAACAGGATGCTCGGCTCCGTGCGCTCGGGCTTGAGGTGGCCGCGCGAACGCGTCGTCGAACGCCGACGTAGTAGCCGTCCGTCGGCCGCATGCTCGTCCGTCGTGTAGACGCCGACGTTGACGAGGAACAGGTCGAGCAGGCCGTCGCGGTCGTAGTCGAAGAAGACCGCGCCGGACGAATGGCCGATGTAGCTCGAGGCCGGACGCCTCCGAGATGTCCCGGAAGCGCCCGCCGCCATCGTTCTCGAACAGGCAGTTGCCGCCGCGGACCGTCGTCACGTAGAGGTCGGGTCGCCGTCGTTGTCGATGTCGGCGAAGGAGGCGGTGACGCGCAGATCTTGTCCGTGCATGCCGACGCCGGCCGCTCGGTGATGTTCTCGAACCTGCCGCCGCCGAGATTGCGCCAGAGCTCGTTCCGTCCCGCCTGGCTCGTGAAGTAGATGTCGAGCAGTCCGTCGCCGTCGACGTCGGCGACCGCCACGCCGTTTCCGTGGTCGTAGTGGACCGCCTTGAAGTGCCGTTTCGAATCGTCGGTCACGCCGTTTCGGAAGGTGATGCCGCTCGATTCCACGCGATCCTCGAAGCGGAAATCGTGGAACACTTCGAGCTTCGCGGCTTTCGCGAGCTGCGCCTGTCTGCGGGGCTCGAGCCAGGGCGGCCGGTTCACGTCTTCGGGTTGATAGAGCCGCTGCCGTTCGTTCTCGCCCGGCTGCTGAGAGACGAGAGCGAGGGCGAGCAAGATACCCATGCGAAGGTCCATCCTACCCTCCTCGTCGATGTGCCGAGAGTCTACAGCAGCGAAGCACTTCGATCGAACGCCGCATCTTTTGCCGGTGCGAGGCGGGCTGCGGTACTGTCGCCTATCATGAGGTCGCGAGCGCTGGCCCTCGTCATCGTGATCGTCGTTGTCGGCGGCGTTTGCCTCGCGGCCTGTTCCCGTCCGAAACGGCCACTCAACTTGATTCTCGTCAGCGTGGACACGCTGCGGGCCGACTATCTTTCCTGCTACGGCGGCGAATCGGTCGCGACTCCGAGCTTCGATCGAATCGCCCGCGAGGGCGTTCTCTTCGAGAACGCGTCCACGGTGGCGCCCTCGACTCTCCCCGCCCACGCGTCTCTCCTCACGGGAGAAACGCCGCTCCGCCATTGGGTGCACGACAACGTCGGTTTCCGACTGCGTGAGGACGTCCCCACCCTCGCCTCGACGTTGAAGCAAGCCGGCTATCGCACCGGCGGGTTCGTGGGCTCGTTCGTTCTCGACCGGAAGTTCGGCCTCGGCCGCGGATTCGACGTCTATTCCGACGAGATGCCCGAGATCGAGCGCGGGCTTCCGGAGCGCCGCGGCGCCGCCGTCCTCGAAGACGCTCTGGGATGGATTGAGCCGAGCACCAGATCCGGCGACCCGTTCTTCGCTTTCATCCACTTTTACGATCCCCATCGCCCGTACGATCCCCCTCCTCCTTTCAACGAGCGGGCGACGGACGAAAAGTCGCAGTACGCGGGCGAGGTGGCTTACGTCGATTCTCTGCTCGGGAAGCTCCTCGACTTTCTCGACTCGCATGGTCTCTCCGACTCCACGGTGGTGATCGTGACCGCGGATCACGGAGAGTCTCTCGGCGAGCACGGAGAGTCGACGCACAGCTTCTTCCTGTACCAATCCACGCTCCACGTGCCTCTCTTAATCCGTGCCCCGTCCCTGCCCGGAGGACGACGGGTTTCCTCCCTGGTCCGTATCATCGACGTGGCCCCCACCGCGCTCGAGATCCTCGGCGTTCCCGCTCCCGCGAGCATCGAGGGGGTGAGCTTCCTGAGTGCCACGGGTGAGGTTCGCGACCGGGACGTCGAGGCCTACGCCGAGACGTTCGTCCCCCGGTTGAACCACGGCTGGAGCGAGCTCAGGAGCTTGCGGCGGCGGAACTGGAAGCTCATCCTCGCGCCGCGGAGCGAGCTCTACGATCTCGATTCCGATCCTCTCGAGGCACGGAATCGAATCCAAGAGGAGCGCGGCCCCGCCGACGCGCTGCGCGAAAAGCTCGACGAGCTGGTGGCGGGCGAGACCGTCCATCCGGAGCGAGGTCGACGAGAAAACGCGGGAGTCGCTGCGCGCTCTCGGCTATGTCGGGCCGGGAGCTCGACCGTCCCCGCGGCGGCTCGGCCTTCGAGCGAGCTCCCGGATCCCAAAGACGAGATCGCCACGTACAACGAGATTCTCGACCTGTCCGCGATCGTGCAACCGAGCCCCGACGACATCGCGCGACTCGAGAAGCTTCTCGAGAGCGAGCCGGATGATCCGAGTGCTCTGTCCATCTACGGCAATTTCCTCCTCGAAGCGCGCCGACCTCGCGACGCGCAGAAGACGTTCGAGCATCTCGCCGACTCTCGATCCCGACAGCTACGACGGGACTACGGCCTCGGTCGAGCCGACTTCGACCTGGGAGAGCTCGACGGTGCGCTCGCGAGCTTCGAAAAGGCCCGCGACATCGATCCCGAGAGCGCGAACGTCTACTCCCGCCTGGCGAAGATCGAGAAGGCCCGGGGGAATCTCGACGCCTCCGAAAAATGGCTTCGCGAAGGGATGAGAATCGCCCCGAGCCGCATCGCCTTTCAAGACCTCGCGGATTTCCTGCTGGCGTCGGGGCGCGGCGGCGAGATCCAGAAGCTCGCGGGCGGATGGCACGGTCCGGGGGCGGAGGCGGCGGCGGCATACGGCCGCGGCCAGCTCCTGTTCTCCCAGGGGAACCCCGCGGGTGCTCTGGTGGAGCTCGAGCGCGCCGCCGAGCTCGCCCCCGAGGACGACAACATCGAGCAGGCTCTCGCCAACAGCCTCAGCCAGTTGGGTCGCTTCGAGGAGGCGAAGGTGCATTACGAGACGATCCTCCGCCGTACACCCTGCTACCTCGGAGCGCTCACGAACCTGGGCGCCGTGTACGAGCGGCAAAAAAGGGCCGACGACGCGATCCGTTCCTACGAGAACGCGATCCGCTGCGATGATCGTTATCCGGCCGCGTACCGGAACCTGGGCGCCGCGCTCGCGAGAAAGGGCGAACTTCCGGGAGGCGATCGACGTTCTCGAGAAAGCGCAGCGCCTCTCTCCCGGACGATCGAGAGCTGACAGACGCCATCGCCGAGCTTCGAGGAATGACCCGCTAGAAGATTCAGTCGTCCTGGGCGTGGAGGCTCGGGAGAGGAGCGACCTGCGTCGGCTGGAGATGCTCCTTGCGCACGACGAGCCGCATCCACAGCCGGAACAACTGGCGGTAGGAGCTGGAGCACTCCCCGGAACGTGAAGTACTGGCTCCGACCGTAGACCCGGGGATAGTGGTGCACCGGCACCTGCGCGAAACGATAGCCGCCGTCGTGCAGCTTCTTCAGGAGCTCGACCGACATCGAGCCGTCGTTCTGCTCGAGCGCGATGAGCTGCAGCACCTGACGCCGGAACAAACGGAAATCGCAGTCGATGTCCCGCAGCTCGAGACCGAATGCGAGCCGCACGAACCCGTGATACGGGTTGCCGATGAGAACGCGCAGCGGCGGGTCCGCCCGGTGCTCCCGGTACCCGCTCACATACTCCACGCCCGGCACCAGCGCTTCCACCAGGCCTTCCAGCTCTCTCGGGTCGAACTGCGCGTCACCGTCCGTATAAAACACCAGCTCCTTCGTCGCCGCCTCGAACCCGCTGCGAAGCGCCGCTCCATAGCCCCGATTCTCCTCGTGACGCACCACCCTCAGCTCGTGAACCAGACCCTCCAGCTCGTCCAGGATCGGGCCCGTTCCGTCCCGGCTTCCGTCATCCACCACCACGATCTCGTAGTCGTCCGTCATGCGCCGCAGGGTCCGCCGCGCGCTCACCACCATGCTCGCGATGGTGCCCCCGTCGTTGTACGCAGGAAACACGACCGTTATGGAGTGGATAAGGCCTCCCGAAGGCTGGCTCTCAGATTCGGCATGCTCAGCAACAAGTCCCGCAATATCAACCGGATGGCGAAGCGGAAACTAGCACAGGCAGACCGTGCAGTCAACGCGCGGGAACTGCCACCGGGATTGCGCACGAGCGTGAGATGGAGAAGTGCACATCGTCTTTAGGCCGCTGAAACTGGAACGCGAGAGCGGATAACTCTAGACTACGACCATGTCCATGTCCGAGAGGCGCCTCGCCGTTGCCGCTTTCGCATTGTCGCTTCTCGCCGCCTGCGGCCCGCATCGAGCCCCGGTCAACCATATCCTTCTCGTCACCATCGACACTCTTCGCGCGGATCGGATGGGCTACATGGGCTCCGACGTCGCGACGCCCAATCTCGATCGTCTCGCCCGGTCGGGCGCGATCTTTACTCAAGCCATAACCGCCGCGCCCATTACCCTCCCCTCCCATGCCTCGATCCTGAGCGGCCTCTACCCCACGTCTCACGGCATCCGTTTCAACGGGGTCTTTCGTCTGCGAGACGACGTCCAGACCGTGGCCGAGACGCTGAAGGCCGCGGGCTACACTACCGGGGCATTCGTCGGCGCCTTCGTGCTCGATCGACGCTTCGGCCTCGATCAGGGCTTCGATCTCTACGACGACGAGCTCCCCGACAAGGACCCCAGTAACCCTTTTCATTTCGCCGAGCGCCGCGCGGAAGAAGTGGTCGCGCGTGCCCTGGCCTTCATCAAAGCGCACGAGCAGGAACGTTTCTTCGTGTGGGTTCACGTTTACGACCCTCATGAACCGCACAACGCGCCTTCGCCCTACTCCGAGCGTTACCCCGGACGCCCCTACGACGCCGAGGTTGCCTATACCGACGCTTCTCTCGGGCCGCTCTTCGATGCCGTGAACGACGACAAGACCGCGGTCGTCGTCATCGGCGACCACGGCGAGGGCCTCGGCGATCATGGCGAGTCGACCCATACGCTTTTCGTCTACGACTCCACGATGGAACGTGCCTCTCATCGTGAAGGCCCCCGACGTTCCCGCAGGGACCCGTGTAGAGCGCCAGGTCCGCTCCGTCGACGTCGCTCCCACGATCCTGGAGCTGGCGGGCTCGTCCTCGAAAGAAAAGATCGATGGGGTCAGCCTGCTCGGCCGGTTGGGGCTGGATGACGACAACGAACCAACGGCGACGGCAAGGGAGATCTCTCCGCTTACGGTGAGACCTTCGGAACTCTCTACCAGTTCAACTGGAGCGTACTGCGGTTCCTGCGCAAAGACGGTTTCAAGTTTATCGAAGCGCCCCGGCCCGAGCTCTACGACCTCCGGGCCGATCCCAAGGAAATGAACAATCTTTGGAGTGATAGTCCTCCCGAAATCGGGAAGAGGCTACGCCGCGAGCTCGATCGGACCGTGAAAGCGGAGCGACCGACCGCTGCGAAGCCGCAGGACGAGGAAACGAGGCGACGACTCGAGAGCCTCGGCTACGTGACTTCCTCGCCGAAAAAGAATCTGGCCGGACTTCCCGATCCGAAAGACCACGTCCAGGTCTTCGATCGCGTGCAGGAGCTCCTTGCTCCCGGCGTTCCGGTCGCGGAACAGATAAAAGGCTTTCGAGAGATCCTCTCTCTCGAGCCCGACAACATCCTGGCGCAAAAACGCATTGCCGGATTGCTCGCACAAGAAGGACGATTGGACGAAGCGGTGGTCGAGTTTCAAAAGCTTCTTCGCATCGCTGAGTTCGACGGGAAGGACTGGGAGAATCTCGTCTCGGCCCTCCTCCTTCTGAACCGCACCGAGGAAGCTCTCCCTCTCACTGAGCAGGCTCTGAGCGAATTCCCCTGGCAGCGCGAGCTTCAGGTGTTGAGGGCGGAAGCCCTGGAGAAGGCGGGGCGGCTCGACGAGGCTCGGGGCGCGTACACGAAATCGATCGAGCTTCATCCGGAAATCGTGGAGAACTACTGGCGGCGCGGAGCGGTGGAGGTTCGCCTCGGGGATACGGAGGCCGCGGAGCGCGATTTTCGAGAGTCTCTCGCACGCGATGCGAAGTTCGAGCAGGGTCGCCTCGCGCTCTCCCGGCTCCTTTCGGAGACGGGCCGCCCCGCGGAAGCCATGGAGCTACTGGGGGGCGAGGGGGGGAGCGCGACGGTCAAGGCGACGCTCGCCGAAGCCCATCTCGCCGCCGGTGAGTACGACGAAGCGCGCTCTCTGCTCGAAGAAGCGCTGAAGCTCGAGCCCGAAAACACCCGTGTCCTCGCGCTTCTCGGTCCGATTCTACGGGCGGGCGGGTGAGCTCGACCTGGCCGCGAAAACGCTCGAGAAGGCGCTCTCTCTCGGAGAGACCAGCCCCGAGATCCGGCGGAACCTCGTCGTCGTGTATTCGAAGCAGGGAAAATTCGCGCGAGCCATAGCCGAGCTTCGAAAGGCCACCGAGGACGCCCCTTCGGACCCGTCGCTCTGGTTCAGCCTCGGTAACGCGTACCTTCACGAAAACGATGGAAGTCGTGCCGCGCAGGCTTTCGAGAAGGCCCTCGCTCTTCGGCCCGATTGGCCGGAGGCGACGTTCAACCTCGCTCTCGCCTACCAGGGCTGCGGTCAGAGGGAAAAAGCCTCCGATGCCTACCGCCGATTCCTGGCAGGCGAAGGGTCCCGAGACCCGAACAAGCGGGACGAGGCGGAAAAGCGTCTCGCTGCTCTCCAGCGCACGAGATGAGCCGTCGACGCAAACGATCCGAAGAGAAGCGCGCGCCCGCACCGCGGGTCTCATCGAGAGTCCGTCTCTGGATCGCCGGTCTCGCGATCGCGGCCATCCTCGCCGCCCTGGCGTTGACGGTCGCGCTTTGGCGGCCTCGCCAGTCGGTGGCTCACGGCGCCTTCGCCGGACGAAACCTTCTGTTCGTTACCCTCGACACCACGCGGCCCGACCGGCTCGGAAGCTATGGCTCGAAAGAAGGCCTCACTCCCCACCTGGACCGACTGGCAAGCGAGGGTGTTCGCTTCGAGCACGTCCTGGCTCACGTGCCGCTCACCCTTCCCGCGCACACCTCCATTTTCACGTCGCTCTATCCCACCGTCCATGGCGTCCATGACAACGGCACGTTCCGCGTGAGCCCTTCGACTCCCACGCTGGCGACGACCCTCAAGAGCGCGGGCTACGACACGGGCGCGTTCGTTGGCGCATTCGTACTCGACGCCCGCTTCGGCTTGAACCGGGGATTCGACCTCTACGACGACTACTATGGGGAGAAGCGCGGCCTCCTGAGCCTCGCCCAGCTCGAGCGCCCCGCCGACGCCGTCATCCGCTCGGCGGAGCGTTGGATCGACGGGGCTCGGACGCCCTGGTTTGCCTGGGTGCACTTGTACGACGCTCATGCGCCGTATCGCCCACCTCCCGAGCTCGCGCGAAAGTTTCCGACCGATCTCTACGGCGCGGAGATAGCCTTCGTGGACGCCACCCTGGGGGCGTTTCTGGACCGCCTCTCGGCTTCCGGCCGTCTCGACAGAACGGTCGTCGTCGTGCTCGGGGATCACGGTGAATCGCTGGGCGAGCACGGCGAGAGAACCCATGGGACGTTCGCGTACGAATCGACGATGCGGGTCCCCTGGATCCTGTGGGCCAGAGGACTTCGCCCGCAGGTTTTCCGCGACACGGTGAGGCAGATCGACGTAATGCCCACCGTGCTCGATCTGCTGTCGGTTCCACCTCCGGAGCAGATCGTGGGCCAGAGCCTGAGGCCGTACCTGACGGGCGAGGCTCGCTACCAGCCTCCTCCCTCCTACTTCGAAGCGCTCGACGCGAACCTGAACGAGGATTGGGCGCCTCTCACCGGTGTCGTTCAGGATGGCCACAAGCTCATCCGCCTCCCGATTCCAGAGCTCTACGACCTCGCTCACGACCCGAAGGAGCAGGACAACCTCTATGAGCAGAAGACGGGGCTTTCACGCCGGCTGGAGGCGACGCTCGACGAGATTTCCTCCGGGAGCACTCCCAGCGCGGCGACGACTCCCGACCCCGCGACGATTGCGAAGCTTCGCGCGCTCGGGTACCTGTCGGCACCCGTCCAGAAGCGAAACGGGGAGTATACGGAGGCCGATGACCCGAAGAGGCTGATCGACGTGAGCAACGCCTACGAGGAGGCCACCGATTTCCTCAGAGAGGGTCGGGTCAACGAGGCCATCGCGGTCTACCGGGACATCGTGCAGAGACAGCCGCGCTCGTCCCACGCCTACCAGGGCCTCGCGAACGCGCTGCACCAGACGGGCCGACCCCGCGAGGCGGTCGCGGTTCTCGAGGACGCCGTTCGGAACGGCCTTTCGAATGTCGCGATCCTCGGAATGCTCGGCGCCTACCTCCTCGACGTCGGTGACCTTCCGAAAGCCCAGGGTGTCTTGGAGGCTCTCGTCCAGAGTGAGCCGGACTACGCCGAAGGGCACAACTATCTCGGGATCGCCTACGGGCGTCTCGGTCGTTTCGACGATTCCAGGAGGGAGCTCGAAAGAGTCCTGGAGTTGGACCCGAGCTCCGCCTCCGCCTACAACAATCTCGCCTCCAACGCGCTGGCACAGGGGAGGCTCGAGGAAGCTGTCAGTTATCTGAACCGCGCGCTCAGCTTCGATCCTGGGGACGCCACCGCGCTGAACGGACTCGGATTCGCGCACGCCCGCCTCGGACAGATGCCCGAGGCCATCGACTTCTGGCGGCGGGCCGTCGAGAGCGATCCTGCGCAGTTCGACGCGCTCTTCAATCTAGGTCTGGCGCTGAGCGAGCGCTCTGCCAAGGATGCCGTACCATACCTCGACCGCTTCGTTCGAGAGGCGCCCCCCCAGCGTTACCGAGGCGACATCGAACAGGCCCGTGCGTTGCTCAGCCAGCTGAGCCACACTAGTGGGCTGTAACGGCTATTTGGTGCGCAAATCGAGAGGTCATTTTGTGTGCTGGCAAGGCGCGATGACGACGACATATCTGGATATTTCGAGGAATCGCAACGCCGCCAGCGCGCAAGAGGGCCCGCGATTTTGGCGTGAAATAGCCGTTACAGCCCACTAGAATCGTCCGCGCGTCGCCGGGGATGGCCGACGGTCGTCCCTGCTCCAAGCGTCACGAGCGAGGCGGAGCGAATCGATCTCGCGAATGACGAGGTTTACGGGCCCGCGAGCTCTTCCTTCCCACGGTATATCCATTGAATTGGATACATGGAATCAAGTTATTGAATCACTCCAGCGAGCTCCCTGAGATTATCCTTTCTAAACTGCTACAATACAATATGTTACTACAGAGCTCCAGTCGATCCGGCCTGGCATATCCATTGCTTGCAATTTGTGCGTATTGTATGCCTACGTGATCATAAGGAGGGCTTAATGACGCAAAGAATCCCTTTTATCGTTTCAGGCTTTCTCCTCGCAGCAGCGCTCGCGTTCCCCCAGGCGGGAACCGGCCGGCTCGAGGGCGTGGTCAAAGACGCGCAAGGGCTCGTGCTCCCCGGCGCCTCCGTCACGTTGACGGGTGCGACGCTGATGGGTCGTCGTACCGCGACATCGGACGTCGACGGTAGCTACCGTTTTCCCGCGCTGCCCGCGGGCTCATACGACCTGACGTTCGAGCTCTCCGGGTTCCAGACCTTGCGCCGTGAGGGCGTCATCGTCACGAGCGGCAGCACCTTCACCATCGACGCCAATCTCCAGCTCGCGACGGTATCCGAGACCGTCACCGTGACGGGCGAATCTCCCGTCGTCGACGTCAAGACCACCGGTGTCTCCGCGACGTTCGACACCCAGGAGCTGCAGGAGGTCCCGAGCGCGACCGATATGTGGTCCGTGCTGGGGAAGACTCCCGGAGTTCGCATGTCGGGGCTTCGACGTCGGCGGCTCGCACAAAAGCCAGCAGACCAGCTATGACGCCTTCGGCGTAAAGTCGCAAAACATCATCGTCAACGAAGGCGTGAACAACACCGAGGCAACGGGCTTTACCGGCGGCTATTACGACTATTACGCCATCGATGAGTACCGTGTCAGCGCCCAGGGCGCCGACGTCGAAATGTCGAGCCCCGGAGCTCACGTGGTGGCGACGTTCAAGAGCGGGGGCAACGAGTTCTCGAGCCTCACCCACTTCGGTTTCGAGACCGAGAACATGGTTACCGACAACCTCGACGACGCCCTCCGCGCCCGCGCGGGAACCAAGTCGGCTGTCCGAGGATTCCACGAGCTCCATACCGACCTCGGCGGACCGGTGGTGAAGGACAAGTTCTGGTTCTACGGGGCGTACAACCATTTCAAGATCGACGTGCCCGTCTCGGGCGTGGATCCCGAATCTTGCCACCGACATCGGCATCTTCGACGAGTACACGGCGAAGCTAAACTGGCAGTTCTCGCAGAAAGACCAGTTCATCGGCTTCGGCCACTGGAGCCGGAAACAGAAGCCCTACCGCGGTCTCTCCTCGACGATTCCCGCCGAGTCCATCCGGGCCCAGGATAGCTGGAGCGAGATCACCAAGGCGGAGTGGCAAAGGGTCTGGTCGGATCGTCTGTTCAGCAACATCCTCGTCGGCTACTTCGGCATCCAGTGGCCGATGGTGCCCGCCGTGGATCCCGCGACCAACCCGGCTCGCATCGATGATCACCACCGGCCAGCAGAGGGGTGCGGGCTGGCAGCCTTTCACTTCCGCGCGCATGAAGCCCCAGAGCAACGGTCAGTTCAACTACTACCTGCCCGCCGCCAAAGGGAGCCACGACTTCAAGTTCGGATACGAATGGGTGCTCGATAGCTACAGTTACGGCCACAACACGAACTCGGGCGCGATTCGCTACCGTGACTTGAGCTCTCTCGGCCCCTGCAGCCCCTGCGCCACTGGCCAGCTCGGAAAAGTGAACGAGATCGAGTTCTGGAACGTGCCGACGTTCCCCGACGACCGGAACACCCACACCGACATCTACGCTCAGGATGTCTGGTCCCTGAACGATCGCGTGACGTTGACTCTCGGACTGCGCTACGGCCGGCAGAACATGCATTACCAGTCCACTTCCGCGACACCGGTTCTCAGCGATTTCTTCGACCCGTTCTCGGTCGAGGGGCAGACGGTCAAGGTCTTCAACACCTTCGCGCCCCGGCTGGGTGCGACGATCGACCTGACGGGCAAAGGCAAGAGCGTCTTGAAGGCGTTCTTCGGCCGGTACTATTCCAACGCCGGACAAATCAGTGTCGGAGTCAACCCCGTTGGGAATTCGTTCCTGCGCTACAAGTTCCTCGATCCCAACAACAACGGGCTCTATGACGGAAAGCAGGAGCTCGGAGCGCTCGTCACCTCAGGCGGCGGCGCTGCCGGACAAACCATCGGGGACTTCCAGCCGATGTACATCGACGAGTTCTCGTTCTCGGTGGAGCACGAGCTCAAGGCGGATACCGGACTTCGCTTCTCCTTCGTGCGGAAGCAGATTCGGAAAAGCTGGACCGTCATGGGAAGCCCCTACTACCAGCCTGCCAACCTGGCACGGACGACGGACAAGCTCTCCCAGAACGTGGACCTGCCTTGCACCGGCTGCCCGGCCGGGTTCGAAGGTACGACGCTGCACTTGCGTACCCTTCCGCCCGGAGTGCCGATCGACGATAACCAGATCGCGCAAGCCCCGGGCGACACCAACGGCAACTACAACGCGTTCCAGTTCGCGTTCGACCGTCGCTTCAGCCGGAACTTCTTCGCGAACGCCTCCTTCGATTACGAGGTGCGCCACGAGCTGCGGTCGCCCGCCGCCATAACGAGGAGCCCGCTCAATACCGATCCCGTCCTCTACCAGTGGGATCCCGAGTACAGTCGGGATGTCAGCGCCGTGCAGGACAGCACCTACTGGAGCTTCAGGTTGGGGACGCGTTACGAGGCGGGACACGAGCTCGGTCTCGCGGGCACGATACGCGTCCAGAGCGGCTTTCCCTGGGCTGCGATTGCGAATCCGGTCCTCCCGATCGTCGGCACGCAAGCTGTTTTCCTCGAGGACATCAACCAGAACCGTTCGGCGACGGCTGCCCTCGTGGACTTCCGCATCGACAAGGCGTTCAGCTTCGGCGGTAGGTACAAGGCGACGGTGATGGCGGACCTTTACAACCTGCTCAACACCAACGCCGAGACGAACTTCATCTTGAACACCGGGTCGACCTACAACAACATCATCCAGTGGCTGGGTGGTCGAACGCTGCAAATCGGCTTGCGGTTCCAGTTCTAGCCGGTCGAGAGCTCTCAGGGGGCTGGGGCGAGATCCTTCTCGCTTCAGCTCCCTGTTTCGTTCAGGAACGAGGGAGCGGGCCCGTCGTCTCTGCCTTCAGCTTCTCGAGGAGCTCCTTGACCGGCGGTTGCTCGGAGTCCAGGGAGAGCGAGCGCTCGAGGAGCTCCCGGGCTCGGGCGTCATTCCCCAGCTCGTGGTGGGCCAGAGCCAGCATGTTCAGAAGTCGAGGTTCCGGCTGTCGCAGAGTGATGGCTTTCTCGAGGAGCTCCGTCGATTTCGCGTACTGCTTCTGGTGGAAATAGGCTTGACCCAGAATGGAGACGACCTCGAACCGCTCGGGTGAGCTCTGGGCCAGAGGTGCGAGAAGCGAGAACACCTGGTCGAGCTCGCCGCTCTCCAGCAGCAGTCCCGCCAGGAGCTCGCGAGCGGGCCCGAGCTGAGCGTTCTCGCGGATGGCGAGCTCCAGTTGCGCGCGCGCTTTTTCCTTCTGGTCCAACTTCAGGTACTGCTCTCCGAGAAGCATCGCCACGACCCCCGGGACTTCCGGCCGTGGGGGGGCGATCGAGCCCCGCACTCCCGGGCGAGCGATCGACGTTCGCGGTGAAACGGTGAACGGGACTGCCTGTCAATCGCGCTCCTTGCCTTCGGAGTCGAAGAGGGTTGCCACGACCTCGAATTGTCCGCCGTCGAGCCCGGCGAGCGAAAGCTCCTGGACGAGAGGCCCACTCGTGAGGCTGGCTACGTCCACCGTCTTCTCGACCTGGGTCTTCCCCTCTGGATCGACCGCCGCGACCTCGAAACGCACGCGAGATCCCAGTTGCACGTTCCGAGGCTCGACCGCGACCGTGACCTTGTCGCCGATGACGTAGACTCCGCGGGGATTGGGAAAGATCTCTACCTTGCCGAAACGGAAGGGCCGATACGCGGGCTCTCCCTCGAGGGTGTCCGATCCGTACGCGAGGACGAGCTCCGAGAGCTCGGGCCGGTCTTCCTGCCATTCCGGAACGCTCACGTTCGACTCGAACAGCGTGTAGCTCTTGACGCAGTCGGACTCGACTCGACTCGGGCATGCCCGGTTGCGGAGAATGATTCTCGCCTTGTAGTCGCCGGGTATCAGCGGCGTCATGCCGGAAAAGGCAATGGGCAACCGGAGCGAGCTAGTCGCTTGCTCGTCGGTGAGGCTCACGTAGGACTCTTTGCGTTGATCGACGATGAGGTGGTTCTCGTCGTCTATGGGGACGATCTGTAGCGAGGCAATGAAGACCGAATTGTAGCTTCCCTTGTCTTCGTCTCGAACGAATCCCACGTTATCGGCGTCGAGCTCGACGTCCCAATGAAGGTAGTAGGCGTCGTCGGGCCCGGGTAGGATATGGGCAACACCGACACTGGGGACGTAGGTAAAGAGATAGTCGCTCTCGACGTTCCCGCGCTCGAAATCGAGACGCTCGGCATAGCTCGTGTCGAGCTTGTAGAAGGGAACGTTCCGGATGTCCTCCAGCAGGGAAAGCGTTCCAAACGAGGGATTCTGAAACTGCGCCGTATCCCCTTCGTCGGTTCGGAACGATAGAGACGCCTGTGCCAGCTCGCTGTCGATGGCGTAGAGTGCGTTGTAGGCTTGCTGCGCGTCGTCGCGGAAGTCGTTCAGAGGTACGTGATACCCGGTGAGCAGAGCTCGCGGTCCATCGGTCAGGGGGCTATAGAGTTTGAACTCGCCGATGCCTCCCCGCCGGAAGAAGAGGAGATAGAAGAAGGGCGGCAGTCCCACGTACTTGAGCTCCGCGTCGTTGTAGAACCAGAGCTCCGATGGGTAGACGGCGTCGCTTGCCTCCAGAGGACGCCGGATGTTCGGCTTTCCCAGCAGGATGTAGTACCGGCCTCGGTCAGTCTGCCAGCCCGGGCGGAACGAATCGCGACCGAGGAACTCGTTGGCGTAGGCAAGCCTCTTGTAGTGCTCGATCTTGTACTCGTTCTCCGGAGTGGCGGGGTTCGGATCCCGCTTGCGCCAGAAGGCGTCGATGAAGGCCTTCCGGTCGGACTCCGTGGTCAAGGAAAGAAACGTCTCGCGCTCCACCGGGCTGATGATGTACGTGACTTCTTCCTGGAGCCACTTTCGATAAGGCTCGGGGAGATTCTTTTCGCGCTCCTCCGAAGAAGGACCGCCAAAGGAAGCCGCGGCCACGCTCAGAATTCCCAGAAGGCAGAAAGCTCGACGCATACAGTCTCTCTCGCGGTGAAGGATAGCACGACGTCCGGTCGCGCCGAGGGTTCCCTTGTCTTCGCGACCTCATCCGCGACGCCGCCATCCGCCTGTCGCGGGGCGTGCATTGGAACGGGATCCGCTGAGTGAGCTCTCCGCCAGTCAGAAAAATTCCTATCCAACGGGCCGGAGTGAAATCCAAGGAACCGTAGCTGGGGTTATTGGATCCTGGATACGGGTTAGCTAAGCCGAACAGTCTAAACGTGATCGTCAGGGGGCTGCACCAGCTCTTAACTGGCACACCCATTGCTTAGCTGCTGTCATTGGTTTTCACTCGCTTATCTATGACTCGTTTTTCGCTCAGTAACTCACTTAAAGGAGGGTTGACTGCATGACGCGAAAAGTAGCTTTTCTCGCTTTGGGCGTCCTCCTCGCGGCCGCGCTCGCGTTTCCTCAAGCAGGATCGGGCCGGCTAGACGGCGTGGTCAAGGACGCGCAAGGGCTCGTACTCCCGGGAGCCACCGTCACGCTGACGGGGGCGGGAGTAATGGGTCAGCGCACCGCGACGTCGGACGTCGACGGTAGCTATCGTTTCCTCGCCATCCCCCCGGGCACGTACAACCTCACGTTCGAGCTCTCGGGGTTCCAGACGTTTCGCCGCGAAGGAATCATCGTCGCGAGCGGCGTCACTTTCACCATCGACGCCAATCTCCAGCTCGCGACGGTATCCGAGACCGTCACGGTGACGGGCGAATCTCCCGTCGTCGACGTCAAGACGACCGGTGTCTCCGCGACGTTCGACACCAAGGAGCTCCAGGAGATCCCGAGCGCGACCGACATGTGGTCGGTGCTGGGGAAGACTCCCGGAATCCGCATGTCGGGCTTCGACGTCGGCGGTTCCCATAAGAGCCAGCAGACCGGCTACGACGCCTTCGGGGTCAAGACGCAGAACATCATCGTCAACGAGGGCGTGAACAACACCGAGGCAACGAGCGGTACCGGCGGCTACTACGACTACTACGCCATCGATGAGTATCGCGTCAGCGCCCAGGGCGCCGACGTCGAAATGTCGAGCCCCGGCGCTCACGTGGTCGCGACCTGGAAGAGCGGAAGCAACGAGTTCTCGAGTCTCACAAACTTCGACTTCGAGACCGAGGGCATGGTCACCAACAACATCGACTCTACCCTCGAGGCCCGCGGGGGAAGCGCGGCGCCGGTCCGGGGATTCCACGAGCTTCACACCGACGTCGGCGGACCCGTGGTCAAGGACAAGTTCTGGTTCTACGGGGCGTACAACCACTTCAAGATCGACAAGATCATCTCGGGCCGGGATCCCTCCATCGCCACCGACATCGGCATCTTCGACGAGTACACCGCGAAGATTAACTGGCAGCTTACGCAGAAGGACCAGTTCATCGGCTTCGGCCACTGGAGCCGGAAACAGAAGCCCTTCCGCGGTCTCTCTCTGACGATCCCTGCCGAGTCCATCCGTGCCCAGGACAGCTGGAGCGAGATCACGAAGGCAGAGTGGCAGAGGGTCTGGTCGGATCGTCTGTTCAGCACGATTCTGGTCGGGTACTTCGGCTTGCAATGGCCGATGGTGCCGGCCGTGGATCCGGCGACGAACCCGCCCCGCATCGATGTCACCACCGGCCAGCAAAGGGGTGCGGGCTGGCAGCCTTTCACTTCCGCGCGCATGAAGCCCCAGAGCAACGGCCAGTTCAACTACTACCTGCCCGCTGCCAAAGGGAGCCACGACTTCAAGTTCGGATACGAATGGGTGCTCGATAGCTACAGCTACGGCCACAACACGAACTCGGGCACGCTTCGCTACCGGGACTTGAGCTCGCCTCGGTCCCTGCAACCCTTGCGCCCAGGGGCAGCTCGGACACGTGAACGAGATCGAGTTCTACAACGTGCCGACGTACCCGGACGACCGGAACACGCACACCGACATCTACGCTCAGGACATCTGGTCCCCGAACAGCCGCCTGACTCTGACCCTCGGATTGCGCTTCGGCCGTCAGAACATGCATTACGAGTCCGTTTCCTCGACGCCGGTCCTCGGCGATTTCTTCCAGCCGTTCGATGTCCAGGGCCAGACGGTCCAGGTCTGGAATACCCTCGCCCCTCGTTTGGGGGCTACGTACGATCTGACGGGCAAAGGCAAGAGCGTCTTGAAGGCGTTCTTCGGCCGATACTACGCCAACGCGGGATCCATGACCGTCGGGGTCGACCCCGTCGGAAACTCGTTCCTGCGCTACCAGTTCCTCGATCCCAACAACAACGGGGTCTACGACGGAATGCAGGAGCTCGGAGCGCTCATCACCTCGGGCGGTGGCGCTGCCGGACAGACCCTCTCACCGGACTTCAAGCCGATGTATGCCGACGAGTTCTCGTTCTCCGTGGAGCACGAGCTCAAGGCGGATACCGGACTTCGTTTCTCCTACGTGCGGAAGCAGCTCCGGAATAGCTGGTCCACGGCCGCGAAGTCCCTACTACAATCCCGTCAATCTGGCGCGAACTACCGACAAGATGACCCAGAACGTGGACCTTCCTTGCACGGGTTGCCCGGGCGGGTTCGAGAACTCGATTCTCCACCTGCGCACCCTTCCGGACGGAGCGGAGACCAACGATGTCCAGATCGCGCAAGCCCCGGGGGACACCAACGGCAACTACGGCACCATCCAGTTCGCGTTCAACCGGCGCTTCAGCCAGAGTCTCTTCGCAGACGCCAGCTTCGACTACCAGTGGCGCCACGAGCTGCGATCGCCTGGTGATAACAATGTCTCGACGAGCCCGCTCTCTACCGATCCCATCGGGTACTGCGTGGGACCCCGAGTACAACCGGGACATCAGCCAGATCCAGGACACGACGTACTGGAGCTTCAAGGCCGGGACACGCTACGAGGCAGGACACGCGCTCGGCCTCGCGGGCACGGTTCGCATCCAGAGCGGATTCCCCTGGGCTCCGATTGCTCATCCGAACATCCCGATCGTAGGCACCCAGGCGGTATTCCTCCAGGACCTCAACCAGAACCGTTCGCAGACGGCTGCCATCGTCGACTTCCGCGTCGACAAGGCGTTCACCTTCGGTGGCAAATACAAGGCGATGGTGATGGCGGACCTCTACAACCTGTTCAACAGCAACGCCGAGACGAACTTCATCTTGAGCACCGGCTCGAGCTACAACAACATCATCGAGTGGCTTGGTGGCCGCACGCTGCAAATAGGCGCTGCGGTTCCAGTTCTAGCTCTAGTCAGCTAGCAGCTCTCAGGGAGCTGAAGCGAGAAGTTCTCGCCTCAGCTCCTTTTTCCTCCCGGCCCGGGAGCGCTCAGTCCTGGAGAACCAGGACGACCACCCCTTCTAAGGGGCTCCCTCATTTAGTTAGCTATCGGGGGCCATCGGGCTCATCGGCTCGTCCCCGCATGCTTCTCGACTTCGGCGAGGAGGAGCTGGTAGTCGGGATTGGAGGGGTCCTGCGCCAGGAACCGCTGGGCGTCGTGGAGAGCGTCCTCCCGTCTTCCCAGAGCGAGGAGCTCCTCCACCAGCTCCTTCTTCGCTTCGAGGTTCCCGGGCTCGAGCTCGACCTGAGCGGCGAGCGCTTTGGTCCTGTCGTCGGCGCGCTTCAGTTCCTGAAACCGTAGAAGGAGCTCTCGACCCCGCTCGGACTCGCCATGCTGCATGAGGAAGTTGCCGAAGTGGAGGTAGAGC
This sequence comes from uncultured Acidobacteriota bacterium, assembly GCA_963815675.1. Lineage (GTDB taxonomy): Bacteria > Acidobacteriota > Vicinamibacteria > Marinacidobacterales > SMYC01 > CAWFHP01. The sequence goes on along the minus strand of CAWFHP010000004.1, from coordinate 163,419 downwards.
TCGTGGGCGAAAGGCTCGAGTGAGAGCGCCTTCTCGAAGTGGACCCTGGCTTCCTCGTCGCGGCCCAGTTTCTCGTCGACCCGCGCGAGCTGATGGTGAGCTTCGGCATTCGCCGGATCCTTGTCGACCATCCCTCGAAAGAGCTCCTCGGCCTCGTCGTACCGTGTGGCCTCGAAAAGCAGGAGCCCGAGCTGGAAGCGCGCCTCGACGAGACCGGGTTGGAGCTCGAGCGCCCTCCGGTACTCCTTCTCCGCCTCGGCGAAGGATTTCTCGAAGCGCTCGAATCTCCGCGATTCGGAAATGCACTTGCGGATTCTCAGGACTCGACGCGGCCGATTCGCGGAACAGCTCGAGAGCCTTCGCCCCATCCTCCTGCCGCGCGTAGAGAAGACCCAGCTCGAAGAGCGTTGCCGCTTGATGGGGCTGAAGGGCCAGGGCCCGCTCGAGATGGCGCTTCGACTCGTCCCAGAGGCCCAGCTCCGAGTACACCGCACCTAGATAATGGTGTGCTTCCGCAGAGCCTTCGTCCTTCTCGAGAGCGAGATTGAGAGACGCGATGGCGTCGGAATACCTTCCCATGAGGGCATAAACCGCTCCCAGGGGAACGAGCGCCCGCGGCTCCCCGGGATAATCGGAGAGGATGGTCTCGAAGCTCTTGGCAGCGGTCTCGAGGTCCGAGCTCCTCATGGAAACGAGGGCGAGCCGGCGAAGCACTTCGGGGTTTCGGGGCTCTCGCACGAGGAGCGAGCGATAAATCGCGACTGCCTCGGCGTCTTTTCCAAGCGCCTCGCGGTACTCGCCGAGGAGCAACGCGGGTCGCGTCCGGTCTGGGGCGACGCGGTTGAGAGACTCGGCGAAGGGAAGGCCCTCGTCGTAACGGCCGAGCCGCAGATAGGCGAGCGCCGTCATCCAGAGAACATCGGGTGCGTCCGGAGACGCGGCGAGCGCGCTTTTGAGCGGTTCGAGCGCCTCTTCGATCCGATTGGCTTCGAGAAGCTTCCGCGCCTCGGTGAGAGGATCTTGCTGGGACAAAACGACAGCGAGAGCGAGGGCGACGAGCACCACCGGCAAAGCTTAACGCGCCCAAACGTAGCTAGCTAGCTAGTGGGCCCGCAGGCTCGGAAGCGGGGCGAACTCCACCAGGCTGCATGTGCCGTTTTCGCACGACCAGCCGCATCCAGAGATCGGAACAACTGCGCGTCACCGTCCGGATACAACCCCAGATCGTGCAGTCGCCGGCTCCGACGTAGACCCGCGGGATAGTGGTGCACCGGCACCTAGCGCGAAACGATAGCCGCCTCGTGAGCTTCTCCAGGAGCTCGACCGACAACGACCCGTCGTTCTGCTCGAACGGGATGAGCTCGAGCACCTGACGCCGGAACAAACGGCAATCGCGTCGATGTCCACGCAGCCACGAGCCGTAATGCGTCCGCCGATACCCGCAACGGGTTGCCGATGAGAACGCGCACCACCAGGTCCGCGCCGGTGCCCCCGGTACCCGCTCACATCCAACACGATCGTTATGTATCAACCGGATGGCGAAGCGGAACCTAGGACGGGGCCCGGCCGTCCAGTCAACGCGCGGAGAGCTTCTCGAGCTTCCGAATCCGGTTCTCCGTCGAGGAATGTGCGAGAGCGATGATGTCGTCGTAGTCCGCGGAAGCGAAACTCCCGGTGCTGTTGGCGTCGGTGAGAAGGCCGACCCCGAGCGGTCTCCCGTCGGAGGTCTTTCCGAACGTCTCCTCGTACACCCGACCGGTCTCGAAGACGAACTCGTGCCAGGCACTCTCGTCCGCGGGGCCGTTCCCGGCAACGACCGTCCACGGCATTCCGATTCCCGGTCGGCGAAACGCCGTCCCGGCGGCGAGCGTTCCGCTCCAGATGAACTTCACCGTTTCCGGAACGATGCCCAGCTTGCGTCCGTAGGACAGGTAGATCCCCGCCGCGCTATCGGCCTTGTCTTCGACGCGCTCGTCGGAGCCGGAGGGCACGGCCCGGATGCGCCAGCGGAACCCGAGGTAGGGATACTTCCGTGAGTCCCAACGCACCTCTTTGTAGAGCATGACGTTCTCGCCCCAGTCCTCGGCCCGCAGGAACCGGTTCCCATTCTCCTCCAGGACCCGGTATGGACTCGTCTCCTTGTCGGAAACGTCGCCGAAACTCCTCCGCTGCCAGTGGAGCGGGGGCTGACCGAGCGGATCGTCCTCGAAGTCCTCGAGCACGACGACTCCCTCCCCCTCGAGCTCTCCCACGAGATAGGCGAAGGAGTATCGCTCGATGGTGCGCTCGGCCTCATCGCGATATCGCCGAACGACGGAATCGCCGTTCCACCGAACGTCGAGACAGGTCCCCGACGCCGCGAGCAAGACCGTCGCTTCGCCGACGTCGGTCTCGCCGTCCTTCACCTGATAGACTAGGCGCGACCTCCGGCCATCGGAGTCCACCTTCTTTCGGGCTACCTGCAAGCCCGACGGAATCTCCCGCCGGAGCGCGCTCGCGAGGGCCCGCTCGAAACGGAGCTTCTCGCCGTCGGTCGCAGCCTCCCAGCGCGCTTCCAGCACCTCGGGCGCGAGATCTCGAACGACATCGACGAAACACTCAGGAGGGTCGTTGACTCCGGCGGTAGCAAGCTCCCGCCAGCAGCGCTCGAGCCCTTCCTGCCGTGTCGGTATCTCCTCGGGCATCGCGGAGACGAGAGCGAGCGTCCCGAAGGCGGCGAGCCAAACGGCTTTCATTCCCCCGGCCGCTCCTCTATGCTGCAACGACTGCCGAGATGGAACGCCTGGCGCTCGACCGATTCTCCTCCCCCTGGCTCCGGAACCAGCACGTCGTCCGCTACCAGTGGGCCGGAGACTTCGCCCGCGGGCGCAGCGTGCTCGACGCGGCCTGTGGATCCGGGTACGGCTCCCAGCTGCTCGCGGAAGCCGGAGCCGCCCACGTCACCTCCGCCGACGTCTCGCCCGACGCACCCATCGAGGCGGCACGAGGCGGCAATCTCCCGTTTCTCCGCTTCGTTCGAGCCGACGTCTCCCGCCTTCCGTTTCGAGACGCCGCGTTCGGCCTCTACGTCTCGTTCGAGACCCTCGAGCACGTGGAGGACGACGAGGCTCTTCTCGATGAGGCCCGGCGGGTTCTCTCTCCGGGAGGAACGCTGCTCTGCTCGACGCCGAACCGCGACCTGCTCAGCCCCGGGCTCACGCTCCACGACCGGCCGAGGAACCCGTATCACGTGCGCGAGTACTCCATCGACGAGCTCGACTCCCTCCTGCGGCGGTTCTTTTCCGACGTGACCCTTCTGGGGCAGACATGGTTCTCTGACAGGCACCGAAGGCTCCTCGCCCGCGCCGGCGGAAGCTCGAACGGGCTCGCGGTGCGGATCCATCAGGTGACGAATCTGCTCCGCCTCCCTCTGGAGAGGCGAGAGCGCCACCGGCCAATGCCTCTCGAGCGCGAAGGGACGCCGGAGGTGGTCGTCGCCGTCTGCCGCCGCTGACCCGTGAAACCGAGCGGTCAGCTCGCGACGCGAATGCTCTCGATCACGACGTTCTCGACGGGAACGTCCTCGTACCCGTTCCTGCTTCCCGTCGATACTTTCTCGATCTTCTCGAGGACGTCGAGCCCTTCGACCACTTTGCCGAAGACGGCGTAGCCGTACCCGGTCCGGGTGGACTCCTTGTAGTCGAGGAACGCGTTGTCTTTCCCGTTGATGAAGAACTGAGCCGTCGCGCTATGGGGATCGTTCGTTCGTGCCATCGCGAGAGTCCCGCGGAGGTTCTTGAGGCCGTTCGCCGCTTCGTTCTCGATCGGGGCGCGGGTCTCCTTTTCCGACATGTCGGGGGTGAAGCCTCCGCCCTGGATCATGAATCCGTCGATGACCCGGTGGAAGATCGTTCCGTCGTAGAAGCCCTCCCTAACGTAGCTCAGGAAATTTTCCACCGTCTTCGGAGCCTTGTCGGGATAGAGCTCGATCTTCATCATGCCCAAGCTGGTGCGCATCTCGACGAGCGGATGGGTGACGTCCGTGACGTTGCCGGAGGGCGTGGCCGCCGCCCCTTTCTCCGCCGGGGCCGGTGCCGGCTTTTCGCCGGACTCCTCCTTGGCAGGCGGGGCCGAGCCCCCGCCGCATCCGATCGCGAGTAAGAGACCGAGCAAAAACGACGAGATCGTGAGCTTGCGGATCATCCAAATTCCTCCTCGAGAGGCCATTTTAGAACAGCCGCATCTGGACTGCGGGGGTTCCGAGGCTTCCCTCGAGGGCGAGCAGGCGCCGCTTCAGGGCAACTCCACCACCGTAGCCGGTGAGCGAGCCGTCGGAGCCGATGACGCGATGGCAGGGGATCACGATGGGAAGAGGATTGGCGCCGTTCGCGGCCCCCACCGCGCGGCTGGCTTTCGGCCGGCCGATGAGACTCGCGATCTCTCCGTAGGACGCAGTGTATCCATAGGGCACGCGCTCCACGGCGCGCCACACTTCTTTCTGGAACTCGCTTCCGTAGAGCTCGAGGGGAAGGTCGAAGGCGCGGCGGCGGCCCTCGAGGTACTCCGTGAGCTGGCGCTGGTAGTCCCGATGGCCCGCGCCCGAAGGCTCGACGGTCATGCCGTCGAGGTGTCGTCCCAGCCATAGCTCGAGCGATTGTTCGGCCTCGATACCGAGCCCGATGCCGACGAGAGCCGCGTCGGTGGAGTAGAGGGGCAGACACAGCTCACGACACTCGAGCCGGGAATGAAAGAGAGTCGTCATGGAGCGCGGTGAGCTTCTAACACGAGCGCGAGCGCCGGACAAGAGCCGAGGGATGCGGTGGCTTCGGCGCCGTCAGCGCATTACACTCGGAACAGGCATGAAAGACGTCGTCCAGACCGTCCTGTTCGATTGGGACGGGACGCTCCTCGATTCCTTCCCCGCCGGCTACCATGCGTCCATTACCGTTCTGCGCCATTTCGGGATCGACGTCGACCGCGCGCGATTTCTCGAGACCTACAGTCCCAACTGGTACGAGTCCTATCGATTGCTCGGGGTCCCCGAGGACGAATGGGAGAATGCCGACCTCCTCTGGCGATCGACGTACCGTGAGCAGACATCGGAGCCTTTTCCCTTCGTGGCGAAGACTCTCGAGCGACTCCGCCGCGGCGGCCTCGGCCTCGGCGTGGTTACCAGCGGCAACCGCGACCGCGTCCTCGCCGAGCTCGAACGGTTCCACCTGGCCGAGCACTTCTCCGCCGTCGTCTGCTTCGAGGACACTACCGAGAAGAAGCCCCACCCCGCACCTCTGCTACGCGCCATCGAGACGTTGTCCGCAAGCCCCACGACGACGGTCTACGTCGGCGACCGCCCCGAGGACATCCACATGGGACGCCGGGTGGGAACGTTCACCGTCGGTGTCGAGAGCGAGTACGGCCCGCGCGTGGTCCTGGAAAAAGCCTCACCCGACCTGCTGCTCCCCGACGCCTCACATCTCCCCGAGAGCTTCGGCCTCGACTGACGCCGCAGACAAAGCGCCCGGGCCCCGGCCGCCTTCGCTTCGCTTCGGCGAGCCGCCCGGGCCCCGGAGGACCGCACTGATTAATGCTCCCAAGATCGCCCCGCCTTGACGTCGACCTTCAGCGGGACCTCGAGGGGATGGACCTGTTCCATCGTCTCTCGTACCACGCCCGAGACTCTCGAAAGCTCGTCGTCGGGGGCCTCGACCACCAGCTCGTCGTGAACCTGTAGCAACAGACGCGATCGAAAGCCCTCGTCGCGAAGCCGGCGGTGGAGATCGATCATCGCCTTCTTGATGAGGTCGGCCGCGGTGCCCTGGACGGGAGTGTTGACCGCGACCCGCTCGGCCGCCAGCCGGGTCGCGCGGTTTCGCGAGCCGATCTCGGGAACGTAGCGTTGTCTCCCGAAGAGGGTCCGTACCTTTCCCGTCCGCCGGGCCTGCCGCACGATCTCGTCGATGAGCTCCCTCACCCGGGGATATCGGTCGAGGTACGCGTCGATGAACGCCTGCGCCTCGCGAGTGGGAACCCCGAACTCCTTTCCCAGAGTGAAAGCGGTCTTCCCGTAGATGATGCTGAAATTGATGATCTTGGCGCGGCGCCGCTTCTCGTGCTCGGAGAGGCCAGACGCCTCCCCGAAGACCTGCCGCGCCGTTCGATCGTGGATGTCCTCGCCGGCTCGGAACGCCTCGATGAGAGCTTCGTCCCTGCTCAAGTGGGCGAGCACTCGAAGCTCGATCTGAGAGTAGTCGGCGGAAACGAGCTGCCATCCGGGCTGCGCCACGAACGCGCGGCGGAGTCTTCGACCGAGCTCGGTACGGACGGGTATGTTCTGGAGGTTGGGATCGCTGCTCGAGAGGCGACCGGTGGCGGCCACCGTCTGATTGAAGGTCGTATGGAGTCGTCCCGTCTTCGGATGGACGAGAGCGGGAAGGGCATCGACATAAGTGCCTTTGAGCTTCGAAAGGCTCCGATAGTCGAGAACCTTCCGGGGAAGGGGAAAGGAGACGGCGAGCTCTTCGAGAACGTCGACGCGCGTCGACGCCACCCGCTGTTTCGTGGTTTTCTTGAACGAAGGCAGGTTCATCTTGTCGAAGAGTATCTCGCCCAACTGCCGGGGAGAGTTGATGTTGAACTCCGTTCCCGCGAGCTCGGTAGATCTCGCCGGTGAGCCGGGCGAGCTCTTCCGCGATTTCCGCCGACATACGCTCGAACTCGGCGCGGTCGATGGCGATTCCGGCGAGCTCCATCGCCGCCAGCACTTCGATGAGGGGAAGCTCGATCTCACGATAAACCCCCTCCACCTCCTCTTCCCGGATACGGCGCTCCATGAGCTCCGATAGACGAATCATCCTCTCTGCCCGCTCCGCGGCGAGTCTTCCAACGGTCCCGGAGGTCCGAGTGGCCCCACCGGCGCTCGGCTCGTTCCCCGTCTCCATTCCAGGGAGCGTACCCTGGGCATCGGCGAGCTCGGTTGCTGGAGTGAGGGGTTTCTGGAGAAACTCCAGCAGCAGATCGGAGAGATCCTGCGAGCGGCGCGTAGGATTCAAGACGTACGACGCCACCCGGGTATCCGACGCGATCCCGGCGAACGCGAGCTCGCGAGCCCCGAAAAAATCGACGATCGGTTTGAGGTCGTGGCCGACCTTCTGGATGGAAGGGTCGGCTAAGAGAGGGGCCAGGCAGGCGACGATCTCCCGCTCGCCCGGTCCCCCGTCCGCTCGCACGTAGACTCCCTCCCCCTTCGAGTGCGAGAGCCCGATTGCTCCGATATGCGCCCCCCAGGGGTCGAAGCCCTTCGCTCCCCTCGTTCCCGTCGTTCCCGTCGTTCCCGTCGTTCCGACATCGAGCCAGATGGCGAGCCGCTTCGTCTCCCGCGCCCGGGTGAGAAACCGGGCGAGGTCCTTCTCGCGCTCGAGGGCGGCGAAAGTTGCGGAGAGATTGACCGTCTCCTGGGGAAGATAGTCTTTGAGGAGAGTGGTGAAACCGAGCTCTTCGAAGAGGCGGTAAGCGGCGTCGCTATCGGGACCCCGATAGGCGAGCGATTCGATATCGCCGTCGAGGACGAGTCGAGGTCGAGATCGGTCGCGATGGTGACGAGCTCTTTCGAGAGGCGTGCTCCCTCGCCATACTGCTCCAGAGCTTCGCGCTGTCTCTTGTTCTTTACTTGCGAGGCGTTGTCGAGAATCGATTCGAGAGAGCCCCACTCGTTCACCAGCTTGACCGCCCCTTTTTCACCGATCCCCTGGACCCCGGGAATATTGTCGACGCTGTCTCCCATGAGCGCCAGCACGTCTACGACCCTTTCCGGAGGCACACCGAGCTTGGCTCGTACCCCTTCAGGGTCGAGCCGGTCGTACTTCACCGGATGGATGACGGTGACGTCATCGCTCACCAGCTGAAGCAGGTCCTTGTCGGAGGAGAGGATCAAGACTCGATAGCCCGCTTCGGTGGCACGCCGGGTAAGCGTGCCGATGATGTCGTCCGCCTCGATACCGCGGGCTTCGAGAATCGGGAGCCCGAGCGCCTCGCAGAGCTTGCGAGTATACGGAATCTGCTGTTTCAGATCGTCGGGCACCGGCGGCCGGTTTGCCTTGTACGCCTCGAACCGCTCGTGGCGGAACGTTTTTCCGCCGGCATCGAAGCTCACCGCGGCGAACGGCGGCGCCTCGTCGGCAAGGATCTTTCGAAGAACGTTCGCGAATCCATAGACCGCGTTGGTGGGCATCCCCGCTCGATTGGCGAGGGGAGGAATCGCGAAAAAAGATCGATAGACGAGGTTGTTTCCGTCCACGAGCAACAGCGTGGGGTGCGCATCCTTCGGCATGAGCGAGCGCGTCATTGTAGCCCACGCTAAGATCGGGGAGCATGATGCTCAGACTCCTCGTCGGCACTTTCGTTCTTCTGGGCGCCTTCGGCTGCACCCACTACGAGTACGAGGAGGAAGCGTTTCTCGACGTCGACGGCTCGGGAACCATCCGTGTGAGCGGCTCGCGTGAGATCCTCGAGGCCCTCAACGGGAACGAATTGAGCTCGGCGGAGGCGCTGGCGCCGTTGGTCACCGGGGAGAACGTTTCGCTCGTCTCGACGAGGGAGACCGTTCGTGCTCACCGCCGCTTCTTCCACGTCGAAGGGCGCTTTCGCAATTGGAACGACTTGTGCCACCGTCCCTGGTTCCGGGATTGGCGATGCGGCCTCCGGGTCGAAGGGGATGAGAACGTTCTCCTCTACTCGTTCCCGGTGCTTGCGGAGCGCAATCCGGCCCCAACGAACCCCGATTCCGTACTCGCGGTCCGGTTCCACTTCTCCGGTACCGTCCGCTACCACAACGCTCGAGGCGACGTCGAACGAGGCAACATCGTTTCCTGGAAACGCTCGGCTCCCGAGTATTTCAGCGGCGCACCCCTCGAGGTCGAGGCCCGTTTCGATCGTGAATCGATCTTCTTGGCGACCGTCCGGATCCTCCTTCTCGCCGTCGTCTTCGTGGCAGCGACGATCGCGATCGGGATTTACGTGATGGTTCGGAAGGGCCGCAAGCAGCTCGCCGCCGACCCGGGTCGCGGTTGACCCCATCCGTTCGATTCCAGCCCGGCAAAGCCGCGCTTGACCGGCGTCCGGCGGTTGGGATATCAGTATCCTGGTCTCGAACGCTCCCCAACGCCGCCTGGTCGAGTCTCGGCCGTTTGCTCGCGCCGCGCCGAGTCAGGAGGATTTCCATGCGCAACGCTCCATGGGCCTGTGTTCCTGTTCTGCTCGTTGCCGTCCCTCTCACCGCCCAGATCATAGGCGAGAGACCGGCGGTCGCCCACCATCTGGATCAGTCCGAGATCGATGCCGGCAGGATCTCTATCAAGGAGCTCTTCCGGGATGGCGAACGCATCTTTGTCGCGATCTTCAACCGGCTAGACGGACAGGGCCGACCCGCATCGACGGGTACCGGCGCCGATCGTTCCCCGGACCAGCCTTCTTTCATCCGGACCTCGGGGCCCGATTCGAGCTCCTGCGCCGGCTGCCACGCCCAGCCTCGCGCAGGCGGCGCCGGCGACTTCGTCGCCAACGTCTTCGTGCTCGCACAGGCCCTGGACCCGGTGACGTTCTCGGTAGCCGCGGATTTCAGCGACGAGAGGAACACCCTCGGCATGATGGGCTCGGGACCGATTGAGATGCTCGCGCGAGAGATGTCGGTCGAGCTCATCGCCATCCGGGAGGAAGCGACAAGGACCGCCGCTCTCCTGAACACGCCGCAGACCCGGGACCTGGTGGCGAAAGGCGTGGGCTTCGGACGTATCACCGTGCTTGCCGATGGCAGGGTGGACCCGAGCGAGATCGAAGGTGTCGATTGGGATCTGGTGGTGAAGCCTTTCCACCAGAAAGGAGCGGTGGTATCTCTCCGCGAGTTCACCAACAACGCGATGAACCATCATCACGGCATCCAGACGGTGGAGCGATTCGGTGAAGGAACGGATCCGGACATGGACGGAGTGACCAACGAGCTCACCGTCGGAGACCTGACGGCAGTGACGATCTTTCAGGCGGCGCTGAACACTCCGGGACGGGCCTGGCCGCGGCAGCCCGCCGCGAGGCGCGCGGCGCGGCGCGGCGAGCGTCTGTTCGATCGGATCGGTTGCACGTCGTGCCACGTTCCCGCGTTCGTTCTCGAGAGCCGCGATTTCACCGAGCCCAATCCCTTCAATCCGCCGGGGAATCTGGCTCCCAGCGACGTTTCGCGATCCTTCTCGTTCGACATGACGCTCGAAGGCGAGCGCCCTCGTCTCGAGCGCCTACCCCACGGTCGGGCCATCATTCGTCCCTTCACCGACCTCAAGCGGCACGATCTGAACGACGACGAGCTCGATCATTTTGCCAACGAACGGCTCGCCCAGGGCGCTCTCAACGGGTTTGCGCCGGCTTCCGGCTTCACCATCGCACCTTCCCCGCGACCGACGAGGAAGTTCTTGACGCGGAAGCTGTGGGACGTGGGGAACACGGCTCCGTACGGCCACCGAGGCGATCTCACCACCATGACCGAAGCGATCTATTTTCACGGAGGCGAGGCGAGATCGAGCCGTGACGCGTTCTTCGAGCTCGCGCAGCAGGATCAGGACGCCGTCATCGAGTTTCTGCGTACCCTGCAGGTCCTGCCGCCGGGATCGCCCCTGGAGATCCTGGCGGAAGAGTAGTGCCGCGACCGGCCGGGGAAGGGCTCCGAGAGCTAATCGGCTAGACTGGCCAACGACGCATCGAGTGCCGTCTCGGCGATGGGGCCGCTGTACAAGTCCATCGACGGGCTCGAGCGCTTCTCCACGAGCTTCAAGTCGACGAGCCTGTCGAGCACACGCCGCACCTCGATGGGGTCGGCATGGACCCAGAATTGCGCGATTCCCTCGACCGAGTCCTTGGCCTGGGGGTGACGCCGAAGGTAATCGAGGATGAGCAAGGCCAGCGGCGACTCTTCGCCGACTTCGGCAACGTCATCGCGGTGCATCGTATCCATACTCCTTGCAAGCCTCGAGGGTTTCGCTTTCCGGAGTGGGTAGCAACGGTTGTGCCAACCGCGGCCGGACGCGTGCTCCGCGAAAATGCTTGTGAGCAAAGACTTCCGTTTACTGGCCTACTCGCCCACGGTGCAAGCTCTGCGGTCAATTCCACCCGAAGTCTCCGCGATGACATAGGTTTTCTCCCGCAGTATCCGCCCGGAATTCGAAGAACCTCTCTGCCTCAGAGATGCTTCCGAGCGCCTCCTTGTAGGGGTTTGCCGGCGCGCCGAAGGGATTACCCCATGCGATCGGGCGTGGAATCGTCCGACGGCGCTCCGCTCCGTTCCAGCTTGCTACCTCAAGCCGCTGGCGGATCGCGTTTTAGACACACGATTCCGCCGGTTCCCTTCGTGGTGACGCAGCTCACCGGTGGTATGGAAATTGCTGTTCAGAACCTGGGTCCATAGCACTGAGTGCCCTTTTTGGAGGAGTTTCTTGCCGCAAAAAATCCTCGCGGTGGATGACGAGCCAGACATCCTCAGGCTCACGCAATTCTTGCTCGAGTCCTGGGGATACGAGGTGACGACGGCCGCGAGCGGGAAGGAAGCCCTCGAGCGTGCCCACGCGGATACGCCCGACCTGATCCTGATGGACGTCAACATGGAAGACATGAACGGGTTCGAAGCCTGCGAAGTCCTGAAGAGCGACTTCGCCACTTCGTTCATTCCTGTCATCATGCTGACGAGTCAGGACCAGGTGCACAACAAGATCGTGGGGCTGGGAAAAGGGGCGGATGACTACGTGATCAAGACCGTCGATCCCCTCGAGCTTCAGGCACGTATCGAGATGGTGATCCGCCGCACCCAGGAACAGTCGGGTGCCAACCCTCTTACTCGTCTCCCGGGAAACCTCGCCATCGAGCGCGAGATCAAGAAACGCCTACTGAGCGGCAGCCCCTTCTCCGTCTGCTACTGCGATCTCGACAATTTCAAGGCGTACAACGACAAATACGGCTACGAAGCGGGCGACAAGGTCATCGTGCATACCGCCAAGCTCCTGATGAAGGCGGTGCGCGATAGCGGCGACAACGGCGATTTTCTCGGCCACATCGGGGGAGACGATTTCGTTCTGGTCACGACGCCGATGTGCGACAGCGGCATCGGCCAGGCGCTGATCGAGAAGTTCGACGGTTCCATCGCGAATTTCTACGGCGAGGAGGACCGCAATCGAAAGAGCATCCAGGTCGAGAACCGTTCGGGGCGGCTCGAGAACTTTCCCATCATGACCATCACCGTCGCGGTGGTCAGCGGGTCGGGTCCAGATTTCGAGAGCACCCACGTGATCGCCGAGCGGGCGGCAGAGCTGAAGAAGTATCTGAAGCGGTTCCAGGGGAGCAACTTCCTCTCGGAGAGACGAGGAGCGAGCGAATCTCCAGCCGACGAGATCGCCGCAAGCCAAGGATTGGGTAGTGGAAGATAAGAAAGCGCTAGCGCTGCGGGGAGTCCTGGCGGGCGTCGTCGCCGCCCTCATCGCCTGCGGGCTGTATCTGTCGGGCGTGTTCGAAGGACTGGAGTACCAGCTCTACGACGCCGATTTCCGTATGGCACCGGTTCAGAGCACTCCTCCCGAGATCGTCATCGTGGGCGTCGACCAGCCGTCGCTGCGTCGTCTGGGGAGCTGGCCCTGGCCTCGCGCCTACCACGCCGAAGCCCTTCGTCAGATCAAGGCGAACGGCGCCAAAGTAATCGGCGTCGACATGGGCTTTTTCGAGCCCGACCGGCGCGACCCGGCGAACGACCGGGAGCTCGCTGCCGCGACCCGCGAGGCGGCGAACGTCATCTACCCCGTCATCCTCGAAAAGGTAGACCAGGACGGTGAGAAGAAGATCATCGTCACCAAGCCCATCCCCGAGCTCGCGGAAGCCGCGGCCGGGCTGGGTCACGCGCATATCGAGCAGAGCTCCGACGGCATCGTGCGCAAGGTCCACCTCGCCTATAAGACTGCCGACCGCACCTACTGGGGACTCAATCTCGAAGTATTGAGGAAGTATCTCGACCTGCCGGACGATTCCATTCGCGAAATCCGCCCCGGTGTCCTCGCCCTCGGAGACATCCAGATCCCGGTTATGAGCGCTCCCGCATCCGAGCAAGCCACCGCGGATCGAATCATCACCGATGACGAGATGCACGTTGACTACGCCGGCGACAAGGGAACGTTCGAGTTCATTCCCGCTCACGAGGTCATCGAGGGCAACATCCCGCCCAATTACTTCGCCGGCAAGATCGTTCTCTATGGAGGAAAGGCCGCGGGACTCTTCGATTCCCACATGACGCCGTTCTCTTCCGATCGCAGCCCGATGACGGGGGTCGAGATTCAGGCGAACGTGATCCACGGCATCCTTCAGAAGCGTTTTATCGTCAGAACACCTCTGTGGGCCTTGACGGTTCTGACCCTGCTCACGGCGATGCTCGCCGCGGTGCTGTACCAGTTCGTCGACACGCGACTCGCGTCGCTTCTCATGGTGGTGCTCATCACCGGCACTCTGGGAGCTCACATCGGTCTATTCCGGGAGGGCTGCTGGCTCGAAGTGAGCCCGATGGTGGTCTCGCTCGTGCTATCGCTCATCTTCGGGCTGATGTTGAAGATGCGGCAGGTCAACCTCGCCCTCGATTGCGAAGTCCTGAACCTAACCGATGCGGCCGCTCTCAGCGAGAAGGCGGGAGAGAAGACGATTCTCGAGACCTTCGCGGCGGCCGAGCCCACGCTTCGCGACGTGCTCGGTGTTCCGGCTGCGGCGCTGTTGAAGATGGACCGCCAGAGAAAAGACCTCGTCCTGAGCGCGCAATACGGGCTCGCGCGGATGAACCCGCAGCAGAAGGTGGCGCTGAAGCTCTCGGGAGAGCTGACCCGATTGCTGGTGGGAATGGACCCCATCGAGGTGGAGACGCTGAGCCAGCACCCGCTGGGCGTGCTGGTGCCGCGAGCGCGGCTCGTTCTCTATCACGCTCTCGTCGTTCCGTTGCTTTCGAAGGGAGAGACGGTCGGTGCGCTCTGCCTGTTCCGTCTCAAAGGCGAAGCATTTCGAGAGGAAGAGCGGGAGCTCCTCCATGCGGTCTCGTCGGAGTTCGGCGTCATCTGGTACAACGCCTCGCTCTACGGCCGGCTCACCGAGAAGACCGCGAACCCGCTGGCCCCCTTCACCTACAAGAGCCAGGAGCGCCGCATCCAGACCCTCAACGTGCTGAGCGACGCCATCATGGGTGAGAAGTCTCTGATGGCGTCGATCATGGACAGCATCGCCGATGGTGTCGTGGTCACCGACGTTCTCGGGACTATCCAGATCGTGAATCCCAAAGCGAAGGAAGTTCTCGGCCTCTACGGTGAGAGCGTCGTGGGACAGAGCGCAGTCGATTTCATCCGAAGGTTCCAGGACGTTCCCCATGAGGTCATGCGGGAAAAGTTCCGCCGGATCGTGGAGCGGGGCGAGACGTTCTCCTTCGACGTCCGCCTCTCGCTTCCCACGACTCGTTTCTACACTCTTCAGCTCGGGCCGGTCCGAAGCCGCGACGGTCTGGTCCAGGGGATCGTCGGGGTGCTCTCCGACATCACTGAGCTCAAGGAAATGGATCAGATGAAGACGGATCTGATGTCGATGGTGACTCACGAGATCCGCACGCCTCTGGCCACGGTTCGAGGCTTCGCCCAGATTCTCCTCAAGGGCGGCATCGACAACGACAAGTCGAAGGAGTTCTTGGAGATCATCAACCGCCAGTCGAATCGGCTCGTCAATCTGGTGAACGACTTCCTCGACATCACCCGCATCGAGTCGGGGAGACAGGTCATCACCAAGGGGCCGGTGGACATGGACAAGCTCATCCAGAACGCCGTCGCCGACCTCAAGCCTCTCGCCGACGAGAAGAGCATCACCCTCCAGTATCAGGCGCCGGCGGCGGGCGTGTCCGAGGTCTTCGGCGACCGGAACCTTATCGAGCAGGTCCTCATCAACCTGCTTTCGAACGCGATCAAGTACAGTCCCAAAGGGGCCTGGGCCCGGGTGGGAGTGGTCCAGCAAAACGGCCACGTCTCGGTCCAGGTGCAGGACAACGGCCTCGGCATTCCCAAAGAGTCGGTGCCCCGGCTGTTCGAGAAGTTCTACCGGGTGCGCTGTGACGACCGGAAGGACATCATCGGCACCGGCCTCGGTCTGTCCCTGGTCAAGCAGATCATCGACGTGCATCTGGGCACGATCCACGTCGACAGCGAGCACGGAAGAGGCTCGACCTTCACTTTCACGATTCCGGTTCTCAAAGAGGGCATGGAGCCCATGACGATGACGACTGCGAACGTTCTGTCGCCGGTAGGCGCGGGCTCGAACTGAGCGGGGACGAACGAGATGGCCAAGGATCTGGTCTTGATGGTCGATGACGAGCTGGATAACCGCGTCATGATGCGCTACTTCCTCGAGTCCTGGGGCTACGAGGTGGAGCTCGCGGCGAACGGCGAAGAGGCGCTCCGGAAGGTGGCCGCGAGAAAGCCGGCTCTCGTTCTCCTCGATCTGGAAATGCCGGTGATGGACGGATTCGAGACCTGCCACCGGCTGAAGGACGACGTCAAGACCGAGAACATCCCTGTCATCATGTTTACCGGGCTAGAGTCGACCTCGGACAAAGTCAAAGGTATTCGGAGAGGCGCCGACGACTACGTCGTGAAGACGGTGGACCCCGAAGAGATCCAGGCGCGCATCGAGATGATTCTCAGGAGGTCGCGTCGCTACGAGGCGTCTCCCGTCGCCGAAAAGGGCAACGAGGCCGACGCCGTGATCAGTGGCTCGCTCGAGGAGAAGAGCTTTCCCGAGGCGTTCCAGCTGGCGATGGCCTACGGTCAAAGCGGAACCCTGGTGCTCAGGAACGCCGGCAGTGAGGGGCGCGTTTATCTGAACGACGGCAATGTCGCCCACGCGGAGGCGGGAGACCTTCGCGGTGAGGAGGCGCTCTACGACCTCGCGCTCTGGAACCAGGGCCAGTTTCACTACATCGTGGGAGAGGTTACGACCGAGGTCACCATCAGCAAGTCGGGAACCTCGCTCCTCATGGAAGCCACCCGTCGAATGGACGAGTGGAACCGAATCTCGTCGAAGATACCGAGCTTCGACGTCGTGCCGCACCGGGTCGCGACTTCCGGGTCGGAGGCGATCCGCCTGACGCGAATCGATTGGAAAGTGGTGAGTCTGGTGGACGGCCAGAGGACCATCCGAAAGATCGCGGATGCGCTCGATGCGGACATCTACGACGTCGGCCGTGCCGTGTTCGGACTCATTACCGTTGGGGTTCTATCTTTCGATCCCGACAAGAACGAGCGCGACAGTTTCTTCGACGCCGTTCCCGAGCTCCGGCCCGATCCCAGAGGCGAAGAGCCTTACGAGCTCTCGGCGGTCCAGTGGAAGCTTCTGGCCTCGATCGACGGGAAGCGGGACATCGGAATCTTGACCCACCTCGTGGGTCTCGCGCCCCGCAAGATGGCGGAGTGCTTGAAGGACCTAGTGGAGAGGGGGTTCATCGGGGTGAACAAGCCCCGCGCGCAGACTTCGTCTTCATCCTCACTGTCTCCCGCTCCTGCGGCGGCACCGACGAATGAGTCCGTCCCCCGAAGGGCAGGCGGCAAAGTCGAGGCGTTTGCGCCTCGCATCCGTGCGATTGGGTTCGACTAATCCGAAATGAACGAGGTAAGGCCTCATGAGTGTATCGAGTTTCCTCAACCAAGTCCGTGAGCTCGACCGCGGGGACGGGCTCGCGTTTTGCGTCTCAACAAGGAGGGTTACACGATGAACATGAAGAACTGGACGAAAGTCTTGGGCTTCACATTCGCCATGTCCATCGCGGTGAACCTCGCTGCGGCAAACGGGGGGCGTTCGGACGAGCAGGATAAAAAAGCAACACCTGCCACCCAGATCGACTCCCCCAAAGAGCTCCAGGCTACGGCCGACGGCTCCGGCGAGGACTACGTGGTGGTCATGACCGACAAGGACACGACGCCTTTGAACGTGTACCAGAAGTATCTGGAAAGCGCGGATTTCTGGCGTCAAATCACCGAGCACAACCTTCTGAAGGACGGGACCACCGTCCGGATCCCGAAGGACATGCTCAAGATGGGTCGGATTCCCGCCAAGGTCACGAAGTTCAGTGGCAATGTCGAGATTGCGCGGAACTTCGACTGGAGGTGGGTCAAGGTGGTGCCGGACATGCTCGTCCAGGAAGGCGACTGGATTCGTACCAGGGCCAAGTCCTCGGTCGAGGTGAGGCAGGATGACGGAACCGTCATCGTTCTTCGTCCGAACACCAAGATCCTCTTCGAGTCGAACGGATCGGCTTCCACCGCTCGCGGTGAAATCCGAACCACCAAGCTGAAGCTCGATCAGGGCTCCATCCTCTCCCGCGTCCAGAAGCTCGCGCAGCGCGACAGCCGCTTCGAGATCTCGACGCCCACGGCCACGTCCTTCATCCGCGGCACCGAGTTTCGCGTGAAGGTCGAGCCCGAAGGCGCCACTCGTCTCGAAGTCCTCGAGGGCCGTGTCGACTTCGGCGACCAGAGCCAGCACGTGTCCGTCGACGGCGACTATGGGTCGCTCGCGTCCGCTCAGGGTGTCACCCCTGACGCGCCTCACCAGCTTCCCGCCGCTCCCGCCCAACTACTGGCTCCCGAGAACCGCCAGGTTCTCGAAGGCGATCTATCGAACTACAACTTCGCCTGGTCGGCGGTCTCCGATGCCGTTCGCTATCACGTCGAAGTCTCCGCCGACGCCGAGTTCAAGCAGCTCGTCGACGAGACTTGGGTCGATGGCACCTCGGCTCAGGTCCAGAGCTTGGAATCTCTCCGATATCGAGCCTGGCACTTACTTCTGGCGGGCCTCCGCGATTGACGCTCAGGGCTACGAGAGCGCGTTCTCGCCTGCGAGCCACTTCATCTATCCGATGAAGCTGCGCTGAAAAAGCTCCGCCTTCGGGCACGCCCTCTCCTCCATTCGTGGGGGGAGGGCGATTTTTTTGCGTAACTGGAAAGGCGACGCTCGAGCTCGAGAAGAACGCCGGCGTTTCAACGCAAAGCCGCCAGGGCACAGGAGACGCAAGGAAGACCTCGTCGGGATCGGAAAGCGGGCGTCCTTCCCCTTTGCGCCTTTGCGCCTTTGCGTTCGTTTCCGTGCTTGCACTCCACGGGAAGGTTCGCGTAGATTCTAAATAACGATGCTCACACTGCTTCTCGGCATTCTCGGCACTGCAGCTTCCCTCACCTACGACGCCCCGAAAGAGTGGACCTCGGCGTCGGCCGGCTCGTCGATGCGACTCGCCCAGTGGCGGGTGGGAGAGCAATCGGAAGTCGTGATCTTCTACTTTGGCCCCGGGCAAGGCGGGAGCACCGAAGCCAACATCGAGCGCTGGATGGGGCAGTTCGAGCAGCCGGATGGTAGCTCGACGAAGGACCGCGCGAAGAAGAGCGAGACGAAAGCCGGCGACTCTGAAGGTAACCCGCGTGGACATCACCGGCACCTACGTCGCGCCCGTTCGACCGGGCGCGACCGAGCTCCGCAACGAGCCGGACACCCGAATGATCGCCATCGTCGTCGAGGGACCAGGCGGGCCCTGGTTCATTCGTTTCCTCGGGCCTCGGAAGGAGGTCTCGGACGGGGAACCGCTTTTCGACGGCTTCCTCTCGTCGCTCCGGCTCGAATGACGGCGATCACTTCGGCTGAATGGACCAGAGGAAGTTGGCGAGCTCCTTCATCATCTCTTTGGGCTCATCGGGACCACTGCTCGTCATCTTGAACGCGTCGCCCCAGGCCGGCATGTCCTTCGTCCCGTGTCCGCGGACGCTGCGCCCCTGCCCGATGGTCTGGACCACCATGTCGTACGGAAAAGTGCCTCCGTTCTTCTCGCTCAGCTTGGTGAGATTGGCGGGTGTCGCCTTCAGATCCTTCGCCAGCGGACCATCGCCGCTTGCGTTCTTGCCGTGACAGGCCGAGCAGTACGTGCGGAAGAGCTTTTCGCCCTTGGCCGCCAGGTTGCCATCGAACGACTTCTCCTGTGCCGACACCGTCGCCGACGCGACGAGAACCGTGCCCAGAATTACAGAAAAGAGTTTCATCATGTTCGTTCCCTCCAACGGGTTGCCGCAACCACTGCGTTGCAAACCCCAGGCCAGTGTCCGAAAACCCGTCATTGCAGTGGTTGCCCGGCCAGCACCCACCATGGGTGGGTGATTTCACTCAGTCACAGTGAAGTTGCGCGCTCAAAAACGCAAGCGATAGCTGGCCTGGAACAGGAGCTCATCCGCCTGGGTCGCCAGTCCGAGGCTCGCGCGCGCCAACCGGTCACTCCGAACGTCGAGGAGCTCGAGAGCGAGCCGCTGCTTTTCCGTGGTCCGCAGCTGATAGGCGAGGGTGAATACGGAGCCTGTCTCATCGTTGTTGTATCGATTCGCGAAGCTCGTCGAGATCCACGGTCTCGAACCAATCGTAGCGGAAGGAGAACCGCTGCCGCCCCAGCGGAACGGTGAAGAGAACGTATGCGGAGCGAAAATCGACGTGGACCTTGGGGAGCCCCGGAGCAAGGTTGCCCATCCAGGTGTTGCCACCGAGAAACTGAACGAGAATCTCGGGCCCCTCGGTGCCGTTGGCAAAGCTGTAAACGCTCCCGACGTCGTAGAACTTCGTGTGCCACCCGTACTGGCCGGAATCGAACGCCATCGGATTGGCGCGGTTGTCATAGTAGATGCCGTTCAGGGTGAAACGCCGGTAGCGTTCCCACGATGCCGCTGCGTAGTAGCCGGCTCGATGATCGATCTCGGTCACCGGCGCGGTCCATGGCGCCTGTGTCTCGAAGACGCCCCCCGGGCCGATGGAGGGCACCGGCGGCGGAGCGGGATCTGGTCGCCGAGACCCGTCTGCCGATCCTGCGCCGCCCAGCCTCGGAAGGCCACGAGGCTTCCGCTGGGGTCGTTCCAACCGAAGACGGCCGCGGTCGCCGACAGCTCGTTGTCGAGTCCGACGTGGGCAAACGTTGCCTCCGCTCCCCCCGCCCGCACTTCTTCTCCGACCCAGGAATTGATGACCGACGGCGTGATGGTGTAGACCGTGGTCCAGGCCGGGCCGGGGTGCTCGAGCGAGATGGGAGGGATGAAGAGCCCGACGCGGCCACGGATCTCGGACTCGTCTCCGACGCCAAAGCGATAACGAAGAAAGGCTTCGATGAGGTCGAGGCGATCGACGGCGCCTCCCCGATTGGGCTCGGCGTCAAAGTTCAGCTGGACGTGAGCGCCGAGGCTCGACAAGAACCGGGCATCGGCGAGGAACGAGAGCTGCGAGAGGCGGGCGAGCACCCTTCGATTCCCGTTCTCTCCGCCGTAGCGAACTTTTCCGAGACCTCCATCGAGAAAGCTGGTGACCCGGTCGGTATACGCGAGCCGGAGATCGACGAGAAGCCCGGCGGTGAAACTGTGCGTGGGCTCCTGGAAGGGAACCTCCTCCGGCGCCCGGCGCCGGCTCCTGGCTCTGCGGCTCCTGTTCGTTTTGCTGTTTCTCAGGCTCCTCCTGGTGCGCGAAGACAGGGCTCGCGACGAGAAGGCCGGATAGAGCGAAAGTCCACGGCTTCATCGAGTGATGGATCATCGAGTGGCGAATACTCTATACGCTTCGGGCGCGATGCAAAACCGCGCTCAGGAGTCTCGTAGAGGAAAGGTGACGAGCTCGCGATTTAGAACGCGAGGAGGGCGAAACGGGACCCTGCGCCTCGCGGCAACTCCGGACCGACCCCAAGCTAAGCTAATCTGTAGCTCCGAAAGGACACATGATGCCGATTCCGTCCATCATCAGCGCCGATTCCCATACCATCGAGCCACAGAATCTCTGGTTCGAACGCCTACACGACAAATATGGATACGAGACACCGCGCGTCGTGGAGGGCCACAGCGGTCAGGAAGGTCTCTTCTTCTTCACCGGCAAACAGTACGCGCGGTTCAAGGAGCAGGACCAGAAGACGGCCGACGCGGGGACGCCCGACGCGGGACGAGATCCGGCCGAAAGGGTCTCGTTCCAGAAGAAAGCGGGGCTAGAAGCCGAAGTGCTCTATCCCACCCTCGGGCTGTCCATCCTCCACTCGAGCAACCGTCACGACTATCGCGAGATCGTGCGGGATTGCTCCCGCGTCTACAACGATTGGCTCGCCGAGTTCATCTCCTACGACTACCGACGACTCCTCGGCGCGGCCATGATTCCCATGGACGACGTCGACTGGGCGGTTCGCGAGCTCGAGCGCGTGTTCAAGCTCGGTTTCAGAACTCCGATGATCCACGCCGCTCCCCCGGAAGGCTCGCCTCCCTATCGGGACAAGGTCTACGATCCTTTCTGGGCGCGAGCCGAAGAGATGGGGCTTCCCATCACCCTCCACATCGTCACCGGACGCATTCCCGACCCGATGGCCTGTCACTCCCGCGAGGAATGGGAAGAAGGGCCGAACATGTTCCTGTCCACGTGGGAGGAGATCCCGCACGTGCTCGCCACCGACTTCATCTTCGGAAAAATCCTGGATTGGTTTCCGAAGCTCAAAGTCGTCACCGCCGAGCTCGAGCTCGCCTGGATTCCGGGCTTCATGAGGCGCATCGACATGATCCAGGGCGTCTATTCCAACCGCCTCCAGCTACCCAGCCTCGACAGGAAGGCAAGCGACTACCTCCGCAGCCGCATCTGGCACGGGCTCATCGACGAGAAGATGGGTCTTCCGGCAATCGCCGACATCGGAGTCGATCAGGTGGTTTGGGGGTCCGATTTCCCTCACACCATCTCGGTAGGAGTCGAGACCGAGAAAGCCCTGGACGACCTCTTTGAAGGAATCTCGCGGGAAGACCGAGCCAAGCTCGTCGCCGAGAACGCTCGCAAGCTTTTCGGACTCGGCTGAAACTTCTCGTTCCTTACTAAGCGAGCCACGGACGCGCCTCGGCAGTCGCGTTCGACAGATTGGGAAAGCTCGACCCTCTTCGAGCGTAGTACTCCGAGAGGAGTCCATCGGGGTCCGTCAGGAAGAAGCTCCGCTTCGAATCGTTATCCACCCGTTGCGTCATGTCGATGCCCTTGGCCCCGAGGGCTGTTTCCGCTGCCTCGACCGCCCCTTCACTCTCGAGCTCGAAGGAGACGTGGTGAAACTGCCTCTCGTCGCCCGGGGACCTCTCGCAGAGCACGAGATGGTACGGAACGTGCGACAGGCTTCCTCTCAGGAACACGACGCCTTCGTCGCGGTGGATCTCCTCCAGACCTCCGACAGCGCGATGAAACTCCGCGAGCCCGTCGAGGTCGTCCGTGAGGAGAACGGCGTGGGTCACCCTTCTCGGATGGACCGGTGCTTCCTCGACCGTGCGAATCTCCGGGCTTTCCTCGTACCGGGGCTCGGAAAAGGGCTCGCTCTCCTCCGGATCCCAGCCCGCGGTGATGAGCTCCATCTCGCCATGGAGGACCTGCCGCCAATCCTTCACCGTGTCGCAGTAGTACTCCATGTAGTTCCCGTCCGGGTCGTAGAGATAGACGCTGTGCGCCACCTGATGGTCCACCGTCAGATCGGTCGCGACGCCTCGCGCTTTCGCCCGGCGGAAGGAGTCGACGAGCTCGACCTCGTTTCGAAGCTCCCAGGCGAGATGTCCGAGACCGGCCGCGACCCCAACTCCCTTCGGGATCTGTAGAAGGCCGTTGCGGCCGTAACGGGCTTCGCCTTTCGTGGTCTCGATCATGCCGAGATCGTGGGGAGTGTTGCCGGTGCCGAGAAAAGTCGCCACCAGATCGGGCTCCCAGAACTCCACGGTGAGGCCCGAGACCTCGTGATAGAACCGCTCCGAACGCTTCAAATCCTCGACCCACAGGTTGGCGTGGCCCAACCGGCGGGGCTCGAAAACCTTACCGTTGTTGTTCGATGACATGACTTTTCCTCCCGGAGCTCGATCTGCGAACGAGATATGCGATCCCGATGAGAAAGAGCCAGACTGCGAACATCGGTACCGTCCACTCCAGACCGGAGACGAACGGCGTCGCCGCGAGCGCGGCGACGATGAGTAGGATCCCGGCGATACCCGGCAGGGGGTGGAGAGGAGCTTTCACCGGAAGACCCTCCAGGCGCTCCCGTCCGACCCGTTCTCGAAACCGAAAGTGGCAGACGAAGATACCGATCCAGATCGACATGAGCGCTGCCACTCCCGTACCGTACATCGGCAGGAACACGTTTTGTCCCCTCGCGGCGAGGACCACGGCGAGCACCATGCCGAGAGTCGAGCCGGCAAGGGCGCGGACGGGAACGCCCTTCCGGTCCACCAGACCTACCGAGCGCGGAACGTATCCGGCCCGGGCGAGAGAGAAGAGCATCCGGGTGCAGAGATAGAGGTGGCTCACGACCGCCGTGAGCGCGGCCGAGAGCACGACGAAGTTCATGACGCTCGCGGCGGAGGGAACGCCGACGCGCTCGAAGGCCTCGACGAAGGGACTCGCGGTGAGCGTGCCGCTCGTCTCCGAGATTGCCCTCCACGGGCTCACGGTGACGATCGCGAGAATCGCGAGGCTGTAAAGAACGATGAGGGCTCCCACCGTACCGAGCAGGGCGCGCGGTACGTTTTTCTCCGGCCGCTCCGCCTCACCGGCCGTCACCGCCACCGCTTCGACCCCGAGAAAGCTCGTGATCACCAGAGTCAGTGAGAGCCAGATGCCCCGCACGCCGTTGGGAAAGAACCCTCCGTCGGAGGTCAAGTTCGAAAAACCGATGGGCTCATGCCCCCCGATACTCCCGGTTCTCGAGACGAGCACCGCTCCCACCACGATGAAGGCGACGATAGCCGCGACCTTCACCATCGAGAACCAGGATTCGAAGAGTCCGAAGCGGCCGACGTGGAAAGCATTCACCGCCACCGCGAGAACCGCCGCCAACGCCATGAACACGTAGCCGGGAACACTCGGAAACCAGAAGCCGAAGTAGAGTCCGACGGCCGTCACCTGAGCCCCGATGGCGAGCGTTTCCGCGAACCAGTAGGTGAGGCGGACGGCGAACCCCGCCCCTTCTCCGAGATAGAGATTGGCGTAGACGCCGAAGGATCCCGCCACCGGGTGGACGGTGGCCATCTCGGCCAGCACCAGTCCCATGGCTAGAGCGGGGATCGCGGCGACGAGGTAGGCTACGACGACGGCAGGGCCAGCGAGACCGATGGTCGCTCCACTTCCGAGAAAGAGTCCGACGCCCACGGTGCCGCCGATCGCGATCATGCCCTGTTGCCAGTAGGAGAGCTCGCGGACGAGGCCTCCTTCGCGATCGGAAAGCGGTTCGTTCTCGACGGCCGATTCTGTCATGAGCGGGAAGACGTTAGTGCCGGCCCCGGGGGCTGTCAAACGGTCGACTCCCGCGGGGACGAAGAGCGAGTTAGAATCTCCGCGGAGGGCCGCGATGATCCGTAACTCCGCAGGCCTCACGAGAAGAGCCTTTTTGCGAGCTTCGGGTGCTCTGGGAACCGTGATGTCGCTACCAACGGTAGAATCCGCCGCCCTTGCCCCCGAGGACGACGAACGGGAAGTGACCGCGATTCTCGCCCGCTACGTCGTCGCGTCGAAGTGGCCGGACATCCCCGAGACCGCGCGCCGGGAAGCCACCCGGTCGATCTTGAACTGGGTCGGCTGCGCCCTCGGGGGGGCCCGCCACGAGACCGTCGACTACGCTCTCGCAGCACTCGCCGAGCTCTCCGGTCCGCCGGTCGCGTCGGTCCTCGGACGGAACGAGAAGCTCGACATCCTTCACGCGTCCCTGATGAACGGGATCAGCTCTCACGTTCTCGACTTCGACGATACCCATCTCGCGACCATCATTCATCCCGCCGGGCCCGTCGCCCCCGCGCTCGTTTCACTCGCCGAGAGGGAGGTCATCACTGGAGAAGACTTCGTCCACGCATTCGTCCTCGGGGTCGAGGTCGAATGCCGAGTCGGAATGGCGGTCTATCCCTGGCACTACGATCGCGGTTATCACATTACCGGCACCGCGGGGGTCTTCGGCGCCGCGGCGGCGGCGGGAAAGATCTTGGGGCTCGACGAGACGCGCATGAGGTGGGCCCTGGGGATCGCGGCGACTCAATCCGCGGGACTTCGAGAGATGTTCGGCACCATGTGCAAGGCGTTTCATCCCGGCCGGGCCGCCCAGAACGGCCTCACCGCGGCGCTCCTCGCGTCCAAGGGATTCACCAGCTCCGATCGCGGCCTCGAAGCCCCGCGAGGGTTCGCGAACGTGCTCTCGGACAAACACGATTTCACCAAGATCACCCACGGACTCGGCGAGAGCTTCGAAGTCACCCGCAACACCTACAAGCCCTTTCCCTGCGGGATCGTGATCCATCCGACTCTCGACGCCTGCCTCCAGCTGCGCGAGCAGAACGAGCTTCCCCCGGCGCAGATCGAGCGCGTCGATCTCCGAGTCCATCCGCTGGTGCTGGAGCTCACGGGGAAGAAGACTCCCGCGACCGGCCTCGAGGGCAAGTTCAGCGTCTATCATGCGGCCGCCGTCGCCCTTCTTCGGGGCCGGGCCGGGCAGAAGGAGTTCAGCGATGCAGCCGTCTCGGATCCCGAGGTCATCGCCCTGCGCGAGCGGGTGGTGGCGATTCCTGGCGACGGGGTCGGCGAGGACGAAGTCTTCGTGAGAATCACTCTCGCGGGCGGCCGATCTCTCGAAAAACATGTGGAGCACACAGTGGGTAGCCTCGAAAGACCGATGACCGACGAGAATCTGGAAACGAAGTTCCGCGGGCAAGCGGATGGCGTTCTCGCGCCGAGCGAGATCGAGAGGCTCCTCTCCCTCCTCTGGTCCATCGCGACACTCCCGGATGCGGGACAGATCGCGCGCGCGGCGGTGCCGGCATGATCCGCGCGAGAGCGGCCTGGTTCCTCGCCTGGACTCTGACGTCGTCCCTGGCGGCGGCCGCAGAGTACCGGGTGCATCTCGAGACCGACGTTGCCGCGACGATGCGCGACGGTGTCGTTCTTCGCGCCGACGTCCTCCGGCCCGAGGCAGCGGGGCGATTCCCTGCCATTCTGATGCGAACGCCCTATGGGAAGGCGTCCGAGTGGAGGGAAGGAAGCTTCGCCATCCGCGCGGCGCGCGCGGGATACGTCGTCATCGCCCAGGACGTCCGGGGCCGCTATGCCTCGGACGGCGCCTTCGATCCCTACCGGCAGGAGTCGAACGACGGGTACGACACCGTCGAGTGGGTCGCTTCGCTTCCCTACGTGAACGGCAAAGTGGGAATGGCGGGGCTCTCCTACCCGGGTGCCGTTCAGTGGCTCGCGGCGATGGCGAAACCTCCTCATCTCGTCACCATCGCTCCGTTCATGTGTTTTTCGACGGGACGACTCTTCTTCTACTTCGGCGGGGCCTTCGACCTCTCCTGGATCCCCTGGTTCTACGAGAACATTTCCCCCGACGTACGGGTGAAGGCCGGTCTCTCCGGCCCGAAGACCGAGAGCGAAGCGTCCGAGCTGTGGGACGCACACGGGCGAGAGTGGCTCTCGTTTCTTCCGCTCCGCGAGCTCCCCGCCCTCGCGGACACCGCGCCGTCGTATTACGACTGGCTCGCCCACCCCGACGACGGTCCCTACTGGAAGTTCGCCGACGTCGAAGCGCACTACTCCGAGATCGAGATTCCCGCTCTCAACCTTTCCGGCTGGCACGACGAGGGATACGGGCCCAACGGCGCGATTCACAACTTTCTCGGCACGCGCAAGAACGGAAGCATCCTCGTGATTGGTCCCTGGCGGCACGGAACGCCCCAACTCACCAAGATGACGGTGGGCGATCTCGATTTCGGCGTCGACGCCGGACTCGACAACGACGCGCTCCTCATGCGCTGGTTCGACCACTGGCTGCGGGGAAAGGACAA
Source organism: uncultured Acidobacteriota bacterium (assembly GCA_963815675.1). GTDB lineage: Bacteria > Acidobacteriota > Vicinamibacteria > Marinacidobacterales > SMYC01 > CAWFHP01. The sequence continues at coordinate 136,534 of CAWFHP010000004.1, read as the reverse complement.
CGGGATCGATCGAGAAAAGCCGGTGAAGATCTTCGTCATGGGAGACGACCGCTGGCGCGATGAGGACAGCTGGCCCCTGGAGCGCCGGGTCGAGACCGCTTACTACCTCGCGAGTGGAGGAAAGCTCTCGAAAGAGCCGCCGCCGGCCGACGAGACTCCGGACCGATACGACTACGATCCCCGGGACCCTGTCGTCGATCTCCATGAAGGGCAGCAGGGGCCGTTCGACCAGAGCCCTCTCGAGAAACGGGACGACGTCCTCGTTTACACGACGCCCCCCCTCGACGAGGACGTCGAGGTTACCGGCAATATCGAGGTAGATCTCTATGCCGCCTCGTCCGCGAAGGACACCGACTTCGTCGTCCGGCTTCTCGACGTCTATCCCGATGGCCGCGCCTTCAACCTGATGAGCCCCACGGTCGAGGTGCTGAGGGCACGCTACCGCAATGGAGAGACGAAAGGGGAGCTTCTCGTACCCGGGGAGGTCGAGCTCTACCGCTTGAAGAACCTGGTCACCTCCAACGTCTTCAAGAAGGGCCATCGCATCCGGATCCACGTCACGTCGAGCCTCTTTCCTCATTTCGACCGTAACCCGAATACCGGCGAGCCCTTCGGCACGAGCTCCCGGGTCGAGGTCGCCCACCAGGAGATCCATCACGACGGGACGTATCCCTCCAGGATCGTCCTTCCTGTCATTCCGAGGTGACCGGATGCGAACGCCTCGTCCGAATCCCGAACACCCAAAACGGCGAAACAGGGCCTCTGCTCGCATGGCGTTCCTGGTCCTCGTTTTGCATAGCCCTCGAACGTGCAGATCCTTCGACATGCCCTGAGGTCGCTCCGGCAGAGGTCGGGGCTCGCGTTTCTCATCGTCCTCGTCCTCGCCGTCGGGATTGGGGCGAACGTCGCGATCTTCACCGTGGTCGAGGCCCGACTCCTACGCCCCCTTCCTTACCGGGAGCCGGATCGACTGGCGATGATTTGGGAGCGAATTCCCGAGGTCTCGGACGAGCTGATGAGCGCCACGGCCGCGGACTACTCCGATTTCCGGGACGGCGCCCAGGCGTTCGAGTCGGTCGCCGCTTTCGAGCCGAAGAGCGTGAACCTGGCGTTCCAGGGCGAGGCCGAGCGCGTCCGCGCCGCTCGGGTGACGGCCTCGCTCTTCCCGCTCCTCGGCGTCCGGCCCGCTCTGGGCCGCTGGCTCACGGACGAGGAAGACGCGTACGGCGGCCCGAGGGCGTTGCTTCTCGGCTTCGACCTCTGGACCCGCCGGTTCGGAAGCGACCCCGAGATTCTGGGAAAGACGCTCACGCTGGACGACCGTCCTTTCACCGTGGTCGGCGTCATGCCTCGCGGTTTGCGTTTTCCGGAGGCGACGTTACACGGCTTCGAGCCCGCGGATCTCTTCCTCCCCATGGCCTTCTCTCCCGAGGAGCTGGAGGAACGCGGGAATCGCTTCGACACTTCTCTTCTCGGAAGGCTTCGACCCGGCGTCACCTTTGAGGCGGCGGCGGCCGACGTCCGCCGCATCGCCGGCCTCGTCTACCGGAAGTACCCTGCCTCGGTGCGCGGTCGGTTCACCCTGCAGGCGACGGTCACGTCGCTCCGGGAAGAAGTCGTCACCCCCGTCCGCCGATCGCTTCTGCTGCTGCAGGCCGCGGTGGGGCTCGTCCTCCTCGTCGCATGCGCCAACGCCGCCAACCTGCTTCTCGCACGGGCCGCGGAACGAAGCCGTGAGATTGCGATCCGCGCCGCTCTCGGGGCGGGGCGAGCCGGTATCATGCGCATGCTCCTGGCCGAGAGCTTGATCCTCTCCCTCGTCTCCGGAAGCCTGGGTGTCCTTCTCGCGCTCTGGGGGTGGACGCGCTCGAGGCCCTGGTCCCGGAAGGCCTCGCCGGGCTAGACGTGAGCGTTCTCGATCCTGCGGTCGTCGGCTTCGCTCTTCTCGTTTCGGTCGCGACGGGGCTTGTTTTCGGCATCGCGCCCGCGATCCCCGCTTCGCGCGTGTCTCTGGCGGAGGCGGTCGGCTCCGGTGCGCGGTCGGGCTCGAGCTTTCGTAAGAATCGCCCGCGGCGCGCGCTCGTCGCGGGCGAGGTTGCTCTTTCGCTCCTCCTCCTCTCTGCGGCCGGGCTTCTGCTCCGAAGCTTTCTCCGGGTCATGAGCGTCGATCCCGGCTTCGACCCCGACGGACGAATCGCCTTCTCCGTCTCGCTCGACGAATCGAAGTACCCGAACGACGCGCCGCGCGCCTTCTTCGACCGACTCCTGTCGACACTCGGCTCTCTGTCCTCGGTGACGGCGGTCGGGGCCGGAACGAGCGTTCCGCTCGAGCCGAGCGACCGCATTCTGATCTCTCTCGAAGGGCAGGAAGCGGAAAACTGGGGACGAAATTTGTGCTGGTACTCGATCGTGGAGGGCAACTACTTCGACGCCCTCGGAATCCCTTTGATGAAGGGTCGTGAGTTCGGCACGGAAGATTCGAAGGGAGAGCCGGCCGGTCGCCATCGTGAACGAGACCCTCACCCGGAAATACTGGCCCGACGAGAACCCAATCGGGAAGCGGTTCAAGTGGGGCTCGCCCACGTCGCTGGCACCCTACATGGAGATCGTGGGAGTGGTCCGCGACTCCGTCCAACACAAGCTCGGGGACGAAACCGTTCCCGCGGTCTATATGCCCTACCCCCAGTTCGATTCCGGCGCGATCCACGCGGCGGACGATGACGTTCGTCCTCCGCACCAGGGGGGACACCGACTCGGTCGCGCCCGAGGTCCGGAGCGCGGTGAGAGCTCTGGATTCCGGGCTCCCGGTTTTCGGCCTCCATACGCTGCGGCAGGCCGTCCACGAGAGCGAGAGGGATCGCCGATTTCTCACCACGCTCGTCGCCGCCTTCGCCGCGACCGCGATTCTCCTCGCCGTTGCAGGCCTGGTGGGCGTCCTCGGCCATTCGGTCAGCCTGGCCAGCCGGGAGATCGGCGTTCGCATGGCGCTCGGGGCGCGCACCGGAACCATCGTCGGCATGGTGCTCCTGGAGGGAGCCAGGCTCGTCGTCTCCGGGCTGCTCCTGGGTCTCGTCGCTTCGTTCGTCGCGACACCCGTTCTCTCGGGCGAGCTCTATTCGGTCAGTCCTCACGACCCTCTCGTCCTCGGAGGAGTGGTGATCGTGATCGTCCTCGTGAGCGCTCTAGCGACGTATCTGCCCGCGCGCCGGGCGGCGCACGTCGACCCCGCGGTCGCGATCCGGAGCGAGTGAGACCGGACGCTTCACGGCGCTTTCCGAACGGTATCGATTCGAGTACGATCGGCGATTGCTTCGGATCGAGATCGCTTTGACCAACATTCGGCGGCCCGGCTGGAACCGCGCCGGCGCGCTCGCGACCTGGATCTCGCTTCCTCTCTTCGCCCTCGCCGGCGTTGCCCCGTCCGCCGCGGCGGTCTCTCCCCGGGTCGAGTTCGTGGACTCGGCCGATCGCGCTGGCTTCACGGTCGTGACCGTGAGCGGCGGTCCCGAAAAGAACCACATCCTCGAGTCGACGGGAAACGGCGTGCTCCTTCTCGACTACGACGGCGACGGCCTTCTCGACGTCTACTTCGTGAACGCAGAGCGGTTCCTTCCGGGAAACCAGGTCGAGCCCCATTCGAACGTCCTCTACCGAAACCGGGGAGATGGAACCTTCCAGGACGTCACCGGGGAAGCGGGTGTCGCTTCGGACGCATTCGGCGCGGGCGGCGCGGTCGTCGACTACGACAACGACGGACTCCCTGACATCTACCTCACCAACTGGGGACCGAACGTTCTCTTCCGAAACCGGGGCGACGGAACGTTCGAAGACGTGACCGCCCGGACGGGGGTGGGAGACCCGAGGTGGAGTCTCGGGGCGGCCTTTTTCGATGCCGACGGGGACGGGGACGCCGATTTGTTCGTCACGAACTACATCGAGACGACCTGGGACGAGGTGTGGAGCGCGAGGCGGATCCGGCGCTGGCGCGGTAAAGTCGACGTGCTGGACGGACCCCGCGGTCTCCGCGGAAGCCCGAACACGTACTATCGCAACAACGGCGACGGCACCTTTCTCGAGGCCACCGAGGCGGCCGGCCTCTCGACGGGAAGCGACCTCTACAGCATGGGCGTTACCAGCTTCGACTACGACAACGACGGCGACGTCGACCTCTACGTCGCCAACGACAGCACGCCGAACGCCCTGTACCAGAACCACGGCGACGGCACGTTCGAGGAGGTCGCGGGCCTCGCCGGCTGCGCCTACAACGCCGATGGGTCGTCTCAAGGCAGCATGGGAGTGGACTTCGGCGACTTCGACGGCGACGGCCTCTTCGATCTCGTGGTCACCAACTTCGCTCATGACTATTACGCCCTGTTTCGCAACCTCGGCGGCGGACTCTTCGTCGACTACTCGTTCGTTTCCAATTTCGCCGTGCCCAGCTTCGCCCCGCTCGGCTGGGGAACGCACTTGCTCGATGTCGATCGCGACGGCGACCTCGACCTGTTCGCCTCGAACGGGCACATTTATCCCCAGGTCGATCAGGATCAGACCCTTCACGAGACCTACAAGCAGAGGAATCTCCTCTTGCTCAACCAGGGAGGCAAGCTCGAGGACGTGACCGCCGACGCGGGCCAGGGACTCGCGGTCGTGGAATCGAGCCGCGGAAGCGCGGCCGGAGACCTGGACAACGACGGCGACCTCGACATCGTCGTGAGCAACCAGGACACGCGGCCCACTTACCTCGAGAACCGAACGACGGGAGCCGGCCACTGGGTCGAGATCGAGCTCATCGATACCGTCGGTACCCGGCAGGCCCTCGGAGCGCGCATCGACGTCGAAGCGGGCGGCCGATCGCAGATCCGGGAAGTCGCCGCGGGCGGGAGCTATGCCTCCTCGAACGATCCGCGGCTTCACGTCGGACTCGGGACTTCCACGGTCATCGACAAGCTCGTCGTAACCTGGCTCGACGGGACCCGGCAGACCGTAACCGATCTCCCCGCCGATGGCTGGTATCGGGTTCGCCGCGGAAGTGAGCCTCTGGCGATGGGCGGAGTCGCGGGGCGCCCGTGAGCGCGGTCCTCATCGTTCTCACCCTCATCGCCCTCTCGCCGCAGACCCAGGACCCGGACCCGGTCGAGCTGGGAAGGCAGGCGCTCTTCGAGGGGCGGTTGGACGAGGCGAAGTCCCGGTTCGAGACGGCGATCGCCGCGGGCGTTTCCCGCGTTTTCGAAGTTTATTTCGCTCTCGGGAGGGTCTATCTGGAGAAGCGCGACTTCGCGTCGGCGAAGGAGGCTTTCGATCGTTCGCTCGAGCGTGCGCCCCGCTTCGGTCCGTCTCTTCTCGGCCGAGCGCGAGCCCGCCTGTTTCTCGGCGAGATCGACCCCGGTCTCGCCGATCTGAAAGCCGCCGAGGCCGCTCCCAACCCTCCTCCCGAGGCGTCGATTCTGGAGAGACAGCTCGCGTTCTACCAGTCGCGGGAGGAGCCGGCTTCCGAAGCCGAGCTTCGAGCGGTTCTTGCCCGGGACCTCGGAAACGCGGACGCCTACCTGGCGCTCGGCGCCCGGTATCGTTCTCAGAAGGACAGGGAAAAGGCTGCGGTGGCCCTCCGAGTCGCCCAGGCCATCGACGACCAGAACCCCATCGGCTTCCTGCTGCTCGAGGAGCTGAACGTCGACCCTCCGTTGCCGGAGCCGTACCCCGAGCTCGCGCACGATCTCGCCGCGGCGCGCTCCTCGCTCGCCAGAGGCGACGAGGAGACGGCTTCCGCCGCCGCTCGAAGAATCCTCGCGCGACGCCCCCTCTTCGTTCCCGCCCGGCTCGTCCTCCTTCAAATCAGCGAGAGCCGGGGCAAGACGCTCGCGAGCCTTCTCCTCTACCGTGACCTCCTCGACCAGCTTCCCGAGGTTCCCGCCCTCACCCTCGAAGTCGCCCGGGTCGCCCAGCGCGCCGGAGCCTACGGGCTCGCCGAATGTACCGCGCGGCGAGCGCTGGCCGCGAAGCCGGCCGACCCCGCCGCGGTCTATTTCCTGCTCGCCACGGCGGAGCTCTCCGCAGAAAAGTCGGACCGTGCCATCGAGACCTGCGAGCGAGCGATCGACGCGGGATTCGGAACCGCTCCCATTTACTACACTCTTGGCGAGGCGCGGCACCAACGGATGGATCTCGGGGAGTCCATCAGCGCCTTCGAGAAGGCGGTCGAGCTCGACCCGAAGGCCGCGGAGAGCATCGCCGCCTTCGCGCTCTCTTCCCTCACCACCGAACAGTACGCCTCGCTTCGGAATCTGCTCTCGACGTACGTTCAGAGCCACCCCGACAGCGTCAATACTCTCTACAGCCTCGGGGTGATGCACGCGAGAGACGGCGACACCGACAAAGCCGTGGACTACTTCCGACGCGCGAACGCTCTCGCCCCAGGGCAGTCTCAAATTCAATACAACCTCGCCCTCGCCTACCAGCAGGAGGGCAAGGCGGACGACGCTCGCGAGGCGATGGAGCGATTTCGAGCGCTGAAGGAGCAGGAAGAGAAACAGTTTCTCGAGGAGAGAACGATTCAGGACCTGAGGCTGCAGGGACGAGACGCGCTCGGTCGGAACGATTTCGCGAAGGCCATCGGGATCTTCGGCGAGCTCACGAGCCGCGCCTCGCACGAGCCGTCGGATTCTCGTCGGCCTGGGCGAAGCTCTCCTGGGGGCGGAGCGTCGCGAGGAATCGCGGGAGGCGTTCGAGAGAGCTTTGAGCGAACGGCCCGACCTTCCCGAAGCGCTTTCGGGGATGGCTCGGGCCCTCGATGCTCTCGGCGAGCAGGAGGACGCCGACTACTATCGCCGGGCGGCCGCCCTCATCCGGAGCCCCTGCACATGAAGCGGGCGAGACGGGCGATCCTGTTGTCGGTCGTTTCGGTCGTCGGCTGCCATGCCGCGCCCGAGAAGGAAGCTCCCCGATCTCGAGCCCCACGCCCTCTCATCCTCATCACCATCGACACGCTTCGCAGCGACTACGTCGGCTACAGCGGCTCCGGTAAAGTAAAGACCCCGAATCTCGATCGACTCGCGCGGGAGGGCGTCTATTTCACCGAGACCCGGTCCCCCGTTCCCCTGACCCTGCCGGCGCACGCTTCGATCCTGACGGGAGAGGTTCCGCCCGCGCATGGCGTTCGCGTCAATGGCCGGGACCGGCTTTCCGAAAAAGAGACGACGCTGGCGGAGATCCTGAAGGCGAAGGGCTATACGACCGCGGCCTTCGTCGGCGCGTTCGTTCTCGACCACCGATTCGGGCTCGACCAGGGATTCGACGTCTATGACGACGACCTCGGAGGCGATGCGACCGGTCTCGAGAGGATCGACGCCGAGCGGGACGCGAGCTCCGTCGCCTCCGCCTTCATCGATTGGCTGGGGAGTCAGTCCGCGGAGCGTCCCTTCTTCGCCTGGCTCCACTTCTACGATCCGCACGCTCCCTATCTTCCGCCCGAGCCCTATCGCAGCGCCTATCCCACCGACCCCTATGCGGGCGAAGTCGCCTATACCGACGCAGTCGTGGGACGCGTCGTCGACGCTCTTCGATCGCGGGGCCTGCTCGAGCACGCGCTCGTGGCCGTGGTGGGCGATCACGGCGAAGGGCTGGGAGAGCACGGTGAGCAGACGCACGCCGTGCTCATCTACAACTCGGCCCTGCACGTTCCGTTGCTGTTCTACGCACCCGGCCTCATCGAAGCCGGCCGCAAGGTCGACACCGTGACCCGCACGGTAGACGTTGCCTCGACCGTGCTCGACTACCTCGGCCTTCCTCCCCCTTCGGGACAGGGAAAGACTCTCCGGCCGCTGATCGAGGATCGGGCTGAGAAGAGCGAGCGCGACCGGCCCGTCTACAGCGAGTCGCTCTACGCCAGAGTTCACCTCGGATGGAGCGAGCTCCGGGCGCTCGAGCACGAAGGCTTCCGATACATCGAGGCCCCGCGGCCCGAGCTCTACGACATCGGAGCGGATCCGGGAGAGCTTCGGAACGTTCTGCTGTCGAGAAAAGCGCTCGCTCGGGAGATGCGGCAGGAGCTCGAGCGGCTGCAGGGGGAGCTCGAAAAGAACTCGTCCCACGAGTCCGCGGCGATCGATGCCGAGGCCGAGGCGCGCTTGAAGAGCCTTGGGTATGTTTCTTCTTCTTCGACCGGCCAGTCCTCTCGCACTCGCTCCCGCGGAAACGACGTCGACCCCAAGGACAAGATGGAGCTCTGGAACCAGATCCAGCTGGGAGTTCATGATCTCGGCCTACGCAACTATGACGCCGCCCGGGAGATTCTGGAGAAGATACTGGCCACGGAGAAGGAGGTCCCGATCGTCTACGAAAATCTCGGCGAAGCGTACATGCACCTGGGCCGGGAGGCCGACGCGGAAAGGATTGACCGTCAGGCCCTTGCGCGGGGGCTCGAGGAGGCCGCCTTTCACGTGAATCTCGGCCGAATCCACCTTTCGCGACGCGAGCTCGCGGCCGCCGAGAAAGAGCTCCGGGTCGCCCTCGCGCTCGATCCGGAAAACGTCACCGCGCTCGTCCACCTGGGGAATACGCTCCGCGCGGCGGGGCGCCCGGAGGAGGCGCTTTCTTCGTACCAGCAAGCGCTCGCGATTGACCCGCGCTATCTGTATGCATTCGACGGGCTGGGCAGGGCATACAGCCAGCTGGACCGGCCGGAGGAGTCCCTGCGTGCGTTTCAGCAGGTGGTCCGTCTCGACCCGGAGGCTCCTCAGGGCTACTTCAACCTCGCGGTACAGCTCGAGCACATGGGACGAAAGGCGCAAGCTCTCGACGCCTACCAGGAGCTCTTGCGGCGCGCGCCGAAGGGAAGCCCTTCGGAGCTGACCCGAAGGGCTTCCGAGGCAGTCGAACGGCTGCACGGGAAAGCTCCTCCTCATCGCTAGAAACGACCCCGTCATTCAGGAGTTTGGATGGACGCACTCTCAGTATAAGTCGTTATCGATCATGCTTTTAGCCTGACTCCGACCTGGCCTTACGCCCGGCCATCCAACGGTTTGAACGAGCGCATGGATTCGGTCCGGACGGGCGCTGGTGGGCGCTGGCAGCAAGACCCTTTTGTGTCATAAACTTAGCGGACTTGATCGAATGCAGGAGGCGTGGCACTCATCTTGAATGCCAAATGCCAGTCGTGGTAGACGATGTGCGGTTTGATCGATTGGAGGTAGCAAATATGAAACGTTTTTGGATGGCAGCCTTCTGCTGCTTTCTTCTGGCGGCAGCGACCGCCGGAGCACAAACGACGGGAGCTATCAAGGGCACCGTCGTCGATGCCACCGGAGCGGTTCTCCCGGGAGCAACGGTCACGATTTACAGTGACGCCATCATCGGCGGGAGCCGAACGACGGTCACGGGAGATACGGGTGGCTATCGGTTTCCGACTCTTTCCGTCGGCACCTATGCCGTCGAGGCCGGTCTCGCCGGATTCGAGACCCAGCGTACCGAAGGGGTCCGGGTGGGCATCGCGTTCACCGCAACCGTCGACTTCGAGCTGAAGCTCTCGACCATCAGTGAAACGGTGACGGTCACGGGAGAATCGCCGGTCGTCGACGTCACGACCTCGGGTCTCGACTCGAGCTTCAAGGGCGACATGCTCGACGACGTACCGACCCAGCGAAGCATGACCGACCTGATGCAGGTCTCCCCGGGGATGAGCGTGGACTACGGCGACAGCGGCTCGGGCCGCATCGTCGCGTTCGGCTCGAACCGGCAATCGAACTCCTGGAACATCGACGGCGTGGACGTCTCCGCGCCCGAGACCGGTGCTGCCTGGTGGACGGTGAACGTCGACAACATCGAAGAGATCCAGATCATGGGCGTGGGGGCTCCGGCCGAGTTCGGAAACCACACCGGGTCGGTGTTCAACGTCGTCACCAAAAAGGGCGGAAACACGTTCAACGGCGGGGCCGACTTCTACTATCAGAACGAGAACCTCACCGGGAAGAACATCGTCATCGACGGCTTCGGTTTCAACCGGGACAAATACAACGAGGTCACCGGCCGTCTCGGCGGCCCCATCTTCAAGGACAAGGTCTGGTTCTACTCGTCGGGGCAGTATCGCCGTGATGCATCCACCGAGCCGGGTGTCGATCCTTCCTTGGCCCCCACGCAGAAGAGTGACATGTTCGACATCAAGGTCACGGGTCGGATGAGCGAGCGAAACGAGCTCAGCGCCTTCTTCCACATCGAGAGCTTCGCCGGCCTCGACGCGCCGAGTCCCTACTACACCCAGTCGGCACTCTCGGGCGAAGTCGGAAACAACCCCGCGTGGGGCGTCAACTGGACGTCTACGCTCAACAACACGAGCATTCTCGAGGTCAAATACGCGGGCTGGTCCTCGAGCGATCTGCACGACTCGCAGACGGGGAGCTTCGACGAGCCCTTCATCGACTACACCCCTCCCGACGGCGGCCCCACCACCTATTCCGGCGGCGTCTGGTATCCCTGGAACTACGAGACCTGGCGGGAGCAGTTCAATGTCAAGATGTCGAAGTACGCCGACAACTTCCTCGGGAGCCAGCACGACTTCCGTTTCGGCGTCCAGTTCAGCCGCGGCTCCGCCTTTACGAACGTGGGAATCGGCCCGACGGGTACCTATAGCTACAATTTCGACGGCTACGTCTATCGCGCGGTCCAGGATCCGTATCAGTACGGCGGCGAATCGCGCGATCTGGGATTCTTCGTGGACGACACCATCCAGGTGGGCCACAACCTCACCATCAATGCCGGCGTTCGTGCGGACTTCAACAAGGGCTGGGTGCCCAGTTACGATAGTCTCACCATCGGCGAAGGCTCCATCTCCCAGGCTGGACTCTTCGCCCCTTCGGGCTCGAAGATTCCCGGCGTCGACGTGCTCGACTGGAAGCTCATCTCGCCCCGTATCGGTATTTCCTGGCAGCCGCGAGGAAACGGTCGGTCCGTCCTCCGGGCGTCGTTCGGCACTTACTATGACCAGAACGTCATCGGGAACTGGGACGCTCCTCCTCCGGGGAAACCCACTTTCCGGCTGTACCTCCAGAATCCGGATACGGGGGCGTTCGATACGTTGGTCGATGAAGTGTCATCGTCGGACGTCGGCTTCGCGCCCGACCTGAAAGCGCCCCGAACGTACCAGTATTCGGCCGGCTACGAGCAGCAGATCGGGGATTCGATCTCGACGTCCGTCGAGTACGTCTACAAGACGACCGCAGACCTCGTAGGCTGGCAGATCCTGGGAGGGCAGTACGAACAGGTGCCCTTCACCGATCCTTTCACCGGCACGCAGTATCAGCTCCTCAGCCAACTGGAAGTGCCCTTGCTCCAGAAAGGTAACGCCCCGGGTAACTTCCCCGGAGGGGAGAACCTCGCCTACGAGCAGTCCTACCACGGCGTCGTTCTGGCACTGGACAAGCGCTTCACTGCCGACTGGGGATTGAACTTCTCCTACACCTGGTCGAAATCGGAGGGGCTGATCCCCAGGATGCTCGCCCAACAGCAGTTCAACCCCTTCTACGGAAGCAAGGAAGGGAGCGATCCCAACAACTACATCAACGCCTACGGGAGGCTCCAGGGCGATCGGCCGAGCATGTTCCGGGCCCAGACGGTGAACCGCCTTCCCGGAGACATCATGCTGTCGGCCTCGATCGAGTTCAGCTCGGGACGCGCCCACAACCGCCAGATCCGCGCGGGTGGACTCGGGCAAGGTACCGCCACCGTCATCATGGAGCCGGGCGGGTCCTACCGGTTCAAACCGATCCAGAACATCGACGTCATCGTGGGCAAGCGCTTCGCGCTCGGAGGTGACGCCCACGTGAGAATCGACGGTTACCTCTACAACCTTCTGAACTCCGACACCGAGATCACCTTCGCGTCGCTCCGGCTGCAAAACCCCGGCGAGACGTTCACGGGGGACGCGTGGTACAAGCCCCGGCGCTTGATGCTGCGCGTGGGAGTCGACTTCTAGTCCAATCGGTTCCATCGAGGGGGGGCGCGAGCCTCCCCTCTTTTTTTTTGCGGTCGGTCCTCCTCCGCCTAGAATCCGGAGATGGAATCCCCGAATCGGACCCACGACCGTCCGTCCGGACCGCCGTGGTATCGTTTGCCCGGTCTCTTCCTTCGTATTCGCAGGGATCCTCTCGGCGAGCTCACGAAGCTCCGGAACGAGTACGGAAGCATTTTTCGCCTTCCGCTCGGTCCGATCCACGTTTACTTCTTGAGCCATCCCGAAGCCATCCGGCGGGTGCTGGTGGAGAACCAGGAGAACTACTCGAAGCGGACCAGGAACTACGAAGCGATGAAGTCGGTTCTGGGCGAGGGGCTCCTCACCAGCGACGGCGCGTTGTGGCAGCGACAGCGGCGAACGATCCAGCCGGCGTTCCACCACACGGTCGTCGACCGCTTCGCCGAGCTCATCACCCGGGAAACGGAGAAGACTCTCCGCTCCTGGAGGACGGCCGCGGCGCGACGAGAGGCGGTCGATCTAGCGCGCGAGATGAGCCGGCTCACGCTCACCATCGTGGGCAAGGCTCTCTTCGGCGTGGACTTGAGCGCGGAGGCGGATACCGTCGGGCCCGCGGTGACCGTGTTGAACCAGCACATGGCGGAGGACGCCTCCAGCATCCTCGAGCTCCCTCACTGGATTCCGACGCCGCGCAACCGGAGGTTCCACGATGCGAAACGAACGGTGGACCGCCAGTTTTTCGAACAGGCGAGCGAGCACCGCACCGCTTCCGGCGAGGGCCCCGACCTACTCGGGATGCTGCGACGCGCCCGTGATCCCGAGACCGGCGAGGGGATGAGCGATTCCCAGCTCAGGGACGAAGTCGTCACGATGATGGCGGCGGGGCACGAAACGACGGCGAACGCCCTTGCCTGGACGCTGTATCTCGTGTCCCGGCATCCCGACGTGGCCGACTCGCTCTACCACGAGGTTGATTCCGTCGGAAATGGAGGAGCACCTACGCTCGAAGACTTCGGGCGGCTCGAGCTCACGAAGATGGTGCTGCAGGAATCGATGAGGCTCTATCCTCCCGCGTGGGGACTCTCACGCCGTGCCGAACGAGCGGACGTCGTGGAAGGACACCCCGTTCCCGCCGGCTCCTTCGTGCAGATCGTCATCTACTTGCTGCACCGGAACCCGGACGTCTGGGAGGAGCCCGAGCGATTCGACCCCACGCGGTTTCGACCGGAGCGTGTCCGGAGCCGGCACCGCTTCGCCTACCTCCCCTTCGGCGCCGGGTCGCGCATCTGCATCGGAAAGGACTTCGCGATGATGGAGACCCAGCTTATTCTGGCGATGGTGCTGAAACGCTACCGGGTCGCGCTCGCCCCCGGCCATCCCATCGCCCTCGAGCCCATTATCACGCTAAGGCCTCGCTACGGAATGTGGATGCTGCTCGACGAGCGGTAGAGCGGCTCGTCGGCCTGAGCTCAGCGGGCGGTGCGAGGCCGACGGGGGGGACGGGGCGCGTAATAGCCTCCCCGGGTGCGAACGACGGTGCCCGCCTCCTTCGAGATCACCTGGAGATGCCGCCAAGCGCCGTCGTGGCTGGTGTTGGTCGAAACGTATCCGATGCTGTACTGGCTCTTGAGCTCGGTCGCGATCTCGTCGTAGACGCCCGACAAATCCCCGAGCTTCGCTGGAGCGAAGGAGAGACCTCCCGTCTCCCGGGCGAGCACGTCGAGCTCGTATTTCGCGTTCCGGTACTTGTCCTTCTCGAGGTCGGCTTCGGTGGCACGAAGGGAGATGGCGTAGACGACGACGTTGCTCTTTCGGGCCTGCTCCTTCACGTCCTCGAACCCGAGGATGGATTTCGTGTCGTTTCCGTCCGAGAGAACGACGATGGCGCGGCGGTCGAGATCGGCCTTTGTCTCCCTCTCCAGGTCCTTCAGGGAAACATAGATGGCGTTATAGAGCGAGGTGGCGCCCGTCGTGGTCGTTCCCCGGATGGCCTGCTCGACCTGATCGAAGTCGCTGGTGAACTGGGCAAGGGTCAGGACGCGGTCGTTGAACTCCACGACCTGAACTTCGTCGCCCGGCTTGAGCGAGCGCACGAACCGAACCGCGGCCTCCTGCGCCAGCTTGAGCTTCGGACGCATGCTTCCGGAGGTGTCGAGAAGAATGACCATCCTGAGGGGAAGCTCGCCCCGAGTGAAGATCTGGATTTGCTGCTCCACTCCGTCCTCGTAGATGGAGAAGTTTTCCCGGGGGAGATCCGGGACCAGGTGCCCTTGCTCGTCGAGCACCGTAACCGAGAGGCTCACGGTATCGACGCTCACCTGGAACCGGGGGGTCTCCTGCAGCGTCGGGCGGGAGAGCCCCGTGGCTGGCACCCAGAATGCAAGCAGGAAGAACAGACGTCGGCTCATGAATTGTTCTGGAGTCTCGTGAGCCGCTCTCCGGCACGGCCCAGGACCGCCTCCGCTTCTTCCTGTGGACCGCCCTTGGCACCGAGCTTCTGGGCCTCGTCCAGCCAGAGATGGGCTTCATCGAGGGCCTTCGCGAGTCCGGTCCTCTCGTCGGTGGTGAGACTCAAGCCCTTTTCCGACATCTCGCGCTCGACCCAGAGGCCTTTCGAGCGAGCGGCCAGCACCAGAAGCTTGTACTCGTCGGGCTCGAGCCGATGGCGAAAATGAAGACTGGCCGCGGCGTCGCCGAGCGCGACCGACTTCTCCTGTATCGAGAGGCTCGAGGCGAATTGCAGGGTGAACTCCGGGTCGTCGGGAAAAACGTCGAAAACGGGACTCAGGATCGAGGAGGGAAACCAGGGTCCCTTGCCTCCTCCTTCCTCCGATCCATCCGAGACTCTTTCTTTCACCGAGATCTTCAACGTGACGTGTTTGAGATTGGTGAAGGAGGCGCGGCGGGAGGTCATTTTCTGACCGGCGGCGAGAGTCCAGAGGCTGAGCTCGAGAACGCCGTCTTTCGTTCCGATGTTTCCCACGAAGGCGCCGCCGCCCTCCGGAAACCCGATCTTCGGATTGACATCGGAAGGCTCGAGCGAGACCGTGCTCGCCTCGGCGCTTACCGTGGCGTGGGCCACCGCGAAGACGGTCTCTTCCCGTCCGAGGGACTTTCGGGTCTCGTCCTGCGGGAGGTGAAGCCGCAGTTTCACGATTTTCGTCAGCAGGCGGAAGCGAAGCTCCAACGCCCAGAGATCCGGCAACGTGGTGTGGAATATGAGCGTTTCGTTGGCGAGCTCGAGCACGTCGCCGGGATGGACGGCGACGTGAAACCGGGGCTTCAGCGCCAACCCGTTCAGTTTCGTACCGTTGGTGCTTCCGACATCCGTGAGCTCGACCCCCTCCTCGGTGCGGCGGATGAGCGCGTGCCGCCGCGAGACGCGCGGCGAGCCGAGAACGACGTCGTTCTCGGGCAGCCTCCCCATGTGACTCTCCTCGGAGGTGAGGGGGAAGAGCTGCATCGTGCGGGGCGCGTAGAGGTATCCCCAGGGCTCGCCGGAAGCCGAGGGCGAGGGCGAGCCCTGGCGCGAGGCGAAAGCCGGAAGCGAGAGCGTCGCGACGAGCGCGAGCGCTCGAACGCTGAGGAAAAGGCCGCGCATCCGCATCGTCAACGGTAAGGTTAGAATCCCGCGAGCCGGAGCGTCAAGCTCGGATCCTCCGCGTGTAAGGTCCCTTACTTTTGTCCGGGAGAAAGCCAGCCGCGCTCGGCCAGAAACGATCGTACCACTTCCGCCGCCCCGCGACCTCGGTCATCCACCTCGCGGTTGAGGCGCCTCATGGTGCGCTCGTCGATCCCACCCTCGAGGACCCGCAGCACGGCTCCGAGCTCGGGCACGCGCTCCGCGGTCTGGGGACGATAGACGGCCGCGGCATCGTAGGGAGGAAAGAACGACCGATCGTCCTCGAGCACGACGAGATTGAACTTGTCGATGAGACCATCGGTCTCGCTCCCGACTACGAAGTCGACCTGCCCTTCGGTCAGCGCGCGGTAGATGAGGCCGAGCTCGAGCCCACGGGGCGGATGGGAGAAGTCGAGATCGTAAGCGGCGACGAGACCGCGAAATCCGTCCTCCCTTTCCAGAAACTCGTGACCCGCGCCTGGCCGGAGAACGCTCTCGTACTTCTTCAGGTCGGAGATCTCGTGAATTCCGAGCCGCTCCGCCTCCTGGGGCAGCATCGCGATGGCGAAGGTGTTGTTGAACCCGAAAGGCTCGCTCCATTCGAGACCGAACCGGGAGCGGTAGAGCTCCCGCACACGGCGCAAGACCACGGCGGGATCGTGAACCACCGGCTCCTTCAGGATAGCGGTGAGGGCGGTTCCCGAGTACTCGACGTAGACGTCGAGATCTCCCGCGAGCAGAGCCCGGTGGCAGATGAACGATCCTCCGAGGTTCAAACGCCGGTCGACACGAACATCGCGCGCTTCGAGCATCTGCGCCAGGATCTCGCCGAGGATGACCTGCTCGGTAAAGTTCTTCGAGCCCACGACGACGCTCCGCGGTCCGCGGCCGCAGGAGACGACGATTGCGGCCAGGAGAGAGGAAACGAGGAGGAAACGCGTGGCGCTCACCGTCCCTCCGCGAGTCGCCTTTCGAGGCCTCCGAGGAGCGTGTCCGCGGCGATGGCGAGGGCGGCAGCCGGGACCGCCCCGGCGAGAATGAGTCGGCTGTCCACCATCGAAAGGCCGCGGAAGATGAGATTTCCCAGGCCGCCCGCCCCCACCGCGGCGGCGATGGTGGCGAGGCCGACCGACACCACCGTCGCGATGCGAACGCCGGCAAGGATGGTGGGAAGCGCGAGCGGGACTTCGATGAGCCGCAAGCGCTCGAAGTCGGTCATTCCCATACCGCGGCCGGCCTCGACGACGGCGGGATCGACGGACTGGATACCGGCATAGGTGTTTCTCAGGATGGGCAGAAGCGCATAGAGCACCAACGCGATGATGGCGATCTTGTCTCCGATCCCTCCGATCCATGGGATGGGAATGAGAAACCCGAACAGCGCCAGGCTGGGGATGGTCTGCATCACGTTCGCGAAGCCGAGGACCGGGCTCGCGAGCGACGGACGCCGGGTAAGGAGGACCCCGAGAGGCACCCCAACGGCTACCGCGATGCCAGTGGAGACCGCCACCAGCACGAGATGCTCGAGCGTCATGGTGGCGATGTCGGCGCCGCGCTCCTGGAAGAACTCGAGGGTTCCCACGATGGCCCCAAGGTGCCCTAATTGGCGAGGAGCGACTCCACGGTCTCGAGCTTGGTGAGCTCGGCGACGAAATCGCTCGCGGGCTCGGCGAGAATGCCCGCGGGAGTACCGATCTGGAGGAGCTTGCCTTCGTGCATCACGCCGATCCGGTCTCCGAGCTTGAGCGCCTCGGGGACGTCATGGGTCACGAAGACGATGGTCTTTGCCAGCCTCGCCTTCATCTCGCGAAACTCGTCCTGGAGGCGCCTCCGGTTGATGGGATCGAGGGCGCCGAAAGGCTCGTCCATCAAGAGAAGCGGCGGGTCGATGGCGAGGGCGCGTGCCACGCCGACTCTTTGCCGCTCCCCGCCGGAGAGATCCGAGGGTCTCTTGCGCCCGAACTCATCGGGAGCGAGGCCGACGAGAGTGAGGAGAGCCCGGGCGCGCTCGGTTGTTCGACTTTCGCTCCAGCCTTCGAGCCTGGGGACGAGACCGACGTTGTCGATCACGTTCATGTGGGGAAGCAGACCGACGTCCTGGATGACGTATCCCGTCCTCCGGCGGAGGCGGATCGGATCCCAGGAGCCGACGGGCCGCTCTTCGACGTCGACCTCGCCTTCATCGGGCTCGGCGAGACGGTTGATCATCCGGAGAGTGGTCGTCTTTCCCGAACCGCTGGAGCCGAGGAGAACGAGGGTCTCACCGCTCTCCACTCGAAACGAGATGCCGTCGAGAATCCGCCGCCCCGCGCCCGGGTAGCGCTTCATGACCTCGCGAAACTCGACCGTCGTTCCCGACATCGCGGTCAGCCGCGTTCCAGACGACGGAACTCGTCCTTCGACTGGACGAGGACCAGGTCGGTCATGCCGACAAAGAGGCCGCTGTCGGCGACGCCGGGCAGTGTCTTGATCTCCCGGTGAAGCTCACCGGGACGAGCGATCCGCTCGAACCGGACGTCTAAGATGTGATTGCCGTTGTCGGATACGAACGGCTTGCCATCCGTGCTCCGCAACTTCACCTCGCCGCCGAGCTTCTCCATGTTCCTCCGAACGACGCGAACGGCAAAGGGAACGACTTCGACCGGTACCGACATGCGAGCGCCCAGGTGCGGTACGAGCTTCTCGTCTCCCACGAGCACCACGAAGCGCTTCGACACCGAGGCCACTACCCGCTCGCGGAGAAGCGCTCCGCCATGCCCCTTGATGAGATCGAGGTCGGGATCGACCTCGTCGGCACCGTCGACGTCGATATCGATGACGTCGATCTCATCGAAGGTCGCGAGCGGAAGCGACAGCTCCTGCGCGAGCTTCCGGGTCTGATCGGACGTGGGGACGCCCACGATCTCGAGACCTCGTGCCACTCTTGCCGCGAGCGCCTGAACGAACTGCCCTGCCGCCCGGCCCGTTCCGAGGCCGACGACCATGCCGCTCTCCACCATGGCCGCCGCCTCGAGGGCGGCCGGCCAGAGAGAGCTCTCGTCTCCCGTCTTCATGGTTCGAGCCCGAGCATACTCGACGAGGAGGGCACGGGCAAGACGATGGGTCATCCCTCGCCGGGACAGCCCGGATGGTACGTTCGACTCAGGGTGCCCCCGGCTCGACGAGAGCCTGGTACACGAGGGTGGGGAATTTGTCGCGGATGTCGGTGCCGTTGGGGAGGAGCTGAACCATCAACACCACCGTCAAGCGCGTCGCGGGATCGACGCGATAGAGGGTGCCGTAGGCTCCGCCCCAACCGAAGGAGCCGACGGAGAACATACCCGAGGCGCCGTAGCGATCGGTCGTCTCGAAGCCCAGGCCGAACCCGAGTCCCGTCGACGAATGAAGCTCGCCCACCTGGTTCGTCGTCATGAGCGCGACCGTCGACGGCGCCAGGATGCGAGCTCCGTCGAGGACACCGCCGTTTCGAATCATCTCCAGGAATCGCGCGTAGTCGCGTGCGGTCGAGACGAGCCCCGCGCCTCCGGCGAAACTGCGGCGAGGGCCGTCCACGTAGTCGCCCTGCCCCTTGGGGCCGTCCGGCGCTCTCGTGATGCGCCCGTCGCTCCCGCTCGCGTAGACCGCGGCGAGACGCTCGCTCTCACTTTGCGGAAGAAAGAAGGCCGTATCCTTCATCCCGAGAGGCCCGGTGATTCTCGTTCGAATGAGCTCGTCGAGGGGAACGCCAGACGCCCGCTCCGCGACGCAGCCCAGGATGTCGAGGCTGTAGCCGTACACCCATGCCTCGCCGGGCTGCGCCACCGCCGGCAGCGAAGCGAGCCTCTCCATCGTGTCGCAGATGGGCTCGTCCTTGTCGGCCGTATACCAGCCGTACCCCGCCGCCGGTCCGAGCCCCTTGGCCTCGTAGAGTGAGGCGACCATCGTCTCGTTGCCGTAGGAATAGCCGGACGTGTGAGTCAAGAGATCCCGGATGGTAATGGGACGCTTGGCGGGAACGATGGCGACTCCAGCGTCGTCCTGGAAGGCGACGGTGGTGCTCCCGAAGGCGGGAATGAATCGGGACAGGGGGTCGCCCAGGGCGATCTTCCCCTCCTCCACGAGAGAGAGGACGGCGACGCTCGTGATCGCCTTCGTCTGAGACGCGATGCGGAAGAGAGTGTCCACCCTCATCGGCCGATTGGACTCCTTGTCGCTCCAGCCCAGGGCGCGCTCGTAAACGGGCCGGCCGTCGTGAAGCACGAGCGCCACCGCACCCGCGACGCGGTTTTCGTCCACGTACTGCTGCAACACCGAGTCGATGCGAGCGAGCCGCTCTTTGGAGAACGCCCGTGACTGGGAGAAGCCCGCGGCGCTCGCGAGCAGGAAACAGCAAGCCAAGAGAGCTTTCTCTGCTTTCTTCATAGGCGTCTCCTCGTGTCTCATCGACGGGGCAGTCTACTACAGCCTCGGCGACCGAAAAGCGCTACCATTCCGCTTCCGGAAATTCCGAGAAAGGAGTGAATCCCGTGTCGACATCTCCGAAGCATTCGTTGTACGCCACGGTCCTGTGGCTCGCCTTCGTCGTTTCCTCTCTCTCCTCCACCGCCACCGCTCAGACACCGGGCGCTCCCGCGGGCGAGAAGACGCCTCCGCCTCCCGCCCGCGTCCTTCGGGTCTCGAACCCTCGTCGTCGACGCGAGCGAGCCTCCCATTCGAGACGGAGTCGTCGTGATACGAGACGGGGACGTCGTCGCGGCGGGAGACGCGCGCAGCGTCACGATCCCCGAAGGCGCCACCACGATAGACCTGGGCGGGCTCACCGTCCTTCCCGGCCTCATCGATTCCCACACCCACCTCGATACCGGCGGTGAGCTTCCCGGCATGGGTCGTCTGCCGTCGGTACCCTTGAGCACCCTTCGCGCCACCCGGGGGATGGCGCGAGCGGTCTCCGTCGGCGTGACCACGCTACGCGTCGTGGGCTCGTTCGCTTTCGTGGACGTGGCTCTCCGCGACGCCATCAACGAAGACGCCGTTCTGGGGCCTCGGGTGATCCCGGCCGGGCACGCTCTCGGGATCCCTGGCGGACACACCGACTTCGTCGCCCTCCCTCCCGAGATGCAGGTGGAGGGTGCCTACACCCCGAGAAACGGCTTTTTCAGCTCTCCCGAAGAGGCGGAGAAAGCAGTCCAGTTTCAGCTCAAGTACGGCGCGGAGGTCATCAAAGTGATGGCCTCGGGAGGCGTGGGCTCGCCCCTCGATTCACCGCAGCAGCAGCAGGCTTCGGAGGCGGAGTTGCAAGCGATCGCCGATACCGCGCACCGCATGGGGCACAAAGTGACCGCCCACGCCGAGAATGCCGCCGCCATCAAAGCGGCGCTGAGAGCCGGTTTCGACTCGATCGATCACGGGTCGGATCTCGACGACGAGGCCATCTCCCTTCTTCTGGAGAAGAACGCTTTCCTCATTCCCACCGTCTTCGTCGTGGATTTCATCAACGAAAAAGGGGAACAGGTCGGAATGCCCGACTACGTCTTGCGGAAAGCAAAGGCACTCGCCTCGAAGCACATCCCGAGCTACAAGAAGGCCCTCGCCGCGAACGTGCGGATCGCCGCCGGCTCCGACATGAACTACGCCCGTTCGAGGGGGACGCTCATCGACGAGCTGAAGACGATGGTGACCTACGGAATGACACCGAAGCAGGCGATCGTGGCGGCCACCCGGTCCGCTTCCGAATGTGTCGGCCTCGACAACGAGATCGGCACTCTCACCCCCGGGAAGAAAGCCGACCTCATCGCCATCGAAGGAAACCCCCTCGACGACATCGCCGCCCTCGACCACGTCGTCCTCGTGATGCGAGGCGGAAAGGTGCTCGTGAGCCAGGTGAAGGGAATCAGCCCCGAATGGCCGGAAAAAACGGAAGCGCAGGAAAAGTAGGCGCCCGCGACAGCCATCTACATTTCAAAGAAAACCAAACGCAAACGCAAAGGCGCAAAGAGATTTTCTTTGCGCCTTTGCGCCTTTGCGTCTTTGCGTTCGTTTTTCTTGTAATAGTGGCCGGCTACTGGATGCGCTCGTAGACGGCGTGGGTGACGGTCTTCTTGCCGTTCTCGTCGACGTTTCGGTACTCGTTGTTGATGGTGTTTCCATCTTCGGACAGGACGTTGATGATGACGTTCACAAGGTCGCCGGTTTTGTTCATGATCTTGTTGGTGTGGGCATCGACGACCTCGACGGCGGTCTCTTCGGTATTGGTGTCTCCCTCGACCGGCCGGTACTTTCCGTCGAACATCGTCACGTAGCTCCACTTCCGCTTCTCACCCTTGGCGTTCGTCGCCTCGACGGTGATCTTCATCCCGCTCTCGCCGTAGGGCTCGTACGTCATGACGTTGAGGGATGGCGCGGGCGCGTCCGACTTGAGCTTCCACTTCCCGAACCGCGGGTTCTTGTTCTCCGCCGAGGCGGTCGCGACCAGCATCGCGACGACGGCGGCGATTCCCAGACTTACAACCAGATTCGACTTTCGCATCTAGGGACTCCTCACCTTGTCTGTGGCTTCCGGGCGCAACGGCACGCCGGCCGACAGGGATTATAGGCCAAGGGGACGGAAAAGCAGCGGAGACGCGAGAAGCGTTCGCTACTGCGCCAAATAGACTTCCATGGGGAGGGGCTCTCGTTTCGGCAGCCATCCCATGGCTTCGATGATCTGGGGCTTGGTGAGGGCGAGGGTCTGGCCCTCGCTCTCGTGTCCGGGATTGATGATGATTCCCTTCGCTTCAGAATCGGCGAGCGCGGCCTCGAGCCATTGCGTGAGCGACATCGGCTGGAAGAATGACTCGTGCTCCACCCAATCTCCCGCGGAGTACGCCACCACGGCGGGGCCGAAGTCGTAGTCCACGTGCCGAAACCTCGGTTTGAAGTCGGAACTCATGACGTTGCCGTAGCCCTTCTCGGCAAGAGCGTCATCGAGCGACCTCATGCTCTCCGAGAGCAGGGGGACGTAGACTTTTTCGAGGCTCTTGAGCGCCTCGACCGGAACGTCCGGCGTCCGTACGGGAGCGTTCTCCCGCATGCCGTTCACCTCGGCGAGAGGACGGGATTCCGCGCCGTCCGATGGTCCGCCCGTCGTGCAGCCGAGCACATGGACGAAGCTCGCCGCGAAAACGAACCCGAGGGCAACCGGGACACGAAACGTTTCGAGGTGCATGGAACCACTCTCCTGTCGGCAGGACGACACGGACTCTGGTTTTCGGGATTGGGAAACTTGTCCCAACAGAATACCACCCGGACGTCGGCCTGCAACCACCTTCGAGGTCGAGGAGCAGCGCTGCTAATATCCCGGGATGCGTATTCCGCCGCTTCTGCCCGCTCCCCGAAGCCTTCGCCCTCGTCCCGATTCGTTTCGACTGAGTGCAGACGTTCCCATCGTCCTGGAAGAGGGCTCGACCGAGAGCGACTACCGGACGGCGGTCGTGCTTCGCGAGGCGATCGCCGCGAAATCCGGGATCGTTCTTCCAATCGAGACCCACGCACGACGCGACGACCTCGGCGCGCGGATGGAGCTTTCGCGGACGAGCGATGCGGGAGAGGCGTACTCCCTCGAAGTCGGAGCGGACCGGGTGCGAGCGCGCGGCGGCGGCGCCGCGGGGTTGCGATACGCCGTGGAAACGCTCTCGCAGCTCCTCCCTCGAGGAAAGTCGACCGTTCCCGGCTGCGTGATCGAGGACGCACCCGACCTCGAGATGCGCGGCATCCTCATCGATATCTCACGAGGAAAGGTACCGACGCTCGCGACCCTCGAGGGGATCGTCGATTTCATGGTGGGGATGAAGCTGAACCTGCTGATGCTCTACACCGAGCACGTCTTTCAGTTCCGCCGCCACCCCCTCATCGGCCGGGATGCCTCACCGATGTCGGCATCGGAGCTGCGGGAGCTCGACGGTTACGCCGCCGAGCGCCACGTGGAGCTCGTACCGACGCTTCAGTCGCTCGGTCACATGCAGCACATCCTGCGCCACCCTCGTTATGCCGGTCTGGCCGAGAGCGAGAAAAAGTGGTCCATCTCGCCCGCGCTCGAGGAAAGCTACGCCTTTCTCGACGAGCTCTATTCGGAGTATCTCGGGAATTTCCGCTCGCATTGGTTCAACGCCAACTGTGACGAGCCCGTGGATCTGGGCAAAGGACGCTCGAAAGAGTGGGCGGAAAAGCGGGGGCTCGGGGCGGTGTTCGCCGCGCACCTCGAGCGCGTTCGCACTCTCGCGGCGAAGCACGGCAAGAGGACGATGGCGTGGGCCGACGTCGTTCACGAGCACCCGGACGCGATTCCGCATCTCGCCAGGGATCTCGTCCTCATCGACTGGTGGTACGAGGCCAGGCACGACTTCGACCGGGTTCGCGTCTTTCGCGACCACGGTATTCCGTTCCTGGCGGCAGCGGGGACGTCGAGCTGGAATTGTCTCTTTCCGCGGGCGACGAACGCACTCGCCAATATCCGCGGCTATGCCGACGCGGCGAAGCGCCATGGCGCCCTCGGGCTCATCACGACCGATTGGGGCGACAACGGCAATTACAACCTCCTGGGAAACTCGATCTACCCGTTCGCGTTCGGTGCTCAGGCCGCCTGGGGCCGGACGGATCTCGATCCGGACTCGTTCAATCGAGCCTTCTCCTCGCAGCTCTTCGCCGACTCGACCGGGTTCGCGGGACGCCTCTACCGGCGGGTCGGCGCGCTACACCAGACCGGATTCGATCACTTCAACAACTCGCCGCTGAAGAGCCTCTACTTCGACGACCTGACGGCGCCGAAGTTCACGCACAAAGTGAAGCCACGGGTGCTGAAGGCAACGCTGGTAAAGCTCGTCGAGGCGAGAGCCGATTTCGACCGGGAGGGGGGAAAGCTCGCTGCCCGGGAAGAGGAGCGAGCCGAGCTCGGCTTTGCGCTCGAGGCCTCCATCGTCGCCGCCCGCAAGGGCCTCGCCGGAGCCCGCTATCTGACGCTGATGGCCGATGCGAAGGCTCGCGCGCGGGGGAGAAACGAGGCCCTCGCCTCGGAGCTCGCCCGTCTTGCCTCGGAACAGGTCCGTCTGAAGCGCCTCCACCACAAGCTATGGCTCGCGCGAAACCGGCGCTCCAATTTCGAGATCACCGCTTCGTACTACGACGGTTCCATTCGAGGCCTTCGGCGTGCGGCTCGGAGCCTCCGCTCGTAGCTCGGCTTTCCTGAACCGGCCCGGCCGGGCCTAACCCCACTCAACCGGACCCGACGTCGCTAACCGTCGTTCTTGTCCTCCGTCGGTCGCGGACGGGGACGGTAGAACTCGGGAAGACCTCCCTCTCGCGGAGCCTCCTCCTCGCTGGAGGGTTCGTTCGCGGGCGCTTTCGGCTCCGCCGCGCCCTCGTTCTCCGAATCCTCTTCGGCAGGTGGGCTCTTCGGCTTGTCGACCCTCCGCTCCGGGGGTCGCGGGGCAGGACGGGGACGACTCGCCGAACGATAGAAGCTCGGGAGGTGAGCGACTTCCTCGGGGACCTCCCCCTCCTCTTCGCCTTCCTCTTCCTCTTCGCCTTCCTGCCTTCGCCTTCCTCTTCCTCTTCCTCTTCCCCTTCGTCCTCTGATTCTTCCAGGTCGGGAGACATACCGACTTCGTCCTCCGGCTCCGGTTCTTCCTGTTCGTCTTCCGCGACGAAGTCGTCGATGGCTTCTCTCTCGGGTTCTAGCCCTTGCGCCCTCTCTTCGAGCTCCTCGACATCAGCCTCGGCTTCGGCCTCGGTGTCATAGAGGTCCCTACGGCCCTCTACCGAGTCCCTCTCTTCTTCGTCGGGCTCGTCGCTCCCGAGTGTGGATTCGGACTCCCTCACCGCGCGCTCGGAGCCCGAGCTTTCCTCCTGTTCGCGCTCGTCGCGCTCCCGGTACGCCCGCTCCTCGGCTTCGGCGAGCGCTCCCTCCGGTTCCAGAAGGGGAAGCTCGTCCGTCGAGACGTATTCCTCTTCCTCGCCTTCGAGCATCTCCTCGCTCTCCGGCGGCTCATGAGCTTCCGCCCCACGGTCCTCGGCTCGCTCCACCTCGCGAGGGGAAGACGGTTCGGCCCGCTCGGGCACGGTCGAAGACACGGGGCGAGAACGGCTCCCGCGCGGCTCTTTCGCTGGGCGCGCGGAGCTCCGGAACACCAGCTCGTACTTCGCGAGCACTTTGTTCCAGCCATAGTTCTCCTTGACGTACGTCTGCCCGTTGCGACCCAGGCTACGGCCGAGATTGCGGTCGGTGAGGAGCAGCGACAGTACTTCCTCGAACTCCTCGAAGTCTCCGTAGTAGAGACCGGCGTTCGCGCGCCGGCAGTGATCGATGAGGACGCGCGAGGCCGCGGTCACGATCACCGGAGTCCCCACCGAAAAGGCCTCGAGGGTGACAATCGACAGACTCTCCATCCGAGAGGGCTGCACGACGGCCACCGCACCCGCCATGGCCGAGAGCTTGTCACCCTCGTCCACGAAGCCGATATAGCGGATCGAGCTCGACGCTGGAAGCTTCATCCCGAGCCTGCCGATCAGGATGAGCTGAAGGTTGCCCGAGCCAGGGTGCTCTTCCTTGTAGAAATCGAAGTACCGGAAGAGCTCCTCCATTCCCTTTCCGGCGTCGATGCGGCCGGCGTAGAGAAGATATTTTCCGGGGATATCGTGCTTTCTCCGGAAACTGTGAACGTCGGGCTGATCGAGAAGCTCCATCCCCATTCCGATGGTCTCGCGCATCTTCTTGTGAACCGGAAAGCGCTCGAGCACGAGCACTTCCTCGGCTTCGGTATTGAAGACGAAGGAGCTCGGGAGCTGGAACATCTCGCGAAATATCCCGAGCCGAAGCGGCGGCTCGTCGTGCGCGGTGGGAACGAGGATACTCTTTTCGGGAGCCACCTGAAGTCCGTAGTAAGTCGGATAGTAGAGGTAGGTGAAGAAGACAACGAGGTCGAAACGTTCGTGCTCCTTTTTGAGGTAGTCGACGAGCGCCGGCGTCACCGGGCCCTGGCGCTGGATCCATTCCAGCTCCTGCTCTTTCGTCGTTTGCCCCTTGTAGACCTCCTCGGAGAACTTGTTGAACTCCTCGAGATTTCGTTCTCCCTCGACGGGGAAACGCATGACCCGCACGCCCCGGACTTTTTCCTCACCAGGCTCGTACTCGTTCTTCCAGGTGATGTAGTCCTTGGCGGTGGTGGTGAGCACCGTGACCTCGTGGCGGCGGGAGAGCCGTTCCGCTAGCTGCCGGGCCAGAGCCTCCGAGCCTCCGAGGATTTCCTTCCCGTATCGTTGAACGATGAACGCGAGCTTCACGCGCACACCTCCTCGATGAACGCCAGTAGATCCGACTGCACCCGCTCGGGCGCGAAGCGCTCGAGCCTTTCGAGCTGCGCTCGGATCACTCTTTCTCTCAAGTCTTCGTCGGTCGCAAGTAAATGGGCCATTTCGGCCAACTCCTCGTAATTCTTTTCGTGAAACTGTACGCCCGCTCCGCCCAGCGTGTCGGGGACCGCGCCGGCGGCGAAGGCGAGAATCGGCACCTCGAAGAGCATCGATTCGACGAGGGGCACCGCGAAACCCTCGTGCTCGCTCATGCTGATGAAGACGTCGGACGAGGCGTAGCAAGCGAGCAGAATCCTCGAACGACACGTGCCCCGTGAACCAGAACTCGCTCGGCCGGAGACCCCAGCGGTCCGCGAGCGCCTGAACCGACTGCTGGTAGCGCTCCATCCTACCCGCCTTGCCCACGAGGAGGAAACGAAAATTCTCGGAAACGTATTTCTTGTAGAAGAAGGCGAGCCTCGCCAGATCCTCGAACCGCTTGTTGGGATAGACCCGGCCCACGAAGAGAAAGTTCGCTCGTCCGTCGCCGAGCATTTCCTCCACGACCGCGCTCGGCTCGCGCTCGAGATAGGGCTCGAAGTCGATGAGAATGGGAAGCACACCGGTCTTCTCGAATCCCAATCTCTGGAGCTCTTCCCGGTTGAACTCCGAGTCCCCCAGGGCGAGCTCGGTGGCTCCCGCCAGGCTCCGGAGCTCCTCGCGTCCGCGGCTCGCGATCCGGACGAGCTCGTCGTCGAGCCGGAAGAAGAACTCCGGTGGAGTGATGTTGTGGTACACGAGCACCCGCTTCGCCCTGGTCTCGGCGAAGGCTCGGGTCAAGGGGGACGGAAGGGCGTAGTGGAGAATAGTGACGTCGTTCTCTCGCCGGTCCTCCCATGGGGCGACGTCGGACTCCGCATCCTCGTCGATGTCGAGCGCGTAGATCTCGCTCGAAATCCCCGCTTGCCTCAGAGTATCGCGGATACAGATCGCTTCGTCCCCGATGGCATCGCCTCGATGTGCCGCAGGAAGCCATTGGTCGACGCGCAACTTCAGCTCCTGACCGTCTCGAGCTCGGCCGCCTGCTTGACGAACCCCATCAAGAGCGCGCGATTGTCCCGCTGGTCCATCCGGGCGACGACACCATCCTGGGCCTGCACGATCTTTCTCGAAAGCTCTTCATCGGTGACGATGGCGTGAGCGAGCAGAGCGATCTCGTCGATTCGCTTCTCCCGTATCAGAATGCCGGC
The DNA here is from genome assembly GCA_963815675.1 of uncultured Acidobacteriota bacterium. Classification (GTDB taxonomy): domain Bacteria; phylum Acidobacteriota; class Vicinamibacteria; order Marinacidobacterales; family SMYC01; genus CAWFHP01. The sequence goes on along the minus strand of CAWFHP010000004.1, from coordinate 108,402 downwards.
CCCCCCGAGGGTCTCGGGAACGGCGCCGGCGTCGGCCGCCATCACCGGCACTCCGAACCGAAACGCCTCGATGAGGGGAACGCAGTAGCCCTCGTGCTCGCTCATGCAGAGAAAGAGATCGGCGACCTCGTAGTAGGCCGCGAGATCGTCGTCGTCCACGTGGCCGGTAAAAAGGACGTCCTCGAGCTGGAGCTCGTCCACCATCCTCACCAGCGACTCGTGATATTTTTCGAAGCCCACCCACTCGCCGACCAGCAGGAGCCGCGAGTTGCGGTCGATGAACTTCTGGTAGAACGCGAATACCTTGATGAGGTCGTGAAAGCATTTGTTGGGAATGACGCGGCCCACGAAGAGGAAATTGGTCTTGTCGTCGTCGAACATCTCCAGAACGACCTCGTTGGGAGGTTGAGCGAGCCTGTCGGGGTCGAGAAGCAAGGGAAGGACCCCGGTAGGGTGAAAGCCTACCGCCTCGAGCTCCGCCCGGTTGAACTCCGAATCACCGAGGGCGAGGCGCACCCGGGGAACGAACGCCTGAAGCTCGCGGCGACCGTGGTAGCAAAGCCCGGCGAGGTGAGGATGAAAGGTCTGAAACCATCTCGCGGGAGTGATGTTGTGGTACACGAGAAGAATCGGGTCGGGGAGATGGTACGCGAACGTGCTGACTCCGGCACCGATGGAAAAATGCAGAATGAGGAGATTGTCGGGCCCGGAGACGTTTCGATAGTCCCAGAGCTTCCGGGAGCGGCCCGCCGTCTCCGGATGAACGGACTCGGCGAAGATTTCCGAATCGAAGCCCTCGTCTCGCAGGATCTGCTGAATGCGGAGAGCCTCGTTTCCAATCGCATCTCCGTACGAGAGCGCCGCCAGCATCTGATGGATCTGCATCCCGCTACCCGAACAAGTGCGCGCGCTGCGCAAAGCGCGAAAGGCGCGCGAACCGGGAAAAGAAGCCTTTCGTCGGGGTCTCGGCGCGGGAGCGATCCTCCTGCTGGAGTGCGGCGAGAAGGCGATGGTACTTGCCTTCGATCACGTCCCAGCGATAGTGCTGATGATAGAACTCCCGTCCGTTGGCTCCGAGCCGCTCCCGCAGCTCCGGACTCACCTCCAGCAGAGCCAGCGCTTCCTTGAACTCGTAGTAGTCGTCGAAATACAGGCCGGCGTTCGATCGACGGCACTGTCCACGAAGAACCTCGCATTTGCCGTTGACCAGCACCGGCTTTCCGAGTGCCCAGGCCTCGAGCGTGACCATGGAGAGGCTCTCGAGCTCGGACGGCATCGCGAGAACTTCCGCCCCCGCGATAGCGGCCCACTTCTCCGCCTCGGGGAGAAAGCCGAGGTAGCGGACGGCGGGCTCGTCGGGAATCTCCATCTGTTTTCCGCCCACGAGGACGAGCTCGAGCCGCGAGCCGGTCTCCTCCCGATAGCGGCGGAAGTAGTGAAAGAGCGTCCTGCAACCCTTGTTGGGATCGACGCGCCCCACGTAGACGAAGTAGGGACCGGAGACTCCGAATTTCTTCCGGAAGGTATCGGCGTCGGCGGAGTCGGGGACTTCCGAGCCGACGCCCACGACCTCACCCCGCACTTTCTGGTTTGCCGAGGCCTCCCAGATCATGCTTCGCTCCTCGATGGAGTTGTAGACGATGGCGCGGGGAAGACGAAACAAGTCCCGGAAGATGGAGAGAGAGATCACGTCATCCCTCTCCGCGGTGGGAACGAGGATGGCTTTTCGCGGTACCGCGCGAACGCCGTGGTAACAGTGGTAGTACCGATAGCTGAAGAAGAGGAAGTAATCGTAGTCGACCGCATGCCGGCTCACGTGCCGAAGCAGAGCGGGCGAGAAGGGACCCTGCTCCTGGAGCCAGAGGATCTCTTCTTCCCGCGTGTGCCGACCCAGGAACACTTTCTGGGACAACCGTCCGAAGCGGTCCGGGTCGCGGGGCTTCTTGACCTTGAACCGGCGCACCGGAACTCCGTTCACGCGCTCGAGCCCCGCGGTCCGCTCGTTCGCCCAGGTGATGTAGTCCCGCGCGCAGGAAGTCAACACTTCCACCCGGTGAGCACGGGCCAGATGTTCCGCAATCAGCCGGCAGTGATACTCCGCACCGCCGTTGACGTCCTCACCATAGCGCTGAACGACGAGAGCGAGTCGTAAGGGCCGGGAGGGCGCTTCCGTCCGGGCCGCGTCGCCGGCTTCGCTTCTTTGACCGGGCTCGGCGAGCCTAGGCTTGTCGCGCCGAAGCCCGAAGGGCGAAGGCGGAAAGGCCGAACCTGCATCAGCTTCGGTTGCCACCGTTTCCTTCTCGGGAACCGGAGCCCCCGCCGGAGCGGCCTCCGCTCGGCCGACCGCCGCCACCGCCGCCACCGTCGCCACGGTTGGAGCCGCCGCCACCGCCACCGCCGCCGCGACGACGACGGAACGAACGACGGCCTCGACCTCGTCCGCGATCCGAACGATCGCGACGATCGCGATCTCGATCGCCACGTTCGCCGGGCTCGCCCCGGTCTCCACGGTCTCCGCGTTCTCTATCCCGATCCCTATCGCGGTCGCCGCGGTCCTGGCGCTCGCCTCGGTCTCGATCGCGATCTCGATCGCCGCCGCGGTCCTGGCGTTCCCCGCTCGTCTCGCCGCGCTCCGTTCTGCCCGACGAGGAGGCCTCGCGAGACGGCAGCGCGACCCTCTCGAGGGTTTTCTCGCGCTTTCCCTGGAAGTCGACGCGAATTCCGAGAGTCCTGAGGCGCGCCTTCATATTGGTGAGCTCGAGGTTCGCGCGGGTCAGCTCCTGCGCCATATTGTGCAAGAGGAGCACGTAATAGCGGTTCAGGTCCGACTGGCGTGACAGGGCGCTGATGATAGGGTTGGGGTTGAAGAAGAGCTTCAAGACCGGATTCAAGAGACGCCTGGCGAGACGAATGAGCCCGCCACCGCCGCCATGCGACGAGGCGTAGATCGTCTCGGGGTTGAAGCTGTAATTCCACTTCTCGTCGCGGGCACGGAAAGCAGTGACGAAGTCGCTGTTGAACTCGCTGGCATCGAGGATGGCATCGAGCTTCATCTCCGCGATCTCGCGGACCTCGTCCTCGGTGTAGAGCCCTTTCCTCTTTTCGTCGATCTTCCTCCGGATATTGGCCATGATGGCCTCGACGTCGATGTCCGTTCCCTTCGAGCTGAAGGTAGACATAGGCCTCCTCGTCGCGAGTGCTTTCGGCTCCTACCTCTAGAGGTGCAGGCGGCCGGTTCCTGCACTCGCGTTTTCACGAAACTGGGCGGTTAGTCGTTCGGGGAGAGATTAGCTCGATTCGCGTCCGTGATAGATCAGCGTGACCACAGTCGCCGCCCATAGCGCCACGGTCACGAGAATCGGCCTGTCGTTGAGGAGCACCTTACTGGGGTTCCCCCCCTCTTCCTTCTGATGTACGAGGTACAGGTAACGAAGAATCCCATACAAAACGAAAGGAAGGGTCCATACGAGTCGGTCGGTGCCGAACTTTTCGACGGTCTCCGGAGCCAGCGTATAGAGCGCGTAGGAGACCACGGTTGAGGCCGTTACCACGGCAATCATCTGATCCAGCAGATACGGGCTGTACTCTCCCAGGATTTTCCGATGCTCGGCCGCACCGCCGGCCAGAAGCGTCAACTCCTGACGCCGTTTGGCGAGGGCGAGAAACAACGCGAGCAACAAGGTACATATCAAGAGCCAATTGCTGAAGGCCACGTGGATGGCTACCGCACCCGCGATGGCCCTCAGCACGAAACCGAGAGCAACAACGAGAACGTCGACAACGACGACGTTCTTGAGCACGAACGAATAGGTCGTCATGAGGACGACGTAGAGCGCTGCGATCGACGCGAAAGCAGGGCTCAGAACGAAGGCCAGCGTGAACGCGGCCAGCCCGAGAACCAAGCCCGCCCATTTGGCGAAAGTAGGCGACAAGGCTCCGGAAGCGAGCGGCCGGCTCCGTTTGACCGGATGGCGCCGATCCTGTTCGAGGTCTGAGAGGTCGTTGACCAGATAGACCACGCCAGAAAGCGCGCAGAACACGAAGAACGCGCCGAAAGCCGCCACCAGGGACGGAACATCGAACAGACGCTCCGCGAACAGCAGAGCGGCGAGTACGACGAAATTCTTGGTCCACTGGTGCGGGCGTAAGGAAATGAGCAGCTGTTTCAGCTGGCGAAAGACGAACACCAGCGTCGATTCCTACGGGCCCGGAGGCGCGAAATGGCTCGTGCTTCTATCCTGCTCGTCCGGTCATCCGGCCTGGCCGAAGCTGTTGACCACTTCCTCCTCTGTGTCATACGTCTCGAAGACGGTCAAAAGCTTGGTGATCGAGAGCAGGTCGTGAATCCGCTTCGTCAAATTGAGCAGCTTGAGCTTCCCGTTCTTACGGCTCACCGTAGTGTAGCAGCGAACGATCTCTCCCAGGCCGGCGCTATCGACGTAGGGAACTTCGGCAAGATTCAAAACGATTTTCTCGGTCCCGTTCTCGACCAATTGATTGATCTTCTCGCGCAGCAGCTCGTCACCTTCACCGATCAGCATCTTGCCCTGGAGATCCAAGAATGGTGACACCACCTACTGCTCTTTCCTCGATTTTCATCTCTACGAGTTCCTCCTAGACACCGGGACTAAACGGCTTCATTTTGAAGCCGTTCAGAACTATCACACTCCCGTGAATTCTGTCAAACCTTTTGAGCGTAAGTCAGTTATGTCGGTCCTATGCTAGACTCCACCCCCGATGGCCGATCGCTTTCTCTCGAACCTCCAGGAAAGGGCCAAAAGCCGGAGTCGGCGCATCGTATTGCCCGAATCGACCGAGCCCCGTACCCTCGCAGCCGCTCTCGAGATGCGGGCTCGTGGAGTGGCCGAGCCGGTTCTGGTGGGCGAGGCCGACGAAATCCAGAAAGCATTTCGCACCTCCGGCCTTTCCGTCGAGAAGCTCGATAACGTGGAGATTGTCTCTCCCCGCTCTCGAGCCGATTCCTATGGTCAAAGGCTTCACCAGCTCACCCGGCACAAGGGCGTTTCCGAAGACGAGGCCCGCAAACAGGCTCTCGACCCCCTCTATTGCGGTGCGCTCATGGTCGCCTCCGGAGACGCGGCCGGCTACGTCGCCGGAGCCCGGAACAGCACCGCGAACGTGCTTCGTCCCGCCATTCGCGTCTTCGGCACCCAGGACGGCATCCGGCGGGTTTCGAGCTTCTTTCTCATGAGCTTTCCCGACGAGCGCGGCCAGTACATCTTTGCCGACTGCGCCGTCCTTCCCGATCCCGACTCCTCCGAGCTCGTCGAGATCGCGCTCCTCGCCGCGTCCAACACCCGGCTCTTCCTCGGCGTCGAGCCCAAAGTCGCGCTCCTGTCCTTTTCCACCAAGGGGAGCGCTGATCACCCCCACGTCCGGAAGGTCGTCGAGGCGGCGAAGACGCTCGAGATCCGAGCGCCTGCACTCGCCGCGGACGGAGAGCTGCAGGCCGACGCCGCGATCGTCCCCGAGGTGGGGAGCCGAAAGGCTCCGGGCAGCAAGGTCGCGGGTTATGCGAATACCCTCATTTTCCCCGATTTGAACTCCGGAAACATCGCCTGCAAGCTCGTCGAGCGACTGGGGGGCGCTTCGGCCATCGGCCCTGTCCTTCAGGGCCTCCGGGCACCGGCCAACGACCTGTCGCGCGGCTGCAGCGTCGAGGACATCGTGAACGTTGCGGCCATCACTTCCCTTCAGGCTCCTTAGCCGCGAAGAGAAGCGATGGCCGCGGAAAGATCGTCTCGCCTGGTCGGCTAGTCGGTTTGCTCGCGGCGCTGCTTTTTTCGCTGCCGTTTCCGGGCAAGTGCCTGCTTGGCGCGCCGCTTATCGCCAGGCTTCATATAGTACGAGTGTTTCTTGATTTCCTTGATGATGTCTTCTTGCTGCACCTTGCGCTTGAAGCGTCTCAAAGCGCTCTCAATCGACTCGTTGTCCTGGATTCTGATCTCTGCCAATCTCTTGCACCTCCCTTCCTGGCGTAAGAGTCCGTATGCGGGCACGCGTCCCCCTGCATCGAATCGGCTGTCGGGGTGAATTGCAGCGGAAGCGATGGGGCGGCGTCTCGGCCCGCTCGGTCGAAATCACTATAGGGAACGAACTTAACTCTGTCAAACGGAATCTATCTCGGAAAGATCCGTCCGCACCGTGGTTGACACTTTCTCGACGTCTATGGGATAATCGACGGGCTTGTCGAGTAAGCGTAACTTGCTGATAGCTTTGGCTTTGACTTTCGCACTCTCGAGACGAGACGCCCGTTGAGAGTCATGGTCGTCGGAGGAGGCGGGCGAGAGCACGCCCTCGTCTGGAAGCTCCGGCAGAGCCCCGAAGTGACAGAAGTCTTTTGTGCTCCGGGCAACGCCGGAATCCGGGCTCTGGCCGACTGCGTTCCCATCGATCCCTCCGATATCGTCGAGCTCGCGGACTTCGCGGAGAAGCTTTCCATCGGGCTCACCGTCGTGGGTCCGGAGCTTCCCCTCATTCTGGGCCTGGTCGATGAGTTCCAGCGCCGCGGTCTCGCCGTGTTCGGGCCGAACCGTGCGGCGGCGGAGCTCGAGGGCAGCAAGGCGTTCGCCAAAGACTTCCTGAAGCGCCACAAGATCCCCACTGCGCGATACCACGTCGTCAGCAGCATGGACGAAGCGAAGTCCGTACTCCACGGCAACGAGATCGGTCTTCCGCTGGTGATGAAAGCGGACGGCCTCGCCGCGGGCAAAGGGGTCTCGATTATCGAGACCCAGAAAGAGGCGCTCGAGGTCGCGAAAAAGCTCATCGAGGGCCGACAGCTGGGAAGCGCGGGCACGAGACTGGTTCTCGAAGAATTGTTACAGGGTGAGGAAGTCTCTTTCTTCGCGCTATCCGACGGCCACAACGTTCTTCCTCTCGTCGCCGCCCAGGATCACAAGCGGGCTTATGACGGCGATCAGGGGCCCAATACCGGAGGCATGGGCTCGATCTGCCCGGCAACGATATTGAACGGGGAGACGCTCAAGGCCATCGTCAAGGACATCGTGCATCCCACCATCTCCGGCCTCACTTCCGAAGGACGGAAGTATCAGGGCCTCCTCTACTGCGGTCTCATGATCACCGCCGAGGGCCCCAAGGTGCTCGAGTTCAACGTGCGGCTCGGGGATCCGGAAGCCCAGGCGATACTGCCGCGGCTGAAGTCGGATCTCTTCCCCATCCTCATGGAGGTGAGCCATGGGCACCTTGGCCAGCACAAGCTCGAATGGACCCGTGACCCCGCCGTGTCCGTGGTGCTCGCCTCGGGAGGTTACCCGGGAAAGTACGAAACCGGGAAGGAGATCAGCGGGCTCGAGGACGGGAAGGTCGAGATCGCGGAGGGAACCTACGTCTTCCACGCCGGCACGAAGATGGAAGGCGGCAAGCTCGTCACCGACGGCGGAAGGGTTCTCGCCGTCACCGGGCTCGGCCAGAATCCGAAAGTCGCCGTCGAGCGGGCTTACGCCGGCGTCGAGCGCATTCACTTCGAGGGCCGTCAATTTCGAAAAGACATCGGGCAGAACGCTCTGGCCCGGCTCTAGCAGGAGGCTGAAGGAATCTTGGCGAAAGCATCGTCTTCCAAAGTGGTCATCGTGATGGGCAGCACCTCCGACAAGGAGGTCATGGGGGAAGCGGCCGCCGTGCTGCGCGATCTCGAGATCCCGTACGAGATGGGGATCTACTCCGCGCACCGGACGCCGGAGCGGGCGGCGAAGCTCGCTTCCGAAGCGGCGGGTCGAGGCGTCCGCGTGCTCATCGCCGGAGCCGGCGCCGCGGCCCACCTTGCGGGAGCGCTCGCGTCGCGCACCCACCTCCCCGTCATCGGCGTTCCTCTCGCCGCGACTCCTCTCGCGGGCCTCGACGCTCTGCTCGCGACGGTGCAGATGCCAGCGGGCTTCCCCGTCGCGACGATGGCCATTGGAAAGCCCGGCGCGAGAAACGCCGGATTCCTCGCCGCTCAGATCCTCGCCACGACCGACGACGCCGTGAGAGCGAAGCTCGAAGCCTGGCGCAAGAAAAAAGCCAGCGAAGTCGAAAAAGCCTCGCAGGAGTTAGAGAATCAAGGAAATTAGGGACAGGCACGCTTTTTACGTTTTTCGTAAAATGAGTGCCTGTCCCTAGTTTTACTTCTGTCAGGGGGACTGGTTCGCGAGCTGGCCACAGGCGGCGAGGACGTCGTCGCCCCGGCTCCGCCGCAAGCTCACCGTCAACCCCGCGCTCGCCAGGATCTCGAGAAATTGCGTCGTCGCCGCCGGGCTGGAGCGGCGATGGGGCGAGCCCGGCCAGGGGTTATAGCTGATGAGGTTCACCTTCGCCTGGACTCCGGAGAGGAGCGACGCCAACCTTCGGGCGTCCTCGGGCCTGTCGTTGTCCCCACCGAGCAGGACGTACTCGAAGGTGATGCGCCGTCTCTTCGGGATCGGGAGCTTTCGGGCTTCCGCGATCAATTCTTCGAGAGGATGCTTTCGATTGATGGGCATCATCCGGTTCCGCAGCTTGTCGGTCGTGGCATGGAGGCTGATGGCGAGCCCGACGGCGGGCGCCCTGGAGACGAATTGTCCAAGCTCTTCGACGAGGCCCGCGGTCGATACCGTGATGCGCCGCGGAGAAACGGAGAAAGCCGCGTCGTCGCTCAGAACGGAGATGGCTTTCAGCACCGATGCCGAGTTCAGAAGCGGCTCTCCCATTCCCATGAATACGATGTTGGAGCGTTGGGGCGGATGGGGCAGGCTCCTCCGCGCCACGAGCAACTGGCCGAGGATCTCTCCCGGTGTGAGATTCCTTTCGAAGCGGATGGTTCCGGAAAAACAAAAGCTGCACTTGAGGGGACAGCCCACCTGGGTCGAGAGGCAGAACGTATGCCGCTCCGAAGGTGCCGTCTCGGGGATGTAGACGCACTCGACGTTTCGTCCGTCCTCGAGCGCGAGAAGCAGCTTGATGGTCCCGTCCCGGGAGACATGCTGGTGGGCGAGCGCCGGACGGCGGATCTGGTAGTCGTACGACAAGGTCTCCCGCAGCGATTTGGGAAGGTCGGTCATCTCGTCGAAGGAATCGACTCCGCGGGCGTAAAGGGCTCGATAGATCTGCCGGCCACGGAAGGCGGGAAGCCCCCGCCCTTCCATCTCGAGCTCCAGCTCGGATCGATCGAGCCCGAACAAATTCATGATGGATCCTAGCACGGCGGTTTCTTTGACCGGTTCGATCACCCTGTGCTACGCTCAGCGCTCTCCGATGTTTCGGAAGAAAGTCCTCGCGAACGGCCTCACCGTTCTCACGGAGACGATACCTCATGTCCGCTCGGTCGCGGTCGGGGTCTGGATCCGCCGCGGAAGCCGCCACGAACGGAAGGAGGAAGGAGGACTGGCCCACTTTCTCGAGCACATGGTGTTCAAGGGCACCGAGCGGCGCACCCAGGCCGAGATCGCCCAGGAAATGGACTCCATCGGCGGGCAGACCGATGCGTTCACTTCCCACGAGTATGCGGGGTTCCACGCCAAGGTGCTCGACGAGCACGTTCCTCGGGCCGTCGACCTCCTCGCCGACATCGTCATCGCTCCCCGATTCGACGCCCAAGAGATCGAGCGCGAGCGCAAGGTGATCTTCGACGAGATGAAGAGCGTCGAAGACACGCCCGACGAGGTGGTCCAGGATCTGTTCGTCGAGTCGTTCTGGCCCGACCATCCACTGGGCCGTCCGGTCCTGGGCGTCCGCGACACCGTTTCCCGCTTCCAGCGTGGCGATCTTCTCGGCTTCTTTCGCAAGACCTACGCCCCGAGCAATCTCATCGTGTCGGCGGCGGGAAATCTGGAAGCGGAGGGATTCTTCGAGCTCATCGACGAGCACTTCTCCCGTCTCGTGACGCCTCCCGACGGCCTCGTCACCCATCCGCCTCGCGTCTCTCCCCAGGTTCATCTGCAGGAGAAGGACCTGGAGCTCGCCCACATCGTTCTCGGCTGCGAGGCTCCGGCCCAGGCTTCTCCCCGCCGCCACGTTGCCTACGTTCTGAACGCCGTTCTCGGGGGCAACCTGAGCTCGAGACTCTTTCAGGTCGTGCGGGAAGAGCATGCACTGGCCTATGCCATCTTCTCCAGCCTGAGCGCCTATTCCGATGTCGGGCAGTTCTCGGTGTATTCGGGAACCGAGCCCGAGAACGTGCCCCGGGTGCTGGAGCTCCTGCTCCAGGAGATTCGACGGATCAAAGCCGAGCCGGTGGGAGACGCCGAGCTCCAGCGAGCGAAGGATCACCTTCGCGGAAGCATTCTCATGGGACTCGAGTCGGTCAACGCCCGCATGTCGCAGCTCGCGCGCCAGGAGATGTATTTCCGCCGCTACCTGACCGTCGACGAGACCCTCGCCGGAATCGAAGCCGTCCGGTCCTCCGATGTGCTCGAGCTGGCGGAAGAAATGTTCGGCCGCGGACCGCTGGCCTTGACCGTGCTCGGAAGAGTATCTCTCTTCCAGGGCATCCCGGAGAGTCTGGTTGCCTGAGTTTCACATCTCCGTTCTGGGAAGTGGAAGCACGGGGAACGCTACCTTCGTCTCCGACGGCTCGGTAAGGCTCCTCCTCGATGCCGGTCTCGCCTGTCGCGAGATCGAAAAGCGACTGCGGCATTTCGGAGTCTCTCCCCGCCATATCGACGGCGTACTCCTCTCCCACGAGCACGGAGATCACGCTCGCGGCGCCTGGCGGTTCTGCGCCCGGCACAAGGTGCCGCTCTACACCACCGAGGGAACGTTCCGACTCATTCCCAAGCTCCAGCCCGAAAAACACCCGGTGGAGTGGGTTCGGGTGCGCTCCGGTTCCAGCATCAAGCTCGGACGGCTCACCGTGGACCTGTTCCCGACGCCCCACGACGCCGCCGACCCCGTAGGATTCCGACTCCGCCGGGGCCGGCTGTTCTTCGGCCACGTCACCGACATCGGCCACGTATCCGAGGAGGTCGCCACCGGTCTGCGTGGATGCGCGGCGATTCTCATCGAGTCGAACCACGACATCGAGATGCTTCGCGCGAGCGACTACCCCGACTCCCTGAAGCATCGCGTGGGGAGCCGCTTCGGGCACCTCTCCAACGACGCGCTCGCCCACTATCTCGAGCATCGACTCCCCGACGCGGTCCGCCACCTCTTCCTCGCCCATTTGTCGCAGAACAACAACCACGAGAAGCTGGCCCTCGACTGCTGTTTCGAAGCGCTCCAAAAGAGGGGCGGACGCGTCCCGAGAGTTCATCTCACCTATCCCGATCGGCCGACGCCTCTCCTCCGTCTCACCGAGGCGAAACCGATCCATCACGAGGAGCGAGCCCAGGGAGTGCTCGCGTTCGAATCATGCTGACCGATCGCTACCTTCATCCCGAAATGGGCCGCATCTGGAGCGAGGAAGCGAAGTTCGACTCCTGGCTCGAAGTCGAGGTCGCCGCCTGCGAGGTCATGGCGGAAGAGGGGATCGTTCCCCAGGCGGCCGCGAGGGAGATCCGCGACAAGGCCTCCTACTCGATCGAGCGCATCGACGAGATCGAAAAAGAGGTGAAGCACGACGTCGTCGCCTTCACCCAGGCGCTTGCCGAGAACGTCGGTGAGGCGGGGCGCTTCATCCACTTCGGACTGACCAGCTACGACGTCGTCGACACCGCCCTCGGCATACGCCTGCGCGACGCCATGGACCTGATCCTGCGAGACGTCGCCGAGCTCATGGAAGTGCTGCGGCGACGGGCTTTCGAGCACAAGAAGACGGTAATGGTGGGCCGCACCCACGGGGTCCACGCCGAGCCGATGACCTTCGGCATGAAGCTCGCTCTCTGGTACGCCGAGATGGAGCGGAACCGGGAGCGGCTCGAGCACGCCCGCACGATGGTCGCGGTGGGAAAGCTCTCGGGAGCCGTCGGGACCTTCGCGCATCTACCTCCAGTAATCGAAGAGAAGCTCTGCCGGAAGCTTGGGCTCGCGGCCGCCCCCATCTCGACCCAGGTGCTGCAACGGGACCGTCACGCCGAGGCGATGGCCGCTCTCGCCATCGTCGCCACCACTCTCGACAAGATCGCGGTCGAGATACGGAGCCTCCAGCGCACCGAGATCCGGGAAGTCGAAGAGTTCTTCTCCGAAAAGCAAAAGGGCTCTTCGTCCATGCCCCACAAGAGGAACCCCGTCGTCTCGGAGCAAATCTCCGGCCTGTCTCGCGTCGTGCGTGGCAATCTCCTCGCCGCCCTCGAGAACGTCGTCCTCTGGAACGAGCGCGACATCTCGCACTCTTCGGCCGAGCGCATGATACTGCCCGAGAGCTTCATCCTCACCGATCACATCCTGAGGCGCGCGACCGGCGTCCTCGACAAGCTCCTGGTCTATCCCGACAAGATGCGAGACAACCTCGACTCCATGAAGGGATTGGTGTTCAGCGGGCAGGTACTTCTCGAGCTCGCGAAGAAGGGTCTCTCCCGCGAGGACGCCTATCGAATCGTGCAGAGAAACGCCATGGCCGTGTGGCAGAAGAAGGGTACGCTCCGCGAGCTCCTGGGAGCCGACCCCGACACCCAAAAGTGGCTCAGCGAGCAGGAGCTCGACCGGGCCTTCGACCTCGGCCGGCAGATGGAGCACGTCAACGCCATCTATCGGCGGGTATTCGGAAAGATTCGATGCCTCCCAAGAAAGTGCCTTCTAGGAAAGCGAACGTCATCGTACGACTCAAGGAAGCGGTGCACGACCCGCAGGGCGAGACGATAAGCAACGTCCTGCGACAGCTCGAGTACGAGAGCGTCACCGGAGTGCGCCAGGGAAAGTTCTTCGAGCTCGAGATTCGAGGCGGCGACGAGAGACGAAGCCGAGCGCATCGCGCGGGAGATTGCCTCGCGCGTCCTCTCGAACCCCGTCCTCGAGGTGTTCGAGGTCACGATGGAGCGAGAATAACGTGCCGCGATTCGCCGTTTGCGTGTTTCCCGGCTCGAACTGCGAGGAGGACGTTAAGTACGCCCTCGAGGACGTGCTCGGTCAACCGACCGATTCCGTGTGGCACAAGCAGCATCGTCTCGAGGGATACGACTCGGTTCTCCTTCCCGGAGGCTTCGCCCACGGAGACTACCTTCGCCCGGGCGCGCTTGCTCGTTTTTCTCCCGTCATGGACTCGGTGTGCGAGATGGCGGAAGCGGGAAAGCCGGTCGTCGGCATCTGCAACGGATTCCAGATGCTCCAGGAAGCGGGGCTTCTTCCGGGGGCGATGCTCAGGAACCGCACCCTGACCTACATCTGCCGCTACGTCGGCCTCCGGGTCGAGCGTACGGATTCACCGCTCACCGCGACTCTGACAGAGGGGGAGGTGCTGCGGATTCCGATTGGCCACGCTGACGGAAACTACTACGCGGACGACGAGACCCTCGAGCGTCTGGACAGAGACGGCCTCGTCCTGTTCCGCTACGTCGAAAATCCCAACGGAGCGGAGCGGAACATCGCGGGAATCCGGAACGAGCGGGGCAACGTGGTCGCTCTGATGCCCCATCCCGATCGCTGCTACGAGCCCGACCTCGGGACGGCGGACGGGCGCAGGGTCTTCGAGAGCCTCGTGGCCTGGATTGAGGAGAGAGCCTAAACACCATGGCCGCTTCCATCGACGAGATCCTCGAAGCGCATAACCTCACCCGCGGCGAGTACGACCGGATTGTCGAAACGCTCGGCCGGGCCCCCAACGCGAACGAGATCGGCATGTTCTCCGTCATGTGGTCCGAGCACTGCAGCTACAAGAGCTCGCGCGTGCACCTGAGGCGCCTGCCCACGAAAGGGCCGCGCGTGCTCCAGGGGCCGGGCGAGAACGCCGGTGTCGTCGATATCGGCCACGGCTTGGCCGCCGTTTTCAAGATCGAATCGCATAACCACCCGTCCTTCATCGAGCCGTTCCAGGGGGCGGCGACCGGGGTCGGGGGCATCATCCGCGACATCTTCACCATGGGTGCCCGGCCGGTCGCGCTCATGAACTCGCTCCGTTTCGGTCCTCTCCGCGTGGCGAGAAACCGTTCGATCCTCTCCGGGGTCGTCGCCGGGATCGCGAGCTACGGCAACAGCATGGGGATCCCGACCGTCGGAGGCGAGGTGGTCTTCGAGGACTGCTACAGCCTCAATCCCCTCGTGAACGCCTTCTGTCTCGGAATCGCGCCTTCGGACCGTATCTTTCTCGCCCAGGCGGAAGGCGAGGGGAATCCCGTGTTCTACGTCGGCGCGAAGACAGGAAAGGACGGTATCCACGGCGCCACCATGGCCTCGGCGGAGTTCGACGAGGAAGCGTCGGAAAAACGCCCCACCGTGCAGGTGGGCGACCCTTTCCTCGAGAAGCTCCTTCTCGAGGCCTGTCTCGAGCTGATGCAGACCGACGCTCTCGTGGCCATCCAGGACATGGGAGCCGCCGGGCTCACCTGCTCGAGCTCGGAGATGGGCGCGCGGGGGCACCTGGGAATCGAGATCGATCTCGACAAGGTGCCGCAGCGCGAGCGGGGGATGACACCCTACGAGATTCTGCTCTCGGAATCTCAAGAGCGCATGCTCCTCGTGGCCCGTGCGGGTAGGGAGCGGGAAGTCGAGGCGATTTTCGAGAAGTGGGACCTCGATGCGAGCGCCATCGGAAGGGTAACGTCGAACGGCCTGCTGCGCGTCGTCGCGAACGGACGCGAGGTGGCGGAGGTGCCCAATCGCGCACTTGCCGACGAAGGGCCGGTCTACGAAAGGCCGATGGTGAAGCCGGCCTATCTCTCCAGGATCGTGCCCGTTCGCGCCGGCGAGCTCGAAGAGCCTCGCGACCTCGAAGCGACGCTCGTGAAGATGCTCGAAAGCCACACCATCGCCAGCAAGCATTGGATCTTCGAGCAGTACGACCACATGGTCCGGAGCAACACCATCGTGCTTCCCGGCTCCGACGCCGGCGTCATTCGGATCAAGGGAACGCGCGATCGCACTCGCCATGTGCCTCGACGGAAACGGCCGCTATACCTATCTCGACCCGTACCTCGGAGGCGCGAGCGCGGTCGCGGAGAGCTGCCGGAACCTCGCCGCGGTCGGGCGCGTTCCCGGTGGGCGCCACCAACTGTCTCAACTTCGGAAATCCGGAAAAACCCGAGATCATGTGGCAGTTCTCGAATGTCGTCGACGGCATTCGGGACGCGTGCGAGTTTTTCGGCGTTCCCATTACCGGTGGGAACGTGAGCTTCTACAACGAGACCGAAGGCGAAGGGATCTTCCCGACGCCGGTCGTGGGAGTGGTCGGGATCCTCGAAGACCGGACGAGGAAGCTGAGCCATTACTTCAAGGAAAAAGGGGACCTCATCTTTCTCGCCGGTGAGACGTCGGAAGAGCTCGGCGCGAGCGAGTACTTGAAGGTGGTTCACGGAAGGATCGACGGGGTGCCGCCGAAGCTCGATTTCGCCGCCGAGGCGGCGGTCCAGAGTCTCGTGCGTGACGCGGCCAGACGGAACCTCCTGCACTCGGCGCACGATTTGAGCGACGGCGGCCTCGGGGTCGCGATCGCCGAATGCCTCTTCGGTCCTCTCGGCGAGACTCTCGGCGCCCGCATCGTCGTCGAGACGCCGCGGCACGCCGACGGGGTCTTGTTCTCCGAGAGCCAGAGTCGGATACTGGTAAGCGCCCCGCAGGAAAAAGCGGCGGATTTCGAGCGCCTCGCGGAAGACGCAGGGGTTCCCCTCTCCCGGCTGGGAGTGACCGGCGGCGACGAGCTCGAGATTCGAGTGAACGGCGAGACCGCGGTCGCGACGGGCGTCGTTTCTCTTCGCGAGAGCTGGTGGAACGCGATCGAGAAAGGGCTATCCTCATGAGTGGCTTCAAAGACGAGTGTGGGGTCTTCGGGATCTTCGGCCATCCCGACGCGGCCCGTCTCGCCTACCTAGGCCTCTATGCCCTCCAGCACCGGGGGCAGGAGGCGGCGGGGATCGTGACGTCGGGGAGCGACGGCTTCCGGAGCCGGAAGCGGCTCGGCTACGTCGCCGACGTCTTCACTGCCGAGACTCTCGCGAAGCTCAACGGCCCGAACGCCATCGGCCACACCCGCTACTCCACATCGGGCGCGAACACCAACGCCAACACCCAGCCGATCTACATCGATTGCAAGTTCGGCCAGATCGCCGTCTGCCACAACGGCAATCTCGTGAACGCCCACCTTCTCCGGTACGGGCTCGTCCAGCAAGGCTCGATCTTCCGCACGACGAGCGACACCGAGGTGCTGCTCCATCTCTACGCCAGGTCCACGCAAGAGGATCGCGTCGACGCCATCTTCGATGCCGTGCGCACCGTCGAGGGCGCGTTCTCGCTCCTGTTCCTCACCAACGACGCCCTCTACGGCGTACGCGATCCGAGAGGCTTCCGCCCGCTCATCCTGGGCAAGCTCGGAGCGAGCTACGTGCTCTGTTCCGAGACCTGTGCCCTCGACCTCATCGACGCCGAGTACGTCCGCGAGATCGAGCCCGGCGAGATGGTCGCGATCGATCGAAACGGCATCCGCTCGCTGCGTCCCTTTCCCGAGGCGCCGCCCGCCCACTGCATCTTCGAGCACGTCTACCTGGCGCGGCCCGACAGCCGGGTCTTCGGACGCGACGTGCACCAGACGCGTCTCGCGATGGGCCGTCAGCTCGCACGCGAGGCGCCCGCCGATGCCGACGTCGTCGTTCCCGTTCCCGACTCGGGAGTCGTCGCCGCCGTTGGCTACTCGCAGGAGTCCGGGCTTCCCCTCGAGCTAGGCCTCATCCGGAACCACTACGTGGGGCGGACGTTCATCGAGCCGCAGCAGTCCATCCGCAACTTCGGCGTGAAGGTGAAGCTGAACCCCGTCCGTTCGGTCATCGAGGGGCGCCGCATCGTCCTCATCGACGACTCCATCGTCCGCGGCACCACGAGCCGCAAGATCGTGGGCCTGGTGCGCCAGGCGGGAGCGAAGGAAGTTCATTTCCGCGTCTCGTCCCCTCCCACGACGGGACCATGCCACTACGGTATCGACACTCCCAGGCGCGACGAGCTCATCGCCTCGAAGTACAGCGTCTCCGAGATCACCGATTTCATCGACGCCGACAGCCTCGGCTACCTTTCCGAGGAAGGTCTTCTCGCGGCGGTGGCCGAGGACAGCGCGCGATACTGCTCGGCCTGCTTTTCGGGAAACTACCCCGTGCCCCTCCCCGAGGAGGGTCAGCGACCAGCTCAAGCTCTTCGAGAAGGTCCGGGAGTAGCTCTCCGTTCACTACTTCGGGCAATTCACCCAACCGGGGAACGGGCCTGGTCGAGCTTGCCTATCGTCGAGTCCCACCGGCCTAGCCAGTACGCCGAATACTCAGCTCATCAGTCGGAGGCGGATTCCTCCAACCGGAGAACCGACCTGGCTCGAGCCGATATCCCGTCTCCGCGGTGTCGTCGGGGATGACACGCACGTTCGTGAGATTCCGCAGTCGAGCGAGAAGCTCCGAATACGGCAGCGTGTGGAGCGGCCGTCCCTTCGGCATCGGAAAGAGTCGAATGGTGCCGTCCTCGCTTGGTGCCGCAATCAAGCCGCCGTCGGGGGCGACGGCGACACCCGAGATGGGCGCACGTTGACCGAAGAGAAGGTGGGGCGCTTCGCCCGTTGCCGGTCCGACCCGGAAGACTCCCTTGGAATCTCCCGTCACCGCAAGGCTTCCCGAAGAGTCGAGCGCGACGGCCATGACCTGGTACCCGGGGGGTGCGCGAAAGGGCGCTCGCGCTCGGGTCTTCGATACCTCGCATGCAGATGAGTGTGTTAAGAATATCTGCACGCGAGTGCAGACATGAGAACGACGTTGAACATCGATGGCGAGGCGCTCGAAAGCGCGATGTGCGCAGCTCCCGGCAAGAACAAGACGGAGGTCATCAACGAGGCACTTCGCGAGTTCGCGCGCGCCGGCGGAGGGTCCGCGGTTAGCTGGAGTTCCGTGGCAAGGCCACCTGGACCGGTGATATCGACAAGCTCCGAAAACGACGCCCAAGATGAAGGTTCTGGTCGATAGCTCTGTCTGGGCAGATTTCTTCAACGCGTTCACCTCTCCAGAGGGTCTTGCTCTCGAACGGCTCATCGAGAGCGAGGAAGAAATCTGCACCTGCGGAGTCGTGGTAAGCGAGGTCTTTCAGGGCTTCAAGAAGGACGAAACCTCTGGCAAGCTCGCAGAATCTGTTCGGTGCGCTCTTGTTCTTGAAGCCCTCCGGAATCGCGCCCTACTTCCGGGCCGCCGACGCGTACCGAGCTCTCTGAAAACGAGGAATCACCGTCCGCTCCACGATCGACTGCCTCATCGCCGTGCTCGCAGACGACAACGACGGTTATCTTCTAGCAAAGGACAAAGCCCTTCGAGTTATCGTCGCGAGCGGCGTTGTCGACGTACCGCTCTGGCCCGCTTAGAGCGCTCACTCGCTGACGAGTCTCGCGATCCGCATTCGGTCGTCGGGGGCCAGGTCGAGGAACTCCAATCCCACGCCGATGCCGTTCGCGGAGTACAGCACCCGCGCCTGGACGGCGATCGGCATCGGGTCCCCCTCTTTGAGCTTGAACCGAAGCTGGAGCACCGTACCCGGCGGATAGCCGGCGATGGACTCGATGAACATGCCGCCGACGCTGAGATCGGACGAGCGCCGGGGACCGTAGCCGACCACTTCGACTTCGTTGCAGAAAAACGCCCGGCCGCTTTTTCTTTCGCGCCGCTCGTCTGCCACGGCCCCGACCCTTCTCCTGGTTTTCGGTTAGCTGGACACGACGCTACCAGAAACGGCTTTCGAGCGTCAATATCGCCAGCTCTTCAAGTCGGCACCCGGAGGCGCGGTCTTCTCCATCCGCTCCACCGCCATTGGAATGAACATCTGGTGGTAGCGGAGACGCGACGTGCCGTTGGGGCGGGTGTGGTCCCCGTTCCAGCAGTGCTCCGCTCGATCGCCGTAGTCTACGATGCCGCCGTAGAACGGATCCTTGGTGCTCTTCAGCCTTTCCTCGGTGAGGTAGACGGCGTCGTTCAAATAGTAGTTGTCCATGTCGCCGACGTAGATGTGGATCTTTCCCTCGAGCTTCTTGCCGAGCGTCGCCCAATCGCGCTGGATGATGTAGGAGAGGTCGTAGTGCTCTTTCCAGTACGCGGCCACGTCCTTGTCGATGACTCCGGTCGTCTTGTCCCAGATCCGCTTGGGATAGCCGTTCTCACCGACGGGTGAGAACACCGCCTCCCAGATGTCCCACTGCTGGCCGGAGCGGCTGTGCGTCCCGAGCACGAGCTCGCGGCGGTTCACTTCGGGAAGAGTGGCGCTCACGTGCCCGAGGTAGTCCCGGTGACCGGGCCTCGGGGTCTTCTTCCAGTCGCTATCGAGATAGTACGCGTTGTGGTCCTCATAGAGGTTCACGACGGTATAGGCGCGGAAGTCGATCGGATCGGGACAGGCGGCGTAACAACCGTTGTAGTCGTCGGGGTAGAGGACCTGCACTCCGAGAGCTTCCCAGCCCCCCGTCGATCCGCCGTAGAGGAACCGGGCCCAGCCTTCGCCGATCCCGCGGAACTTCTTCTCGACGGCGGGAATGAGCTCGTGGGTGATGGCGTCGCCGTAGGGACCGAGGTTCTCCGAGTTCACCGCGTAGGAGTCGTCGTAGTAGGGGTTCGCGTGCTCGATCTCGATGGCGAGGACCCGGGGAAAGCCGGGAGCGGTCCAGTCTTTGTAGAGCTGGTACGCGTATTCCTGCTCGGTGCGGTTGTAGCCTTCCCAGCGGAAGCGCTCGCTGTACTCCGGCTTCAGGTTCGGATCGGGAGGCTCTTCGCGAAATCCGCTGAGCGTGTGCGGATAGTGGCCCTGATAGACCATCAAGGGATACCGCGCCTCCGGATGCTCGTCGAAGCCCTCGGGAAGGAGCACGTGGGCGCCGAGAAACATCGGCCGTCCCCAGAAATCACTGAGGAGCTTGCTCTGGATGCGGATGTGCTTGATGTACTTCGTCTCGGGCGCGGGCGGAATCGGCGGGATCTCCTTGTCGAGAACGACGCGGAGGGTGGCGTTGCCCGCGGGATCGATCTCCATCTCCACCGGCTCGTTGTATAGGTTTCCGGGTGCCAGGTTCCACTGCTGGCCTTCGCCCCGGTCCATGGGGAGCTTCACCACGTGGCCGTCGGCCCGGTGGAACGTCTCGTACTTGTGAAGCAGCGCCTGCACCCGGTAGCGGCCCTTGGGAATATCGCGAAGGCTGTCGATGGGCCAGCCGAGAACCTTGTCGTCGAAAATCGCGTCCGCCCCGGGCGCGAGACCTTCCACGTCGATCCCGAAGGCAACCTGAGTATCCGGTCCGTCGACGATCTGGAACCGGGGCTCTTTCGAGGGATCGTTCGAGATCATGAGAAGCAAACGTCCGTCGAGGGGCTCGTGGCTTCTCTCTGGTGAAACGCTGACCGCGAAGCGAATCGAAGCCGACGCGTACGCAGAAAGAAAACAGAACACAACCGCGAGTTTCTTCATGGGATTACCTCTTGCTACTTTCGTTTCCCGCGAGTGAGGATAGATCAGGTGTCGTACGAGGACAACGTGCGCGCCGGTCCAGACTCCGAGAGTACCCGGTCGAGGATTCGATCCGGATCCGTCCAGCCCGTCTCGTCCTGGACGTCGCGGCATCGAGCGAGGATCGGACCGAAGTCGGTTCCCGGTTGGAGGCCGCGGGCGATGAGATGGCGTCCGAGGACGACGTCTCGCGGCGCCTGGTCGGCGAGCGAGAGCGACTCCATCATCTGCTGGAAGTGCTCTCCTGCCGGAAACAATCGCGCGAGCGCGTCTTCGGTCGTTCGGCCCAGGTGATCCGCCTCGGCGACCCGCAGAAGGAGATCGGGCCGCACGTCCGCGGCCGAGAGCTCACGAGCGAGACGGCGATAGGCCCGGGCGCCCGCCTGGTCGCGATAAAAAAACGCGGGGGCGAGGTGATAGCGCACGAGGGCGGCGACTCTCTTCGTGAGCTCCTTCGGCGCGCGCAGACTCTCCAGAAAGGCGATCGCGATCGGAACGCCCTTCACATCGTGCTCGCGCGAAGTGATGCGGCCTCGGATGAGCTCGGTCGTCGAGGGCTTTCCGATGTCATGGCACAGAGCTGCGAACATCAGGGCGAGATCCTCGTCCACGTCGCCGCGCCGAAGAGAAGCGGCCTCGTCTACAACCATCATGGTGTGGACGAACACGTCTCCCTCGGGATGCCACTCGGGCTCCTGGGGCACATCCACCATGGCGTCGAGCTCGGGGAAAAAACGCAGGAGCCCGGTCTCGCTCAGGAAGCGGAACCCGATGGACGGCTTCCGACTGCGGAGAAGGAGTTTTTCGAGCTCTTCGAAAATGCGCTCGGGGGAAAGCTCCGAAAGATCTAGCGAGCGACCAAGCTCGTTCAACTCGTCGTCGGCCGACATCTCGAACTGTGCCGCGAAGACGGCGACCCGAAGGCCTCGTAGAGGATCCTCGGAGAAGTGGCGGGGATCGGTCGCCCGGAGCCGTCGCGCCGCCATATCGTCGCGTCCGCCGTGAGGATCGAGGATCTCCCCGGTGAGCGGGTCGAGCCCCATGGAGTTCATCGTCAGAATCCCGCCGTCGCCCGGCCTCGGCGAAGCTCATCTTCGGGTCGTACTCCACCGCGAAGCCCTTGTGTCCGGAGCGGAGCTTGCTGTCCCGGCGGGGAAGGGAAAAATCGACGTCGAGGCCTTTCACCCGAAAGACACCGAAAGCCTTTCCCACGTGGACGACGTCGCCGAGCTCGGAGAGCACCCGCTCGAGAGACTCCGGGGAAAGACCGAAGACCTCGATGTCGAGGTCCCTGGACTCGAGACCGAGGAGGCGGTCGCGAACGTACCCGCCCACGACGAGAGCCCGGCCGCCCGCTCCAGCGATCACCTCGGCTACCCGTCGAGCGGTTTCGAGGGACAAGAGGAAGACCCTCGTCAGAACGGAGGAGCTTCCTCTTCGGCAAGCTCTCCGATCGCTGCGATGACGGACGCGGTTTGCTCGGTATCGAGTCCCTGGCTGTTCGCCCGTATCGCGTCGGCGAAGCCCGTGGCTTCGGTGCTGCAGTCCTCTCGCTCGATGGCGACGGCCACGCAGGCGGGGTGAACCTGGATGGGCATGGTGCGGAACTGGTTGCCGAACTCTACTTCGCGCCCGAGCACCACCCGAAGGCTTCCCTTCTCCATGATCTCACCGCATTCCTTGCATTTCGCCCTTCCCGAGGGGTCGACCTCGGCATACGGAATCTTCTGCCGGGATTGTCGCTTCCCCTCGGCCTCCTCATGGAGCTTTCGGAGCTCTTCGATCGAGGGGACGTCGTTCGGAGGGACTTTCGCCTCCTTCCAGGCCTCCGAAGCGTACGCTTCCTCCACGTCGTCGAGTCGTCTCTTCGCCGCGCAGGTGAGATGGTGCCACAGATAGCCGATACCGTAAGGACCCTCGATGAGAACTCCGAGCCTCAGAATGTCCTTGTCGATCTTCTTCCGGCAGGTCTTGCACTTGGAGCGGCTCGAGCGCGCGCCTTCGATGACGTAAGGGGGGAGCTTCTCCTCCGGACTCTGGGGCGCAGTGGACGGGGTCTCTCGGTCGTCGGGCATGTTCTACTCCTGGAGCCTGACTATCTTATCGCTTCCTGGCATTTTGCCCCTCTGCCGCTCATGCTCCCGGCCAAGTCGGCACTTTGCAGCTCGACAAGCGGACAAATCACGTCCGATCAGGGCCACGCGAGAATTCTATCGCGCGAACGGACTTAGCGCTCCAAACGAGAGTTGATTTTCGCGCGATCGACCCGCAAAATAAAATGTATCTAACAGGTTTCAACCGAAAAAAACCTTTGGGGGTCGCTCCCGGTGGATTGCCCGTCCTGCGGCCGCGCCAACGCCTCCGATCGCGTCGAGTGTAATTACTGCGAGGCGTTGCTGGTCGACGTATTCCATTCGCCCGATGAAAAGACCGACCCGATGATGTCGGTCGCGGGGGTCGCCATGGCTGCCCACGACGAGCGGGGCACGGATTCGGGAAACGGCTTCACCCATCCATCGGCGGCCACCCAGTACACCGGAGACCTCCCCCGGCTCTTTCGTTTCGGAGACCGCTATCAAATCCTGGAAAAGCTCGGCGAAGGGGGGATGGGCCGCGTCTACAAGGCCCTCGACCTCGAGATCGACAAGGCCGTCGCGCTCAAGACCATCCGCACGGAAAAGGGCCAGGGACCGGAGATTCTGAAGCGCTTCAAGCAGGAGCTCGTCCTCGCCCGCAAGATCACCCACAAGAACGTCGTCCGCATCTACGACCTCGGCGAAGCCGAGGGGATGAAGTTTTTCACCATGGAGCTCGTCGACGGCCAGAGCCTCCGCGACGTCCTCCGTGAGAAGAAGAAGCTCTCCGTCAAAGAAGCGATCTCCTTCATGAAGCAGATGCTCTCCGGCCTCGCCGAGGCCCACGGGCAGGGTGTCGTCCACCGTGATCTCAAGCCTCACAACATCATGGTGGATTCGACCGGCGCCCTCCGGATCATGGACTTCGGCATCGCCCGGACCGCCGACACCGCCACGCTCACCGGCTCGGGCGAGATGATGGGGACCCCCGACTATATTTCCCCCGAGCAGGTCAAAGGAGAGACCGCCGGCCCCGCCTCCGATCTCTATTCTTGCGGGGTCATTCTGTACGAGCTCCTGACGGGAGAGGTCCCGTTCAAAGGCGACACGCCCATCTCGAAGATCGTCGCCCGTATCCAGACGAAGCCGGTCGCGCCGCGGACGCTGAACGCGGAGATCCCCCCCTATCTCGAGCGAATCATTCTGAAGCTCATGGAGGTCGACCCCGACCTGCGCTACAAGACCGCCGACGAAGTGCTGCAAGACATCGAGCGGGAGCAGGTCGACCGGACGCTGCTGCTGCGGGCTCGGAAAGCCGTCGTCCGCGGGCGGGGATGGCTGGCAGCCGCCACCCTCGTAATCGCGGTGGCCGGGGGAGCCTACCGGTTCTCGAAAGTTCCTACGTCGACTTCCGCTGCCAACACCGTCACGCTCGCCATCCTCCCGTTTCACAACACCGTGGGCACCGCCGATCTCGACTGGATGGAGCATGGAATTCCCGAGATGGTCATCACCGACGTCTCCCAGTCCGCGTCCCTGAGGCCGCTGCGCGCGGATCGCATCGAGCGAATCCTGGACGATCTGGGAAAGAGCGGCCAATCCGCGTTCGACGACGGCACGCTCAGAGTCATCGCCGAGCTCGCCAAGGCCGACTGGACGCTCCACGGAACCTTCGTCGTGTCTGACGGAACGCTCCGACTAGACCTGTCCCTGAGAGAGACGAGCAGCGGCGTAACCATTCCCGTCACGATCAAGTCGAAATCGACGGAAGTATTCTCTGCCGTGGATGCGACGACTGAAAGGTTGTCCACTGAGCTCGAGGCCAACTCGTTCCTCGAACGGAATCGTCCTTTCATCGACGTAGCAACGAAGTCGCTCGATGCCTACCAGGCGTACCAGCGCGGCCTCACCGATTTGCAGCAAGGAAGAAACCAATCGGCGATCGCGTCTTTCGAGGAGGCGGTCTCTCTCGATTCCAAATACGCGATGGCCCACGCCCGACTCGCGGAGGCGCATTGGAACTTGCTCGAGTCCGCCGCCGCCAAGGAGAGCATCAAACGGGCGCAAGCGCTCGACGAGTCGCTCCCGCTCGCCGATCGGCTTCGAATTCTCGCGATCGCGGCACGCATCGACCGGGACCCGGACTCGGCGCTGGATGCGTACAAGAGACTGAGTGAGCTCTTTCCGAGCGACCCGGACGTGATGCTGGAGTTCGCCCGAGCCCGAGAAGCGAAAGGCGACATCAAGGGCGCTATGGAGAAGTACCAGGCGGTGGTCGATTCGAACCCTGGATACGCCGCGGCGCTTCTGGGGCTGGGTCGCACGCTGGTGACGCTCGACCGGGCGGAGGAAGCGATTCCCTTTCTGGAACGAGCCTCGGCGTCCGGGCAATTCGAGAACGACCCCGAGAGCCTTGGGATGCTTCACTCCATCCTGGGCGTGGCTTACCGGAGCACCAACCAGCAGGAGCGGGCAATCGATCACTTCGAGACGTCGCTGCAAGCGCGGCGGAAGGCCGGCGACGAGCAGGGTGTGATCACGACGCTCGTCAACATTTCGATCGCGCAGCGCACGCTGAGGCAGTTCGACGAGGCCACGACTTCCTTGACGGAAGCCCTGGCCGCGGCACGGGAAGCTCGCATCCCGGAGAAGGAGTCGTTCGCCCTGCTCAACCTGGGAAATCTCGCGCTCGAGACCGGTCGCCTCGATGAAGCACTCCAGCACTACAAGGAATCGCTCGATATCGAATTCGAGCTGAATCAGGACACCGAGATGGTTTTTAGAATCGATGCCATCGCGGAGGTGTATCGGCTCGAGGGACGCTACGTGGATGCGTTGGTCTACCTCGAGCGGGCCCAGACAATCCTCGACCGGATCAACGTACCTTCGGAACAGGGTTACAATTTGAGCCTGTTCGGACAGATCAAGAAGGCCCGCGGAGACTATGACGAGGCGATTCAGGCCTTGTTGAAAGCCATCCCGCCTCTCGAGGCGACCGATCGACCCAGGGATCTCGCGAGCGCTCGGCTTGCGCTGGCGGACATCTACCTCGATCAGGGACGCTACGCCGACGCGCTCCAGGTGATCAACAAGGGCCTGGAGTTCTTCGAAAGCGAGCAGGGGAGAAACCTCGCGACGACGAGAGTGCAGTATGCCGAATGGCTGTTCGAGATGGGAGACTATGTGAAGGCCGACGCGCAGCTGGACGTCGTCGAGAAGCTCGTTCCGAGACTCGAGTTCGAAGGCCGTCCATACTACTACTATGTTCGCGGTCAATCCCTCGCCGTCAAGAAGGCTAAAGACGCCCGCAGCTCTCTATCCCGGGCCGCGGAGCAAAGCGCGCGCGGAGGCGACGCGCTCCTCGCGGGTCGTGCTCGGGTCGCACTGGGCCGGCTCCTCGTAGCATCGGGAGAAACGGCGGCGGGAAAGCGACTCCTCGAGAACGCGCTCGCCGAAGCGCAACGACTCCGTCACCCGCGGGTGCAGGCGGAGTC
Organism: uncultured Acidobacteriota bacterium; assembly: GCA_963815675.1. Taxonomy (GTDB): domain Bacteria; phylum Acidobacteriota; class Vicinamibacteria; order Marinacidobacterales; family SMYC01; genus CAWFHP01. The sequence continues at coordinate 82,310 of CAWFHP010000004.1, read as the reverse complement.
TTCCCTCGCCATCGCCGAGTGTGAGATCGCCTCGGGCAACCTGGCCGACGCGCAACGCCGGATCGACGACGCGAAGACGCTCGCGACGCGGTTCCAGGGTCGACCTCTGCTCGCTCGCGCTGACTATCAGCTCGCATCCATCGCGGCGGTGCAGGAAGACGACGGGGTGCGCGAGCGGGCGATCGACGACGCGACCAGGGCCGTTCAATGGATGATGGCCAACCAGATCCCGCCCGAGTATAAAGACTCCTTCCTAGGGATCTGGCCTCAACAACCCGACTTCAAAGGACCGGTGGCGGACGAACGATAGCGACGCGACCACCCACAAAAAAAAGGTGGCGCCCGAAGGCGCCACCTTATCGTTACCTAAATCGTTACCTAAAAAACCGTGCTTACTGGGAAAGCTTAGTACTGCTTCCCGTCGCCGGGGCCAGCCTGGATTCTGCTTCTGACTTTCATCTGTTTTTCTCCTAGGATGTACCCCGCACTTTAACGCTCAAACTGCAGTGTAGGATCTTTCCAGCGCGGTGTCAACACCTCAAAGTCGAGTAGAAAAGTGACGACGCGCAGGCCTGAAGCTACAGGGGTTTGAGGCTACAGATGAGGAAGCTCCCTCACACGTGAGCCACGACAAGTAGGGCCTTCGCTCTCTCGCGGGCGCAGAGGAGGGCTCTTCTCAGATTCTCGGGGTCGAGGGCGGCGAAGCTCTCGTCCAGAAGGACGAGATCGGCTCCCTGAAGGAGGGCCCGGGCGAGAAAGAGCCGGCTCCTCTCGCCATGAGAGAGCTGCCACCCCGTGTCGCCCACGAGCTGGTTCATTCCTCCCGGCATCTTCTCGAGGAGCTCGCCGAGGCCGAGCTCGCGGCATAGCGTCTCAGCCTCCTTCCAGTCCCCCGGACCGGGCGGCCATCTCCGCCCCATGAGGAGGTTGAACGCGAAGGTCTCGGTGAAAACGTGGTTCTCGTGGAACTGCGGCGCGGTCGAGACGAGCCGGGTCCATCGGCTCGCTCCCAGGCGCTCGCGATCGAGACCGTCGAGAAGGAGCTCTCCTCCATCCGGTCTCCGGAGCCCGTTCACGAGCGATACCAGCGTCGACTTCCCGCCTCCCGAAGGCGAGGTGAGGAGCACGCGATCGCCCCGGTCGAGCTCGAAGGAAGCTCGGACGAGAACGGGCTCGCCCCTGCCGGGATAGCGAAAGGAGACGTCGTTCGACGCGAGGAGTGGTGCTCCGGCCCCCGCGCCTTCCGGGACTACGGGATCACCAGCGGTAAGGCTTCGTGACGATGCGTGAAACAGGGGCGCCACCCGGCCCCAGGCGATCACGGCGTCGAGGAGGTCGGAGAAGCCGTCGACGAGCTTGGTCAGCGAGCGCGACGCGAGGATCGTGCCTCCCACGCCGACGGCCACGAGCTCCACGCTCGCTCCCCTTCGGGCGAACGATACCGAGAGCGCCGAGATGCCGAGAGGAAGCCAGAGCCGCGGGAGAGACTGGAGGATCGCCTGGAGCCGGTCGACCTTCCGAGAGCGCTCGACGTAACGGGCATGCTTCTCCTCCTCACACTTGTGCCAGCGCTCCGGACGCTCCTGGGCGAGCCGGGTCCGGTGTCCCACCATCCGCTCGACGATCTCGTGAGAGATCTCGAGGCGTTCGTCGGTCCATCGCCTCCGCTCTTCGAAGTACTTCCGCGCGAGAAGGGCGAAGCCCCCGAGGGTCGCGACGAGAACGAGCGCGTGAAAGATGCCGCCGGCTCCCGAAGCTAGGATTGGGATGGCGATGAAGAGCTCGATTCCGGCGGCGGCGGAGAGGAGCCCCCCGGAAAGGGCGAGCGACTCCACAGCTTCGGACTCGAAGACGCGGGCGAGGTGGCGTCCGGTGCCGTCCGCGCGGAGCTCGTCGGGCTCGAGGCGCATCGCCCCCGCGAGGAGGCGCTCTTTCAGAAGACCGCCGGCGGCGACGGCGATTCGTCCTTCTGACCAGGTGGAGAGCATCCGGAAGGGAAGCATGGCGGCGAACAGCAGTGCCCAGGCCGAAAGCCAGCGCCAATCCATCTGTCCCGAAAGAACACCACGACCGAGGAGCCACCACGAAAGGAGGAAGAGCCCGTAGTCGAGCGCGTAGGTCGAGGCGAAGATGCCGACGAGCGCGGGAAGCCGCGTCGGGCGCGCCATCTCGAGAAGAGACGCCGCGGCTCCGGGAGAAAGGACGAAGGCTTCCGCGACCTTCTCCTGTCGGAGTCGGTGGCCGACGAGATGCTCGCGCAGCCGCGCTCGCAGGTCTGCGGAGAGAGGTGTTTTCTGGAGATGGGAGTCCGTCTCCCGGGCGACAGACCGCTTCGTGGCTCCGGAAACGAGGTCGCGCGTCTGTTCGACGGAGAGACGAACGATCTCCCCATTCGGGCGGAGCACGCGCACAGATCGCCCCCTGGCACCGGGAAGCAGGAGGAAGCGCTCATCGCCTTCCTGTTCATAGAGACGTAGGAGTACCGGGCTCCGCCGCCGGAGGAAGTCCGAGACGTCCTCGCCTCTCACTGCCGTTTGGAACGCTTCGGCTCCGAGCGCCGCCGCCGCGGGCTCGATCCAGGAAGGAAGGCTCGCGCCCGGCGCCGGTGACGGAGGGTAGCCAGCGTTCTGCAGGAGTCGGGCCAGACCTTCGCCGAGCCTGTCGCGCGGCCACGCGATTGCGTCGACGTCCACGCTCATGAAGACGACTCCAGCAGCCTGCCGCCCTCGATGCGCCACGGGCGCCAATCGTCGGACCAGAGCCTCTGAAGCTCGTTCTCGGTCACGAGCAGGCGTCGATAGACCGAGTCCTCTCGGGCGAGGAGGTCTTGCGGCCGTCCGTCTTCGACGAGGCGGCCCCCATCGAGCACGAGCACGCGGTCGAACTCGTCCGTTTCTCGCACGTCGTGGGTGATCGCGAGAAGCGTCGCGTCTCGAAAATGCGCCCGGGCACGCTTCAGTAGCCCGGTGCGACGGCCGCGCTCGAGCCCCCGAAAGGGCTCGTCGAGAAGCGCGAGGCGCACGTCCGCTCGCAAGAGGGCGCGGCCGAGACGAACGCGCTGGCCCTCTCCTCCCGACACGAGAGCGCCACCCTCTCCGAGCTTCGTGTCGCGCCCCTCGGGAAGAGACTCCGCAACGAAACGAAGCTCGGCTTCGTCCATGACTTCTTCCACGCCGTCTTCTCGCGCGTCGTTTCCGTAGAGGAGGTTTTGGGAGAGGCTTTCGTTCCAGATCTGGATGGCGGGATCGATCCACGCGATCTGCGACCGAACGACGGCGAGCCGCTCGCCCGTCAGAAGCGAGCCGTCGAGGAAGACCCTCCCTTCTTCGGGAAAATGAAACCCGAGAAGGAGGCCGAAGAGGCTCGTTTTTCCCGCGCCCGAGCGCCCGACGATGGCGACGTGGCTTCCGGCGGCGACCTCGAGGTCGATCCCCTGGAGAAGGGAATGGCCGGACACCTGAACGGAAACGCTTTCGAGACCGATGGACATCCCGCGAGCGGCAGGCGTTCGGGCGGTAACGCCCTCGGTCCGCTCCGGGTCCGGGGCTCCCGGTGCCACCTCCTTTTCTTCCGGGGCCCGCAGAGGCTCGGTGGCCCGCAGAAAAACGTTTCGCGCTTCCGGCGTTCTCCAGACGAACCGGACGAGCTCCAGGCCGAGAACGGGAAGGTTCAACGCCCAGTACGCGAGAAGGAGAGCGCGCGACGGATCGCCTCCTCTGCCGAGGTAGGTGAGAACGAGGAGCACCACCAGTCCATAACCGAGAGCGAACTGCGTCGCCGTGAGCCCCACGGAGACCCGCTGCAGGGCGAGGCGGGACTCGGCCCAGGATTGGAGAAGCCCCCGGTGCTCCCCACGCACCGCCTCTTGGGCACCATGAACCCGCAGCGGAACGAGGCCGAGGAGTGAATCGAGATAGAAGCGCGAGAGGCCCCCGACGTGAGTACGAACCCGGGCGTCGCGCTCGTGCAGGAGCGGTTGGCCGAAGAACGGAACGGCGAGGACGGCGACGAGCGCGACGGCGACGACGGGGGCCGTCGATGGCGCAATCCAGACGATGGCGCCGGCGGTGAGGAAGAGCTCGAGCGCGCTCCGCAGGATCTTCCCGATAGCCGGGGAAGCTTTCGTAGCAGATGCATGGCGTGAAGTCGCTCGGCCATGTCCGAGGTGAGTCGGCTCGAGAAATAGCCGGTCCGAGAGCCGTGGGATCTTCCGTTGAAAGGCGAGGCGAAGGCGGTTCTCGAGACGTCTACCCAGTCGGAGCTCGCCGGTGATCGAGGAGGCATCCAGGAAGAACGCAGCGAGAAGAAAGGCGAGAAGGGGAAGGACGATCGCCCGGCTTTCGAGGAACAGACGGAATAACACCGCTTCGAGAACGACGGCGACGGCGGAGGCGAGAGCCGCGAGCGCGAGAAGCAAGGGGGCGCGCAGGCCGTCCCGTTTCACCCACTCCCAGATCTCGTAGGCTGCACGGATGGGCTTCTCGTCGCGCGCGGCGGCAACCGCCTTCGGCAAAGCCTCGACGTCTCCAGCCTCCGGGGAAGGCCTCAGGAGAACCGCGCCCCGAACGACGAGCACGTCCGGGCTTGCATCCTCGGGCCGGACCGACCAGAAGGTCGCGGGAATCACGCCGCGGTCCGCTCGCGCTGGCTCGAAGACGGCGGCGAGAAGGCCCTCCGCTTCGGGGCCTCGCTTCGCCTCGCGCGAATCGACGAGCGACTTCACGAGACGCGCCGAGGCCTCGAGGGCGGCGAGCGAGTGCCAACCCGGATCGTCGAGCGCCTGCCTCTCGAGGCGCGCGGCCGTTGGGTGCGAAACGCCCAGGCCCTCGAGACGACGACGCAAGAGGGCGAGCCCGTCTTCCGACGCCGCCCAGTCCCGCCAGCTCGCGGCGGGTACGCTCATCACGTGCTCGTAAAGGTCGTCGAGCACCCTCTGGCGCGAGACCCAGCGGCGGCCCGACGCCGGATCCATGATCTGGGCGATGCCTCGAAAGAGGCTCCAGACGACGGCGAAATGCGTGTTTCCATTCGGGAGCCGGAAAACGGCGATGGCGGGAAGTGACCGCGCCTCGTCGAAGAGCGCGGCGTCCCGCGGGAGGAGAACCTGCTCCACCGGCGCCCCGAGTCCGTTCGCGAGCTCTTCCAACGTCTCGATCGAGGTCCCGTCCACATCGGTCTGACAGGCCTCGCGGAGTCGGCCATAGCTCACCTGGATCCCGTGCCCGGCGAGATAGCTCGTGAGGGCGGCCGGGCCGCAGTCCATTCCCGAGGACTGGACCACCTCGGGCACGATGCGCCGTTTCACGGAAGAGATGGTAAGGCTTTTCGCAGGGCAGGGTGCTCAAAAAACCACACACGCACCCTGCGCGAGCGGAGCGAGCGCGGCCCAATCGTCCGCATTCGGGCTGCTTCGAGGGAATCAGATGTGAGCGCGAAGCGCGAGTAATCGTCCGCATTCGGGCTGCTTCGAGGGAATCAGATGTGAGCGCGAAGCGCGAAAACATGGGCCGACGACACGAGAAGCCGTGGGGGTGGGGCCCGCGGCACTTAATGCACATTTTGTTCGCACCCGCGTGTTTGGCTACAATCACTCGTTCCGCCTCCCGGCGGGTACGGTAACGTTCGAGCAGGAGGTATCAAGCTCCATGGACCAAGCTTCCTCGAACACCTCGAAGATCATGATCGAGGCAAAGGGTCTCACCAAGTACTACGGTCCGTTCGTGGCCACGGAGAACATCACCTTCGGTATTCCCGAAGGACAGATTGTCGCGTTCCTGGGTCCGAACGGCGCCGGCAAAACGACGACGATGAAAATGCTCACCGGCTATCTCGCCCCGAGCGCCGGAAGCGCGAAGATCGGGGGGCTCGACGTTCACAAGGAGAGGATCGAGGCCTCGAAGCGTCTCGGGTATCTCCCCGAGAACGGCCCGCTCTACCCCGACATGACGCCTCTCGAGCTCCTGGAGTTCTTCGGAGAGGTGCGCGAGCTCCCACCTGCCCGGCTCAGGGAGCGGATCGCGGCCGTCCGCGAGCTCTGCGCCCTCGAGCAGGTGCTGGAAAAACCGATCGGGAAGCTCTCTCGCGGACTGCGCCAGAGAGTCGGCCTCGCGCAGGCGCTCCTGCACGATCCCGAGGTCCTGATCATGGACGAGCCGACGGCTGGCCTAGACCCCAACCAGATTCGGCACTTCCGGGAGAACATCCGGAAGCTCGGAAGGAACAAGACGATCCTCATCTCCACCCACATTCTCCAAGAGGTGGACGCCATCGCCGATCACGTCCTCTTCGTTCACAACGGGCGGCTCGTCTTCGAGGGGACTCCGTCGGAGCTCCGGGAGGGCGGCTCCCTCGAGAAGCCCTTCTATCGGCTGACGCAGGAAGGCCAGGCGCCGGCGGAGGTGGCGGTATCATGACGAAGAAGATCAACTGGAACGTGGTACGCGCCATCGTCAAGCGCGACCTCCGGATGTACTTCAGCAATCCCACCGGCTACGTCTTCATCACCCTCTTCATCTTTCTGAGCGCGGCGGCGGCCTTCTGGCAGGATCGGTTCTTCCTCAATAACCTCGCGAACCTCGACACCCTGAACGCCGTCTTCCCGTATCTCCTCGTGTTCTTCGTCCCGGCGCTGACGATGTCGGTCTGGGCCGACGAGAGAAAGCTCGGGACCGACGAGCTCCTGTTCACCCTGCCCGCGACGGATCTGGAAGTGGTCCTGGGAAAGTATCTCGCTGTCCTTTCCATTTACACCGTCTCGCTGGTTCTGTCCCTGAGCCACGTCGTGGTGCTGCTGTTCCTGGGACGGCCCGACCTCGGCCTCATGTTCGCGAATTACGTCGGCTTCTGGCTCCTGGGTGCGGCGCTCATCGCCGTCGGGATGCTCGCTTCTCAGCTCACGACCAACGCGACCATCGCCTTCATCCTCGGGGCTCTCTTCTCCGGCATCCTCGTCTTTCTCGCCCCCATGGCCCGGATCGTGAGCGAAGGACTCGCACGGTTCGTCGAGCCTCTCGGCGTCTCCCCCCATTTCGAGGACTTCGGAAGCGGGGTGGTGAGCCTCACCGGCCTCCTCTACTTTCTCGCGGTGGGCGGATTCTTCCTCTATATCAACGTTCTTCTCGTGAGCCGGAGGCACTGGCCCCGGGAGTCCGAGGGCCTGCGGATGTCGACTCACCAGATCATCCGCGCGGTGTCGGTGGCGGTCATCGCGGTCTCGGCCATATCTCTCGTGAGCCGGTTCGGGTTCCGGCTCGACACAACCGCCGAGCAGCTCCACTCCCTGAGCGGCGAGACCCGTCGACTCCTTCACGAGATCGACCCGAAACGGCCGGTTTTCGTTCAGGCCTACATCAGCCCGACGGTGCCCGAGCCTTACGTGCAGACCCGCGCCAACGTCGTCGCCCTCCTCAAGGAGATGTCCTCGGTCAGCGGCAGCAAGGTCCAGGTCTATATCCACGACACCGAGCCCTTCAGTGAACAGGCTCGAGAGGCTCGGGAGAAGTTCGGCATCCAGTCGAGGCAGGTCCCCAACATGGAGGGCGCCCGCGCCGGTTTCACCGACGTGTTCCTCGGACTCGCCTTCACCTGCGGCCCCGAGGAGCAGGTGATCGACTTTTTCGACCGGGGCCTTCCGACGGAGTACGAGATCGCGAGAAGCATCCGCGTCGTGGCGAATACCGCGCGGAAGAAGATCGGCGTCGTCAACACCCAGCTGCGCCTCTTCGGGGGGCTCGACTTCAACACCATGCAGTCGACCCCTCCCTGGTCCGTGGTGGACGAGCTGAAGAAGCAGTACGAAGTGGTGCAGCTGAATCCGAAGAGCCCGATCACCGAGAAGGTAGACGGCGTTCTCGTCGTACTGCCCTCCTCTCTCACTCAGGAGGAGATGGACAACCTCCTCGCCTTCATAAAGGAAGGTAATCCGGCGCTGATCCTCGACGATCCCCTTCCGGTGGTGAACCTCGGCCTCGCGCCTTCGGAAGAGAACGGAGCGGGGATGAATCCTTTCATGCGGCAGGGGCAGCCTCCGCCGGAGCCCAAGGGCGACATCCGGAGCTTCATGGAAGCGCTCGGAATCCGATGGGACCCTTCCATCATCACCTGGGACAGCTACAACCCTCACCCCGATCTGGCGCACCTGCCTCCCGAGGTGGTGTTTCTCGGCCGCGGGAACCAGAACCCCGACGTGTTCAATACCAGTACACCCGAGACCTCCGGTCTCCAGCAGGTCGTTCTCCTTTATCCCGGCGCCGTGGACTCGGCGGCGAAGGACGACATCACCTACAAGCCGCTTCTCGAGACCGGCCAGTTCTCGGGACGCTTCCCCTACTTCCAGATGGTGCAGAGAAACTTCCTCGGCGCTTCGTTGAACCGAAACCTCCCCCACCGCCCCGACGGCACGTCCTACACGCTTGCGGCAGAGGTGCAGGGAACGCCGAAGGAGACCAAGGAGCCCGACAAGCCCGACGCAAAGAAGGACGAGGGTCCGGAGGCGAAGCCCGCAGAAGGGAAGCCGCTCCATGCCATCTTCGTGAGCGACGTCGATTTCATCTCCGAGCAGTTCTTCGAGATCCGAAGGCTCGGCCCGGGAAACCTGGATTTCGACAACGTCACGTTCTTCCTGAACGCGATGGACGAGCTCATGGGTGACAACTCCTTCATCGCGCTCCGCAATCGGCGGGTGCGCCACCGAACCCTCGCGAGGGTGGAGGACCAGACGCAGGCTTTCATCGAGCAGCGGACGAAGGACGAGCAGGCAGCGGAGCAAAAAGCGCAGGAGGCGCTCGACGCCGCCCAACGCCGTCTCGACGAGCGGGTCGCCGAGGTCCGGAACCGACCCGACCTCGACCAGCAGACGAAGCAGATCATGGCGCGGAACCTCCAGGAGGTGGAGAACCGCAAGCTCGAGGTGCTGAAGGCCAACATCGAGTCGGAGAAGGACACCGAAGTTCGCGCGGCCGAGCAGCGAATGGAGACCCAGATCCGGCGAATCCAGAGCGGGATCCGGACTTCGGCGGTGCTGTTGCCACCAATTCCCGTATTCCTTCTGGGCGTGTTCATCTTCTTCCGCCGCCAGAAGCGGGCACGCGAGGGGGCGATCGCCGCGCGCCGTTTGAGACCGCCGGAGCCGGCGAAGACCGGCAAGTCATCGAAGCCCGCGGAAGGAGAAGCGTGATGGAGACCAAGAGCGAGCTGAAGCTGACAAAGACTCTGGCGGGGGCCGCCGCCCTCCTGGCCGTCGTGACTCTCGCTACCGCGCCTCGAAACGTGACTCCCAGCGCCTTCGTGGACCAGGGCGAAGCGTTCTTTCCCGATTTCAAGGACCCCAATGAAGCGACTACCCTCGAGGTGGTGGAGTTCGACGCCGATACCGCGGCGGCCCGTCCCTTCAAGGTGACGAACGACCACGGGCGCTGGACCATTCCCTCGCATCACAACTACCCCGCGGATGGAAAAGACCGGCTCGCCAAGACGGCGGCCGGCATCATCACCATCAAGAAGGACGAGTTCCGCACCGACAACGTGGCGGACCAGGAATCGCTCGGGGTCATCGATCCTCTCGACGAGAAGGAGACGAGCCTGCGCGGAAGGGGAAAGCGCGTCACCATCAAGGGCGAGAACGACAAGGTTCTCGCCGACCTCATCATCGGCAACCCCGTCGAGGGACGCGAAGGCTTCCATTTCGTTCGAGTCCCCGACCAAAAAAGGGTCTATGCCGCCAAGATCGACGTGGACATCTCGACCAAGTTCCAGGACTGGATCGAGAAGGACCTGTTGCAGGTAGAGCAGAGCAAGATCGACCGGGTGGTGCTCGAGGACTACTCCATCGACGAGCGTTCGCTGATGGTGGACGTGCGCGATACGGTGGAGCTCGACAAGAAAGACGGGAACTGGGTCGCGAACAAGATGCGCCCGAATCAGGAGGTCGACACCACCAAGATGAACGATCTGCTGCGGGAAGTGGACCAGCTCCAGAATCGTCGGGGTCCGGCCGAAGCCGGAAGGTATCACCGAGCGGCTCTCCGGGCTTACCGTCTCGCGCGAGGACATGCTTTCTCTCCAGAGCCGCGGCTACTACCTCACCCGCGACGGAAACCTCATGTCGAACGAGGGGGAGCTCCGAGTGCACACCGACGAGGGAGTGCTCTACACGCTCCGATTCGGTGAGATTCTCTACGGGCGGGGAGACGCGATCAGCGCCGGCAGCGAGTCGGCCGGTGACGAGTCCGCCGGCCCGGGCGAGAACCGGTACCTCTTCATCTCCGCCGAGTTCGATCCCTCGGTCTTCCAGGCTCCCCCCAAGCCCGCGAACAAGTCGTTCGAAGGCAAGGAGGAGAGCAAGATGACGGACGAGGACAAGACCAACAAGAAGCTCGACGAGGCCTACAAGGAGTACGAGAAGAAGGTGAAAGACGCGAAGGAAAAGGCCGACGCGCTCGCGAAGCGCTTCGCGCCCTGGTATTACGTCATCTCCGCCTCGAGCTTCGAGAAGATTCACCTCAATCGGGGCGCGCTCCTGAAGACGAAGGACGCGAAAGCCGCGACCTAGGAGAACAAAATCTCAACGCAAAGAAAAAACGCAAAGCCCGGATCGGGTTTTCTTCGCGCCTTTGCGTCTCGATTCTTCCCCTCAGCGGTTTCCGATTCTCACATTGGAATAGATAGCCCCCTCGAGGGTCTCTTCGCGCTGACACTGCCCGAGCTCGATCCAATGCGTCTTGGGGTGGTACGGCGCGGCGTAGTTCCGGTTCAGGATCTCGATGCCGTCGAGAAATACCTTGACGTGCTGAGTGTTGATGCCGGGAAAATCGCCCCATTCGATCCGCCATTCGTAGACGAGCTCGGGCTCGAAGTCGAAGAAGCTGATCCCGGTGTTGTACTCCTCACCTCTCGAGATCCAGCGCAGGCGGACGTCGTCGAACTTGGCGGTGCTCTCGTCGAGCTTCTGCAAATGCATGCGGAAAGGGTTCGTCGTGTAGTCACCCTTGGTCGGATCCCACATGCTGATGAGAATGCGCTTTCCCGGCACGGGGTTGGGCGTGCTCAGGTTGGTGGTGGTGAACTCGATCCGTCCCTGTTCGAGAGTCGGAACCTGATAGCGAATGCAGTCGCTGTTGCTCTGGGGCTGCCACCCGCCGTCGACGAAACGTCCTCCCATCACCTGACCCGCGGAGGATCCGTTCGTCAGGGGGTCGAAGACGACGATGCCTCCGCTCTCCGGATTCAGGTAGGATTCACGGACGCGGAACTCCGAGACCGAAGAGTAAGGACCGGCACCCGAGGGGGTCGAGGCGCGAACACGCCAGTAGTACTTGGTGTCGGACTGGAGCGGCTCGCTGACGCGCCATTTCGTCACTCCTCCGAGACCCTCCTGGACTCCCGTCTCGGTGAACGCCATCTGGAGGAAGGCGGAGTCTAGGGCGAGGTCGAAGGTATAGGTGCGCACTCCCGACCCGCCGGTCGCGTTACCGATGACGAGCTCGGGCTGAATGTCCTGGACGGCTTCTCCGGTGGCCGGCTCCTGCAGGGTCGGTGCGGTGAGAACGGTGTTCTCCGCGGCAGTGCCCGCGCTGTTCGCCGTGGTCCCGGAGGAAGTCGGTGCGGCCGCCGTTCCCGTCGGAGATGTCGGGGTCCTGGAGTCACCACAGGAGATGAAGAGAGCAACGATGCAAAGCGGGCAAAACAGAGCGAGCAATCCACCTTTCATGGCGAAACTGTTTTCCTTTCCAAATTTCGTGGATGTCGCGCCTTTCGTGAAACGTCCGGCTCGCGACTAGGCAGGCGCTTCGAACAAATAATCGTACCACAGGGGCCGATCCCCGACCACTTCATGCGATAGGATCGAGGCGTGGCAACCAAAGTCCTCTACCACGCATTTTGCGCCGATGGATTCGGGGCGGCCTGGGCCGCATGGACGCACTTCGGCGATCGGGCGACGTATCTAGCGGTGCAGCATGGGGCGCCGCCCCCCGCGATCCCTCCCGGAGAGGACGTCTACATCCTCGATTTCTCCTATTCCCGCGCGGTGATCGAGCGGATGAAGGCCGAGGCTAGACTCCTTCGGGTCATCGACCACCACCGTACCGCCGAGATAGAGCTCCGCGGGCTCGACTACGCCACCTTCGACAACAGCAAGAGCGCCGCCGTTCTTTCGTGGGAGTTCTTCCATCCGCAAAAGCCCGTACCCCGGATCCTCGAGTACGTCATGGACAAGGATTCCTGGCTCCACCGGCTTCCCCGAAGCCGTGAGGTATTCGCCGGACTCAGCTCCTACCCCATGGATTTTTCCGTCTGGAGCGAGCTCGATGTCGACAAGCTCGCCGAGGAGGGTGTCCCCGTCCTGCGCTACCAGAACGAGATGGTCCGGCTCCTATGCGCCAACGAGAGGCTCGAGGTGCTCGCCGGCTACCGCATTCCGGTGGTGAACGCGCCGGTCTTCGGCTCCGAGGTCGGGGCGGAGCTCTTGAAGCAACACCCCGAGGCTCCCTTCGTCGCTCTGTATTTCGATCGCGGCGACGGCAAGCGACAATGGTCGCTTCGATCTCGTGAGGGGTTCGACGTATCCGAGCTCGCCCGCCTGTTCCAGAACGGCGGACACCGTCAGGCTGCCGGATTCGAAACGGAGATCCGGGCAGACTTCATGCCCAAACCGCGGACGAAGGAAGGGAAATGAACAACAATTGCGGGGCTCGGGTCCCGCGGAAGGAGTTGCTCCGATGACACTCGAACGGCTCGGCGCATCGGCGCTCGCACTCTTCGTCCTTGCCCTTGCTCCGAGCGTCGTCGCCTTCGCCCAGACGAGCGACGAGCAAGCTAGCCAGGCGATTGAGAAGGCTATCTCGAAGGAAAAGATCAAGCTCCAGGTCACGAAACAGGGCGGGACGGTCACGCTCAAAGGGGAGACGCGGAACGTCTTCCAGAAGCAACGCGCCGTCGAGATCGCGCTCGCGCAACCTGGGGTGCAGTCCGTCGACACCGACATCGAGATCGCGACGGCCGAAAGCGACCAGAAGCTCGGCGAATCCGTCGTCAAGGAGCTTCGCAAGTACGCCCGGTTCACGGTCTTCGACGACACGTCCGCCTACGTCCAACGGGGAAACGTCGTTCTCGCCGGCTGGGTCACCGAACCCTACAAAAAGACCGAGATTGAGAAGAAGCTCTACAACGTCATCGGAATCCAGAACTTCAAGAACGATATCGTGGTTCTCTCCAACTCGATGTCCGACGCGAACCTGCGGCGGACGCTCGCCAACCGCCTCTACGGCGACCCGACGTTCTCCGATTTCGCCTCGATGACCATTCCGCCGATCCACATCATCGTGCAGGGGAGCCGCGTCATCCTCACCGGCGCCGTGAGCAGTCAGCTGATGAAGCAGAAAGCCGAGTCGATCATTCGGCAGACTCCGGGAGTCCTGTCGGTCGAGAGCCGGCTACGTGTCGGCGGCTGATTCCAGCTCCGTGACCGCACGATAGGCCTCCCCAATCGCGGCATCGGTGTGCGGGCTCGCCGCGGCGTCGGCGTTGGCGATGGCGATGCGCCCGAGCGGCCGTCTGCCCCGAATCGCGGGGCGCTCGGGACTCGAGGTGAAGGCCCACTCGTCCGGATCGTAGAGCGAGTTGTACGAGTACGCGTAGCCATGCGGCCAGCGGTTTACGGTGATGGCGAGGACGTCCCGCTGGGGATCGAACCCCGAAGGGCCGAGACTCCTCCCGAGCTGGTCGCGGATGTTGCGCTCGAACGTCTCGAAGCTCGTCTGTAGAAGCTCCTGGCGGCCGACGCGGTGCTGCTCGCGTCGAGAGAGCCCGGGCGAACAGGGGTAGCGCGACATGCGCACTACGATGGGACTCTCGGGGTCCTGCGACGAGCGATAGTCTCCGAGCGCGAGCGAGGGACCCAGGCCCGCGCTCACGTGGTAGCTCCCGGGCGCGCTCATGCCCGACACCTTCGCTTTTGCGAACGAGGCCCAGCTCGAGACGAGGACGCTGGTATAGACGAGAGGCGCTTTCACACCGTCGAGAAGCGCCTTTTTCTGGACCTCGTCGATCTCGTTCCAGATGTAGGGGATGACGGTATTCCAGCACGCGAGGACGGCGTGGCCCGCTCGCACCCGGTAGGCTCGTCCGTTCTTGACGTAGGTGACGGCGACCTCGCGGGCTTTATCGACCGGGCCCACGTGCTCGATTTTGACCACGGTGCTCTCGAGACGGATCCGAACCGGGCCACGGGCATCGTCGAGAAGACCATAGTCGGCGCGCGCGGTGACGACGTCTTCCATCGAGCGACCGGGCATCGACTTCGGAATGAGCGAACGGACGAGGAGCCGCGCGATTGTTGCGTTGCCGTCGGGAAAGTACATGTCGGGGTCACCGGCGTCGGCCCTCTGCTGGTTCTCCCGGCCGTGCTGTCCTCCCGGCTCGTCCAGAAGCTGCTCCGGTGGGGTCGGGGAGAGCGCCAGACCGCCGAAGCCGGGATAGCCCATCTCCCAGGCGTAGAGTGCGGGGATGGCGTCGACGCCGACGCAGAAGAGCCCCATGGGCCGCGAGTTGAGAAACGGAACGACTCCGGGGTCGGCTTTCGCAATCTGAAGGAGATAGTCGCGATAGCTCACGTGGGCGAGCTTCTTTCTTTTCGCCGGGGAATCGAGACCGGGGAGATAGTCCTCGTTCCCATCGTAGAGACGGACGAGATCTGCCTTCGCTGTTTCGTTCATGGGTGCGGCAGCGAGAAATTCCCGCATCGGAAGCCGCCCGTAACCCGGCACGAGACGGTCGGCGCCGAACGTCTCCCGGTCGAAGAAGACGGAGTAGCCGAGTCCCAGATCGTGGTAGAGGTTTTTCACCTTCTCGACCGACTGATAGTAGCGCGTGCGATCGACCCCGAGCTCCCACAGGAGACCGGAGGCGACGGTGCTGTACTGTGAGGGAGCCTCGACATTCAACGTCCCGCCGTTCATCAGATACATGCGGCCGTCGTGCCAGAACTCGTTCCGCTTGGCGTGGCCGCCGAAATCGTCGTGGTTGTCGAGGATCAGAACGCGCGCCCTCTCGCCGTGGCGTTTCCGGAAGAAGTGAGCGGCGGAGAGTCCGCTGATCCCTCCCCCGACGACGATGAGGTCGTACGGACCGTCGCCTTCCTCGGGGGAGTCCCAGGTCTTGCCGTCGCGAAGCTCGTGGGCGACCTCGAACGATCCAGGATGGCTTCCCCGCATGCCGATCCGGGTGGGCGGGTAGTCGCCGCGCTCCTGAACCGAGAGCTTTCGAAACGCACTCACCGCCGACGGCGGAACGAGCGAGGAAGTGATCGCGACGGAAACGCCGTTCAAGAAATCACGCCGGGAGATGGACCGCATCATCCCGAGCTCACGATCCTGTTGGTTGGACATCAGGCACCTCCCTGTGGCGGGAGTATGGGTGCAGGGGAAAGGGAGATTCAAGCGGGTGAAGGCCGCTCGAGCTCAGAAGAAGAGTCTCTTCTTCGGCTTGTCGCGCTCGGCGGCCTTGAACGTCTTGAGCGCTTCGATGGGCCGGCGGTCGGGGGCCATCAGCTTGATCGCTCGCTGGAGCAGGGGCTCGGCCTCGGACATCTCGCCGGTCTCGGCGGTGATGACGCCCGCGTAGTAGTAGGCGAGACCGCAGTCGAGATCGATGCGAACGGTCTCGCGGAGAAAATCCATGGCGGTCTTTGCCTCGATCGCGGGATCCTTGCGGTAACGGCAGTTGGCAAGCTCGGCTCGATAGACGGCGTTCTGGGGATCACAGTCGTGGGCGAACTGCAGGAGCTCGAGCGCGTCGGCGAACTTCTGCTGCTTGACGAGAGCAATGCCCTTTCGAAACTGAGTCTCGGAATCGAGGAGGTTCGACTTGATGGCGAAGGCGTTGCGCGCCTCCTCGGAGCTGAGCTGGCGGGAGGGGTTGTTGCGCCTCGCGATGAGCGAGTTCCGGGTCTCGGGATTCGTGAGCTCGCCGAAGGCGCGGCCCCCGGCGAGAAAGAGATCGCGAGCCTTTTCCTCCATGTTCTGAAGCTCGGGATGGCGGAACTTCGCGGGCAGAAACTTCTCGGTGTAGTCGATGAACGCCTGCTCGATTTGATCCCGGTTGGCGTCCTCCTTGAGGTCGAGAAGGTCGAACGCGTCGAGCTTCCGGTAGCGCAAATAGGTCTCCATGACCTGATTTCGAATCTCCGCCACGTCGCCGACGTTCGCTGCCGGCACCGCTTGCGCGGTGACGAATCCACCCGAAGGCTCCGCCTCGGCCGCGGCGAAATCCATGTCGGGTGCGGGACCGGGCGCGGCGGTACTGCGATCGCCCTGGATCCAGTCTTCGGGGAGCGCGGCTCCGATGACGGCGAGCGAGTACAGCACCCGCAGCACGCGTGGCCGGTCCCTTCCCGATTCCGATATGAGCTCCGAGACCTTCTTCCCCAGGGAGACGAGAGCGAGGACCTCCTGGTGGTCCTTGGACAGGCGCAGCTCCTTGAGGGAATAGGGCGGTTTGGGATTGATGAAGAACTTCGTCTCCTCGAACGGAGCCATCGCTTCCGCGATCTCGGTCTCGGGAGCGAACTTCGAGATTCCGGTGAGAACGAGCTGGGGCGCATTGACCTTGAGGGGCGAGTCGAGGTCGGGGAGCACGGACGAGACGTGAAAGGTGCCGCTGCGCCAGGTAAACGGGTCGAGGAGCTTCTTCGCGAGATTCTGCTGGAGAATCTTGTAGACCTCGTGCGGGCTCACGATGCCCTCGGCCACCAGCAAATCGGTGAAGGAATTGCTCGTCGTGGCGCTCTTCGAAAGCAGCTGCAGATTCTGATCCTCGGTGATATCCCCTCGACCCACCATGAACTTCCCCAGCGTGTCCTGGAGGAGGTTCGATTGGCAGTCTACGGGCACCCCGTTCTCGAGAATGATGTTTTTCGTGACCTGACGCCTCTCGATCGAGAGCACCACCGAGCGGTGATGCATCGCGAGGGCATGAAGCAGCACCGGAAAAGGGATCTCCCCGAGGTCCCCTTTGGCCATCTGGGAGATGGCGAGGAGTTGTTCGTTTTTTGGAATCAAGATTCTTTCCAGTAATAAAGTCTAACCAACAAAACCGCGTTCGTGAAGCCCGACCCCCTTTTGTGCATCAATGCCGTGGGGCCCCACCCCCACGGCTTGTTCTGTCGTCGGCCCATGCGGGCCGTGCTCGCTCCGTTCGCGCAGGGTGCGCGTGAGTCTTTCAGCACCCTGCTGGGTCGCCGTTTGCAAACGTGGTATCGTCCGGAGGTCCATGCGGAGACCCCTCCTGAAGGACTGGGCCGACCGGCTTCGAAACCACGAGCTCGTTCGCTCCGTCGAGAGCTACGGGAGCCTCGTGCGCCAGGACACGCGGAAGGCCTACGCGTTCTACCAGAGAGACAACGACGCCGAAGTCTCTCTTCCCGCGCGAGGCGTCGAACGCTACGTGGCGGCGTCCAAGGCCCTCTTTCTGAGCTTTCTCCGAAGGCTCAATCCCGCGCGCCGGCTATCGTATCTGGGCGGGCTCGCCCTCTTCATCTGGGGCTTCTGGAACGACGAATGGCTGGGAGCGGTAGTGGGCTTTCTGGTGGTGAACTTTCTCCTCGCGCTCGAGCTCGCCGAAAAGCTGCTCACCAAGGACGAGCTCGAGATCGCCCGTGCCATCCAGTTCAGCCTCTATCCCGTTTCGAACCCCAACCTCAAGCACCTCGACGTCGCCAGTTACTTCCTGCCTGCCCACGACGTCGGCGGCGATTATTACGACTACGCCCTCGACGGGACGCGCCGGTTCACCGTCATCCTGGGAGACGTCTCGGGAAAAGGCATTCCAGCGGCCCTCTACGCCATGAAGCTCCAGGCTCTGTTCGAGCTCCTGGGCAAGACCGCGTGCGGTCCCAAGGAGATGCTGGTGGAGATGAACGACGTCATCTCGGAGCGCATCGAGCGCAACTACTTCATCACCGCCGTGGTGGGAGTGCTCGACTTCGAGGAAAAGCGGCTCGTTCTCGCCCGCGCCGGCCACAACCATCCGCTTCATTTCTCCGCCGCGACTGGCGCGGCCCGCTGGCTCAAGCCCTCGGGAGTCGGAATCGGAATGAGAAAGAAGCCGACGTTCGACGGCCTCCTCGAGGAGATCCGCGTCCCCGTCGCTCCCGGAGACGTGCTCGTGTTCTACACCGACGGGATCACCGAGGCGATGAATCCCCGCATGGAGCCTTTCGGCTACCGACGGCTCGAGGAGCTCCTCACCCAGTGCGCCCACCTTCCGGCGGATCGGATCAAGGAAGAGCTCTTGAAGCGACTCGATGGATTTCGAAGCGGCGAGGCCTTCGCAGACGACGTTACGTTGGTGGTGACCAAGATCATCTGATAGCGTCTGGATGCGATGAAACGGCTCGTCGCGGTTCTCGTGCTGCTCGTGCCTCTACCTGCGCGCGCGGCCCACAGCCCGGAAGTATCCATCGAGCGTTTCTACTCTCTCCCTCATCTCATCGGAACCGCGCCCTCCGGCGTCGTCTGGTCGACCGACAGCCGGAGCCTCGCCTTTCTGTGGAACGCCGCCGGCTACGACTTCAAGGACGTTTACCTGCTGGACCCCTCGAATGAGGCGACCCGAGCTCCCGTCCGCCTCACGAACCTGAGCGAGAGCCCCACTCCCCCGGAAGGCGATCCGGGCGTGACCGACGTGCGCTTTCATCCCGATGGAACGAGACTTCTCTTCGAGCGCGGGGAAGAGCTATTTCTTTTGACGCCCGGCGGGGGGGGCGATCCGATTCGTGTCGCGTCCGGCTCCACCGGACGGTTCTCGCGCGACGGGCTCAGCCTCGCCTTTCTTCGACGGGGAAACCTTTTTGTGCGTGAGCTCGACTCCGAAGCGGAGCCCAGGCTCCTCGCCGGCGATCCGAGGCCCGAGGTCGCAGTGGAGAGCTTCGAATGGGCGCCCGACGGAAGGAGCATCGCGTTCGTCGAGGTGGACGAGAGGCGGGTACCTCTTCGAGGCATTCCCGACTATCTGAAGCCGGAGGTCGAGCTCGAGCCCGTCCGCCGCCCTTTTCCCGGAGAGGAGCCGGCGTCCCGTCGGATCGGCGTCGTTGGCCTCGACGGCGGAGCGCAACCGCGCTTTTTCGCGCTCGGAGGCGCGCCGGTAGACCCCATCTTCTCGTGTCGCTGGTCCCCCGACGGAAGACTTCTCGTCGACACCTCCGACCTCTACGTCGAGTCGCGACGGCTTCTCGTCGTCGAGCCCTGGTCGGGCGCGGTCCACGAGATCCATCGCGAGGAAGACCGCGGGAACGTGACGGCGGACTGGCAGGCGGAGTGGGCTCCGGACGGGACCGCCGTCTATTTCCTGTCCGACCGCGATGACGACTATCACGTTTATTCGGTCTCCGCGACGGGAGGAACGCTCCGGCGCATCACGAGCGGCGATTTCGCGGTGAGCGAGCTCGCGGTAACCCCCGAGGGCCTCGTCTTCGTCGCGAACTCGCCACGGCCCGAAGAGCGCCAGGTGTTTCGAGTCGGCTTCGAGGGTGGAGAGCCCGTTCGAATCAGTCGCGGCGCGGGAACGCACGAGCCCTCCGTCTCGCCCGACGGAAAGCTCGTCGCCGACATCTTCTCGAGCGATTCCGCGCCGCCGGACCTCTTTCTCGCGGCGGGGGACGAGACGTCCGAGACGCGCCTCACCCACTCGCCTCTTCCTGAGTTCGACGGCTACTCCTGGGCGAGCCCCGAGTACGTCACGTTTGCCAGCGAGGGGGACGGCGGGACGCTCTACGGAAGGCTTCTCGCTTCCCCCGAGCTCGACCGCACGAAGAAACATCCGGCGATCATCGGATCGATCTACTCCAACAGCGTTCGCAACCAGTGGGGAGGCCGCAACGCGCATCCGCTCTGGGGCCTCGAGCGTGTCCTTCTCGAGAAAGGATACGTGCTCTTCAACATCGACATTCGTGGAAGCTGGGGCCATGGCAAAGCGTTCCGTCGTGCGATACGGCTCGACTACGGGGGTGTCGACGTCGAGGACATCGCGAGCGGCAGGAAATACCTGGCGAGTCTTCCGTTCGTCGATCCCGAGCGCATCGGCATCTGGGGCTCGAGCTACGGCGGCCTTCTCACCACCATGTCTCTCTTCAAAAAGCCTGGCCTCTTCCAGGCCGGAGTCGCGGGCGCTCCCGCGACCAACGTCTTCCACGCGCTCACGGGCGAGATGCGCGTCATGGGCCCCCCTCAGGACCATCCCGCCGAGTACGAGGCCGCGTCCCCCTACGCCCACGCCGAGGGCCTCCGCGATCCGCTCCTCATCATTCACGGGATGCGGGATTGCATCGTGCTCTACAAGGACTCCGTCGTTCTCGTGGATCATCTCATCCGACTCGGGAAGAACGTGGACTTCGTCACCCTGCCCGGAGCCGAGCACGGCTGGGACCTGGGCGATCTCGCGCAGACTGGATTCGCCTATCACAAGCTGATTGAGTTCTTCGACCGTCATCTCCAGGAGCAGACACATGACTGACAAACCTCGTCGCCGCTTCCTCAAAGGTTCTGCAGCTCTCGTTTCCGGGCTCGCGATCACCGGCTGCCGCCCGGACCCGGCGGAGAATGGGCCGCCGGCATCCTCGAGCTCGGCCTCGCTCGACGCCAAGGCGCTCGAAGCGCTCGGCAGGCTCGTCCTCCCGATGTCGAGCCTGGGAGACGCCGGGCTCAGCCAGGTCCTCGACGGCTTCGGGAAATGGCTTTCCGGGGTCGAGCCGGTCTGCGAGCTCGACCATGCCTACATCTGGACAGACGAGATCCTCTACGGGCCTCCGGACCCCGCCCCGCTCTGGGCGTCCCAGCTCGAAGCGCTCGAGCTCGAGGCCGAGAAGCGGCACGGCTCCTCGTTCGTGGCTCTCTCACCCGAGGACCAGCGAGCAGTCCTGGAGCGGCAGTTGCCGAAGGAGATTCCCTCCCGGTTTCCCGAGCCGGCGAGAGCGCCCCACGTTGCCATCGGGCTTCTCGCATACTTTTACGACACCGCCGACGCGAACGATCTCTGCTATCAGTCGGCGATCGAGAAACTGACCTGCCGCGGCGTCGAGTCGGGAACGACCGAGCCCGCGTCCCGAAGGAGTTGACACGATGACCCGAACCCTCGAGTCCGACGTCGTCATTCTCGGCGCCGGAATCAGCGCCGCGATGGTGGCGGAGAAGCTCAGCGAGACGACCGGCGCCAAGATTCTCGTCATCGAGGCGGGAAACAAGATCTTCAACCTCGACGAGCGCCCCGCACGCAGGGAGCGCTTCATCGCCTACGGCGAGAACCCGTGGCCCGACGATCACATCCGCGGTCAGACGGCGAAGGGCATCAGCTCGCGCACCATGGCGGTGGGCGGTCTCGCGCTCCATTGGGGCGGAACGACGCCCCGGTACACTCCCGAAGACTTCCGCATCCACTCGCTCTACGGCATCGGCTACGACTGGCCTCTCACGTTCGAAGAGCTGGAACCGTTCTATCTCGAAGCGGAAGAGCGCCTCGGCGTCGCGGGAACTCCCGGGCCACCGGAGCTCGATCCCCGCAGCAAAGGGTATCCTCTGCCCGGCTTTCCCCTCTCTTATAACTTGACCCAGCTCAAGGCCTGGGCGGAGAAGTCGGGAATTCCGTTCTGGCCCAACCCGGTGGCGAAGGCATCGGTTCCCCATCGAGGCCGGAACGTCTGCATGCGCTGCGATACGTGCAATATCTGCCCCACGGGGGCGAAGTACTCCCCGGATTTCACCTTCCGCGACTTGCTGGAGCGGAAAAAGATCGATCTCGTGAGCCGTACGCTCGTTCGGAAGCTCGTGCTCACGGAAGGATCGGACCGCATCGATTATGCGGTGGCGACCGACCGCGATCGGCCCGACGAGCCCGTCGAGATTCGCGGCGGGACGTTCGTCCTGGCGTCGGGCTATGCGTGGAGCTCTCACCTCTTGCTTCTCTCGGCGAACGACCGCTACCCCGACGGGCTCGCGAATCGTTCCGGGCTGGTCGGCAAATTCGTGGGCGGACATCGACCAGTGAATGCCTTCATCGAGGTTCCCATCCCGCTCTACCCGGGGATCTTCGAGAACGACAGTCTGCTCTCGAAGAAGTTCCAGCACGTCGATCGAGCCCCGGGAGCCGATAGAGGACGCTATGTCCGCCACGACCTCCGCATCTGGGAGTCCGGCCACGGCAGGGCGCCGCGGATGAAGGACGACTCGGGAGCACTTCTTCTCGGAGACGCGGTGATGGAGGACTGGCGCCTCAGGACCGCGACCGGCGTCACCCGGATGCGGGCCTACTATGACGTGATCCCCGCGAAGGAGAGCGCGATCACGCTCGATCCGAATCGCAGGAATCCCTGGGGCGATCCCTTGCCGCGTATCGACTTCGTCGACAGCGATTGGTCGCAGGGGCTCCGCCAGTACACCGAGGACAGCATCCGAGGAGTCTTCGCCTCCCTGGTGAAAGCCGGGGGAGGAGAAGATCCTGAGCCTCGAAGTGGACGATGGGACCTACGACCATCCGGGCGGCGGGTGCCGCATGGGAGCGGATCCGAAAGCGAGCGTCGTCGACCCCGTGGGCCGTTCTCACGACCACGAGAACCTATGGGTGGTCGGAGCGCCCACCGTGGTCTCCACCGGCTGCAACAACGGAACGCTCACGTTCTCCGCGCTGTCGCTGCGCTCGGCGACGGCGATGGCGGATACGCTGTCGAAACAGAAATCCTCGCCGACCGAAGGCGCGGGAGGTGCACCGTGAAAAAAGTGACCCGACTCATCCTCGTGGCATCGTTGGCGCTCGTCCTTGCGGGAATGCTTTCCGCTCAGGACAGACTGTCGATCCGGGCCGAGCGTCTCCTCGATGGGAATGGCAACGTTCTCGAGAACCAAACCCTCGTCGTCGAGGACGGAAAGGTCCGAAGCGTATCGGGAGGGGGACCGTCGGATTACGACTACGATCTCCGGGGATTGACCGTTCTCCCCGGGCTCATCGACACGCACGTCCACCTGAGCTGGCACTTCGATCCGGATGGACGCCTCCACCAGGACCATCCAGGGGAGACCGACGAGGATTCCGCTCTCTACGAGATGGAGAACGCGTACAAGACGTTGATGGGAGGCTTCACCACGGTGCAATGTCTCGGGTCGCCCATCGACAAGCCGGTTCGTGACGCGATCGCCCGGGGCACGCTTCCGGGACCCCGCATCCTCACCTCTCTCGGCGCCATCACCGAAAAAACCGGCGGACCCGAGACGATGCGCGAGTTCGTGCGGGCTCGGGCGAAGGAGGGAGCGGACGTCATCAAGATCTTCGCGTCCGCCAGCATCCGCGACGGCGGGGCTCCCACGCTTTCCCAGGAGCAGCTCGATGCCGCCTGCGGGGAAGCGAAGAAGCTCGGTCTGCGCGCTGTCGTCCACGCGCATGGTCCCGAGAGCGCCCGGCGATCGGTCGTCGCGGGCTGCACGAGCATCGAGCACGGGTCTCTTCTCGACGCCGAGACGTTGAGGCTCATGGCCGACAAGGGAGTCTACTTCGATCCCAACACCCACCTCGTCTTCGAGAACTACTTCACCAACAAGGCCCACTTCCTCGGCATCGGCAATTACACCGAGGAAGGGTTCGAACAGATGCAAAAAGCCGTACCCTCGGTCCTCAAGGTGTTCCAGACCGGCCTCACCATTCCAAAGCTCGAGATGGTATTCGGAACCGACGCCGTGGCCGGCGCCCACGGCCGGAACGTGGAAGAGCTGATCTACCGCGTGGAGAAAGGCGGTCAGGACCCGCACCAGGCGATCCTCTCGGCGACGTCGCTCGCCGCCAGGTCTCTCGGCCTCCAGGACTCGATCGGAAAGCTCGCGTCGGGGATGGCCGCGGATCTCATCGCCGTCGAAGGCAATCCCCTCACGGATATCACCGCCCTCCGGAAGGTCCGCTTCGTGATGAAGGGCGGAAAGGTCTTCCTGTACCGGCCCTAGTGGGCTGTAACAGCTATTTGTGCGCAAATCGCGAGGTCATTTTGTGTGCTGGCAAGGCGCGATGACGACGACATATCTGGATATTTCGAGGAATCGCAACGCCGCCAGCGCCCAAAAGGGCCCGCGATTTTGGCCCGAAATAGCCCTTATAGCCCACTAGTCGAGCTCCAATCGAGGAGGCCCATCATGTCGAAACGGATGTCGTTTACCGCGGTGCTGCTGTCCACGGCTGCGATGACGTTCGCCGCCGAGAAGACGGTCGAGCAGCAAGTGCAGGAAGCGGTGCTCGCCCTGCCGGAACAGCTCCGGGACGGTGCCGCGGTCGTCCGGTTCGAGGGAGGCGAGCGCAAAGTCCTGCGCGAGGGGACGAACGGGATGATTTGCCAGCCGGACGATCCCGATACCCCCGGCATCGCCATCTGGTGCTATCCGAAAACCCACGACGCGTATGCCCGGCGCTGGTATCAGCTCGAGGCGCAGGGGAAAAAGCCCGCCGAGGTCGACGCGATCGTCGCCGAGGAGATCCAGGCGGGCAAACTGGAGTGGCCGGCCGTCGCCGTCAACTACAACCTTCGCGGCCAGAGCTTCGATAACGCGGTACCGCTCATGGTGGTCTTCGTTCCCTTCGCGACCGGCGACTCGGTCGGAATTTCGGAAGAACGCGACTTCTATCGTCCGTGGTTGATGAACGCCGGCACCGCCTTCGCGCACATCATGATCCCGGGAAAGTAGAGAGAGACGTTTACCGCTCTCGCACTCAACGTAGCCTGGGATAGTCGTTGCTGAAGTGCACCATGCGGGCGATCGAGCCGTCGGGGCCCGCCTCGAAGACGATCGTCTCGCCCAAGGCACCGTCTTTCCGGATCCGCCGGAACGTGTCGTTGTCGACGTGACGGAGCTTGGCGAGATCTTTCATCGGCTCGTCGGTCGGGAGATCCAGCATCGCGAGACCGTCCTCCCATTTCAGCACCGCGATCTCGCCTCCGAACGAAGAGGAATAGGCTCCGACGTACTTGTCGAAAGCGGCGGGAGCCTCCTTGGCCGTTCCGGGAGACTTGGTCGCCGCCTCGATGGCCGGCGCCACGATCCGGTACGCGTTCTGGGTGAAGTCGTTGGGATTCACGCCGAGAGCGTTGGCCATGAAAACGGTCGCGATCTCGTGATCGGTCTGGACTAGCAGATGAGTCCGGTACCCGGGACAGCTCCCGCCGTGCCCCACGAACGTCTCGTCGTCATTTCGCCAGACCGCGAAGCCGAGCCCCCAATGGGTCGTCCAGTCCGGGTCCACCCAGTGGACCCGCTGCATCTCACGGAGGGTCGCGGCGTTCAAGACCTCGTGCCCGCCCTTCTCCAGAAGCCGGAACTGCCAGGAGGCGAACTTTCCCAGATCCTCCGCCGTCGAGGAGAATCCCGCCGCCGGAGTGATGCCGTTCGCCTCGAAAAAGCGCAGCCGGTCCCGGGTGCCGTCTCTCCGGATGGCGCCATAGCCGGTGGCAAGACGCTTGCCGCGCTCGTCGGCGGGAAGCTCGGGCCGGGTGTCTTTCAGCCCGAGGGGCTCGAGAACGTTCGTCGTGACGTACTCGGCGTAGGGGCGTCCCGAGACGGCGGCGACGATCTCTCCCGCGAGAGTCAACCCGAGGTTCGAGTACTGAAAGTATCTCTCCGAGGGATAGAGCGTCTTCTGCTTGGAAAGGCGCTCGATGATTTGTTCTCTCGTGGGGAAGTCGAAGTCCGGACCGGTCCAGTAGGGATAGTCGGATTCGCGTGGAAGTCCCGCCGAATGGGTGAGGAGCCCTTCGACCATGACCGGCAGAGCGTCGGGATACGTGTTCTGAATGTCGAACCACGACAGGTACTCCGAGACGGGCGCCTCGAGGTGCACCTCGTCTTGCTCCCAGAGCTGCATGAGGCTGACGCTCGTGAAGAGCTTCGAGATGGAGCAGATGCTGTAAATCGTCTGTGGAGTGGCCGGGATCCGGCTTTCCCGGTCGGCGTAGCCGAATCCCCGGCTCCAGAGAAGCTCCTGATCGTGAACGACGGCGGCGGAAGCCCCCGGGATTTGTCCGTAGGCGACCTGGGCATCCAGCCAGATGCCGAGGAGCTCGAGCGCCGACGTCACGCGTGGATCTTCGGTGAGCGGACGCTCAGCGGCGCCGACGGAATCCCCCCCGAATTCTCCGAACAGAACCAGGGAAAAGAGAACGAGTGTGGCGAAGCGTTTCTTCACGACGTTTCCTCCGCAGCCGAGCTGTATACGCCCGGTCGAGCCAGGCCGCAACTCACCCCAGCTCGGATACGAGACTCATGTTGACGGCACCCGTCTCTGGGCCTTGTGATCTTCGAGCTCTTCGAGACTCTTCGGCCAGTCGCTCTTGAGCAGCCGTGAGAGCGCGCGGTCGGCGAGGAGTTTTCCCTCCGTCTGACAGTTCGGGCAGTAGTTGGTCTCGTTCTCGGCGTAGACGATCCGCTGCACCGGGGTCACGCAGATGGGACAAGGTTTCCCGTAGCGACCGTGTACGGCCATCTTCGGCCGAAACGCCGTGACTTTCTCGGGAAAGGATCCTTTCGCTTCTTCCCGCAGCTCGGCGGTCCACTCGCCCAGCGTCTCCCGAGTGGCGCGATAGAGACGCTCCATCTGTTCCTCCGACATCCGCGATGTCCAGAGGACGGGCGACAGGCGTGCGCGATGGAGGATCTCGTCGGAATAGGCGTTGCCGATTCCGCTGAAGAGGTGCGGATCGGTGAGCGAGCGCTTGAGGGTGTGATTCTCGCGCCGGAGAGCCTCCGCGAAGCGGGGAAAGTCGGCTTCCATCACCTCGAGTCCACCCGGATTGAGGAGCGCGAGGCTCTGCTCGCCGCGGGCGAGGTGGAGCGACGCCCGTTTCTTCGTGCCCGCCTCGGTCAAGGTAAGGCTTCCCGTCGAGAAGTCGAAGCGGGCGAGACCGCGCTTCTTCTGGAGCTTGGGGCGCTCCGTGCCTTCCTTCCAGTGGAGCCGGCCGGCAATCATGAGGTGGATGACGAGGAAGAGCTCCTCTTCGAGCGCGATGACGACGCGCTTTCCCATCCGCCGGACTCCGATGACCTTCTTAGCTTCGAGCTCTCGCGGATCCGGCGCCACCGAACGAAGGAGGAAGGGGCTTCCCAGTACGAGCTTGTCGAAGCGGGCCCCGAGAAGCCGCGTCTCGAGCGCTTCCACATAGACGGTCACGTCGGGAAGCTCGGGCATGACGAGGCGTATTGTCTCACGGGCCGGGAACGCGTTAGGCTTCGGTAACGTCAGGAGGCTTCCATGAGTGCCAAACGGTTCGAGGAGAAGATCGCGCTCGTCACCGGTGCTTCGAGCGGGATCGGAAAGGCGACGGCGGCGAGACTGGCCCGGGAGGGTGCGAAGGTGGTGGTTACGGCACGCCGCGAGGAGCGTCTCGCGAGCCTCGTCGAAGAGATCGGGGCCAACGGAGGGAGCGCTCACGCCGTCGCGTCCGACGTGACGAGCGAGAGCGATCGCAAGCGACTCGTGGGCGCGGCCGTCTCCCGCTACGGAGGGCTCGACGTTGTCGTGAATGCCGCGGGCATCATCGCCTTCGGTACCATCGAGAATACGACCCTCGACGCCTGGAAGGAAATGTTCGATGTCAACGTGGTGTCGATTTTCCACTTGATGCAGCTCTCGCTCCCGCACCTCCTGCCCCGCAAAGGCAACATCGTGAACGTCTCGAGCGTGAACGGCCTCCGGTCCTTTCCCAACGTCCTCGCCTATTGCTCGAGCAAATCGGCCCTCGATCAGCTCACTCGCTGCTCGGCGCTGGAGCTGGCGGCGAAGGGAGTCCGGGTGAACGCCGTCAACCCCGGAGTGGTGGTGACCGAGCTCCACCGGCAGGCGGGCCTCGAGCAAGAGGCCTACGCGGCGTTTCTCGAGCGGAGCAAGACCACCCATCCCATCGGACGGGTGGGACAGCCCGACGATCTCGCGGCGCTCATCACGTTTCTCGCGTCGGAGGAAGCGAGCTGGATCACGGGTGCCACCATCAGCATCGACGGCGGCCGCCACCTCACCTGCGCTCGTTGAATCAAATCAGTTCAAGGCCTCTTCGAGGCCGGCGAGGGCTTTCTCGCGGCTCCTGGTGAAACGGAGGACCCCTTCCATTACGAGCCAGAGCGCGAGGAACAACACCGCGCCACCGACGGTCATCAGAAGGTAGCTTCCTTCGAGGAAGAATGTCTTCACGTTCGAGATCATCGCCACCAGCGTCGTCACCATCATGAATATCATGGGAACGAGGGTGTAGAAGTAGTTCTTCTTCCGCAGAAACAGATAAAGGGTCACGGTCAGAAGAGTGAGCGCCGCGAGGACCTGATTGGTGGTGCCGAAGACACCCCAAAGGGCGACTCCCGCCGGCCGGCCGCCGATGGTCAGAAGAGCGAAAAAACCGATGGCGACGACCGCGATGCTCGTCGCGACGTAGCGGTTCCTCATCGCCGGGAGGTTCAGGGTCTCTCCCACCTCCTCGATGTTGTACCGGAGCAGTCGGGTCGCGGAGTCGAGAGTCGTGAGCGCGAAAGACACCGCCACCAGAGCGATGAAAGCTCGACCGATTGTATTGTCGACCCCGACGTGGGAGAGAAAGTTGGCGGAGCCGGTGATGAAGGCATCCAGGTTCGGAGCGAGTCCATCGGCCGTCTGCCAGTTCGAATAGTGCGCCCGCCAGGCTTCCGGGCTCGAGAAACCCGCGGTACAGGCGAGGACGGCAGCGAGGCCCAGGATGCTCTCTCCCACCATTCCTCCGTAGCCGACGAAGACGGCGTCTTGCTCCTTGTCGAGCTGCTTCGCCGTCGTCCCCGAGGAGACGAGCGCGTGGAAGCCGGAAACGGCGCCGCAAGCGATGACGATGAAAACGAAGGGATAGAGGGGAGGCGCTCCCGGAGGTGCGGGGTCGAAAGCCGGGGCAACGAAGCTCGGTCGCATGATGACGAACCCGACGAGGATCGCGGCGAGACCGAGATAGAGCAGGAGCGAGTTGAGGAAGTCCCGAGGCTGGAGGAGGAGCCACACGGGAAGAATGGACGCGAGAAACGCGTAGCCGAGAAGAAAGTAGCTCCAGGTGGGCGCAGCGAGATCGAGCGTCGGAAGCACGTCTCCCAGATAAACGGAGACGAGGGTGAGAGAGAAGCCGATGGCGGTGAGGGGTCCGAGAGGAAGCCCTTTCTTGTAGAAGAGAAGACCCATCCCGACCGCGAGGAAGATCAGCGCCCCGCTGGGAAAGACCGCCTGGGGATAGAAGTTCTTGGTGAAGAGCTGCGAGACCACCTGGACGAACACCCCCATGGCGAGCGCGATGAGGAAGAAGATGATGGCGTGGAAGAGGCTCTTGGCCCGGGGGCCGATGATGCTCTCCGCGACGGCTCCAATCGACTTTCCCTTCGCCCGGATGCTGATCGCGAGCGCGCTGAAGTCGTGCACCGCGCCGATGAAAATCGTTCCGAAGACGACCCAGAGCATCGCCGGGACCCATCCCCACATGACGGCGATCGCCGGGCCCAGCATGGGCGCGAGGCCCGCGATCGAAGCATAATGATGACCGAACAGCACGTGGCGCCGGCAGGGCACGTAGTCCTGATTGTCGCGGAACTGGTGCGCGGGAGTGGGCCTCGTGCCGTCGAGATCGAACGCGTGGCGCGCAATCCGCTTCGCGTAGAACTGATAGCCCAGGATGTAGACGACGAAGCAGCAAAATGCCGCCAGAACGGGACTCATGGATATAGGTCCTCCGTGACAAAATTATAGGGTCGGGCTCCGGCAGGGACAACCCGAGTGTAAGAAACGAGAACGGAGTCATTCCAATCGATGCAATCTCTGAAAGGTTTCCGTGATTTTTTTCCCGAGGAAATGGCCGAGCGGAGCTATCTCTTCGATGCCTGGCGACGGATCGCGCGCCGCTTCGGATTCGCGGAGTGGGACGGCCCCCCTCTCGAATCGCTCGAGCTCTATACGCGCAAGTCGGGAGAGGAGATTGTGGGCCAACTCTACAATTTTCAGGACAAAGGTGGCAGGAACGTCGCCCTCCGTCCGGAGATGACCCCCACCCTCGCGAGAATGATGGCGGCACGCGCCTCGACTCTGCCCAAACCCATCAAGTGGTTCTCGGTTCCCCAGCTCTTCCGTTACGAGAGGAGCCAGAGAGGTCGACTGCGGGAGCATTACCAGCTGAACGTCGATATCGTCGGCGCTCCCGAGGTGGAGGCCGACGCCGAGCTTCTCGCCGTGGCTCTCGAGATCCAGCGCCAGCTCGGTCTGACCGAAGAGGATGTCGTCGCCCGGGTGAACGACCGGCGTGTCCTCGGTGCGGCGCTCTTCGCGCTGGGAGTCGACGCCGACGATCACCCCCGGGTCTACGCGGCGATCGACAAATTTCGCAAAGTCCCTCGCGAGACGTTCGAACAATTACTCCTCGAGGCTAACGTTCCAGCCGCCCGGGTGGCGGAGCTGATCGGGCTCTGCGCCGGCGACACGAATGTCATTACCTGGTTCCAAAGCCAGAGAGCCGTCGATGAAGCGGGACGCGACGCGGCGGAGAGACTCGCGCGCTACCTCGAGCTGATGAAAGACCTCGGACTGGAGAGCTTCGTCGAGCTCGACTTCTCCATCGTTCGAGGGCTCGCCTATTACACCGGGATCGTCTTCGAGCTCTACGATCGCAAAGGAAAAGAGAGAGCGATCTGCGGCGGGGGACGTTACGACGATTCTCATCCAGTCGTTCGGCGGCCCCAAGCTCGAGGCGCTCGGCTTCGGAATGGGCGACGTCGTTCTCTCCCTGATGCTCCGCGACCGCGGGCTACTGCCGCCGGCGCCTTCCCGAATCGACGTGGTCGTCATCCCCGTCGGGACCGAGCTCGCCTCGGCGGCCCGGAAGATCACGACCGCGCTGCGCCGATCGGACATCCGCGCGGAAACGCCCTTCGCTCCAGCGGGAGTGGGCAAGGATCTGAAGGCGGCGAACCGGGATGGGGCATCGTTCGCGGTCATCGTCGGACCCGACGAATGGAGCGCGGGCTCGGCGAACCTGAAGGACCTGCGCTCGGGAGAAGAGCGGAAGCTTCCTCTCGGCGAGCTCGCAGAGGCCATCCGAAGTGTGGGCCGTTAATCGCCGGAAGCGACCCGCTCGACGCGCACCCGCCCCTTCGTGTGGGGCCGAACGCGGAACCGGACTCCTTCGGGAAAGAGGTCGGGATCGCGGAAAGGGGGAAGAGGGCGTGAGGGGTTCCGAACGAAGTACTCTCCCGAGGACCCTGAAGGCCCACAGGGCCTTGAAGGAACGAGCGCTCCGATGAAGAGAAGCTCCCTCCATTTCCGGAGCGGCAACAGGAAGGATTGCCTTTCCCGGATCACGTTCTCGTACGGGCTCTCGTCGGCCATGGAAGCATGATGCCCGTCGTGCGCATCGTTCTCAACCGGCCCGAGCACCCGGAGAACGTGGGAGCGGCCGCCCGAGTGATCGCCAATACCGGGCTCGACGGGCTCGATCTCGTCGCGCCCTGCGACTACCGGACGGTGGAGGCCTGGCGGATGGCATGGCGCGCGGAAGATTTCCTGGAGCGTTCCCGGGTCTTCGAGAGCCTTCCGGACGCCCTCGCCGGGGCGTCCTACGTCGCGGGTCTGGCGGGACGGGAGGCGAAGCGCGTCGAGCCCATCACGCCGCGCCAGATGGCGAAAGAGGTGGCCGCACTCGACGAGGAAGCGGTGGCCGCCATCGTTTTCGGCTGCGAGTCGAAGGGCCTCTCCGAGGAAGAGCTCTGCCTGTGCCAGCGCCGGGTGCGCATTCCTTCCCACCCGCGGCAGCCCTCGCTCAACCTCGCGCAAGCGGTCATGGTGGCGGCGTACGAGGTGTTTCTTGCAACGACGGCGCCATCGGCATCGATCGAGACCGCCCTGCCGCGTGCGCTTCACCAAGAGGCGGAGCGGGCCCTCGCGAGCTTGAAAGAGGCGCTCCTCGAGATCGAATTTCTCCCCGCGGAGAACCCCGAGGCCCGATTCGTGGAATGGCGCGCCCTGCTGGGTCGCGCCGGTCTCACCCCGCGGGAGACGAGAGTCCTCCTCGCCTTTGCCCGGCGAATGAACAACGTGGGACGAATGGCGAAAGAGGCGCGGCGAGTCAAGAAGCGAGATTCTTCTTGAAGAACTCCATCACCCGAATCCACGCATCGGTGGCAGCGGCCACGTCGTAGACTTCCTTCCGCTCGTCGTTGAAGAAGGCGTGGTCCACCCCGGGATAAGTATGGAAGTCGTGCTCTACCCCTGACGCGGCGAGCTTCTTGTCGAGCTCTCCTACCGCCTGCGCGCTCACATACCCGTCTTTTTCCGCGAACAACCCGAGTACCGGCCCCCGAAAGCGGTCGTAGTCGGGCTTCACGTTGGGATGGATTCCGTAGAAGTCCACGCAGGCGGCGATGCGCTCGTTCTTGCTCGCGGCGAACAGCGCCAGCTGTCCCCCCATGCAGAAACCGACGACGCCGAGCTTGCCGCCTTTCGACTCCGTCGCGAGATAGTCACACGCCCCTCTCAGATCCTTTTCGGTCTCCTCGATTCGGAGCGCCATCATGAGCTTGCCGGCCTCGTCGGGAGACTTGGTGGACTCTCCGTGGTAGAGGTCGGGAGCGAGAGCGACGTATCCGGCCGCGGCGAAGCGATCGGCCACCTTCTTGATGTGCCCGACGAGACCCCACCATTCCTGGATCACGATCACTCCCGGTCCACCCGCCTCGGGCCTGGCGAGATAGCCTCGGGCCTTCCGGCCGTTCGCGGGAAATTCGACGATGGCTCCTATGGTCTCGGCCATGAAAACTACTACTCCTTCTCCCCCCCAGCGGCATCGTACTTGACGGCGCCTCCAACCTTCAAGACAATCACGGGTGCGTTCCCGGGGGAAGGTACGATTTACCGTCTTTCCTCGCTGTGGCTCTCGACCCCGAGGTTCACGCCGTGCGGCGCGAGAGCATTTCGTCACCAACCGTAGCCGGTCCAGAGACGGAAGGATGCTCAGCTCGGGGCACCAGACACGAGGTCATTTTCGGATGTTGCTCGATCGCGAAGAAATGACATTCTGCTTCGGCGACGCGCGCTTCGAGAGCGGGCGCGACCGGGATCTGCTCGTGTGGATCTTCAGCCAGTTCCTCTATGGAGAGGTGACGGGGATCCAGGTCGGCCACTGGCTCTATCATGCCCCTACGCTCGACGCGGCGAACTTCCTCGCCCGTCAGGCCCTGGAGGAGCTCTCCCACGTCGATCGATTTCACGAAATACTCGGGCTTCTGGGCTCGGTACCCGTTCCCGCTCATCCTGCCGTCCGATTCCTCGCCTCGGGGATGATGGGGGACGATTGGGGGGAGCATGTGTGCCTCGAGATGGCTCTCGGCGAAGGTTACGTGCTCACGGTGCTCTACGCCCTCATCGACACCGTTGCCGACGACGCGATTCGCTCGATTCTGGTCCGAGCGACTCGGCAGGAGGAACGACACGTCTCCTTCGGAGAGTCGGAAACCGCGAAGGTCTCGAGGAGCAACCCGAAGCTCCGGCGCCGCCTCATCGGGCTATCGCTCTGGTCCCTCATGGGGGTCTCGATTCTCGCGCGGGCGATCGAGCGCCGATGCGATCCGACTCATCCCGTCTTGCGACAGTTTCCCGAGTTTCTCGGGCACGTTCGGCGAACGACCGAGATCCGCCTGCTGCGGATGGGGATTCTCACGGGATCGGTTTCCGATATCCCCTTCCCCTCCCGATGGGGTATGATGCTATCCTCCGCCGCGGGGCACTTCGCACGCAGGCTCCGGCCAGGGCGGCGTCCGACGCTCACGAGAACGTACCTGTCGGACGAACGCCTCGGACCCGGCGTCATCGCGGGCTGAATGAGGGGTCAGGTACAGAGCAAGGTCGTCGTTCGCGTGACGCCTCTCAAGCCCCCAATCGAGCCGGCGACGAGATGGGAGAAGTCTCGGATCTCGGAGACCTCGACGAGCACAACGATGTCGTACGGTCCCGTGACGGAATCCACCGTCCGGACCGAAGGCATGCGCCGGAGGGCGCGCAGGATGCCCTCGACACGGCCCGGGGTGGTTTGTATGAGCACGTACGCTCGGAGCCCGGTGGTCGCCAGGTGAGGGGCCTCGGGATCGGTCTTGGTTTGCTTCATCTTGAGTCCTTTGGAGATGTGGTTTTGGTTGTTTCGTCCGAATCGAGAATCTGCTAATATGCAACTGGAGAGTCTCTATAGGAGCTCTTGTCCCGTCCGCTCTGGCAGGACACTGGTTGCGGCGCAATCAACTGCCTCCTGATGAACGACGCAGATTCGCCGCGACCGCCCATGCAATTCGAGAGTGCTATGAGTCAAAGTGCGTCTACCTCTGCCCCAGTCGTCGAAGGCGTGTTGGAGCTCGAACCGCAAGGTAACGGTCACCTCCGGCAAGTCAGCAACAACTTTCTCCCTGGACCTCAGGACATACGAGTGCCGAGCCGTCTCATCCAGAAGCACTATCTGAGAGAAGGCTACGTGCTCCAGGGACCGACCGGCATCGCCCGCCGCCGTAACAACCGTCGCGGCGGCGGCGGACATCAGCACCGCGAGCTCCTCGAGGTCGAGAGCATCAATGGCTTCAAAGTCGACGAGCTCCCACCTACGCGCGTTTATTCGGAGCTCGTGAGCGAGCATCCCACACGCCGCCTGCGGTTGTCCCAGGATCCCGAGGGACCGATCTCGCTTCGCGTCATCAATCTCATCACCCCCATCGGCCGCGGGCAGCGGGGACTCATCGTCGCCGCGCCCAAGACGGGAAAGACAATCCTTTTGGAGCAAATCGGCGCCGCCGTCGGTGAATTCTATCCGGAGATCCACTTGTTCGTGCTGCTCATCGACGAGCGTCCCGAAGAAGTGACGCACTTGCGGAGAGCGGTCAAGGGTCAGGTCATTGCCTCGACTTCGGACGGCACGAGCGCGAATCATCTCCGCATTGCCCGCCTCGTGCTCGAGCGCGCCCGCCGTCTGGTGGAGATGGGCGACGACGTGGTGATCCTGCTCGACTCCATCACGCGGCTCGGCCGCGCCGCGAACCGCGAGCAGAAAGGGCGGGGCAAGACCATGACCGGCGGCATCGACTCGCGCGCTCTCGAGTTTCCCCGCCAGTTCTTCGGCGCCGCTCGTAACATCGAGGACGGGGGAAGCCTCACGATTCTCGGGACGGCGCTGGTCGATACCGGAAGCCAGATGGACGAAGTGATTTTTCAGGAGTTCAAGGGGACGGGCAACATGGAGCTGGTGCTCGACCGCAAGCTCGCCGAGTCCAGGATTTTTCCCGCCATCGACATCTCGCGCTCCGGCACCCGCAAGGAAGAGCTGCTTTTGGACGAGGAAGAGCTTCCCCGGGTGCATTTGCTGCGGCGCGCGCTCGCGAACCTGAAGCCCACCGAGGCGATGGCGCTTCTTCTCGACAAGATGAAGAAGACGAAGAGCAACAAAGAGCTCCTCGACCAAATCAGAATCAAGTAGCGCTCGCCGCTCGCTCGACGATCTGCTTCACGCCCTTCGGGGCCAATCCCGCGTCGTCGTGCTTTACGTAGAGAAAGACATCCTCGGCCCGCGCCGATAGTCGCGTCACCAGAGCCGCTGCCCGCTCAATCTCCTCTCCGGAATAGGGCGGGGCTTTGCGGAACCTGACGTATGCAAACGGGGCCGTGACCGTGGCGTCCGAGGTCCCTTCGATCTCGACCTCCGCGGCCGCGAGCGCGACCTGGGCCTCGCGCAGCCGGGCCTCGACCTCGGGATCGGCCCAGGATTCGTGGCGGAACTCCATGGCGTAACGGTGGCCCTCGGGCAACTCGTCCAGGAAACCGTCGAGCCGGTCGAGGTCGCACCGAAAGAAGGGCGGTAGCTGGAACAGTATGACCCCCAGCCTCGAGCCGAGGGGCAGGAGAGCGTCCATGAAATCGCGGACCGACGAGCCCACGTTCTTGAGGCGCGCCCTGTGGGTCACGCTCTGGTGCATCTTGAACGAGAATCGGAAGGTCTCTGGTGTCGTCTCGGCCCACGACTCCATGAGCTCCGTTCTCGGGAAACGGCGAAACGTATGATTGATCTCGACGCTCGTGAGCTCGGAAGCGTAATGGGATAGAAAATCCCGAGACCTGGTCTTCGGCGGATAGAACGTCCCTACCCACTCCTTGAAACTGTAACCCGACGAGCCGGCATAGATCATGAGGTTACCCAGCGGAATCCGAAGTCGGCATAGCGGAACCGAGGCGGGAGATTGCTCCTCGCCGCGCAGGGCGTGACGACGATGGCGTGACGCCAGGACCCGCCTCGGGAGGATTGTCGCTCCCCTCCCGTGGCACAGGGATCGATGAGGGGAGACTTCTCGTAGAAGTCGGGAAGATAGGAGTCGAGACACCACTCGTGGACGAGGTCTCCGGTGTGATAGAGCCCGTACCCGTTCGGAGGAGTGGACCGAACCCGGTCGGGTCGCGGTAGCGGGCCTTCGATCGTCCCGTGTCCTCCGCCGCGGGCGTCGTCACCCCAGGGAAAGACCGCGCCTTCGATCCCGCCGCGGGACGCCTTCTCGCGCTCGGCCTCGGTCGGAAGCCGGAATCTCCCGGCCCGACTCGCGCGAGAGCCAACGGCAGTAGGCCGCCGCCTCTTCGAAGCTCACGGCGACCACGGGTTGATCGGGATGGGCGAAGTCGGGATCGTCGAGGAACTGCGGGGGCTCGGCGGCGGTCGCGGAAAGGTAGAGGCGGTATTGCTCGTTCGTGACCGGAGTCACGGCCATCTCGAACGAGGAAATGTAGACGCGATGGACTGGCTCTTCGTTGTCGCGAACGCCGGCGCGTCCCATGAGAAACTCGCCTTCGGGGACGAGAGCTCGCTCGAGGACAGCGTCGATGCGAGAGGAGGGTAGAGACAATTCTCGGCTACGGGCGCCTCGCGGTCCTTGCCGCGTCAGTTCTTGAATAGATTGTGGAAGGCGCTCCGCGCGTCTTCGGCGGTATTCGCTCTCCGGCCGGTGGCGTCGAGCGCCTGCACCGGCTTGAACAAGCTGCAGTCGTTCGCGGCCCACTTGTCGGAAATGCGCGCGACGACCGGCTCGCGACACTCGAAGCGAGCGTCGGGGTCGAAGTTCTTGCAGTGACGGCAGGAGTGAAGAGGCGTTCCGCACTTCGAGCACTTCGTCTGGTGATCGACATCGAGCTGGCTCGCGGGCACTTGATGTCCGCATTTTCCGCACCGGGTGACGACGATGGTCTCGCGGTCGATCGCGTGCCGGCAGCGAACGGATCTGTTCGCGGTTTCCCAGGTCGGGAGGCTTCTCATACTTCTCTTGACGGCGGTCCTGGGCGTACTCGTCGTCTCGGTAACCTTTCTGACGATACTTCATATGGGGCAATCCTCCAGGATCGGCGAAAGATCAGAGCTCTCGCGATCGCGGAATCGGAGATGAGATAAATGCAACCTTCAGGGGAGAGAGCCTGGCGCGACCCCAAGCGATCACAACGATACCGAAGCTAAGCGTACGATACCACGATTCGTCAAGACTTCGCCAATGCGCCGCCCCCCGCAGGGTCACGCCGGGCTACAAGGCCTCGAGGGCCCGACCGAGATCCGTGAGAAGATCGTCGGCCGCTTCTATGCCGAGGGCGAGACGCACGAGCCCGTCGGCGATCCCCGCCTTCCGCCTCTCCTCGGCAGAAAGCATCGCGTGAGAGGTGAGGCAGGGGATGGAGAGAAGAGACTCCACCGACCCGAGACTCGGTGCAACCCGCACGAGGGTCACGGCATTGGAGAACCGCTTCGCCTCCTCGAGACCGCCCTTGACTTCGAAGCTCAAAACGCCGCCTCCCCCGCCGAGCATCTGCCGCCGGGCGAGCTCGTGCTGCGGATGGGATTCGAGCATCGGGTAGTGCACCGCCTGAACCTTGCGATGCCCGGAGAGGAAACGGGCGACGGCGAGACCGTTCTTGTTGTGCTGCTCCATCCGTAGGCCGAGGGTCTTCATGCCGCGCACGAGAAGATAGGCCGCGTGAGGGTCGAGAATGCCTCCGAAGACCCGAAGATACGATTTGACGCGATCGACGAACGAGCGGCTACCGGCAACGACACCCGCGAGGAGATCCGAGTGGCCTCCGAGGTACTTGGTCGCGGAATGGAGGACGCCGTCGACGCCGAGCTGATGGGGCCGGGTATTGAAGGGCGTGGCGAAGGTCGAGTCGATGACCGAGATCGCGCCCCGGTCGCGGATGATTCCGGCGGCCCGCTCGATATCGACGAGCTTCAGCGTCGGGTTGGTCGGAGACTCCATGTAGACGATCCGGGTGTTCGAGCGCATCGCGGCTGCGAGCGTCCCGAGGTCGTTCGACTCGAACCAGCTCACCTCGACGCCGAAGGCGGGGAGGAGCTCTTTGGCCAGACGATGGGCTCCTCCGTAGAATCTCGCGCTGGAAGACGGCGTGGTCGCCGGACTTCAAATGTGCGAACAGGGTCGTGGTGATCGCGGCCATGCCCGAGCCGAACACCGCCGCTGCTTCCGCTCCTTCGAGATCCGAGGCAACGCGCTCGGCCAGGCTCAACGTCGGGTTCCCGTAGCGGGTGTAGAAGGTGTCGGCCTTGCTCTCTTCGAGCGACACCTGTTCGTCGACGTCCGTCGCCTCGAACGTCGCGGAGAGGTGAATCGGCGGTACCACGGGCTGATTGGTTCGGTCGAACTCGCTCCGACCATGGACCGCCCGCGTGAGTGGGCTCAGGTCTTCTCGTTTCATCTCAATGACTCTCCGGTTGGCACGATGGGCAATAGTAGCTGGAACGGCCCTGTTGTACGAGTCGCTCGATAGGGGTCTGGCAGCGAGGGCAGGGCTTATCGCGGCGGCCGTAGACGAGGAAATGATTCTCTGCGCCTTCGTAAAGGTACGCGTTGCTCCTTCGATAACGGCCGAGCTCGGTGCGCAGCGAGCGCCGCATCGACCGGACCAGCCGCCGCGCTTCGTCGCGAGAAAGAGAGCTCGCCGCGCGCTCGGGATGGATGCCGGCGAGAAACAGGGCTTCGGCCGCCTGGATGTTGCCGATGCCGGCGATCCGTTTCTGATCCATGAGGAGGAGCTTTACCGGTCTCGAGGAGCGTTCGGTCAGCTGGTGGAGTCGGGCGGGGGTCAGCTCGGCGCTCAGCGGCTCGAGACCGAGCGCCTCGAGGCGGGCCTCGTCCCGCCGGTCCAGTAGTCGAAACTGGCCCAGTCTTCGCGCGTCCGTGAGCACGACGCGCTCACCGCCCCGGAGTCCGAGCTCGGCCCGGACGAACCGGGGCTCCGGATCCCGCCGATCGAGACGGACGAACCGCCCGGTCATGCCCAGGTGAGCGACTAGGGCTCCTCTTCCACGGGAGAGCTCGATGATCAGGAACTTTCCCCGCCGAGCGACGGCCCGAACGCGGGCGCGGACGAGCGCGGCTTCCACTCTCTTTCGAGATTGGCCGGATTGGAGGCGAGCGTCGGGCGCGCGGGCGCTCACGATGCGGCGGCCCACGAGCCACCGCTCGAGCTCTTCGCGCGCGATCTCGACTTCCGGCAGCTCAGGCACTGGCCCTCCCGAGCGCTCTGGCGAGGCGTCGCCATTGGGAAAGCATCTGCCGACGGCTGAAGTGGGCGTTTCTCCCACTCGGGTTGGGAAGGACGAAGAGAGCCGTCTCCCCGATCGTTTCCTTCGCGCGTCCACAGCGAATCACTCGGGGCGCCGGGCGTGCCGACAGCGCCGGCCAGATCTGGCGGTACACGGTGAGCCCGACGAACGCCGCCGCCTTCGGACGACTCTCCAGGATCTTCGCGAGCAGCAGTGCGCGGCCCTCGCGATAGTCGTGGGGCCGCAGCTCGGAGCTCGATCCCGAAGGACGGGTCACGATGTTCGTGATGCCGATGCCGAAGTGGACGAGTCGGTAGTCGTCCTCGTAGCCGAGCTTCACCGGCACGAGCCCTGACTCGTAGAGGAGATCCCAGAATTTGTTTCCCGCGCCGGCGAAGTGGTGGCCCATGGCGGCCGACCGAAGACCCGGGTTGATTCCCACGAGGAGGAGATCGAGCCCCGGCCGGATGTAGTCGGGAAGCGTTTCCGTAGACACTCCCGCCTAGCTTAGCCCGTACCGTCCGCCAGGACGTCCAGTCCTGGGATGCCGTCGGGCTCAGAAATCCCGAGGACCTCTCTGCTTGTGTCCCAGAATGGGATGCGGTCGATAGGGCTTCTCGAGCGTCGCCACGGTGTCGGGGTCGAGCTCGAGGTCGGCCGCGGCGGCGAGCTCGTCGAGCTGTTCCATTTTCGTAGTTCCGATGATGGGAGCCGTGATACCGGGGACGCTGAGCATCCACGCCAGCGCGACCTGGGCGGGCTTCTTGCCGAGCCTCCGGGAGACGTCCTGGAGGACGTCGAGGATTCCCCAGTCCTCGTCTCGGAAATACATGTCGTCGGCGAAGGGATCGTCCTTCGCGCGGCGGGTATCGCCCTTGCCCTCTCTGTGTCTCGTGCCCGCGAGGAATCCGCGCGCGAGCGGGCTCCAGGGAATGACGCCGATGCCCTGGTCCAGACACAGAGGAATCATTTCCCGCTCCTCCTCCCGGTAGACGAGATTGTAGTGATTCTGCATCGACACGAAACGGTTTCTGCCACTCGCATCGGCGAGAAAGAGCAGCGTGGCGAACTCCCATGCCGCCATGCTGCTCGCGCCGAGGTAGCGAACCTTTCCCGCCCGCACGAGCGAATCGAGGGCGTCGACGATTTCCTCCATGGGAGCTCGATGGTCGAGACGGTGAATCTGATAGAGGTCGATGTAATCGTGCCCGAGTCGCCGCAGTGAATCGTCGCATGCGGCGAGGATGTGCTTGCGCGACAGGCCGCCACGGTTGGGGCCGCTCTCGAGAGCGAAGAAGCACTTCGTCGCGAGGACGTAATCCTCGCGGTGGGCGAGCTCTTTCAGAAGCTTGCCGACGACCTTTTCGCTCACCCCCTTGGAGTACATGTCCGCGGTGTCGAAGAAATTGAACCCGAGCTCGAACGCTCGGGCGAAGTGGGATCGCGCTTCTTTTTCCCCGAGGATCCAGGGCCGCCACTCCGGATCGCCGTAGCTCATGCAGCCGAGACAAAGACGCGAGACTTCGAGCCCGGTATTGCCGAGGCGGGTCGTTTTCATGCAGGCTCTCCTTTCGCTCGGCTCACCCACGGGCTGGCCGTAGAAGTATAGAACCGCCACCAAGATGCCGGTTCCGAGGACGATGGAGATCCAGGGCGAGAGCCCGAAAGCGGTGGGGATATCGCCGATCGCCATACCGACGACGGCGACGAGGACGGCGTACGGAAGCTGGGTTCGTACGTGGTCGATGTGATCGGAGGCCGATGCCATCGAGCTCAAGATGGTGGTGTCGGAGATGGGTGAGCAGTGATCTCCGAAGACGGAGCCCGCGAGAACGGAGCTGATGACACCGATGAGGATGGTGTCGACGCGTTCGGGGGGAAGTCCCGCGCTCGCGCTGAGGGCATTCGCCAGGGGAATGACGAGCGGCATCATGATCGCCATGGTAGCCCAGCTCGTCCCGGTGGCGAACGCCATCGCGGCGGCGAGGGCGAACGTCAGGACCGGGAGCCACACCGGGTGAAGCGCGCCTTGAAGAACCTGGACGAGGAAGTCGGCGGCGTGGAGCTCCGCAGTCGCGGCGCCAATCGACCAGGCGAGCACGAGAATGACGATCGCCATGACCATGGACTTGAGTCCCTGAACCCAGGCGTTGAACGCCTCGGCGGTGGTGAGCGCGCGTCTTGCTACTGCGAGGAGGATGGCGACGCCACATCCGGAAAGGGACGCCCAGAGGAGCGCGAGATAGGAATCGGAGTGCTCGACGATGTCGCGAAGGCCTCTCGATGAGTCGCCGCCCAGCGCCTGCACTCCCGTGTAGTAGATGCCGAAGATTCCCACGAGAAGAATGGTGAGGATGGGAGCGAGCCCGTTGAGCCAGCTCGCCGGCCGATGGGCGTCGGATTCGTCTTCGAGGGTCTCGGTCGCGGGCTCGGCTCCGTCGCGAATGACTTTTCCTCCGTGTCGGGCGCGGCGCTCGGCGGCGAGCATGGGGCCGAAGTCCCGGTCGGTGAGTCCGACGAGGAAGGCGAAGATCATGGCAAGAATGGGATAGAAGCGAAAGGGAATGGTTCGCACGAAGACGTTGAAGGCGGTCTCGGAGGAGTCGATGGAGCGGAGCCCCTGGTCGATCAGACCGAGCTCGTAGCCAATCCACGTCGACACGATCGCGGTACTGGCGACTGCCGCGGCCCCGGTGTCGACGAGAAAGGCGAGCTTTTCCCGGGAGATGCGCAGCCGGTCGGTAATCGGACGCATGAGGTTTCCGCGGACGAGCACGTTGGCGTAGTCGTCGAAGAAGATGACGAGAGCCATGACCATCGTTGCGAGCTGGCCGCCCCGCGCGCTTCGCGCGTAGCGCGTGATGAGCTCGGCGATCCCTCGCGCGCCTCCGTTCTTGGTAATGACGCCCACCATGCCCCCGAAGAGAAGGCTGAAGACGAGGATGCGCGCCTGGTCGGGGTTGGTGATGGCATCGATCACGAAGTGGGTGAGGACGGAAAAGAAACCGGAGAGGGGATTGTAGTCGTCGAGAATGAAGCCGGCGAGCCAGATCCCGGCGAAGAGCGAGATCACGACCTGTCGAAACACGAGCGCGAGAGTGATCGCCAGGATCGGCGGCAGGATGCTCAGGATGCCGGGAATGGCACGGACCGAGGTCTCCGCGCGCAGCCGACCGTCCGAGGCCTGAATCCCGTGTTTGCCGTTCTCGGCGAGGAGAGCATGTTCGACGGTGAGCTCTCCGTTCTCGAGAGTGAGGGCGGAGTCAGGGTCGAGACCGGCGACGCCGGTGAGCTGAATTCCAGCCTGATGTCGACGATCGAGGTTCCCGTCGCCATCCACGGCTCGAATTCGAAGCGTAAAGGGAATACCGGCGAGGACGACGCGGGGCGCTTCGATGCGGAGGGCGACGGCGTCAGAGGGTGCGGGAGGGGCACCCGGCTGCGGCGCGGCGAGCCCGGGGAAGAGGACTAGGGCGGACGCGAGCAGGGCGGATCGACACAGAGTCATCAGGAAGCTCCTCTACCGTAGGCACAGAAGTGATTCGAAAAGCGCGAGTTACGGCACAATCTCCCTCTACGGAGTCTCCTCCGGGGAAGCGAACCGATTCGCAGCACCGATGAGCGCCGCCCATCATAACTGGGCGTGGATGTGGGGTACAATGGGCGAATCCGCGAATGAGGAACTGGGCTCGTCGCTCCGATGAGGAGCTTCTATCGTTGCGTTTCGCGGAGCTCGGTCTTCACTCCCTGGGGGAGATCATCACCCGGGCGGCGCGGGAGCTTCATCGCGAGCTCGGGGAGCGCGGGCTTCGGTTCCGCCCTCACATGTGGATC
The DNA here is from genome assembly GCA_963815675.1 of uncultured Acidobacteriota bacterium. Lineage (GTDB taxonomy): Bacteria > Acidobacteriota > Vicinamibacteria > Marinacidobacterales > SMYC01 > CAWFHP01. Next base: position 38,863 of record CAWFHP010000004.1, on the reverse strand, counting down.
TCCGACGAGTGGTTTTGTCCGGACGGGGTTCCGGGCTTCGCCGTGCCCTTCTATCTCACTCATCCGCGACTCCGAGCGCTCGAAAAGAGGCAGATGCTCGAAGTCGAGGGCGGCACGTTCCGGAGCTGCCTTCGGCTCATGCGGCACGAGACGGGACATGCGATCGACAACGCGTTCGGGTTGCGGCGCCGGCGTGAGCGCAAGCGTCTCTTTGGAGCATCCGACGAGCCTTATCCCCGCTCGTACGCGCCCAGACCCTTCAGCCGGCGATTCGTGAGACATCTCGAGTTCGGCTACGCCCAAGCTCATCCCGATGAGGACTTCGCCGAGACGTTCGCGGTGTGGCTCGATCCGAAGTCCCGCTGGCGCGGACGTTATCAGGACTGGGCTGCCCTCGAGAAGCTCGAGTATATGGACGCGCTGATGCGCAGTCTCCGGGGGCGCACACCGCGGTTGAAGAACCGACGCCGGCCCTATCAGGTCTCCTCGATGCGGAGGCGGCTGAAGGAGCACTATCGAATCAAGCGGGATCGCTACCGGGTGGATTTCTCGCAGAACTACGACTCCGACCTCTCTCGAATCTTCAGCCTTCGCGGGGGGGATTTCGCGTCCGCTTTCTTGAAGAGGCACCGTCCCTTCCTGCGGCGGCAGGTCGCGCGCTGGACGGGAATTCCCTGCTACACCGTGGACGAGGTGCTGAAAGACTGGATCCAGAGAGCACGCGAGCGGAAACTCCGGCTGCGCGCGACGGAGGAGAGGACACTCCGCGATACCGTGAGTGCGCTCACGGTGAGAGTAATGCAGTACCTTCAGAGCGGAAACTATCGAGTGGCGGTATGAGGAGGAAGCGTCTCCGCGTCCTGGTGCTCGTGCACGAAGAGCTCGTTCCTCCCAAAGACTTGACCGGAATCGACGTCACTCAGGTCGATTGGAAGATGGAGTTCGATGTCGCGGAGACGCTCGGTCTCATGGGGCATATCGTCGAGGTGGTCGGGCTGAGGAGCGATCTCACCGTCCTCGACCGGGCGCTGAAGCGCTTTCATCCGGACGTGCTCTTCAACCTTCTCGAGGACTTCGACGACATCGCGGTGAACGATCAGAACTGGGTCTCGTACCTGGAGCTTCTTCTCATCCCGTATACGGGCTGCAATCCCCGGGGTCTGTTGCTTGCCCGCGACAAGGCCCTCTCCAAGAAGGTCCTCGCCTATCACGGAGTTCGGTTGCCGGGCTTCGCGGTATTCCGGCAAGGCGAGCCGGTCGAGGCGCCCGAAGAGCTTTCGTACCCGCTCATCGTCAAGTCTCTGATCTTCGATGGGTCGGTCGGAATCTCGCAGGCGTCGGTGGTGACGAACGCCCAGCGGCTCGAAGAACGGGTCCGATTCGTTCACGACAACATCGGCACCGACGCCATCTGCGAAGAGTTCATCGAGGGGCGGGAGCTTTACGTGGGAGTTCTGGGAAACGAACGGCTCCTCACCTTTCCCGTCTGGGAGCTCCACTTCGGAAAGAGGCCCAAATCGACGCGACTCATCGCGACCGATCGGGTGAAGTGGAGCGATCGGTATCAGAGCCGGGTCGGGGTGCACACCGACGAAGCGTCACTGACGGAAAGAGAGGCGGGCGCGGTTCGCGCCCTCGCGCGGAAAGTCTACCGGATTCTGGATCTGAGCGGGTACGCGCGGGTGGACTTCCGGATGGGAGCGGAAGGGCAAGTCTACTTCCTCGAGGCCAATCCCAACCCTCAGCTCGCTTATGGAGAGGATTTCGCGGAGTCAGCGGAGAAGGCCGGGATTTCTTATGAATCGCTGCTCCAGAGAATCATGAACCAGGCGATCACGAGGCGCTGGGAGTGATGCCGGGCTTCTCGATCCAGCTGTAGGCTTCGGCCAGGGTCTCCCGCACCGGAGGCGCATCCTCCTCGAGCGCGTCTCTCAGGAAGGGTGGGAGACGCAAGCACAGCGGGAAGCACTCGGGAACGAGCGAGCGGCTGGAACCGGCGAGGGCGGTGGCACGTTCGCGAAACGGCTCGCCGGGCGCGTGAACGAAGTCAACCGCATCCGACGCGAGGAGAAACCCGTAGCTCCCCGCGAAGGATTCGATCGCCGCCTGGTGAACGGCGACGTGCTGGAATCGGCGCGAGAGCTCGCGATGAACGGGCCTGAGGGGAAGGTCGGGGAGGGAGAGCTCGCCGAACGCACCGAGAATCGCCCCGCGGTTCATGACTTTGCGGGAGAGCTCGATGGCGCGTCGCAGCAGCTCGAGCGCGGGACCGTCGTATCCGTCGAGAAGATCGACGAGAACGACATCGAAGAGCTCGGACGTGTCTTCGAGATAGGCAAGAGCGTCTCCCACGCGGATCTTCGAGCGCGGGTCGTCGAAGCTACCCCGGTGGAGGCGAGGCAGATACTCCCGGCAGGCTTCGATGACGACGGCGTCGATCTCGACGAGTACGACTTCGTCGACGCGAGGGTCGCGTAGCGCTTCCCGGAGAGCGAGCCCGTCTCCGCCTCCAGCGATGAGAACGCGCTCGGGTCGTGGATGGTAGAGCAGCGGGGGGAGCGCGAACGCTTCGTGATAGACGAACTCGTCCACTTCGAGGAACTGGACGAGCGCGTCCAGAAAGAGACCGTCACCGCGATCCGGTACCCTGGCGATGGCGACTTCCTGGAGGTCGGATCGTTTTCGGAAGAGCCACTCTTCAATGCCCAACAACGTGTTCCGGCCGCGCTCCCGCCTGTCCCACGAGGCCGCGATCCAGTTCCCGTACTTCCATTCGCTCGACATGCAGCCTCCGTTCGATCTCTTGGAGAGCTTTCCGCGGTTGCCCCGCGCAGGTGAAGATATCCACGGCGGCATACCTGTACTCGGGCCAGGTGTGGATCGACATGTGCGACTCGGCGAGGAGCACGACGGCAGTCACACCGTGCGGAGAGAACCTGTGGGTGCTCACCTCGACGACAGAAAGGTTGCCGCATTCGGACGCGGCAATGAGCGCTTCCCGGATGCGCTCGGGGTCGTCGAGAGGCTCCGGGTCGGCCACCCAGAGCTCGGCTATCAAGTGTTTGCCCAGGCAGGCTTTGGCCATCTTCTGGTGATCCTCCATCCGCCGAGGACTTCCGAGGAGCACCTCGAGAGCCTCTGCGGTGCTATGTGAAGGGCAACATAGATGGGTCAGCGCGAGCGCTGGCCACGACCTCCTCCTTCGCGCCTCTGCGCGAAGCTGACGTCTAGTATACGACGCGAAACACAAAGCCCGACTCGCCGCTTTCGCGACGAGTCGGGCTTTGGTTGTAGTATTCCCGGCGACGACCTACTCTCCCACAAAGTCACCCTTGCAGTACCATCGGCGCTGGAGGTCTTAACTTCCGTGTTCGGAATGGGAACGGGTGTGGCCCCTCCGCTAATGTCACCGGGAAGCTCGTTTTGAATACCTGGCGAACTGGTGCCGCGCGTGCGAGCGGTCATGCTTTACTCTCGGTAAATTCTATGGTCAAGCCTCACGGCCGATTAGTACCCGTAAGCTGAGGCGATCACTCGCCTTACACACCGGGCCTATCAACCTGGTAGTCTTCCAGGGGCCTTTAGGGACCTTACGGTCCGGGAGATCTCATCTCGAGGTGGGCTTCGCGCTTATATGCTTTCAGCGCTTATCCCTTCCGAACGTAACTACCGAGCGATGCTCCTGGCGGAACAACTCGTAAATTAGAGGTTCGTCCAACCCGGTCCTCTCGTACTAAGGTCAGCTCCTCTCAAATCTCCTACGCCCACGATAGATAGGGACCGAACTGTCTCACGACGTTCTAAACCCAGCTCACGTACCGCTTTAATGGGCGAACAGCCCAACCCTTGGAACCTGCTACAGCTCCAGGATGCGATGAGCCGACATCGAGGTGCCAAACCTGGCCGTCGATATGAACTCTTGGGCCAGATAAGCCTGTTATCCCCGGCGTACCTTTTATCCGTTGAGCGACGGCCCTTCCATACGGAACCGCCGGATCACTAAGTCCTGGTTTCCCACCTGCTCGACTAGTAGGTCTCGCAGTCAAGCGCGCTTGTGCCTTTACACTCTACGGCTGGTTTCCAATCAGCCTGAGCGCACCTTCGAGCGCCTCCGTTACACTTTAGGAGGCGACCGCCCCAGTCAAACTACCCGCCTAACAGTGTCCCCGACCCGGGTAACGGGCCTAGGTTAGAACTTCGGTACGATGAGGGTGGTATCTCACCATTGGCTCCCCCAAGGCCAAAGCCCTAGGTTCAAAGCCTCCCACCTATCCTGCGCACAACGCACCAAAATTCACTGCTAGGGTATAGTAAAGGTGCACGGGGTCTTTCCGTCTAATCGCGGGTAACCGGCATCTTCACCGGTACTACAAATTCGCAGTGCCCCTCGTCGAGACAGCGCCCAGATCGTTACGCCATTCGTGCAGGTCGGAACTTACCCGACAAGGAATTTCGCTACCTTAGGACCGTTCGTCCTTGTTACTCCGTGAAACAGAACTTCAAGTAGTGCTTTAACTTTGTTTCACGTGGCACGGGCATTTCTGCCGCGCTCTCCATGTCGCCATGGAGGTCGGACTGTCTCATCCATCCTTCCGCTGGATTTCGCGGAGATGGTCTGGCGTACAGTCTCTGAGGATCCTCGAGCTCGGAATGTCTCTCGAGTTTCCTGCTGATTGTCCGCACTTCACGCGTTGTCACTCACCCTTTTTTCAAAGGGTGAGTAGCGGAAGATACTCGGATGTTCCAGCATACAGCCAGATTTTGATCACGTAACTACAACGGCATTCATAGTTACGGCCGCCGTTTACCGGGGCTTCGATTCAGAGCTTCGCCAGGACGAATCCTGGCTAACCCCTCCTCTTAACCTTCCGGCACCGGGCAGGCGTCAGACCCTATACGTCGTTTTCGACTTTGCAGAGTCCTGTGTTTTTAGTAAACAGTCGCCTGGGCCATTTCTCTGCGACCTCTTCAGGCTCCGGAAGCAAGTCCCTTCACCCTAATGAGGCACCCCTTCTCCCGAAGTTACGGGGTTATTTTGCCGAGTTCCTAAACGAGGGTTCTCACTTGCGCCTGTGGATTCTCTCCTCGCCTACCTGTGTCGGTTTGCGGTACGGTCACCCTATCGGCTCGCTAGAGGTTTTTCTTGGCAGCGTGGGTTCAGTTAGTTGGTTTGTCCGAGGCGCACTTCCTCGCAGCTCTCGGTGTATACGCGGCCCGGATTTGCCTGCAGACCTCCCTACGACCTTGGCCCGCACATCCAACCGTGCGTGAACCTACCCTTCTGCGTCGCCCCATTGGTCTTAATCGCCTTCAAGGCAGTACGGGAATGTTGACCTGCTTTCCATCGGCTACGCCTTTCGGCCTCGCCTTAGGACCGACTAACCCTGAGCGGACTGACCTTCCTCAGGAAACCTTAGGCTTTCGGCGAACGCGGTTCTCACGCGTTTTATCGCTACTTATGCCGGCAGGGTCACTTCCATGCCCTCCACTGGTCCTTGTCGGTCCAGCTTCAGCCAGCATGGAACGCTCCTCTACCACTCCCGCGAATCCGAAGATCCGATTGAAGTCCGCAGCTTCGGTAACATGCTTGAGCCCCGTTGAATTATCGGCGCGGAGCCGCTTGACCAGTGAGCTATTACGCTTTCTTTAAAGGATGGCTGCTTCTAAGCCAACCTCCTGGCTGTCTTAGCGGTCTCCACATCCTTTCCCACTTAGCATGTATTTGGGGACCTTAGCTGGCGGTCTGGGCTGTTTCCCTCTCGACCACGGAGCTTAGCCCCCGCAGTCTGACTCCCGCGGTGTGGCTTCGTGGCATTCGGAGTTTGGTTGGATTCAGTAACCTGGTAGAGGCCCCTAGTCCATCCAGTACTCTACCGCCACAACCTAACCCTTCGAGGCTAGCCCTAAAGCTATTTCGAGGAGAACGGGCTATCACGGAGTTTGATTAGCCTTTCACCCCTACCCTCAGCTCATCCAAGTTGTTTTCAACCAACACTGGTTCGGGCCTCCGCTCGGTGTTACCCGTGCTTTCACCCTGGCCATGGGTAGATCACCCCGCTTCGCGTCTATTCCCAGCGACTAAATCGCCCTATTCAGACTCGCTTTCGCTGCGGCTCGCTTTAAGCTTAACCTTGCCACTGAGAATAACTAGCCGGCTCATTATGCAAAAGGCACGCGGTCAGGCAACACGACCAGCCGAAGCCGCCGCAAACGCCCTCCCACTGCTTGTAGGCATACGGTTTCAGGTACTATTTCACTCCCCTAACAGGGGTTCTTTTCACCTTTCCCTCACGGTACTGGTTCACTATCGGTCGCAGGCACGTATTTAGCCTTGGGAGATGGTCCTCCCAGATTCCCGCAGGG
>CAWFHP010000004.1:0-27500 GCA_963815675.1 uncultured Acidobacteriota bacterium | reverse complement strand
TGAGGGCTCTTCTACCTTCGATTTCGACCTTCCCGTCGAGAACGAGGGCGATGGCTTCGGGATAGATTCGGTGCTCCTGTTCGAGGATCCGCGCGGAGAGCGTCTCCTCGTCATCTCCCTCCAGCACGGGAACGGCACGCTGAAGGAGAATCGGTCCGTGATCCGAGATCCTCGTCCACGAGGTGAACGGTCGCTCCCGTCACCTTGACCCCGTGCTCGATCGCCTGCCGCTGGGCGTGGAGCCCGACGAAAGCGGGAAGAAGCGACGGGTGGATGTTGAGAATGCGTTCGGGAAAGGCGCGGATCAGTACCGGGGAGAGGATGCGCATGAAACCCGCGAGGCAGACGACATCCACCTCGTGCTCGCGCAGGATCGCGACTACGGCGGCGTCGAACTCCTCGCGCGAGCCGTAGTCCTTGTGAGACAGCACTCTCGTCGCGACACCCGCCCAGGCGGCGCGCTCGAGACCTTTCGCGGCGGGGTTGTTGCTGACGACGACTCCGACGCGAGCGTCGAGAGACCCGCTTCGAACGGCGTCGAGAATCGCTTGCAGGTTCGAGCCTCGTCCGGAGATCAGAACGCCCAGGGTCCTCAAAGGCTTCCCTCGTAGACGACTCCTTGTCCTTCGACCACCCCGCCGATGGGAAAGGCTCCCGGAACGCGCTCCGCGTCGCCCTTTGCGACGATCACGACCATTCCCACTCCCAGATTGAACGTGCGCAGCATGTCGGACTGCGCTACCTGCCCTTTCTTCATGAGGTAGCGAAAGACCGGCTGCGGCCTCAAACGCGCAAGGTCGATACGCACACCGAGTCCTTCGGGCAGGACGCGGGGAATGTTGTCGGTGAGCCCACCGCCGGTGATGTGCGCCATCGCGTGGACGGTACCGGTATCGAGAAGGGGCTCGAGCTCGGGAAGATAACACCGATGTTTCGCGAGAAGGACGTCGGCGACGGTGCCCCCGATCTCTTCCAGGTGACTGTCGGGCGACAGTCCCTCCTGCTCGAAGAAGACCTTTCTCGCCAGCGAAAATCCGTTCGTATGAAGGCCCCAGGATGAGAGGGCGACGAGCTCGTCTCCGGCTCGCACGCGCGCTCCGTCGATGATGCGATCCTCCTCCACGACGCCGATGATCGTTCCCGCGATGTCGTACTCGCCCGATTGGTAGAAACCCGGCATTTCCGCCGTCTCACCACCGAGGAGAACGAGGCCGAATTCCCGGCAGGCCTCGGCCATCCCGGTGATGACGGAAGCCGTGATCTCGCCATCGAGCTTTCCCATGGCCAGATAGTCGAGAAAGAAGAGCGGCCGCGCCCCTTGCACGAGGACGTCATTCACCGAATGAGCCACGAGATCGTAGCCCACGGTTCCATGCCGGCCGGTGGCGAACGCGATCTTGAGCTTCGTCCCCACTCCATCGGTCGACGCCACGAGCACGGGTTTCTTGTACCGATCGGTGTCGAGGCGGAACAGCCCCCCGAAGCTTCCGATGTCCGAGAGAACTCCGGGGCGATAGGTCGATTGGGCGAGCTCTCGCACCTTGGAGAGCGCCCGGGTGGCGGCATCGATGTCGACGCCTGCGGAACGGTAGTCCATGGTCGGATATTATACGGCGATGCGCCCGTCCCTTTCGGTCGTTCTCATCACCCGGGATGCGGAGCATTTGCTGGAGAGGACGCTCGCGGCCGTCTCTTTCGCGGACTCGGTCCTCGTCGTCGATTCTGGCTCGACCGACGGGACCCGTGAGCTCGCCGCTCGTCTGGGAGCGAAAGTGATCCTCCAGCCGGACTGGAAGGGGTTCGGCTTCCAGAAGAATTTCGCCATCGAGCACGCCGATGGGGACTGGATCCTCAGCCTCGATGCCGACGAAGTGGTAGACCCGGCCCTCGCCGAAGAGATCCGGCGCGTCACCGCCACCCGGGGAGCAGTCTCCGGCTATGCGATGCGACGGGTCAACTACTTCTGCGGAGAGCCGATCCGATTCGGGCACTCCCGGCCATCCTACATAGCGCGTCTGTTCCAGAGAGGGCAGGGGCGGGCCACCGACGATCGGGTCCACGAGCGCATCGTCATCGATGGCCCTATCGGGAAGCTGAAGGGTGAGCTCCACCATTTCACGACCGAGTCCATCGCCCATCGCTTGAGAAAAAACGACGCCTACGCGGGCATCGCGGCCGAAGAGTGGTATCGAGCTGGAAAACGCGCGAGCTGGGCCGCCCTGCTCTTCGTCATGCCGCTTTCGGTCGTCCGGGATCTCCTGTTGAGGGGCGGCATTCTGGAAGGGAAGAAGGGCATCGTGCTCTCGGGGCTCGGGGCTTTCTACTCCTTCACTAAGCACGCGAAGCTCTGGGAGCTACAGAAAAACTCGGTTGCCAAGTCTACCGCCGGGGAATAACTTGGCCTCGTTTGAAGGAGAAGCCGTCATGACGAAATGGCTGAAGGTCGCTCTTTTCCTCGCGCTGCCCGCTCGCCGCCAGCGCCCAGGAGATCCCGAAGGACCGATACGAGAAGCTCCACTTCCGTCATATCGGTCCGGTGGGAAACCGAACCATTTCGGTGGCCGGCGTCCCCGGTGACGAGAAGACCTATTACGCCGGCGCCGCGTCGGGCGGGATCTGGAAAACGGAAGATGCGGGGCTCTCCTGGAAGCCCGTCTTCGACGACCAGCCCGTTTCTTCCATCGGCTCGCTGGCGGTGGCGCCCTCCGATCCGCAGATCGTCTGGGCGGGGACGGGAGAGACCTTCATCCGGTCGAACATTTCCATCGGGAACGGGGTCTGGAAGTCGACGGATGGTGGCGCCACCTGGAATCACATGGGGCTCGAGGGGACGGGCCGCATCGGTCGCATGATCGTCGACCCCCGGAACGCCGACGTCGTCTATGCCGCCGCCCTCGGCCACGGCTACACGCCCCAGAAGGAGCGAGGTATCTATCGCACCCGGGACGGAGGCAAGAGCTGGCAACAGGTGCTCTTCGTCGACGAGAACACCGGGGCGTCCGATCTGGTCATGGATCCCTCGAATCCCCGCATCCTGATCGCGGGGATGTGGCAGCTCGCGATCCATACGTGGGGACGCGACAGCGGGGGGCCGGGAAGCGGGATCTTCGCCACCCGGGACGGCGGCGACACCTGGACCCGGATCGAAGGCCACGGCCTTCCCAAGCATCCCGTGGGAAAGATCGCGCTCTGCATGACGCCTCGAGACTCGAACCGGGTGTACGCGCTCATCGAGACCGCTGACGGCGTGCCCGTGAATGGAGAGGAGGTGGACAATGGCGAGCTATGGCGCTCGTCGGACGGCGGCGAGAATTGGAAGCTCGTCAACTACGACCGCGATCTCGCCGGGCGAAGCGCCTACTATTCCCGCTGCGCGGTGGCGACCGACGATCCCGACGAGGTCTATGTTCTCGCCGCCTCGTTCAGTCGCAGCCTCGACGGCGGCGTCACCTCGGAGTCGGCCGGTCCGAAGGTCGAGGAATTCGCCGCCCCGGGATGGGATCACCACGACATGTGGATCGATCCTCGGAACTCAGACCGAATGGTCGTGGCGCACGACGGCGGCGTCTCCATCTCGGAGAATCGCGGGAAGTCCTGGCTGAAGGTGCAGTTGCCCATCGGCCAGATGTACCACGTGACGGTCGACAACCAGATTCCGTACTATGTCTACGGGAATCGGCAGGATGGTCCCTCGTTTCGCGGACCGTCGAACAGCCTGACGGGGACGGGATTCGGCTCGACGGGCATCACCCGGGGCATGTGGCACTCGGTCGGTGGGGGAGAGAGCGGCTTCGCCACCCCCGATCCGGTCGATCCCGACGTCATCTGGTCGAGCGCTTCGGGAGCGGGAGCCCGGGGCGGCATCGTGGTGCGCTACCGCGAGTCCACGCGTCAATTCCGCCAGGTCGAGGTCTGGCCCGAGTCCACCGGCGGCTGGCCCGCGGCCGATCTGAAATATCGATTTCAATGGACCTTTCCCCTCCTCGTCTCGCCCCACGATCACGACACCGTCTTCGTCACGAGCCAGTACGTCCACCGCACGACGAACCGCGGACAGAGCTGGCAGGTGATAAGCCCCGACCTCACGACCAACGACAAGTCGAAACAGGGAATCTCCGGCGGTCTCACACCCGACAACATCGGCGTCGAGTATTGCTGCGTCATCTATGCGTTCGACGAGTCGCCGGCACAGCGGGGAGTCTATTGGGCCGGCTCGAACGACGGTCTCGTTCATGTGAGCCGGGACGGCGGTGCCAACTGGACCGATGTGACGGCGAACATCCCGGGACTTCCGCCTCTCGGGACGGTCCGCAACATCGATGCCTCGAAGTGGGACGCGGGGAAGGCTTACGTCGCCATCGATCTGCATCAGGTCGGAAACTTCGAGCCTTTCGTGTACAAGACGACGGACTATGGAAAGAGCTGGACCCGGATCTCGAGCGGAATCGAAGGGTTTCCCCTCAGCTACGTCCGGAGCATCCACGAAGACCCCGTCCGGCCGGGACTGCTGTATCTCGGAACGGAGAATGCACTCTACGTCTCGTTCGACGACGGCGCTCATTGGCAGTCGCTCCAGAACAATCTTCCCTCGACGCCGATGTACTGGATCACGGTGCAGGAGAACTTCAACGACCTGGTCATCGCGACCTACGGAAGGGGCTTCTGGATCCTCGACGACGTGACCCCCTTGCAGCAGCTCACCCCGGAAGTAGCGCGCTCGAACGCGTATCTTTTCGAGCCCCGTCCGGCCTACCGGTTCCAGGAGGCAACGGCGCCGATGGCGATGTTCGACGATCCCTCCGCCGGAGAAGACCCCGCGTACGGCGCCTCCATCAACTACTGGCTCTCGAAAGCACCCGAGGGCGACGTCAAGATCTCGATTCTCGACGCGAAGGGAGAGCCGGTCCGGCGTCTCGACGGCACGCGAAACGCGGGCATCAATCGCGTGTACTGGAATCTCGAGGGCGAGCAATCGACGCAGATCCAGCTCCGGACCAAACCCCTGTACGCCGACTGGGTCGAGATGGGCAAAGAGGGGTGGCGTGCCGCCGCCGTCGGCCGAATCTCCGTCCTGAAGCCCCCGGGCACCTACACCGTCGTGCTCGAAGTCGGGGGTAAGGAGCTGCGCCGCGGCCTTCGTGTTCTGAAGGATCCCCACTCCGAAGGAACGGAGGAGGATATCCGTCTCCAAACGGACATGCTGGAAGAGCTCCGCGACGAGCTCGACGAGACGGCGGAATCCATCAACCGTATCGAATGGATCCGCAAGCAGCTCGAGGACGTCCGGGGGGTCGTGAACGCCCTCGGAGGCACCGAGGCCAAGGCCGTCGTCTCCGGCGCCGAAGAGCTCGGCGGAACACTCGTCACCCTCGAGGAGACGCTCTATCAGCTGAAGCTCACGAATACCGGACAGGATTGGGTGCGCTGGCCGACGATGCTCGCCGGGCGGATCGCCTATCTCGCAGGGGCGGTGTCCGTCTCGGATTTCCGGCCCACCGACCAGCAGCTCGAGGTCCATCGGGCCTTGAAGGAGAGGCTCGCCGCCTCCAAGCAAGAGCTCGACTCGCTCTTGAAGAACGAGATTCCCGCGTTCAACCGCACTCTCGATCAAAGAGGCTTCCCGAGAGTTCTGACCGGAACGGAGGGCTCTCGATGATCGACGAGAGACCGTCTCAAACCGAGTATGCACCTTTCTACGCGGCCTATGTCTCGCTCGTTCCCGAGCCCGATATTCTCGAGGTACTCCGCCGCCAGGTTCTCGAGCTCGAACGGGTGGCGCGAAGCGTTCCGCCCGAGCGCGAGACCTATCGATATGCGCCGGAAAAATGGAGCATCCGCGAGGTCTTCGGTCACCTGGGGGACGGAGAAAGGGTCTTCGGCTATCGCGCCTTCTGCATCAGCCGAGCCGATCCGGCGATGCTTCCCGGGTTCGACGAGAAGACCTATATCGCAAACGCCGGCTATGACCGTCGTCCGCTCGCGGAGATCGCTTCCGACCTGGTGGCCGCGAGGCAATCCAACCTGCGAGTGCTTTCGAGTCTCGATGAGACGGCATGGCACCGCTCGGGCAACGCCAACGGCTCACCGGTGTCGGTGCGCGCCCTCGGCTTCATCATGGCCGGGCACGCACGGCATCACTTGAAAGTGCTCTCGGAGAGGTACGGCGTCTGAACGAGACCGAGGCGAAGACGTTGAAGGTCTTCATCGCGACTCCGCTCGAGCCCGAGCACGTCGATCGGATCCGTGCCGTCGACCCCGGCCGGCTCGAAGTCATCTACGAGCCTGACCTGCTCCCGCCGACCAGGTATGTGTCGGATCACAAGGGGGTGGACGGTTTCGTCTTGACGGCGGAGCAGGAGACCCGCTGGCGCTCGCATCTCGCTCGAGCGGACGTGTTGTGGGATTTTCCGCCCCCGGCGTCCGACGGGACCGAGGGCCTCGCCTTCGCCACGAACCTGAAGTGGATTCAGACGACGAGCTCCGGCGTCGGTCAACGCGTGCAACGCCTCGGGCTCGATGTCTCCGACGTCCTGATCACCACCGCGCGAGGCGTCCACGCGGGCCCGCTCACCGAGTTCGTTTTTCTGACGCTGCTGAGTCACGTGAAGCGACTACGCCACCTCGAACGGGCACAGCGGAATCACGGCTGGGATCGGTATTGCGGAAGCGAGCTCGAAGGAAAAACGCTCGCGGTCATCGGTGCGGGAGGGGTTGGCCGGCGGGTCGCCGCGGTGGGCAGGGCCTTCGGCATGCGCGTCGTGGCGCTGAAACGCCGCGGGTCCGAGAGGACCGCGGACCAGGTCGGAGTCGATGCGCTCTTCGCGCCGGAGAAGCTCCACGAGATGCTTTCGGGAGCCGACGCGCTCGTGCTCAGCATTCCCCATACGAAGGAGACGGAAGGGCTCATCGACGCGGCCGCGTTCGCGGCGCTCAAACCGGGCGCCGTCTTCGTGAACGTCGCGCGTGGGCAAGTGGTGGACGAAGCCTCCTTGATCGACGCGTTGCGGTCCGGCCGGATCGCGTTCGCCGGCCTGGACGTCTTCGCCGTCGAGCCGCTTGCGAAGGACAGCCCGCTCTGGGACATGCCCAACGTGCTCGTAAGCCCCCATTCCGCGAGCACGGCGGAAAGCGAGAACGGAAAAATCACCGACGTCTTCTGCTACAACCTCCGCTGCTACCTCGACGGCCGCCGGGAGGATATGAAAAACGTCTTCGACAAAGTACGGTTGTACTGAGAGCCCGAGCTAACCGATTAAGCTCTTCATCAGGCTTGCCACCACCTCCGGCTGCTCGACCGGCGGGAGGTGTCCGGCTTGGGGAACGAGCTCGAACCGCGCGCCTGCGATCGACTCCGCGAGCTCGCGAACGGCGGAAGGTGCGGTCGCTCCGTCCTCGGCGCCACAGAGCACGAGGGTCGGAGCCCGAACCGCGCGCGCGGCGCTGGTGAGCTCGGCGTCGCGCAGGGCTGCAGACGCTCCAACGTATCCGTCCGCTGACGTTCGGAGCAGGAGATTTCGGTATCCTCGGTAGTCCTCCGGGTGGTCGCCTCCGAAGGAAGGCGCGAACCAGCGCGCGAGTACGGAGTCAGCGACGGATTCGAGACCTCCCGCTTCGATGGCGGCGATCCTGGAGCTCCAGAGAGCGTCGTCGCCTATCTTCGCGGCGGTGTCGCAAAGGATGAGCGGCCGCATCCGTCCCGGATGGCGTTCGGCGCAGCGAAGAACCACCTGCCCCCCGATGGAGATTCCGCAGAGGACGGCGCGCTCGATCGCGCGCGCGTCAAGGAGGTTGCACAGATTGTCGACGAGGACGTCGATGGAGTAGGGAGGCGAAGTAGCATCGGTCAGGCCGTGTCCTCGCAAGTCGTAGCGGAGAACGAGGTGAGAGCTCTGGAGCGCCCTCGCCACTTCGTCCCAGATTCTCAGGTCGGTGCCGAGAGAATGAGCGAGCACGACGACGCTCGCTCCCTCGCCGTCTTCCTGGTAATGCGTGACGATGTCGGATGTTTTTGCGAAGGGCATTTCGCCGCGACTCCTTTCCGGAAAGGCACCTTCAGGGGCGCCGGGTGAACCAGCCGGTAGCGCTCATACGCAGCTTTCGCGCCGGCAGTACTTCGTAATGAAACTTCGCGCTGAGGAACGAGACCCGCGTGCCGGAACTCTCCGCTCGCGAGCGTGGTCCGGACTTCCTCGGACCAGGCCGCGACTCCGGCACCGTCGAGAAACGATGGCGAGACCGACCAGCCTTTCTCCGGAAAGGTCGGCGACGAGCCTGTCCTCGAGACCCACCATGAGCTACTGCCCGGAGGTCTTCACTTCGGTCCAGAGCCGGTCGTAGAGCACCGTCGCCTCCCCGATGTCCTTGATGAGCTCGAGCCGGTCGAGGACGTCTTCGGGGGGGAAGATGGCGGGATTGTCCAGGATGGAGGCGGGAAGAAACGCTCGCGCCGCTCGGTTGGGGGAACTGTACTGCATCGTGGCGCAGATTTCCGCCGCGATCTGCGCCTCCATCGTGAAGTCGATGAAGGCATGAGCCAGCTCGGGATTCTCCGCCGACGCCGGAATCACCAGGTTGTCGATGAAGAGGCTCCCCCCTTCCTTCGGGATCACGTACTCGATATCGGGATCGACCTCCATCGCGCGGGCGAACTGTCCGTTCCAGCCGTGCGCCACCCAGACGTCTCCGGCGAGGAGAACGTCCTGGAAGTTCGCCGAGTCGTAGGCTTTCACCAGGGGCTTCTGCTCGATGAGAAGCTTCTGCGCCATCCGGAGCGTGGGCTCGTCGGTGGTGTTCAGTGAGTACCCTTTCCACTTCAGCGCGGCTCCCAGAGTCTCCCGGGCGTCGTCCAGCATGAGGATGCGTCCCTTGTAGCGCTCGTCCCAGAGGGCGGACCAGGAGTCGACCGTTCCCACGCGGCTCTTCCGGTACGCGATTCCCGCGCTGCCCCAGAAGTACGGCACCGAGTATCGGTTTCCGGGATCGTACTCGGGGTCGAGAAAGTGAGGATCCACGTTCGAAAGATGCGGGAGGGCGCTGTGGTCGAGAGGCAGCAGCAGGTTCTGCTTCTCGAGGATCTCGACGGCGTAGTTGGTGGGGCAGAGGACGTCGTAGCCGGCGTTTCCCGCCTGGACCTTTGCCAGGAGCGCCTCCACGCTGTCGTAGAGATCGATGTTGACGCGAACGTCATAGCGCTTCTCGAACTTCTTCACTGTCTCGGGAGAGATGTAGTTCGACCAGATGTAGACGTTGAGCACCTTCCCCGAGTCGGTGCGGGGCGGGACGAGGGCGAAGGGCGCGGCGAGAATGAGGAGCCCTATCACCGCCGGCATCGCCGCTTTCTGGAGCTTCGCCCCTTGCTCGATCCACCACGAGGCGAAGAGCAGGAGGCTGGTGGCGACGAGGAGAATCGTCGAGACGGCATTGATCTCGGGGGAGACCCCGCTGCGCACCATGGAATAGATCTGTAGAGGAAGAGTCGTCGAGCCCACGCCCGCGACGAACGACGTGATTACGTAGTCGTCGATGGACAGCGCGAACACCAGCAGGGCGGCGGCGAAGACACCGGGAGCGATCCCGGGAAGGGTGATGTGAAAAAACGTCCGCCACGGTCCGGCGCCGAGATCCATCGCCGCCTCCTCCAGCTGGCGGTCGAAGCCGGCGAGCCGGGCCTTGACCACCACGACGACGTAGGAGAGGGAGAACCCCACATGGGCGAGGATGACGGAAACGAAACCGAGGCGGACTCCAAGCGCGGCGAAGAGCAGAAGCAGCGACGAAGCCATCACGATCTCGGGAATGACGATGGGGAGCGTCACGAGCGCGTCGAGGCTCGCCTGGCGACGGAAGCGATGGCGAAAGAACGCGAGGGCCGCGGCGGTGCCGACGACGGTGGCGAGGACCGTCGCGGCGACGCCCACGATGAGGCTGTTGCGGAGCGATGCGAGCACCCGCGTATCGTGCAGGAGCTGTCCGTACCACTCGAGAGTGAAGCCCTGCCACGAGGCGGTGAGTCGACCCTTGTTGAACGAGAAGGCGACGAGGATCAGGAGCGGAGCATAGAGAAACAGATAGACGGCGAGACTCGTGAGTCCGAGAAGGCGCGAACGATGGCTCGCAGTCACCTCAGAGCTCCTCCGCGGCTCGGAGCGGCTTTCGGAAGAGGAAGAGGAGCACCAGCACGGTGGTCGAGAGGATGAAAGACACCGCGGCGCCGAAAGGCATGTCGCGGGCGACGGCGAACTGGCTCTGGATTAGGTTTCCCGCGTACATCGTCTTGCCTCCGCCCAGAAGGTCGGGGGCGAGGAAAGCTCCGAGGGAGGGAATGAAGACGAGAACCGAGCCGGCGGCGATGCCGGGAGCGGTCAGAGGGATCGTCACCTTCCACAGGGCGCGGGCGGGTGAGGCGCCCAGGTCGGCGGCGGCCTCGAGGATGGCCCAATCGAGCCTTTCGACGGAAACGTAGATGGGAAGGATCATGAAGGGGAGCTCGCCGTAAACCTGACCGAGAAGGACGGCGAAGTCGTTATAGAGGAGCGAAAGATGCGGAAGTCCGAAGGTCCCGAGGACGAGATTGACCAGCCCCTCGTCCCGGAGCATGAAGATCCATGCGTACATGCGGACGAGAAGGCTGGTCCAGAAGGGAAGGATCACCAGTACGAGAAGCCCGTTGCGCCATTTCTCCGGAACCCGGAGACCGAGCCAGAGCGCCACCGGATAGGCGAACAGGAGGCAGACGGTGGTCGTGAGCGCGGCGAGAACGAAGCTCCTCCCCAGGATCCCGAGGTAGAGAGGCTCGAGGGCGCGAAAATAGTTCTCGAGGTTCCAGTCACGAACGACACCACCGTAGGCCGAGCGCCGGCCGAGCGAGGCAAGGAACATCAAGAGCTGAGGAGCGACGAACAAGAGGACGAGCAGGAGAAGGCAGGGGACCAGAAGAAGGATCGCCTGGCGTCGTGTCTTCACGGTTCGAGCCGAAGAACCGCCGAGGGCGGAAAGGAGATCTGGACGGGCTCGCCTCGCTTCCTCTCCTGGACCACGGAGGCACTCTCGGCTACGGCGAAGATCTCGCCCGCCACCCGGACCCGCCATTCGGTGCGGTCCCCGAGATAGAATCTCGTCGTCGAGAATACCGTCGAGGCGATCTGCGTAGGCGGTGGAGGAGCCCCCCGCGCCATTGGTCACGATCCGCTCGGGCCGGACTCCGACGGCCGTCGTCTCTCCGACCCGGAACCCGCCGTCGTCCACCGCGCGCAGAAGGACCCCGCCGCGCGTGCGGAGGCTCACGAGACCGTTCTCGATCCCGACGACGCTCGCCTCGAAGAGGTTCTTCACCCCCATGAAATCCGCGACGAATCGGGTTCGGGGACGCTGGTAGAGCTTTTCGGTTGAGTCGAGCTGCTCGATGCGGCCCTGGTTCATGACCGCGATGCGGTCCGCCATGATGAGGGCTTCTTCCTGGTCGTGGGTCACGAAGATGAAGGTCGTCTTGAGCCGCTCCTGGAGGTTCTTCACCTCGACTTGCATCTCCTTCCGGAGTTTCAGATCGAGAGCCGCCATGGGCTCGTCGAGCAGGAGAACGTCGGGCTCGAGGACGACGGCGCGGGCGAGCGCCACCCGCTGCTTCTGCCCACCGGAGAGCTGGTCGATCTTTCGATCACCGAGACCGGGCAGCCGCACCATCTCGAGGGCCCGTGTCACCGACGACGCGATCTCCGCCTTCCTGAGACCCGTACCCTCGAGACCGAAGGCGACGTTTCCGGCAACCGTGCGGTGAGGGAACAGAGCATAGTCCTGGAAAACGGTATTGACCGGTCTCTCGTAGGCGGGAAGGTGTGCCATGTCCTGACCCGAGATCCGGATCGATCCCGCGTCGGGCGACTCGAATCCCGCGAGGAGACGGAGCAGCGTCGTCTTGCCGCATCCCGAGGGACCTAGAAGCGTGAGGAACTCGCCCGGGCGCACTTCGAGAGAGACGTCATCGAGAGCGACGACGTCGCCGTAAGCTTTGCTGATCTTCTCGATGGAGACGGCTCCTCGCATCGGCGTCGACCGCTCGGATGATACCCTACCCGCGGCCCGGGTCTAAACCGGAGACCATCGCTTGAACACCGCCGAGAGACGGTGGCGGCGCTCCTCGCGCCGCACGACGTCGTCGTCGGTGACCCAGTTGAGCTGGATCGCGCGCCGCTCGCCCACGTAGGGCGTGTGACCATGCCAGGCGTTGTCGCTACACCGGAAGAATACCGCCGTTCCCGCCTCGGGGGCGACGTCGGCAAAAGCGTCGTCGAGGCTCGCGGAGGATCGCAGGAGGCGGAGATGCCCGCCGGACTCGCTCCAGGCGCGGTTCATGTAGAGGAGAACGGTCAAAATCTTGGTTCTCGAATCCGTGTGGATCCGCCCGTCTTTTCTCCGCGCCTGGCCGCGAACGGTGACGAGCGTTGGCCGACCGTTCAGATCGAGAGCGAACTTCTCCTCCGCCGCGCTCCGCAGCGCGGATCCTTCGAGCTCCTGGATCAGGCGCGCGAAACCTTCGCCGAAAGAGAGCTCGCACACGGGAAAGCTTCCTCCTTTCGCGATGCGGGGGAATTCCGAAAGAAGCGGGTCGAGCGCTTCGTCGCGTACGAATTCCGGGACGATGACGTGATCGAAAGGCTCGCGAACGAGGGGAGTGCGCCGGAAACGATCGACGTCGATCATCGGGACTGCAGTCTCTTCCGCACGGCACCGACGACGTCGACGAGCTCGATCTCCGTCATGCAGACGTTGCCGTAGCCGGGGCATCGCTTCTTGTAACACGGCCCGCAGTCGACTTTCTTGAACACGACCTCGTCCCCCGTGCCAAACGGCCCGTTTCTGGCCGGATCGGTCGGGCCGAAGATGCCGACCACCGGCACTCGGCTCGCGGAGGCGAGGTGCATCGGGCCGGTGTCCCCGCTCACGAACAGACGTGCCTTCCTTATATAAGGAATCATCCCCCGGAGGCTCGTGGGAGGCGCGAGCCGAGCTGCCCCTTCGGAGCTGTCCACCACTTCGCGCGCCATAGGCTCTTCGCCCGGTCCCCAGAGAACGAGGCTGGGAAATCCCCATTCCTGCTCGATGAGAGAGGCGAGACGCCCGAATCGCTCCGGGCTCCATCGCTTCGAGACCCAGGAGCCACCGGGGTTCAGGACGACGTAGCTATCGAGCCCGAGCTCCCGGAGCCGGAGCGACGCCTCTTGCTCGAGCGATTCCGGGACCAAGAGAGGGAAGTCCCGGCTCTCTCTCATGGACGGCGTCGGTGACGAGATGCCGAGCGCGCTGAGGAGATGCAGGTGACGGTCGATGACGTGCGGGCCGGTTCCGTTCGGCGGCACGCGCTCGGTATAAAGCAGCGCCGCGGCGCGCTCGCGGAGGTGGGAGGTAGCGAACCCGATGCGGCGGTCGCTCCGCGCGAGAAACGCCGAGACCGACGATTTGATCGTTCCCTGGAGATCGACGACGAAGTCGTACCGGCGCGCGCGAATGGCGGCGACGGCTCTTCCGATCTCTTTCCACGTCCGGGGATACGCGAGCTTCCGGCGCCATCCGAGAGTGTCGACCTCGATGATAGAGTCAATATCGGGGTTGTCGAGAAGGAGGTCGCGGTGACGGGTCTCGACGAGCCAGTCGATGCGGCCCTGGGGAAAGTGCCGCCGCAGCGCGGCGACCGCCGGGAGCGTATGAACGAGGTCGCCGAGCGAGCTCAATCGTACGACGAGGATATTCGGACCCACGGGCGGGAGGTTAGCTTCGCTCTTCGAGCAAAGCAAGACTCAGGTGACGCCGCCGGCGAAGGCTCTCTCCGCTTTCTGGATCTGGATCTCGATGGCCCTGGAGGAAACGCCCCCTTCGCTGTCGCGACGCTCGGTCGAGGCGCGGAAGTCCCACACCGACGCCACGTCGGCGGCGAACTCGGAGGAGAATCGCTGGAGCTCCGCGAGCTCGAGCTCTCCCGGGGCGATGCCCTTCTCGGCGGCAAGAGCGAGAACTTCTCCCACGGTCTCGTGGGCCTTGCGGAAGGGAACGCCCTTGCGAACGAGATACTCGGCGAGGTCGGTCGCGAGGAGGTCGGGAGAAAGCGCTTTCGCCATTTGTTTTTCGTCGGCGACGAGCGTTCGGACGACGCCCTCCATGACCGGCAAGACCAAAGCGAGAGTGTCGAGGGCGTCGAAGACCGGCTCCTTGTCCTCCTGTAGATCCCGCTGATAGCCGGTGGCGAGGCCCTTCGTCGTCGTCAGGAGAGAGACGAGGTCGCCCACGAGGCGTCCCGCTTTTCCCCGGATGAGCTCGAGACCGTCGGGATTCTGCTTCTGCGGCATGAGACTCGAGCCGGTGGCGAAGCTCTCGTCGAAACGAACGAACGAGAACTCCGCGCTCGACCAGAGGATCGAATCCTCGGCCATTCGCGAGAGCGTCGACCCGAGGATCGCCGCCGCCGCGAGGAATTCGAGGGCAAAGTCCCGGGCGGAGATGGCGTCGATGCTGTTGGGAAAGACCCGGGGGAAACCGAGCTCGCGGGCGAGCCGGCCGCGGTCGACGCCGAAGGGATTTCCCGCTAGCGCGCCGGCACCGAGCGGGAGCTCGAGCGTGCGCTCGCACGCCGCTTCCAGCCTCGCCCGGTCGCGGTCGAGAGCCCAGAACCAGGCGAGAAGGTAGTGCGCGAAGACTACGGGCTGCCCGCGGCGCATGTGGGTATAGCCGGGGAGCAGGGCGTTTCTCGTCGCTTTCGCCTGCTGAAGAAGAACGCCCTGGAGCTTTCGCAAGCGCTCGAGACGCGACCGGATGGCGCTGGCCACGTACATCCGGAACCCGGTGGCGGCGAGGTCGTTGCGGCTGCGTCCGGTGGGAAGCTTGGAGGCGACGTCCTTGTCGGCGATTGCCTCGGCGAGGAGCCGCTCCACCGCCGTATGAATATCCTCGTCGAAGAGGGGCGGATTCTCACGGAGCCGCGCCTCGACGTCGTCGAGGCCTCTCAGCAGGAGCGCGAGCTCCTCGTCGGAAAGTACCGCGACGGCGTGCAGCTCGCGGGCGTAGGCTCGGTTGATCCGAACGTCCTCGAGGCCGAATCGCCGATCGAAATCGATCGACTTACCGAGCTCTTCGAGCTCGGGGGCGGTTTTCTTTCGAAACCGTCCACCCCAGAGCTTGCCGCCCTCTGTCGAGTGGGTCACGCGCCGTTCAGAACTCCGAGCCCAGTTTCGCCATGGCCGCCTTCTCCTGCCACTTGACGAGCATGGGCGAGATGTCCGACTGGTTCGCCTTGTGCGTCATGTGGCGAATGCGCTGGGGGAGTCCGAAAAGGCGAATGAACCCCTCCGCGTCCGACTGGCGGTAGACCTCGTCCTCGCCGAAGGTCGCGAACTGCTCCGAGTAGAGGCTGTAGGGCGAGCGCCGGCCGACGGCGGCGGCGGTTCCCTTGTAGAGCTGGACGAGGATGTCGCCGGTAACGGTCTCCTGCGCGGTATCGACGAAGCTGTCGAGGGCCTCGCGCAGGGGAGAGAACCACTGGCCGTCATAGACGAGGTCGGCGTATCGGTTCGCGATCTGAGCCTGGAAGTGCGCCGTCGCTCGATCGAGAGTGATGCTCTCGAGTGCCTCGTGCGATTCATGGAGAATCGTACCTCCGGGAGTCTCGTAGACACCGCGCGACTTCATCCCCACGAGACGATTCTCGACGATATCGAGCCGGCCCACGCCGTGCTTGCCTCCGATCTCGTTGAGCTTTTCGAGCAGGGTCACGGGCTCGAGCGCGACCCCGTTCACCGAGACCGGGATCCCGCGCTTGAAGCCGATCTCGACGAGCTCGGGCTCGTTGGGAGCGGCATCCGCCGCCGCGGTGAGCTGATACAGGTTCGCCGGCGGAGGCGTCCAGGGGTTCTCGAGGACGCCGCCCTCGTGACTCAGATGAAGGAGGTTCTGGTCGCGACTGTAGATGTTCTCTTTGCTCTGGCTCACGGGAACTCCGTGAGCGGCGGCGTAGGCGAGAGCGTCCTCGCGGGAACGAATGTTCCAGATGCGCCAGGGAGCGATGACCTCGAGCTCGGGAGCGAGCGCCTGATAGGTGAGCTCGAACCGCACCTGGTCGTTTCCCTTCCCGGTGCAGCCATGGGCGAGCGCCTGGGCTCCCTCGTCGAGAGCGATCTCGACCTGGCGCTTCGCGATGAGCGGGCGAGCGAGAGACGTCCCGAGGAGATATTTCCCCTCGTAGCGGGCGCCCGCGCGCAGCGCGGGAAAGACGTAGTCGCGCACGAACTCGGTGCGGAGGTCCTCGACGTAGGCCTTGGACGCGCCGATGGCGCGGGCCTTCGCCGCCGCTTTCTCCAGATCCTCACCTTGACCCACGTCGGCGAGGACGGCAACGACCTCGCAGTCGTAGTTCTCTTTCAACCAGGGAATGGCAACCGAGGTGTCCAGTCCTCCCGAGTACGCCAGGACGACTTTCTTCGCGCTCATCGACTCGTGCTCCTTTGGAATGAGGTCTGCATAAACATACCTCGATTATGAATAACTATGCAAGTAAAAAGCGGCCGGGTCCCCCGCCTTCCACATTCCCGTTTCTCCTTTTCATCGATAGAGCTCCCCGGAAAGATACTTGAGTCCCGTATCCACGGCGACGGTGACGACGGTATCCTCCGGGGAGAGACGAGCCGCCAGACGCAAAGCTCCCACGACGTTCAATCCCGTCGACGTCCCAGAGAAGATACCTTCGGTCCTCGCGAGCCGAGTCGCCATCGCGCGAGCTTCCGATTCCGGAATGGCGAGGGCCTCGTCGTAGAAGTCCCGGGTCAGCAGGGGCGGAGGAAAGCCGACCCCGATACCTTCGACATGGTGGCTTCCGGCGACGCCCCGGGTGAGAACGGGAGAAGCGGCGGGCTCGAGCGCCACCATCTGCGCTCCGAGCTTCTTGAGGGTTCCCGCAACTCCGACAAGCATGCCACCCGTACCCACGGCACCGCAGAAAACGTCGGGCGCGTCGTCGAGCTGCGCGAAGATCTCCCGGCCGATTCCCGCATAGCCCTCGATAGAGTCGTGGTTGTGGAACTGGTTCGTCCAGAACGCTCCTTCTTCTCGCTGAATCCGCTCGGCTTCCTCGCGCATGCGCGGAATCAAATCGGGCGTGATCCGGCCTCCGTCGCTCGGGATGAGGATCACGTCCGCCCCGAGCGCTCGCATCGTGTCGAGCTTCTCCCGCGCGAACGCGTCCGAGGAAACGAGCTTCAGGCGATAGCCTTTGACGGCGCAGACGAGGGCGAGCGAAGACCCGGTGCTGCCTCCGGTGTACTCCACCACCGTCGCCTTCGGACGAAGCTCCCCGCGTCTCTCCGCACCCTCGATCATGGACTTTGCCATGCGGTCCTTGTACGAACCGGTGGGATTGAAGTACTCGAGCTTGACGTAGACCCGCGCCGCACCCCGGGGAACGACTTGTCCGAGCTGGACGAGGGGGGTCGAGCCGATGGCTTCGAGAATGTTACTGGAAGGCGCGGGAGGTCGCTTCGGCATCAGCTCCGACTCCTATCGTCCTCGCGTCCGGTTCCGCCGATCTTCGGATGCATCGACTGCAGGCTTCGGACGGGATTGGCGCTGCGACGCAGCGCCTCGAGGCCGGCCACGGTCGCGTTCGCTCCCGTCATGGTGGTGATGGAGAGGATTCCGAGGTGGAGCGCCGTCCTGCGGAGCGAGGCCTCGTCGTAGAACGACTCGCGGCCGAGAGGAGTGTTGATCATGAGGTCGATGTTTCCGTTCAGCATGTGGTCGACGATGTTAGGTCGCCCCTCGTTCACCTTGAAGACCCGCTCCACCGCGAGCCCCGCTGCGCGAAGCTCTGCCGCCGTACCGCGGGTCGCGATCAAGCGGAAGCCCAGACGCTTGAGCCTCCGAGCCACGTGCACCACCGCGGGCTTGTCGTGGTCGTTCACTGAGAGGAACGCCGTGCCGTCCTTCGGCAAATGCTGCCCGGCGGCGATCTGACCTTTGGCGAAGGCCATCCCGAAGTCGGTGGAGATTCCCATCACCTCGCCGGTGGACTTCATCTCAGGACCGAGAAGAGTATCGACCCCGGTGAACTTGGCAAAAGGGAGCACGGGGACCTTCACCGCGACGTGAGGTACGGGAAGCTCCGCGGGAAGCCCGAGCGACGAGAGCCTTTCTCCCAGCATGACGCGAAGGGCCGCCTTCACCAGCGGGACCCCGGTTGCCTTGCTGACGAAGGGGACGGTTCGCGAAGCTCTCGGGTTGGCCTCGAGCACGTACACCGTCCCGCCCTTCACGGCGTACTGCACGTTCAGGAGACCCTTCACCCTCAGGGCCCGCGCGATCTGCCGGGTGCAGGCGCGGATGGTCTCGAGATCCCGCTCCTCGACGAGGTACGTGGGCAGGACACAAGAGCTGTCGCCCGAATGGATGCCCGCCTCCTCGATATGCTCCATGATCCCACCGATGACGACGTCCTCGCCGTCGGAGACGGCGTCCACGTCCACCTCGAAAGCGGCTTCGAGAAACCGATCGATATAGACGGGATGCTCCGGAGATGCCTCGACCGCCTCCTTGAAGTAGGACCGGAGCGTCTTGTCGTCGTAGACGATGGACATGGCGCGCCCGCCCAATACATAGGAGGGCCGAACGAGGACGGGATAGTGGAGCGCGTGCGCGGCCGCGAGCGCCTCGTCCGCGGATCGCACGGTCGCGCTCTCCGGCTGGGGGATTCCGAGCTCGCGCAGGAGCGAAGAGAACCTCTGCCGGTCTTCCGCGACGTCGATGCTGTCGGGCGAAGTACCGAGGACCCCGACGCCTTCGCGCTCCAGCGCACGGGCGAGCTTCAGCGGGGTCTGCCCCCCGAACTGCAGGATCGCGCCCTCGGGACGCTCCTCGCGCACGATGTGGAGCACGTCCTCGAGAGTCAACGGCTCGAAATAGAGACGGTCCGACGTGTCGTAGTCGGTCGAGACCGTCTCCGGGTTGCAGTTCACCATGATGCTCTCGATCCCCGCTTCCCGAAGCGAGAAGGAGGCTTGACAGCAGCAGTAGTCGAACTCGATCCCCTGGCCGATCCGGTTCGGCCCGCTCCCCAGGATCAGGAGCTTCCGGCGATCCGTGGGCTGCGATTCGCTCTCTGTGTCGTAGGTCGAGTAGAGATACGGGGTGAACGACTGGAACTCCGCGGCACAGGTGTCCACCCGTTTGAACACCGGGCCGAAGTCCCCACGTTGGTCACGGACGAGCTTTTCCGTCGTGCCCTGGAGCGCCGCGATTTGTCGATCGGAAAACCCGTTCTCCTTGGCCTCGCGAAGAAGAACGTCGGTGAGAGGTTCGTGCGAGAGCCGGTTCGCGAGCTCGGCGACGATGGCGAGCTGTTCCAGAAACCAGGGGTCGACGCGAGTGAGAACGGAGACCTGGGAGACCGACCAGCCTCGACGCAGCGCGGCGAAGATCGCCGAGAGTCGATCGGGGCGGGGGACCCGCAGTCGCGTGGGGAGCTCCGAGTCGTCGACCTCGGCACCGGCGACGATACCGACCCCCTCGTCGGTGAGCTCGAGCGAACGAGTGGCTTTGAGCAGTGCCTCCCGGAAGTGCCGTCCGATGGCCATGACCTCGCCCACCGACTTCATCTGGACTCCGAGGGTGGGGTCGGCGAGCGGGAACTTCTCGAAGTTCCAGCGCGGGATCTTCACGATGACGTAGTCGATGACGGGCTCGAAGCTCGCGGGCGTCGTGCGGGTGATGTCGTTCTCGATCTCGTCGAGGTGGTAGCCGAGCGCGACCTTTGCCGCGATCTTGGCGATGGGAAAGCCCGTGGCTTTGGAGGCGAGGGCCGAGCTTCGCGACACCCTCGGGTTCATCTCGATGACCACCATTCGGCCGGTCTCGGGAGAGACCGCGAACTGGATGTTGCTCCCCCCGGTCTCGACGCCGACGGCGTCGATCACCTTGCGGGCGGCGTCGCGCATCACCTGGTACTCGACGTCGGCGAGCGTCTGCGCGGGAGCGACGGTGATCGAATCACCGGTGTGAACCCCCATAGGGTCGAAGTTCTCGATGGAGCAGATCACGGTGAAGTTCGACTTGGCGTCGCGCATCACCTCGAGTTCGAACTCCTTCCAGCCGAGGAGCGACTCCTCGATGAGCACGCGGTGGATGGGCGAAAGCCTCAACCCTCGCTTGACGAGCTCGGACAGCTCCTCCCTGTTGTACGCGATACCTCCTCCGGTACCGCCCAGGGTGAACGACGGCCGGATGATCGTGGGGTAACCCACCGTCTCGCTGAAGGCGATCGCCTCGCCGAGGTCCGCGACGTGCGCGCTCTGCGCGACGTCGAGGCCGGCCTTCACCATCGTCTGCTTGAATCGATCGCGATCCTCGGCGAGCCGCACCGACTCCACTTTGGCGCCGATGAGCCGAACGCCGAGGCGGTCGAGGACGCCGGCTTCGGAGAGCTCGACCGCGAGGTTCAGACCCGTCTGCCCGCCGACCGTCGGGAGGAGCGCGTCGGGCCGCTCGGTCTCGAGGATGGGGGTCAAGTGCTCGACCGTCATCGGCTCGATGTAGGTGGCGTCGGCGAGCTCGAGGTCGGTCATGATCGTGGCCGGGTTCGAGTTGACGAGGATGACCCGCACCCCCTCCTGGCGAAGGACCTTCACCGCCTGTGTGCCGGAGTAGTCGAACTCCGCCGCCTGGCCGATCACGATCGGCCCGGAGCCCAGCACCATCACGCTTCGAATGCCAGGATCGCGCGGCACTCTAGCTCTCCATCATCTCTACGAAGCGCCCGAAGAGGTACGCCGCGTCATGGGGGCCGGGGGAAGCCTCGGGATGGTATTGCACGCTCATCGCCCGCACGTCCAGGAGCCGGATCCCTTCGAGGGTGCCGTCGTTCAGGTTCTCGTGGGTCTTCTCGACCGGGAGGCCACGCAGCGAATCAGGATCGACGGCGAATCCGTGGTTCTGAGACGTGATCTCGACGGCACCGTCCGAGATCCTCCGAACGGGGTGATTGGCGCCGTGATGGCCGAAGGGGAGCTTGAACGTCTTCGCACCGGCGGCGAGACCGAGCACTTGATGGCCGAGGCAAATCCCGAAGATCGGAACCCGCCCGAGAAGCTCGCGGACCGAGGCGACCGCGTAATCGAGAGGCTCGGGGTCGCCCGGCCCGTTCGAGAGGAGCACGCCGTGAGGTCGGCGCGAGCCAGCACGTCCGCGGCCGGGGTCTCGGCGGGAACGACGGTCGTACGTACCCCGAGCCCCGCGAGCGATCGGAGAATCCCTCGCTTGATTCCGAAATCATAGGCGACGACGTGAAACCGCTCCTCCACCGCGGGCGGGAACTCGTACGGCGCCGGGCACGTGACCCGCTTGACCAGGTCGGAGCCCGCCATGCTGGGGACTTCGCGCCGAACGCGCTCGGCAAGCTTCTCCGGCGGGGCCTCCTCCGTCGTGAGGAGGGCGCGAAGAGCTCCCTGGGTCCGGATGTGACGGGTCAGAGCGCGGGTATCGATCCCCTGGAGACCGGGTATACCCTGTTCTTTCAAATAATCGGAGAGGGTCCCGGTCGCCCGGTAGTTGCTCGCGACCGGGGAGAGGTCCCTGACGATCAACGCCTCGACCTGAACCCGCGACGATTCCTCGTCTTGCCGGTTGATTCCGTAGTTTCCGATGTGAGGATAAGTGAGGGTGACGAGCTGCCCGCAGTAGGAGGGATCGGTGAGGATTTCCTGGTATCCCGTGAGGCCGGTGTGGAAGACGACCTCGCCTTTCGCCTCGCGCCGAGCGCCGAAAGATACGCCCTCGAAGACCCGTCCGTCTTCGAGAACCAGGTAAGCCTTGTCTCCGCGCTGCACTAAAAGGTCATTCTATGCCAGCGAGCGCCGGTTGCAAAGAGAGCTTCTTCCGTCGGCCCGTCCGGCCCGGCCGGCCACATCGGCTCGCTCAGCGAACATAGCCCAGGGCGCGGAGTCTTCGCTCGGTCTCCTCGTCGAGATGAACGGGAGGGAGCGCGGCTCACCTCGGGGCCTCGCGGGGGAAGGCGCAGCAAGCTCCGGGGCGGATGCGCTTCGACGTGCTACACTTCGTCGTTCGACACCATGAGCTCTCTCGAAGGCTGGAACCTCGATGCGAGACCGGTCGTCAAGGAGACACTCCTCTCGAGAAAGCCCGCGCGTGCGAGCTTTCCGGTGGCGCTCGGGAGCGTCGCCGTCCTCATCGTGGTATCCCTCCTCTACTGGAGCAACGCGGGCAATCTCGCCTCCTTTCTTCCCGCGAGCCAAGAGACGGTGTTCGCCCGCGGGGAGTACTGGAGGCTGTTCACGACCATCCTGACCCACGCCGATTTTCAGCATCTCCTCTCGAACGGTATCGTCTTCGGCATCCTCGCCTTTCTCCTGTACGGCTATTACGGTTCCGTCGTCTATCCGCTCGTCACGTTTAGTCTGGGAGCGCTCGTCACGGCGCTGTCTCTCCGAACCTATCCCCCGGACACCTATCTCCTTGGCGCTTCGGGAGTCGTTTATCAGATGGCCGCGTTCTGGCTGACGCTCTATCTTCTCGTCGAGCGCAGCACCGCCCTCAGAATGAGGCTCGTGCGAGCGGTGGGCTTCGGTCTCATCGTCCTCGTTCCCACCGCGGTCGAGCCCACGGTCAGCTATCGCACTCACGTGATCGGTTTCGGCGTCGGCATCGCTTTCGCGATCGCCTATTTCTGGAAACAGAAGGAAGCGCTGCGCGCGGCCGAGCGCATCGAGCTCGAGTGAATCATGCGAACAATTCTCGCCGCCCTCCTCGTTCCTCTCATCGCCCCCATCGCCAGCGCCGCCGACCGCGAGCCGGTGTTGAAGCAAATTGACGTCCCTCATCCTTACTACTATCGCGAGATGTATCTCCCGCAGCTCACCTCGGGACCGAGCTCCGCCGCCTGGTCCCCCGATGGGCGCTCGTTGGTGTACTCGATGGCCGGCTCCTTGTGGCGGCAGGCCATCGATTCGGAGACGGCTTTCGAGCTCACCTCGGGCCCTGGCTACGATTACCAGCCCGACTGGTCTCCCGACGGAAGCGCTGTCGTCTACGTCAAGTACGATCGGGACGCGATGGAGCTCTGGCTCCTCGATCTGTCCTCGGGTAAAGCCCGCTCGCTCACCTCCGGAGGGGATGTCAACGTGGAGCCTCGTTTCTCCCCCGACGGAAAGCGCATCGCTTACGTCTCCACCGCCTATCACGGCCACTTCCACATCTTCGTCCTGGAGCTCGCGACGCGAGCCACGGCGCGATGGACGGGAGAGACCAAGAGTGATCTTCCTCGCTACTACTACAGCGCCTTCGATCACGAGTTGAGTCCGAGCTGGTCACCCGACGGACGAGAGCTCCTCTTCGTCTCGAATCGGGGACATATCCAGGGAAGCGGCGGGTTCTGGCGCATGAAGGCCAAGGCCGGGGCCGATGTCGGAGCGAGAGAGATCCACTACGAGGAGACCAACTGGAAGGCGCGGCCGGATTTTGCTCCCGACGGCAAGCGCGTCGTCTACGCCTCCTACCTGGGACGGAACTGGCACCAGTTGTGGGTGATGCCGTCCGAAGGCGGCGACGTTTTTCCCCTCACCTATGGAGACTACGACAATACCGCCCCGCGCTGGTCTCCCGACGGGAGCCGGATCGCGTTCGTCTCCAACCGCAGCGGCGCGACCGAGCTCTGGATCCAGGAGGCGTTGGGGGGCTCGGCGAGAAGGCTCGACGTCTCCGAACGGCGGTACCGAAGGCCGATGGGCAGGTTACGTCTGTCGGTCGTCGACGCCTCCGGACATCCCACCAGGGCGCGCGCTTCGGTGGATGGAGAGGATGCGCGCGCGTATGCCCCCGAGACCGCCTGGATCCACGCGGACGACGCTTTCGTCCGGTCGTCGCGGAGCTTCGAGAAGCATTACTTCCATCTGGATGGCGAGACGGAGATCGCGGTTCCCGAGGGAAGAGTCGAGGTCGAGGTCACCAAGGGCCTGGAGAACGAGCTGGAGAAGCGCTCGGTCGATGTTCGGGCGAACGAGACGAGCTCCGTCGAGATCCGGTTGACTCCCCTCCCCGCGCTGCCCTCGCCGTTCGGGGACGGCGAACGGTGGTCGAGCGGCGACCTGCACGTTCACATGAACTACGGCGGCGCCTATCGCAACACGCCCGCACGGCTCCGTTTCCAGGCCGAAGCCGAGGACCTCGACGTCGTCCACAGCCTCATCGTGAACAAGGAGCAACGCGTCCCCGATATCGCCTACTTCACCGGGGAGCCGGATCGAGTCTCGACTTCCGACTTCCTCTTGTTCCACGGCCAGGAGTTCCACACGAGCTACTGGGGACATCTCGGACTGCTGGGCCTTTCGCGAAACATCTTGATCCCCGGCTACGCGGCCTATCCGGGAACGGCGGCGGCGAGTCTCTATCCGCCCAATGCCGTGGTGTCCGACCTCGCGCACGCGCAAGGCGGCGTCGTCGGCTACGTCCACCCGTACGACCTCGGTGCACCTCCCGACCCGGAGCACGACGCGAAGCTGACTCACGAGCTCGTCGTCGACGTGGCCCTCGAAAAGGTCGACTACCTGGAGGTCATCGGTTTCAGCGATCACCGGACGACGGCCAGCGTCTGGTATCGATTTCTCAACAGCGGATTCCGTTTGCCCGCGGGAGCGGGGACCGACGCGATGGCCAACTTCGCTTCGCTCCGGGGGCCGGTGGGATTGAACCGCGTCTACCTGCGCGTACCCGAAGGACCTCTCGATCTCACGAGCTGGCTTTCGGCGCTCCGGGGGGGAAAGGGCTTCGTCACCAACGGGCCGCTCGTCGACTTCACGCTCGGGAAGAAACGTCCCGGCGAGGAGCTCGCGCTCGACGACGGGGCAAAGGACGTTCCCTTCACCGCGGCGCTCCGTTCGATGGTCCCCGTCGATCATCTGGAAGTCGTCTGTAACGGGAACGTAGTCAAGAGCCTCGAGCTTTCGGGAAAGCGGAATCTCGCCGACGTCGAGGGCACCCTTCCTCTCGAGAAATCCGGCTGGTGTCTCCTCCGGGCCTGGAACGACGGCGCCAGCGACGACGTGCTCGACGCCTATCCCTACGCCACCACCAATCCTGTTTACGTCACCGTGGCGGGAAAGCCGCGGCGATCGCCGGACGACGCGCTTTACTTCATCCGCTGGATCGACCGCATCCGTGAATCCGTCGAAGCTCATACCGATTGGAACGCCGAGCGCGAGAAGCAGGAGGTCCTCGGTCTCCTGTCACAGGCTCGCGCGGTGTACGAAGCTCGACGTTAGTCTGTCTATTAGACTCGCTCCGAAAGAGAGACCCATGGGAAACGACGTCAAGCTCGGTAAGGTGATCAAGGCCTCTCGCAAACTGTCGAAGCCGTTTCGGGTCAAGGACGGCAAACGCTTCCGGCTCGCCGACGTGGATCCGGGAGAAACCGGAGATCTCAAGGCGGAAGACAAGCCCCGTGCGATAGAGGCGCTCCGGATCGGGGTCGAAACGCTCCAGACGCTCCAGGACATGCTCTACGCTCAGGACCGCTGGGCAGTGCTTCTCGTCTTCCAGGCGATGGACGCCGCGGGCAAGGACGGCGCCATCAAGCACGTGATGTCGGGTGTCAACCCGCAAGGTTGCCAGGTGGCCTCGTTCAAAGCCCCTTCGGCCGAGGAGCTCGACCACGACTACCTCTGGCGCTGCCAGCGGCATCTTCCCGAGCGGGGTCGCATCGGTATCTTCAACCGCTCGTACTACGAGGAAGTGCTGGTGGTCCGCGTTCACCCCGAGCTGCTGACGAGGCAGAAGCTACCGCCGAAGCTCGCGGGAAAGGACATCTGGAAAAACCGTTACAAGGACATCCGGAACTTCGAGAAGTATCTGTGCCGAAACGGCGTCCTGATACGCAAGTTTTTTCTCCACGTCTCTCGCAAGGAACAGAAGAAACGCTTCCTCGAGCGGCTCGACGAGCCGGAGAAGAACTGGAAGTTCTCCCCGGCCGACGCCAAGGAGCGCACGTTCTGGAACGATTACATGGACGCGTACGAGGAGATGATCCGCGAGACCTCGACCCCGGATGCGCCCTGGTACGTGGTGCCCGCGGACAATAAATGGTTTACGCGCGTCACCGTCGCCGCGGCATTGATCGATGGCCTCGGATCACTCGATCTGCACTATCCGAAATTGGATGATGCAAAGCTGGAAGGGTTGAAGGAAGCCCGGAGCGCTTTGCTATCCGAAAAATGACTACGTTCCAGTGAGCCGTACCGCAGCTGTGCCGATCACCACCATGAGTCCGAACAGGAGGGCGAGCGTGGCGACGTCGACGAACGACGAACGACGAACGACACAGGCTCCCTCAGGGGTGCATCGACCGGTGACCACGAGGGCGATGGCGCCGAGGAGGGCGATCCCGGTTCGATCGAGAGCGAGCCCCGGGATCTCTTCCAGCATCATGCCGCCGTAGACGCCGACGAAGACCACCAGGACGGCCGGGTCCACCGATTTGTCGGCTTTCTTTATTCTTCTTCGGTGGTGGTGCTTCGGTCCCGACCGCCGTATGCGAGCGCCATCGCCCGCTCGGTGACTTTCGCGTAGAGCCTCTCGAGCGAGCCGCGTATCTCGGGATGCGGCTTCCAGAAAAGAGGAAGCCCGAGACGCTTGAGCAGCGACGCCGAGACGGCGGGAGGGTCCACCGAGATCGAGATCGATTCGAAACCCTCCCCAGTTTCCAGAAATCGTCGAGGGACTCTTCCAGGTCGGGGCCGACGCGCGCGCCGCCGGACGGCCCGACGCCTCCGCCGCCCGCTTCTTTCGCAGCTCCCGCAGGAGCATCTCGCGGGATTTGCCTCGCCAGCGGAATAGGAGGAATCGGGTCCTCGTCGAGCTGGTCCGCGAGCACGTAATGGAGGGCGGCGATGTGCTTGCAGGGACGACGCCGTCCGGGCAGCTGCAGGACATGCGGAGCTCGCTCGGGGAGGTCGGAAACGGCGAAAGCCCGATGGCAGCGAAGGCATCCTCGATGTCCTCGGGCATTTCTCCCGCGAGGAGCCTGGCCGAGAACAGCGCTTGCGAGGCGAGAGCTTCCACGGCGCGCTCCCATTCTTCGTCGGTGAAGACGCATCCCCAGCTCCGCACGGTATCGCTCGTAGCGGAGCCTTGAACTTCGGCGTCACGAGACCGGGCTCGACCTGGACCGCGAGCACTCTTCGGCGCGGCGTAGCATTTCCTCGCTCGAGTCGCTGAGCGACTCCGATCGACTCATCACCGCCCAGAAACGCTCGCCCCACCATCGATGGGACATCCTGGACGTATCTCCTCCCGCCATGAGTGTCAGACCTCGATCGCTTCTTTGCGGAGCTCGAAGAGCTCCCTCAGGCTGTCGGTGGAGAGCTCGGTGATGAACCCTTCGCCCGACTGGATGACCGCCTTGGCAAGCTCCTTTTTTCTCTCCGCGAGCTCGTCCACCCGCTCTTCGACGGTCCCGGCGCAGATGA
>CAWFHP010000003.1:0-9028 GCA_963815675.1 uncultured Acidobacteriota bacterium | reverse complement strand
CGAGGGTGGTCTCGCCCTTTCGGAGGCGCTCCATGATCTCCGCTTCTCTTCGTTCGCGTTCCCTGCCGAGCTCGATGACGTCTCGCGCCCGCGCCCGCGGGACGATGACGACTCCGTCGCGGTCGCCGACGACGAGGTCACCGGGCTCGACGGCGACGTCGCCGATCGAGATTGGCTGCCGCAGGCCCCCGGGTGCGCGCGGGTCTTTTCTCGTGCCGCGGATGGATAGCCCCCGGGCGAACACCGGGAAGGCGGACGCGGCGATTGCATCGGCGTCCCGAACCGAGCCGTCGATGACGAGTCCGGCGACGCCGCGGGCGAGCGCGGAAACGGTCATGACTTCGCCCCAGTACCCGGCCTCGTACTCTCCACCTACCGTGACAACGAGGACGTCGGCGGGAGCGGCATCGACGAGGGCGCGATGGAGCCAGAGGTTGTCGGCGGGTGGGCAGGCGACGGTCAGCGCGGGACCGGCGACACGGAATCCCGGAGCGACGGGTTTGATTCCGGCGGGGAGCGCCCCTGTCTGCCCCGCGGCCTCGTAGAGCGTGGCGCTCCCGAGCTTCCGGGCTTCTCGAAGCAGCTCCTCGTCCAAGTCAGGGCTCCTTTCAATGCCGTGGGGCCCCCCCCGCGGCTTCTCGCTACGCGACTCGGCTTCGCCTCGCGCTGCGCTCGGGCTCAGGACTCCCGGCTCTGCAGCTTGAAGTACTTGAACTTGCGCCGGGCCTCATCGAGCCGCATCCCGCTCGCCACCGCCTCGCGGATTCTCTCCTCGGCGTCCTCGATCGACTTCGCGACCGCGACGATCTCGACCTCGCGCTCCCTCGGGACCACCACGACGCCATCGGCGTCACCGAGCAGAAGATCGCCGGGGCTGACGCGCGCGCCCCCGATCGAAACGTCGACGTTCAGCCCATCGAGCTGGACCCGATCCTTCCCGGTACGCATCGACCAGCCGCGGCAGAAGATCGGGTACTTCAACTCCAGGCTCCGCGACACGTCCCGGCAGACGCCGTCGATCACCGTCCCTCCGATGCCGCGCTTCGAGGCGACGAAGGTCAGAATGTCACCCCAGACGGTCATGTCGGCGCGGCCGGCGTTGTCGATCACCACGATGCTCCCCGGCGGGACGTCGTCGATGTAGTCGCCGACGGTTCCTGCCTGCGTCGCGACCGGGAGGGTCCTCATCGTGAACGCGCGGCCGCAGACGCGAAAACCGTGGTCGAGGGGCTTGAGCCCGAGGCACTGGCCGGCGATGCCGAGCCGGTCGAGGGCATCGCTCACCGTGGTGGTCGCCAACGGGGCGAGGTCTCTCGCGGTCTCATCCATCGTTCGTCTCTCCAAGAAGCTTCTCGTACTCTCCACCCATCACACGACCCACGGGCGTGCCGGCGTCGACCGCGCGCGCCATCGCGCCTTCTTTTGAGGCAATGTCTTCGGCCGCCTCGACGATAGTTTCCGCGCGGCTCCGTTCGAGAAAGACCACGCCGGTCGCATCGGCGATGACGAGATCCCCGGGCCGCACGTGCAGGTCTCCGATGCGCACGGGAACATTCCAGCCTTCCTCGACCACGCGGCCTCGCGCGGTGCGGGGAGTCGCGGAGCGCGCGAAAACCGGGTACGCGAGCTCGCGACTCTCGTCCAGATCGCGCACGGCGCCGTCCACGATCGTGCCCTCGATGCCCCTTGCCCTGGCGGCACAGGAGAGGATTCCGCCCCAGCCGGCACAATCGTCCCGCGACCGATGCTCGACGACGATGACGTCACCCGGTCCCGAGGCTTCGACGGCGGCCGTCCCCAGGTGGCGCTTGGGCGGCTCTCCCCGGAAAGGACCGAGCTTTACCGTGACCACCCGTCCCGCGATGCGATGAGGAACGGACAAAGGTCCAATCCCGACGACCGTCCCCTCGAGACCGAGCTTGTCGAGGGCGTCGGAGACGGCACCGGTATCCAGTCGCTTCAACCGGTCCACGAGATCCTGCGGGCTCATTTCCGTAGGGAGAGCGCGCAGCCAGTGCTTGTCGACGCGGAAGCTCGATGGGCGGGAACGTACCGCCCGCGGGCGCGGGCATGAGCGTCGGGAATCACGCCGGGGAGGGTAACACAGGCCCGACGCCGTCGCTTCCTGGTCGTGACCGCCGGAGAGAGAACCGCGTCGAACATCCTCACGACGCGGGCGTGCACGAGGTTCGGTTTGCAACAGCGCCGGGAGCCCAATACCATCGTGAGGCCGTATCCGAAGGAGGGCGCCATTCGGCTCGGTCCTGTTCCCGAGAACCTCGTCGAGAAGATCCTGGGGAAGCTCGGCCTGCTTCCAGTCCCCCTTCTCGACACCCAGGTGGCCTACACCCTGGCGCGGACCATCATGGCTGGCGTGAAACTGGACGTCTTCGATGCCCTTGCTTCGGAGACGCTCACCGCGGAGGAAGTGTCGCGGCGGTGTGAGACGCATCCCAAAGCGACGAAGAAGTTACTCGATGCTCTCGTAGGCGCCGGATACCTCCGGAGCACCGGCGAAGAATACGGATTGACGGCGGTCGCGCGGAAGTGGCTCGTGGGGTCGAGCCCGCACTCGCTCCGTGACAAGCTTCTTCTGCAATTCCGGGAGTGGGAGTTCGTTACCCACTATGAGGAGTTCGTGAAGACGGGAAAGCCGCTCGACATCCATCACTCGCTTTCGGAAGAGGACTGGGGTCTGTATCAGCGTGGCATGCGAGCTCTGGCGGGGGTCTCCGCGCCCGAAGTCGCACGGCGAACTCCCGTGCCACCGGGCGCACGCGACCTCCTCGATATCGGAGGCTCGCACGGTTATTACTCGGTGTCGCTCTGCCGCCGGCACAGGGGTCTTCGCTCCGTCATCCTCGATCTTCCCGAGGCGGTCGCGCACGCGGAGCGGATCCTCGCGAAGGAAGCCATAGGAGACCGGGTCGTCTACCGAGCCGGCAACGCGCTGACCGGAAGATCTGGGCCGGGAAGCCTGGGATGTGGTCTTCGTCTCTCAACTGTTGCATCATTTCGACGAGGCGACGAATGAGGATCTGACACGCCGCGTCGCCCGAGCGCTTCGTCCCGGAGGGGTCTTCGTGGTTCAAGAAACGATCCGATCGCACCCACCTCGAAAGGCGGGACAAATCGGCGCTCTCCTCGATCTGTACTTCGCCGCCACCAGCGAGGCGGGGACGTGGTCCGTCGAGGAGATCGCGAGCTGGCAGCGAGGCGCCGGTTTGGTGCCCCGACGGCCACTCTGGCTGCGCTCCTTGCCAGGAAGCGCTCAGCAGGTTGGTCTAAAATCCCGCTGACGGGAGCGTGGCGAACACTGCCGCTTTCTGAGAACATGCCCGCGGACAACGGCATCTACGACAGGCTCGACGACTGGTGGGACCCCGTAGGCTCCTGCGCGGGGCTTCACGCCATGAACCGGGCCCGAGCGGATTATTTCCTCTCCGTGCTCGAATCGAGGCTCGGACCCGAGTGGAAGCGGCGACCGATCCTCGAAGTCGGCTGCGGAGGAGGGCTGCTGACCGAAGAGCTCGCGCGCGCGGGAGCCCGTGTTACAGGAATCGATTTCGCTCACCGAGCGCTCGGTATCGCGCGCGACCATGCCCGTGAGCAGAAGCTGACGCATGGCTACGTCCGCGCGATTGCCGAACGGCTTCCCTTCGCGGACGAGACCTTTGGCGCGGTGGTGAGCTCGGATTTTCTCGAGCACGTGAGCGATCTCTCCCGAGTCGTGCGAGAGTGCTCGCGAGTGCTCGCACCGGAAGGGGTATTCCTCTATGACACCATCAACCGGACCTGGCTCACGCGGATGTTCCACATCGGGCTGCTTCAGGAATGGCGGAGCATCGTCCCCGCGCACACCCACGACTGGCATCAATTCATCAAGCCGTCGGAGCTCGCTTCGGCGATGCGATCGGCGGGAGTCGAACCGGTAGAGACGCGAGGCCTCTTTCCCGTTCATCCGATTCGATTCGGCCTCTACGTTCTCAAGCACCGCCCTGGAAAAGAGCGCATGCCCGCGCTTCGTATCAGCTCGGTTACCTCGGGAAGCTACATCGGCTACGGGGTGAAAGGGACCCGACGGTGCGAAACGCGGCCTCAGTACTCGTAGTGGCCTTTGGCGTTTTTCAGCAGCGCCTTCGCGCCTTCCTTGATGAGCGCAGCTTCCCCCGCGGCCTGGAAGAAGGCGAACCCTTCTCGGTCGTTCCACATGAAAGGTCCCCCGAGCTTCTTGCCCGCTTTCAACGTCGCGTCGTGGATCCTCTGCACCATCGATTGGTACCTCGGATCGTCCCGCTTGTATCCGGAAAAGCTCCCCAGATCGCCGCTCGCGGCAAACACGACGTCCACTCCCGGTACCGCGGCGATCTGATCCGCGATCTCGACGCCTTTGGGTGACTCGATCATCACCACCACCACCATGTTATCGTTGGCGTTGGCGCGATAGTCGTCGCCCCAGAGCTCCCCGTACTGCCCGCTTCCCTGGCTGCGCTCACCCTGCGGTGGGTACTTCGCGTAGCGGACCGCTTCCTCGGCTTCTTCCACCGTCGCGACCATGGGCACGATGATTCCCAGAGCCCCCACGTCCGTCGCTTTCTGGATGTCGCTCGGGGTGGCGTCGGGGACACGGATGAAGGGAATGGCGGGAGCGCCCTTGCAAGCCCGGATCATCTTCGCCACGTCGGAAAAGGTCAGCGGGCTGTGCTGCATCTCGATCCAGAGAAAGTCGAACCCGCTCTCGGCCATCGCGCAGTAAATGTTGGGGTCCGAGGTATAGACCGTTCCTCCGACGATGGGCTTTCCCTCCATCAGTTTCTGCTTCGCGGTGTTGAACATCCGTGTCGGAGGCACGGGAGCAGAGGGCGCGGTCATCGACGAGAAAACAGCGAGCACGAGAACGAGCCAGAGAAATCTCTTCGCGTTCATGAAAGTCTCCTTCGGATCTGCCAGGGCGCCGACAAAGGGAATCCGTCAGAGAACGACGGAGCGTCGGGAGATGTCGGCGAGCGACGGAGTACCGGCCGTCTCCATGATCTCGGCGAGCTCGGCCCTCGATGATCTGGAGGACGGCCTCCACGCCTTCCTGACCGAACGAGGCGAGGCCCCACAGATAAGGCCGGCCGATGCAGACCGCGCGCGCACCGAGAGCGATCGCCTTGAAGACGTCGGACCCGCGACGAAAGCCGCTGTCGACGAGAACCGGGATCTTCCCGTTCACCGCCTTCACCACCTCGGGAAGGCAGTCGATGGTGGCGCGATTGCTCGCTTCCGAGCGGCCGCCGTGATTCGACACGATGACCCCGTCGACGCCGTTCGCAGCCGCGAGCGCCGCGTCTTCCTCGGTCACGATGCCCTTGAGGAACAGCTTCACCTTGACCAGGTCCCGCAGGCGTTTCACGAAGTCCCAGTTCTGGCCGAGGTAGATGTTGTCCTCGACCCCGGTGAGGTCGATGCCGTCGAACATCGGTTTACTGCGAACGGAGGACGCGAAGGTGGAGTTGTCGTGGCAGATGCTGCAATCGCGGTCGTCTACCCGGGCGAAGCGCTTCGCCGTCTCCCGGTTGGGCCCGATGGGGAGGTCGACGGTGAGAACGATGACGGGGCTCCCCGCCGCCTCCGCCCGCTTGACGAGCGCTTCGGTGACCCTCCACAGGGGCGTGGGGTAGAGCTGGTACCAGACGGGTGCCCCTCGAGCCTCGGTCACGTCCTCCACCGAAGAGGTCGTCACCGTGGAGAGGATCTGAAGATGGTGCTTCGCCCGCGCCGCGCGAGC
The DNA here is from genome assembly GCA_963815675.1 of uncultured Acidobacteriota bacterium. Lineage (GTDB taxonomy): Bacteria > Acidobacteriota > Vicinamibacteria > Marinacidobacterales > SMYC01 > CAWFHP01. The sequence continues at coordinate 3,255 of CAWFHP010000003.1, read as the reverse complement.
CACGGCGATCTCTCCTTCCGGGTGAAAGGCCTTCTGGCTTCCCGTGGGCGCGATGACGATCGGACTCTCCCAGCGCTGGCCGAGGATCTCGGTGGAGATATCGACTTTCGACACGTCGACGAGGTGGCGTGCCCGGATTTGGATGCGAGTCAAGGACTCCCGGTTGGCGGCGAGCGTTCGATCGTCGTCGACACCGGTGGCGAGATATCCGTAGTGTGCCGGTGGAAGCGTGTTGCGGGCGACGACCTCGAAATCGAAGACGCTTTCGGCCTCCTTCGGTGACGTGATGGGTTTTTCGCCCAACGACTTCAAGAACCCGACGGGATAGGCCGAGACTTCCTCCTGCTGCGAGGTTTCTGCCGCGAGCCATCGGGGCGCGAGCCCGAATCCGGCGAGCAAAGGGCTCCCGGCGAGAAAGCGAAGGAAACGACGGCGGTCCTGGAGTCGGGAAGAGAGCGGCTTCATGGTCTTGGCCTCCGAACGGAACGGATCGGGACGGATCCGGATGCGGAAGAATATCACGGGAATAAGCGCCGAGAATTTCCGCGGCCACTGGGGCTTACCGGCTACAGCCCACTAGAGTCGAGCCGCGCGTCGTGCTCAGCGAAGAGTAGACACCATCAGAGCACTCTTGACAGAATTATAGGCTTTCGGTATATATGCAAATAGCATGTATACGAAATCCGCTGACTCGAGGACGGTGGGAGCGCTCGCTCTCAGCCCCGTCGAGTTCCACGTCCTCCTCGTTCTCGCCGCGGGTGCTCTCTACGGCTATGCCATCCTCAAGGCCGTAGCCGAGGAGTCCGGAGGGGCGGTCACGCCGGAGATAGGCTCGCTCTATCGCGTCCTCGCGCGGCTCATGTCCCTCGGCTGGGTGGACGAGTCCCGTCCGCCCAAGGGAGCAGCGGCGGTGCACCGAGGCAGGGAACGGCGCTACTACCGGCTGACACCGGAAGGCCGCCGGGTTCTCCGGCAAGAAGCCTTGCGCCTCGAACAAGCGGTCGAGATCGCGCGGGCACGCGTCGTCCTTCCGGAAGGGGCGGGGTCGTGAGCGACTGGCTCGCCGAGACTCTCTTCCGTCTCGCCGCGAGAGCCTACCCTGGGGCGTTTCGACGACGGTTCTCGGATTCGATGCTCGATACCTTTCGCGAAGGGATCTCCGAGCGCCGAGACCGCGGCGACGTCACGGTCTTCGTCTACGCAATCCGATGCTCGGGAAACGTTCTCGTCACCGGGCTCGCCGAGCGATTTCGACCGACCGAGCGTCCGAGAACGCACCGTGCCACGAGAAGGAGATCGGAGATGCGCGTTTTTCTGGAAAGCCTCTACAAGGAAGCCCGTTTCGCGTTGCGGTCGTTCCTCAAGCGACCGGGCTTCACGCTGCTCGCCGTCGTCACGCTCGCGCTCGGCATCGGAGCCAACACCGCGATCTTCAGCGTGGTGGACGCGGTGCTTCTCGAACCGCTTCCCTATCCGGATTCCGGCGATTCTCGTCTCCGTCCGGACCAGGTGGTCGGGGCCGAGCCCGGGACTCGAGTCGCTCTCCTATCCCGATCTCGTGGACGTCGAGCGCGAGGCGGCAACGATTGACTCGCTCGTGGGAGTGAACACTTCCAGCATGACCCTCACCGATCTCGGGGACCCGGTGGTGATGGACGTGGCCCAGGTCACCAAAGGCTTGCTCCAGACGTTTCGGCTGGCGCCCGTGCTCGGACGGGATCTGCGCGACGAGGATTTCGGAGCGGGACGGCCCGCTCTCGTCGTCGTAGGCCACGACCTGTGGCAGTCTCGATTGGGAGGACGAAGAGACGTACTGGGAAAGACAATCGTTCTCAACGGAAAGGCCTATGAGATCGTCGGCATCGCCCCCGAGGAGCTCGACTACCCGTTCGGCGCCGATCTCTGGATCCCGCGCGATCTCGATCCGGAACGCTGCGGGCGGGGCTGCCATACGTTGCTCGGCGTCGGCCGGCTTCGCGCTGGCGCCACCCTCGAGGAGGCCCGCGTCGAGGTGAATCGGATCTCGTCGAATCTCGCCGAGGCCTATCCCGAGACGAACGCGCAAAAGTCGTTCGCCATTCGATCCCTCCGAGATCAGATTGTGGGAAACCTGCGCCCTGGACTCCTGCTTCTCCTCGGCGCCGTGGGTCTCGTGCTTCTCATCGCCTGCGCCAACGTCGCGAACCTCCTTCTCGTGAAGGCGTCGACGCGAACCGGCGAGATCGCGATACGAACGGCGCTCGGGGCGAGCCGCCCTCGACTGGTCGTACAGACGCTCGTCGAGAGCAGCCTTCTCGCGCTCTTCGGCGGCCTCCTGGGATTGATTGTCGCCGTCTCGAGCTTGCGGCTTCTCTCCAATCTCCTGAGCGGCCTGCCACGGGTCGAGTCCATCGGCCTCGATGGAGCGACTCTCTCGTTCACCCTGGTGACGCTCGTCGTCATCACCGTGATCTTCGGCGGTGTCCCCGCCTTTTCGCTTCTCCGAAAACCGATCCGCGCCGGGATGACCGGGCTCAGAGGACGCGACGGCGCCAGCCGGGGACGCCGGCGGTTTCGGAACGGCCTGATGGCGTTCGAGACCGCTCTCGCCGCCCTTCTCCTCGTGGGCGCGGGGCTGTTGTTGAAGACCTTCGTCGCCCTCTATTCCGTGGACGTGGGTTTCGACCGTAAGGACGTGACTCGCTTCACCGTGATCCTTCCCGAGGTGCGGTACGGCTCGCTGGAGGCGATCCGCTCGTTCTACCGGAGCCTCGAGGAGCGCATCCGCGCGGTTCCGGGAGTGGAGGACGTCGGCTCGGTCTGGGGACCGCCGCTCGGCCGAGGGCACGCCACCGGGGACGTGATTGTGTCCGGCCGTCCCGAGCCTCCGCCGAGTGAAGCGCGAAGCGCATCGGTTCATCCCATAGGTCCTGGCTTTTTTTCGACGATGAGGATTCCGATTCGCAAAAGGACGCGGTCTCGACGTCGACGACGACGACGGTCCCGAGCCGGTGGCGGTGATCAACGACGTTTCGCCCGTGAATTCTTTCGACGGAGGACCCGATCGGCCAGAGAATACGGCTCACGGTGAGCCTGGGTTTCGGCTCGCCGACGTGGACTATCGTCGGCGTCTCGCGGGACGTTCGCTCGCGCGCGCTCGACACTGAGCCCGAAGCGGAGATTTACGTTCCGCACGGTCTCTACGGACCGGAGGACATGACGGTGACGATTTGAAGCCGCGCGGGCGTTCCGATTCTGCCCGCGGTACGGGAGATC
>CAWFHP010000002.1:0-68640 GCA_963815675.1 uncultured Acidobacteriota bacterium | reverse complement strand
GGTCGCGGGAACGGCGCCGTGAAGGAAGAGAACGTCCACGGACAACGCGTCCCGCAAGTGCTTCTGGACGAGCTTTCCCATCTCGGCGTACTGGGTGAAGATCAACGCCCGATCGCCTTCGGCCAGGACCTCCTCCAGCATCTCGGTGAGGCGCGTGAGCTTGCCGGAGCGGTTCTGGAGCGCGCTTCCGTCGGCGAGAAAGTGGGCCGGGTGATTGCAGATCTGCTTGAGCCGGGTGAGGGCGGCGAGCACCTCGCCCTTGCGCCCGATACCTTCCGAAGCTTCGATCCTCTCGATGCTTTCCTGGACCACCGCCTGGTAGAGCGTCGCCTGTTCCTGGGTCAGCGTGCAATAGACCTTGATCTCGTTCTTGCGAGGAAGGTCCTTGATCACGGTGGGATCGGTCTTGACCCGCCTCAGGACGAAAGGCTCGACGAGACGGCGGAGCTCCTCGGTCGCTCCCGGATCGCGGTACCTCTCGATGGGAAGCGCGTAGCGCCGCCGGAACGAGGACTCCGAGCCCAGATAACCCGGGTTGAGAAACTCCATGATCGACCAGAGCTCTTGAAGCCGGTTCTCGACCGGAGTTCCGGTGAGGGCGATGCGCCTCGGCGCCTGCAGCTTTCGGAGCGCGCGGGTCTGCTTCGCCTGGGGGTTCTTGATGTTCTGCGCTTCGTCGAGCACGAGACCGGCCCAGTCGACGGCGGTCAATCGATCGAGATCGCGGTGAGCGAGGCTGAACGTGGAAACGACGAGCTGGTGGCGAGTGGCTTCCCTCTGGAACGCCTCGCCTTCGTGTCGCTCCTGGCCGTGATGGATGAGAACCTTGAGGTTGGGGGCGAAACGCTCCGCCTCTTTTCTCCAGTTGGACACCACCGACGTGGGACAGATGAGAAGGACGGGACGCTCCAGCTCGCCGTTCTCCTGCAGATGGAGCAGCAGCGCGAGCACCTGGATGGTCTTTCCCAAGCCCATGTCGTCGGCGAGGCAGGCCCCGAGATTCCAGCGCCCGAGAAACGCGAGCCACGCGAGCCCGTGTTTCTGATACGGGCGGAGCTTGCCGTGGAAGCTTCGCGGGGTGTCGAGCTGAGGCAGGGCCTCGCGACCGGCGAGCCGGCCGAGAAGGATCTCGACCCATCCGGTGGCGTCGAGATCGGTAACCGGAAGCGCGCCCTCTCGGGGACGCACGAGCTCGAGCTGGAGCACGTCGCCGAGCGGCATGCGCGGTACTTCGGGCCTCGCCTGGAGCGCGGCCAGTACTTCCTCCACCCGCTCGGGCGACAGCTCCACCCAACGCCCGCGTACCCGGACGAGGGGCTGCTTCATCTGCGCGAGCTCGAGGAAGTCTTCCCGGCTCAGCGTCTCGTTTCCGAGAGCCACCTGCCAGTCGAACTCGACGAGGGCCTCGAGCCCGAGAGGGCTCAAGACGCTTCTCGGCCCGCTCGGGGATGGCGTTACGCGAAGGCTCAGTCCCACGCTGCGCTCGCGCTTCCCCCACCAGGAGGGCAGAAGAACGCCGAAGCCGCTCTCGCGAAGGAGAAAGGCGCCTTCCTTGAGAAACGCGTAGGCTTCGCCGAGCTCGAGCCGGCAGGACTCGGGTCTCGGCTCTTTCAAGCCTTGTTCGATGGGAGGAAACAGCGTGGCGGCGCGACCGAGACCCTCGAGCACCATTTCTTGAGGCCGCGAGATCAACCGTTCCAGGTGGCGCCAGGTCGTGCCGCCGTGCTCCCAGATCCGCGCGAGGGGCACGAGGAGGCTCTCGTCGTCGACCGCCTGCAGGAAGAAGCGAAGCTCCCAGGTATCACGGACCACCTCTCCCGTGTCCTCCTCGGGAGTCTCGGGGGGATCGAGACGAAACGCGATGCGAAAGGGAGACTCTTCTTCTTCATGGAACGGGACTTTCCAGGTGAGGAGCTCGTCCGCGAGAGCCTCGGCCGATCTCGCCTCTCCCTCGTAGACTCCGTCGGCATCGAGAAGAGAGGCAAGAAGCTCTTCTCCGGCGGTCTCGACGAATCTCGGCCGCAGGCGGAGCCGCGAAGCAGCACGGCGTACGAATCGATCGACGAGAGCCCCGAGAAAATCCCGGAGGAGTGCATCCGCCCCGATTGCGCCACCGCCTTTGTCACCATCGCCGGTCGCGAGCGCTCGACAGACCGGGGGCATGGCCTCGCGGAGCGCCTCGAACCGATCGATCTCCTCGTCGATGAGGGGCTCCCAGCGAGCGAGAGCACTCCCGCCATCGGTTACGAGCGCGGGAAGAAACCGCTGACGGGCAAGGAGCTCGAGGGCGAACCGCGCCGCCACGGACCAATAACGAAGGTCGCCTCCGAGCCGGAAGCGATGCGGGTCGAGCTCTTCGGGCGTCGGCAGCATCACGAGCCACCCGAGGGCCGACTCGGGCGAGAGCGAGAGGCCGTTCACCCGCCAGGGAGAGAGGCGCCGCCGCTCACCTCCCGCCGCCCTTTCACGGTGGAGCAGGAGCTCGGGCGAGGACTCGGGCGCCCTCTCGTCCGACGGCAGCAGGAGCGTGACGGACTCCTCGGATGCGTCGAGCTTCGTATCCGGCTCGGCGAGGGGAATCAGGAGCCGGGGCGCGAGCTCGTTCTGGGCGACTTGATAGGGATGCTCGCGGTCTCGGGCGTCCGACGCCGTCCGACTCTGTGTTTCGCCCCACAGCAGGAAGCGGCCCTTGGCGGGAAGCCAGTTGCCGTGAGCAACGATCACGTGACGTTCGTGGCTCTCCGAGATGACGATTTCGCGATCCCCTGGTCGGTCTCAGTGGTTCTGTCGGCGCGGACGAGCGCCCAGCCTTCCAGCCTACGACGCCTCTCGCACCGAAGCAAACGCGTTCCCACAAGCTCTTCGAACCCATCGCAAGAAAGCGGGAACGGACTTAGTCGTCGCGCGCGGACTCAGCTAGTGGATTTTTCGAGGAATCGAAAGACGGTCGACGCATTAACTGGCAAACAGGGCTCCCAGGGCTCCGAGTTGCTGCAAGGGTTGGCGGAGAGGGTGGGATTCGAACCCACGTGCCGGGTATAAGCCGACAAGACGCTTTCGAGGCGCCCCCGTTACGACCACTTCGGTACCTCTCCTTAAAGAAATTATCCGACGCCGCTCACTCCGCTTCGCGCCGGTACTGAAAGAAATCCTGGAGCATTTTTCGGCAATCCTGCTCCAAAACGCCGGATACGATGGCCAGGCGGTGGGGCAGATCGACTTGCTTCAGATCCAGCAACGATTCTACCGCACCGAACTTCGGCTCGGGCGCTCCGTACACCAACGTCCCGATCCGCGCCTGCACGATGGCTCCGACACACATCATACACGGCTCCACGGTGACATAGAGCGTGAGGCCCGGCAGCCGGTAGTTCGCGAGCTCCCGCGCCGCCTTCCGCAGAGCGACCACCTCGGCATGGGCGGTCGGGTCCACCGCGTGAATCGGCTGGTTGAAGCCGACGGCGACCACGTCCCGTTCCTGCGCGAGAACCGCTCCGATCGGAACTTCGCCCAGGTGGAGGGCGTTGCGCGCTTCCTCGAGGGCGAGCCGCATCATGTCTTGCTGGATCCCGATAGCCCCTCCCCTCGCTAGCCCCCGAGAATAACCGACCCGTTGAGGGCCCGCAAGCCGACTTTCGTCCCGTCTTCGCTCTAGAATCACTTGCGATGCACGGCCTGGAATGGATCGGCGAGCTCCACGACCACTACCGGCGGACGCTCACGTTTCCCGAGATCCGAAAGGGCGTTGTCGCCCTGTCGCGAATCTACGTCGAGAAGCGCGGCTCCCTCGAGCGCGGCGCCGTCTTCGACGGAGCGGCGAAACGGGCCGCCTTCGCCTGCTTCTACAGCCCGCTCCACTTCTTGACCGTCCGGGAAGTGGTCCAAGGCCTGGGCGCGCAAGAATTCTCTCCCGCGAGGATCCTCGATCTCGGCTGCGGCCTGGCGGTCGCCGGCGCCGCCTGGGCGACGGCCTGTTCGGGGAAGCCCGCCGTGATTGGTTTCGAGAAGAACCCCTGGGCCGTCGAGCAGGCGCGGTCCGTCCTGAAGAGGCTCGGCGTTCGGGGAAGGATTCACCGCAAATCCCTGGAGACGGCGCCCATGCCAGGCCCCGGGGAGGCCCTCGTTGCCGCGTTTGCCGTCAACGAGCTCGAGGTCGAGGAGCGCAATCGGCTCCTCCGCCGCCTCTTGCAGGCGAGCGAGCGCGGCGCGTCCATTCTCGTCGTCGAGCCCATCGCGCGTCGCCCGAATCCCTGGTGGAGCGAATGGAGCGAGCGGTTCCGCGCCCGTTCCGGCCGCGACGACTCCTGGCGATTCACCGTCGTCCTTCCCGAACCGCTCCAGGCTCTTGACCGGGCTTCCGGGCTCGACCACCGGGAGCTGACAGCCCGTTCGCTGTTCGTCCCCGCCCCACAGAAAAGAGCTTGACCGTAATGCTAATTTTCTAGCATAATGCTGGATAATTAGCAGGAGCGATCATGTCACCCCATTCCACGAAGTCCAAGAAGAGCTATCTCAGGCTTTCCAATCGCGAGCGCCAGATCATGGACGTGCTCTACCGGGAAGGCCGGGCGAGCGCCGCCGAGGTCCACGCTCTGCTCCCCAATCCCCCGAGCTACTCGGCCGTCCGGGCCACCCTTCGTATTCTCGAAGACAAGGGACAGGTCCTCCACGAGGAGGACGGGCCTCGATACGTCTATTCTCCCGCGGTCGCGCGGGACAAGGCGAAGCGTTCGGCGGTACGTCATCTCCTCACGACGTTTTTCGACGGTTCGCCCGAGCTCGCGGTCGCAACCCTTCTCGACGAATCCTCGTCCCAACTCGGGGAGGGCGACTACGAGCGGCTGAAGACCCTCATCGACAAAGCGAGAAAAAAAGGAGCCCGGTCATGAACGGCATCGAGCCCACGGGAGCGATCGTCTCGTACGGCGTCCTGTTCTCTATCAAGGTCACCCTGCTGCTGGGAATCGGCTTCCTCGCAAGCATCTCGTTTCGCAAAGCGTCGGCGTCGTTACGGCATCTCCTCTGGAGCGCGACGTTCGTCGCTCTGCTCGTGCTGCCGATTCCCGCCGGTCTCGCCCTTCTGGCGAACGGGCTCCGTATTCCCATCCCGCTCGCTCCCGCGAGCGTCGAGTCTTCTCCTTCGGCCATCCCGGACGCCGACACCCCCGCTGCACCGGTCGTGGGCATGTCGGCCCCAAGCGACGCTACATCTGCGTCTTCGGGAGAGCCTCGACGACGACGTGCGCTCTCCTGGTCGACGGTGGCGGTTCTCGTCTGGCTCGGAGGCTTTGCGGTGCTCGTGGGAAGGCTCGTGGCCGGTATCGTCGCGAGCATCCGCGAGGTCCTGCGCGCGAAGGAGGCGAATCACGGCGAGTGGAGCGAGCTTCTCGAGGCCGCCTGCGACCGTCTGGAGGTGAGCGAGGAAGTGAGTCTTCGGACGAGCCATCGGAATCGCCTGCCGATGACGATAGGACTCTTTTATCCGACGATTCTTCTTCCGGTTTCGGCTCAGACCTACGCCGCGCCTCGGCGCTGGGCGGTTTTGCTTCACGAGCTCGCGCACGTACGCCGTCGCGACTGCCTCACTCTGTTCCTCGCTCAGATCGTCTCGGCGCTCTACTGGTGGAACCCTCTCGTCTGGCTTGCGGCCAGAGACATGCGCCTTCTGAGCGAGCGGGCGAGCGACGACCTCGTCCTCGGGACCGGCGCTTCGCCCGCGGACTACGCGCACGACCTCTTGGAAATGGCGCGCGGCCTCCATGAAGAGCGCTTCACTCCGCTCGCAAGCGTGGCGATGGCGCACCGCTCTCGCTTCGAGGAGAGGCTCCTCGCCATTCTCGACCCGGCCGTCGCGAGACGTGCCGTCAGCACGCGCTGGGCGTTCGGTGCGAGCACATTCGCTCTGCCGGTCCTCATCTTCGTGGCACTCGCCGTGCCGACGCGCGCATCGCGTCTCGAGCCCGAGGAGGCGAGCACGGGTACCGAGGCCGTCGTGACGTCCGAAGGCCAGTCCATCCAGCGTTCAACGGCGGAAAGCGAGGACCCGGCTCCAGAACCGGAGGCGGCACCTGCGCCTCGGGCCGAACCACAGTCGGCTCCTGTCCCGGAGGAGCAGAAATCGAAATCGAAGTCGAAGTCCAAGCCGACGGTGAGCCCGGAAGCGAGGGACAAGGCTCGCGCGGCGCTCGCGGAAGCGCTCGACGACCCGGACGCGTCCGTGCAAAAAGAGGCACTCCATGCGTTGGTGCAGATGGGCGACGCGAGCGTCGCACCGCACCTCGCGCACGCGCTCGAAAGCGGCGACGCCGAGACCCGCGCGGAAGCGGCCTGGGGACTCGGGCAGCTGCGCGATGACTCCTCCGTTGCGAGTCTCCAAAAAGCGCTCTCGGACGACAATGCCGAGGTCCGCGAGCAGGCGGCCTGGGCGCTGGGAATGATCCGAAGCCCATCGGCGGTCGACGGGCTCGTGGCCGCGCTCTCCGATGCCGAGGAGAACGTCCGCGAGCAAGCGGCCTGGGCCCTCGGGATGATCCGGGACCCGCGCGCTGTCGCCGCGCTCTCCAATGCGATCGTCGACCGCGACGCGAACGTTCGCTCTCAAGCGGTGTGGGCTCTCGGAATGATGCGGTCGAAGGACAGCTTCGACGCTCTCGTGAAGGCCCTCTCCGACGAGACCGCGGACGTCCGCGAGCAGGCGGCCTGGGCTCTCGGCATGCTCCACGACTCCCGTGCCATCGAGGCCCTGAGCCGGGCGCTCAAGGACGAAGATTCCGACGTCCGCGAGCAGGCGGCCTGGGCGTTGGGCGTCCTCGCGAACGGCGAAGGGGACGAGCCCGACCCGCCCGTCGACTCCCACCGGGAGCACGACCCTTCCGACTTTCCGGGAAAGGTGCTCTAGAAAACGGACCGCAGGCGCGCGAGGTCAGTCTCCGGGCGTTGTCTCAGCGAGCCGTGCGCGCATGGGGTCCCGCCCACCTTCGCTCCGTTGTACCATCGGGTCATGTCGAGAAAGGCTCCATCCGGAGCCCAGGCGGTTTTGCGCGCCATAGCTCTCCTCAAGGCGTTTACCGCGGAGCGCCCGGACGGGGATGTCGCCGAGCTCGCCCGGGAAACGGGCCTCTCCCGCGGCACTACCCATCGTTTGCTGGGGGCGCTCGAGAGCGAGGGTCTCGTCGAAAGACATCCCGTGACCGGCCGTTACCGTCTGGGGCCGTGGACGGTGGCGCTCGGAGCGCGGGCGATGAAGACGCTGGGCATTCGCGACATGGCACATCCCGAGCTCGAGACTCTCGCCGAGCGGACGGGAGAGACGGCGACGCTCGAGGTGCTCTCCTCGAAGAAGATGCTCATCGTCGACGAAGTCCTCGGCGCGCACCTCATCGGCGCTTCCCCCTCGCTCGGTACTTCCTGGGCCCTCCACGCCACCTCCACCGGGAAGGCCCTCCTCGCCGAGCTCGGGAGCGCCCGTATGGCAACCCTTCTCACGATGCCGCTCGGCCGATTCACGCCTCGAACCATCGTGAGTCTCACCGAGCTCGACGAGGAGCTATCCGTCGTGCGCCGCGACGGCTTCGCCACCGTGAGCGAAGAGCTCGAAGAAGGCTATGCCGCCGTCGGCGCCGTCATCCGCCTCCCGACGCGCGAGCCCAACGCGACTCTGAGCGTCGGCGGTCCGAGCGCCCGGCTCGGTCCCGCCCGTTTGCGCGAGCTCGGGGCGCTTGTGAAAGAGCGGGCCGACGCTCTCTCGCGTCGTTTGGGCTTCGAGGCTTAACTCTTTCGCTTTCGAGTTGGCGTTCGTCGGCGGAGGGAAGGCTTTCGCCACCGCGCGAGGCGCTCGCGAATCTGACCGATGTGGTAGCGGTCGTGCATGCACTTCGCCGCCACGATGAAAGCACTCGGGCCCCGCCATCTCTCTTCTGGCCTTCCCGAGGGCGCGGCGGGAAACTCCTGGCCACGGTAGAGCTCGGGCTCCCCCATCGAGAGCACGATCTCCTGGAGCCGCGCCGATTCCCGGTCGTACTCGTCGAAGATCTCCTCGAGACTGCGGTCACGGCGTTTCTCGACTTCCGCCGCGTTCCACTGGTTGGGCCCCATGACGGACATGGCGAAGGGAATGCTGTAATCGAAGCTCTCGTGACGGGAGACGGTCTCGATCTCTCGCCGAAATTCATCCGCCCACGAGGCGATGTGGGCAAGGAGGTCTTTCAGCGTCCAACCGGCGTTCACGAACCTCGAGCCGAGCTCCTCGTCGACGACGACGTCTCGTAGTGCCCGGAAGCCCTCGCGCACCTCTTCGATCTGGGCGAAGAGCGCGATCCGTCCGAGTGCCATCCGGCGCTCGGGAGACGAATCGAGCGGGTTCCCACGGCCGGGCGAGCTCCGATCGAGAAGCGCACGCCATTCGCGCACGAGCTGCTTCCGGACCTCGGTATCTCTCGGATCAGCCATGGAGCTTGTTCCTTCGTTGGGCCGAACGACCCTGGATCTTCATTTCCTTTCGCAGCCGGGAGAGGGCGTCCCGATACCGGTGGTCGACGACCGCCGGCGTCACCGAGAGCATGTTCGCGATCTCTTTCGCGGAAAAACCGGAGAGCTTCGCCAGGAGCACGTCGAGCTCTTCGTCCGGGCACAGCCGCCTCGCGATCGAAAGCGCCCGCGAGGCATCGATCTCCCTCGAAGCATCTTCCTCGCCGCCGAGCGCCGCACGCGGGTCACCCGACTCGCCGTCCTCCAGGGGCTCGCTCTTGCGGCTGCGAGCGAGGCGTTGATGGCCCCGGGCCACGAACTGGCAGGTCCGGAAGAGAAAGCTCAAGATGGGTCTCGCCTCCGGCGATTCCCGCTCGACGCCGTATTCCCATCGCCGGAACCGCCCGTAGAAGACGAGCCAGACGTCCTGGGCGAGATCGTCCACGGCGGATGGCTCGACTCGGACCGCGAGCCATCCGGCCACGATCCGGGCGTACTCCCGGAAGAGCAGCTCGAATGCGGTGTCGGCCGACATCTCGCCCCGAGCTCGGGCGCCAAGGACGCGGCTCTCGAGCGAGAGAGTCGCCTCCTTGTGGCCCTTGTTGCCCCGGAGGGCTGTCACCGCTTCAACCCGATCATGGAAGTCCCGCCCATTCTTCGCCAGAAATCCGCAGTGGGCAAGACGAAGCCGCCGCGCGAAAAAGCCGGGGCAGGCGCATGGTATCTTCGACCAAGGAGGTCCTTCGATGCTGCGTAGAACGGCCGGTTTTCTGTCGGTTCTCGTCTTTGGCGTTTCGCTCGGCGCCGCGTTCGCGGGAGACGGACTTCGTCCGCAAGCCGCGCTCGAGAGGCTGAAGAGTCTCGCGGGAAGGTGGGAGGGACACATCGGTACCGCAGACGGTCCCGCGGGCGCCGTCGAATATCGCGTCACCGCGGGAGGGAATACCGTCATGGAGATCCTGTTCCCGGGCGACGAGCACGAGATGGTCAGCATGTACTACATCGACGGGGCCGAGCTCGTCGCGAAGCACTACTGCGCCATGGGAAACCAGCCGGAGATGAAGCTCGATGAGGCTTCCTCCACAGAGAACGAGCTTCACTTCGTCTTTACCGGCGGGACGAACCTCGATCCGGCGACGGATCCCCACGTCCACGGCGGAACCATCGTCATCAAGGGAGACCGACTGGAGAACGTCTGGGACGTCTTCGCGATGGGAAAAAAAGGAGACCCGAACCGGTTCTTTCTCACCCGGGTGTCGCAATAGCGCCGGTCCGGCCGGTCAGGAAGCGGTGGCCAGCTCGAGCGTCATGACACCGTCTCTTACGTCGAATCGGGCGCCCGCATTCGAAGCCGCCTCTTCGAGAGCGCGGCGAAGCATGTTCTTCTCGTCGGGTCCGTTGTCGAGGCGGCGCAGAAGCCCCTCTCCCGAGCGGTCGCCGATGGTGAAGGTGAGCTTCAGCCCGCGGCGTTTCACCGTGACCTTCCGACCGTCCTCGAGAGTGAGCTTGATGGCCTTGATATAAACGTCGGCGTAGTTGATGCCGACGCCGGAGCCGTCGTCTCTCACGTTCGGGAGGAATTTTTCCGCTTCCCGGTTCTCGGGTCCGAGCTCGACTCTATGTCCTGACACCGTTCAGCACCTCTCGAAACTTGCGGATGTGCGCCGGAGTCGACCCGCAGCAGCCTCCCACGATGCGGACTCCCGACGCGAGCAGGGTGTCGAGTCCCGAAGCCATTTCTTCCGGCGTCTCCTTGTAGACGACTTTCAGGTTCTCGAGCACGGGAAGCCCGGCGTTGGGCTGCGCCATGATCGGAAGGGAGGTCCGCGAACGGTAGCGTCGCGCGACGTCGGCGGCGAGTCTCACATCGATACCCGTCCCGCAGTTGAGGGCGACGAGATGGCAGCCCGCCTTCGTCATGAGCTCGGCGGCCTCCTCCGGGCTCGTTCCCATCATCGTGCGCACTTCCTCGCCTTCCAGCATCTTGTCGAAGGCCATGGAGCCGATGATCGCGGGCGCGCCCGCGGCCTTCGCGGCCTCGATTGCGATCCCCAGCTCTTCGAGAGACGTCTGGGTCTCGATGATGATGGCATCGACGCCTCCCGAAACGAGCGCCTCCGCCTGTTCGGCGAACGCGTCCTCCACCCGCGTGGCGGGAATGTCGCCGTAGGGCTCGAGGAGGCCACCGAAAGGACCGATGTCGCCGAGGACGTATCCCTCCCGCTCGCCGAAGGCGCGTCGCGCGATCTCGGCCGCGGCGCGGTTGATGTCGCGGACCCGCCCTTGCTCGTCATGCCGCTCCAGCATGATGCGGGAGCCGCCGAAGCTGTTGGTGATGAGACAGTCGGACCCCGCCTCGACGTAGGACTTCTGGATGGCGAGGACCTTCTGAGGCTCGTCGAGGTTCCACGCTTCTCCGCAGCCTCCCGGGGCGAGCCCGGCCTGCTGGAGCTGAGTTCCCATGGCGCCGTCTCCGAGGAGCACTCGCTCCTTGAGAGCATCGAGAAGACTCACGCGGCTTTCCCCCGGAAACCGCAGTGCGTGAGCCCGCACCGGGAGCAGGGAGAGCCCGAACGACGTCCTTTCCCGCGGAGAGGATAGACGGCGAGCATCGAGTTTATCGGTTTCAGCATTCCCGACGGGAGGATCTCGACCCCGGGCGAGAGTGGCGCGAGCCAGGAGAAGAGGACGTGCTGATCTTCGAGAGGGAACCCGTCGTAGCCGGGACTTCGGTGATCTCCCGCGCCGAGATCGTCCCCGACGGTCACGGCGAGCCTCTCCACGATTCCGGCGGCGAGCCGGTCGAGAAAGTATGCTTCGTCGACGCGGTCGGAAGCCCAGAGATGCGCGATCTCCTCTTCGACTTCGACGCCGGCGGTGATGGCGGCGACCGCTTCGTCGCCGAGGTTCCGCACGGTGACGCGCGGTTTGCCGTTGCGCCGGTACCACTCGATCGCGCCCTCGGCCCGGGCACGGACGTCGCCTTCGAGAGGCTTGCCGGCCGGATAGCCGAGGAGCCGAGCGTACTCTCGAAAGGAGATCATTGAAGGACCTCGGCACCGACGGGGACGAACTGGCACCCCTCGACGAAAAAATCGAAGAAGCCCGGATGCGTCTCGAGCTCGATATGCTCGACGCGAAGGGCGAGCTCCTCGAGCGCGCGGCGTGAGGTGCGGGAGAGCAGGGCTCGCGAGGCGCCCTCGAGCGATGCGTTTCCCACGAGAACGATTCTTTTCGTCGGGGAGCGGAGGCACGAGGCCGATGCGGCGCGCGGCGTCGATGTCGATA
This sequence comes from uncultured Acidobacteriota bacterium, assembly GCA_963815675.1. Lineage (GTDB taxonomy): Bacteria > Acidobacteriota > Vicinamibacteria > Marinacidobacterales > SMYC01 > CAWFHP01. The sequence goes on along the minus strand of CAWFHP010000002.1, from coordinate 56,886 downwards.
TGACGGGCGAAGCCCCCCGCCAGATAGAAGCGGTCGACGTCCTGAAGGTCGACTCCGTAGACGTCGGATACGATGCGGAGTCCGGCGACGTTCGCGCCTTTGGCCTGCGCGAGCTCGTTCACGTCGGGCTCGATGAGCTCGATGCCCGGATGGACTTCGATGCGCTCGCGGCCGTCGAGGAATCGCCCCTGGGAGTTCATTCCCCCGGTGCGGACGAGCTCCGAGAGCAAGTCCACGAGGCCCGACCCGCAGATTCCCTCCGCCGGCCCGTCGCCGATGGTTCGGATGTCGACGCTGCCGTCGTCGCGAATCGAGACTCGCTCGATGGCACCCTCGAGTCCGGGCATTCCACAGAGCACTCCGCCTCCTTCGAACGCGGGGCCGGCGGGGCAGGAGGCCGCCACGATGCGGTCGCGGTTTCCCATGATGAGCTCGGTGTTGGTGCCGATGTCCATCAGGACGGTTACCTCGGACCGCTCGGCGATGCCGCTCGCGAGGAGGCAAGCGGCGGCGTCGGCCCCCACGTGGCTCCCCAGCAGAGGAAGGCCGTATACGCGGGCCTCGGGACCGAGCGGGAGATTGAGCCGCTTCGCGTCGGTCGCGAGCGACGTCGTCGTTCGCTTGCCATCCCGGAGCTCGTGCTCGGTGAGCGAGCGATAGGGTTTCTGCCCGATGGAATGCACGTCGAGGCCGAAGAAGAGATCCCGCATCGTGGTGTTGGCCGCGACGACGATCTCGACAATCTCCTCGGAAGCGACGGGGAAACGCTCGATGCCGTGGCGCAGGTATCCGAGGAGCGTTCTCTGGAGGAGCCGTCCTTTCTGATGGGTGTCGTAGTGGATGCGGGCCATCACGTCCGAGCCCCCGAACCGCTGCGGGTTCTCGAACGACTGGCTCGACACGAGCCGGCCCGTCGAAAGCTCGTAGAGCCGCATCGCAACCGTCGTGGTGCCGAGATCGAGAGCGATGCCGTATCCGCGATCGCCGACAGGATCGAGAACGAGGCCCCGCTCGGGAAGCCCGCTCGCCTCGTCCAGGATGCGCATCGCGCCGCGCCGCAGGGTGTGACATCGGACGGTGCCTTCACCCGGGATCTCCACGATTCTTGTCCGGCACGCGAGGCGGAATCGCTCTCCGAGGTGGGCTTCCTGGCTCGACCGGGGAGAGAGGAGCTCCTCGCCGGCCTCGATCTCGAGAAGGCACTCGCGGCACTTCCCCTGCTTCACGCAGGAAGTGGGGACGCGCACGCCGATGGCCTCGGCGCACTCGAACAGCGTCGCGCCGTCGGCAACGGGCGCTTTCTGCCGATCGATGAAGAGCTCGCTCAAACGGCTCTCGCTTCCTTCCGGGCGGCGACGAGGCGTTTGAAGAGCTCCACCGCGCTCGCCGCATCGGCAGCGTAGCCGTCCGCGCCAATCTCGCCGGCGAATTGCGACGTCACCGGAGCGCCACCGACCGCGATCTTGACGTCGAGGCCTTTCTCCCGCACGGCGTCGACGACCGTCTTCATGTAGATCATCGTCGTGGTGAGAAGGGCGCTCATTCCGAGGATGGCCGCGTCGTTCTCGTTGACCGCGCGGATGAACTCGTCGGCGCTGGTATCGGTTCCGAGGTTCACGATGGTGAAGCCCGCCCCCTCGGCCATCATGCCCACGAGGTTTTTTCCGATGTCATGGAGGTCGCCCTTCACCGTTCCCATCACCACCGTGCCCTGGCTCCCGGCGTCCTTGCGCTCGGTGAGAAGCGGCCGGAGCACTTCCATTCCCGCCTTCATCGCTCGCGCCGCGAGCAAGACCTCGGGAACGAAGATGCGGTTGTGCTTGAAGTCTTCTCCCACCACTCGCATGCCGGCGATGAGCCCGTCGTCGAGTACTTCGTCCACGGGAAGGCCCGAGGCGATCGCCTCCTCGGTCAGCGCCCTGACTTCCTTGTGCTTGCCCTCGAAGAGCAACTGGTTCATCGCGGCGTAGTCGATCTTGGAAGCCATGGGGGTTACTCGAAGGCGGGGAGACGGACGTCCTTGTCGTTCGCCGTCCTCTTGAAGAGGTCGCGGATCTCCTGGTGCAGCTTCTCGTCGAGGGGCTCGACTTCGTAGTTCTCGAGACAATCGTCGAGGACACCGAGGGCCCGGTCGCGAAACGTCTTTTCGCCTTCTCCCTTCCATTGGTCCCAGTTGGTGCGGTCGACCATCGGCCCGGGGAGATAGAGCTCCTCCGGCCAGTGCTCGAGGGTATGTTCCGACATCATCAAGTGCTTGTCCCGCACCAGCTCGTCGATGAGAGGCTGGGTGGGAAGATCGTCCCGCACCTCGACCGGCCTCACGAAGCGCATCGCGTGGGCGACCACCTCGTCGTCGAAGGCGAGCTTCTCGAGACTGAAGCAGTTCACGTAATCGAGCATCCCCGGTCCCGAGACCGAATTGACGCCGGCGAGCGCGGCGAGAAACGCTCCGGTACCGGACTCGAATCCGGCCTGAGGATCGTTGAACTTGGAGTCCGAGAGCGCCATGTAGGCCTGGCAGGGAAGCTTCAGGTACTTCGCCACCTGCGTGTAACCGCAGTAAACCTGGAGCGCTTCGACGGCGGTCATGGGATTCGTCATGAGCCTCATGTGGAAGCTCGCGGGAGCGCCCCCGAAGAGGACCGGGGATCCGGGGCGGATGCGCTGGGCGATGGCGAGACCGCTGATCACCTCGGCCGTATGGAGGACGATTGCCCCCACCGTCGTCGCGGGAGAGATCATCCCGAGCAGGAGTACGGGGACGACTTCGATGGGAATCCCCCACTCGGCGCAGTCGATGATGTTCGAGATCGGATCCTCGCCCCACCTCAGCGGTGTGTTGGGGCAGCAGGTGAAGATCGCCATCGGCTTTCTGGCAAGATCCTCGCGGCTCTCCCGAAAGTAGCCCATGATCTGTCCCATCCGCGGGACCCCGTAGTGAGTGAAGGCCCCCGAGACGACGGGCCTCTTGGAGAAAGACAGCACCATGTAGAGCCGCCAGGCGTCGGCGATGTCTTGAGGGATGTCCCTGGGAATGAACGCGGTCGAGAGATAGGCGATGTTCTTGAGGCCATCGGCGATCTTCACGTACTCGACGAAATCCTTCGAATTGCCCTCGCGGATTTGCTGGGTCTTCCGATCGAGGATCCGGAGAGCGGAAGAAGCGGGAACGAAGTGCACCCGGTCGCCTTCGAGGGTGGCGTAAGGATTGCCGTCGCGATCGTGGAGCGTTATGGAGGACGGGGCAGCCGCGAGCGCGTCCTCGGTGAGCTTCCGGGGAAGGGTCACCCGGTGGGTCTCCCGGTTGCCGACGAAGCCGGCGGCGACGAGACGATCGAAAGCCCCTTCGTTCTCGACGAGAACGCCGGTCTTCTCCAGGATCGAGATCGCCTCGTCGACGATGCGGGAGACGAGCTCGGGCTCGAGAAACGCTAGACTCGGCCTCACCGAACGCTCCTCTTCCGTTCGGGGTCGAAGAACGGAAGCGAGGCTACCTTCGCATGGGCGCGGCGCCGCACGTACTCGACGGTGAACTCCAGAATCGAGCGCGGTGCCGAGCGCTTCGTAGCCACGGTCGACGGTGGCGAGCGCAAGAAACTTCTTCAGGAACGGCGACCAGCAGCTGCTCGTGGCTTTGCCCACTTGCCGGCCGCCGGAGTAGACGGGAACGCCGACGCGCGAGGTCTCGTTCCCGAGCTGGGGCGCGAGTCCTTCGAGCGCGAAGAGACGCTCGAATCTCGGCGAAGCTCACCTCGAGCCCGACGAGGAAACGCTCCGTTCCTCGTTTCTTTTCTTCCACCAGGGCGGCCTTTCCCACGAACCAGGGTTTGGAAAGATTGACCGCCCAGCCCATGTTGATTTCATAGGGTGACGAGCGTTGACTCGCAAGGAGCGTTTTCTCCGCGTTCCAGAAGTCGACGTCGATGAGGGGAAACCCCGCTTCAATCCGGGTGCGGTCGAGCGCCACCATGCCGGCCGGCTCGATGCCGAGCCCCTGCCCGGATTCCACCAGGACGTCCCAGAGCTTTTCCGCGCGCGCCGAATCGACCCAGACCTCGTAACCGAGGTCGCCGGTGTATCCGGTGCGGGTGACCACGACGGGAATCCCCGCGAGCTCCGTCGGTGCCAGGCGAAAGAAGCGGAGCTTTCCGAGGTCACGGCTCGAGACGTTCTGGAGGATCTGCCGCGAGCTCGGCCCCTGGAGCGCGAGCGCGCCGTAGCGCTCCGAGACGTCCTCGATCTGGACGTCCATGCCCTCGGCGTTGAGCAGGAACCAGGCGAGAGTCTGCTCGGCGGCCGTCGCGCGAAACTTGTTGTCCTCGAGCCTCTGAAAGCAGCCGTCCTGGAGCACCTTGCCGTCCTCGTCGCACCACGCCGCGTAGAGGACCTGTCCCACGTGACACTTGGTGGCGTCGCGCGTGATCAAACGATCGACGAGACGGAGTGCATCCGGCCCTTCGATGTCGTATTTATAAAGAGGAGAGACGTCGATGAGTCCGGCACCGTTCCGGACCGCGTGATACTCGGGATCGTGGAAATCTTCGTAGGCGACGGCCACGAAATAGCCCGACCATTGCTTCCAGCGCAAACTGGTGCACAATGCCTCGGTTCTGGAGTGAAAGGGAGTGCCAACAGCCATCGCGAACCTCCGCCAATGTCTTCAGTCTACTTTGCGTTCTGCCCACATTGCAATATGATAGGCCACAATATGGACACGTTTCATGGCTAAGTATGATGCCATCGTGATCGGTGCCGGTCACAACGGTCTGGTCAACGCCGCCTACCTGGCGCGCGCGGGAAAGAAAGTCCTCGTCCTCGAGAAACGCGACCTCGTCGGAGGCGCGACGGTCACCGAGGAGATCGTTCCGGGCTTCAAATTCTCCGTCTTTTCCTATGTCGTGAGCCTGCTGCGGCCCGAGATCATCGAGGAGCTCGAGCTCGCCAAGCACGGTCTTCACCTTCTTTCGCTCGACGGAACGTTCACTCCCCTCCCCGACGGGCGGTACCTCGCCCGCTGGCACGACTCGGAGAGGACGCGTCAGGAAATCTCTCGCTTCTCCCGCAAAGACGCCGACAACTACGGACGGTTCGGCCTTCACATGCATCACATGGCGCGCGCCGTGCGCGACCTTCTCATGATGAAGCCTCCCGAGCCGACGTCGCTTCGGCCGTCGGAATCTCGCGGGGTTCAATCGGCTCGCGAAGCACATCCGCGGTCTCGGGACGCGCCGCTTCTACGATCTGGTACGGCTCATGACGACGAGCGCGAGCGATTACCTCGACCGCTGGTTCGAGTGCGAGCCGCTGAAAGCGACGATGTCGGCGAGCGGCATCATCGGGACGTTTCTCTCCCCGCGCTCGCCCGGCTCCGCCTACGTGCTCCTTCATCATTACATGGGGGAGATCGATGGAGTCTCCCGATCGTGGGGGTTCGCCCGGGGAGGAATGGGCGCCGTCGCGGGAGCACTCGCATCTTCGGCGAGAAGCCTCGGGGTCGAGATACGAACCGGCGCCGGCGTCTCCAGGTTGCTGACGAAAAACGGCCGGGCGACGGGCGTCGTGCTCGAAAGCGGCGAGGAGATCGAGGCGGACCAGAATCGCTTCGAGCGCCGATCCCAAGAGGACGTTCCTGAAGCTCGTCGACGAAAAGGACCTCCCTTCGGACTTCGTCTCCGACGTTCGTCGGTTCAAGATCCGTGGCTCGTCGGGCAAGGTGAATCTCGCATTGAGCGAGCTTCCCAACTTCACCTGCCTTCCCGGCGATGGTCCGCACTTGAGGGGCTCGATCTCCATCAGCCCCGACATGGACTACATGGAGCGGGCTTACGACGAGGCGAAGTTCGGGAGCTTCTCGAGCCGTCCCTACATGGACATCCTCATTCCTTCGACCATCGACCCGTCGATGGCTCCTCCCGGAAAGCACGTGATGTCGATCTTCGTGCAATACGCGCCTTACCACTTGAAGGGCGCGACCTGGGACGAGAAACGCGAGGCCTTCGGTGACGCCGTCGTCGACACGCTCTCCGAGTACGCCCCCAATCTGAAGAGCGCCATCCTCGGACGTCAGGTCGTCTCCCCCTGGGACATGGAGCAGCGCATCGGCCTCACCGAAGGGAACATCTTTCACGGCGAGCTGACCCTCGATCAGCTCTTCTTCTTGAGACCGGTCGCGGGCTGGGCGCAGTTCCGGACCCCGATTGCGGGGCTCTATCTCGCAGGTTCGGGGGCCCATCCCGGAGGCGGTGTCATGGGCGCCCCGGGGAAGCTCGCGGCCATCGAGATGCTGAAGGACCTGTCATGACGGATGTCGTCGTCATCGGCGCGGGCGTGAACGGGCTCACCGCCGCCTGCACTCTCGCCGGAGCGGGGATGAAAGTCCTCGTTCTCGAAAAACGGAGCTCGGTCGGCGGGCTCGCGTCGACCTACGAGTTCGCTCCCGGATTCCGGGCCTCCGTCGGTCCCGATAACTGCGGTCTTCTTCTTCCGAGTGTCGTCTCGGACCTGGAGCTCGAGCGCCACGGGCTCGAGCTCCTGCCCTACGATCCGGTCGCATTCGTACCCGCGCGAGAGGGGAAAGGCCTTCTCCTCTGGGGCGACCGGGGAAAGACGGTCGAGGAGATTCGTTCGCACTGCTCCAAAGATGCCGAAGCCTACCCTCGATTTGCGGAGCTCGTAGAGAGCCTCTCCGGCTTCCTGCGACCGCTTCTTTCGAAGCCCGCCCTTCAGGCTGAGATCCAGGGAGGCTCCGATCTGTTGTCGCTCCTCCGGCTCGGCTGGGGATTCCGGCAGCTCGGCGCTCGCCAGATGCACGAGATGCTCCGCATCCTGCCGATGGCGCTCGACGACTTTCTCGGCGAGTGGTTCGACAACGGTCTCTTGAAAGTCGCCCTCGGCGCACCGGCGCTCGAAAGTCTCTGTCTCGGCCCGCGCTCGGCGGGCACTTCCGCGCTGTTCCTCTACCAGCAGCTCGGGCCGAGACGGATGGCCCGTGGCGGCGCGGGAGGCGTCAGCGAGGCGCTCGCGAAAGCGCTCGCCTCTCGCGGCGGCACGGTTCGGACGGGCGCGGAGGTCACCAGGATCCGGATGACGGAAACGGGCGTCCAGGGCGTGGTCCTCGAGAGCGGCGAAGAGATCCTGTCCGGGATGGTGGTCTCCGCCCTCTCCCCGAGGACGACCTTCCGCGAGATCGGAGACCCGACGTGGCTTCCGCCCGGGTTCGTCTCCGAGATCGACAACATCCGTTATCGTGGGGTCACGGCGAAGCTGAACCTCGCCCTCTCCGAGCTTCCGGACTTTCGATGCCGACCCGGAAAGGACCCCGCCGCGCACCACCGTGCCGTCATCGAGATTGGGGAGAGCCTCGATGATTTGGAGCGAGCGTACGACGCCGCCAAATACGGGACGTTCTCCGAACGGCCCATGCTCACGGCGACTCTGCCGTCGCTTTACGATCGCAGTCTCGCCCCCGAAGGCAAGCACGTCATGAGCGTGATCGTGCAATACGCACCGTACCGGTTGCGGGGAACGAGCTGGGCCGAGGCGGGTAAGAAGCTCACGGCGAGAGCTCTCGATTCTTCTGAGCGAAGTGGCGCCCAACTTGAAGGGCGCCGTCCTGCACCATCACCTGTGGACGCCCGAGGACTACGAGCGCGAGCTCGCGCTTCCCGAGGGGAGCTGGCACCAGGGCGAGATGGCGCTCGATCAGATGTTCTTCATGCGCCCCGTGCCCGGGTGGTCCCGGTACGAGACTCCCATCGAGGGACTCTACCTCTGCGGCTCCTCGACCCACCCGGGAGGCGGCATCACCGGAGCGTGCGGCCACAACGCGGCACAGAGGATTCTCAAGATTCCGCCGCTGATTCCAGTCGCCCCGCTCCTGTCGAAGTTGACAAATCCATCAAAAGGGTGCAACCATGGTGGTTCTTCAACGTTTGGACATGGGCAAATTTGCCCGCCAGGAGACGTACCTCTTGAATCGTTCGAGGAAGATGTGCGGGTTGGCGACCGCCATGCTCATGCTTTGGGCCGGCTTCGCCGGAGCCGCCGTTCAAGAGGACGTCCAGATCGACCTCGGATTCCATCCAGTGCTGGCCTACAGACCACTTCCTCGTCGTTCGCTCCACGTTCGAGCCGCCAACGGACACTCAATCGGCGAAGTTTTATTTTCGTTCCACCGCTCACCCGGATTATTACTTCGTGGAGATGACGGTAAGTCCGCAGGGCGCGGGCCGGGTCGTCGTGCCGAAGGCAGAGGCCCAGACTCCCGGAGTGACGTTCTACGTCGAGCTGGTGACCCGCGGCTTCAGCTCGTTCCGTTCGGAAGAAGTGAGCGCGCCGGTCGCGTCGGGAAGCGAGTGCCGGCGTCAGGACCCTGACACCGCATACTATACGGGCCCGGACCCGAACATCTCGGTTGGTGCCACCCACGTGGGACCGCAGCTTCCGCCTGGATTCCAAGCCGATGGGATCACGCGTTTCATCAGTTCCACGGGGCTCCCTGAGCAAGCAGCGGGCGGCGGAATCAGCGGCAAGACGGTGGGCCTCATCGCGGGCGGCGGAGGTGGGGCGGCGGCCCTCGCATTGATTGGCGGCTCCAAAAATTCGAACCCGGGCCCGCCTGTCGGCGGTAACACCACCGTAACGACGACCTCGAGCTCGACGACAACGGCCATCGGCGGTGGAAGCAGCTCGACGACGACGACGGTCGGAGGGGGCGGAGGCTCGACGACGACGACGACGGTCGGAGGGGGCGGCACGACGACCACCATCCCGGGTAGCTCGACGACCACGGTCATTGGTGGCGGCTCCACGACGACGGTAATCGGAGGCTCGACCACGACCGTGGTGGGTGGCACGACGACTGCAGGCTCGACGACCACGGTCGTTGGCTCGACGACCACGGTCGTTGGCTCGACGACCACGGTCGTTGGCTCGACGACCACGGTCGCTGGCTCGACGACGACAGTCGTTGGCTCGACGACCACGGTCGCTGGCTCGACGACGACCACGGCCTCCACGACGGTCTCGACCAGCACCACCACGCGAGCTTCGACGACCACGACCGCAGGCTCGACGACGACCACGGCGGGCTCTACCACGACGACGGCGGCCTCCACCACGGTCCCTTCCAGTACGACGACGAAAGCTTCGACAACGACGACGTCGGCCGGCGCCGCCCAACTTTCGATTTCCAAGAGTGGTCCGGGAAACGTAAACCCGAACACGGCGTTCACGTATACCGTCCGGGTCACGAACGTCGGAACCGCGACGGCGAATTTCGTAGAAATCCTCGACCAGCTCCCGGCGACGTTCCTTTCGTTGAATCCCGTGGCGGGGTGTGGACTCACCGGTGTCAACGAGATTCACTGTTTCAACATCACGATCGGTGCGGGTAAGAGTGTCACACTTTCGATTGGCGTCAAGAGTCCCTCGTCTTCGGGAACTCTGAGCAACACCGCCCAAGCATGGTGGGGAAATCCGCTCCAGGGTCCCGTGTCCGCAACGGCACGAACTGCGATCAACCTCAGGGCCGACGACACGAGCGGAGAACGAATCGCGGTGCGAACGTTTCTGGACGTCGAGCCGTACGACGGTCGCGTTCACGGCAGACTCGTTCTCAACGACTCGGAAGCCGTCGACGTGTCCAACAGCGGAACGGTCGAGCAAATGTTCCGGGCGGTCGCGGGAGAGAACCGGGTAGAAGCATCTCTCGTCGGTGGAACCGCAGGTCGCGGGTTCTGGCGGTTCAATTTCAGCGGCGCGCGCGGTTTCGTGCCCGGAAGCATCCTGGTGGACTCAGGAGCCGTTTACTCCCTCGATGCCAACTCCATCGCGTTCACCGTGAGCGGGAATGGGCCTCTTCGATTCCGATTTCGCGTGTCCGATAGCGCCAATTAACCCGCTTCATTATCAGCGCTTTAGCGCGACCTCCCCGTTCACCCGTTTACTGGACTGCCGCAGCTTGTCAGCCAGCGCTCCGCGTCTCCTGTCGGTTAAGTTTACGAAGAGGCCGAACGCCCGTAAGTTCATGTCATCGATGAGTTGCAACTTCCAGATGGCATGGGAGGTGTCGGAGTTCGTTACGCTCCCGGCTCCCCGCAACGATGTGCTCGCCCACCCCAGCGACTAGTAACTCGTTCGCAGTCAATCAATTAAATCGTAGCTGGATTCGCTGGCATGGCCGTTGCAGTAGTTGGGGTTGCTCTTCAAGAAAGCAGGAGGAAAGCGAGAGATGACTTCAAGAATAGTTACCAAGTGGTTGCCGGCAGTGGCGTTCACCGCAATCGCGGGCCTGATGTCCGCAGGAACCGCACACGCGACGGCATCCCTCACGTTCGACCAGTTTGTCCAGAATGGGACGATCGATTACACCACCTTGGGAGGACCACTGGTGGGTACGGCAATCGAGTTCGACTTCGTAACCGTCGCCGGAACAGCGTTTGATGGGACATATGGATGCCAATCTTGCAGCCTGGATTTCACGACGGGGAACGTCACCGGCGGCGGTCCAGGCTTGTATACCTTCGGCGGCGGCGGGAGCTTCGTGCTGACGGGCGGTATCGGAGCCTTCGGAATCCCGACGGGTACCATTCTTCTCACCGGCTCGTTCACGAACAACCCGGCGAACGTGGTCACGGCAGCCGGAAGCACCGGTGGCTTCGTCGGTTACGGGACGGATCAGAAGAATGCTGATCTCGCCGCGTTTCTCGGCATCGATCCCTTTCTCTGGCGGTACACCAACACCGAGTTCAGTCTGAGTCAATTGACCATCAACCCGGATGGCACGTTCTCCGGAAACGTAACGCAGGCTGACCTTCAGAACGTCAAGGCTCCAGAGCCGGCGAGTTCTCTCCTGCTGCTCCTCGGGATCGGAAGCCTTCTCGCTTACCGTCGCAAGCAACAGTAACTGGCTTTCTCCGCGCGAAAGAGGGCGCCGTTTCTTTGGGGGGACGGCGCCCTCGCACTTTTTTCAGCCCGCCTTCCCGCCGCTCACATGCGGATTCCCCGGCAGAAAGAACCTCAACGGCTTTGCCGCCCACTCCGCGGCGTAGCCGACGCCAACCCTCGGGCTCCTCGCGATGACGCCGGGCCTGCGGCCCCTGACAATCCTGAGGGTGTCGCTTGCGACCAGGTCCACGCCGTCGAGGTCTCGGTCGATCCCGAGCGCCTGCGTCAGCTTGGCAGGACCCGAGCAGAGGTCGCGGTCCCGTAGCCGGCCGGCCGGCACTTTGCCGGCCCGGCGTCTTCTCATCTCCTCGACTCCCTCCATCGGCTCGAGAGCCCGGATGAGACACGCTGTAGGAGCTCCCTCTCGTTCGGCCACGACGTTCACGCACCAGTGCATCCCATAGGTGAAATAGACGTAGGCGTGGCCGCCGTCCAGCCACATCGACTCGTTGCGCTTCGTGCGCCTTCCGCCGTAGCTGTGGGCGGCTCGGTCCGGAATCCCCAGGTAAGCTTCCACTTCGACGATCCGGCCGCTCAGCTTTCGACCGTCGTCGAGGCGGCGTACCAGAACCTGGCCCAGAAGGGCCTTCGCCAGCGTCACGGGGTCGCGGCGGTAGAAGCGGCGGCTCAAGCGTTCGCCGGTCATCGTCGGAGTCCCTGAGTTGGATGATACTATCGCCGCGTGCTTCGGCGTCTGGGTCCCGGCCTTCTCGTCACCGCAGCTTTTATCGGGCCGGGAACGATCGTCACCTCTTCGCGCGCCGGAGCGAGCTTCGCGTTCGCGCTTCTCTGGGCCGTCTTGTTCTCGACCGTAGCCACGGTCGTTCTCCAGGAGATGGCCGCACGGCTCGGGCTCGTGACCGGATTCGGGCTTTCCGAGGCGATGCGCCGGACGTTTGGGAGTCCTGCCGCTCGCGTCCTCGCGCTGGGACTCGTCGCCGTCGCCATTACCTTCGGAAACGCCGCCTACGAGACGGGGAACCTCCTCGGGGCTTCCCTCGGTCTCGAGATCGTGAGCGGCATCCCACCGCGGCTCTGGGCGGTCCTCATCGCCGCCGGAGCCTTCGCGCTCCTCGCGAGCGGAACGTACCGCGTCATCCAGAGCGTGCTCGTGGCGCTCGTCGTCCTCATGAGCTTCGTCTTTCTCCTCACGGCCATCCTCGTGCGGCCGCCGCTCGGGGAGCTCCTCCACGGCACGCTCGTTCCGTCGATACCTCCCGGCTCGCTCCTCACGGTGATCGCCCTCATTGGAACCACCGTCGTCCCCTACAACCTGTTCCTGCACGCGAGCGCGGTACAGGAGAAATGGCCTCTCGGGAAGGTTCCAACGGAGCAGGCACTCACGGAGTCCCGTTTCGACACCGTCGTGTCGGTGGCCCTCGGCGGTCTCGTCACCGCGGCCACCGTCGTTGCCGCAACGCCCTTGTTCACGCGCGGCATCGATGCCTCGACACCCGCGGTCGTCGCCGACCAGCTCGAGCCCCTCTTCGGGACCGGGGGTCGGGCGTTTTTCGGGGTCGGTCTGTTCGCCGCCGGGGTCACGAGCACGATTACCGCACCCCTCGCCGCCGCCTACGCCACCTGCGGCGCCCTCGGTCTCCCGCGGGATCTCCGCTCACGGCCGTTTCGACTGGTGTGGGCTCTCGTCATCGCGACCGGGCTCACACTCGCCCTTCTCGGTGGAAGCCCGACCGAAGCCATCATTCTGGCTCAGGCGGCCAACGGGCTTCTCCTGCCGGTCGTGGCGTTGTTCCTCCTGCGAGTCGTGAACGATTCCGACCTCATGGGCGCATTCAAGAACGGTCCACTCGCGAACGGCCTCGGAGGCCTCGTCGTCCTCGTCGTCACCGGGTTGGGGGTCTACCAGCTTCTGCGCGTCTTCCGCGTTCTCTAGCGTTTCGATACGCTGTCGCCACGATGGAGCCAGCGGCCCTCCATACCCCCGGCAATGGGAAGGATCGTCCCGCTCAAGTGGCCGGCGAGCCGCGACGAGGACAAATAGACGATGGCTCGGGCGACGTCTTCGGGAGTGGCGATCTTCCGAAGCGCCATCGTCGCCGTAACCCGTTCGACCGCGGCCGGGTCCTCCATGGAAGCCGCCGCCATCGGGGTCATGACCCATCCCGGGCAGACGCAGTTGACCCGCCCGCGAGCAGCGATCCGCACAATCTCGTTCTTCAGGCTTCGCGTCAGCCCGTACGCCATCGCCGCCTTCGCCGCGGAGTAGTCGGCGTGGTTCTCCTCTCCGAAGAGCGCAGCCGTCGACGCCACGAGGACGATGCTCGCCTCGTCTCGGGGCACCTCGGCCACGTGCCGAAGGAAGCCGCGACAGGTGAGAAACGCCCCCGTGAGGTCGGCATCCATCGTCTTCCGCCACTGCTCGAGCGTCATTCGATGAAGGGGCCTTTCGTCCGCGATCCAGATGCCGGCGTTCACGACCACGCCGTCGAGGCGAGAGAATCGCGAGAGAATCTCCCGGTACATCCGGTCGACCTCTTCTTCGTTGGCCACGTTGGCCTGCACGACGAGACTCGACGTCGTGAGCTCCTTCGCGAGCTCTTCCGCCCCACGGCGATTGCGATGACAATGGAGAACGACGTTCGCCCCCTCGGCCGCGAACGCGCGCGCGGTCGCGGCGCCGATGCCTCCCGAAGCTCCGGTGATGACGTGCGTTTGTCCCGACAATCCGCTATCCATGACGTCTCCCTGCTGCTCTCGCATATAATCGCGGAGCGGAGGGCCTTCGCATGGCGAGAGCTGGAGTCATCTTACTCGCATTCGCACCTGCCGGCAGGCAGACACCGACTCGTCTCGCTCTCGCGCACCTGCTCGTTTTCCTCCTCGGCTCGGACTTCTTCGCCCACCATCCGACGGTTCCGCGCGATTCGATCGTGGCGGACGTCAACGCCGACGGCGTGCTCATGCTCCATCCATTGAGAGACGTGGTGGCGTTCGGCGCCGATCACTCTTCTCTCCTCGAGCCGGTGTCGAAGGCCGCTGGCGTTCTCGGGATCGCGCTCTCACCCGACTTCATGCCCGAGGAGGTGATCTTCGTCCGGAGCGATCAATACTCGTTCGTGAAGCAGGGCATCCCCTCGGTTTACGCGTTCGTGGGAACGGACACGGGAAATCCGAGGGTCAACGGCGCGAAGATGCTGACGGGATGGATGACGACGATCTACCACCACCCGTCGGACGACATGAAGCAGGAGTTCGATTTCGAGGCGGGCGCCGATTACGCGCGGCTCGATTTGCTCATCGGCACCTTCGTCGCGAATGCGCAGGAGCGTCCCCGCTGGAACGAAGGCGACTTCCTGGGAAAAAAATTCGGTCGCTAGGCGAGGGGAATTCCCCTCATCTCTTTGTTGGGATTTTCCCCGCATCTCTCTCACTGTCCCTGCCCCACCGATCCTGCACAATCGAGGTTACCCCAAGGAGGTAAAGGACATGTGGAAGAAGAACGAACCGGAGCCCCCCGCCGACCGCCCGACGTCTGCGGCCCCAGCCCCACGGGTAGCAGCGACCCCGACGCCGCCCGTGTCGACGAAGCCCGCTCGAATCGGAGCCAACCTCTCGTTCAAGGGTGAGCTTCAGGGCGATGAAGACCTCATCATCGAGGGAAGAGTCGAAGGCAGGATCTCGATCAAGCAGGGAAGCGTGACCGTTGGCGACAAGGGCCGGGTCGATGCCGATATCGAGGCGGCGAGCATCCAGGTGGCGGGTACCGTGAAGGGAAACCTGACCGGAGCCGACCGGGTGGTGCTGCTCGAGAGCGGCCGCGTGGAAGGAAACATCACCGCGAAGAGCGTCATCCTGGAGAATGGATGCCGCTTCAAAGGAAGTATCGATATGGAGGGGGACGGTGCATCCCGCGCCCAGACGAGGGGAATCTCGTCGTCGGCGTCGACGAGCGCCACCCCCACGGCCAAGCCGAACGGATTGGAATTGGCGACCCGGGTGGGAGCGTGATCCGAAGGCTACCGGCGGTTTCGGCGGGCGCCGAGCGGCAGAGGTCGCTCGCGCTCGCCGGTCTCGTCCCCCGACTCGACGGCGAGGCTCGTGCGCCGTTCTCGGTGCTCGACCTCGGCCCGGCAAGCCCCAACAACCTGGAGTTCTTCGCACGCAACGGCGTCCGGCTTACCGTCGCCGACCTCTACCGTGGCTTCGGGCACCAGCGGCGGTCGACGGAGCTTCTGTCGAAGTTGCTTCGTTATGAAGGCGGGGACCGTTTCGACCTCGTGCTCGCCTGGGACGTTCTGAACTACTTGAAGCGGGACGAGCTCGGCGTACTCGTCGAGAGCCTCGCGACCCACCTGTGCTCGGGAACGCTGATCCACGCTTTCATCGTTACCGCGCGAGAGATGGCACCCGAGCCGATCTCGTACCGTATCGAGGACGGGAGGACGCTGATCTGCGGCCCGAAGAAGGGACGGCCGATCCGCGCTCCCCGCTACGTCGAGCCGGAGCTCTTGAGGTCGATGCCGAGCCTCACCGTGGAACACTGCTTCCGGCTCCGGAACGGCATGGCCGAATACGTTTTCACCTACCGGCCACGGCAGCGCGGCGAGCTCGCGTCGGTTTCCGCCTCGACTTCGACATCGGCCCCATCTCCGGCCTCGTTCATCGCATCGCCGCCCGCGCGGCTGGAGCGGGTGACTGGATGGACTCCAGCACCTTCGCGATGAACTCCTCGAGGCCGCGTCCGATCCAGCGAACTACGACCACGAGATCGTTGTCCCAGTCGATATAGACGATGTTCGCTCCGGCGCCTCGGAAGGTGACGGAGGAGTCAGGCGCTTTCGGGATCGGCTTCTTGCGGGACCCGTCCTCGGCGGTGTAGGGAAGATTGAGAAACCAGTTCATGAAGCCGTAGGTGGGATTGACGCCGGGAGTGCGTGCCATCCGGATCCAGTCTTCCGAAATGATGCGCTGGTCCTTCCAGACGCCTCGGCGCAGGAAGAGGTAACCGAATCGGGCGAGATCCCGGGCGCTGATGTGCATTCCGCCCCCCCAGTGGCCGCCTCCGGTCATCGACTGCATCCGCTCGCCGTCGAGCTCGATCCAGGAGTTCTCGTAGCCGTGCCAGCGCCAGGTGTTCGAAGCGCCGATGGGCTCCATGACGTACTCGTTCAGGACTTGCGGAAGCGGGCGCCGCCAGACGTGGAGCGCGACAAGAGCGAGAACGTTCACGCGAACGTCGTTGTACTTGTAGTGAGTGCCGGGCTCGTGCTTCACCCGGTTGGGCCACTCGCTCGGATCCTTTCCTTCCGGCCGATCTCCCCAGTCGGGTTTGCCCCAGAGGGTTCCCTCCCAGTCGCTCGTCTGCCGCAGCAGATGATCCCAGGTGATGCTCCGGTTGTGCTCGCTGCCGAACAGCTCCTCGCGCTCCGGAGGCGGCAGGTAATCCATCGCCCGGTCGTTGACGTCCTTGATGAGATCCCGATCCCAGGCGATGCCGACCACGGTGGAGAGAAACGTCTTGGTGACGCTGAAGGTCATGTCGACTTTTTGCGTCTCACCCCACTCCGCGACCACATAGCCGCCCCGAACGACGAGCCCGTTCAAGGGCGCGCGCACGGTCGTTGGACCGATGAGCTGGCTGAAGGGCTCTCGTCCGAACGCGGAGAGCTCGTGGTCGAGAGCGAGATCCTTGGGAGCCGTCGATTCGTGGGCGACGACGAAATCAATCGCCTCTTTCAGCAGCGCGGAGCTCATTCCCATTTGCTCCGGTGTTCTCTTCTGCCAGTCGCGCCGGGCGGGGAAGTAGGGTTGCTGCGCGAAGGTCGACGTCGCGACCGCCAGCGCGGCGGCTACCAGGACCCATTTTGGAGTTCGGCTCTCATCCTCGGCTCCTTCCGGCTTTCGGCGCGGCATCTTAGCAGGATTTGCCTCTTCGTTGCGTCCTCCATATCATCAAAGTCATCAGACGGGAGAAGCAAAGCCGACATGAGATGGTCCCAGATCTTCATTCCTACCCTCCGCGACGATCCGGCGGACGCAGAGGCGATCAGTCACAAGCTCATGCTGCGGGCGGGCCTCGTGCGCCAGCTCGCCGCCGGGGTCTATTCCAAACTGCCGCTCGGCTACCGAGCCGCACGCAAGGTCGAGGCGATCGTTCGGGAGGAGATGGTGCGGATTGGAGGACAGGAATTCCTCCTCCCTGTTCTCCACCCGGGAGAGCTCTGGAAGGAGAGCGGACGCTGGTTCCAGATCGGCGAGGAGATGTTCCGGCTCAAGGACCGGCGTCAGGGGGACTACTGCCTCGGGATGACCCATGAGGAGGTCTTCACCGCCATCGCGCGCGACGAGCTCCGCAGCTACCGCCAGCTGCCTCAGATCTGGTTTCAGATTCAGACGAAGTTCCGCGACGAGGCGCGACCCAAGTCCGGGGTTCTGCGGGGACGGGAGTTCACGATGAAGGACTCCTATACCTTCGACGTGGATTTCGATGGGCTCGACGTCGCCTTCGACAAACATGCCGATGCTTATCGGCGTATCTTCTCGCGCTGCGGGCTCGAGGCCATCGCCGTTCAGGCCTCTTCCGGCGCCATGGGGGGAAGCGAGTCCGTCGAGTTCATGAGCGTTTCGGACGCGGGAGAAGACTGGACCGTCACCTGCTCGGGCTGCGACTATGCCGCCAACCTGGAAAAAGCGGTGTCGGTGCCTTCCAAGATCGAGGACCCCGTAGACGTTCCCGAGGTCGAGAAGTTCCCTACGCCGGGGGTGCGCACCATCGACGATCTCGCCGGGTTCCAGGGGGTGCATCGGCCGAGCGACAAATCAAGACGCTGGTCTATGTCGTGGAAGACGTCCCGACGCTCTTCCTCCTGCGTGGCGACCACGAGCTCAACGAAGTCAAGATCGCGGAAGCGACGGGAACGACGACGTTCCGACCGGCCACGCCCGAGGAATGCCAGCTAGCGCTCGGAGCCCTTCCCGGAAGCCTCGGCGCGGTGGGGGTGACGGAGATCCCGATCTACGCCGACGACGCGCTCGAGGGCCGGCAGGGGATGGTGACGGGAGCCAACGAGAACGATTTCCACGTGAGGAACGTCGTCGTGTCTCGCGACCTCGCGGGTGTCGTGTGGACGAGTCTGAGAAACGTCGGCGCCGGCGAGATCTGCACCCGATGCGGCGGCGTGCTCCAGTTGAAAAAGACCATCGAGCTCGGCCACATCTTCAAGCTCGGGCTGCGCTATTCCGAGGCGATGAAGCTTCGCGTCCTCAACGAGCAGGGAAAAGAGGTCCCGGTCGTGATGGGCTCCTACGGGATCGGTATCGAGAGGCTCGTGGCCGCCGTCATCGAGACCCATCACGACGACGACGGCATCACCTGGCCGTGGACGGTGGCGCCGTTCCATATCGTGGTGACCCCGGTATCGTCGAAAGACGCGGAGGCGATGAAGAAGGCGGAAGAAATCTATCGACGGCTCGTGGAGGAAGGGTATGACGTCGTCCTCGACGATTGCGACGAAAGACCTGGAGTGAAGTTCAAAGACGCCGACCTGGTCGGCTTTCCTCTTCGTATCGTCCCCGGTCCGCGCTCGCTCGAAAAAGGCAATGTCGAGCTCGTCGAACGGGCCGTGAGAACGAAGGATGAGGTACCGATCGGACGGCTGTTCGAGGAGGTTCGCGCCCGCGCGGAAAGGCTCGCGGAGACTCCCGGTCGCTGATTCCCGCCTCTTGGCGCTTGCTCGATCCGCGGTCCCGTGAGAGAATTTTGTCTGCGTCTATGATTGTTTGACCTGCCGTAGCTGAATCGGCCGCTCGGAGCATCGCGAGCGGTCCATCCACTCACTCTCAATCCAAAGGATTAAGGAACGTGTCTCTCGAAGACTACGGCTGGTGCGCATTTTACGAAGACTCACTGAAGGTCCTCCGACGGGAAGTGCACGAAGGTCTCGACCCGGGACGCGTGCTACTCGCGTCCGGCGGTGCCTTTCGGATCGCGGCGGAGTCGGGTGAGCTCCTGGCACAATTGTCGGGGCGATTTCGGCATCGCTCGAGCTCGCTCCCGGCGGTCGGCGACTGGGTCGCCTTCCATTCAGAGACGTCCCGCATCCACTCTGTGCTCGAACGGAGGACCAAGCTCTCCCGCAAGGCGCCTGGCAAGAAGACCGCGGAGCAGGTCGTCGCGGCCAACGTGGACCGGGTGGCGGTGGTCATGGGTCTCGACTCGGATTTCAATCCGAGGAGGCTCGAGCGGTTTCTGGCGACGATCTGGGAGAGCGGGGCGGAGCCGATCGTGTTGCTGACGAAGCTCGATCTCTGTCCCGAACCGGCGGAGGAGGATCCGCGAGGTCGAGGAGGTGTCGCTCGGCGTGAGGGTGCTGGCCCTGAGCTCTCTCGACGGAAGCGGAGTCGAGGAGGCACGGTCGCTGTTTCGTCCGAGGGAAACGTCGGTTCTCGTGGGCTCGTCGGGAGCTGGGAAGTCGACACTCATCAATCGGCTGATGGAACGGGAAGTTCAGCGAACGAGCGCCGTGCGCGCGGACGACGAGCGGGGCCGTCACACGACCACCCACCGGGAGCTCTTCGTCCTCCCGGGCGGCGCACTCCTCATCGACAACCCGGGCGTACGGGAGATTCAGCTCTTCGGGGGTGAAGAGAGTCTGGAGCGCACCTTCGCCGACGTGACCGAGCTCGCGGAGCAATGCCGCTTCGGCGACTGCACCCATCGGGGAGAGCCCGATTGCGCGGTCCTGTCGGCCGCTCGGTCGGGCGCGCTTTCCACCGAGAGGCTCGAAAGCTTCCGGTCTCTCGGAAAAGAGCTGCGATATCTCGAACTGCGGCAGGACGAGGCAGCACGGAGCATCGAGAAGAAGAAATGGCGCGCCATACATCGCGAGATGCGGCGCTCCGGGCGACATAGGAGGACTTGAGCCGCATCCCGGGGACGGCGTCAGCGCTCGAGCCCGTCTCGTAGCGCCTCGAGGGCAAACAGGAAGGACTCCGTCTCCTCGGCATCCAGAGCCGCCACGGCCGCAGCCTCCCAGCGCGCGATCTCCCGTTCGATCCGGTCTGCGCTTCGGACCCCGGTATCCGTGAGCTCGACAAGCGGAGAACGCCGGTGTGCCGGGTTGAGTCCGAAGCGAACGAGCCCCGACTCAGCGAGATCGTCCACGACCCTCTGCACGCTCTGGCGCGTCCGTCCCAGCAAGCGACCGATGTCTGGGACCGTTTTCCCGCCTCGGGCCGCCTCGAGAACCTGAAAACGTGCCCGGGACTGACCATACTTCCGCGAGAGGGCTTCCAACCTGGACTCGTAGAGGCGGACAAGGTCAACAGCCCGCTGGAGTGGAGAGAGATTCGAGCGTTTAGACACTATACTGTCATTATAACAGTATACTGCCTGTTCTGGACGAGCGATAGGTTGAGAAAGGAGGCCCACTTTCCTTTGCAATGGCGGGGGCTTTTCCCAACACCATTTCGGCGCAAGCGACTGGGACTGCCCTTTCCCAACGTGGGACAGGGGAACGAGGACGCGGATCTAGTGCGTTTGCAGCGACTTAGCGCACCACCCCGAGGTGGTCGACTGGCATGCAGGTTGCAATTTGCGAAACAAACCCAGAACTCCGTGGCGACAGTGACAATTATTGGGGCTTCCGCTTTCGAAGCGCGCCCGGAGGTTTGTTGAGCCCAATCCGATGAAGACGACAACAAGAAAAGCTCGCGGAGCGCCTGCTTCTCGCCCTCACCACCAGCCTGCTCGCGTCCACACTCTCCTCCGCGGGACCGCAACCTATCGAGACGTTCTACGTCCCTGTCCCGGAAGACCAGCTCCTCGACGCGTTCCGGGTCCTCGCCCCTGGGCTCGGGGACACGACGATCCGCACGACGATCGCCATCACCGTCGCCGGAAACGGAACTCTCATCTACTACGACCAATGGGAGGACGGATACGAGGCCGACCTCGCGAACCCCGTTCAGGCGACGACCCAAACGTGGGGAGACGCGAACCTCGCGAATGGAGCGCCTCCCGGCTGCGCCACAGCGGCCTGCGACGTCCTGAATGCCGGCCGCGTCATCATCCTCCAGAACGACGTTCCCGCGAGCCCGCGAAACCCGGCGAACCTCTATTTCGACGGCCGCGACAAGTTCGGAAGCACGCTGCTCGTGGCCGTGACCCAGACGGGTTGGCCCCTTCCCACGGGAAGCCTTCTCGCGGACGCGACCGAGGTGTTCTCCACCAACGACTGGGGAACCACTTATGAGGCTCCCGGCGGCGAGGGCTACTCGGCGATGTTCGAGGACGCTCGGTTCATCGTCATGTCCCAGCGCGCGGGCACCATCGTCCGCGTCGACCTCAACAGCGACGGCATCGACGACATCGTCCAACCGCTCAACGAGGGCGAGACGCTCGTCGTCGACGGCGTTCTCGTCGGCAGCAAAGTCTACTCGAACCTCCCGGTGCAAACGACGTTTCTCACCGGAGACATCGGGGCGAACTACGAGAACCGCTGGTACTCGATGGTTCCTCGCAGCCGATGGTCGTCGAGCTACATCGCACCCGTGTCGACGACGCTCGCGAGCAACCCGACGTCGGTCCTGCTCTACAACCCGCACACGACCGCGCTCTCCGTCGACGTCGACACCACGGCAGGAACGACCACCGTGAGCGTTCCGCCTGGTGGACTCTACCGTTACTTCATGCCCTTGAACTCGGCGGCCCGGTTCCGGTCCACCGATGGACGGGTTTTCTTCGCCGTTGCCAATGCCGACGACGAAGGGCAAACCTACGACTGGGGCCATACGCTGCTTCCGGCCTCGACTCTGGCTCCCGCGGTGAAGGTCGGTTGGGCTCCGGGAAGCTACGATGGCACCGCCGACTACAGTCCGATATGGGTCACCGCGGCTGCGCCCACGACGTTGAACGTCGACTGGAACGACGACGGTGTCGTGGACCAAACCGTCGCCATAATCCAGGCCTTCCAGTCCGTGCAGCTGCTCGACCTGTCGGACCGCGACCAGACGGGAGCGAGAATCTTTACGACCGACGGTACGCTGATTGCGGCGGCCTGGGGCCAGAACCCGAACGGGTCGACCCCCGCCCTCCCCGCGCTCGACGTCGGCACCGCCGTGCTTCCCGCCCCTGACGTCTCGATTCTGAAGAACAGCACGCTCGCTCAGGATCAGAACGGCAACGGCCTCCTCGATCCCGGGGACACGCTTCTCTACACGCTCTTCGTGCTCAATACGGGAGTCGTGAACGCGGACAACGTCCAGGTGAACGACATTCCCGACCTCTACACGACGTACGAGCCCAACACGATGACGGTCGATGGGGCCGCGTATCCGGACGACGCCCCACCCTCGACACCCTTTCCGCTCGACGAGGGCGGTATCAACCTCGGAACGCTGACTCCGGGACAAGGTGTTACCATTACCTACGAGCGGGCGGTGGGTGACCCGCTTCCTTCACCCCAGCAGCAGATCGTCAATACCGCGGAGGTCACGTACGGGACCGGCGTCTTCGTGTCGTCGACTCATATCGATTCGGTGACCACGCCCCAGTTCGGAATCACGAAGACCTCGAACCTCACCGGACCCGCCCTCCCCGGCCAGACCGTTCAATACAGCGTCGTCATCCAGAACACGTCGCCGTTCAACCACACCGGCATCAGCGCGACCGACGCGGTGCCCGCGGGGACGAGCTACGTCGCCGAGAGCACCACCGCCACCAGCACGGTCCAGCAGACGTTTCGCGACGATTTCAATGCCGTCGCCTACAACAACAACGACGCCACGCAGAACTGGTCCTCCAACTGGCTCGAGACCGGCGACGACAACAACCCCGCCGGTGGCGATGTCGGTGTGTTCACCGACCTCGGAAGCCTGCGCTTGCGCGTCCGGGACGACAACAATACCGTCCGGCGCCAGGTCGATTTGACGGGGCTGACCACGGCGACTCTTGAGCTTTCTCTACCGGCGCGTCGGTCTCGATGCCGCGAACGAGTACGTCGCGGTCCAGGTCTCGTCGAACGGCGGGCCCTTCACGGAGGTCGCGCGCTATGCGGGTAACGCGACCGACGCGGGCTACACCCTCGACAACATCGACATCAGTGCCTTCATCTCCGGCAATACCGTCGTTCGGTTCGCGTCGCCGGCAGGCGGGATGAGCAACAGTGACGCGGTGTATTTCGACGACGTCACCATCACCGGCACGGCGGGCGTCACCAAGACCAACCAGGCGGCCGCGGTAAATCCGCTTCTCGATGGAGACCCCCCGGACCTCGTCGTTCCCGGAGACGGATTTTCTCTCTCCCCGGGCCAGTCCATGACGGTGACCTACAGCGTCGTGGTCGACAATCCGCTCGTTCCCTTTCTTCCCGAGATCATCAACTCCGTCAGCGTAAACAGCAACGAGAGCCTCACGCCCACGCTCGCCACCCGGCTCGATCCCGTCGCCCCTGGCTCCGTCATCGGCGACCGGGTCTGGCTCGACGTTGACGGCGACGGTGTGCAGGACATCGGGGAAGTGGGCCTGTCGAACGTTCGCGTGCGGCTCTTTCAGGACCCCGACGGGGTCCCCGGCAATGGAGACGAGGTCGTCTCGGGAACGGCGTTCACGGATTCGAACGGGAACTATCTGTTCAACCGCGTCTATCCGCTCGCGGCCGGGAGCTACTACGTCGAGGTCGACGGAGCGACGCTCCCAGCGGGTCTGGTGGCATCTCCAGGGAACAACGGAGGCCGGAGCAACTCCCTTGCCATCACCGGAAACGATACCCTTCTCGATATCGACTTCGGCTACACCTCGCCCGCCGGAACCGCGATTGTCGGCGACCGGGTCTGGAGCGATGCGGACGACGACGGCATTCAGGATCCCGGTGAAGTGGGAATCGGGGGCGTGACCCTCGATCTCGTGGCCCCTGGAATCGGACGGCCTCTTCGGAACCGGAGACGACCTCGTCTCCTCCACGGCCACGACCGCATCCGACGGGACCTACCTCTTCGTCGGGGTCGCGCCCGGCTTCTACCGCATCGACGTGACCGACACCGGCTCGGTTCTAGCCGGATACACCCTCACGAGCGGCCCGCAGAGCAATCCCGACCCGACGACCTCCATCCATCTCACCGCGGGCGACGTCGACGTTTCGCGCGATTTCGGCTATCGCAACCCGAGCTTGTTCTTCGTTGCCGACGCCGTCTGGGACGATGCCGACGGCGACGGGGTTCGCGACCCGGGTGAGGCGGGAATCTCGGGCGTCACGGTCGCGCTCCGGGATGGAGGCGGCAATCTCATCGGAACGGCCCTGACCGACGGAACGGGAGCGCTCCAGTTCTCGGGCCTCGGGAACGGAAACTACACTGTGGTCCTGACCGACACGTCCGGGCTGCTCGTAAACCTCCAGGCGACGACGGCTCCCGCGAGCACCGGGAGTCTGGCGGTGACGGTCGCGGGGGCCGACGTAACGAGCTCGAGCTTCGGCTATCGCACCCTCGGCAGCATCGGAGAGATCGTCTGGAGCGATGCCAATGGCGACGGCGTCCGCGACCCCAGTGAGCCGGGGATCGCCGGCGTGACGTTGAGGCTCGTCCTCTCCGGCCTCGACGGGCTCTTCGGAACGGTCGACGATCAGGTCTATGCGACCACGACGACGGCCGCGGACGGAACGTATCGATTCAACGGACTCCCCAAGACGTACTACCGGGTGGAGGTCACGGACACGGGAGGCGTCCTCACCGGGTCCGCCCAGACGGGCGACCCGGACGCGGTACTCGATGGAAAGGGCGACGTGCCGCTTCTCGCCGGCGCGGTCGACCTCACGATGAACTTCGGCTATCAGGACGCTGCGCTCGCGGACCTGTCGGGAAGCGTCTTCGACGACGTCGACCTCGACGGCGTAGCCGACCCGGGCGAGACCGGAATCGCCGGTGTGAGCCTCGATCTCGTGGCGTCGGGTCCGGACGGCATCTATGGAACGATCGATGACCTCGTTCTCGCCACCACCACATCCGGTGCCAATGGCGACTACACCTTCGTAGACGTTCCCGACGGGAGCTACCAGGTCGTCGTGACCGACACCGGGAACGTCCTCAACGGCTACACCTTGACCAGCGGGCTCGACGCCATCGCCGTCACCGTCGCGGGAGTCGACGTTTCCGACGTCGATTTCGGCTACGCGCACGATTTCGGCACCGCGTCGATCGGGACGAGGGTGTGGCTCGACGCGAACCGGGATGGGGTCTCGAATCCCTCCGAGGACGGGATTCGCGAACGCCACCGTGAACCTCTACTCGCCCGGTCCCGACGGCATCCTCGGAAACGGCGACGATGTCCTCGTAGGAACGACGACGACGGACAGCAACGGCTACTACACCTTCACCAGCCTCCCGGCGGGCGACTACTACGTGGACGTCGATCAGACGACGCTTCCCCCCGGTCTCGCACCCACGGTGGGGACGATCGATCCCACGGGAAGGATCCAGCTCGCCGACGGCCAGGCGTACGTCGGCGCGAACTTCGGATACGCCTCGGCTACCGGCAGCGCCATCGGCGACTCGGTCTTCTTCGACGCCAACGGCGACGGTTTCCAGAACCCGGGCGAGTCCGGTATCGGCGGCGTCGCGCCTGACCGTCACCGGCCCCTCGGGCTCCTTCAACGTCTTGACCAACCCCGATGGCTCCTGGCTCGTGACGGGCCTCGCACCCGGCACGTACGTCGTCACCGTCGACACCCTCACACTCCCTGCTGGCTACAACACGACCCCCACGAACGGAGCCGCCTCGAGAAACTTCCCCATCGCGGCGGGCTTCGACTACCTCCGGGCCGACTTCGGTTTCGACGCTCCCGCGGGAGTCACCAGCACCATTGGCGACAGCATCTTCTTCGATGCGAACGGCAACGGCGCTCAGGACGGCGGCGAGGGAGGCATCTCGGGCGTCACTCTTCGTCTTCTCGACGGCTCGGGAACCGTGGTGGCGACCGCGACCACGGACGTGAACGGCGCCTACTCCTTCACGGGACTCGCCGCGGGGAGCTACCAGGTCGAGGTCACCGATCTGTTCGGCGCGCTCTCCGGGCTGAACCTCTCGGCTGGATCGAACCCCACGGGGGTGATCGTGCTTCCCGCGGGCATCGCGAGAAACGATATCGACTTCGGCTACGCCTCCTCGGGAGGGACGGGAGCCATTGGTGGCTTCGTCTGGCACGACAGCGATGGAAGCGGCGCGGTGAACGGGAGCGAGGCAAGCCTCGGGATCCAGGCGATCACCATCGACCTATACCTCGATGTGAACGGAAACGGCGCCCTCGACGCGGGAGTCGACAACCTCGTCCGAAGCGCCCAAACGGACGTCATCGGCGACTATCAGTTCAACGGCGTACCGCCGGCTAGCTACCTCGTCGTGGTCACCGACACCGCGGGTGTCCTCACCGGATTCGACAAGACCAGCGGAACGGTGGGAGTCGACAACAACAGCCAACCGATTCCCTACCTCGTCAACCTCGCCGCCGGGACCTCGAACTTCACCGCCGACTTCGGCTATCTCGGCGCCGGCACGAGCGCGATTCAGGGCACGACCTTCTTCGACGTGGTCGGCGATGGCGTCATGAACGGGGCCGACGCCGGCATCAGCGCCGTCACCGTTTATCTCTATCGCGACGTCGATGGAGACGGCGTCCTCGAAGTGACCGATCCCCGTATCGGCGTCACGAGCTCCGCCGCGAACGGAAGCTACGCGTTCTCCAATCTCCCCGATGGAAACTACATCGTGGCGGTCGACGTGACCGGCACCTTCCTCGCGAGCTCGTTCCAGACGACGCAGCTCACGACGGCGGGAGTGCAGCCCGTGAGCCTTTCGGGCGTCAATTCCACCACGAACGACTTCGGCTTCAACGTGGCGGCGACGCTCGTGACCATCACCAGCTTCGACTCCTACGTCGAGAACGGAGAGGTCGTCGTCGAGTGGGTAACGGGCTCGGAGGTCGGAACACTCGGCTTTTATCTCTTCCGCTGGGACGAGACGAGCCGCCGCTATCTTCAAGTGAACGACGCTCTCCTTCCGGGTCTCATGGCACCTCAGGGCGGCCGCTACCGCCTCGTCGACGAGGGCGCGCCACGGCAAGGCAACGTCGCCTACCTTCTCTTCGAGAGCGAGGAGGGCGGAGGAGCGCGGCGTTACGGACCGTACTTCGTCCGGCCCGCGAGCGAACGTCCCGGAGCCGACCCGATGGTGGGAAGCTTCGAGCGACGGGCGCGACGCCAGTCCCGCGCCATGGTCGAGCGCGCCGAGAGAGGCCGCGCGCGCCGCTCCGCCGTCCGCCGCGCGCAGCCCACGCGCCTTGCCGCGCCAAGCCGGTCTCGCCGATTGGGAGAGGCGCTGAAGCTCACGGTGGCGAGCGAGGGCGTCTACTTCGTGGGGGCGGATCGGATCGCTTCGGAGCTCTCTTTGCCGGAGGCAGTGGTGAGAGCGCTCGTCGCGCGACGGGCCCTTTCACTCACCAACCGGGGCTCCAAGGTGGCCTGGCTCGCCTCCGCCGACGCCCGTGGTCTCTACTTTTATGGACAGAGCCTGGACACGATGTACAGCGAGGAGAACGTCTACTGGCTCGGCCTCGGAGCGGGCCTTTCGATGGGCAGCGTCGACGCGACGCCGTTCGCCAATGGTGCCGCGTACTACATGCGCCGGGAGCACATCGAGAAGAACGTCTTCGCCGCGACCCTCGCGTCGAAGAATCCCGACTCCGATTTCTGGTACTGGTCGTCGTTGATGGCGAGCTATCCCGAATATGCCGTCGGGACCTACGACTTCGACGCGACCGCCGTCGCCACCGCCGGGGCGCCTGCCGAGATCGACGTCCAGGTCTATGGAGCGACGAGCAACTCCCACCGGGTTCGAGTGCGGGTGAACGGTGTCGCCGTGGGCGAAGGGACATTCGAGGACATCGGCGGCAGCACCGTCCGGGTGGAGCTCGATCCCTCACTCCTCGTGGAAGGGACGAACGAAATCCGGGTCGAGGCCGTCCTCGAGCCGGGAACGGCGTTCGACGTCGTCTACGTCGACAGTCTGGACGTGTCGTATCCGCGCCGTCACGAGGCGACGGGAAGCGCTCTTTCGTTCCGCTCGACGGAAAGCGGCGGGGCGGTCTGGGTAGATGGTCTTCCCGCGATGGACGCGACGGTCCTGGACGTCACGGAGCCCGCGACCCCGAGCCTCCTTTCGCACGTCGAGCTCCAGGCGGGAACAGCTCGTTTCCAGACCGTCTCCGGCCGGAGCTACTTCGTTTTCTCCCTGGCCGCCGTGCAAGCTCCCGGGATCGAGTCGGTCGAGACCCTCCGCTCTCTGTATCGAGGAGGGGCCGAGTACGTGGTCATCGCACCCGACGGGCTGGCCGAGGCCGCTCAGGAGCTCGCGGACTACCGGGCGAGCCAGGGCCTATCGAGCCGGGTCGTGACCCTCGAAACCATCCACGACGAGCTCGGCTTCGGCATCGTCTCTCCCGATAACGTCAAGCGTTTCATTCAGCTCGCTCTCGAGAAGTGGCGCCCGGCCCCGCGTTTCGTGGTCCTCCTCGGCAAGGGTACCTACGACTTCAAGGACGAGCTCGGCAACGGCGACAACCTGATGCCGCCACTCATGGCGGCGACGCCACTCGGTCTCTACGCGTCGGACAATCGTCTCGCCGACGTCTCCGGCGATGGGCTTCCCGACGTCATGATCGGTCGCGTCCCGGTTCTGAGCGACGAGGAAGTACGGGCGTTTCTCGCCAAGCTCAAAGCCTTCGAAGAAACGGGACTGTCGGAAGCTCTCTTCCTCGCCGACAATCCTGACGTCGCCGGAAATTTCACCGCCGACAGCAACGACATCGTCTCCCTGCTCCCGGAGACGGTCGACGCCCATCGCATCTATCTTTCCGAGCTTCCCGCCGCCCAGGCCCGGCAGGAGCTCTTCGATCGGCTCGCGGCAGGCGTCGGCTACTGGAACTACGTCGGACACGGCGGGCTCGACCGGTTCGCCGACGAAGGTCTTCTCGTTGCGTCCGACGTGGCGTCGCTCTCGAATCAGACCACCCCGGTGCTCGCGAGCCTCACTTGCAGCGTCGGTCGCTTCGAGATCCCGGGTTGGTCCTCGCTGGCGGAGGCGCTGGTAACGAAGGAAGAGGGCGGGGCCATCGCCGCCTGGTCGCCTTCGGGGCTCTCCTACAACTCCCAGGCGCTGATCCTCAACCGGGCGCTCGTTCGCTCCCTTTATGACGAAAGGACGGAGTACCTGGGCGAGGCGGTTCGAGATGCACTTCGAAGCTTCTCCCAAGAGGGTCAGCTCCCCTTCATGCTCTCGATCTACAACCTGCTGGGCGACCCGGCGACGCGTCTTCGGTAGCGGGACAGAAGCCTTCAGGAACGAAGGTCGGCGCGAAGGGCCTCCACCTGGTCGCTCTCGAGACGAGTCTCGGCCGCGACGTCCTCGTGGTCCACGCCTATCGCGATCGGCACCCGGCCACCGACGGCGAACTTGAGGTACTGAACCGACGATAGGCGATCATCGCCCACCTGGTGGGGGTCGAAGGTCGCGTAGATCTTCTCCCCACCTTCGAGACGAACATAGATGTGCCGCGGAAGGGATATCCATTTCCGCAGGAGCTCCCCTCGCCGCTCGGCATCATCGATCTCGATGAGAAGCGTGGCGGCGAGCTCGCCCTCTCCTCCCAGAAGCTCGTTGTACGTCTCAATCTCGTGCAGGATGTCGGCCTCGCGTACCAACTGCTCGACCCGAATCATCTCCTGAATCTGGTGGCGCATCGTTTCGCCGTTCTCGAAGAGGAACGTCAGAACCTCGCCAACGTGGATGCGCCGCGGCTTCTTTTCCCGGAGAACGACGTCGAGGATCTCGTCTCGTCTCTCGCCATAGGTGACGTAGTCCAATATCTCGTCTCTTCGCACCGGTCTCATTCGTCCTCCTCCTCCTCGGCATTCGTTTTCCGGGGAAAGCCGTCTCGCCGGTAGGCACGCGCCAGTATCGTCATCGGATGCATCGGTTTGACGCCCGCGTGCTGCTGGAATTGGATGGCGGCGAGCGGGCAATCGGTGGCCCATATCTCGCCTTTCCCTCGAGCCGACATCTCGTCGAACGCCTTTTTCCCTACCCGCTTCGAGTACTCGAAGCCCTCCACCTTCATCGCGTGCGTTCCATCGTGTCCGCAGCATTCGACGACCGACTGGAGAGTGACTCCCGGGATTTTTCGAAGAAGATCGCGTCCCTTGAACCCGATGGCCTGCGCTCTCAAGTGACAGGGGTGCGTGGTAAGCCACCGTGGCCCCGGGTGTCGATTGGAAGTCGGTATCGAACCGGTCTTCCTTTCGAATGGACCAGAGGAGCTCCGATGGGTCGGAGACCTTCTCCGCGAGGCGACGCGCGCGTTCGCGGTCGGAAGAGCTCACGAAGGGCGGCTACCTGGCCTTGACGTCGTTCTCGATGGGCTCGAGCGATTTCAGGTAGTCCGCGATCGCCTTCAAGTCGGAGTCTTCCAGGTGCCGATAGCCGTGCTCGATCACCTCACCCATGAGTCCTTGCGCGTCGTCACCGTCGGGCTTGAAGCTGGTCTGGAGAAACCACACGATGTCCGGTACGCTCCAGCCGCCGATACCCGTTTTCTCGTCGGGGGTGATGTTCGGCGCCAGCTGACCCTCGGGACCGTCGGTGGAGCCGGCGTAGTATCGCGCTTCGTCGGTTGCCCCCAGAAACTTGCGCGGTGTGTGGCATTCGCCGCAATGGGCGAGCGCCTCGGAGATATAAGCCCCCCGGTTCCACTCCGGCGATCGGTCCGCGCGGGGCTCGAAGCGTTTCGGATGGAAGTAGAGCCCGCGCCAGACCGAAACGCTCCAGCGGCTGCTGTAGGGGAACCGGAAGTCGGGTGGCCGGTTCTCTCGTTTTACCGCCGGGAGAGAAAAGAGATACGCCTTGAGATCGGCCAGATCCTGATCCGTCATCTTCGTGAACGATGTATAGGGAAACACGGGGTAGTACGGCTCCCCTTTCGGGCTCAACCCCTCGCGCATCGCCCTCACGAAGTCCTCGTCGTCGAAGCCGCCGATCCCCGTCTCCTTGTCGGGGGTGATGTTGGTACCGTAGATCGTGCCGAAGGGAGTCTTGATCGGGCGGCCTCCGGCGAGAGAGAAGTCCTCTTTCGCTGGATCGGAATGGCAGGTGCAGCCTCCCGCCGCGCGATAGACATACTCGCCCCTTGCGATCGCGTCCTTCTGCTGGCCCCAGAGGCTCGGCAGAAGCGAGCTTCCGATGAGGGCGAGAGCCACCATGCCCCCGCCCAGAAACGCGGAAGCCTTCATTCCGACTGTCATACACACCCTCTGCGGGCGGAGGCGTCGGCGCTCCCGTTTCCAAACGGCGCGGCACGCTCTAAACTCTCGCCATGGCGAAGGTCGAGCTACTGGAGTGTTTCCCCAACCCCGCTCCCGAGCGGGACTACGTGATCGAGCACGTGAACGAGGAGTTCACCAGCCTCTGCCCCAACACGGGACATCCCGATTTCGGCACCATCACGCTCCGCTACTGCCCCGACCGGCTTTGCGTAGAGCTCAAATCGCTCAAGCTCTACTATCAGTCCTATCGGAACGAGGGCATCTTTTACGAAGCGGCGACCAACCGGATCTCGGAGCATCTGGTGGAGCGCATGAAGCCGCGGTGGCTCGTCGTCGAGAGCGATTGGCGAGGGAGGGGCGGAATCAGATCCCGGGTCACGGTGACGCACGGAAACCCCGTCTGAAAACCCGGCGCGCACTCGCGTTCGCGATACGCGCGGCTCAAACGATACAATCCTCACGCAGTGTTTCCGAGAACGAAGTGCCTCTTCCATTCGATCACAGCCAGACAGAGAGGAGCACCCCAATGACTTTCCTTTGCGAACGCTCGAAGCTCTCGATCGCGCTCGCCGCGGTCCTCTCCTGGGTCTTGTCGGCGCTCCCCGCGAGCTCTTCCGGCGTATCGGCCCAGACGAGCGCCAAGACCACGTCTCCGTCTCCTTCCTACGCCGATCTCCATTGGCGCCACATCGGCCCGCCGGGCAATCGCGCCATCGCGGTCGCGGGAGAACCGGGAAATCCCCTCATCATGTACGTCGGCGCCGCGAGCGGAGGTCTGTGGCGCACGCTCGATGGCTCCACGTGGGAGCCAGTGTTCGACGATCAGGACGTCGCCTCTGTAGGAGCGCTCGCCGTCGCTCCATCGGCCCCGAACGAAGTGTGGGCGGGCACGGGTGAGATCTTCTACATCCGACCCTTTACCTCGCCGGGAAACGGCGTCTACAAGTCTACCGATTGGGGAAAGACGTGGAGCCACGTCGGCCTGGAGAAAACCGTACGCATCGGTCGGATCGTGGTCGATCCGAACGACCCGGACGTGGTTTTCGTCTGCGCGCTGGGCGACGCCCATCGGCCTCAGCACGAGCGCGGCGTCTTCAAGACGACCGACGGGGGCGCCAATTGGACGCAGGTGCTCTTCGTCGACGAGAACACCGGCTGTTCCGATCTCAACATGGATCCGAGCAATCCTCAGAAGCTCTTCGCGGGAATGTGGCAGGTGGACATCAAGCCCTGGAATCTCGGGAGCGGCGGTCCTTCGAGTGGCGTCTACATCACCCGCGACGGCGGGGCGAACTGGGAGAAGGCCGCCGGGGGGCTTCCCACCCATGACGTGGGCAAAGTCTCGGTCGACGTCGCGAGAAGCGATCCCAACCGCGTCTATACCCTCATCGAGGACACCGACCCGGCGTTCTACCGCTCGAATGACGGCGGAAAGAGCTGGAAGCTCGTCAACAATAACCACCTCATGCTCGAGCGGCCCGCCTACTACACCCGCATGCGGGTCGCGCCCGACGACTCCGATCGCGTCTATTTCCAGACGGTGACCTGGGTCATGACTCGAGACGGCGGCGACACCATCGAGAAGCCGCAGGCTCGCGCTGGAGGCGACATTCACGACCTGTGGATCGATCCCGAGATTCCGGAGCGGATGATGATTGCCGATGACGGCGGTCTCTCCTTCTCGCTCGACAAGGGACGTACGTGGGAACGGGTGGTGTTCCCCATCGCCCAGATGTATCACATCGATACCGACAACCGGATTCCCTACTACGTTTACAGCAATCGCCAGGACGGCCCTTCGTTCATGGCCCCGAGCAACAACCTCATGGGTGGGTTCTTCGGCGCCGGAGGCATTACCGAGGGCGACTGGCGAAACTACGGGGGCTGCGAGTCCGGCCACGGCGTGGTGGACAAGGTCACGAACAAGTACGCCTGGTCGGGCTGCTACGACGGCGGCTTGAACGTCATCAATCTCGAGAACATGCAGGTCCGGGACGTCGAGGTCTGGCCCGAGTCGGCGATCGGCTGGGCTCCGAAGGACATCAAGGAGCGTTTCCACTGGTCGTTCCCGATTGCGATCTCGCCTCACGACCACGAGAAAGTCTACGTAGGGAGCCAGCGCGTCCACATGACGACCGACATGGGCTCGAGCTATCAGATTATCAGCCCCGACCTGACGCGACACGCGGAAGGCCACATGCAGAGCTCGGGAGGGGTCTCAACCGACAACCTTCAGACTTTCGACGGAGCGGTGCTCTATACCATAGCCGAGTCGGAGGCGGAGGCCGGCGTCATCTGGACCGGGAGTAACGACGGGGTGGTCTCGGTCACGCGGGACGGAGGAGCCAACTGGACGAACGTGACCCCCAACATGCCGGCCATTCCCGAATGGGCGTGGATCAAGGAGATCCACGCGTCCCGCCACGCGAAAGGGAAAGCCTACGTCGCCGTCGACGATCACCTCCAGGGAAATTCCGAGCCCTACATCTACGAGACGAAGGACTATGGAAAAACCTGGGCACGAATCGACGCGGGAATTCCGCGATCGATCTTCGGCACCGTTCACTCCATCTACGAGGACCCGGTGCGTCCCGGGCTGCTCTACGCGGGAACGGAGAATCAGGTCTACCTCTCGTTCGATGACGGGAAGAACTGGACCTCCCTCCGCAACAACATGCCCCCGGCTCCGGCCTACGGCCTGCAAGTCCAGTCTCGCTTCAACGATCTCGTCCTCGCCACCTACGGGCGCGGCATCTGGATCCTGGACGACGTGACCCCACTCCAGCAGCTCACCGACGAGGTGCGTGCCAAAAACGTTCACCTCTTCGCTCCGCGCGACGCCTTCCGTTTCCAGAACGTGGAAGGCAGGGGCGCGGTAGCGGGAAGCGAGCTCCGCGGCCAAAACCCACCGTACGGCGCCAGCATCGATTACTGGCTCGGCACCGAGCCCTCGGGTGACGTCTCGATCGAGATTCTCGACGCCGAAGGAAAGCTCGTCCGAAAGCTCGACGGCGGCAAGAAGGTCGGGGTCAACCGCGTCTGGTGGGATCTGCGGTATCCCGACCGCAAGGATCCGGTCCTGCGAACGCCTCCTCCGGGAAAGGACTGGGTCGACGTCTCGGCGAAGGTCGGAAGAAGCCCCACCACCTGGAGCAGCGGTTTCAAGAGCGGTCCGCTGGCGATCCCCGGCACCTACAGCGTGCGCTTGACGGTCGGAGACACCCAGGAGACGCAAAACGTCACCGTTCTCAAAGATCCTCACTCCGAAGGAACCCTTGCGGACATCCGTTCGCAAGTGACGCTCTCGCTCCGTATGCAGGAGGAGTTCAACCGGCTCGTGGATGCCATCCAGAAGATCGAGTGGGTACGCAAGCAAACCGACGACCTGCTCCACTCGGTCCAGGGGACGTCCGCGGAAGCCGCGATCCGCTCTCAGGTCGACGTCATGAATGAAGGCGTCATCTCGGTCGAGAATCGTTTCATCGACGTCGAGCTCGCCGAAGGCCGCGAGGATTCCTTCCGGAACCCCATGAGGCTGTACGGACGTTACCTCGAGCTCATGCGCGAGCTCGACAGTACCTCCGACTACGCTCCTACGGCGCAGCAGCAGCAGGTGGCGGACCTTCTACGAGATCGCCTGGCGCAAGCGACCGAGGCGCTGAACCAGTTTTTGCAGAACGACCTGGCTCGGTTGAGAGAAGCCGTTCGCCAGCTGAATCTGGATGTGAGCATCCGCTAGCAGGGTCGTCCCGGGCGGTAGCGCACCCGGAAGCGGTGCGCTACCGCGCGGGAAGTGCGAGGGCGGGGCTCATGATGTCGCCCCCCGCCGGGATCGATTCGATCTCCTCGAGCGTCGAGGTGTCGACCACCTGGAGGCGGTGTCCCACGCCGGTCACATAGAGCTTTTTGCCGTCGCTCGACAGGATGAAGGTGTTGTTCGTTCGGCCCTGCTCGAAGTCTTTCTTCATCGCGACGATGCGACGGGTCGCCATGTCGATCTTGACCAGGTCCCTGGGTCCCGCGTAAGCGTACTTCCCGTCGACGGAAAGAACGAAAACATTGGCCTGGATCGCGGGGCCGAGCTCGAAGCTCGAGACCTCTCGTTTCGGGAGATTGATTTTGACGACTCCCGACATCTTCTTCTTCATGATGGGGTCGACGGTGCCGTAGAGCCCATAGAACACCTCGGGCTCGGCCTCGAAGAGCCCGGCTGGCTGGAGCGGTCCGTAGCCGGCGGCGACCGGCTGAGCGAGCGGAATCTTATCGAGGATGGCGCGATCGCTGGCGCGCAACTGGTAGATATCCTTGCCGATGACGAACAGCGATTGTCCGTCGGCCGATACGTAGATGGGCTCGAAAGACCCGCGTGAGGTCTCACGCGGAAGGCGATAGCTGTCTTTCACCTCGTGCGCCTCGACGTCGTACGTCATGAGCTCGAAATCCTCCGCTTCGAACCGATTGGTCCCGAGCTCGACCGCGCTCACCCGGAGGTAGAGGAGCTTCCCTTGCTGGTCAGGGAAGACGTTGAAGATGCGGACACGCCGGACGGGAGTCGAGATCCGCAATTCGTCCACCACCGCGCGCTTCACCGGGTCGACGATCTCCACCGCCTCCATCCGATCGGTGACGTAGTAGAGCTTGGAGAAATCGGGGGTGTGCGCCGTCTCCCCGTAGCTGGTCACCGCGCCGTAGCGAAGCGGGATCTCCCCCACGAAGGTCTCGGTTGCTTCGTCGAGCAGACGGAGCCGATTCGGCCAGATCCCCATGATGAAGAGCCTCGAATCGGCCGCCCCCGAGAAGCGGGGGAAAAAACTGGAACATAGGACGAAAAGGGCAATGAGACGTGTGCTTTTCATAGATGTGCTCGCGCATGTTGTATCACGACCGGGGAACGGAACACCCTCGATTCTTTTTACCTGCGGGAGGCGGAGACGGGCACGGGCTCTTCACCGACATGGGCGCTCGCGGAGCGAAGCTCTTCGGTCCATTCCAACCACTCGGCAAGCACGAGGAGCGACCACAAGGCTCGGCCGTGGTCCTCCCGCCTGCGGCAGTGCTCGTCCAGGATCTCGACGGCGGCTCCAGTATCGATACCGGCGATGGCGAGGCGTCCACTCGCGAGCCGCTCGTTCGCCCAGTCGTAGAGAGGCCCTCGCAACCAGGCGCTGAGCGGAACCGACAGCCCCTTCTTCCTGCGGTGAACCACCGACTTCGGGAGATAGCGGAGGGCGTAGCGCTTCAAGAACGTCTTGGTACGGAGGCCGCGCACCCGATCCCTCGCTTCCAGCGCCGCGGCGAACTCCAGAACCCCCCGGTCGAGAAAGGGCGCTCGCGGCTCGAGCGCCCAGCCCATCGACGCACGATCCGCCTTGGTCAGAAGCCCCTCGGCGAGAGAGTTCTCCAAATCGTAGCGCTGGATCTCGTCGAGCGCGTCGAGCCCGGTAGGGGCGTCGCACGGTCCGGCGGCGTCGACGCCCAACCGCTCGAGCATGGCGGGAGAGATCGTGGATGTCCAGAGAAGATGGCGCGCCAGGGGATCCATTCCGTCTCCCTGAACGAAGCGCTTCAGAAGAAAGGAGAGGGTTACCTTTCGGTCGCTCGGCGGCCAGGTTTCGACGAGCGCCGCGAACCCGCGCCGAACGAGAGAGGGAAGCCTCTCGTAGCCCCGACTCAACAAAGCCCCGATGTACGTCGGGTAGCCGCCGAAAACCTCGTCGCCTCCTTCACCCACGAGGACCACTTTGACGTCCTTCGCCGCCCGCTTCGCCAGGAGCGCCGTCGGAACCCATGCGGGATCGGCAAGCGGCTCGCCCACGAGCCGTACGAGCTCACGAATCTTCGCGGGGAAGTCCCCCGCCTGTACGGGAACCACGGTGGGCTCGAGCCCCAGCAGCTCGGCCACTTCGCGAGCCGCCCCGCTCTCGTCGTACGAAGGCTCGTCGAATCGAACGGTAAACGCCCGGAGCGGACGGTCTGGATGCAGGCTCCGCGCGACCGCGGCGACGAGCGACGAATCCACTCCTCCGCTCAGAAAGAGCCCGTAGTCGACATCGCATTCCGTTTGACGCCGCACGGCGTCCCGAAAGACTCGATCGAAGGCTTCGAGCGAGGGAGCGCTCTCCTTCGGCAGGTCTCCGATCGGCCACCGCCAGTAGCGCCGGTTTCGCCGTTCCCCTTCTCGAAAGACGACGACCTCGGAAGGCGCGACTTTCCGTATCGCACGAAACGGGCTCCCCGGCGAAGGAAAGCGGCCGAAACGAAGATAGTCCGCCAGGGCGGCGCGATCGAGAACGGGAGAGGGCCCGAGCTCTCCCGCGAGCGCCGATAGCTCGGTCGCGAACAGGACTTCGTCGCCTCGCTCGAGATAAAACAGCGGGCGCTCCCCGATTCGGTCCCGAGCCAGGAGAAGCTGCCGTTTGCGCGGGTCCCAGATTGCGAGCGCGAACGGGCCGTCGAGATCGGAGGCGATCTCGTCCCCCTTCTCGAGATAAAGGTCGGGAAGGATGGCCACATCGCTTCCGTCGGCGGGCGCGCGCCCTCGCGATCGAAGCCACGTTCGAAGCGCCTCGTGGTTGTCGATCTCCCCGTTGCAGACGACGACGACGCCGGTGGCGGGATCGCGAAGCGGTTGGCGTCCCTCGCGACCGCCTCGGACCGCGAGCC
The DNA here is from genome assembly GCA_963815675.1 of uncultured Acidobacteriota bacterium. Taxonomy (GTDB): domain Bacteria; phylum Acidobacteriota; class Vicinamibacteria; order Marinacidobacterales; family SMYC01; genus CAWFHP01. The sequence continues at coordinate 18,951 of CAWFHP010000002.1, read as the reverse complement.
GGGTCGCACCGAGAACGACGGACCCCTCCTCGACGACACCGATACCGTCGGGACCGCGGTGCTCGAGGAGGTCGCGCATCCTGAGAACCCTCGGCAGGGACCCACCGCCTTCGTTCCAGCGGACGAGGCCGCAGACTCCGCACATGGTCTCAGTTTCGCTCGGGGGAGCGGCCGAGGTAGAGCCCGAAAAAACCACGGGAGAGCTTCCTCACGTTTCCTCCCTCCGCGGCCGCGAGGGTATCGAGCGCCGAAGCGCCCTCGTTCGATGCGAGAACCAGCAGTGGGCCTTGCCGGGCCCGAAGCCAGGGCTCGAGCCGGGACAGGTGAATGACTTGGTCGGGCCAGCGAGTCTCGCGGGAAAGATAGAAGGGAATGTAGTTGCTCGTCGTCTCGCTTCCATCCTCGGTGACGAGGAACAACGTTCGCTCGAGGTAGAACGCGAGCCCCGTGGGGAAACAGCGAAAGCAGACGACGTCCGCGCTCGGGGCCATCGCATCGACTTCCCTCGCGAGGGCCATGGACGACGTGCGCGCCGCGTAGCTCTCGAGCGCCCCGAAACAGACGGTCAACAGAGACACGGGGAAGACGAAAAAGGCCGCGAGCACCCACGCCGTCTTTCTCGTGAGCCTGCCGAGCATCGCGACCGCGCCCATCATCAGCAAAGTGTAGAGCAAAGGCCGGAAAAAAGCCTCGTACGATTCGTAGTGGAGACCGAGCAGTCGTGAGGCAGCGGTCGTGCCCGCTGTCGCGCGCATTTCGAGAGCGAGCCAGGCGGAAACGGCGAGGCTAAGCACCGCGAGAGCACTCGCGCCTCGAAACACGACCCCGGCCGCGGGACCCTCGGGCTCGGAAAGAGCGCTGGAGAAGAGCCGCGCGAGGAGAACGCCGAAGGCGACGACGGCGGTGAGGACGTAGCCCGGGAGCTTCGACTGAGAAAGGGAGAAGAAACCGACGACGGTGACCGCCCAGACCACGAAGAGCGCGTCGGCCCGCTTCCAGTAACGTCGCCGCCGCCAGGCCAGCCCGATCGACCCCGGGAGGAGAACGCTCCAGGCAAAGCAGACCCCGGCGATGACGGGAAGGTAGTAGTAAAAAGGTCCCGTCCTTCGAAACGTCGGCTGCGTGAAGCGCTCGACGCTCTCCTTGACGACGCCGTAGTACGGAAAGTCCGGCCGCTTCAGACTGACGCCGATGAACCAGGGAAGCACCACCAGCAGGAACAGACCCAGCGGAATCGGATGGAGCATTCTTCGCAGAACTCCGCTGCGGCGCTCCACGACGGCCAGCGCCAGGAGCACGAGAGCAGGCACGAGGAATCCGACGGGACCTTTGGTGAGCGTCGCGGCGCCGGCCGCCGAGGCGCCGAGGGCATAGGCGAGCAGTCGGCTGCGGCCCTCCTTCTCCTCGGCACGATACCCGGCGAAGATCGCGACACAGACGAAGAAGGCGAGCGACATGTCGAAGATCACGATGCGCGCGAACGCCTGGAACAGGGGCATCGCCGCCACGATGGCGACGGCGAGGGCGGCGGTCGTCGGTCCGTACTCCCTGCGGCAAAAAAAATACACCACCACCAGGAGCGCCGCGGCGAACAGCGCCGAGGGTACGCGGGCGGCGGTCTCGTTGAATCCCATCGCGGAGAACGAAAGCGCGACCAGCTTGAAATAGAAGGCGGGTTTGTCGAGATAGGGGAGCCCGTTATACGTCGGGACCAACCATCGGCCGGAGATCGTCATCTCGCGGGCGACCTCGGCGTTGCGCCCCTCGTCCGGATCCAGCAGGGGCAGAGCGCCGAGGCGGCCGAACACGAGGAACAACGCGAGCGCAAACGAGGAAGAGCGTTCCGAGGAAAGGGAAACTCCTCGGCCGGCGCGGACCTTCTTCTCCGCCTCTCCTTTTTCTGCCCGGGGAATCGACTTTCCCACCTCCGATGACGAGAGTCTCCTCCCAGACCGGCTGCGTCGAGCGCTTCTGTAGCCACTTCATTCCCAGAATGTCGATCATCCCGACGAGAAGCCGGTCGACCACGCCGTACTTCGAGCGGCCCTTGCGCCGGGGACGGTGCCGTACCTCCACGGATTCGACGCGGCCACCCCGGCTCCGCACGAGTGCGGGGAGGAACCGGTGCATGTGGTCGAAGCTCGGAAGAGAAAGGAACGTCTCCCGGCGAAACAGCTTCAGCCCGCATCCCACGTCGGGAGTCGGGTCATCCAGAAACAGACGATAGATTCCGTTGGCCACTCGTGACGCGACGCGCTTGGGCCAGGGGTCCTTCCGATCTCGCCTCCAACCGACTACCATCGCCGGGCAGGGCTCCGCTCCAGAGATGCGCGCGAGGAGCCACTTGATGTCGGCGGGATCGTTCTGGCCGTCGCCGTCCATCGTCACGATCCACTCGCCCTTCGCCGCGTGAACGCCGGTCGAGATCGCCGCGCTCTGACCGTATCCACGCGCGTGCCGGACGATCCGCAATCGAGGGAACCGCCCCGAGAGCGATCGCAGAGCCTCGTCGGTTCCATCGCGGCTCCCGTCATCGACGACGATGACCTCGAAGTCCGTCGTCGGGGCGAGAGCCTGCTCCACCTCGCCCAGAAGTTGGCCGACGTTCTCCGCCTCGTCGCGGACGGGGATCACGATCGAGACCGCCGGGCGTCGTGGCTCCAAGCGACTCACTCCGCCGCGGGCGTTCCCGGACCGACCTCTGCTTCCGAAGAGGCGAGGGTACGCCTGCGTTGAAATCGCAACCACAGGGCCACGACCAGCCCTCCGAACAGAAGCTCGGCGGCGATCCAGTAGGGACGTCCCGGGTGCTTCGTCGTCGTCTCGAGCGCCCGTCCCCAGGTATATCCGGCCGTGGTGAAGAGCACAGCCCAGACGAGAGCACCAGCGAGGTTCAACATGCTGTACCGGATAGGGGGCATTCGGAAAATTCCGCAGGCGGTAGCCACCGTGATCGCAAGCCTACCAGAAAGCGGGATACACACGCGACGGCCCACCCGTATCGCTCCACCAATCCCTCGGCGCGCGGGTAGAAACGGCGGAGTTTGGAGGAGCGGTCCAAAAGGCGCCTTCCGTAGGCTCAAGCCAGGTAAAAACAGACCTGGCCTCCGAGAGCACCTCCGGTCGCGGAGGCGACGACGACGCCCAGTGGGTTCAGCAGTCCGTGGCTTGCGGCGAAGACGCCCTCTTCCGCTCCCATGAAGCACCAAAGGACGAGAATGGGATAGCCATAATCACGGACGTACTGCGCCCACACGCTGAAAATCGCCGGTCCAGATCGTCCACCAACCCAGGTGGTGGTTCAAGGTGGTCCTGCCCCGAAGCCGGCTTCCGCCGTCTAGCAAGAGCTTCCGACTGCCTCACTTCGTCGCTCTCGGGGGAATGGTCCTCGTGAACGTTACCGCTCTCTCCAGCCATCGCGAGAGTTTTTCATCGGTCCGATACCCCGCGGGCGCCACGTAGACCATGCTCTTCATCGCCCGCCCGGTGAAATCCATCGGCCGGGTGTGGGCCTCGCGGCGGGCGTTGGACGCATCTTGCTCGCCGAGCCGCAGCACGAGATCCTCTCCGATGACTCCGCAGCACATGTTCCCGTGCAGCAGGAACGAGAGCCCGCCGAACATCTTCTTTTCGGTGATGCCCTTTCGCCGCGTCACAGCACCGCGAACCCGGGCCGCCACTTTCTCGTCATAGGCCACCGATCGACTCCTTTCTGATTTCTGCTCTCGGCTCCGCTACTGGTGGTCCCGCGGAATGGTGTCGTTCCAGATCTTCTCTCGCACGAGGGTGCCGTTCTCCAGGAGTCGTCGCGTGTACTGATAGTAGAAGTTCTGAACGTCGCTTCGGAACGAGAGCCGCGATTCCCAGACGAGGGTTCGGTTCTCTAGCTCCACGATCGTTCGGTGCTGTCCCTCGACCGACGTCGCCTCGGGATGTCGATCGTCGGTCCGGTGGGTGATGGTCTCGTTGTAATGTTCCGTTCCCCATGGGTAGCGATAGCCGCTCTCGTTGGTCGCTACCACTTTCGCTTCCCCCGTCTGCGGGTTGCGGTCGACCGAGGAGATCTCTCCGTAGCCCGAGCTGGTGCCGACATCGATGCTCTCGAATCCAGGAAGGGTCGGGTCCGGTTCCGGGGAAAGAAAGCTCGGCTTCGGCCGGTCTTCATGGGGCACCACCGGAAGGAGGAGTCGCGCTCCGTCGTTTCCGCCCAGATAGAGCTTCGTGGTCATCGCGTAGGGCGTGGGCCAGAGCATCGGCCATTGAGAGTTGTTTATCGCGAACCGAATGCGATGCCCTCTGGGAAAGACCCAGGAGGTGAAATGCATCTCGATGTCGAGCGGAAACGCACGTCCGGGCTCGATCCATTCCGGCTCGCGATCCGAGTTGCGGTGGGTGCCGTTGAACCCGGCGCCTGCGACCTGGGTGACGGTCCCGTCGGGTGCGACATCGGAGAGGCGCACGAACCAGTTCGCCTGGCGTGCGTCGGCCGATACTTTCAGGAGGGCATGCGGCAGTCCGAGGACCTCCGTCGGCTCGCTCATGGGGTCGGAGTCGTAGACGAGGCTGAAGGCATCCGTTGGCCGCTGGTCGTGGGCCACGTCGCCCCACCACATCACCGGCCCCCCCGCCTCGACTCCGGCGGAAGGGACATAGCGGAGCTCGTGCGTCGACTCCTGATTCGGACGCGACTCCGCGAGGCCATGGTTCGGCTGCGGGTAGAGCACTCGGTCGTGAATGCGCGCGATGGGCCAACCCTCCTCCCAGCGCCATTCACCCGGCACTTCGGGCAGATACGGCCCGGGTGGGTGCCAGTTTCGTATGAAAACGGCGAACCGAGGCTCGTCCATGATGCCGGTGTCGCGTCCCTTCAGCCATTGATCGAACCAGCGAACCGCTTCGTTTCGCCACTCGATTTGCGGCTTCGGGTAAGCGTCGTGGGGGAAGGCGTGCGACCAGGGACCGACGATCGCCTTCACCGGAGCCTTCAGGTGCTCGAGCATGCGGGGGATGCTGTCCCGATAGCCGTCGTACCACCCGCCGATCACGAACGTCGGAATTCGAATCGAGTCGTATCGGGTCTTGAGCGCGGTTCGATCCCAGAACGGCCCGTCGCGCTGCTGGCGCTTGTACGTCATCATCCAGGGCCGGGTGTCGAATCGGTTCCGGAAATAGTCCTCGTCGATCTTGTAGTCCGGGGCTCCGGGACGGGCGTTATCGAGATCCTGGCTCATCTCCCAGGAGTCCACGTGCATGATGCCGTCCATGAAATGCACGTCGTCCTGATACAGGTCGTCGGTGGCGTCGACGGCGATGATGGCCTTGAGCGCGGGAGGATTTCTCATCGCCATGTGGATCGAGTTGAACCCGCCCCAGGAGACGCCGAACATACCCACGTTGCCGTTCGACCAGGTCTGCTTCGAGAGCCAGTCGATGACGACCTCGCCGTCTTCCTGTTCTTCGTCGGTGTATTCGTAGGCGATGAGCTTGCCCTCGCTGTTGCCGGTTCCCCGGATATCCACCCGGGCGACGACATAGCCGCGGCGAACGAAGTAGGAGTAGAGAGCGTAGTTTCGGGCGCGTGAGTCCGTCTTGCGGTAGGGAAGATACTCGAGGAGGACGGGAAAACGCTCTCCCGGAGCGCCTCCCGAGGGTAGGTAGACGTCCGCGGCGAGTCGCACGCCGTCGGGGAGAGGAATGGAGGCCTCCGTCATCGCGATCTCGTAGACGGGTGGGGACGGCGCGTCCGGGGGGAGAGAGGCGCCCGGACTCGACGAGACCGACGAGAGCGAGGGCGGTGAGGATCATTCCCAGGATGCGGCGCATGCGGCTCCTTTCCGACGGTCGAGCCTGCACGATAACACGGCTCCGTCCTCGTGGCTCCGGCGCCTCGCGCCCGGGCGCGTCGCAAGCTAGAATCGTCCCATTCACACACCTCGTTTCAAGTTGATCGCGGCTTTCGCCGCCATCTATCTAATCTGGGGCTCGACTTATCTGGCCATCCGGCTCGGCATCGATTCGTTTCCTCCGTTTCTGATGGCCTCGGTCCGTTATCTCTGCGCCGGAACACCTCTTTATCTGTACCTCCGATGGCGGGGAGCGGCTCCCCCCACGCCTCGTCAATGGCGCTCGGCGGCCGTCGCGGGGGCGCTCATGCTCGGAGCGGCGAACGGTCTCGTGACCTGGTCGGAGCTTCACGTCCCGAGTGGACTCGCCGCTCTTCTCATCGCGACCGTGCCGTTCTGGATGACGCTCCTCGACTGGCTCGCCTTCGGCGGTTCGCGGCCCACGGGATTCGTCGTGATCGGCATGCTGGGGGGCTTCGCGGGGGTGGCGGTCCTCATGGCTCCGGGAGACAGACAGACGCTCTATCCCCCGGGCGGGTTGGCGCTCGTGGCCGCCACCCTGTGCTGGTCCACGGGAACGCTCTACTCGCGAAAGGCGGAGCTTCCGCGCTCACCACTCCTCACCGCCTCGATGGAGATGCTCGCTGGCGGTCTCGTCCTCGCCCTGGTGGGAAGCGTCGCGGGGGAGTGGTCCGATTCTCGATCTCTCCACGGCGACGGTGACGTCCGGCTTCGCTCTTCTCTACCTTTCTTTTGTCGGCTCCCTCATCGCTTTCGCCGCGTTCGTATGGCTTCTCCAGCGGACGTCGCCGCCGCTCATTTCCACCTACGCGTTCGTGAACCCGGTCGTCGCGGTGTTTCTCGGTTGGCTCGTGCTCGACGAGCCCCTCCACGCGCGGATTCTCACCGCGGCCGCTCTCATCGTGGGAGCCGTGGTCGCCATTCAATACGCGCGCTATCGGGCTCTGCGGGAGATCGATCCCCTCGGTCTCCGCCCCCGCAACGCGTCCTGACGATGGTGGAGAGCTAGCGCTCCAGGAGCACCGTGCCCGTGAAACGACGAAAGGCCTCTCTTCGCTCGGGCGACAGGAAACGACCGATGAGCCGAAACAGAGGCGCCATGGGTATCTCGCGCTTCAAGCGGCGGGCTTCCTCGGACATGGAAACGAAGCGCTTCTCGCTCCACCCGGCGGCATTGAAGAAGGCCGTCCCTTCCTCGGGCGCAAATTGCAGCGCCACCCCGGAGGCGAGACTCGACGACCAGGTCTTCTGCATCCACCGTAGAAGCTGCGGAGACGCGAGGTCCGTGATCCAGTAAGCGAAACGACTCCGGTCGGTGGAGGTCCGAAGCGAGCGTCGCCACCTGCTCGCGCGTCAGATAGACGAGAAGACCTTCGGTGAGGATGACGGCCGTGCGGTGGGAGGAGCCGAGACGATCGAAGAGCTCCCTCCTTGCCTCGGCTTCCCGGAGGTCGAGCGCCACTCTCTCCAGGCGACAGCGGGGACGCTCCTCTTCGAGAAGCCCTTCCTTGTAGCTCAGGATATCGGGGAGATCCACCTCCACCCAGTGGAGCTCCGCGGGAAGATCGAGTCGATAGGGACGCGTGTCGAGCCCGGCCGCGAGGTTCAAAACGAGGTCCGTTCCCTCGTCGCGCAAGAGACCGAGAAGCAGCTCGTCGAATACGACGGTTCGAACGATCATCGGACGGGCGGCGGCGCGCCCTTTGGGAATCTTTCTGAGCCTGCTCTCGTCCCACTCGCCGGCGAGCCGTCGCGCGTACGGATCGCGAAACAGGGCGTCCGGACGCTCCGATTCCATCGCCCGGTAGAGAGCCACCCAGCGGGCGGTGTCGGAGATGTGGTGGATGGTCAAGATACGCTGCTTTCCCGCGAGAGACGCGAGACCGGGCCACTTATAGTGGAGACCGCCTGCGTGCGCAACAATTCCGCGATCCCTCGGAGCCGCAAACGCCGACCCTGCGGTCGCTCACCGACGTGATAGTCTTCCGCCCGGAGCGCTTGCCTCCAGGAGGTCTGACATGGAACACGTCATCGCGAACTTGCTCAGGGATTTCGAACAGGGAAAGATGAGCCGACGCCAGCTGATTCAGAGCCTGGCCATCGCCGCAACGGCAACGGCAACGGCGGCGGCCGGGGTGAGATCCGCATCCGCGGCGCCCGCCCCCGACACCAAGGGGTTCAAAGCAGTCGCCGTGAACCACATCTCCTACGGAGTCGCGGACTACGCGAGGACCCGCGATTTCTACGCCGATTCTTTTGGGGATGAGGGTCTCACAGGACGACGGCAAACAATGCTACCTCGCCTTCGGGGATAGCTTCGTCATTCCGCGCAAGACGCGCCAGCCGGACGGCAAGCCCTACGTCGATCACATCGCCTACACCATCGCCGACTGGGACAAGGACCGGGTCGAGGCGGAGCTCAAGCGCCGCGGTCTCGAGCCTCGACCGGACACCGAGAACAGCTTCCACGTAAAGGACCCGGACGGCTTCGACCTGCAGATCAGCGGCAAAGAAATGAAGCCCTGAGTCTCTTGAAACCCCCTGGCTCCCAGTGCTAGAAGTGGAGCTCTGCGTCTGAACCGCGCGGGAGGTGACGGAGTGATGCGATTCGCTACCGCGGCGACCCGGGGTCTGGTTTCGGGTCTCGCCCTCTTGTTCGTCCTCACCGCCACCAGGGCCGCCGCCCAAGTCCTCGGCGGCCTCGCGGTGGCGCCAGACGGCTCCATCTACGTGGTGAGGAACTACCCGGACGACGTGGTGTACCGAGTGGACCCCCAAACGGGCGTGTCGGCCATCGTCTCGTCGGACACCGTCGGCAGCGGGCCGTCGCGGTGGAGGCGAGCGGGTCCCTTGCCCTGACGGTGCGTGCCGGCACCTCATCGAGCATCCTGCGGGTCAATCCACAGAGCGGCGATCGCTCCGTCGTGTCGGACGCGACGATCGGAACTGGCGTTCCCCTCTACGCTCCCCGCGCCATCGCGGTGGACGGGGACGGTGCGCTGCTCGTGAGTGAGGCTCCGGGCTACCCCGCTCCCGAAACCGAGTCCAGAGCGTCGATCCCGCAACCGGAGACCGGACCATCCTCACCAGCCCCACTTCGGGCACCGGCCCCGTGCTCGGGTTCCCCTCCGGCATCGCCGTCGAGCCCAGCGGCGACGTGGTCGTAACGGACCTGGTCCTCGACGCGGTCGTGCACGTCGACACCGCGACCGGCGATCGGATGATCGTCTCCGACGCCGCGACCGGCACCGGCCCTCCTCTCACGCGCGCGATGGCGATCGACGCCGCGCTCGACCCCACGTTCTGTGTCTTCGTCTGCCCGAGCGAGCTGTGCGGCATCTGCCTCTTACCCGCGCCGTCGCTGGTGAGCGTCGATCCCGCGAGCGGAGACCGCACGAGAGTGAGCGGAGGCGGCTCGTGCGTCGTCGTCAGCGTCTCGAGCTGCCTCACGCCTTTTTTCGGGCGGAGAGGGGGTGGGCCGGACTTCTTCGAGATGACGGGAGTGGCTGTCGAGTCGCCCCGCTCGTACCTGGTGGCCGACGGCGACGGTACGGTGATGCGCGTGAACTCCGTGACCGGACGGCGACGCGTCCTCGCCGACCTCGGCGGGGCACCCACCGCTGCCCGGACGCGCTTGCGTCGCCTCGAGTCGCCGAGCGACGGTCCACAGGTCTATCGCCCTCGAGAGCCGGAGGTGTGGCTGCGGAGCGCCCTCGGCAGTTCCGTCTGGGCAAGAGCACTCCGACATTCGCCGGAGACGTTCCTCGCCAGCCTGTCTCCGGTCGAGCGCCGAGCGGTCGGCGATCGGCTGTACGCAGCGCTGTGGCAGACGATGTGGGCGTCCGACAAGATCCGATAAAACGTGACGCGACAATCGCCCATCCGGAGACCCGGTCGCTCATCGCCCCCTAGCCTGACCGCGCGCCCCTGCGGCAGAGCTTGCGCGGTGTGGTGGACTCAGATCCCGATAAAGTGGTGCGCCCTGGGTGATTCGAACATTCGACCTACAGATTCGTAGTCTGTCATACCCCGCTACTTCCTGAAACACGCCCGAACAAAGAAACACGCCCGATCCTTGAGAACCCATTGTCCAAGCGGTGGTTCCGTGACAAAATAGCTCATGCTCGAACAACGGAAGACAGGAGCCGGGCGTTACCCAGATGTTACCCTGTCTCAGTCCCGCAGATCGGAGGAGCGATGCCATGCGTCCGACTGACCGCGAAGACGATGCCGGGCCTCAAGGCGCTCGACGGGAAGCGCACCGATCACTTCGACGAAGTGCTACCGCAGCTTCGCCGTCCGCGTGTCGCCGACCGGCGTGAAGAGCTACGTGCTGTTCTACCGGCGAGGGAGGCTTCTTCGGCGGTACACGATCGGCAGGTGGCCCGCGCTCTCCCTGGGCGCGGCGCGGGCGAAGGCGCGCGAGGCGCTCGCCCGGGTGGCGAATGGCGAAGATCCCTCGCTCGACAAGCAGCAGGAGCGGAAGGCGGAGACGTTCGAGGAACTCGCCGAACTCTACATCGAGCGGTGGGCGAAGCCCCGAAAGCGCTCCTGGCGCGAGGACGAGCGGCTCTTGAAGAACAAGGCGATCCCGGCGCTCGGGAAACTCCCCGTCGGCAAGGTCACGCGAGCCGACGTCCGCGGCCTCGTCGCGCGGATCGCAGAGAAGGGCGCGCCCATCGAGGCGAATCGGCTCTTCGCGTGCGTGCGGAAGGTCTGCAACTGGGCGCGGTCGCAAGACCTGATCGAGTCGTCACCTTGCGACGGGCTTTCGATGCCGGCGGCAGCACGGCAGCGCAATCGCGTGCTCACCGCCGAAGAACTCCGGGCGCTCTGGAAGGCGCTCCACACGAAACCCAAGCGAGAGTCGAAACAGTGGAAGCGGGAGCGCGAGCGCACCGCGGCACAGTTCAAGCTCCGGGTACTCACCGCGGCCCGCGGTGGCGAGAATCCTCACCATGCGGTGGAAGGATCTCGACCTGGAGGAGGCGGTGTGGACGATTCCCGCTGAGTATTCGAAGAACAAGCTCCCGCACCGCGTCCCGCTCTCGAGGCCTGCGCTCGCGGTGCTGGCAGCGCTCCACGAGGCGCGTGGCGCCTCGCCATGGGTCTTCCCTGGCCCGGACTCATCGAAGCCGATTCAAAGCGTCCAGAAAGCGTGGGAGCGTCTTCGTCGCCTCGGCCGCAAGCAAGAGGAGCCACCCTCACCGCTCGAAGACGTCCAGACACACGACCTGCGCCGCACAGCGGTCTCGCACATGACGAGCATGGGAATCTCGCGGCTCGTCGTCGCCCGCATCCTGAACCACGCCGAGAGGGAGTGACGGCGGTCTACGACCGTCACTCGTACGACCGCGAGAAGCGCGAGGCGCTCGACCGTTGGGGGCGCGAGCTGATGCGGATGGTCTCCGGGAAGACGGAGCAGAGCACCGTCGTCGCCTTCCAGGAAGTTCGAGAAGCATGAGTCGCCCTGTTAGGTTCGCCGCGCTCGCGTTCTCGGTGATTGCATTCGCTCTCGCCATCGCCCCCTCATTTCTCGGCGAAACGAGATACGACGCATCACTCGCCGTCCTCACCGCGACCCTGATCGCGCTAGTTTGGTACTCAGCGTTCACCTACAGGCTGGCGCAGACGGCGCTGGCCCAACTGCGTGTGTCAGAGAGAGCTTTGCGTCTCACGGAAGAACAGTTGCGAGTGGCGGGGGAGTCTCTAAAGCTCTCCCTCGAACTCACAACGGGTCGGAATCGAGAGCTTCGGCGCGACTTTTCCCCACATGTTAAGAGGCTTTGGAAGTACGTCGAGAGCTTACCAGAATACGAGCCTCCCGGTGGTGGCCAGATCATTAGAAGGCTGAAGGAACGGCATCCGCCTCCTGAAGATTCGGACTTGCAAGCGTTCAGCGGTGCCGCGGCGAAGATTGATGCGTTGCAAGGGAACATCGCCATAGAGGCCGAGACTAAAATGCGCACGATTGGCCGAATCGTCCGCGCCGCGTCCGACGGGACCTATGACAGCGGCAAGTTTCCCAAAGACGAATGGATCGACGCCGTCAAAGAAGCGCGACGACATCTCGGAGTACTCAAGCTGTTCAACGACGAGCAAGAGAAGTGATCGCAAGCGCATCATTTGCGTGCTCTTCTTAACCGGTCGGGTTTCCACGAAGTGAGCCAGAAGACGAACGCGTGATCGTCCGGCCGTTGACTCGCTTTGAGCTACCGGCGGAAAAGCGTTCCACGAAGAGGGAGAAGATGGGAGGACGCGTGAACTACCGATGGAAAGCAACGCTGGGCCGGTTCATCGAAGAGGACGATAACGTCCGTTTCGTCGGCGAGATCAAGAAATACGCCGACCGACAAGGACCATCAATCGGGAACTACATTTGCGACCAAACGTTCGCCGGTGGCGAAATACATGCGAACATCCGGTTTGCCGAAGTCGCACCCGACTCCGCCTGTCACCTGATTTGCTACTTCAACACAAACCCCTTCACGTTGCTCGTGGCTGGCCTCTCCGCGAACGCAAACCAATTCTGGATTCAGACGTTCAGCGCGGGGCAATGGACAACGATCTCCGCTTCGGGGGACCCCGCGAATTTGTCTCAAGACGTTGAGTATGACGTTCGGGCCACCGTGAGAGGCTCAGAAATCATCCTCACAGTTGATGGCGTGGACGTGGCCAGCGGGCTCGTTCCGTCGTACCTACATGGAAGTCAGGTAGGGATCTGGTGCTCTGGGTACAAGGACATCTACATCAGCGACTTCTCGATCAAGACAGTCAAGCCACGAGCTTTCGTGGTCATGCAATTCTCTCCGCCGTTCGACCAGGTCCACGAAGAGGTGATCAGCAAGGTTTGCGAAGAGTTCGGCCTCGAGACGCTGCGGGCGGACGATACCTACGGACCAGGGTTGATCGTAACCGACATCGCCCAACAGATCATCGAGTCCACGTTAGTCATCGCCGAAATTACGCCCGTCAACGCAAATGTTTACTACGAAGTTGGCTATGCTCATGCGCTCGGCAAGCCTACCATTCTGATCGCCACGAAAGGCACGCAACTTCCGTTCGATGTTTCGCCGTTTCGAACTCTGTTCTACGAAAACACGATCAGCGGTAAGCGCAGGGTCGAGGAACAGCTGAGGAGACATCTTACGGCGATAGTCGGGCCCGCTCGCCCGTCAAGACCATAACAGACCGAGGTTCGATCTCGCGGAATTTTTTCCGCAAGAATCGTTCCTCGGCTCCGATTGAACCTGCCTTCGTTTCCCTTCCGTCGAGCGTAGACGCTGAACGAGAACACGCTCGAAGTACGGAACCACGAGGGTTCGAATCCGCATCGTGACACCGCAAGCCGTTCTCACGCGGGGAGTATGTCGTCTTTGGAAGCGCTAGCGACGAGCTGTGGCACTCTACACAAATGGAAACGCAAGATCGCGGTGCGGGCGGAGCGAACAAAACTCACGGCGAACCGGGTACTCGAAGAACTCTACTTCGTCGCGACGTCGCGCATCGACGATTACGAGATCGACGCGCTCGATGAGACTCAACCGGTGAAGCCGAAGGACGGAAAGGCTCCCGAGATCATGCGTGCCGTCGCTTCAGTGAAGCGCACCGTGGGCCGTGACGGCAAATCGCGCGTTGAGCTGCGTCTGTGGCCGAAAGACAAAGCGCTCGCGCTCGCGATGAAACACCTCGGCCTCTTCGAGCCCGATCGCATGCGCGTCGACCTGGAGGGAATGCCGATCAACATCGCGACGCTCCGGGCAATCGCCGGGATTGGCGCGGCGCTCAGCGAGGCCGAGGCGAGCCCGGCGACGCCAGCGAGCCATGAGCGCGGAACGGTGACACGGGCCAAACGTTTGCAAACACATGAAAACGAAAATAGACTGGAAGTGAGGTAAGCTTTGATCGAGACGATTTTCAAACGAGAAAAGTAGCAAGGGACCAACAGTATGCGCAAACTGTTCCGCTCGTGCTTTCTCTTCGCGATGCCGCGCCCGCTGTTTGGGGCCGCGCGCACACTCGATCTCGGCGCGCAGTTCGATTGGTACAACTACAGCGCCAGCGAGGCCGAGGCGGACGCCCACGCACTCTACATGGACTGGCTTGCCGTCGCTGGCGATCTTGCAACCGCTCGCGCACAGTTCGACAAAGAGACACGGAAATCAGCCCTGCCTCTCCACCGAACTGAGACGCGCACGCGCGCCAGGACATGAACCCCGACGAAGACGACTCGTCAACCCCGATAGAGGAAACGCCCGCCCCCCAGCAAGAGCAGGGTTCTGCGACCTCCACTCTTGAACAACGGGCGGAGCAACGCGTTGAACAACGCGTCGAACGTCGCCTCCGAGCAGAATTCCAAGGCTTCACGTTCTCCGGTCCGCTCCCGCCGCCCGATCTTCTCATGGGGTACAACAAGATCTTTCCAGGCTGCGCGGAACGCATCGTTGCCATGGCAGAGAGCGTTTCGAACCACCGGCAGGAATTGGAACAAGCCGTTGTCAAGGCGAACATCGAAAGCGAGCGCCGAGGACAGGAACGTGCCTTTTGGCTGAGCGTCCTAGTCATTGTGATCGGCGGCCTGTTGATCTGGAATGATAAGAGCGTTTCGGGGTTAGGTCTCATCATCGGCGATCTGGTTGCTTTGGCTGGCGTCTTCGTCTACGGCCGCTATCAGGCGCGAAAGGAGCGAGAGGAGCAACGGGAGAAGCTTTCTCCCGCGCGAAACTCAGCTCCCGCTTCCACTCGAGTGAGCCCCGCTCATCGTTGACGGGATTGGTGGGACCGGCACCAGCGACGCAACAATGTGAGCATGCTCGCGTCGGAGCAGTTCGAGACCGCCCGGAGTTCCCGGTGCTCGTTTTCCACGATCGCGAGCCACGCGGATCGGCCAAGCCGACTCGAAAGCTCCCGGTCGAGGCGCTCAACCTCGGTGTCAAGTTCCTGAACTTCTTGGACGTCCGTAGCCGGCATCGGGAGGAAAGTCCTACCACCGTGAGTTACACGCTGGGGTAATTGCTCACGAAGGGTCGGGCGCCTGAAGGGCCTCAAGGTGTAGGTTCGACAATTCGCCGTAAACTATTCTTAGGGCGTAGCTTACGTCCTTCACCTCGTGGGGGCCGATTCCGCCAACCCGTTGTGAAAACAGGGTTTCGCGTGGATACGAAGCGCCCGCCGAACTACGCATGTGTTACCCTGGAAGATTAGTCGTCCCTGTCTCTCCCTGTAAACGGTTGAAAAAGTGGTGCGCCCTGGGTGATTCGAACACCCGACCTACAGATTCGTAGTCTGTCGCTCTATCCAGCTGAGCTAAGGGCGCATATGACGCGTGGCGAGCCCAGTATGCTAGCAAGGCCGGGGGCGGGCCGTCAACATAGCCGCAAGCTCGAATCGCACAGTCATGTTCCTATCTCGGGCTCGGTCATGCCTTCGTGAATATAGGCATGCGCCATGTGGGGGGTATTGAAGGAGAAGCCCAGCTCGCCTTTTCCGTCAACGAGAATGATCCCTCCCCGTCCCTCGGTGCGCGACTCGAGAGTGCGAATAGCCAGCTGCGCCGCTTCGCCGGGACCGATGCCGCTGACCATCGCTTCGACCGCACGGTGAGCCATCACGATGCGCAGAATCCCTTCACCCCATCCGGTCGAGGCGGCCGCGCCGCGGCGGTCATCGGCATAGAGGCCCGCGCCCACGATGGGAGAATCACCGATGCGCCCGCGCAGCTTGAGGAGCGCACCTCCCGTCGACGTGGCGGCGGCGACGTGACCGTTCCCGTCGCAGGCGACGGCACCAACGGTGTCGCCGGGCTCCGCCATCCCGCCGAGAGGCTTGGTGTCCCCTGGCGAAGACGACGCGCGGGCGAAGCGATAGCGCTGCCGTTCTCGCTCCACGATCAACTCTTCGGGATCGCAGGTGGCAATGCCTCTCGCTCGAGCGAACTCGAGAGCGCCATCGCCGGCCAGCATCACGTGGGGAGAGCTCTCGAGCACCTCGCGCGCGAGCGCGACGGGATGAACCAGTCCCGAGACACAAGCCACCGCACCCGCCATCAGCCTGCTTCCGTCCATGATGGCGGCATCTAGCTCGATACGGCCGTCGGCGTTGAGAACGGATCCACGGCCGGCGTTGAATGCCGGGTCCGCCTCGAGATACTCGACCGCTCGTTGCACCGCGTCTAGCGCCGAGCCACCCATCAAGAGGATCTCGTATCCAATCATGGAAGCGCGGTGAACGCCCTTGCGGTGGTCTTCGAGCTCACCGTCGGGAGTCGCCCAGGCGCCGCCGTGGACGAGGATGGCCGGGCGGCCTCGTTTTTTGGACGGTCGATCCATCATGGTCGATGTCGCCTCTTCACCGAACGGGGGAGAACAAGAGCGGCTTCGTCCTGGCGCCGGAGGACGATTTTGGTAGCGCTACGGGGATTCGAACCCCGGTTTGATGGCTGAGAACCACCCGTCCTAGTCCCCTAGACGATAGCGCCACCGGGCGGCTTGTGGAAAGCCATCGAAAACGTTAACACAGGCGGTTTTACGTGTCAATTTCACATGATAAGATAGAAGTTTAACAGCCGACAATACTCTCGTCCGTTCGGGCGCTGTCCTTTTCTGGTCCAACCGACTCGATGCTAGACCGTCTTCGGAAACGATTCGAAAATCTCCTCTCCGGGAAAACCCCCCCGGTATTGGAAGGCGAAAGCCAGACGACGGCCGAAGCCACACCCGACGAGAGCCATCCGGGGTCGGACGTCGCGGCGATCCTCCTCGCGCGTAAGGAGGCGCAGAAGCGCGAATCGCGGCTCATCCTCACCGAGAGGATTCATAACCGCGCCGCTTCTCTCGCCAACGAGCTTCGCAACGATCTGGTCACCGGGATCCATCGCCAGCTGGAACAAGAGGTGCAGCATCAGTCGCTCCACGACCTCCTCCAGGTGACCCTGGACACCGGGTTCACCGGGAAGCTCGACGCCGCGATCGACGAGCTGGTGAAGGGAATGTTTCAGAGACTTCACACCGAGTTCGGCGAGGAGGCGCAGAACGAGCATCTGTTTCCTCCGCACGATCGATTCGTGACCGAGCTCAAGAGCTACCGCGATTCGATCTTGCGAAAGCATCTGCTGGAGCAAGTCGAGGTGCTCGCGCTTCCCACATCCGCCCAAGCCTTCCCCGAGAGCCGCGGCAACGCCGACGAGGTGAAGGAGCGCATCGCTCAATACTGGCGCGCTTGCCGGGAAGCGCTCGACAAGTTCTTTCGATCGGTCGAGATGGTGCTTCTCGACAGCGCCCGTGACGGAATTCGCATCGAGTCCTCGGTCATCCGCGATCGGCTGCTGGCGGCGCAATATCGCAACGGATATCGGCTTCTGGACGATCGCTTCCGTGGGCTCTACGGTGAGATCGCGCGGCTCCACATGAGCGCCGAGCCTCAAGACAAGCAGAAGGCGGCGCTCGATCGCAGAGTCGTCGACGAGATTATCGTTCCCCTCGCCTATTTCATCCGCGAGCGCAACGAGCCGGAGCCGCGTGAAGCGCTCCTCAGCCGGGCGGATCTCTTCCGGGAGATCATCGACAAGCTCGTCGCGGCGCCCGAACCCTTTCAGCAGACCGCCGAGGCCATCAAGCCCGTCCTGCGGAAGAGCGTCGAGCAGGCACGTCCCATCGCCTCCGAGGATTGTCCCTACCTGCGCGCCAACATCGAGAGCCTGAACCCCTCCGCCATTCATCGAACGACGGCGCTACTCAAGGTGCTCGACGTCCTGGTACAGCCGGAAATCGACGAACGGTCTCTCTTCGGTGTCGAGCAGGTGATTCGTCTGAACCGCGTGCAATACCGTCTCTATCAACAGCTGGAGCGCATCCAACGCGACCTGGGGCGAAAGCTCGGTCCGCTCGATTGGGTTGGAGACGACGATGCCAACCTCATCGCTGACGCTATCGAGCAAACGGACGTTCCGCGAGCCTTGGCGGAGGACCTCTTCCTCTCCCTCGGTTACTCGGAGTGGCCCGAATCGTTTCCCGACGATCCTAGAAAGCTCCTGCGCTACATCGCCGTCATGGCGCTCTCCCCCGCCGAGCTCGCCGCCTGGCCGAGCCTCTACCTTGCCGAGGAGCCTTCGCCCGAAGACCGCGCCCGGCTCGCCCGAAACCTGATTCGATTCGATTGACCTCCTCGGCGGTAGGTGTGGACGAGCGGCAGATTCGGCTCGGAGCCGCGCCCCTTCCCATCGACATCAACAAGGCGCTCTCGACCATGGGCTACCGGAAGGAAGACAAAGACCGGCTGGTCGCTTTCAAGGAGGAGATTCGAACCGCGATTGAGAAGGGCGGGTCGCCGGCGCTAGCGGACGCGCTTCTGCGCATCCGAAGGCTGAAGAGCATCGTGGCCCAGGAGCGTGTCGAGCACGGGGTGACGGGAACCGACTCGGAGCCCTATCTCGTCGAGCTCTGGCTCAATCCTGAAGGAGCGATGGTCGGTATCGTCCTGTTCGACCGCGCGGGCTTCGGAATCGCTCCCGTCGAGATCCTCGTTCGCGATCCGGCGAACGGGAACCGGAAGGAGACCGAGGAGAAACTGAGGCGCCAGCTCCAGAGCCAGGCGCTCATTTATCAAAGCTTTGCCAAGCTCTTTTCGAGGCGGAACCTCCTTGCCAAGGCAGCGCGTCGGGCACTTCCCTCTTTCGTCAAGACCCTCTACGAGCCGACCGAGCCGAACCGCCTCCTCCTGCTGGCACGACTTCGGTACGCGAGGGAGCTGGTATCGCTCATGGAGTCCTTCACGCGCCAGATCGTGGAATCCGAGGCTTCGGACGCGAGGACCACGGCCGAGGGCGGAAGCGTCGTTCAGATTCTCGCAGGACTCACGCGGAAGGTCGAAGAGCTCATTCGTGCCGCGGACAAGAGCCGCGACCCGCAGGAGCTCGCCCGCCTCGTCAAGGAGTACGAGCGCGCGCTCAAGTATCTGAACATCGTCGTGATCCACTCGGTGAATCCCTGGCTCCAGTACCAGACTGCCGATCCCGGTACCGAGTTCGAGTTCAAGAAGGAGGACGTGGGTACAAATACCTGAACTGAACGAGTTAGCCAGGGGCAAGGCA
>CAWFHP010000001.1:0-319985 GCA_963815675.1 uncultured Acidobacteriota bacterium | reverse complement strand
TGCGTGCTCGAGGCTGAAGTCGGCTGTGGGCCCAGGAGCGCGGCCTTCAGCTTCTTCACGTCGACGGGAAATGCTGACCCTGGCTCACGATGCGGGTTTGAAAGAGCTCCACCACATATTCGCGGCTACACTTGCCCAGCGCTACTTTGCCGACCGGACGGATGGCCTTCATCCGCCAGACAATTCGGAGGAACTGTTGGTGGCAACTACCTAGCAGGTAGTCATCCGCGTCCGCTTCGGAAGCGGAACGCTGCCGCCAGGCTGCGGAACGCCAGCGTTCGAAGAAAGCGACAGGAGGTCTGCTTTTCTTCCAAAATAATGGGCCGACCTCACCGGTAGGGACGCATGAGGGATTTGAAGGAGCAGGAGCGAAGCGCCATCGCGGCCGTCGCCAGACGATTCTCCGCAACGTGGGAAAAGGGTAGTGGTTCCGACGTCTATTTCGCGGTCGCTGGGAAACGGGTTGCCGTCGACATTACAACCCTCAAACGGCGCGGTCCTGGCCAAGGTAACGCCGCCAAGCCTCGTTTGAGGTTCGACAAGGTTGCGACCAGGCTCATGGAACGTCTGCGAGCCACCGCTGGCGAAACCGTGCCCGACGGTATGACGGTGTTGCTGACCATCACCGCTCCCATCCGTTTGCCATCGAAAACCGCCGTCTCACTGGAAGACAGAATCAAGACTCTTCTCGGGCGGAGAAGATCGGGTCAAAATGGGATCGACACGATTCACGGAAATCGTATCCGGATTCGACTTGTGAGCGACGAATCGGAGCGAGCGCCAAAACTGATCGGGTTCGTGCACAGTTCCGATTCGGACCCACGTCTGCTCTTGAACCTGACGCGTGAATTGCTCGAGCTAATCCGTGCCGGGGCGGGCAGGCGGGCGCCGAAGCCTGCAGGCGATCGATGGCTCGTCGTCATGAGCGCAAGAACCATTTCATGCTTGGAGGCATATCGCTACATTTATTCGCAGCTGCGCATCGCCACCGGCTTCAAGAGGATTCTCTTGGTGTTTGGCGATGGCCGCGTCGGAATCTTGACGGGATGAAAGCGGTTCAGGGGGCGTCCCTGGGTCGGCGTTACGGAATCGCGTTTCGCAGACTCATCCGCGGTGTTCGACGCCTTTGGAAGGAACGCCGAGGCATGAAACGATACATCCTGGCGACCTCGCGGGCGACCGTCTCGTCCCGTCGGAGAGACGGGCCCGAAGTGGCAGGGAGTGGAGCGGTGTTCGCGCATTCGTGCGACTGAAGTGAGGCGACGTCAGCAGACGTTGGCAGGAGGTACCATGGCGTCGACGGCGAGCGATCGAGTGGACTTGTTTCGCGTCCCATTTGCCACGCGATTCGACAATGCCAGCCGGGTGCTGCTCGCCGGTGCCGGTGGCGGCTTCGACGTTTTCGCGGCTCTGCCCATGTTCCTCGCGCTCCGGACGGCGGGCAAGCAAGTCTACCTCGCGAATCTGTCGTTCAGCTACCTCGGCGGCACCAATGCCGAGCACCTGAGGCCGTGCCTCTGGCGCGTAGACCACACGAGCGGAGGCGAAGCGCGGTATTTCCCCGAAAAGTATCTCGCCGAATGGCTGCACGCCAACTCGCTTCCATCCGACGTCTACTCCTTCGACAAGGTAGGGGTTCGGCCCCTGAGAGAGGCCTACGCATACCTCGCGAAGACGCTGGCTCTCGATACGATCGTCCTGGTCGATGGCGGCACGGATATTCTCATGCGTGGTGACGAGGCGGGTCTGGGCACGCCGGCCGAGGACATGACCAGCCTTGCTGCCGTCCATCGTCTAACCGTGGAAACGAGGCTCGTCAGTTGTCTCGGTTTCGGGATCGACGCGTACCACGGCGTCTGTCACGCCCACTTCCTGGAGAATGTCGCTGCCCTGGAGCGAGCGGGCGGCTACCTCGGCACCCACTCGCTTCATCTGTCGATGCCGGAGGTCTCTTTGTTCCGTGACGCGGTACTGCACGCCCACGACCGCATGCCTCATCGTCAGAGCATCGTCAACGGCAGCATCGTGTCGGCGCTCGAGGGTCGGTTTGGAAATTTCCAGCGCACGCACCGCACCGCCAACAGCGAGCTGTTTATCAACCCGCTCATGTCGATGTACTGGCATTTTGACCTTCCCGCCGTCGCAGAGCGCTCGTTATACCTGGCCTCTCTGGAGGGAACGAACACCATCTTCGACGTGCAAGCGCGGGTGGAAGCGTTTCAGAGAACGGTCAGCTCGCGGGCGCGGAAATCGATTCCGTGCTGAAGGCCAGCGACAGAGGAGATGTCTCGGTCAGACGAACGGGACCTGAAAGGAGAGAGGAATGACTTCTCTCGGAGACCAGGTGGCTCTCGTCACGGGAGCCAGCCGCGGTGCGGGGCGTGGCATGGTCTTCAAGACACGGATGGACGCGTTCCCACGCCACTGAGCCTCGAGGATGTCTAGGGGACCCAAATGTTCTGCCCTGCATGTCAAGCGGAGCTCGTTCCCGGCATGACTACCTGCTCGGATTGCGGGGTCACCTTGGTGAGCGCTCTTCCCGAGAGGGAGGAGCAAGAGGACGGTGCCGAAGTGCTGAACGGCCCGCTGATACAGGTGCCACTAGGAAGTGCGAGCGATGTCGCACTTGTCCAGACCCTGCTACAGAGCGCTGGGTTCCCATACCACGTGAATCCAGGCTTCGGCGAGGTCTGGGATCAAATTTTTGTGCGGGAAGAAGATGTACCCGCAATCAAGGAGTTCCTGAAGGAATACCGGTCCCAGCAGGGACTGCGCACGGAGCGATTGCCGATTCCATGGTGAGGCGTTGCGTCACGCAGGTCATCTTCCGTTGGACCGGGGCGTCGGAGGCCGGGACGTCTCGAGCTGTCACGACCTGCGTTCTCCTCGACCATGACGATGGTTGGCGCATCGATCGCTTGCAGAATACGGACGAATCTCGAACTTGACTCGATCGGAGGAGACGTGAGCACAGATTTGTCGAGCGGCTTACCCGTCCGTCGCGGGCACTTTCTTCTCGAGTCCGGCCACCACACCAATCTTTGGCTCACGCTCGACGCGCTCTTCGTCGATCTCTCCGGAATGGCGCCGCCAATCCACGCGCTCGCCGATCGGCTGCGTCCCTACGACGTCTCCGCCGTCTGTGGACCCTTGCTCGGTGGGGCCTTTCTCGCCCAGGCATTGGCGACGACGCTCGGCGTTTCGTTCTATTACACCGAGTCCGGGCGGGCGCGCTCCGCCGAGAGCCTCTTCAACGCGCGCTATGAGCTCTCTCCCGCGCTTCGGGAGAGGGTCCGGGGGTCGAGGGTGGCCGTGGTCGACGACGCGATCAGCGCCGGATCTTCCGTGCGCGCCACCGTGGACGCCCTTGGCGAGGCGGGCGCCTCCGTCGCGGTCGTCGCTGCTCTCTTCGTCCTCGGTGACGTGGCGGAGAAACACTTCCAGCAACGCGGCATTCCCATCGAGTCGCTGGAGACGCGCGAGCTTGTTCTCTGGGAGCCCCGCGACTGCCCGCTCTGCCGAGAGGGCTCCCCGCTCGAGGATCCGCAATCGTCTTCCCGATCGTCGGCTCGGGAGAGGAGCCCTCGTGTGCTCGTGAAAGAGTTCTATTCGGAGATCTGGGATCGCCGGGACCTGTCCCGGTGCAGCGAGCTTCTGACGCCGGACTTCACGTTCCGGGGCTCTCTCGGATCGACTCACGTCGGGCCTGATGCCTTTACCTCGTACGTCGACGGCGTCCACGGGGCGCTCGGAGACTACCACTGCGAGATCCTCGATCTCGTCGCGGAACGAGACCAGGCATTCGCCCGCATGCGATTCTCGGGTACCCATCGTGGAGAGCTCCTGGGATATCCCGCCACCGGCAAGCCCGTAGAATGGGCGGGCGCGGCTCTCTTTGCCTTCCGGAACGGAAGGATCGCCGACCTCTGGGTGCTCGGCGATGTCCACGCACTGCTGAGTCTACTCGAGCGGCAGGCGGGATGAGGCTTCAGCGCTTCGAGCGGGACTTCGCGTTGCCGGGCTCGACGCGGCCCGCGCACGGCCCGGTGAACTCCTGAGTTATGTAGAGGAAGTCGTCCTCACCGCGTACGATGCCGATTCCGATCTCGACGAACCGCGGGCTCAGGATGTTCGAGCGATGCCCGGGGCTCAGCATCAGGTCGGCGAGAGAATAGTCGATGCTCGTGTGCTTGGAGACGTTCTCTCCGAAAGTGCAGGTGTTCGGCCGAACGTCACGGATCCGATCCTCGACGGGGCGGGACAATTCGTGATTGATCTGCCCCACCGCGGCCATCCTCGCGCTGTAGTCCCGGGCGACCTGGGCGAGCTCTGGAGAGAAGGAAAGCGGCGCGATACCACGCGCCTCGCGCTCGACGTTGATGAGCTCTGCCATGTGGCGCTCGAGATCCGGGATGCTTTCCGCCTTCGATGCCGGGGCGCCCTGGCAGAAAACGGCGAGCAGGAGCGCGACGAAACCACCCATTCTTCATCGTAGCGCATCTGGCGGCGGTTTCGTCCCCGGTGGTACAGTACGAGCGTGGAGAGCAAAAACGGGAAGAGTTTGCTGCGTCTCACCGTGAACCGCGAGCCCGTCGAGCTCGCGGTTCCCGTGCACAAGACCCTTCTCGAGGTCCTACGGGAAGATCTGCGTCTCACGGGAACCAAACACGGCTGCGAGCTCGGGGAGTGCGGCACCTGCACCGTTCTCGTCGACGGAGAGCCCGTGCTGTCCTGCCTCGCTCTCCCCATCGAGCTCCAGCAAGCTGACATCCTGACCGTCGAGGGACTGACCGAGAACGGTCGCGCGCATCCGCTCCAGGTCGCTTTCGCGGAGATCGGCGCCGCGCAGTGCGGCTACTGCACCCCGGGCATGATCCTCGCCGCGAAGGCGCTTCTCGACAAGCACCCACTGCCGAGCCGGCAGGAGATCCAGAAAGCCCTTTCGGGAAACCTCTGTCGCTGCACCGGCTATATCCAGATTCTGCAGGCCATCGAGAGGGCCGCCCGTGGCGAGGTGGGAAGCCCCCTCTCGATTTGAAATCTCCAACCCCATGGCGACGAAGATAGACGTAGAGCCCATCGAGGAGACCCCGAAGCGGGAAGCCGAACCTCCGCTCACCATCATCGGCAAGCCCAACATGAAGGTCGACGCCATGGCGAAGGTGTCGGGCGAGACGCTGTTCGCCGACGACATGTCGCTCCCGCGAATGCTTTTCGCGAAGCTCCTGAGGAGCCCCCACCCTCACGCGCGCGTTCTGAGCGTCGATACGAGCGCCGCCGAGAAGCTCGAAGGCGTCGTCGCCACCCTCGTGGGACAGGAGCTCCCGATTCCGTTCGGCATTCTTCCCGTCTCCCAGGACGAGCACGCGCTCTGCCTCGACAAAGCTCGATTCGCGGGAGATCCCGTAGCAGCGGTCGCCGCCGTGGACGAGGAGACGGCGGCGCGAGCCATCCACCTTATTAATGTAGACTACGAAGTGCTTCCCCCGGTCATGTCCATCGAGGCCGCTCTCGACCCAGAAGCTCCCCCGATCCACGAAGGGGACCGTATCGAAGGCAACGTTCAGAAAGCGGTCGCGCTCGAGTTCGGAAACGTCGACGAAGGCTTTGCCGAAGCCGACCTCGTTCGCGAGGACACGTTCTTCTTCGAGGGCAACACCCACCTTCCCATGGAGCAGCACGCGGCGCTCGCTTCGTACGGGGCCGACGGCAAGCTCACCCTCTGGTCGTCGACCCAGACGCCGCACTACGTGCACCGGGCGACGTCGAAAGTGCTCGAGATGCCACCGTCTCAGATTCGCATCATCGCCTGTCCCAACGGAGGGGGTTTCGGGGGCAAGAGCGACCCGTTCAACCACGAGATCGTCGTCGCCAAGCTCTCGATGAAGACACGCCGGCCGGTGAAGATCACTCTCACGCGCGAGGAGGTCTTCTACTGTCACCGCGGCCGCCACCCGGTGAAGATGTGGGTGAAGACCGGCGTCAAGAAAGACGGCTCGATCACCGCCATGCACTTCCGGTCGTTTCTCGACGGCGGGGCCTACGGGAGCTACGGGATCGCGAGCCTCTACTATACCGGTGCCCTCCAGACGGTCACCTACAAGGTTCCGCGGTACAAGTTCGAGGGGCTTCGCGTCTTTACCAACAAGGCTCCCTGCGGTCCGAAGCGCGGCCACGGCACGGTGCAGCCCCGCTATGCCATCGAGTGCCACCTCGACAAGATCGCGGAGCAGTTGAAGAAGAATCCACTCGATCTCCGTCTCGAGCGCGTCGTCGAGCCCTTCTCGGTGACCGCGAACCAGCTGAAGCTCCGGACCGTCGGTCTCAAAGAATGCCTCGAGCTCGTGGGGGAACGATCGGAGTTTCGGAAAAAGCACGGAAAGCTCCCGCGCGGACGCGGGATCGGCCTTGCGGCCTCGAGCTACATCACCGGCGCGGGCCTGCCCATTTACTGGAACAAGCTTCCTCACAGCGGCGTGCAGCTCAAAATCGATCGCGGAGGTGGCGTGACGGCGTTTTGCGGCTCGACCGACATCGGACAGGGCTCGGACTCGGTCCTCGCGTACGTGGTGGCGGAAGAGCTCGGGGTCGAAGTGCGAGACGTCCACGTCGTGACCGCGGACACGCATCTCACTCCCGTCGACCTGGGAAGCTATTCGAGCCGGGTCACGCTGATGACGGGAAACGCCGCCATCCAGGCCGCTCGCCGTCTCAAGCCGCTCCTGCTCGAACAGGCGGCGGAGAAGCTCGGTGTCCCAGTGGTAAGCCTGCGCATGGCTCACCGCCGCATTTTCGATCGCGAGCATCCGGACGTTGGTATGGATTTCGCCGAAGCGGCGGTCCTCGCGGAAGCCCGCCACGGAACGCTCGGCTCGACGGGGAGCTACACGCCGCCGAAGTCCCCGGGTAAGTACAAAGGAGCGGGTGTGGGGCCGAGCGCCACCTACAGCTATTCCGCCTGCGCTCTCGAGCTCGAGGTCGACCCCGAGACGGGATTCGTCGCCATCGAGAAGATCTGGATTGCCCACGACGTCGGCAAACCCATCAACCCGCTTCTCGCCATCGGCCAGGTCGAGGGAAGCGTCTACATGGGGCTCGGCGAGGCGCTCTACGAAGAGCAGGTCTATCGGCGGGGCGTGCACGAGATTCCGTCGATGCTCGATTACAAGAGCCCGACGTTTCTCGAGATGCCGCCCGTCGAGTCGATTCTCGTCGAGACTCTCGACCCGGAAGGACCCTACGGGGCGAAGGAGTGCGGTCAAGGGCCACTGCTTCCCGTCATCCCCGCGCTGACCAACGCGGTCTACGACGCCGTTGGAGTCCGGATCGACGAGACTCCGGTGAGCCCCGACAAGATCGTCCGCGCGCTCGAAGGCCGCCTTCCCCGAGTCGAAGTTCCGGACTACGCCTTTCCGCCGCCGGTCGAGGTGCCGCCGCTATGATCCGTCTTCCCCCGTTCCGCTACCTCGCGCCGCAATCGGCGCGCGACGCCGCGAGGATGCTCGCAGACCATGCTCCCGACGAGGCGATGCCGGTCTCCGGCGGCACGGATCTCTATCCCAACATGAAGAGGCGCCAGTTCGAGCCGAAGGTCCTCGTCGGCCTCCGTGCGCTTGCCGGAAGTCGCGACGTCTCTGGCAGCGCCGAGAAGGGCATCACTCTCGGCGGGCTCGCCACGCTGACGTCGCTCGAGAGCGACGAGCTTCTCCTCGCCCGCTACCCCGCCATCGCGAGGGCGGCGGGTCTCGTGAGCTCACCCATCCTGAGGAACATGGGCACGATCGGAGGTAACCTCTGCATCGATACCCGCTGCACGTACTACAACCAGACCTACGAGTGGCGCTCGGCCATCCACTTTTGCATGAAGAAGGACGGCGAGATCTGCTGGGTCGCGCCGTCGAGCCCACGCTGCTGGGCGGTGAGCTCTTCGGATACCGCCCCGGTCTTCATCGCCTATGACGCCGAATGCACCCTGGTCGGCCCCGAGGGTGAACGAAGGGTTCCGGTCCGAAGTCTCTACCGCCACGACGGCATCGACTTTCTCGCGAAGAAACGGGAGGAGATTCTGACCGAGATCCACGTACCGCCCGCGAACGGAATGCGGGCCACGTATCGCAAGCTCCGAAGGCGCGACAGCATCGACTTTCCCATTCTCGGCGTCGCCGCCGCTCTCCGAACGTCCAGGGACGGGACCGTCGACAAGGCGCGCATCGTGCTGACGGCGGTGGAGTCCGCTCCCGTCGTCGCCACTGAGGCCGAAGAGGCCCTCGTGGGAAGAAAGCTCGACGACGAGACCATCGAGCAAGCCGCGGCGCTAGCCTACCGACCAGCGAAGCCGCTCGACAATACCGATCTCACCCACGCCTATCGCAAGAAGATGGCGAAGGTCGAGGTCGCACGGGCCCTTCGAGAGCTCCGTGGAGCGTAGGGAATTTCTGGGGGTCATGGTCTTGCCTCTCCTGCCGCGATCCCCGCTGCCCGCTGAAGGCCGCCATCCCATCCTCGCTTCGGTGGAGCCGGTCGTTTCCCGCCCGCGGTACGTCGCCATCCACCACGACCGCATCGAGGAAGTGGCGGGATGGATGGCCTACGAAACTCTTCCCTGGCCCGATTTCCGCTCGCCTCTAATCCCGCAGGGAAACGACGCGGACACGATGGACTTCATCTTTCTCACCGCGACCATCAACTTCGCCTTCACCGACTTCGACCGGCACGTGATCTTTCGGACACCGTACGAAGGACGGGAGTACTCCGATTCCGACGCGATGATGGCCTGCTTGAAGAAATCCTATGAGGACGGGATCCCGATCCTCACCGGGCGCTTCCTCCGGAACGTAACCCGCAAAGAGCTCGCCGGCATCTTCTCCGGAAACATCGAGATACCGATGCTCGACGAGCGGCTCGCGATCTTCCACGAAGTGGGAGACGTCCTCGAAAGCCGGTATCAGGGGAGGTTTCACCGCTTCCTCGCATCGAGTCCCAACCGCCTCTATGATTCCGGCGAAGAGGGGCTTGTCGAACGTCTCATCGCCACCTTTCCCTCGTTCCGCGACGAGAGCTCGCATCAGGGAACGCCGGTTCGCTTCGACAAGCGAGCCCAGCTCCTGTTGTGGCAGCTCCACGCGCGCTTCCGGGAGGACGGCTTCTTCGCTCTCGAGGACCCCGAGAATCTAACCATCTTCGCCGACTACATCGTTCCGGTGGCGCTTCGGCTGTTCGGGATCACGTCGTACTCAGCCCCGCTCGAGCAAAAAATCCAGGAACGGCGCGTGATCCCGAAAGACAGCGAGGAAGAAGTGGAGATCCGCGCGGCGTCGATCTGGGCCTGCCATCTGCTGACCGGGGCGATCAATGCGAAGAGGCCTCCCGACCGGCAAGTCATCGACCCGGTCGTCGACGGCCGCCTCTGGACCCACTACCACGAGACCCACTGGCCCCACCACCTGACGGTAACGACGGCCTATTGAGGCGGGGCCTGGCTCGGAACGGCCTATTTCGCTCGTGCCAGATCGACGACGACGTCCCAGTTGAAGCGGACGAATCGGTGGAGCTCGCTTTCGAGGAGCCGCTCCTGATCGCTGTGCGCGCCGTAGCCCTTCGGGCCGTCCTCGACGTCGAGCGCGGGACCGATGCCGTAGCACTGGGTTCCCTTTGCACGCAGATAGGCCATGTCGGTGGCGCCGGTGCTCATCGTCGGCAGCGTGACGGTATCGTAGTCCTTCCGCATCGCCGACTCGATCACCTGGAACGCTTCCGAGCTCAACCGCGCTTCTCCCGCGCCGGGCCTGGTGTCGCGATCGGCGAACTTCACTTCCACCGCGGGGTCGTTCACGACTTTCTTGATCTCCTCGAGAAACGCCGTCATGTCCTCGTCGGGCAGGGCGCGGACGTCGAGAGTGGCTTTCGCCTCCGATGGAATCACGTTGATGCGATAGCCCGCCTGGAAGATGTTGGGTGAGACAGAGGTTCGGAGCATCGACGCGTGACGCGGCTCGTGGTCGAGGAAGTACTCGTCCGCCGCTTTGACCTGGCTCGGATCGGCGACCATCCGATACCACTTCGCGTCCTCGGGCGCGGAGATCTGCGCCAGCCGCTCGAAATAGGTGCTGGTGGTCTCGTTCAAGCGGATGGGGGGACGCCAGTCGGCGATCGCGGCGACCGACTTCGACAGGTGGGCGATGGCGTTCGTCTTGAGAGGCACCGAGCCGTGACCGGCGACGCCCCGAGCGGTGAGCTCGACCCCGTAAGGGATCTTCTCGAGCGTCTGGACCGAGGCGTACTTCACCTTTCCATCGACACGGGTCACGTTTCCGCCTTCGGCGAGACAGTACTCCGCGTCGATCTCCGGATAGTGATTCTCCACCATGAACTGGATGCCGACGCGCGTGGAGCCCTCCTCTCCCGATTCGGCGAGGAAGATGACGTCGCGATCGAGGGGAACGTTCAGCCGCTTCAGAGTAAGCATGACCATGAGAGCGGAGGTGACGTTGTCCTTGTCGTCCACCGCCCCTCGTGCGTAGACGTAGCCTCCGTCCCGGGTGGCGCTGAAGGGGGGGAAGGTCCATTTCTTCGGGTCGACGTTCACGACGTCGGTATGCGCCATGATGAGAATGGGCCGCTTCTTGCCGTTTCCCTTCAAGCGTGCGACGACGTTCGGTCGATTGGGCTCGAGCGCGAACACCTCGACGGGGATGCCCTCTTTCTCGAGTACCTGCTCGAGATATTCGGCCGCCGGCTTCTCCACCCCGGGCGGGTCGCTGGTGTCGAATCGGAGGAGCGTCTGGTAGTGGTCCATGGTCTCTTTTTCGAGACCGGTCCAATCGGGCTCCTGGCTCGCCTGGGCGTAGGCGCCAGCGGCCACAAGCACCGTAACGAGGCTTACGGCGAGAGCAAACGTTCGCGTCATTCCCGTCATTCCTGTCATGGCGGCAAAGTCTAGCATGCGAACGTCGAAAGGCGGGGAGCGCCGTCACGCTCCCCGCCTCTGGAATCGAGAGACTACGTCTTGGTGGAGTGAAGCGCGAAGGCTGCTCCCTGTGGATCCATGCACTGGGCGATGAAGTCTCCACCCGGTACTTCCATGGGGCCGTTCAACACCTTGCCGCCGAGCTTCTTCACCTTCTCGACGGACTCGTGGACGTCTTTCACTTTGATGTAATAGAGCCACGCCGAGACGGGCATCTCCTTGGGACGCTGGAAGATTCCACCGAGAGGGAGCTCACCGCCCTCCCGCGTGTACATCTGATAGATTCCCATTTCGCCCATGTCCATGGAGTCGCCCTTCTTCCAGCCGAAGATCTTCTCGTAAAAGGAGAACCCCGCCACCGGGTCGCTAGTTGCGAGCTCGTGCCACGAAACGTCGCCGAGCTTGGGCGGCCCAGCGGGCTGGACTTCGAGCGGCGTGAAGGCGGCGATGACCGCGCCCTGGGGGTCGGAGAAGACCCCGAACCGCCCCACGGTCGGGATATCCATACCGGGCACCAGCACCTGTCCGCCCAGCTTTTTGACCTGGGCGAGGGTGTCGTCCACTTTGGCAACGAGCACGTAGGCGAGCCAGTGCGGCGGGGCCCCGGCTTTTTTCGCCTCCTCGGGAAGCGGCATCACGCCGCCGAGAGGGGTCTCGCCGTTGGTCCACATCGTGTAGGGTTGCTCCATCCCTTCCCACTGGGTGGTGCCCCATCCGATGAGCTTGGTGTAAAACGACTGGGCAGGCTCTGGATCCGTGGTCATGAGGTCGTACCAATAAAACCGTCCGCGATCGGTCATCGATGACTCCTTTCTGGTGAAGCCATTGGATCATGGCGCAACGACACCGATTTCGCGAGACTTTCTCGACTCCGAGCTGAGCTAAACTTCGGCGATGCGACGTCGATACATCGTTCTCTTTGCCGCCGTTCTGGCCCTGGGGGCTCGGGAGTCGGCCCGCGCCCAGGACCTCGCGTCTTTCGAAAAGACCGTTACCGAGCATCGGCTTCGAAACGGCATGACGTTTCTCATCGTGGAGAGACACGAAGTGCCGGTGGTCTCGTTCCATATCTACGCCGACGTGGGCGCGGTCGACGAGGAGGTCGGCATCACCGGCATGGCCCACATGTTCGAGCACATGGCGTTCAAGGGGACGCCCACGATTGGGACCCGCGACTACCCGCGGGAAAAGGCCGCCCTCGCGCGGGTCGACGAGATCTACCAACGACTCCGCAGCGCGCGGCTCGAGATGCGCGACAAGGGACAGGGGGATGCCGCCGCAATCGCCGAGCTCGAAAAGTCCTTTCATCAGGCGCAGGCCGACGCGGGGGAGTACAGCCGGAGCGACGAGCTCACTCGCGTCATCGAGCAGGCAGGCGGCGTGGGTCTGAACGCGTCGACCTCGAGTGACGCCACACGGTACTTCGTGAGCTTTCCCTCGAACAAGGTCGAGCTCTGGTTCTCGCTGGAGTCCGACCGATTTCTCGAGCCGGTGCTGCGCGAGTTCTACAAGGAGCGCGACACCGTCCTCGAGGAGCGACGGATGCGGGTGGAGAGTCAGCCCGTGGGAAAGCTCCTCGAGGCTTTTCTCGGCATCGCCTACCGGGCGCATCCGTACGGCCGGCAGGCGATCGGCTGGAGGTCGGATCTGGAGAACCTCACTCGTCCCCAGGCGGAGGATTTCTACCGCAAGCACTACGTCCCGGCGAGCTTGACGGCGGTCATCGTGGGCGACGTCGATCCGCACCAGGCGGTCGAGTGGGCCGAGCTCTACTTCGGACGTCTTCCCGAGAGACCCAAGCCGGACCCTCTCGTTACCGTCGAGCCCCGTCAGGAGGGAGAGAGGCGGGCGACGGTCTACGCCCGGTCGCAGCCGGTCCTTCTGATCGGGTTCCACAAACCGAGCGCGCTCGACAAGGACGACGCTGTCTTCGACGCCGTGCAGGACGTTCTCGCCGCGGGCCGGACGTCGAGGCTCTACCGAAGTCTGGTGCAGGATCGAAGATCGCCGCCGCCGCCGGAGGATTTCCCGGCTTTCCGGGAAACAAGTATCCCAATCTGTTTCTCTTCTACGCCTTCGCCGCGCCGGGGCATACCAACGAGGAGAACGAGAAGGCGATGCTCGCCGAGATCCGCAGGCTCGAGGACGAGCCGGTAACGGACGAGGAGCTCTCCCGGGTGAAAGCCCGCGCGGAAGCCGATCTCGTCGACGGTCTCGATTCGAACGCCGGCCTCGCCACCCAGCTCGCCGTCTATCAGGTCCTGACGGGGGACTGGCGGAACCTCTTCAAGCGCATCGAAGCCATCGATCGGGTGACCAAGGAAGACATTCAGAGGGTGGCGAAGGAGTACTTCACCGCTTCGAACCGGAGCGTTGCCTACCTCCTTCCCTCCGAGGAGGCGAAGTAATGCGCACCTGGTCTCTCGCAGCATTGCTGGCGTTCTCTTCGAGCGCGGTCACGGCGCAGAAGCACTACACCGACCTCGTCTTCCCGCCGCTCCACGAGCTCCAGATGCCGGAAGTCGAGCGCGTCGAGCTTCCGAACGGGCTCGCGCTGTATCTTCTCGAGGACCACTCGCTGCCGAAGGTGGAAGGGGTCGCCCTCGTTCACACCGGATCCCGGTTCGAGCCGGCCGACAAGGTCGGGCTCGCGAGCATTCTCGGCCAGGTCCTCCGAACCGGGGGCTCCACGTCGCGTCCCGGTGAGCAGATCGACCGGGAGCTCGAGGACGTCGGGGCCGTCGTCGAGACCGACATCGGAGTGAGCGCGGGCCGGGCGTCGATCTTCGCGCTTCGCGAGCACCTGTCGCTCGTCGTCGAGATCCTCGGTGAGATTCTGATGAATCCCGCCCTTCCCGACGACAAAATCGAGCTTGCGAAGGTCCAAGAGCGCACCGCCGTCGCCCGGCGAAACGACGACGTCGGCGCGATTGCCTCACGCGAGTTCGGAAAGCTCCTCTACGGACCCGAGAGTCCTTACGCCCGCACCACCGAGTATCGGACGCTCGCCGCGGTTAGCCGTGACGACCTCGTCGCGTTTCACGGGCGGTACTTCCTCCCCAACCGAACTCTTCTCGGACTCTGGGGAGACTTCGACTCGAAAGAGGTTCGGGCATTGGTCGAACGGGTATTCGGAAAGTGGCAGCGGGGCCCGGCGCCCGACGAGGATCTTCCCCAAGTCGCCTCGGTCGCGAACGGGTCGGTGAATCTCGTTTCGAAGGAAGACGTGAACCAGAGCCAGATCCGGGTGGGGCATCTCGGAGGTCGGATCGACGATCCCGACTACTACCCTCTTACCGTGATGAGCGAGATCCTGGGCGGGGGGTTCTCCTCGCGACTCTTTCAAACCGTCCGGTCGCAGCGGGGGCTCGCCTATCGGGTGGGCGCCTCCTGGAACGCCGCCTATGACCATCCGGGTAGCTTCGTGGTGACGAGCGCGACCAAGTCCGAGAGTACCATCGAGACCCTCCGCGCCATCCTCGACGAGATCGAGCGCATCACGAAAGAGCCGGTATCGGAAGACGAGCTCTCGCTCGCGAAGGATGGAATCC
This sequence comes from uncultured Acidobacteriota bacterium, assembly GCA_963815675.1. GTDB lineage: Bacteria > Acidobacteriota > Vicinamibacteria > Marinacidobacterales > SMYC01 > CAWFHP01. The sequence goes on along the minus strand of CAWFHP010000001.1, from coordinate 305,468 downwards.
TGAACTCGTTCGTGTTCAACTTCGACAGCAAGGGCGAGATCGTCTCCCGGATGATGAGCTACGACTACTTCGGATATCCCCGCGATTTCCTTTCCCGCTATCAGACGAAGATCGCCGCGGTAACCGCCGCCGACGTGCTCCGGGCGGCGAAAGCGCACGTCCACCCGGATGCTCTCGTCGTTCTCGCCGTCGGAAACGACCGCGCGTTCGACGCGCCACTCTCGAGTCTCGGGACGGTCCGAAACGTCGATATCTCGATTCCCCCCGCGGTCTCGTCCGCGGTTTCGGAGGCTCCTGCGGCCGACGCCGAGAGTCTCCGGCGTGGCGCCGAGACGCTCGGCCGATTCGTCCAATCGGCAGGTGACGCGGCGAAGATGAAGGGCTTCCTTCTCCAGGGGGAAAGCACGGTAGTCACTCCTCAGGGGCCGATGACGGCGCGGCTCGAAGTGCGCTTCGTCGCTCCCGACCGGTATCGCGAACGAACCAGTCTTCCGTTCGGCGACATCGTGACCGTCGTGAACGGTGAGGACGCCTGGGCTTCGACCCCGCGCGGAATCCAGGACCTCAATGCCGATCAGACCGACGTCGCGCACGACAGGGACTCTACCGCCACTACTTCGGCCTGCTCTGGGCCGCGGCGGCGGGAAAAGTCCAGGCGCAATGGCTGGCATAGCTCGGGAGGAACGACCCGGGTTCTTTTGAAGGTCGATGAGCTCTCGATGCGCGGAAGCTTCGACGACGCCACCGGGCGGCTCGTCGAGCTTTCCCTTCCCGGGACGAGCCTCCAGGGTACTTCCGTCGAGGAGACGAGGAAGTTCTCCGACTTCGAGCCGGAGGCGTCGGGCAGCTTTCCCCGTACCGATCGAATCTTGCACGACGGTACCGCGGCGGCGGACACCCGGCTCGAGAACAGTACCATCGACCCTGCGGTCGAGGAGAATCTGTTCGCCCGACCGCAGGCGCACTGAACACTACGCGAGAGAGGAGGACAGGTGCTGGAAGGAAAAGGCGGCGTCCGAGAGCTGGTGACACGATTGAAGGGCCTCGACGCGACGACGAGCGAGGAGGGGCGAAAGGAAGTCACGCTCGAACGAAACGATTCTCGAAAGGCTCCTCGATTTCGTCGAGAAGGCGGTGGCGGCGGCCGAGAGGGCGAACGAGCTTCTCGTCCATTCCTACTCCATGCCGGACGACGAGCGGGGTGTGAGGTTCGTCTCGGAGGATGCGGTGAAGCTCCAGTGGGCACTCCGGGAGATTGGGATTGGAGACGATTCCGGTCAGCCCTGCTTCACCGTTTGAGCCGGGCGGCCCGTTAGATCTCGATAGCTCTCGGTAGGGCTCAGTCCTCGCGCGAGTAGCGGGATTCCTCGCGATAGTAGTCGTCGAACCCTACGTCTCGTTTCAACTCCTCGAACGAGACCGAGTCCGAGTCCTCGGGCGGACGGTGCTCTCGAAGGGCCTCGAGCGCACGCTTCATGGCGCGGATGCTCGCGCCGAGCAGCGCGAATGGGTGGGCGACGAGCTTGAAACCCATCTCTTCGAGCTCGGAATCGGAGCAGATCGGCGTCGCCCCCTCCTCCAGCATGTTGGCGAGATGGTGGCCGGGGACCCGTCGGCAGATCTCGCGCATCTCCTCGCGCGACGTGGGAGCCTCGACGAACAGCAGATCCGCTCCAGCGCGGGAGAATGCCTCGGCCCGCCACAGGGCCTCGTCGAGGCCGTCGGTCGCACGCGCATCGGTGCGGGCGAGAATGAGGATGTCCGCGCCCTCGTCGCGCGCGTCGACCGCCGCCTGGATGCGAGCCACCGCCTCGCCGCGGGAGACGACGCTCTTTCCGCGGGTGTGACCACATCGCTTCGGCGAGACCTGGTCCTCGATCATCACCGCCGCGAATCCCGCCCGTTGATACCCCGCCACCGTTCGTTTGACGTTCACCGCGTTTCCGTACCCGGTGTCCCCGTCTCCGATGACGGGAATCGAGACCGCGGCGCAGATGTCCTTCCCCTGCTGGAGCATCTCGCCGTAGGAGATGAGACCGGTATCGGGAAGGCCCAGGCGCACCGCGGAGACGCCGAATCCACTCATGAAGGAAAGGGGAAAGCCGGCACGCTCGATGAGACGCGCCGAGAGGGCGTCGTAACAGCAGGGAAACGACAGGATCCCCGGACGCTCGAGAAGGCGTCGGAGCTCGTCGGTCGCGGTGAGCATCGGTCAGTTACTCGTCTCGCGCCGCGGCGGAGCATGCTTCACGTACTTGTCGAGCCACTCGTTCGTCTCCCAGAGCATGTGCATGACGGACTCGCGGGCGCGATAGCCGTGGCTCTCGTAGGGAAGCAGGACCAGCCTGGCCTTGACGCCGTGGCCCTCGAGCGCGCGAAAGAACCTCTCGCTCTGGATGGGAAAGGTCCCCGAGTTGTTGTCCGCCTCCCCATGGATGAGAAGGATGGGCGCTTTGACCCGATCGGCGTGCATGAAGGGCGACATCTTGAAGTACACCTCGGGGGCCTGCCAGAAGGTGCGCTCTTCCGACTGGAAGCCGAAAGGAGTGAGGGTACGGTTGTAGGCGCCGCTTCGCGCGATGCCGGCGCGGAAGATGTCCGAGTTCGCGAGAAGGTTCGCGGTCATGAACGCGCCGTAGGAATGGCCTCCGATGGCGGCGCGGTCGCGATCCGCGACTCCGCGCTCGACCGCCTCGTCCACCGCGGCCTGGGCGCTCGCCACCAGCTGCTCGATGTAGGTGTCGTTCGGCTCCACGTTGCCTTCTCCCACGATGGGCATGGTCGCGTCGTCCATGACGGCGTACCCCTGGGTCAGCCAGAAGAGCGGCGAGCCCCAGTTCACGCGGGAGAAGCGATAGGGAGACTCCCGCACCTGCGCCGCGGCGTCGGCGCTCTTGTACTCCCGGGGATAGGCCCAGACGATGAGTGGGAGACGGCCTTGCTGCTTCGAATAGCCGGGCGGAAGGTGCAACGTGGCGGTGAGCTTCACGCCGTCGGCGCGATCGTAGCGAACGAGCTCCTGCGTCGCTCCCACGAGTGCCCGGATACGGGTTGGGAAATCGGGTGAGGCGGACGGACGCTCTTCGCGCCCAAATCCCGCAGGAAGTAGTTGGGCGGCTCTTCCGGCGATTCGCGCCGGGTGAGAAGCTTCCCGGAGGCGACGTCGACGAAGGCAACCGGGTATTCGTAATAAGGAGCTTCCGAGCGAAACAGCCGGGTGGTTCGTCCCGTCTCGAGATCCAGAGCGTCGACGAAGGGACGGTTTCCCTCGGGTGATGCGCCTTCGGCAACGAGAAACACCGTTCGTCCGCCGTCGGCGGTCAGAACGACGCGAGTGCCCCGCGAGGTATCGTCGAAAAGCGGAGTCCCGGGTACGTTGTAACGATCCTCGTAGGAATAATCGAAGAGCATCCGGGCCCCTTCTCCCGGTGCGATCTTCCAGATGCGCTCGTGGCGGTCGGCCCACCACCATTCCCGCACGAGAGCGACGCCGTTTGTCGTGAACGAAACGTCGTCGAATCGAAGGCTCGAGCGACGCGAGCTCCCCCGGCTCTCCGGTGAACGGCGCGGCGAAGGAAAAGAGCTTGTCGCGCACGCTCGCCGGCGCTTTGGGGTCGCCTCCATCCTGCGCCTCGACCCAGGTGAGGGCGGCGTCCTGATCCGGACGCCACGTGATCTCGCGCGGTCCCGTGGGAACGGCGTTTCGTCCCAGAGGCACGCTCTCCGCCAGGGGAAGCCGGGCGACTTCGCGGACGAGCTTTCCCGAGCGATCCCGAGATCTCGATCCTGCGCGCGAAACGGTAATGGGGAACGAGGTAGGAGAACGGGCGCTCGAGGTGCTCCACGAGAAGGAAGTCTCCGTCCGGGGAGGGCTCGGCACGCGGAACGAGAGACGGCGATCCGAGAGGCGTCATCCGGCCGTCGAGATCGACTTCCACGATCTGCGTCGTTCCGTAGTATTCGAACAGAGCTTCGTCGTACGGGCTCTGGAGAAGATCCTGATACGTCCAGGCGGCCGCGGCCTCTCCTCTGGTCTCTTGCACGACGGGACCCTCGGGAACCCGCGGCTCGACCGGCGCCGCGCCGCGGTTGCGCGGAACGATCTTCGCCACCAGGCTGCGGCCGTCCGATCGCCAACGGTACGCCTCGCCGGGAAAAACGCCGTTGAGGCCGCTCAGAACGCGCTTGGCTCCCAGGGAAGTCAGGTCCACGACCCAGAGCTCCATGCTCGAATCGGTAGTCTGCGAGAAAGCGAAGGCACTTCCGTCGGGAGAGAACTCGACGTCGTCGGCGCGCAGCGGCTCGGGAAGCCCGGTGATCGCGCGGTCCGATCCATCTCCGATGCGGATGAGCTTCAGGGCGACGGCGGTGTCTCGTCGGCTGCGCGCGTTGGTGGCGGGATTCATGCGGATTCCGGCGAGACGGAGCTCCGCCTGAGACAGCTCCGCGATCGAAGGCATCGCCGGGTGCTCCATCAGAAGAAGCCACGTCCGGGTCGGGTCGAGCACGACGGCGGGAGTCGGCGGGGCATCGGCGATGTCGGCGATCGCCTGGGGCGGCATCTGGTATCGGATGCTCTCGCCCGATGCGCCTGCTGCGCCCATTGCGATTGCCGCGAGTGTCGCGAACCCGAGGAAGACGGGAAGAGTTCTCCGACTCATGCTCATGGGGCTCCCTCCTTCGAGAGTGAAGGGGATTCTATGGGAAGCCTGCCTCGGTGGCGAACCGAGCCCTGGCTCGCTATAGTCCGGCGACATCAGGCTCCATACTTCCCAAGGAAGCATGACCATGAGAACGAGATCGATCCTCGCGACGGCCGCGCTCGTCTTCGTCACTCGTGCCGGAGCGGCGCAAGACCTCCCACTCTTCACCCGGGATTTCCCGCCCGAAGAGTTTCGCGCGCGTCGAGATAAGCTCTTCGATGCCATCGGGACGACGGCTCTCGCGGTGGTCCAGGGCGCCCCTTCGCCCGTGGGGTACGTGCGGTTCCGCCAGAGCAACGAGCTCTATTACCTTTGCGGCATCGAGAGCCCGCACGCGTATCTGCTTCTCGACGGGAGACGCCGCAAGACGAGCGTCTATCTCCCTCACCGGAACGAGCGCCGGGAAGCGGCCGAAGGGAAGCTCCTCTCCGCCGAGGACGAGGAGCTGGTGAAAAAGCTCACCGGAATCGACGAGGTCTACGGAGTGGAGCTCCTGAGCGACCATCTGGCGCGCTTCGCCTGGGGTGGGAGCGTACCGGCGCTCTATACGCCGTTCCGGCCGGCGGAGGGCGTCGCTACCAGCCGTGACCTCGCGACGCGCGCCGCCTCGGACATCGCCAACGATCCCTGGGACGGCCGCCCCTCGCGGGAGGCGAACTTCCTCTCCCGCGTTCGCGAGCGTTTCCCCCAGTTTCGAGTCGAGGACCTTTCGCCGACCCTCGATCAGTTGCGGCTGGTGAAGAGCCCCGCGGAGATCGAGCTCATTCGGAAAGCGACGAGGCTCGGAGGGCTCGCTCTCATGGAGTCCATGCGCTCCACGGTGCCGGGCATGAAGGAGTACGAGCTCGACGCTCTCGCGAAGCTCATCTACTATCGCGGCGGCGCTCAGGGCGACGCCTATTACTCGCTCATCGCGTCGGGCCCGAACGCCTGGTTCGCCCACTATCACAGCGGCGCACGCGAGCTCGGCGATGGAGAGCTCGTCCTCATGGACTACGCTCCCGACGTCTCCTACTACGCGAGCGACGTTACCCGCATGTGGCCCGTGAACGGGCACTTCGACGAGTGGCAGCGCGACCTCTACGGCTTCTACGTCGGCTACTACGACGCGATTCTGGAATCGATCCGTCCCGGCGACGTCGCGGACATCATGTCCGACGCCGCGTCCAGGATGGATCGCCTGCTGGCATCGTGGAAGTTCACCAAGCCCATCTATCGGGAGGCGGCGGAGCGCTTCGTCGCGGAGTTCAAGGAGGGCTCGCGCCGGAGCGCCCCCAGCCTCGGCCACGGCGTCGGGATGGCGGTCCATGACGTGGGCGTGGGAGACGGGACTCTCGTGCCCGGGATGGTCTTCACCATCGAGCCACAGTTTCGCGTTCCCGAGGAGAAGATCTACATCCGGCTCGAGGACGTCATCGCGGTCACCGATCACGGCGTCGAGATCCTCTCGGACTTCATTCCAAGAGAGATCGATGCCGTCGAGGCGCTCATGAAAGAGCAGGGGTTGCTCCAGATGTACGACACCCTCGGCCGCAACTGAGATCTCGTCTGAATCGGGAACGATCGCGCTCGACGCGCATTGTGTAGACCATGGACATCCTCTTCGCGGAGTTGAAGCGGGCGATGCGGACCATTACCTCGCGGCCGGGGTTCAGTGCGCTCACCCTCGTTACCCTCGGTCTCGGAATCGGTCTCAACACCGCCATCTTCAGCCTGGTGTATTCCGTGCTTCTCGAGTCTCTTCCCTACCGGGAGCCCGCGAGACTGGTACGGGTCTGGGAATCGAGCCCGCGGATGGGGCCCGAAGCGGCCCGGATCGCGGCCCTCTCCATGGACCATTTTCGCGCCTGGCGCGACTCGAACGACGTGTTCTCCTCCATGGCGGTCTACCAGGACCAGAGCTTCAACCTCACGGGAGGCACCGAGCCCATCCGGATCGAAGGCGAGAGGGTCTCACCGGAGCTCTTCCCCATGCTGGGTGTCGAGCCCATTCGCGGCCGTGTCTTCACCAAAGAGGAAGAGGTCCCGGGTCGCGAGCGGGTCGCGGTCCTGAGTGAGGGGGTGTGGCGGCGTCTGTTCGGAGCCGACGAGGCGATCGTCGGACGGGAAGTCCATCTCGACGCTCTGGCCTATACGGTGGTTGGCGTCATGCCGCAGGCGTTTCGCTTTCCTTCGCCCACGACCGAGAATCTGGGTGCCGATACCCGCGACTACCCCCGCCTCCGCGCGTCCGGGTGAGATCCGGATCGAGCTCGTTCCCGTCATCGCCAGACTCGCTCCCGGAGTCGGAATCGCGAAGGCCGCCGAGGAGGGCCAGGCCTTCCTCGATCATTTCCGGGAGACGAGCCCGATGGCGCGGGAAATGAATCAGGGCGTCCAGATCCAGCTGACGTCACTCCGCGAACAGCTGGTGCGACCCATCCGTCCCGCGCTCCTCGTGCTCTTCGGAGCGGTGTCGTTCGTGCTCCTCATCGTCTGCGCCAACGTCGCCAACCTGTTTCTCGCCCGCGCGCAGGGGAGGGAGACGGAGATGGCGGTGCGATCGGCCCTCGGCGCCGGTCGAGGCCGTATCGCGCGGGAGCTCCTCACCGAGAGTCATCCTCTACGGTCTCGTGGGAGGAGCCATCGGAGTTCTCGTCGCCCACTGGTCCCTCCGTCTGTTTCTCCTCGTTGCCCCCCGAGATCTCGACCTTCTCGACCGCGTAACCCTCGACGCTCCCGTTCTCTCCTTCAATCTCGCCCTCGCTCTCGTCACCGCGGTTCTCGTCGGGCTGGTCCCTGCGTTTCGCGCGACGCGCGTCGACGTCGTCGATGCGTTGAAAGGTCTCTCCCGATCGAGACCGAGAGGCGCGCTCTCGAGAAACGCGCTCGCCACCGCCGAGGTCGCCCTCGCCCTCGTTTTGTTCGCCGCGGCGGGTCTGATGCTCCGGAGCTTTCTCACACTTTCCCGGACCGACCCCGGCTACGTTCCAGAAGGCGTCCTAACGTTTCGCGTCGACCTCCCCGGAGCAAGTACGGGAGTGCGGCGACCGAGCGCGACTTTCTTCACCCGTTTGAACGAGCGTCTCCAGAGTCTACCCGGCGCTTCGGCGAGCGGCGTCGTCAACATCCTTCCGCTCGATCGGGCGCGAATGATCACCATGATGGCCATCGAAGGACGTCCCCCGGTGACCGACCGCATGCAGATGCCGCGGGCGAGCATCCGGATCGCCGGCCCGGGGTATCTGGAAGCGATGGGAATTCGGGTTCTCGACGGGCGCGGATTTCGGAGCTCCGACGTCGAAGGCGCTCCCCCGGTCGTCCTGATCAACGAGTCGCTTGCCCGCCGGTACTTCGAGGGTGAGGCGCCCGTCGGAAAGCACATTCGGCGAATGGGAGAGATCGTCGGCATCGTCGCCGACGTCCGGCAAGAGGGACTCGATGCCGAGCCCGAGCCGGAGCTCTATCTCGACTACCGGCAGATTCCCGACGAGATGGGAGAAGCCATCGCCGGCATGAGCGTCGCCATACGCTACGATCCGCGCACGCCGGGATTCACCGCGTCGACGAAGGCCGTGATGCGGGATCTCGACCCCGAGCTTCCTCTCGACGATCTCCGTACGATGGAGGCGCGCCTCCGCGACTCCGTCGCCCGGCCGCGGCTCTACGCGGTGCTCCTCGCGATCTTCGCCGGGATGGCTCTCGTCGTCGCCTCTTCCGGGGTGTACAGCGTGGTGAGCTATCAAGTCGCGGAGCGAACCCGGGACCATGGGCTCCGCATGGCGCTCGGCGCTACCGGGAACGATGTCCTCAAGCTGGTGATGGGAAACGGGGTGAGGATCCTCTCGTTCGGAATCGGTCTCGGTCTCGCCGCCTCGCTTCTCCTCGGCGGCTTCTTGAGAAGCGTTCTCTATCGCATCGAGCCCTACGATGCCGTGACCCTCGCCTCGGCAAGCCTGATTCTCGGAGCGGTGGTTCTTCTGGCGAGTGTCATTCCCGCGAGGCAAGCGTCGCGGCTCGATCCGATGAAAGCTCTGCGCTACGAATAGCTCGGCGAGGTCTTGGGCTTGATGCGGCCCTTTTCCTTTCCCTGGAGCTCCGAGCGAAGCTTTCCCAGGCAGCGGTTCACCGGGTGATTGCGGGGGAGCGCCGGAACGGGATTCGGGTCGCGGGGATTCACGCGATTGATCTCCGCGAGGAGCCTCTTGTTTCCGGGCTCGATGCGAAGTCCCTTCCGGAGAACCTGCGCCGCCTGGGTCTTCCATCCGGTCAGCTCGTGCAGACGCGCGAGGTTGATGTACATCTGAGGATCGTAGAAAGCGAGCTCGATCGCTCGCTCGCACCAGGCGAGGCCGGTCTTCACGTCGCCTTCCTCGGTGGCCACGAGGAGGCCGCCGTAAGAGAGATGTTTGGGATCCCGGCTGCCGGCGTCGATGAGCGACCGGAAGACCTTGGCCGCTTCCTTGCCGCGTCCCCGGCGGCGCAGTTCCATAGCTTTCCGAAACAACGACTGCAAGTCTTGCCAGCGCATCGCGCTCGCGGCTCCGTCCGTTCCTTGGGGGTGACATCCGAGGAAATGCAAGAAATCTGCCAGCGACGCGGCGTCGAGCTATGGCGCTAAGCGCTTGATTCGTTTAGGGGACGTTCTTTCTTAATGAAATGATTCGCGGGGGAAAACCTTCGTGTCCGGGAAAAAGCCTACAGCGGTACGGGGCTCTTGACCGCAGCGAGGGTGAAGAGTGCCCGACCTTCTTTTCGATACTTTCGCTCGAAGTTCGTTCCGACGAGCTCGCCCGCCTCCGCCTCCGCCGCCGCAGTGGGATCGAACAAAGCCGGTATCAGTGACGAGCTGGCCACGACCTCCCGTATCTGATCGAAGTACTCCTGGTGATCGGTCGCGATCTGGAGCCGCGCCCCGGGTTTCATCTTGGTGGCGACGAGCTCGACGAGCGGAAGCTTGACGAGGCGTCGCTTGTGATGGCGCGTCTTGGGCCAGGGGTCGGGAAAGTAAATGTGTGCCGCGGCGAGACTCTCGTCGGAAAGGAAGTCCCGGATGAACGTCTCCGCTTCCCCTAACACGACTCGGGCATTGGTGCATTCGTTGCGCCGGAGCCGGTCGGCGGCAAAGATCCAGTATCTCCTGGCGTACTCGATGCCGAGGAAATTCACTTCGGGTCTGCGTTTCGATTCGGCGACGAGGAAGGTTCCTTTCCCCGAGCCGACCTCTAGCTCGAGCGGCCGGTCGTTTCCGAAGAGGGTCTCGCTGGTAGCGGGTTTGGGAGCCATCTCGGGCGTGAGGCCGTATTTCCCCGGCTCCCGCGGTCGTCTCGCCATGCCTCGGCCGACAGTTGGTGACATGGACCCGTTCATGCTACGCTATGAGGAGTGGAGTCCCGTAGAATAGGCCTGCCATGAGACCGTCGCTCTAACCCCAGTCCCCGCGAGAGACGGCACTCGAGTCTTGTCCAAGTTCGGAACAGGAGACAACTAGTGAGTACAAATGCGCCCAACCCCCGAGCGGTTCCCGCCGATGACGGAATTTCTTGGTTGGCAACCCTACCTTTCATCGGTCTGCACTTGATGGTGCTCGGCGTCCTCTGGGTCGGGTGGAGCCCGGTGGCCATCCTCGTTTGTCTCGCTCTCTATTGGGCGCGCATGTTCGCCATCACCGGTTTCTATCACAGGTATCTCTCTCACCGGAGCTACAAGACGTCGCGATGGTTCCAGTTTCTTTTCGCTGTTCTCGGGAACTCCTCGACTCAGAAGGGTCCGCTCTGGTGGGCGGCGCACCACCGGCACCACCACCAGTACTCCGATAAAGACGAGGATGTGCACTCGCCCACGAAGCGCGGCTTCATCTACTCCCACGTCGGTTGGATCTTCGCTCGCTCCAACGCCCCGACTCGGATCCGTCTCGTGCCCGATCTGGCCAAGTTCCCCGAGTTGAGGGTCCTGGATCGATTCGACGCGCTGGTCCCGATTCTCCTCGGCACCGCTTGCTTCGGACTCGGGGTATTCCTCGAGACGGAGTTTCCGTCACTCGGTACGTCGGGAATGCAGATGCTCGTCTGGGGGTTCTTCGTATCGACGGTGGTGCTGGCCCACAGCACATTCACCATCAACTCCCTGTCGCACCTCATCGGACGTCGGCGCTTCCAGACGACCGACACCAGCCGCAACAACCTCCCACTCGCGCTCCTGACTATGGGCGAGGGTTGGCACAATAACCATCACTTCTATCCCACTTCGACCCGACAGGGTTTCTACTGGTGGGAGATCGATCTCACGTACTACGGGCTCTACTTCTTGTCGAAGCTCGGACTCGTCTGGGATCTGAAGCGAGTGCCAGCTCACATCCTGGAGCAGGGAAGGGTCCGGCGCGCGGAGCAGGCCGCCGCCTGACGCTCAGCATGGCTCAATGAGAAAAGAGCCCTAACGTCGCCTCTTTCACGAAACGGAACGCCTCGCTCGAGGGCGCGATGAGCTCGAAGTGTCCGGCGTCCTCGATCAGGGTAAGCGCGACGTCGTCACCCGCGGCGCGGCTTCGTCTCTCGAGGTCTCTTCCGAACGCCGCCGGTACGACGGGGTCGAGCGCTCCATTCAACAGTCTCAGCGGTGCGCCGATGGGGAGAAGCTCGACCGGCGAGGCTTCACCGTAGCGCTCGGGCCTTTCGTCAGGTCCGCCTCCGAGAAGCGCGGCCGCCATGTCGTCACAGACACCGGCGTCGAGCGCTCGTCTCAGATCGTCGACGCCCGCGAGCGAGACCACTCCTTTCAAAGCCAGGGGGTTCCCTCCACCGCGAATCTCGCTCTTGGTGGGAAGCTTCCACCGAGCGGCGAGCCATAGCGCCAGCTGCCCGCCGGCGGAGTGCCCCACGGCTACCACGCGACTCAGATCCAGAGGGTGCTCCCTTGCGAGGGCGCGCAGGTGGTCCGTGCCGCGCGCGACGTCGAGAAACGTCCCCGGCCATCCGCCGCCGGAATCACCCACACGCCGGTACTCGAGGGTCCAGGTGGCGATGCCCTCGCGGGTGAGCGCCTCGCTGAAGCTTCCGATGTGGGTGATGTCGTAGCGTGAGCGCCAGCATCCACCGTGGATCACGATCGCCACGGGATGGGGAGCCGGGCTTCGAGGAAGACGCAGATCGCCGAACTGGAGCGGATCGTCGCCGTAGGCCAATCGGAAATCGGGGTCGGGGCAGGGAAGAGCTAGGATGTCGTCGACGCTCATGAGCCGCGGCGACATTCAACTCTCCGCAATCGCGCGCAGGGTGGCGTCGTCGAGCCGATGCCCCCCTTCGAATTTCAGCTCGCGGAAGCCGACCCCGTGGGTCTCGAGTCGAGAGCGTTGCTCGGTCCATTCCGTCGCGGTCAGGAACTGGTCGCGACTTCCGCCGACGAGAACGAGGCAAAGCGAGCGCAACGGGGCAAGGGACGTTTCGTCGCTCAAGTCGGGAGGAAGCGGCGAGCCCCAGAGGACGAGCCGATCGATGGGAGCCTTGCCCCGAACCGCCCAGCGTGACGCCGTCGCCGCGCCCTGGGAGAATCCAAGGACAGTGAGCGTTACCCGGGAGCGGGCGACGAGGCGGAAGATTCCATCGTGCACGAGGTCGAGGTAGCGGACGTAATCATCCATTTCCGCGAGGCGATCTTCACGGGTCATCCAGGAGGCGCCGATTCTCTTGTGGTCCCCGTCGTAGAAGCGCGAGAGCGCCTCGGGTGCGACGAGGAGTCGCTTCTCGCTTTCGAGCGCTCTCGCCGAGTCCAGGAACTCGGTGGCCAGCTGTCCGTAGCCGTGGCAGAGAAACCAGACTTGCTCGAGGTCGGCTTCGAGGTTTCCATTGGTAAGGTAACGGGCCGACCGCGGCACCACGACGCGGTGCGTTTGCTGCTCCATGACGGTCATCTTAGACCACTCTGGACCACCCCGGACGGCCGCACGGAGATGGAGGAGGTCTTGCGCCCGAGATCTCGTCCCCACTCGGTAAATACGAGAGTGAGTTTGTAAAAAAAGAATGATCCCCGCTAACCTCGACCCGATGACGGCGAGTCCCGAGACGGTCCTCCAATCGGTATTCGGATATTCCGAGTTCCGCGGCCACCAGAAGGCGGTCATCGACCACGTCCTCGCCGGCGGCGATGCCCTCGTTCTCATGCCCACCGGTGGGGGGAAGAGCCTCTGCTACCAAATCCCCGCCATCCTGCGTCCAGGAGTCGGGATCGTCGTCTCGCCCCTCATCGCTCTCATGCAGGATCAAGTCTCGGCTCTCCGGGAGGCGGGGGCTCGGGCGGCGTTCGTCAACTCCTCGCTCGCGAGAGACCAGGCGGCTCGCATCGAGTCCGAGATGGTGGCCGGGCGTTTCGATCTCATCTACGTCGCGCCCGAAAGGCTCACCACACCTGGGTTTCTCGCTGTTCTCGAGAAGACGCCCCTCGCTCTGTTCGCCATCGACGAGGCCCATTGCGTCAGCCAGTGGGGCCATGACTTTCGGCCCGAGTATCGCAAGCTGGACGTGCTGAACGAGCGCTTCCCGCAGGTGCCGCGGATCGCGCTCACCGCGACCGCGGACGCGCCCACGCGACGTGACATCCTCGAGCATCTGGGCCTCGGGAAAGCCCGCCAGTTCATCTCGGGGTTCGATCGGCCCAACATCCGTTACCAGGTCGTTCCGAAGCGGAACGGACGCGCCGATCTCCTCCGATTCCTCCAGGCGCGGCATCCGGGCGAGGCGGGCATCGTCTATTGCCTCAGCCGCCGGAAGGTCGACGAGACCGCGCGTTTCCTGGAATCGCAGGGACTGCGCGCCGTTTCCTACCACGCGGGTCTCGACAAGCCGGAGCGGAATCGCAATCAGGATCGTTTCCTGCGAGAAGACGGTCTGGTCGTGGTCGCGACAATCGCGTTCGGCCTCGGCATCGACAAGCCCGACGTGCGCTTCGTCGCGCACCTCGATCTTCCGAAGAGTCTCGAAGCCTATTATCAAGAAACGGGGAGGGCGGGGCGCGATGGTCTCCCATCGGATGCCTGGATGAGCTACGGATACGGCGACGCCGTGCTCATTCGCCAGCTCGTCGAGCGCTCCGATGCGCCCGCGCAGAGAAAGCGGGTCGAGCATCTGAAGCTCAATGCGCTCCTGGGCTACTGCGAGACCGTCGAATGCCGACGCAAGGTGCTGCTACGCTATTTCGGTGAAGAGCTCTCCGGAGCCTGCGGCAACTGCGATACCTGCCTCGATCCGGTCGAGACCTACGACGGAACCACCCTCGCGCAAAAAGCGCTCTCGAACGTGTACCGTACGGGGCAATCCTTCGGCGCGGCCTACCTCGCCGACATCCTGACCGGGGTCGAGAGCGATCGCGTTCGGCAGAAGCGTCACGACGCCGTTTCCACCTTCGGGATCGGCCGGGAGCTCAGTCGTGCGGAGTGGATGAGCGTATATCGGCAGCTCGTCGCCGCCGGACTCCTGGAGGTGGAGCCGGAACATGGAGGACTTCGCCTCTCGCCTCCTTCGAAGGCCGTCCTCAAGGGAGAGCAACGTATCGATCTCCGCCGCGACCCGGCCGGTGGGAAATCGACGTCCGCCGGACGCAAGCCGCGTAACGCGTCCGCGGACGAGCTCGACGGAGACGTCGAGAGGGAGCTCTTCGAGGCGTTGCGGGAAAAACGACGCGAGATCGCGCAGAAGAAAAGCGTACCCGCCTACGTAATCTTCCACGACCGCACGCTCGCCGAGATGGCGCGGCGTCGACCGTCGTCCCTCGCCGCTCTCGCTACCATCTCGGGGGTCGGTGCGGCGAAGCTCGAAAGCTACGGCAGGGACTTTCTAGACGTCATCCGGGCGCACTGAAGACGAGCGCCCCCGGGTCTCCTCCGCCCTTTCCAGAAGGGATTTCCCCGAGCGTGCTCGGAGCACGCTCCTGGCGGAGCGGAGGTCGTACACGCCTGGGAGCGGAGCCGGCCGAAGCCCGGCGCAGACACAGCCTTCCGCGCGGCACTCCGCCCGGCCGTCGCGGTGGAGCTCGAATCCATGTCCGCAGGAACAAACCGGCTTTCTCATCAATCCCCTCCTCGGGAACCGGCGCGCGTCCCCACTCGTTGCCCGGATAGGGAAGCGTAACATACACCCCCTCGGGCGAGTCAAAGTGCCGAGTCAAAGTGCCAGCCGTCAGAGGAGCCTGGCCGCGGTGAGGGCGTAAACGAGGGCGCAGTCTTCCATATCCTTGCGTTTGATGAACTCGTTGGGTCCGTGGGAGACGGACAGAAGCCCGGGTCCATAGGCGAGCGCGGGCACCTGTTTTTCTCCGTAGAAGCGGATTTCCAGTATGCCTGGGCAGAGCTCGAATCGAGCGTTCTTCCCCTCGACTTCGCGGATACACTCACCGAGAGCCTTGGCCACGGGATGGTCCAAGGACATTCCAGCGGCCCTCGCTTCCTGGAAAACATCGACCTCGAGCTCCACACCCCGTTGTCGCACCGATTCGATGACGTCGAGGATGCGCGCTTTCTCTCTTTCGAAATCTTCCTCGGGATTGATGCGGCGGTCGACGGTGAAGCCGAAGCGATCGGGGACGAGGTTGAAGCTCGAGCCGCCTCCACTCTCTCCTCCCATCATTAATATCGAGCGCCGCGCACCGTCGGGCTCGATGGGAAACTCGGTCCGACGCTCCTCGACCTCCGCTTTCAGGGCGCGCAGCGCGTTCGCCACCTCGAGCATGTTCTCGAAAGCGTTCACCCCTCGATACTGGAGACCGACATGGGACGACCGTCCCTCGACGGTGATCCGGCAGGTGATCGCGCCGCGACTCGCGTGCCAGACGACTCCGCCGGTGGGCTCCGCGGTCAGCATCCCGACCGTCGCCGGGTCGAACAGAAGTCCACCGTCGCAGAGCGCGCGCGAGCCGAGACGGCCACCAATCTCCTCGTCGGGAACGATGCGAAGGGCGAGCTTTCCTCGAAGGGAATGCCCGGTTTCGGAGAGGGCGGCCATGGCGTAGATCATCGGAGACGAGACCGCCCTTCATGTCGGAAGAGCCGCGGCCGAAAACGGTATCCTCCGAGACCTGCGCCTGAAACTGTGCCCGGTCCTGCGCGGGCACGACGTCGACGTGCCCGTGGAAAACGAGGGCGGGACCCTCGCCTCCCCAGTCGCAGTGAAGCCAGTGCCGGGGGTGCTCCGGGTCGGCGTCGCCGCCGGGGACGGGATCAACGCGAGGCGAGAAACCCATTCCCTCGAGTTTCCGCTCGATGAGGGTGAGACAGCGTTCGTACTCCCGGCCGGGCGGACTCTCGGTGGGAACGGCGATGAGCTGGGAGAGAAACTCCGCCATCTCCTTCCGCCTGGACCGGATGGCCGAACGCAGTGGCTCGATCTCAAGAGCTTCGTAATGGCTCGCCACGATTCCCGTGATTAGAATGCCTCAAGTGGAGCGAACGCAACTGACGCAACGAACGCACCTGGCCCTGGGCGTCGTCCTGCTGGCGGGAGCCTGCGCCAACCCCGTCGGTTCTCCCTTACGCGCCACGAGAGGCGCCGGTGCCGGAATACCCACGACCGAGTCTGCGACCTACCCCTCCTCCGTCGCTCCCGCGGACGACGTCGACGCCAGCGATGAGCCAAACGGTGGAGGGAGGGTGGCGTGGCCTTCGCGAGAAAACAGGCATCGTTCTCTCTTATTCCGGCCGCATCGACCCCGGGCTTCTCGCCGACGTCTACGTCAACACCGTGTCTCCTTATGACGGCTCGCTCACGTATTTCACCACGGCGGGTATCTCCAGCGCGCCGGCCCCCTATGAAACGAGGAAAGTCGCGGACAGCGAGCCCATCACCGTCGAGCTCCGCGATTCCGAGCTGACTCGCGCCTATGAGCTCGACGCGGTGGTGGTGCCGTTCGGGGAGGGCCCGGAGCGCGAGTCCTCTGAGCTCGAGGCTTCGCGGCTGGCTCGGCGACCTGCTCGAAGGCCGGGCTGGCTGCTCCTGACACGGCGGGTCGGCCGGCCGCGGTTGCGATACAATTTCCGTCGTGCCCAAATACTTCGCTCTCGTCGGACTTCTTGGCGTTTTTCGACTCGGTCTTCAGCCCACAGACGCGCCGTTGCTCCTGAGGCCCGACGCTCCCGAGATGAATCGCCGGGCACCGCGCCGATTCGACGTTCGCCTCGAGACGAGCAAGGGTGTCATCCTCCTGGAGCTTCACCGGGACTGGTCGCCTCGCGGCGCCGATCGTTTCTATAACCTGGTGCGCGCCGGCTACTACGACGACATGCGCATCCACCGCGTGGTCGCGGGCCGCTGGGCGCAATTCGGAATCAATGGGAATCCCGATATCGCGACGCTCTGGCGCGGCCGCACCATTCCCGACGACCCGCGCGTCGAATCGAACGTCCGGGGGACGATCGCCTACGCCTTCGCCGTGCCGAACGGACGCACGACCCAGGTCTTCATCAACCTCGCCGACAACCACGTCACTCACGACGCCGAGCCGTTCGTCCCCTTCGGCCGGGTGATCGAAGGGATGGACGTCGCCGACGCCCTCTACTCGGGATATGGGGAGACCTCCGGAAGCGGCATCCGTTCCGGAAAGCAGGGCCCTCTGTTCGACGGTGGCAACGCCTATCTCGACCGGGAGTTTCCGCTTCTAGATCGCATCCTCCGAGCCACCGTCATCGAACGCAGAGAGTAGTGACATGAGGGCTCGGACTGCTCTCGTTATCGTTATCGCGCGGCTTGCATCTCGCGGCTGACGCGCTCGTTCGCTTCCATCACCCGCAGCAGGTTGCCGGCCAGGATCTTGCGGATGTCGTCGTCGCTGTAACCCTTCCGCATCAAAGCCTCGGTAATCTGCGGCAGATGAGTGCAGTCCTCCATGCCCTCGGGCATGTTGGCGCCGTCGAAATCCGAGCCCAGCCCGACGTGGTCCGGGCCGACGAGCTTGACCACGTGATCGATGTGGTCGATGATCCTTTCCCAGCTCACGTGCGGCAGCTTTCCTTCCGCGACGGCTTGCTTTTCTATCTCTCCCATCTTCAGCACCGTGCATTCCTCATCGTCGCCGCACTCTTTCCCTATTTGGTCGATCATCTCGACCACGCCGCCGGAAGCCGCTTCTTGCGCGTCCTTGTACGCTTGATCGATGAAGCTCTTCTCGTAGTTGATCTGAATGACGCCTCCCTTCGCGGCGAGCGCCTTGATCATGTCGTCGGACATGTCGCGTGGGTGGTTGCAGAGTGCCCGGCAAGAAGAGTGGGACGCAATCAGCGGCGCCTTGCTGACTTCCAGCGCGTCGTAGAAGGTCTTGTCGGACACGTGCGAAATGTCCACCATGATCCCCTGCCGGTTCATTTCCCGCACGATCTCCTTGCCGAAATCCGTCAGCCCGTTGTGCTCGGGCTTGGCGGTCGAGGAGTCCGCCCACTCGTCATTGTAAAAATGCGTGAGCGTCATGTAGCGCACGCCCAGATCGCCGAACATGCGCAGCACCCGGATGTCATTGCCGATCATGTGCCCGCCCTCGACTCCAATCAGTGCCGCGATCTTCCCATCCGCATGCGCGCGGCGTACCTCTTCCGCCGTCCGGCACAACACCATGTCTTTGGAATTCTTGATTACGGTCTCGTGGACCGCGTCAATCTGGTCGAGCGCCTTCTGCACCGCCGGAGGGCCCATGGTGCGACCGTCGATCCAAATGGAGAAGAAGATGGCGTTCAGGCCGCCTTCGCGCATGCGGGGGATGTCGATGCTTCCATCGGGATTGCGCTTGGCGATGTCGAAGCTCTTGCTGAAAAGGCGCTGCGTCGTATCATCGTGCGTATCCAGGACGATCGACGAGAAATGCAGCTTTCTCGCCCGCTCGGCGATGTCGTCGCCGGTCGCGGACTGATTCATCAGAAAGCCGGCGGCAACGAGACATCCAACCAGCGATACGCGGAAGTTACGCATTTGCTCCTCCCAATGAAAACGCCACGCGAGATTCTACCCCATGAGCAACGAGAACGGGCGCTGGTTTCCGCGCCGGCTCAAACGGCCTCGACATGGGAATTGCGAGTCGATTAGAGTGACTCCTGGAATTTTCCCGCCAACGTCTCCGGATCCGTGCGATTCCAGGTGGCGTTGACCGTCAGGAGGAAGCCGCTGTGCTCCGGGCGAGGCGGCGAAAGGAGCACGCCCTGCGCCGCCAGGTTCTGCCGGAAGCGGTCCAGGTCCAGGTCGCCTTCCTTCACGAGCAGTTTGAAGATGTTGCTGCCGTTCGGCATCGGCTCGAATCTCGAAAGAACGGTACTGCTTCATCAGGGAGAAGAATTTCCCCGAGGTTTCGACGGCTCGCGCGAAATTTGTCTCGAAGCCCTCGAGGTAGTGGAGGGCCACCGCCGCGTAGGGCCATGCCGCGGGGAGTCCACCGCCGAACATGCGACGGGTGTGATAGAGCCCGTCGATGACTTCGTTCGGTCCCGCGAGGATGGCTCCGGAACCCGCGTTGAAGTACTTCCAGAGCGATACATAAACCGTATCGAAGTGAGAGGCATACTCACGGGGAGAAATGCCCGTGTAAGCCGACGCCATGTAGAGTCTGGCGCCATCGAGGTGGGTCCTGATGTCGTTGTCTCTCGCGAAGGCGCAGATCCTCTTCATTTCTCCGTAATCGAACAGTTCACCGAGCTTGCGTCGAACCGGGGATTCGATCACGAGCGCGCCCACGCCGGTCGTGACGCGGCCCGACCGCGTCCGCTCCACCAGGCTCGTTACCTGTTCGAGCGTAAACGTAGCTGTTTCGGAGACGAGCGGAACGAGGTTGAGCTGGCTCAACTGTTGTGCGCAGTCGCCGGAGTCGTTATAGAGATGGCTGTCGTACGGGACGACGACCCGATCTCGTTCCCTCGCCAGTCTTCGCACCGCGACGTGGTTGGCGAGCGTTCCCGTCGGGAAGTAGATCGCCCTCTCCTTTCCAAGGACTCCCGCCATCTTCTCTTCCAGCTCTTCGACGACTCCTCCGAGCGAGTAATCGTCCTCGGCGATCCCTCGCTGCTCGACGATCTCCTGAAGCTTCTCCACGTATTCCGTCGAGGAAAGCGAAAGCCCGTCGCCATGGAGCACCACGGGTTTCTGCTTTTCGCCCGGATTCGGCTTCTCGGGCGAGCTTCGTCGACGCCTCCGCTGCCGAAAACGCCCGCGCGGCGCCCAGCATCGGCGCCGCCGCCGCCATCGTTGCCATGAAACGTCTCCTGCTTGCAGGCTTCATCTTTGTCTCCTTCGGGGTACGTCTTGATCGAAATCTATCACCAATCGCGGATACCGACAGGAGGACCGAGCGGTCTGACCCTCCACTATCTGGAAGCCGCGCGAATTTTTCGACCTTCCCAGGAGGATCCACCCTCTCTTTCTCGTCTTCCATTCATAGGGGTCGAGGGCTTCGACGGGAGGTCGAACATGAGCCCTCACTCCACGCCGGCCGCGCTCGCGGCGGTCGCCGCCGTTCCCACGATCCAGAACGTCCTGCAGGATTTCCTCGAAGACCGCCGTCGGGCGCTCCCGCCCGTCGATTTCCGTCTCTATCAGCACGTCATCTTCTTTCTCGAATACTGCGTCAACAACCGGGGTTATCGGAATCTGGACGAGACGGAACGGGCGCGCTACGAGCGCCTGTATCACGACAGCCGAGGAGGTACGCAATTTTTCGAGATCTTCGGCCCGGAGATGCTCCTTCCCGAGCTCGCCGACTTCGCGGACTTCTATATCCGAAAGGAAGTGCACACGTCCGAGCGGACGACGAAGAAAGCCAGAGAGGTGGTCTCCGACCTCCGGGAGTGGCTTCAGAAGAGCGGCACGCTGCCGCCGTCCGTTCTGTTGGAGCAGGAGGAGCGCGACCGGGAGAGCAGGCGATCGCGACGAGGGCTCCTGCGTCTCGCGCGCCTCGTTTCGCGTCACATGGTCTCCGTCGAGCCGTCGATGCTCGCTTCCGAAGACCACGTCGCTCAGGACTATCATCTCGTGAGCCGCGTCGAGCCGGGACGGATCTGGCTCCGCGTCTATCGTTCGGCGGCGCCGGAAGAAATGGGTCCTCTTCATTTTCCCCGCGGGGCGGCCGAGCGACTCCGTGTGGGCTGGAGCTTGCGGTGCGCGCTCGGCCGATTGAGAGGCAGATGGCAGCTCGTGGAGTTGGAGGAAATCTACGCCCGGGGGTAGAATCCCGATTCCCGCGAGCCGGGAGACGGATCGCGGTACCACGAGGAAGGACTACACGCCATGAATCTCTCCGACGCCATGGTGGCGGAATTCCGTCACGAAGCCCAGACCACCCGAAAGCTCATCGAGCGGATTCCCGATGAGAAGCTCTCCTTTCGACCGCATCCGAAGTCGATGACCATGGGGGGCCTCGGGACCCACATCGCCCACATCCCGGAGTGGGCCGAAACGATCGTGAACGACCGCGAGCTCGATATGAGCAAGACCGACACCCGTGTCAAGGAGCGGAAGAGCCGGAAAGAGATCCTCGAGTACTTCGACGAGAACGTCGAGAAATTCCAGAAGATCCTCGCGGGCCGACCCGATGACCACTTGTTTCTCACCTGGACCTTGAAGAGCGGCGACGATGTCGTGCTGACGCTCCCCCGGGCGGCTTGCCTCCGCTCGTTCATCCTGAGCCATATCATCCATCATCGAGGGCAGCTCTCCGTTTATCTGCGCGAGAACGACATTCCCGTACCTTCGATTTACGGGCCGAGCGCCGACGAGTCCTGAGCCAGCCCTGACCGAAACGTTACGGCGAAGCTGTTCCGGCTAGCGTCTCCGCGACAGCACCGCGCCCTCGAAGAAGAGTCCCGGATCGAGCTCACCCCGGGCCGGGTGAGTGGTCGAGAGCAGCGAAGCGAGAACGAGGACCGGGCTCATGGCCCTGGTCCTGGCTCGATCCGGAACTCGCCGAGAGGGCGCTCGCTCGACGTGAGCTCCTCGCACCTTCGATCGATCGTCTCGAACTCGTCCCCGAACGCGGACCGGAACTCGTCGAAGGCCTCGCGCGGAGATCCAGTAGTCGATGGTGAGGTACCGTGTGTCGTCGGCCTCGTCGGAGAGAAGCTCGGTGCCGACGTAGCCCCGGGAGCGACGAAACAGCTCCTGCCACGGGCCGCCGGGGCCGTAAGCGATCTCGAACTCGGTGCGCTTCTCGGGCGGGACGCGGAACTCCCACAAGTAGGCGTAGCCCGCGGGTCGAGCTCTCGCCATCTGCCCGCGCTCGTCGAGGTCTCCCACAAGGGGAAGCTTAGAGCGTCGCGCTCGCTCCCGAAAGTGCTTTCAGCTCGGAGACGAGCTCGTCGATTTGCGCGTCGGTGAAGCCTTTTTCCCGGGCGGCGTCCGCGAGCGTTCCCCAGATGGGCTCGCCGCAGGCGAGACAGCGGATGCCCTTCTCCCGGAGAAAAGCCACGGAGGACGGAAGCCCTCGAACGAGATCCTCGATCCAGATACCGCGGTCGATCTTCATATGCTCTTGGAGCCACGATCGGGGCCGGAAGTTCCGGGGAAATGCGGGGACGTCGGAGGGTTTTTTTCGGCACACGGTTACACCGTTCCGCGCGGCATCATGCTACAATTTCCTGAAAGCCCAAATCCCACAGTCATTTCGAGGTAGCTCGGCGACTTAGTCAGCGGTCACACTCGTGCTGCGCGTCTATTACTCCAACGAGACCGAGGAGCTTCTGCGCTCGCTCGTCGAGACCCTTCGTGCCGAGCGTTCGAAGGCGGGAGCGACGCTGTTCGACCCGGTGCACCTCGTCGTTCCGAATCGCAACATGGAGACCTTCGTCAAGCTCCAGGTCGCCAAGCTCGAGGGGGTCTGCGCCAACGTCGAGACCCGGTTCCTCGCCGAGTTCCTCGCCGAGACGTCGGGAGACTCTCTCGTGGAGACCAAGCTCCTCGATCGGATTCTCATCGCTCTTTTCGACCGGGCGATCCTCGCACGGCCCGAGCTGGAGCCGGTCCGGAGCTACATCTTCTCCGCGGGAGATTCCCCCGAAGCCGCCGATCGGCGCCGGGTGCAGCTCGCGAGAAAGCTCGCGCGCCTGTTCTCGGATTACGCGATCTCGCGTCCCGAGCTCCTCGAATGCTGGCGTGCGGGGCTGCTTCTCGGATCACCCGACCTGGCAGCCGTCGAGAGCTGGCAGCGACGTCTCTGGATAGAGGTCGCGGGCGATCGCGACCCCAAGCCTTCTCGGGGGCGCGTCGTCGTTCCGCGGGCGGCCCACCTCTTCGGCATCTCCTACTTCCCCCGAGCCCATGCGCTCGCCCTCGGCCGTCTCGCAGGGGAGATGGACCTCTGGGTCTATACCTTGAATCCCTGCCAGGAGCTCTGGGAAGCGGCGAGCATACCTCTGCCCGTCTCCATGGAAGATGCACCCCGGCGCTACGAGAGGCGAGGAAGCGATTCTGGGGCCCGGCGAAATGTTCAGCCTGGACAACCCGTTCCGGCTCGCCAATGCCGGTGAGATGCTTCCTCTTCGGAGCTGGGGAAAACCGGGTCGCGAGAGCCTGAGGCTCCTGAACGCGCTCACGGGATGTGAGCTCGTTCCCCGGATGAAAGAACCGGAGGGTAATAGCCTCCTCCATCGGCTGCAGCGCGACATCGTCTCCCGCAAGCCCGAGCGGACCGCGGTCCCGAGAGCCGCCGAGTCGGGCGGCGACGAGAGCATCGTCTTGCTCGAATGCGGGAGCGTTCGGCGGGAGCTCGAGGTCATCGCCTCGGAGATCTGGTCGCTTCTATCGCGAGACGAAGGAAAGCACCTGCGCTTCAACGACATCGCGCTCCTCTTCGCGCCTTCGGTCGCCGAGCGCTATCAGGCGCTGGTGGGCTCGGTCTTCCGCGAAGCCCACCAGATTCCTCACAACATCGTGGATCTTCCGATAGCGGGCGAGAGCCGGCTCGCGGAGGCGATCGAGCTTCTCCTCGCCGTACCTCTCGGTGGGTTCACGCGGCCGTCGATTCTGCGTCTCGTCACTCACCCCGTCGTCCTCGCCTCGTTTCCCGATGCGAGCTCCAGCGACTGGATTCGCTGGTGCGACGCTCTCGGAATCGTCCGCGGCGCGGACCGGCACGACCTCGAGGGTACGTACGTCGACAAAGACGTCCTCAACTGGGACCAGGGTCTCATTCGACTCGCTTTGGGACAGTTTCTCGCTGGCGAGCGGTCGGGGGAGGAAAGGTTGTTTCGCCCG
Source organism: uncultured Acidobacteriota bacterium (assembly GCA_963815675.1). Classification (GTDB taxonomy): domain Bacteria; phylum Acidobacteriota; class Vicinamibacteria; order Marinacidobacterales; family SMYC01; genus CAWFHP01. The sequence goes on along the minus strand of CAWFHP010000001.1, from coordinate 281,587 downwards.
CGCGGTGGTGAGACCGGCGGCGTGGAGATGGGCGACGCCTATCTTCCGGAGGAAGTTCCCCGCGACGCCATGAAGAGCGAGGGAAGCTTCGGCGTCTTCCTCCGCTCTTTGTTCGCGGACGCCAAGGCTGCCCTTCGAGCGCAGATGACTCTCCCTGCCTGGATGGACTTCGTCGGCGCTTTTGTCACGACCTATCTCGAGCCTGGTTCCGAGGCGGACGACCGCGTTCTCAGACGGTGCCTTCGAGCGATCTCGTCGAATCGGAGAAATGACTCTCGGGGGAAGGAAGGTGCCGTATCGAGTCGCCTACGATTTGGCAGCGAGTGCGGTCCGGGCGCTTTCGGGAAGCCGAGGACAGTACCTCGTCGACGGCGTCGTCGTTTCGAGCTTCCTCCCCATGAGAGCCATTCCGTTTCGGGTGGTGTTCGTCGCCGGCCTCGGCGAGCGCCATTTCCCCGAGTCCGACTCGAAAGACCACCTCGACCTTCGTAGCGCCCATCGCCGCGCCGGTGACGTGGGTCTGAAGGATCGCGATCGCTATCTGTTTCTAGAGACGCTTCTCTCGACTCGGGATCGCCTCTATCTGTCTTACGTCTGCCGGGACGAGCTGACGGGCGAGCGCCTCTCGCCTTCGTCGGTCGTCTCCGATCTGCGTTCGACCCTTGCCAGGGGGTACGTTTCCGAGGGCGAGATCGCCATCCGGAGCCACGTCTCGCCCCGCTGGGAGGATCCCAGAACCCGGAGAGCCATTCCGGAAGCGGCGAGAGAGAAAAGAGCGCGGTCTCTGGGCGAGCATTTGCGCTCGCAGCTCGGAGGAGCCCGTCTTCCACCTCTCGCCCGGCTCAAACCGAAGCTGCCGCAGATCGTTCTCGAGTCGCTCTCTTGTCCTCCGCCTCTGCCAGCCCGCGCGAGCGTCCTCCCGCAGACGGTGTCGCTTCGTCTCGAGATGCTGCGCGCGTTTCTCGAGTGCCCGCTCCAGGCGTCGGCCCGCTTTCACCTGCGGATGCGCGATCCGGGATCGCCGCTCGCGCCCGAGCTCGATCGCGAGAACGAGCGGTTCCAGGCAACTGCGCTCGATCGACATCGTCTCCTCGTGGAGGCGTTTCGCCGCGGCTCCGGGGCCGACGCCTACGACCAAGTGGCCCAACGCTACGAGATGCGTGGCGCGACCGCGACCGGGATACTCGGGGATTCCGAGAGGCGCCGGAATCTCGAGGTGCTCTCCAGCTGGCAGAACGGGCTTCGAGAGCTGACCAACGGGAACGAGCCGGTGGTGGAGGGAAGTGAAGAGACGGAAGATCCTCCTCTGGTTCTAACGGTGAACGGAAGACGGGTCGAGCTCGGCAGAAGTCCCGCTCTCCGGCTCGCGGTACCCAGGGCTCTTTTGCGCCTTGTATCGAAAGACCCGGATCGATTCCACCCCCAGAAAGATTCGCTGAAGGGCTTTCTCGATCACCTGTACGCGTCCGCCGCGGGACTCTCCCGGGACGAACCGTACCTCTTTTTCGCCATCAACGCTCCGCCGCGAGGTGAAGCCCGAGCGACGGCAATCCGTTTCGCTCCCGTCGCCCGTGAGAAGGCGCTCTGCTATCTCCAGGAGCTCCTCGCCGACCTGCTCTCCGGCACCCACGAGTACCTCCTGCCATGCGAAAGCGTTTTCAGCGAGAGGAACCACGTCAAGCTCTCCCGGACGAGCACGGCGTATGGGCCCGTCGCCCATCCCGAGGACTATCAACCTCCCGACGACGAAACGCGCGCCGAGCTCATCCGGAGGCGGTTTGGACTCTATTTCGAGATTCTCGTACCGCCGGGAGAGGCCTCTTGATCCGTGACCCGCGCTACCCGAAGCCGGAGGCTCTCCTCCATATCCCGGAGTACGGCCACGCCATCGTCGAGGCCGCCGCGGGTACGGGAAAGACCCACACCCTCGAGCATCTGGTGGTGGATTCTGATCCTCGCTCAGGGGGTACGCATCAGCGAGATCCTCATCGTTACCTTCACCGAGAAGGCGGCGGCCGAGCTGGAGCGCCGGGTGCGGGAGAAGCTCGAAGAGCTCCTTGCCCTCCGCGAAACGACGACGCGGCTCTCGGTGGACCAGTGCTGGGTCGTGAGCCCGGAGGCCCGGCAGCGTCTCGAGGAGGCGCTCGCCGATTTCGACTCGGCCTCGATCGGCACCATCCACTCCTTCTGCAACGGGATTCTGGAAGCGAACCCGTTCCTGAGCGGGAGCCTGTTCGAGCGCGAGCACGTCGACGAGAGGCGTCTCTTCTCGGCCGCTTTAACCGATGTCCTCCGCAGCGTTTTGACGCGCGACCCGGCGCTCGAGCCGTTCCTGTCGGCCTGGCTCGAGATCAAGAAGTCCAGCGTCGATCAGCTCGAGGAGCTTCTCTACCGCGCCTCTCGGCTCAGGGCACCTCTCGGCCCACCTCCGGACCCGGAGGCCATCGCGCGGGCCGTGGCAGCGTTTCCCGATCTTCGCGAGATCGCATCCAGGCTCCCCGAGCTCGTCCCGCGGAGCTCCCTCGCGAAAGCCCGGCGAAACTTGCTCGGGCTCCAGGCGGCGATCGACGCTCCGAGCATCGCGGGGCTGCTCGCCGAGCTCGAGAGCGTCGAGCTCTCCTATCTGGGCGACAAGGTGCAATCGCTCCTCGCTCCCGCGAGCACTCTCGATCGCGCCGCCGTACCACTCGGTGCTGCCGTAGCCGAGAAATTCCTGCCACCCGTCCTCGAACGGCTTCGGCGGTACAAGCAGGAGACCGGCCGCTACGACTACCAGGACATGCTCACCCTGATGGCGGAAGCTCTCGACGGCCCGAACGGAGGGGAGCTCATCCGCCTGCTTCAATCCCGATACCGGGTCGTTCTCATCGACGAGTTCCAGGACACCGACGAGACGCAGTGGAGCATCTTCAAGCGAGTCTTCTTCGACACCGCCGGCCACCATCCCCTCCGTCTCGTCGGAGATCCCAAGCAGGCGATCTACTCCTTCCGGGGCGCGGACGTCCACGTCTACCTCCGCGCCAAGAGGGCGCTGGTGACGAGGTCGACGGTCGTCCCGCTCGTCGAGAGCTTCCGCGCCACTCCGGAACTGGTCGAGGCGCTGAACGAAATCTTCGACCAGAAGGCGGAGCATCCGTTTTTCGATGGATTGGTGCGCTACGACCGTCCTCTCCGCGCGGGACGTCCCGAGCTGAGTCTCTCCGGAAGCGACGGAGCTCCGAGACCGCCGGTGGTCCTTCTCCGTGCCGAAGGCGACGATGCCCGGCGCGTTCTCGCCCTCGGAATCGCCGACGAGATCCGCAGAATCCTGGGCGAGGGGGACAAACGGCTCAGCTTCGGAGAACGAGGGAAAGAGCGACCGATTCTCGCGTCGGACGTCTTCGTGCTGACCCGAACCCATCGTGAGGCCGAAGAGAATCGCGAGCGCCCTCGATAGCCGAGGCATCGAGCATTGCTTCTACAAGAAGGAAGGATTGTTCCAGTCCCGTGAGGCCGAGGAGGTGCGCGATCTTCTCGCCGCCCTCGAGGCTCCCGAAGATTCAATCGAAGCTCGTGAGAGCGTGGATGACGTCCTTTTTCGGGCTGACGCTGGGACAGCTCGGGGGGAACGCTCTCGACGTTCCCGCCGAGCATCCCTTGATGCGGCTCGTTTCGGAGTGGAGAGTGCTCGCGGACGATTGGAGCTACGAGGCACTGTTCACCCGGGTGCTCGAGGACAGCGGTGTCCTGCGAAGAGAGCTCTTCTCGTCCCGGGGCGAGCGAAGGCTCGACAACCTCGTTCAAATCATGGATACGCTCCTCGAGGAAGCGCTCCGGACCCGACCGACTCTGAGAGAGGTCGTGACAACGCTGGACGCCTACATCGACGCCCGCGCCTTGCCTCCGGGAAATGACAAGAACGTCATGCGGCTCGAGGACGGCGACGCGGTCCGGATCATGACGATCCACATGTCGAAGGGTCTCGAAGCGTCGGTGGTGTTCCTCTACGCCTTCTCCGGTACGGCACCGTCGACGGTCCACGCCTACCACGTCAAAGACCAGCGCCGCGGTTTCATCGGTGAGAATCGTCGAGCGCCGGCGGAAATACGGGCTGCCATCGAGCAGGAGAAACGGGAGGAAGACCAGCGTCTCCTCTACGTGGCTCTCACCCGGGCGAGAGCGCGCCTGTATCTCCCGCTCGTTCCCGACGTTCTCGCGAAGCGCGGCTGCTATGGAGAGCTTCACGGCCGGCTCCAGGATTCTGCTCGGTGTCTTCCAAATCCAACCGGTTCCGAACGCCACCGGGTGGAGCGAGCCGGGCGAGCAGGAGCTCGCTCTCGCTCTCGCTCTCGCCTCCTGGAAACCGCCCGAAGAGCTTCTGGAGGAGAACGACGGCAAAGCGGTGTTCGATGCTCTTCGAGAACGCCATCGGGGCCTCGTCACGACTTCCTACAGCCGCATGAAGTCCTTGCGGGGTGGATACCGTGCTCCCCTCGAAGAGCCAGCGGATTCTCGACGCGGTTCCGGAGCTGTCCTCGACGACGGGCCTCTTGCCGGGAGGTACGGCGAGCGGTTGCTGCCTCCACGAAATTCTGGAGACCATCCCCTTCGAGACGTTCGAGGAGAGTCCCAGCCTCGAGTCCTGGAGAGAGAGGGACGACGTGAAGAGAACCGTATCGAGGGCGATGCGCAGGAACGGGATCGACCGGCGGTTCCGCCCCGAGGCCGAGCGTCTCGTCCATACCGCACTCGCTTCACCGGTTCGTCTCGGAGAGACGACGATGGAGGGAGGGTTTCGCTCGGCGTCGAAGCTCGTACGCGAAGTCGAGTTCGTCTATCCCTATCCACGGGCCGAAACCGCGGATCCGGAGTCCGAGCGCGGTTTCGTGAAGGGATTCGTGGACTTCGTCTTCGAGCACGACGGGCTCGTGTATCTGTGCGACTGGAAGAGCGATGCTCTCCCCCATTGGAGCGAACGAGCGCTCGAGCAACAGGTGGAGCGGAACTACCGCCTTCAGATGAAGATCTACGCCCTGGCGGTGGCGAAGATGCTCGGTGTCGAGAAGGACGCCGACCATCGCGCTCGATTCGGAGGCGTCGTGTTTTGTTTCCTCCGGGGTATGCCCCGGAGCGGCATCTATTTCGAGCGGCCCTCCTGGGACCGGGTCCAGCAGTGGCGCGATCAACTCTCGAGGGAGAAGAGGCTTTGAAGCTCGCTCCTCGGCTCACGCCCAACGGCTCGGTTCGGGAGCGCCTCGGACTCCCCGAAGCCAAAGCCACTCCCTTTCCACGCCCGCTCGTCGATGCGGTGCGCGAGAGAAATCTGGGCGAGTGGACGGTCTATCTCGCGTGGGAGCTCGCGCGACTGATGGAGGGCGGCACGAGTCGGGACCGCGAGGCGCTCGAGGTGCTCGTCGTCGCGACGTTCGCGGGACTCCAGGAAGGTAGCACCCGTCTGTATCTTCCCGCGCTGGCCGCGAGATTCCGGGAGCTCGGTGCGGGAGAGGAGCTCGCATCCGTCGCCCTGTCTCTTCTCGACAACGAGGCAGGTCCCGGGGCGGTGCTCGTGGGCCGGCCCGGCGATTTCAAGCCGCTCACGCGCGACGGTGACTATCTCTATCATCAGCGCGTCCATCAGCAGGAATGCGAGATTGCGAAGCGCCTCAAGGCGCGCCTGATGGTCAAGGCCGAGCGCTCCGACTACGGGGACATTCTCGACGCCCTCGACTCCGTTCTCGCCCATCGCCCCGTCATCCGGGGAAAGCCGATTCGCCTCTCGACCGAGCAGCAACACGTCATTCGGACCGCGCTCACCCGGCCCCTGACCCTCGTTTCGGGCGGCCCCGGTACGGGCAAAACCTCGATCGTCGTCTCGATCCTGCGAGTTCTCGGAAGACTCGGAGCGGCCGTCGAGGACGTAGCCCTGGCGGCTCCCACGGGAAGAGCGGCTCGGCGGATGGACGAAGCGTTGAGGGAAGGCCTGGCCGCAGTGCCCGAGCCCGGTCCCGTCGACCGCGCGCTCCTCGAAACGGTTCCCGAGGCGAGGACCCTCCATCGACTCGTCTCCCGCCCTCTATTCGCGAAACTCGTCATCGTGGACGAAGCCTCGATGATCGACCTCGAGCTCATGAATCGGCTCCTGTGCGCACTTCCCGACGACGCCAAGCTCGTTCTCCTGGGCGACGCCGACCAGCTCCCTTCCATCGAAGCGGGAGGAGTCTTTCGCGACCTGCTGCACCGGACGGAAGGCGCCATCCAGCTCGGGGAAAGCCACCGCACGGATCCCAAGATTCCGGGGGGCGGAACCTTCTCGTCGTTGCCCACCACGTGAACTCGGTGAACGCCGAGCTCCTGTTTCACCCCGATTCCCGCGCCTCCGATTCCATCGCGGTGCGAGGGAGCGCCGCCGACGTCCGCTTCGAGGGCGTGGAGCTTCTCGAGACGGAGGAGGAAGCGTTCCTCGACCGTTGGTACGAAGAGCGCGTCGCGACGGCCGAGCTCTTCCAGCGCGCGGAGCGGCTCGGCACTTCCTTCGACGACGCTGCCTTCGAAGGTATCGGCTCGCTTCTGTCGCTCCTCCATCGCCAGCGCGTTCTCGCGGTGACCAACGCCGACGTCGATCGGGTCAATGGCATACTCGACCGCGGCCAGCCTCTCCAGCCGGTCATTGCCCTGAAAAACGACCCCGACCGTGGGCTCGTCAACGGCGAGCCGGGCCTCTGCTACCCGGGCGGACTCGTTTTCGCGGGGAGAAACGGCCGCCCCTGGCTCGATCGAAGGGGTAGCTTCGCCGACGTCGCCCTCGCCCACGCCACGACCGTCCACAAGAGCCAGGGCTCGGAGCACGATCACGTGGCGCTGGTTCTCCCGGAGCCCGGCCACCCGCTCCTGTTTCGTCAGCTTCTGTACACCGCTCTTACCCGCGCCCGGAAATCGGTGACGATCCTCGGCCGGAAGAGTCGGTCGTCGCCGCGATTGAACGAAGCGTGGAACGCTCGACGGGCATCGGAGACAGGCTTTCGACGCTGTAGCCCGGGGTCCGTCGCCTCGACGCCCGTGCTTGTCGGGTTCCGCCCGCAGATGGTAGGCTCCTGCTACCCCCATCCGGTGACGACATGATTTCGAAACAAGGAGGGGATTCCTGTGTCCATTCGTAGAGCACCCGTCTTCATCATTCTCGCCGATCTCCGGTCTCGCCGCCGCGGCCTTGTTCCGCGCGGATCCGTCCCGGGCGGCCGCCGGGTCCGTCGATGCGTCTCTCGTCGGCACCGTGCCCACGCGGCACGTCCTGATACTCCAATGTCGGCGGCAAAGAGCAGACGATGGAGATTGCCCGGATTTTCCCACGAGATCATCTCGCCTCGAGACCCGGCGAGCGGTCTGCCAACCGGCAAGCGCCAGCACAAGCCTGTCCTCGTGACGAAGCCGATCGACTCCGGCTCGCCCCTCTTGATGGAACAGTTTCTCCAGGGTGTCATCCTCTACAGCGTCCGCGTGGAGTCCTTTCGCCAGAGCGGTCGGACCAGCCCGATGAAGCTCTACTACACCCTCGAGCTCCTGATGCACGTCTCCAGCTATTCCCTATCGCAAGAGGAGACCCCCACCCGGCGCAACCAGGCGCACGAGGTTCGCGAGCACGTATCGTTCACGTACCAGAAGATCACCTGGACCTGGGCCGACGGAAGCGAGCAGTCGGACGTGTGGGAGCTCGAACCCTACAAGTGAAGCTAGAAGATAGGATGAAGACGCCTCAAGGATACCGGTGGCGCCGTCCGTCGTCTCCGTCTCCGTTTCCGTATCGTTTCTTGTGCCCGGACCCTTCGGAGCGATGTCGATCGCGGCACTCTTGCTCCTCGTCGCGATGGCCGTTGTGGCAGCTCTTGACGACGAGCAGATGCTCCGGGAGCTCTGCCGGGAGCACCGTACGACGGACGACGGGACCTCCCACGAAAGCCACCTCCGCGACATACATTTGCTCTGCTCCGAGAGGAAGGCCAAAGTGAACATACGCGGAGTTCTGTGAGCCGAAGCCGCTTCCGCCGTTCACTTCCTGGAGCGGACCGACCGGAGTGATCCCGTCTTCCGCGAACAGCCGAACGGTCGCCCCGATGTCGTCGCGATGGCCGTCCCGGTCGAGGCAGCGCAGGGCACGGACGAAGAGGAAGCTGTCGCTATCCGTCGTGTTCTTCCAGAGCTGGTTGTCGCCTCCGTCGACGCTCACCGAGAAGGTCTTCGTCCCCATCTTCGTCGTAGTCGGCGAAGGCGACCGCCCCTGCGTCCGCGTCTACGTCGATCGTGAGATTCCGGCGGACGAAGGCGAGCGGGCTGTCGCTGCCGGGGGTGGTCTCATTGAAGAAGAGGTGACTCGGCCCTCGCGACGCGGCGACGAAGACGTCGAGGTCGCCGTCGTTGTCCACGTCAGCGCAGGCGACCCCTTCGAGGTTCTCGGCGGACAGGTCGACTCCCGATGATGTCGACGGCTCTCCGGTGGCGGAAGCCTGCCATCGTCGTTCCGCCAAATCTGACTGGTATCGGCGTCCGTCCAGAACACGTCGAGATCGCCATCCGAGATCGAAGTCGCAAAAAGCGACGCCGCCCTTGTCGCCGTCGGAGGCTTGGGCGTCGAAGCTCGCCACGGGCCCGAACGTCTCATCGCCGAGGTTCCGCCACAGGTCGAGCTGGCCCTCTTTGCGATCCAGGATATCCACCCAGCCGTCGGCGTCGAAGTCGCCGACCGCGAGATTGTCGCCGCTCGTCGCCTCCTTCGGAAGACCGAGCGTCCGCTGATTCTTCGTGACTTGCTGGAAGTGCCCGTTGTGGTTGTTTGCGAAGAATTAATCCCGTATTCGTGATTGTCGACGACGAGGTCGAGGTCGCCGTCCTCGTCGAAATCGAGCCATCCCATTCCCTCGGTGTTCATTCCGCCGAGCATCTTGTCGATGACCTGGTTCGGTCTTTGATGGGGCGGCTTACCGAAGCTCCAGGGAGGATCGGCGTCGGGGCCGCGGTTCAGGTAAATCTCGATCCGATCGGGCGCGTTCCGGGCGAAGTCGACGTGGCCATCGTTGTCGAGGTCGCCGCAGATGGTCGAGAGGCCGAGCGCCTCCTGTAGGAGACCTTCGGCGTGGCTCGCGGTCACGTCGGCAAACGTACCGTTCTCGTTGAAGTAGAGGTAGCTCCGCTCGTCGCCGTTCACGAGGAGGTCGAGGGCTCCGTCCTCGTTGAAGTCGCACCAGGCGACTCCGCCCTTTTTGCCTCCCGGCGTCGCGAGTCCCACGAGCGCCGCCGCTTCCCCGAACGGCGGGTGGGCCGGCTTCAGGACGACGCGGGCCACGTTCGATTCCAGCTTTCCGTCGCTCACGCGATACGTGAAAACGTCTCCCGCGAAACCGGCTTCGGGAACGTATTCGAAAGTCGGCCCCGGTCCCGTCGGCGTGAGCGTGCCGACCGCCGGCCCATCCACGATCTCGAAGTTGAGCGGGTTCCCTTCCGGGTCGAAAGCCACGAGATTGATCGTCGCCGGGCCGTCCACGATCAACAAGAGGTCGAAGGCCTTCGGGGGCTGATCCTCGCCCCCGCAGTTCTTGACGGCAAGGAGCTGATACTCCCCCAATTCCGCCGGAACGACGGATCGCTCGACGGTCACCCCGTTGGTGAACCGCGCCTTCACGACGTACTCCTCCGCGGGACCGGATGGCAGGCCGAAGTGGACCGTGCTCGGGCTCTGCAATCCATGTCCGCTGCCTCCGTCCACCTGCTGGGCCGGACCCGCCGGGGTGAGACCGTCGCCCGCGAACAGCCGCACGACGGCGCCGATGTCGTCGCGGTAGCGACCGCCGCCGAGACAGGTGAGGGCCCGCACCGCGAGGTAGCGGTCGTCTCCGGCGTCGTTCTCGTTGTTCTCCCAGAGCTGGTTCGCGCCCCCGTCGACGTTCAGGACGAGGTCGAGATCTCCGTCGCGGTCGTAGTCCGCGAACGCCAGTCCTTCGGCGTGGGCCTGAACGTCGATTCCATGGTTGTCCAAATCGAACTCCAGAGGCGCATCGACTCCGCGAACGGTCCGATTTACGAAGAGAAGGCTCGGCCCCTGAGACGCTCCGAGGAACAAGTCGACGTCACCGTCCGAATCGACGTCGGCGCAGGCGACGCCATCGAGGTCCAGAGCGCTCAGGTCGGCTCCGGAGGAGGTCGACGGCTCTCCCGTCGGCTCGAACACCCCATCCCGGTTGCGCCAGATTCTGGCTCACTCCGGCGTCGGTCCAGACGGCGTCGAAGTCTCCGTCGGCGTCGAAGTCGCAGAAAGCAACGCCGCCCTTGTTGGCCTCGTCGGCCTGCTCGTCGAGGCCTTCGCCCGGCTCGAAGGTGCCGTCACCTCGATTGTGCCAGAGGTCGATCTGATCGCGCTCGCGGCCGAGGACGTCTACGAAGCCGTCGACGTCGTAGTCGCCGACGGCGAGGAAGTCTCCGCTCCCCGCCGTCGCCGGCAGCCCGCGGGTGTCGGCGTCGGGCGTCCCGTGGACGAATCGTCCGGCACCGTCGTTCATCAGCAGGTCGATCCCGAAAGCGCTGTTGTCCAGGACGAGATCGAGGTCGCCGTCGCGGTCGAAATCGAGTAGCCCCATGCCCTCGGCACTCATGCCTCCTTCGAGGGATGTGAACGTCTGGCTCGGGCTCTGGTGATCGTCGCCGAAGGAAAAGGGCGGAGAGGCGAGAGGGCCGCGGTTCAGGTAGATCTCCACGACTCCCTGATCGTTCCTGGCGAGGTCGGCGTAGCCGTCACCGTTCAGATCACCGCAGATGGCGGTTCGGGAGGCGCGCCTGCGGGATAGTCCCGCGGCGTGGGTGGCCGTGACTTCGGTGAAGGTTCGATCGCCGTCGTTGAAGTACAATAGCTCCGGCCGTCCTCGTTCGTCTCGTCGCCCGCGTTGACGAGGATGTCCAGGAATCCGTCCTGGTTGAAGTCGCACCAGGCGAGTCCTCCGCTCTTCGCCCCCGGAGTCGCGAAGATCCGCGTGCGCCGCCGCGTCCGTGAACGTCCAGCTCGGAGCTCGCTCGTCGACCTGGGTCGCGAGCGAGGTGTGGTTGTTCGCGCCGCCCGGATCCGCGGTCGTACTCGTGGCCGTCGCGTCGTTGGAGAGGGTACCGGTCTGGTCGGGATGACGACGAGAGTGATGGTCGCCCTCTCGCCGCGGCAAGATCTCCCAGAGAGCAGAGAATCGGCTGGGACCCGCAGGAGCCCTGACTCGGCGTCGCGCGAACGAACGTTGCCCGAAGGGGCAGCAGAATCGACGACGGTGACTCCCGTCGCGGTCTCGGCGCCGAGATTCGCAATCTCTAACGTGTAGGTCGAGCTCTTCGTCCACGAACGCGGGATTCCGCCGAGACCGCTTGGGTGATGGCGAGGTCGGTGGACGGCTCACCCGATTGGTATCGCGAGCGACATCGTTCTCAGGCGTCGGATCGGGGCCGTGGGCTCCGTCGTCGCGAACCGCCACGGTATTGGTGAGACTCTCGATGACGGTGTCGAGGGGATCGTCTACGTGGATCGTCACTGTTCGAAGAGCGCTCGCTCCGGGAGCGAGATCGAAGGGAGGCCAGAGGACGTCGCCTCCCGAAACGAGACCTCCATCGCTCGCCGACTCGAAAGCGGCCCCGGGAGGAAGCGTATCCGTCACGGCGATCCCGCTAGCGGTGTCGTGCCCCCGGTTCGTGATCTGGACTCGGTACGTCGTGCTCGTCCCGGGAACAGCCACGTCGACGCCGTCGTCCATCGATACGGCGAGGTCGGGGAGGAGGATGGCGTCGACGTCGCTGGTGAAGTTGTCGTCGATCCGTGAGTCGGGGCCGTTGGCGCCGTCGTCGCCGACGGTCGCGCTCGCCCGCACCTCGCCTGACCCATACGGCCACGCGTCGTCGAGCCGCACGGTAAACGTACGGACGACGGTCGCTCCCGCCGCGATCGGAAACGCGGGCCAGGCGAGCGAGCCGTCCACGAGCACCCCACCGTCGCTCGCCGATACGAGACTCGCGTGCGGGGGAACAGCGACCCGAAGAAGGGCGCCCGTCGCCTCTTGACTTCCGGAGTTTCCGACGGTGACGACGTAGGTCGAGCTCTCGCCGGGAACGGCGCGGGCCTTGCCGTCGTCGATCCCGACGGCGAGGTCCGGGGCGGCCACGAGCTCGTTCGTGTCCACCGAGACGTTGTTGTCCGGCGTCGGATCGGCCCCGAGAGCGCCGTCGTCGGCAACCGAGGCCGTATGGGTCAGCTCGGCGATTCCCGAGGGGAAGCTCGACGCCACCGTGAGAGTTACGCTCCTCACGGCCGTCTCGGCCGGTGCGAGCGAGAGCTCCGGCCATGCGACCGTGTGGCCGATCGCGCTGCCGCCGTCGCTCGCGCTCTCGAAAACGGTATGGAGCGGAAGCTCGTCGGCGAGGCGAACGCCGGTCGCGGGGGCGTTGCCTTCGTTGGTGACGGTGAGGGTTCGGGTGAAACTTTGTCCGGGCACGACCGCGGTCCGCCCGTCGACGACGGTCAGAGCCAGGTCGGGTCTTCCCACGACGGTGACGAGAACGTCGTCCGTCGAGCTCGCGCCGTCGGAGGTCGCCGTGAGCTGGAATCCGTACTCACCGAGCACGGAAGGAACGAAGCTCGGCGTCGCAGACCGAGCGCCGGAGAGGAAGACCTCCGGGCCCGCTGTCTGTATCCATTCGAGCTCGAGCGCTCCTCCCGAAGGACTCGTCGAGGCGCTTCCGTCGAGCGTCACCACCGAGCCCGCCTCGACGGTGCGATCCGGCCCGGCATTCGTTTCCGGCGGTCCCGAGCCCGCCCCTCCGCTTCCTCCCTCCTGGAGGCGAGGCGAGATTGTCCCCGGTAGAAGCGCACTCGTAGACGGAGTCGATTCGTTCACGGTCACGAAGTCGAGCTTGCCGTCACCGTTCAAATCACCGAGAGCCACGGAGTTGGGTCGATGCCCCACGTCATACGTGGTCCGGTTCGAGAAGGTCCCGTCTCCGAGCCCCAGCAGGACCGAGACGGTGTCCTGGTCGGGGTGAGCAGAGACGATATCGACGAACGCGTCGTCATCGACGCGGCCGATGGCGATGCTTCCCGGGCGCTCTCCCATGAGGTAGTCGACGTGGGGAGCGAAGCTCCCGTCTCCGTTTCCGAGCAGGATCGAGACGAAATTCTTTCCGTCTCCTATGCCCGAGTTCCTGCTCCCTGTCGCGAGGTCCAGATCGCCGTCGCCGTCGACGTCGGCAAAGAGGACGTCGCCGTCGCGGTTTCCTGTGGCGAGCTGCGACATCGGGGCGAACGAGCCGTCCCCGCTTCCGAGACTCACCGCCACGAAGGCATAGCTGGAGTACTTGGCAGCAATGTCCAGGACGCCGTCGCCGTCGACATCGCCGAGAGCGACCGACGAGAAATCCGTCGACGAGAAGAGGCTCGCGCCCGAGCCGAACGTGCCGTCCCCGTTTCCGGGAAGGACGGTGAGCCCACCGCCTCGATGCGCCACGACCACGTCGAGCGTGCCGTTTCCGTCCACGTCCCCGACGTCGAAGCCCGCCGGAAACAGCCCGGTGCCGTACTGGGTCGCGGGTCCGAACATCCCGCCACCCGCGCCGAGCAATACCGAGAGGCCGGAGCCCTCGTTGGCGACGACGAGGTCGAGCGTCCCGTCCCCGTTCAGGTCCCGGAATCGAACGAACGACGAGCGGAGCCCGGCGGGGTAGGTCAGAGGTGCGGCAAAGCTGCCGTCGTCGTTCCCGAGGAGGACCGAGACGTACCCCTGATCCGTGGCGGTGATGCCGGAATAGGCTACCCCCACATCGAGGTCGCCGTCGCCATCGACGTCCGCCAGATCGATGGATCGCGCGGTCTGCTGATCCAGGGGATAGTCGGGATGGACGGGGAACGTTCCATCTCCATTTCCGAAGAGCACCTCGAAATTCCGGCTCGAAGAGCTGCCTCCTTTTACCGCCAGGTCGAGGTCCCCATCGCCGTCGAAATCCTCCGCGCTCAGCGCCGAGGGGTCGATAACGGCGCCATAGGTCGCGGATGCGCCGAACGTTCCGTCCCCGTTTCCGAGCTTCACCAGAACCTCGTTGAAGGTCGAGACTCCCGCCATCAGGTCCAGATGCCCGTCGCCGTTCAAATCGTCGACCTCTAGACTCACATATTCGACGGTAGCGGGTACGTCCAGCGCCGTGGCCGCGCTGAAGCTCCCGTCGCCGTTGTTGCGAAGAACGTACACGGAGCCATGCACGCTCGGAACGTTCCCCCCTGCGGCAACGACGATCTCCGGGTGTCCGTCTTCGTCGAGGTCCGTGATCGCGAGCGCCCATGGAATCGTAGGCAGATCGTAGAGCGTGGGAACGCCCAGGGAACCGAAGGCATTTCCCAGGTAAACCGCGACCTGGGCGATATTCCGGTTCATGGTCGCGACGTCGAGATAACCGTCACCGTTCACGTCCCCGAGGGCGAGCGGCCTGTTGCCGCTAACCGAGATGACCGGCGTGAACGAACCGTCCCCGCCGCCCTTCAAGAGCCAGAGATTTGCACTGCTGTCCGACGTCACGACGTCGAGAACGCCGTCGCCGTCCACGTCGCCCAGGACCAGATTGGCGAGGTTCGACGACACGGGCAATTCCGAGACGGGCGCTCCGAACGTACCGTCGCCGCTTCCGAGACGGCAGGTGACGATGTGCGAGCCTCCCTCGAGGGTTACGAGATTGAGGTGTCCGTCGCCGTTCACGTCTCCGAGGGCGAGGTTATAGGAGAATCCCAGGAGACCTGCCCCCTCGGCGAAGGTGCCGTCTCCGTTTCCGAAAAATGCCGTCGTGATCGTGCCCCCGGTCACGATATCCACGTTTCCGTCCTCGTCGAGATCGCCCGAAGCGAGCACGTTGTTGGACGCGCTCTCGTAAACTCGGTCGGGAAAAGAGAGCTGGAGCTTCCCGCGCGGTCCACGAGCGTGAACCGGCTGGCGGCGAGGGGCGCGTCTCCGAGCGGGTTTCCCGAGCGGTCGGTGACCGCGGGAGCGTCGATGGTGAGCTCGTACGAAGCGGGGGCGAGTGGCTCGAACGTGAGGACGACCCGGGAGTCGAAGACCCTGCGCTCGATTGCGAGCGCGGTCACGGGCGTTCCATTGGCAGTCAGGTGAAACGTATCCGCGGAGACGGTGTCGGGGTCGAGCGGCTCGTCGAACGTCACCTCGATCTCCCTCAGGTCTCGGAGAAACGTCGAGCCATCGGGAGGAATGACTCTCTGGAGGGTGGGCGCGCCGGAGTCTCCCTCCACGTGGATGGAGAGCGTCTCGGATGCCGTGAGCTCGCCGTCGGAAACGTTCACGGTCACGTCGGGGTAGTCTCCCGCGTCCACCGTGTACTGCGGCTCGAGTGTGAGCCGGGCCTTCCCGCTTCCGAGATTGACGAACGTCGCGAACGCGGGGAGTCCCGAAGCGGAAAAGACGAGGGCCTCCTCGTCGGCGTCCCACGCCCGTATGTAGAAGGTGCAGGTGAACTCCTCGAGACAGGTGAGGTTTCCGATTGGAGCGAGGACGGGCGGGGCGTCGACTCTTCGAACGGTGACCGAAACGACGGCGCGGCTCGTGAAGAGCCCGTCGGAAGCAGTCACGTCGAACGTGTGGAAGCCGACGTCGGCACGGCCGGGCGCGAGGATGAGGCTTCCCGAGCCGCCGCCCTTATCCGAAAAGCTGGCGAACGCGGGTAGCCCCTCGACGGCGAGAGAGAGCGCATCGCCGTCGGGATCGGAGGCGGAGATGCCAAGGGTCGTCGTCTCGCCCTCATCGAGAGAGATTGCCGGCGGGGCCGTGAGGACCGGGGGTCCGTTCACGTCTCCCACCATGACGGTCCAGGTGGCGGCGTTGGAATCCGCGAGGCCGTCGTTCGCTCGAAAGGTGAAGTGGTCGAATCCGGAAAAGCTGGCGGTGGGCGTGTAGACGAGCTGGGGCGGAGTCCCGCTGAGGGCGCCGTTCGCCGGCGGAGTGACGATTGCGAAGGAGAGCGGGCCGCCATTCGGATCCGCCGCCGAGAGCGAGAGCGCGACCGGCGTGTCCTGCTGTGTGGTGACGAAGCCGTCCGCCGCGAGGGGCGGCTCGTTGCCCGCGTCGGGAACGACGTCGAAGTCCAGATCCTCGAGAGTATAGTTTCCGGCGATATCCTCGGCGAGAACACGGACGCCGCGGAATCCCGCAGGGCCGGAGAGGCCGGTGATGTCGGCTTCCCAGACGTCGAGGCTCACTTCCGTAGCCTCGATGCGCTCCGAGGAGGAGATGGCTCCGTCGCCGTCGACGTCGGCGAGAAAGCTCACCCCCCCCATCCGGCTCTCCGCGTCCCGGGCGAGAACCCGGACTTTCAGTCCCGACGAGGCCGGCACCTCGAGCCCGGAGCCGGGACCGAGGATGCGCACCTCCGGTCCGTCCACGTCGGGACGGTGACCGAAGAGCTCGATGTAGCGTTTGAGCGAGATGTCGAGTCCAGGAGCGTAGTCTGCGGGGAAGTCTCCGAGATGAGAGAAGACGCTCGAAAACTCGGGCTGAAGGTGGCTCCATTCGTCGAAGAGAGGCTGGCCCGGGCCTGCGTAGTCATGGACGGGTATCGGATTCGGAGCCGTAGTTGTGAGCGTAGCTCATCAAGCTACGATGGTCCGGCTCGAGCGCGAAGTCGTTGTCCCAAACGAAGACGGTGAGCGACTCTTTGATCCCTCCGTCGGGAGCAGCGGTGAGGAGATCCCAGTGCACGCCTTCTGCGACGCGTGAGTCGTCGATTGCTTCGATGGCCACGGGCTTGGCGACGTTCCAATCGGTCGGACCAAAGTCGAGATGATCGGGACTGACGAGGATCTCGCCATTCTCGGCCTCGAGCGATACTTTCACGGTAGACGACGGCGGTCCCGCGAGCGAGACCGAGACTGTGTCGCCCGCGCCACCCTCGAATACCTCCGTCTTCCCATCCGCTTCCGTGAATACGACCCGAGGCTTTCCTTCCCGGTCTTTGAAATCGAACCCGACGTTGAGCCCCACCCCGTTGAAAGAGGCGTCCGCGCTCGACAGGGAGTGACGGACGATAGGAACGATCTCATCCTCGACGCCGTCCGGCGCCGCCGTGAGAGTGACCGTCCGGGGGACGTTCCAGTCGGCGGGGGAGAAGACAAACGTGCTGGGCGACGGCACGACGGGAGGCGGCGCAGTGAGCGCGACCGAGACTGGTGAGCGGGGAGGTCCTGTCAGGAGTATCTTGTACTCCAACCCCGGACCTCCTTCCACGACCTGATCCCTCTTCGGGACCAAAGGGATCAACCCGGGCCTTTCGTCGTCATAGATGTTGACGGTCGCCCGGCCCGTTTCGACGCCGTCAAAGTACCGATCGTCGCTGGTAACGACGAGCTCCAGCCCGTCCACGTGATAGCCGCCAGACCCCTCTTCGGCGTTTGCGGCGATCGGGTTTACGATGTCGTCGTCGACGGCATGGACTTCAATCGTCTTCCTGACGTTCCAGTCGGCGGGGGTGAACGTGACCCGACCGGGAATCGTCTTGATCTCGCCAAATGCCCCGGAGAATTCGATGTCGACGGGGCTCGAGGGCTGGCTGTTCAGCAGGACTTGAAGGGGAAACGTGAGGCCGGACTCGGAAACGACCGCCGGATGGCCCGTGCCGAGCACCGTCACCCCTGTCGCAACGTCGTCGCAGTCTTCCGCGTCAGATGAGACGCCGCAGTGTTGGAGTCCCAGATTGTGTCCGAGCTCGTGCGCCAGAGTCATCCACTCGTCGAACCAGCTAGCTAGTCTTCCGTTGTGGACGCCGAACGAACCGAGGCTCATGATGAAGTCGTTTCCTGGCAGGGTCGCGTCGCTGGACAGGAAAGCGATTTCCCCGACCCCACCGTTCCCTTTCAGGATTGCGAACGTGTCTCCTGGCACCGGATTCCACGCCGTCGAGCCGTCCAGAGTCGCGAGCACCAGCTCCGAGGAGAGCTGTTCCGCGATTGGGCGCATCTGTCCGGCCGACGCTCCGCTCGTGAGCACGAGCCTTCTATGTTCGAGTTCTGACGGCGGGTCGGGAGCGGCTCTCAAGAAAGATTGCCCGTTCGGCGTCACTCCGACCTCCAGGATCTTTCCGACGTATGGCTTGCCGCCACTCTCGACGAAGAACGCGTAGTCTGCCGCGATGGTGTAATGGAAGGCGAGCTCCCGGGCGCGTTTGTCCTGCGTTCCGAAGAAGAAATCCTTGAGATCGGAGAATTGCGCCGCGACGACACCTGGGGGGGCGATCTGTCCGGTCCTCAGAACGGCGTCGATATGCTGTCCGGGAAGACCGGGTGGGTGAACTTCGTCACCTCCCTGAAGCACGCTTCCCTCGGGGAAGTTGCGGGAGACCGGCATCCCGGTTACGGCATCCTCACCCGGACCGGCGTCGACATGGAGGACGATTCCCGTGCTGCTGTCGGGGTTATCGACTGGAGCGAAGGCGAACATCTCGGCCAGACGCTGGGTCACCCCCGGTTGCAGCTCGTTGCTCCAGGGCTCTACCCATCCACTCGTTCGGGGAGCGAGCCAGTCGATCTCGAGAAAGATGTCCTTGTGCAGGGAATTGGCACCGAGCGCGGCGAGGTCCAGGTCGACCCCGCCGTCTCCGTCCATGTCGATGCCGCGCGTCTCCCAGTGGTCGAGAAGACCGTCGTCGTCGGTATCGAGGTGGCTTGCCCTCACGATGATGCGGCCCGCGCTCGTATTGGCGGAGAAGGCGACCCGGCTGATCGCCTCTCCCCCGAAACGCTCTCTCCCCCCTCGCGGTCGCCGAGCGCGAGCGCGAGGGGATCGTAGATATCGATGGATTCGATGCGGAGTCCCTGGAGCACGTCTCCCACCTGAGCGACGGGTAGGGCGCTCCGGGGACGGGCGACAATGGTCCCCGAGCCCGGAAGCTCCTCGAGGTCGACGCGCACCGTCCAGAGGCCTTCCGTGGCCGAGAACAGGAGCGGCGAGCCCGGCACCGCCGGGTTGTCGAGGCTCGCTCGCGTGGGACGGCCGATGAACGCGATGACGACGGTGTCGTCCGCGAGCCCGGGCTTTCCCCGCTCCACGTGGGTCACGCCGAGCCGGCGGTCGAAGGCGATCGAGTCGAAGAAGATGGGCGGAAGCTCGACGACGGGAGCTCCGCTGGAATCGAGGACGGTCGTCGGGGAAGCGTAGCCGAGCTCGGGCCGGGCATCGGACGCGTTCTCACCTGCGACGCGCACGAGGAGGTCGGTGGACTTGTACCCCGACCCGTCGTCGAGCGCGAGAAAGAGGCCAGGCCCCTCTCCCCGCTCTCCCACGAAGGCGACGGCGCGGCCGTCGGCGCTGATCGCGGGGCGGCTTCCGAGCTTGGTAAACGAGCTCGATGGGCCCGCGACCGTCTCCGAGCTCGTCAAGTCGTAGTCGAAGACCTCGATTGGCGCCGCGTCATCGAGACCGCGCCGGACGACGATACGCCCGTCGACGGCGATCGACGGCGACAGAACCTCCACCGCGTCGAGCGAGACCGACGAGGCGAGGGCGACCTCGTGAAAGGGTCCTCGGAAGTCGGCCCCGGCCGGCGTTGCCAGAACGAGTGTCTCGGCGACAATGTCGGAAGGGTCGGCCGCCGAGCCACCGAACACCGACGTCGTTCCGTCCGCCGCAATGAAGGCGACCTGACCCTTGTTGTTGAGAGCGGGCCAGGGAGCGAAACGTACGAACGCGGGCTCGACCTCGGCGGCCGCTCGGTCGAGGTCGTCGATCGACCAGATTCCGGCCGCCTTTTCGACGACGAAGCCTCCCGCTCCGTCCCAGAGCACGAGATTGGAGCCGAACTGCAGGAGCTCGCCGCTCTGGTACACCGATCGGCCGCTGAAGACGGCGAGCTGGTTGTCGTTGTCGATCTCGACGGCGCCTTCGGTGCCCGGATAGCTCCAGAAAGAGGACAGCGCTCCCGCCGGATTCCACCTGGAAGAACGCCTCCCCCAACTGGGGAGCGGCGCCCGCGAAGGGCGGTGTCACGGATGTCTGTCCGGTGAAGGCCACGAAGCCGTTGTCGTTGATGGAGGAGTAGCGAGAGAGCGCGTCGATGCCATCTCCTTCCCGGGCGATGATCTCGTAGTCGTAGAAAGGTCCCGGCGTCGAGGCCTCGAGGTCCGCGGCGGCCGACAGGTTCGGAGCAACGGCACCGTCCCTCGAGAAAACGACCCCCGCCAGGACGGCGAACGTCAGAGGGAGCGCCGCGGGAAGGATGAATCGGCGACTCATTTTGTGGCCCACGGGAGCTCGCTGCTCACCGGGACAGAGCGTGCGCGTTCACTTTGGCATCGCCCAACGGCGCTGGCTTCTTCATTTCGTTCCACCACTTCTACCCATCGAGCCCTCAGCTGGTTGCCGGAGTATCCGGCTTCTCATGCAAACGGAAATGGGCCCCGGACGGGGACATGGACATCGGGCGGGCGGACCGGCGGCGGTAGTGGGGAGGGGCTGGCCCTCGCTCTCGCGGCGTTACCCTCTGCTATACTCCAGATCCCCTTTCCAGTACCGGCGATCGGTACATCTGTGGGTTGTAGTGGGCTGTAACAGCTATTTGGTGCGCAAATCGCGAGGTCATTTTGTGTGCTGGCAAGGCGCGATGACGACGACATATCTGGATATTTCGAGGAATCGCAACGTTGCCAGCGCGCAAAAGGGACCGGGCCCGCGATTTTGGCGCGAAATAGCTGGTACACCCCACTAGCTAGCATGCCGGACGACGAGGAGCGAGTCGCTCAATCGGACCCGCCGGGCCCGTCGGTGCCGGGTGAGATTACGCAGCAGCTGATCCGGGCACGATTCGGCGACCCTGCCGAAATGAACGCGCTCTTCGGCCTCATCTACCACCATCTCAAGCGGATGGCCCGACAGCGTCTGCGCGGCGCCTCGACACCGACACTGGACGTCACCGCGCTCGTCCACGAAGCGTACCTGCGCCTCGCAGATGCTCCCGAGATGGGATGGAAGGATCGGCAGCACTTCTTCGCGGTCGCCGCGCGCGCGATGCGCCAGATCGTCGTCGATCGCGCGCGACGGCGTCACGCCGTCAAGCGCGGCGGCGACTGGGTGGCGGTGGAGATGAACGACCGGCTCGCGGCGACGGCCCTGCCGATCGATCAAATCCTCGCCGTGGATGAAGCTCTCGTCCGACTGGGCGATGCGAGCCCCCGCATGGTTCGTGTCGTGGAGCTGTGCTTCTTTGCCGGACTCACGACGGAAGAGGCAGCCTCGACGCTGGGCGTCACCGCCAGAACCGTCAAGCGCGAATGGCAAAAGGCGCGGCTGCTGCTGGGAGCCTGGCTGCGTGACAGCCGGGAGTGACCCCGGAACACCGCGAATTGCGTTTACTCGTGATGGCGAATTGGAGGGACTTGGAAGGCGCCCCATGAACGACGCACTCTTCGGGCGGTGGCCCGAGGCCGAACGTATCCTCGAGATTCGTGCTCGACCTTCCGCGGGCCGAGTGGTCCGCCCGGGCGTTGGCAGCCTGCGGCGACGACGCCGAGCTGCGCCGCCTGGTGAAGATTCTGCTCGAGGCTGCCGACGATCCGAAAGGACTGCCCGCCGAGCCGACCGGTCTTCTCGCCGAGATCCACGATGAGGACGAGCCTCCCGCCACGGTCGGTCCATTTCGGGTGGTGGACAGCTCGGCCGTGGTGGAATGGGTCGCGTTCGACCTGGCTCGGCGCGGTGACGACGACACGAACCCACTCGTGGCCCTCAAAATCCTGGACGAGATGGCGGTAACGTCGGTGGCTTGGCGTCGGTTCGAGCGCGAACGAGAAACGCTCGCCCGGCTGCGGCATCCACACGTCGCCCGCCTCCTGGACGCGGGCGTGAACGAAGGCACGCCGTTCCTCGTGCTGGAGTACGTCGACGGCCTGACATCGGATCGACACTGCGACATCCACGAGCTCGCGGTCGAGGGAAGGCTCGCACTGTTTCGGCAGGTGTGTCTGGCCGTCGAGTACGCCCACGCGCAATTGATCGTCCACCGCGACCTCAAGCCCGCCAACGTCCTCGTCGACAGGTTCGGAAACGTCAAGCTGCTCGACTTCGGCATCGCCAAATGGCTGGACGATCTCCGACGCGCCCGAGTCCGTGACCCGGACGGCGCAGCGCGTGCTTACGCCCGCGTATGCGGCACCGGAGCAATTCCGCGGCGAGCCGGTCACGACGGCCACGGATGTCTACCAACTCGGACTGCTGGCGTACCGCCTTTTGACCGGGCGGTCCGCCCATGGCGTCACCGAGGGCGATCTCGACACTCTGCGGCGAGCCGTACTCGATGGCAATCCCGAACGGCCGAGTCGCGCGGCCGCCACGCCCGCGCTCCGGCGGCGGCTCGAGGGGGATCTCGACGCCATCATTCTCAAGGCGCTGCGCAAGGAGCCGGCTGACAGGTATTCCACCGTCGAAGCCCTCCGCCGGGATGTCGACGATCACCTGGCCCATCGACCGGTCGCCGCGCGCCGCGGCACGAGGGCGTATGTCGTGGCGGAAGTATCTGCGGCGCCACCGAGCCGCTTCGACCGCGGCGGCCGCGGTGCTGGTTTCCGCGGCCGTGGGGGTCACGGCCGTAGACCGCGAGGCCCGGCTCGCCGCCGCGGAGCGCGATTGGGCGCAGGCCGCCGAGACGAAGGCTTCGGCCATCAACGCTTTCCTCGTGAACGACCTGCTGACGGCTGCGACTCCCGACAGCCGACAGATCGACGTGCCGACGGTAGAGGCGTTGCTGGGCATGGCATCGCGAAGCGTGGCCAGCGCCTTTGCCAGCGAGCCGGAAACGGCAGCCGAAGTACGGTTGACGCTCGCCCGCAGCTACGCGTCGCTCGGTAACCTGCAGGCCGCCCGCGAGCACGCGCTCGCGGCCGTCGAAACGTTCTCTCATCTCCAGGACGCGGATCCGCTCTCGGCGCTACGTGCCCGCTCGCTCGTCGCCGAGCTGTCGCTGGAGGACGGACACTATCAGGAGTCCCGGCAAGAGCTCGAGGAGCGTACTGAAGGCACAGACAGCCGTCGCGGGCGCCTCGCATCCCGATACCCTGCGCACGAAGGCTCTGCTGGCGCGCGCGCTCCGCCGGCTGGGCGACGTCGCCGCCGCCGAAAGCGAGATTCGTGCGGCGTTGGAACTGGCGAAGGCGAATCAGGCAGGGGACCGACGGCTGGGCATCGAGTTGCGCACGGTCCTCGTCGAGATCCTTCTGGAACAGGGTAAAGCCATCGAAGCCGAGGCGGTCAGCGACGAGGTCGTGGAGCTGGCGCGGCTGCAGTACGGAAGCGCCCATCCTCAGATGGTCGCGGCGCTGCAACTGCGTGCCTCCTGCTTCACGACCGGTCTCAAGTACAAAGAGGCGATCCGCGGCGCACCGGGACATCGTGGCTCTCAGCGAAGAGATCTACGGCCGATCATCCCGCAACCGCACGGGCGCAGCTGTTGCTGGCCGTGGCGCTGTCCCGCCTCTACGGTAACGCCGCGGACGAGGTGTATGCGTCCAGCCAGAGGGCGTACGAGATCTATCGGCGCACACTGGGCGAGGAGCATCCGGACAGCATTCAGGCCCTCCGCAACCTCGGGATCATCCTTCGCTATCGCGGCGATCTCGCGGAGTCCATCCGGATCGCGCGGCAGGTGTACGATCTTCGCCGGCGCACGCTCGGAGAGCGCCACCGGGACACGCTCGACGCCGCTCGCTCGCTGAGCGAGCGGCTCGCGCTCGCCGGCAAGCTCGATGAAGCTCGACGAGTGTCTCGCCGGATCGTCGAGACCTTCGAAGACGTCACCGCGCCGGAAGATGCCGACGCTCTGTTGCTCGACGATTTCGCGCTCTTTCTTCTGGACGGCGAGCCGGAGGACGTTCGGAATCCCGCGCGCGCGTTGGAGCTTGCCGAACGCGCCGTCGCCGCGACCGACCACAAGGATTTCCTCCGGCTGCGGACCCTCTCTCGCGCGCAGATCGCCGTCGGGCGTCCCGAGCTGGCGATGGCGAGCCTGACCGAGGCGCTGCAGCTCCCTGATGCCATCATGTCCTGGACGCAGGAAGCCATGTTGGTCGAGCTGATGCAGCAGCACGCCACTCCGGACGAGCTCGAGGCGTTTCTTGTAGACCGACTCCTACGATACGAACAGCTGGGACGCCCCGACGACTTCGCCAAGGGACGGACCCTCCGGCATCTGGCGCGGCTCTACGCGATCCGAAGGGAGGTACGAGGAAGCCCGGAAGCGGTTCCGCGAGGCGATCACGCAGATGCGGAAGACCACGGGCGACGACCACTGGGAGATTGGTCGGATCAAGACCGAGCTCGGCGCGACCCTGACCGCCACGGGGGAATTCCCCGAGGCCGAGAAGCTCCTGCTGAAGGGCTACGACACACTCGCGGCCGACATTGAGGTCCAAACCGACGTCCTCTCGGAAGCGCGCGACCGTGTGGTCGCCCTCTATGACGCGTGGAACCGTCCCGACGACGCACGACGATGGGCCGAGCGATCGCTGCGGCGGTGACCTACCGGATCCCGACCCGGGCCGGCGCCATGGAAACCCCGGCGATCATTGGCTCTTCGACGCTGCCACCCGTAGCGCCCGGTGGACGAACGCGTGATCGCCCAACCGGCGTCTGAGCTCTCGCTCCAGTCCGCCGATGGGAAACAGGTTCTGGGGGGCGCGCGGGTCCTTGTGGGGAGTCGAAGCGTAGCGGGGAAGAGCCCGGGAGGCCTCGTCCACGAGCCCTCGGGCCTCGTCGAGCGAGAGCTCCGCCGAAATCTCCAGGCGGACGATACCGGCCCACGGATGGCTCTTCGTTTCGTCGAGCTTGAGGTAGGAGGAGTAGCGGCTCCAGGACGTCGTCGTCAAGAAGAGCGGCGTGCGCTCGCCGGCGCTCAACCGGTGAACCGTCCGCTCGAGCGCCGCATCGAGGTAGGTCACTCGATGCGACTTGATGTAACCGACCATTTTCGGCTGGGCATGATGGGTCGAGAGAGGACCGTCGACGACGAGGAGGTCGACGTTCGAGACCGTGCTCGCGACGTTCGCTTCGAGCCTGCGCAGTCGCTCCTGGAGATCCGTCGTCAGCTCGGGCAGGCTCGTGCCCGTCGTCGATTCGATCTCGTAGGTTCCGGCGTCGGACGCGAGCGGAACGAGTCCGGTGACGCTCGTGAAGAGGCCTCGGCGTACGGCGACGTTCCGAATCTCCGCTTTCGCGCCGGCGGCGACGACGCCGGCGGCATAGGAGGCGCACACACCCATTCGCGTCACGTCCGCGCTTTCGGCGATCCAGACCATCGCGTCGATGCGCCGTACCCCGTCGATGAAGGCGACGTTCTCGGCGGCGCGCTCCCGCATCTCGGGCGCGAGCGGCTTCCACTTGCCGGCGGGGAGCTCGATCGAGGGGTCGACGTCGGCCTTCGAGGCGGTGAGCTCTCCCGGCTGAAACGACGCTCCGTACTCGGGGTCCCACGCCTCCACGAAGATCCGGGGCGCGGGCATCAGAGGACGACTCGCTCGACCGTCGAGGTCGCGGGGTTCTTGGTGATTCGGAACTGAACGGGAATCGTCGCGGCGAGCTCCGGCTGATGGGTCACGACCCCGACCACTCTTCCCTTCGCGCCGAGCTCGGTGATGGCCGAGGCGACGACGTCCAGGGTCTCACCGTCGAGGGTCCCGAACCCTTCGTCGAGAAAGAGCGATTCGATCCGGGCCGAGCCCTCTGCGGCGAGCTCCGCCGTCTGCTCGGCGAGGGTGAGCGCGAGCGCAAGCGAGGCGAGAAACGTCTCGCCTCCGGAAAGGGTTCGCGCGGAGCGCCGCTCGTCGGCGTTGCGGTGGTCGACGACCTCGAAGTAGAGCCCGTCGTAGTCGAACGAGTACTGGCCGCTCGAGAGCTCTTTGAGGATCGACGTCGCGCCCGCGACGAGCCTCCGGAACGCTTCCTCGAGAAGCCATCGCTCGAACCCCGTCGAGCGAAGGTGCTGGCCGAGCACCCCGGCGACGCGGGCCTTTTCCGTCTCCGTCTCCATCCCTTCGCGCAGGCATGCCGTGCGCTCGAGGGCTCCGGCGACGCGCGCGAGCTCCTGCTCCGCCTTCGCGAGCGCCGATACGACCGGGTCGCGCGGCCTCTCCCGCGTGATCGCGACCTCCACGATGGCGCATCGGGCTTCGAGCTCGGCGAATCTCTTCTCGCGCTCGTCCGAGGTCTTCTTCCTCGCCGCCGCCTTCTCTTTGGCCGAGGCCTGATGCCTGGGAAGCTCTTCTCGGGCCCAGGCGAGAAGGCCGTCCCAGGCGCGCGCCAAATCGTCGCGGGGCGCCGGCGGCGGACGGAGAAACGAGACCGTGTCCCGCGTGGAGTCGAACCGGACCCATCCCCGCGCTTCTTCTTCCGCGAGGCGGTCGACCTCCTTTCGAGCGCGTCTTTCTTTCTCCTTCGCCGTGGTGACCGAAAGCCGAGCCCGGGTGAGCTCTTTCTCCGACGCGGTGATTGCTTCCAGGGAGGATGCGACCTCGGGCGCGGAGGGTGCTTTCGCTGCTTTCTTCTGGAGTCTCTCGATCTCCGCCCGCAGACTCGCGGCGCGCTCAGCGGCGACGGACGCGTTTCTCGACGTCTCCTGCCAATCGGATTCCGCTTTCTCCCGCGCTTTCACCGCCTTTCCGAGCAGCTTCTCGGCATTCGAAAGGGCGGGAGGAAGCGAGGAGGGCGGGAGCTTTGAGACGCTCTGATTGCAGACGGGGCAAGGCTTTCCCGCGATGAGATGTCCTCGCAGGTCGTGCGCCGCGAGCTCCCTCCGCGCCTCTTCCAGCCCCTCGCGCGCGGCGCGCTCGCTCTCGCCCGCACGGGTCTTTTCCTCCTCGCGTTGTTTCAGCACTTCCCGGGCTTCGGCGGAGCGTTCGTCGAGGGTTACGAGTCTTCCTCGTTTCTCTTCGAGCTCCCGGTAGGTCCTCTCGAGCTCGCGGAGCTTCGCCTCGTCGCCGAGAGCGGTGCGGTCTTTCTCGATTGCGGCGAATGCGTCCTCGGTGCTCTCGCGCTCTTTGGTGGCTTGCTCGGCTGAGCGCCTGGCGTCACGGACCTTCTCCGCGAGACTCACCGCGCCCGCCGGGGCGGAGAGCCCTTCCAGGAGCTTTTTCTCCGTTTCGATCCGCGCCGCTTCCGACGAAAGAGTATCCTCCTTCTGGCGAAGCGCATCGAGCTCCGGCTCGGCGGACTCGATCTCGGCCTTCACTCTCTCGAGGTCGGAAACACGGCGTTTGGCCTTCTTCCTCGCCTCCTCGCTGACGTCGGCCAGACTTTCGAGCTCGCCCGCGTAGAGACTTACCTTCTGCTTCGCCTCCGCTTCGCGAACGCGCGCGAGGCCGCCCATCTTCTCGTACACGTCGACGCCGAGGAGCTTGGTCAGGAGGTCCTGCCGCTCCGCGGGTTTCTCGTGAAGGAAGCGGGCGAACTGGCCCTGAGGGAGCACGACGCAGGTATTGAACTGCTCGAAGTTCAGCCCCAGAAGCTTCCGGACCATGCGGGTGACTTCCTCCGCGTTTCCCGCCAGCGTATTTCCCTCCGACTCCAGACGCGCCTCCTTCGTCGTCGCTCCCCCTTTCGTCCTCCGGACGACGCGCACCGCGGTATAGGGGCGGCCTTCGAGGGTAAAGTCGAAGCGGACCCTGGCCTCGAGCTTTCCCTGGCTCACGACCGGATGAACGAGATTCGGATTGCCGTAGCGAGAGACGCTTCCGTAGAGGGCGAAGGTCATCGCGTCGATGAGACTCGACTTGCCCGAGCCCGTGGGGCCGGTGAGGACGAAGAGATCCACCCCCGCGAAGTCGCAGACCGTCATCTCCCGATAGGCGGTGAAGCCCTCGAGCTCGAGCCTAGTCGGGCGCATGAACCTCGTCGAGAAGCTCGTCGAAGAGCGCCCGCAGCCGTTCGTCGTTCTCGCCCCGCTCGTTCAGGTACTCGGCGAAAAGCTCGTGGGGGGACCGGCCGATGCGTGTTTCGGGACCGGGGTCTTCGGGACCCTCGCGTCCTCGGGCAAGGGTTACATCGACGGCGTTGGGAAGGATCTCTCGTACCCTATCCGCGAGTCCGGGGCTCGGGGCGGCGTCGACCTCGACCCGGAGGAAATCGTCACCGAGCTCCGGCGCGCGCCGCTCGAGCTCGGCGAGCGACGCCTTGATGCGGCGGAGCCTCCTTCCCGAGTGGAGGGGAACGA
Organism: uncultured Acidobacteriota bacterium; assembly: GCA_963815675.1. Lineage (GTDB taxonomy): Bacteria > Acidobacteriota > Vicinamibacteria > Marinacidobacterales > SMYC01 > CAWFHP01. The sequence goes on along the minus strand of CAWFHP010000001.1, from coordinate 253,366 downwards.
GCTCGACCGTCGCCGGCTTTCCCGGCTCGGCATCGACGACGTTCACGCTCTTCGAGTCCTCCGTCTCGCTGAAGTCGAGCTGGAGCGGGGAGCCCGAGTACCAGGCGGGGCAGGCGGCGGGGAGCTTCTGCGCGCGATGAAGATGCCCGAGAGCGACATAGTGGAGCGACGCGGGAAAGGCGGTCGCGGGGATGCTGTACTCGAAGATGGTGTGAGCGGAACGCTCGCCTCCCCCGAGAACGCCGCCATGCACCATGGCGTGAGCGAGAAGGAGATTCACCGTCGCGGGCGGCGGAGCTCCGGCGGAGAGGTGCTCGATGATGCGGGAGGCGCGCTCGGCGTAATCCCCCTGATGCTCCGACGCGTCCTTCCGCATCAGGTCGTCGGCCTTGACGATGCTTCGTTGTGAGAGAAAGGGAAGAAGGGCGATGCGGGCGGCTCCGAGCTTCGTCTGGAGGGTGAGGACGCCCCCCTCCGAAGGCCGGGATACTCTGGTCAACGCGCGGATGTTGGTGAGGCGCATCAGCGGCTCGACCGCCTCGATGCGGCGTGGGTTGTCGTGGTTTCCCGAAATCACGACGACCCACTCCGTCGACTGGGCGAGGTCGAGAAGAGCCCGATAGACGATATCCTCGGCCTCCGGGCCGGGAGAGGAGGTATCGAAGAGATCGCCGGCGACGAGAGCGATATCTACTTTCCGCTCGCGGACGATCGCGACCATCTCCGCGAGGACGGCGCGATGCTCTTCGGCGCGACTTCGTCCTCGAAGGGTCTTTCCGACGTGCCAGTCTCCGGTGTGAAGGAAGCGCATTCGCTCCCTATGTTAGCCCTTCGAACGGATCGGGGGACGGGTTGTTCTTCCCGGGAGGTGAAGTGGGTCTTGGGCTTCGAGACGACGGAACTCCCCATTCGATACCGACTTTCTTCCGTCCCAGGCGAGATACGGTCAGTGACGATCGAGAATCGGTGGCGGGACCGAATCGGGAACGAAAACACTCGCCAGACTGGTTTCCCCGTTTTGTACTTCCAGGATCCAAACCGTTTTCAGGGGGACGTGGCTTTCGGAGCTGAAAGAGATCGTCCCGGTGACGCCCCGAAACCCCGTCGTACGCTCGAGTGCGTGGATGACTCCCTTCTCGCTTGGGGAGCGGCGCAGAACGTCGAGTATGAGCCGGGCGGCATCGTAGCCGAGAGCGGCAAAGGCGCTCCGCGGGTGCGGTCCCGTAGGCATCGCGATAGGCCGCGATGAACTCCTTCGTCTCCGGGGTACCGGTCTGCTCGGACAGCCAGGCGTGTGTGGTGAAAAAGACGTCGCTGGTCGGTCCCTGAGCCCCTTCGAGTAGCTCCGGTGTGTCGAGGCCGTCTCCGACCGAGAATAGGCTGAGAGACACCCGCCGCTCGAAGCGAAGCGACGACTTCGCCGATGCAGTCGGGGAGTCCCGCGAGGTAGATGAACTGTGGCGCGCTCGGAAGTCCTTCGACTTGCGCGCCAAGCTGGGAAATGTCACATCCACCGGCGTAAGGAGAGTCTATCAGCACGTTGCCGCCGAGCTCCTCGAATCGCGTGCGGAAGTAGCGCGGAAGCGTTCGGGTGTATTGAGAAGTCGAGTCCCACAGGATCGCGACCGAGCCTCCAAACTCCCGTCGGGCGAACTCCGCGCCGGCGGCGGCTTGGGTGTTGTCACCGAACGGAACGAGAAAGATGCTCTCACCAACCTCCTCCGGAAGCGAGGGGTCGGTTGCACCAATGGACAGGAACGGCACTCGCTCACGCTGGAAGTAGGGACCGGCAATCAAGACGGAATCATTGTCGGTGAAGCCCGCTGCGATCGAAACGCTCGAGACGATGGCCTTGGCATCGGACCTCGTGGTCTGTGGATCCGACTTCGTATCGACCAGCGCAGCGAAAAGAGTCGGCCCATCCTCGCTCGCTTCCTGGAGCCCGAGCACGAATCCGTTCATCGCCGGTCGACCGATGCTCGCCTGCGCTCCCTCGAGGTCGAGCAGGACGGCGATCCGCGCCGTTCGCCCGTGCTTACTCTTTATCTTGGTCGAGGCATCGACGGCCCCGGCCTGAATCCAGATCAGAACGAGAGCGAACGCCGTCGCTCGGCTTCGATGAAACATGACGTCTCTCCCTGAAGGGCAATCGTTCGAGGATGCGTTCATTTTTTCAGAGATCGGCGAAAGCCCTATGTTACTCCTTCGAACGGATCAGGGGACGGGTCGCCCTTCGTCCCCGACGGCGTCGGCATCACCGCCTCGCTCCGGCGCGTGGCCCAGGAAGGAAAGGGAAACTGGGTCACGAGCGGCACGGGAAGCTCGGGCTGGGACAGGATCATCGTGCCCGGTTTCACGATCGTCGCGCGCTGGCGATGGACGGCGGGAAGAAACCCGTACTCGTCGCGATTCGCCTCGGCCGTATCCAGCCGTCCCACGACCCGAATCGCTGAGTTGGCGATGATGCGTCGCTCGACCTCGCTCGCGGTCTGCTCCGCTCCGATGAGGATGATGCCGAGGGACCGGCCCCGCTCGGCGACGTCGAGGAGCGTTTCCTTGATCGGACTTCCCCCTTCGCGAGGCGCGTACTTGTTGAGCTCGTCGAGGACGACGAACAGCAGGGGACGCGGTTGCCCCGAGCGTTCCTTCTCCTCGAAGGCGCGCCGCAGCGTGACTCCGACGACGAATCGTTTCGCGCGATCGTTCAGGTTGTGGAGATCGACGACGGTGACCTGCGCGTCGCGGCGGATGGTATGGCGCTCGGCGTGGGGCACGTCGCCCCGTACCAGATGATCGATGTGGCTCACCGCTCCGTGGAGCCGGCGCACGAAGGCGTTCACCGTGCCCTGGCCCATGGCGGGGCCCGCCCATCGCGCCCGGGTCATCTCGTCCTGCACGTGCTCGGAGATGAGCCGGGAGAGCTCGAGAAAGGTGCGAACCTGGCGCCCGTCGATCTGGACGCCGCCATCGTCGAGAGGCTCGGCCTCGCTCAACCGTGCCGCCACGTTGTGCACGACGATGGTGTACTGCTGCCGGTCGTCCTCGGCGTCGGCGAAGAGAAAGGGGAAGAGTCCCTCGCGGCAGAAGTCGAAAAGAGTCCAGAAGTAGGACCGGACACCGGTGTGGCGCGTCGCGACGTCCGGCGCCGCGTTGCGATCTCCCCGGCGCGGAGGCGCCCAGAGCTCGACGCTCTGGAAGGCTTCGGCGGCGAGACCGAGCTTTCGGTATTTCTCCCGTTCCTTCTCGTCGAGGCGAGAGTTGGGATGATCGAGAAAGAGTAGGATCCTCTCCTTTGACGTTGTAGATGAGCGCTTTGGTGTTGAGAACGTCGCTCCCGAGCACCTTCGAGTGAAAGAGGCTGTAGAGAAGAAAGCTCGCGTACGTCGTCTTGGTAGCGACGCCCGAGATCCCGCTGATGTTGATGTGGGCGCCGCGGGTGCCGTCGATGAACTCCAGGTTCAGCCACACCGGCTCTTCGTCCCGCGAAAGGCCGGCGGCGAGGCGCCGGGACACGTCCATGCCATCGAAAAAGAGGGCCCGTTCGCGCTCGATCCCGACGGCGCGCCGCACCGCTTGTCCCGGAAGAGGTGGCACGAAGACCTCGGGCTCGAAACGGGTGGCAACCACCTTCGCCGCCTGGCTCACCTGGGCGGGTAGCACGCCGCTCTCGATGAGAAAGACGTCGGAATCGAACCGGGCGCCTTCGTGACGAGCCCTCACCTGGGAGACGATCCCGTAGATCGCGACCGTCTCGCCGTTGGGAAGATTACGCTCGAGCGCCACGACGTCATCGAGCTGGAGGAACTGGCCCTCGGCGACCGCGACCCAGAACTCGAGCGGGGTCGCGTCCTCGGTCCCGATGACCCGGCCGGCGATCTCGGATGCGCTCACTTGTTGCGGTCGAGTATGGAAGAGCCCGGCCGCGCCGTCAAACCGGACGCTCTCCCCGCGTCCGGGGAAAGGATCAGGAGCCGCCGGACCCGCCGGACCTGCCGGAATCGAGGACGTGCTCGACGAGACGGCTCAGAGAGCCGTCGCGGTAGTCGGCGACGGGACGCCCGTTCAAAAAGAAGCTGGGGGTCGCCGTCACGCCGAGCTCCTGAGCCTGCCGGATGTCCCGTCGTATCCATGCGACCGACTCGTCCGAGGCCGCGCAGGCCTGGAGCTCTTTCGAAGGAAGCGACAGCTCCCGCGGAATGCGCGCGAGCACATCGTCGGAGAGATCCGAGACTCCGAACAAGAGGTCGTGAGCTTTCCAGAACAGCGCCGGGTCCTTTTCTCCCGCGCAGCGCGCGATGATAGCGGCGCGGCAGGCGGAGGGATGGAGCTGCTGGGTCATCGTTTCGTTGCACGAGATGTCGAGAGGAAAGTTCTTGAAAACCAGTCGGACCTTGTCGCCGTACTCCGCGAGCGTCTTCTGGACCTCGGTCGTGCCCGCCCGGCAGTAGGGACACTGAAAATCGCTGAACTCGACGATCGTCACGGGCGCATCCGCCGGTCCCCGGGTGAAGTCGCCGGGATCGATTGGGATGGTCCTGGTTTCGGCTCTCTCCCACCGCTCCACCGCGAGCTTCGCCGGGCTCTCCGCGGGAGGCGGATTGGATCCAGGAGCCGAATGGCCGACGAACCGCCACAGGAGAGCGAAGGCGAGGAGGAGCAGAAGCCCCGCGAAGGGCAGCATGGAAAGGAGAAAGGGCTCTTCTTTGGTCTCGCCGCTCTCGGCGTCTCGTTTCGTGCTCATGGTCGAGTTGTCGGGAACAAAGAAAGTATGACACCTCGGACGCCGCGGCGGAAGCGGCACCTCCGTTGCCGGAGCCTTCGCACCTCGATAACATGCCGGCGGAAGTGAGGCCGCAATGAAAATCGTTCTTTCTCTGCTCACCTTGTTCTGGGCCGCGGCGCCGGCGTTCGCCGACGTCTATCTGCTCGCACCCGCCCGGGTGTTCGACGGCGACGCCCTTCATAGCGGATGGCTCGTCGTCGTTCGGGACGACCACATCGAGGCCGCGGGACCCGAGGCGGCGGTGAATGTGCCCGGCGATGCGAAGCGGATCGACCTTCCGGGAACGACGCTTCTCCCCGGGCTCATCGAGGCCCATTCCCACGTACTCCTTCATCCTTATAACGAGGCGACGTGGAACGACCAGGTCCTGAAAGAGCCGCGCTCGCTCCGGGTGGCGCGCGCCACCAACCACCTGCGCTCGACGCTGCTCGCCGGGTTCACCACGATTCGCGACCTGGGGACGGAAGGGGCGGCCTACGACGACGTCGGCCTGAAGGAGGCCGTCGAAGAGGGAATCCTCGACGGTCCGCGGATGCTGGTCGCGACTCGAGCCATCGTCGCCACCGGGAGCTACGGACCCAAAGGGTTCTCTCCCGACTGGGATCCTCCCCTCGGCGCCCAGCCCGCGGACGGAGTCGACAACCTGGTGCGCGTGGTCCGGGACCAGATCGGCAAGGGCGCGGACTGGGTCAAGATTTACGCCGACTACCGCTGGGGAGTGAAGGGGGAGTCTCGGCCCACCTTCTCCGTCGACGAGATCAAGCTCGTCGTCGAAACGGCGAAATCGAGCGGTCGTCCTGTCGCGGCGCATGCGGGAACGGCGGAGGGAATGAGGCGCGCGATCCTCGGGGGCGTCGAGACCGTCGAGCACGGGTACGGCGGAACGCCGGAGATCTTCCGTCTGATGAAGGAGCGCGGCGTCGCTCTCTGTCCCACTCTCGCCGCGAGCGACGCCACCGCCCAATACGCCGGCTGGAAGAAAGGACAGGAGCCCGACCCGCCGTCCGTCCGCGCGGCTCGGGCTTCGTTCCGGGCCGCCCTCGACGCCGGAGTTACCATCATCAGCGGGAGCGACGTCGGCGTCTTTTCTCATGGGGACAACGCCCGCGAGATCGAGCTCATGGTCGACTATGGAATGGCTCCCATCGATGCCCTGAAGGCGGCGACGTCGGTCTCCGCTCACGTGCTGCATCTGGGTGACGAAGTCGGCCGCGTCCATGAGGGACTTCTCGCCGACCTCGTGGCGGTCGACGGCGACCCGACGACGAATATCTCCGCCCTCCGGCAGGTGCGGTTCGTGATGAAAGGCGGGAAGATCTACCGGCGGCCGTAAGTGGAGCCCGAACGAGAACGAGCCCGGAAGGCGAGCGAAACGTTCATCGTGGGCGGCGCCAGCCGGCGGAGCACGGCGGCCCCGAGCCTCTTCGGATCCTCCATTCGAATCGAGACGACGCTCTCGGGGTGAAGGGCGGTGAGCCTCGCTCGCAGCCAGTCTTCGATCGCGCTCGCGGGGACCGCTTCATCCACTTCGATCGCGACCATGGGACGGGCGGGAAGCTCGTGGAAACGCCAGCCCCGCAATCGTTCGCGGGGCTCGCTCGCAGTTTCGATGGCAACGATGAGGTAGCCTTTCCGCTCGTCTTTTTCGGCGAACGACGTGCGCTCGACCGATCCGGGGTAGAGGACGGGAGCGGGAAGCTTTCGCCCGTCGAGATCGGTCGTGAGTGCCTGCGCGCGGTGGATGTGGCCCGAGAGGACGCAGGCGACGGTCGAGGGAATGTCCCGGGCGCGTATCACGTCCCCTCCGTCCCGGAAAGTAAAGTTTCCCGGCCCGACGCGAGCGCCTTCGACGGCCTGATGGCAGACGAGTAAGGCTGCGTCCACGTTCGTCGATGCGAGCGAGGTCTTCTCGATGAGCGCGGAAAACTCCTCGGCGTGCCGTTCGAACGTGCGGGAATCCGGCGAGACCGAGGCGGAACCCGTCTTTTTCGAAGACGAAGGTTCGAGGCCCGTCGAAGACGAACAGTTTCGGATGACAGGCGAGCAGGGGAAACGGGATCCTCGACCTCTCGTGGTTCCCCGGAACGACGTACACCGGCACTCCTCGGTCCGCGATTGCCTTCAGGGGACGGAGCGCCCGCTCGACGAGATCGGCCGGCACCCGGCTCCGATAGAGGAGGTCGCCCCCGTGGACGACGAGGTCCACGTCGCCGCGCCGCGCGGGCTCGAGGGCGCGCTCGTAGTTGGCGAAGAAATCCGGTCCTCTTCGGCGCCGGTCGACGCGGGGCCGACGAGGCCAGTCGAAGCCGAGGTGGGTATCCGAGAGAAAGAGAATCCGGATCAAATCCATCGGAGCACTCGAGCGAGTCCGGCCGCGCCCAGCCGGTGATCGGGCGGGATCTGGAGCGCGACGTCTCGATTCTCGGAGACGAGCCTGCGGATCTCGCGGGTGAGGACCGTCAAACGATCGTAGGCGGCGACGTCGATGGACTTGCCACGACTGCGATTCGAGAGCGTGCGGCGATCTCCCTCGCGCCCGCGCCAGACGAGGGTCGCTTCGCTCAGCAGCCGATGCCAGTTGGCCCTTCGGACGAGATGAGACGAGCGGACGACAATCTCGACGAGGAGCTCGGCGACGTCGTCCGGGGACCGGAGCCGTCCGCGACCCTCCGGACGCTGGAGCTCCAATCGAAACTCCATCTCGTCTTCTTCCTCGTTCTCGGGCTCGTCGGCACCCCGGCGCAGCCATTCCCGTCCTCCGAAACCCAGAAGCGACGAGCCGCCGAGACGCTCGCGAAGGAGGGCTAGCGCCTCTTCGAACGTCGCCTCGTCGCAACCGAAGAGCTCCTCGGTCGGTCCCGTTCTCTCGCCCTCGATACCGTCCGTTATGGCGGCGAAGGAGTGAAAAAGACTCCGCTGGGGAAGAGGTCCGAGGCGGTGCTCGCGGTCGGGCGCGTCCGAAAAGCTTCGCAGCCTGCGGTCGGTGAAGAACAACGCGCGATCGCGGAGACGGAGCGCCTTGTTGTACGGCGGAGCGAGCTTCTGGATCTCCTCCGCCTCGACGAGCGCCGCTTCGAGCGCGGAGCCGGTGACGACGATCTCGAGATCGCGCGCCTGGGAGAGCATCTCGAGGGTATGACCGGCGTGAGCCGCTTTCGCGCGGAAGTAGCTCGACACGCGATCGCGGAGCGAGGTGGCCTTTCCCACGTAGAGCAGGTCGCCGTTTCCACGGAGCATGCGATAGACGCCGGGCTTTGCCGGGAGCCGGCGCCACTTCTCAGGCGGCATCGGATAGGAACGGCGGTGCGAGCGAGTCTCGACCCGAGACGACGCGAGCCACTCGGCGAGGCCCTCGAGCGTCCGGACGCCGTGCTCGTCTTCGAGCAGAGCGAGGAGTCCTCTCCATACGGCAGCGGTGGCGGCGACGTGATCCGAGGCGCGGCGCAGCTCGGAGACGCTCGCGCCGAAGTATCCCGCGACCGCCCGGAGGGAGAGCCGGGGAAGTCCGGGGAGGAGTCGTCTGGCGAGCCGGTGGGTGCAGAGGAGTCGAAAGGGAAACGAGGCGTCGGGTGCGCTCCGATACCGAAGGGCGCGCAAGTAGCGCTCCTCGAAGGAGGAGAAGTGGACTACGGTGAGGCAGAGGTTCCGTTCGCTGGCCGCCGATACCGCGCGCGCGGCCTCCATCAGATGCTCGAAGACTTCCGCCGGGGCGATTCCCGACGCGAGATCGTCATCGGTGAGACCGGTGACGCGCCGCACGCGGTCGGGGATCGTCGTGCCTTCCGGCATTCGGACGAGTCGTGAGACCGTCGGCGCCGCGCTCTGCTCGCCCGCCGACAGAGTCGACCACGCGACCTCGAGAAGGTGTCCTCTCGCCGGATGAGAAGACGTCGCCTGACAATCGAGGACGAGTATCGGAAGCTCGTCCAAAACGAGCTCGGAGAGGACAGGCTCCAACAGCGAGCTCATGACCGCCAGAACTCCTCGAGCTCCTGCCGCAGCTCGTGGGGATTGCGAACGATGCGCGGAGACCATTCGGAAGGAAGCAGCGACCGATAACGCCGCTCGGCGAATCTCTCGTCGACGAGGAGCACGACGCCGCGGTCGGTCTCCGAGCGAATGACGCGGCCCGCCGCCTGGAGCACGCGGTTCATCCCGGGAAAGACGTAGGCGAACTCGAAGCCCGCGCCCTCGTCACGCTCGAAGCGCTCGCGAATACGGTCGCGCTCGGGCGAGAGGGCCGGGAGTCCGACGCCGACGATGGCCGCGCCCTGGAGTCTTTCTCCCGGAAGGTCGATCGCCTCGCCGAAAAAACCGCCCATCATCGCGAAACCGACCCGCGTCCGCCCGTCGGTCTCGAATCTCTCCGAGGAACTCTTCGCGCTCCCCCTCGGACATCTCGGGGCTCTGGACGAGGACGTCGACCTCGGGACAAGCCGTTTCGAATCGTCGGCGGATGGCGTTCGAGTAGGCGTAGGATGGAAAAAAGAAGAAATAGTTTCCGCTCCTGTGACGTGCGAAGCTCGCGAGCAAAGAGGTGAGGGTCTCTTCGCTCGTCGAGCGTTTGCGATAGGTGGTGGCGACCCTCGACGCCGTCAGCACGCGCAGGTTGTCCCTGGGAAACGGAGAAGGCAGGACGAGAACGGGAGCTTCCTCGCCGAGACCCAGTATCCTGCGAAAATAACCGGTGGGCGTGAGCGTTGCCGAGAACAAGACGGCGGCCTTCACTCCGGAGAAGGTTTCCGCGAGCTCCCGTGCGGGGTCGCTGCAGAAAAGCTTCACTTCGAGCTCCTTGCCGGTGGCCCGATAGCAGGTGACGTAGCGCTCGTCGTAGCGCTCGGCGACTCTGGTGAACCAGACGGCATCGAAGAACCGCTCCAGGATCTGCCCACGGGCCTCCCGGTTGCCGCCGCTCCCACCGGAAGCCAGAGACGTTTCCGCCGCTCGCACGAAGCTCGTGAGCGCCTCGAGAAGCGCCTGGGGAAGAGCGCTCTCGGAAAACGCGTCTCCGAGCTCCGCACACCGTTTCGACGCGTCCCGCAATCGGCCGTTCACCCGGCGGACGGCCCGCAGGAGGTTGCCGTCACGCTCCTGGTCGAGCACACGGCTCAGAGAGAGAAACGACGTGCGGGATATCTCGGCGGAGTACATATCCCTCGCGCGGTCGACGAGATTGTGGGCCTCGTCGACGAGGAGCGTGGAGTCGGCGCCGTTCTCGTCGAAGAAACGCCTGAGATAGGTCCTCGGATCGAAGACGTAGTTATAGTCGCCGATGACGACATCTGCCCAGGATGCGAGCTCGAGCGAGAGCTCGAAGGGACAGAGGTGGTGCTTCCGCGCGAGCGCCTCGATACCGCTCCGGGTGAGCTCCTGCTCCTGTAGCTCGAGCGTTTCCTCGAGGGCGGGCTCGATACGATCGTAGAACCCGCGGGCGAACGAGCACTCTTCGCCGTTACAGGCCTTTTCGGGATTGAAGCAGACTTTGTCCTTCGCCGTGAGGGTGACCGCTCTCAGCTTCGCCCCCTGGTTCCGCATCTCCGCGAGCGCTTTCTCGGCGAGCGCGCGGCCCGTCGTTCGCGCGGTGAGATAGAACACCCGGTCGGTGGTGCCTTCGCCGAGGGCTTTGGCGGACGGGTAGAGCGCCGCCGCCGTCTTGCCGATTCCCGTGGGGGCCTGGGCGACGAGCGCCCCACCCTCTCGAACGGCCCGATAAACGGCAACCGCCATCTGCCGCTGACCCGGCCGGAACGAAGGAAAGGGAAAGCCCAGCGGCGCCAGTGAAGCATCGCGGGACTCTATCCAGGCGGCGACCCGGCGCATCCACGCGAGGTAACGCGACACGAGGTCCTCGGTAAAAACGCGGAGCTCGTCGAATGTGAACCGACGCTCGACCTCGACGAGAGCTCCGGTGTCGAGCTGATAGTAGACGAGTCGAGTATCCACGTCCGAAAGCCCCTTCTCATCCGCGTAGAGGAATGCGTAGACTTTCAGCTGCCCCCAGTGGGTGGGGGCATCTCTCCTCGCGAGCGCGTCGGCGTCGCCCCGCGTGGTCTTGATCTCTTCCACCAGGTCCCCGGACGGCCGCTCCCAGACCCCGTCGATTCGCCCGCCAACCTCGAGCACGAAGTCGTCGTTGTCGAACGTACGGGTCACCGGGACTTCCTTGCGATAGCCCTCGGGGCGCGAGCCCTGGACCTTCTGGTGTCCCCGGATTCCGTCCACCGAGGATGAGGAACGGAACGTCTCGAGACTGAGATCGCCGGCGCGGAGCAAGCGCTCGACGAGCCCCCGCACGGAAACGCGCAGTGCCGTTCTCACGATAGGGAGATAATACGGCGATCTCGCGGGAGGGGATCATGCCGACGCCCCAGCAGATTCTGCACGGCCTCGAGGAGCTCGCGAACGGCTGGCGCCCGCTCGCCGTCTTCTGGCACGCCTATTTCGGAGCCCTGCTGCTGAGTCTTTGTCTCGGCGCCCGCCCCGATCGACGCCTCGCGGGCGTCCTGCTGGCCTCGCCGCTTCTCTCCGTGAGCGCACTCGCGTGGGCGAGCGCGAATCCGTTCAATGGAGGCTTCTTCGCGCTCTCGGGAATCGCATCGCTCGTCATCGCCATGAGGCTCCCGGGCAAGCGCGCGAGGCCCGGTCCCTCGCTGGGCGCTCGTCGCGGGCGGCCTTCTCTCCGCGTTCGGATGGGTGTACCCCCACTTTCTTCGAAACCTCTTCGATTCTCACGTACCTGTACGCGGCGCCCACAGGGCGTCGTCCCTTGCCCGACGCTTTCGATCGTCATCGGGGTGTCGCTCATCCTGAACGCGCTCGGCTCCCGCCTCTGGTGCCTCGTTATCGGTCTGACGGGCATTTTCTACGCCATCTTCGGAGCTGCGCGTCTCGGCGTTTCCATCGACGTCTTCATGCTGGCGGGCGCGTTCGTCGATGTTTTCCTGGCGCGGACCGTGACGGCGGCTCGTCCGAACGGGCGCGTCGACGAAGGATTGACGATGGATTCCTCGCGCTGCTAGAATCGCGCCACCGTAATCAGAGACAACGGCAATCGTCGAGGATCGGAGGCCCGATTCTCGAGGGCGCCGAGTCTCGGAACCAAGAGCCGTCGTGGCGTGCGATGCCCGGCGGCTTTTGCATTTGACGGCGCAAAGGAGAACGCGTACAAATGAACGAGGAAACGCGGGAAGAGCACATCTCGAAGAAGAGAGTCGTCTATGAAATCCCGGGAGTCGATGCGGTGGCTGTCCGGAGCGAGACCTACCGCGTCGACGATTCCGGGGATCGGACGATGGACCTCTACTCAGCCACCCGACGCGACACCCGGCACGCGCGCGCCCGTCGTCGTCATCGTGGCCGGCTATCCCGATCCGGGTTACGAGCGGGCCCTTGGCTGTCGGTTCAAGGACATGGGGTCGACCGTGTCCTGGGCACGACTGATGGCGGCGTCTGGAATCGCGGCCATTGCCTATACGAATCGGGAACCGGCGAGCGATGCCCGCGAGCTCCTTCAGTACCTCCGCCGCAACGCCGAAACGCTCGGTATCGACGAAGGCCGAATCGGATTGTGGTCGAGCTCGGGGAACGTGCCGCTCGCCTTGTCGCTGTTGATGGAAGCGCCTGACGCGTTCGAATGCGCCGTCCTCTGCTACGGCTATACGCTCGATCCGGCCGGAGCGACGGGCGTCGCCGACGCGGCGAGACAGTGGGGCTTCGTCAATCCCGCCGCCGGGAGGTCGGTCGACGATCTACCCAAAGGCGTTCCCTTGTTCGTCGCAAGAGCTGGCAATGATTCCTTCGCTCGGCTCAACGAAACCCTCGACCGCTTTCTCGCGGAGGCCTTGAGAGCGAACCTTCCCGTGACGTTCGTGAATTATCCCGAAGCGCCTCACGCGTTCGACTTGTTCGTCAATGACGAGGCCTCGCGCGAGATCATTCGAGCGATCCTCGTGTTTCTCCGGTTTCATCTCTCACACCGTTCTGATCTAGACTCGCCGCGGTGAGCGACGTGGGGATTGCCATTCGTAAGGCCGGGTGGACGCTCATGACGGTGCTCGCGATGAGCATCGCCGTGTACGCCGCCCTCGTCCTGCTGTGGCGCGGATTCGGGCCTCCCTTCGTCGCCGAGCGCCGAGCCGTCGTGCCCTGGGCCCTCTCGGGTCATCTGGCGGGGGGCCTCGTCGCGCTCGCGCTCGGCCCGTGGCAGCTCAACGGCCGTCTTCGACAACGTGCTCTCGGCCTTCATCGGTGGATGGGCCGAGGCTACGTCGTCGCCGTCGGAGTCGGCGGATGTTCGGCCCTCGTGCTCGCTCCCCTCTCGAGGGAGGGATTCGTCACCCACGTGGGGTTCGGGTTGCTCGCGGTACTGTGGCTGGCCTCGACGCTGCAGGCCTACCTCCGAATTCGCGCCTCCGACCCGGTCGAGCACCGGCGGTGGATGATCCGAAGCTACGCCCTGACTCTCGCGGCGGTGACGCTCCGGATCTACCTGCCTTTGAGCCAGCTCGCCGGGATTCCTTTCACCGAGGCCTATCAGGCGGTGGCGTGGGCATGCTGGGTCCCGAATCTCGTCGTCGCGGAATGGCTGGTTCTGCGATAGCGCCCCAGGAACGAGGCCTCACGACGACTCGGTGCCTTCGCCGGTAAGGCCGAGAAACGGAATGTGAAAATAGATCTCGCTGTCGCCTCGGGCTTCGAGCTCGCGCCGCCATCGCTCCACCGCCGGGTCGGTCTCTCCCCGGATGTACGAAGAGACCGAGAGCGCTTTCTGGATCTCCTCGGGGATCATCCACGACGTGGGGTTTTCGAGCTCCCGTCTCAAGAGTGCTTCGGCCTCGTCGCTGAAATGAAAGCGGAGACCGTCGTAGATGCGGCCGCGCAAGGCCGGGTCCTCTTCGCTATCGGCGAGAGTGAAAAGCAGTGCTCGGGATTGTTCGCTCTGGATCCCCTTCAACGCGGCGAGGGCGAATCGGCGGAAACGCCGCGAGCCTCCGGGGTAGCGATCCTCGATCCTCCGGACGCAACGGTTGGAGCTCGAGCCCTTCGCGCTGATACGGACGAGCGCCTCGACCGCCGCGCGGCCGAGCCCGTCGTCCTTCTCTCCGAGGAAGCTCACGAGCGACTCGATGGCCCCTTCGAGCTCCATTGAGCCGGCCAAATCGACGATCGCCCATCGGAAATGAGCGCTCGGTAGCGCCCGGCTGGTGGAGACGAGCTCGAGGACCCGCTCGCGTCGCTCGACGACGCTCAGTGCCTCGGTCAAATCCTCCACCTCGTCCCAGTCACCCAGCTCGGAGACGCGCTCGTCCATCCTGCCCGAGATTGCCTCGAGGCGGCGCCACAGCTCGGGAGGTTTCATGTGATGAAACGTCCCTCGTCGCGAGAGCCTGGCCCGCGCCCGGATCGAAAGAAGGCTGCGGCTGAGCTCCGCCCGACTCGAAACGAGGTCGAGGGGAGCGGAAGCCACCCATTGCTCGACGAAAGGCGGGTGGCTCGCGGCCAAGGTGCGAAAGGATTCGACGAGACCCCGGGTATCGAGCCGAAACCGGCAGGCGAAGCTGAGAAGGTTCAGTGTGTCCTCTTCGCCGTACGTCCGGCAGGCCTCGAGCACCAGAGGCACGAGTCCCGCGTCTTTGGACCACGACTCGAAAAAACGGAAGCCGACGCTGTCCCGCACCATCGAGTCTTCATGGAGCAGGAACGGCTGGAGTGGAGGCAGGCTCATCGCGCCATCTCGTCATCCCCCTCGAGGAAGCGCCTGAGACGCTTCTCTTATGGAAGACGAAATTCCGGTGCCGTCCCCTCCCTCGTCCGCGGCCGCCTTGTGGTAGAGTTTTCTCGAAAGCGGACCGTCATGATTCGGAGCAGGCTCGCGGCTTCGGCCTTCACTCTCCTAGCGGCGGCTACCTCCGTCAGCGCGCAGCCCCGAGTCCTGGAAAGGGATGTCGCCATCTCCGGAAAGAAGCTCCACTACCTCGAGACGGGCTCGGCCACGAGCCCGACGGTGCTCCTGCTGCACGGCGCCCGCTACAGCTCCGACACCTGGAAGACGCTCGGTACCATCGATAAGCTGGCCGGTGCCGGCTACCACGTTCTCGCGCTCGATCTCCCCGGCTACGGCCAGTCCGAGACCTCGCCCATCGAGCCCGAGCAGTTCCTCTCGGAGGCGATGACGACGCTGGGAGTCGACAAGGCCGTCGTCGTGTCTCCGTCGATGAGCGGTCAGTTCAGCTTCCCGCTTCTCGTGAGCTCACCGGAGAAAGTGGCGGGCTTCGTACCCATTGCCCCCGCGGGAAGCGAGCGCTATCTGAAGCAGCTCAAGAAGGTGAAGGTTCCGACCCTCGTAATCTGGGGCGAGAAGGATGCGATCATTCCCGTCGAAAAATCCGATGCCCTCGTCGCTGCGATCGAGGATGCGAAGCGGGTGATCCTCAAGGGCGCTGGCCACCCCTGTTATCTCGAGCGACCCGACGAGTTCCACCGGGCCCTCCTCGAGTTCCTGAAGGAGCTCGCCCACTAAGTCCCGGCTCCCGCGTCCGCCGCGGGGAGCTTCACTCGTAGCGCAGAGCCCGCATCGGGTCGAGGGCCGACGCGCGTCTCGCGGGAAGATAGCCGGCGAGCAACGCCGCCCGGTCTCGCTCCTCGAGCCGGTACGAGCCGGCGTCTCGTTCGGCCCGTAGGCGTGCCTTCAGAGTCCACTCAAGGCATTGTTCGTACGGGAAACGTGGGCTCCCGGCGTCGACGCGCCAGGAGCCCACGGACGGGCACGCTATTGGCCGTCTTCGCGAGCGTCGAGAAGCGGCATCACGATTTGACGCCCCGCCATCGCCAGCTGTCCGGAGTCTTCCGGTGGGTCGACGGGATAGGCATAAACGACGAGCGCAGGGACGAACTGACCCGCTTCCTGGGCGGCTCCGGCTTCACTCTGACTTCCGTCGTCGGCCGGGTCGAGGCTCTCGACCTCTTTGGATGAGACGTACGCGATGAACGCATCCACCTTGGATAGTGATTGGCAGATGGCGCCTTCGCTCAGCTCCTCGGCGGTCATTCGCACCACCTCATCTCGCGGCAGCGGGATGGCATCGAGCCCGGGAACGAGGCCGAACGACGGCCACATGACCCGCATGCGCGCGACCTCGCCGCGCGCGTCGACGGCGAGCCGCACGTCCGAATCGAAGACGGGAACGCCGCTGATGTGGCGCGGGAACCGGACGTGGACTTCGGTGCTCAAGAACTCCGCCGGCCTGGCATCGAGCTTGGGTCCACCGGCCAGGTTCAAGTGTCGAAGCTCGGCGAACTGCATGTCCAGCTCTCCGTCCGGGATGCCCCACGCCTTGACCACGTCACGGGCGAGAGCCAGAGCCTGCTCATCGGAGATCTCGTTGTTGCCCATCTTCGGGCTCCACTCGCGAGTCGTGTTGAGGTAGGCGGCCTTTCCTCTTCTCTGCTCGAACTTGAGCATCTCGGTCTTCCTGAAGTTGGAGAAGCGGCAGGTGAGCATTCCCCCTTCGTCCCGGGTGCACTTGCGTTTGGCGAGCCGGAGCTTACTCTGAACGGCGGGGAGCGCCGTGTTCTGCGCGCGGTCGAAAAATCCGTCGGCGAACTGAGGGCCCACCTGAGGTGCGAGGAGCCTCTTCACGAGCGCGGGATCTCCTACGTCGCTCGGAACGGCCTTTTCGACGAGAATCGACGATGTCACTGCATACCTCGGGCTCCTGAGCCGTGGCCGGATAGACGAGCGCCAGCGAAGACGCCAGAGCGAGGAGGAACGAAGGTAGAGCTCGAATCTTTGTCGTCATTTTCGTCATGGTGGCACCTCTCACGGAGTGAAGGCGGTTTCCCCGGAGGGGTCGCAGCCGGCGTAGTAGTAGTAGCAGTAGTAGCCGATGTTGCCCGGGTCGCTGAAGATGTTGTCGTACTGCTCGTTGTTGATGCGGTTGAAGCAGTCCGTGCTGTTGGTCCCCACCGCATAGGCGACCGGGCACTGCGTTGCCGAGCCGTTGATGCCGGTGACGTACATGTTGTCCATCCAGGCCGATTTGATCGAGACGTCGAAAGCGTCATCGGCAAAGTCCTCGTACTGGTCGTCGCAGCACCCGCCGATCCACATGACACCGTGGAATCCCGTCGCCTGGTGGAGCCTCCGCCCGTTGACCGGCGAGTCCACCGGATCCTGGAACATCCGCCAGGTGTAGGGGAGGTTGTCGTCGTCCATGCTGTAGCAGGACGAGAGGTGAAGGAATTCGAGGTCCACGTCACCGAAGAAGGCTTCCTCGGCAACCCCGTCTCCGTCGGGAGCGTCGATCTGACAATCGTTGACCGAAGGTCCGCCGTTCTTCCGGAGCGATCCCCGCCAGTGATTTCCCATGTCGCTGCCGTGAAGACCGATGATCAACGCGTCGGCGTCGTCGGTCGAGAGGTGGTCGGCGCAATTGGCCAGACCGGTGTCCGGGTCGCAGAACCGATCTCGATCCATCTCGCCATTCACGATGAATCCGTCCTTGTGATACCACCCATGGTCTGTGATTTCATCGTACCAATAGTCGACCATGTCGTCCCAGTAAGGGATGTCGTTCGCCGAGCACTCCGCGATCCAGTCGGTGATGACGTATGCCTTCGCTTCGAGATGCTCGGCTGCCACCGGCGCCGCAGCCGCAATCAGCAGAACGAGGGCGAAAGGTGAGACGCTGACGACTCTCCTTGTCCTCCTCGAATTTCGCATCGAACTCCTCCTCTTTGGTTTGTTGTGCCGTACCCCATGCACGACAGCTATTCATTCGGAGACCTACGAGGGCCCACCGCGATTCCAAGGGCAAGTTTTGTTCCAGGAAGGCCTGAGATAACGGATCCGGATAACACCCGTCATTGGAGTCGGTTGGGCCGATCGTAGACTGGATGCGATGTGTAGCCAGCGCGGGTACAGTGCCGGCATGTCGGAAGGGTTGACAAGGCGAGGAATACTCGCAAGTCGCCGAAAAGAAAACACGTTTCCGGGACATCCTCGCCGATGGACGGCGGGATCTCTTACGGTTCTGGACGGAGCGCGTTGCGAAAGCGGAGGAATCTCTCAATTACTCGCGCACCAAATAGCTGTTACAGCCCACTAGTTGACGAACTGCAATGGCGTTTGATACGAGTTTCCGATTGGAGCCTAAGAGCAGCATGTTTCGCCACACTCGACAAGACGACAGATGGTGACGACATGAGAGTTCTATTGTTCTCTATGCCGGATGTGACGCCGCAGATCGCCAAACGGGAATGGGAGGCGCCCAACCTTGGTATCGCTTCCATCGCTGGCAACATCGATCGCCGTCACGAGGTGTGGATGGCGGACCTCGTCGTGCGGCGCTGGAGCGTCCGGGCCTCGGTGCGGCGTTGTTTGAAGAAGTACAATCCAGACATCGTCGGCCTGTCAGCAATGATCTTCCAGTACTACACGGCCCGCAAGATCGCGCGGTTGATCCGACGGGAATCGCCAGGAACGTTGATCGCTCTCGGCGGCTATCACGCGACGACGATGTATCGTGAGATCGCCGACAGCTCGGAAGCTGAGGTTCTCGATTTCATCATCCACGGCGAGGGCGACCACAGCTTCGACGAGCTCCTTGACGCGCTTGAGGGACGACGCTCGATCGAGAGCATACGAGGGTTGTCTTACAAGCAAGGGGGCGCGTTCCGCCACAACACGCGGCGACTGCTCGAGGACGTTTCTGACATCAACTTCCCGGATCGGGATCGGCGTGTCTTCGGCGGATATCACTTCTATCTCGACAAGACCGACGTGCTGGAAACGTCTCGGGGCTGTCTGCTTCGGTGCAATTTCTGCTCGATGAATCAGATGTACGGAACGACCTTTCGGTCCTATAGCATCGACCGGGTGTTGACCGATATCCAGGCGTTGTACAAGAGAGGTGTGCGTCACGCTCTCATCGTTGATGACAACATCACCCTGGACGTGCCTAGACTCTGCCAGCTCTGCGATGCAATCGCTGCCCTGAAGCTCTCCAAGTTCCAATTCATCATTCAGGCGAGCTCGGCCGGAATCGCGAGGGACGCTTCGTTGGGACGCCGGCTTGCCGATGCCGGTGTCACCCAGGTATTTCTCGGTATCGAGAACGGCAGCGAGCAAAATCTCAAGCAGATGAAGAAAGGAAAGATTGTCGGCGTCACCCACACCGCGGTGAAGAGGCTCGTCGATGCAGGCATCATCGTCGCCGGCGGCATGATTACCGGACTTCCCGATGATGACCGGGAGTCCGTTCGACGAAACTACGAGTACTTCGTGAGTATGGGTATTCAGACCGTGTTGGACCAGATCATTACGCCCTATCCCAACACCGAAATGCGACAGGAGCTCATCTCCGCCGACCTCGTGACCAACTACTACGACTACTACTGGTACAACGGCTACTGGCCACAGGTAAGGACCAAACATCTCTCATCGAAGGAACTGCTGTTCGAGCGCTGGAAGGCGAAACGCGAAATCGTCGGCGTGTGGCGCGCCGACGGGGAGTTCCAACGTAACTTTCCGCGGTGGAGCTGGTTGTGGAACAACCTGTTGCGACCCATTATCGTTCTCAACGAGAAGCGTATGATACGGATGTACGGAGAGAAGGGGCGATTCAAGCGTCAGATGAGGCAGTGGGCTCGGCTCAACGATTTCTTTGGCGATTTGGTCATTGATGAATCGTTCTTCGATCCTGACGCCGAGGGTCCCGAGGCGTTGGGCACACCCGGCACCGTGGACTATGGAGCCCATCCCTACACGGACCACAGTCCTGTGCCGGCTTTCGTCAGCACGACAGATTTGCAGTGGAGTCGGCGCATCGCTGGGCGGGCCGCAAGCGACGCTATGGTCTCGAATTCTGTCGCCGGCGTCGGCGAGTCCCTCCACGAAGACACGGTAACCAGAGCCGAGTAATTCGTCCCCCGCTCGCAAAGCCGATACACCAAGGCGCGGACCGCTCGCCCTCTCGCTCTCCTGGCCGCCAAAACGAGCGTCCACGGGGCAATTTAGACGAGTGCCTCGAGTCCCAAAGTCGGAGCCTGAGCTCGCGCCCACATAGAATTGGCGAATGTCGAGGGAAGCCGGCGAGTAAGGTGTCGAACACGACCCTCAGGTCGCTTGTCCCCTGCACCATCTGGCTCAATACCGGCCATGCGCGAGCTTTTCCCGTATCCGACCACGCCGTCCCTGGATCGGTGAGAGCCAGTGGAACCTGGGCTGATGATGGAGAAGAGCGGCGATGCTCTAAGGAGTGGGTGCGCAGGAGCACAGGGCATCTACGAAGTCCGTCGTACTGAACGTCTTCGCAACGGCTCTGTCGAGAGCATGGTTGACCGTTTCCTGATAATTCACTTCTTTGCCGGGCCGACCGTAGTTTTCTGCCGAGCCGTCCACGCGCTCCGACCAGCAGGAGGCACCTCCCCCGGGCGGGTTGACCGATACGTCGAGAACGACACGGCCTTCGTACACCGCGTTGAAGTGTACGCTTTCCTCGATCCAGATATTGGCGACTGCCACAGTCACCTCCGGCCTGCTCGGAACGGCCGTTTTCAGCAGCGCGAGCCGCGCGATCTCGCTGAATCCCGCCCTCACCCAGTCGCCGACGTCGCCCGTCATCGTGATGGCTTGTTTGATCTCGGGCGTTTTGTCGCGCGCTCTGTCGCCGACGGCTGTCTCGCTGCGAGCATCCTTGGTCGCGACCTGGCCGGCGATGGCACAAGCCTTCACCGATGAGACTTCGTCAGCGTCAATCTCCCTACTGTACTGGGCTCGAAAGGTCGTGGGTTTGAGCTCCTTCGCACGAGCTAGGGTCGAGACCAATGCGGAGGACAGCAAGATGCAGGTTGCCATCGAGAATCGTCTTATTGTCACTGAAGTAGTCCGTCTGATTATTGAAACGAAATCAGGATATATTCTATCGAGAAACCCGCCAGGCCTCAACCACGGTCCCAGCGCGGTCTCCGTCGCGAATAGCTGGATCTAATCTCGGAATGGAACCGGATACCCTCGAGCAGCGGAGGTAGCAAATTCGACAGGTCAGGTCTGAACGGGCGCACAGCTCTATTGAGCCCGCGTTCGCTCGTTCTCGACTTCCTCGCACCACAGGCTCACGTAGCCACGCTAACGACCACTGAGTAGTTCGATCCACCGCTGGCAAAACTATTGACGAGAGCTCGCGGCCCCCTCGCTCTCCTTGCAACCGAACGAGCGTCCACGGGGCAATTTGGATCGAGTGTCACGAGCCCCAGAGTCGGAGGGAGCCTGCCTTCGCGCATACACAGAATTGCGGCTGCAAGCGAGGCGGCTCCCGTCGCTCCCGACTCGCCGACCGCTCCCTTGATGGATACGACATTCACGGCTGCGGTCCCAAACAGGTTCTCGATGGCGGCGGCCTCGGTAGCGTCCAACTCAATGGTGCCGTTTGCAGACGCAAAAACGGCATCGATTGCATCAGGCGCGCAATCCGCTTCCTCGAGAGCGAGCGCCATCGACCTGGCTAGATCCCGCGGCTCGCGTGGCCATTGATTGATTCCACACCGCGACGAAGTGCCGGCGACGCCGAGTATCTCCGCATAAATTCGTGCGCCGCGGCGTTCGGCGTGGGAACGGCTCTCAGCCAGCAGCGTGTAGCCTCCCTCTCCGAGCAGGAAACCGTTCCTGCGGCGATCGAACGGCCGCGCCGCTTCTTCCTGCCCGTCGGTCGGCGACATCACCTTGAATCGGTCATGGATGCGGAAGAAGTTGGCTTCGATATCGTCTACGCCTCCCGTCAGCACGGCCGACGCAAGCCCGCGACGGAGAAGATTCACGGAGTACCCAATGGCGGCGAGAGACGAAGCTTCCTTGTTGGTCACCGTGACATTTGCGCCTTTGAGCCCGAACTCGAGCGCACAAAGGCTTGCGGGAGCGTTGCCTACGGTGTTGCTGAAGAGCATGGGCGATGCGTCCCGAGGACCACCGCGAAC
Organism: uncultured Acidobacteriota bacterium; assembly: GCA_963815675.1. Classification (GTDB taxonomy): domain Bacteria; phylum Acidobacteriota; class Vicinamibacteria; order Marinacidobacterales; family SMYC01; genus CAWFHP01. The sequence continues at coordinate 231,612 of CAWFHP010000001.1, read as the reverse complement.
GAGTCTGCCCAGGAATTCGACGGTACTGTGGAGCCCGGCAGTAAAGGTGCCGAGCACGACCCCCACGTCGCTCGTCTCATCACTGTTAGGCGCGATGCCAGCATCGGCGAGCGCGAGCTTTCCGGAAGCGATCGCCAACCAGCCGACCTCATCGATACGGCGCAGCTTGTCTGGGTCGATGTACTCACCCGGATCGAAGTCCCTGAGCTTGGCGGCCCGATGAGACCGGCAGCTGTCGGTGTCGAAGGCCGTGATCTCGGAGATTCCGGACTTACCGGCCAGCAGTGCCTCACGGAAGCTACGGGTGTCTCGGCCGAGGCTCGAGACCACGCCAAGACCGGTAACGACAACGGGATCCACCGCAGAAGCCTATCTCACAGAGTAACTTGCCCGTCAAGTCGGCCGTATGCTAGCCTTCGAACATGCTATTCCCGGCTGCGGTTTTGTTGCTTCTTGCAGCGAACGCGCAGGCCCGGGCCCCCGAATCCTTCGCTGAGCTTCACGCACGCGCGAGAGAAGTCGAGAAACGTCTGATGACTCTTCGCGCCGACTTCGTCGAGACCACGGAGTCCGACCTGTTGGCCGACCCCATCGTCGAGCGAGGGACGATGATCGCTTCGCGTCCGCTTCGCGTGTTGCTCCGCTACGAACATCCGGAGAGAAAGGCTCTTCTCATCGATGGAGACAGGCTCCGGATGGTCTGGTTCGAGCGCGGGAAAGACGAGACACTCGAGATCGGCAAGATTCAGGACGCGGTAGACAAGTACTTCTACCGAGTGTCCGAAGAGGAGCTCCGAAAACAATTCGACGTTGCAGTAGCGCTGGACCCTGAGCTTCCCGGCACGCGTCGCGTCGATATGATTCCCCGGCGGAAGCAGGTGCAGAAGGGAATCGACCGTATTCAGCTCTGGATAACCGACGACACGCTCTATCTGGCCAGGATGAGGATAATCTACCCCGGCGGCGTCGGAAGCAAGACGATCGAGCTTTCCAACCTCCTTGTGAATACTCCCATCGACGACGAGGAGTTCCGCGTCGAAACGGGTCGCGACTCGACCTATCCGCGGCTCCGCAACGATGCTGGCGCGGGTCACGCCGCGCCGACCGAGCCTCACCCGCAGTGACTGAGCGCTTCGAGCCGGTCCTGACCTTCGCGCGCAGACACCGTGTTGCGATTTTGATTTCCGGCCTCGCTCTTGGTGTGGCCTCTGGGTTTGCTTTGACCCGGATTCGATTCGAATCGGACGTTCTGAAGCTCATTCCGCGCGGCGGTGCCGCAATCCAAGCATTTCAAACCTACGTCGACCACTTCGAGAGCCTCGACTTCGTGTACATCATCTTCGAGGCTCCGGAGGGCTACGCCATCTCGGATTATGACGACGTGGTGGAGAAGTATGTCGCGCAATTGCGCGCGCTCCCGCAAATCGACTACGTCGACGCTCGTTTATTCGATCGGGATCGAGACTGGAACTATTTGTTCGACCGAATTCTGCTGCTCTTGGGACCGGAGCAGGCTCGAGCGGCTCTCGATAGGTTCGAACCGGACAACATGCGGGCCATGCTTCTGCATTCCCGGGAGGCCCTGACGGTACCGAGCTTATCCGTGCGAGACCTCGTGCAGAGTGATCCGCTCGGATTGGCTCAGCCGCTGAGCTCGCGTTTTGCCGACAACAAGAGCTTCTTCCAGTTCGATCCGTTCCAGGATGGATACGTGAGCAAGGACGGAGGATGGCGACTGGTGATCGCCAAGCCCACCGGCCGGGCCACCGACGGCGACTTCTGCAAGGATCTCCATATCGAGCTGGCTGCGGTCGGGGAGCACGTGCGCGCTGATCTCCTCGCGGGCGGGGACGACGACCCTCGTCCGCCGGTCGAAATCGAGATCGCCGGGGCCTATCGGAATACCAACGAGGCCGACAGCCTCATCCGCGGCGAAATGAAGCGCAACACCCTGTTTTCGCTCATCTTACTGCTGACCGTTATTTTCGTCGTCTTCCGCAGTTATTGGATCGTTTTCTGCGCCGCGACGACGCTCGGGTTGGCAGGGTTGATGGCGATGGTACTCGTTGGCTTCTCACGTGGGAACCTATTGGCGGCGGCGAGCGGAGGGGCGGCGATGCTCTTTGGCCTCGGGATGGACGGCATCACCTTGCTCTATTTGCGTTTCTTGGAGGAGCGCTCACGTGGAGTGGATCCCGAAACCGCGACGAGACGTTTGAGCTCCACCGTGTCGAGCGTCTTTTTGGGAAACATCACGACCGTGGCAACGTTTGTCGCCCTCGTCTTCGTGGATTTTCCGAGTCTCGAGGAGCTCGGACGGCTCGTCGGTCTCGGAATGCTCCTGTGCGCCGGGCTCACGCTACTCTTCGTGCCTGCTTTCCTCGCCTTTCAGGGGTCGACGGCCCGGAATCGGTCTCCTTCCCTTCCCCGTCTGGCGAGACTCGTGGAACGACGGCCGGTGCCAATCCTCGCGGTCGCAGGCTCGTTGACGCTCATATCTCTCGTGGCGCTGCCGCGACTCGTCGTCGTCGCGAGCCTCGAAAAGCTCCAGCCGCGCACGGAAGGATCTGCCGTGGAGGCGAAGCTCCGAGAGCGTTTCCAGTTCCCCAACAACGTGCTGCTCGTACTGGCCCAAGGAAAAGACCTCGACGATCTCTTGGAGAAGCACCGTGCCCTCGAACGCGAGCTTCATCAGCGAGGCGAGAAGGTACCGCTCGCGAATGCACTAGCTTTGCTTCCAACGTCGAGCGATCAAGAGGCTGTGAGCAAACTGGTTGTGAGCTCCGGTCTCACACCCACGAACGTCTGGCCGCGTTTCGACCGGGTTGCGGTTGATGTGGGATTTCGCGCCGGGGTCTTCGATGCGTTTCGCCGACGACTCCCGGCCCTTTTCGATCCGGATGAGAGGATTACCTACGATGGTTTGATCGAGCACGGTTTCACTCAGTTGGTGCAACGTTTCATCGCGCGGGAAGATGACGGCTACGCCGTAGCGACCTACGTGTATCCAGACGCCGAGGCCGACGTCTCGAGGTTGGCGGGTGTGATCGAAGACATCGACCCATCGCTGCTCGTGACTGGCCAGGCCCTGGTGAACCAGGAGCTCCACGCGATTCTCTTGCCCGAGTTCCTCAAGGGCATCCTGATCGGTTCTCTGGCGGTGATCGCATTGATATACCTCGCCTTCGGCTCCATCCGGTCGACGCTTTGGTGTTTGCTTCCGACCCTGCTGGGCCTCCTGTGGAGCGTAGGTTTGTTCGCGATCGCTGGCATCGAGCTTGACCTCTTCAGCGTGTTCGCCATCGTCATGGTGATCGGTATCGGCGTCGACTACGGAATCCATATCGTGCATCGATACCGACTCGAGGGGGACGCTTCCCTGCTTCAGTTCCTGCCCTGGACGGGGGCGGCGATTTCGCTGGCGGCGGTCACGACGGTAATCGGATTCGGAACGGTCGCGTTCTCGAGCTACGCGCCGCTAGCGCGGCTGGGCATCGTCTCCGCGACGAGCGTCGCGTTCGTGGCATTTGCGTCTCTTCTCGTCCTGCCGGTACTCCTGAGGGTTCGCGGTCTATGAATATCTGCGGCCTGATCCCGGCGTACAACGAGGAGGCGACCATCGCGACGGTCCTCGAGCGAGCGCTACCGCTTCTGCAGGAGCTCGTGGTCGTTGATGATGGGTCAGGAGACGAAACCGCCGCAATAGCGAAGCGCGCGGGGGCGCGAGTGATTCACCATGAGATCAACGAAGGCAAGGGAGTGGCGGTGCGCACCGGACTCGCGCACGTGCTTCAGGGGGAGTTCACCCATATATTGTTCATGGATGCGGATCTGCAGCACAACCCATCCGATATACCGTTGTTGATCGACAAGGCGCAGGGGGGATTCGGGGATTTCGTCGTCGCCGAGCGCTCCTTCGACAAGGAACGAATGCCGAAATCCCGCTACTACGCAAACACAATCGGAAGCGAGGTCATGTCAAGGTTGACCGGGACACCGATTCGCGACAGCCAGAGCGGGTTCCGGCTCATCCGCAGCGACCTATTGCGACCGCTGAACCTGACTGCGCGGCGATACGAGATCGAGGCCGAAATTCTCGTCAAGCTGGTCCGTCGAGGCGCGCGCGTCGAGCAGGTGCGTGTGGAAAGCACGTACAATGGCGTGAGGAGCAAGATGAGACCCATTCGGGACGTATTCCGAATCTGCATGCTCACGATGCACTACCGCTACCTTTGTCGAGCATGAGCGCGCTTTCGCCGGTCCCACAACGAGCTCGCGAGCTCGAAGAGATCAGGAAGGTGCGGTGGGCGGATCATGCCCTCAATAATGGTCTCATCTTCAGCGCGACGTACCATGGCGTGAGCCACCTTCCCCCGCGGCTGAGCTACGCCATTGGAGAGTTCGGCACCTGGCTCGCGTGGAAACTGATGCGAGGGGTGACGCGGGCGCTGATGGACAACCTTCGGGGAGTGTTCCCTGAGGCCTCGGAAGAGCGACTTCGCTCGATCGCCCTGCTGACCTACCGAAGCTACGCCTACGACACGATAGATTTTATCCGCAGCCTCGCCACCCCGGCGAAGGAGTTGGCACGTAAGACCGTCGACCTCGACCGCGGAGTCTTCGATCGACTGCTTGCGGACGGTAAGGGCATCCTCCTCGTGGCCGCCCATTTCGGCAGCTGGGAGCTGGGAGCGGTGATTCTGCGAAAGCTTCTTGGCTACCCGTTGACGATGGTTACTATGGCCGAGCCGAACCCGGTGGTCAACCGCATCCGAACCAACATGCGAAACTCGCTTGGCATCGAGGTTCTGGAGGTGCACCAGTCCATGGACACGGCGTTGCAGATACGCCAACGGCTGGCGGACAACCGCATCGTCGGATTGTTGCTCGACCGGCACGTGGGACGCGGGCACATTGCCGTAGACTTCTGCGGCGCCAAAGCGCATTTTATGGGAACGCCGGCGATGCTGAGCTATCTCAGCGGTGCCCCGATGCTTCCCGCCTGGATCGTTCGGCACGCAGACGGACGCTTTCAGTGCATTTTCGACGATCCGGTGTACGCAGTGCGACAAGGAGATCGAGAGGCGGTGCTGCGGCGGGCCACTCAAACGATCGCCCACAACCTCGAATTCATGGTCCGTCGGTACCCCCACCTGTGGTACCAGTTCTATCCATTTTGGGGCTCGCAGCCGTCAGCCCCGGGCATGGCGACAGGGCTAAACGAGACGAATCCCGATTGAGACCCGGGGGTCTCGCTCGTCGGAAAGAAGGATCTCCCGTGGGGTGTGGCAATCCGCGCCATCGAGGAGAGTCGAGAAATGCACGAGTGGCCACGCGGCGAGCGGGCCGAAACGGCGAAGGCGGCGGGGGACGTCGTATCTGTCGGCATTCGCCGGTGCCGACGTGGTCCCGGCGCCGCCGATGGTGATTCCCACGAGAACACCCCTTGGTTCGGTCTCGGGCTCCAGCCACAGAGCCACCGCGATGCGCGCAAGCGAGCCTCCATCGGGCACCGTCGCGACGCTCAGGGCTGCAACGAGCGCGCGGTCCAAGCGACCCGCCGCCATCAAATCGAGCGCGTGGGCGAGCGCGCGAACACCAGAAAGAGCGCCTTGAACCACCGTCGCCTGGTAGTCTGCGAAGCCGTATAGTTTCGTGAGCACAGACGCCGCGGTCGACGGCAGGGAGTGGATGAAACTGCCTGGCGATACTCTCGCCGAATAGCCAACGGCGAGCTCGCGGGCAAATTCCAAACTCGGGGGCAGGAAGCCGCCGTCGGCGCCGACGACGAGGCCGCCGGCACAGGTCGCTCCCGAGCCCGGCTCCCAGGAGCCGGCACGGGCGAGCGCGTTTCCAACCACGGCGGGGAGCGGCTCGATCTCTTCGGGGAGGTCGCGGATCGGATTCCACCGACCGGCGAACGCCTCGGGAGTGATGGAGCCAGTCGACGCGTCGTCGAGAGACCCGCGCCGGCCATCGGCATCGACCCACCCCGACCAGGCCGACGACACACGGCATCGGAGGGCGACCTTCATTCCTCGCTTCCCACGATGGCGACTCCGTTGAAGCCGCCGAAGCCGACACTGAGCGCGAGCACGTTTCGCGTCTGCAGCCGCATCGAGCGAGGCGACGTGGGTTCCAAAGTCCCGGGCGCGTCCAGAGCCGCCACGGAAAATGCAGGAATAACATGACCCGCGTCGAGCACTCGGGCCGCAAGAGCGATCGCAACGATACTCGATGCCGCCAAAACGTGTCCGATCGCGAGCTCGTGCGTCGTGAGCGGAACATCTCCAACTGAGCTCGCGAGAGCTCGTCTGAGGGCCGCCTTCAGCATTCTTTCGTGAAACGGAGAATTGACGGCGGTTACGACGATGGCGCCGATGTCCGATGGGGTGAGCGAGACGTCCTCGAGCACGAGGGCGATTGCCCGGGCCATCCCTTCCCCCGACGGATTGGGGCTCGCAATGTGGTAGCCGTCGCTTACGAGGCGTTGGCCCTTGAGTACCGCGAGGCAGGGGCGCTTTCGAGAGCGCGCAGCCTCGAGCGGCTCCAGAACGACGAACGCTGCGCCTTCGCCCAGGGCGAGCCGCCGGCGTTCGTTGCCTCCCGGTCCCCAGTGGAAGCCGTGCAATGAGCAAAAGCCGCCTTGCATGAAGCGTCCCAGCGTGTCCGCACCGCCGACGAGCATGGCGTCGGCGCGCCCCAACGCGATGTCAGCGGCGGCCTGCTCGGTGGCGCACAAGCCCGAAGCGCAGGCGAGGGAAAAGACGCTCGTCGGTCCACCGAGACCGGTGCGTCGCGCGAGCTCATCGATCGACGTATCCACATCGAGCCGTTCACGCGCCTCGGCGATTGACGCGGCGGCGGGGTCGCGACTCAGCTCATCGACGAGGCCGAGAGTTGTGCCGAGAGTGATACCCGTTCGCTCACGGGGAAGGGGGATGCCGGATGAATCGGCGTCGATAATCGCTCCTTCGAGCGCGCGTTGCACGAAGTGTTGCAGGCGCGGCTCTCGCGCGCCGGTTGTTGTAGACCTCACCTCCGCACCGTTCCCTATGGGGAGATCCGAGACCTCGATTCCTTGTAGCCGCGCGACATGTGAACGTCCATCGTGGAGAGATCGTTCCAGGCTGTCGAAGCCGAAACCGGCGGCGCTCACCAGCCCCAAACCGGTGATGGCGAGGGGAGCCCGACTTCCACCGAGGGAGCCATGAGTTGTGCTCATCGAATGCTCTTCTTTGGTTGTGTGAGGCCGCGCTGCTCGCGGGCATCCGAGTTCTTCCAAGCTCGTGCTTGCCGAGACGAATCCAGCGGCTCCGACGAAGTCTTGCCCCTAGGAACGACGCAAGCCGTGCACGAGAACATTGCGAAAAGGTGCCCGTCCTCTCATCTCCTGCACCCGCGTCTCGAACCCCAGCCTTTCCAGCTGCTGCGCCCAATCGTCCCCGCTCCGGTAATGAAAACGCTGGCGCCACTGCCCGCGAAGCCGGGCGCGGACGACCTCCGAGTAGCGAACGGCGTAGAAGCCAGCGACCTCGCTCTCGTCTGCTTCCCGAAGGACGATCGTCCCCCCGTTTTCGACGGCGAGCCCGATTCTCTCGATTAGGGTTTCTTGATCCTCGGGCGCGAGGTAATGCAGAACGTCGAGGATAATGACTGCCTGACAACGAGGGATATCGAACCTCCGGAGATCGACGACCTCGATATTGGCCTCCGTGGAGAGAGCCTGTCGCGCGATGCCGACCTCCCGTTCGCGTATGTCGAAGCCGTTCAGCTCGATATCGCTGGGCGGAGGTGGCCAGCCGCGGGGGAAAGTGTTCCGTTCGTACTGCTTTTGTGCCGAGAGTATCGCCGCCAGGGTAAGTCCCTGCCCGCATCCGAGGTCGGCGATGCGTCCGGTCGACGGCAGCAATCCCTGTTTGAGGATCTCCATGTAGACGCGATCCATTCGCAACTTGAGGCTCGCGAATATCCAAGGCCCGAGACCGGCGCAGGAAAATCGACGAGCGGCCTCTCGAAGGATTCTCGCCTCCGCGGAATCGACGTCGTCGACTTCAAACTGGGGGTCTTTCACGGGTCAGCCGACAAGACGTCATGCTTCCACCGAGTGCAGCCGGCAACCGTGAGAGCAGTCTGCGCTCGCGAATTCCTTGGACAACAGATGTCCCCGGAGCCATCCGATGAAGTAGAAGAGCTCGAGTCGCCACCGCAGCCGAAACTGCCTCGCGGGCGCGCCGGCGAGAACCGTCGTTACCGCGCCCTTCAATCCGAGAGCGTCAGACGGGTTCATGAACATTTGCAAGAAAGAGGGGCGATAGTACGCGCGGATCAAACGAAAGACGCTGCTAACTTTCCGCCGATGCTCGCGTTCATAAGACCGGAGTGCATGTACGCTGAAATCATCGCGTCGAAAGGCCCTGTCGATCGCTACCGCAGCCTCCCGTGCGGAGCTCATCGCCATCAGAACCCCCGAGGAAAAAACCGGATCGAGAAACGCCGCGGCGTCACCGACGAGGACGAAACCCTCGCCCGCGAATCGGGAGGACTCGTAAGCGAAATCGGCAATGGCGCGTATCGGCTCGACCTGAACGGCGTTCGACATTCTCTGCTTCAGCGCTCGGGTGTTCCCGACCATGGTGTGAAAATAGCGCTCGAAGTCCCTGCGGTCCTTCCCGAACACTTCCTTGCCGACGACAGCACCGACGCTCGTCAGGCGATTCTCGAAGAGGGATGACCCAAAACCAGTAACCCTGACCGAATGGGATGATACGGATATTCCCGGCGTCGTCCCCGGAATCGCGGTCGACGTCGCGAAAGTGAGTGAAGATCGCATACCTGTTGGCGTCATGGACGCGCTTGAGTCCGAGGCGAGACGCAAGAAAGGTGTTCAGCCCGCTGGCGTCAACGAGGACTCGGGCACGCAACGTCTGAGAAGAAGCGCCTTCGCGCTCGACCTTGACGTCGTACGATCGCTGCGTACGATTGACCTCGGTGACGGTCGTGTTCTCACGGACGTCGGCTCCCATCTCTCGCGCCCGATTCAGGAGAAGGCAGTCGAAATCGGAACGGAGCACTTGGTACGCCTTTTCTTCTCCGGGAAGCAGTCTCTCTCGAAAATAGAACCTCCGGACTTGGTCTCCGCATTGACTTACGAACTCGGCGCCGAGCTTTGTTGGGTAACCGCTTCTCTTGATCCGGTCATGAATTCCGAGCTCGTCGAACAAGGCCAGGTTCTCGGGCAGAAGCGATTCGCCGACGTGGAACCGGGGGAACCGCGTCTTCTCCAAAACAACGGTCTTGTATCCTTTCTGTCGAAGGTACGTCGCCATCGTCGCACCGGCAGGGCCACCTCCGATCACGGCAACGTCGAAAGCGTCCATGGTCACACCCGCCTGCTACGATATCACGGCGTGGTACCATCGGGCAGATGAACGGGATGTTCATGGCCGGTCTCGAGAGGCTCGTTTCCGAGCGTCGAGAAACTCCAGCGGTATTCGCGCTGTCCGAACGACGAACGCTGTCCTTCGCCGACATCGCGGCCGAATACAGAACGATGGTAACGGCGTTCGACCGAGCACGCGTGACCACGGGCGGGTGTGTGTTGGTGCTCACGGGAAATCATGCTTCTTGGTTTGCCCTGTTCCTGACGTGTCTGGAAAGGGGAGACGTTTTGATGTCGCTCGACCCCGGCACGACCCGATCGGAAGTGGAGCGGCTTCGGTCACGTTATTGTGCGTCGGCGATGGTAACTCGGTCTTCGGCGAATTATGCGTCCGGCACCACCACGATGGTGCTCCCCGGGGGTCTCGAGCTTCATCCATTCGACGGCCATGAGTCGGCGTCGTTCGGGGATGCTCGCCTTCTCAAGCTGACGTCGGGCTCGTCGGGAGAGCCGAAAGCAGTTCTCACGTCGGAGGAGAACCTGTGGAACGACGGACGGCACATCGTCGCAGCAATGGGTATCGAGCCACGCGACGTCAACTATGGCGTCATCCCGCTGTCCCACTCTTATGGCCTGGGAAATCTCGTAGCGCCGCTGTTTCTGCAGGGAACGGCCGTCGCTCTCCGAGACCTGTTCCTTCCGAGCCAGCTCTTCGAAGACGCACGAAGCTCGGGTCTGTCCGTCTTGCCGGGAGTCCCTTACCTGCTCCAGCAAATCCACCAACAGCATCGTCAAGACGGCTTGCCGCCGTCGCTCCGGCTTGTCATCAGCGCTGGGGCACAGATTGCCTCGAGCGTCGTTCAATCCTTCAAGGAAGACCTGGGAATGAAGATTCATTCATTCTATGGTAGTAGCGAGACCGGCGGCATTACTTACGACGACGAAGATGAGCTCACCGAGCCAATCAACGTCGGCAAGCCTGTACCGGAAACGGCAGTGTCTCTGAGACCCGATCCACGGGCGCCTGGGGAGGACAAGCGGATCTGCGTCGGGGGCAACGCGGTAGCGCGCGGCTATTTCGAAACCTCCAGCGATGAGCGCCTGTGCGCATTCGCCGATGGAGAGTTCGCCAGCGGCGATCTCGGAGCATTCGACGAACGGGGGCGGCTCTTTTTGACCGGCCGCCTGACGTCGTTCGTCAATGTGGCCGGCCGTAAGGTCAATCCATCCGAAGTGGAGGACGTCCTGCTCGAGATGCCAGAGATTGCCGACGCCATGGTACTGGGGCTTCCCTGTGACAGAAGAGGGCAACGGCTGGTGGCGTTCATCGTGCCAAGGGGGGACGACCCAAGCTCGGTGCGGGTTCGAAGCTATTGCGCCGAGAAACTCTCACCCCACAAGATCCCCCGAGACTTGATCGTTCTCGGCTCGATGCCGAGGACGACCGGGGGCAAGGTTGACCGAAGGGCTCTGGAAGCGCTGAGCGGGAGCAGCGACACAGAGACCTCACGGGACGAGCCCTGATTCGATACTCTTTCCGCCGGATAGGCCCGTGCGTGTCACTCGACGCGCCGCATCACGAGAGCGGCATCGTTGCCTCCGAAGGCCAACGAGATCGAGACTCCGCAAGTCACTCTCAACTGACGTGCCTCGTTGGCGACGACGTCGAGGTCACACTCGGGATCGGTTTCGTCGTGATGAATCGTCGGTGGTATCGTGCTCCGCGAGATGGTCAGCGCCAGCGCCGCAGCCTCTAGGGCTCCCGCCGCCCCGAGACAGTGCCCCACCATCGATTTGACCGAGGTGACGGGAATCCTGCGTGCGTGGTCGCCGAACACTCTGCGGATGCCGGCCGCCTCGGCGGCATCGTTCTGGATGGTAGCGGTGCCGTGGCTGTTGATGTGGTCGACGGCGGTGAGGTCAGTCCGCGCGGCCGTGAGCGCTCGCTCCACCATCTTTGCGAATGCATGTCCGCTCGGATCCGGCGCCGTGGGATGGAACGCCTCGCAGGCGAGTCCGTAGGCCGCGAGCTCCGCGTAGATGGTAGCTCCCCGCCGGCGCGCACGGGCGAGCTCCTCGAGCACGAGGACGGCTCCTGCTTCACCGAGGTTGAGCCCGCTGCGGTCGACGTCGAACGGACGACAGGGCTCGGACGCGACCAATCGCAAGGCGTTGAAGCCACTCAACGTCAGACGGCACAGCACGTCGCTCCCGCCGCAGATCACGGCGTCATGGCGGCCCTCCACGATCGTGTCACGAGCGTACCCGATGGCAGTCGTTGTAGAGGAGCAAGCCGACAGAAGACAGGCCTTCATCCCGTGGAGATCATAGCGCTCGGCGACTGCGTCAGACGGGGTGCTGGTGAAATGGTTAAAAACGTAGGAGGGTCGGGCGCGACGGATGCCTCGCGACACGAGGTGAGCGAAATACTCCTCGTTCCGAAGCATGTCCCCCGTGCCCGAGCCGAAGAAGACGCCGACTCTCGACCGGTCGACTCCACTTTCGAACAGGCCGGAATCGGATAGAGCCTCGTCCGCGGCCAGAAGTGCGATTTGATCACTTCGCGAACGCCGACGTCTTTCGAGAGGAGTGAACTGCCGCTCGGGGTGGTACTCCGGTATTTGCGCGACGAGACTGCTCCGGTATCCATCCGGATCGAACAGGGTCAGCGGGCCGATACCGCACCGGCCTTCGATCATGCCGGTCCAGACATCTTCGCGCTTCGTTCCGAGGGCACAGATCATCCCGATCCCGGTGACCGCGACTCGATGTTCCGTCATAATCAGCGGCCTGCTGGGTCGAGCGAGAGTGCGGCTCGTTTCTCGACCATACCGTCGGTTTTCACAAACGCGAGCCAGCGGCGGCTGAGAGCGCTCAGGCGGCGGGCCTCGGAGGCTTTCTTGCCGGCCGCTACGAGAAACGGAATGAATTGAAACGGAACCGACAGGGCGGAGAGGCCGAGGTCCCGGAGCCGTTCCCGTCCGACCAGATCTTCGCTCCGCATGCCGAGGAGACTCGACCAATGGTTGAAGATGACGCCATAGATCTCGATCGCCAGAACACCTGTACCTCCGTGCCGTCCCCCGACACGACTTCGGCCGCTTTTGAGACTCTCGAGGAATTCCCGAGGTGATGACCCCGCCGCTTCAGTGTAGGTCGTTCCCACCCGCCGGAGGAGGTGGGCGTCGCTTCCGCCGAAGCGCGCCACACAGGTTCCAGAAAGCGTCACATCGTCAATCATGCGTTCGACGAGCGCGTTATGAGCGGAAAGCATCGCACCGTTCCTCGCCTCCATGCCGGAAAAGTGGGATGCGACGGTGGCGATGTAGCGAGACAGCTCGAGCTGGCCCCGATAGTACATAAACGGGTGGTTCAGGCAGAATGGGACGCGCTCGCGTCTCAACAGGGCCGCCACGTCGTAAGCGTTGTCTCGAAGTGGCTGAATTTCCCGGTGGATGCGCTCGTCGATACCGAACGCGCCCACGTGTATCGTGATATCACCGTCAGGGAGCCTGCATCCGATCTCTTCTCCAATGATGAAATCCGCAGTATCGGGCCGTCGGTTCAAGAAATCGAGACAGCCGTCGATGCTGTCATGGTCGGTGATCGTGACCAGGTCCATCCCCCGTGCTTTCGCCAACCGGTAGATCTGATCGGGATCCGAATAGGAGTCCCGAGAGCGGAATAGCGGGAGACTGGGCGAGTAGCCGGAATAGAAGGAGTGCACGTGGAGATCGGCCTTGAGGTAGCGCCTGCTCGGAGATTCGTCGTTCATAGCGGCTTGAGTACCAGAAATTGTGCCACCACCGAGCCGGCGCCTCTCAGTGCCTCGGGGAGGAAGCTCTTGCCAACATCGATCCGCAGGATGGTATGGCGCGGACCACGCAGGTTCAGGCCGACGCCGAGCCCACTGAACCCTGCCCACTCCAAGCCCTGTCCGGGATCGTTGCCCCAAGCGCGATCATAGAACACTTCGAAGCGAAATTGGTCGAAGACGTTGAACGAATAAGATGCTTGAACGAGGCCCAGCTCGGCGAACCGAACTGCGGTAGACGGTACCCCTCGCACTCGGGTTTCGTCGAACAACCCAAGCTGGTACTTCGTGAACCGGTCCAGTCGATCACCTCCGAAAAAACCCGCGTCGAAGTGGATCTTGTGGAATGTCTTGAAGAAGAAGTCCTTTCCGACAATGAAACGGTATTTCCAGTAGTCCTGGGTGTCCGGGTCGAAGGCGTCGACGTTCCCCCACGGCTCCCAGCTGACACGGTGAGCATAGGAGCCCGACGTCAGAAACGAGTAACCAGCCCTCCGCAGCTCGTATCCGAGCGTGATCTCGTTTGTGAACGTGCTCTGCGGCGGAACGAAGTCTGCGGCAGTCGTTTCTGCCGAGGCATAGTGATCGTATTGAAGGTCGTAACGGAACGTCAGCTTCTGAAAGGCAGTGGCTTGCCAGCCGAAGTTGATGCCGAGCGACGCCGGCAGCGTCCTCAACGATTCTTCTTCGACCTTGCCGTCCTTGTCGAATATGACGTCGTTGCTTGGGATGGCGATGCCGAAGAAGTCCAGGCCGGCGTCGAACGACCCGCCCAGCAAATTTGGTTTCTCGATGTTGCCGAGCGCGAAGATGCCGGCGAAAAGAAGAGCGAACTGCGCGTCATGGTGGAGGAAGTCGAAATCGAGGTAGTTGAATCCGAAGATGGGAAGCGGGAAGTCGAATGAAGGGTCCACCGTCGTTCCGATCGCTAGCGCCTTTGCCGACATGGTGAGCTCGTTCGAGACGACGCGCTTGCCGCCCCGCTTGACAAAGGAGCGCAGACCTTCGTCGGTGTCCCGGAGCATGATGTGATCGCTATCGCGCGCGGCCGCTCTCGTCTCTTCGAACGCCGGGGAGTTGATTTGAAAATCGTAGAAGCTGGTTTCCTTCTCGACGAGGAGGTTCCTCCCCGCGATGAGCAGCAGTTGCTTGTCGCTGACGTGGGTTAGAAGAAACAATGATTCTCCATCGACCTCCCCTTGCTTCTCGTATGTGCTGACTTCCGCGTTCGATACGACCGGCGCCGAGAGGTGAGTCTGCACTACCTCGACTTTGAGTTTCTGGTAGTTCCTCTGGTCGATCCAGACCCGACCGGCGTACAGAGAGCGGCTGTCGGACTTGGGCTCGAAGCGTACGACGTAGCATTCCTGATCCCCCAGCTTTTGCTGACCCACGAGCTCGTAGTCGTAGTCCTCGTTGAGGTGCAAGTCGAGAGGCAAAGAGAGCACTTTCTCTGGCTGGAGAAGCGGGAAAGCGGGGCGGTCCGCGCCCCATCGAGCACCGTTCAGCGAAAAGGAAAGCTCCTCCCATTCCGCACTCCCTCGGTCCGTGAAGAATCGTCTCTCCATTATCACGTCGAACGAGTCCACCGGCGTTGGCCGAAAATGAATCTCGTCTCTTACCGAGGCGAAATAGTTCCTCAGCAGATTTTCGACCCGCGCCTGCACCTGCTGATGGCGAGCGATGATCTCACCGACGTCGGGTACGACGCTCGCCGTGACCGTAGCGCCCGAAACGGCTGAGGGATACACCAGAATCAACGGCCGGTCCAGAAGCGGCACCCGCACGGTGGCGATGTGATTCTCCGCGTCGTAACGAAATGCCTCCACCTGTGCTTTCCCGGAGCCACCGGGATCGCTGAGCTGGGGAGGGTCGGGCAGAAACGACTGCAAGGCGACCTCGACGGTGTCCCGAGGGATCGCAGCCATCGTCGCCCAATACGCGACGACGGTGGCTCCGGTGTCGGGATCGAAAAGAAGGATGTGGTGAACCGCTTCGGCGCCGAGCTTCCCGACGTCGATTTTCAGAGCCATCTCTCGCTCGTCGATCGTGACGAGGCGGTGGGGAAGAGTCTCATCGAGGCGGCCGGCCATCTGGACGACCTCCCTGAGAGCTGCGTCGCCGCCGCCGAAGGTTGTCAGGGAGACTCCGCTAGCGAGGTTGGTCAGGCCGGCGATTAGCGTTCGTGTGATCACTTGCTGCGGCTCGTCGCCCAACTGGACGCCGGTTACGATGATACGACTAGATGGTTGGCGCTCTTCCACCGCCGCCACCAGCACGTTCATGTCGGCGTCCGACGCGGATAGCGCCATACCATCGACGTAAGGCGCGAGACCGTTCTGGTACAGAGACGAGATCTCATCGGGTGCTCGATCCCTTCCATTGCCTTCGAGGACGATCGCGTCCGAGTCCACCGCACGCACTTGGAGCGACGCGAGCTTCAGCAAGTAGACGTAGGTGGCCGGGTCGAAGCTCGCGACGGCGTGTTCGGTCTCTCCGAGCACATAACCGAGCACTTTGCCGCGATAACGTTGCACAACAGTGTGGACATAGTTCTCCCACTCCTTGGCTTGCTCGGCGACCGATGGCATGCCTTCGAGGGAGATCAAGACCGGGGAGCCCGCGAGCCCGGAGATTCTCTCGTCGAGCACCTCGAAAGTGAACTCTCCCGGCACTGTTTCTATGAGATGTCGAGGGACAAGGAGCCTGACCGTGACCGGCGGGACCGTGGAGAGCCCCGCGCGAATCGTCGCAAACCGCGGCGGTTCGTCCAAGCGTTCGTCGACGCCCAAACCGCTCAGCGTCAGGGTCTTGCCGACCGCCGGCGCCGCGAGCATGAAGAGCAGGAGGGCGGCGAATCCCATCACAATCAGACCGTCACCGGAAAAGGGGGGCACGCCGGACACGAGAGTTGAACGAACGCGGGCTCGGACGCATGGCAGTCAGCCAGGAGTTGACGACACGAGCGACAACCAGAAAGCGGACACCTTCTCTTCACGCGGGCTCTTCACGCAAGGCCAGGTGCAAGCTCGAGAACGGTGCCCATGGGGGCAAACGATGCCCCTGACAGGATCTCTGAGAGGCGTTTCGCGAATCCCTCGAGTCTGAAATAGTGCGCGAAACGTAGTCCCAGCGGGAGTCGCACCCGCGGAGGGTCGGGGTCCAGCTCCCACGGGTGGACGAACAGGGCCACGGGAGTGCCGACAGCATTTCGCCTCTCGATCTCCTGCAGAACCGTCCTGGGAGAGTGCATTCGCAAGCCCCATCCTCCTCCGAGAGGGTAATTCTGACCAAATCGCCGCGCCACGAGCGGAGGAAATTCCAGAAGCTCGCCCGCATCCGTTTCTTTTCTGTGTGGCGACTGCTGGTAAAGAGGGTTACCGATGCGCCTGAGAGGCGTCATGCTCGAATCGAACTGGAAACCCCGCCGAGCGAGACGCTCGAGCGCCCACAGCGAGCGATCGTTGATCGACCACTCCGGCGCACGATAACCAAGAACGGTGTGGACACCCGTTTCGGTCAACGCCGCGACGCTTCGATCCAGATCCTCCGTGAACGCGTCGGGCGAAAGCTCGTAGACGCGTCGGTGGGAGAATCCATGCGAGGCTATCTCGTGTCCGGCAGATCGAATCTGCGCGATGAGATGAGGATAACGCTCGGCGACCCATCCGAGCACGAAGAAGGTCGCGAGGACATTCTGCCGGTCGAGAATGTCCAACATTCGGGTGGTCGTCTCGACGACTCGACTCGGGAGCAGGGGCCACATTTCCTCGCGCAGCCCCCCCCCAACGCCGCATATGTGGAACCATTCTTCGACGTCGACGGTGAAAGCGTTGGGCAAGTCAAGACCCGCTTGCTTCTCTTCGGTCATACTGCTGTTCGATGGCAGCGACAATGGTGTTGACCGACTCCAGGATCTTCTTGCCTTCCTTCTCGTCCAAGATCATGAGTCCGTAGCTTCGCTCGAGCTCGAGCACGAGCTCCAGCGCGTCGACGGAATCGAGCCCGAGCCCGGTTCGAAAAAGGGTGAGACCGTCCCCGATCTCTTCTGGATCGATACGCAGGCGGAGACAGGAGACGATGGATTTCTTGACCCTCTGTTTCAGTGAGTCACCCATGAACCGTTTCTCCCTCCCATTGACTTCACGAAGCGTCCGATTACGACAAGCCTCCATCCACCGCTATGATTTGACCAGTGATGTAGTTTGCATGATCGGAAGCCAGAAATGCAACGAGGGACGCGACTTCTTCCGGAGAGCCCATTCGCCGCAGAGAGACGAGAGCCAGTAGCCGGTCACGTTCAGCCGGCTGCATCTCTCGCGTCATATCGGTTTCGATAAGCCCCGGGGCTACAGCGTTGACCAGAACCTTCTGCGGTCCGAACTCTCTCGCGAGTGCGCGCGTGAGTCCGATGAGCCCCGCCTTGGCGGCGGAGTAATTTGCCTGGCCCACGGTCCCCAGAAGCCCGCTCGGGGAGACGATATTGATGATGCGCCCGAAGCGTCGTAGCATCATCCCTCGTGCCACGGCACGGATGCAGTGAAAAGCGCCGTTGAGGTTCACGGCAAGGACGTCGTGCCATTTGGCATTGTCCATGAAGACAAACAGACTGTCCTGGGTCTGCCCGGCGTTGTTGACGAGAATGTCGACGGGGCCGAGCTCTCTGCTGACCCTATCGAAAAAGGCTTTGACTTGGAGCTCGTCGCGTACATCGCACTGTTGAGCGAAACAAGGGCTGATTTGCTTCAGCTCTCGTTCCACTTCATGTGCAGCCGACGTGCTCGCGCGATAGGTAAACGCAACCGATGCGCCCTGCGCGCCCAGCGCGCGCACGATGGCACGACCGATTCCGCGACTCCCGCCGGTAACTGCTGCGACCCGGCCTTCGAGAGAACGCTTACCTGAGGACATCAAGGCGCTGCCCGATTTCCAGCAACATCGAGTCGCAACCGAACGCCACCAGACTCTACACCCCGCCGAGACTTCATTCAACCCGAGCGATGATACGATGCGAGGTATGACCTCGTCGTTGTTGCCGCCACATTTGCCTCTCGAGCGCTACTACCCTGCGAGCGAGGGAGCGCACGACGCCCGGCGACGGTTCGTCACCGACCTCTTCGACCGCACTGCACCTCACTATGACTGGCTCAATCGCGTCATGTCTTTCGGTTCGGGGCTTCGCTATCGCGAACACGCGGTCGCGCGCTCGGGGTTGAGCCGGGGCATGAAGCTCCTCGACGTTGCGGTCGGAACCGGCCTCACCTCACGCGCGGCGTTGAACGCCACCGATGGCACCGCCAGCGTTATCGGGATCGATGCCAGCGCAGGCATGCTGCAGGAAGCCCGCGATTTGGGTATTGCGCTTGTGAGAGGTGTAGCTGAGCAGTTACCTTTCGCTGCGCGCTCGTTCGATTTTCTAACCATGGGATATGCGCTCCGCCACGTCGACGACCTGGCCACGACATTCCAGGAATTTCGCCGCGTCCTGCGGCCTGGAGGCCGGCTCCTCATCCTCGAATTGACGCGTCCGGCGGGCTCGCATCTACGTTATTCTCTCATGCGCTTGTATCTCAAGCATGTGGTGCCGCGGCTCGCCCAGATCGGGCCGGGAGGCTCCGAGGCGCGAAAGCTGATGGAATATTACTGGGACACGATCAACGCCTGTGTCCCTCCGGCCATCATCATCGACGCTTTGCGTGCGGCGGGTTTCCAGGACGTTGATCACCGGCTCGATGCCGGCGTCTTCAGCGAATACGTCGCCAAGAGGAGCGACTAGTGGGCAAAGCGGCAACTCATAAGCTCCGGAAGATCGCGAATATAACCGCGACTTACGTTCAAGAAAAGGACTATTTTCGCACCTAGAGGATAGACGATAATACGCCCGCTTCAGGGCAAGGGCAACGCGCGGATGGTCCGTTTCCAACCGGGAGACGTGGTAGATGACGATATGGACCCCTTTCGAGCTCGTTCTTCGGTGGACGGCCAATGTCACCTGGGTACTGTTTCAGTCGGTGAATCGGCGCATCGTCGGGCAATCTTTCCAGCCGTCATGGGCACCCGCCCCCTTGTCCAAGAGCTGGCAAAAATCATCTCCGTCACTCGGCTGGCCTCGCACGACCGATTCTCTATGCCCTCAATGTGTCATCGAGACTCGAAAAAAGATCCTCGCCGGTGAGCAGGATTACACGTCGTTGGTGAACGAGCATGTCGGTGAGATCAAAGCGCATATTCTCGAACGGGATGGCAGGATCATCATGGAAAAAACCTGCCCAACACACGGCACCGTTTCCGACGTTCTGTCCATCAGTCCGGACTTTCTTGCTCGCATCGAGAGGCTCTTCCCCGGCCGAGACTTCCTCGCCAAGACCCATCTTCACAACCATGGAACCTCGTCGATCCGTTATGGCAGGGGCTCGGTGCTCACCATCGATCTGACGAACCGCTGCAACATGATGTGCGATCCGTGCTTCATGGACGCCAATCAGGTCGGCTACGTTCACGAGCTAACGCTCGATGAAGTGAAAAAGCTCCTTGACGACGCGATTACGATTCAGCCAAAGCGCCAGATGTCGGTTCAATTCTCCGGCGGGGAACCCACGCTGTCGCCGTATTTTCTCGATGCGATTGCACATGCAAGAAAGCTCGGCTACTACAGCGTGCAGGCGGCGACGAACGGAATTCGATTTGCCCAAGAGCCGGACTTCGCTCGGCTCGCGAAAGAAGCAGGGCTGAGACTCGCCTATCTCCAGTTCGACGGCGTTGGCAACGAAGCCAACGGGCATCGTAAGGTGAAGAACTTGTTCGACGTCAAATTGCGTGCGATCGAAAACCTCTATCGAGCCGGACTCGATGCGGTTCTCGTCGTCACCGTCGTCAACACCGTGAACAACGAACAGGTCGGTCCCGTCATCCGTTTCGCACTCGAAAATTCAGATAAAGTGAGCTTCGTTGCATTTCAGCCCGTTTCCTTCACCGGACGGGATGAGGAAATCTCGCCGGAGAAGCGCGCCCGTCATCGCTACACTCTGTCGCATCTCGCCGAAGACGTGAAGCGCCAGACCGGCGTCACCGAACCCCTCCGCGATTGGTTTCCCCTGTCTGCCGCTGGCGCTATTTCCGATTTGACGGATCTGATCAAAGGGCCGGGCGAGGAATGGGGAACGATGAAGTGCGGCTGCCATCCGAATTGCGGCGTGGCTACCGCTCTCGTGGTCAGCAAGAAGACGAAGGAGTGGGCGCCGCTCACTCAGTTCATCGATGCGGAGCGAGTTCTCGAAGACGCGCGATTGATCGGCGACACGGCGCGCGGCAAGGCCTTGAGTGTGTTTCAGACTGTACTTTCCGTGATCCGGAACTACCATCCGCTACGAGCGCCCAAAGGGTTTCGAATCATCGACCTCATCAAGAAGTTCGACAAACAGACCGGGGGCGCTCTCGGGGGGCGTCTGGGCGCGCCCAGGGACGGGGATCGGAAGTCGGACGAGTGGCTGGTTCTCTTCATCGCAGGGATGTGGTTTCAGGATCTCTGGACCTATGACTTTCGTCGTACGGAGATGTGCATCATTCCCTATGCCACTCAGATGGGTGAGATCTCGTTCTGCGCCTACAACACCGGGGTCGGCTGGCGCCACATCGTGGAGAAGATCTATCGAACCGCGAACCTGAGCGATTGGTATCGTACCAAAGGTCGCCACCCTGTTTACGCGAATCCCCGCAAAGAGGTGCCGTTGCCCTTGTATCCCTCACCGGTCGCTCTGAAGGTGAGCGGCAACGAGAACGGCCTCCTTCGGTCGACGAGCTCTCCTTCCGAGGGATCCGGCGAGGGAGCTCCGCTCCTGGGAACCGCGCTCAAGAGCGGCGTCGCACCGCAGTAAAACCTCCGCGCTCCCGGGCGTGGTAGGCTTCTTCGTTCGAGGCGGCCGCGGCGCACGGCACTCCTCGTTCGGGCTGGCTATGTCGATCTTTGGGAAGAGGGTTCGCGACTATGCGCGATTCGTGAGAATCGGCATCGGCCTCGTAGATCGTGATGGGCTTGGTGCGGTTCTCGGTCGGCATTGCCGGCGTACCCTATGATCGCGGGACATACCTCACGAGTCTGACGATACTCGTGTTTCTTCTCGCAGTCATCTACGGTCAACGGGCGAAGGCGACCGGATTCGGAGGCTACCGGCACTTGATACCCGTTGCACTCCTAATGTCGTGCGCGATGTATGGCTTCATTACGCTCGCGATCCTCGTAGAAGGGCTCGGCGGTATTCACGGCTATTTTCATGCTCCCGGCGCTGGCTTCGCGCCCCCGCACATGAGCGTGTCGGAGCATATTCTTGGTCAGCTGAGCGTGATGGGTCCGATGACCGCTGCGATCCTGGGCACTACGTTCCTCGGATACTTGCTGTCGCGTCATCTCGCGTACTTGAGAAACGCCTTTCTTGTGCTTGCCGCGATGACGGTCGTTCGGTTCGCCGCGAGTCAACTCGGTTCACTCTCCTCGGCCGTCGACTTGTTGACGAGCTTGAGCCTTCTGGCTGTCGGCCTGGCGGCTTACTACGGCTATCGCGCCTTTCCCCAATTTGGCAGCTATCTTGACGTGCTTCTCATGGCGTTCCTGATTGCGTTCGCCACGTTCCATCTGGCGGTCTACGGCTTCGCCGTCTCGGAGGGACTGGGGGTGTCGAGCTATTTCAACATCGCTTCGCCGAAGGGCACGACGGTGCAGAGACGGATCGAGGAAGATTTGAGAAGCACGCCGTTGCTGGTCGCGGTGCTCATGGCGGTCGCATCCGCCGGCTTTGCCCTCGGGAGAAGACCGGCGTTGCGTCGTTCGCCGCCACGAGACGGAGAGACGAGCCCATAGACGGTCAAAAGAGAATTGGCACAGAGAATTCCTTCTCTTTCCCTCTCGGGCCGGATCACGCGGGACGCGGGTGTCTGCGGTCGCCAGGACGGGCAGATCCATCGGCGAGTCGGCGAGTCGGCGAGTCGGCGAGTCGATGCTCGGCTAGATAGGCTTCGGGTCTCATCATGCGCTGCGTTCGCCGCATGATTTTCGCCAGAAACAAGAGGTCTCGCGCCCTGGCTTGCGAAATCCACTCCCACCATTTCTTGTCGCCTCAGTAGAGCTCGAAGAACCGACGCGGAGCGAGCCTGGGCTCCCAGAGCAGGGTGCATGTCGAACTGTGACCAGCTCTCGGCCGGGATTGTGATGAGCGACGGGATCTCCTACAGTTCTGCGCGGATCTCACTCCGAAAGGAGTGAGATCTCTTATACTCTCCCGGGAGGCGTCGAGACGTGCTCAAAGATGGAACGTGGTTCGTGGTGCCTCTTCTTCTCCTTCTCCTGCCGTCGCTCGTCTCAGCCCAGCAGACGCACGAGCTCCTTCCCTCTCCCGAGACCGTGGCGTGGGGATACTACGATGCACATGCCGTGCCGGTCCTTCGGGTGCGCTCGGGTGACATCGTCGAGGTCGGGACGCTCCTCACTTCGACGCCGAGCCGGCTGGAGGCGGCTGGCGTCGCCGCCGGTGACGTCGAAGCGTCTCTCCGGAGTATCACCGAGCAGGTGAAGGACAAGGGGCCGGGAGGCCACATCCTCACCGGTCCCATCTACGTCGAGGGCGCGGAGCCGGGAGACGTTCTCGAGGTCGAGATTCTCGCAATCGATCTCGCGCTCGACTACGGCTACAACGGGTGCAGTGGATTCCTGCCCGAGAACTGCGGCGAAGAGCGGATGCGGATTCTTCATCTCGACCGGAAGAGCATGACCGCGACGTTCGATTCCGGAATCGTGATCCCGCTGAGGCCGTTTTTCGGGAGCATGGGCGTCGCTCCGCCCACGGAGCAAGGACGGGTGAGCAGCAATCCTCCCGGAATTCATGCGGGCAATCTCGACAACAAGGAGCTCGTCGCGGGAACGATCGCTCTTCATCCCCGTGCACGCGCCCGGGGCCCTCTTCGAGATCGGAGACGGGCACGCGGCCCAGGGAGACGGCGAGGTCGATCAGACGGCGATCGAGACGTCTCTCCGCGGTCGGCTCCGGCTCACGGTGCGGAAGGACCTCCACCTCTCCTGGCCGCGGGCGGAGACGAAAACACACTTCATCGCCATGGGGGCGGATCCCGACTTGACGGCGGCGACGCGCATCGCCGTGCAGCAGGCGGTCGACTGGCTCGCCGAGCTACGCAAGCTCTCCAGGATGGATGCCTATCGCATCGTCAGCATCGCCTGCAGCGTGCGCGTGACCCAACTCGTGGACGGAAACGTGGGCGTTCACGTGATGATCCCGAAGTCGATTTTCGAGAGCTCTTGAACCGCGGAACCGGCGACGAGCCTCGGAGACGGTTTATTCGGGATATGAAAGCGCCAGGACCAAGCGGTAGAGGAACTCCCGGCCTTCGAAAAAGGAAGCGACGGGAATGCGCTCGTCCTTGCCGTGAGCGCGCGCGTCGTCGACGTCGCTGAAGATGCCCGAGACGCCGTAGGTCGGGATACCGGCGTTGCGCAGGTACAGCCCGTCGGTTGCTCCCGTGCTCATGGTGGGAATGACCGGAACCCCGGGCCACATCTTCTGGGTAATCCGTTCGATGGCGCCCATGACCTCTTGGCTCAACGGGGACGGTGGGCTCGGTCGGGCGACCGCGACCGGCGAGATTCGAACCTCCTCGTCGTCGATGACTTGCTCGAGTGTCTGCTGCACCGCGGACGGGTCGGTACCCGGGAAGAGTCGGCAGTTCACCGTCGCCCGGGCGGTCTGAGGAAGAGCGTTCTCGGCGTGACCGCCCTGAAGCTCGGTGGCGACGCAGGTCGTTCGCAAAATCGCGTTGTAGTATGGCGACGACGAGAGACGCGCGGCCGCTTTCGGATCGGCGTTTCGTGCCACCGCCGACATGTCCTTTCCCGTCTCTCCTCCTTCGATCTGAGACATCCTTTCGAAGTAGGCGCTGGTGATCTCGTCGAGCTGGACGGGGAAGTCGTATTTCGAGACCCGGACCAGCGCTTGCGAGAGCTGATAGATGGCGTTGTCCTTGCGGGGGCGCGAGCTATGTCCTCCGGGATTCGTGGCCTCGAGAGTGAAGCTCTGGAACATCTTCTCGCTGAGCTGGACGCTGTTCGAGAGACGCTTGCCGTCCTTCATCTGACCACCGCCGCCTTCGTTCAGGCAAAAGGCGGCATCGATGAGCTCGCGGTGGTTCGCGAGCAGCCATTGAACGCCGTTGTCGTTCCCGCCCTCCTCGTCGGCAGTGAGAGCGACGATGACGTCTCGCTCCGGCACCACGCCCGCGCGCTTCATTCGGATCAGGTTGGCGATCCAGATGGCGGCCATCGACTTGTCGTCCGAAGTGCCGCGGCCGTAGTAGTAGCCGTCGCGCTCGAGAAACACGAAGGGGTCGAACGACCAATCGGAACGGAGCGCCTCGACGACGTCGAGGTGGGCGAGAAGAAGGATGGGCGGACGCGTCCCCGTGCCTCTGAGCCGTACCACCAGGTTGCCTCTGCGGGGGGCGGGTCCGCCGAGGAAGAGGTCATTCTCCGCGAAGCCTGCGTCTCTCAAACGCCGGGCCATCGCTTCCGCCGCTTCGGACGTGCTGCCGACGGAATCCGTGGTGTTCATCTCGATGAGCTCCTGGAAGACGTCGCGTGCGAGCTGGTCCTCAGGTGAAAGCGAGCCTGACGGCGTTTGCACGAAGGCCGCGGTTGCCAGCAAGCCAGCGGCGAGAAAGGTTGCGAAAAAAAGGCTCGTTCGGCCGGACATCAAAGGGACGACTCCTTTCGTTCCGTAGTCGGGCGAATCTCGTTTCGGCCCGTCGGTCAACGGCATTCTATACCTCGCTCGCAGGTTTTTCCCCACGGAAGGCACTTCGACGAGTTCGGATGTGCGTCGATAAATAATCTATCTTCAATAGGATCTGGGTACGGATATGGGAGCCCGTTGTTGGCGCGAACGTTGCTTCGAAGGAGATCCGAGGTCACTGTCAATGAGCAAGTACGTTCCGGAGAGAACTTGGCCGCGTCTCGTCCCGAACGGCTCGGTGATGGTCTCGATTTACGGCCCGAAGAGCGAGCAAGCTTACGGCGTCCTGTCCGATATCTCGACGGGTGGCGCTCAATTCGTCGTCGGGGTTGTCTTCGAGCCCGGTAGCCGGGTCCTTCTCCGCATCGGCTTCAATCCCGACGAGCCGTTCTCGACTCCCGCCGAGATCGTCTGGCTCCGTGACGAGAGCGATGCCCAGCACAAATCCACCTTCGTCCATGGAGCGCGCTTTCGGATCGGCGACCCCGAGCAGCGCGAGCGGCTCCAGGCCCTCCTCACGAGCCCCGATTTCGTCGGCCCCGTGGTTCCGGGAAAGCCTCTTCTCGCGGCCGGACTCGACAGCATGGTGCGAGACCTGAGCGAGGAGCTCACCCAGCTAGGTGAGCGCATGGAGAAGGAAACCTGAAGCCCAGGTGATGGGGTCCGGCTCGCGCTCGAGATGGTTCTTGTTTCCTCGTCCGGGCGCCTCGGAGTCGACCGACCGGAGCCGCGCGCCAATATATAATCCCTCCATGGGGCGAGACCGAACCTACCATATCAAGCAATATCCTCTCGAGAAGGGCGCTCTCGAGATTCAGTACATCGAGGAGCTCTTCGGCGAGTTCGATCGCAAGAAAACCGCCGCCGAGATCCAGCAGAGACTCGAGGGTAGAGCCCACTGTATTCTGATGGCGGAGGCACGACTTCCCAACGACCCTTCGTGCGTCGTCCCCGTCTCGTTCAAGGTAGGCCACGAGATCTACGCCCAGGAACGGGATCCCAAGCTCACCGACCTCGTGTATCGGCTCGGCGACTCGGTGGATTTCAAAGGCCGCCGTGTCTTCTACAGCTGGATTGGGGGAACGCGGTCCGACTGGCGCGGTCAAGGCCACTTCCGGGCGCTCACCGAGCAGCAGGAGGCCTGGGCCCTCGAGCACGGCTTCAAGGAAATCGTGGTCAAGACCAAGAACAGATTCTACGGAATGCGGGCGACGCTCACTCACTTGAGCTTCGACGTCATCAAGTACGAAAGGAACGTCCTCGACAATCGCGAGTCGAAGGTCTACGTGAGCAAACGAATCGGACCGGAAGTGCTGCAGCGCCACCAGAGCGATCGCACTCTCGTCCAGGCGGTGTGACTCAAGCCGGGCTCTGGAGATTTCGTCCGGTGATTCCCAGCTCTTCCGCGTGTGGTTTCAGCGCCTCGATCACGAAGCCGATGTGCTCCGCGAGATCGACGCCGAGAAGATCGGCGCCAGCCTGGATCTCGCCCCGGTCAACCTTGGCGGCGAAGGCCTTGTCTTTGAGCTTCTTCCGAACGCTCTTGGGCTCGAGCGTCGAGACGCCCTCGGGCCGGACGAGGCAGCAGGCGACGACGAAGCCGGTGAGCTCGTCGCAGGCCAAAAGCGCCCGGTCGAGCTGGCTCTCGTAGGGCACGTTCCATTTCGTGTAGTGCGCCGAGATGGCGTAGGCGAGCTGCTCTTCGTCTCGCTCGCGGAGCCAGGCCACGATCCGGTTCGGATGTTCCTCGGGCCACTTTTCGTAGTCCGCGTCGTGGAGCATTCCCGCGACGCCCCAGATCTCCTCTTCCGCCGCTCCCTCGCCGTACCGGGATGCCGCCTGTCGCATCACCAGCTCCACGGCGCGCGCGTGCTTCCGCAGAGAGTCCGTCTCCGTCCACTGGCACAGGTGGTCCCACGCCTCGTCCCTCGTCAGTTGCATTTCCACCCTCCGATCTCGCTCGGGGGATCATAAACCGTTTCCGCATGCTCGCGGGATGAAGATGAAGCGAGCGGGCGTCAGAAAGGTGGAGACGGTTCTCGACTCAGCTCACTCGGGGGCGAAGCGGAGGACGCCGCCGTCGTAGGCGATCCGGAGCACGTCACCGCTTTTTTCGAGCGACGAGGCGGAGAAAATACCTCTACGCCGCCGACCGCCGGGTTTTCGGAGAGCTTTCCTCTATCCTTCTGAACAACTTCGTGGGACTGCCGCAGGACGAGATCTTCCACGGCTTCTATTTCTCGTACTAACTTCATCCGGATCGGAGGCATGGTCGTCGCCTGGCTCGGTGACGGGCGCTCGAAACATCCCGCGCCCGGCTTCCAGACGATCCTGACCGCGGCGATTCTCTCGTTCTTTCTCTGCTTCGTCTGGTATCCATTCCTCCCGGCGAGAGGCCCCTCTGGAGAATTCTGTTCTTATGGCGACGATGACACCATTCAAGGGATTCCTCTTCACTCCGATCATCGAGACGATCATCGAGCACGGGGCGGTCTCGGGAGGGTGCTTTCCGAGCTCTCACGTCGCAGCGAGCTGGGGCGTCGTCTTCGCCCTGGCCCGCGTCCGAAGAAAGCACGCTCTCGTGCTCGGATTCTTCGCTGTCGGGATGAGCTTCGCCTGTGTCTATACCCGGTACCATCACGGAGTCGACGCGGCGGCGGGGTTTCGCCTGGGACTCGCGGGCGCTTTCACGGCAGGTCTATTCGAGCGATCGGGTGAAGACTCGCAAGCGGGGAACCGAACTCCGAAGGCGAAGCTCAGGCGGTTGAATCGAATGTCCTCGTCGGTGTCGATGTCGAAGAACTTGAAGTCGGCCTCCACGAGAGAGTTGGTCCCGATGTTGCCCCATTGAGGCGAACAGGAACGGGATCGAGCAGAACGAGATGGCACGATAGATGGACCGCATGTACTCTTGACCTCCGCGATGAACGTACATTCGTGCAGAATCGACGCCGCGCTGAGAACAGTAGCAAGCGGAGGGAGAGACCGATGGTCGTGACCGAGCCGATGACGATGGGCACCGACTATCTCATCGCTCTGATGTCGCTCGGAATCGCGATTCTCGCTGGCACGGAAATCGGCGCGGAGTGGAGGACGGCGCGTCTGGATCTGGGTGACCGCTTTCGGCGTCGTGGCCCTGGCCGCTCTTGCGGGCGGCACCGCTCACGGATTTCGCGTTCCACTGGGAGAATCCTGGTCCCTCGTGTGGACGGTCACCCTCTGGTCCATCGGGTCGGGCTCCGTCCTCTTGATCGTGGCGGGCGTCGCCTCGGTAAAGTACTCGGAAGCCTCGTCGCCGTCGTTTCGACGACAGGGGATCTCGTGGGTGAAGTGCGCCATCGCCGCGAGCCTCCTCGGCCTCGCGGTTCTGGTGGCAAAGCTATCGCTCCACCCGCACTTCAATCAGAACGACCTCTATCATGTGATCCAGATGTTCGGGCTCTATTGCCTCTACCGCGGAGCCCTTCTTCTCCATGGCCTGGAGGAGGCTGCCGGACTCTGACGAGTCAGCAGGGAGCCTGAAGTGCACTACGGCTCGCTCGATGCGGAGCTCACACCGGCTGCGACCGGACCTTCGGCAGGGACGATGAACGTGAGCGCGACGGCGCTTCCCACGTTGAGCAGAAACGCGAAGAGTCCAGGAGGAAGGCCGAAGACCGAGCCCGCGCCGGCGAGCGTGAAGACCGCCGCCGTCGAAGCTCCGACGACGAGCCCGGCGAGGGCGGCGCGGGTGTGCAGTCGAGGCCAGACCACTCCGAGGATGAAGGCGGGAGCGACCTGGATCAGAATCTCCGCTTTGAGCTCGATGAGGCCCCAGAGGGTGATGCGGGGAGAAAAGGCGACGAGAGCGAGAGCGCCCATGATCATCCAGGAGAGACGTTTTCCCGTTGCCGTGAGCCGATCCTCTTTCGCCTCGCGCAGGATGGTCTTCCCGAGGAAGTCCTTGGCGAGGATCGATGACAGGCTGAGGAGAACGGAGTCTGCGGTCGACATGATGGCGGCCAGCGTCCCGGTGAGAACGAGCACCGCCATGACGTAGCTGAAGGCCGACTCCTGCGCCCACTCCCGTAGCATCATGGGCATGAGCTGGTCGGCCTCGACTCCTTCGAGCCCGGCGAGCCGCCGTATCCCCACCAATCCGACGAGGACGACGACCGTCGTGGTAACGAGCGGCAGGAAGACGAGGATCTGGAGGGATCGCTTCAGATCCCGCGAGCTCTTGGCGGCATAGATCCGCTGGATTGCCTGCGGGTAGACCGCACCCGAGAACCCGATCAGGACGATGGTGTAGAGCCACCGGAGCGATACCTCGCTCGAGGGGACCGCGGTCTTCTCGGGCGCATGCTGGTTCAGCCACTCGGTGATCGCGCGCCAGTCCGAAGGCGTGGGCGCCACCGAGTAGAGGAGCGCGACTAACCCTACGAGCAGCATGAGCCCCTGAACGCAATCGGTCCAGGCGACCGCGCGAAGTCCTCCGAGCGTCTCATAAATGATGATGACGACGATGAGGATGATCACTCCGACCCAGTAGGGAACGAGGTTTCCGGAGATGCCGGACACGACGTGCCCCATCGCCATGAGCTGCGCGAGCAGATAGTTCGCGATGGCGATGACGAAGAGCAGGTTGGCGATGAGAGACAGCGGCTTCGACCCGAATCGGTAATCGAGAAAATCCCCCGGCGTCACGAACCCTTCGCGCCGGGCGAGCCTCTGGAGCTGGGGGGCGAAAAGGAGGTAGACGACGACGATAGCCATCATGAAGCTGACGCTCATGATCCAGGCATAGCCCAGTCGGTAGGCCTCGCCGGGATAGCCGACGATGGTGTTGCCGCTGTACTGCGTGGCGTAGAGCGTCAGCAAGAGCACGACGGCGCCGAGGCTCCGTCCCGCGAGGTAGAAATCGCTCAGAGTGTTCTCTCTCCGAGCACGCTTGGCGAGGACGCCGAGCACGATCATGAACGCCAGATAAAGCAGGACGAAGGCGAGCGCGCCGGCGCCCAATGGAACCGCGGTCACTCCTCGTCCTCCAACCAGTAGCGCTGAATGACGTAAGCGGTGAAAAGAGCGATGGCGAGAGTGGCGGCGAGAGAGACCGCCACCCATCGGGGAAATCCCAGCCAGATGGGCTCGGGACCCGTGCCGGAGAAATACCAGGGGATGGCGGCGGCGAAAAGGAGCGAGTAAACCACCCAGACCCAGACATGACGAAACGGCTCGTCCCGCATGGCGGGATTCTACCAGCGCGACTGGCGAGGCGTGTGACGTTTGTGGAGTGCTAGGATGAGATCATTTGGAGATCCTCGAAGACCTGCGCCTCGCCGTTCGCTCTCTGCGGAAGAGTCCCGGTCTCTCGGCACTCGCCATCCTGACGCTCGGCATCGGCATCGGGCTCGTGACCGCCATGTTCAGCGTGGTGAACGGCGCCATCCTGCGTGGGCTCCCGTTCGACGAGCCGGAAGAGCTGATGCAAGTCGAGTCGTTCCGGCCGTCGACCGGCGCGCGTTACCTCGTGACCCTCCACGACCTCTCGGACTGGCGCGAGCGGCAGGCGACGTTCGAGGGGCTGACGGTATGGATGGTCCATCAGTTCACGCTCGGCGTCGGGGAAGGCCGCGCCGCAGCGAGTGAACGGGGCTCTCATCGGCAGCGACCTCTTCGCTCTCCTTCGGGTCCCACCGCTACTGGGACGGAGCTTCGAGCGCGAGGACGAGCTCTCGGGCGCGGAGAAGGTGGTCATCCTGTCGCACGACCTGTGGCGAAACCGCTTCGGTCGAGATCCGGGGATCCTCGGTCGCGTCGTGCGGATCGACGGCGAGCCCCGAACGGTCGTGGGCGTGATGCCTTCGGGGTTCGCCTTTCCCGTCCGGGAAGATCTGTGGGTTCCCGTCGATACCGTCGAGCTTCCCCGGTGCGGGGAGAGGGCGGGAGGTTCTTCGTTTTCGGTCGTCTGCGGCGTGGGGTCACGGAGACCGAGGCTCGGGCCGAGCTCACCGGTATCGCGCGGCAGCTGGGCGAGACCTACCCCGAGACCAACCGCGGTCTCGAAGTCGCCGTAGGGCCGTACATCGACGAGATGATCGGCGAGAGCCTCGTTCATCTGACCTACGGGATGCTCGCCGCCGTAATCGGCGTGCTCCTCATCGCCTGCGCCAACGTCGCGAATCTCCTTCTCGCCCGAGCCGTTCTCCGGACGAGGGAGGTCGCGGTCCATCTCGCGATGGGAGCGAAGAGGAGCCGCATACTGCGCCGGCTGCTGGCGGAGTCCTTCGTTCTCTCGGCGGCGGGAGCGCTCGTGGGCCTGGTGATCGCCGAGACCCGTATCGACCAGTTCAACACCGCTCTCCAGTCGGCTCCCACCGTTCCCTTCTGGCTCCAGGTGCACCTCGACCCCGCGGCTCTCTACTTCGTTCTCGCCGTGACGCTCGCGACGAGTCTCCTCTCGGGATGTCTCCCCGCTTATCAGACGTCGACGACGCCGCTCTCGGAGGTGTTGAAGGCGGAGTCCCGCGCCGCGTCCAGCCTGAGTATGGGGCGGCTGACCCGCACGCTCGTCGTCGCCGAGATTGCCCTTTCGTGCGGCCTTCTGGTGGCGGCTGGGCTCATGATCAAGACGGTGGTCACGCTCGACCGTACCGAGCTCGGCTTCGCGACCGAGGACGTTCTCACCGCGCGGGTGAGTTTGATCACGCAGGACTTTCCCGACGCCGACAGCCAGCGTCATTTCTACTCCGAGCTCGAGAGGCGGCTCCGTTCGGAGCCCGGCGTCGGCACCGTCGCGCTGACGTCGTACTTCCCGGTCTCGGGGCGGGCGGCTTTCGCTTCGCTCTCGAGGGCGTGAGCTACAAAGACGGCGAGTCGTTTCCCATGGCACGGGGTGCCGTCGTCGACCCCGAGCTGTTCGAGACCCTGGGAGTCCGGATCCTGGAGGGTCGGAGCTTCCTCCCATCCGACGATGCGAGCTCGGCGCCCGTTGCCATCGTCAACCGTAGCTTCGCGGAACGTTACTTCGGCGAAGAGAGCCCGCTCGGGCGGCGCCTGCGCTTCGTGGGTGCGGGAGACGACGGCTGGTGGACCATCGTCGGGGTGGCACCCGATCTGGCGATGAACCGGCGCCGTCCGGGAATCGGCATCCTCGAGGAAGACGGAGCGGGGCTCTACCTCCCCTTCGCCCAGAGGCCGCAGCCCTTCATGGGAATCGCGATCCGCAGCTCGCAGCCTCCGAGCTCGCTCGGCCCCGTCGTCCGGAAGACGCTCTCGGCCCTGAACCCGGAACAGCCGCTCTATGACGTGAAGACGCTAGCCCAGGCGATCGACGAGCAGAATGTCTACTACGGCGTCATCGCCGAGGCGTTCTCGATCTTCGGGGTGAGCGCCCTCGTCCTCGCCTGCATCGGCCTCTACGGGGTGATGGCGTTCTCCGTCAACCGCAGAACCCGGGAGATCGGAGTACGTCTCGCGATGGGGGCACGGGGTGCGAACGTCCTCGGTATGGTGCTGCGTGAAGGGATGCTCCAGCTCTCCGTGGGACTCTTTCTCGGGCTGATCCTGTCTCTTCTGCTCACGCGAACCATGAACATCATGCTCTTCGGGGTCCAGCCCTTCAATCCCCTCGTCTTCACCGGTGTCGTGGTCGTTCTGATCGCGACGGGCTTCATGGCGACCGCGCTCCCCGCGGTCCGCGCGTCCGCCGTCGACCCGGTGACGGCACTCAGAGACGAGTGAGAGTGGTTCAGGCGCGCTGCTCGAACCGGACCCGCTCCAGAGCATAGAATCGTTCCCGTGACTCCAGTCGTGGGCGCTCTCCTTCTCTCGCCGTTTCTCCTCGCCGCGACCGCCGAGGCGCAGTCCGGAGGCGACGTGCTTGCCTCCGACACCCGATCGGTCTTCGAAAAACACGAAGTGCAGATTCCGATGAGGGATGGTGTCCGTCTCTATACCGCTGTCTACGTGCCGAAGGAGACGAGCGCCCGCTATCCGATCCTGATGTACCGGACCCGGTACGGGGTCCGTCACTACGGCGCGAACGACTATGCCCCGCTCGAGGACATCGCCTGGCCGGGCTTTGCCGGTCCTCCCTACATTTTCGTGCTGCAGGACGTTCGCGGAAGCTTTCTCTCCGAGGGCAAGTTCGTGGACATGACGCCGCACATCGAGCACAAACGCCTCCCCGAGGACGTCGATCAGAGCACCGATACCTACGACACCATCGAGTGGCTGTTGAAGAACATTCCCCGAAACAACGGGCGGGTGGGACTCTGGGGCATCTCCTACGATGGATTCTTCACCACCGCCGGCATGATCGACGCCCACCCCGCGCTCGTCGCGGCCTCACCTCAAGCGCCTCAGGCCGACTGGTTCGGTGGAGACGACCTCCACCTCCACGGCGCGCTCGTTCTCGACGGGTTCGAATATTTCTCGGCCTGGGGACGTCCCCGGCGCGTGCCCACTCCCGAGCCGCCCCGGCCCATCGACTTCGGCACTCCCGACGGCTACCAGTTCTATCTGCGGACGGGACCTATCCAGAACCTGGACGAGGAGTATTTCAAAGACGAAGTCCCGATCTGGAGCGCGGTCATGGCTCACGGGACCTACGATACATTCTGGAAGGAGCGCAACATCCTCCCTCATCTCGTCGACGTTCGCCCCGCGGTGATGACGGTGAGCGGATGGTTCGACGCCAATAACCTCTACGGCGCGCTCCACGTCTACCAGGCGGTCGAGAAGAACAGCCCGGAAACGATCAATACCCTCGTCATTGGACCCTGGTCTCACGGTCAGTGGCACCGTGGCTCCGGTCGGTCGCTCGGGGACGTGGCCTTTGGCGCGGCGACGGCGGAGCAATTCCGGCAAGAGATGCTGCGACCGTTCTTCGATTCCAGGCTCGTGGGCGATGGTGAGTCGGGTCTGCCCGAGGCCTATGTATTCGAGACCGGTGCCAATCGATGGCGCACCTTCGATCACTGGCCACCTTCCTCCGCGATCCCGCGCTCGCTGTATCTAGGAGAGGATGGCGGTCTTTCCTTCGCGCCTCCCCCTTCGGGGGATGACGACGCTTTCGACGAGTACGTGAGCGATCCCATGAAGCCCGTCCCCTTCATCGAGCGGTTGGCCACCGATCGAACGTCCGACTACATGATTCAGGATCAGCGCTTCGCGTCCCGCCGGCCGGACGTTCTCGTCTACCAGACCCAGCCGCTGACGGAGGATGTGACGATCGCGGGTCCGATCCGTCCCAGCCTCTGGGTATCGACGAGCGGAACCGACTCGGACTGGGTCGTGAAGCTCATCGATGTCTATCCCGACGACGCGCAGGAGGTCGCGGCAGCCACGGGCACCGGTACTCTGCGGCCGGGAGACTCCATGGCGGGTTACCAACAGCTGGTGCGCGGCGACGTTCTGCGGGGAAAGTTCCGCGACAGCCTCGAGAAGCCGGAGCCTTTCGTCCCCGGGGAGCCCACTCGAGTCGGGTTCGAGATGCTCGACGTTCTCCACAGGTTCCGGAAAGGCCACCGGATCATGGTCCAGATCCAGAGCACGTGGTTTCCGCTCGTCGACCGAAACCCCCAGACGTTCGTGGACATCTACCACGCCATCCGAGGCCGATTTCCAGAAAGCGACGGAGAGAGTCTATCGAATCCGAGACCCGGAGCTCGTCCATCGCCGTCCAGGTTCTGCCTTGAGCTCATCCGAGGGTCAGGACGGCACGTAGACCGGGGTGGTTGTCCTCGAGGCGCAGCTCGCCGCGATGGAGGTCGACGACCGCCGATACCAGGCTCAATCCGAGACCGGCCCCCGGGGTCGTTCGACTCCGGTCGAGTCGATAGAAACGCTCCCGTACTTTCGCTCGATCCTCCTCGGGAATTCCCGGTCCGTCGTCGGCGACAACGATCTCGGCGCCTCCGTTTTTCGTCTCGGAGAGAGACAGCTCGATGCGCCCGCCTTCGGTCGTATGCTTGAGGGCGTTGTCGACGAGGTTGACGACCGCCTGGAACAGCATGTCGCGGTCGGCGGACAGGATGACGCCGGGTGCGTTGTGGAGTACGAGCTTCTTGCCGCTCTCCTCGATCAGCGGACCGTAGAGCTCGCCGACGTCGTCGACGAGCGCGGTGAGGTCGACGTCGCGGAACGATGCCTGGCCGCGCTCGCCCGCTTCGATACGCGCGATGCGAAGCAGAGCGGCGAAAGTCGCGAGCAGCCGGTCGGCCTCCTCGATCGCCGCGTCGATCCCGATCTCGCCCGCGTCGGGCCCCTCTTGAAATCCACGCCGGAGTCGCTCGAGACGGGTCTTGAGCCGCGCGAGCGGAGTCCTGAGATCGTGGGCGATGCTGTCCGAAACCCGCCGAACGCCTTCGACGAGCTTCTCGAGCTCGTCGAGCATGCGGTTGAGCTTGTCCACGAGCTCTTCGATGTCGTCTC
The DNA here is from genome assembly GCA_963815675.1 of uncultured Acidobacteriota bacterium. GTDB lineage: Bacteria > Acidobacteriota > Vicinamibacteria > Marinacidobacterales > SMYC01 > CAWFHP01. Next base: position 196,211 of record CAWFHP010000001.1, on the reverse strand, counting down.
CCGTCGACTCGACGGGTATCCGGCGTGAGAGGTCGCCGGCCATGACCTCGCCGATGACGGCGTTCACCGCCCCGATGCGTCGGATTCGACTTCGGCTGATGACGAGTCCTCCCGCGAGAGCGAGAGCCACGGTGAGCGCGAGTCCCCAGCCCATGGTGCGTAGCAGCAGCGCTTGCGCCGATTGGAGGTCGTAGAGGTCCTTTCCCACCAGGAGCTGGAACCCGCCCGTTAGCACGAACGGCTTCGCCCGTGCAAGGTGGGACTGCTCGCCCGCGGAGGGCATGAGCTCGAAGTTGAGGAAGCCGTCGCCGTCGGGCTCGACCGCCGGCCACCGACTCAAGTTCCCGATAAGGGGTGCTCCGGTGGGATCGGTCAAGAGGTAAATCGACGAGCCGGTCGGTCTCCGGTCGAGCCGCTCTCGGATGGACGAGGTGAGACCGGACAAACCCGTGAGGCGGTAGCGGTCGGCCAGGCCCACGATCTCCGCGTCGATGGTCTCGTCGGCTTGCCGGAGCATGGTACGTGCCGTGGACCAGTAGATGAAAGCAAGGAGAAGAACGGCGGAGAGGGTGAAGAGCGCGGCATAGCCGAGCGCGAGGCGAAACGCGGAGCTATGAAGCAGTGTTTTCGGTATCACCGCGCCGACATCCTACTCCACGGGCAACGTCGCAGGGACCACGTGGTAAGTTAGGCCTCGTGAATCTCGCGCGAACGTCCGTCGTCTTCCTCGCCGCGGGTCTTTTTTCCTCTCGACTGCCCGCGGTTCAGCCACCGGCGGCGGGGAGCGCTTCCGCCGAGCAGCCCGCGGCCCCTGCCGTTCCCGCTCCCTTCCCGTTCCTGTTCCCGAGATTCCTCGACAGGCGGAGCGCGCTCTCAGCCGTCTCACGGAAATCGAATCCGCCCTCGCGCCCGACCCCTCCGTCACCGATATCGCTGCCAAGCTCCCCGCCTGGAGCGAGGATCTCGCCAAGCTGCGCGAGACCAGCCGGCAACGCGACCCCAGTCGCTCGTCGTTTCGTGACCTGGAGGACGTCGGGAAGACGTATCTCGCCCACAAGGCGCAGCTCGACGCCTGGCAGGCGACGCTCGAGGGGCGCTCGCAGAGGCTGCAATCGATGCTCGACGAGCTCCAGATGCTGCGCCGGCGCTGGAGCGTTACCAAGGCGGATTCATCCCGCGAGCTCCCGCAGTCGGTCGTCCGGAGCGTCGACGGCGTCCTCTCCGAGACCGAGCGGGTGGAGCGGATGGCGCACGAGCGTCTCACCGCCGCGCTCGCGCTCCAGAGCGAGCTCGCCGATGAAGCGGCCAGGCTCCAGGAAGACCTGAACCGGGTCAACGCCGCGACGGCCGCGGCCCGTCAGTCGCTTCTGACTCCTGACGCTCCTCCCCTCTGGGTCGCCTTCGCCAGCCGGGAGGAGGAACGGGGGCTGTTCCAGCAGGCGCGAGACTCCTGGAGCGAGGTGGCCACCGCCGTCGGGCCGTTCCTCACCTTGAATGGGGAGCGAGTCGCGCTTCAGGTCGCTCTGTTCTTCGTTCTCCTCTGGCTCTTCCATTGGCTCAGCCGCCGGGGCAAGAAATGGTCGGAGCGGGAGGAGCTGAAGGCCTCGGCACGAATCCTCTTCCATCCGGTGGCGAACGCCCTCCTCATCGCTCTCCTGCTGACGCGCGCGATCCATCCCCATGCGCCCCTGGCCGTCTACGAGCTCGCGCGGCTGCTGTTGCTCTTTCCGCTCCTTCGCGTGCTTCCCCGCCTGATGCGGCCCGGGCTGAGGGTCGGGCTCTATGGTCTTGCGGTCCTTTACGTCGGAGACCTGATCAACGCCATCGTTCCACGGGAGACGCTTCTCGGGAGAGTTCTCCTGATCGCCGTCACCGGGGCCGCGTTCGCGGGACTCGTCTGGTTGACGCGGCCGGGAGGTCCCGGGGTGAAGCGCGACCAGGGCCGATGGTGGGCGTCGGCGCTGTTCGTGGGTCGCCTCGGAGGGTTCGTTCTCGCCATCTCGATTCTGGCCAATATCACCGGTCTCGTCCGTCTCTCGGAGCTTTTGACCGACGCCGTTCTTTCGAGCGTCTACGCCGCGGTGGCGCTCTTCGCCGGTGTCCTCGTGCTCGATGGCCTCATCACCCTCCTTCTCGAAACGACGGTCTCGAAGACTCTCCGGGCGGTTAGGGCCAAGGGCCTGCATGTGCGAACGCTCTTGGTGAGATTGGTGCGGCTCGTCGCCGTCGTGAGCTGGATCGGGGTGACGCTCGGTTCGGTCCAGCTCCTCGACCCGGTAGTCACACGGCTCTGGACGATTCTCGCGGCGTCCCTCACGGTAGGAGCGATCTCGATATCGCTCGGCTCCGTTCTCGCGCTCCTGGTGACCATCTGGCTCTCGATTCAGCTGTCCCGGGTGGCTCGGGTGGTGCTCGACGAAGACGTTCTTCCCAGATTCGATCTTCCCCGCGGAGTGCCGGGAACGGTCTCGAAGCTCGCGAACTACTCGATTCTCTTCGTCGGGGTCTTGTTCGCTCTCGCCGCCGCCGGGATCCAGCTCAGCCAGTTCGCGCTTCTCGCGGGGGCATTCGGGGTCGGCATCGGATTCGGCCTCCAGAACATCGTCAACAACTTCGTCTCCGGTCTCATTCTTCTCTTCGAGCGTCCGATTCAAACGGGCGATACGGTCGAGATCGGAAAGCTCCTGGGTAATGTCGGACGCATCGGGATCCGATCGAGCACCATTCGTACCTTCGACGGCGCGGAAGTCATCGTTCCCAACGCGCACCTCATCGAGAACGAGGTCGTCAACTGGACGCTCTCCGATCGGCTGCGACGCATAGAGGTCGCAGTTGGGGTCGCCTATGGAACACCTCCGCGGCGGGTCCTCGAGATCCTTCTGGAGGTGGCGAAGGCGCATCCTCAGGTCCTCGCGGAGCCCGAGCCTTACGCTCTGTTCGACGGCTTCGGAGACAGCTCGTTGAACTTCATCCTTCGGGCCTGGACGGGGAATTTCGATCTGTTCCTGCGCACGCGGAGCGAGCTTCGGATCGGCGTTCACGACGCGCTCGACGCCGCCGAGATCGTGATTCCGTTTCCGCAACGCGACATTCACATCGTCTCGAAGCCTCCCGAGCAGGAGGTAGCTCGCTCGGAGGAGCAATAGCTCAGATGGTGACGACGGTTACGCTCGGCATGTCCCGCGCCGGATCGTTTCCGAATCCGCGGACGACGAGAAGCTTCTGACCTTCGGTCCCGAAGTCGAGCTCGCGGGCGATGCGTCGGCCGAGCTTTCCCGGATGCTCGAGCTCCCGCGGCTCGACCACGACCGGGATCACTCCCCAGAGCAGTGCCGAGGCCCGGCAGGTCGCGGGGTCGGGTGACGTCGTCACGATCGGAGCCGCGGGGCGCGACGCGCTGATCACCGCCGCGGTACGGCCGCTGCGGGAGATCACCAGGATGGAGCGTACTCGAAGATCGCGGGAGAGCTGAGCCGTCGACTTCGCCATCGCGTCTTCGACCGCGACCGGGTGGGCGCGGTCCTCCGAACCGTCGGGAAGCGCGAGCCCGAGAAAGGCGCTCCGATGCCAGATGTAGGCCTCGGTCTGCCGCGCGATGGTATCCATCATCTTCACCGCGGCGATGGGATACTTCCCCGCGGCGGTCTCGGCCGACAGCATCACGGCATCGGCACCGCTTCGAACGGCATAGGCGACGTCCGATACTTCCGCACGGGTGGGAAGGTTCTGATTCACCATCGACTCCAGCATCTGCGTCGCGACGATGACCGGCTTCGCCCGGTTGCGCGCGAGGTCGATGAGCTGGCTCTGAATCAGGGGAACGGTCTGAGGTGGAAGCTCGACGCCGAGGTCGCCGCGGGCGATCATGATGGCATTCGAAGCGTCGGCGATGCCGTCGATTTCCGCGAGCGCCTCGGGCCGTTCGATCTTTGCCACGATGCCCGCGCGCTTCCCACTCTCGTCTACGAGCTCTTTCAACTCGACGACGTCGGAGGCGCGGCGCACGAACGACAGCGCGAGGAAATCGGCGCCGAGCTCGAGGGCGAAACGCGCGTCTTCTCGGTCCTTGTCGGTAAGGGAAGGGGCCGAGAGGTCGACGCCGGGAAGGTTCATCCCCTTGTGGTCCTTGAGCTCTCCTCCGACCTCGACCCGGCACGACACCTCGGTACCCGAGACCGCGTGCACCCGGAGCTCGAGCGATCCGTCGTCGAGGAGGATTCGGTCGCCGGGCTTCACGTCGGAAGGCAGGGCCTGGTAATGGGAGGGGATGAGGCCTTCGTCGCCCACGACATCCCGGGTCGTCACCGTGACCGTCCGGCCGGAGACGAGAGGGATGGAGCCGTTTCGAAACGTCCCCACCCGGATCTTGGGCCCGCACAAATCCAGGAGAATCGCCGTGGGCCTCCGGCGCCGGTTGGCGGCGGCGCGCACCAGCTCGTAGGTCCGCCGGTGGGTGTCGTGGTCGCCGTGAGACATGTTGAGTCGAAAGACGTCGACTCCAGCCTCGACGAGCCGCTCGATCGTCTCTTTGTCCTGGGAGCTCGGCCCGAGGGTCGCCACGATTTTCGTTCGCCGATATTTGAGAAGTTGAACCGACGTCTCTATTCGCATCGCGTCCTTTATTCCACGCCGGGCCGTCCGGAGACAAACGCGAGGGGTGGCCTCGGGAGCGGCAGGTGCGGGTGCGCCCATCGGAATCCGCTTGACTTGACGTTTCCCATGACTATGCTTCGAAAAAAAAGGATGAACCCAGAAGCGTGCGATCGATCTCGGGCTTGACGGGCGGGTCAAAGCCGCCGAGTCAGGGCTTCAAGGCGCGAGCGGGGCTGCTCTCGGTCGTCGGCCTCCTCTTCGCTTCCACCTGCGCGGGCCCTTACGGAATGGAGGACTTCGTCTCCGGCGTGGGTCCTGGCCTTTTCGTCACTCTCTTGTTCGTCACCCCCTGGCTCTGGGGGCTCCCCTATGCCTTCGCTTCCGCCGAGCTCTCGTCGCGCATGTCGGTCGAGGGGGGGTACTACCGGTGGGCGCGCGCATACATGGGAGAGTTCTGGGGTTTCCAGGCCGGTATCTTCAGCGTCCTGTCGTCGTTTCTGGACAACGCGCTTTATCCGGTGCTGTTCGCGCGGGCGCTCGCGTTCGTCGTTCCCGACATGGGTCGTCTCGAGATGTGGCTCGCAGCGGCGGCCTTCATCATCGTGCTCACCTGGATCAACTACCGCGGCATCGTGCTGACGGGCGCCACCGCGGTCGCGCTCAACGTCTTTCTCATGGCGCCGATGGTATGGATCATCATCGCCGCCGTCGGCCGGGCGAAGTTCCACCCCTTCGTTCCGTTTCGAGTGACGGGCGCCGACTTTGCTTCCGACCTCGGGGGCGCGCTCGCTCTCGCGCTCTGGCTGTACTCCGGGTATGGCGAGGTGAGCACGGTGGGCGAGGAGGTCGCCCGGCCCCGCCGAAACATTCCCCTCGGACTCCTCATCGTGACCCCACTGACGATCCTGAGCTACAGCCTTCCGGTGATTGCCGCGCTGGCGGCCGTGGGAGGCTGGGAGCACTGGAGCTCGGGAGAGTTCGCCGCGATCGGGAGCGAGCTAGGAGGGCCGATACTGGGACGCTGGGCTTTCCTCGGTACGGTGGCAAGCCATGGCGTCGTGTTCCTCACGTACCTTCTCTGGATGTCACGGATCGCCTGGTCGATGTCGGCGGACAAGAGCCTTCCGTCCTGGCTCAACCGCGTTCATCCGAAATACGGAACGCCCTACCGCGTCCTGTGGCTCTACGCTGTCGTCTATTGCCTGATGGCGACGCTCCCGTTCGAAGCGCTCCTCGTGGCCGATATCTGGGTAACGGGAGCGTATACCATGATCGTGCACTTCACCGTCGTGAAGGCGCGGCAGCAATCTCCGCCCAAGCCAGGCACGTTTCGCGTGCCGGGTGGAACGGTCGGGCTCTGGCTCAACGTCCTCGTTCCCGGGGCCACCTGGGTCGTGTTCCTGGCGCTTACCTCGCGAGATCACGCCGTTTACGGCGTTCCGCTCCTCCTCTCCGGTCCGTTGCTTTGGGGCATGGTTCAATACTTGAAGCGGTGGAACCCGGCGGTCACCGCGCATTAGAACGCGACGCGCGCCAGCTGGCGGAATTTCTTACCATCCGCCTCCGCCTCCGCCTCCCGAGCTTCCGCCGCCACCGCCGCCACTTCCGCTCGAGCTCGGCGTGGCGACGCCAGCGGCGACCGAGCCAACCGCGACCGCCCAGGATCCGGTGGCCCCGGCTCCTCCGAAGGCGCCACCCCCGCCTGTCCAGCTCGTCGACCCCGAGCCGGACCCGAAGCCCGTGCTCGTGCTCGTGCTCGTGCTGGTGGCGGAGCCGAAGCTCGTCGCCGTCGAGGCTGCTCCAGAGAAAGAATGGAACCAACGGTCCACGTCGGAGCCGAGCCCGAACGCGAGGAGATAGGGAAACCATTCGTCCTTGAGTAGCGGGTCTCGTTTCCGGAGCTCCATCTGAAAGTACCGGCGGGCAGAGGCGAGCCGTTTGCGGATCTCGAGCGCGGCGGCGCCGTCGCGGAACTTCGCGGCGTTGAACAGGCTGGTGAAGAGCGCGAGGAGAAACAGGGCGAAGGCGACGAGTGCAGGGGTTCCGAGGGCCGACGGATTCCAGTAGAGCAAGTCGAGCTCGCTCGCGGCGATGAGCGCCATCGGAACGAGGAACGTCAAGGAGAAGCGTCCGAGACGCTCCGCGCGACGGCGATAGACGGCGGCGGGAACGAAGGTGATGCCGTACAAGAGAAGGCTCACCCCCAGCATCGGCAGGAGAACGATGAGCTCGCGGGGCTCGGTCAGCGCGAGCGCGGCGAGCGCGACCAACGAAAGCGAGAGGAGGAGAAGGGCGGGCTTTTTCGAGATCTCCCGGTTCTTTCCCTGGTTCCAGTAAAGCGCTTTCACCCGCCGCTTCAACGGCTCCTCGATTTTGGAGGCGGGGTCGAAGCCTCGATCTTTGTAGTGTGCTCGAATCTTCTCGGTATCGGTCTCCTTGCCGGAGAAAAACAGGCTGTCGACGAGAGCTCTCTCGTACCCGGAGAGCATCGATTTATCGGTCAAGAGCTTCAGCCGTAAGTTTTTTTCCGAGGAGAAGAAGCGCTTCTTGACGTACACCTCGCTCCGGAGCTTTCCCTCCGTCACCATTCGGGCGAGAACAGCGGCAACCTCCGGCGCGGAGGTCGTATCGTCCCAAGCGGCCCCGACCTCCTCCGGAAGCATCGAGAACACGTACTTTCCGAGCCACGCCTCGTCGATCTCGCCGACGTCGGTGAGCGAGGCGAAGCGCCCGATGCCGTTTTCTTGAACGAGAAAGGCCACGGCGATGACGAGGAGACCGGCTAGAAACGACGCCGCGAGAATCACGCGCGCCACGTTACCGGCCGCTCGGCGTACGGCGGTCGGATGGCCCTCTCCCCGGTACCGGAGAGGGACGCTCACCACGACACTTTCGCCCGGTGAAAGCATTTTCCGCGTCAGCCGTCGGTCGAAAGAGGGCGGTGCTTCCCAGGCGGAGTCGAGGCTGAGCTCCAGCGAGAACGACTCGATCGAGCCCGCGCGCTCGGGAAAAGCGAAGTCGTGATCGAGCTCGTAGCGGCTCCCGCCCTCGGGAAGCAGGATGTTCGAAAGGGAATAGTCGATCACATAGACGAGCTCGGTGTTTTGAAAGGGAGGAATCGCCGGGAAGCCGGCTTCTCCATCGGAGGGTGGTGGAGTCGGTAAACTCGTAGTGGTCGACCTGGGAGAGGTCGCCCTCGGTCAGACGTATGCCCGAGCGCGATTCGGCGTCCTCGCGCTCCAGGCCTTCCAGCTGAAGCTTCTGATCCCAGCGGAGTCGAAAGCTCCTCTCGCCTCCGTTCCAGTCTCCGGTGAAGACCATCGCGTGCCTCTCGCGGACGTGGAGGCGGCCGTCGCCATCGAGGCTCGCGGTCACGTCGAGACTGCGTCAGTGGAGCTCTCTGTCGGCCGACTGGCTTCCGAGCGACGTCCCCGAGGCGAGGAGGACGAGGCTCAGACATCCGAGCGAGATTTTCGGATTCATGCTGATGTTCCCATGAGAGAAGAAGATACACCCGGCGCCGTGGCGAGAGAGGAAAATTCGATCGGCGAATCTGTCGATATAGTGTATAAGCATATATCGTACAGGAGCTGATGCGGTGATCTCGAAAGAGCTGAAGAAGGGGAGCACCGAGATCCTGATCCTCTCGCTTCTCGAGGATGGACCCCGCCACGGCTACGAGGTGGGAAAGCTCATCGAGACGCGCTCCGACGGGGTCTTGACGCTCCACGCGGCTTCGCTCTATCCGATCCTCTACCGTCTGGAATCGAAACGCCTCGTTCGAGGCGAGTGGGAGCGGACGAAGAGCGGCCGGAAACGGCGCTTCTATCGCCTCACCGCCGCGGGGAGGAAGCTCCTTTCCCGCGAGCGAAGCAGTTGGCGCTCCTTCGTCGCCGCCATCGACAAAGTCGCCCGTATCGGTCATGCGGAATTGGATTGATCTCGACTTACGCATTCTCGAGTTTTCTAAACTCGAAGTCACCCAAGCAGGTCTCGGAGACTGGCGGAGCGGCTCAGCTCTTAGGGACGGGGCGAGCGATGAATCGGTGGCTGAACTCAGCCTTCGAGGGTCAATGCCTCCTTGATTCCACGCGCCTCCATGACGACGAAGCTCAGGCAGTCGACGGGACCGTAATCTTGATCCTTGTGCTTGGCGAGACAGCCGAAGGCCTTCAGCTCCTCGTCCTTGGTCGCCCAGTGGATTCGAGCGAGGACCTCGTGATAGAGGCGGGCGCCGATCCGGACCGCTGCTCGGTGGCCATCGAGCTTTCGAGCGAGGGTGATGGTCTCGAAGACGACGTGATTCGTGGTAAGCCAGAGATGGGGAAGCTGCTCCCGGTCGAAGGTTTCGAAGACTTCCCGAACGCGTTGGTGGTCGGGGTCGCCGGGCGAGGCGAGCGCGAAGAAGAAGCTCGTGTCGATGAAGACCATCAGGGAAGGTACTTGTCGTGGTCCCGGGCGATGGGAACGCCCTTGGGCACGTTCTGGATGAGCCCGATGAGCTCCTCGGGTCGTCGATGTTTTCGTCTTCGGACACATAGGGGCGGAATTCGAGCTCGACCTCGGTTTTGTCCTTGAGCTCGACCTTCTCTATGGGCTTAAAAACGCCGTCTTCGTAGATTGCTTTGACCGTCATGATGCTTTCCTCTTCGTTGATTTTAACATCGGCCGTTCGCGGGGGTGGCATCGGTCGAGGACCTCGAGAAGGTCTTTCGCGGATACCCGGGTGTAGAGTGCCGTGGTCTTGAGCTTCCGGTGACCGAGGAGCTCCTGGACGTGGCGAACGTCGGCGCCGTGGCGGAGAAGGTGGGTGGCGAACGAGTGGCGCAGCAGGTGCGGATGGACTCCCGCGATCGTGACCGCGGCGGCGTGCTCTCCGCACGAGGACCGCGAGGGTCACCTCGGAGAGGCGCCCGGCTCGTTTTCGATATCGGCTAAGGAAGAGCGCATTCTCTCCGGGATTCAGGAGAAGCTGAGAGCGAACCTCTCGAAGGTAGAGATTGAGGGCGGAGGCGGCCTGGCCGGCCAGGGGAACGACGCGGTCTCTCTTTCCTTTGGTGTTCCGAATGAGAAGCCGTCCCTGCTGGAGGTCGACGTCGCGGACGTCGAGCCGGACGCACTCGCCTCGCCGGATGCCGGTTCCGTAGAGAAGCTCGAGAAGCGCCCGGTCCCTTTTCCCTCTCCAGGAGCTCGCGGAGGGGGCCTCCATCAGGCGCGCGGCCTCGCGCTCGGACAGGATGCGCCGAGGAAGGCTCGAGGAGACGGGAGAGCGAAGCTCGGTGGCGGGACTTCGGAGAATGACGCCTCGCTCGACGAGAAAGCCAAAAAACTGACGAACGCGCTGGAGGTAGACAGCCTGGGTCGCGAGGCTCCGGGGCGGAAGGGGCGCGTGCGAACTAGACGAGATGCTTTTCCTGAACGGAACGAGGCTCACGGAGGCGGGGTTTTCGAAGAAGGGTGAAGAATCTCGTGAGAGCGAGAACGAGGTGACGTTGAGCCGAGGAAGATGCGTGGCGAGCGCGGAGCTCCTCGAGAAGGGCTAGCGCGTGTCGCTCGAGCTCGGAGCTCCGCTTCTTCCGGCCGCGAGGGTGCGCACGGCGAGACCACCTTCTGAACGTCCGAGATCCCTCGACCCGGGTATGGGCGCTCGGTCGTCCGAAGGGAGTGATGACCGAGAAGAGCCTGGATGTGTCGGATGTCCGCCCGTCCCTGGAGAAGATGGGTCCCCATGCTGTGGCGGTGGCCGTCGCAGGTGACATGCCTTCGAGCTTCTCCTTTCTCGCGTAGCTCTGGAGGATGGCGTTCACCGTCGAGACCTGAAGGCGAATGCCGGTGTTGGACACGAAGAGCACCGAAGGTGGGTTCTCGCCGAGAAGCTCCGCGCGGCCGAAGGCGAGGAAGGCTCGTCTGTGGAAATCGGTGAAACATTCCCTTCGCCGGCGTTACCCCGCTCCGCCTCTTCGCCTCGCGGAGCTCGAGCAGAGACTGCGCTTCGAGATCCTCGATTACGCCCACTTCCGCCCCCACCAATCGCTCGACGGCGCGATTCCCGCTGAGATCTCATTTCCACGAGATTCCTCGCTCACAACGCGCGGTTCCGCTTCCGCGTGCCCGACCCGGCGAAGGCCCGAAAGAGCTTCCTCTCCGCATTGCCTTTCTCGACAAGGAGCGCCGCTTTCCCATCCTGATTCGTAACGCCGCCTGAACCCGACGACCACGATATCTCCGATTCGTAGCAACGGTCTGCGTCCGGGCGACTCCGCGAGAGTCGTTCTGCAGCGCATTCCATGTCGCTCAAGTCGATCCGGCTCACCGATCCAGGATCCAAACTTCCATTGCCGCAACACACCGGACGGAGTTTTTGCGGATCACAGCCACACTCGAATCTATCGCCGGAAGGAAGTGAGTCTCCGGCTTGCGCTCGGGGCGACCCCTCGTCGCCTCGTGCGCCAGCTCCTCACCGAGAGCGTCCTCCTGTCGATGATCGCGGGAGCGGCGGGCGTCGGGATCGCCTGGTTGTCGCTCCGATTCTTCTCGACTTGGAAGCCGCCCACCGACGTTCCCGCGTACCTGCCCCTGTCGCTCGATGGCCGGGTTCTCGCCTTTACCGTTGCGGTGACGCTCGCAACCGGCATCCTCTTCGGTCTGGCGCCCGCCCTTCACGCCTCGAGGGCCGGGCTCGTTCCCGCCCTGAAGGAAAGCCGGGGCGGCGCTTCGGCGCGATCGTTTCTCCGCAACGCGCTCGTCGTGGGACAGATCGCGCTGTCGACCGTGCTTCTCGTCGGAACTGGACTGTTTCTCCGAAGCTTGTCGAACGCCCACACCATCGACCTCGGGTTCGATCCGCAAGGCGTGGTGACGGCCTCGGTGGACCTCGGACTCCAGCACTATGACGAAGAGCGCGGCAGGGTTTTCTTTCGTCAGCTGAGTGAACGTCTTAGCGCGCTTCCCGGAGTCGAGTCGGTCGGATGGGCGAACATGCTCCCGTTCGACCTCAACATCAACACCACCGATGTGGCGCCCGAGGGCTACGAGCCTCCTCCTGGCGGGGGCTATCCGGAGGTCGACCGCAACGTCGTCTCCTCCGGATACTTCGCCACCATGCGGATCCCGATCGTGGATGGCCGCGATTTCGACGCCAGCGACACTCCCGACGCACCGCCGGTCGTGATCATCAACGAGACGCTTGCTCACCGATTCTGGCCGGGAGAGCGGGCAGTGGGCAAGAGGCTCGGGCGAACGAAGATGTACGAGGTCGTCGGCGTCGTGGGGAACGGAAAGTACTTGAGCCTGGGAGAGGATCCGAGGCCCTTTCTCTTCTACTCGCGCGAGCAGCGAGGCGACCTCGACATGACGTTCGTCGTGCGCTCCCACGCCGAGCCGGGCGCGGTCCTCGATGAGATCCGCGACGAGATCCAGGCGATGGACCCCGAGCTGCCCGTCTTCAACGTGGGGCCTCTCGTGGACCACCTTCGTATCGCGCTCGCTCCCGCGCGGGTGGGTGCGTTCGTCCTCGGCTCGTTCGGGCTTCTCGCTCTCGTTCTGGCGTCGATTGGACTCTATGGAATCGTCGCCTTTCGCGTGGCGCAGCAGACGTTCGAGATCGGGATCCGGCGCGCTCTCGGCGCTCGGCCCGGGGACATCTTTCGCTCGGTGTTGCGAAACGGCATGGCGCTGGTTCTTCCCGGACTCGGGCTGGGACTCCTCGCGAGCATCGCCGCGTCACGGCTCGCGGTGAGCGTTCTCTACGGGATCAGCCCGCTCGACCCCGTAGCTTTTCTCGCGGCACCCGTGCTTCTGGGATCGACCGCTCTCGTCGCCTGCCTCGTTCCGGCGCGCCGCGCCCTCGGAGTCGATCCAATCGAGGCCCTTCATTACGAGTGAAGGCCGCGGTCATTCAGGGTCTTCTCCGGGAACGCGCAGAACGTAGCCGACTCCGCGCACGGTGTGCAGCAGGGGCGGATCGAACCCCTTGTCGATCTTGCTCCGGAGCCGGCTCACGTGGACGTCGATGACGTTGGTCTGCGGATCGAAGTGGTAATCCCAGACTTTCTCGAGCAGCATCGTTCTCGTGACGACCTGTCCTCCGTGTTGCATGAGGTACTCCAGGAGTCGGAACTCGCGGGGCTGAAGATCGATGGTCTTTCCCGCTCGCCGGACGCGGCGGGTGAGCAGGTCCATCTCGAGGTCACCGACTGAAAGCTTCGTCTCGGGTCCGTCGGCGTCGAGACGCCGGGTCAGAGCTTCGAGCCGGGCCAGGAGCTCGGAGAAAGCGAAAGGCTTGACCAGGTAGTCGTTGCTCCCTTTTCGGAGTCCTTCCACCCAATCGTCGACTTCCCCGAGAGCGCTCAAAATGAGGATGGGAGTGGTCTTACCCTCGGAGCGCAGCGTCTGCACGATGGAGAGTCCGTCGAGTCCGGGAAGCATGCGATCGACGACGAGCGCGTCGTAGTCTCCCTCTAGTGCGAGAAACAGACCTTCCTTACCGTTGTCCACGGTATCGGCGAGATGCCCGCTCTCGCTGAGGCCCTGAACGATGTAATCGCGGGTCTCCCGGTCGTCCTCAATCACGAGAAAGCGCATGGCACGTCTGACGGAAGGGGCGCTCCCCGCAAGGAGCGCCCCGATGTCGATTAGGATACCAGTTCTCAAGAGAAGGGGACCGGAACGAAGATAGCCTGACCGTCGCGCAGGATACGAAGAAGCACGGTCTCGCGCCCCGTGGACTTCTCCCGCTCGACTTCTTCGACCGTCTGCTCCGGGCTCGTGACCGGCGTCTGGCCGACCATGAGCACGACGTCTCCAGGGCGGAGGCCCTTCTGGGCGGCTCCGCTCGACGGGTCGACTTCGACGATGACCGCTCCCGAGACGTCTTCCCCGACTCCGAGTCGCTGGCGCATGTCCGGCGTCAACGCCGCGAGCTTGATTCCGAGGCTCCGGGCTGACGCGTGGGGAGACGTCGCGCCTGCGGTCGCCGTCGCGGTCGCGGTCGGGTTGTCGGTCGGAGTTTCGCCGAGCCGGACCTCGAGCGATTCGCGCTTGCCGTTGCGAAGAACCTCGATGGGCACATCATGGTTGGGCGCCTCTTCGGCCACCTTGCGGGTGAGCTCCTTCACGTGATCCACTTCGCTGCCGTCGACGCTCACGATCACGTCCCCGGCGCGGATGCCCGCCTTGTCGGCTGGTCCGCCTTTCACCACGCTCGCGACGAGAGCGCCCTTGGGGCTCGCGAGTCCGAGGCCCTTGGCGATGTCATCGTCCACTTGCTGGATGGTGACGCCGAGGAAGCCCCGTTCGACGCGGCCGCTCGTGCGGAGATCGTCGATCACCGGCTGGGCGAGGTTCGAAGGAATGGCGAAGCCGATTCCCACGCTTCCGCCATTGGGCGTGTAGATCGCGGTGTTGATCCCGATGACCCGTCCGCTCAGGTCGAAGAGCGGACCGCCGGAGTTGCCGCGGTTGATGGGGGCGTCAATCTGGAGAAAGTCGTCGAAGGGCCCCGACTGGATATCCCGCCCGCGGGCCGAAACGATACCCGCGGTGGCGGTTCCGCCGAGCCCGAAGGGATTGCCGATGGCGACTACCCAGTCTCCGACTCGAGTCGAAGCGGAATCGCCGAAGCGCGCGTAGGGGAGTGGCTCTTTGCTGTCGACTTTCAGAAGGGCGGAGATCGGTCTTGGGATCGGTCCCGATGAGCTTCGCCGGGAGTCGTTTTCCGTCATGGAGCGTCACCGTGATGTCGCTCGCGTGGTCGACGACGTGGTTGTTGGTCACGACGTAGCCCGTGGAGTCCACGATGAATCCCGAGCCCATTCCCTGGAACGTGGGCCCTGGTCGGGGTGACGGTGCTGGAACGTCGCCGCGGAAACTCTGTCGCTCGAAGAAGCGGCGGAGAAAATCCTCGAAGTCGTTTCCGAACGGTGATGCGGGGCCGTTCTCCTCCCCGGGCCCGGGCCCGGCCTCGAGGGATCCGGACACCGAGATGTTCACCACCGCGGGCTGGACCGCCTCGATCACGTTCGCGAAGCTCGGCGGCCCGGCCGTCTGGGTCTGAATGAGCTGATCCACCGGTGCACCGGCCTCGACCGCGGGGGCGGGGCCGATTTGCCAGAGCGCGAGCGCGCCGGCGGCGGCGAGCACCAGCGGAAGCCAGATGGACCGCAAGTACTTGTTCTTTCTGTTCATGGAATTTTGCCTCCTCATGACACCCGCAGTGTAAGGAGCGGAGGCTTACCGGAGCGTTTCGGGAAGATGAACTTTTTTTAATGATTCGGAGGAGGGCTCGAGAAGCGGCAAAGACGGCGGGCGGCCACTCCAGGGCCGCCCGCCAGAAGCAGTGTAATGTTTCCTGCATCAATGCCGCGGGGCCCCTGCCCCCGCGGCTTTTTATGTCGTCGGCCCATGCGGGCCGGGCTCGCTCCGCTCGCGCGGGGCGCAGACGACGATTTCAGCGCCCCGCTAGTGGCCGTCGGTCGGGCTCGACGTGCCGAAGTCCTCTCACTTCGGCGAGATAGGGGACGTTGGGGTCGGCGTCCTTCAGATAGCGCGCGAGTGTTTGATAGGACTGGGTAGCCGTCTCCATGTCGCCTACCTTCACGGAGGAGCGGGCGAGCCCCAGGAGCGAGTCGGTTCGGTTGGGGGTACGCTCGAGGCTTCGATGGAACTGTGCGATCGCCTCGGTATCCTTGCCCGCCTTGGCGAGGAGCTCTCCGTAGAGCTCGTGAGACGGCTTGATCGGATCGGCCGGTCCGGAGGGCGGATCCTGCTGCTCTTCCAGGGAGACGGCCTGGGCGAGGTGCTGGAGCGCTTCGTCCGTCCGTCCGCGCGACATCGCGCTCGCCCCCTGGAGCTCGTCGGCCATGGTCTCGTACCACCGCGCCTGGTAGTCGTTGCCGCCGGCCTTCGAATCCGCGGCCATCTTGACGAGCCGCTTCGCCGCGTCGTCGGTCCGGTCGACATTTCCTGCTTTGGCCGCGTTCAGACCGAGGGCGAGAAGCATCGCGCCGCTGGCGTCGTTGCGCCGGCTCGCGTTGGTGGCTCCTTCGGGGAGTGCCCGCCCGTCGTCGGTCCCGGTAGCGAGGAAGTACCGAGCGGTCATGATGGTGTCGTACCACTGGAGCTCGGAGGACTTCGTCTCGTTGGCGGCGTCGGCGACGACCTTGAGCGCGTCCTTGACCTCGCCCCAGACGCCGCGCTGCAGGTTGGCGTAGGCGCGCCATTCGTAGGCGTGGTAGTCCTTTTTCGCGATCGAGAGATTCTTCCTCGCCACCCACTTCTCCGAGGCATTGAAAGCCGCGAGGTTGGACTGAGCCACCCGGTCCCACATTCCGAGCTGCATGAAGATGTGGCTCGGCATGTGGAGCGCGTGAGAAGCCTCGGGCGCGATCTGGGCGTACCGTTCGGCGGCGGGAAGAGCGAGGATGGCATGCTCGGGATCATCGAACGAATGGATCACGTAGTGCGCGGCACCCGGATGGTTGGGATGCTCGTGGAACAACTCCAGCGCGATCGCGCCCGCCTTCATCTGGCGGGCGAAACCCTTGTCACCCGGGCGAACGGTGCCGAGGATCGAGAGCGCATGGAACGCGGAGGCCTCGACGTCATCGGGATAGCGCGCCTGGAGCTTTCCCATCGCCTTCTCGTAAGCGATGTCGCGCGTCAGCTTGTCGCCATCTCCGTAGAGAGTCTCGACGGCCTCCATGTACATTCGCTCGCGCTCGGTGGGCGTCTTGTCGAGACGCTCCTTGCGGGTCTTGCCGAACCGCTCGAGAACCTGACGAGCGGCCGCGATGTCCTGCTGGGCCCACAGCGGGTGATTGTAGGACATCGCTTCGCCCCAGTAGGCGAGCGCGAAGTTGGGGTCAATCTCCTGCGCGTTGCGAAACGCTTCCGCCGCCTCGTCGAACCAGAAGCTGTGCAGCGCCGCAACCCCCCTGAGGAACGGTTGCTGGGCCGCGGCGGCGCCCGAGTTGGGAAAATCGATGTCGCCGAGATCGGAGCCGGTTCCGGCCGCACCTGCGAAAGCGGGCACGAGGAGGAGCACGGCCAACAAAAGCCAGCGAGAACGAGTCATGGCTTTCATGGAGATTCCGTCCTTTCCATATGGATGTTTCAGTTATCGACGATAGCGCCCTCACGGTCTCGGCGCAACCATCTCCCGTCGGGACCGGTGCTATCCTTGCCCCGTGAGCCGGAACAGCCGTGAGGATTGGGCTCGCTTCGACGCCGGAGCGATCCCGACCAAGGGCGACCTGTCGCTTCTCGAGAGCTGGCTCGACTCGCTTCCACGGAGCGGAGCGCCGGCCCCGCTCCTCGACCTCGGATGCGGCGTGGGAGTGGTGTCCCGTCGCATCGGTGGGCGAGGCTTCACCGTCGTCGGGGTCGACATCAACGGTGAGGCGATCGAGGAAGCTCGGCGCGGGGGCGAATGCGCTTTCTACCGCAAGGACATCGCGTCGCCGGCAGGACTCGCCCTCGAGGAAGCTCCGTTCGACATCGTCGTGTGCCAGCTGGTGCTCTCGGTGGTGGGGACATTGGGCGACCGGAGAGCCCTGCTGACGAACGCCCGCGACGCCCTGGCACCGGGAGGGCATTTCTACCTCTCCGCTTCGGGAGTCTCCTCGGCGATCAATCCGGGCTATGCGCGCCTCTACGCGGAGGACTTCGAGAGGACGGGCGAGCTTCACACCTACGAATCGCGCGACGCCGACGGGGAGGTCCTCTATCGGACCCACCACTTCACGGAAGAGGAGCTTCGCGCCCTACTCGACGATGCGGGGTTTGCGGAGATCGACGTCGTGTCGAAGACGGAGACGAGCAGCCGCAGGCCGGGAGAGGCGGCCGTCTTCCTCTACGCCTTCGCCCGAAAGCCACTCTGAGGCGAGCCGCCGATGCGCGAGCCGAACCGATGGGGAGCTCTTCGCTTTCTCGCACCAGCCCTGCAGGATTGATAAGATGTTCGACGTTGCCAGTAGACGGAGGACTGTCGACTACGTTCACTCGTCATCGAAGGAGGTTTCCGATGAATCGAAGCGCGTTCTGGTCCGCTGTCGTCCTGGTGCTCTCCCCGGGATTCTCTTCCGCGCAAACGGCCATAGAAGCAAAGACTCCCAAAGAGCTCGTCTCTACTTATCAAAGCCTGTCTGACGGCATCCTCGCACTACAGACGACGGAGCAGAACGTCGTCCGCTCGATCCTGGCCACGACCTATACTCATGCGGAGGCAACCCTCGCCGGGGCGAAGACGAAGCTAAAAGCCGGTGAGTCCGCACGAGCCGACGTCGAAAGGCTCGCGGCCCTGGTCTCCCAGTTGGGAAACGAGGGCGACGCCGCTGTGGCTGCGATTCGCAAACGTCTCCTGGAGGGCGGTCATCACCATCATGCCGCCGCGGAGGAAACTGTCTACGACCCGGGGTTCGTCATCGTGACGCGGGCCGCCAAGAAGGTTTTCCTCGACGCCGCCATGGAAATCGGCAAGCTCGCTGCCTCGCCCAGGGCCGATGCCCTGGATGCTCAGTGGAGCAAGGTTCAACGCCAGTTCGACGACTTGATGAAGCCGATGAAGCGCTGACCGCTGAAGAAGAGAAAGAGGCGGAATCCAGGAAGCATTTCCGAATGCTCCGATGGGGCAGGGCGATGCCTCACGTCCCGTTCTTCGTTGCGGCGTACGTCCCTTCGAGCGGATGAGGTCCTCTGTGCGTGTCGTCGTGCTGCTGTGCCTGTCTAGCTCCGTACTCGTGTGGCCGAGCCGCATTCGGGGAGAGGACCGTCACGCATTTCATTTCACCGACGTCGCTCAGGAGGCGGGAATCACACGCGTCGTCTATGCGGGGCGCCCGGGAAAAGACCATCTCCTCGACTCCGCGGGGAACGGTATCGCGTGGCTCGACTTCGACAAAGACGGATATCTCGACGTCTACGTCGTCAACGGTTGGAAGCTCTCGGGTCGCGACATCGTGGACAAGGGGCGGAACGCTCTTTACCGCAACCGCGGGGACGGTACCTTCGAGGATGTGACCGACCGAGCCGGAGTATCCGGCGAGGGACGCTGGGGGTCCGGCGTCGCGGTGGCGGACTCCGATGGCGACGGCTGGCCGGACATTCTCGTCACCAACTTCGGGCCGAACGTTCTCTATCGAAACCGCGGCGACGGGACCTTCGAGAACGTGGCGGCACAAGCCGGAATCGAAGCACCGGGATGGAACACCGGCGCTGCCTTCCTGGACGCCGATGGAGATGGAGATCTGGATCTTTACGTGGCCGCGTACATTGACTGCACGATGGCAGATGTCCTCGACGCCAAACGAACCCTTGAGTGGAAAGGCAAGGAGAAGGTCGCGGTGGGACCTTTCGGACTCGAGGGTGCGCGGGACCACTTCTTCTTGTCGGACGGCAAGGGACACTTCGTCGATGCCACGGCCGCGTCCGGACTCGAGGATCGATCTAGAGGTTACGGTTTCGCCGTGCGGGCCGCGGACCTCGACGGCGATGGGGACGCTGGACATCTACGTGGCGAACGACTCCGACGCCAACTACCTGTATCGCAACGACGGCAAGGGCCGATTCGAAGAGGTCGGTCTGTGGACCGGAGCGGCCTTTGGCGCGGGCGGCGCGGCGCAGGCGGGCATGGGCGCGGAAGTGGGAGACGTCGACGGCGACGGGAACCTGGACGTCTTCGTGACCAACTTCTCGGAAGACTTCAGTACCCTCTATCGAGGTACCGGCGGCGGCTTCTTCGAGGACGTGAGCGAGAAGACAGGCGTCGGGGATCCGACGTACCTCCCCATGTCGTGGGGAGCGGCGCTCGCCGACCTCGACGACGACGGAGACCTGGATCTCGCCGTGGCCAACGGACACATCTATCCCCAGGTGGACGATGTAGCTGATTCGCTGACCTACCGGCAGAGGAATCTGTTGCTCGAGAACGTGGGCGGGGGGCACTTCGAGGACGTGACCGAGAACGCCGGTCCTGGATTCTCGGTCGTTCAGTCCAGCCGAGGTCTTTCGGCCGGCGACTATGACAACGACGGAGACCTCGACCTTCTCGTATCGAACCTCGACCAGCCGCCGTCTCTGCTTCGGAACGATTCCGCGGGCGGCCATTGGCTCACCGTCGTTTGCGAAGCGCCGCCGGGTCAGGGCCCCCTCATCGGCACCAGGGTCCTCGTCACCGTAGGTCGCACGACGATGGTTCGCGACATCGCGAGCAGCGCTTCGTACCTGTCCGTTCATGATCCGCGACCTCACTTCGGGCTGGGAGCCGCTCAGTCCGTGAATCGGGTTGAGGTGCAATGGCCCGACGGAACGCGAACGGTCAGAGAGAACGTTTCCGCGAACCAGTTCCTCCGGATCGTAAAAGGAAGCGACGGAGCTGCACCCCTGACCTGGAGCGGGCTCGCTCCCTTCGCCACGGCGAAAACCGTTCTTCCCGGGTTCCTACGATTTGGGGGCGAGCGATGTCCGCGCGCTCCGGCTCTTCAGCATCCAGGCGCCCCAGAGAAGCCCCGGAACGAGGACCACGCCCGACATCACCCGAAGGAGATCGCCGGGGCCGAGGCCCGCGCGATCGAGAGCCCAGCCACCGGTCGCCGCGCTCGTCGCCATCGCCAGCGTCAGCAGTGCAAACTCCGTCGCGAAGACCCGGCCGCGCACTCTCGGGGGCACGGACTGGAGGAGGAGTTGGTTGGAGAAGACCCATAGGGTCCCCCCGCCCATGGCGCGGAGCGTGGTGCCGGCGAGCACCCAGCCGAAGGAGGGAAGCAATCCGATGACGGCGAGCCCCACCGCCATGACGGCGTACGAGATCAGAATGGCGATTCGCATGGGCCGGTCACGGTCGCCGGTGAGCGAGCGGGCGAGGATGGGCCCCAGGCCCGAGCCGAGACCGATGAACGCGTACATGATACCGAGGCTTATGCCGCCGCCGTGGCCGATGGAGTACACGTCGTTCGCCAGCTCCACCTGGATGACCTCGTAAGCTCCGGCGACGAAGAGAGTGAGTGCCGCCTTCTGGAGCACGATCACGAGGATGTCTGGATGCTCTCTCAGGTAGCGAAGCCCCTCGACGTACGCCTCGAGCGCCCGGGCGAGGCTCGCTTTGGGCGCGTCTTCCCCTTCGGGCAACGTGGGCCGCTGGTAGCTCATCCGGGAGATGAACGTCGCCGAGACGAGAAAGGTTGCGGAATCTATGACGAAGGCGGGATAGATGCCGAATCCTCCCGAGACCAGGCCACCCACCGCCGCCCCGGTCGCGAGCATCACCGACCAGGTGGTGGAGCTGATGGCATTCGCGGCCCCGAGCTCGCGCGGCGAGACGATGTCCGGAAGAATCGCGTTTCGGGTGGGAAAGAACACGCCGTGCATCGCGAGCTGGACCGCGGTGAGGGTGTAGAGGAGCCAGACATGCTCTCAATCGCGCACGAAGAGGAACCCGAGCACGACGACGACGCGGACGAGGTCGGTCGTGATCAGGAGTATCTTCCGGTTGTACCGGTCTGCCGCCACCCCAGCGAGCGGGCTCACGAAAAAAGGCGCGAGCATCCGGACCACGAAGAGACTCCCCACGGCGAGGCCGGACCCGGTGAGCGAGGCCACGAGCGATGCGGACGCAATGAGATTGAACCAATCGCCGAACAGGCTGACGATCTGCCCGTACCAGAGGTTGCGAAAGTTGCGGTTCTCGCGTACGAGGGAAAGGTAGCCGCTGCTCGTGTCGCTCATGCTCCGGGGAGTTCCGCGAAAGCGGAGATTCTACGGGCAGGAGACGCGGATGGCTATCGGCTCAAGACGCCCTTGGTCGTCTCTTCCGTGAGCGCGGCGAGCCTGTCGTAGACATGCCTCGCCTTTTCGGCCTCGCCTTCCGATTCCAGGAGATGGGCGAGGCTGACATAGGTTTCCCGGTCGTTGGGATCGAGAGCGATGGCGCGCTCGAGCTCGTCGCGGGCCGCTTCGGCGCAGCTCGGGTTCTCCGCGAGCCAGCGGCCGAGCACCCGGTGGTAGTTGGCCTTTTGCGGATGGAGTCGCACCGACTCGTTGATGGAAGCGATAGCATCGAAATAGTCGCCCGCCTGCCAGAAGCGATTGGCCTCGAGGTAGTAGAGCTCAGCCTCCTGTTTCGATTTGCTGGTGCTATCGTTTTTCGGTGCCGCTTCTCTGGCCCGTGGCGGCTCCGAAGACGCGGGTCTGGGCTGGGGCTGGAGCTTGGGTTTCGGAGGGGCCGCGAGCGTGTGAGCTGCCTTGGTCTCGGCGGCGATCGTGGATTCGGAAGACGTTCCCGACAAGGACCGGTCGTATCCCCTCCGCCGCTCGGGATCCGCGAGCGTCTCGTAGGCCTCTTGGACCTTCCGCCGGACCTCGTCGACCCGCTTCTGCAAGTCCGCGAGCCGATCGCGGAACGAGGCATCGGGCTCGAGTGAGCGAAGAGCCTGGTCGTGGGCTTCGCGGATCTGCTTTTCCGTCGCTCCCAACGACACGCCCAATCGGTCGTAGTAGTTGCCGAATTTCATCGCGGCCGAGCATGCGATGACCCCGTCGCGAAAGCGTTTCTCTTCGTCGGAAAGCGGGAGCGCTTGCTCTCGCGGTGCCGCCGCCATCGCCGCCGGAGCTTCCTTGCGCGCCACGACCTCCGCGAGCAGCAACGCATAGATGCGCCGGAGCGTGTCCTCTTCACCCAGGGGTGAAGCGGAGACGATATCCAGTATCGAAGCGCGGCCGTCGACCCGGGCGAGGATATAACCGTCCTCCTGGGTGACGGGGATCCCGAGACGAGCGCCGTCGGCGACGGCGAGAATGCCGGAGGGCGAGCCGACCCCGGCACGAATCGCCTTCAGATCGCTCATGCGGCGCGCGCCCTCGTAGATCACCTCGGCGGTGCGCAGCTCCAGGGCCAGATCGGGCGGGACGGGCTCCTCCTCGGGCTCGGGCTCGAAACGATACTCGCCCGAGCTCCAGGTGAAGACGGAATAGATGATGTCCTTGATTTGGGTCGCCACCGCGCGGCGCATCTCGAGCGGGCTCACCCAACCCCACTCGACCATCGTCGTTCCCAGCCGCTTGTGAGAACGTTCCATGACGCGGAACGCGAGCTCGAGGATCGGCCGTTTGACCTTGCCGTCGCGGACGAGTCTTTCGCCCAGCCGCTCGGTCTCCACGTTGGTGGCGGCGAAGATGATATCGCCTCTCCGGAACGAGATGCGCTTGGTGTGCGGACCATTGTCCAGGTGGAGCGTGCCACTGGCTCGTGCCCGCCAGAGGTCAC
Source organism: uncultured Acidobacteriota bacterium (assembly GCA_963815675.1). Classification (GTDB taxonomy): domain Bacteria; phylum Acidobacteriota; class Vicinamibacteria; order Marinacidobacterales; family SMYC01; genus CAWFHP01. The sequence continues at coordinate 173,362 of CAWFHP010000001.1, read as the reverse complement.
GGACGACTTCCGGAAGTGTGGCCGTGCCGATCCGCCCCTGGCGGGTCGAGGGTTTCTCCGCCATAGCCCTGTTCCTCTGCAAAGGGGACGCCAGGACGGCCGTCGCCTCTTTATTCCTCAAATGATTGTATCGCAGAGACTTCCAGGGTGAGACGCCAGAACGTTCATGGGGAAAATCCCCCAGACAACCGAAAATCCCTACGTTTTCTCGACGCCCCGGCGCCTCTGGAGGACGTCGCGGCGAAGCTCGGGGAACACCTTCGAGACCTTGGCGAGCAAATAGTCGCCGTAGGTGCCGCGGAACGAGTGCACGCTCGTTCCGATCCCAGCGCTCGGCGGCGTCGTCCAGGAGCGAGGCTCCGGGTCGGATGGCCTTCACTTCCGCGTCCCAGTTGGGATCGAGAAAGAACGGAAAGGAGAGCCGCCCGCGCCCGCTCGCGTTTCTCACCCGATGCGCCGTCGATCGGTAGAACCCTCCCGTCATCCGGTCGAGCATGTCTCCGATGTTGCAGACGAACGACCCTGCTATCGGGGGAGCCTCGACCCAGCCCGAAGGAGACTTCACCTCGAGCCCTCCGCAGTCGTCCTGGCGAACGATGGTGAGCAGTCCGTAGTCCGTGTGCTCGCCCACGCTCCACGTCGATTCGTCGGAGACCGGAGGGTAGTGGAAGATTCGAAAGAGAACGAGCGGATCGCGCGTGTAGCGGTCGAGGAAATACGAGGGCTCGAGATCGAGGCTCATCGCGATGGCCCGCAACAGGACCTGGCCGAGCTCCGTCATCGCGCGCATGTAGCCGGAAACGGCCTCCTCGAAGCCGGGGACCTCCGCGGGAAAGAGGTTTCGTCCGTGAAGAGGCGTCCCCGCCTTCACTTTGGAATGATCCTCGGGCAGCTCGGCTCCGAAGTAGATCCCTTCCTTTTGATCAGGGCGTCCCGACGTCAGCTCGTCGCCCACGGGAAAGTAACCGCGCCACGCGCGTCCGCCTAGCGCCATCCGGATGCGGAGCTTCTCCTCGAGGGGCCGGGAAAAGAAAACACGCGACAACCGTTCGAGCTCACCCACCATTTTCTCGTCGACCCCGTGCCCGACGACGTAGAAGAAGCCGGACTCGCAGCACGCGAGACGGACCTGGCGGGCTACCGATGCGGCGCGGCGGTCCCCGTCCGCGAGCCAAGGGGCCACGTCGATGACGGGAATGGCGTTCACGCGTCCCAGCATGGCGCCAGAAACGGGATTGACAAAGTACAAATTATATTGTACAACCAAACGTAATTGGTCAGTCGTATGCAAGACACGTTATTCATTGAGGTTGCGGGACAGGCAGAGGCGCTCTTCCATCCGCTGCGGATCGAGGTCCTGAAAAGGCTCTCGAGCCCCATTCCTGTCCCGAGGTCGCCCGGGAGCTCGGCGAGACGACCCAGAAGGTCTATTACCACGTGAAAATCCTCGAGTCCTCCGGTCTCGTCGACAAAGTCGAGGAGCGCCGCGTGCGCGGGATCATGGAAGGTCTCTATCGGGCTCGCGCCCGCTCGTACTGGCTCTCGCCGCACCTCGTCGGCCGTATCGGCGGAACCGAGCGCGCCCGGGACCGGATGAGCCTCGGGTTTCTTCTGACGCTTGCCGAAGAGATCCAGATTGACGTCGCTCGTCTCGGCGAGAAGAGGGGAGAGACGGTTCCCTCCCTCGGCCTCTCGCTTCGGATCGCGCTCGAGAACCGACAGGAGCGAGCGGCCTTTCTTTCCGAGCTGACGGAGCTCGTTCAGGCTCTCGCCCGCAAGTATGGAGTGGAGAACGAAGAGCGCTCCGTCGAGACGTTCCAGCTTTCCCTCGTCTGTTATCCGAAGTCGGACGCAAAGAAAGAAGAAAGGACGGAGTCATGAACCCAAAGATTGAGATCGAGATCGATGTCGCCGCACCACCGTCGCGGGTCTTCGAGGCGTTGACCCGCCCCACGCGAGCTCGAGCGATGGTTCGCCGAGAAAGCCTTCGTCTCGCCGTCCGAGGGACGTTACGATTTCTGGGGACGCTACACACCCGGAAACCCGGGCGAGACGTCCGGACGTCACGTGCTCCGCGCGATCGACTCTCCCCGCAAGCTCGCTTTCGACTGGTACCTGAGAGGGACCGAGACCCGCGTCGAGATCGAGCTGGAGGAGACCGCGGCGGGAGCTCTTCTTGAAGCTCACCCACGATGCGCCCGAGCGGGAATCGAACGAGGTGAGCCTGACCGATTTCTGGCTCCTTTCGCTCGAGAATCTGAGACGCCACATCGAGGAGGGAAAGTCTCCCGCTCGATGTGACTACTCGTCGACTCCCCGTGGGTCCGTCGAGATACGGGTCGACATCGACGGGAGCCCGAGAGAGGTCTTTCGCGCTCTCACCCGCAGCGAGCATCTCGATTGGTGGATGATGGCGAGCTCCGAAGTCGAGCCCGTCCGCGGCGGACGCTACCGTTTCGGATGGAAAGGCGAAGGACCGGTCCGCATACTCGACATCGTTCCGGACGAGAAGCTTTCGTACAGCTGGGAGCACGGCAACGACCCGGAGACCGTCGTGACCTGGACGCTCGAGGGCTCGGGCGGTACGACCCGACTCCTCCTCGTACATAGCGGATTCGGCGAGCGCGACACCGAGGACTTCCGCACCGGGTGGCTCAAGCACGTCCTCTGGATGAGAGGGCTGGTCGAGAAGGGCGCGGGCTGGGCTCCACCGCGGGTCGCCGGCATCGGCTGCGCCGCCTGAAGCGCCGCGGCCTCGCTCTCGTCGCTGCTACAATCGGGTCGTGGAGCGCCTCCGTTCGTGCGAGACTGACCTCTCATGACCGAACCGCGGGTGCTCCTCTCCCAACAGGCCATCGAGCAGAGGGTGGACGATTTCGCACGCGAGATCTCGGAGGATTACCGGGACGTCGACAACCTCTATATGCTCGGCGTTCTGCGGGGGGCCTTCATCTTTCTTTCCGATTCTCTCGCGGCGTCTGAGCATTCCCCGGAGGGTCGACTTCATCGCCCTGTCGAGCTACGAAGATGAATCGACCACCGCGGGTGCGGTTCGGCTCATCATGGATGTGCGCGCTCCCCTCGAAGGCCAGCACGTTCTGGTCGTGGAGGACATCGTCGATACCGGTCTCACTCTCGAGTACCTGCTGCGAACGCTCGGGGCCCGCGCTCCGGCGTCTCTCAAGACCTGCGTTCTGCTGGAGAAGCCGGAGCGTCTCCAGGTTCCCGTCACCATCGACTATCTCGGCTTCACCATTCCCGACGAATGGGTCGTGGGTTACGGACTCGACTACGCCGACCAGTTTCGTTGTCTTCCTTACATCGGCGTCATCGAGCCGAAGTCCGGCTAGATCGAGCTATCTCTGGCCGCAGGTGAAGCTGGCGGCGTCGTTCGCGTCTCCCTTTCCGTCGTAGATCGCCACCTGAGGGTAGGGACAAAGCGGTCGAGTCCGTTCCGGATGTCCTTCCGCGTCGATCCGGCTTGCGATCAGGCGGTCGGGAACGGCTCCGCTCTCGACCCATCCGTCGATCGCGCCGAGCCAATCGACTTTGTCGGGACCGGGACCTGGTCCCTCTCCGCAGTGAAGAACGCCGGGCATCAGGAACAATCGGAAATAGTCGCGCACTTCGGGCTCGGCGGCTCCGACCTTCTGATAGTAGTCGATGGAGGCGAGGGCGGTGAGCGCCGAGTCCGACCAGCCGTGCCACAGGATGAGCTTTCCTCCAAAGTTCTCGAAATCGCGGAGGTCGGTGTCGGTGGCGTTCAGGAACGAAGCGCCGAACTTCGTATCGTCTTCGAAGCTCCGGAAGTCGTAGGTCCGGTAGTCGAAGTCCGGATCGTCGAGGAAGAGGTACTTGAACATCTGGGTTCCGAACGCGTAGTGCAGGCTCGGAACGCCGGGGGCGATCGCGTCCTTCCCTCCCACGATCCACTGGTCCCATCCGCCGTGGTCGTTCTCTCCACCGAGGGGAAAGCCGAAGTAAAGAGGCTCGCCGGCCAGTCTCGGTCCGTCGTAGATGACGCCGATCGCTTCCCGCTGGGCCTCGGTGACGCAGTCGGGCGCCGCGCGATCGCCGGGGCAGGCGGGAAGCTCCGCGAGCCGGAAGTCGCACCGCCGCGGGTCGTCCAGAACGCCGTCTCGGACCCCGTCGAGGTCGTCGCAGCGCTCGAGGATGACCCTCTGGAGAAGCGCGCGATTGTCCGAAGTGACGACGGGCTCGTCGGCGCCACTCGAGTAGAGGGCTTGCTCGTTCCGGAGAAACCCCGCCGCGATCCCGTTCCAGTTGAATGCCGGAGCCCCGGCGACGATGCCGTCGAAATCGTTGGGATAGAGCTGGGATTCCATCATCGCTTGACCGCCGCCTCGCGAGCAGCCGATGAAGTACGAATACCGCGCGCGGCGACCGTAGTAGGAGCGGACGAGACTCTTCGCCGTCTCCGCTGTCAGGTGCACCGCCCGGTAGCCGAAGTTGAGCTTTCGCTCGAGGTTGTCGTGGGCCCAGCTGGCGTCGAGCCCTCCTCCCCGGTGCCCGGTGTCGGTTCCGACGGTGGCATAGCCTCGGGCGAGCGGTGAGCCGCCGAAAGTGAAATCCTCCTGGGCCTGGTTCTCGACGTTCCCGACGAACCCGCCGCCGCCGCCCATGACGAGCTTTCCGTTCCAATCGCCGGGAAGAAGGAGCTCGAACTTGACGTCGGAGCCGATGAGCCCGTCGACTTTGCAGTGCGCGGGATTCTCCGGTGTCGCGGCGACCGTCTCCGCGGAGAGGAGATTGACGTCCTGGGGAGCGGTGAGCAGCGACGGGTCGCAAGGGGCGCTCCCGGGTCGAGTGCAGGACGCGAGGAACAAAGCGGTCAACCCCGATCCGAAGACGGAGACAAACCGCCGAATCGAGCCTTTGAGGAGCGTCACAACCATGGGTCCTCCGCGGAGAGTTATGCCACCCCTGCTCCGCGAGGGCAACCTGTAGAGCGGGCGGATTCGATATACTTCCCGCGGAGGTCTCGATGAAACGTCTGGCAACTCTGATGGCGACTCTGTTCCTCGGTCTCGTGGTCGGTAGCGCGTTCGGGGCCGAAGGCACCTGGACGGGGAAGATCAGCGACAGCATGTGCCGCGCGAAACACGAGCCTCCCAGCGAGGGAGGGCCCGCGCTGTCGGAGCGCGACTGCACTCTCTCCTGCGTCCGTGGAGGCTCCCAGTACGTCCTCGTGACCGAGGCGAAGACCTACAAGCTCTCCGACCAGAAGGATCCCGCGCTCGAGACCTACGCCGGGGCGATGGTGCGGGTGACGGGAGAGCTCGACGGAGAGACGATCAAGGCCTCCAAGATTGAAAAAGCGTCTCCCTAGCCCGTTTTCGTGCCCACAGTCGGAGAAAAGGAATCATGAAGTCGTTCGTATGGATTCTGGCGTTCGTCACCGCGGCGAGTGCCGCGGCTCAAGAGACGAAGGAACCGCCGAAGACCCCCGAAGTCTTCGCCAATTTGAAGTACCGCTCCATCGGACCGCCCGCGGGTGGCCGGGTTTCGCGAGCGGTCGGCGTTCCCGGCGATCCCCGCACCTACTACGCCGCCACCGCTTCGGGCGGCGTATGGAAGTCGATCGACGGCGGCATTCGCTGGAAACCGGTCACCGATGACACACCGGTCTTCTCCATGGGCTCGATTGCGGTCGCGCCCTCCGATCCCAACGTCGTGTACGTGGGCTCGGGCGAAGCCAACATCCGCGGAAACGTCGCCGCGGGCAACGGAATCTTCAAGTCCACCGACGCCGGCAAGACGTGGAAGCACGTCTGGACACAGGAAGGCCAGATTGGCGTGATGGCGGTCCACCCTTCGAACCCCGACATCGCCTTCGCCGCCGTCCTCGGCCACGCCTTCGGACCCAACGCCGAGCGCGGTGTCTACCGCACCACCGACGGAGGCGAGACGTGGGAGCAGGTTCTCTTCGTCGACGAGGATACCGGCGCCTCCGATGTTTCCATCGATCCTGCGAACCCGAGAATCATCTTCGCGGGAATGTGGGAAGCTCGCCGCAGCCCTTGGAGCCTCACGAGCGGGAGCGATACCGGCGGAGTCTATGTCTCGCGCGACGGGGGAAGCGAGTGGAAGAAGATTGAAGGAAACGGCCTCCCCGAAGGGGTGACGGGAAAGATTGCCGTCGATGTCGCGCCTTCCGACGACCGGCGGGTCTACGCCCTCATCGAGGCGGAAAAAGGCGGGCTCTTTCGCTCCGACGACGGCGGGGAGAAGTGGAAGCTCGTCAACGGCGAGCGCTACCTCATGATCCGCCCCTGGTATTTCAATCACCTGACCGTCGACCCGACCAACGCCGACGTCGTCTGGGCTCCGTCGCTCCGGATGCTGAAGAGCATCGACGGCGGGGTCACGTTCAAACAGGTGAAGGGCATCCATCACGGCGATCATCACGACATCTGGATCGATCCGGAAAACCCCCATCGCATGATCTCTTCGAACGACGGCGGCGTCGACGTCACCGTCGACGGCGGCGAGACCTGGTACGCGCCCGCCCTTCCCATCACCCAGTTCTACCGGGTGGGGGTCGACGACCGGAAGCCGTACTACGTCCATGGCAACATGCAGGACCTGGGCACCTCGTCGGGGCCGAGCAACAGCCTTTCCCGCAACGGGATCACCCGCAACGACTGGTTCGACGTCGGCGGAGGGGAGACGGGCCACACCGCTTCCGTCCCCGGCGATCCCGATATCGTCTACGCCGGCGAGTACTTCGGCTATATCTCGCGTTACGACCACCGGACCCGCCAGTCGAGAAACGTCAGCATCTACCCCATGGACACTTCGGGACATGGGGCCGAAGACGCCCGCTATCGGTTCCAGTGGACCGCGCCTCTCATCGTCTCGAGCCACGATCCCAACGTCATCTACCACGGCGCGCAGGTTCTGATGAAGTCCACCGACGGCGGCATGCACTGGACGGCAGTGAGCCCGGATTTGACCCGGAACGACAAGAGCAAGCAGAAATTCGCGGGCGGTCCGCTCACCGGCGACAACACCGGAGTCGAGATCTACGACACCATCTTCGACATCGCCGAGTCACCGTTGAAGAAAGACGTGCTCTGGGTGGGAAGCGACGACGGTCTCGTCCATGTCACCATCGACGACGGCGCCGAGTGGAGGAACGTGACGCCGCCGTCGATGCCGGAGTGGGCGACGGTCGAGACCATCGAGCCCTCTCATTTCGATGAGGCCACGGCCTACGTGGTGGGGGAGAAGCACCGGCTCGACGACATGGAGCCCTACCTGTTCAAGACGACGGACTATGGGAAGACTTGGAAGCGTCTTACCGGCGGCATGGAAGAAGGGATCTATCTCCATACCGTCGCGAAGACCCGACCACCAAGGGGCTCCTCTTCGCCGGAACCGAGACCGGGGTCCTGTTCTCTCGCGACGCGGGGGAGACCTGGAAGCCGCTCCAGCTGAATCTCCCCACCGTTCCCGTCTACGAGATCCGGGTGCATGACGACGACCTCGTTCTCGCGACCCACGGCCGATCCTTCTGGATCCTCGACGACGTGACCCCGATCCGAGCGATGACGACGGAGCTCGAGGCGAAGGACGCGGTGCTGTTGAAGCCGCGCGACGCGATCCGCTGGCGCTACGACGGAGGCAACCGCGACATCTACTCGAGCGAGAACCCGCCTCAAGGCGCGATGATCCATTACTACCTGAAGGATGAGCCCAAGGACGACATCGCGATGCGCATTCTCCGGCCCGACGGTACCGAGGTGCGGTCGTTGTCCAGCAAGGAGGTCGAGCCGGAAGAGCCCGAGGACGCGCCCAATCCCTACTCGCGGAAGCCTCCCGCGCTCCCGAAGAAAAAAGGGCTCAACCGTTTCGTCTGGGATTTTCGATACCAGGGCGCCATGAGATTCCTCACGCCGAGATCGACATGGGCGACCCGGCCATCGGGCCGATGGCGGTTCCGGGTGACTATGTCGTGGAGCTGCGCGTCGGTGAGAACACCATGACCCAGCCTCTCCATCTCGACCCCGATCCGCGCGTTTCGATCTCCGCCGCGGATCTCGACGAGCAGCTGCGGTTCTCGCTCGAAATCCGGGATGCCATCACCCGGCTCTCGCAAACGGTCGTGGCGATTCGCGACGTCCACGCGCAGCTTCAGTCGGCGCGCGAGCGGCTCGGAGGCGACTCCAGGGCGGCCGAGCTCGTGAGCTCGGCTTCCGGTCTCCTCGAGCGTGCCGACGCTATCGAGGACAAGCTCCACAACACGAAGGCGAAGGTCGCCTATGACATTCTCGAGCTGCCCGGCGGCGCCAAGCTCTATTCCAAGCTCGGCCCTCTGATGGACTACGTGAACGAAGGTGATGGGGCCCCGACCCAGGGACTTCAAGAAGTGTTCACCGAGCTCCGAGGCGAGCTCGACGGGGCGGTCTCCGAGTGGGAAGCCCTCGTGGGCTCGGACCTCGGGGCGTGGAACGAGCAGGCGAAGGCGCTCTCGATTCCTTACATCGTTCCGCCGTCGAGCGCGAGCGCGAGCACGAGCGCGAGTCCACACTGAGATGGACGCTCTCTTCGGAGAGCTCGCCGCGGTGACGACGGCCGCGCTCTTCGGGGTCTCGTCGACCTTCTTTACTCTCTCCGGTCGGAGAGTGGGGCCGACGAACGTCAACCGCGCGCGGCTTCTCGTCGCCACCCTGCTCGCCTGTGGTCTCCACCGCTTGAGTCGGGGCGTGTTTCTGCCCCTCGCCGCTCCTCCGGCCTCCTGGGCATGGCTGGGGCTCTCCGGAGTCATCGGACTCGCGGCGGGCGATGCGCTCTTGTTCCGAGCCTACGTCCGCATCGGACCGGCGCTCTCCATGCTCGTCTTCGCGCTGGCCCCGGTGATCGCCGCTCTCCTGAGCTGGCCGCTTCTCGGCGAGGCGCTCACCACGATCGAGTGGTGCGGGATCGCCCTCACCATCACGGGAATCGGCTGGGTCGTGAGCGAGCGCCGTCGCCGGAGCTTCGTCAGCGAGGAGAAGCACTACGCGAGCGGAATCCTGTTCGCCGTGGGCGGGGCCCTCGGTCAGGCGCTCGGACTCATCACCGCGAAGCTCGGGTTGTCTCTCGGCGTCCTCGCCCAGTCGGCGAACTTGATGCGCCTCGTCGCCGCCGCGCTCGCCGTCTGGATCGGCGCCTTACTCACCGGAGGAGCGATCCGGACGCTCGGGGCCCTCGAAGGGGACCGCCGCGCGAGCGCGTTCGTCGTGGCCGGGTCGGTTGCCGGCCCCCTCTGCGGCGTCTGGCTCTCTCTCGTGGCCATCGAGAGAGCGCCCGTGGGCGTAGCCTCGACGCTCATGAGCCTGACGCCGATCTTTCTGCTGCCGGTCGGCAGAATCGTATTCGGTGAGCCCATTACGTACCGGGCGATCGCCGGGACGGTGATCGCGCTCTCGGGCGCGGTACTTCTGTTTCGTTGAGGGGAAGCTAGATCACCACTTCCGCGCGCACTTCGATGTCGTCTGGATCGATTCCCGCCACCGTGGGCTCGGGCAAGCGTCCGGTCCAGTTTGCCGTCGCCCAGAAGATGGCGGTGGTCCCGCTCAGCAGGCCCGCCCAGACGCCGATGGTGCGCGGGCTGACCGTTTGAGACGCGACACCGGCCGCGGTGAGGACAACAACATCGTGCCCCACGTCATGGACTCCATCGTCGCGAACACGCGGCCGCGATAGGCGTCGGGGACGTGGCGCAAGAGCTGGGAGTAGTTCAGAACCGAGCTCACCGCGACGGCCGCGCGGGAGAGGGCCATGAACAGAAGGGCGGCCCAGAACTCCCGCATCTGGCTGAAGGCGACGTAAGCGCTCCCGTGGAGGATGTAGCACCAGATGATCGTCCTCTTGTAGGTCGCGAAGGTGATGCGGGTTCCGAGCCAATGCGCGAAGATGGCGCCCGCGAGGAGGCCGAGCCCGGCGAACGCCCAGAGAGTCCCGATGCCCACCGCTCCTCGCGCGAATGACCAGCTCGCCGAAGAGACTGAAGAGGATCTGGGCCGCGCCGCCGCCGTCGCCCAGCCCACGCCCACGAGGGCAATGCCCAGGATCAAGGGGTTGGTCGCCATGTACCGGATCCCGTCGACGTATTCCTGCCACGGTCGGGCGACGTCGGCCTCGCTGAGGGCCGAGCTTCAGAGCGCGGAATCCCGCGGGTACGTGAAGTCGCGAGATCGCGAGGGCGGAGAAGAGAAACGAGACGGCGTTGAGGAAGAACGCCCACTCGTACCCGAAGAGGGCGACGGCGCCTCCGGCGAAGCAGCGTTCCGATGGTCAACGTCGTCCATTGCGTTGTCTGGGTCAGGGCATTCGCCGTGTGGAGCTCCTCCCGCGTGGCGATAGTGGGAAGGATCGCCTGGCGTCCGCTCGTGAAAAACGGTGAGGCGAACATGAGAAGCCCGCTCAGCAGGTAGAGAAGCTCAGGTGCGATCGCCTTTCGCGGTCAGAAAGAAGGCGCAGGCCACGATCGCCCGGAGCAGGTCGCTCGCGATCATGACTCGCTTCCGGTCGAGTCGGTCGAGCGCGATTCCCGCGACGGGGACCGGCGAGAATGACGGGGACGGCTCGGGCGATCATGACTCCGCTCACGACGAGTCCCGAGCGCGTCGTTTCCATCGCGAGGCTGAAGACGGCGATGTTGTTGAAGTGATCGCCGATCTCGCTCACCACCTGCCCGAACCAGGTATAGCGGTAGTTGCGATTCTGGCCCAGGAGTCGGATGAAGGAGTTCAAGGGTGGGTGGAGGCGAATCGATGCAGCCGGTTCCCCACGCCTCGACCGCGCCCCCCGGGCAACAAGGCCCGCGCGGCACAGGGTGGATGACGGTGGCCGTTGGTGCCTACAGGATAGCAACGCTTTGGTCCCGACGCCAGAGGCAGAAACCTCCGGGTCCGGGTAGTTCCGGCGGCTCCTCCCGTTGTATGATGACGGCTACCGAAACAATCGAGCCGTCAGGAAACTCGGCATGTCGACGTCGACCGGCAGTGTGACCGATACCGTTCGCGCGCCCGCGGGCTTCATCGGATCTCTAGCCGATACCCCTCTGGCCGAAGTGTTGCGCCGCATCGTTCGCGAGGAGCGGAGCGGCGACCTGCAGGTCACGACCCCCGATGCCATCAAGACGGTCTATTTCGATCGGGGATTCATCGTTTTCGCCTCCAGCAACCGCGAAGGACGATCGTCTGGGCGAAAGCCTGATCGAGGCGGGCCGCATCTCCCGTCAGGAGTTCGCCGCCGCGAGCATGCTCATGAAGAAGACGAGGCAGAAGTTCGGGCGGGTGCTGGTCCAATCGGGCATCGTTTCCGAGGAAGAGCTGGGACACCTCGTCGCGGCGCAGGTGAATCGCATCGTGCTCTCGCTTTTCTCGGCGAAGCGTGGAATGTACTCCTTCGACGAGCGTCCCACCGTCATTCCCATCGAGCTGATGGTGAGCCTTTCCGTCTACCGGATTCTCATGGAGGGAATCCGGCGGATGACGAGCAAGAAGCTCGTTCTCGCGGGCCTCCCCGCGCTCTCGACCGAGGTCCGCGTCGTCGACCGACCTCCTTTCACCTTCGACGTCCAGAAGCTGATCCGGGTGGAGAGAGAAGTCGCGAAGTTGGCGACGGAAGGAGCGTCTCTCTCACGCATCGTCGAGCTCATCGGGGGCAACGACGGCGTATCGCTTCGTGCCTGCTACGGTCTCGTCTCCGCCGGTATCCTCGGATTCACGAGCTCCGCCACCGCTCCCCGCCGCCGTCTCCGGGTCCAGGAAGAGACGGGAACGTTCGTTCTGTCCGAGATCCGGCGGAAGGTCGGTGTGCCCGAAGAGCCGCCGCCTCCTCCTCCTCTCGAATCTCCGCGACCTCGAAAAGCGCCGGTGCCGGTGTTGGATGAGCAGCTCGAGCCGCTGTCGCCGCCAGCTTCGCCCTCGCCTGGGCCGTGGAGAAGACTGTGGAGCGCGCTCATCGTATGGTGGCGAGGCTCTCCGGAGCGACCCATCCCCGCTCGTGTCTCGACAACGCCAGGCCATCCTGCGCCGTCACCCGCAGTGCCAGAAGCGCCGCTACGGCAGCCGGGACCGGTCGAGGAGCCGCACTCGACGGCCGCGGAAGCACGGGTGCCGATTGCGGGTGCCGTAGCGGAAGCCGCGTCGTCGTCCGAGCGAGAGCCCTCGTCGGGAGACGTCGCGACGAGTCCTGATTCGACCGCTCCGGAATGGAAAGCTCCGGATTGGTCGGTAGCCGAGGATGCTTCGGCGCAGTTTCAGGACTTCTACGAGGAGCTCGGGATCGAAAGCTCGGAGAGGACAGCTCCGGGCGAGGTCTCCTCGGACGCGGACGGGATCGTCGAGAGCGAGCCGCATGTCGCTTCGATGCTGCGCCACATTCCTGTGGAAGCCGTGGCGCCCGTGGAAGAAAGAGTGGAGGTCGAAATCGAGTGGGATCTCGACGAGGAGGTGGAACGAATCGCTCCGCCCGTTCGCCCTCCGGGTCTCGGCGAGACGGGTCCGAGCGACAAGGGTACCGAGTCGAAATCCGACGTCGACGTCGACTGCCGATGTCGTCGAAGTGACATTGGAGACGGAGACGGAGACTTCCGAGGACCGGCAAGGAGCGGAGCACGAGCAAGCGATGCTCCGCATGAAGGCAGGCGGGGGGGAACAGCGCCTCTTGCGCGACGTGAAGCTCCATTTCCGGCTCCGCGACTGGGAAGGAGCGGTGCCTCTCCTCGAGCAGCTCGTGTCGATTTCACCGGGAAGCGCTCTGTATCGCGGCATGCTGGCGCGGGCCCTCTCGAGACATCCGGTTCGGCGGAAAGAGGCGGAAGAGCATTTCGTCGAAGCCCTCCGGATGGCGCCGCAAGATTCCGAGATTCATTATTGGCTCGGGCTCTACTACAAATCGTTCGGTCTAGATTCCCGGGCGGCAACCGAGTTCCGAACGACGCTTCGGATCGACCCGGAGCACCAAGGTGCGCGAGCTCAGCTGGGCGTGGGGAAAAAAGAGGATGCCCTGGGGGCGGTGATCAAGAAAATCTTCGGGTGAGAAGGCTCGTTGCTAGAGGCCGGCCGAGCGGATCCGCTCGAAGTTCTCCAGGAGATTGCGACGGGTCTCTTCTTCCTCGATGTCCCTCCACTCCTGGGGGTGGAGTCCGGAGACGCGCACGGCGAGCCTCCGCGCTTCCTTCGACAAGGAATTCCTCGCGTCGCGTCCCGATCGGGGCGCGAGCACCAAAGCGGCCGTCGAGCCGAAGACGACCCCGGCGAACAGCCCTGCCAGGAAGCCAATTGCGTTGTTCCGAGTCACCAGCTCTCTCCATTCTCTATTTTAGCAGGACTCGGCGTCCAGTCTCGATGCTTCTTCGCGACAGGAGTCCCAGAACCGGCGTACGTCGGCCTCGGTGGTCCGGAGGTGGGTGATGCAGGCGCGGAGGGTGAAGCGTCCCCGCAGCCGGTTGCGCGAGACGAATAACGCGGGTCTTCGGCTCAAGCGATCGAAAATCGCCTCGTTCCTTGCGTCGTAAGCGGAAACTTCGTCGCTGTGGTCGCTTCGTCGTCGTTGCGGGGTCGATTCCGGAAAACCACGGTGCTCGTTTCCACCGGCGCGGCAAGCTCGAACTCCGGCGCGGCTTCGACCCAGGATGCGAGCTGCCTCGCGAGAGCGAGGTGGTCCTCGATTTTCCTTCGAAACGCTCGGGCGCCATACGTCTTGAGGGCCACCCAGAGCCGGAGCGCGCGAAACCGGCGTGAAAGCTCGATGGTGTGCTGCATCGGCTGGTGCACGTCTTCCTGCTCGGAGGCGCTCACCTTCAAGTACTCCGGAACGACGGTGAAGAAACGGCGCATGAAGTCGGGATCGCGCACGAGAAGGCAGCTCGTGTCGATGGGAACGAAGAGCCATTTGTGTGGGTCGAGCGAAAGGGAGTCGGCCCGGGCGAGCCCCGCCCTCATCCAGCTCCCGCTCGGCGCTGCCGCGGTGAGCGCGCCATAGGCGCCGTCCACGTGCATCCAGAGACGCTCTTGTCTCGATACATCGGCGATCTGTTCGAGCGGATCCACGGCGCCCGAGGCGATGGTTCCCGCGGTCGCGATCACGGCCGCCGGACGAAGGCCCGAGGCCCGGTCGGAGCGGACGGCGTCGCGGAGAGCATCCGGCCGCATCCGGCAGTCCTCGTCGACCTCGATCGTGCGCTTCGCTTCAGGGGGCAGACCGAGGAATCGCAGCGCGCGCTCGATCGAGCTATGGGTCTCCTCGGACGAGTAGAATCGGAGCCCTTCGCCCCCGCCTGTCCGCTCTCGAGCGAGCGCGAGGCCCATGAGATTCGCCAGCGAGCCTCCGCTCGTGAGGACGCCTCCGCCGTCCTCGGGAAAGCCGAGGAGGGACTGGAGCCAGCGGACGACCTCGGCCTCGATGGCGGCCGCCGAAGCGCCGCCGCGAACCAGGCTGACGTTCTGGTTCAGCGTCGAGGCGAGGAGATCGGCGACGATGCCGACGATTCCCGACGAGTTGGGGATGTAGCCCAGATTGCCCGGGTGCTGCAGGTGGGTCGCGAAGGGAACGACGTTGTTGCGAAACTCGTGCAGTACCTGTGCGGGCGAGAGACCGTCCTCGGGAAGCGCTTCTTCGAACCGATCGAAGATGCGGCGCGCGGGCTCCGCCGGCTGGACGGGCTCGTTGCCGAAGCCGGTGAGGTAGTCGACCATCCAGTCGACGGCATCGTGGGCGAACTCCCGGAGCGACTCGGGTGAAGAATCCGCACGCCCCGCGAGCTCGCTTCGAACGGACGAGGACTCATCCATGGTGGAGGAAGCTTACCATCCTGCTCCTCGCCGGATTCCCCGCTTTCCGGCAGGAAGCGAGCACACCGGTGCTACCGGCGCGGAGCTCGACGTCCGGCGCCCGTATCTGCGGGAGCGTGTCCGACGAGGACGCTGCTAGCCGGAGATGAACCCCGACTCGCGCATTTCTTTGGCGGCGGCCGTCGCGAGGCCTTTGACGAACTTCCCTATGTCCGACGGATTGGTCGTCTTGCTGCGCCCCGCCCAGAGGAGCTTGTTCTGGGTCACGGAATAGACCAGGGTCTCGACGAGCACGACGGTATCCGTGTGGAGATAACCCGGGCTGTAGGCCATTCCCCAGCCGTATCCCCAGTAGCGGTAGAACGAACCGTAGTAGGGAGCACCGTACCAGCCGGTGCCGGGCGAGTGGCTCGTCTCCTTCTCGCTCGACACCACCCTCATCAGGACCGCTCCCTCGATGTCGGCGTCTTGCAGTAGCTTTCGTGCCGCCGCCTCGTCCTTCGGTGGCTCGCCCTTCACGATCGTGTAGGAAGGCGTTCCCTGGGCTCCTCTCTTCGAGATCTCTCTCGCGAGCGCATCCTCGGCCGGACGCCGTACACTTTCGCTCGCGCTCACTACGACGGCGGCGACTCTCTTTCCTCGAAAGTTGAAAGGTCCGTCGATGGGCTCCTTCCAGGTCGAGACGAAGCTCGTGGAGGCGCAGCCTGCTAGACCGGCCGCCACCGCCGAAAGAGCGAGAATTCCACCAATCGGTCGCATCAAGACAATCCTCTTTCAATTGCGAGCGGGAACTTGTATCGGAATCGTGTGCTCGCGTCAATCATCCAGTCGAGCAACAGACCTGGCGTCCGCGTTTTGGAGCGGGTAAAGTGATGACCACCGAACTCGAGGAAACAGGGATGGCAGGTATCGCTTTACGGAATCACATTCTCGGCTCGACGACCGCGCTCGTTCTCGTTGCCTTCGCAAGTCATACTAGCGCGCCGTCCCGCCACGCGGACGCAGTCTCACGAGAGGCGGTCGCTCTCGACCGGTCGGCTCCGCTTTCGTCGATGATCGGGAGCACAATCCTCGAGAGCGAAGCGATGGGTCGAGGCGGAAATTCTTTCCCGGTCCCGTTCGCGAATAGCCTCGCGCCCGAATCCCATGGTGGACAGGATCGACCGGACGAACCGGGTCCGCCCTACCTCGTGCCGCCCGTACCCGCGGCGGCAGCTGCCGTCGAACAACGGACGATGGGGACGATAGGGGACGAAGGGGACGAAGGATGGGATGGTCCTCGTCGAGAGCTTCGACGGGCTCGGGATTGGATTCGACGGGCCGCAGGGAACCTCGATGGGCAAGAACCCGTCAGACAATAGCCTCGCCGTCGGCCCCAACCACGTCGTTCAGATCGTGAACACGCGCCTCGCCATCTTCTCCAAGAAAGGCGCCAGGTTCGACGTGACGGGACGAGCTCTCTACGGCGCCGTTCCGACCAACACGCTGTTCCACGGTTTCGGCGGCCCGTGCGAGGAGCGGAATAATGGTGATGCGGTCGTCCGATACGACCAGCTCGCCGACCGGTGGCTGTTCGTGATGCCGATTTTCACCCGCGGTCCGGTTCGCTCCGACCAGCCGGTCCCTGGACATTCCGGTGACCCAGCGGAAAGGAGCGTCCCCGGACGGCCGGGGGGGCCAGGGAGAGCACGACTGTTCGTCCCCGCGCCCGCGGAGCCAACCCTTGCCGTCCCGGACAACAAGGAAGACAAAGACAAAACGGTGGCACCTGAGGGCGTCGTGGCACCTGAGGGCGTCTTTTCCGTCTGCTACGCGGTCAGTACGTCTCCCGATCCTCTCGGCGAGTACTACCGCTACGAGTTTCTCCGGCCGCTGTTTCCGGACTACCCCCGTCCCGCGGTGTGGCCCGATGGGTACTACGTGCCGACGAGCACGGGAGATGACGTCGTCGAGAAGCATGCGTGCGTCGTCGATCGGAACCGCATGCTACGAGGAGAGCTCGCGACCGAGCAGTGCCTGGTTCTGGCGGACGTGAACTTCCTGAACAACGCAGACCTCGACGGGCGGACTCTTCCGCCACCGGGTGCCCCGAACATCCTGATCGCGACGGGAGGAACGCAGCTGAAGCAGGTGATGGAGGACGACGGAATCTACGCGTGGAAGTTCCACGTCGACTGGGACGATCCATCGAAGACCCGGCTGGAAGGTCCAACCCGGATACCGGTAGCGCCCTATCACTACCTTTGCGATGGGCAACTCACCGACTGTGTCCCCCAGCCGGGCACCGACCGCCGCCTCGACGCGCAGGGTGACAAAATCATGGCACGTGTCGTTTATCGGCGAATCGGAGATCGCGAGTCGCTGGTTGCGGTGCACTCGGTGAACACCTCGTCGGAGGGCGGCGGCGTGCGGTGGTATGAGTTTCGCCTGGATGCCCACCGGGATCCTTTGCTGTTCCAGCAGGGGACCTACGCGCCAGACGCCGCATACCGCTGGATGGCGAGCCCCGCCATGGACAAAAACGGCAACATCGGGATCGGGTACTCGTTCGGGGGCCCGTCCCATTTCGCGGGTCAGAGATTCGCCGCCCGCTACGCCGACGACCCCCGGGGACAGCTCACGACTCGCGAGGCCATCCTGGTCGAGGGCGAAGCCGCGCAGACGGAAACGCGTCGTTGGGAGGACTATACCCAGACAGCCGTCGACCCATTCGACGACTGCACGATTTGGTACGTCGGGGACTACTTGAAAAAGGACGAAGCCCGTTACTCCACAAGAATCGGCGCGTTCCGACTGGGAGATTGCGGAAGTCAGTGAGACCCTTCCGGGGAGACTGTTCAGGATATTCCGACGACGCTCCGATCAGCATTGACACACCAGCCCTGAGCGCCGCCCCGGCGGATCACGTCGCGGGCGTCATTGATCTCCCGAGGGCGGTACACGTCGAGCCGTACTCCCAAGTGCAGTGCCAAAGGATCAAGTGCTGCAGTGCCAAAGGGCCAAAGGATCAAGGGCCAGTGCCAAAGGGCCAAAGGATCAAGTGCAAAGGATCAAGTGCCAAAGGATCAAGTGCAAAGGATCAAGTGCCACCCAAAGGATCAAGTGCCAAAGGATCAAGTGCCACCGTTTTGCTTGAAGTGGCTTGAGGTGGATTGAGTTCACGACTGGACCGGAAACGATATTTCTTGCCTGGAAGGCAAAATTGCTCAGGATGATGGTTGGTCAGTGGGCCACGAGGAGATTGGTGCCACGTTTGAAGTCGGCTTCGACCGATTTGCTCGGCTCGTTTCACCACGGTCCCCTGGAAATGCCCGCGATGTCAAGGCGTGCCGGTTGTTCACTCTGGATCTCTCCACACTAGCCGGGTGCGAACGTTTCCACGAACGGTCTAGGGGGTGGGAAGGAGCCTGCCGGGAATCGCACGCCGATGTTTCCCTCCCTTAGTTGCTCCGCTGCCAGGCGATAGGCAGCCACGAACAAACGGAATGCCTCCCTTAGCTGTCGTCGGCCTTCACGGGTCGCCGCGTGGAAGAGAGGAGCGGGAGAGGGTCGGAAATTCTCGGGTTTGTCGTGAGGATTCTGACGCCTGACCGCTTTCATCCCCATCGGCTTGGAACGTCGCTCTCTATGCATGGAATCGGCGGCACGCTCGATATCCCGTACGAGCTCCAATGTCAGAATCTGCTGTTGTTCTCGGTCGAGCTCTGCCCAGCAAGGAATAGGGCTTAGATGAACAGTCTCGATCGACGGAAAGCACAGCGCTTCCCCTCGCAGCCGCGCACGATACTCCGCGGTACGGTCGTACCAGACACCCTCGAGCGACTCTCTGCCTTCGCAGATGGCCCGAGCCGCACTCACACCGCCCCACTGGAGTGGACTCGAGACGAGACCTTCCTTGCAGCTGTTGGAAAGAATGTAGCGCATCCGCTCGATGAGCGTAGCCTCGTCGCCATTGACCAGCGCGCAGTGATATCGTCGTCCCCAGAATTTTCCTCGCCAACCGACGAGATGTCCCACTTCCTTAGCGATGTTCGCATCGACGAAAGCCATAAACCGGGAAAGCTGCTTCGCATTCTGGACGCTCAGTAGCATGTGATAGTGGTTGGAAAGGAACGTAAATAGGTGGATTACGACTCCGTACTTCGCTTGAGCGCGCCCAAGCACACCGAGGATGATTTCGTTGACCTCCGGCACCGGTCTGAGTAGAAAACGGCCCTGCAGAGTGCGAGCCGAGACTTCCACCAAAGCCCCACCGTCAGGTACGTGACGTAAGCTTCTTGGCACGTCCTTGATAGACGACATCGCGTGCCTCGACCCTCCCTCCCTCCAGAAAAATGAGCAGGCGGGCTCTTTGGGCCGGGCCGGCGGAGCGTCCAAGGGGAGAAGGTCCCGGGGGGGCTTCAAGGGGGGAGGTTCTCCGGGGTCCGATAGGTTCGGGTCTGGTCCGGTCCGATAACAGGTTCCGGTCCGATAGATAGATAACAGGTTCTAACAGGTTCTAGATAGATAGATAGATAACAGGTTCCACCGTTTTGTTCCGGTTTGTTTTGTTCCGGTTTTGGCCTCGACACAAGCGGAGACGACGCTCGGCATTCTCCTCATCGTCGGCATCGGTCTCCGCTGGACCGCTCTTGGCCAGTGCCCTGCTTCTCGCCGCCTTCGCGGTCTCGATGGCAATTTCCTTCGGCATCAAGTCGCCCTTCGACGCGTTCGTCTTCTCCGCGTCGGCGGGAGCGCTGCTTCTCGGTCTCTACGGGGACGTGCCCTGAGCGTTTCCATCAGCTATTCTTCGACTATTCTTCGACGAACTTCTTCAAGCGAGCGAGCGCCTCGTCCCACTGCGACGAAACCCGATCGAGCCAGCGGCCCGCCTCGGCCAGCCGATCCGTGTCCAGGTCCCAGATGCGCTCGCGTCCCCGGCGGACGTCATGCACCAGGCCTGCGTTGGCGAGGACGTCGAGGTGTTTCGTAATGGCCTGGCGTGTGACGTGGGCGCCGGCGGTAAGCTGGGTAATGGACTGTGGACCCCGTTCGCACAGCCGGGCGACGAGTGCCAGGCGGGTGTCGTCGCCGAGGGCCGCGAAGATCGGCGCCGCGCGGGTGATGCTCGCTTGTCTCGGACTAGGCCGTGACATGTCGCTCGATATTTCGCATTTGCTGGGTCCAGCCTCCCTCGTTCATCCGGAATGCCTCCTCCCGGCGTGCCGGCGGAATGCGATCGAATCCGGACTCGATGAGGGTGAGCCGTGTGCCCGCTTCGACCTCGTCGAGATGGAACTCTACGAGCGTCGTGGGCTCGGTTGAATAGTCCACACCGGGATCGATCGCGTAGGGATGCCAGCGGTACGAGAAGAGGTGTTCGGGATCGACCCGCTCCACCATGACATCCATCGTCAGGTGGTCATAGCCAGGAGTCGTGATTCTGCCGCGAACGGTGGCGCCGGGAGCAAAAGCGCCGTCGATCTTCACGCCAAACCACGTCCCGAACTCCGTCGCATCGGTGATCGCCCGCCAGATCCGGGACCGCGGCGCCCGTAGAATTACCGTCTTCTCGATTTTGTCCGTGCTCATATGCAACCTCCGAATTGCATGATAGAGACAGGGTCCCCAAAAAGCAATCGGAAAGTTGCATTTTATGAGCCGCTGGAGTCTTCCGTACCTGACTCAGAAGGCCGTGGATCTCCATGCAACGCCTAGACGGCTCAAAGAGTCATTGAAACCGTTTCTCAAGGCGAGCTGAATGAAGCGGAAGAGTCGTAACGTCGGTCGCCCGACTAGGACGGGTGCTAGTAGTCAATCTGTCGGAACGTTGGCAAGCTCGAATTCTTTGAATTGGTGGAGGCGGCGGGAATCGAACCCGCGTCCGAAAACCTTCATCCGGAGCTTCTACATGCTTATCCGGTTCCCGTTTGTCTCGTCCCCGTCAGTCAGGAGCCAGCAAGGAGCTGACGAGAACCATCCCCTAAATCTCGCCCATCACCCGGGGACAGGCGACAGGCCAGCCAACCTTAAATGACATCCTTTCCGGGCCCAGCTGGCGAAGCCCGGGAGGACGTAGCCGTTGTTTAGGCGGCTAGAGCCAACTCGTGGTCGGCAGTTGTGTTTTGTTTCCCACCGTTTTACGAGAAGTGAGAGCTCGGCATGCCACTCCGAAATCAAATGTCTCCGTCGAACCCTGTGCGCCCCCCTTTCGAAGTTCTTCTGAGCACGTATTTTACGCCGATTCGGGCGTCCACGCAAAGAGCGCTCCGGGCGCGATGGACCGGAATAAGCGTTGCAAACGGGCAAGGTCTTTGTTTATCTTGACTTAAGTGGAGATGTGCCTGATAATGACAGCCCAAAAGCGGGACAAGTGCACCTGGCGCTTCCGTATGGCCTCGGGGAGCCGTCTCCCGAATGAGAGGCACAGGGAAAACACGTTCCCATGAATCAAGACCAACTCCGTGCCAAGTCGCTAGCGTTGTTTCACGCGCTCGTGTCCAACTGGTCCAACGATCTCCGCAAGGAGGTCACCGGGCTCCAGGACGAACTGCTGCAGAAGCTCGATCAACTGCAGGAGCGCATGTCGAAATACGAGGAGAATATCGACGAGGAGCGGATCCTCGTTTTCGCCAACGAAGCCGCGAGCCTCGCCCGGGGCGGCGGTGGTGGTGGCGGTGACGACGCGCTGAAAAAGGTCCGCGCCTCCATCGGAAAGATCGAGCACGGGACCTCGCTCACCGAAGTCCTCACCATCCTTCTCGAAGAGCTCTCGCAGTTCGCTCCCCGGGTGGCGCTGTTCATTCTCAAAGGGGGCTCCTGCATCGGCTGGAACGGCCGAGGATTCGACTCAGGCCCGGGCTTCAGCAACGAGGCCATCAAGAAAATTTCGGTGCCGACGAGCGCCGAGACGCTCTTCAGCGCGGTCATCAACTCGCGCTCGAGCTTCGTCGGTGAGAGCAATCGCCATCGAGACAACGTTCAGCTCCTCTCGCGCATCGGCAACGTTCTGCCCTCGACCACCTTCGCGACGCCCCTCATTCTTCGGGACCGTATCGCTGCCGTCGTCTATGCGGATAGCGGCGACGGCCCGGAGAAGCTCGATCAGGCCGAAGCACTCGAGATCCTCACGAACTACGCCGCCAAGCTCCTCGATGCGCTGAGCGCGCACAAAACGACGGGAAGAACCGGCGAGCACACCCCTCCGCCCGCGCCCGTTGCCCGTCCGGCGCCTCGAGAGAACGTCGCACCGTCGCCCGTGGCGGCGCCGAGCCGAGTGGTGGAGGAAGAGGACGAAGAGACTTCCGGTACCGTCATGTTCTCGACCTCGGAGATGAATCTGCCGAGTCTCGCCGCCGCGGCTCCGAAAAAAGAGCGTTCTCGCGCGCCCGCGGCGGGCCCGGACTTGAGCTCGCTCGATCCGGAGACCCGAAAGAAGCACGAGGAAGCCCAGCGGTTCGCCCGGCTGCTCGTCTCCGAGATCAAGCTGTACAACGAGTCCAAGGTGCAGCAGGGTAGAGCGAGCCGAGATCTGTACGATCTTCTTCGCGACGACATCGAGCGGAGCCGCCAGCTCTATCGAGAGCGAGTGTCGGAGAACATCCGGGTCAGCACGAACTATTTCAACGACGAGCTGATACGGATCCTCGCGGATGGGGACGACGGGGCCATGGGGCAGGCCCTGCCCGCGACCTGATCGAGGCCTCCTCGATCTCTTCGAGGTTTCCAGCGGTTTTCCCTTAGTCGCCCGCGCCGTCACTCTGTTAGAATCGATCCATACAGTAAACCTGGCGCGTTTCGTGGGGTGTAGCGCCGATCTGTTTCTACCGGGAGTGAGCGGATGGTCCAGGGCTCGACGAAAGTTCTCGTTCCCGCGTTTCTCGCAGTGTTTCTCGGCCTGCTGCTTGGACTCCTGATCGCCGCCCCAACTCCCGAGTCCGCGGAGAGTCCCGCCGCGACCGGTGCCGCTCCCACGGTCGGGCTTCCCTGGGAGCCGCTGATTCGCACTGGCGACGGGCTTCACGAGGTCCAATCGCTTCTCGAGGGAGGAACCCTCCAGCAGCGTCTCGACGCGCTCGCCGCGATCTATCAGGACGGCTCCCGCCCCGCCTCGATTCGGGGGCTTGCCTCTTTCGCCGCCGCGCTGCTTCTCGCCGACAGCCACCGCGATTCGGAGGCCGGGGATCTGCTGCGCGCCCCTGAGATTGGATCGACGGAGCTTTCCGACTACGCGCTCTTTCTCGCCGCGCGCAAGCTCGAGACGACTCGTCCCGCCGAAGCCCTGGAGGCGCTGAAAGCGCTCGTGTCCCGTTACCCGGATTTCATCGAGCTCGATCAAGCGCGCGTCGACGCCGCGGCTTTGCTCGAGGACCGAGGCGAGAGAGACGCGGCGATCGAATTCCTCCGTCCCGCGGCGGAGTCCGGTGACCCCGCGGTGCGGGGAGACGCTCTCGACGAGCTCGGCTCGCTTCTCGCCGACGCCAAACGGTACGACGAAGCCGTGCTCGCGCTCGAGACGCTCTACTACGAGATTCCGCGACACCCGCGGGCGGCGGGCGCCGGACGTCGCTTGAACCTGTTGCGAGCCAAGCTTCCCGCATCCGACCCGCTGCGCCTCTATACTCTCGGCCTTCGCCGCGCCGAGCTCCTCTTGGGGAACGACCGCTACGGCGAAGCATACGAAGCTCTGGCGGCGCTTCTCACTCGCTACTCCAAAGTGGGAGATGTCGAGCTTCTTCGTCTGGAGATGGGTATCGCGCAATACGACCGTCGCCACTTCACCGCCGCCGTCGCGAACCTCAAGAAGGTCAGCCGGGACGAGCTCGCGCCGCGCGCGATGTTTTATCTCGCCGAGTCGGCAAAAAGACTGCGGCAAAAGACCGTCTATCTCGCGCGAGTCGGCGAGATGCTGGAACGCTACCCCAAGAGCTCCTGGTCCGAGGAGGCGCTCGTTGGCCTAGCCCGCTACCACGACGATCAGGACGAGAGGGACGTCGCTCTCGGAGACTATCGCCGGGTGATCGAGGAGTTTCCGAGCGGGAAGTATTTTCTCGAGGCGAAGTGGAACGTCCTCTGGGACATGTACCGGTCGGGAAATCTCGTCGATGCGGGATTCGGCTGGGAGGAAGCGGCGCGGGAGCGCCCGGGCGAGGACGAAGTACCACGGTTCCTCTACTGGGCGGGCCACGCCTATCAGGACGCCGGACGATTCGACCGCGCCGAGCCCATTTACCGCCAGGTTCTCCTCGGTTATCAAAACACCTATTACGGCCGCCGTGCTCTCGAGCATCTTTCGCAGATCGAGGGACAGAAGGCTTCGCTCGCGGCGCTCCAAACGGCGCGCGACGGCATCGATCTGAGCGACGCGCTCGTCGTCGAGAGGGTGGATCTCCAGCGCAGAATCGCGGAGCTCTATGGCGTCGGACTCGAGAAAGAAGCGCTCGCCGAGATCGACCAGGCGGCCTCGGGAAAGTCCGACGACGCCGCTTTCCTCGCCATGGCCGCCTGGATCCATGCCGACCGGAACCGAAACCTCGCCGCCTTCCGCACGCTCCGAAGCGCGTTTCCCTTCCATGGCTCGGCGACCGGCGATCTCCTGCCGAGGCCCATCTGGGAGCTCTTGTATCCGCTTCATTACTGGGATTCGGTGGTGCGCTACTCGACCGAGCGGGGACTGAACCCGTATCTGGTGGCCGCGTTGATTCGCCAGGAATCCGCGTTCAATCCCAAAGTGCGCTCGCGGGCCGGGGCGCGCGGCCTCATGCAGATCCTTCCCTCGACGGGCCGCGTTCTCGCGCGTCAGGAGCGCCAGCGCTACAGCGCGTCGGACCTCTACGACCCGGAAGTCAACATCCGCTACGGAACGCGCTATCTGAAAGACATCCTCGAGGCCTTCGACGGGCGGGTCGACTACGCCCTCGCCAGCTACAACGCCGGCCCCCATCGCGTAAAACGCTGGACGGGGATGGACATGACGATTCCCTCGGAAATCTTCATCGAGGAGATCCCTTTCGACGAGACCCGGGCCTACGTGAAACTGGTTCTTCGCAACGAGATGCTGTATCGTCGGCTCTACCGAGAGGCGGAGTCGAAGGCCGGCGCCGAATGAGCTCCCGATCCTTTCGACCTTCCCTCGGGGACGAGAGGCACGATCTTCGATGCGAGACGCCACCACACGCCCCCTCATTTCGAAAAAAGCGCTGGAGTTCACCGAATCCGTCATCCGGGAGATGACGCGGCTCGCGCAGAAGCACGACGCCATCAACCTCGCGCAGGGATTTCCCGATTTCCCGGCACCCTCGGAGATCAAGGAAGCGGCCGTCGCCGCGGTGCGCAAGGACATCAATCAATACGCCATCACCTGGGGTGCGAGGAAGCTCCGGAACGCGATCTCGGAGCGATACCGCTTTGCGTATGGCATGGAGGTGGATCCGGAGCGCGAAGTGACCGTCACCTGCGGATCGACGGAGGCGATGATGTCGACGATGCTCGCCATCGTGGACCCCGGCGACGAGGTGATCGTCTTCGAGCCTTTCTACGAGAACTACGGTCCGGATGCCATCCTCTCCGGGGCGGTTCCTCGCTACGTGCGGCTCCAGGAGCCCGACTGGCACTTCGATCCGGATGAGCTCGAGAAAGCGTTCAACGACAAGACGCGAGCCATCATTATTAATACGCCGAACAACCCCACGGGAAAGGTCTTTTCCCGCTCAGAGCTCCAGCAGATCGCGTCGCTCTGCCAGAAGTGGGGAGTGCTCGCCTTCACCGACGAAATCTACGAGTACATCGTCTACGACGGCACCGAGCACGTTCCGCTCGCTACACTGGAGGGCATGGCGGAGCGCACGGTGACCATCAACAGCCTGTCGAAATCCTATTCCCTCACCGGTTGGCGCGTTGGATGGGCGGTCGCGCCTCCCGAGCTGTCGAACGCCATCCGCAAAGTGCACGACTTCCTCACGGTGGGCGCGGCGGCGCCGCTACAGGAAGCGGCGGCTCTCGCCCTCGGGCTTCCCGATACGTACTACGAGAAGCTGGCGAACGACTACCGGGCTCGCCGCGACGCTCTGCTCGCGAGCCTTCGCGCCGCCGGGTTTCTCTGCTACCTGCCCCGAGGGGCTTACTACATCATGACCGACATCTCCTCGTTCGGTTTCGACGACGACGTGACGTTCGCGCGCCATCTGGTGGAGTCGATCGGAATCGCCACCGTTCCCGGCTCGAGCTTTTACCATTCGCGTGAGGCGGGACGACAGAAGCTCCGGTTCACCTTTTGCAAGAAGAAAGCGACGCTCGACGCGGCTTCCGCGAGACTGAAGAAATTGACGCGCTCCGGGGGAAGTGGTTGACGGGGTCGACGAAGCGGAGACGAGGGAAAAGAAGCGCTCTTTTTCTGGGGGCTCTTCTTCTGCCGGCCGCCCTGGTGGCTCTCCCGCAGTCTCAGTCCCAGTCCCACAAAACCTCTCACTCCGCGGACGTGGCGCAGGAGGAAGCGGTGCGGCTCCTCGCTTCCGGCGATGCCGCCGCGGCCGAGGCGAAAGCGCGGGAGGCGCTTTCCCGCTCATCCCAATTCGAGCCCGAGGAAGAGATCGAAGTGAGGCCGGACAAGGGCCTTCTCTTCGATGACATGATTCTCGCGGCGCGGAAGAGCTACCGAGAACGGAGGGCGCGATACTTTCGCACGCTGGGAAACGCTCTCGCGGCGCAGAAGAAATGGCCCGAGTCCAGGAAAGTCTATCGCCGGGCGATGGCCATCGAGCCGAGTGCCGATCTTCCTCTGCTGATGGCGGCCCAGGAGGATCTCGACCTCAAAGCCCGCCTCGACTTGCTCCTCGACGCCTATCTCGCACCCGGCTCCGATCGTCCGGTGGTGGAGGAGAGGCTCCTTGCAACGGGAGCCTTTCGCAGTCGGGATGCCCTGAAGGCGAGCCTCGATCACCGGCGCTTCCCCAAGCTTCAATCTACCTATCACGAGCTCGAGCTCCTCGCCGGGACCATGCCCGACTTTCAGGCGACCACGGACTCGGGAACGTTCATTCCCAGCCAGCTATTTCGAACCGGGACGACCCTCGTCCTCTACGTGCCGGTGGAAGGATGCGCCCGCTGCAGCGAGGAGCTCGACGCGCTCACCGTGCCCGTCCACGAGACGCGCAAACGCCAGAGCTTCCCCCTCGAGATCGTGGCGTTCGTTCGTGAAGCCGACCTACCGGGAGCTCGTCGCATCGTCCGGCTCCTCGGGGTGCCCGTCGGCGTCGGCCGCAAAGCAGGCCTTCCAGCTTCTCTCCAGTTCGCCGAGGAAGGCGAGCTTCGATTCGTCGCCCGCTCCGGCATGACGCAGATCCGGATTCCCACGGCGGGAATGACCTCGAGCGAGATTCGGCGCCGGGTGGAGGCGGTGATCGCGTTTCTCTCCGCGCCGGATTTGCCGACGGAGGACAGGCCCGATGAAGCGAGCGAGCCTCTCGTGACGCTGCGAAAAGGCATGGACGATACCGGTCTCGTGCGCGACTGGGTGGACACGATCGCGAAGCTCGAAGCGGGGCCGGCGCCCCTGGAGGACTTGTACGTGGCGCTGAACCGGAGCGTGCAGCGGATTGCCGCGAAGGGCGGAGACCGAGCGCTCGGCCTGGAACTTCTCGACGTGATGTCGCGGATTTCCGGCGCGAGTGCGGCGAAAGCGCGGGCGCTCGGCCTGGCGGGCGAGCACCTGGGCGAGGATCTCCTGAACGAAGCCAAGAAAATCGACCCGTCGGTACGGAGCACTCCACCCGGCGAGTCCGGCTCCCTGCGGGTGGCGCTCTCACACGGTGGGGACGCGGCGCCGCGCCGCCTCTACGTCCAACGGGACTTCGACGCCGAGAAGGACTTTCATTTCGTCGACTTCGTTCTCGAGGAGGACGGGACGGGATTTCTGATCCGCTGGGCGGCCGAGGAAGAACAGGTACCTCTCGGAATCGAGCCGACGACGAACGGGGCCGCGTTTTTCAGGGCTTGCGCTCGGGCGGACGGCGCGGAATGCCGTGGGGCGCGCCTCGTCGAGGGTCCCGGCGAATGGAAGGTCCGCTTCGACGGCGAGCCCGTCGTCTTCCGTGACGGAAGGCTGTTCGAAAGCAGAAGCGCTCTCGTCGACGAGGCCGAACCGCCCGGGAGCGGGCCGCGCTTCTATCGGGACGTCGCGTCCGACGAGAAGGGCGATTTCGAGCTGGGCCTCGAGCGGTTCCGAGCCTCGGATTTCGCGGGGGCGGTGACCTCCTTCGAAGCCGCGGCGAAGCAGATCGACCCGGTAGCACCCTACGACGAATCGGACCTCGCCTACGATCGGGCCCGGGCTCTCGAAGAGCTGGGGAAGCGGCGGGACGCGCTCACGCTGTTTCGAAGTCTCGCCGACGTTTCCTACCAGGTGCTCGTCGACGGGCGCGCGAGTCGCATCGAGAGCGGCCACTGAATAGGCGTCTGCTATACTGATTTTTTGTCGCGCCCCTCGCCGAGGCGTGGTTTTTTTGCCCGTGAACGAGCTCAAACGACTCCTTCCCTACATAACGCGGTATCCCCGTCCGATGCTTCTGGGCGCGGGAGCGCTCGTTCTGGCAAAGGCGGCGTCGGTTCTCGTGCCCCTCGTTCTCCAACGGACGATCGACGACCTCACCGTCGAGGTGACCTACTCGAAGCTCGCGTTCTACGGGAGCCTGGTCGTCGTGATCGCGCTGGTCGAAGGGTTCTTCCGGTTCTGGATGAGGAAGCTCCTCATCGGTGTCTCGCGGTACGTGGAGTACGACCTCCGCGGGGATTTCTTCGCCCGGCTCCAGAAAATGAGCCCGTCCTTCTACCAAAGATGGAGGACGGGAGACTTGATGTCCCGGGCCTCGAACGACATCAGCGCCGTCCGTATGGTCCTCGGCCCGGGGATCATGTATCCGGCAGAGACCCTCCTCATCACCGTCGGCGCCATCGGATTCATGGTCTCCATCAGCTGGGAGCTCACCCTCGTCTCCCTCGCGATCATGCCGGTGGTCTCGATCGCGGTGAAGCAGTTCGGGGCCGTCATCCACAAACGGTTCGAATCGATCCAGGAAAAGATGAGCGACATCTCGGCGCTGGTGCAGGAGAACGTCTCCGGCATTCGCGTGGTACGTGCTTATGCCCAGGAGGACGATCAGCGCCGGAAGTTCGAGTGCGAGAACGAGGATTATCTCGAGCGCAACATGGGGCTGGTGAAGATCTGGGGGTCGTTTTATCCTCTACTCGCCGCGATCATCGGGCTGGGAACCGCTCTCGTCCTCTGGTGGGGTGGACGCATGGTGATCGAGCGGCGGATCACGCTCGGTGAGCTCGTCGCCTTCTTCGCCTACCTGGAGATGCTCACCTGGCCCATGATCGCGTTCGGGTGGGTGGTGAACATCTACCAGCGGGGCGCGGCCTCGATGAAACGTCTCGCGGCGATTCTGGACGCCGAGCCCGACATCGTCGACGGTCCGGACGACTCCGTCCCTGCGCTTCGAGGTCGAATCGAGTTCCGGTCGGTCTCCTTTCGCTATGGGGCGAGGGCCGCCGACCATCTGGATGGAAACGGAAACGGAAACGGAAACGGAAACGGAAACGCAACGGCAACGGGCTTCGATGTCCTGAGGGACATCGACCTCGTCATCGAGCCGGGCCAGACGATCGCCTTCGTCGGCCGCACGGGATCGGGAAAGACGACCCTCACCCGCCTCGTGCCCCGGCTCTACGACGCGAGCGAGGGGCAGGTTCTCGTCGACGGCCACGACGTGAAGAGCCTTCCGCTCGAGACCCTTCGCAAGGCGGTCGCCTTCGTGCCCCAGGAGAGCTTTCTGTTCTCGGAGTCGATTCGCGGCAACATCGCTTTCGGCAAGCCCCAGGCCTCGGATGAAGAAGTCCGGAACGCGGCCGCGCGCGCCGGTCTCGACGGTGACATCGAGTCGTTCCCGAAACGCTACGAAACGATGGTGGGTGAGCGGGGCATCACTCTTTCCGGGGGCCAGCGGCAGAGAACCACGATCGCGCGGGCGGTACTCGTCGATCCGCCGATTCTGATCCTCGACGACGTTCTCTCCGCCGTCGATACCGAGACCGAGGACAAAATCCTGGGCGAGCTCGCGGGCGTCATGCGGGATCGGACGACGCTGCTCGTCTCTCATCGGATCAGCACCGTGAAACAGGCGGACCTCATCTGCGTCCTCGACGAAGGGCGCATCATCGAGCGCGGAAACCACGAAGAGCTCCTTGCGAAAGACGGGCTCTACGCGAGCCTCCACCGGAAACAGCTCCTGGAGGAGGAGCTGCAGCGAATTTGAGCAAGAGACTGCGATGACGACCCCGATCCAGCCCATCCAGGAAGAAGAGGCCCTCGGCAAGATCTACGACCGGCGGCTGATGGGCCGGCTCCTCCACTACCTCTCCCCGTACAAGACGACGGTCGTCGTCTCGTTTTTCCTCGTTCTGGGTGCCTCGGCGTTGAAGCTCGTCGGGCCCTATCTCACCAAAGTCGCGATCGACGACTATATCGCCTCCGGGAATATCCGAGGTCTCGACCGCGTCGCTCTGTTGTATGTGGCCGCGCTCGTCCTCCAGTTCGTGATCTCCTTCTATCAGGTCTACATCATGAACATGGCGGGGCAGCGGGTGATGTTCGACATGAGACGCGAGATCTTTTCCCACCTGCAGGATCTCGAGCCAGCGTTTTTCGACAAGAACCCGGTGGGACGGCTGGTGACCCGGGTCACGACCGACGTCGACGCTCTGAACGAGCTCTTCACTTCGGGCGTGGTCACCATCTTCGGCGACGTCTTCATGCTCCTGGGCATCATGATGGTGATGCTCTACATCGACTGGCATGTCGCTCTCGTCACCTTCACCGTGCTGCCGGCGCTCTTCGCCGTCACCTGGGTGTTCAAACGACGGGTCCGCGACGTCTATCGCAAGGTGCGCACCCGCATCGCGATGCTGAACGCCTTCATCCAGGAGAACATCGTGGGGATGCAGGTGGTGCAGCTCTTCCGCCAGGAGGAGAGAAAGTTCGACCAGTACAGCGAGCTCAATCGGCAGCATACCGCAGCGAATCTCCGATCGGTCTTCCAGTACGCCCTCTTCTATCCCGCGATCGAGATCCTGGGAGCGGTGGCGGTGGCGCTCATCATCTGGTACGGAGGAGGGCAAATCCTTCTGGGAGCTCTCAGCCTCGGAGGTCTCGTCGCTTTCATCCAGTACTCGGAGAAATTCTTCCGGCCGATCAGCGATCTGTCCGAGAAATTCAACATCCTCCAGGGGGCGATGGCGTCTTCGGAAAGGATCTTCAAGCTCCTCGATACCCCGGTGGGAATCGCGTCACCTCCGGCGGCGTTCGAAGGCGACGGTACGGTGAGCTCCGTTCGTTTCGAGAGCGTATCGTTCGCGTACCACGGCGAGGACTGGGTTCTGAAAGACATCGATCTGGAAGTGAGACCCGGGGAGATGGTGGCGGTGGTGGGCCATACCGGAGCGGGGAAGTCCACACTCATGAGCCTTCTCCTCCGCTTCTACGACGTTCAACGCGGCCGGGTCCTGGTGAACGGCGTCGACGTGCGGGAGTGGAACCTCCAGGAGCTCCGCAAACAGTTCGGCATGGTGCTGCAGGACGTCCATCTCTTCTCGGGCACCATCGCTTCCAACATCCGCCTCGGCGAGGTCGAGATCTCGGAAGAGAGCGTGGCGCAAGCGGCGGCCGCGGTGCATCTCGACGGATTCGTCGCCGGCCTCGCCCGGGGACTCGACGAGGAGGTGAAAGAAAGAGGGTCTTCGTTGTCTTCGGGCCAGAAACAGCTCGTCTCCTTCGCTCGTGCGCTCGTGCACGAGCCCAGGATCCTGATCCTCGACGAAGCGACGTCCAACGTGGATACCCACACCGAGATTCTGATTCGCGAGGCGCTGGAGCGTCTGCTCGAGAACCGGACCAGTATCGTCATCGCCCACCGCCTCTCGACGATCCAGAAGGCGGATCGCATCGTCGTTCTACACAAGGGCTGTGTCCGCGAGGTGGGGAGCCACCAGGAGCTTCTGGCCCGGCGAGGCATTTACTACCGCCTCTATCAGCTCCAGTACCGGGATCAAGAGATCGAGGCTCAGAAAGCCCTGCCCGGATAGGCTCGATCCCCTGGATCGGCACGCGTTGAACCGGGGGAGCTGGCGAGATAATATGGCGGTCCGCGGTCGGGGCGGGCTCGAAGGGATTTCATGAACGAAGACACATCGTCCGAGCCACACAAAGAGACCGTCGATCTATCCCACGACACGGGCTTTGGACGAACTCTCCTTCAGTTCTTCGTCATCCCGGCGTTCGTAGTCGCTGTTTCCGTCAGCCTCTTTTTCTTCTTTGCCTGGATGGTGTCGGACGACAAGACCGGCGTCGACTATCTCCAGGAGATTCGAACGGGCAGCGCCAACCGCCGCTGGCAGGCGGCCTTCGAGCTCTCCAAGATCATGACCATGGACAAGGAGAAGCGGCGGATGGAGGGCCTCGTCCCCCAGATGGTGGAGGCGTTCACCGCCGCGGCCGACGACGACCCGCGGGTTCGACACTATCTCGCCCTTTCTCTCGGCCAGCTGGGAGACCCCCAGGCCGGGGCGGCGCTCATCGGCGCTCTCGGGGACCCGGACGCGACCACGCGCTTTTATTCCTGTTGGGCGCTGGGAAGACTCGGAGACAAGGAGGCGGTGGAGCCCCTCATCATCCTCGTCGACGACAGCGACACCGGAGTTCGGAAAATGGCGATTTACGCCCTCGGCGCCATCGGAGACCAAAGCGCCGTCCCGAGATTGAGGATCGCCCTCACCGATCCCGTGCGCGACGTTTCGTGGAACGCCGCCGTCGCTCTCGCGGAGCTCGGCGACGCGTCCGGGGAGTCGACGCTGCTCCAGATGCTCGATCAGGAGTTTCTCGACAGAATCTCCGACATGGACGAGGCGCACAGGCTCCTGACGATGGAGAGCGCCATCCGAGCCTCGGCGCTCTTGAAGAGCGACGCGCTCGGCGCGAGGCTCCGGGAGCTCGGCGCCAATCACCCGAATCTCGCGATTCGGAAAATCGCGCTCGAGGCGCTCCAGACGACCGCCGCCACGGAAAGGCCGCCGTCTCCATGAGTCCCTTCCGAGCCTGGCCAGGGATGGTCTCGGACGCCGTCGCTCGAGTCTTGACACCCTCTTGGACGGATGACTAAAATACATCGTTTGCATGGAGGGGATCCCTCCTGCAGTCTAGAGGATCCGAGAGACTCGCGACCCGCTCTGCAGAAGGGCCATCACAATTTTTTTCTTCAAACGAGGATCGTAGTTAGACCTGTTTAAAAAAGGAGAGGTTCTTCGAACCCGGGGTAAAGCATGGCTGAAGAGACCAAAGCAACGGACACCGGAGAAGACAAACCCGCCACCAAGCCTGCCAAGCCTGCGAAAGCAGACGAGCCCAAAGTAACCCGGCGTGAGTTCAACTGGCTCGCCCTCGCCTGGTCGTTTTTCGCCGCCTCGACCGCCGCCGGATTGACGGCGATGGGGCGCTTCATGTTCCCCAACGTTCTCACCGAGCCGCCGTCGACCTTCAAGGTCGGCTTTCCCAGCGACTTCGCCATCGGAACGGTCGACACGCGCTTCAAGGAAAAGTATCGCGTCTGGGTGATCCGCAACGAGGAGGGGATGTACTGTCTTCTCGCCATCTGCACCCACCTCGGCTGCACGCCCAACTGGCTCGAGGCCGAGAACAAGTTCAAATGCCCTTGCCACGGCAGCGGCTACTACATGAGCGGTATCAACTTCGAGGGTCCCGCGCCCCGTCCGCTCGAGCGGGTCAAGATCACGCTCGCCGACGACGGTCAGGTCCTCATCGACAAGGGACGCACGTTCAAGCAGGAAGCCGGTCAGTGGAGCGACCCCGATTCTTTCTTGAAACTGAGCTGATTCAACGTGGACTCGCCGGGGACTCCTCATTGCGAGGACGGCCACGGCGCCAGCGGAGCGATCCCACCCGGGATCGGTAGGAGTCGAAAAGGGTGCAGAAGCTGTTGAACGCATTCAGTAGTGGGTGGAACTCGCTGACCGAGTCCCAGGTCTGGAAGTCGGTGTTCCGCCACGGCGCCGTAACCAGCAACCGGAACCGGGTGCTGGTCGTGATGTCGAACGTGTTCCTCCACCTCCATCCGGTGAAGTCGCGCAAGGCGGGGATCAAGCTCCGCTACACCTGGTGCATGGGAGGGATCACGTTCTTCCTGTTCCTGGTGCTCACCTTCACCGGACTCCTTCTCATGTTCTATTACCGGCCGACGGTCGAGTACGCCTATTCCGACATCATCGACCTCGGTGAGCACGTTCCTCTCGGGGTCATGCGCGAGCTTCACCGGTGGGGCGCTCACGCCATGGTGATCACGGTATGGCTCCACATGTTCCGCGTCTTCATGACGGGCTCCTACAAGCCGCCGCGCGAGTTCAACTGGGGCGTCGGCGTCGTTCTCCTCGTCCTCACGCTCCTGCTTTCGTTCACCGGCTACCTTCTCCCCTGGGACCAGCTCGCCATCTGGGCGATCACCGTCGGTTCCAACATGGCGCGGGCGACACCCCTGATGGGCACCGAAGGTCCTCTTTCGGCGGCGCTGAAGATTGGTGACATCAACATCATCAATTCCGCGAGCGACGCGAGGTTCGTGCTGCTGGGCGCGAGAAACGTCGGCGAGAACACCCTCCTTCGCTTCTACGTGCTGCACTGTGTCGGGCTTCCGCTGGCGGCCGCGGTCTTGATGGCGGTGCATTTCTGGCGAGTCCGCAAAGACGGCGGTATCTCGGGTCCGATGTAGCTCGATCATCGGGCACCGCACTCAACGGCAAGGCTCAGGCATATGCAAGCGATCAAAAACGTCATCAATTGGGCTTCCAGTCCCCAAATCCTCTTCACCATCGTCACGGTGGCGTTCATCCTGGCGCTCCGCCACCCCAAGGTCTGGACGAAAAAGACCGCGGCCATCGGCTTCAGCCTGATCGCGATTTTCTACTTCGTCAGCATGTTCGACCCGAACTTCTTCCTCATCGTGGCGAAGCCCGACAACATCCCCATCACCTTCGTGCTCTTCCTGGTGGCGTTCTTCACCTGGTTCGCGATGTACCAGGGGGTCGAGAACGACAAGCGGATTGCGGCCGGCGAGACGCCCCAGGAGAAGAAGGAAGAGGACAAAGTCTGGGTCTGGCCCGATCTCGTGTATGTGGAGTTCCTCTGCATGATCCTTCTCGGGATCGGTCTCATGGTCTGGTCGATCCTGGCGAAGGCGCCTATCGAGCAGCCCGCCAATCCCGCGAACTCCCCCAACCCGTCGAAAGCGCCCTGGTACTTCCTCGGCCTCCAGGAAATGCTCGTCTACTACGACCCCTGGCTCGCGGGCGTCGTCTTCCCCACGCTCATCATCGTGGGCCTCATGGCTATCCCCTACATCGACACCAATCCCAAGGGGAACGGCTACTTCACCTTCAAGGAGCGCAAGGCGGAGATCGGGATCTTCCTCTACGGGTTTCTCGTGCTCTGGGTCTTGATGGTGATATCGGGAACGTTCCTCAGAGGACCGAACTGGAACTTCTTCGGTCCGTACGAATTCTGGGATCCTCATCGAGTGGAGCCCCTCCTGAACGTCCACGTCTCGGACTTCTTCTGGGTGAGGTTCCTGGGTCGGCCGCTTCCCTCGAACCCCCTCGTCCGTGAGTTTCTGGGCATGATCATCGTCGCGTTTTACATCGGCGTGCTCCCGGTGCTGCTCTCGCGGCCCAAGGAGAAGTTGCCCCGTTTCATCCGGTGGGTGAGTCTCAACAGGTATTACGTGAAGATGGGGCCGGTGCGGTACTACATCGGTGTGGTTTTGTTTCTGCTGATGCTGGCGCTTCCCATCAAGATGTACTTGAGATGGTTGTTCAACTTGAAGTACATCATGACCTTCCCTGAGATCTTCTTCAATATTTAGGTCAGGACTGAGAGTAGGAGTTGGAGTGAATCGTGGCCAAACCTGAGCCTGGACACGCATACGTCATAACCCGGCTGAACGTACTGTTCGGCGTAAGCGCGATTGCCCTGTTCCTCACCACGGTATGGCTGGTCTGGGCGGACTACTCCCGCGAGTGGAAGGTCTATCAGCGCCGGTTCTTCCAGATGGAGAGGGACACGACCGCGCGTGAGCTCGAGCAGGCGGGACAGAATGTGGACCAGAGGAGCCTGCAGCAGGTGCAGAGCGAGCTCGACGCGGCGAGCCAGGAGCTCGAATCGAAGCAGAAGGACGTCGCCGACCTGGAGGCGAAGCTCGCGGACCTCAACAAAAAATGGACGCTCGCCGACATCAGGGAGCGCGAGGTCAAGGCCATCTACGATTCCGAGAAGTTCTATCACGAGGAAGGTCAGCGCGCGCCGCTGGGAAAACGCGTCGACGACGCGGAGTTTCAGAAACTCGAGAACGAGTTTTTCTCCCGCCGCGAGGCGCGGCTCGGCATCGAGTACGAGAGAAACGAGGTCCAACGCTCCCTGCGGGATCTCCGGGCACGGGTCACCGAGCTCAGCGGGCAGAAGGACAAGCTCACTCAGCAGGTCACGCTTCTTCAGCGAAAAGAGAACTCACTGGCTCAGAATTTCCAGAACACCTTCCGGAACCTTCCGGTGGTGGACTTCATCGACCCCAACATCAAGGTGCAGCAGGTCCTCGTCCGCAACGTCACCGAGAATCTGAACTTCACCAGCGTCTCGCGGGTCGATCGATGCCAGACCTGCCATCTGGGCATCGACAATCCCGACTACGCCGACGCTCCCGAGCCGTTCCGCACCCACCCTCGCCTCGATCTCTACGTGGGCGCCGAGTCGCCGCATTCCCGGGACAACTTCGGTTGCACTTCCTGCCACGAAGGCCGCGGTCGAGGGCTCACGTTCACGGGCTCGGCCCACACGCCGCAAAACGAAGAGCAGGAGCACGAGTGGCAGCGGAAGTACGGGTGGAAAGAGGATCACTACTGGGACAATCCGATGTACCCCAACGGATACGCGGAAGCGGGCTGTCTCAAGTGCCATACCGATCAGGTCCTCATCGCCGGCGCGGAGAAGTTCAACGAGAGCCGGATGCTCTACGAGAGAGCGGGCTGCTGGGGCTGCCACAACACGACGGGATTCGAGAATACGCGAAAGGTCGGACCGAAGCTCGAGCACATCGCGACCAAGACGACGCCCGAGTGGGCCGCTCGCTGGCTGAAGGATCCCAGGAGCTTCAAGAAGTCGACCTATATGCCCCGGTTCTGGAACCTGGACAACAACCTCGACTCCGAGATCGGCGCCCGGAACTCGACCGAGGTCGCCTCGATCATCGCCTACGTTTTCTCCAAGTCGAAGCCTCTGAGCTACGACCCCGTTCCCCCGGGAGGGGACGCGGCGCGGGGCAAGGCCCTCGTCGAAAGCCTCGGCTGTCTCGGCTGCCACATCATCGACGAGTCCAACCTCGAGAACGTCGCCTGGTTCCGCAAGAAGGGTCCGGACCTGGTTGGCGTGGGGAGCAAGGTCAATCCGCAGTTCCTGTACAACTGGGTGAAGAACCCGAAGCACTACTGGCCCGAGACGCAGATGCCGAACCTCCGTCTCACCGATCGTGAGGCGTCCGACATCACCGCCTTCTTGATGACCTCGAAAAATCCCGAGTTCGAGGCCCTGCCCGTTCCCAAGGTCGATGACGCCGCCCTCGACGAGATTTCGCTGGAGTTCCTGAGGACCCAGCTTCCGCTCACTCAGGCGCAAGAACAGCTCGAATCGATGTCGCGGGAGCAAAAGACTCTCTACGCGGGAGAGAAGCTCATCCTGCGCTACGGCTGCTTCGGTTGTCACGATATCGAGGGGTTCGAGAACGCCCAGAAAATCGGAGTCGACCTCTCGACCGAAGGCTCGAAGATGGTACCCCGGCTCGATTTCGGCTATGTCGATATTCCCGAGACGAGGAAGGCGTGGTTCGAGCAGAAGCTCAGAGCGCCCCGGAGCTTCGACGTCGGAAGGGTGAAGACCCCGGGAGAGAAGCTGAAGATGGGCTACTTCGGCTTCAACGACAACGAGATCCAGGCTCTCGTGCGCGAGCTCATGGGCCAGGTCGCCTCCGATCTTCCCGAAGAGGCGGTCAAGACTCTCACCGCCAACGAGGCCTACGCCGAGAAGGCGCGACGTCTCATCCATACCTACAACTGCCGCGGCTGCCACCTGGTCGACGGGTTCGGCGGCGGCATTTACGAGACCATCGCCGACACCGGGATGCGTCCGCCCAATCTCCATACCGAGGGTGCGCGGGCCGAAGCGGGCTGGCTGTTCAACTTTCTCAAGGCGCCGAGCCCGGTGCGATTCTGGCTCAATGCACGCATGCCTACGTTTCAATTCACCGACGACGAGGCGAACCGCCTCGTCGAGGGCTTCATGGCGATGGAGGGTACCCAGCCCTTCGTCACCAAAGCCGAGCACGAGGTCGACCCCGCCCTTCTGCGGACGGGCGACCAGCTTCTCGTGCGGCTGCAGTGCGAGCGCTGTCACATCGCCGCGGCAGCGGGGACCATGGAAGCCTCCCAGCTCGCGCCCAGCTTCCGGCTCGCGAACGAGCGGCTGCGCGAAAGCTGGATCGTGGACTGGGTGAAGGATCCTCAGGCGATCACGCCGGGGACCCAGATGCCCCAGTTCTGGCCGGTCGACGACTCGGGACACATCATTACGCCGCTTCCCGACGTCCTGGGTGGCGATGCCGAAGCGCAGATGCGAGCGGTGGCCGCTTTTGTGAAGAGGTATACGCGCTGAGGCGCGAGAGCACGTTCGTTCATGGCGCCCGGTCCTGCGGATGGGGCCTAGGTGAGCCGGAGGAGCCGAAGCGAGAGTGTTTCATTTTCTTGAGGTAGCCGAATGGCAGACGATAACCAGATAGAACCCCACGTCAATCACGGCATGGCGATGGCCATCTCCATTTGGGCCATCGTCCTCATCTCCGTGGCCTTTTTCTTCAAATACGGCGTGCCGGAGCTCGCCTCCGAAAGGACAGCGCAGGACACCCTCTATTACGTGATCCTCGCCATCACCGGGACGGCCTACATCCTCGTGCAGGTCGTGCTCGGCCTCTACATCTGGCGGTTTCGCCACAAGGACGAGACCAAGGGAAGCTACTGGCACGAAAGCCAAAAGATGGAGGTTTTCTGGACCGTCGGAACCACCATCGTGCTCATCCCCATCGTCCTTTCCGGTCTCGTGGTCTGGAACAAGGTTCAAGCGTCCGCGCCTCCTCCGGACGCGATCGTGATCGAAGGCGTAGGGGCTCAGTTTCAGTGGGACTTTCGCTACCCCGGACCCGATGGAAAGTTCGGAGCGTTTCGACCCGAGCTCTATTCCCTCGAGAATCCTCTCGGTCTCGATCCTTCCGATCCCGCATCGGCGGACGACTTCGAGCGCACCAATCAACTCGTCCTGCCGGTGAACCGGGTCGTGCACATGCGCCTCCGATCCAAGGACGTGCAGCACGCCTTCTTTCTACCCAATTTCCGGGTGAAGCAGGACCTCGTTCCCGGCATGGAGACGGGGGCTACCTTCACGCCCAAGAAGATCGGTGAGTTCGAGATCGCCTGCGCCGAGCTCTGTGGGCTCGGACACTACCGGATGCGGGCCTTTCTCACCGTGATGAGCCAATCGGACTACGACAATTGGCTCGCGCAGCAATCACAGCAGCAAGCCTCCGCGGGCAATTAGCTTCCTCGATTCATCCGAAGGAGAAACGGCATGAGCGAAGGTCATGACGACCACGGCCATGGCAAACAGAGCTTCATAAGCACTTACGTCTTCAGCTTCGATCACAAGATGATCGGAAAGCAGTACCTGACCCTGGCCATGATGATGGCCCTCGTCGGGGGTCTCCTGGCCATGCTGGTACGGCTCCAGCTCGGCTTTCCGGGACACCCGTGGCCGTTTCTCGAGAACTTCTTCCCCGCGGGTATGGCGAGCGGCATCATGACCCCCGAGTTCTACGTCATGCTCTTCACCATGCACGGCACCATCATGGTGTTCTTCGTGCTCTCCCTCGCCCCGGTGAGCGGATTCGGTAACTTTCTCATCCCCCTCCAGATCGGTGCCCGGGACATGGCGTTTCCTTTCCTGAACATGCTGTCGTTCTGGACCGTTCTCCCGGGAGCGATCATCATCCTGCTCTCGTTCCTCGTCGAGGGCGGCGCGGCCTCGGCCGGCTGGACGACCTATCCGCCGCTCTCGCGCGATCCGATCGGCCATTCCCGGCTCGGGTACGGGACAGACGATGTGGCTCATCGGGATGATCTTCTTCGT
Organism: uncultured Acidobacteriota bacterium; assembly: GCA_963815675.1. Taxonomy (GTDB): domain Bacteria; phylum Acidobacteriota; class Vicinamibacteria; order Marinacidobacterales; family SMYC01; genus CAWFHP01. The sequence goes on along the minus strand of CAWFHP010000001.1, from coordinate 133,237 downwards.
GGCTTCCTTCACCATGGGCGGCCTCAACTTCGTGGTGACCATTCTCAACCTTCGAACGAAGGGACTCTCGATGATGCGGCTGCCGCTAACCACTTGGGCGCAGTTCGTCGTCGGCATCCTCGGCATCCTCGCGTTCCCCGCGCTCGCCGCGGGCTGCATTCTGCTCCTGTTCGACCGCTCACTGGGAACGAGCTTCTTTCTTCCCGCCGGCATCTATATCGGTGACGAGCTCTTCCAGCACCAGGGCGGGACGCCGCTTCTCTGGCAGCACCTGTTCTGGTTCCTGGGGCATCCCGAGGTCTACATCATCATGCTCCCGGCGATGGGTTTCGCTTCCGACATCATCGCGACCTTCAGCCGTCGGCCCATTTTCGGCTACCGCTCGATGGTCTATGCCATCATCGCCATCGGCCTTCTGAGTTTTCTCGTGTGGGGTCACCACATGTTCGTCTCGGGGATGAGCCCATTCCTGGGAAGCGTCTTCGTGATGACGACCCTCGCCATCGCCATTCCTTCGGCGGTGAAGACCTTCAACTGGCTGTCGACCCTGTGGGGGGCGAAAATCCGGTTCACCACCCCCATGCTCTTCGCTCTCGGGATCGTGTCCCTGTTCGTGACCGGTGGGCTGACGGGCCTGTTTCTCGGCACCAGCGTCGTCGACATCCAGCTCCACGACACCTACTTCGTCGTAGCGCACTTCCACTTCATCATGGCAGGGGCGGGGCTCTTCGGCGCGCTCGCCGCCGTCTACTACTGGTTCCCGAAGATGTATGGCCGCTTCATGCACGAGGGGCTGGGAAAGATCCACTTCTGGCTCACCTTCATCGCGTACTACGGGACGTTTTTTCCCATGCATTACCTCGGGATCTCGGGAATGATGCGGCGCATCTACGATCCCAATACCTACGACTACCTGAAGCCCCTGCAGCCGGTGAATACCTTCATCACCATCTGCGCCTTCGTTCTGGGCGCGGCGCAGTTGATCTTCGTGGCCAACTACTACTGGAGCATGTTCAAGGGCAAGAAGTGCACCGTGAACAACCCCTGGCAGTCCAACACGCTCGAGTGGTCTACTCCCATGCCTCCAGGTCACGGGAACTGGCCGGGCGAGCGTGCCCGAGGTGTATCGCTGGCCCTACGACTACAACAATCCGGACGAGAAAGACGAGCACACTCCGCAGTGGACCGTTCCGGCCAAAGTGGCGGCGGGAGGATAAGTGTCTTCGATGCTGCCTGTGAGTAGTGAGGTCCAGACCTCCAATACCGCGGGGCCGTGGATCGCGGCCCCGGTGCGCTCGCGTCTTCGAGACTACCTCTACCTCACCAAGGCCCGCCTCTCGCTGATGGTGGTCGCTTCGGGCGTCGTGGGCTACTGGCTCGGCGCCTCGTCGCTCGACACGATCGTTCTCCTCTGTTTCACCCTCGGAACGTTTCTTCTCGTCGGCGGCGCCAACGCCTTCAACCAGATTCTGGAGCGTGAGGCCGACGCGAGAATGGATCGAACGGCAAACCGCCCCATCCCCACCGGTCGGATCTCGTTGGGCGAGGCCAAGATCGCCGCCACGGCGCTGTCGGCGACCGGTACCGCGCTCTTGTTTGCCGTCTGTGGTCTGCTGACCGGCGTCCTGGGGATCGTCGCCTTTCTCGTTTACGTCTTCGTTTATACACCCTTGAAGACCCGCTCGAGCTGGGCCACCGTTCCCGGCGCCGTTTCGGGAGCCATCCCCACCCTCATGGGATGGAGCGCCGCGGAAGGAAGCCTGGGTCTCCTCGGATGGTGTTTGTTCGGGATCCTGTTCTTCTGGCAGTTCCCCCACACCTGGGCGATCGCGGCCACGTATCGCGACGACTACGAACGGGTAGGCTACCGCGCGCTTCCGAAAAGGGGGCTGAAGCTGGAGACGCTCGCCGCCACCCTCGCGCTCGTCGCGATGAGCCTGGTCCCGAGCCTCCTCGGGCTCACCGGAATCGTCTATCTCGGGGGCGCCCTTTGCCTCGGTGCCTTGCTCCTGGCGGCCGCGGCCCGGTTCGGAAACGGAAGGGAGCGGCGCAAGGCGGTCGCTCTGCTCGCCATGTCCCTCTTTTACCTGCCTCTGATGCTGACTCTCATCGCATTCGATGCAGGAAGGATGCTGTGAAATGTCGCAGATTCTGACGGATCCAAGAACGGCCGATGCCTCGGGCGGTGGCGGTGACGCCGCGTTGCGCGGCTTCGGAGACTACGGGTCGGGCGGCGAAGCCGCGCGACGGATCGAAACGGCGAAACTCGGCATCTGGCTCACTCTCGGAAGCATCACCATGCTTTTCGCCGCCTTCACCAGCGCCTACATCGTCCGCAGCGCGGGAACCGACTGGGTGTCGCTACAGGTGCCGCCGCTGCTCTGGTTGAACTCGGCGGTGCTCCTCCTGTCGAGCGTCACGATGGAAATCGCGCGCCGCAACTTCAACCACTGGCGACCGGTCGGGTTTCGCAAATGGCTCTTCGTCACCGCTGTCCTGGGCGCGCTCTTCCTCGCGGGCCAGGTGGTGGCCTGGAACCAGCTCGCGGCCCAGGGCATTTATCTCTCGAGCCATCCCCATAGCTCGTTTTTTTACGTTCTGACCGCGGTACACGGCCTGCACTTGCTCGCTGGAGTGCTGCTGCTCTTCTACGTTCTGACGCTCGCGGCTCGCTATCGTCTGACTCCCGGGGAGTCCGTCTCCCCCTCGATCGCTGCCACGTACTGGCATTTCGTCGACGGCCTCTGGCTGTACTTGATGGTCGTCCTCTTCTACCTGTAGCTATTTCCAGAGGCTCGTCTAGGAGGAAACATGAGCAACACCGGGGCTTCCGCAGAGGCGGTAAGCGCGTGGAGCGGAGGAGTCAGTCCGTTCGCCGTCAGCTGGCAGAAGCTGATGATGTGGATCTTCATCATCACCGACGCACTGCTGTTCGCCGGACTTCTCGTCGCCTATGGCGTGATGCGGGTCTCGAGCCCGACCTGGCCCGACCAGAACGTCGCGTTCAACATGAACTACATCACGATGATGACGTTCACCCTCATCAGCAGCAGCGCCACCATGGCCTGTGCCGTTGCCGCGGCGAGTGTGGGGAACAAGAAGCACGTGACGATTTTCCTCTGGCTCACAATCCTCGGGGGGTTCTCGTTCCTCGGAATGCAGGCCTACGAGTGGAGCCATTTCATCCACGAAGGGGCCCGACTCACGAGCAACCCCTGGGGAGTCCCGCAATTCAGCGCTTCCTTCTTCATCATTACCGGCTTTCACGGGATGCACGTGACCACCGGCGTCACCGTCCTGCTCATCGTTGCCATACGCTCTGCACTCGGAAAGTATTCCGCCCAGGGTGTCGAGAACGCCGGTCTCTATTGGCACTTCGTCGACCTCGTGTGGGTCTTCGTGTTCGCGCTCTTCTATCTTGTGTAAGCTCGTAACGGGCTCGTATCGGCAGGTCTAGGCGCTCGCAGCGGAAAGGATCGAACATGGCGCAGGCGGTTTCCGGTCACGGATACAGGGGGTACTGGATCATTTGGGCCGTGCTTCTTACGGCCACGGTCAGCATGGTCTTCATCGGCGAGTCGCAGATGCACGAAGCCTCGAAGGCGTTGTTGCTGCTCGTCGGCTCCAGCATCAAAGCGACCCTGATCATCTTCTTCTACATGCACTTGAGATTCGAACGTCTCAACTTGATTCTCGTCGTTCTCGTGGGAATCTTCGTCACCGGTATCCTGATGTTCGCCATCCCCGCCTACGACGGCAGCACGAACATCCTCTTGCACAGGTTGTACCAATGAGCAACAGACAAAAAACCGTTCTCTTCCTCGCCCTACTCGCCATCATCGGATTTCTCGGCAGCGTCGAGACCGCCTCCGCGCAATGCGCGATGTGCGTCACCGCTCTCGAGCAGAACGGCGGAAAGCTCGCGGGAGGATTCAATCGAGCCATCCTCTTCCTCCTGGTAATGCCCTACCTCGTTTTCGGATCCATCGCTCTGTTCTGGTACTGGAAGCGCTATCGAGTGAAGGCCGCCATCCGAGCCGATGGGGCCGCCCAGGTGCCGATCCTGCTCGAACAGACGGGGTCCTGACCGAGGGAGGAGATACGCCTCGCTCCAGCCGATTCGGGCGCGTCCCTCGATCGCTCGCCACCGCCGCGTGGCTGCTTCTGGGATATACCGTCCTGGTGATTCTCTGGGGTGCCTTCGTCCGCGCAACCGGTGCCGGCGCCGGCTGCGGCAATCACTGGCCACTGTGTAACGGGGAGGTCATTCCGCGCTCGCCCCGCCTGGAGACGCTCATCGAGCTCAGCCATCGGCTCTCGAGTGGGCTGCTCGGCATCTTCGTCTTCGTCTTCGCCGTCGCGTCGTTTCGGGCGCTTCCCCGCGGACATGCGGTGCGGAAAGGAGCGGCGTGGTCGGTGTTCTTCGTGGTCGCGGAAGCGCTCCTGGGAGCGGGCCTCGTCCGGTTCGAGTGGGTCGCCGCGAATGCGTCGGAGGCCCGCGTCTACGTGATGGCGTTTCATCTCGTCAATACCTTCCTTCTGCTTGCGACGATGGCGCTCACCGCATGGCTCGCGAGCCGGCCGCGGGAGCTCGCGTTCGGCGGCCGCGGGCCTGCTCTCGGCGCCGTCGCCCTCGGGGCGCTCTTCCTTCTCGCTCTCGGCTCGAGCGGAGCCGTCACCGCGCTCGGGGACACGCTCGTCCTCACCGAAGGTCTCTCCCCCAACGACTCGCCCGTCGTCGCGAAGCTCGTGGCCTCGCGCTTTTACCATCCCACGATGGCAGTCGTCACCCTGCTCGTCGTCGTCGGAGTCGTTCTCTGGCTTCGGTCCCGCACGCCGCCCGAAGCCGCGATGTACGCTCGCGCTCTTCTCGGCCTTTTCGGCCTCCAACTCCTCGTCGGCGCGGTCAACGTTCTCTTGAGCGCGCCCGTCTGGATGCAGATCGTTCACCTCGCCGTTTCCGATCTTCTCTGGATCGCTTTCGTCCTCCTCGCGGCGGAGTCTCTTTCGCGAGACGTGCCCTCGACCACCGTCGCCGCGGCCTGAACGCTCCCCCTCTCTACGGTTGGATAGGTGAGGTCAGTTCTGGAGGCGGAAGTGCTGGCGCACGCGCCAGCGAATGGGTACGGGCTTGCCGTCGCGGAGGGCGGGCTCGAACTTCCAGGTCGCGACCGCTCTCAGCACCGCCTCGTCCAAGACGTCGCCTCCCGATTCCACGACTTCGAGCTCTTCGGGAGACCCCTTCTCCGAGATGATCATCGACACCGTCACGATTCCCGTCACACGGTGTCGTTTCGCGAGCTCGGGGTAATGGGCGAAGTCCCCCGCGATCTTGCGGGGTGAGACGACGCCGGGGTCGCCCATCTCCGCAATCGCGGGCTCGGGGGGCGGCGCCTCGGCAGCGACGGGCGACTTCCCTGCCGGCTTCCGGTGCTCGAGGCGCGCCACGAACTGGAGGTTTTCCCCGAGCTGCGCCGGAACGACGGCGGACCAGGACTCGAAGCCCGACCGGCGGACCTCGACCCGATGAGAATCCTTCCGCGAGCTCGAGCTCTTCGATTGGGGTCTCGCCGACCGGTTTTCCGTCGACGAGCACCGTAGCCGAGAGGGGGGTGCTCGTGAGGGAAAGCGTGGCCCGTGCCGGCGGCAGGGCCGGAAGAGTCAACACGAGTGGCGGCGAAGCCATTCCCGCGGCGACGGTCAAGTGCTCGCTCGCGGAGACGAAGCCCTCCTTCACGACGGTCACTTGGTGCTCTCCGGGAGCGAGCTCCGCGATGGATAGAGGTGTATCGCCCACGGCGACACCGTCGACGAGCACGCTCGCCCCCGAGGGAGAGCTCTCGACCCGGAGCGGCAGCGGCACCGGCGCCCGGAGAAAAAACCAGCCGACGAGGGCGAGGACGAGTGCCGCGGCGGCGGTGGCACCGACGATCCCGGCTTGCTCCCGTCGTCCCGGCTTCTTCTGCGGGTCCGCCCTTCGGGCGGTCGCCGTCGCACTGGTACTGGTACTGGTACTGGCGCTGGCACTGGCGCTGGCACTGGCGGCTGCATTCGACCGCGGAGTGGGGATTGCGATTGTCTCACGCTCGTGAAGCTCTTCGACGAGAGGTACGGCCGGGGATCTCGGCGAGGGCTCGGGGGCGTCGATGAGCGTCGCAATGGCCTCGAGCTCTTTGAGATTCAGCTCGGTGACGAACGACGCGGCGTTGGCGAAGCGCTCTTCGGGATCCTTCGAAAGCGCTCGTTCGAACAGCGCGTCGTAGCGAAGAGGAAGGGCGGCGTTTCGCTCTCGCGGTGGAACGGGAGGCTCGTGAACCACCTGATGCAGGATAGCCGTTATGTTCCGTCCGTTGAAGGGTCTCGCCGCCGTGAGCATCTCGTACGCCACGACCGCCAGAGAATAAAGGTCGGCTCGAGGCGTCGGCTCGAGTCCCTGGACCTGCTCAGGCGCCATGTAGGCGGGAGAGCCAAGAGATTGTCCCGCCTTGGTGAGAACCGTGGCCTCGAGATGGGCGATCCCGAAGTCCATCAGCTTGGGAACGCCTCCCCGGTCGGTCATCATGATGTTGGCCGGTTTCACGTCGCGGTGCACGACGCCGCGTGCGTGGGCGTAATCGATGGCATCGGCGATGGGCGCCACCACCGATAGCATTTCGTCGGGCTCGAGTCGTCCCCTGCGTGCGAGGTGGTATTGGAGCGTTTCTCCCCGCACGAGCTCCATCACGAAGTAGCTCTCGCCAACGTCGAAGATGGTGACGATGTTGGGGTGAGTGAGCTGACCGGCAGCCTGTGCTTCCCGCCGGAACCGGCTCAGCAGCTCCTCCTGCTGCCGCAGGGGAAGCCCTTCGAGGCGGAGAGTCTTGACCGCAACTTCCCTTCCTACAATAGGATCGAGAGCGCGGTAAACGGAGCCCATCGCGCCCCGGCCGAGCTCTCCGAGAATCTCGTAGCGTCCCAGCCGATCCGGAATCATTGCCCCACCCCCCCCGTGGAATCATACTCCACGCGCGCCGTCGCTCGAAAGAGGGATCATCCGTACCCGGCTCGGTATACTGTCCAGGTCATGGGCCCAATGAGTCGAAGCGACGTCGATGCGTTCCTGAGCCAACCGCTTCACGCGGTGATGGCGACCGTCTCGCGGGATGGAACGCCGCAGCTCAGTCCCGTCTGGTATCTATTCGAGAACCAGCGTCTCTACGTGAGCATCATGGCGGGAAGCGCCAAGCATCGCAATCTGACGCGGGACCCTCGCGTCGGAGTCTGCATCGATGGCGGACGACACGACGTGAGGACCGTCATCTTCTACGGCGACGCTCAATTGGTGAACGAGGAGGACGATTCCCGGCTGGTAGAGGGGATGCGGTGGCGGATCGTGCGGCACTACTATGAGACGGAGGAAGAAGCGCGTCGTTATTACGAGACGATACGGGATCAGCCTTCGGTCCTGGCCGTGCTGGAACCGGAGAGAGTGCTCACCCAGGACTTCCGAGACTGAAACTCGGGTCCTCGACGAAAGATGAAAGAGCCCCTCCCGATTGGTCGGGAGGGGCTCTTCCCGTTTTCCTCGGAGAAACGAGTTACTGAGCGCTGGCGCTATAGGTGAAGTCGGCCTCGGCCGTCGCCTTCTCGCCCACGGTGACGTTCATTTCCTTGGTCCCCATGCGCTCCTGCCACGCCTCGATGACATACTCGCCGGGGGGCAGACCCTTGATGGAGTAGCTTCCATCCATGCCGGTCACCGCGTAGTAGGGGTGCTCGAGGACACCGGCGTAGCTGTTCATCCACTTGTGCACGTCGCACTTGAAGGGAACCATGACCTCGACGGCGCTGAACTCCTTGTCGGTCTTGAGACCCTTCACCGGCTGGCCGATGTTGAACTCCTTGTTGTTCTTGGGCATGGCGTGGATGTTGTGGAGCGTCTCGTCGCTGTTCAGCACTTCGAACTTCTGACCTACCATGACGCCCATGACGTGGGGGATGTACTCGCAGCCGTGCTGATCGAGGACCACCGGATCGCTGGGAACGGGAAACTGCCGCCCCTCCAGTCCCTTCTTCACGTAGACGAAGACGTTGGCCAGCGCGCCATTGTCTCCCACGACGACGAACTCCTGCTTGACCGGGCTCGTATGTGCCTTCGCGCAGTACGGGTCCGCGGCCATCTGGATCGCTTGCATCTCGGGCGCCGTCCCCTCGAGGTTGATTTTTCCCGAGATGTTTCCGGCCGTGTCGGGATTGACCGGAGCCGCCGCCGGCGCCGGTGTCGCGGCCGGGCTCGCCGCTTTCTCGCCCTCACCACCACCGCCGCCGCAGCCGGCGATGAGTAAGGCGAGAGCGACAGGTACGTTGACCATCAGCTTCTTCATTCAGTTCCTCCGATTGTGGAATTCAGTCATACTGGCAACCGCCCACCGACTCCCTGGGCTCATCGGGCCTCCGCCAGTTCACGGGATTCGCTCGTTACCGAGCCTAGGGCGGCGCTCAAATGCGCCAGTTTATACACTTGCGGAACGTCCGCGCAACCCCGGAACCCGGCGCCGAGCCGGAGACGTCGAATCGTTCCCCGGAGCGGCGCCGTCGGCGTGAAGCTGTCTCAAGAGGCTGGACTCGCGCCGGTAGAACCCTTCCGTGTGGAACGAGTCGCGAAGACCCAAACGGTGGTAGTCGAGATGGTGGCAGAGCTCGTGCAGCAACGTTCTAAGAAACGTCTTGAACTTCACGACCTGAGCGCGCTGCGCCGTCCGCATCCAGAGAGAGATTTGAATCCGGCCTTTCTCGTCGGCCTGATAGAGGCCATGGAGCTCGCCCGTCTGCCACGAGGGACGCTGCTCCTCGACCCGGACGCGCACCGGTGGGACGCCGAGGGCTTTGGCAAGTCCGTCGAGGAGCTCCTGCGCCGCGGTCCCGGTGGCCAATCGATCGCCGCGCTCGAGGGCCTCACCGAGGCGCCTGACGCTCTCCCGATGGGTCTCGGGTCGATAGAGCTCGATCGCGCCGATGCGATCGCTTTCGTCGTAGATCTTTTTCTGAGCTCTGGTGAGTCGGTTGTAGAAGGCGAAGGGCACCGCCTGCGACTCAGAGATCCGGCTCGATCTCGAGCGAGCGTCGGCCCGCGAATCCGGCCTCGATCTCGTGCCAGTAGCTCACCTGCGACTCTCCGAGCTTCCAGCAGAGATACACCTCGCGGCCTTCCCAGATGGTGGGGAAGTCGACGAGTCCAGAATCGAGATCCTTCAGCTGGCATCCGTGCGAACAGATGTCCTCGACGAGAGTCTCGAGGTTGGTGAGCAACGTGAGATATCGCGGGGGAACGGGTGTGCCGCCGCGAAGAAGAATGTCCTGGCTAGAGGGGACGCCGGCGCATCGAACCAGTAGCTCGTTGTTGACGAGGCGGAGCTCGCGCAGCTTCGAGCTCAAGAAAGGGATGAGCTCGTTCGCTTCCCGCACGGTGAAGAAGCGCTTCTGCATTGTCTTCGAGTGTAGCGAAAACGCGTAGTGCGAACAACCCGGTCTCGAAAAAAGGCAGCGATGGGGTGTCATCCCGCCGGCTGTGCTAGACTACGCGCGTCTTCAGGGAGGCGGGGGGAAATCGCCTCACCTGGCGACTGTCGACGTTTCAGCCGCCCGACCACGCCGACACGGGGAGGAATCCAATGACTCTCGTAGCCCGTCGTCGCTGTCTATCGAAGCGGTTGCGCGCTCCCGCTATTTTTGTCGTCATCCCGCTTCTGGGCGCGCCCGCCGTCGCCCTCGCACAGCAACAGGCTGACAAGAGCGCCGCCAAGAGCTCCGACAAGGATCAGGAAGGTCGGTTCCAGTTCCGGTCCACCGTCGATGCCGTCAACCTCAGCCTGGTGGTGACCGACAAGAAGGGCCGATTCATCCCGGATCTGAAAGCGGAAGATTTCATCGTCACCGAGAATCAGGTTCCGCAGGAGATCGCCTTTTTCACTTCCGAGGTCACGCCGGTCACGCTCCTGCTCCTGCTCGACGCCTCCACCAGCGTGCGGGAGAGTGTCGACTCCATCAAAGAGGCGGCGGCGAACTTCGTGACCAAGCTCTGGGACGGAGACCAGGCGATCATAGCCGACTTCAACGAGCGCGTTCGTTTCAGCTCCCACTTTTCCGGGGATATCGATCGGCTCGTCGCCACCATTCAGTCCCTTTACCCCGCGGGATGGACGGCGCTATACGACTCGATCCTGTTCTCGCTCGAAAAGCTTTCGGGCGCGGAGGGACGAAAAGCTCTTCTCGTCTTCACCGACGGGGACGACTCGCGCTCGATGGGGCAGGGAAGCGAGGCGAGCGAGAAGGACGCCATCGAGGGAGCCAAGTTCTCGGAAGTCACCATCTACTCCATCGGCTTCGAGGGGCGCCGCGGAGCGGGCTCGCAAGGCGTCAACAAGGGTTTTCTCAAGAAACTCTCGGAAGAGACGGGCGGTGCTTCGTTCTTCCCGAAAGGAATCGGCGACCTCAACGAAAGCTTCGCGGAGATCCAGGAGGAGCTCCACAGTCAGTACCGGCTCGCCTACGTCCCTTCCAATCAGACGAGAACCGGCGAGTGGCGGTCTATCGAGGTCCGCGTCAAGAACCGCGACAATCTCATCGTGCGGACCCGTCGCGGCTATTATGCGAACCCCAAACGCCCCAGCATGTGAGGGACGTCCCGTCCACTTCTCTTTTTTCTAATGCTTTCCAAATGGCTCGCGGAGGTAGCGCTCGGCGAGCTTGCTGACGGCGGAGTCGGTGTCGAGCCGCAACACCCGGCGGTAGTCCCACTCCGCCGCCACCCGGCGCCCTCGCGCGTCGGAGCACATTCCGCGCCGTAGAAAGGTCTGCGCCCGAACCCAGTCGGGAACGCCAGGAACGCCGAGAGCGCGATTGAGCTCGCGCGACGCCTGAACGTAGCTCTTCGCGAAGAGGTAGCTCTCGCCCATCCGCAGGTAGATGAGCGAAGCGGGCAGAAGCCGGTAGCTCTCGGCGGTTCCGTCCGACGCCCGGCCCGCGGACACCTCCTCGAATGCCCGGCGGGCAGCCATCCAGTCTTTGGTCAAGAGGAGAACGCTTCCACGCTCCATCTTGAAGAACGGGTTTCTTGGAAAGGCATGCTCCAGCTCCCCCAGGAGGCGGATTGCATCGCCGTAGCGCTTCTCCCGCTCCTGCATGACGCTCATGGATAGCCGTGCGATCCAGCGCGTTCGTTGCCCCTTCTCCACCGCCCGTTCCACGAGCGACAGTCCTTTTTCCTTCGAGCCTCGGATCCCGACGAGAAACCCGAGAATCCGGAGCGAGCGGGGGAGCGTCGCGATGGTGTACTCGAAGATGCCGGGGAGAAGGCAGGCGTCGGCGTAATCGGGGTCGAGCTCCAGGAGACGCTCGTGGTAGTCCCGGGCTCGTTTTCCCGCCTGGTACGCGCCGTAGTAACTGCGCTCGACCGAAGCCAGATACGCGCTCATCAGCCCTTCTGCGGAGCCGCGAAAGTACAACGCGTCCTCGTCGTCGGGTAGTTTTTTCAGCAATTCGTCGGCGCGGTCGATCGTTTCCTGCACCAGTCGTTTGAAGTCCCGGTCCAGAGCGGGATCGGGAGGCTCGGCACGGCTCGACGACCAGTAATCGCCCGTGCGAAAAGTGGCTCCGGACATTCCCCCGCGGCGAGTGAACTCGCCGGTCCAGATTGTCGTGGCCTCGTAATAGGGCCCCGCGGGCGAGCGGGGATCGAGGCGGCCGACCTCGGCGAACGTCTCCCGAGCGGAGGCAAGCTCCATGTCGTAGAGATGCTGACGGCCGGATTCTTCGAGCTCGCCGACCGTCATCGGGCCGAGAGCGAGAGCCACCAGCAGGAGGGCGTTCATTTCGTCACCGTCGTCTGTCGAATGTAGCAAATATCGACGCATGCTAGAATTCCCGCGATGAGCTCCGGAAAGGTGCGACTCTTGTCCTCGCGCAACATCTACCGCGGTCGAATCGTGAACCTGGAGATCGATCGGATCGTGGAGCCTTCGGGGAACGAGGTCGAGCGGGAGATCGTGCGTCACCCGGGCGCGGCCGTGCTCCTCCCCGTGACTCGCGAAAAGCGGGTCGTCCTCGTTCGCCAGTATCGGTACGCCGCGAACGAAGTCATGCTCGAAGCGCCGGCGGGAACGATTGACCCCGGTGAAAGCCCGGAGATAACCGCCCATCGCGAGCTCATCGAGGAGACGGGATACCGCGCCGGGCGCCTCGAGAAGATCGCCGAGTTCTACCCATCGCCCGGAATCCTGACCGAGCTGATGCATCTCTACCTGGCGACCGATCTCCAGAAAGGCGAGGCCGCACCCGAGGCGGACGAGAGCCTGGAGCTGGTGGAGCTTGCCTGGGAAGAAGCGATCGGTCTCGAACCGGGGAGAGATATCCGCGACGCGAAGACCATCATCGCGCTCTCGTTCCTGCGCCGCCACCCACTGTTCGCGTCTTGAATCGCGTCGTTCTTGGTGCCGCGTCGGGAGCCGCTCTCGGCGTCGCGCTCGTCGTGCGCGCCACCCTGAGGGCGCCGATCTTCGATTCGAGCGATTCGAGCACCGCCGGATCGGGGCTACACCTCCTGAGCTCACTTCCCAGCGTTCTCGCGCTCATTCTCGCGGTGGGTGTTCTGGCGCTCCTTGGCGGCCTTCTCGGCAGCCGGGGGCGGGAGCGTCTTCTCACCCCTTTCCTGGGCGCGGGCCTCGCGTCGGGAATCTTCTTTCCCGGAGCCTTTTCCGTCGCTCCCTTCCTGGCCTCGTTCTGGGGAAGGTTTCTCGACCTGGTGCTAGCCATCTCTCTTCTGGTCGTTCTCGGACGGCTGGGCGGGCTCTGGAGGGCCAGGTGGAAGCGGTGTGCGCTCGGAGCGCGAATGGTGGTGCTCGGTGCCTTTGCGCTCTATCTCGCCGTCGGGCTCACGATTCTCGCACGAAGTGGGTCTTTCGGGAGACGAGCCGCACTACCTTCTCGTCACCTACAGTCTCCTGAAAGACGGAGACATCCGCGTCCAGAACAACTACGCCAACGAGGATTATCGGAGCTTCTATGGTGGGAAGATCGGTGCCCATCTCGCGGCGGGGACCCCCTATTCGGTACACGGGGTTCTGCTCTCGCTCCTGATGCTTCCCGGGTTCGCCCTCGGTGGGCTCAGCGGAGTCGTCGTCACCGAGGCAGTCCTCGCGGCGCTCCTGTTGGGGACGGTCTATCAGACGGCGCGGGAGCTCACCGGGAGTCCGGGTCTCGGGCTCTTCGCCGCCGTGGGGTTCGGTCTCAGCGCACCCGGTCTCTTCCTGGGAGTTTCCGCCTATCCCGAGGTCTCCGCGGCACTCGTCGTCGCTCTCGTTTCCCACCGGCTTCTCGACGCGGAGCCTCCCGGCCCCCTGGCCGCCGTTTCGTGGACGCTCCTGATCGGCGCGCTTCCCTTCCTCCACGTCAAGTTCGTTCCTCTGGCCGCGATCCTCACCGTGGCTTTGCTCTGGCGATATCGCCGAAGGCTCGCCTCGGTGCGTGGGCTTCTCGCCGGGGCGGCCGCGGCGCTCCTGGCGATCCTGCTCTTCTCGTACGTCACGATGGGGAGCCTCGACCCCACTGCATCCTATGGCCATCAGAGAATCTTCGCCGAGCGGATGCCCATCGGCGTCGCGGGCCTCCTGTTCGACCAGGGGGCCGGCCTTCTCCCGAGCGCCCCGATCTATCTTCTCGGTCTCGTGGGGCTCGTGAGTCTCTTTCGCTGCAACCGCCTCCTGGGAGGAGTCGCTCTGCTCGCGCTCCTCTCGGTCATGCTTCCGGGCGCGGCTCATCCTCTCTGGACGGGCGGAACCTCTCCGCCCGCGCGCTTTCTCTTTCCCGCACTTCCCCTGTTGATGGTCGCCGCCGCCTGCCTCGTCGGGCGCGAGCGCGATACCCCGGCGGGCGCGTGGGCAGCCTTCCTGCTCGCGACGAGCCTCGGCATTTCGGGCGCCATGTTCTTCCTCCCGGGACAGCCTCTGTATCTGAACGCGAAAAACGGAACCGGTCGCGTATGGGAGGCACTCTCGAGCTCGTGGGATTTGACCGACTACCTTCCTTCCCTCGTGCGAGCCGATGCGCGCTCGATTGTCTGGGCGTCAGTGCTCGGCGCCGTTCTTGTCCTCCTCGTCGTCGTCCAGTGGACTCTAGGGAATGGCCGCCGCTTCCGGCTTCCTCACCCCGCCTGGTGCCTTCTTGCGGCGGCCTGGATACAGGATGCCACCGGGGTCTCACACTCTCGCTCTTTGCAGTCGCGCTGGGTTCTCCAAGTGATGCACGGTCTTTCCCGCCATGTCGGAGACGCCTTCGTGGAGCTACCCTCGCTATCGCCGCTCTCGTCTCGCGATCTGGCGGGTCGGATTGTGCTTCCTCTCGACCGCGACCCCGAGGATGGAGATCCTCGATACGGATGGAGCCGCGGCTACTCGCTTCCCGCCGGCAGGTTCGAGATCCGCGGCGTCGATTCCGACGGACTCGCGTTGTGCAACGGCGAAGGCTGCTTTTCCGAGAACCGGCTCGAGCTCTACTCGCGGGTGCAGTTGTCGCGCTTCCGTTTGCGGGCGAGGCGATGGACCGCGTACGCCAGCCTCGTTCTTCTCGAGCCCGGGACCTCGTCCATCCTCGCGCTGCGGACCGTCGCGCTATCCGGCGGAGACCGCCTCCACGGACTCGACGACGAGGCCTACCTCGACCCGAGTGGATTCTGGGTGAAGAAGTCGGCGCGAGCGGGCTTCGCGGTGGAGTCCCCCGAGCCCCAATCGAGTCCATTCTTCGTTCGTCTCGCCAACGGGGGCGTCGAGAATCGCGTCGTCGTGACCACGCCCATCGCGACCGAGCGATTCCCGCTGCTGCCCTGGGAAGAGAAAGCCCTCGAAGTCGGGGGCGAAGGAGCGGTTCGTCGCTTCACCGTCGAGAGCGAAGCGGGCTTCCGTCCGTCCGAGCTCGACCCGTCTTCGCGCGACGATCGCGCGCTCGGCGTCCGGCTCGAAGCCAGGTGAGCCTTTGACTACTTCGTCGGCGTTCCGGATAATGAATTTATAGAAACCGTTTCCGCACATCGGCTAGGTCAAAGAGGCCACGGCAAACGTAGCCGCGGGAGGCGAGCGTCGCCGGAAGGCTTTTTCGGAACAAAGTGTCGTCGAACAATCGCTTCTTTTCCGGTCCCGCGCCCAGGCTCTTCGCCCATAGGGGCGCGAGCGCCCGCGCCCCCGAGAACACTCTCGAGGCGTTCCGGCTCGCGCGCGAGCTGGGTGTGCCTTACCTCGAGCTCGACGTCCATTTGAGTGCCGACGGAGAGCTGGTGGTGATCCACGACAGCTCGGTCTCGAGGACCACGGGCCGCCGCGGTCGCGTCGAGAACATGACCGTCGCCGAGCTCCGCAAGCTCGATGCCGGCTACAAGTTCACCATGGATCACGGGCGAACCTTCCCTTACCGGGGCAAGGGACTGAGGATTCCGACCCTCAACGAAGTCCTCGACGCCTTCCCCGAGATGCGAATCACCGTCGAGCTGAAGCCCACGCGAGATGGCGTCACCGCCAAGCTTGCCGAGAAGCTTCGCCTCCACCATGCCGAAGAACGGGTCATCGTGGCCTCTTCCGAGCACGAGCTCCTGCGCCGCTTTCGTGACGCCGCGCCTCACGTGTCGACCAGCTTCAGCAAGGACGAGGTTCGGGACTTCCTCGTGCGCTTGCGCGGCGGGGCCATGGACGGCTATCGTCCTCCCGGAAGGGCTTTGCAGGTGCCGGAGTACAAGGGTCTGAGACGGGTGGTGTCGAAGCCGGTCATCGACGCCATCCACCATTTGGGGGTAGAGATTCACGTTTGGACCGTGAACGAGCCGGTTCACATCGCTCGACTGCTCGACTGGGGCGTCGATGGCATCATGACCGACGATCCTGGCCGCGCCATCGCCAACGTCACCGCGCTCCAACCGCCGGTCGAGGCGAGAGGCTCCTCTCATGCGTGAGAGCGTCGGGAACGTCGGGCGGCCGACCGGCCTCCGAAAGACCGCTGCCGTCCTCGGCCTCATGGCGGCGGCCGTTCTCGCTCTCGCTCTCGCCGCGGCCTGCAACAAGAACCCCGGTCCACGAGTGGGCAAGCCGGTACCCGACTTCGTCCTGCCCGATCTCGCCGGCAAGCCCCACAGCCTCGCCGATCTCAGGGGGCGAGTCGTCGTTCTCAATTTCTGGGCGACCTGGTGCCCTCCTTGTATCGACGAGATGCCGTCTCTCCAGCAGCTCCATGACGCTCTCGATGACCAGGCGGTCGCGGTCGTCGCGGTCTCCGTGGACGAGCGCTTCAGCGACATCGAGGATTTCGTGAAGAAATACCGTCTGTCTCTCACCGTTCTCTACGACGAGGGGAAGAAGGTCTCGAGAAAGTACCAGACGTTCAAATATCCCGAGACCTACATTCTCGATCGCGAAGGAATTCTGATATTCAAGGTCGTGGGCCCCCGCGATTGGTCGGCACCCACGGTCATACGGGATTTGGTCGAGCTGGCGAAACAAGAGCCGGCTCCTGCGGAGACGACGGGCGCGGCGTCACCGACGCCTGAGCCGAGCGAAGACTGATTCGCGGGCGCGCTTTCGTTTCGGCGCGGAATCCATGCACATCGGACGACATATCGTTCAGGAACTGGTCTTGACCTTCGGTGCGCCGGTGGTCGAACGCTGGGATGTTCCTCTCTCCGACTCCGAGCTCGACCGGGTGGAGCAACAGCGCTCCTGGGGTCGGGCGCACGACGTGAGCCTCGTCATTCTCGATGGCGACCGGCTCGCGGTGATCCGCAAGAGAGGATATCCCCCGGGAGCCTTTCGAATTCCCTCCGGCGGCATTCACCCCGAGGAGTCTTTCCTGGACGGCGCCGTGCGAGAGGCGCACGAGGAGACCGGGCTTGCGATACGGATCGAGGAATACCTCCTCCAGATTCACGCCACGTTCGTCGCGGATGACCGGCTCGCCAAATGGACGACGCACGTCATGCTCGCTCGTTCGAGTGGCGGTACTCTCGCTCCTATCGATGTGGTCGAGATCGAGTCCGCGCGTTGGACGACGTGGCCCGAGCTCCTCGACCGAATGAACCCCCTGCTTCGAGACTCGGGTCTCGGCGGTCTCCGCTACCGGGCGGGCGTTCACGATCGGGTACGCGCGATTCTGCTCGCGAAGGACGAGGGGCGGGGCGGGCAGGCTAGCTCCGAATGAACAAATCCGCCGAGATTCGTCGTGCCGAGAGCCTGCGGCGGACGGGCAAGGCGGACAAGGCGGTCGAAATCCTCCGTGCCCTCCTCGCCGAGGATGTCCACGACGTCGAGGTGTGGCGACGGCTCGCCGACGCGCTGGTAGATTCCGGAAATCGGGACGCCGCCATCTCACACCTGGTGAAGCTCCAGGAGCACCTTTCGGCCGAGGGTGACCTGCTCGGCGCGATCTCCGCGGGGCTGAGAGTGGTCGAGCTGGATCCGAAGTTCGAGAACCCACTGGCGTACGTCGCGAAAGTCAAAGTCGAGAGCCTGCGAGAGGAGCAGAAGAAGATCCAGGCGAGGACCGTCCCCGTTCGTCCCATCACGCCGCTCGATCAAATTCCCTTGCTCAAGGACCTGGACGCGGAGGAGCTCGCGAGTGTTGCCGCCACCATGAAGCGACACGAGATCGAGGAGGGCCAGACGGTGTTTCGGGAGGGCGATCCCGGTGAATCGCTCTTCTTCGTGAATCGCGGTCTTCTCGAAGTGCGGTCGGGCGAGAATCGGTTGGGAGTGGTCTCCGCCGGCCAGGGTTTCGGTGAGTTCTCGTTTCTTACCAAGGAGCCGCGAACGGCCACCGTGTCTGCTCTCGAGTCGAGTGAGCTCCTCGAGCTGTCTGCCGAGAGTATGCGTGCCGTGGTCCTGCGGCACGAGAGACTCAGCGTCGTTCTCTTCGACCTCTATCGAGAGCGCGCCCTGACCAACGTTCTCTCCTCATCCCCTCTGTTTCAAGTGCTGCCGTCGAAGGACCGTGCCCGGCTCGCGCCCCGATTCAAGCTCGTCGAGGTCGCGAAGGGCGAGCCGGTATTCCGCGAGGGCGAGCAAGGGGGGGCGCTCTACATCGTCAAGGAGGGGATGTTGGAGGTTCGGGCGACGCTCCATGGCGATCCGTTGACGCTCGCCCGCCTGGGCAAGCACCAGTTCTTCGGCGAGGTCTCGTTTCTGACCGGTGTGCCCCGAACGGCCACGGTGCATGCCCTCGTCGATAGCGAGCTGCTTCAGATCGAGCAATCCGAGCTAAGTGAGCTCGTCAAGCACCATCCATACCTGAGAGAGGTTCTCTCCCGCTACCACCTGGATCGCGTGACCGCGACCGCCGAATCGTTGAAGGCTTTTCTCAAGAAAGAGAAGATCGAGGGGATTCTCAGCTAGCCGAGGTCGGGCGCTCCCGGCTACAGGTCGCTGTCGCTCTCGCGTCCTCCCTCGGTGGGGCCGAACGTCTCCAATCGAAGGTCCTCGGGAAGCTCGCTGGGAGTGTAGGCTTCGATGAGACCGGCCTCGATTTCCTGAATCGCGATGGCCGCGGCCTTGCGGGAAGTGGTCTGGATTCTGGGCGCCGCTCCCTGCATCAGCTGGCGCGCCCGCTGAGCGGCGATGTTGACCCTCATGAACGTTCCGGCCTCGTCGATATTCAACTCTGACTCCTCCCCTGGTTGTGGATTCGAGATTCGAAACTCCCAATTATAGCACGTCCCGGCATCCCCGACTCGCGTCGTACCCCGGCGGGTCGGGGTGGTCGGATGGACGCGATCGCGGAGAACAAAATATTCTTTTCTCGGACCTGGCGCTGTGGTAACTTGCAGAGTGCCAGTAAATCCATTTTCGCAACAGAGTGTTCATCAAGGGAGGTTCCATTGCACGCGGAAGTAGGTCACAGGATTCGCGAGCTTCGTCTGAAGAGGGGAATGCTGCAGGAAGAGCTCGCACGCAAGGCAGGGCTCTCGCCGTCGGCGCTGTCGAACTTCGAGCAGGGTCGGAGACGCACGTCCCTCGACTGGCTCAGAAAAATCAGCAAGGCGCTGGGCGTGAGCGTTTCGGATCTCATCCCCGACAGCCGGACGCGCAAACCGCTCGCGGAGACGAAGGAAGAGGAGAGGCTCCTGGGCCACTGGCGGAAGATTGGCAATCCGGACCTGCAGGACCAGCTGCTCGAGGTCATCGAGCTGTCGGCCAGCGGCGGTCGCCGGGCGAAGAACTAGCCCACCTGAAGTGTGTCCTGGGCCCCCTCGTGGGGCCCTTTGTTGCCGGGAGTCCCGGCCTCTCTTCCCGACGTCGACGTCTCTCGACTGTACGCACTCCGTCCGTCAGCTTTTGGCCGGTTCGAGAAAGCCGCGGCAGAACACCGTCGAGAGCTCCCGCGCCAGGTCTTCTTCCGAAAGACGTCCGTCGCCCTTGTACCACTGGTAGACCCAGTTGAGGGCGCCGAGGAGGAAGAAGGTCGCGGCGGTGACGTCCACGTCCCGCCGTGCCACGCCACGCTTCTGGAGCTCGACGAGGAGTCGTCTCACGTAGTCGATGTATTGTTTCTTGCGCTGGAGGATCTTTTCCCGATAGATACCGGTGAGCGCGGTGTGCTCGTGGAGGATGATCGTCACCTCGCGAGGGCGGTTCAGGATCATGTGGACGTGGAGCTTGATGAGCTCCTGAAGGTGCTCTCTCGGGTCGGTCACTCCTTCGAGCGGCTGGACCACGGTCTCGTCCAGCAGATCGAGGCCGTAGTCGGTGATGAGGTAGAGGAGGTGCTCCTTGCTCTCCACGAAATAGTAGAGGCCCGCCTTGGTGATCCCCACCTCGTCGGCGATATCGCTCATCGACGTGGAGTCGTAGCCCTTGACGCGGAATAGCTGCGCCGCTTTCTCCAGGATCTGTTCGCGACGGTGGTTGATACGGTTGGACTTGCCGCCCTTCGTTTCTTCGGAGTCCCCCTTGGCCATCTTTCCCGCGATTTTGTCAGCTCACGCGTTTCCAAGCAACTCGTCGCTCGGTTACCATCACGCTATCGATGGGAGCCAGAACGATGAAGAGCCTCCTTGCCGCATCCGTATCGGTCCTGCTTCTCGGGACACAAGTGGTCCTCGACGAGGATGCCGCCTCGCGCGAGCAGATCCGAGCGCGTTTCGAAGCCTTCAACCAGGCGTGGGAGAGGCGGGACATGGATTTCATCCGCGGTTTCTTCGCGCACGACCCCGATATGCTCTGGTTCTTCGAGCGCCGGCAACTTCGGGGCTGGAGTCAGGTGGAGACGCTCTACCAGAACATGTTCGCAAACGCGTCCCCGGGCTCGGTGAGCTCCACCTACTCGAATCTCGAGGTGGACGCGCGTGGCAGCATGGGCTACGTTGCGGCGAACTTCGACCTGCGGGTCACGAATCCCGAAGGCGAAGTCACCAACGACACCGGGCGCGTCACCGTCATCTTCGAGCGCCGCGACGGTCAATGGCTGGTCGTTCACCGCCACACTTCGTTTCAGGCTCCTCCCGGACCGCAACGCCAGGTCCCACTCCATACCGACCCGGGTCCACTCTGGAGCCCCCGGCTCGAGGGTGCCTGGAGAAGCGAGGATGGGGCGCTTCTCCTCGCGACTCCCACCTACCTGACGACGAACGGAACGCCGGGACTCCCCGCCGCCGGGCGATACCGCATCGCCGAGGAGGGGCTCTGGATCACTCCCGACGACGCTCCAGGCTCGGCCGGTCGTCTCATCGAGCTCACGAGCCTCACGTCTTCGGAGCTCGTTCTGAGGCTTTCCTCGGGGGCGATGCGGTTTCGAAAACTCGAATAGGAGTGCTTGCGGTGCGAAAGTCATTTCTCGAAGTCGTCGCTCTCGTCGCGTTCGCCTCGCTGACCGCGTTGGCTTCGCCCTCTGCCGAAGCGCAGGAGGCGCGGAGACGGTTCGAGCGCCTGTGCCAGATCCGACAGGAGAAGCTCGATCGCGTTCTGCCGGAGGCGATGCGCGAGAACGGAATCGACATGTGGATCACAGTGATGAAGGAGGGACTCCGCGACCCCTTCTACTACGACTTCGGGGAGGGCTACGCGGGCAGCATCGGCTATTACATCTTCACCGATAGAGGAGGGGAGCGCATCGAGCGGGCGGCACTCGGCATCGAGGATCGCAAGCTCGAGGCCTGCGGGGTCTTCGACATCATCCGCGGAGACTTCGATCTCCTGAAGTTCGTCTCCGAGCGCGATCCGAAGCGTATCGGGCTCAACATCTCCGACTCCATCGGCGCCGCCGACGGGCTCTCCCACTCGAGCTACCAGCATCTCGTCCAGACCCTCGGAGAACGCTATGCCTCGCGCTTCGTTTCCGCCGAGAAGCTCGCCTCCGATTTCCGTTCCCGGCGTGTGGCGTCGGAGATCGTCGCGTTCGGAGAAGCGGGCGAGATGTCGCGCGAGATCGCCGAGCGGGCGCTGTCGAACGAGGTCGTCACCCCGGGTCTCACGACGCTGGAGAACGTCTCCTGGTGGATGCAGGACCAGCTTCTCGATCGAGGTCTCGACTCCTCATTCGGCACACCGTCGGTCTACGTGACGGGACCGGACGGCATCGAAGCGACGTCGAACGAGCGCATCATTCAACGAGGCGACTTTCTCGTCATCGACTGGGGGGTGGGATACCTGAACCTCTATACCGACGTGAAGCGCGTCGCCTACGTGTTGAAACAAGGCGAGACCGGGGTGCCGGCCGGAATCCAGAACGCGTTCGATCAAGCGCTGAAGGTGCGCGAAGTCTTGCGGCGGACGATCGAGCCCGGTCCGACGGCTGCCGCGATGCTGGAGCATTTGAACGACGAGCTGAAGAAGGCCGGGTTCAATCTCATCGAGTTCAACCGCCCGACCGACGAGGATACCACCGACGTCATCATCGGCTGCCATTCGGTAGGCAACACCGGCCACGGGATCGGTCCCTCGATCGCCTTTTTCAACCCCGAACGACTCAAGTATGCCATCCACCCCTCGAATCTGTTCTCGATTCGAGCTCTTCGCCTACACCAAAGCCCCGGAGTTCGGCGGAAAGAAAGTACGGATTCCCCTCGAGGACGACGCTGTCGTCACCGACCGCGGAGTCGAGTGGCTCTATCCCGTGAACCGGCGGGTCCTTCTCATCAAGTAGTAGTCCCGAAGATCTCTTCTTCGAGAGCGGAGCGCCTCGCGGCGCCGAGGCCGAGGGCGGCGGCGAGACGCTCCAGCCAGACTTTCTCCGGCGGCGAGACGTCCGCTTCGGCCAGCACGACCAGCGCGCCGAACCGATAGAGCATCTCGCGATCCTCCTCCCCGCGCGTCACCATCCCCCCGAGCTCCTCGGGGGTCGGTGGGATCACCAGGTCCTTGTGCACCTGCTTCGTTTGTTCCGGGGAGAGCCCTCCTTCCTCGAGCCGCTTTTCGATGAGCTGTTTCTCCTCCGTGTGCATCTCGCCGTCGGCGAGCGCTCCCGAGACCATCGTCCGCACGATGGCGAAGAGGAGCTCTTGCGGGATGTCGGGTCCGCTCGGCGCGGCCGCAACGGGAAGCGGAGGAAGCGGTGGCGCCGTTCCCGCGTCGCCGCTCGGGAGGGGTGGCGGCGGTGGCGGTAACGGTAGCGGTGGCGGCGGGACCGCCGGAGCCTCGTGCTCCCGCATCTTCTCCGCGGCCAGAGCACCGGCGATGGCGGCACCTCCCAGCAGGAGAATGTTCTTCCCTCCGACCATGCGCACGAAAGGGCGGGCGTTGAATCCCGTCGAGCTGCGAATGAGATCCGAGACGAGACCGTCGAGAAGGCCCATGGCTTGCTTCTTGCCTCCGTTCCGCGTAACCGAGACAGCGTAGCGTCGACGCGCGTCCCGAACGCGTCCCCGTCACCGCTAGACGATACCATCGCTCTCGGGGAACGGGAATACCCGCGAATACGTCGGAAATTCCGCCGGTTGGGGCGGCGAAAGGCC
Source organism: uncultured Acidobacteriota bacterium (assembly GCA_963815675.1). Classification (GTDB taxonomy): domain Bacteria; phylum Acidobacteriota; class Vicinamibacteria; order Marinacidobacterales; family SMYC01; genus CAWFHP01. Next base: position 110,286 of record CAWFHP010000001.1, on the reverse strand, counting down.
CCGCCTCCATCGACGATTTCGTACTAGGTTTCTACCCTATCGGGAGGATTCCGTGGCGAATCCGTGTCGTTGCCGATGACACGCAGCTCGGGCGACGTGAGCGGCTCGAAAGGACGAGAGAAGCGCCTCCGAGAACCAAGGCTCCCGAGACGGCGAGGCGAGGCTCCGCAGGCTCGCCGAGAGCGACGACGCCGCCGAGAGCCGCCATCACCGGAACCGCCAGCTGAACGACGGCCGCTTTCGTGGCGGAGAGGCGACGAACGGCGGCATGCCACAGGACGTAGCCGCCGCCAGAGGTAATGGCGCCCGACACGACGGCGAGCAAGACGCCTCGCGGAGTGATGTGCGATTGGGACAACAGGAAAATACCGAGCGCGAGCGAGAGTGGAACGGCGCGGGCGAAGTGGCTCGCCGTCTCTTGGATCGGGTCGACCACGGCTCGGCCCCGAAGCGAGTAGAGTCCCCAGGCGACGCCGGCGAGAACCATGAGCGAAGCTCCGGGAAGGCTGGGAGCGGTGGTCCCGGGGAGAAGCAGCAGGAGGAGCCCGCTCGTCGCGAGCGCCAGCCCGCTCGCGGTTCGCGGCGCGATCCGCTCCCCCTCGACGAGGCCGCCTCCGATCATCGTCAACTGGACGGCGGCGAACAGAACGAGGGCTCCGGTTCCCGCCGACAGCTCAACGTAAGCGATCGAGAACGCCGCGGCATAGACGAACAGTGCCACCGCCGACGCCCAGCTGCCTTTAGCCGGGCGGCGGGAGAGGTCGCGCCGGCTTCGTGTGAGAATCCCCAGGGCGACGGCGCCGCTCAGGAGACGGAAGGTCGAGAAGCTCACGGAGTCGATGACCTCGCTACGCAGCGCCTCGCGACACAGAAGTGAGTTCGCGGAGAAAGCGCTCACCGCCCCCGAAGCGGCGACGAGCGTCCAGAAGGAGGACGCTCGATTCCCGGTGCTCGATTTCTCGAGTGGAGACACGCGTCTTTCACCTCCTCGTTCCTGAATATGCGGAACCGTCCCCAAACCCGCCAGGCTGCCGATGATCCGGTGGTTGCGAAGGGGTCCGCCAACGGGATAAAAAGCATCCTCCCCCGCAGATACGTTCGGGGCCCGTTCGGTCCCTTGCATTGAGTGGAGGTGAATCATGCGATCTCGAGCCCTGCGCGATCGTTTCAGCCGGCTTCTGCCGACGCTCCTGTTGGCCTGGTTGCCGTCGTCTCCGGCGATGGCTTCGCAGGGCCTGCTGAAGGTGACGTCGTTTCCGAGCGGCGCCGTGCTTTTCGTCGACGGCGTTTCCACCGGGCGGCAAACCCCGGCGCTCATTGTGTTGGAGGAGGGGCCGCACGTCGTCACGGTCCAGCGAACGGGCGGCGGATGGGAGCCCGTCACGCGCACGCTCACCATCGCCCGGGGCCGAAACGACCTTGACGTAACCCTCGTCCCCCTTTTGACCGACGGGTCGAGCTGCTGGGATTTGAACGAGAACCAGCAGTGTGATCTCCCGTCCGAAGATTCGACGGGCGACGGCAAGTGCACCCCCGCCGACTGTCAGGGCGCCATGGGAGAGCCGGGGCGCGAGGGCGCTCCGGGAGCTCCGGGGACGAACGGCTCTTCGTGCCGGGTCGTCCAGGAACCCGACGGAGCGACCATCCAGTGCGAGGACGGCTCCTCCGCGCGCGTCTTCGACGGCGTGCCCGGCCCGGCCGGTTCGTCGCTCGCGGGACTCGCTTACCTGTTGGGGCTCGAGCCGAGCTCGATCACCGTCCCTCCGGAGGCGATCCAGCCCGCCGAGTGCGCTTCCGCTTGGGTCGCGCTCTCGGTGGGCGGCGCGTCTCTGGGCGAGGTCTTCGGACTCGTGGGCGAGGAGGAAATCTCCCGCCTGTCTCGCTACGCCGTTGCCGTGCGCATGGATGACGCCGGGCTCGACCTCGACGGCCTCGTGGGTGGCGCGGCTCAGCTCTCCGTTCGAGCCCGCGACGCCGGTGGCTCTCTCGATATCAGCGGAATCGTGACCGAGATCGGTCTCGCGGGAGTCACACCGGACGGTGCGCTCTACGTCGTCGTACTCGAGCCGGCCCTGGCCCGGCTGGAGCGAAGTCGAGGATTTGCGTCGTTCTCGGAGAAGTCCGTCCCCGATATCGTGGGGTTGGTACTGGACGACGGTAGCGTCGACTCGAACTTCGAGCTCGTAGGCAGTTATCCGGCGGTTCCGTTCGAGATGCAGTACGACGAGACCGACTTCGATTTCGTGAACCGCTTGATGGAGGAAGAGGGGATCTCTTACTTTTTCGCCGGGGACGGAACGATGGTCGCGGGTGATGACGGTACGTCGTTCTCGAACGGGCCTTCGCTTCCTTACATCGGACACTTCGTGCCGCCGAGCCCGGCCGTCTCTACCGTGAGCAGCTTCCGTGCGAACCGGGGTCTCGTCTCCTCGACGGCGACCGTCTCCGGGTTCGACCCGGGAGTTCCCGCCTCCGTTTTCGGCAGTGCGTCGGCGGCAGGCGGCATCGGCGAAATCTATCGCTTCTTTCCCGAGGTCACGACCGCGGCGAGAGCCTCACAGCTAGCGCGCGTCGAGCTCGAACGCGCCCGGGTCGCCGGCGCGCGGCACCAGGGGACGTCCAATGCCCCCGATCTCCGCGCGGGAAGCGTCATCACCATCACCGGTCCCGGCGTCCGCTTCTCCGGAAGCTATCTCGTCACCAAGGTCACCCACGTGCTCACGCCCGGCGACGCCGGGGGCGCGTGTTTCGCCTATGGCAACGAGTTCAGCGCCATTCCCGCCGCTCAGTCCTTTCGTCCGAGCCGACACACTCCATCGCCCCGGGTCAAGGGCGTCCTCTCCGCGCTGGTTGACGAAGTGGATGCGCAGCAGTATCGGGTCAAGGTCCGATTCCCCTGGATCCGTACCGGTGAGGGTGAGAGCAACTGGATCCGCGTGGGCTATCCTCCCGGTCGAAAGAGCGAAGCCTTTCTGCCCGAGGTCGGGGACGAGGTCATCGTCGAATTCGTGGGAGGCGACGTGAACGAGCCGATCGTCATCGGAGGGCTCTGGAACGGATCGGATCCGCCGCCGTCACGCTGAAGGGGGTCGAGCCCGTTTCCTGATAGATTGAGGCGGTCTCCGCGCGACCAGAGGGCGGGGCGGAAGAGGAGTCTCCATGGGTCTCGTCGTCGTTCGGCTCGCTCTCGGTGCGTTCCTGCTCTTCGAAGGGATTGGAAAGCTTTCGTGGTTCGTCGACGCGAGTCGCCTGCTGCAGTTCCTGACCGGATGGCTCGAGAAGGCGCCGGCGGCGAGCCACTGGTACCTGCAGCACGTCGCGATTCCCGGGGCCCCTCTGTTTGCCCGATTCGTCCCGCTGGGAGAGCTCGCGGCCGCCGTGGCGCTACTCCTCGGTGTCCGTACGCGTCTCGCGGCGGTTCTCGCGTTCCTCATGGTGCTCAACTTCCATCTCGCGAGCGGGATGCTCTTTCGAACCGAGTTCCTGACCAGCGGCTACGCGCTTCCCGTTCTCGGGGGTCTCGCCGGGCTCGCGCTGCACCGCGGGCCGGCTTCCGTGGAGCCTGGGGAAGTGAAGACTCCGCTCGAATCGAGATCGAGATGGAGTGCCGGCGGAGTCCCTTTCCGGGGAGAGTCCCCGTGAGGGCGCCGTCCGCGTAGACGGTTCGGCCGTTCACGAGGACGCGCGCAATCCCGCGGGAGGGCTGTCGAGGCTCGTCGAGGGTGGCCTGGTCTCGAATCGTATCCGGATCGAGGACGACGAGGTCCGCGAACGCGTCTTCTTCGAGACGCCCTCGTCCTTCGAGACCGAGGAGATCGGCGGGAAGGGAAGTCATCCGTCGGATGGCATCGGAAAGGCCCAGGAGCTGCTCCTCGCGGACATAGCGGCCGAGGATACGGGGAAAACTTCCATAGGCTGCGGGGTGGGGCTTTCCCTTTCCGTAGTCGTTGGCATCGGTGACGAACGCCACGTCAGAACGGCCTACCAGCGTTCGCAGTCCGTCCTCGCCGGTGATGTCCAGAACGAATTGGCCGACGCCGCCGCCCTCTTCCACCATCAAGTCGGCGATGGCATCGAATGGGTCTTTGCCGCGCGCGCGGCCGAGCTCCGCGAGCGACATGCCTTCGGCGGAGCGGTTGCGCTCCGAGCCGACGCTCGAGACTCGAATGCGGTCCCAGCCCACCGCTCTCACGAGGTTGTGGGGCCAGCCCCCTTCGCGCCACGGAGGCCAGTCGGGCGCGACCGTTTCGACGTCGTGCCGAATCCGGCCCCTGAGCTCGGGGTCCTCGAGCCTCGAAATGAGCCGTGGGAGCCCTCCCTCGAGCGACCAGGGCGGAAAGATCGCGAGCATCATCGTCGCCGCGACGGTGTAGGGGAACATGTCCGCGGTGAGCTCGATTCCCTCGGCGCGCGCGGCAGCCTCCATCTCCAGAAATCGGCCGAGCTTTTCCCAGTGGCTCCGGCCGACCGCCTCGGCGTGAGAGTGGTGGACGTGGACTCCCGTCTCGCGTCCGATCTCGGATGATCTCCTCGACCGCTGGAAGGAGCGTCTCGCTCGAGCCCCGGATGTGGCAGGTGAAAAGAGCGTTCTTGAGGGCGGCGCGCTCCGCGAGGAAGGAGAGCTCCGCCGTCGACGTGTACATCCCCGGTGGATAGATGAGGCCGGCCGAGAGTCCAAAAGCTCCCTCGTCGAGGGCGGCGTCGACGACGTCGGCCATCACCCTTCGCGCGGTCCCGCTCGTCTCGCCCGGTACCAGCCGGTGAGCGCCCAGCCGTAGCGGTCCGTGGGGAACGAGCGTTCCCACGTTGACCGGAAGGCCGATACGCTCGAGGTGAGTGAGATACGAATCGATGCCCGACCAGCTCCACTCGAAGCTCGACGGCGTCATCCAGGCGTTGAGGTGGGGCAGAAGCTCCCGTCCAGCCCCGAACAGAGGGGCCGCTCCGAGCCCGCAATTTCCCACGATCTCCGTCGTGATCCCCTGCGCCAGCCTTCCCGCGACGAGGCGAAGCCGGTCCTCAGATGGCCAGGCAAGGATCAGATCGCCGTGAGAATGGATGTCGATGAAGCCCGGCGCGACCACTTGCCCCGATGCGTCGTAGACCTCCTGAGCGTCGACGCTCTCGCCGAGATTGCCGACGGCCACGATCTTCCCGGCGCGGATGGCCACGTCCGCTTTGCGCTCGGGCGCCCCGGTACCGTCGACGAGACGGCCGTTTTGGACGAGGAGGTCGGCTCTCACGATCGAGCCAGGTGATCGACGATCTTCTTTCCGTGGAAACGGCCGTTCTCGATGAAGATCTTGTTCGTCTCGCGACCGGCGACGATCCCGCCGGCGAGATAAATCCCCGCGACGTTCGTCTCGCAGGTCTCGGGATCGAGGTCCGGCTTTCCGCTCCTGGGGTCGATGGCGATCCCCATGGACTCGAGAAACCGGTAGTCGGGCTGGTATCCGATGAGGGCCAGCACCGCGTCGTTCGCGATCTCGAACCGTTCTCCGTCCTTCTTGCGGAGCCGGAGCCGGTCGGGAAGAATCTCCTCGACCTCGGTCTCGAGGTGCGCCGTCACTTCGTTGCGCTGGATCCGGTTCAGGATGTCGGGCCGGACCCAGTACTTGATGTGGGTCGAGAGCGCCTTTCCGCGGTGGACGAGGGTGACGTCGACGCCCGAGCGGAAGAGATCGAGAGCGCATTCGGCGGCGGAGTTGGCGCCTCCCACCACCGCCACCTTCAAGCCGTAGTAGGGGTGAGGCTCGCTGAAATAGTGGGAGACCTTCGGCAGTTGCTCTCCCGGGACCCCGAGAGCGTTGGGATTGTCGTAGTAGCCGGTGGCGACGACGACCTGTTTCGCGACGATCGTCTCCGGCTCACCCGTCTGTCCACGTTCGTAGCTCGTTCGGAGAGAGAAGTGGCCGTTCTCCTTCCGCACTTCCCGGACTCTCTCGTAGAGACGGAGGGGAATGCGGTAGAACTCCGCGACCCGCCGGTAGTATTTCAGGGCCTCGAACCGTGAAGGCTTGTCCCAGGAAGTGGTGAGGGGGAGATCGCCGATCTCGAGAAGCTCGGGCGTCGTGAAGAAGATCATGTTGGTGGGGAAACGCCGGATGGCGTCGACGAGAGATCCTTTCTCGACGACGACGTGCGAGAGCCCTTTTCTTCCGCACTCGATCGCGGTGGCGAGCCCGCTCGGCCCACCGCCTACGATGGCCACGTCGAGCGTACCCGTCATCGGGGCACCTTCTCTACCCGCACGTGGGAGAGCTCCACCCGCGCGAGTGGCGTTTCTCCGTCGGTGGGCACGGCCTCGATGGCTTTGACCACCTGCATGCCATCGACCACGCGACCGAAGGCGGTGTACTTCCCGTCGAGGGAAGACGCGGTCCCGGTGACGATGAAGAACGACGTCGAAGCGCTGGACGGGTCGTCGCCGTGGGCCATGGAGAGGACTCCGGGCTCGTGAGGCGTATCGTTGAATTCTGGTGCCAGAGTCGTTACGTATTTCATGATTCGTTCCGAGGGGGGCTCGCTCCTGGTCTCGAGAAACCCGGACTGGATCACGAAACCCGGTACGATACGATGGAAGGCGCATCCGTCGTAGGCGCCGATCTGGGCGAGCCTGAGGAAGTTTCGAGCGTGCATCGGCGCCTTGTCGGGGAAGAGCTCGACGGTGATCTCGCCGAACGACGTCACCAGGACGGCGCGATACCCTGCGAGCTCCTCGATGCTCTCCGTCGAGAACGGCGGCACCTCCGGAGGCGGCGCGTCGCGAAGCGTGACTTTCTCGATCTCGACCCGTTCGGTCGCGAGACCCTTGTCGTCGGTCGGGATCTCGGAGATGCGCTGGGCGACTTGCATACCTTCGACCACCCGCGCGAAGACCGTGTACTGGCCGTCGAGAGAGGGTTGGTCGGTCACCACCACGAAGAACTGCGAGCCGGCCGAATCGGGCTTCCCGGGAATCTCGACCGCGGAGACCGCTCCCCGGCTGTGCTTCTCGTCGTTCGGTTCCCGCGCGAGCACGCCGAGCCCGCCGGTTCCGAACTTCTCGCGGGCGTTCGGATCCCGGGTGAATGGATCCCCGCCCTGGATGATGCCGTACTTGATCACCCGGTGAAAGGAGGTATGGTCGTAAGCTCCCTCGGCGGTGAGCTTCATGAAGTAAGCCACGTGGTTCGGTGCTTTTTCCGGGAGGAGCTCGAGCACGAGCTCTCCGAGCGTCGTCTCGATGACGGCTTGCTTGCCCTTCATCTCGTCGAGGCTCAGCGGAGAAGTGAACAGCTGCTGCGCGAGCAGGAGAGCGGAAACGGCGACGAGGCTCATGCGGCGGTCCAAACGCTATTATAGTAGATGGCCCCAGAGCCGGAGGCCCGGCCCAGACGCCGGCCCGCGAAAGGAGCATCGTTGAGCGAACCGAGAACCGCTACCGTACCCCGAATCGATTTCGAGACCTATCGCCTGGGAAACGGTCTCACCGTCATCCTTCACGAGGACAGAAAGCTTCCCGTGGCGCACGTGAACCTCTGGTATCACGTCGGCTCGAAAAACGAGGAGCCGGGCAAGACCGGCTTCGCCCACCTGTTCGAGCACATGATGTTCGAGGGCTCCCGCCACCTGAAGGGCTCCTACGTCTCCTTCATGGAGCGCGCCGGCGCCAATATCTCCCAGGGCGGGATCAACGGCACGACCAATTTCGACCGAACGAACTACTTCGAAACGGTGCCCTCGGGCTCGCTCGAGCTCGTCCTCTGGGCCGAGTCCGATCGCATGGGCTACCTTCTCGACGCCGTGAACCAGGAGAACTTCGACAATCAACGCGAGGTGGTGAAGAACGAGCGCCGGCAGAGCATGGACAACGTTCCGTACGGCACCGCGGTCGAGGTCTTGTTCCAGAATCTGTTTCCCAAAGGCCATCCCTATTCCTGGCACATCATCGGAAGCATGGCCGACCTCGAGAGCGCGACCCTCGAAGACGTGCATCAGTTCTTCCGAACCTACTACACCCCCAACAACAGCGTTCTGACGATCGCTGGAGACTTCGAGCCCGACGAGGCGAGGCGCCTCGTCGATCGGTATTTCGCGCCGCTTCCTCCCGGCCCTCCGCTGAAGCGTTTCGAGAGGAACGAGATCAAGCTCTCGTGCGAGCGCCGCGTCTCCGTTCGAGACCGGGTGCCCCAGGAGCGCCTGTATCTCGCGTGGCCCGGAGTCGCCTACTTCGAGCCGGACGACGCCCCGCTCGACTTGCTCTCCACCCTGCTCGCCGACGGGAAGAACTCGAGGCTCTACAAGCGCCTGGTCTACGACGAGCAGGTGGCGTCGGACGTGAGCGCGTTCAACTACAGTCTCGAGAGCGCCGGGCTCATCGGCGTCGTCGCCACCGCGCGACCGGGAATCCTTCTCTCGCAGCTCGAACGAATGATCGACGAGGAAATACGCCGGGTGGCGAAGGAAGGTCCGACCGACGAGGAAATGGAACGGATCAAAGCTGGTCAGGAGTTCGAGTTCGTCTCCGGACTCGAGCGAATCGGAGGCTTCGGGGGCAAGGCGGATCGTCTCGCCATGTACCAGACGTTTCTCGGAAACCCCGACCGGTTCCAGGAAGACTACGAGCGTTATCAACGGCTCAAGGGGAAGGATTTGAAGCAGGTCGCCAAGCACTATCTCCTGCAGCCCCGGCTCGCCGTCTCCTACCTTCCCGAGCTTTCCCGTACCGATGGGCCGCCCGAGCCCGACCGTTCGATATCTCCCGGGATCGAACCGAGCCACCCGTTCCGCGTTCCCGAGATACAGACCGTCACGCTGGGAAACAGTCTGAAGCTCCACGTGGTGGAGCGACGCGAGATTCCCAAAGTGGGCGTGGCGCTTCTGGTGAAGCGCGGAGCGACGGCGGAGTCGTACCAGCGCAGCGGGCTCTCGTCCATGACCGCGGACATGCTCGAAGAGGGCACGGCGACGCGGACGTCGCTTCAGATCGAAGCCGAGCTCGAGCGGATGGGGAGTCACCTCTCCGCCGGCGGCAGCCGCGAGTGGAGCGTGGTCTCGGTCGATACCCTGAAGCGACACCTCGCGGAGTCGCTCGAGCTCATGGCGGACGTCGTGCTCCATCCGAGCTTTCCCGGAGAGGAGCTCGAGCGGCTTCGCAAGCAGAGACTCGACGGCATTCTCCAGGAGCGAGTGAGTGCCGGGGCCATCGCCGGAAAGGCGGTGCGCAAGTCGCTCTTCGGTCCACGCCATCCCTACGGTTGGCCCATCGCGGGAAACGAAAGCTCGGTGCGAGACCTGGCTCGAGCCGAGCTGGAGCAGTTCTATCTGAAGCACTACGCCCCCGATGCGAGCGCGCTCATCATGGTCGGCGACGTCTCTCTCGAAGAGGCGGAGAGCGTCGTCGAGGGCTCCCTGGGAAGCTGGACCGTCGAGAACTTCGGAGACGCGCGAGTCGACCCGGTGCCGGCTCCGTCGCGGAAGACGTTTTTCGTGGACCGGCCGGGAGCGGCGCAGTCGGAGATCCGGGTGGCGATGCTGGCTCCGCCCCGGGCGACGTCCGACTACTTCATTCTCGAGGTGCTCAATAACGTTCTCGGCGGTGGATTCTCGGGACGGCTCAACTTGAATCTCCGTGAGGACAAGGGCTACACCTACGGGGCGTTCTCCTCGATCCGCTACGGCCTCGTGCAGAGCCTTCTTCTCGGCTCGGCGCCGGTCGAAAGCTCGGTGACGAAAGAAGCGGTGGCGGAGATGATCGAGGAGATCGACTCCCTCCACCGCTGGCGGCGTCCGGTGACGAGCGAGGAGCTCTCGCACGCCCAGGACAACTTGATCCGCGGATTCGCCCAGAGATTCGAGACCCTCGCGCAGGTCGCGGGTGAGGTCGCGGAGCTCGAAGGCTACGCCATCGAGCCCGACACCCTCGGGCGATACACGCGACGAGATCCAGTCGGTGACGCTCGCCGAGCTCGAAGCGGCGGCCTCGAAGTACCTCGACACCGAAAAATCGATCCTCGTCGTCGTGGGGGACGGCTCCCGGGTGAAGGAGGGCGTCGCCTCGCTCGGGATTCGGGCCTTTCGTACCCCTCGACCCCGACGGCGAACCGATTGGCGGGGCAAAACCAGGTGATGGGGAGAATTGAGACCCGTCCCTCGCCCCTGTCCAGTTGGGTCCCGTCTTCTCCACGATGTCTCGTCAGTTGACAGCGGAGCGAAGCGCCGGTACGCTCGAAGAAAAGCCGGTCCCCCCCAACGGCCGAGAGAGCCCAATGAGCAACGACGAGGAGCTGGAGCTCGCGGAGAGGCCGCCCGTCACCCGGCGTCCCGATGTAGCCGGCGTCGGCAACGGAGCGAACGGGACCAATTGGGCGAGCTGGGATTGGTACGAGCTGACCGACGAGCTCGAGACGTTCCTTCGGGAGGCAGGGACTCCTGAAGAGATCCGGCTCCGGGAAGACCGGCTCCTCTACGAGTTCCACGACATCCTGAAGACCGTCCCTCCCGACGCTCTCAGCGAGGAGCAGCGCTTCTTCATGCGCGAGACCATGACCATCATGCGGGAGCACCTCACCAAGCTGCGCTCGCAGGCGGAGTGGGCGGTGGCGATGTTGAGCCGCGATGGATGGAGATTCGACCGAGAGCACAACCGCCTCGAAAGAATTCAGGGTCTGTCACAAATCAAGAGACGGCGGTTCTTCGAAGAGGTGGTGACCCTCTTCGAAGACTCGACCCGTCGCGAGAATTCGCGCTCGGTGCGCGTGCAGATCTCAGAGGAGCTGCGGGGCGACTACCCTCCCGAGATGCTCTCCCCTCGGGCCTATTTTCCCATCTGGCATTGCATCGAGGACCACCTCAAACGGGCGGGGTAAGGGATCGCTGGCTCGCTGGCTCCCGAGCCGGGCCCGGACGCGGCGAGCCCGTCTACCCGTTATCCGTAGTGGGTCAGCGGGAAGTAGAGGGCGTTCAACGCGATGGTAAAGATGTAGGTGAAGATCCTTCCGAAAAACACCCAGGCAATGAGTATCCCCATCATCGCGAAGCCCTGGGTGCGGAAGAAATCGAGGAAGCTCCGTGCCTTGTCCTCGGACATCAGGATGGTGACACCGGCGTTTCCGTCGAGCGGCGGGACGGGCAGAAGGTTGAACGTACCGAGGAGCAGGTTGAGCATGAAGAGAATGCTCAAGAGAACGGCGACGAGCGAGCCCGGTCCCGCCGGGTCGACGGCTTCCGCAATGTGTGCGAAGGTCACCTGCGACGGAGGCTGGAAATAGCCCACGGCCACCCCCGCTCGAATCGCGACGCCGGCCAGGACCATCAGAAGAAAATTCGCTCCCGGACCCGCGAGCGCCATCCGCGCCGCCCGATGCGGATGCCGGTGCGCCCAGGACGGATCGTAGGGAGTGCTCGCCCATCCAATCATCCATCCCCCGAGCAGGTACGAGGCGATTGGCATCACCACCATCCCGAACGGCTCTCGCCGGATATGGGGAATGGGATTGAGGGTGACCTGGCCGCCAGCCGTCGGATCCCCCCGAGCCTCGCCACGAGGGCATGGGCTCCCTCGTGGCAGGTCGTGGAGAACAAGAAGACCACGAACCACATGAGGCCGAGGGTGAGGGTATCGATCGAGATCTCCGGCATCCGTCGGCTACTTCTACTTCTCCGGCTTCGGCGAGACGGGCTCCAGGTTCTCCGCTTTCAGTTTCTCGTTGAGAGCGGACAGATTGGCTCCGAGGAGCTCGTCGAGCTTCGTGAGGTGGCCCTGGAGCTCGTTGGAGAGGTCCTTGAAAACGGCGTACGCGGCGTCCGTCGGCTTGGCGTCGCCGGTCTCGATGCTCCTTCCCAGCGCCGCCAGGCGGTTGTTGAGCCGGATGGGGAAATTGAGAGGATCCTGGCCGCTCCGGTTCTTCACCTGATAGAGCGCCTGTTCGACCTCGGACATCTTCTCCACCAGATCGTGTCCCTGCCGCTGGATCTCCGCGTTGGACGTACCCTCGAGTCGATTCTCGAGCTGCTTGCGCACGTCGCGGATCTCGATGACCGCGTCGTTCGCGGCGCTCGTCTTGTCCCAGACCTGCCGAGCCAGCTTGTACTGTTCCTCGAGGTCGGCCTGGGTCACGCCCTGGGTGCGCGGATCCATGACGACGTCGAGACCGACGGTCTCCGCGACTCCCGACGCCGTGATCCGCGCTTGATAGTGACCGGGAGGCATCAACGGTCCATTCTGCGGTTGGGCGCCCCAGATGATCATTCCCTCGAACGTCGTCGCGCCCTTGTCCCTCAGGTTCCACTCGAAGCGGTTGAGCCCGGCCGCGGTCGTGGGTTTGGTGGTGGCGGGCACGCCGAAGAAGTCGTCGCCGGTCTCCGCCTTCGACGTGGGCTCGGTACCCTCGAAGCTGTCGATGAGGGTTCCCGACGCGTCCAGGATGTCGACGGTCACCTTGTCGACTTTCTCCGAGAGGAAGTACTGGACCGCCGCGCGGGTGATTCCACGGATGGCGGGCTCGTCGGGCTCGAAGACGGTGAGGGTCTTGGTATAGACGGCGGGAGAGAGATCCCGGAGCGGCTCGATGTCGTCGAGGATCCAGAATCCACGGCCGTGGGTTCCGAGAACGACGTCGGCCCTCTTGACCACCAGGTCGCGCACGGGGGTATCGGGAAGGTTGAGCTGGAGCGCTTGCCAGTGATCGCCGGCGTCGAACGAAACGTAGACCCCGTGCTCCGTCCCGAGGAACAAGAGATCCTTTCGTACCGGATCCTCCCGCACCACGCGGGCGAAGTGACCCGAAGGAATTCCGTTGGTGATCTTGGTCCAGGTCTTTCCGTAGTCGCGCGTACGGAAAACGTACGGCTCGCGGTCGTCCACCTGGTAACGGTTGGCGGCGACGTACGCCGTCCCGGCGGTGTGGCGGGACTCGTCGATGATCGAGACCCGCGAGAACTTGGGGAGATCGGGTGGAGTGATGTCCTTCCAGTTCTTGCCGCCGTCGGTGGTGATGAAGACCTTGCCGTCGTCCGAGCCCGCCCAGATGGTTCCGATGTCGTGATAGGAGGGGGCCAGGGCGAAAACGGTCGCGTAGATCTCCGGGCCGTTCATGTCATTGGTGATGACCCCTCCCGACTCGCCCAGGGTCTCGGGGTCGGCGTAGGTGAGGTCGGGGCTGATTCTCTCCCAGCTCTGGCCGTCGTTCGTCGTCTTCCAGACGTGCTGGGAGCAGGTGAAGAGCACGTTCTCGTCGAGAGGAGAGAACACGATGGGGAACGTCCACTGCCACCTCTCCGGAAGAGCACTCGAGGGCTCGCCGGAAAAAAAGCGCGGCTGGACCTGGATATCGCGGATCTGACCGGTGGCGCGATTGTATTTGGTGAGAAGGGCGCCTTGACTGCCGGCATAGAACCAATCGAGCTTCGACGGATGCTCGGTGATGTAGCCGCTCTCGCCGCCGCCGACTTCGTAATACCAGCCGTGGCCGGGGTTGTTCGCGAGCATGTTCTCCCAGTCGTCGCTGGGAACGCACACCGTGGAGTTGTCCTGCTGGGCGCCGCACACGTGGTAGGGAACGTCGCCGGTGACGTTCACGTGGTAGAGCTGGGTGGTCACGTAGTCCTGTTCGGTCCAGGTCTGGCCGCCATTCAGAGAGACGTCGCCTCCGCCGTCGTTGGAGTTGCACATGCGCATGGGATTGTTGGGGTCGATCCACAGATCGTGCTGATCTCCGTGCGGCGGGCGGATGCGGGTGTCGAACGTGACGCCACCGTCCGTCGATTTGTAAAATCCGGTGTTCAGAGCGTAGACGGTGTCGCGATCCTGCGGGTCGGCGTAGATTCGCGAGTAGTAGAACGCGCGCTGTCGGAGCTTGCGGTCCTCGTTGGTGCGCTTCCAGGTGGCCCCGGCGTCGTCGGAGCGGAAGACCCCTCCCTCGGGCGCTTCCACCAGTGCCCAGACCCGCTTCGGATCGGCGGGAGAGACGGTGACCCCGACCTTACCGATCGGCCCTTCGGGCATCCCGGGGTTCTTCGTCAGCTCGACCCAGGTATCTCCGCCGTTCTCCGATTTGAAGAGGCCGGAGTCGCCGCCGCCTCCCCACATCTTCCAGGCCTTGCGGTAGACCTGCCAGAGGGATGCGTAGATGACGCGAGGGTTGGTACGGTCGATGATGAGGTCCGCGCCGCCGGCCTGGGGGTTCTTGAACAACACCTTCTGCCAGGTGTTGCCGCCGTCGGTCGTGCGAAAGACGCCGCGCTCGTCGTTGTCTCCGTAGGGATGGCCGAGCGCCGTCACGTAGACGATGTCGGGGTTGGTCGGGTGAATCCTGATCCGCGAGATCGCCTGCGTATTACGGAGGCCCACGTGGCGCCACGTCTTTCCCCCGTCGGTCGACTTGTAGACGCCGTCGCCCTGAGTGATGCTTCCCCGCAGCTCGGTCTCTCCACCGCCTATATAGATGATATCGGGGTTGGTCTCCGCGACCGCGACGGCGCCGATGGAAGAGCTCGAGATCTTCCCGTCGGTCACGGGAAACCAGCTGTTGCCGCCGTCGGTCGTCTTCCAGAGGCCTCCTCCGGTCGCGCCGAAGTAGTACTCGTTCACCCGGCCAGGACTACCGGTGCAGGAGAGGGAGCGGCCTCCTCGTTCGGGGCCGATGTTTCGCCATTCGAGCCCGTGAAACTGCTCGGTATCGAACCTGATGTCCTGTGCCGCAACGAGCGCACCAGGGAGAATCATCGAAAGGGCGGTGGCATAGCCTATCCATGTTTGTTTCATTGGGACCGTCTCCTGTTGATAGGGCGGGTCGAGAAAGCCGGGGGAAGGATAGGCGCATTCCCACGAGCGCGCAAGTTCGCGCGACGGGCTACTCCCAGACGAGACGCGACGCCTGCATGCCCCCGCAGCCGTTCTTCGCGAACGGGCGGACGCAGCCGCCTTTGTAACAGGAATCGCCGCTGAAGCCGTCGGGGTTCACGAACTTCGTCCACTCCCGGACGGCTTGCCGGATCTCTTCGACGCCCGCGCCCTTCTCGGTGATGAGGTAGGCGGTGAGGCCCCAGACGGTGCGCGACAAGTTGCAGACGCAGCAGCAGGTGTAGGCGGAGTTGTCGGCGCAGCAGGCGGCGGGAAGAGAGGAGAGAGCCTCGCGCTTGACGGCCTCTTGCTCTCGGGTGAGCTGAATGGTCTCGTAGTACCGGATGAACTCGAGCGTCTGCTCGCGAACGTTGGTAAACTCGACCTTGGTGTTCGCGGTCTTCGCGACTCTGACCGTGGGAGGCGCGACGAGCGGGCTTCCCGAAAAAAGAATGCCGGCGAGGATGGACATGGCGATCGAGCGCATCGAATGACTCCCTGGATTGGCCAGACTCAAGAATAGGAAAAACGCGAGCGTCCGGCAACCTGGGCAAGCTCTCGAACCTCGACCAGGCCTCGTTCGTATCTAGTTCGAGGGAATTTTCCGCGGAGAAGCTCGATGCACGATTTCATTCAGGACCTTCGTCTCGGCCTCAGAACCCTTTCGAAAACCCCCATCGTGAGCCTCCTCGCCGTCCTCTCCCTCGGGATCGCGATCGCGGGCAACACCACCGTTTTCAGCATGGTGGACGCCATCCTCCTCCGACCGCTCCCCTTTCGGGCTCCCGATTGCCTCGTCATGCTCTGGGAGGCGAATCCGTCGAACCCTCTCATCGGGTTCGACCGCACCTCCGGCGACAACTTCCTCGATTTTCAGGAGGGCACGAGCGCCTTCGAGCACCTGAGCGCGATGATGCCCGCGTCGCTCAGCTTGACCGAGGGGGACCGGCCAGAGCCGGTCGTGGGGCTTGCCGCGAGCCCGGGATTCTTCGAGATCCTGGGTGAGCCTGCGGCCCTCGGGAGAACGCTCCAGCCCTCCGACTACCACGCCGGAGCGGACCACGTCGTCGTTTTGAGCTACAAGTTCTGGCAGAAGCGGTTCGCAGGCGACCCCGCCCTCGTGGGACGAACGATTCCGCTCGACGGAGAGCCCTACCAGGTGGTCGGGGTGATGGGAAGCGGATTCGAGTTTCTCGACAGTCGTGTCGATCTCTGGAAGCCGTTGATCTTGACGCGGGGAGAGATGCCCAGGGATTCGAAGAACCTGAGCGTTCTGGGACGTCTGAAGACGGGCGTTTCCATCGAAGAGGCGCGGCAGGAGCTCTCGGTGGTGGCCACACGTTTGTCCCGCGAATATCCCAAGGCCGACCGCGGTCTCTCGGTGCTCCTTCGTACCATGCGGGAACAGCTCGCGTCGGGTGGAAACAAGGAGCTGATGTCTCTGCTCCAGGGCGCGCTTCTGTTCGTTCTGCTCATCGCGAGCGCGAACATCGCCAATCTCTATCTCGCGCGCGGCGTAGACCGGCAGAAAGAGTTCGCCGTCCGAACGGCCCTGGGTGCCTCGCGTGCGCGCGTTCTCCGCCAGCTCCTTCTCGAGGCCTTTGTCCTCGCGTTCGCCGCCGGGGCTCTCGGCACGACGCTCTCGTTCTGGGGAATTCGGCTGTTGAACGCCGCATTCGCAAACCAGATGGCCGCCGCCTTCGCCCCCCGTCTGGACGGGCGGGTGTTCGCGTTCTCGATCGTCGTTTCCATCGTCGCCGGGCTCGCGTTCGGCGTTGCACCGGCGCTCTCGATTGCTCGAGCCAACCTGGCCGACACCCTCCATGAAGGAGGCCGCGCCGGAACCGCCGGGGCGGGCCGGCGCCTTCTGACCAAAGGCCTCGTCGTTGCCGAAGTCACTCTCGCCCTGGTGATGCTCGCGGGGGCGGGACTGCTGGTGCGGACCTTCGCCGCCGCCCAAAGACTCGAATCGGGAATCAGCACCCAGAACGTTCTCGTGTTCGATATCGATCTTCCCGAAGATCGATATGGCGACGCTTCGAAGAGGGCCGCTTTTTTCGAGTCGCTCGAACGGGAGCTGAAGGCGCTACCTGGCGTCGACGCGGCGACCCTCGTCGATCACCTGCCGCGCAGTCCCCTTCCTGCGATGGCTGCGTTCGCCGTCGAGGGTCGCACTTCCGAGGAAGAGAGGCCCAAGGCGACGGTCGTCACCGTCGACGCCGGGTACCTCGACGTCTTTCGCATTCCCTTGTTCCAGGGGAGGCCGTTCCAGCCGTCCGACCGGAAGGACGCTCTTCCCGTCGCGCTCGTCAACGAGGCCATGGCGCGCGCGTATTTCGGCGGGGAAAATCCGGTGGGAGAGAGAATTCAGCTTCGGGACTCGACCCGGGAAATCGTCGGAGTGGTGGCCAATGTCCGCGAGGACGTCTTTCGCTTCGACGCCGACATCTCCCAGCCCATCATCTATATCCCTCAGGCGCAGGCGCCTTCCCGCTCCCTCGAGGTTGCCGTTCGCGCCGACGGCGACCCGATGTCGCTCGCGGGCCCCGCGCGCGACGCCATCTGGAAAGTCGATCCGAAGCTCTCGGCGGCGGAGTTCCGCTCGATGGACGATTTCGTGGCACAGTTTTTCGCGGGGATGCGGGTGCTGAACACGATCCTCACCGGTTTCGGTGGCGTCGCGCTTCTCCTCGCCGCCATCGGCATCTACGGCGTCATCGCCTTTTCGGTCTCGCGACGCACGCACGAGATCGGACTCCGCATGGCGCTCGGGGCGCGGCAGGCCGACGTCTTGAAGCTCATCGTTCGCGAGGGGCTCGTTCTCGTCGCCATCGGCTTCGCCATCGGCATTCCGGGAATCTTTCTCGTGAGCCGAGCCATCACTGCCGCGCTCTCGGGAATCTCTCCCTTCGGCGCTCCCACCGCCGCCGCCGTCGGCGTCGGTCTGTTCCTCGTGGCTCTCCTCGCTTGCTACATTCCAGCGCGCCGAGCGGCGTCGCTCCACCCCTCGATCGCGCTCAGGACGGAGTAGCTCGATGAAGCGCGCGCCTCAGCGCGGATAGGCGCGGATCGCTTCGGACGCTCGGCGCAGCTCGTCGGTGGAGCAGCTGCTTCCGGCCGTGATCCTCGTTCCGTCGGCGTCGAAAAGAGCGCCGCAGCCTCTCTTGAAGCTCACTTCGATTTCCCCGCTCGAGCGGACGAAGAGCGCGGGAGCGTCGGGATCGTCGCTGAGCCGTACCTTCTTCCCACCGGAAGCCCCGGCCGCTGCGGCCTCCGCCAGGCAGCGCCCGGCCACCCAACCTGTCACCGAACCGTCGCCCGGCGTGCGGACGTGGCACCAGCGGGACCCCGCCTCCATCTTGCAACCGAGGTTGCGAAGGAGCGTGCCGTTGGCGACCTCACTCACGACCTCCTGGGAAGTCGACGGGCCCGAGCGGACGCTCAGCTTCTCGCCCTCGGCGACCCCTTTGACTTCCCAGAAATCCGGACCGCCGGAGAGTCCGTCGGCGAAGTCCGGCTCCTCGGCGTCCGCGTGGTCGTCACCGAGCGTGAGCTCGATCGCGAAGTGGGCGATCTCTCCCCGATGCGCGGCGTTCGGCATCAAGAAGACGTGTACGCGATACTCGCCGGTCTCGGGAAGCGTGCCCTCGAACCGGTTCCCGAGGTTCGCCCCGACGTGCATCGCCGCGTCCGAGCCGGGAGGGTAGAGGTTGATGTAGCTCCCCATGTTGTCGCTGGTGTACACGATCGTGAGCCGCTGGCCCGCCTCGCCGGGCACGATGTAGTCGAACGACTCGGAGCCTTCGATGCTGTCCTCGTACCTCTGGTGGTTCGTTCCGGGCGCGAACGTGACGTTCACGGTGGTGGTCTCCTGCGCGAGCGCGCTCGCCACCAGGAGCGCCGTCGCCGCCAACGAGCTCAGTATGCTTTTCATCGTCTTGTGAGAGTACGACCAGTATAAAAGGGGTGGCCGACGACGACAACGGGAGAGGGGCGTTGCTTGGAGGAGACGACTCTCTCTACAATGCTCGTGCCATGGCACCCATCAAAACGATCTCCCTTGCAGTCCGTTCGTTCACGTTCCTGGGTCTTCTCGCCGCGCCGGCACTCGCTCAGGAGTGGCCGACCCACGACGGGGACCTCGGTGCTTCGAAGTACTCCCGCCTGACTCAGGTCAATGGAGAGAACGTTTCACGCTTGACCGTCGCCTGGACCTGGGCGACGGGTGAGAAAGCGATTCCGGTGTCGCGCATGACGTTCCCCGGCCGGCCGATCACTCCGGGCAAGTTTCAAGGGACACCAGTGAAGGTGGGCGATACTCTCTTCATCTCGACCTCCTACACCGAGGTGGTCGCCCTCGACGCGGAGACCGGCGCGGAGAAGTGGCGCTACGATCCCAAGGCCTACGAATGGGGAATGCTTCCCCGCGGCTGCGGGTTCTGCCATCGCGGGGTCGCCGTCTGGACCGACGGGCGCGAGACGCGCGTGTTCATCAACACCAGGTGGCGTCTCATCGCGCTCGATGGGCTGACAGGCGAGCCCGTCGCCGGCTTCGGCCACAAGGGTGAGGTCGACATGACGGAAGACCTCGTCTGGGAAGTGAACAAGCTCCACTACACCCATACCTCTCCCCCGCTGGTTTTCGAGAACCTCGTCATCGTTGGAAGCGGCATGCCCGACAACCGCATCTACAAGAAGAACCCGCCGGGCGACGTGCAGGCGTTCGACGTTCGAACCGGCGAGCGGGTGTGGAGCTTCCACACCATTCCCCAGAAGGGAGAGTTCGGGAACGAAACCTGGGAAGACGAGTCCTGGAGCTACACCGGCTCGACGAACGTCTGGGGGCCCTTCTCCATCGACGAGGAGCGGGGCCTCGTCTATCTTCCCATCGGCACACCGAACAACGACTTCTACGGCGGGCATCGGAAGGGAAACGACCTCTTCGCCGAGACGCTCGTCTGCCTCGACGCGCGCACGGGAAAACGGGTGTGGCACTTCCAGACCGTGCACCACGGCGTCTGGGACTACGACCTTCCCGGTCCTCCCAACATGGTCACCATCACCGTGGACGGAAAGCGCATCGACGCGGTCGCGATGGCGGGCAAAACGGGTTTCGTCTACGTGTTCGATCGAGTCACGGGAGAGCCGGTCTGGCCCATCGAGGAGCGGCCCGTGCCCGCGAGCGACGTGCCGGGCGAGCGTATGTCGACGACCCAGCCTTATCCCACGAAGCCGCCGCCGTTCATCCGGCAAGCTCTCACCGAGGACGAGCTCATCGATTTCACGCCCGAGATCAAGGCCAAAGCGTTGAAGGCCGTCGAAGGCTACCGGCTCGGCGCGATTTTCGACCCGCCCTCGCTCGAAGGCACCATCATCATCCCCGGTGTCTGGGGTGGGGCGAACTGGGGTGGCGCCGGATTCAATCCCGAGACGGGGTGGCTGTACGTGAGGAGCATCGAGTGGCCGTTCGTCTACAAGCTGGGAAAGCCCAAGCCGGGAACGGTGGATGCCGACTATGACATCGCGGGTGTGCCTCCCGTGGAAGTCGAGGGGCTCCCGATCCTCAAACCACCTTACGCGACTCTGACCGCGATCGATCTGAACCGCGGCGAGTTCGCGTGGCAGGTTCCCTTCGGCGACATGCCGGAGCTCCACCGCCACCCCCTGCTCCGGGGCGTCGACGTGCCTCCCACCGGCGAGGCACCGCCCCAGCACGGACAAGCGGGGCCCCTCGTGACCGCGGGCGGTCTCGTCTTCCTCAGCAGTGCGAGCCCGTACCTCTATGTTTTCGACAAGGCTACCGGCAACCTCGTTTGGAAAACGGAGCTCGACGGCCGCAACGGTTTCGGAAGCCCGATGACGTACACCTCGCCGTCGGGGAGGCAGATGATCGTCCTCGCTACGTCGAAGAGCCAGGGCGAGGACGCGACGCTCATGGCTTTTGCGCTTCCGACCGAACCTTGAGGAGTCGGGCACACAGCAAGTCGACGTTTTAGGAGCCCGTCGTACGCGCGGGCTCGGTCCGAAGTCCGCGGCTCAGAATCGGAAGACGGCGGCGACGGGCTCGCCGTCGGGCATGTCCGCCGCGGCGACGGCGTACACCTTCGCGCCGTTTTGAAGCGCCCGCACGGCGATGAGGTCCAGGAGGTCGACGTCGCCGGGCTCGGGCGCTTCGTGGCGGACGATGCCCTTCCCGTCGGAGCCCGGACGGCCCCAGACCTGGACGCCCACGGTCACGAATAGCGACTCGACCCGGCCCTGGACCGCGGCGGAGACGGACTCGAGGACGTCGTTCGACGTGCGTCCCGTCCCGGCGAGCTGGCGATACTTGGCGCCCGCGTCGCGCCGCGCCTTATCGAGAATCGGCTCGACGATGGAAAAGGCGCGGTCGTGCAGCTCGCTCGCGCCCTGTATCTCGAGGTTTCCCCCGACGCCGCCCTCGACGAGGTGCGGGTAGGTATTGGCTTCGCGGTAGATCGGGAAATAGTACTCGACGCCCCCCACGACGAGCGGCGAAGCGTCCTCGTGAAGGAATTCGGCGAGCGCGGCATCGATCCGGCGGAAAAAGCGCAGCAGCTCGTCCTTCGCGCCCTCGTGGGCGACGCCGCTTCCGTGAAAGACGGCGGAGCGTTCTCCTCCCACCCCGGGGGCCCGGGTGGAGTGGAGCTGGATCTGCTCCTGCCAGAGCTCGGGACCGAGCGCCTCGCTCAGGTTCTTGGGCAGATCGTCGAGCTCGACCTCGTTCATTCCGTAGCGCGAGCCCTCGAGCAACCGCACGTCCTTCTGGCTGACGGCGAGTACATAGAAGCGCCCGTCACCCGTGAGAAGAGGCAGGAGAGGCTTGACGTGGAACCGCTCGGCGACGACGGCGAGATCCTCGAAGCGCAGCGGCAGGCGGTAGTGGGTATGAAAGCCGCGGGCGAGGAAGATGGCCAGACCTTCGCGCTGATGACGCCAGAAGAAGCCGTCCGAGAGCAGGTCTCGGGCCGGTTTGACTATCTCGGAGGCTTCGGGCGATCGGAGCCCGAGCGCCTGGAGGCGGTCTTCTGCCTCGCGAAGGAGGTTCTTGAGACGAATGGGATCCTGCTGGATCTCGGGTCCGGCGCGATGCGTCGGCAGGTACAAGGAAACGGCGGGACCGGACGTCTTTTCCAGCAGAGGGTCGATGTCGATTCGCGACAGCAGTTTCTTCATGGGCCACCTCGAAGCGCTGCGGTCGGACAGAAAGAAACGTCTGCCGAGCGCTTTTTCCCGATCATAGCGCGAGCGGGCTCCGCCGCTAGACGACGAAGGCGGCGCCGCGGAAAGCGAGGGGCGGAGAGCCCGGCGCCGAGCAACCCGTAGGGCATCTGGGTGAGGGTGTAGTGGCAAGTCGTCGCAGCCCGAGGCGGCCGACGAGAGAATGGTCGCGCCGGACTAAAAGGGGATGGTCTCGAGGAAGTTCGCGACGGTGATGCGGCCGGGCGCGCCCGCGTATTGGCACTCGTAGGCGTAGCCATCGGGCCAGCGGTTCACGCGGATTGGGGCGGTCCGAGGGTCCAGATATCCACGACGCCGTCACAAGAACGATGAGAAACGTTTGAACTCTCGGGCTCCGGTTCTCGTTTCAGTCTCCGTGACTAGCCTATTCTCGAGTGGAATAGCCCTGCTCACGGTCTGTTGTGCCCCTGGCCGCAGGAGACTCGCCATATGACTCGCACGACGAACGCTCGAATCGCTGGCTTCACGTTCCTCTTGTACGTTGCAGCCGGCATCGCCAGTTTGGTCTTGTTCGGCTGGGCGACCAGCGGAGAGGGGATCGAGGCGAAGCTCGTGGGCATCGCGCAGAACGCGTCAGACGTACGCATCACCGTCGTGCTCGACCTGCTCCAGTGCTTCTCGGCCCTGGTGCTGGCCGTGACGCTTTACGCGATCACGCGCGAGCAGGATCCCGATCTCGCAATGCTGGCCCTGACCTGTCGCGTCGGCGAAGGTGTGATCGCTGCCATCGGCATACCGAGTACGCTGGGACTGCTCTGGCTCGCGACGGCCGCCGGAGCAAGTGCACCGGATACCGTGGCAGCGCACGCGCTCGGCGCGTTCCTACTTAGGGGGAATGTTGCTCTCACCGCAACCTTCTTCGCCGTGGGCAGCACGCTCTTCTCCTACCTCCTCTTGCGCGGTCGAATGATCCCCATCCCACTGGCCTGGCTCGGCGTCGTAGCGTCGGTTCTGCTCGTGGTGGGCCTTCCCCTGCAGCTCGCAGGATTCCTCCGGGGTCCGGTCACCTCGCTCATGTGGTTACCAATGCTCGCATTCGAGGTGCCCCTCGCCTTGTGGCTGCTCATCAAGGGCGTCGCCATTCCGGCGCCGATGCGATCGGTATGACGCTGCTTCGGCCTCCGCTGAGCTCCATTTCGTCAAGCTGGGAATTGACTCGATGGGGTATAGAGAAAAACGATATCGTTCTTTGCCGATATTCCCGCGATCCCCTCGGCTTCCGCTTGGACTCCGGCTGACAGAGTGTTTGAGTCCATCCTTGACGAGCTAGCTCACGTCGCGTGTACTCGTTGCTGCATATTTGTCAGGATTCGCGCATGCCTCGGTTACGCTTCATCGTTCTCTTCCTTCTGATCCCGGTCCTGCTCTCGGCGCAAACCCAGACACCTCGAGGCCTCGCCCTCGACGGCTACGACGCGCCGCCCATTCACAACGCCGCCATCCTGATCGACAGCGATCGCATCACGCGCGTCGGGCCGGCGGCGGAGATTCCCATTCCCGCCGGCTACCGTGTCATCGATACCAGCGGCCGGACGATGATGCCGGGGATGATCGAGCTGCATGCGCACCGTCGTCGACGAGAATCCGGACGTACCCGATGCGCACCGCGAGCGTGGGACCCGATCGACTCCGGGACGAGCGCCTTCACGCCATCGCTGCCCTCGAGCCGTAGAGGCTCGCGATGTTCGGATGATTCAAAAATGCGAGGAGCTTCGCTTCGCGCGGAGCGCGCGAGAAGGCGCCGTCCATTGTCCCGGGCCCCGCTTCCGTCTCGTTTTTCTCGACTTCCCCGTGAGCCTCGGGAGCTACAAATACTCGCGGACACCCGACGACCCCATCGTGATCCACATGAACTGGGTTCCGACCTCTCCCGGTCTTCCTACGAGCGAGCAGTTCAAAAGGGGCCGCGGTCTCTTGTTGCGGACGAGCTTCGCGGAGATCGAGCGGGCACTCCGGGTGCATCTCGCCGGAATGCTGGGTGCCGCCGGATTCGACCCCGGCGAGGATATCCTCGGCATCACCGTGAACCGGCACCCTCACGGATATGCGCACGAGGAAGGCTCGTATCTGGAACAACGGCCCGCAGATGGAGAGAGTCCTCACGTCGTCGGACGGAAGCCCCTGGGGCGGGTCGCCATCGCCAACTCGGATGCCGGCGCTCGTGCTTATCTCGACGAAGCCGTCGATCAGGCGTGGCGTGCGGTAAGCGAGCTCGTCGAAGGGAGACCTTCATGACCTCCGATGGACCCATCTGGCAGTGGAGCGCCCACGAGGTGGTGGCGGCGATTCGGGCCGGCGACCCCTCTTCGGTCGATGCCGTTTCCTCGGTGGTGGAAAGGATGCGGGCGACGAACGGTCGGGTCAACGCCGTCACCGTCGATCTCGGAGACGAGGCAGTGGCGAAGGCCCGCGAGGCCGATCGCGTCGTCGCCTCCGGAGTCTCGCTCGGCGCGCTCCACGGCGTTCCCGTGACCATCAAAGAGAACGTCGATCAGAAAGGGCAGGCGACGCCCAACGGTCTCGTGTCGCTCAAGGATCTGGTGGCGCCCGACGATGCCCCCGTGGCCCGAAACTTGAGAGCGGCGGGAGCCATCATCATCGGACGGACCAACACGCCCGAGATGAGCCTTCGCGCTTTCACCAGCAATCCTCTCCGCGGAGCGACGGTGAATCCATGGAGTGACAACGCTACCTGTGGAGGGTCGTCCGGCGGCGCGCCGCCGTCGCGACCGTCATGGGCTACGGTCCCGTCGCCCACGGGAACGATCTCGGTGGCTCGCTCCGCATCCCCGCGTACTGCTGCGGCGTCGCGACCATCCGCCCCACCCTCGGTCGGGTCCCGGCCTACAATCCTTCGGCCGCGAAAGAACGCCCGCCTTTGATCCAGATGATGTCGGTCCAGGGGCCCCTCGCGCGCGAAGTACGCGACGTGCGGCTCGCTCTGGAGGCCATGGCCCGGCGCGATCCCCACGATCCGTGGTGGGTCCCCGCACCCCTCGAGGGACGTCGTCCGAAGCCGCCGGTCCGCGTCGCCTTGACGAAAAGCTCGTTCGGGTTTCCGATCCACCCTTCGGTCGCACGGGCGGTTGCGGATGCCGGACGGATCCTCGAAGAAGCGGGCTACGACGTTTCCGAGGTCGACCCGCCCTCCATCATCGAGGCCTCGGAGCTCTGGCGGAACCTGCTTCTCACGGAGGTAAAGACCCTGCAGGATGCCGACGCCTGCCGGCTCGCGAGCCCGGAGATGCAGCGCTACATGGACGACCTCTACGCCACCGCGAAACTTCTCGATCTCGAGGGCTACATGAGCGGTCTCGCGGCGCGTGCGAGAATGCTCCGGGAGTGGAGCCTGTTTCTCGAGAAGTGTCCCATCCTCGTCTGTCCCCTGTCTCTCGATCCCCCCTGGCGGCCGGATTTCGATCTGGAAGGGCGAAAGAACGTCGAGCGCGTCTTCGATGCTCTTTGTTACGCGGGAAGCATGAACCTCCTCGGGCTTCCCGCGGCCTTCGTTCCCACCGGGCTCGACGCGGGGACTCCGCGCGGCGTTCAGATCGTGGGCCAGAGATACCGTGAGGACATGGTTCTCGACGCCGCCGAAGCGATCGAGAGGAAAGCGGGTATCCTCGCTCCCAGGCTGTGGGAGCGGTGACTACCGCCGCACAGGAGCATTCCAGTACAATCTTGCCCAGAACTACAGAGAATATCGGACGTGACGACCCACGATCGCAGCCTCGGCATGGATAGGCAGATCACCCGGCGCGATTTTCTGAATGGAGTGGCGCTCACCGCGGGAGCGTCGCTCCTGCCGCTGGAGAGCTTGCTCGCGCAGGAGTCAGGCCCGGATGCTTCGACGTTAGAGCCTTTTCTCGCGCAGGGCATCACGCAGCAGGATCCGCGGTACTACCCACCCGCGCTCACCGGGATGCGA
Source organism: uncultured Acidobacteriota bacterium (assembly GCA_963815675.1). Lineage (GTDB taxonomy): Bacteria > Acidobacteriota > Vicinamibacteria > Marinacidobacterales > SMYC01 > CAWFHP01. Next base: position 84,274 of record CAWFHP010000001.1, on the reverse strand, counting down.
GGAAGCCACCCAGGCTCCTTCGAAGTCGCCCACTCGCTGCGGGACGGAAAACGCTGGGACGATGTTGGCGCGGAAGCCGACACCGGAGAGAAGTATGACCTCGTTGTCGTCGGCGGAGGCCTCAGCGGTTTGGCAGCTGCCTATTTCTTCCGCAAGGCGAACGGTCCGCAGTCGAAGATTCTGATTCTCGAGAATCACGACGATTTCGGCGGACACGCCAAGCGCAACGAGTTCCAGTCGGGCAAATTCTTTCTTCTCGGCCATGGCGGCACGCAGGAGATCGAGGAGCCCGACGATTGGAGCGCCGAAGCCATGGGACTGATCCGCGAGCTCGGCGTGGACATTCAGCGATTCGCGAAATATTACGACAACGACTTCCGCAACTCCCGCGGTTTGTCGCACGGAGTGTTTTTCTGCAAGGAAACGTTCGGCGAGGATCGGTTGGTGATGAAGGAAGGGCTGCCTTCGTGGCAGGAATACGTCTCCCGGACCCCTCTGTCCGAGAAAGCGCGGGAGGATCTCGTCCGGATACAGACGACAAGAGTGGACTACTTGCCCGGACTATCCGTCGAGGAAAAAAAGAAACGCCTGAGCACGATGAGCTTGAGGACATTTCTTGTGGACCACGCCAAGACGGACCCTCAAGTCGCTGACTATTGGCAGAGCTTTACCCAGGGTCTGTTCGGGTTGAACATCGACGCCGTGTCCGCTTTGTATCCTTTGCAGAACGCAGCCAACCGCCTGAAATACTGGGGAGGTCCCGCGGGCCCGAGCACCGTCATCGCGGACGGGATGGGGTTGGAGCAATATTCTGTCGATCCGATTTACTTCTATCATTTTCCCGACGGCAACGCTTCCCTCGCGCGCCTCCTCGTCCGCGCGCTGATTCCCGGCTGCGCTCCGGGCAACACCATGGAGGATATCGTCACCGCGCGCATGGATTACACCCGCCTCGACCAGCCGTCCTCTTCCGTGCGCATCCGGCTGAACAGCACGGCGGTGCGGGTGAAGCACCTGGGCGACCCGGAGAAAGCGCAAGAGGTAGAGATCACCTATGTCTTGAACGGCAAGCCGCACAAGATTCGCGGGAACGGCTGCGTGCTCGCCTGCTTCAATATGATCATTCCGCATCTATGCCCTGAGCTCCCCCCAAGGCAAAAGGAAGCGCTGGGGGCCGGCGTGAAGGTTCCGCTGGTCTATATGAAGGTTCAGCTACGGGATTGGAAGGCCCTGCAGAAGCTTGGATTCGCCACCGCATGCTGTCCGGGGAGCTATGTCACCGAGGTCTATATGGATTTTCCCGTGAGCATGGGCGACTATCACTACACGCGCTCGCCGGAAGAGCCTTGTGTCCTGCACCTGGTCCGTACCCCCAACAAGCCCGGGCTTCCCGTCCGGGATCAGCGCCGGGCGGGACAGATGGAGCTCTATGTGACTCCGTTCTCCACCTTCGAGCACAAGATTCGCGAGCAATTCGCCCGCATGTTTGGCCCGGCGGGCTTCGATCCGGCGAGGGACATCGAAGCTATCACCGTCAATCGTTGGCCGCACGGCTACGCCGACAGCTTCCAGGAATTGGGGGACCCGGACTGGGCGCCTTCGGAACGTCCAAACGTCGTGGGCCGGCAGCGCTTCGGCCGCATCAGCATCGCCAATTCCGACGCTGGCGCGCAGGCACAGACCCAAGCGGCGTTCGACCAAGCCTATCGTGCCGTGCGGGAAGTCATGAGCCTGCGCGGCTCGAAAGGCGCCTGACGAGGAAGGCTCCTCTTGCTCAACGTGTTCTTTCTCGGGTGCTCGTGCGAGTTGCTCGGCGTTGCCACGTCGCCTGCCAACCAGCGATTTTCAATCGTGGTCCAACCGGTCCTTTCGAGGCAATGACGCCGATGAAGCTCAAACTGCTTTTACCGTCACTCCTGGCCGTTTCTCTGGCGCTTTCCGCCGCCGACTCGGCGGCGCAGTACTCGACGATCACGACCGAGACGAGCGGCTCGATCCTGCTCGTGGACGCGTTCTTCGATACCTACGTCATCCGGATGGACCCGCTGACGGGAGCCACGAGCATCGTCTCCGGCAACATGGTCGGAAGCGGGCCGCCGCTGGCCCAACCGTGGGACATCGCGCGGGAGGCGAGCGGCTCGCTGCTGGTGAACGTGATCACCAGCGGGCAGTTGAGCCTCTTAAGGGTGGATGCGACCACGGGCGACCGCAGCACCCTGTCGGACGCGACCACTGGCGCCGGTCCGGACTTTCAGGCTCCCCGCGCCGTGGCGGTGGATGCCGACGGCAACATCTTCGTGGCCGACAACGACGCCGACCCGTTCGGGCGGGGGCCCGGACGGATCTTGCGCGTGAATCCGTTCAGCGGCGATTGTACCGTCGTCTCCGATGCCTCGGTCGGGACCGGTCCCGCGCTCGGCTTCCTGGAGAGCCTCGCGGCCGAGCAGGACGGTACGCTGGTGGTCGTCGATTCTCGGCGCGGCGACCTGAAGCGGATCGACCCCGTGACCGGCCGCCGGTCGATGGTGTCGGGGAGACGCCGCGGCCGCGGTCCGCGCCTCGCCGCGCCTCGCGGCGTGACGGTGGAGGCGGACGGCACGCTGGTCGTCAGCAACACCCGCAGCTTCTTCTGCATTCCCCTGTGCTCGATCTGTGGCGGCATCTGCCGTGTGACCGGACCGTCGGTGATGCGCGTGGATCCCGTCAGCGGGGATCGCACGCTCGTTACCGGAGCCGGTCACTGCCTCGACCCGTTGAACCTGGGTTGCTCCGCGGACTACAAAGGAGTGGTCGGCGAGGGACCGAACCTTTCCGACGCCAACGACGTCGCGGTGGAATCCGAAGACTCCTTGCTGGTGGTCGACGGCAGCCGGGTGGTCCGGGTCGACGCACTGACCGGCCGGCGCAGCGTCGTCGGCGCATCCGTGTCCGCGCATGGCGCCCGGCCGAAGTAGGTCGGTCCTCAGCGCCGGAGCAAGCTAGCTACGTGGCGGTCGGGTGCCGAGATTCGATGTAACCCTCCTCCTTGGTGAAGACGACGGTCGTGCGGAAGTGGCAGGGGAGCCGCCTATCGCGAACGAGGGCGACAGCCTCGCGGCCATAGCTCTTCGGCGTGCGCTGCTACTACTTGTCGTAGACGAGGACACCCGCGACCGTCTGACCTTTGGCATTCTTGCCCGTTTGGGTCGCGGTCAGTGTCTTTCCATCACCGGAGACCACGACTCGGGTCGTGGTGGTGGATTCGTGATTACGGCGGTTGTCGGGGGCTCGATGGCCTGGACAGGAGCCTCTTTGCCGTCGAACTTCGTCACCCGTTCCGAGTGAAGTGGCCTGGCCTAGGGACCGTTCGATGACTCTGTCTCGAGATGGTCCTCGGGGAGGATCGTGGACTTGTCGATGACTGCCGAATCGATTTGTTCCTTCGTAAGTCCGATCGCGGCCAACTCTCGATAAGGAAGACCTCGTTCCAGCTCCTGTTCCCGACGCTCTTCGTCCCGCACACTCCCGAGGTTTGCTCCTTCTAGATGCGCACCCGCGAAGTCTGCGCCCTTGACCCTGGCTTCCGCTAGCAACGCGCCCCTCAGGGAAGCACCTGACAAATGTGCATCACGCAAGTCGGCTTTCCTCAACTCCGCTTCGTTCAGGCAGGCTCCGACCAACCATGCGCGCCGAATATCGGCTTGTTCGAAGGTCGCCTCTGTGAAGGTCGCTCCAGCAAAGTCCGCCTCGAAGAGGCCAGCTCGATAAAAAGTGGCGCCCCCGCCCTGCACGTACCAAGCGTGGACGTTTTGCAGGTGTGCCTTTGTGAAGTCGGCGTACTCGATAATCGCCCGATGCAAGGTCGAGTGCTCGAGATGGGCGCTCTCGAACCGCACGCGGCTAAAGTTGCCTTCTTGAAGGTCCGCGCCGTAGAGGTTCGTCGAGCGCAGGTCAAGGATGGGTCCCTTGCCCTCTTCGTGAAGTTGGCTCTCGAACGCGAGATTACGCCGACCCATGACCGTTAGAACGGCTTGCACATCGGGAGTGACCCGTTTTCGGACTGCAATCGGTTCTCCCTCGATATCCTTCGTCTCGTAGGCGGCGTCCGCGTCAAAGTGTGCCTTCTCCCGAACAAACGCGGTGAGAACTTCGAAGACAATCCAATGGTCTCGCTGGGAGTCTCGCGCGATACGTTCGAGCGCGTAAATGCCGCCGAGACGGACCTCGAGTCTTTCGTCCGCGAGATGCTGGATCGCTTGGCTGAACCGCTCGGTGATTTGGCCCTCTCGGGAAATACGCAGGGTCTCCTGAGCGCCCGTACGACTCACCTCGAGGGTCTTCTGCGTAGTCTCGACGCTTTTCAGAGCTGCCGCCGCCGAGAACTCAGTTGCTGCGATTCGCCGCGCCACCAGGTACAGGCCGAGAAGAAGGCCCAAACCACCCACAATCTCCGCTAACGTACGCCGGGCGTCATTCTCCGCGTTGAAGCGCTCGACCGCCGTGAGCTGTGGAACTTGCTCCACCACCGTGAGCTGTTGGAGTTTCTGCACCTGGTATCTCGGGATGAGGACGAACCCAACTGCGGCGGCAATCGTCACCCCCAGCGCAAGAAGCGCTACAAGTGCTGCCTTGATGGCGTTTGGCCAACTCAAATCTTGTCCTTGCGGTATTCGTCGCCCACCGTCGACATGGCGAAATCGTATCAAAAGTCTATCACGCGGTGCACCCTGGGGACGCAAAGACGGAGGCAACACGACCGACGAGCACCTCACGACCATGGACGCGGCGAGAGTCGCTCGCCGCTCCGCCGAGACAATCCGCGACCTCTACGCCCAGGAGCTCGCTGCGGAAACAGGGGTCGGTGCGTTCGCGCTCCAGGAATGGAAGGAGGGCCCCTCCATGACCCCTGCACCGTGGCCTAGCTCTTGAGGCCCGAGCTCTTCCGGGGAAAGCACGTCCGCGTCGACGTAGAGACCGGCTCGGAGCTCACCATGGGCAGAGACCGCGGTGGACTTCTGGAACGTCACTGGCCGGGCGCCGAAGGCGACCTGGATGTACCAGGTCGATGCCGGCGGATTCTTCGAGCTTCTGACCGAGCGGCTCTCCCGCCTTCCATGAACCTCTCGCGCCGACCGTACGGCTGCGAGATTCTCAGAAGCCTGAAACCAACGTCGTCGCTTGCCCGCGACCTCGGCCGCGAAACTGTCGTTCGTCAAGGTGCTTAGTTGCAGTAGGTCATGCAGTACCATCCGCCGCCGCAGTCGATGGGGACGAGAGAGCGGTCGATATAATGTTTGCCGTTCTCATACTCGCTGCACGCCTCTCCCGCCCGCTCCAGAGCTCCATACACTGAGCCGGGCAGGGCGCCATAGTACGACATGGGATGGTAGTAACCCGGCAGCTTGAACGGGTTGTAGGCGTCATCACGATACTCATAGTGGGTGAGCCACCACACCGGGTCGATGACGACGCTGCCCGAGCGGAGATCCAGCTCCACGAGGAACTCGGGACCGAAGCCCTTTGAGCAGGCGACCGCGTGGGCGACGGCACAGCGGTTCCCGCCGCATTGGTCCGAGGAGACCCGATAGCGGAAGTTGGCCTTGCCGACTCGACCGATGTTGCGCGGCACGCTCTCGAAGGTCGGCGCTTCGATTGCCTGCGTGCGCTCCCACAGCGGGCAGGTTCGAATACGATGCCGGGGAAAGCTCGCGACAAATTCGTCCCAGGTGCGTACATAGTGGCCGGCGATGTCGTCCGCCCGGCCGGGATCGGAGAACTGGACGCCGAGCAAGTCGTCCACGTGCTCGAGCGCGGACAGGTCACCGCTCGGACACGAGTCGAAAGTGCGCGCTAGCACCCCGGTCTGAGTGGTGTACTGGAATGGGGTCAAAGTGCCCTGGCATTCGAGGGTTGCGGCTCCCAACGCGGCGAGCAGAGCGTCGCGGGGACGCGCGTGCTCCGGCTGCTTCTCCTCGAGGCGCTCGTTCGGGCGCCGGATTCGATCCCGAGACGGGGTGGCTGTACGTGAGGAGCATCGAGTGGTCGTTCGTCTACAAGCTGGGAAAGTCCAAGCCGGGAACGGTGGATGCCGACTGCGACATCGCGCGCGTGCCTCCCGTCGAGGTCGAGGGGCTTCCCATCCACAAACCACCCTACGCGACTCTGACCGCGATCGATCTGAACCGCGGCGAGTTCCCTTCGGCGACATGCCGGCGCTCCACCGACACCCCCTGCTCCGAGGCGTCGAGGTGCCTCCCACGGGCGAGGCGCCGCCAGCACGGACAAGCCGGGCCTCTCGTGACGGCGGGCGGTCCCGTCTTCCTCAACAGCGCGAGTCCGTACCTCTATGTCCAACCGAGCCCTGAGGAATCGGCCGTTGATCACCGCACGCCCAGCAGCACAGCGCGCCGTCTGTCGAAACTTGATAGAGTGCCTCTCAAGCGACAGCGTGTACGCCGTTGAGATCTGAGCTCTGACGGAGCTGGGTCACTGCCGGCGGCCAACGGATCAGTAACGAAGGATCAGAAATGCGTGGACTGGCAGGCAAGCGGGTGCTGGTAACCGGCGGCGCCAGCGGCATCGGCGCCGCGACCGCCGCCCGGTTCCTGGAAGAAGGGGCTCTCGTGTGCGTTCTCGATCGCGACCCCGTGGCTCGTGAACGGGTCGGAAACGAGCAGCCGAGGCTGTCCGGCGTCCTCGACGCGGACGTCTCCGATCGCGATTCGGTGGAGACGGCCTTCGCGGAGGCGGTCGAGCGAATGGGCGCAGTCGAAGTGCTGATCAACAACGCTGGTATCAGCATCCGGCACGCGTTCCTCGCCATCACGCCGGACGAGTGGAATAAAGTGATGGCCACGAACTTGACGGGTGTCTTTCACGTCGCGCAGACGGCCGCGCGCCACATGATGGAGCGGGGCGGCGGCGTCATTCTCAACACCGCGTCGACAGCCGGCACTCTCGGTTATCCCTACTATGCGGACTACAATGCGACGAAGGCCGGGGTGATCGCTCTGACCAAGACGATGGCGCTCGAGCTGGCGCCGACAGTGCGGGTCAATGCGATCTCGCCGGGTTATTGCTTGACGCCGATGCAGCGGGCCGAGTACACCGACGAGATGCTGGAGCGGGTCAACGCCAAGATCCCGCTGGGCCGGCACGCCAAGCCGGAGGAGATCGGCGCGCTGTTCGCCTTTCTCGCTTCGGAGGACGCCGCATTCGCCAGCGGACAGGTCTACGTCATGGATGGAGCCGAGACCACCGGCGGATTGGCGAGCCAGCGATGAGCGGACGCCTGGACGGTAAGTGCGCGCTCATCACCGGCGGCAACGCGGGCATCGGCCGGGCGAGCGCGATCCTGCTGGCACGCGAGGGCGCCCGGGTGGCGATCACGGGGCGAAACCAGGAGCGCGGCCACGAAGTCGTCCGGGAAATCTCTGAGGCGGGCGGCGACGCCCACTTCATGGTGTGCGACGTGCGTCTCAGCCACCAGTGCCGCGGAGCGGTCGACGCGACGCTCGAGCGGTACGGCCGCGTCGACGTCCTGTTCAACAACGCCGGTGTGTACTTCCCGAGAACGGTGCCTGAATGTTCTGAAGAGGAGTGGGATTTGACCATCGACACCAGCCTCAAGGGCGCGTTCCTGATGTCGAAGTACGTCCTGCCGTCCATGATCGAGCGCAAGAGCGGCGTGATCATCCACTGCGGCTCTGGCTGGGGAATCCAAGGCGGCGATCGCGCGGCCGCTTACTGCGCCGCCAAGGGCGGCCTGGTGGTGATGACGAAGGCGATGGCGATCGACCACGGACCGCAGGGCATCCGGGTCAACTGCATCTGCCCGGGAGACGTGGACACACCCATGCTGCCAGACGACGCGAAACAGCGCGGGATCTCCTGGGAGAGCTACCTCGAGGGAGCCTCCGACCGTCCGTTGGGCCGCATTGGCACGGCCGAGGAGATCGCCCGAGCCGTGCTCTTCCTGTCGACCGATGACTCCTCGTTCGTGACCGGCGCTGCCCTGGTGGTCGACGGCGGCGGCATTGCGGATTGACGAAGCTCCTGAAGCGCCATAGCTCTATCGGAAGACCGCCTCGCGGAAACATAAGGCTTCTGGCGAGGAGCGCGAGGCGCATGAAGGATTCCCGGGACGTCATCCGTTCTCACGTTACGTACACTCGTTGCTGGATATTTGTTAGGATGCGCGCATGCCTCGGGCACGCTTCATCGCTCTCTTCCTTCTGATCCCGGTCCTGCTCTCGGCGCAATCCCAGACACCTCAACGCCTCGCCCTCGTCGGCGGCATGGTGCTCGACGGCTACGACGCGCCGCCCATTCACAACGCCGCCATCCTGATCGACGGCGATCGCATCACGCGCGTCGGGCCGGCGGCGGAGATTCCCATTCCCGCCGGCTACCGTGTCATCGATACCAGCGGCCGGACGATGATGCCGGGGATGATCGAGCTGCATGCGCACCTCGTTCTGCTCGGTCATGGCGAGTACAAGCGTTGGTTCCGCTGGATCGACGAGCAGGGGCGCGCCGCCATCCTGCCCAAGATCATGGCGATCTCCGCCAAGCAGTTGCTGATGGCCGGGATCACCTCGGCCGTCGACCTGGGCGCGCCGCTCCAGGAGATCCTCGCGACGCGCGACGCGATCAATAGTGGCCAGCTGCCCGGCCCGCGGATGTCGGTGAGCGGGCCGTGGCTGACACGCCATGTCGCGATCTTCCCCCCCGACTATCAGATCGACGTCAAGACTCCCGAGCAGGCGGGCGAGGAGACCGAACGTCTGATCGCCGCCGGCGTCGACGTCATCAAGGCGCATGCCGGGCTCACGCGCGACGATTACAAGGCCATCGTCGACGCGGCGCACAAGCACAACATTCGCGTCCACGCGCATGTCTACGCCGAAGAGGACGTCCGCAACGCGCTCGAAATGGGCGTCGATGTGCTGAGCCACGTGGGGTCCGCCGGCACCGCGCCGCCCTATAGCCAGCAGTTGATAACCGACATCGTCAACGCCGGACGCCCGGTGGTGGTCACCGCCGCGCACCGCAGCTGGGTCTATCCGGATACCGCAGCGTTTCCCGAGCGGCTGCAGGATCCGCAGTTGAGGAAGGACTTCACCCCCGAAATCTACGCGGAGATCCAGGACTCGTTGAAGAACTGGCGCGCCCTTCCTTACTTCGGCCGCACCGATCGCGAGATGTTCTTCCGCGAGCGCGGGATCAAGCAGTTCATCGAAGCGGGAGCGGTGATGGGCATGGGCACCGACTCGGGGACACCGATGAACTTCCACACCGAGGCGCTGTGGCGCGAAGCCAAAGTGCATGTGGACATGGGCATGTCGCCGCAACGGGTGATCTCGGCGCTGACCCGGGTGGGGGGCAACATCCTCGGCAAGCAGCGCGACCTCGGCACGATCGAGCCCGGCAAGCTGGCCGACATCATCGTCGTCGACGGCAATCCGCTCTACGACATCACGGCGCTGTCGCACGTCGAGACGGTGGTCAAGGGCGGAAAGGTGTACAAGCCATGAGCCCTCAGCCCGAGCGCAGCGCGAGGCGAAGCCTCTTCCGCGCCTCGACGGCCAGAGCTATCGCCCTCCCATTCGCCGCGCTCTCTCTCGGCTTCGCGCTCTGGATCGCGGGAGCGCGCGCGCAGACGCCGCCGCTCGCGGAAGACCTGGCGCATCCGCAGGGCACGAACGCCGGCATCTTTGCGTTTACCGGCAGCTGCGCGACGTGCCACGACACCGGCAAGGATGGCGCACCGGATCGTTACGCCCTGAATAGCCGGACGCCCGAAGAAGTCCTGGCGAAGATCAGCACCGGCCCGCACGCGGAGTTTGCCGCGGGCCTCTCCGAATATCAGAAGCGTGTCGTCGCCGTCTACGTCGGCGGGCGTCCGCTCGGCGCGGCGGCCACGGGTGACGCGTCGAAGATGAAGAACGTCTGCCAGACGGCTCCCGCCTTCACGCCATTCGAGGGATCGGAATGGAACGGGTGGGGCGTGGACGACGCGAACACGCGCTTCCAGGCCACTCCGGGCTTCTCGGCGGCCGATACCTCGAAGCTGACGCTGAAGTGGGCGTTCGGTTTCCCCAACGGAAACTCCGCGTACGGACAGCCGTCGATCGTTGGCGGCCGCGTGTTCGTCGGTTCGGACACCGGCTTCGTGTATTCACTCGACGCCAGGAGCGGGTGCGTCTATTGGTCCTTCCAGGCCAGCGCCGGCGTCAGAACCGCGCCCACCGTTGGCCCGGGAAGCGGCAGCAATCACTTTCTCCTCTACTTCGGCGACATCCGGGCCAACGTCTACGCGGTGAACGCGGAGACCGGTGCTTCAGTCTGGAAGGAGCGCCTCGACCAGCATCCGATCGCGCGCGTCACCGGCGCGCCCAAGCTCGCGGCCGGACGGCTCTACGTTCCGCTCTCGTCGCTCGAAGAATCAGGCGCCGGCAATCCCAGCTATCCCTGCTGCACCTTCCGCGGCGGCATCGCCGCGTACGACGCTTTGACCGGCGAGCGTCTCTGGAAATCGTTCACCGTCGCCGACGAGCCGAAGCCGAGGAAGGTGACCTCGAAGGGCACCAAGCTTTGGGCCCCCGCGGGCGCGGGCGTTTGGTCCACGCCGGCGGTCGACCTGGCGCGGCGCACGGTCTACGTGGCCACCGGCAACGGCTACACCGAGCCGGCGGACGAAGCGTCGGACGCGGTGATCGCATATGACATCGACACCGGAAAGCGCCTCTGGGTGAGGCAGGTGATGACGGCGGACGCTTACGTCCGCGACTGCCCGGGTATCTATCGTCCGCTCGTCCCTACGGAGAACAAGTCCGAAACCTGTCCAGACCATCTGGGACCCGACATGGACTTTGGCAACGCGCCGATTCTGCGGACGTTGAGCAAGGGGGGCAAGGGCAAGAGCGTCATCGTCATCGGACAGAAGGACGGGCACGCCTGGGGACTCGATCCCGACAACGAGGGCGCGGTGGTATGGAGCCGTCAGCTCGGACTCGGTTTCGAGGGCGGCGGAGGCGGCATGATGTGGGGATCGGCGGCCGACAGCCGGTTCGCCTATTTCCCGGTCACGAAAACCGATCATCGCCTGGGACTGGCCGCCGTCGGGCTCGCGACGGGCGAGCTGGAGTGGCGGGCGACACCCGCGGTCGGCGGCGCTGCGCCGGTGACGGCGATTCCGGGCGTCGTGTTCTTCGGCTCCAGCACCGGCACGATGTACGCCTACTCGACGACCGACGGCAAGGCGATATGGACTTTCGACACCGCGCGGTCGTTCGATACGGTAAACGGCGTCGAGGCGCAGGGCGGCACCATCAACGCCTCCGGTCCCGTCGTTGCCGACGGCATGTTGTTCGTGCCATCGGGATATTCCGATCTGGGGTTCGGAACGCGTGGGAACGTCCTGCTCGCGTTCGGCGTAAAGTAACGGCTCCCGGCCTCAACCCACGGTCTTCGCGCTCCTCCACCTGGCCCTGAGAACAGAGTTTTTCGTCGAGCCTCCGGGTGGAACGGGTCGCGAGGGCCCTCAGCGGTCAGCGCGAGCCCGTCACCTGGTAGGTGATCGGCTGGCCCTGAGGAAGCTCTCCGTGAGCTCCCATCGTGTAGAGCGCCTGGAGCGTACCTGAGCCCGCTCCGCAGCCGCGAAGCGTGCCGTTCATGGTGACGCTCACGTTGTTGAAACCCGCCACCGTTCCCATGCCCGTGGCCTGGAAGTTTCCGTCGGAATCGATGGGGCCGTCGACCTCGACGAAGGGCTCGGAGCCGCGGATATGGACCGACGCGATCGCGACCTCGAGGCTCATGTTGGACGGCATCCCCACGAACTGCCGGTGCCCGGCCGGGTCGGAAGAGACGACGAAGCTCGCGTTGTAGCTTCCGGCGCACGAGGTTACACCGGTGCTGCTTCCCGAGCCCGTCGGAGGCGCGGTCGTCGTGGTCGTGCTCGCCGGCACGTTCATCGGGAGAGACGAGACCGCGGTCGTCGAAGTCGAAGGCGAATCCGACCCGCCGCCCGCGCTCAGTGCGACCGCGGTCACGCCCGCAGCCGCGCCGCCCGCGAGCGCCAGTTTCGTACCTTTGCTCATACCGCCGGAAGAGCTGACCTTTTGCCCCTGGATCCTCCGGTTGCACTTGTCGAGGCAATCCACGAGCTTCTTGCGAGCCGCTTCCATCCGCATGCGGGCGTTGTCCACGGCGGCGCGTTTTCTCGATTCGAACTTCTCCGACTCCGTCGACGTCTCGCCACCCGTCGCCGCCCGTTTCTCCGCAGGCGAGCGATTACTCTTTTCGACCTGCTCGAGGAAATCCGTCCGGCGCATCGCCTGGGAAAGCTCCCATTGCGCACGCTCGTGCTCGTAGGTCGCCTCGTCGAGCGCCCGCTTCAGGGGATCGCACTCGGGACACGAAGGATAGATGGGCTTCTCCTTGACCGGCGTGGGAGTGGGAGCGGGAGCGGGTGTTTTTGGGTTGTTGCCGGCGGCGTTCTGACTCGCTCCCGTCGGGTTCATGATGGGCTCGCAGGCCTTCTCGACCTTCTCCATCAGATTCTGCATCGCTCGTAGCGTACCGGCATCGGCGCCCTCGATCACCATGTTCCGATAGCGGACGCGAAACGAGACGATCCAGGCCGAGCAGATGAGATTGTCCGACTCGGTGAGGAGCGCCGCGATCGCGCCGCTCGCGCCGCGGGTCGCCTTGCCCTTTGTCACGACGGTCCTCAGCTCCTCTTCCGCCGCCTGGGCGGCGTTGGTCACCTCGGGGTCGGCGCCGATGGCCTTACCCACCATTCCCGTTACCGATTGCGCCCACGAGCGTCCAGGGAACACGAGCAGGAGAGAAAGAAACGCGGCGGTCGCGATGGAGCGGGCGGAATCGACGAGAGATTTGCGAAGGGCGGTCACGAGACTCCTTTCTCCAAGGAGCGCTCGATTGGTTCGGATGGAGGAGCACACCCTCGGTCCGAAGACGTTCACCGTGGATTCGGTTGTTCGTTTTCGATCTTACTGGACGGAGGGAGTCTTCTCAACCCGGGATCGACGATATCGATCGGAGCCCCGCGTCGCTAGCTAACGGGTGCCGAAGAGCCGATCGCCGGCGTCTCCGAGCCCGGGCAGGATATAGCCCTTGTCGTTCAGCTTCTCGTCGACGGCGGCGGCATAGACGGGGACGTCGGGGTGTTGCTCGTGGAAGGCCTCGATCCCGTCGCGGGAGGCGAGGAGGCAGACGAACTTGATGGAGCGCGGCGACGTCTCTTTGACCCGCTCGACGGCGGCGATGGCGGAGTGACCGGTGGCGAGCATGGGGTCGACGAGGATCGCGTCCCTCCGGTTCATGTGAGGCGGCATCTTGAAGTAGTACTCCACCGCGACGAGCGTTTTGGGATCGCGATAGATGCCGACATGCCCGACGCGCGCCGACGGGAGGATGGCGAGCATTCCGTCGAGGATACCGTCACCCGCTCTCAAGATGGAGATGATGACGATCTTCTTGCCGTCGAGCACCTTCGCCTTCATCGGTGCGAGGGGGGTCTCGATGGGCATGGTGATCAGGGGGAAGTCGCGCGTCACCTCGTAGCCGAGGAGCATGCTGACTTCGTGCATCAGCGCCCGGAACTGGCCCGTGCTCGTCTGCTTCTTGCGCATGTGGGTCATCTTGTGAGTGATGAGCGGGTGCTCGATGAGGTGTAGCTCTGGCATGACGTCTCCTGGGTGTCAAAAAACCGTGCCGTCGCGCTCGATGCGAATGGGTGGATCGCCGTCTTCCCTGAGCTCGAGGGCCACGCTGCGGCCCGCACGCCAGGTTCCGCCTTCGAGCACCCTGGCGAGAGGAAGGCTCTCCCGGTCCATCCCGAGCTCGTCGCGTACCGCTTCGGCGACCCGGTCCAGAAGGGCGACGGTGAGCGCTCGCCACTCGACGACGAGCTCTTCGTCCGGTCGGTGCGCTCTCGCGGTGACGCCGGAGTGTCTGGCCTCGAGCACTCCCATGTCGAAGAACAGCCCGCCGTTGCGGTACTCGGCGAGACCGGTCAGTGCGTCGAGGTCTCGTACCCTCACGTCGGCGAGCTCGAGCGGCTCGAGGAGCGAGTAGCAGAGCCATTGGGAAAGCTTGTGGAACGGTACCAGGCCCGCCGTGGGTCCTCGGCCTCCCGCTTTCGGATGCCGCCCGACGTCGCCGAGGCTCACGCCGTCGATGACGATACGAGAAGGCCAGATGGGTGAGAGCGCGTCGAGGACGACGCGAAGGAGCTCACGCGCCTCGAGCTCTCCTCCGTAGGACCTCTTCTTCAATTCGTCGAGGAGATTTCCCGCGCGCGCGGGTCGACCGAAGAGGTCGGGTCGTTCCGACATCGCCGTCGCGAGCGCCCGGAGCAAATGCGTGCGTCCGGAGAGGCCAACGAGAGGGTTGTTCTCGCCCGCCTGGAATCCATCGGCGATGGCCGACGGCTCGAGGGCGGCGAGACGTTCCGCGTCCGCTCGAAAGGGCTCGTCGTCTCTCGCCGAAAAGAGGCCGGCGGTGAACATGTGGAAGCTCGCGACCGCGAGACCCTCGGAACGCTCGAAGCTCCTCCCGGTGGAGGCCTCGTCGTATCGCCAGGCGCGGCCGGCGCCGGCGTCGAGTAGAACGCTCAACAAGACCAGGTCGATAGTGGCGCGCGCTCTCTCCTCGCGCGAGCGGGCGCCGAGCTTTTCGTCGAGAATCGCCAGGCGGTCGATGCCGCCCGCTCCGAAGTGACGAAAGCGTCCATGGTACGGAATGTTACCGTCGGGGTAGGCGTCGTGTGTTTCCTTCGCCACTCGCGAGGCGACTTGCGGAAGACGCTCGAGGGAGATCGCGAAGTGCTCGAGCTCGCCCGCGAGCCCGGCCTGGAAGATGTTCTCCGATCGCTCGCGCACCGCTTCCGGGCTCCGCAGAGCGTCGAGCGCGGACGAGCCCGGAGTCAAAAGACGCGGCCCTTGGGCTTCGCCAGCTCTTCCGGCTCGGGAACGGTGCCGTCGGTGTAGTAGCCCGCAGCCATCTTGGCGTCGATCTCGACCTGGGCGTCTCGGGGTATCAGCTCCTCGGGGATGCGCACGCGCTCGCCAATCTCGATTCCCGATTGGACGATGGCGTCGTACTTCATGTTGCTCATCGAAACGAAACGATTGATCCGGGTGATGCCGAGCCAGTGGAGCACGTCGGGCATGAGCGTCTGGAACCTCATGTCCTGGACCCCGGCCACGCACTCGGTGCGCGCGAAGTAAGAGTCGGCGCGGTCGCCGCCCTGCTGTCTCTTCCGGGCGTTGTAGACGAGGAACTTCGTCACCTCGCCGAGCGCGCGGCCTTCCTTCCGGAAGTAAACGAAGATTCCGAGTCCTCCCGACTGCGCCGAACGGATGCACTCTTCGACTCCGTGGGTGAGGTAGGGGCGGCAAGTGCAGATGTCGGAGCCGAACACGTCGGAGCCGTTGCACTCGTCGTGGACGCGGGCGGTGACGGGAACCCCGGGACGGCCGAGCTTGTCCGGGTCGCCGAAGATATAAGCGGTCTTGCCCCCGATGGGCGGAAGGAAGACGCTGAGGTCGCCGCGAGTCACGAGCTCGGGAAACATGCCCCCGGTCTGCTCGAAGAGGGTGCGCCGCAGCGTGCCTTCGTCGGTGCCGAAACGCTTGGCGACGCCGGGGAGATACCAGACGGGCTCGATGGCTGCCTTGGTGACCGCGGCCTCGCCCTCGGACTTCAGCACCTCGCCGTCCGCCGAGAGTCGGCCCGCCGCGATGGCGTCCCGGATCTCCGGCATCTGGAGATGCGCCTTGGTGATCGCGATGCTCGGGCGAATGTCGGCGCCGTTGCGGCAGTAATCCGCGAACACCTCGTGTACGACCGCCCCGAAAGGGTCGATGGAGACGATTTTCTCCGGGTCGAACCACTGTCGATGGGGCCCGATCCGGTGCCAGGGTGCGGTGTTGGTGAAATCCGGCCGGTACTCGGGATCGAGGACCTGCGCCGCGACGGCGAGAGCCCGGTAGATGGCGTAAGAGCCCGAGTGGGTGCCGATGACGTTGCGTTTGGCGGGATCCGATAACGTCGCGATGATCGGTCCGCGCTTCGCCGGATCCTGTGCGCCCCAGTGAATCGGAGTAGGTTTGTTCTGCCCGGGATGCGAGGTGAGCTTGATGTGATGAGAACCACGCTTCTTCGTTGTCATGTCGCTTTTCGATCATGATAGCGTCTGGCCGGGATTTAGGAAACCAACGCCGAGGATCAATGGAAGCGGCGATCGACATCGTCGAGCAGGCCGCTTCGAGAACGTGGGCTTCGAAACCAGAGAAACTAGTGCCTGTCCCCAGTTTCTGTTCCACTATGGCCGGAGTCCTATCCAGCGCTGGGCGCTGAGGTTCTACGAGGAAGGGCAAGGTTTGGCGAAATGGAATCCCTACGTTTGCTGGCGAACTTAGTATCGTGCACGGTCTTCGTTGCTACCGGAGTGAGTGCCCCGCAAGGCCGGAGTCTATCCAGCGCTGGGCGCTGAGGTTCCACGAGGAAGGACCGGGGCTCGCGCGACAATCGGGAGCAACAGCGCGATAGGATGCCGTGCGAGTAGTCTCGAGCGACAACGGCGCAACCGCGCGAAAGGTGCCAGGGACATCGCGACGGACATGCGGGAATCGCGGGACATCGCGCGAACCAGGGACCGTAACGGGGGCGCGCGGGATCACCATTCGGGAGGCGGAACAGCGTTCGTATGCGGATGAGCAGTGGTGAGTGAGTCTAGAGAACGACAACGACGTCCAGAAACGTCATGCGAGTAACGTCGGGGCACACGTCGACTGGACGATCGGGAATCGGTATGGACACTTACGCCGAAGCTCGGGCTCGAGCTTCTATGGTGGGGAAGCCCGCGTCGAAGTCGGGCTCGAGCTTCTATGGTGGCCCACGTTGGGTTTGAACGTGCGGGGGTAGAAAACAGTCCTCGGGGAAGACGACGTTGGGAAGCCCGCGTCGAAGTCGTTCCGCGGCGAACTGGTAAGAAGCTTCCTTGAACTCTCGCACGAAGCGGAGTTTCTGTCGTTCTTTGAGACTGCTGGCGTGGAAGAGCGGCGCAGGGGAAGGTCGGAAGTTCGCGGGCATGTCGTAAGGGTTTTGAGTCAGGATTCTCTTGACGCCAACCGAGCGTTTGCCCTCACGGCGACGTTGATCGCGAGCGTCGTCCTCGATGTCTCGTAGGACGTCGCAGAACCATTGTCGTTGCCGGTCCCGAGACCAGTGTTCCATGAAGGGAAGCGGGCTGAGCTGAACCGTCTCTTCGATTTCGATGGGTCCTTTCTCCGAGCGCTCCGAGGAGCGGTCGAGCCACGTTCCTTTGATCGTCCAAATGCCCCTGGAGAGGGCCCATGCGGTGCTGACGCCGGGCCAGTCGAGGGGGGAGTCGACCAGCCCGTCTTTGCACCCGTTCGCGAGGACATAGCGGAGACGTTTCTGCTGGTCTACTTCGTCATCGGCGAGGGAGGCGGAATGGTACCGGCGTCCCCAGAACTTCTCATTCCACTCGTGGTGGCGTCCGAGCTCCCGGGCCAGATTGCCCTTGAGGATGCACTCGTAGGCGGCCATCTGCTCGACGGAGTCGACGCCGGCAAGCTCATGCGAGTGATTGGATTGGTAGTTGAAGGCGTAAAGACGAACTCCGGTCAGCCGCTGTGCGCGCCCGATGATGCCGAGGATGCGGTCGTTGACCTGGGAGGAGGGTCGCATCAGGAATCGGCCCTGAACGCACCTCGAGGTCAGCTCGACGATGCCGCTTTCGTTGTCCACGAAGCGGTGAGGACGTCCCATAATGATGGCGACGAGAAAAGGTATGCGATCCCTCCTTGAGAAGAAAATGGCTCGACGAGGCGCGCCGCGGCTCGGCTTCGAAGGAATGATGTGACGCAGCCCGCAGTGCCGCGCGCAAGGTGCCGCGCGCAAGGTGCTGCCGCAAGGTGCCGCGCGCAAGGTGCCAGGAACTTGCGCGAACCAAGCTTCCGAACCAAGCTTCCAACGAAGTCTGCGTCCCGAGGTCTAACCCGGCGGTGGGAGCAGAGCGAGTCCCGGGTACGATCGAATGGCAGGATCCAGCGTGACGAGCGTGAGGCTCTCGATCCGGGCCTGCGCCACCAACATTCGGTCGAACGGGTCGCGGTGCAGAGGAGGTAAATGCGACGTCGCCTCGGCGTGGTCGAAGTCGATGGCGAGCGGCTCGAAGCCCAGGCGGAGCGCCGCAGCAGACACGCGCTCCGGCACCTGGAGACGCCCCAGTGCTTCCTTGATGCTCATCTCCCAGACGGACGCCGCGCTCAGATAGACCTCGTTGGCTGCGTCGGCGAGAGCTCCACGCTCAGTCTCACCCAAACGGTGGTCATCAGCGCACCACCAGAGAAAGACGTGCGTGTCTACGAGAAGCCTCACTTCTTCTCGCCTTCGAAAGCCGCGAGAAGCTCCTCGGGAAGCGGCGCATCGAAATCAGGCGCGATCACGACGCGACCTCTCCACGCCCCGGGACGGCGGGGCTTCGACGGCCGGGCAAGTGGGACCAGTCGCGCGCGTGCAACGCCTGCCTTGGCAATGACAATCTCCTCCCCGCCCGCGGCGCGCTCCACCAGCTCGGAGAGGTGTGTCTTGGCTTCGTAGAGGTTCACGCGTTTCGCCATCTTGACCAATCTTGACCAACCTTGACCAATCATACCATGCCCACGTAGATGAGGCCCAAATCGGGCGTCTAGCGTCCCGCCACGAATGGACAGCAGTCTTGCTCGGACGGGCCCATCTCCAGCAGTTATACTCTTGGGCCGAAGGAGGGTATGACTCGCATGTACCGACGAGAGTTCTTGAAAGCAGGCTTTGCCACAGGCGTCGCCGCCGCGGCTTCCAGGACCAGGACCGCGTCTTCCGCGCCGACGGTACTGATTCCCACCGAGATCAAACCGGTCGTGATCTCCGACTTGAGCGGGATTCGGTTCAAGAACGGCGGAACGATGAGCTGCGTCGAGAAAGCGTTCGACCTCATGACGAAGGGCACGCGGGTCATCGACGCCATTCTCGAAGGCATCAACATCGTCGAGAACGACCCGGCGGAGACCGGTGTCGGCTACGGAGGAACTCCCAACGCGGAAGGGGTAGTGCAGCTCGACTCTTGCTGTATGGACGGCCCGACGAAGCGCGCGGGCGGTGTCGCCGCCATCGAGGGCGTCCGAACGCCGTCGCTGGTGGCCAAGGCGGTGATGGAGGATACCGATCATCATCTGCTGGTGGGGAAAGGCGCCCAGGACTTCGCGCGCCTTCTCGGCTTTCCCATCGAGGATGATCTCAACACCGAGACGACGCGCAAGCTCTGGCTCGAGTGGAAGCGCCGGGTTGACCCCGAGCACTATCTCGACCCGACAAAGCGAGCCGATGCCTCCTACGCCGCCGGCCTCTCCATGGTGCGGGACGGGCTCATTTCCGAGGAGCACTTCTACGGAACCGTCAACTGCGAGGCGGTCAATTCCAAAGGAGAGATTCGCGGGCGTGACCTCGACGAGCGGGCTCGCCTTCAAGATTCCCGGCCGGACGGGCGATTCGCCCATCCTCGGAGCCGGTCTGTACGTCGATGGAGAGATTGGAGCGGCAGGCTCGACCGGCCGCGGGGAAGCGAATCTCTACAATCTCTCCTCCTACGCCATCGTGGAGAATCTGCGCCGGGGGATGCAGCCGAAAGATGCCGGGATGGAAGCACTGAAGCGAGTCCGCGAAAATACCATCGAGAAGAGGCTTCTGAACTCGCGGGGGCTTCCCAACTTCAACCTCCGCTTCTTCGTCCTGAACAAGAAAGGCGAGCACGCGGGGGTCGCCTTGTATTCGTCGGAAGAGGCCATCTACGGGGTTTGCTCCGAGAACGGGGCCGAGGAGCGCCCGCTCGAAGGCCTCCTCGACGGTCTTCCGACTGATTGAACCGCGCGAAAAAAACTCCGCATCGCAGTGGGGGGCCGGGGGATCCTTGCCCGTATTCAGGCCTTGTACTAGAATGCGGATGCTCAAAGTCTTTTGTCCGAAGGGCCTTGGGGCCTTTGGACTAGGGAGTGCCATTGGAGTCGCTCCTTTCGTTCCACCCCATCCAGGAGGAAAAGCGATCGTAGGGAGTTTGTAAGGTCCATTCATCAGGAGGTTTTCGTTGGCCAATCGCAGTCGTCAGACGTTCTTGAAGCGTCAAAAGGAGAGAGCGCGGCAGGAAAAGCAGCGCCTGAAGGCGGAAAAGCGCTTGCAGCGCAAGACCGATACCGATCAGGACGAGCCCGTCGCTACGGTCGGAGAGGATCCTGATATCGCGGGGATCGTTCCCGGACCCCAGCCGGCGGCCTGGGAAGTGGTAGACGTCCTTACCGAGGAAGAGAAGGCAGCTCTCGAAGAGGAAGCCTAGCGCCGGATAGCGTCCGGCCGAGCTCCCCACGTAGCGGTCTCGAACGAATTCGAGCGAGCTCCATCGCCCCGACCCTGGATTTGATGGTCGGGAGCGATGGAGTAGCGAGCCGGTCTCTCGTTCAGAGATTTCCCTCGTCGACCCGAGCGTAGACCGTTCGGATCACCACCGGTTGCTTCATCCCTTTCATCTTCACGTTCAACGTCGAGGTCATCGTTCTACCCTCGGCTCCCAGGGCGATGGTTCGCTCGATTTTGCCGCGATCCATCTTCTCTTCGATGTGAACGACGCCGCCCTCGATTGTCGTGACCGTTTCGAGCTTCGTCCCATTGGGAAGCTCGCGCAGGTGCTTCTGGCCGTCGAGGTAGTAGATCTGCACGCGCTCGCCGTCGTCCACGCGAAGCTCGCCGCGCCCGAGCTCGACCCGCAGCTCATCGGGAACGTTAACGATTCCGCCGCCCCGCGGCCGCCTCGCTCCATCGGGACCGCCTTGAGGCCCGGGCCCATCCGGTCCTCCCCGTGAACCTCCGCGACGCCGCTTCATCTGCTCGCGCATCTGGTCGAGCGCGGCTTTCATCTTTTCGCCGGCGTCGTCGCTCTTGTCGGGGTCGCGCTCCCAAGAACCGGTGAGCGCGGGGGAGGTATCTTGCGCAGGGAGGCGGGAAGAGGAAGAGGGTAGGGCGACCATGACTCCAACGAAGAGGAACATCGTAAGGTGCATGGTCGCCCGATCCCCGAAAAGCTTCAGCTTCCAAGCGCCATCATAGTGGATTGGAGCCCTTGTTCGCACGCTCCTGCCGACGCTTCTGGAACTGCTGCTTCCGCTCTTCCATCCGCTGCTTCATTTCCGTCTTCATCTTCTCGAGCTGCTGGCGCTGCTCGTCGGTGAGGATCTGGAGAATCTGCTGGTGGATTTGAGCGCGCTCGACGGCCGCGTTGGCTTCGAGCGGGCTCATCTGGTCCGCGAGATTGCGGATGTTGTTCTCGTCCATCTTCGGGCTTTCGATCGCGTCCTGGAGGGCTTTGCGCGCCTCCATCAACGCTTCTGAACGCCCGACGCCCGTGCCTTCTCCAGAACGTCCCGGACCTGCTGACGCTGTTCGTCGCTCAGGTCCAGCTGGCGGAGCATGCGCAGGCCCTCGAAGGGACCCATGCCGGGGCCGGGTCCGAAACCTCTTCCTCCCCGGTGGCCTCCGGGTTGTGCGAAGCTCGCCGAGATGGCGACAACGGGGGCCACCACCACGGCGACGAGGACGGACATGAGATACTTGTTCTGAAACCATTTCCTTCCGTTCATCGTGCCTCTCCTTTCGTGATTCCAGAGTAGCGAACGACGCCGCCTCCGGCATCAAATCCCTGCAAATCCTTTGTAAGAGATGTAAAACGAAGGCCTGAAGCCCCGTCCGCCATTCTACGAGCGGGGCCGGTCGCCTACAATGAAGTCATGGTCTCGCGAAACTGGGGAAGGATCGGCCGCGAGCTCGTTCTTCCCGCTCTGCTGCTGCTCCTCCTCTTCGTCCTCGCGGGACTTCAGTTCCGATGGACGGGCGAGGTGAGCCGCGCGGAAGCGCAGCGCCTCGAGGCGGGACTCCAAGCTTCGCTCGCCCGGTTCCGCGACGATTTCGACGAGGAGCTGGTTCACGTCTTTCGCGCGTTCAGCCTGTCGTCGCAAGCGGAGCTGGTGGAGGCCGCCTCCGACTGGCGCGAGGAGTCTCGTTATCCCGAGATTGTCGACAGCCTGCTTCTCGTCACCCGCGGCGGCGGGCGGCATCTAAAGCTCTCACGGCTCGAGCCGGAAGGCACGTTCTCTCCCGTGGAATGGCCGCGCGAGCTCGAGCCGTTTCGTGAGCGATTCGAGCAATTCGAGGACAACCCCCGCGCGCGCCGTTTCATGCCGCCGTTTCCCTTCACCACCAGCGACCCGTTGGCGCTCGTCGTTCCGGCGCCGCCGCCGGCCTGGAGACAGCCCGAAGCAGTCGCCGCGACGATCGTCAAGCTCCGCGAGGACGGGTTTCACGAACATCTTCTCCCCGATCTCGTGGCACGTACCTTCGGGTCCCACCAGGGGCTCGACTACGACGTCGCGGTCGTCGACGAGAAGAACCGCGTCGTGTTCTCCTCGGGCGGCGACGCGGCGGCTGTCATCCGCTCTCCCGACGCCTCCTCTCGGTTTTTTTCCATCGGCCCGGGATTCGTCCGGAGGCGGGGACCCGAGGGATGGCTCCGCGGCGGCCCTGCCCGCGCGGCGCAGCCCCCGGTACCCGGCCTCGCACGGGGCCCCGACTCCGACCACCTCCCGGCATCGTTCCGCGAGAGGGGCCGCGAGCTTCTCGAAGGTCGATGGACCGTCTATGTTCGGCACCGGGCGGGGTCGCTCGAAGACGCGGTGGGTCGAGTGCGGCGAAGGAATCTGGCGGTCGGCTTCGGCGTTCTCTCCATCCTGGGAGCGAGCATCGTCCTCGTCACCATCTCCGCGCGAAGGGCGACCGAGCTCAGCGAGCGCAAAATGGAGTTCGTGGCCGGCGTCTCCCATGAGCTGCGCACCCCGCTCGCGGTCATCCGCTCGGCCGCCCAGAACCTGGGAGACGGCTCGGTCTCCGGCGCCGCGCAGGTGAAGCGCTACGGAGGGCTCATCGAGGCGCAGGGTCGAAGGCTCGAGGATCTGGTCGAGCAGGTGCTCGAGCTCGCCGGCATCGAGTCCCGGAAACGCTCGTTTCGCAAAGCGCCCGTTTCCGTGAGCGAGGTCGTGGACGCCGCTCTCTCCGACTGCGAGCCGGGGGCGAGCGAAAAAGGCGTCCCCGTGGAAATGCCGAGCGCTCCCATGGACCTCTTCGTCATCGGGGACGCCGACGCGCTGCGGCGCGCCGTTTCCAATCTCGTGGCGAACGCGATCAAGCACGGAGGCGACGGCAACCGCGTCTCGGTCGCGATCTCGAAGCGGGAGCGTGAAGGCGAGGTCGTCATCGAAGTCACCGACCGTGGACCGGGCATCCCGCGCTTCGGAGCTGTCGCGACTGTTCGAAGCGTTCTACCGGGGAAGCCGCGCCCGGGACCGCCAGGTTCCGGGGAGCGGGCTCGGGCTGAGCGTCGTTCAGCAGATCGCGCGTGAGCACGGGGGACGGGTCGAGGTGGCTTCGACCCCGGGCTCGGGCAGCCGCTTCGCCCTCGTGCTCCCGGAAGCCCCCAAGTCGAGGACCGCCTGACGTGACTCGACAGCGGATCCTCCTGGTGGAAGACGAGCCGGGGCTGGTTCTCACTCTGACCGACCGGCTCCGGAACGAGGGCTACGACGTCGAGGCGGCGCGCGACGCGGACGAGGCCCTGCGGAAAGCTTCCGAGAGCACGTTCGATCTCGTGCTGCTCGACGTGATGCTTCCGGGGAGAAGCGGCTTCGACGTCTGTCGCGAGCTTCGGAGCAACAAAACGGGAAATTCTCAGGTGCCCATCCTTTTCCTCACCGCGAGAGGCGAGGTGGCGGACAAGGTAGTGGGTCTCAAGCTCGGAGGCGACGACTACCTCACGAAGCCCTTCGACATGATGGAGCTCACCGCGAGGATCGAGGCGCTTCTCAGGCGCGCCGATTCCCATCCCGAGAGCAAGATGCCTTCCGCCGAGCGATACGCCTTCGACGAGATCGAGGTGGATTTCCGCAAGGCCGAAGTCACCAAGAGCGGATCTCCCATCGAGCTCTCCGCTCTGGAGTTCAAGCTGCTCAAGTATTTCATCGAGAATCGCGGAGCCACGCTGAGCCGCGACGAGCTGTTGAGCCGGGTCTGGGGCTACGACGCCATGCCCTACTCGCGGACGGTGGACGTGCACGTTTCGGGTCTCCGCCAGAAGATCGAGCCCAATCCTTCCCGCCCTCGATACATCATCACCGTCCACAAGCTCGGCTATCGATTTCTGGGGTGACGTCGTTCAAGACGACGACGGCGTAAGCCTGCGCTTCAGCTCGTCGATCTCCTCGTCCTTGATCCGGAACCAGTTGGTCGGCTCGGGAAATTGTCGCGCCCTCACCTCGGATACGTAGCGATGCAAACCATCTCGGATGACCGCTCCGGCGTCGGCGTATTGTTTGGCCATGCGCGGTGTGAAGTTGGGGTAGAGACCGAACATGTCGTGAAAAATGAGGAGCTGCCCGTCCGCGTGAGGTCCCGAGCCGAGGCTGATGATCGGAACCGTTGCGCGCGCGGTCACGATCTCGCAGACGCGGTCGGGAACGAGCTCGAGCAGGATGGCGAACGCCCCCGCCTCCTCCAGGATTCGGGCGTCCTCGACGATACGGGAGGCCTGTCCCGCCTCGCGGCCCTGCACCCGGAAGCCCCCCAGCGCCGAGACGCTCTGAGGAGTGAGGCCGAGGTGTCCCATGACTGGAATTCCAGCCTCGACGGCCGCCCGAACGCGGCCCGCCATCTCGCGGCCGCCCTCGAGCTTCACCGCGTCGCATTGAGTCTCGGCCATCAGGCGGCCCGCGTTCCGCACCGCGGTCTCGTCGGAAGGCTGGTAGCTCATGTAGGGCATGTCGCCGACGACCCACCCGGTGGGACAACCTCGCCGCACCGCCTGGATATGGCGAACCATGTCGTCCATCGTGACCGGCAGGGTTCCGGAATAGCCGAGCATGGTCATGCCGAGGCTGTCGCCCACGAGCACCATGTCCACCTCGGCCTCTTCCACGAAATGAGCCATCGAGTAGTCGTAACAGGTGATCATGGTGATGGGAACGCCGCTCGCTTTTCTCGCGGCGAGATCGCGCAGACTCACCTTCTTCCGTTCTTTGCTCCGGTCTGGCTCGGACATGGTCTTGCCTCCTTCTGATGGGGACCTGACGCCAAAAAAAAAGCCCCGCACCTTTTCGGGTGCGGGGCTTTTTCCGGTTCGCGTTTCGCTAACGGGGCCGCCCGCACCTCCGGGTAGTCGTACCGATGCAAATGCACATCTGCATCGCGACTGAGCTACGGAGGTCGGACTGCCCGAATACCATCGGGCGGAGCTTAGAGCGGGTGCGAACCCCCTGTCAAGGGTGGAGTCGTTAGCGGCGTTTCATGCGATCCCGAAGTTGACCGTCACCGTCATGACGATGGGGACAGCCTGACCATTCAACGTCGTCGGCTCATAGCGCCACTGCTTCACGGCATCCTCCGCGGCCTCGTCGAGCAAGGGAATCGATTTCACCACGTCTACGTGAGCGACCTTGCCGTGGGAGTCGATGAGCGCATCGAGCACGACGCTGCCGCCGACTCTGGCCAACCGCGCGGCGAGGGGATAGGTCGGGGCCACGTCCTTGATTTTCTTGGGCGGGGCGATATCGCCTCCTACACGATAGACCTCGGGAGCCGGTGCGCCGGGCATCCCGCCCGGCACTCCACCCAACGAACCCCCGGGTATACCGCCGGGGACTCCGCCGACCACACCGCCCGGGACGCCGCCGGAAGCGCCGGCATCGAATTCCGAGAGGTCAGCCGCGCTCGTATCGGAAAGGGGCATCGGCGCCAGAAAACGATCGGAAGGGATCAGTCTCGGTGCGACCAGCCGTTTCGACTCGTGATGTTCGATGACGGAAGCGGTGCGGACCGGTCTCGCTTTCGGAGTCGGCCCCGGGGGACGAGGCGGCGGCGGTGGCGGTGGAGGAGGTGGCGGCGGCGCGGCGAACGTCATGATCGCGCTCGAGGCCGGAGCCGGCAAACCGTCGACGGTCAAGAGCGGGATTGCGAGGAGCAAGACGAGCGCGGAGGCTTCTATGCCGACGGCCAGAAGCTTGAAGAGGATCGATCGCCCGGAGATACCTCGGGCGTTCGATTCTACGAGTGTGTCCGTCAGTATCGAGTCGAGCTCGAAGGAATGCGTAGACATTTCGACCTCCCGCAATGGGTCGAGGCGTCTCGTCACGAGCCGTTTCGGAGCCCTTCTGATTGAGATTTACTGCATTTGCCGTGCCAACGCGAGAAGAGCGGGAATCTACTGCACGGTGCGCCGTGCGGAGCGAATCTCTCGTCGTACTGGTGGATCCCTTCCACCAGCGACGTCGCTTTGACCCATCCCGCCCGTGCGGTGGCCGTCAGGATGTCGAGCGGGACGCTCGCCGGAGGAGCCAGTAGTCCAACGTCAGGCGATCCTCGTCCGCGGGAAGAACGAGAGCGGCGAGCATCAGGAGCGTACGGGGCAGAATGTGGTCCTTGATGCTGTAGAGAGGCTCCTGCAGGGTATGGCCATACGTCACGAGGAGGAGGATGACGCCGATGGCGAGGAGCGCTTCGCGGGTGCGGAACCCGATGATGAGAAGGCCGCCGGCTACGAATTCGACCACGGGAATGGAGAGCCCGAGCGCCCACAGGAGAAACGTGGGAATCCAGGTGTTGGCGAAACCTTCCACGAACATGCCCCGGGCGTGCTGCATCGGGGTGAGCTCGAAACATTTCCAGTAGCCGGCCATGAAGAAGATGATGCCCACCATCACGCGGGCGAACATCCGGGCCCAGCCGCGGTCGGTCACGGCGTTCCTCCGCGATAAATGACCCTCCAGATCCGTCCCTTCTCCGAATCGGCGATGTAAAGCGAGCCGTCCGGCCCCTGGGAGAGTCCGGTCGGACGAAACCGAGCGTCGTTCGGCCGCTCGAGCGGATCCTTGCCCTTGAAGCCGTCGGCGAAGACTTCCCAATCACCCGCGGGCTCGCCGTTTCGCATCGGAACGAAGACGACGTTGTAACCACCCTGGGGCAACGGCGCCCGGTTCCACGATCCGTGGAAAGCGACGAAGGCGCCTCCGCGATATTTCTCCGGAAACCGGGTCCCGGTATAGAAGAGAAGATCGTTCGGACCCCAGTGGCCCGGGAAGGCGACGAGGGGGCGCGGGGCATGGTCGCAATCCCCGACTTTCTGTCCGTCCCCTCCGTACTCGGGAGCGAGAAGTTTCTTTCCGTTGCGGGGGTCGAAGTAGCAATAGGGCCACATGAAATCCGCCCCGTCGGAGAGCTTCAAGAGCTCCTCGGCGGGGGCCTCGGCATTGTCGTTCATCGTCGAAATGCTCGGGCGCGACGGTATGGAGCTGATCCCGGCCGTGCTGGACGACATAGACGCTCTTCGAGGCCGGATCCCATGCGATCGCGACGGAGTTGCGGATGCCGCTCGAGTACCGGGTGCCGTTGTCTCGCTGCGTCTGGCCGAGTTTCCCGGCGTCGAACTTCCATATGGAAGCCTGCCATTCGCGCTGCGGGCAGGGACTCTGGCCCGGCTCGCCCCTGACGCGATCCTTGACCTGACAGGCATTCGAAGGGGCTCCGACGTTCACGAAGATGTGACCCTGGTCGTCGAAGGCGAAGGACTTGGCGTTGTGCGCCCTCTGCTGGGGGAACTCCTCGATGAGCTTCTCGTAAGCGCCGTCGGGCGTGAGCTTTCCCTGGGTCAACCGGTAACGAACGACGGATCGGCTGTCGCTCTCGTAGAGATAATCGTCGTGAAGACCGATCCCGGTGCCGAAATGATCGCCGAACTCCTCCTTCACGTCGGCCCGCCCGTCGCCGTCCGCGTCGCGGAGAGCGACGATCGCCGCCTTACCCCGACTCATCGACACGTACACGTCGCCACTGTCGGTGATGGCGAGGTGGCGGGCGGCGCCGAGATTGTCGGCGAACACGATGGCGCAGAAGCCGTCGGGTAGCGTGATGTCGCCGTTTCGCGGATCGCAGGCGAGATCCGCAGCACTCGTGGCCGCGCGTTTCCCCTTTTCTTCCGCTCCCGCCGACTGTCGCGAGGGGGAGCAGAGAAGAACGGCCGCCGCTGCCACCGACCACGTCAACCTCACGGCTCGCTTATGCATCGAATCGGTCTCCTTCGTTGCGTCATTCATACTGCGGTGCGGTCTTTCGCGTCAAAAACGCGGCGGTTGTAGCGTCGCGGAAGTGGCCGTAAGATGTGCAGGCGCGGGAAGGAGGACGACGTGGCAGTCGAACGGCGGGGGTTCCTGAAAGCCATGGCCGCGGGTGCGATGTTCCCCTACGGGGCTCTGAGCGCGGACGCGGGCATCGATTGACTCTTCGACGAGGCCATCGTCATCGACTCGCTCGCCGTCGGCCGCGAGTGGGACGAGGTCGAGTACGCCGCCGTGAAGCGGTCCGGCTACACCGGCATCCAGACCACCCTTTCCAGCTCCGGATTCGAGGTCGCGATGGGCGCCCTCTCCGATTGGAACGAGAGAATCCGCGAGAATCCCGACAAGCTCCTTCGGACGACGAAGGCCGCCCATATCGAGCAGGCGAAGCGAGAGGGCAAGATGGCCGTGGTCTTCGGGTTCCAGAATGCCACCATGCTCGAAGGGAAGGTGGAGAACCTGGACGCGCTCCACGAGCTCGGGACTCGCTGCATCCAGCTCACCTACAACGCGAGGAACCTTCTCGGAGACGGATGCACCGAGAGGACCGATGCCGGCCTTTCCGATTACGGGGTCGCTGCGGTGGAGCGAATGAACGAGCTCGGCATCATCGTGGACCTGTCGCACTGCGGCCCGAAAACGTCGGCAGATGGCATCGCGGTCTCCCGGAAGCCCGCGGCGTTCACCCACACGTTCTGCGAGGCGATTTATAAGGACCACCCCCGCGCGAAATCCGACGAGCTCATCCGGGCGATGTCGGAGCGCGGCGGCGTCACCGGGATCACCGCCCTCGGTTATTTCGTCGGTCCGAGTCCGGATACCACCATCGAGGACTATCTGGACCACATCCACCACGCGGTGAAAGTCGGGGGAATCGATCACGTGGGTCTCGCGACCGATTTTCAGATCCGCGGGCTCAAGTCCTGGGCGACGCGGGAGAACTGGTACGTCCCGCGCCTGGAGATGTTCAAGCCCTCGTACCACGTGCGCTGGCCTCCCTGGGTCGAGGGACTCGACGAGCCCGAGCGGTTCCGCAACGTGGCCCACGGGCTCCACCGCCGGGGCTACCAGGACGGGGAGATCGCGAAGATCCTCGGAGAGAACTGGCTGCGCTATTTTCGCGAGATCTTCAACGGCTGAGTCGCGTGCCGCGGATCTCTCGAGCGCTCGTTCTCGCTGCTCTCCTCGTTTCCGTTTGCTCGTACGCTCAGGAAATCGACGTCTCCTCGCGGCCGCTTCGAGAGGAGCGGAGCCGTGAGGTGGACGTCGGGCACTACCGTATCGAGCTCACGCTCGAGCAGGAGGACCGTTCGTTTCGGGGCCGTACGACCATCACCTTCTCCTCGCTCCGGGACGATCTCGAAAGGGTGCGTTTCGACGCCGAAACGTTCGTCGTTCGAGCGGTCTCGGGAGCCGATGCCGCGTCTCTTCCCTTCGAGCAGGCGAACGGTACGCTCGCGATCGGACTGTCTCGCCCCCTGCGCTACGGCGAGACGACGTCGGTGACCGTTACTTACGACGCGAAGGACGTCGACGTGGACCCGGAGAAGTACGGGATGTCGGCGGGCTACGATCTCGGTCTCGACTTCAAGCCGGAGACCGCGAGCCATCCTGCCCTCGTCAACACGTTGTCGTTTCCCGAAGGGGCGCGTCACTGGTTCCCCTGCTATGACCACCCCAACGATCGCGCCACGCAGGAGACCATCGTCACCGTGAGGGACGACTACCGGGTCCTCTCGAACGGGAGACTGGTGGAAACCCGCGACGGACCGGAAAAAGGTACCCGTACCTGGGTGTGGTCGCAGGAGATCCCGCACCCTACCTATCTCTTCGTCCTCGTCGCGGGCCCTTACGTCGTGCTCGACGACGCGCTCGGCGAGCTGCCCGTTCACTATTGGGTGTACGAGAAAGACCGAGGCGACGCGCTGCGCTCGTTCGGGAAGACTCCCGAGATCCTCGCGTTCTTCGACGAGGAGTTCGGATTTCCCTACCCGTGGGCCAAGTACGACCAGATCACCATTCCCGGTATCGGTGGAGGCGCGGAGAGCACGACCGCCACGGTCATCGGGGAGTCGACGATCCACGACGAGGCGGCCGAGCAGAACTATTCGAGCGTCGATCTGGTGGCCCACGAGGCGGCGCACCAGTGGTGGGGGGACGTCGTGTCCTATCGCGATTGGAGCGAGACCTGGCTCTCGGAGAGCTTCGCGACCTACGGGCAGTACCTGTTCGTCAGGCACGATCGCGGCGACGACGAGGCGGCGGTGGATCTGCTCGAGAAGAAGAAAGCCTATCTGAGAGAAGCGCACGAGCGTTATCAGCGTCCGATCGTCTCCCATCACTGGCGCTATCCCAACGACAACTTCGACCGCCACACCTATCAGAAAGGCGCGGTGGTCTTGAGCATGCTGCGATGGATTCTGGGAGACGCGAGCTTCCGGCGGGCGATGACCCATTTTCTCGAAGCGAACGCGTTCCAGCCGGTGGACACCCACGACCTCATGAAAGCGATCAAGGAGTCCACCGGGCGGGACATGGATTGGTTCTTCGACGAATGGGTCTTTCATCCCGGACACCCCGTTTTCGAGGTGTCGTACCTGTACGATGCTTCGGCGAAAAAGCTCCGTTTGCGCGTGCGCCAGACGCAGGACACGAGCGGGGACGTTCCCGTTTTCCGGACCCCGCTCGACGTGGCCGTGGTCACCACGGCGGGAAAGACCGTCGAGCATCTTTCGGTCGACGAGAAGAACGAGCGGTACGAGCTCGACGTCGCCGAGCCTCCCGAGCTCGTCCGGTTCGACGAGGGCAACCACCTTCTTAAGGAGTGGACGTTCGACAAGAGCCTCGAGGAGCTCTCGTACCAGCTCGAGCACGACGACGTCGTGGGACGGATGTGGGCGGCCTCCGAGCTCGCAGCTCGAGCTTCGGAGGTGTCCGTCGAGAACGCACTCACCCGGGCGGCGCGTGACGACGACTTCTGGGCCGTACGCGCGGCCGCGATCGACGCCCTCGGCGAGAATGGAGCTGATGCCGTTGTCGGTCTCCTGCGCGATGCCGCACTCGACCCGAGCTCGTGGGTCCGTGCCGCCGCTCTCCGAGCGCTCCGGACCTCGGGCTCTCGCGAGCTCGTGCCCTTCCTGAAGGAAAGATTCGAGCGCGACTCGAGCTACGTCGCGCGAAAGGAAGCGCTGCGCGCCATTGGCTCGCTCGGGTCGCGCGCGGACGTTCCGTTTCTCCAGGAGGCTTCCCGATTGCGCTCACCCCGCGACGACATTCAGCGGGCCGCCGATCAGGCGATCGCCTCGATTCAGGCGCGGGACTGAGCCGCTCGAGGCGCGGGAACCTTCGACGGGAGCGTTCCGTATCCCATAGAAGCCATGCTGGATTTCTTGCAGGACGTTCGCTACGGGCTGCGGATGCTCGCGAAGGCGCCCTTGGTGGTCGCGGTTGCCGTGGTCTCGCTCGCTGCCGGTATCGCGGCCAACACGACGACGTTCGCCGTCGCCAACGGGTTTCTTCTCGCTCCGTTTCCCTACGAGAACCAGGACGAGCTGGTGCTCCTGCGGGAGATTCATCAGAAGAGCACCGATTACGAAAGCCTGTCTCCCGGCAACTTCCTCGATTACAAGGAGGGCGCGACGGTCTTCGATCAGCTCGTCGCCTATGACGTCCTCCCCGCGAACGTGACCGGGGGAGAGGCGCCTGAGCGCGTCCAGATGGTGACGATGAGCCCGGAGACCTTTTCGGTGCTCGGGCGAGGTCCGATGATCGGCCGTGATTTCGATCCCGCCGAGGGCGTGGCAGGGAAGGGCGACGTCGTCGTGCTCAACTATCCGTTCTGGCAGCGGTACTTCGGCCAGGACCGTGGCGTTCTGGGGAAATCCATCGATATCGACGGGAAGGCCCACGCGATCGTGGGTGTCATGCCCGAGGATTTCGATTTCCTGCCGGCGAACGTCGATCTGTATCGCCCTACGAACTGGGCGGACCGCCGGGACGACCGTGAGCGAAGTATCCTCGCCGTCGGCCGGCTGAAACGGGGAAAGACGGTAGAGGAAGCTCAGGCCGAGCTCGCCACCGTCGCCTCCCGGCTCGCCTCCGAGCATCCCGAGGCGAACGAAGGCTACAGCGTCGCGGCGATCGGACTTCGCGACTACTTTCCGGGGCGGACCGACACTCGTTTGATGTACATCCTGCTGACGGTGGCGTCGTTCGTTCTTCTGATCGCCTGCGCCAACATCGCGAACCTGCTTCTCGCCCGCGCCGAGGAGCGTCAGCGCGAGGTCGCGGTGCGGACGGCCCTCGGCGCCGGCCGCTCGCGCATCTTGAGGCAGCTCCTCACCGAGAGCGTGCTGCTGTCGCTTCTCGGAGGTGCTCTCGGGACGTTCGGGTCAGTCTACGCGGTGCGCGCGCTCCGCCAGTCGATGCCCGCCGAGCTCCCGCGCTCGTTCCTTCCCGCTCTCGACACGACCGTTCTCGTTTATACGCTCGTGATCTCGATTTTCGCGGGAATCGTCGTCGGAATCGCGCCCGCCCTCCATACCTTCGGCGACGACATCCGGGAAGGTCTGGGAGAGACGACCCGCGGTGGGACCGTGGGTCGCAGGCGCAATCGCCTCCGGAACGCCTTCGTCGTCGCGGAGCTCGCGGCGGCGCTCGCGCTCCTCGTCGGCTCGGGCGCCCTCGTCAGCGTCTTCGACACCTACGTCCTGAAAGACCCCGGCTGCCGCGTCGAGGGTGTGGTCACCGCCCAGCTCAATGTCGCCGAGAACCGGCATCCCGAGTCCTCGGACGTTCGGCTCTTCTACCGCGAAGTGCTCCAGCGCATCGGGGAAATTCCCGGGGTCGAGGCGGTCGCGGCGATGAACGAGCTTCCCCGGAGCCGCGACGTCAGCACGACCGATTCTCGTGATCGACGGGCGCCCGATATCCCGCTACAACGAAGAGCCTCGGACCGGGTGGGAGGCGGTGAACGCCTCGTACTTCGCCACGCTGGAGGTCCCCGTTCTACGAGGGCGCGGCATCACCGAGGCCGATCGCGAGGACTCGGAAGCGGTCGCGGTGGTGAACGAGAGCTTCGTCGATAGCTTCTTTCCCGACGAGGACCCCATCGGGAAGACCGTGACACTCTTGAAGACGTCCCGCCGTATCGTCGGGATCTCACGCGACGTGTTCCAGACCCGGATGCCCGAGAAAGAAGGGGGGAAGATTGGCCCGGTCGTTTACCTCCCGATGGAGCAGCAGCCGGTCCGCAGCATGAGCCTCGCCCTTCGGACCGACGCCGCCGTCCAGGCCCTCGCTCCTCGCCTGCGGGCCGCCGTCTGGACCGTCGACCCCGAACAGCCGGTCGCCGCGATCCAGACGCTGGAAGAGCACATCGCGACCCAACTGTCCGGTCCGCGCTCGATTAACCTCGTTCTCACCCTGTTCGGGGCCACCGCTCTGTTTCTCTCCGCTCTCGGGATCTACGGGGTCATGGCCCACGGCGTCGCGCAGAAGACGCGAGAGATCGGGATACGTATGGCGCTCGGCGCCGCCGGGCGCGACGTCATTCGGCTCGTGGCTCGGCAGGGGCTGCGGCTGGCAGCGCTCGGGCTTCTAATCGGATCGCCCCTCGCCTTCGCGCTCAACCGTGCCGTCGGCGCGGCGTTCTCGGGGGCTTACGGGATCAGCCCGTCGTTCTTGCTCGCGATCGTGGGCGTTCTCGTCTCCGTCGCTTTCGTCGCGACCTACCTCCCCGCTCGCAGGGCCTCTCACATCCAGCCGGTACGCGCCCTCTCCGCGGAATAGACTCCCGAGCTCCGTCCACCCCTTTCCGCCCGAATGATTCCATCCTCGATGGAAGGGTGACGCTCTGCTCACCTTCCTCTCACCCCACGGTCATTTCACCCGCGAGGGGAACGGCTACGCTCGCGCGAGAGCTCCGGAAAGGACTGACGAATGAAGGTGAAGATGATTCTCCCCGCGCTGACCGAGGCCAAGAGTCCATACTTCCGTCCAATCAAATACTCGTTGTTCCCGCCCCTTGGCCTCGCGACCCTCGCGGGGTATCTGAGCCCGGACGACGAGGTCGAGATTCAGGACGAGCACGTGGAGGAGCTTCGGCTCGACGACGAGCCCGCGCCCGACCTCGTCGTGATTCAGGTCTACATCACCTCCGCGAGGCGCTCGTACCAGATCGCCGACCTCTACCGCTCACGGGGAGTGCCGGTCGTGCTCGGAGGTCTACACGTGACGTCGCTTCCCGAGGAGGCCGCGGCGCATGCGGACGCCGTGTTCGTCGGTCCGGGAGAGGACACCTTCCCGGCGTTTCTCGCCGACCTGCGGCGGGGACAGGCGAAGAAGGTCTATCGCTCCCGCGTCCGTTCGCTCGCGGGGCTTCCTCCGATACGGCGCGACCTTATCAAACGACACCTGTATCTCGTGCCGAACTCCATCGTCGTTTCGCGCGGCTGCCCCCACGCCTGCGACTTCTGTTACAAGGAAGCGTTCTTCGAGGGAGGCAGGAGTTTCTACACGCAGTCCGTAGATGCCGCGCTCGCCGAGATTGATTGCTTGCCCGGCCGCCACCTCTATTTCCTCGACGACCATCTCTTCGGGAACGAGAAGTTCGCCTGCGAGCTCTTCGAAGGGATGAAGGGGATGGGACGCCTCTTCCAGGCGGCGGGTACCGTGGCCTCGGTGCTGAGACCGAGGCTTCTGGAAAAAGCCGTGGCGGCGGGACTGAGGAGCCTCTTCGTCGGCTTCGAGACGCTCGACCCTCGAAGTCTCGCCGCGCAGAACAAACGCCAGAATCTTCGCCGCGATTACGCGCAGGCAGTTCGGAGGCTCCACGACCTCGGGGTGATGGTGAACGGGAGCTTCGTCTTCGGCATGGACGAGGACGACGAGAGCGTCTTCGATCGAACGGTTGCGTGGGCGGTCTCCGAGGGGATCGAGACGGCCACGTTCCACATCCTGACGCCCTACCCGGGAACGGTGCTCTTCGCGCGCATAGAGGCTGCGAAGCGCCTCGTGCACCGGAACTGGGACCTCTACGATACGCGTCACGTCGTCTTCCGGACCCGGGGGATGAGCGCGGATTCTCTCGAGGCGGGCTACTGGCGAGCGTATCGCGACTTCTATCGCTGGCGCTCCATCTTTCGCGGGTCGATGACGAAGACCGACTGGCTTGGAAGGCTTCGCCACGCCGCCTATGCCGTCGGGTGGAAAAAGCTCGAGCCCATGTGGGACTGGGTCATCCGCACCCGACGGGTGGTCCGGATGCTCCCGTTTCTGGAGGAAATCCTGGAAGGGTTCGGCCGACATCCGCCGGAGGTGAGACCCGATTCACCCAAATCGCCCGGTTTTCGCCGCTTTCTCCCCAGGCGGGAGGGGGATTTTGCGCAAAAAGTCGTGCGGGGCCAGAAATTTCGGCCTATCTTGAAAGAATGACGCTCGTTCGAGCGTCTACTCTTGGACAGGTAAGGATTCAATGAATCGACGTCGTTGGATATGGGTCGTCGGGGTGGTACTCGGGGGGTTCCTCGCCTTCCGTCTCTACCAGGCACTAGCGGAGGGTGAGTCGGGCCCGGCGCGACCCGGTGGTGGGATGTCCCGGGCGCAGCTCGTCGAGGCCGCCTCCCCCGAGCGTAAGACCATCATGGAACGGGTCTCCCTCGTGGGGTCCCTCCGCGCCAAACAGCGGGTCGAGATCACCCCCAAGGTGAGCGGTCGTCTCGTCGAGCTGCGAGTGGACCGCGGGGATCGAGTTCGGGAGGGCCAGGTTGTCGCCCGGCTCGAGGACGACGAGATCCGGCAGCAGGTTCGGAGCGCGGAAGCGGCTCTACAGGTGGCTCGGGCCTCCCTTGCCCAGCGGGAGGCGGAGCTGAAGAACCGGGATGCGGAGCTCGAGCGCTATCGGAATCTCGAGAAGGACGGGGTCGTTTCTTCGCAACAGCGCGAGACGGCGGAGATGGGCGTCGAAGTCACCCGGGCCCAGATGAGTCTCGCCCAGGCTCAGGTGGCCCAGGCCGAGGCCGGGCTCGAGGAGCTGCGCATTCGACTGAGCCAGACCGACATTCTCTCTCCTCTCACCGGCATCGTCGCCACCAGGCACGTGGATCCCGGAACGATGGTCTCCGCGATCACTCCTATCGTGCTCGTCCTCGACCTCTCGACGATGCTGACGGTGGTGAACGTCCCCGAGCGGGAGATCAACAAGATCGACGTCGGGGGTACGGCCAAGGTGACGGTCGACGCGCTCGCGGGCGAGGAGTTCGCTGGACGCGTGGTCCGAATCTCACCCATGCTCGATTCGCAGACACGGACCGCGCCGGTCGAGATCGAGCTCGAGAACTCCGGCGAGCATCTCAAGGCGGAGATGTTCGCCCGTGTGGATTTGAACCTCACCACCGAGCGGGAGGCGCTTCTCGTTCCCCGTGACGCCCTCATCTACCGAAACGAACAATTGGGCGTCTTCGTCGTCGAACAGGAGATGGCGCGCTTTCAACCGGTCACGACCGGCCTCACCGAGGGAGATACTGTCGAGGTGGTCGAAGGCCTCGACCAGCAGGCTACGGTCGTCACTCGTGGAGCCAACCTGCTCCAGAACGGAGACGCCGTCAGCATTCTTCACCCCGAAGGAGATTGATCGCCGATGAGCTTGCCGCGCTTCGCCATTCGGAGACCGATAGCCGTCTACATGGTGGCCGCGGTCGCCATTCTTCTCGGCGCCATTTCGTTCTGGCAGCTTCCCGTGGACTTGATGCCCGACGTCGAGTTCCCGACCATCACCGTCTTCACCGAGTACACCGGTGTCGCTCCGGAGGAGATGGAGACCCTCATCACCCGGCCCATCGAACGAACGGTGAGCTCGGCTCCGGGCGTGGAAGAGATCACCGCCACGTCCTCGGAAGGCCAGAGTCGCGTTCAGGTCAAGTTCGAGTGGGGCACCAATCTCGACGAGGCGGCCAACGAGGTCCGCACGCGGATCGATCGTGTGCGAAGGACACTTCCCGAGGACGCCGAGCCCCCGACTCTCTTCAAGTTCGACGTTTCGCAGTTTCCCATCCTCTTCATGGCGGTCTCGGGGGATTGAGATCCCAAGGACCTCCGGCAGTTCGTGGAGGATCAGATCCTTTACCGATTGGAAAGGGTGCCGGGAGTGGCCTCGGCGGACATCCGCGGAGGTCTCCGACGCGAGATCCACGTCGATCTGTCTCTCGAAAAGCTCAGGGGCTACAACCTCTCGATTCGAAACGTCGTGGACGTGCTCCGTCGCGAGAACCTGAACGAGCCGGTCGGGCCGGTGAAGGAGGGGAGCTTCGAGCTCCTTCTTCGGACCCAGGGCGAGTTCAAGAACATGTCCCAGATCGAGAACATCGTTCTCACCATCAAGGACGGTGTTCCCGTCTACGTGAGAGACGTGGCCCGGGTCGAGGACTCGCACGAAGAGGTCCGCGACATGGTGCGGGTGGACGGAAAGCCCGGAATGCGTCTGTCGGTGACGAAGCAGTCCGGAGCCAACACCGTTACCGTCGCTCAGGCGGTCAAGGCCGAGCTCGAGCGCATCAACCGGGACTATCCCGACGTCTCGGTCCTGCCCCTGATGGACCAGTCCAAGTTCATCGAGCAGTCGATCGACAACGTCCGCGATTCCGCCCTCTACGGATCGATCCTCGCCATCCTCGTTCTCTTCGTGTTTCTGAGGAACGTACGGAGCACGCTGGTGGTCGCGGTCTCGATCCCGATCGCGGTTATCTCGACGTTTGCCCTGATGTACTTCTACGGGTTCACCCTCAATACGATGTCCTTCGGCGGCCTCGCTCTCGGGGTGGGCATGCTGGTGGACAATGCCATCGTGGTCCTGGAGAACGTCTTCCGGCATCGCGAGGCGGGCGGCTCGCGCATCGACTCCGCCGTCGAGGGAACGAGTGAAGTCTCGACGGCGATCGTTGCCTCGACCCTTACCACGGTGGCGGTCTTCGTCCCCCTGGTGTTCCTCTCCGGAATGTCCGGGATCATGTTCCAGCAGCTCGCCTACGTGATTGCCTTCTCCCTCTTCTCTTCGCTCGTCGTGGCCTTGACCATCATCCCGGTGCTCTGCTCGAAATACCTCACCATCAGCGAGCCCGATCCCCGTCGTCATCCGGTTCTGCAGAAGGTCGTCCACAGGAGCGGTGAGATCCTCGACCGGATCGACTCCGAGTACCAGCAGCTCATTCACTGGGCTCTCGGTCATCGCCGTGCCGTCGCCTGGGGAACGGGTGCGCTCC
This sequence comes from uncultured Acidobacteriota bacterium, assembly GCA_963815675.1. Taxonomy (GTDB): domain Bacteria; phylum Acidobacteriota; class Vicinamibacteria; order Marinacidobacterales; family SMYC01; genus CAWFHP01. Next base: position 45,744 of record CAWFHP010000001.1, on the reverse strand, counting down.
TTCTCGGTACGCTCGCGCTCTCCCCGTTGATCGGGTTCGAGCTCATGCCAGATACCGATGAGGGAGAGGTTCGGCTGAGTCTCGAGCTTCCCGCCGGAACCCAGGTGGAGAACACGAACGCGGTGGCGACCGAGGTCGAGCAAATGGTCTATCGGGAAGTGCCCGAGCTGGAGCACGTTCTCGTCGAGATCGGGGGCGGCGGCTGGCACGAGTCCTCCACCCACCGGGCAAGCCTCCGGATCCAGCTGGTCGACAAATCGAAGCGTAGCCGGTCGACCGAGGAGATCGCGAATGCTCTACGGCCCAAGCTCATGCACCGGCCGGGAGTTCGCGCGTTCGCGCGCTCGAGCGGCGGGATGTTCCTGATGAGGATGGGACGAGGCGGCCAGGATCGGATCTCGGTCGAGATCCGCGGCCACGATCTGCAGGTGGCCAACGCCCTCGCCCTCAAGGTCAAGGGCATCGTGGAGGCGGTCCCCGGGATCACCGACGCTCAGGTGAGCCGTAAAGAAGGCATGCCGGAGATGCTCGTCCGGGTAGACCGCGAGAAGGCCGCGACGATGGGCTTGAACGTCTCGGACGTCGCCGACGCCCTCCGGACCACGGTGGGCGGCCGGATCGCGACGATGTTCCGGCAAGGCGGAAACGAGTACAACCTGCTCGTGCGCCTCCAGGAAGCGGACCGGCAGAAGCTGGCCTCGGTCGAGCAGATCCCGATGTACACCGCGGTGGGAACCATGGGACGGACCGTTCCGGTGGCGAGCCTCGTCCACATGGAGCGTCGCGAGGGGCCGGTGAGCATCGAGCGAAAAGATCAGGAGCGTCTCGTCACCGTCTCCGCCAACTTCGCCGGCCGCGATCTCGGAAGCATCGTGAAGGATATCGACACGGGCATTCGCGGGATCTCGCTTCCCCCCGACTTCTCCATCCTCTTCGGCGGTGAGTACGAAGAGCAGCAGAAGGCGTTCCGGGGTCTTCTCTTCTGCCTCATCCTCGCGGTGATCCTCGTCTACATGGTGATGGCGGCCCAGTTCGAGTCTCTCCGCGATCCGCTGGTGATCCTCTTCTCCATTCCGCTCGCCGGGGTCGGCGTGGTGCTGATGCTGTTTCTCACCAACACGACGTTCAACATCCAGGCCTTCATCGGGGTCATCATGCTCGCGGGCATCGTCGTCAACAACGCCATCGTGCTCGTCGACTACACCAACCTCCTCAGACGCCGTGACGGGATGCCGCTGCGAAGTGCGGTCGAGCTCGCGGGACGACGGCGCCTCCGGCCCATCCTGATGACGACGCTCACGACCGTCCTCGCCATGATTCCCATGGCTCTCGGACTGGGAGATGGCGGTGAGGTCCAGGCGCCGATGGCGCGAGTCGTGATTGGCGGCCTCATGGTCTCGACCTTGATCACGCTCATTCTCATCCCGACCATTTACACCACCGTCGAGGAGAGAACCGCCCGGCAGGAACAGCCCGCGGAGGAGTCGGCCACCGGACCAGAGCCCGCCGCGGTGTAGCGCGGGCTTACTTTCGTGGAAGAATCCGTCGTCTTCTGCTGTCCTCATTGCCTCCAGCACACGGCGGTGACGGTGAGCCTCGAGCCGGGACGCCAGCGCTTCGTCGAGGACTGCCAGGTCTGCTGCGAGCCCATCGAGCTCGACATCGACGTGAGGAACGGCGCTCTCGAGCGCATGGACTACCGCCCCGCGAATTAGCAAAGAAACTAGGGACAGGCACGACTTTCGAATTAGAGAAGCAAGAAATTAGGGACAGGCACTAATTTTACGATTTTCGAAAAATAGGTGCCTGTCCCTAATTTCTAATCAGTCGGAGCGCATGTCCCTAATTTCTAATCAGTCGGAGCGCAGGGCGCTCATCGGGTCGACGTGCGATGCTTCTCTTGCGGGGAGGTAGCACGCGGCCATCGCGACGAGACCGAGCAGGGCGAGCGACAATCCGAGCACCAGCGGGTCTCGCGCTTCGATTCCATGGAAGCTGCCGACGAGCGCTCTGGACAGAACGAGCGAAGCCGCCAGTCCGATCGCGAGCCCGACAACGGTAATACGGGTGCCGCGTCCGACGACGATGCGGACGACGTCGCCGGGTCTCGCACCGAGAGCGATCCGAAGGCCCATTTCGCGCCGGCGCTCGGAGACCCAGTAGGCGAAGACCCCATAGATGCCGGATGCGGCGAGCACGATCGACGTGACGGAGAAGAGCCCGAGCAGGAGAGAGTAGAAACGTTCGAACGCGAGCGTCCGCGCAAGCGAGGCCTCGAGGGAATCGACGCTCATCAGCGGCTGCGAGGAATCGAGCGAAAGAACGGTCTTCTTCAGCTGGTCCGCGATGCTCGCCGGCGGGAGACGCGTTCGAGCGACGATCGCCATGCCCCGGAACGCCATCTGGGCGTGAGGCACGAAAAGCTCCGGCCTTGGGGCCTCGTCGAGCCCGGCGAAGCGCGTATCCGCCGACACCCCTACGATCTCGAGATCCAGAACTCGACCGTATGCGGCGACCGTGAGACGTTTGCCCAAAGGGTCTTCACCGGAAAAAGCGCTCTTCGCGAGAGATTCGCTGACGATGGCGACGTCGGGCGCGTGCTCGTCGTCCCTCGCCTCGAAGTCTCTCCCCCTTTCGAGGGGGATGCCGATGGTGGGGAAGTAACCGGGGCTCACCACCCGCAGCGCCGCTCGAGGTGCCCCCGCCTCGGTCACGAGAGGGCCGTCGAGACCCCGATAGGGAACCTGAATCTGGATGCCCATGCCGGGAACGGGCGTGGCGGTGGTGAGCGCCGCCGCTTCGACTCCGGGAACGGCGCGAACCGCCTCGACGAGCCGGCGAAAGTAGACGCGCCGGCTTTCCGGCTCGCGATAGCGACCCGGGTCGAGAAGTACGTGGGCGGAGTAAGTCCCTTCGGATCGGAACCCCGGGTCGACTCGAGATAGCCCGTAGAGTGCGCGCGTCAGGACTCCCGCCCCCACGAGGAGGGTGAGCGCGAGCGCGAGCTGCCCCGAGACGAGCGCGCCGCGCCAACGGTTCTGGCGGCGGCTGTCCCCCATCCGGCTGTCCCTTCCTTCAGCGCAGCGGGCAGGTCGTGGAATCGACCGAGGGAGAGGACCCCGAAGACCACAGCGGCGAAGAGCATCAGCACGAGGCCGAAGACGATGGTCTCGGGTCCAAGAGCGATCGCGTCCCTCCGTGGGAGAATTCCCGGCTCGTAGAAGAGAATCACCCGGGTGAGCCAGAAGGCGACGAGGATGCCGGCGCTGCCCCCGGCGGTGGTCACGAGAAGACCTTCCGCGATCTGTTGCTGCGCGAGACGTGCCCCACCGGCGCCGAGAGCGCGGCGCATGGCAATCTCGCGCGATCGACGAACGGAGCGAATGAGGAAGAGGTTCGCGATGTTGCTGCAGGCGATGAGGAAGACGACGGCGACGGCGCCGAGCGCGAGGAGTAGCGGCGCTTTCGCCCGTCCCACGACGAGCTCCGAAAGCGGATGGACCGCCGCGCGCCAGGACCCGTTGGTCTCCGGATAGAGGCTCGCCAGAGTATCGGAGAGCTCGGTCATCTCCCCCTGGGCCGCGGCGATGGAAACGCCCTCGCGAAGTCGGCCGATGACCCGGAAGTCGCGTTCTTCCCGGTCGAACTCGGTGTTCTGATAGCCGAACTCTCCCACCGGAAGCCACAGGTCGGCTTCTCGCGACGGCACGTTCGTCCCTTGGGGCATGACGCCGACGATGGTCACCGGTCGTCCGTCGATGCGAAGGCTCTTTCCGACGGCGTCCTCCGTGCCCCCGAGGACTCGACTCCAGAACGCGTAGCTCACGAGAGCGACGTTTCCCCGTCCGGGAGTTTCGTCGTCCGCCTCGAGCGACCTGCCCAGCAGGGGCTCGATTCCGAGCAAATGAAAGAGGTTCGCGGAGATCGCGACCGATTGAAGGCTCTGGACCTTTCCCGGTTCGTCGAGCGTCATCGAGCGCCAGCCGTAGAACGCGAGCGCGTCGAACGACCGGCTCTCCCGTCGCCAGAACCAGAAGTCGGGAAGAAAGTCCCCTCGCTCTTCGAGCGACTCGCTCTGATGGAGGCTGGTCACTCCGACGAGCCGCGCTTCGTCGGGATAGCCGAGAGGCCGGAAGACGACGCTCTGGACGATTCCGAAGACGGCGACGGCGGCCCCGAGTCCCAGCGCGAACACGGAAACGGCGATGACGGTGAACCCCGGCGACTTACGAAGGCTCCGGAGGGCGACGCGAAGGTCGAAGAGAAAGTTCTCCATAGAATTGCCTACGCATCGCCTGGGCGGAAGGTTCGACTCTTTCGGCTCAGGCGACGATGAGGAGGAGGCCCCAGACAATCAAGGCGAGCCCGAACCCGCGCCCGAGAAGCGCGCCCCGAGGCGCGAGCTTCTCGACGGCTGCCACGATCGTGAGCGCCACCATCCACAGCAGGTTCATGACTCCGAGGGCCAACGCCGTCGCCATCAGAGCCCAGCAGCACCCGAGGCAATCGATTCCCTGGCGGACGCCCATCACGACCGAGCCCCATCGCCCGTCGTTCCAGTGCGTCAGGAAGTGCGAGAACGGGCTCCGGCAGCGGTCGAGACAGGCGTTCTTGAGGGGAGTCAACTGAAAGAGCCCGGCGCCCACGAGGATGGCGCCTCCCCGGGGTGCTCCGAGTGCGTCGTTTGCGCCGATGAGGTCGAGATGCTGGAGCGCAACCTGTAACGCCGCCGCGACGAGGCCGTAGCCGAGCCACACGGAGAGATAGCCGACGCCGAAGCCCACGACGGTCCCGCGCCTTCTACCGAAGCCGGCGAGAACGAGAAACCACGGAGAGACGTCGGAAGCATCATCGCGAGGCTCATCGCCCACCACATGAGGGCGATATGGAAAAAACGCGACGAGAGCCAGGAAACCGGCTGCGGATCGGAAAGAGCGTGGGCGCCGGCTAGCCACAGCCAGGCGGCGAGAGAGACGGCGACGACTCCGGTCGCGACCGTCCATCGCTCGGCGCGAACGACGGTATCGTGAGATATGCCGGTCGCGGTGGAGCTCAGGGCTCAGCCCTCCACGCGCCAGTGAAAGCTCGAATAGAGGCCGTGGGTGTCCTTGGTATCCACGCGGATCGTGCCGTCGTCGTAGCGCGTCGTTCCGCGCGCGAGCATCTGCGTCGGCGGGTGGATCTGATTGTACATGTTCTCGAAGGTGACGGGCTTCGAGCGGTCGCGGCCCTTGATCTCCTCGATGCTCGCGTCGAGGATTCCGTCGACCGAGACCCGCTTGCCGCGCTCCTCTTCCTCGATGCGGATGGCGGCGGTCCGCGTCGGAAGCCAGTTGGAAACGAAACGAGCGAGAATCTCCCACGGGCCACCCACCTGCCCGGTCAGGATCCCCTCGACCGCGTTTCTCTGCGCGTCGCCGGCCGGCGCGTCGATGAGAACGACCTCGGTCCAGCTTCCCTCGATCATCTTCTGAGGAGAGTCATAGGCGATGACCGCCCGAGCTCCCGCGAGCGACACTTCCGCGAAGCGGCCGTCGTCGAAGCGAACCGCCCAATAGCCGACGCAGCGTTCATGAGTGCACAGCTGCTCGAAGTGGACGTGCCCCGGGCAGACGAGCTGGCAGTTGCAGTTCTCGAAGAGAAGGCCTTTCGCCCACCAGCCGGCGGGTTCTTTCATCGAAGGATTCTAACAGAGGCCGTACCCTTCCGATTGCGCGCCGGGGGCCCCGCCCTTACAATCGCTGTCGCCTGCCGCCCGGAATCGGAAGCGGCCGAGCTCGGAGGAGACTTTCATGACCAAGAACGAGATGTCACGCAGGCGCTTCGTCGGTGGAATGGCTGCGGCCCTCGGCTACCTGGGCTTTCGGCCCGAGTCCGCGCTTTCCGCACAGGCAGCATCGGCGATGGGCGGGAGAGCTCAGGCGGGCAGGCGCGTTCGGCCTTCGGTCGAGGAGTACGACGCGTACGCCAAGATCGCGAACAACGAGAACCCTTACGGTCCCTTCGATTCGGTCATGGAGGCGATGACGAAGGCGTTCAAGTACGCGAACCGATACGGCTATCCCGACGGCGGCATCCACGAGGAGATCGCGAAGCACCACGGGGTCGAGCCCGAGAACGTGCTTCTCGGAGCGGGATCGGGTGAGATCCTCGACGTCGTGGGCACGACCTACCTTCAGGGCGACAAGAAGGTCGTCGGGGTCGAGCCCTCCTACGGGTCCGTGTACCGGCACGCCACGAGCATCAAATCCGAGGCGATCAAGCTCCCTCTGCTCCCTGACTACCGCCAGAACATTCCCGCGATGATCCAGGCCACCCACCGGCACTATCGCGAGGTCGGCTTCGTCTACATGTGCAACCCGAACAACCCCACCGGAGTCGTCGTCACCAAGGACGAGATCCGTGCGCTTCTCGACGGGATTCCGGAGGACGTGCCCGTCTTGATCGACGAGGCCTACCACCACTTCGTCGACGACCCCGGTTACGCGACGTCGGTTCCCTATGTGCTCGAAGGCCGGCGGGTCGTCATCGCGCGCACTTTCTCCAAGATCGCCGCCCTCGCGGGGATGCGGCTCGGCTACGCCGTCGCCCCCAAGGACGTGATCGACGAGATGCGCCCCTACGCCATGAACAGTATCAACGCCGTCGTGAAGTGGGGTGGAGTGGCGGCACTGAAGGACACCGCCTCTCAGGAGAGAGTGCGCCGGGTCACCCTCGAGCTCCGCAACAAGACCACCTCCGAGCTCCAGGGACTCGGCTTCGAAGTGATTCCCTCCCAGACCAATTTCTTCATGGTCCATATCGGCCGGCAGGTGCAGCCCGTCATCGAGGACTTCAAGAAGCGGGGAGTGCTCGTCGGAAGACCGTTCCCGCCCATGCTCGAGCACCTGAGAGTCTCGGTGGGAACGGCGGACGAGATGAACCGTTTCATGGTCGCGTTCAAGGAGATTTTTCCCTCCGGACCGAACCCGACGGCAGCGTCGAAGCTAGGCTGATCGAGGTCGGAACCGAATCCGTGTGACCGACAACCTCCGCAAGATGTCCCGCACGCCGCGGGGCCTGTACGAGCTCGCGGCGGAAGGGGCCGATCCGAACCTCTATAACGGGGACCTCGCGCCCACGCGCGCCTCGGAGAGAACCTGGAGCACGTACGACATCGCCGCGCTCTGGGTCGGCCTCGCCGTCTGTATCCCCACCTACATGCTGGCCGCGGGGATGGTGGACGGCGGGATGACCTGGTGGCAGGCGATCCTGACCATCCTGCTCGGGAACCTCATCGTTCTCGTTCCGATGATCCTCAACGCCCACGCGGGAACCAAGTACGGAATCCCGTTTCCGGTGCTCGCCCGGGTCTCCTTCGGCGTCCTGGGGTCGAACGTCCCGACCCTTCTCCGCTCTCTCGTTGCCTGCGGGTGGTTCGGAATCCAGACCTGGATCGGCGGCGCCGCCATCAACGCCCTCGTCCAGGTCATCTTCCCGGGATGGAGCTCGTTCGCCGCCGGACCCTGGATTTGCTTCGCGGTCTTTTGGCTCATGAACATCTACATCATCGTCCGAGGCCACGAAGGGATTCGCTTTCTCGAAGCGTGGGCGGCGCCGTTTCTCATCGTCTCCGGCCTCGCTCTTCTCGCCTGGGCCGTCACGCGTGCCGGCGGATTCGGCCCCGTCCTCTCTCAGCCCGGGCGCTTTCAGAGCGGCGCCGCATTCTTCCGCTTCTTCGTGCCATCGCTCACCGGGATGGTGGCTTTCTGGGCGACTCTGGCGCTCAACATCCCCGACCTCATGCGCTACGCGCGCGGCCAGCGCGAGCAGATGCTCGGGCAGGCGATCGGTCTTCCCGCCACCATGGCGCTCTTTTCCTTCATCGGCGTCGCGGTCACCTCGGCGACGGTGGTCATCTTCGGAAAGCCCATCTGGGACCCCGTCGAGCTCCTCTCGAAGGTCGAAAGCCCGGTCCTCGTCGCGCTCTCGCTCCTCGCACTCACCGTCGCGACCCTCACCACCAACGTGGCTGCGAACGTGGTGGCGCCCGCGAACGGCTTCGCCAACCTCTGGCCAAGCCGCATGACGTTCGCTCGAGGCGGCATTCTCACGGGCATCATCGGCATCGCGATGATGCCCTGGAAGCTCCTCCAGGACTACGGCACCTATATCTTCGGCTGGCTCGTCGGGTACTCTGGTTTCCTCGGCCCGATCGCGGGCATCTTCATCGTCGACTACTTCTTCATCCGCCGGCAGAAGCTCTCTCTCTATGACCTCTACCAGCGCGGCGGGCTCTACGAGTACACGAGTGGATACAACTTGAAGGCCATCGGCGCCCTCCTCGCGGGGATCGGGGCCGCGTTCGTCGGTCTCGTCGTGCCCGCGCTGCGCTTCCTGTACGACTACGCGTGGTTCGTGGGGTTCGCGGTGGGAGCCGGGACCTACTACCTTGCGATGGCGCACGTGCCCGAGCTCGACTTCGACGCCGTTCCCGTCAGTGCGTCGGCGGAGGCGATCGGCCTCAGACGCTCGTTTGAAAGGTGATGGAATCGACGATGTGAGCTCCGTGCACGAGCGTCTTGTGGACGGGGCAGCGTTGGGCGACTTGCGTGAGCCGCTTCTGCTGCGCTTCGTCGAGTGAGCCGTGAATCGTCACCCGGGACTCGATGCGCTCGATGAGGCCGTCGGCCCGCTCGTCGCAGTCGACGCAGTCTTCCGCGTGCACGCGCGCGAACTCCAGGGTGACGTCGACTCCCTGGAGCTCGATTCCCTTGTGAGTGGCGTAGAGCCTGAGGGTGATGGCGGTGCAGGCGGCGAGAGCCCCGAGGAGGATTTCATAAGGAGTGGGCCCGGAGTCGGTGCCGCCCGCGCTCGGCGGCTCGTCTCCCTTCCAGGAGAATTGCCGGGCACGAACGTTGGCAACGGTTCCTTCTCGCAGCTCGGCGGTCACGATCGCCATGAAGTCGACCTCCCTCCCAAGATGCGTCGGTCGCGACGCTTTCCGACCGCACGCAGAATTTTCTATCGTACGTTGGACGTCTCGCTCTAGAGAATCTCGTTCGTCTGTGGCATCGTAGCAGCATGCGACTCATCCCGCTCTTCGCTTTGCTCACCACAACGACGCTCGCCGCGAGCGACGCGTATCCGCCGCCGCGCTTTTCCGATCCCGATCGGGTCAAGAAACTGGAATCGGCGATGCCGGAGATCGACCGGATCTTCCGCGCCTATGCCACGGACAAGAAGATCCCGGGCATGGTGTGGGGCGTCGTGATCGATGGCCGGCTGGCGCACGTGGAGTCGTTCGGCGTCCGCGACCGCTCGTCGCAGGCGAAGGTGACACCCGACACCGCGTTCCGCATCGCCTCCATGACGAAGAGCTTCACCGCGCTCGCGATTCTGAAGCTGCGCGATGAAGGCAGACTCTCGCTCGAAGACCCGGTGTCGAAATGGATACCGGAATTCGCGCGGATGGAGCTTCCTACCCGTGACACGCCGCCCATCCGCCTCCGACAGCTGATGAGCCACAGCGCGGGCCTTCCCGAGGACAATCCGTGGGGCGATCAGCAGCTGAGCGCCACCGACGAGACGCTCGACGAATGGCTGGCCAAAGGCATTCCCTTCTCCACTCCTCCCGGAACGCGCTACGAATATTCCAACTACGCGTTCGCTCTGCTGGGCCGCGTCGTCACCAAGGCTTCCGGCGTTCCCTACGAGAAGTACATGCGCGAGGAAATCCTGGCGAAGCTGCAGATGGACGGGTCGACTTACGAATTCTCGGACATCCCGGCGGCGAGTCGCGCCATCGGCTACCGCCTGAAGCCAGACGGCACGTACGTTGAGGAGCCGCCCCTGCCGCACGGCGTATTCGGATCCATGGGTGGGTTGCTGACGACGGCCAACGATCTCGGCAAATACGTCGCCTTCCATCTCTCTGCCTGGCCGCCGCGCGATGACCCGGAGGAGGGTCCGGTCAACCGCGCCTCGGTGCGCGAGATGGCCCATCTGTGGACTCCTTCGAACCTGACGGTGAAACTCGTGAACGGCGCGGTGCAGGCGTCCGAGACCGGCTACGGCTTCGGGCTGCGCGTCACCTCCGATTGCCGTTTCGAGCACATCGTGTCGCACGGCGGTGGGCTGCCGGGGTTCGGTTCGTACATGGCATGGCTGCCGGATTACGGCGTCGGGATGTTTGCGATGGCGACTCTCACCTATTCGGGCCCCTCGGAACCGATCAGCGAGGCGTGGGACAGGATGCTGAAAACCGGCGGACTACGCAAACGCGAACTGCCGCCGACCCCTCTGCAATCGCAGATGCGCGACCACATTCTGAATCTGTGGAAGCACTGGGACGACGCGGAGGCGAAACCGATCGTGGCGGTCAACTTCTTCCTCGACAAGCCGTCCGAGCAGAGGCAGGCCGAGATCCGCAAGCTCAAGGACGAGGTCGGCGAGTGCGCGGACGCCGGCCCGGTGATGCCTGAGAACTGGATGCGCGGTCAGTTCAACATCCAGTGCGCGAAGGCAACGGTGGGCGTGTTTTTCACGATGTCACCGACCGAGCCGCCTGCGGTGCAGCACCTGGCCTTTCGGAAGCTGACCTCGGAGAGCGAGCGCATGGGAGCACCTACCGGCGCGCCGGCCGGCGTCGTCTGCGTGCAGTAGGGACTATCGCCCGACTCTGAGACCTCGCGGTCCTACGTACCGCGACTGCGGCCGGATGAAGTGATCCTCCGCATGCTGCTCGATGACGTGGGCGCACCAGCCGGCGACCCGCCCGCAGGCGAACATCGCCACGAACTGCCGGGGCTCGAGACCGATCGCCTGTAACACGAGCGCCGTGTAGAACTCCACGTTGGTGCGCAAGTTGCGCCCCGGCTTGTGCTCTTCGAGGAGCCTCGACGCGAGCTGCTCGACGTGACGGGCGAGCTCGTACAGCTTGCGGTCCTCCAGGTACGCCGAGCTCAGGCTCTCCGCCACCTTGCTCAGCACCTCGGCGCGCGGATCGCGCACCTTGTAGACGCGGTGACCGAAGCCCATGATCCTCCGGCCCTGAGCCAGCTCGTTGCGGATCCACCGCTCGGCATTGTCGGCGGTGCCGATCTCGACCAGCATGTTCAGCACCGGCCCCGGGGCCCCGCCGTGCAGCGGCCCCTTGAGAGCTCCGATCGCTCCGGTCACCGCGCTCACCATGTCGGAGCGGGTGCTCGCGATGACCCGGGCGGTGAAGGTCGAGGCGTTCATACCGTGATCGATGACCGTCACCCAGTAGGTGTCGAGCGCCCGCGCCGCGATGGGGTCGGGGTCCTTTCCCTGGACCATGTAGAGGAAGTTGGCTCCCAGCGAGAGATCGGAGCGGGGCGGAATCGGATTTTTCCCCGCGGCGATGCGAGCGTGCGCCGCCACCACCGTCGGGAACCGCGCCGTCAACATCATCGCCTGATTGAAGTCGGCCTCGGGAGAGATGTCGTCCGGGTTGGTCGTGTCGAGCGACAGGGTCGCCGACGCCATGCGCAGCGCGTCGATCGGCGATGCATCGACCGCGGCGCGGATTACCTGGAGCGTGTTCTCGGGGAGGCTTCGCTTCGCGGCCATCGCCGACGTCAACGCCTGGAGCTCCTCGGGAGAGGGCAGGCGGCCCCGCCACAGCAGGTGCGCGGCCTCTTCGAAGCTCACCCGTCCAGCCAGCTCCTCGATCGCGTACCCGCCGATGATGAGTTGTCCGGCGAGGCCGTCGACGTGGCTCAGCCGCGTCTCGGCCGCGACGACGCCGTCGAGGCCTCGAGGCGCGGGGGAAGTGCTACCGGTCATGAAGCCGCTCCTTTCACGAGACGTTTCATCGTCTCGAGCTCCAAACGACTATAAGCACCGTCCGCAAGGCCTCGCAAACCGGAGCCGGGAATTCGCTCAAACTCCGCTCCAGGCGGCCACGGCGGCTTGCCCGAGGGAGATTCCGCCGTCGCCCGGTGGCACACGATGATGCACGAGAGTCTCGAAGCCCAACGCCTCGAGCCGGCTCACCGTCAGGGTGGTGAGCAAACGACTCTGAAAGCATCCGCCCGAAAGCGCGACGGTCGGAAGGCCGGTCTTCTTCCGTACGTTCTCCACGGCGAGCGCGATCGCCGACGCGAGCGTGAGGTGAAACCGCCCGCCGATCTCCGCGACCGGCACCGCGCGCTCCAGATCGGACACGATGGCTCTCCAGGTGACGCTGGGATCGATCTCGAGAATCTCGTCCCCGGCGACCTTGCCGGCCGTACCGATCGATATCGGATAGGGCTCGAGCCCCTCGACGCGCGAGAGAGCCTCCAGCTCGATGGCCGCCTGCGCTTCGTAGCTGTTCACGTGGCGGATGCCCAGAACGCTGGCGACCGCGTCGAAGAGCCGGCCCGCGCTCGAGGTCGGGACGGTTGCGAAGCCGGTGCGGATCACGCTCTCCACGATGGCGCGACCGGGCCGATCGACACGACGGGTGTCGAGCCCCGCCGCCATCAAGTGGGACAGAGCCATGCGCCAGGGCTCCCTCACCGCCGCGTCTCCCCCAGCGAGGGCGACGGGTCGAATGCGCCCGACACGCTCGAATCCCGTCAGATCCGCTACGAGGATCTCTCCGCCCCAGATGGAACCGTCCGTGCCGTAGCCGGTGCCGTCCCAGGCTACCCCGATGACACGGTCCCGCCGCCCGTTGTCCGCGAGGCACGAGGCGATGTGAGCGTGGTGGTGCTGTACCGCGAGGGTTGGAAGGCCCAGGCTCTGAGCGATACGGGTGCTGTGATACCCGGGATGAAGGTCGTGAGCGACGAGGCAGGGGCTCACCTGGTAGAGCCTCTCCAGGTTCGCGCGCACCTCGTGAAAGAACTTCTGTGCTTCGTAGCTCTCGAGGTCTCCGATGTGCTGTGAAAGCACCGCCGCTCCCCCCGACGTGACGCACAGGGTGTTCTTCAAGTCGGCGCCTGCGGCGAGGATCGACACTCCGGCGGGGACGTCGACGAGCTCGATCGCTTCCGGCACGTAGCCTCTCGCCCGGCGCTGTACCTGCTCCCGACCGGAAAGCACGCGCACGACCGAGTCGTCCGACCGCATGTGGATCTCGCGGTCGTGGAGGAGAAACCGGTCGGCGATACCGCGGAGACGCTCGATGGCCTCCTCGTTTCCCGAGGCGATAGGCTCTTCCGTCAGGTTTCCGCTCGTCATCACCAGCGGCCCTCGGAAGAAACGAAGGAGCAGATGATGGAGGGGCGTGTACGGGAGGAAGGCGCCGAGCTCCTCGAGGCCCGGCGCGACCCGAGGGGAGAGCGCCGACGACGAGGAGTCGCGACTTCGCAGCAGAACGATGGGGCTATGCGGGCTCGTGAGCGCCGCGCGCTCGGCGGAATCGACCACTGCTTCGCGCTCGATCGAGGCGAGGTCGGGGAACATGACCGCGAACGGTTTGTCGGGTCGCCGCTTTCTTTCCCTGAGCTTCGAGACCGCGGCGTCGTTTCCGGCATCGCAGGCCAGGTGAAAGCCGCCGAGCCCCTTGACGGCGACGATCGATCCCCGTCGTAGCGCTTCCACGACTGCCTCTAACGGGTCGCCGTCGTCCTCCGCGTCGTGAACCCAGATGCGCGGGCCGCATGTCGGGCAGGCGTTGGGCTGCGCGTGAAATCGTCGCGACTCCGGGCTCTCGTACTCCTCGCGGCAGGGGGCACACATGGGGAAGACGGACATCGTCGTCGTGGCGCGGTCGTAGGGAACGTCGCGCGCGATCGAGTAACGAGGACCGCAATCGGTGCAGTTGATGAACGGATACCGGTAGCGGCGGTCTCGCGGATCGAGGAGCTCATCCCGGCAGAGAGTGCAGGTCGCGAGAATCGGCGGAGACCCGCACCGAGGAAGCGGGGCTCGCTTCGCTCGCCTCGATGACAAAGGCGTTGCGGCCGAGGGGGACCGCGTCGGAGGCCTCGATCGCTTCGACCCGGGCGGCGGGAGGGTGGGCGTTCGCGATCTTCCAGGCGAGCGAGTCCAGAGCTTCGCCGGTTCCCTCGGCGTCGACGACCACTCCATTGGCATCGTTCCAGACCGAGCCCGCGAGCGCGAGCTCCCGCGCCGTGCGATAGACGAATGGCCGAAACCCCACGCCTTGCACCGTTCCGCGAACGCGAAGGATGCGCCGAGACAACGCCATTCCGTTTTTCTCCCGCTCTTCGTCGAGTGAAGGATGTCATCGTAGCGCTCCACCAGCGTCGATCAAAGCGGCTCCGGCTCAGGGAGTAGACGGCAACGATGCCTCGTGCAATCCGACGTCCGTTTCAGGGAAAACAGCGGCGGCTCAATCCAAGCGGAGCATCGTCATCGGGTCGATTCTCGATGCGCGACGGGCGGGGAAATAGCAGGCCATGAGACTTACCATCAGCACCAGGCCCGCAACGACGGCGTAGATGCCTCCGTCGACGGGACTCACCCCGTAGAGCTGGCTCTCCAGATACCGGCTGAGAGCGGCGGCCAAAAAGAGGCCGAGAACCACGCCTCCGCCGACGAGACGCGCGCCTCTCTCGAGGACGAGGCGACCGACGTCTCCGGGGAGCGCACCCAGCGCCATTCTGAGTCCGAGCTCCCGCTGACGGAGACTGACGGAATGAGAAAGCACTCCGTAGACGCCGATGAGCGCCAAAGCCAGTCCCGTGAGTCCGAACGCACCCAGTAGATCGAGGCTGAAACGCTCCGGGGCGACGGAGTCGGCGACGAAGTCTTCCATGACTCGAAAGTGGAACAGGGCGACGTCCGGATCGACCCGCGCCGCCTCGGCCCGAATCGGCTCGGACAAAGAGGAAGGCTCCGACGACGAGCGGACGAGGAGAGACAGCTCGGCGACCGCGTAGAGTCCGTACGGGAGGTACACCGTCTCGGTGTCGTCTTTGGCGAGAGTTCCGCTCCGCACGTTCTCGGCCACGCCCACCACCTCGGTCCATAGCGGCTGGAGATGAATCCCGCCTCCGGTGGTCGACCAGACCTCCACTCGCAAGCGCTTCCCCAAAGCGTTCTGTCCGGGCCAGGCTCGCTCAGCGAGCCTCTCGTCCACGATACTCACGAGCTTGTCTTGCTCGAGGTCGTCCCAACCGAAGTCTCGTCCTGCCAGCAGATCGGTACCGACGGCGCGAAAGTACCCGGGAGTGACCGGCCGGTACTTGGCGGGAGGAAGTGCGAGTCTCGACGCGGCCATCTCTTCGCTCGCGTAGGTGTGACCCGCGTCCTGTGGGCCGAGAGGAACGACGAGCGCGAGCGCCGCGTCCTCGACACCGGGAAGACGGGAGACCCGTTCCGTCAGCTCGCGAGTGAAGCGCACTCTCGCGTCGGCTCGGGGATAGCGGGGGTATCGACGCTCCGTCAGATAGAGCTCCGCCGTCAGGACGCGCTCGGCGCGAAATCCCGCGTCGACCTCGAGAAGGCTGATGAGGCTCCGCAGCACGAGCGCCGTTCCCACGAGCAGAATCACCGAGAGCGCGACTTCGACGACGACGAAAGCATGGTCCCAGGACCGCGGAGCGCTTCCGATCCATGCGCGTCCCGCGGTGCGAAGCGATTCGGACTCTCTCGATTGGGTCAAGCGCAACGCGGGAACGAGAGCCACGAGGCTCGTGGCGACGATGGCGGTCAGCAAGGCAAAGACGAGCACGGCTCCCTTCAGTCCGACGTCCCCCACGCGCGGGAGGGAGGCGGGCGCCGCGTGAATCAGGACTTTCGTCAACCAGTAGGCGAGCGGAAGCGCCATGCCTACACCGAAAAGAGCATAGAGCAAGCTTTCCGTCAGCAGCTGTCGAACCAGGCGCCGCCGACCCGAGCCGAGCGCGAGGCGAACCGCGAACTCTCTCTGCCGCGCGACCGAGCGCGTCAGCAGCAGGTTGGCCAGGTTGGCACAGGCGATCCACAAGAGGAAGCCCACGGCGCCGAAGAGCAGCCAGATCGACGCCGCGTGCCGCTTCGTCAGGCTCGCCTGAAGCGTGTCGACGGCAACGTCGTAGCCTGCCTCGCGATGAATCGCATGAGCGGCGCGTTGCCGCTCGGCGAAGAGCGACGCTTCGGCCCTCGCCTGGGTCATCGTCACTCCTCGTCTCAATCGGCCCACCACTCGCAAGAAGGAAGCATCCCGCGGCATTCCCCGGAAGTCCATGCGGGAAGGCACCCAGACATCCACGTTGACTCTGTAGTCGGCTTCGTCGGGTATCAGGGTCTCGAAGCCGGGCGGAGTGACGCCGACGATTTCATAAGGCTGGAAATCGAGCTCCACCAGCTTGCCGAGCACCGAAGGTTCACCGCCAAAACGTTCCTGCCAGAGGGTGTAACTAATCAGGATGACGCTTGGCGGCAACGTCGCCGCGGGATCTCCTCGGTCTTCGAAACGGACGGTGGCTTCGTCCTCCGGCCCGAAAGCCCGGCCCAGATACGGGCGCACGCCATAGACGGATAGAAAGCTCGTCGTTACCTCCCGCGCCCGAACCGGCTCGGGGTGACCGTCGATCGAAAGCGTCACCAGTCCCGTGCCCTGAATCGCGCAGAGATCTTCGAAGGATGTCGCCGTCTCGCGGAAATCGACGTAGTCCGGTGGCGAGAAATTTCGCCTCCCGTCAAGAGCCGTCGCGCCCACGAATACCAGACGGTCCGGCTCGGAGTAGGGGAGGCTTTCCAGGAGCACGCCATCGACGACGGAAAAAACAGCGGTGTTCGCCGCGACGCCGAGCGCCAGGGTCGAGACGGCGAGAAGACTGAAGCCGGGATTCCTCGCCAGAAGCCGCGTTCCATAGAGGAGATCCTGAATCAGCGTATCAACCCCGTAACCGACCCTCCGCTCGCGGACGCGCTCTTTCACCCTCTGCCTCCCGCCCATCTCCGCGAGAGCCTGCCGTCGGGCCTCTTTCGGGGAGACCCCCCGTGCCGCCTTCTCGGCCGCGGCCATCTCCACATAGGACTCGAGCTCCTCGTCGAGCTCTCGCTCCACCGCGTGGGAGCGCCCGAGGTTCCTCGCGAAGCTCTTGATGCGAGGCAGCAAAGGCATCGGGTCACGTCGTTTCTAAAACGCGCAAGATGGTCGAGATCGTGCGGCGCCAATCGCGCTCTTCTCGAGCAAGCCTCTTGCGCCCGGCGGGTGTGAGCCGGTAGTACTTGGCGCGGCGATTGTTCTCCGACCGACCCCATTCGCCTCGAATCCACCCTTCCTCTTCCATGCGGTGGAGGGCGGGGAACAACGAGCCTGGATTCACCTGAAACGTGCCGCCCGTCACTTGCCCCAGCCGCTTGGAGATACCGAGACCATGCATCGGCTCCAAAGAGAGGGTTTTGAGCAGCAGTAAATCCAGCGTTCCCTGAGGTCGTCCTTTTTCACGGAATCCACAGACACTCCTATCGCGCGCCTATAGGAAGGTACACCCTTTCCTATAGGGCGTCAATAGGAATGGCGACGACCCGAAACGATGACTGCGTCGGCGCCGCCGACGGGAGCGTCGGCACGGGTCGTCATGCGCGGGATTTCCGAAGAGGAACTGGAAGGGTATGTGGCAGCGCATCGCCCAATGCTCCTCGTTGTGGAGAGCCTCGGGGAAGCCGAGGTAGAGGAGATATCGCCTTCGCGAAAGCCTCGTCTCACTAGGAGCGCTCTCATGTCGCGGTTGGATTCGTAGTTGTCGCGGGGCCAGCCGCTGTCGATGTAGAGCCTCAGGTGTCTTCGCGGCTCGTCGCTCACCCGTTCTTTGAGATTGTCACGCCAGCCGAAAGTGCTCGACAGGCAGGCCGCCATCCCGAAGAGCTCGGGGTATTGCCAGGCGAGATAGAAGGACACGACGCCGCCGAGAGACGAGCCCATGATCGCCGTCGTCGCCGGGCCCGGCAGAGTGCGAAAACACCGGTCGATCTCGGGCTTGAGCGCTTCCGCAAGAAAACGGCCGTAGAACTCGTAGCCGGGTCGGGTGTAGTTCTCTTCCCGCGCGTTGGGATAGACGCCGACGACGATGACTTTGTCCACGAGATTCATCGAGTCGAGGAGCGAAAGGGTCTCGGCGATGCGCCAGTGGTGGCCTTGAAACGCCTCTCCGGGAAAAAAGAGGTTCTGGCCGTCCTGCATGTAGATGACGGGGTATCGCTTCAGCACGTTCTCGTCGTAGCCGGGCGGGTAGAAGATGCGGTAGTCGTATCGACCGTGGGGTGACGCGAGCTCTCTCAGGTCGCAGGCGCTGCACCGGTTGTCCGCTTTGAAGTAGGGATAGACCGCGCGGGGCTCCCGCTGGGAGGAGACGGCCGAGATAGTTCTCGCCTGCGGACCAGCGCGCCGGCTTTCCAGCCTCCAGAATGACGGGTTTGAAGTAGAGAAACGGCGCATCGGTCGAGACCTCGAAATCGAACCTGGAAGCGGAGCTCTCGACTGGCGCGACGTCTTTTTCCCAATCGAGCGCGGTGCGGAGGACCATTCGCCCGGAGACGAGGGGATAGTGGATACGGAGCGGGACGATCATGACCGCTAGGGCTCGACGAGGGAACTCGCGCCCTCGCCGCATCCCGGGCAGCAGTGGCGCTCTAGTACGACGCCACCGAGCTCTTCGTCGAAGAGCGCCTCCTCGGCCTCGTTCCTGGGGAAGACGACTTTCGTCGCGTGGTGGGTCATCTCGACCCCGCACTCGGGACAGGTCATTTTGGCCATGAGCCTACTCCTGAGAGACGTTCTCGCGCCCGTAGCGGAGAACCGTGGCCATCCAGATGAGCTCGTCGAAGAAGTTCCCCGCCCTCCGGGCCCAGGCCATGTCGAGGAGCTTCCCCTCGTCATCGAAGGCTTTCCCGACGCCCGAGAAGTTCAAGTCGGTGAAGATGGTCATGAGCCCGAGCTCGCGCAGGACCGGGAGCAGGTTCTGCACCACTCGGGTCCCGCCGAAGGGACCCGCGGAGACGCCGACGATTCCCGCCGCCTTATGGATGTACTCCTCCAGGCAGCTGTCGAGGACGTGCTTCAGCAGACCGGGAAAGCTGTGATTGTACTCGGGCGCGACGAGGACGAGGGCGTCGGCGCTCGCCATCTTCCTAGAGAAGCCCGGGTCCTTGATGTCTTCGCCGGCGCCATCGACGGGAAGAGGGAGCTCCTGGATGTCGATGAGCTCGGTCTCGACACCCTCGCGCTTTTCGAGCTCGCCGACCACGAACTGCGCCACGTGGGCGCTCATTCGTCCCTTTCGGGTGGTACCGAGAATGACGGGAATTTGGAGAGGTCTATCGTCTGGCATCGTCCTACTCGTGGGAAACGTTGACGTACACCTTGATGGCGTCCTTGGCGGTGGTGAGAAGCCGCATCATCTCTTGATACTGCTCCAGTCCGTCCACAGGGTGGGTGAGGAGCTTCGAAAGCCATCCGGGGAACTCGAGCTCGGCGCGGCAAAGATTCGTAGATCCCGGCCTCGAAATACTCACGGTTGGCGTTCACCGTCCCCACGACCACCTTGTTTCCGAGGACGAATCCGAGGTTGATCATGTCGGCGGGGATGTCCACGTGTCGTCCCCCACCGGTGACGCTCGAGAGAATGAGGACCCCGTTTTTTCCCAGATACTCCATGGCTTCGAACACGATGGGCGCGAAGCCCGTCGCTTCGAAGATGATGTCGAAGGGGCCGTACTTCTTCGAAGCGTCGGCGAGCGACATATCCTGCGTCGAGACGTACCGCACTCCCAGCTCTCCGAGGAGATTGGCGTTCTGGAAGGGCGAGCGGGTGCGGCCGAAGCTCGTGACCTCGAGACCCCGCATCCGGAGTGACAACGCCGCGAGCAGCCCGATGGTCCCGGCGCCGAGGATGGCGGCGCGCTTCGGCCTCCAGACCTTCAGCCGCCGCTGGAGCTCGTACGCCTGGACGATGCCCTTCTCGATGACCGACGTCGGCTCGAGCAGCACTCCCACGCGGCGGAGACCCTGGGGGAGCCTCACGATGTACTCGGGCTCGTCGACGAAGTACTCGGTGAGATATCCGTGGCGCAGGTTGATGCCGCGCTCGAAATAGACGTCGTCGGTGGTCATGTCGTACTGGCCGATCTGGTCGTAGAAACTACCACCGGGCCGGCGGACGGTGGGGACGACGTAGTCCCCGGGGACGAGCTCGGTCACCGCGTCCCCCACTTCGACCACCTGTCCCATGCACTCGTGGCCGGTGACGAGAAAGTCGAACCCGGGAGGCGCCTGTCCGTACTCGGCGGCGTTGATTTCCTTGTCGGTGCCGTCGACGCCGACCCGGACGACCCGTACCAGGACACCCCTTCCATTGGCGACGTCGCTCACTCGAGGCATCGCGAGCTCGGTAAGGTGAATGCTGTCCGGTTTTCCCGGAAACACTGCCACCGCTTTCATCATCTTGTCTCGCTTGGCCACCGTCTCTTCCATCAGGGTCTTCGCAATCGGGGTCATTTCATTCTCTCCAGAAGGTGATCGCCCACGCGCAGAGCGTTCGCCATGATCGTGAGCGCCGGGTTCACCGCGCCGCTCGAGGGGAAAAAGCTTCCGTCCACGACGTAGAGGTTATCGAGCTCGTGCGCTTTGCATTGGGGGTCGAGAGCCGAGAGCTTCGGATCCTGACCGAACCGCAGAGTGCCGCACTGATGCGCGACTCCCGCGAGGGGAATTCTCGGCCCACGAAGAGGTTCCTCGAGAAGAGCCCCACGTGACAATCGTTCCCGTGGACCGAGCACTTTCGCTGCGCCTGCATCGTGCTCTCGAGCTTCTTGATGAGCCGCTTGTGTCCTTCTTCGTTGTTGGGTTTGTAGGATAGGACGATGTTTCCGTCACGGTCGAGGCTCACCCGGTTGTCGGGGTGAGGAAGGTCCTCGGAGGTGAGCCAGAAGTCGAGGGAGTGGCTTCGCCATGAGGTCGAGAGTGAATCCCGGAGCGATTGCGGGGGCCCCCGCCGAGAGGGTCACGCCGTCGAGCTTTCCGACGAAGGAGATGTGGCCCATGGGGTAGTCCCAATCCTTCGTGGGCACGTAGAAATCGTTGACAGCGAGCGTCTTCTGAAAAATCGTCGGGTTCGGGCACTTGGAGATCGCCATCAATACCGAGTTCACGTGGCCCATGTAGTGGCGGCCGACCATGCCGGAACCGTTCGCGAGACCGTTCGGGTGCTTGTCGCTCGCAGAGCGCAGCAGAAGCGCCGCGGAATTGATGGCCCCGCAGGAGGAGACGACGACGTCGGCCGTGTATTCCTCGTGGGAGCCTTCGCGATCGACGACGACCTTCTCCACTCGCCGCCCGGAGCGGTCGGTGAGGAGCCTTTCCACCCTTGCCCGGGTCAGCAGAGAGACGTTTCCGCGGTCCAGAATCGGATCCACGGCGCAGACCTGGGCGTCGGACTTGGCGTTCACCAGGCACGGATGACCGTCACAGGTGCTGCAACGGATGCAGGCGCTCTTACGGGGATTGGCTTCGTCGAGCATGATCCCGAGCGGCACGTGGAACGGGCGGAGGCCCTGGGCTTCGAATTCCTCGGCGAGCTGCCGGATGCGCGGCTCGTGAGAGACCGCCGGGTAGGGATAGGGCTCCGACGCGGGGGGTCGGTCGGGTCCACGCCTCGCTCTCCGTGGACGTGATAGAGGCGCTCCGCCTCGGAGTAGTAGGGCTCGAGATTGTCGTACGAGATGGGCCACGCGGGCGAGATCCCGCCGTGGTGACGCACCTCCCCGAAGTCGTGCTCCCTGAGCCGGAACAAGGCGGCGCCGTAGAACTTGGTGTTTCCGCCAACGTAGTAGTTGGTATGGGGATGGAGAGGCTTCCCCTCCGAATCGCGCCAGACTTCTTTGGTGGCGTACTTCCCCTCGACGTTCACGCTCCGGGTGTCCCAGTTGCTCTTCTCCCGGGGCACGTAGTCGCCCCGCTCGAGCAGCAGGATGCTCTTTCCCGAGGAAGCGAGCCTGTGGGCGAGCGTTCCCCCGCCGGCTCCCGTTCCGATGATGATGACGTCGAAGTGCCCGTGCCCACTCGCGTTCCCGGTCTTGTTCATGCTCATGCCTCCATGGATGCCGAGACGGTCGTTTCGGTTTCAGGCGCACGGTCCCGGGCAAGATCCTCGATCAGGCGCACGGCGAGCGCCGTCCAGCCCGTCTGGTGGCTGGCACCCACTCCGCGACCCGTTTCCCCGTGGAAGTACTCGTAGAAGAGGGCGAGATTGCGGTTCTCGGGCCGGTCGTAGAAACGCTCCCCGCCGTGAACCGGACGCTGCCCCGAGCCGTCGGGGAGGAAGATGCTCACGAGACGCGAGGAAATCTCCATCGCGACTTCCTTGAGGTTCAGCATGTGTCCGGAGCCCGTGGGGCATTCGACCTTCAGAGAATCCCCGTAAAAGTGGTGGTATCGCTCGAGGGACTCGACGAGGAGGAAATTGAGCGGAAACCAGATGGGACCCCTCCAGTTGGAGTTGCCTCCGAAGAGGCCAGTCGTGCCTTCCCCCGGGCTGTAGTCCACCCGATAGACCTGATCCCCCGCCCGGAACTCGTAGGGGTGCTCCTGATGGACCCGGGAGAGCGAGCGAATCCCGTAAGGGGAAAGGAACTCGTTCTCGTCGAGGAGATAGCGCAGAACCCGAACCAGCCGCTCGCGGCTCGGAAGAGCGAGCAGACGGTGGTCGTGCTCGGAGGCGTCTCCCCGGCTGCGCATGCAGGCGATGTGCTCGGTGAGGTCCCGTCGGTTCGCGAGGTACCACTCCGTTCTCTTGGAGAATCCCGAGAGGCGGCGGACGACGTCCTGCTCTAGGATCTCGCAGGCGAAGAGGGGAATGATCCCCACCATCGATCGCGTCCGGAGGGGGAGGCTCTTTCCGTCGATGCGAAGCTGGTCGTAGTAGAAGCCGTCCTCGTCGTCCCATAGACCGGTCCCCCCCAGATGGTTCATCGCCTCCACGATCGCCATGAAGTGCTCGAAGAATTTGGAGGCGACGTCCTCGTAAGCGGGGTCCTCGCTCGCGAGCTCGAGCGCCATCGAGAGGAGAGTCGTCGCGTAAAACGCCATCCATGCCGTCCCGTCTGCCTGCTCGAGCTCGCCTCCCGTGGGAAGGGCCTGCGATCGGTCGAAAACACCGATGTTGTCTAGCCCGAGAAAGCCGCCGGAGAAGAGATTCCGTCCCTGCGCGTCCTTGCGGTTCACCCACCAGGTGAAGTTCAAAAGGAGCTTGTGGAATACGCGCGCGAGAAAGACTCGATCGCGTTTGCCCTTCTCGCCCGTCATCTTGTACACCCGCCACGCCGCCCACGCGTGCACCGGAGGGTTGACGTCGGAAAAGGCGAACTCGTATGCGGGGAGCTGTCCGTTCGGGTGCATGTACCATTCGCGCAGGAAGAGGAGGAGCTGCGACTTGGCGAAGTCGGGATCGACCTTGGCGAAGGGAATCATGTGGAACGCCAGATCCCATGCAGCGTACCAGGGGTATTCCCACTTGTCGGGCATGGAGATGATGTCGCGGTTGTAAATCTGCCGCCATTCGCTGTTGCGCCCGTTCTTCCGGCTCTCGGGGGGGGCGGGCTGGCCGGGGTCACCATCGAGCCAATGCCGCACGATGTAGTGATAGAACTGTTTCGACCAGAGGAGACCGGCATATCCCTGGCGCACGAGCGATTTCTCTTCCTCGCCTGCGGTCTCGGGAATCCGGTCTTTGTAGAACGCTTTCGCTTCGCGCTGGCGCTCGTCGAAGATTCGGTCGAAGGAGCTCCCGAGTGCATCTTCCGGAGTCGTACGCCGATCGT
This sequence comes from uncultured Acidobacteriota bacterium, assembly GCA_963815675.1. Taxonomy (GTDB): domain Bacteria; phylum Acidobacteriota; class Vicinamibacteria; order Marinacidobacterales; family SMYC01; genus CAWFHP01. The sequence continues at coordinate 22,038 of CAWFHP010000001.1, read as the reverse complement.
AGAACCTCAGCTTGACCGTCGCCGTGGCCCCGGGGGGCACCGCAAGACGGTAGAGAGCCGCTGCCTTCGTCCCCGTCCCCTCGGGGTTGACGGCGTTCTCACGCCCCCCGACGACGTACTCGTGGAAAGCGTCCTTCGTGTAGGGCGTAGGGTTCGCCGCTCCGAAGAGGAGGGAGACGTTCGTCTCGTTCTCGGTAAAGAGGAGAGCGGGCATCTTCCCGTCCGGCCCTTCGCCGACGGAGAGCGCGAAGGATCCCGAGAGCATCGTGCTCGGCTTCGACGAGACCCTCGCCCGCGCGAGACAGACGCGGCTTCGGCCAGTACCCTTCGCCTTCGCGGCCCCAGGACCAGGTGTTGCGGAACCAGAGCGTCGGCAAGAGGTGGAGCTCGGCGGTCTCGGGTCCGTGATTCGTCACCGAGAGGCGGATGAGCAGATCGTCGGTCGTGTTCTTGGCATACTCGGCGCCGACGTCGAAGTAACGACCTTGCTCGAAAACACCGGTATCGACGAGCTCGAGCTCCAGGACGTCCTTCCCCCGACTGCGGTTCTCCTCGACGAGGCGCCGATAGGGAAACTCGGCCTGGGGATACTTGTAGAGAGCCTTCATGTAGGAGTGCGTCGGGGTGGACTCGAGGTAGTAGTAGCATTCCTTGACGTCCTCGCCGTGGTTGCCCTCGGGTCCCGTCAGTCCGAAGAGCCGCTCTTTGAGAATGGGGTCGCGGCCGTTCCACAGAGCGAGGGCGAAGGCGAGACGGCACTGCCGGTCGCAGATCCCGAGAAGACCGTCCTCCCCCCAGCGATAGGCGCGGCTCCGGGCCTGGTCGTGCGAGAAGTAGCCCCACACTTCGCCGTAAGGCGAGTAGTCTTCGCGGACCGTCCCCCACTGCCTCTCGGAGAGGTAGGGACCCCACCGCTTCCAGTTCTTTTCGCGAGTGGCGTCCTGCGTAAGGCGTATGGTTTCTGGACTCGTTTCCTTCATGCCGATCCTGCTGCTCTGTCTCATGTCGATTCCTTCATGCCGTCTTGGCTTCCGGGATGTCGATCGCTGATGCTGATTATGTCTGGGAAGAGGTGAGGGGCGCGGTGGCGAAGTTCACACCGAAGCGCTGGCACCAGATCGTGACCGAATGGAACTGGCCGAGATCGAGATCGCTGGGTAGCTCGTAGTTCTGATCGCCTTCGGTCCCCTTGAGGCCACCGACATGGAAGAACCCTGCCCGGGTGACGGTGTCGCTGTCGGCGGCATCGCCGGCCTTTCCGAGGTACACCTGCACGTCGGGACCGTTCGAGGTCATGAACCCGGTGAAACGGAGAACGCGCTTTCCGTCGGGCAATCGGTAAATGGTGGCAACGCCCTGGGTGTCATGAGCGACTCCATGAAAGCTGCCCTTGGACAGCGTCGTCGGACCGGAGGGGGAAGCGGCGGCGAGCGGGGCCGTTCCGAAGTTCACGCCGAAGCGCGCGCACCAGATAGTGGCGGCGCGATACGTGTCGAGATCGATGCCCGCGGGAATGTCGTAATTCTGAGCGCCCTCGGTTCCCTTTAGCGAGCCGAGGTCGACGAACCCGGCCGTCTTCACGGTATCGCTGTCGGCGGCGTCGGCCGCGGCGACGAGATACACGTGGACGTCGGGGCCGTTCGAGGTCTGGAAATCGGTGAGCCGAAGGACGCGTTTTCCGTCCACAAGCTCGTGAACCGAGACCTTGCCCATGGTCTCGTGCGCGACGGAGTGAAAGCTGCCGGACAGAACCGGCGTTGCGCTCTTCCCGGCGGAGACCATCGATGCTGCAGGGAAGTCCTCGTTTACCTGCTTGGTTACGAACAGGAGCTCGGGACGGAAGAGATACCAGGCTCCGCCGAGAACGAGGAGCCCGAGAGCGAGATAGACGTTGCGTTTTGTCATGGGAAACGACCTCCTTTTGTCCAGTCGAGTAGCTAGATGCCGCCCCGGGGAACGGGTTTCAGGCGATCAAAGACCGACGCGGGCGAGGAGGGATTGAAAGCGGGCCTCCGCTCGCAGCGGGTCGAAGGCGGGGTCGACTCCGAGGAAGACGAGATTCCCGACCCGCTCGTCATAGGCCTTTGCGAGCCAATCGAGAGATTCGTCGAAATGCCTGAGTCCGAGATGGAAGGAGGCGATGAGAAAGGGCGAGACGTAGCGCTCGCTGGAGGCCTGGGTGAGCTCGGAGAGGAGTGCTTCCGCTTCCGCGGTTTCCCCTGCGAGAGCGTGGGCGAGTGCGAGGTCGGCCTTCACGTCGGGCTCGTCGACGAGCGCGTTGCGTGCGCGCTCGAGCGTCGTCAGCGCGTCTTCGTGACGGCCGAGGTACAGGTAAGTGAGACCGAGATAACGCAGGGCTTGACCGAAATCGGGATCGAGCTCGAGCGCCTTCTGGAACTGGGCGATGGCGTCGGGATATCTTCGTGCCACGTAGTAGGCCCATCCGAGAGTCTCGTTCATGCTCAAAGACATTGGGTCGAGCTCGACGGCGTGACGGAGGGTCGCGATTGCGGCGTCGGGTCGGTTCATCGCGGCGAGGAAAACGCCGTAGCACTGGTAGGTGTTCGCGTAACCCGGGTTCAGCTCGATGGCCTTCTGGAGCTCGCGCTCGGCCTCGGTCCAGTTCCAATCGTAGAGGAAGAGGATGCATCCATACGACGCGTGCGCCTCGGCGAGCTGGGGATCGATCGAGAGTGCCTCGAGCGCCGCTGCCTTCGCGCTCGCCATCGCCCGCTTGGGTCTCTGCAGGTTATAGACCGACAGGAGATTGTAGGTGTCGGCGAGGCCGGCGAAGGCTTCGGCGTATTGGGGCGAGAGACTCGTCGCCTCGGTGAAGTACTCGATCGCCCTGAGAAAGTCCTTTTCCGTCCTTTGATTCCAGTGGTGCCTGCCCTTGAGGTACGCCTCGTACGCCTGCGGCGTGACGTTGCGCGGCGTCATCCGCGCTTCCTCTCTCGCGCTCAGCTCCGCCCGCACTTCCCGGGCGATGGATTGAGCGACTTGGTACTGGATGTCGAGAACGTCCCCGGTCGTCCCCTCGTAGGAATCGGTCCAGAGGCTGCGGTCGGACGCCGCATCCAGCAGCCGGACGGTGATACGCACCTTTCCATTGGAAAGCCGGGCCGAGCCCTCGACGAGCGCGTCCACACCGAGCTCGTTCCCGATCTCCCGGAGCGATTTCTCCGTGTCCTTGAAGCGTCTCGCCGACGTCCGTGAGATCACTCGTAGCTCGTCGATTTTGGCGAGCTGAGCGGTGAGCTCGTCCGTCATGCCGTCGGAGAAGTACTCCTGTTCCGAGTCTCGCGAGAGGTTGTCGAAAGGAAGCACCGCGAGCGAACGGATCGAGCGCAGCCCGGCAGGCGCTCGCGTGCGGACGACGAGAAAGCCGCCGAGCGCCACGAGTAGGGCTGCCAGGAAGATCCCGGCCGTCGCCCGACGCGATTTCGAAAGTGCCGCCGCCGGCGGCGCAGACCCGCTCCTTTCGGTCGCGGTCGCGGTCTCAGTCTCAGTCTCAGTCTCAGTCTCAGTCTCAGTCTCGGTCTCGGTCTCGTCTACGACACCCTCCACAGGAGCGATGAAACGGTACCCGTGGCGTGGCACGGTCTCGACGAACTGCGGACTTGCGGCGGAGTCGCCGAGGGCGACCCGGAGCTTGTTGACCGCTTCGTTCAGGCTGTGCTCGAAATCGACGTAGGTGTCGTCGGGCCACAGCTCCTGTCGGAGCTCCTTGCGGGTTACGAGATGGTTCGGGTATTCGAGCAGGCGGCAGAGAACCAGGAATGGCTGACCCTGGAGCTTGACGCGGGTCCCGAACTTGCGGAGCTCTTTTTCGGCGACGTCGAGCTCGAACACTCCAAATCGGAAGAGACCTCTTCGTTCCGACTGGCCCCGCGCCCTGTTCGGCATCCCCGCGCACCCCGCTCCCGTTGGACGACAAAGAATATCGCAGCCGCCGGCAGTTCGGGTAGCGATTCTAGTGCAGTGAGCTCAATGGTTTGCGCGGAGACCTTTTCTTGAGGTGGGCTTGACGGTTGCTGTATGGAACGTTCATGCCCTCTCCGGCGACAGTACGAGCAGTACCTCGGCACGGCAGGGAGGACGATGATGCCATCGACGGGTCCTAGCGCTTCACCGGGACAGACTCGGCCCGAGCGAGCCGGTCTCACCACTGACGCCGACGCTCTGCTCGCCAGGCTTCGGGCTGGCGACGAGACCGCGTTCGAGGATTCTGGTCCGGGTCTACAGCCGCCGTCTCTTGAGCGTCTCTCGCCGGATTCTTCGGAGCCAGGAGGAGGCCAAGGATATCGTCCAGGAGACGTTTCTCGCCGCCTTCCAATCGCTGGACCGATTCCGCGGCGATTCCAACCTGGGTACGTGGCTCTCCCGCATCGCGGTAAACCGCTGTTTGATGAAGCTTCGTTCTCGCCGGAGAAAACCCGAGCATTCGATCGAGGATCTCCTCCCCGAGTTCCTGCCCGACGGTCATGCTGTGCGGAAATCGGCGCAATGGGACGTCTCGATGGATTCCGACGTGGAGCGAAAGGAAGTCTTCGGAGTCGTCCGCACCCAAATCGACGCGCTTCCCGATAGATACCGCGTGGTTGTGCTACTCAGAGACATCGAAGAGCTCACCACCGACGAGGTCGCCGAAATTCTCGGAGTCACCCCGAACGCGGTGAAGGTCCGCCTCCATCGGGCACGCCAGGCCCTCCGGGCGCTCCTCGAGCCGCATTTCCGCCCTGCCGTATCGTGAGCGAGAGCCGCAAAACCACGCTGGCTTCTGTACTGTATCCATCCGTACATGAGTTGTGCAGAAGTGTGGGTTTCGTGGGGAAGACCTGGTCATGGGAGCGGAGCCGAGGTGATGAAACGTTATCGCCGCGCCCATGGTCCGAGGTGTCGTGACCTCGGTCCTCCTTCTGATCCATGTCGAGCCAGATGCATGGACCCTTGACCGGCGGCGCGCTCGTTCGCTTCGGCTGCCGGACGGTGGCGGACAGCGCCCCGAGAGGCGGCCGTCCTCAGCTATTCTCGGCGAGGGCGTAGCCGCAGCGGAAGATGCAGCGCGCGTCGTTGTCGTGATGGAGCTTGGCGCAAGCAACGCTTCCGGGGCCGCGCTGCCAGCGGTAGACCTCAGCGGCAAGGACCATCCCGAGAGGTGGAGCGACGAAGTAGAGCCAGAGCCCACGCCACATGTGCGCCGAGAGATCGGAGCCGAACGTCCGGGCCGGATTGAGGCTCATTCCCGAGATGGGGGCAGCGATGGTAATGAACGTCGCCACGAGGATCCCGGAGAAGATTCCGGTAAGTCGGGCGAGCTTCGGCGTATTGGTAACTCGAAGCACCATGGACATCATGGCGAACGCCATCAGAAGCTCCGCGGTGAATGCCCGCCCGACGCCTCCGCTCGGAAGGGTCGCCACGTAGTTCACGCTCGGGTCGGCCACGAGCGCCCCGAGGAGAGCCGTCGCCACGACGACCCCCAGGATGCCGCCGGCGAATTGGGAGAGGATGTAGAAGAGCGCGTCCCATCCTCCGACCTTCCCCAGACGGAAGAACGTCAGCGTCACCGCCGGATTGAAGTGGGCGCCGGAGCGCTTTCCCCAGGGGGAGTAGATGATCGCGATGGCGGTCGTTCCCATGAGGAGCCCGGTGACGACACGGCGGGCGAACGGATGAATGAGCTCCGGAAAAGGGGACGCCGGATGCTCGAGAGCGACGACGAAGATGCAAGCGGCAATCATGAACGCGCCGAGCTCGCTCGCCTCCATCGCGTATTCCTGCCAGTGGCGCTTCAGAGAGTCGAACAAGGCTCGTCCCTCGGTTCAAACGTGAGCGTTGGGGGCGGGAGGGCGACGCGACCTGGACTTCGGTTTCAGTTCGCGTTCGCGCCCGACCGGCTTCGGCGCGACCCGGCGGCGGAGATACTCCATCGACCGAAGCGCCTCGCCGACCGACCAGGCCTGGAAGGGGCATCCGCGAGACGAGTGCGGTGGCTCCGCGTCCGCGATCTCCGGGATGTGTCCGAGCTCCGAGGCTCCGCTCCGCGAGAGGAGCGGCTCGAGGAAGCGCTCGCGTGCCTGCTTCTTCGCCGCGGCCGTCTCTCCCCGGACGCGAGACCACGCCTCCACGAACGCGCCGAGAAGCCATGGCCACACCGTCCCCTGGTGGTAGGCGCCGTCGCGCTCGTGGACGCCGCCTGCATAGTGCGGGACGTAGCGTGCATCGTCGGGAGCGAGGGTGCGGAGTCCGAGAGGCGTCCAGAGACGCGACTCGACGACGTCGACGACGCCGCGCGCCTTCGCGTCTTCCTCCAGGATTCGGAACGGAAGTCCGCCGAGGGCGAATATCTGATTGGGACGAAGTGAGGCGTCGTTTCTCCCCGGTACGTGGTCGGCGTCGACGACGTCGTAGAGATAGCCGCCTTGGGTGTACCAGAAGCGTTGTTCGAACGATCGGAGAGCTCTCTCGTAGAGCGGCTTCCACTCGGTCGAAACGCGGCTTTGGAGCGCGAGGACGTTCAACCACAGCGCCTGGATCTCGACGGGCTTCCCGATGCGTGGGGTGACGACCCAGTCGCCGATTTTGGCGTCCATCCAGGTGAGCTGCATTCCCGCAACTCCAGCGGCGAGAAGGCCGTCGTCGTCGGCTTGGATCCCGAACCGGGTGCCGCGGGCGTAGCCTTCCAGGATTGCCTGGGTGGCGTCACGAAGGCGCCGTCCGGTCGTCGGCTTTACGCGGGAAGAGCGCGTGAGAAAGTCCTCGACCGCGACCACGTACCAGAGCGAAGCGTCCACCGAGTTGAACTCGGGCTCCTCGCCGCGGTCGGGAAAGCGGTTCGGAAGCATGCCCTGGGAGACGGCGTCCGACCACTCGAGGAGAATCCTCTCCGCGTCGGCGAGCCTGCCGGCCGCGAGGCACAGGCCTCGAAGGGCGATGAAAGTGTCGCGGCCCCAATCAGTGAACCAGGGGTACCCGGCGACGATCGTCGTTCCCTTGTGGCGCGGCACGATGTAGGCATCTGCGGCGCGATGCAGCGGTGTCGCGAAACGCTTCCGGCGTGAGAGCTCCGATTGGCGCAGGTCGGCGAGCTCGGTTGCGGCGTCGCGACTCGCGAGGGTTTCCGGATCCGACGAGAGGAGCCAGATCGCCTCGCCCTTGCTCAGGTCGAAGCGAATCTCTCCCGGGGAGGCGAGATCCTCGGAGAAATCGAGTCCTCGCTCGTGCTCCAGGGGATACAGAAAATTGCGGTACCAGGTGGGCGCGTGCTCGTAAACGCCGTTGCTCCGGGAAACGATCTCGGGAACGCCCTCATAGGGACGCCACCGAACGAGCTCGCCCACAGCCTCCGCATCGAAGCGGAAGCCCGGGTTCTCGTGATGGAGCGCATGGTAGTCGCGTCCGGACAGAAGTGGCCTCAGCACGAGCTCGCACCTCCCGGCGCCGGAGCTCGATTGGAGCGCGAACGTGACCGCGACCATGGGTTTTCCATGCCGCGACGTCAATTGCTGCACGATCTTCGTTCCATCCTCGAGGCGATACGTCCATCGCGGCCAGGGCGCGACCTCGAACCGCTCGATGCGATCCTCGCCGTCTGGATACCGGACGTCTCCGAGATAGAGCTGAGAACTGACGGCGAATCGCCCCGCCTCGGTCGAGATCCAGGCGTCGAATCCGTTCACGAGGACCATCCGTCCGGTCGGGGGTGTCGAAGCGGAGAGTAGCAGAGCATGGTAGCGCCGAGTGCGGATCGAAGACGCGGTTCCCGAAGAAAAACCGCCGAGGCCGTCCGTCTCGAGCCATTCTAGACAGCGGGCGTCCATCAACGTCCCCTGGGGCCTCCCGCCTTCCGGGCGGTGAGGATGGCGGAGACGAGCTCTTCCGGAACTTCGCTCGGCACGGGCTCGTCGGACTCCCGCAGGGAAGCCTTCGCCAATTTCATGGTGTCCCGATAGTTGCTGAGGTAATTCACGCACGAGATGCAGAGCGACAAGTGCTCTTCGAAAAGAGCCTTTTGCTCGGGTGGAAGATCTCCTTCCAGGTACTCGTGGAGAAACCCGATGAATTCTTTGCAGGTCATGGGCCGTTCCTCGAACGTTTGGTTGCCGTTCGATCCCGCAAGGTTACAGTTTTGGGACATCTTTTTTACCGGGCCATGATCTGCATGACGTGGCCGTCCGGGTCCCGAACCAGAAATCCAGCCTGAAAGGGGTAGCCCGGGGCCCGGATTTCGACGAGTCCGGGAGAGATGAAGATAGCCCTGGTCGCAGCAAGGTCTGTGACCAGGCGCGCTGGATCCGGTGTCACGAACAGTGTCTGCCAGTGCACGATGTCGTTGGACCGCTCGTCGAGGGGAATCGGCCGGCCGTCCCTGGGGGCCAGATACTCGAGGAGCTCGATTCCGGGTCCTTCCGGACCCCTCAGCGCCGTGATCCGAAGCCGGGCACCAAAGACGTTGTTTAGGCGCTCTTGCTCGGGACCATAGTTCTCGGACGTTCCGGCGACGCGGAGCCCCAGGCGGTCCCGGTAGAAAAGGAGGCTCTCGTCGGTGTCCTCCACCACGATGGCGGTGTGGTCGATGCCGAGGAAGAGACGTCCCGAGGAGGCGAGGCGGTGCCATTTGGGATCGCCCTTGTCCGGGGGAAACTCGAGCACCTCGAGGGGCCGGCCGTCGGGATCCTTGAAGTAGAAGGCCTCGATTCCGCCGGCGTTGGGATTCCAAGCGGGGAGCCTCTGCGGCCCCGAGGAAGCGTGGCGGACGTGGTTCTCGCGAAGAACCCGATAGGCGGCGTCCATGTCGCTCACGATGATGGCGATGTGCTGGAACCACCGGTCGTTGCTCCTCGAGTCGACGGGAATGGGTCTGCCTTCGGGCGCGAGATACTCGGTGAGCTCGATCTCCTCGCTCCCGAGGCGCATCCGAACGATGCGCATCCGCAGCCCGAAGACGCCTTCGAGATGCTCGAAGTCCTCGCCCGCTACTTCGATATCGGAGACTTTCTCGAATGTCAGGACATTCGAGAAGAACGCGATCGACCGTTCCATGTCGGAGACCGTCCATCCAACGGCGTCGAGGCGCGCCACGGCCGCGGCGTCGGCGGCCAACAGCGGGGCCGCGAGCAGCAAGACGGCAAGGAGACCAGAGGCGAGGGAAATGGAGTCGCGTCTTTTTCTCATCTCGTCTTCCCCCTTATGTGTATGTGCGGGCGGAGCGCGCGTCTTCCACGGAGGGCTTCTCCAGGAACGAGCGGACAACGGAGTCCGTTCGACCTCCGATCTCGTACGGATGCTTGGGAACGTAGCGCCCGAGCCATCTCTCGGTAAAGGTTGCCAATCGCTCGGCCCTTCCGCCCGCGAGCACGATCGACCAGGGGCGTCCTCTTTCACTTCCGTTTTCGCTCATCGTGATCCTCTCCGAATCCGTTCTCGCTACCGACTGCTTGGATGCCTTTCGCGCGCATTCGGTTTCACTGAAACGTTTCGTCGGTTCTTTCATCTCTACCTCCGAACACGCTGGCTCGCACGAGCGCCAATCGGCGCGTGGCGGGTCCAAACCAGGAGGAAAAGAAAATGGTTCGCAGACTCTCGATGATGTTGATGGTCGTCCTCGTGCTCGTGGCGGCCGCGGTGGCGGCTTTCCCGGCGCTCGCCGACGGGATTCACACCAGCGGCCCTTTCATGGGGCCGAAGGCCAACACCGGCACCGTCGCCCACAGCAAAGAGAACGGAATGAACGTTCTGACGCTTTCCGACGATTTCAAGGTTCCAGATACCCCCGCGCCGCACTGGCAGGTGGTGGACTCCAACGGGAACACGTATCTGCTGCAGCGGCTGGTGGTGAAGGGTGACAAGTACAACCAGACGATCGTGGTGCCGTCCTACGTCGCTGACATCGTGAAAGTCCAGATCTGGTGCGCCTGGGCCGAGACCCTGCTCGGCGAGGCGTCGTTCCCTCAACCGGTCCACTAACCGGGGGGATGGAAAACAGGATCGCGCCGGCTGACTCTCGGCCGGCGCGATCTCGAGGAGTCGTGACATGAAATCCAAAGCCTTTTTTTCGCTAGTGATCCTCGCTCTCGCCGGATCGGCGGAGAGTCAGGTGCTCAAAATCAAGAACCTCGGTATCGAGGGCGCTCGCGTCGCCGCCGCCGCGGCGGAAGCCAAAGCCAAATCACTGGGCTCGGGGAGCGCCATCGCAGTCGTCGATCAAGGAGGAAACCTTCTCTATCTGGAGCGGCTTGACGGGACCTTCGCCGCCGGTCCCAACATCTCCATGGGAAAGGCGCGCACCGCCGCTCTCTTCAAGAAGCCCACCAAGTTCTTCGAGGACATGGTGAACCAGGGCAGAACCACGATGGTCGCGCTCAGCGACTTCACTCCGCTCCAGGGTGGAGTGCCGATTCTCGTCGACGGCGACGTCGTGGGCGCCATCGGCGTGAGCGGCGCCGCGAGCGCGGCTCAGGACGAAGAGGTCGCGATGGCGGGGGCTGCGGCAATCGGAGGCTCGATGGCCATCGAGCCGTCGTCGTCGACGATGGACATCTTCTACCTCGAGAGCGACAAGGTCGCCGCCGCGTTCAAGAAGGGCATGCCTCTCCTCGAGGTCGCCGACTACAAGATCCACGCGAGCCACCGCGAGAAGGGCGGCGAGGTTGAGATCCACCAACGGGAGACCGACATCATCTACGTACTGGACGGCTCCGCCACGTTCGTGACCGGAGGTGCGATCCAGAGCGATCGTACCGTCTCTCCCGGCGAGATCCGAGGCGCTTCCGTCGAAGGGGGCACGGTTCGGACGCTGGCGAAGGGCGATGTCATCGTCGTTCCCAAAGGAACGCCGCATTGGTTCAAGGACGTGAACGGACCTCTGAACTACTACGTCGTGAAGGTGCTGTGATGGCGCGAACGAGCTGGAAGAGACTGGTCGCGCCTGTTCCTCTCGCGGTCGCGCTCGCGCTCGCAGGCACTGGTGCCGCGTCGGTCTTCGCGGCCGACGAGGCGCTCCTCGCGAAAGAGCCGGATGCTTCGATCGATTCTCGCGTCCTTCCCAGGGGCGGCCATGGTTCAGGGCGAGTGGCGCTATCACGATGTGAGCATCGTCGAGGTTGACTTCAAGTCGGCGGGGCCCGACGGACAGCCAACGGGAGCGCCGAACCGCACCTATGACTACGCGCCGCACGCTGGATGGGCGGACTTCGACGACTCGGCGTGGGAAGTGATTCCTCCGACGAGCCTCGAGGAGCGCCGCGCGGGAGGCAAGCTCTGCTTCAACTGGTACCGTATTCGTTTGACCATCCCCGAGCGGGTCGGGAGCTTCGATACCCGCGAGGCGACGCTCGTCCTCGATACTTCGCTCGACGACTACGCGGAAGTCTGGGTGGACGGCGAGCTCCCGCGTGCCGTGGCACAAAGCGGAGGCTCGGTGGTGAAGGGGTGGAACGCGCCCAATCGCCTCGTTGTCGGAAGAGGGGTGAAGCCGGGTCAGAAGATCCAGCTCGCAATCTTCGGCATGAACGGGCCGATCTCCGCCGTTCCGACGAACTACATCTGGATGCGCCGCGCTCGGCTCGACTTCTACGGCGCAGACAAGGGCGCCACCTCCGGGCCGAGGCTTGTCGTTCCCCAGGAAGTGAACGTCGAGGTCGAGAGGCTCGACCCCGAGATCGACGGCGTCCTCGCCCCCAACACCAAGCTTTACAAGCTCGCCGAGGGATTTACCTTCACCGAAGGACCGGTGTGGTCGAAAGACGGCTATCTCCTCTTCAGCGATCCGAACGAGAACAAGATCTATCGGTACCGGCCCGACACCGAGCTCTCGGTGTTCCGCGACGAGAGTGGCTATCAGGGCAGCGACGTGGCCTCCTTCGGCCAGCCCGGGTCGAACGGGCTCGGCCTCGACGCCGACGGCAATCTGATCGTGGCGGAGCACGGAAACCACCGGATCAGCCGGCTCGACCCCAGAGGCAACGTCACCGTTCTCGCCGACCGCTTCCAGGGCAAACGGCTCAACAGTCCCAACGACCTGATCGTAAAGTCGGACGGGGCGGTCTACTTCACCGACCCGCCCTTCGGGCTTCCCGGCTTCTACGACGACCCGAGGAAGGAGCTCCCTTTCTCGGGAGTGTTCCGTATCGCGGGAGGACGGCTCGACCTTCTCTCTACCGATCTCATCGGTCCCAACGGAATCGACTTCTCTCCCGACGAGCGCTACCTCTACGTGAGCGACTGGGATCCCGCGAAGAAAATCGTGATGCGGTACGAGGTGGGGAAGGATGGGAAGCTCTCGAACGGCACGGAGTTCTTCGACATCACGAATGTGCCGGGCGAGGAAGCCCTCGATGGGATCGAGGTCGACGAGGACGGCCGGCTCTTCGTCTCGGGTCCCGGTGGCATCTGGGTCCTCTCCGCCGACGGCCGCCACCTCGGCACCGTTCGGACACCGCGGCTACCGGCGAACTTCGCCTGGGGCGGACTGGACGGCAGGATGCTGTATCTCACCGCACGCTCGGCACTCTACCGTCTACCGCTCCTCGTTCGCGGCAGTCGAAGGATCGGGTTGAAGACGGAGGGAACGACGGCGGTCAACCACTAGTTGCATTTGAAGCCGTGGGGTCCCCACCCCACGGCTTCTGGAGGTCGTCCCGCCATCGGATAGGGCGATCCGTGGCGCGAACGGGGCTCGAAGTTCACGGAGAAGTCGGCCTCCTTCGTTCTCTCGCCGTTCGGTCGGATTGGTGGAGCGCCGGAATCGGGACCGAGCTCGTCGAGCATCTGATGGCTCTCGTCCGCGAGAAGAAAATCGGGACGGTGTATCTTCTCGGTCGCCCACGCCGACGCGGTGAAGGAAGGGAGGATGCGCACCCGCGAACCTGGTGGAGGCCATCTATCATGGGGCGGTCCAGAGGGTGCGGCCGAAGTTCATGACCGGGAGCGTCATCATCGCGGGCGTTCTGCCGATTGTCTGGAGTCACGGAACGGGAGCCGACGGGATGAAACGTTTCGCCGCGCCCATGGTCGGAGGTGTCGTGACCTCGGTCCTTCTCGAGCTCACCGTCTCCCCGTGATCTACGACATCTGGAAAGGTTGGCGCCTGCGCGAGGCGGCGGCGGAAGGACGCTCAGTCCGAGCCGGTATAGAGCATGTCGTCCACCCCCGACCCTTCGATGCGAACGAGAGCGATCTCCGGCGGAACTCCGAAACGGACCGGAATCATGCTCGTTCCCAGCCCCGTGGTGACGAAGAGATGCCGGCCGCTCTCTACGACGAGACCATGGGCGTAGCGGTTTCCGTAGCGCGACGGTACCAGAGGAGACCCGAGGAAAGGAAGGCGCACCTGCCCGCCGTGAGTATGGCCGGCGAGTGTGAGACTGACTCGTCCCGGGATCAGGGGAAACACGTCGGGGTTGTGGGTGAAGGCGAGGATGGGTACGTCGTCGCCCTGAGGCACGGTCGCGAGAACCGAAGCGACGTCGGGTTTGTTCTCCCACCAGTCGCCGAGCCCCACGAGCCAGAAGTCGAAGCCCGGTTTCCGGATGCGTCGGCTCTCGTTGTCGAGGACGGTGATGCCCGCCGATTCGAGCGACCTGCGCACCCGCGGACCGTCGAGCCACCAGTCGTGATTTCCCAGAACGGCGTACACCCCGAGCGGCGCTTCGAGACCGCTGAGGATTTTCCCGATCTGCTCCGGAGGGACGAAGTGCCCTCCCCAGACGTCGGTGATGACGTAGTCGCCCGCCAGCAGAACGAGGTCGGGTCTCGCCTTGTTGATGTGGCGAACGACTTCCGCGAGCTTCGCTCGTCCGTAGTAGGGAGAGCCGACGTGGAGGTCGCTGATAAGCGCCACCGTGAGGTGGCCCTCGCTCGCGGGCCAGCTCGGAAGGCTCACCTCGAATCGGTGCACCTCCAAAGACGACGGCTCCCAGTAGAACGCCCAGAAGCCGAGGAAGAGCGCCGCGAATGGGGGAACCGCCAAAGCCAGTTTCCGCTTCATGATTCCAGTATCGTCCCCAATTGTGGCTTCCCGGTGACCATGCGTTGCGTTTCCCGTGCCCGCGGCTTATCTTGCTCTCTCGAAAGACCATGGATCGAGCACGCTGGCACCACGTAGATGCTCTCCTCGACCAGGCGCTCGACCGGCCGAGGGAGGAGCGAGGCGCATGGCTGGCCGAGGCCTGTGCGGGAGACGAGGATCTTCGCGCCGAGGTCGAGAAGCTTCTGGAGCTCGCGGAGCGCGAGGACGACATGCTCCGTCCCGAAGGCGTCCTCGCGAGCCCCATCGGTGAGGAGGTGGTGCGAGAGCTCTCGAACGATGTTGGGGCGCGCGCCGTCCAGGTGGGGGAGTCGCTCGGCCGCTACCGCCTCGTCGAGCTCCTGGGCAAGGGAGGGATGGGCCGTGTTTATCGCGCGGAGGATGCCAAGCTCGCCCGCCAAATCGCCCTCAAGCTCCTCCCGCCGGAGATGGCTTCCGCGGAGCGTCGCAAGCGCTTCGAGCGCGAGGCCAAGGCGATCGCAGCGCTGAGCCACCCCAACATCGTCCACGTCTATTCCATCGAGGAAGAGGACGGCATCCCGTTTCTCACCATGGAGCTGGTTTCCGGAGAGACGCTGGGCGAGCGAATCCCGACGACGGGTCTCTCGCTGAAGAAGTTCTTCGAGATCGCCGTCCCCATTGCCGACGCTCTCGCGGCGGCGCATGACAAAGGCGTCGTTCATCGCGATCTCAAGCCCGGCAACGTGATGATCGGCGAGGACGGCAGAGTCAAGATTCTGGACTTCGGGCTCGCGAAGCTGGCCGTTCATGGAGGCGTCACCGACTCGGACTCGGACTCGGACGAGGTCGGTCCCTCGGCCACTCAGGAAGGGCACATTCTGGGAACGATCTCCTACATGTCGCCGGAGCAGGCGGAGGGAAAGACGATCGACCACCGGACGGACGTTTTTTCCCTCGGCATTCTTCTCTACGAGATGTCGACGGGACGGCTCCCGTTCCTCGGTGACACGCCCACGTCCATCCTGTCCGCAATCCTCAAGGACACCCCGGTCCCGGTGACCGACGTCAATCCCAGGCTTCCGAGCGACCTCGCCCGAATCATCAAACGATGTCTCGCCAAAGACCCCGACCGCCGGTATCAAACGGCGGTCGACGTGCGCAACGAGCTCGAAGAGCTCGAGTACGCGCACGACTCGCGCAAGCTCTTCCGGCCGGCGTTGGCGCGGGAAAGCCGGCTCGGCGCCATCATCGTCGGCGTCGCGCTCGGGATGGTGTTGTTCCTCGCCGCCTACCTCGTGATTCGTGCCCGGGATCGCGCGAGTGTCGATCTTCTCCAGGGAAGCTTTTCACAGCTCACGAGCGAGCCCGGCGCCGAGCTGTTTCCCACCCTCAGTCCCGACGGGAGCTTCCTCGTCTATGCGAGCCGCGCCTCGGGAAACTGGGACATCTATCTGCTGCGGGCGAGCGGGCGGCGTCCCATCAACTTGACGGAAGACTCATCCGCCGAGGACACCCAGCCGGCCTTTTCGCCCGACGGCGAGCACATCGGTTTTCACTCGTCCCGCCAGGGCGGTGGAATCTTCGTCATGGGGGCAACGGGTGAATCGGCCACTCGGGTCACGGACTTCGGATGGAACCCCGCTTGGTCTCCCGACGGCACGAAGCTCGTGTTCGCCACGTCGCCCGTCTCTCACGATCCGTACGATCGACCCACCCGAAGCGCGCTCTGGACGGTACGGGTGGATTCCGGCGAGACCGAGCTTCTCACCGAAGGCGACGCCGTTCAGCCGAGCTGGTCGCCCAACGGCCATCGCATCGCCTACTGGGGACTCGTGGAAGGAGGAGCGCAGCGCGACATCTACACCATATCGGCCGACCCCGCGGCCGCTCACGATCCCGTTCCGGTGACCCAGGATGCCGCGCTCGACTGGAACCCGGTGTGGTCCCCCGACGGACGCTACCTTTATTTCTCGAGCGACCGCGGCGGGAGCATGAACCTGTGGCGCGTACCGGTGGACGAGCAGTCGGGAAGGGTGACCGGTGAGCCGGAGCCGGTGCGGGCCCCGGCCACCTTCGCGACCCACGTGAGCTTCTCCCGCGACGGGTCCCGTCTCGTCTACGCGTCCACGCTCACGTCGCTCACGCTCGAGTGCAGAGAGTTCGACTCGCGCTCCGTGAAGGTCGGGTCCCCGGTCCCTCTCGCGAAGCCAATCCGGCACGTCTCGAGCCCGCGCGTGTCTCCGGCGGGAGACTCGATCGCATACAGCCGGGAGGGGATGCAGGAGGACATTCTCTTCGCGAACATCGACGGCAGCGACGAGCGGCTTCTCACCGACGATGCGGCCCGCGATCGGTATCCTCGCTGGTCTCCGGACAGCGAGAGCATTGCCTTCTACTCGAATCGTGGGGGAACGTATGAAATCTGGAGCGTGAGACGTGACGGTTCCGAGCTGCGGCCGTTGACCGACCTGCCCGAGTACCCCACGCGCTATCCAATCTTTTCTCCCGATGGTGCACGCCTCCTGTTCAGCAGTCCAGGCAACGCCGGCCTCTTGATTGACGCGAAGGTCGTCGAGCCGGCGAGAACTGTCGAGGCGCTTCCACCTTACCCGTCGGATTCGGAAGAGTTCGTCCCTCTCGACTGGTCGCCGGACGGCAAATGGATCGCGGCCTATATGCAGTCGCGGGCGGGCACGCGCTCGGGCATCGCGGTGTACTCGTTCGAGACCGGCCAGTACGAGAGGCTGACCGAATTCGGCCATGCTCCCTACTGGTTTGCCGACAGCCGCCACATCCTTTTCCAGGGGCTCGGACCGGAGCAACCTCAGAACCAGTGGCAGCTCGAGCTCGACTACAAGCTCTTCGTCGTCGACCGGGAGACGAAGGAGTTCCACGAGCTTCTTGCGGTCCCGGGCGCGAGCGTCGAAGCGCCCGTCCTGTCTCCCGACGGTCAAAAGCTCTTCTTCGTGCGCGGCGCCCTGGAAGCCGACGTCTGGATGCTCAGCGCCGCAAGCGAGGAGGAGGCGAGCTCCGGGTACGGGTCCTGAGGAATCTCTTCTCAAATCGAACATGCCGCTGCAGCAGAGGCCTCCCTTGATCAAGTCGCCGGGCAATCCCATTTGTCTCCAGTCCGTCGTGAGGAGACAACCGGCGAGATGCCCGCCGGAGGAATGTCCGGAAACGTAGATGCGCTCCCGGTCGCCGCCGAAATCCTCGGCGTTTCTATGGACCCACGCCAACGCTCGCCGGACCTGCTCCGCGAGCGGTGAGAGACTCCCGCCGGTGTCTTGCACCCAGCTGAAATCGGGAACGACCCAAAGCGCGCCGGCACGAACGAACGTCTCCGCGGGAAAGCCGTAGTCCTTGGCCATGCCTTCGCGACACGCGCCGCCGTGGATGAAAATCTGAATCGGGGCGCGAGGACGCGTCGTTTGGTAGATGTCGAGCATCTCGACCGGCGCGGATCCGTAGGAGCGACGCTGTGGCGGTCCCAGGCGGGCACCCACCGCTTCGCTGTTCGTCCCGTAGCGCCCGAAAATTTGCCGGAGGTTCGGGGCATAGACGCTCTGGTCGTAGGCGTCGTCCAGCTCTTCTTGATCCATGTCGAGCCAGACGCGTGGACCCTTGGCCTGCCGCTCGGGTTGTTCCCTGGGTTTTCGGGCGGCGAGGGGAAGCCCCCGAAGGTGGCCGTCCTCAGCCATTCTCGGCGAGTCGACCGGCCGCGATCCTCACCCATGACGTTGGCGGCGTCAGCTCGGATTGTCCGTGGGTATGAAGGACCCCGCCGGTTCTCCATGGAGCTGGGAGGGGAGGCGATCCGGATGAGCTCTCAGAAACGCTCTCGTCAGGTCGAAGCCGATGGAATACCCGGCCCAGCGAGGGATGCTCGGGTCCGTGCCGAAGAACCAGGCGTCGTGATTCCAGGGGTTGTCGTACCAGTGATCGCGGGCCATCGCGGATCAGGTGGCGAGATCGGCGTCCGAGAGCGCCGTGGACCAGATGGACGGGTCGATGCCGGCGACCTCGATGGAGAACTGGTCGGCGAGGCCTTCGGTTACCATCGCGTCGAGGAGACTCGCGTTGTAACCGACGACCCGGAACCGGGCTATGTGATGGAGCTCGTGGGCGAGCAGGGGAAACAGCTCTGTTGGAAGTGCACCGGGCAGAACCGTCGAGCCGGGATCGAACGTCAGCTGGATCTCGTTCGTGCTCGCGGTGAACCCTCCCATGCCGATCTCGGGAATGACGGATGACGTGCCCGCCAAGACCCGAATCGTGACCCCGCCCGTGCTCGTAGGCAGGAGGGCGCGGACAGCCGACACCGCATCCTGCACGATCCGTTCGATCGCGTCCCGGTGGACGTCGAGAGACCCACCGTCTTCGAAGAGGAGACCGGCACCGCCCTCGAGAGCGACAGCGACAGCGACCGGCTTCGACGTCGAGTCGTTGGGGCCCGACGGTGTCGAGCATGCGAGAGCGGACACAAATGCCGCACCCGCCACCGTGAGCAGGGGCGGGCGTCTCGGTCGGGCTACCGGCAGGCTTCGTCGCGCCATTCGGGCTCGCCGCTCACGATCTCGTCCGTCGTTCGATCACGAACGACGGGCTTCCAGTCGCCTCGATTCCACACTCTCGTGGAGAACGACGTCTCGGGAGCCCGCACCTCTATCTCGTAACGGTGACCCTCTTCCGGGGTGAAACGAATGAGGGCGAAACCGGGGGAGCCCGCTTCGGCGGCGGCGTAGCGCGGCTCGTTCTTCATGGTGAAGGCGAGCCTGTGCTCCGAGGACGTCAGACTCCAGTGCCGGTCATCCTTTACCGGCGTGCCGTCGAGGCAGACCGGCACGAGATATTTCTGGGTGACCTTGACGTCGACGCCGGTGGTCGCCAACGTTTCCAGAGCGGCGACGACCAGAGTGGGAAGGAGCCATCCACGCATGAAGAACCTCCGGCTGAGACGGGCCCAAAACGCTATCTTAGCGCGTCATCGGGACGTGCCGGTGACGGCGCATTGCCGCCGAGGAATGCTCCGAAGAGGGTGGCGAGCGGGAGATCTCTCGCTTACGCTCTCGTCGCGATTCTGATGATGCTCGTCCTGTACTTCCTCGCCTCGCGGGTATGAAGCCGGATGATCTACGCTAAGCTGGAGCCGTCATGATTTCCGTCGCGGCTCGAGACGACCTTCCCGACGTCCTGGATCTCCTGCGGTCGTCGAGCCTACCGGTGGCCGGAGTCGAAGAGCACCTCGACTCGTTCCTCGTGGCACGCGACGAGGCCGGTCGGCTCGTCGGTACGATCGGGCTCGAAGTTTACGGCGAAGTCGGCCTCCTTCGATCTCTCGCCGTTCGGTCGGATCGACGGAGCGCCGGAGTCGGGACCGAGCTCGTCGAGCGTCTCATGGTCCTCGCACGCGAGAAGAAGATCGGGACGGTGTATCTCCTCACCACCACGGCGGAGACGTACTTTCCCCGATTCGGGTTCGCGTGCGTGCCCCGGGAGCAAGCCGACTCCAGGCTCGCGGTCTCCGAGGAGCTGCGCGGCGCCTGTCCTTCCTCGGCGATCCTGATGCGGGCTCGGCTGCCCGAGCCGAGAGGCGTCGAGTCATGAACCAACTCGACGCGCTGATTCCCGAGCCTCGGCTCGTCGAGGTCGACTCCGTCGAGGTCGGAGCTCCAGCCGACCGCGCGTGGCAGTTGGTACGTCACACGGATACTCGCTCGCTCACCTCTCGTCCGCGCGCTTTTCACCATCCGAACGCTTCCTTCACGCCTCTCCGGTCGTGAGGTCGAGAGCACCACCCTCCGCATCGATGACATCGCGAGGAGCGGTGAGCCCGGCTTCCGGATTCTGGCCGAATCGGAAAACGAAGTCGCCGTCGGTGCCATCGGGAAAGTGTGGGAGCTCGACATCCCTTTCGTCGACATCGAGACTGCGGAGGCTTTCGCGCGTTTCTCCGAGCCCGGTTACGCGAAAGTCGCGTGGAGTCTCGGCGTCGCTCCCTCTGGCGCTCACCGAGCGCGAATCCGCGTCGAGGTGAGAGTGTCCACGACCGACGAAACGTCCTGGACCCGCTTTCGTCGCTACTTCCGAGTCGTCGGGCCGGCCTCTCGGTTCATTCGGCGCCAGCTCCTCGCTTCGCTCGGCCGCGAGCTGGGAATTCCCGATGCGGAGGAGAACGAGCGGCCGCTCCCCGGCGACGATCTCCTTGGAGACGCGGTCGAGCAGATGACGCAAGGCATCACCATCGATGCGACGCCTGAAGCCATCTGGCCCTGGCTCGTCCAGATGGGCTGCCGGAGGGCGGGCTGGTACAGCTGGGATCTACTCGACAATGCCGGGATCGAAAGCGCGAACGAGATCCATCCCGAGCTCCAGGAGATCGCGGTCGGCGACGTGATGCCGGCGACCCCGGAAGGAGATGACGGATTCGAGGTCTTGAAGGTCGATCCTCCGCGCGTTCTCGCTCTCGGGGGCCTCTTCGATCCCGACGCCGGTCGCCAGCTACCTTTCGCCGCCGAACGGCCTGAAAGATACTGGCACGTGAGCTGGGCCTTCGTGCTCGAGCCCATCGCGGAGAACGAAACACGCCTTCTCGTCCGTGTTCGCGGCGCGTTTCCCGCTTCGGGACGATTCCACGCGATCTGGATCCGGCCCGTCCACCACTTCATGGAGTGGGCGCAGCTTCGAAACCTGAAAGCGCGCGTCGAGCAGACGAGGCCACGCGACGGTTGGCGCGACGTGGCGAAGGGAGCTCTCGGAGCGGCGGGTGTGGCAATCGATCTTCTGACCCGTTCCTCCGTCCCGCGAGGAGTCGGTGGGGCCTCGACGAAGAGACGGCGAGTCGCGACTATCCGGGAGACGAGCTCGTTGCGGAGCCGCGCTGGAGCTGGACGCATGGAGTCGAGATCGACGCTCCACCCGATCGCGTCTGGCCCTGGGTGGCGCAAATCGGCGCCGACCGGGGAGGCTTCTACAGCTATCAGTGGCTCGAGAACCTCGCGGGATGCGACGTGACCAACGCCGAGACCATCCATCCCGAATGGGTTGTCCGGGAGGGCGACGGCCTGAAGCTCCATCCGAATTTGCCGCCCCTCCCCGTCGTCGTCGTCGAGCCGGGACGCTATTTCGTGGCCTACGCTCCGCCCGGGGACGGAAGGGACCCTGGGTCGAAGCGAGCTGGCTCTTCTCGTCGAAGAGCTTCCGGGAGGGCGCAGTCGAATTAGTGAGCCGCTTCGCTCCGCCTCGTCCGACAATCTCGCGACCCGTCTCTCCTATGGTCCGTACATCACCGAGTCGGTGGGCTTCGTCATCGATCGTCAGATGCTCCTCGGCGTCAAGGAGCGCGCGGAGTCACTCGCCGGCGTCCCGCACGCGGTAGTACGCGATGACGGCCGCGACGTAAAGTCTGTGGAGCCTGTGTCCGTAAGACTCGGCGCTCATTTTCCAGAGTCTCGGCGAAATGAATCGAAGAGCTCGGCATAACGTCGAAGTGAAGGGGAGGGCGCGCATGCGGAAACCAATCTTCTGCGTTCTTGCGGGGATGGCTCTTACTTGTTGTTCTCGTCGCGCCGAATCGAGTGAGTCTTCGCGCGGGAGGAGCGAGACGGCGCGGTCTACCGTTGCCCAGTCCCTCACACCACCGGCTTTCTCGCTATCCAGAGTCGAAGACAGCCTGATTCCATTTCCGCTGCCCAAAGGCGAGGAAGCTTACGCTTCCATCGACGGCAGGAAGATGCACCAATATGTGGTCGAGCTCGCCCAGATCTCTCGTCGCTATCGCGACAGCGGGCACCCCAAGTTCTGGGGCCGCCTGATCGGCACATCGGGTGACCGCGAGACCGCAGAATGGCTCGCTGCCAAGTTCAAGTCGTTGGGCCTCTCGGATGTTCGCATTCAGCCGCTCGATCTTCCGCCACAATGGATCCCGCAGACGTGGGACGCGACGATGACCAGTGGCGGCAAAACGATACCCCCTGACCTCGGCACAGCCCGCTTATTTCGCGAACCCGTTGCCCGCGGGCGGCGTGGAGCTGGACGCCGTCTATGCC